>NZ_REFH01000006.1 GCF_003688495.1 Flavobacterium weaverense | reverse complement strand
CGTTACTGCAAAAGTATACGTGATTACATCACCTAGTTTACCTGTTCCACTTACTACCGCTGTTTTCACAAGAGCAATACTTGGATTTTGCGTTAGAGGCGTATCAGTAGGCGTGTTGTTATCAACTGAAGTACCAGAGATATCTGTTACATCTTTTCCTTTTGGATCTTTCGCTGTTGCTAAAGCCGTGTTGACTACTTTACCCGCATCGATATCCGATTGAGTAATCGTGTATGTTCCTTTGATAGTCGCATTAGAAGCACCTACTGCAAGAGTTGCAATTGGGTTTCCAGTAATGGTTAATCCTACCATTGGATCTGTTACTACTACATTAGTAAGAGAAGTATTTCCAGTATTCGTTACTGCAAAAGTATACGTGATTACATCACCTAGTTTACCTGTTCCACTTACTACCGCTGTTTTCACAAGAGCAATACTTGGATTTTGCGTTAGAGGCGTATCAGTAGGAGTATTGTTATCAACTGAAGTACCAGAGATATCTGTTATGTCTTTTCCTTTTGGATCTTTCGCAGTTGCTAAAGCCGTGTTAACCACTTTACCCGCATCGATATCCGATTGAGTAATCGTGTATGTTCCTTTGATAGCCGAGCTAGAAGCACCTACTGCAAGAGTTGCAATTGGGTTTCCAGTAATGGTTAATCCTACCATTGGATCGGTTACTACTACATTGGTAAGCGAAGTATTTCCAGTATTTGTTACTGCAAAAGTATAGGTAATTACATCACCTAGTTTACCTGTTCCACTTACTACCGCTGTTTTCACAAGCGCAATACTTGGCGTTTGCGTTAGCGGCGTATCAGTAGGGGTGTTGTTATCAACTGAAGTACCAGATACATCTGTTACTTTATTTCCTTTTGGATCTTTCGCTGTAGCTAAAGCCGTGTTGACTACTTTACCCGCATCAATATCCAATTGAGTAATCGTGTATGTTCCTTTGATAGTCGCATTAGAAGCACCTACTGCAAGAGTTGCAATTGGGTTTCCAGTAATGGTTAATCCTACCATTGGATCGGTTACTACTACATTGGTAAGGGAAGTATTT
>NZ_REFH01000005.1 GCF_003688495.1 Flavobacterium weaverense | reverse complement strand
TTTATTTTTACAGTATTCATAATGGTGTTAAAGCTCTTAATCCCTAATTTATCTACATCATTATACCAATGCGCTAATTTTGTAATAGCAACAGTTTTATCAGTATTGTTGTTGTAAATGTTTCGCGATTTTTGATTTAAATAATAAACAGTTTTAATTTCCGGATATTCTTCAAATAAGATTGTGACTCTTGCTTTTTGGCTGTCACTCCATTTATTAGGACTTTTATACAATAGAAATCTACTTCTTGTTAGCAATTGCTTGGCTGTATCTCCATTTGAAAATTCTCTAGAAATAAATGGCGTTTTATTAAGTTTAGAGTCAGTTATAGCTGAGTTTTCTTGATCTAAAGCATCCCATTTTAATCTGATTCTAACTTCTTGTACCGCTTCTAATGCTAGTTTTTGAACATGGAATCTATCGGTTACTTGTTTTGCTTTTGGAAAGGATTTTTTTGCAATTAACTTCATACTATTGGCCATATCCAGGGTGATTTCTGTAACTTGATTGCGTTTTTTAAAATCTATTTTTTGTAAATGGTTTATAACAACCTCTGATTTGGTTCCCGCAATAATAGCTACAATAGATCCTTTTTTTCCTTTGCCTGCCTTGTTGGTTACTACTGTGTAAAGTTCTCCCATTGATAGGTTTACTTCGTCTATGGACAAATGACTTCCCATATTTTCGGGAAAAATTAGCCACTCATTAGCGTGTTCGCGTTGCTCCCACATATAAAAGTTACTAAGATGTTTTTTGTATTGTCGTTGTAGTTTTTTACCATTCACACCAAAGAATGATCCGATGGTATGACAGTCGTTTGCTTTAGTATCTATTAATTTCTTTTAAAAAATCCGCAAACTCATGAGTCATGCGGGTACCTTGTGCTACTAGATTCCAATCACGCTGGATGATTTCTTGAGATTGTTTATCTGTCCAGCGTCGTCTTTTAATGTGTAAGTAAACAAGTTTTCCTCGTATTGGAAAATCTTGAATAGTAATCTCATTTAAGAAACCTTTGGAGACAAGTTGTCTGTTATTATATTCTTTTGGAGGAGTACTTTTTTCTTCAAAGAATAGATGCATTTTCTCTTGTT
>NZ_REFH01000004.1 GCF_003688495.1 Flavobacterium weaverense | reverse complement strand
ATTGGGTTTCCAGTAATGGTTAATCCTACCATTGGATCGGTTACTACTACATTGGTAAGGGAAGTATTTCCAGTATTTGTTACTGCAAAAGTATAGGTAATTACATCACCTAGTTTACCTGTTCCACTTACTACCGCTGTTTTCACAAGCGCAATACGAGGCGTTTGAGTCAGTGGCGTATCAGTAGGCGTGTTGTTATCAACTGAAGTACCAGAGATATCCGTTACATCTTTATTATTTGGATCTTTCGCTGTTGCTAAAGCCGTGTTAACCACTTTACCCGCATCGATATCCGATTGAGTAATCGTGTACGTTCCTTTGATAGCAGAGCTAGAAGCACCTACTGCAAGAGTTGCAATTGGGTTTCCAGTAATGGTTAATCCTACCATTGGATCGGTTACTACTACATTGGTAAGCGAAGTATTTCCAGTATTTGTTACTGCAAAAGTATAGGTAATTACATCACCTAGTTTACCTGTTCCACTTACTACTGCTGTTTTCACAAGAGCAATACGAGGTGTTTGAGTCAGTGGCGTATCAGTAGGAGTATTGTTA
This sequence comes from Flavobacterium weaverense, assembly GCF_003688495.1. Lineage (GTDB taxonomy): Bacteria > Bacteroidota > Bacteroidia > Flavobacteriales > Flavobacteriaceae > Flavobacterium > Flavobacterium weaverense. The sequence continues at coordinate 1,267 of NZ_REFH01000004.1, read as the reverse complement.
TCAACTGAAGTACCAGAGATATCTGTTACGTCATTTCCTTTTGGATCTTTCGCAGTTGCTAAAGCCGTGTTAACCACTTTACCCGCATCGATATCCGATTGTTTGATCGTATATGTTCCTTTGATAGTCGCATTAGAAGCCCCTACTGCAAAGGTTGCAATTGGGTTTCCAGTAATGCTTAAACCTAGCATTGGATCAGTTACTATTACATTGCTAAGCGAAGTGTTTCCAGTATTCGTTACTGCAAAAGTATACGTGATTACATCACCCACTTTACCCGTTCCACCTACAGCAGCTGTTTTCACAAGTGCTATTTTTCCTTTTTGAGTCAGTGGCGTATCAGTAGGTTCGTTGTTATCAACTGAAGTACCAGAGACATCTGTTACGTCTTTATTATTTGGATCTTTCGCAGTTGCTAAAGCCGTGTTGACTACTTTACCAGCATCGATATCCGATTGTTTGATCGTGTATGTTCCTGTAATAGCCGAGCTAGAAGCCCCTATAGCAAGGGTTGCAATTGGGTTCCCCGTGATGGTTAAACCTGCCATTGTATCGGTTACGATTACATTCGTAAGGGAAGTATTTCCAGTGTTGGTTACTGCAAACGTATACGTGATTACATCACCTAGTTTACCCGTTCCACCTACAGCAGCTGTTTTCACAAGAGCAATACCAGATTCTGTAATTGCATAAGTATAAGTTGCAGTACAACCATTAGCATCTTTAATTACAACGCTATAATTACCACTTAATAAACCAGTTAGGTCTTTTGACGTAGCACCATTTGACCATAAGTAAGTATATAAAGCAGTTCCTCCAGAAACAGTTTGCGTAATTGTACCGTTGCTACATCTCACGCAATTATTATTATTTGTTATAATAGCTGTAGCATTAATTGCTGCTGCAGGTTGAGTGATTGTTACTTGCGTTGTAGCCGAACAAGAACCATTTGCGTTTCCGTTAGGAGCCGTAGCGGTTAAAGTATAAGTTCCAGCAACCAATCCAGTATTAGAAACAACCTCGTTAGCAGCATTAGTGATTACTACAGTTGAACCAGCACTATTAGTTACAGCGATAGAACCGTTAGCCTCACCAAAGCAAGAGGCATTGGTAGCGATTCCGCTTACCGTAACTGCGATTGCAGGTTGAGTGATTGTTACTTGCGTTGTAGCCGAACAAGAACCATTTGCGTTTCCGTTAGGAGCCGTAGCGGTTAAAGTATAAGTTCCAGCAACCAATCCAGCATTAGAAACAACCTCGTTAGCAG
>NZ_REFH01000003.1 GCF_003688495.1 Flavobacterium weaverense | reverse complement strand
TTAAGTAAATTTGTTGTCTCGGACAGACTCGAACTGTCGACCCCTACATTATCAGTGTAGTACTCTAACCAGCTGAGCTACGAGACAAGGTGATTCTCGATTTATGATCAACGATTTTTGATTTTAGATTTTTTATAAATCCTCCATCAGCAATCAGCTTTCAACAATCTTAAATCGTTTATCTTTTACTTAATTGTATTATTTGAACTAACAGCAAGAGTAATAAAACGTCATTATTTGTTTCCTATAAAATCTTCGTCTTCTTTCCTAAAAGTGTTGCAAGCAACTAACATTTAGGCTCTAGAAAGGAGGTGTTCCAGCCGCACCTTCCGGTACGGCTACCTTGTTACGACTTAGCCCTAGTTACCAGTTTTACCCTAGGCAGCTCCTTGCGGTCACCGACTTCAGGCACCCCCAGCTTCCATGGCTTGACGGGCGGTGTGTACAAGGCCCGGGAACGTATTCACCGGATCATGGCTGATATCCGATTACTAGCGATTCCAGCTTCACGGAGTCGAGTTGCAGACTCCGATCCGAACTGTGACCGGTTTTGTAGATTCGCTCCTGGTCACCCAGTGGCTGCTCTCTGTACCGGCCATTGTAGCACGTGTGTAGCCCAAGGCGTAAGGGCCGTGATGATTTGACGTCATCCCCACCTTCCTCACAGTTTGCACTGGCAGTCTTGTTAGAGTTCCCGACATGACTCGCTGGCAACTAACAACAGGGGTTGCGCTCGTTATAGGACTTAACCTGACACCTCACGGCACGAGCTGACGACAACCATGCAGCACCTTGTAAATTGTCTTGCGAAAGTTCTGTTTCCAAAACGGTCAATCTACATTTAAGCCTTGGTAAGGTTCCTCGCGTATCATCGAATTAAACCACATGCTCCACCGCTTGTGCGGGCCCCCGTCAATTCCTTTGAGTTTCATTCTTGCGAACGTACTCCCCAGGTGGGATACTTATCACTTTCGCTTAGCCACTGAGATTGCTCCCAACAGCTAGTATCCATCGTTTACGGCGTGGACTACCAGGGTATCTAATCCTGTTCGCTACCCACGCTTTCGTCCATCAGCGTCAATCAATTAGTAGTAACCTGCCTTCGCAATTGGTATTCCATGTAATCTCTAAGCATTTCACCGCTACACTACATATTCTAGTTACTTCCTAATAATTCAAGCCTTACAGTATCAATGGCCGTTTCCCCGTTGAGCGGGGAGATTTCACCACTGACTTATAAAGCCGCCTACGGACCCTTTAAACCCAATGATTCCGGATAACGCTTGGATCCTCCGTATTACCGCGGCTGCTGGCACGGAGTTAGCCGATCCTTATTCTTACGATACCGTCAAGACTCTACACGTAGAGTGGTTTCTTCTCGTATAAAAGCAGTTTACAATCCATAGGACCGTCATCCTGCACGCGGCATGGCTGGATCAGAGTTGCCTCCATTGTCCAATATTCCTCACTGCTGCCTCCCGTAGGAGTCTGGTCCGTGTCTCAGTACCAGTGTGGGGGATCTCCCTCTCAGGACCCCTACCCATCGTAGTCTTGGTAAGCCGTTACCTTACCAACTAACTAATGGGACGCATGCTCATCTTTTACCGTTGTGACTTTAATTATAAAATGATGCCATTCTATAATACCATGCGGTATTAATCCAAATTTCTCTGGGCTATCCCGCTGTAAAAGGTAGATTGCATACGCGTTACGCACCCGTGCGCCGGTCTCTAATTCCGAAGAACTATACCCCTCGACTTGCATGTGTTAAGCCTGCCGCTAGCGTTCATCCTGAGCCAGGATCAAACTCTTCATCGTATATTGTATGCTTAAATAAAATCTAAGCTAGTTATTATGCGACTCCAATTCTATCGGTTTTTTCAAATCTCTCAATTCTATTACTCTTATTCTTTTGTTCTAACATC
>NZ_REFH01000002.1 GCF_003688495.1 Flavobacterium weaverense | reverse complement strand
ACTGTTGCTATTACAAAATTAGCGCATTGGTATAATGATGTAGATAAATTAGGGATTAAGAGCTTTAACACCATTATGAATACTGTAAAAATAAATTATGATTCTATCTTAAACTATTTTGACAAACGAAGTACAAATGCTTCCGCAGAATCCTTTAATGCTAAAATAAAAGCCTTTAGGAATCAATATAGAGGAGTCAGAAAAGTTGATTTCTTCCTATTTAGATTAACTAAGTTATTTGCATAATCCCCAAGTTTTGTTCTTGATCCGTAAAAATAGACTTTGGTTCCTGAACTTGTACAAAAATTAAATTTATAAGTTAAAAGCAGTAAAATAGGGTTATACTATGTAATAAATAAAATTCAATTTCATTGTTGGGAAAATGTCGGAAAAATTTAAAAACAAAAACCCTAACTAATTGAAAATCAATTGTTAGGGTTTTAATTCCGCGGAGAAAGAGGTTCCGTTGCCTTTATGTTTTTCCCAGTATTTATAGGGGTTTACGATATACTATTTAAGAACAGGGACACCTATAGGGTCACTTCCAAAGTTTTGTTTTTTTTATATTGAATAAAGGTAATAAATTTTATTAAAAAAATGGCCAAATATTCACTATCGGTATAGTTGAAAGTGATTTTCGAAATGATATACTCTAGATTAAATTTTCCCGTGTATAGCTATTTTTATTAGCAAATAGCTATTCTAAGATTTCATTTTGAAAAAAATAAAACATACAAACTACTGCACGTATATTTTAAATTATTCTATCTTCAAGTATTAGACAAGCTTATGAAAGTATGTAGTTGATCATGTGTCCAATTGTGCAGTATCTTTTATTAATCGAATTACTTCTGCTTTTACATAGTTCATTTTACAGTAATTTTTTTTATGCAAGGAAAGTCTTTAAATTCTATTTTTGAAATCGTTGATCAAACAGCATTTAATTGTATACTAAAAGTACTTCCTAATCCCAGTTCACTCTTTACACCGATTATACCATTCTGAGCTTCAATAAATTCTTTGCTAATGGCTAAGCCTAAGCCAGTTCCTAATTTATGACTTCCTGGAATTTGGAAATATTTATCAAAAACTTTATTCTTGTAATGACTATCAATCCCTTTTCCTTTGTCTATAACTTCAAAAAGGATTGTGTTATTCTCTTTTCTTACTTTGACAATAATTTTACTATTTTCAGAGGAGTAGGTGATGGCATTTGTTAAAAAGTTAATGAGAACCCAAGCTGTTTTATCGTTATCCGCCTTTACAAATGGTAAGTTTTCTTCGGCATCGATCATAATAGTTATTGCTTTTTGGTCGGCTTTTACTTTCACAGCTGCTATCGCATAATTTATTATTTCGTATGGACTGTTGTTTTCTATGGTTAGATGTATGTTTCCCGTTTCTACTTGAGATAAATCGAGTAATTCTCCTGTAATTTTTAGTAATCTTTCACTATCTTCTTTGATACTTGTAATTAATTGTTTTTGATCCTCATTCATCTTTCCAGTATCTTCTTTTTCAAGAATTTGCAAACTCATTTTTATCGAAGATATAGGCGTTTTTAATTCATGAGAAACCGTGGCTATAAAATTGGTTTTTGCAAAATCTAGCTCTTTAAAAACAGTAATATTTCTTAGAATGATTACATCGCCAATATCAATTGTTTTGTCTTCACCGGTTGGTTTAATGTTAATATTCACAATTTCCTTCTCGAAATAACTTTCAATATTATCTGCAAAAATCTTCATTGGCTCGACTTTCTGGTTACCATCACGCAGTGTGCTGATTATAAGTGATTTCATTAAATCATTAGTAAGAGCTAGAGTAGTGGCCAATTGTCCTACAACTTCACTAGATTTTAAACCAATGATTTTCAAAGCTTCATTATTTACAAATAGTATTGTTCCTGTATTGTCCAATCCAATAATTGGATCGTGCATATTATTGATCAAGGTTTCTAATCGTTTTTTCTCAAATGATAATTTGTGTAAGTTACTGCTACTGTATTCTTGTAATTTCTCCGCCATTGAATTGAATGATTTTGCTAAATCTCCAAATTCATTATGATTCATGAAATTTACTCGTTGTGAGTAATTTTTATTAGCAATTTCCTTGATACTATCTGTAAGTTCTCTAATAGGATTGGCAATATTATTGGGTAAATTTACTAATAAGTTAAAAGCAATCAAGAAACATAACGTTCCTGTAATAGCAATCCATAAGTTGGCCGTTTCAGCAGTATGAGTTGCCACATCGCTTTTTTGCTTAAT
>NZ_REFH01000001.1 GCF_003688495.1 Flavobacterium weaverense | reverse complement strand
AGAAGGTGATAGCCCTGTATAAGTAATAGAAGATAAGAATAGTGGTATCCTGAGTAGGGCGGGACACGAGAAATCCTGTCTGAATTTGGCGGGACCATCCGCTAAGGCTAAATACTCCTGAGAGACCGATAGTGAACCAGTACCGTGAGGGAAAGGTGAAAAGAACCGTGAATAACGGAGTGAAATAGATCCTGAAACCATACGCTTACAAGCGGTCGGAGCCCTTTAGTGGGGTGACGGCGTGCCTTTTGCATAATGAGCCTACGAGTTAACGTTGCTGGCAAGGATAAGTGGTTAAGCCACGGATCCGTAGCGAAAGCGAGTCTGAATAGGGCGCTTTAGTCAGTAGTGTTAGACGCGAAACCGTGTGATCTACCCATGGACAGGTTGAAGCTGTGGTAACACACAGTGGAGGACCGAACCCGTTGACGTTGAAAAGTCTTGGGATGATCTGTGGGTAGGGGTGAAAGGCCAATCAAACTCGGAAATAGCTCGTACTCCCCGAAATGCATTTAGGTGCAGCGTTATGGTTAAAGTTATATAGAGGTAGAGCTACTGATTGGATGCGGGGGCTTCACCGCCTACCAATTCCTGACAAACTCCGAATGCTATATAATGTTTCATAACAGTGAGGGCTTGGGTGCTAAGGTCCAAGTCCGAGAGGGAAAGAACCCAGACCATCAGCTAAGGTCCCCAAATATATACTAAGTTGAAAGAACGAGGTTTGTCTGCCCAGACAGCTAGGATGTTGGCTTGGAAGCAGCCATTCATTTAAAGAGTGCGTAACAGCTCACTAGTCGAGCGGACGAGCATGGATAATAATCGGGCATAAGTATATTACCGAAGCTATGGATTTACAATTTATTCGTAAGTGGTAGGGGAGCATTCTAACAGGGTTGAAGGTGTATCGTAAGGTATGCTGGACTGGTTAGAAAAGAAAATGTAGGCATAAGTAACGATAATGCGGGCGAGAAACCCGCACACCGAAAGACTAAGGTTTCCACAGCTATGCTAATCAGCTGTGGGTTAGTCGGGACCTAAGGCGAACCCGAAAGGGACAGTCGATGGACAACGGGTTAATATTCCCGTACTAGTTATTACTGTGATGGGGTGACGGAGTGATGAAAGCGCCGCGAACTGACGGAATAGTTCGTTGAAGTACCTACCTATAGGATCCGCAGGCAAATCCACGGATCTTGGGGAAATACGATAGTACTCGGAGACTTCGGTTGAAGAGATAGTGCGCCTAAGGGCTTCCAAGAAAAACCTCTAAACTTCAGGTAATAAGTACCCGTACCGCAAACCGACACAGGTAGTCGAGGAGAGAATCCTAAGGTGCTCGAGAGATTCATGGCTAAGGAATTAGGCAAAATAGACCCGTAACTTCGGGAGAAGGGTCGCCCCGAGTAATCGGGGCCGCAGTGAAGAGGTCCAGGCGACTGTTTATCAAAAACACAGGGCTCTGCAAAATCGTAAGATGAAGTATAGGGCCTGACACCTGCCCGGTGCTGGAAGGTTAAGTGGAGATGTTATCTTCGGAGAAGCATTGAAATGAAGCCCCAGTAAACGGCGGCCGTAACTATAACGGTCCTAAGGTAGCGAAATTCCTTGTCGGGTAAGTTCCGACCTGCACGAATGGTGTAACGATCTGGACACTGTCTCAGCCATGAGCTCGGTGAAATTGTAGTAGCGGTGAAGATGCCGCTTACCCGCAGTGGGACGAAAAGACCCTGTGCACCTTTACTATAGCTTAGTATTGACCTTGGATAAATGATGTGTAGGATAGGTTGGAGACTGTGAAGTGGCGTCGCTAGGCGTTGTGGAGTCATTGTTGAAATACAACCCTTTGTTTATCTGAGGCCTAACCCCGCTTAAGCGGGGGACATTGCTTGGTGGGTAGTTTGACTGGGGTGGTCGCCTCCAAAAGAGTAACGGAGGCTTCTAAAGGTTCCCTCAGTACGCTTGGTAACCGTGCGTAGAGTGCAATGGCATAAGGGAGCTTGACTGAGAGACATACAGGTCGATCAGGTACGAAAGTAGAGCATAGTGATCCGGTGGTTCCGCATGGAAGGGCCATCGCTCAAAGGATAAAAGGTACGCCGGGGATAACAGGCTGATCTCCCCCAAGAGCTCATATCGACGGGGGGGTTTGGCACCTCGATGTCGGCTCGTCACATCCTGGGGCTGGAGAAGGTCCCAAGGGTTGGGCTGTTCGCCCATTAAAGTGGCACGCGAGCTGGGTTCAGAACGTCGTGAGACAGTTCGGTCTCTATCTACTGTGGGCGCAAGAAATTTGAGTGGATCTGATTCTAGTACGAGAGGACCGAATTGGACAAACCTCTAGTGTATCTGTTGTCACGCCAGTGGCATCGCAGAGTAGCTACGTTTGGAAGGGATAAGCGCTGAAAGCATATAAGCGCGAAACCCACCACAAGATGAGATTTCTTTTAAGGGTCGTGGGAGATGACCACGTTGATAGGCTATAGATGTAAAGGCAGTAATGTCATAGTCGAGTAGTACTAATAACCCGTAAGCTTATGTACGCTTTTCCTTCCCCGAGCAATCGGGGAAGGAAGAAACTTTCTTCACTCTGAACTTCAGAGTCTTTTATTAGTTCCTGAAATAAATTCAGGATAAATCTTTATCTCAGTATGTTAAGATATTCTGTAATGTTGATTAGCAAATAGCTAGTTTACCCATTGCAAAACGACCTTAAGGTGGTTATTGCGGCGGGGCTCACCTCTTCCCTTCCCGAACAGAGTAGTTAAGCCCGCCTGCGCAGATGGTACTGCAGTTATGTGGGAGAGTATGTCGTCGCCTTTCTTTAAAAACCCTATTCAT
>NZ_REFH01000015.1 GCF_003688495.1 Flavobacterium weaverense | reverse complement strand
TTAAAAGCAATCAAGAAACATAACGTTCCTGTAATAGCAATCCATAAGTTGGCCGTTTCAGCAGTATGAGTTGCCACATCGCTTTTTTGCTTAATGGCATTCATATTCAATTTCATTATTTCAAAAATATCTTGCCTAATTTGATTTTTTACTGACTCGTTGCTGAAATCATTTTTAAGTGTGATGAATTTTTTTTCCAGATTAATGTTAGCATTCTTTTCACCAATTTCAGTTGCATTTTTCATCTGGCTTTTAAGATTTTTTTCGAAAACAGAAAAATCTATATTTTTATCGGTACTAATTTTTTCTAATGAAAGCAACATATTACGAGAATATTCTAGGGTATTATAGTTTGCTTTTAGAATGTTTTGAGTGTCAATTTTGATCAAAAAAACAGAATAAGCACTTATCAATGAGAGGATAATAATCATTAAGAACAACAATCCGACACCCAGATTCAATTTGGTTTTTATTTTCATGATGATGCAATTAACAGTTAGGACAAAATTACTAAGTCGATATTTGATGAAGATAGATTATTCAGTAATTTATTAAAGATAGTAGTCGATAAAATTACTTTAAATAAATTTAAATGTGGTTTCCCAATACAAACAGTTGTAATATTTTTCTGTTCGACAATTTCTAATATCGCATCGGTAATGCTATTATTTTCTACTTTGATAACTTCAGCATTTAATTGTGACGCTAATTTGAAATTATTGATTAAATGGCGCTGTTTATCCAAGGCTATTTTATTGGAACTTTCTTTTGGCGTTTCTACATACAAAACATACCATTTGCAATTGTAATAACTTGCTAATCTCGCTGTTTTCCGAATCACAATTTTAGCCATTTTATCATTACTACTAATGCAAGCGACTATTTTTTGAGGCTTTAAAGCTAAATTTTTTGGGACTTCATTTTCTACTTTACGTCCGACTTGATTCACCACTTCTTTTAAGGCTAATTCACGTAATTGTAAAATTTGATCTGATTTGAAAAAGTTATTTAATGCGGTTGGTATTTTATCAGCTGTATAAATTTTACCTTCTTTTAATCTTGCAATCAAATCCTCTGAAGTTAAATCGATATTCACCACTTCATCTGCCATTCGTAACACATGATCTGGAATTCTCTCTTGCACATCAATAGTAGTAATTCGTTTTACATCTTGATTTAAACTTTCTATATGTTGAATATTTACTGCCGAAATTACATTGATACCAGATTCTAGAATCTCTAAAACATCTTGCCAGCGTTTTTCATTTTTACTTCCTTCTATATTCGTATGTGCTAGCTCATCGACAATCACCACTTCTGGACGTAAATTAATGATCGCTTGCACGTCCATTTCTTCCAGTTGTTTCCCTTTATAGAAAATAGTACGGCGCGGAATAACAGGAAGACCAGCTAATAATTCATGCGTTTCTTTGCGATTATGCGTTTCAATATATCCTATTTTAACGTCAATACCGTTCTTTAATAAAGTGTGGGCTTCTTGAAGCATACGGTATGTTTTTCCCACACCAGCACTCATCCCAATGTAGATTTTAAACTTTCCTTTGCGAGATTTCTGAATTAAATCTAGAAAGTGCTTAACATTATTTTCTTTTTCGTTGTCCATTTAGGTTAAATTATTTTTGTCGCCAAGGCACAAAGTCACTAAGATTTTTTTGTAACAAAATTTAAAATACTTCTTGAAAAATAGATCTTTTCATTACTTCTGCAAAAGAAATTTTGATTCTTTGATTCTTTGTGCCTTCACGGCAAAACTTTTAATTTAAAATTTGATAGCTAAAGCAGTAATTATTGAAAAACTAGTATCTGATACTTCAGCGGTGTTTTTAGCAAAAACGGCATCTTCACTAGTGTAATTTTTAATTTCAGTTCTCCACATTAAATTTGGAGTGATTTTATAATCTGCGTTCAAAGAAAGACCATAAGTTTCAAAACCATTTGGAGTTCCTGATGCAATTATTACTCCTTTTTTATCTTGGTAATATTCTCCTCTTACGGCAAAATTTAATTTATCAGTTGCCATCATCTGTGCCATTATAGAAGCTCCGTACCATTTGTTATACTCATCACTTTGAGGTGCGGCTTGTTCCCAACCGATATCAAATCCTGCTAAAAGTTTTACTTTACTGGTTAAATCATAAGCTGCATATAAATCATGGAAATAACGTTTTTGACGTACGTTATCCGCTTTATCATTTCCTATAAAAGAGCTACTATTAATTGAAAATTTTGACGAAGGTCTGTACACAATTTGATGACCAAAACTCGGTGTTGTATTACCATCGACACGCTGAATTCGTTGCCATCCGTTAAGATACAATCCTGTTAATTCCCATTGTCCACTTGGCGAAATGTATGTAATTTTGGCTCCAGCCTCAAAATAAGGAGAATTTTCAGCCATAATACTTCTAGTTAAGGTAAAGCAATCGGCTCCAACAGCACTTTCATAACCAATATGTGAAGGTAAAATTCCTGCTGTAATCCATAAATTTTGGTTCTTGGCCACTTTAAATCCTACATTGGCTTCGTAAACATTTTTTAAAACTCCAGGTTCTCCTGCATAATTTGCATTCATATAGGAACCCGCTGCAATAGCTATGTTGGCACGTACCTTTTCAGTTTCGTAATTTGCTTTTACAAAACCAAGGTTCAAACTTACCTCATTGTTACGGTTGTGGCTGTATATGAATCCTGGACGGGAATTATTATCAGGATTATTAGCATCATATTGAAAATAGGTTTCAGCATATCCACTGATTTTCAATGGATTTTCAGATTTTTCTTCTTGCGCAAAAGCTACTCCTGAAAAACATAAAGTTAAAGCAGCTAGACTTATTTTTGTATTCATTTTGTATCTATTAAGGTGATTTTTAAAAAAAGGGGAGGTATGACACAACCTCCCCAGCTCTGATTACGGTTTTATTTTAGTTCGTCTAGAGCAATATTTAGTTTTAGAACATTAATTTTAGCTGGTCCAAACATCCCTAATAAAGGTTGTTCGGTGTTGGCGCCAATCAATGTGTTTAATTTTTCAGGATCTATATTTCTTGCTTTCTGAATCCTTGCAATTTGTATTTTAGCGCTTGCAACTGAAATATTAGGATCTAATCCACTTCCGCTTGCTGT
>NZ_REFH01000014.1 GCF_003688495.1 Flavobacterium weaverense | reverse complement strand
CTCATTTAAGAAACCTTTGGAGACAAGTTGTCTGTTATTATATTCTTTTGGAGGAGTACTTTTTTCTTCAAAGAATAGATGCATTTTCTCTTGTTCGATTTTGGTGTTGACCAAATCAAAGTGTTCCACAATTAATTCAGGAAGGATCAGTTTTAAAAGTTCTATGTAATTCTCCAAAGCTCGTTCTTTTAATAAGCTAAATTAGGAAATCTTTCATTCCTCCCCAACTTCTAGGATTGATCCGGAAAATCTATTAAAAACTAGCTTTAAAGACATGCATATTTATACAGGATTGGAAATCTCACTTTGTAATAAGCGATTATTCCTTGAGTTTTAAATATTGATAAAAAAAGAATACTATACGTACTTTAAAGAGGTATTTCAGATACATTCACAACTAAGGATGAAGAAGCCCTCATAGTGCGATATCGCTTTTGTCAACGATATTGGAATTTGGGAATTAAAAAATGAATATTCGTGATGTAAATGACCTTTTTAAAAGTCGTATATCTGCTCAAGTAAACTAATAAATAGTTTGATCATCAATTGTAAATTTCTATATTTTTAGAAGTGATTATAGAGGCTTATGGACTTTACTAAAAATATCATAATCTTATATCGGAGACATTTTAAAATTCAGGAGAACAACTCAATCATTTAATTGCAGTGAAATTGATTTAAAAGAAAAGAATTTATTTGTTTTTTACAAATGATACTATTTATCGTGAATTGTGGAATCTCTAATTGTAGTGTTTCTAAGTATCTTAATTAAATCCTGAACTTTGAAAGGCTTTGATAAGTAATCATTCATTCCTGCATTTAAACATTCTTGTTTGTCCTCAGGCATAGCATTAGCTGTTAGAGCCACAATGTAGGGTTGTTTCAACTCAGAGCTTCTGATGAATTTTGTCGCTTCTAAACCATCCATTTCTGGCATTAAAACATCCATCAAAATCAAGTCATAATCTTCATCTTTGTACATTTCTATCGCAACTCTACCATTATGTGCTACGCCCGGCGTATAACCTAATTTGCTTAGGACTTTAGTTGCAAGTTTTTGATTGATTAAGTTATCTTCAACTAATAGTATTTTGAGCGGATATTTAACTGCAAAATCTGTAGTGTACGATGGTAAAAATTGATTGGGCGCCAATTTCTTATTTTCCATTATAGAATATAAAAGATTATAGAGGCGATCTTGTTTAATCGGCTTTGCTATCACAGCAGCAAATGTCGAGATTTCTTCTAAAGAGAAATTCGTTTGCGGATAAGCCGAAACTAGTAATGGAATCTTAGAATCCAATTCACGATATGATTTTAAAAAATAATTTTTGTCTGCGATAATTATTTCTTGATCTATTAAAACTACATCATTTGAAGAATTTTTAATTAGTTCAAATAGGTCTTCGGTATTTGATTTGATTACTTCTGATTTCACATTTAACCTCTCTAACCATTTTTTTAGAGTACTACCAACTACTTCATTATCATTAATAATAAGAACCTTCTTTGGCATCACATAATTAGAATACTCACTATTCTTTAAATTAGTATTAAATCTTGTTAAAACATTAAAACTGAATTTACTACCAAAATTAATTTTACTTTCTACCTTTATTTTGCCTCCTAGTAATTTTATTAAAGACTTACTAATTGGTAATCCCAACCCAGAGCCACCATATTTTCTCGTGGTAGATGAATCTAGCTGATGAAATGGACTGAATAAGTTTTTTATATCCTTTTCTTCAATTCCTATACCGCTATCTGTAATTTCAAATAATAATGTTTGCTGATTTTCTAAAGTGTTACCGATTGTAACCTTAATAGCTATTACCCCATCATGAGTAAACTTCACGGCATTACCTACTAAATTTACCAAGACTTGTCTTAATCGTAAGCCATCAATTTTAATAAATTTGCTAATCTCGGAATCAATATCATAAATTAAATGAAGATTTCGCTCAAAGGCTTGAATAGCAAATAAATCTAAAACATCTTCAATTCCTTTTTTAAGATCAAAATCATAGTGCTCCAATTCCAGTTTTCCTGACTCAATTTTAGAATAGTCTAAGATGTCATTGATTACAGATAGTAGCGCATCTCCGCTAGTATTAATAATTTGAACATATTCACTTTGTTCTTCGTTCAAATTCGTTTCTGACAATAAGTTACTCATACCGATAATTCCATTCATAGGCGTCCTTATTTCATGGCTCATTGTCGCTAGAAAAATACCTTTAGCATTGTTAGCATCATCTGCCCTCTCCCTTTGTAATCGTAGTTCCTTATTGACATCTAATATAGCTTCTGATTTAATTCTTAATTGTTCAGATTTCACATTTAATTGCTCCGACTGAATTTGTAGCTCTTCTGCTTGAATTTGGAGCCTTTTATTCGCATTTTCAAGAATTTCAGATTGTTTTCTTAAGGTATCAGAATTGATAATTAAATTTTCATTAAGCTCTTCAACTGTTGCCTTTTGCTCCATTATAGCTTTTACATTGTTTCTTGAAAAAGAAATCCCTCGATAAGAAAATATCAAAGCTAATATAAGTGTCGAAAAAGAATTAACTAAGAATAACATTTTAGCATCATCAGCAGACATAATTTCATACTTACTTTGAATGGGTACAAAAAGTGCACATAAAACAAAACAAATTGTAGATATAGAATAATAAAGTCTTAATTTCTTTTTGTACGGTTTAGAAGTGTCTACAATGAATCCAAAAGCTAAATAAAAAACAAAAAAATACATTAAACCACCAGGTCCTAAACCTTGCAATAAAACACCTAATGTTATTGTAATACATGAAATAATAGTAGTAATTAATCCAGGGTCTCTAACGATACCCCTTTTAAAAAGAACTACATTGATACTCATACCAATACAAAAAAACAACACAGTAAGTGCCAAATAATAAAATCCTAAAACAGCAAAAGCACCTGAAATTAATAATGCAGTTAAGACGGAAGTGATCATCACTGCAATAATTTTTTTCTTAAGTTCGAAATTTTTTAGTGACGGTTTATGTGGTCTAATCATAAATTTTAATTTAATAAGATTCTCTTTAGCTACTGACAGTAATTTTAAAAAAATATTTTTTTTTTGTCTACTATTCATCGAATCTTCAAGAAATCTAACTTTTTTTATTTGAGGTCAATGCAATAAAATTAAAAATATTGCATATCATAATTTAATTCTAACTTTTATGCAATGGAAATTTTATCTTGAAAGTTGTTCCTACATTCTCTTCGCTTAAAACTTCAATCTTACCACCTAAACTTTCTACTTGATTTTTTGAGATAAACAAACCGATACCTCTTGAATCTTCATATTGATGAAAGGTTTTATACATACCAAAAATTTTGTCACCATATTTATCTAAATTAATACCTAGTCCATTATCTACGAAATTGAGAACGACAAAATTATCTTCTTCGTAGGTGTGAATATTTAAATAGCTTTCCCTTTCTTGACTTTGATACTTTATGGCGTTACTAATAAAATTCAAGATAATACTATCAATGTAAGCTGGAATTCCTTGTATTAAAACTTCTTTTTCAACCTGATTATTTATTAAAAAATTTGTCTTCTTTATTTGCAAAGCTAAACTTTGAATGTTTTTCTCCACAAAATCAAATACTCTTATTTCTTCTGACTTAATTTCACTTAGATTAATTTTAACTACATCTATTAGGTCATCCACAGTCTGTTGCAGATTATCAGCACCATGCTTTAATAATATTGAAATTTCGTTTTCATCAATTTCTGGAAACTCCGAAATTAGTAAATCAATTAGACCAGAAATCCCTCCGCTGTGAGATCTTAAATTATGTGAAACAATATTTGCAAAATTTTTCAATCTATTATTCTGCTCTTTAGTGATATCAAGAAGTGATTTGATTTCGTTTTCAACTTTTTTTAATGCAGATATATCAGTTGCTACACCAAGATACCCTGTAACATTATTATTTTTTATAACTGGACTAACTGATAATAATACTGGAAATTTACTTCCGTCTTTTCTCTTGTATGTCCATTCCTTAGTCACAGACTCTCCTCTTCCTATTTCATATATAAGGCTTTCAAAACCTCTAATTTCTTCATTGTATTTCTCAAATAGCTTTAGACTATTCGCTACTATTTCTTTTGGAACATGTATAATTTCTGGAGTTTCGTTTCCAACGACTTCATCTGCTTTATAACCTAGCATTATTTCAGCGCCCGAATTAAAAAGTGTTATTTTGCCATCTATATCGGTTTCTATTATCACTACTTCCGTAGTTGCGTTAAGAACTGCTTGCATTCTAATTATAGCGTCATTTAGTTTCTGCTCTGCTGCTTTTTCTTCGCTAATGTCCTGAATAAATGACCAAACGAGTTTTTTACCACTTAAGTCTTCAATTACTACTCCACTTAACAATACTGGATATCGCGAGCCATCTTTACGAATATATTCTTTTTGATATTTATCATATCCGCTCTTTTGCTCCATTTGTTGGATAGCAATTAAATCCAAGTGTTGGAATTCTTTAGGAGTTACATCAGAATAACGTAGTGCCAGAAATTCCTTCTTGCTATAACCTGAACTTTCAAATAATTTTTCGTTCACATCTATAAATTCTCCTGTCTCATAATCATTTAGCGCTATACCTATTGGTGATAGCTTATACAGCGCATTTAAGTTTTTTCTTTGGTAACTGATTTCAAGTTCTTCGATTTTTCTTTTGGTAATGTCTTCATGAGTACCAAACATTGTTAATGGCATATTATTTTCTGTCCATTCGATAACTTTGCCGTGATCCCTTACCCAAACCCAAGTACCACTTTTATGCCTCATTCGAGTTTCAATTTCGTAGAATTCGGTTTTTCTGTCAAAACAAAGCTGAGTTCTACGTGTTGATTCTTCTAAATCGTCTGGATGCGCCAACCTAAACCAAGTGTCAATATTAATAGGTTCGAGTTCTGCTAGAGTGTAGCCAACAATTTCAGCCCATCTTTCATTAAAAATAGATTCTCCAGTTTGCACTTTCCATTCCCAAGTACCCACATTTGTACCATCAAGCACGTTTTTAAAACGATCTCTCGCAATCACTAATTCTTCTACTTCTCGGCCTTGTGGAATAATAAATAATACTTTGCCTTGTTCATTAAATAAAGGTCTTAAACTAAATAATAATGTAGTCGTTTGCTCATTAGCAATATTAATTCGCACTTCATATGAAACTTCCTGACCTGCAAGAGCTTTTTTAAAATTTACTTTAAGTTCTTCTTGCGCCTTTTCAGATATTTGCCACCAATAACAGTCCCAAAAATATTTACCTATAACGTCCTCCTTTTTAATTCCTGCTACATTTAAGGCAGTTTTATTAACTTCTAATAAAATTCCTTCTGTATTTAAAAAACCTATGAATGTCATCGTAGAATCGAAAATTCCTTCAAACTTTAGTTCTCTTTCCTTTATTGCTGTAATATCTTGAAAGCTTCCAATAATTTTTTCTCCTACTCGCTTGCCAATCACTCGTGCCCACTTGTTATTTTCTTTAGCGGTTACAAGAAGACATATGACATCAAAAGGAGTTTTATAAATGATCGCATTTGAAACTGCATTACTTATAATTTCTCTATAATCATGATGATAAAAATTTAAATCGTTTTTTAAGTCTTGATTAAAATCCTTAGGGACTTCGAGTATATCATATACAAAGTCGTTCCAACTAGTTTTCATCGTATTGACATCAATCTCCCATATTCCTATTTGATTAGAATCCTGGATAATTTCTAACAGCGTGTTTGCTTCAATTAAAGTATTATTTTTACTTTCAAGATCAAATTGATTCTTTCTTACTTCAATGGAAATCGCAATTTGCAACGCTAATTTCTGTAAAAACTCAAGTTGCTGATTAGATAATTTTCTACAATGAAGGTCAATAACGCAAAGCGAACCTATAACAATTCCAGCAAAATCAAAAAGTGGAATCGCCGCATAAAATATTATTTTAGGATTACTTTCACCTAACGATAATTTTGAATAAAGTGGATCTATTCTAGTATCCTCAATTATTACATCAGAAGTTGATTTAGTGAAATTGTTGCGTAAGAAATCAAAGTCTTTAATACTGTCTATATCTGCTAATCCATAGCTAGATAAAAGCACTGATTCTTGATTAGTAAATAAACTTACAAATGAAATTGGACATACTGAGATTTCAGATGCCATAGTAGTATAAAAATTAAAAGTATCTTTTTGCGCAGCGTCAAATATTATATTGGCTTCAAGATTGCTCAGTTTACCCATTTATAAATAATGTTTTTACTATTTACTTGCAATTATTTTTAGCTGTGTGCTAAAAAAGCATTAAGGTAAGATAAATATTGCTTTACAAGGTTACTTCTATCAAGAAAAAAATTTAGTGTACCGTTACTTTAATTTTTTATTTCTTCGTCTGACTAACAGATAAATAAAAAGTAATGGTGCAAAAGTAAAAAAACCAACTCCATACTTAAACGTACTGTATGTTGCTATACCTATAAGAAAACCAATAAAAATTCCTGTGAAAATTTTATCTGAATTAGCTTTTTTCGTTTGCTGTGATAGCTCGTAGTTATCAGGCTTTAAATCATTTTCATTTTCCATATGGTTCTATTATAAAACTAATAAGTACGATAAAAACTAGCGGCTTAACAAAAGGGAATCCACTCCCAGAGTTAAAACCGCTGTAAGTGATGAATTTATTTTTTAGGGTATTCAATTATGTTATCAACAACAAATTTTCGGGATGCCTCGCCATCTGTTAGTTTATATTTTATTTGTCGAATCTTTCCTGTTGGATTGCTATTTTCATTATTTTCTTTGTAAGTCCTAAAGCGCTGAACTAATATGTTTTTTACAATTGAAAATTCATCATGTCCCATATATCCCTTATTAGTCAATGGATTATCAGCAATTGGTGGAAAATAGATTTGGCTTACAGATTTTCCCGCATTTACAGAGTATGCAATTACGTTTCCATAACTACCGCTTCCTGCAGATGTTGTATAAACCAAAAGTTCTGGAAATCCGTCAGAATTTAAGTCTGAAATTTCAGCATTAGTAACAGAACCGTCAACTTCCATTGTTATTTTAGTATTGTCTATTTCTAAACCAAAAGGTTGAATGGTTAGTTTTTGGATAGAACCTTTTCCTGTGGTGCTTACGTCAAAACTAATGTTTTCCATAGACAATGTTTTTAAAAATACTCGAGAATCTAATTGCTTCTCATCTAAAGTTTCATCGATTTTCACATAATCACCGCTGAAGCTTCCTCCTCCAGAGCAGTAATAGCTCAATGCGTATTTATCTTCATCTTTCTCAGGTGCAATAGTAATGATCCCTTTATCAAATGTGTAGATAATGTCTTTTCCATCAACATTAGATCTCAACTGATTATTAGAGATTTTAATTGCATCTGCATCAAATGTGCAAGTTGGTTTTTTCTTGTCAACACGTGAACGAACCGAAATATGAAATGAACTATCTGATACTTGATTTACAGAAACAGATATCCAGTCATACCCTTCATTTCGTTTTTTATAACTTTCAGAAACATAGTTTCCTGTAAATTGTGATATTTCTTGATTAGAATTATTAGCTTTTGTCGTCTGTTCTACAGGTTCACTTTTGTTTTGATTTTGGCAACTTACAGCAGCTATAATAATAACTTTAAATAAAATGATATGTTTTAGAAGTTTCATTGTGGCTTAATGTGTTTTTTTTAATTGTACTATTTTTAGTGTATCTTTCTTTTATAATTTTAAGCAAGATAATACTAGTTAGCTGAAAAATATTTTAAAAATAAATAAATCAGCAAATTTCTTTGCCTTTAATGTCAAGTGAAAATGCAATAAAAAAATTTTGCAGAGTTTTTTATTTCTGCGTTAAAAGGACCATTTGTCTTTTTGTAGATGCAAAAAAGTCATAGCAAAAATTATCTAATTCGAAATAAATTGTAATTGAAAAAATCAAGATTTATATGAGTATCAAATCAACACTGCTACTAAATGGATGTTATCTATATTATTTTCTACAATTCGATAAATTTCAATGTCGTTTAATATCACACGATTAAAATTCTAGAGCTAAAAGTTTATAGTTTACGATTATAAGTTGTTAAATACAGAAGTACAAATAATATTAACTAAAATTTGCCTGAAATAAAAAGTATGAATTTAATTTAACTGCTTATCTCACCATACTTCAATGGACTAAACAGGTACTACTTTTAAATGTTGTTCAAAGGCTATTATCTGAAATTTTAGTGTCTCAGTTTCGTTTTGGAGAATTGGGGGTTACTATATATTTTCTCCTAATTAATGATCAGCTTTAATTTTTAGTCTAATTTTTTAAAAGTAATTATTACCATCACTTTGTTTCAGATAACGCGATTTGATAAATTATTTTTATTGGGCTCTGATAATCGGTAACGTAAATTTAAAGTTGCTCCCAACGCCTAGTTCACTCGAAGCCCAAATTTTCCCTCCAAGCTTTTCGACAAAATCTTTACAAAGAATTAATCCTAAACCAGCACCTTTCTCGCCTGCAGTTCCAAGTGTAGTTTTAATAGTTTCAATATGAAACAAAGTTTCTACCCTTTGTGCAGGCATTCCAATTCCATTGTCAGAAACTGAAATTTCAATAAAATTGCCACACATTACTGCATAAACTATAATTTCTCCACTATCATTTGTAAATTTTACTGCGTTAGAAATAAGGTTTCTCAGAACAACTTTTAATATATTAAAATCACCAAAAAACTCAATCACCTCTGGCTCAACATATTTTAAAACAATATTTTTGTCCTTTACACTAAAATCTGAAAGCTCAAATATTTCTTGAACCACATTTGAAAGTACCATTTTAATTGGACTAAAATTAATTTGGCCTATTTGTAACTTAGCCCAATTGAGCAAGTTGTCAAGCAAAATAATCGTGTTTTTTGCAGAAGCACTTATAATTTTTAAAAAGTCATTAATTTCTTCACCCTTATAATTACTTTCGTTTTCAATCAACAATTCAGAAAAGCCAAGAATATTATTTAAAGGACCTCGCAGATCATGTGCAATAATAGAAAACATTTTATCTTTAGTGGCATTAAGTTCTCTTAACTGAATCTCATTTGCCTCAGCTTTTTCTTTTGCAACTATTAGTTCTGATTGAAGTGAAACTGCTAGGGTCGCAATAGTCAACTCCTGCTCTAATTTTTCATTCTCTTCACTCTGTTGAGCAAGCTTGATTTTAGAAACCATAAATTCTGAAGCTCTACGCGCTTTCTCTTCGTTTTGAAAAACAAGTTCAATATTTGCAATAATTAATGCAGCTTCCCGCTCTTGTTTTTCTTGATTTTGATATTTTAACTCTTTTTTTACGGTTCGTAACTCCGTAGCTCGCTTCTTCTTCTCCTCAACTTGGTATCGAAGTTCAATATTAGCAATTCTCAATTCGTCTGCGCGCTTTTCTTTTTCTTTGCTTTGATATTCAAGCTCAATACTTGCGATTTTAAGTTCGGCAGCACGTTTTTCTTTTTCTTCGCTTTGAAATTCAAGTTCTATATTTGCAATCGCTAATTCTGCCGCACGCTTTTTCTTTTCTCTACTTTGGTGCGCAAGTTCTATATTAGCAATCTTCAATTCTGCAGCTCGTTTTTCTTTCTCTAAATTTTGATGTACAATTTTAATAGTAGCAACCTTCAATTCTGCTAAACTTTTTTCGTTTTCTAAATTTTGGATAGAGAAATTTAAATTAAGAATTTTATTTTCCTTCTCTAAGTTGGTAATTTTATTTTCTAATTCTTCGTATGTTGCCTTTTCACTCATTTGCTAAATTAGAATTAATATTATATTAAACGTGAAGTTAAGATTTCCCACTTCCTAAAAATCAAAATTTTGAAAATTAAAGAGTTACTTCGAAATATACATTAATTTATAACAGTAACTTCGCTTTTCTTTCGATCCTATATTAATTACATATTTCTTACATTTCTTCAATTTATATTTAAAAAATTGTACAATAGAAAAGCATATGACGTATTTTGTGATAATAAAACAGCTAAAAATTAGGAACACGAAAAAGTTAATTAACATTTTCATCTTTCAAAGAATCAATAAAGCAGTAAATTATTCAGTATTTAAATGTTTGTAAGATAAAAGACATTCTTACAAAATATCCAGAGTCTATATATAGGAGAATAAAAAATAATTATAACCAGTCAAAACTACTACATTATAAAATATAACTTAAATAATGAAGAGGATATTGATTGATTTACATCGAAATAAACCATTATATTTTTAATTAATCAGAGCTATAAAATTACTGAGGAGAAATCTTTTGAGTTTATCAAGTGATTAAAAGCAATTAATATATAACAGCAAAAAAGTCCTGCCTGATTATATTTTTAAACCGAATTCCGCATGCATTATTGAAAGTTCAGCATTTACTTAATTTTGAAGTGTAATACTACAGCTGGATTTATTGCAACAATGTCATTTATAAATTCCAGCTTTTGCTTTGGCGAAATAACAACTGAATCAAATTTCCCATATTGAATTTCGATCCTATCAATCGATGTTGCTGGCGCACTTAAAATAGTATTAGTTTCTGAAATGCTTTTTATTGTTTTGATATCAACTGTTTCTTTAAATGTAAAACCACACTTAATTTCTAAAATATCTCCGTTGATAGTGTAATGAGTCGTTACAAACATATGAACTATTAAAATAATGATAAGTACTACTATTGCGATCGCTAACAAATTTTGCTCTACAATTAATTGTAAAAATAAAGTAGTACCAAATATTAAAGTTAACGGGATTACTAATTCAAGACCTATCTTCGATTTATACCGTTTTATCATTTTATTATCCTTATTCTACATTATTAAGCTTGGCTCTCACGAAAAATTCTCTTCACAGAATCGTTGTCTATAACTCTACTATTTTACCTTAAAGTTTGTGCGGTCCAGACATGTGTGAATTATAAAAACCTTTAAGTCCAGCCCTGAAATTTATACTCTTAATTACCATTGAATTTGGATTTAATCGCTTTCTCAACTCTCCAAATTAGCACTGTCAAAATTAAAAACATTAATCCCAAACCTAAAGCTAAATTTACAGAATCATTAAAATTAGTAATCAAACCCAGAAAGCCGCATATAAAAAGAAGTAAACCTAATTTAATCATTTCTTTAGATGAATATTCCTGAGCAAAAGTCCATCTCTCTTGACTTTTCATTGAACTAGTTGATCGATAGCCATAAAGTGAATTAATTTTTCGCGGAGGAAATGAGCGCGTAATAATTCCAGCCGCCACAAATATTAATCCGACAAAAAAAGGAATATTTATTAATGGATTTTGAGATATAGCGTTCAAGGAATCTATCATGATTATACTCTTTAAAACATTTTTATCTCTAAAGATATCGTTTTTAAAATATAAAGTAAAGAGTGTTTCTACTATTTCAAAATGGAATCTAATGTTGGTACCAGGTTGTTAGAAATAATTAGCTATTTAATCGCAAATTCTTACCAGTATCCATGTTTTAATTTTTCGAAAATGCTTTGACGATTAACTTTTTCGAATTACGATTGCAAAAGCCACTACTTTGGGAATTAATGCTAGTTACATACCAAGAATACTTTTAACAATATGTAGCGATGTTGCTTCACAAAAATCGAGTCCAGAATAATCAGGATTGAAGCCTCCAATATAAGGAACTGCCATGATGTAAATATTTTCATTATAAGCACCATAATGATCTAGAATCTGGAACTTATCATTTATACTAATTCCAGATACTGTCCTATAATAATTCCCTTGACTATCAACCTCAACGCTTGAATCTCCTTTCGACAATGCAAGCTTACCCATCTTGTTATTTTGAAATCGCAATCTAGCTGCGCTAACATTCTTGTCTGCTTTCAAACTAGCAAAAGGAAAATCTTTGAAAGATAAATGAGGCTGTCCTACACAGTCTATAAACGTACGATAGGACTGCGAATGCAAAGTATTTTTTTCATCATAGTACTTATAAATAATACCTTCCTCTTGTGGCTCAATTTCACTGTCGTGACCTACCGAAACTATTGACAAAACTCCAGCTTGGTAAAGAGCCAAAAGATCGATACACGATTTTTGCGGAACAAAAGCTATAATAATACTTATTAATGGCATTAAAACCTTGTGCAACCTTTCCATGTCTTCGGCAGAGAAGTACTTAGCAGGGTGATTCATTGCAAAACTTAAAACCGCAAGCATTTCCTTCCAGTAAATAGATTCCTGCCTTTTTATCGATTTTTCCGCTTCAATATATTCTGCTTTTAGTAATTGAAAGGAATCCAAGCGAATTCGCAGCTCCATCATTGCATCGACAAATTCTTCGATCTTTAAATCTTTTATTTTTGGATAAAAATCAGGATCTTTATCTTTGAATATGTCCTTAAAATCTTTTTGGAAAATATAATCTAATGATAAAAACCCATCATTGTTATCTTTATGATCTTGTATTTCTTCTGGAGTTAATAACGAGTCATTACTTAAATGAGAATCTTCCAAATGGAACCGAAGCGCTGGAAGCAAACCTTCTCTAGAATGCATCACAATGCTGAAATTCGTACTTTCTTTATTTAGAGTATAATTTAAATTTCCATCTTCATCTGTTGAAAACTTTCCGTTTTTCCTTGCTAATGTTCGTATAGCGTCAATCGCTGTTAACGACGAACCTCTCAATGCAACTGGGTGATTTAAATTTAATTCAAGTTTTGAAGGAGGATAAGGCGAATCAAAACATCCTTCATGCTTACCTTCCCATTTAGATGGCCAAGAGTGACCTGTACAAATTATCACATCATCAAATTTTAGTTCTGACTGTGAAGTGTAGAGCCAAACTTCCTTATTTTCATTATCATATTTGATGTCTAATACTTCACTTTCATAACGAACTGTAGTTTTTATCTTTAAATCTGAAGCAATTTGTAAGAGTAAATCAAATTGAGCTGTCAAATAATAGCCAAAAAGCAATCTAGGAAGTACTTTATAATCGTTTATCGTAGTAATATCAATATCAAATGATTTTAATAATTCATTAGGCTGCTCTTTTAACCACTCCACAACTGAAGAAACTAATTCTGGAGTTTCATTACCCGATACATTTGTAATATGTTCTCTATTTGCTCCCTCTTGACTATACGGCATTCCTGCACCAAGAACTTTTTTTCTTTCAAATATGTCTACTTCAAAATCAGAGATCCCCGAATGAATTAATCTTTTAAATAGAAATAATGCACTTGGTCCTCCGCCTACAATAGCAATTCGTTTTTTAGTTTTCATTAAAATTATATCATATTGAAAATTATAATTTAACAGAGTAAAGGCTTAGAAGAATTGTTGATTAAATGATAACAAGACAATAATGTAATGGATTCTATCCAAAATTTTCTACTAAAAGCCAAAATATTTCCAGAATTACTCTAGTATAAAATTAAATAATCACCTCATTATTCATTTACTGAATATTTGAAAAATTTTATAGAATTTTAAGTTTGATGCATTATGTAATTTCGTTATTATATCTTTTTCCTTTAAATGAGTCAACGGATGAATTGAAGCGAAAAAAATAAGGATTTTTAAATTTTGGTTCGAATAAGTAATTAGCAAGACAAAAAAAATGTCCGTCAATTGAATGACGAACATTTTTTAACTTGTCGAAAGCTTATGATTTTACAAGAATTGTAATTTTTACATTTCAGAATAAGGAATGTAAATATGAAAAGTAGCTCCTTCGTTTAAAATTCCAGTTGCAGTTATAATTCCATTGTGATTGTCTACAATTCGTTTAACAATTGCTAGACCAATTCCTGTTCCGTCAAATTTTTCTTTACCATGTAAACGTTGAAACACTTCAAAGATTTTTTCACTATACTCCGTTTCAAAACCAATTCCATTATCCTGAAATTTTATATAACAGTAGTTTCTGGAATCAATTAGCTTTGGATTATCAAATTCAGAACCTAATCCCGATTTACATTCTATTATAATTTTTGGAGCGTTTTCAGATTTTGTAAACTTTAATGAATTACTTATCAAATTAAATAACAATTGCCTAAACTGAAATGGAATTACGTCGATTTCACAATCACTTATTATAGAAATTGTATCATTAATGTCTAAAAATTCTTGTTCTAAATCTTCCTTTACTTCCTCTACAATAAGTGACAGCTTAGCTTTTTCAAAAACGCGTTCTTGAACGCTCGTTCTAGAATAAGCAAGTAAATCTTGTATTAATGTCTGCATTCTATTGGCAGCATTTTGCATTCTTAAAAATTTATCCTTGCCTTTTGGAGAAAGATTTTCACTTTCACCCTCTTTTATTTGGGTAGCGAATGTTTGGATTTTTCGAAGAGGTTCCTGCAAATCATGACTAGAGATATATGCAAAAGATTGCAATTCTCGGTTCATCTTTTCCAAATCCTCATTTTTATTAAAAAGCTCTTTAGTCCTTTCAGAAACTTGTCTTTCTAATTCGTTCGTAAACATTTTCTGATCTTGAATGTCGGTACTTGTTCCTACCCACATTGTAATTTTACCCTCTTTATCGCGCTGCGGAATTGCGCGACTTAACTGCCAACGGTAAGTCCCATCGCTTTTACGAAAACGATGCTCTATTAAAAAATCTTTTTCAGTTGCAATTGCTTCGAGCCATTTTACAATATTCGCTTCTCTTTCATCGTCATGCACAATGGAAATCCAACCGTGCTCGATCATGTCCTCCTTTGAATATCCAGAGAAATCAAAAACGGCTTGATTAAAGTAGTTAAGATTGCCCTCCTTATCTGCAGTCCATACAAACTGAGGCATCGAGTCTGCTAACAATCTAAATTTTTGTTCTCTCTCAAGCAATTGAGTTTGAATATTTTTCTCCTCAGTGACATCGCGTAAAGTTCCGATAATGCGAATTGCCCGATTATCTGAATTAAAAAACACTTTCCCTTTAGCTTCAATCCAATGAATCACCTCATCTACAATAGTTCTAATTTCATAATGTAACACACCCGTTTTTAGAGCTTTTTCAAATGCAGATTTTCTGATTGCCATATCACTTGGATGCATCTTACTTGAAAGTAAATCACGTTTAGGATTTTTTTCATTAGGAACCCCTAAAATTTGTAGAGCACGATCGGAAACTTTAGTTTCATCTGTTACTAAATCTAATTCCCATATTCCTAGTTCACTAGCACTAATTACTAGATTTAGTCTTTGTTCATTATCTTCTAATGCCTTTTTTGCATTTACATTATTAGTTACATCTGTAGCAACGACCATTATTCCAGTAACGGTATTACCTTCAATAAGTGGATGATAAACAAAATTAAAATATGCGGATTCACTCTTACCAAATCGTTTTAAAGTTACTGGAAACTCGTAACCAAAAAACGCTTTTTGAGTTTCGTAAATACCTTTTATAATTGGATCAATAACAACTTCTACCTCTGGTAAGGATTCAAATAAAGGCTTTCCTAAAAATTCGTCCTCAGTTTTATAAACGATTTCTAGATAAGTGGCATTAACCATCTCCACAACATTACTTTGACCTCTTAAAATAACCATTGCAACAGGAGCTTGATGCATCGCATCTCGGAAACGCTTTTCACTTTCCTCAATTTTTTCCTTAGCTTCATTTAATTCTGTTACTTCGGCCGCAGTGTTCATTACTCCGTAAATCTTTCCTAGAGAATCTCGTAACGGAGTAAAGCTGTAGTTAAAGTAAAAATGTTTAAGAATTCCATCCTTTACTATTCCTACACGCTGATTCTTTGCGCTAAAAGCAATTCCTGAAGCGTAAACTCCTCGTATTTGTTCGTAAATATTTTGATTTGCTAGTTCCGGCAAAACATCACTGTATAATTTACCTATTACATCACTTTCTTTTCCCCACGCCTCAATAACAGATTGATTGGCAAGAGTAATTCGCATCTCTTCACCTGTGTAAACAGCGATTGGAAATGGAGCGCTTTCGACAAGACTACGTATACTTTGCTCGCTTTTTTCTATCTTGTGACGAGCAGTTACTTGGTCAGTTACATCAAATCCGATGGCCATTATTTTATTACTATTGCCGTCTTCGTCGAAAAGAGGCTCATATGAAAAATTCATATAAACAATCTCTAACTTGTCATTGCGCATGATTTCAATAGGAAGCTCCGTAGTAGCAAAGCGTTCACCAGTGACTCTCACATTATCTAATATTTCTTTTATTCCTTGATGTTCTAATTCAGGTATTGATTCAAAAATGGAAAGATTTTCAATTTGATCTTCTGTTTTATTCCATAATTTCAACGCGTTATTATTTGCAATTTCCACTATATAATCCGGACCGCGAAGTATGGATATGGCTATAGGAGCTTGCAAAATCATCAGTCGTAAATTATTCTCACTCTGCTCTAATTTTTTACGTGCAATAGTTTGCGCTGTTATATCTTCTGCTGTACCATTAAAACGGTAAGCAACTTTCTCTTTATTAAACAAAGCTTTACCCTTAACATGTAGCGTTATTTTATTATTCGAAAGCGGATTAATAACATCATATGAAATATCGTAATTCCCTCCAGAAGAATAATCTAAGGTAGCTGCAATCGCCTGCACAACCTTTTCTCTATCGTATTCAGCGATAACTTTTATTCCTTCAATAATATCAATTTCCTTCTCGTCAGAAAGTCCAAACCAATTTTTCAAACGCTTGTTACTAAAAAATTTATTTGAAATTGGGTCAAAGTCAAAAGTACCTAGTTTAGCTGCTTCAATAACAAACTCTAGTTCATTAGTACTTTCCGCAACGGCTTCTTCCGCTATTTTTTGTGCAGTAATATCAGTGTTGGTTCCAAACCACGTAACGATTACTCCTTCTTCGTTTTTTAAAGGTAGCGCTCTAGTCAAAAAATGATGATAAACGCCATCATGACGCTTTATTGGATACATCATTTCGAAAGGGATACCTGTTTGTAGAGAATTATTCCATCCTTCTAAAATTGATGAAAGCTCTTCTTCTTTATATACAGACTTCCAACCCCAACCTTGCATTTCTTCGATAGTTGTTCCTGTATATTCATACCATTTTTTGTTATACCAATACACCTCACCATCTGGATTTGCCATCCAAGATAAGTTAGGTATATTATCAGCCATATCTTTAAATCGCTGCTCACTTTCCTTCAAATCATCGTCCGCAATGTGCTGTGAAGTCGTTTCAATAATCGTAACAAGTATTCCTCCAACTTCACTACTTTCTAAAAAAATTGGACTGAAGGAAAAATCAAAGTAGCAATCCTCCTTTTTACCGTTTCTATCTAACGGCAACATAAAATCAGAATGAGCAACTGCTTGGCCATTCATCACCGTATCAAACATTGGTTCAATAATATTCCGAATTTCTAAAAATGTTTCATGAGAAGTTGATCCTAAAGCATGCGGATGTTTATGATTTCCTAAAATAGTGCGGAAAGCGTCGTTGTATATTTGGATACGTTCTTTTCCCCATGCAACGTACATCGCAAAAGGATTGTTAAGAACTAAAGAAACTGTAGTTTGTAAATTTTGTGGCCAAGTTGACGGATCGCCCAATGATGTTTGATTCCAGTTTTTTTCGCGAATAAGATGTCCCATTTCGCCGCCACCATTGAGGAAGTAAAATTGATTGTTTAAATTAATCAAAGTAAATTATTTAATTATGAATGAATTATAAAGTCGACTCTATCAGGTTGGTCACTACTATTCTGCCCTAGTAAGACCGTTGCTTCATAAATAACTTTCTTCAAAACGTTAAAATCACCTGGTTTTCTTATATAATAATGTGCGCCATTATCATATAATTTATTGACAATTTCAGGATCTAATGAAGTAGAGAAAATAACAACTGGAATACTTTTTAACGTATCACTTAATTTTATTTCAGAAAGACATTCGTAGCCAGATTTTCTTGGCATATTGAGGTCTAAAAAAAGGACATCTGGCAATTGTTCTTGATTATTGAGGAGTAATTCCATTAATTCAACGCCATCGCAAACAGTTACTAAATTAATTGATAGGCTGAGCTCTTCAACAGCATCTTGAAAAAATAATCGATCATCCATATCATCGTCTGCAAGTAAAAGTTTTTCCATAAACCAACTAGTAAAGTTATTTTGACTAGAATTTAAACCAAAATTCAAATTAAATAATGAATTTATGTTTTAGAAGTCTTTTCAAAAATAGGAAAAATTATTACTATTAAATAGAACTAAAATAAATTAAGCCAAAAAATATTAACAACTGTTTAAATAGTTTTTGTACCACTAATTAAAATCTTTTAATGTTACACTAATGAAATACTGCTTTGCTTTATATATCAACACTTACCGATGATTACTTTAAAGAAATAGCTAATGAATTCTATTAAATGCACTTATTGAAACCCTGTAAAGAAAGAAAGAATAAGGTACGTAAAATGCTACTTTAAAAAATGGCTCTGGAAATTTTTGATTGCTTGAATGCAAAATTCAATATTTCAAGAAAATTACTTTTTCTCAAATTTTTCAAAAATGCGCACTATAGCAGCCGTAGCTAACGCTCCTGCTAAGTAGTATCCAATAGTCAATAATTTAGTATTGTTGGTTTTTGTAACTGGCTCATCATTCAAACCAATTTTACTTGGAATATTAATAGCACCTAAGCCTGCAAAAACTCCCGCAGATGCTGCTTTAGTCCATAATTGATTTCCTTCTCCTTCAATTAAACTAAAGTATGCAGTATTACTAACTAAGTCACCAACTAAACTCGCTCCAGTCAATGCATCTTGGTTTTCTATATCAATACCAAAATAAGATGCAGTTTTTTGAACAGCTTCCTCTCCCACTAATTCAATTCGTGGCATATCACCATGAAGATGTTTTAATGATTCATTCAATATTGTGAGTACAATCGCGCCTCCTAAACCTGCTAATATATTATTATTGTTCATCGTTATTTTTATTACAAATTTACTACCTGGATGTTTTGAATACAATTAATAAAAATAATTATAACAACGCATCCTTAACTTTCGAAACAAATAATAAAAGCGCCCTAAAATTAATTTTAGGGCGCTTTTATAAATTATTTACTTCTTCTCTTCATTGTTCAATTTATCATCAAAATCAGGTTTTTCGCCTTTAAATTTTTGAGTATCTACATCGTAATTTTCATCATTAGTTAAAACTTCATCATGATCTTTATATTGATGTTTTCTCATATCGCTTCTATTATCTGATCCTGTTTTTTTTGAATTTTGCGGAGTGTGATTATTCGTGCTCATAATATCTTGTTTTAAATTTTTAATAAAATTAAGCAGAATCTTGACTTTTTGCGTTATACAATTCTTGTTTAATGTTATAGAATTTACTCGTTGTACTATTTCGTATGTTTTAAACAAATAAAATAATCCAAATATTAACGCTAGAAAAAATACTAAAGTTTACAATTTTTAAAACCAACAAAAATACAATCAACTAACAAACAGTTGATTAAATAATTAAATGATATAATATTTAATTAAAATTATATAATCAGGACTACAATTGTTTAAATAATTTTGGATTAGTAAAAAGTTACGGATTATAAAAGTGGTAGACTTTTTAAACACATTACTGTTAAACAAAATTTTAAAAGCAACAACTATATGGAAAATTTTCAGGACGAAAAACAGCGTGATTTGTCTAAAAACAAATCAGACGGAACTAACAAATTTTTGACAACAGATCAAGGTCTAAAAATCAACGACGATAACAATACATTAAAGGCGGGTGAACGTGGACCTTCCTTATTGGAAGATTTTATTTTAAGAGAAAAGATAACACACTTTGATCACGAGAGAATACCAGAAAGAATTGTGCACGCACGTGGATCTGGAGCGCACGGATTTTTTGAAGTAACTAATCCCATACCAGAATTAACAAAAGCAGGTTTCTTACAAACTAAAGGGTTAAAAACACCCGTATTTGCAAGAATTTCAACTGTAGCGGGTTCTCGTGGTTCAACTGATCTAGCGCGAGATGTACGAGGATTTTCAGTGAAGTTTTATACTCAAGAAGGAAATTATGATTTAGTTGGTAATAATATGCCAGTTTTCTTTATTCAGGATGCGTCCAAATTTCCAGATTTAGTACATGCTGTAAAGCCAGAACCGCATAACGAGATGCCGCAAGCAGCTTCTGCTCACGACACTTTTTGGGATTTTATTTCGTTAATGCCAGAGTCGATGCACATGATTATGTGGATTATGTCGGATCGAGCAATTCCAAGGAGTTTAAGAATGATGGAAGGATTTGGTGTACATACGTTCCGACTTATAAATGAAGCAGATGAATCCGTTTTCGTAAAATTTCATTGGAAACCAAAATTAGGAACGCATGCAGTAGCATGGGATGAAGCGCAAAAAATTTCTGGAAAAAATTCTGATTTCCATCGTCAAGATTTATGGGATGCGATCGAAACGGGAAATTTCCCAGAATGGGAATTGGGAGTTCAAATTATACCGACAGCCGATGAACATAAATATGAATTTGACTTATTAGATCCTACTAAACTCGTTCCAGAAGAACTCGTTCCTGTAACAATAGTGGGAAGAATGGTGCTCAACAAAAATCCTGACAACTTTTTTGCTGAAACAGAACAAATTGCCTTTCATCCAGGGCACTTAGTTCCTGGTATTGATTTTAGCAATGATCCGCTTTTACAAGGCCGACTATTTTCCTATACTGACACTCAGCTATCTAGATTAGGTAGTCCAAATTTTCACGAAATTCCAATTAATAGAAGTATAGCACCTACACATAACAATCAGCGCGACGGACATATGCGACAAGAAATTAATACGGGTCGTGTTAGTTATCACCCAAATTCGTTAGGCGGTGGATGTCCTTACCAAGCAAAAATAAGTGAAGGTGGGTTTTCTAGTTTTAGTGAGCGAATCGATTCGCATAAAATTAGAGGAAGAAGTGAAAGCTTTAATGATCATTTTGGACAAGCAAAATTATTTTTCAACAGTCAAACGGACATAGAAAAAAGTCACATTGTTAAAGCTTTACAGTTTGAGCTTGGTAAAGTTGAAACAACCGCTATTAGGGTTCGAATGCTCGGTCTTTTAGCGCAAGTAGATAATAAATTAGCTGAGAAAGTTGCAGTGGGTTTAGGATCAACCGTTCCTGCTTCACCCGAGAAGCCAATGAATCATGGTGTATCTCCAGAGAATGAGATGGGAAACCAAGAATCAACAACAGTAAAACAATCAATTGCTACATCTGACGCACTGACAATGCTTAAAAATCCAACAAATTCTAAGAGAATTGCATCTAGAAAAGTAGCTATACTTTGTTCAGCAGGCGTTTCTGAGGATAGTGTAAACAGCATGAAAAATGCATTATTAAAGGAAGATGCTAAAGGTTTTATTATAGCACCTCATTTAGGAAGTTTGAAAACTGATAAAGATGGAGCAATTCCCGTTGACTTTAGTTTGCTTACCTCAGCGTCAGTACTTTTTGATTCGGTTTATATTCCGCACGGTCAAGATATAAAAGTGCTTGCAGAAAATGATGATGTGCAAGAGTTTTTAAATGATGCTTACAAGCATTGTAAGGTTATTGCTGCTGATGGTGAAGGTCAAAAAGTTATTAAAGCTGCGGCATTCGCATCAAAGATTAGTAAAAATGATAAAGGAATTATTATGTCGGATATCCAATCTTCAGATGATTTTACAAAAGAGTTTATAACAGCAATGGGTAAACACCGTTTCTGGGAGCGCGAAGAAAACTTATATAAATAATAAAAATTAGATTTTATGAAAAATTCAGAAAAACCAAAACAACACGATAAAAAAATTGAAGACAAAGACGATAAATTGATTGTACAACCAGCTAAAAATGCTGCGGCAACATTAAAAGATTTATTTATCGAAAGTTTAAAAGATATATACTGGGCAGAAAATGCATTAGTAAGTGCATTACCTAAAATGGCAGCTAATGCAACTGCTGTGGCTCTTAAATCAGCAATAAATGACCATCTTTCTGTAACGAAAAATCAAGTGGCTCGATTGCAAAATATTTTTGATCTTCTTGGTGAAAAAGCTGTAGGTAAAAAGTGTGATGCTATGGAAGGTCTATTAAAAGAAGGCGATAGCATTATGGAAGGAACCATGCCCGGCGCAGTAAGAGATGCTGGAATAATTTCAGCGTCACAAAAAATCGAGCATTATGAAATAGCAACTTATGGTACATTAGTAGCCTTTGCAAAAGCGCTTGGTGAAAATGATGTTGCTAAACTCTTAACACAAACACTAGCAGAAGAAAAAGAGTCGGATACTGTTTTGAATGATGTTGCATTAAATGCTGTAAATAATAGAGCTGTCAAAAATAAATAATATTTTGCTTAATAGTAAAAAACAAAAAATCTGCATAGTATGCAGATTTTTTGCTTTTTATAAATTTCTTATTTCAGTGTGATTTACTTCTAAACTACTTATTTTTTATTCTAATGCCTTTATTAAAAACGTAGTCTAATAAATATTTTTTCAACACTCTAAATAATGCACATCCTAAATTAATTGTATTGTATTTTAATTGATTTACAACTCAATATTTACACTTTAATAGACAAACGTCTCCAAATAAAAAAGGGAAGATTTCTCTTCCCTTTAAGTATTACTATTATTCAACGCAATCCACAGGACTAAATTTATATTTTACTTTCTCAAAGTCAATTGGCTCTCCTTTTACAAAATGAGAAGCTCCCATTGTTAATTGTATTTGTCCATTACCCAAGATAAGTTGGTCACCGCGTTTTAAGAATGCCATTGGATTTTTAAACGTTTTTTCTTTATTGCCTCCTTGGATAAAGGTATAACTAGCAAATAAAGTATCGCCTTTAAACTCTCCAACTATTTCTCCTACTTTTTTTGGCATGTTATCTATAGCCATTTCCATATTACCATTTATTTCTCCGTCTTTGAAAGTAAGGAGTTTCAAATTCAGTGTATCCTGCTCGTAAATTGCTTGGTAACATTCAGTGCTTGTCGCATCCTTTACATCCTTAACCTCGAGAGTGTTTTCACTTTTATCATTCTTACAGCTCTGTAATCCGATACAAGTTACTAGCAAACAAAAAACACCTAATTTTTTCATAGCAATTTTTATTAATTAATAATCCAGTTTATAACTATTGCTAATTTACGAAGAAATAAAATGCTTAGTATGGCTTTTGTCTAAAAATTCGTCTTAAAATAATTTAAGTCGGAGATTTAAGTTGTAGGCGCTAATAATTAATTGAATTGAATTTAGAAATCTTGCTTAAAAATTTTTAATCCTCTACATCCATTAAATCGTCTTTTTGAAGATGTACATTTCTTGGGTACTTCTTTGCAAACGCAAAAATTAATTGCATAATATATTGATTCGTTTTATAAGGTGTTAAATGTTCTTTTACTTCTGATGGATTATTGACTACAACATCCATATCGATATAACCCATTCCGTAAAAATGTCCTTTTTCAACCCAAATACAACTGCGTTCTTCTTTTGTACGACCTTTATCAATAATAGCAAAACTTTGTCTACTATTTAAATAAGAATCTATGGCTGCTTGAACTTGGTCGTTGTGCTGTTCTATTTCTGGTAAATCTGTGGAATCATTCGGCGCCATAAATGCACCATCTGATAAACTTCCATACTTACAAAAGCGATTATCGATTTCGAACTTTGCAGCTAATTCTTGCAATAAATTGATCCCGCTATAAATACTATCAAAAGTTTCAATACAATTTTGATTTTTAGCTAGTTTACCAATGGCTAAGTACCGATATCCGTTTCTAGCTTCATATTCGAAGAAACCAAATTTAGGTTCAAACTTTTTTAATGCTTTATTATGAATGGGCCACAATTGTTTTATTTCGGTGCATTCTAATAATAAAGCCATTAATTCAGTACCACAAACTTCAAAAGAAATTGCGTGTATATCCCGTAAGAAATTTTGTCTTTGTGGTGTGATTTTATGCCCACCAAAATGGGAAGCAACTCGTTTTTTTAAGTTAACCGCTTTGCCTACATAGACTACTTTTTTATGTTCATCATAAAAATAATAAACACCTGGTTTTTCAGGTAATTGGTCAAAATCCTCTGGAGGTAAATTTGGTGGGAGTCTTTGATCTTGAGATGTTTTCTTGATCATTTTATCCATCTCTTTCTCCGTATCCCATTCTAACAATTTAGTAAACAAAATTGCCGTTGCATCAGCGTCACCTCCAGCGCGGTGACGATTTTCCAAATCAATATCTAGAGATTTACAAAGTCGGCCCAAACTGTACGAAAGCATTCCTGGTCTAATTTTTCGAGAAGCTCTGACGGTACATAATTTTTTAGCAGTCCATTTAAGTCCTGCGCTTTCTAATTCATGACGTACAAATGAGTAATCAAAATTGACATTATGGGCAACAAAAACTCGATCAGACAGTAGTTCAAAAACTTTATCTGAAATAATATCAAAAGTTGGCGCATCAATAACCATTTCGTTTGTAATACCAGTCAGCGCAAAAATAGCTGGCGGTATATTTTTTTGCGGATTTACAAGTGTTTCCCAACGGTCAATCACTTTTGTTCCATCATGTATAATAATAGCGATTTCAGTTATGCGGCTGTGACTTGCATTACCTCCTGTAGTTTCAATATCTACGATTGCGTATTCCTGATTTTTCATTTTTTTAATACTGAGTTATACTCTCGTTTGTATTTGAAAGCAAAAGTTCTCCAACTTTAATTTTAGAAATAATTTAGAATAAAATAATTATATGGTTAAACTCATTTGAATTAAATAGAACATTTAAGTTTTAGTGTAAACCTAAAAATTGTGCCACTTTTGATTTCGAATAAATTAATTAGTAAGACCAATACTGTTTTTCACTTCTTTGATGTCTCGTTTCAATTCTACAAACATATTTTTAATGGTATCACTTTCTAAGGCTTCTGTTTTTCTATCGCTTCGGGCAATGCTACATTGGTATTCCCAAATTTCTAAAATATCAGACGCTTTGACTTCATAAGGCGGATAGAAATAATTATCAGATGCTACCACTAAAGCATTTTTCTTATTTTTATTGAGTCGTTTATACACCATCCCTTCGCTCCTAGTAATCAAAATATAAGTTTTCCCATCTAGAACTTCGCCTAAGCGTTCTACATAACTACCCACGATAATATCGCCGTCCTGATGCGGTGGCATAGAATCCCCTTCAACAGGAAAACCACGGTATTTGCCTACGCCTAAAAACGGTAATGAAATTTGTTGTAATTGTTCAATATATTCGGGATCAGCATACCCATTTAGATAACCTGCTTTTACCGTTTGAGTCACTACTTCAATTCGGTTTTCTCCCATTTGATCTACTTGAATAGGCAAAATCAGTCGGTTATTTTCGAGTTTTAATAAATCACTGACTTCAATTTTACGCACATCAACAGATAGTAATAAATCAATACTTATCTGGTAATACTGTGCCATTTTCTTCAAGATTTCATAAGGCGCTTCTGAAGTTCCGTCTTCGTACTTCACATAACGGCCCCTAGTAATCATAAGGCTTTCGGCTACTTTTTCCTGTGAGATTTTATGCTTTACACGCAGGGCTCTGATATTGTCTGAAAATAAGGACATAACGACTTTGTTATAATTTGTAACAGCAAATATAGACAAAAATGTTATTATCTGTACTAATTTTGTAAACTAAATAAAACCAAATGGCACGCGCAATTGTACATATGGATCTAGATACTTTTTTTGTATCCTGCGAAAGATTAACCAACTCTAAATTAAATGGTTTACCATTAATTATTGGAGGTGGAGAACGTGGTGTTGTGGCTTCTTGTTCCTATGAAGCTAGGACTTTTGGGGTTCGTTCAGCCATGCCTATCAAAATGGCTCTTCGGCTTTGCCCACAAGCAAAAGTGATGAAAGGCGATATGGAATTATATTCTAAATTATCACATGATGTCACTCAAGTGATCGAAGAAAAAGCACCTATTGTAGAAAAAGCAAGCATCGATGAATTCTATCTAGATATTACAGGAATGGATAAGTTTTATGGTTGTTACCAATGGACAAATGAACTAGCACAATCTGTTACAAAAGAAACTGGACTACCCATTAGCTTTGCTTTATCGGTCAATAAAACAGTTTCTAAAATTGGAACAGGCGAATCAAAACCAGTAGGAAGATTAGAAATTCCTGAAGCCATGGTGCAGCCTTTTTTAAATCCGCTTTCGATTCAAAAAATTCCTATGGTGGGCGATGTGACTTTTCAATTATTATCGCGCATTGGCATTCGAAACATACAAACACTTTCAGAAATGCCCGCTGAAGTATTACAACGAATGATAGGCAAAAATGGTTTAGAACTATGGAAAAAAGCCAATGGAATTGACAATAATCCCGTTGAACCTTACACAGAACGAAAATCAATTTCGACAGAACATACTTTTATACAAGATACAATTGATATTAAAAATCTAAAATCAATCTTAATAGGTATGGTCGAAAAATTAGCTTTTCAGTTGCGATCTGAAGAATGGCTTACCTCAACAGTAGTCATAAAAATACGCTATGCAAATTTTGATACCGAAACAAAACAAGCTAAAATCGCCTACACATCTGCCGATCACACTCTGACAAGAGCCGTAACTGACTTATTTGACAAATTATACCAACGCCGGATGCGGTTGCGATTAGTTGGTATTCGCTTCAGCGGTTTAGTTCGCGGTACCTACCAAATTAATTTATTTGAAGATACGGAGGAAATGCTGTCCCTTTATCAAGCGATGGACAAAATGAAAAGACGTTATGGTTTTGATGCAATTAATCGCTGTGCTGGCGCCAGCTTAAAAACAAAACATAAAGATGTACCTTAATTGTCATTCCTATCACAGCCTACGTTACGGCACTATTCCATTAACTGATTTAGTGCAACTTGGGGTACAATCTAATGTAAAAGCGATGGCGCTAACGGATATTAATACCGTTACTGGAATTTATGATTTTATAAAAGAATGCCAAGCGGTAAACATAAAACCAATCGTAGGCATCGAATTTAGATATAATAATAAACTGCTTTACATTGGGTTAGCTAAAAATGCAAAAGGTCTTGCTGAGATGAATCGGTTTTTGACTAAACATAATTTTGATGGAACTCCCCTACCCAATTGCGCACCTGAATTTGAAAATGTGACTGTAATTTATCCTTTCGAAAATGCTCCTGATAACTTTCTAAATTTTGAATTTTTAGGCATACGTCC
Organism: Flavobacterium weaverense; assembly: GCF_003688495.1. Classification (GTDB taxonomy): domain Bacteria; phylum Bacteroidota; class Bacteroidia; order Flavobacteriales; family Flavobacteriaceae; genus Flavobacterium; species Flavobacterium weaverense. Next base: position 72,976 of record NZ_REFH01000014.1, on the reverse strand, counting down.
TGAACAACTTCCGTTGCTTTTTCATTCGAAATGGAACCAAAAAGTAGATAGAATGGTTGTTTTGCAACCGGTAACATTCCGCACTAAAAAAGAATTTAACCTACATAAAATATTGCGGGCTATTGACACTAATATCATTTTATCAAAACTTACTCCAGCGGATTATTGTACAACTTCAGAGACGATGATTCCGCTAGAAGAGTTGCTAATGAAGTTTAGTGAATATCCACAAATTATTAAAAATACAGAAAATATCATTGAAGAATGCAACTTTGAATTTGATTTTAAAACACCAAAAAATAAAATTAATTATACGGAGAGTAGTGATAATGATATCCAACTCCTAACCAGTCTTGCTAATCAAGGATTGATAAAAAAATATGGCAACAATAATCCATTGGCTAAAGCCAGAGTTGAAAAGGAATTAAAAGTTATACATGAGTTGAAATTTAGCGGCTATTTTTTAATCACTTGGGATATTATTCGATATAGCAATAGTATGGGTTTTATGCACATTGGTCGCGGTAGTGGCGCTAATAGCATTGTGAGTTACTGTTTAGGAATTACGGCTATTTGTCCGCTTGAACTCGATTTATACTTTGAGCGTTTCTTAAACCTCAACCGCAAAAGTCCGCCTGATTTTGATATTGATTGGAGTTGGAAAGAACGGGATGTAATCCTCGAATATATTTTTAATCGATATGGTCGAGAACATGTTGCTTTTTGCGGAACCAATGTAGAATTTAAATACCGCTCGATTTTTAGGGAAGTCGGGAAAGTTTTTGGTTTACCCAAAGAAGAATTGGATGCGCTTGCTAAAAACCCAATGCAACTGCACGACACTAATTCGATAGTTGCATTAGTACAAAAATATGGAATGTTGCTCGAAAAATATCCCAATCAACGCAGCATGCACTCTTGTGGCATATTAATTTCTGAGGAACCTATTACAAATTACACGGTTTTAGAAATGCCTCCTAAAGGATTCCCCATCGTACTTTTTGACATGCATGTTGCTGAGGATATTGGTTTTGAAAAATTTGATATTTTAAGTCAGCGCGGTATTGGTCACATCGATGATTCGGTAAAACTGATCAAAAAAAATCGAGGTATTGACATCAATATTCGAGACACCGAATTATCAAAAAATGAAGCAAAGTGCAACGACTATTTAAGTATTGGAAATACTATTGGCTGTTTTTATATAGAAAGTCCTGCTATGCGAGGTTTATTGCGAAGATTAAAATGCGACAATTACAAAACACTCGTAGCCGCATCATCAATCATTCGTCCTGGTGTTGCTCAAAGTGGAATGATGAAAGAATATATTTTCAGGCACAATCATCCTGAACAGTTCGAATATTTTCATGCCGTTTTTAAGGAGCAATTAGGCGAAACTTACGGCATTATGGTGTATCAGGAAGATGTTATCAAGATTGCGCTTCACTTTGCAGGAGTTCCCGCATCTGATGGTGATATTCTGCGACGTGCAATGAGTGGCAAAGGACGTTCGGCAGCCGCCTTACAAAAAGTAAAAGATAACTTTTTTGCTTGTTGCCAACAAAAAGGGCATCCCGAAGCACTCAGTCAAGAAATTTATCGCCAGATTGAATCCTTTGCAGGTTATTCCTTTTGCAAGGCGCATTCCGCTTCTTATGCCGTAGAAAGTTATCAAAGTTTATTTTTGAAAGTGAATTATCCCGTAGAATTTATGGTGGCAGTTATCAACAATCAAGGTGGTTTCTATCGTACAGAAGTGTATGTACACGAAGCAAAAATGTCAGGTGGAATTATAAATACTCCTTGCGTAAACAACAGTGATTATGAAGCAACTGTTTACGGAATTCAAGTTTTTCTGGGTTTAATGCATCTAGAAGGGCTTGAAGCCAAAGTGGCACATCATATTGTTCTAGAACGCGAAAAGAATGGAAAATACAAATCGTTAGAAGATTTTATCAATCGCATTCCAATAGGGATTGAGGGAATTCAATTATTAATTTTCATTGGTGCTTTTCATTTTACGGGTCAAACAAAAAATCAATTACTAGTTATAGCGAGATTAATATTAGTGAATTTTAAACCTGAAAATCGGAATTTAATGTTAATTCAAGAACCGGTTAAGGAATACGAGCTACCGGTACTCGAACGCTCTCCATTTGAAGATGCTTTTGATGAAATAGAACTATTGAGTTTCCCAGTTTCTTGTTCGCCTTTTGACTTACTGCAAACGAAATATCGCGGAGATGTGTTGTCTAAAGATTTATTGCATTACCACAAGAAAACGGTCAAAATGCTAGCCTATCTTATCTCTCGAAAACACGTTCCTACTAAAATGGGTGCTATGTTTTTTGGCACTTGGGTTGATGCTGAAGGACACTTTTTTGACACAGCACATTTTCCTAATAGTTTAAAGCAATATCCTTTTCAAGGTGGCGGTTGCTATTTACTATTAGGCACTGTCGAAGTCGATTATCACTTCCCTACTATTACTATTTCTAAAATGGCTAAAATGCCTTTCATTCCTGATCCACGTTATTCGAATTCTAATGAAAGACAATACAAAACCCATCAGCAAATTAAGGAAGATGTAAGTATGACTAGTCGGGCGCCTTACCCTCAAGACATTAATTTACCTAGACATAAGATGAGTATTAAATAAGGTTTTAAATTAAGAATAGAAGTGAAAATGAGAATATTTCACCAATTAACAAGTTATTCTATTTCATTATATATTGCTGTAAATCGTTGGTTTTGGAGGAAGAACATTAGCACTTTTCCATCATAAAACATATATTTGTTCTTAGCATAAAAGCCCCTTAAAACAATAAAATGGATCAGGATAAATTTATTTTCTGCCTCGAAGCCGTCCCAGACATAGAAACTCATACCACCACTGAAGTAGTTGAACATTTGGAACTATTAGCCATGAATCAAGGTGTAACAAGTATTTATAAAACTTGTGATACTATTGAAGGATTAGAAGAAAGTTTAGGCGCTTTATTGTACGATGATCATAATTTTAAAGATTACGAAATCATCTATTTAGTAATGCAAGGCCAAGAAAACTCTATTTGTATTCACGATTATTATTACAGTCTGGAAGAAATAGCGGAAATTTTTGAAGGGAAATTAAAAGGCAAAATTGTACATTTTGCAAATGAAAAAGTTTTAGACTTAAGTAACGATGAAGCACAGTATTTTATTGACGTAACTGGAGCACGTGCTATTTCAGGTTATGGAGCAGAATTTGATAATGTAAGTAGTATTCATCTCGATAAAGTGTTTTTTAGCTTATGTCAAGAGGACGATGATTTAATTCAAGTTGTTGAAGAATTACATCAGAAATTCTATGCGATGTGCAAACTCCTTGATTTCCGGCTTTATTACTAAAATAACTCCTTCATTAGACTAAATCTTATTCATACAAATATTAAGGAATATCATCTTGTTTAGGATTGTTTTTTTTATGGTATTAAAATAAACTATCTTCTTATAAACTTTTACATTGGTATTCTATCATTCTACAAAGGATAAAAAAAATCTATACCAGAGATAAACCTTTCAAATTTAATTTTGGGTTAAAAATCAATTCTGTTAAATCTTTTATAGAAAAATTAAAAACTCATCCCTTCTATTTTTAAATTATAAATTATAATGAGTCAAATTTCGATTCTTTATTCAAAATAGTTTCTAATACAGAAGGTTTACTTAATTCAATGTATTCCAAAATACAGAGGTATCTACTAAAACTCAAATTTCATTACTAAATAGCATTTGAGTAGAATCGATTTTCATTATTCAGAAATATTATAATCAAAATACTAGAAAGTAGTATGTTCTCTTTTTACTTGAATAAATTGTTTAGGGTCAGCACATTAAACTTTTTAAACAATTATTGTATTTATTTAAAGGTGTTAACATTGCCTTCGAAATAAAAATATGTTCTCGAGCACATTTTTTTTTACTTTTGCTTGTCTTTAAAATTATCTTTATATACATTTGTTAGATAAAATCCATTTAAATGAATTTTACTGTTAAAAAAAAAGATATAATTACTAATAATAGCTATAATATAAGCATAATATTTAAAAGATATTTTCTTACATAATTAAATGATTAAAAGAATAAGAGCAGTCAAGCATTTAAAAAAATATTGAACAAAATAATACCTTAAATAATCAGAAATGAAACAACTTTACACTTTATTACTACTATTATTATTAATAACTACTAGCACCTTCGCGCAAGTAAATACAACTTCTGGATCTTGGAGTGCAATTGGAAATACAATTTTAAGTACGGTATTTAGCGATGGAGATAATGGAGATGGTATTGCAGATGGTGCCTTATTAGTAAACGGCCAGTCAGTTGTTGTAGGACAAGGAGCCGCTTATACATTTGGTGGTGCTATGCAAAAAGGGAAAGCAATATCAATTAGCACCTATACTTACAACCCCAATTTGTCTTTTGTGTCCTTAAAAATTGAATTGTGGAGGAAAAATAATACTATTTACACAAATTTAAATACAGCATCGCCAAACATTCAGTATGCTTCAAAAACCTCTCCAGCTTTAAAAACTGTACTAAACTACACTCCAACAGCTGGAGACAATGGTGGCGAGTTGCAAATACGATATATCAGAAACGATGATGGCGCAACAGCTAGAGACTTCGCTATTGATAATTTAATTTTAGCAGATAATATAACAGTAGCTGGGTCTTGCCCATTTACAATTTATCCGGACTTACCGTTAATAACTTCGAGTACAGTTATTGAAGACCAAATTAAACTGAGTGTAAGAAAGTTTTCTGATAATTATTTAGGGACTTCTGCACCCAGTATAATAAACATGGATAATGCTGTAACTGCTTATGACGCTTTAAATATAGTTGTATCAGGCGGAACTATTAACGGTAAAACTTTAACTTCTTTTCAAGGCTTGACATTTTTAAAAACTTTTGCACAATATTTAAAATCTAATCCACCTAATCCAGACCCTAGAGACATCAAAACTAAATTCAACAATACGGTTTGGTGGGTTTCAAAACAATTTTGTGAAAAAAATGTGGGCACTACTCCTCCATTCCCTATAGATGTTCAATTGTATGATTATGAAGATTTTGCTAGACCAACTGTTTTAGTTAAAGATATTCTAGATCCACAAGTACAAAATCTATTTGCCTACACACTTTACAAACATTCTGAAGACTTTGCGCATTTTTGGGTTCCAGGTTATGACTCTACTTATCAACAAGCTAATGGTACAATTATCACAGATTTGGTATACGGCATTGGAGATGTTATGTTAGCATATAGTTTATGGCAAGATACCCCAGACGAACGTTACCGATACATGCGTGCATACAAACGTTTCATGAATCGTTTTTTCAGTTACACAGTAGGAAGCGCAGACGGTATAAAACAAGATGGCACAGGCTTTCACCATTGGGTTGCTTACAATAATTATATGTATTCTTTTAATGCTGCCGCTGATATTCTATCCTATTTAAGCGCAACGGATTTTCAAGTAGAACAAGAAAATTACAAGGTTTTTCGTGATGCTTTTTACGCTCAGTATATACAGTCCAACGACTATTTTTTTACTGGAACTCCAAACCCAACAGGTACTCAACGTACGGGTACTCAAGCTATGTCGACAGCAGGACGAAACCCTCAAAACAGAACGAATCCATTATCTAAAGATCAATTTAAAAAATTAGCCATTGCAGGTGGCTCTATTTTAGGATTATCAACAGCTGATCCAGTTCTTGCAGGAATATATAATAGGATATTTGGAGTAGACTCACAATTTAACTACAGCACAAAAGCAGCTTTTGAAAGTGGTTTTTTCCAATTTAATCATGCAATGGCCGGTGCGTTTAGATACGAGAACACAAAAACGCTAGTATTTACTAAAGGATTTTCAGATAATATGTGGGGAGCTGAGGCATACGAAAACCAGAATAGATATGGTCGTTACCAAAGTTATGGCGCATTAGAAGTTATTTATCCAGGCAACAAGACAGATGGAAATGGTCAAGATCTTACTATTAATACGTCGTCTTCTGCATGGGATTGGAATTTCAATCCTGGTACAACTGTAATCAAGTTGCCTTGGGACAAATTACATGGAGAATGGTCACGCTTAGACGAAAGGCAGCAAAAAAGATTTGTTGGATCCATAAGCTTAAAAAATAAAAATAGTGAATTATTAAATGCAATTCATGGCAATTTTGGAATGTTTGCAATGGATTTCCAAGAAGATGCAAACCAAGGATTTAAAACTAACTATAGCGCTGGAGTAAAAAACCACAACAGTACTTTTACATTCAAAAAATCTAATTTTTTCTTCGATGATATTATTGTTTGTTTGGGTTCAGGGATTACTAATAGTGGCTCAGGATCCAATGAAACAATAACAACTTTGTTCCAACGAATGAATAATAAAGGATTTAGCGTAAATACTAACGGAACAACAGAAACCTCAGGAACAATGAGTTATAGTGGTGCAAGCGCAAATAATTATTTTGTAGATAACTATGGAACAGGATTTTATCTAGTTTCTGGTAACGACAATATTGTTATAAAAAAAGAAGCGCAACAAACTCCTAACCAAAATCAAACTTGGACAAGTTCGCTAACTCTTAGTGCTCCAACTAATCCAATAGTTGATTACTGGACTGGGTATATTAATCACGGTGCTAATCCTACTAACAAAGGTTATGAATACGTTTTAAAACCTAGTAGCAACTCCTCTGAAATGCAGGCACTAGACTTGGCAATTCAAAGTTCAAATAAACCATACATAGTTCACCAGAAAAATGCTACTGCGCATATTGTTGAGCACATTGCAAAAAAGATTTGGGGATATGCATTTTTTAATGCAGCCACCAATTTAACTTATAATTTTGTTAACGAAGTAAATGGTTCGTGTTTATTGATGACACAGTTCGATCAAGCAAATAGTTCTTTACTACTGTCTATTGACAATCCTGATCTTGGATTTGTATACCAAGCCAGGACTCCTAAACCACAAACAACGAGACAGGTTACACTTCTAGGAGAATGGTCATTAAGCACTTCTTATCCTGGTGTCCAATTAGTATCTTCCAACTCTACTAAAACTGTTATTGAGTTTACACTTGTTGATGGATTGGCAAAAGAAATAATATTAACTAATGCGATATTAAGCACGCAAGAATTTGATAAATCAGGTATAACAATTTTTCCTAATCCTGCTAAAGACATTCTTACTATCAATGGTATTGAAAGTAATAATGTTAAAACAGCAACTATTATATCTATGTTGGGTCAGCAGATAAAAACAGTTGATAAGCCTGGAAATCAGATAAACGTCTCCAACATACAAGAAGGTATATATTTTTTAAAATTACAACTTGACGATAATCGAACAGTTACTAAAAAGCTGATTATTAAAAAGTAATCAATTAAAAAAATCAATTAAAAAAATCAATTAAATCAAATTCATGTGAACTATTAGAAGTTTATATGAAATATCATTATATAAATATTATTTTGTACTATAATAAATAATGTATGCTCTCGAACAGATGTAAATTAAGCAATAGCATTAAAATAAGCAGTATGATTTATTTAAAAAAAATCTTGAGCCTTTTAAAGAACTAGCCTTCAAAATCAATTTTAACTTTATAAATATAACTTAAAAAAATCAAAATTATGAAAAAAAAAAAATACTCAATACGCAAAGGGGATTAACTCATTTATACCGAGTATGTTTAATGTTTCTTTTCTTCACTAATAGCATTATGGGGCATGCTCAAACAGTAGCTGATGGTGATTATCGATCTGCAGTACCAACTGGTAACTGGAGTGATTTAGCTACTTGGCAGACAAGAACTGGAGGCGTTTAGGCGGATGCAACTTTTTTACCTGGTACTGCAAACGTTGTATATATTCAAGCTAGTCATAAAGTGAACCTTACTCAGGATACTTCTTGCAAAGATTTACACATAAATTCATCTGCTATTGGTACAAAAGGAATTCTCTCTATAGGTTCTAACGTAATGAATGTGAATGGAAAAATCAGAGCATACACTGGTATTACAACGGCAATTACTGATGGAACGACACCCTTTTATGTGGGAACAAGTACAGGAAGTACTCAAACTTCAATGATTACTACAAGTACAGGTTCTTTGTCATTTCTAGGAGGTACAAGAACTATTATTAATTCTGGTGAATTTGGAAGTGGCGGTGCTCAAGGTAATGTGGTTTGTGCTTTAGATTTAGGAGCGATAGGTACTCTTAATAGCGGTACCAAAGGTGCAACATATAGCATAAATAGTGGAACTATTAGTACAAATTCTAGTCAAGCAACTGCTGCAGGCGGTTCTTTTACTATTGCAACAGGTGCTAAACTTATTTCTTCAAGATCTGGAAATGGAGTATGTGCTGGAGTAGTAACTTCTGCCAATACTAATATAGCCGGAACTGTAAGTATTGAGGCAGGTGGGATTCTGGAATTAACTGGAACTGCTCCGGCAATTGGCTGTACTACATTTACCTACAATGGTACCGTGCTGTAAAGTGGTACGGCTGCTCAAACTACGCTTCAACCAAGTGTTCACATTAGTGGACCTACCCCTACCGGCGCGTTGAACGCTTACAGTACATTAACAACTTACAATGCCATAGGAGTTGCTTTATTTGCTCCCATTAGCGTAAACAATAGTCTTAATATTACAGGTGGACCATTAAATTTAGTTGCTTTTACAAATACTGCAGATAAACTAACTCTTGGCGGTTCAGGGGTAGCGAATGGTTCTTGGGGTAGTAATGGCTCAGCTGCAACGAATAAAAATGATACTTATTTCGCAGCGACAGGAACTGGATTAATAAATGTTTCAACTTCATTACTCTCAACTAAAAACAATATTTTAACTCAAGGTATTTCGGTGTATCCTAATCCTACTAATAGCGTGATTAACATCGTGCAATCAGATAATGGCATGGATATTAAAAATGTAACGCTAACTAATGTCGCTGGTCAGCAAGTTTACTTCAAAGATTCGGCTAAAGCGATTGATGTAAGTAAATTTTCTAAAGGTTTATATATAATGAAAATTGAAGCCAAAGATGGTTCGAATTCAACTACGAAAGTATTAGTGGAGTAAATAAAATAGTATACATAAAAGAAGTAATCGCAAAATTAAAAAGCGAGTTAAAAAATATTTTTTAGCTCGCTTTTTTTTATTAGCTAAAAATATTAAAGAGAGCTGCTTTAAGAATTCTATTCCATGACAATTATTTACAAAAAATGTTCTCGAGCACATTTAACGTAATTAACTTGTTTAAATTAAAAGGTTTTCGTAATCTTGTTAAACAATTATTATTATACACGTATTATAATCGTTAATTAATCACTTTTAAATGAACTAATTAGAAGTTCATTATTTATTAAAATGTAAGAAAAATTACAAACAATAAATTATTAAAAAATATTTTAGCACAGTAAAAAAGGGACGGCCTAACTTTTGTTTGTGCTCTACCCTATTTAAAGACTTGATCAAGTTATAAATGTATAGTAATTTAGATCATATCTCATAAATCAACACTAGATCCTATTTAAACCAACCAATAGAAAATTAAGAAAATTATGACTAAGAATTATTCATTTTTGACCTCCAAGAAAAAGGAAGCCGTTACAGCACTGTTTTTTTTGACATCCTGTATCAGTTTTGCGCAAAGTGATTATAAACCAGCCGTTGAATCTTTTGAGTCTGAAAAAGGTTTAAGTGCTTACCAAATTACAAATGGAAAAATAGCCCGCAGTGAAGCGCACAGAAAATATGGAAAAAATTCTCTACAATGGGAATGGAAAGATAAAAGCTCCATTGGAACTTCAAAATTTAAAATTTTAACTGCTGAAGAAAGCCCTTTAGAATACGGCCTTTTTTTTCCTTCAAGTCCAACTTTGCAGATGTCAATCTATAATGAGGTAGCTCAAAATGGTAAAATCACTGTTTCATTCGAAAAAAATGGTAAAAGAGAAGTCTATTTTGATTTGCCGCTTTCTTTTACAGGATGGCGCACTATATGGGTTCCTTTCTACGAAATGCAAGGTAACACTCCTAAAAAATTAGCTCAAGTTGACTATGATTATTTTAAAATAACTTCTTCAACTCCTACTGGAAAATTATTTTTCGATGATATAATCTATTCTCAATATCAAGATGATCGACATGCGTACCCAGATGAGATTGTTCCCTTTATCAAATCAAAATTAAATCTTGGAGAAGATCATTGGATGCCATTAATAAGCAACTACGACCGCATAAAAAACTTAAAAACAGAAGCTGTTACCGAAGCTGTTAGAAAAGATTTAAAAAAAATAGAGTCAACTATTGAACAAAATTATGAAGCAGATAAAAAATCTAAACTAAATTTAAAGTCGCTTCGCGAAGATTATAAAAAATTAAATCTGGTAGATAATGGTAAAACAATTTTAGGTCCGCCATTGACTTTTAAAGCCACACAAGATTATTACGATGAAAGTCAGCAAGGAAAGCAAGTATTAACTGATGTTCAAGACTTAGGAAAGACCTTAAAAAAAATAGCAAGCTCGTATGAGAAAGGAACAGCTGCTGAGAAAGAGGAAATGAAAACAATGTTCTTAAATGGAACAAAATATTTTCTTGATCAAGGTTGGCAAGCGGGGTCTAATGGTGGGACAAGACATCATATTGGTTATAATGTTAGACAAATTACGGAAGCCTTTTTCATTATGCGTCAAGTCCTAGATGAGAATGGTTTACTGGCTGAGGTTGGAGCAAGCTTACATTGGATTTTTAACATTGGATCACTTTTAGATAATCCCGAAAATTTTCACGTAAATATTGATTATTTAAATACGCAATCGTACTATCATTTAATGCTCATATTTTTATTTGAGAAACAAGAGATGCAAGCTGCAATGGTGCAAGCCTATTCAAATTTTATCAACATCACATTAGCACAACAAAAGGAAGAATGGGGCTTTAAAGTAGATGGTACAGCATGGCATCATAATGGAAGTTACCCTGCTTACGGACTTGGAGCATTTCAAAACGTGCCTAAAGTAATAAAGACTTTATCTGGAACAAAATTCCGTATTGGTTCTGAGGGACATCAAAATTTTAAATATTCTTTTTTGACTTCTAGAGCTTATAGCCAATTGTATAATTGGGGATTTGGTAATGCTGGACGTCATCCTTTAGAAAATAACGGTATCTATTCGTTGAAAAATGAGTTTTTAGAAATGGCTTATGCAGGTAATCCTGAAGGCACATCGGAGATTGATAAAGATGTTGCTGAAGCATACTTAAGACTATGGGGCAAAGAAGACCCTAAAACTACAGCATCATTTGCAGAAAAAGGATTGTATCCAGAAATATTATCAGGTTATCGTTCCTTACCTTACGGCGCTACGGCTATTCATAGACGTGACGATTGGGCAGCAATTATTAAAGGATACAGCAAGTACGTGTGGGCTTCAGAAATATATGTGAAAGCTAATAGATACGGTAGATATCCAGCAAACGGTACTATTCAGTTGTTAAATTCTGGAGGTGAAGAGGCAAGTGGATTTGTACAAGAAGGTTGGGATTGGAATAGATATCCCGGTTCTACAGTGATAAATTTACCCTTAAAAGAGTTAGAACCTAAACTACCATTGATTATGTTCCGTTCTAATGAATCCTTCGCTGGTTCGACTGTATTAGGTCAAGATGGAATTTTCGGAATGATTTTAAATGAATCAAAAGGCACAAATGCAGACGGTAATGAGTCAAATCTAGGCTTTCCAGGAAAGCTAACCGCTAAGAAATCAGTGTTTGCTTTTGGTGGAAAAATGATTGCGATAGGAACGGATATTTCTAGTATCGATACGAAGAATCCAACGCAAACCAATATTTTCCAATCCTCCTTGAAAGATACTAAGGCTCCTATAATGACAGCTTCAGAAACAATTACTAAATTTCCTTTTGAAACAGAGCTAAAGAAAAATAAAAAATCATCAAATTGGTTAATTGATCCTTATGGAAATGGATACAATGTACTGTCTAACAATTCAGTACAATTCAAAAAAGCTTACCAACAATCGTATCATAATGAATATTCTATAAATACTGGAATAATTGAAGATCCTGTTAATGGAGCTCGCGAAACTTACGGGGATTTTGCTTCTGCTTGGATTGATCATGGCACTTCACCAAAAAATGCATCATACCAATATGTTATTTATCCGTTTTTGAGCAAACAAAATCAGAATAATTTCGGTAAAATAGCTGCAAACGATAAGTCATTTGAAATTAAAAGAGCAGATGGTATAGCGCATATAGTCTTAAATAAAGAGACAAATACAACAGGTTTTGTAATCTTTGGAGCTAACCAGCCTTTAGACAAGGAAATTATAAAAGAAGTTTCTTCTCCTGCTTTATTAATGGTTAATCAGAAAATTAAAAATGAATTGACTATTAGCGCAGTTCAACCTGATTTAAATTTCCCAGAATACAAGCCAGGAAAGTATAGGAATTATAGCCAGCCAGTAGAATTGAAAATAACAATTGTAGGGAAATGGAAAGTACTTCCTGTAGATTTTATTAAAAATATTGACACTTCTGGAGATAATACTATTATCACGTTAACGTGCGTGGATGGTTTGCCAAGAGAGTTTAAACTTAATAGGTAGTATGAATAAATTGTTTGGTAACGATCGCAAATCCCTGTAATAAGGGATTTTGCGGTTGTTTAAAATAAAAAATTCTATACTATTTTAGTTCAGTTCTATTAATTCTTTAATATTAGATTTAACTTTATACACGCCACAAAAAGCGGTTACATAATAAAATATACAAATTATGAATACAAACTATCTTTGCAAAATAATGCTCCTTAGTCTTTCTCTTTCTTTTATGTCATGTAAAATAAACATGAAAACAGAAACTGTGAATACTAAATCTAGTAATAAAGAAAGCGTTACAGAAAAAAATGAGGAAAACCCGTATGCAGATGCAAATGAATCAAAAAGATTCCAAAGTAATTTTGACGCCTATTTTAAAAGTAATACCCCTTCAAAAGTGGATTTGCCGTATGAAACGGAAGAAGAATACCAAAAGAGAATGCAGTGGTGGAAAGATGCAAAGTATGGCATGTTTATACATTGGGGTTTATATTCCATTTTAGGCGGAGAATACAATGGAGAAATAACACCTAAAATTGCTGAATGGATTCAAAACACTTTAAAGATACCTGGATCTGAATACAAAAAGTTAATGGATCAATTTAATCCAAAAGATTTTGATGCAGATGAATGGGTTTCTGTTGCTAAAGCTGCAGGAATGAAATACATGATAATCACATCAAAGCACCACGATGGATTTGCATTATTTAATTCTAAAGTATCAGCGTATAACGTAATGAACACTCCTTTTAAACGAGATATCATAAAAGAATTAAAAGCTGCATGCGACAAACAAGGAATAAAATTTGGATTATACTATTCGCATGCGATCGACTGGGATAACTCTCAAGCTTATATAGGTGAAGGAGCTTTAAGAGACCGCATGAATTTAGTGGATTTCGATTCAAAAAAGATGGATCGTGCTAAATACTTAAAAGAGAAATCATTTCCACAGCTTCGCGAGATCCTAACAAATTATGGTACGATTGATATCATTTGGTTTGATATGGGTAAAGGTTTAGATAACGAAGAAATTCGCGAGTTCGTCAAAATTACCAAAGAATTACAACCCAATATTATTATTAGTTCAAGAATTGGAGATGAAGCAGCTCCTGTAGCAATGAACAAAGACTTGTATTTTGACTTTTTCACACCTTCAGATAATTACTTTACTGGAGATCAAATGCCGATACCTTTTGAGATGGCTGGAACTACAAATACATCTTGGGGTTATAGAAAAGACGATCATGAATGGAGAAAACCTAATTTTATTTTAAATTCGTTAATTGCTTCGGCAAGTAGAAATGGAAATTATTTATTGAACGTGGGTCCTATGGCAAGCGGATTGATGCCAGCTGAACCTGTTAAAAATTTAAAGATTGCAGGATCTTGGTTAAAAGAAAACGGAGAGTCTGTTTATAATACTACTCCCTCCCCTTTTCCATGGAATTATAATTGGGGTTATGTAACACAGAAACCAAATAAAATTTACTTAAATGTTTTTAACTGGCCAAAAAACAACACCATTGAACTAAACGGAATTATCAGTTCTATTGATAAAATACACGTATTAGGCAACTCAAAAAATATTAAATTTAAACAAGATGGACGTTTTCTAACATTAGATTTAGCTGGTGTTTCGAAGAAAGAGTTTGCGACTCCAATAGTGGTTGAATACAAAGATGCTGAATTGAAGATCGATCGCAATCTATCACAAAATAAAGAAAATAACATCAGTTTAGATAGAATTACAAGCAGCTATATGAAAGATGAAGCGATATCTTCATGGCAGTTTAAAGTTCATACTCCTGGTAAATTCAAAATTAGAATTGTTTCTAATGAAAAAGGAAATCACTCTAAGCCTGTATGGACAGGTTCAGAGCAAACAGGTAGTATTCAAGTAGCAGGTAAAATCATACCCGTATCTCTAAAAAGAGATACTGAAATGATAAACCCTACATTATTTTTCTACAAAGAAATTGGCAGCAATGCAGGTGAAATCGAGTTATTAAAAGCGGGCACTTACACCTTACAATTAAAAGGTTTTAAAATAGGTGCTGACAAATGGACTGAAGGATTAGGACTGGAAAAAATTGAATTAATAAAAATTTAAATTTATTTCTTAATTTTAATATTTTTCGAAATTAATTAAGGCAGCAATAGTAATTATTAAGTAACACATATCAACAAATGAAAAAAACAATAACAATAACCGAGGTCTTAACTAAAGATGTTCGTTTCCCAACAAGTGATTCTCTAGATGGTTCTGACGCTATGAATCCAGATCCAGATTATTCTGCCGCATACGTTATTTTAAAAACAGACGATCCGGAATTTGAAGGTCATGGTCTAACTTTTACAATAGGTAGAGGAAATGAACTATGTGTAGCTGCAATCGAATCGCTTTCACATTTGATAGTTGGTAAAACTTTAGAATCTTTCACTCAAAACATGGGAAATTTTTGGAAGATGATTACCGGTGATAGCCAACTTCGCTGGTTAGGTCCAGAAAAAGGAGTAATACACTTGGCAACAGGAGCGGTCGTAAATGCAGTTTGGGATTTATATGCCAAAGTCGAAGGAAAACCATTATGGAAATTAATAGCTGATATGTCACCTGAGGAATTTGTAAGATGTGTTGATTTTACTTATATCACAGACGCTATTACTCCTGCTGAAGCTTTAGAAATTTTAACAAATAATCAAGCAACTAAGCAAGATCGTATTAACGACCTACTAGAAAATGGATATCCTGCGTACACTACTTCTGCAGGATGGTTAGGGTATAGCGATGACAAAATGCGTAGATTATGTCAAGAAGCAAAAGCAGAAGGTTTCAAACATATGAAAATAAAAGTAGGTTCAGACCTGCAAGATGATATGCGTCGTGCTCAAATTATTCGCGAAGAAATTGGTGATGATTTACAATTAATGATGGACGCTAATCAAAAGTGGGATGTCGATGAAGCAATTGAAAACATGGCATCACTGAAGAAATTTAATCCGTATTGGATTGAGGAACCTACGAGTCCAGATGATATTTTAGGTCATGCAAAAATCGCTAGAGCGGTTGCACCTATTAAAGTTGCAACTGGTGAGCACTGCCAAAACAGAGTAATGTTTAAACAATTAATTATGGCAGATGCATTACAGATTTGCCAAATTGATAGCTGCCGTGTTGGTGGTGTAAACGAAATTTTTGCCATCTTACTAATGGCTGCAAAATATAAAGTTCCTGTTTGTCCTCATGCTGGTGGTGTAGGACTTTGCGAATATGTTCAGCATTTATCAATGATTGATTATATCTGTGTTAGCGGAACAAAGGAAGATAGAATAATTGAATATGTAGATCACTTACATGAACATTTCTTCGAACCAGTAGTAATAAAAAATGGAGCTTACATGCCGCCAAAGCAACCGGGATATAGTATTACAATGAAACCAGAATCATTAGCAGCATACACATTCCCTACAGGAGAAATCTGGACTAACAAATTAAAAAAAGCATAATATGGTATTCAGTTTGAAAGGAAAAACAGCAATAGTTACCGGCGGAGGAAGTGGAATAGGAAAAGCTATTTCAACGACATTTGCTAGACAAGGTGCACATGTTTGTATTTTAGATTTTAGTACAGATAATGGAAATAACACAGTTTCAGAAATTGAAAAAGAAGGCGGATCAGCTAACTTTTATCAGTGTGATGTTTCCAACCAAGAACAAATGGAAACTATTTTTGACGAAATCGCCAAAAATAAAACCATCAATATCCTAATTAATAATGCTGGAATTGCACACGTAGGAAATATTGAAAACACTAATTCAGAGGATTTAGATCGATTATTCAACGTAAATATCAAAGGTGTTTACAACGGAATGAAAGCGGCAATCTCACACTTTAAAAAACATAAAAGCGGAGTAATTGTAAATATGGCATCTATCGCAGCATCGGTTGGTATATCTGATCGATTTGCTTATTCGATGACTAAAGGTGCGGTTTTAACAATGACGTATTCTGTAGCTAAGGATTATGTAAACGAAGGCATTCGTTGCAACTGTATCTCTCCAGCTCGTGTTCATACTCCTTTTGTTGACGGATTTATCCAGAACAATTATCCTGATAATCAAGCTGAAATGTTCGAAAAACTTTCAAAAACACAGCCAATAGGTCGTATGGGAAAACCAGAAGAAATTGCAAATCTTGCACTGTACTTATGTAGTGATGAAGCATCCTTCATTACAGGTTCAAATTTTCCCATTGATGGTGGATTTGTAACGTTAAATAATTAGAAAAATTAAAAAATAAACAGATGAAATTAATACGATTCGGAACAGAAGGGAACGAAAAAATAGGAATTCAACTAGAAAATAAAAGAATAGACGTAAGTGCATTTGGAGAAGATTACGACGAAAAATTCTTTGAAACTAATGGCTTAGATCGATTAAAAGATTGGTTAAAAGTAAACGAAGCTACTTGCACAACGGTTGATGATTCAGTGCGTTTAGGTTCACCAATTGGTAGACCATCAAAGTTAGTATGTGTGGGTCTGAATTACGCTAAACATGCAGAAGAAACAGGTGCAAAAGTGCCAACAGAGCCTGTTTTATTCTTCAAATCAACAACGGCGATTGTTGGTCCTAATGACAATGTGATGATTCCTAAAAACAGTTTAAAAACGGATTGGGAAGTTGAATTAGCAGTTGTTATTGGTAAAAAAGCATCTTATGTATCTTTAGAGGATGCTGACGATTATATTGCTGGATATTTATTGCATAATGATGTATCTGAGCGCGCTTTTCAAATTGAAAAAGAAGGTCAATGGTGTAAAGGAAAAGGCTGCGATACGTTTGCTCCTCTTGGACCATTCTTAGCAACAAAAGATGAAATTAAAGATCCTAATAATTTAGAATTGTGGTTAGAAGTTAATGGCAAACGCTTACAACACTCTTCTACATCTGACTTTATATTTAACGTTCAGGAGGTTGTATCTTATATCAGTCAATTTATGACATTATTACCTGGAGATGTAATTTCAACTGGTACTCCGTTTGGCGTTGGTTTAGGGTTTAAACCGCCAATGTACTTAAAAGCAGGAGATGTAATGAGACTAGGAATTGAAGGTTTAGGAGTTTCTGAACAGAACGTCGTAGCGTACAACTAAATGAGAATAGACTCACATCAACATTTTTGGCATTTTGATCCCGTTCGAGATTCGTGGATTAATGAAGACATGAGTGTTTTACAACGCGATTTCTTACCTAAGGATTTAGAGCCACTTTTGAAGGAAAATAATTTTGAAGGCTGCATTGCAGTTCAAGCCGATTCTTCTGAAAAAGAAACAGAATTTTTACTAAATTTAGCTGAAAGAAATAGTTTTATAAAAGGTGTTGTGGGTTGGTTGGATTTATGTTCAGATACTATCGAAGCTCGTTTAGAATATTTTTCAAAATTTGAGAAACTAAAAGGCCTGAGACATATTGTTCAATCTGAGCAAAAGGGTTTTATGTTAAGAGCAGATTTTCAGCGCGGCATTTCGGCATTGGAAAAATATAAATTGACGTACGATATTTTAATTTATCCCAATCAATTAGAAGAAGCAATTTTGTTAGTTGAAAAATTTTCTAATCAACAATTCATACTTGATCATTGCGCTAAACCGTACATAAAAGATGGAAAAATAAAAGTCTGGAAAAGTTTGATTGAGGAATTATCGGCTATTGATAATGTGGCCTGTAAAGTATCTGGTTTAACAACAGAAGCTGATTGGACCAGTTGGCAAAAACAGCAATTTGAGCCTTATTTCGAAGCGATTTTTGACTGCTTTGGAACGGAGAGAACAATTTTTGGTAGTGACTGGCCAGTAAGCTTGCTTGCAGGGAATTACTCCACAACGTTGAGTTTAGTTGAAAATTACATTCAAAAGTTTACTAAAAGTGAACAACAACAAATTATGGGACTTAATGCGAAAAATTTGTACGATATAAAAGATTAAAACTATGGATTTAAAGCTCAAAGATAAAATTATAATAGTTACTGGAGGATCAAAAGGTATTGGCTTTGGTATTTGCAAAGTACTATCTCAAGAAGGCGCTATTCCTGTAATTGTAGGAAGAAATGAAACAGATGCACTTCACGCTGCTACTGAAATAAAAGCAGAAGGTGGTGAAGCGTTTTACGTTGTTGGTGAATTGAATGATAAAGCCGAGTGTAAAAATGCTATTGACAGTATCGTTAAGCAATTTGGAAGAATTGATGGCTTGGTAAACAACGCAGGAGTAAATGACGGTGTTGGACTAGAAAATGGAAATTATGACGATTTTATGCTTTCTATTCAGCGCAATGTAGCACACTACTACGCAATGGCACATCACGCATTACCAGAACTTAAGAAAAGTAAAGGATCAATTGTAAATATTGGTTCAAAAACTTCAGTTACTGGCCAAGGAGGAACTTCTGGATACGCTGCTGCGAATGGCGCAAGAAATGCTTTAACAAGAGAATGGGCTGTTGAATTATTGCCTTACGAAATAAGAGTAAACGCTGTTATAGTCGCTGAATGTTTTACTCCATTGTATAAAAAATGGTTACAAACGTTTGAAAATCCTGAAGAAAAATTAGAAAGTATTACCAAGCATATTCCGTTAGGACATCGAATGACAACTGATACTGAAATTGCTAATACTGTTGCATTTTTACTTTCAGAAATATCCAGTCACACCACTGGACAATTATTGTTTGTTGATGGTGGCTATACTCATTTAGATCGTGCAATCCAATGATAGAAAAAATTATAAAACAACCTATAGTTGCCAGAAATGTTTTGGTTCCTTTTATACTAATTACCTCTTTGTTTGCGCTATGGGGGATTGCCAATGATTTGACGAATCCTATGGTATCTGCATTTAAAAAAGTGATGCCTGAACTTTCTAATATGGAAGCTTCATTGGTGCAATTTGCATTTTATTTTGGGTACTTTTTTATGGCACTACCCGCTGCCCTATTCATTAGAAAATACAATTATAAATCAGGAATAATAGTAGGCTTGTCTTTATATGCAATTGGAGCTTTTCTTTTTTATCCCGCCGCAGAATACGAGACTTTCACTTATTTTTTAATTTCACTTTGGGTAATGACGTGTGGTTTGGCATTTTTAGAGACAACATCAAACCCATTAATCTTAGCATTAGGAACTAAAGAAACTGCAACTCAAAGGTTAAATCTCGCACAAGCATTTAATCCGCTAGGTTCTTTAACAGGAATGATTATCGCACAAGTATTTATTATTGATGCTTTACGATCAAATGCTTTCACAAAGGAAACGTACCAAGCCTTGTCGAGTGCAGAAATTGCTGCAGTTCGTGAAAATGATTTGAGCGTAATCAGTATTCCTTATATTGCATTAGGCGTTTTAGTTTTGATTATTATGGCAGCAGTTGCTTTAATAAAATTTCCTAAAATGGAAGAGCAATCTAAGATTTCTTTACCTGAAACATTTAAAAAATTATCAAAAAATAGTGCGTATTTAAAGGGTGTTTTCGCTCAAATATTTTACGTTGGCGCACAAATTATGTGTTGGACATTTATATTTCAGTATGTAGACAATTTGAATGCTACGTTGCCAGTTAATGAACATTTGACAGCTACTTGGTACAATGTAGCAGCGATGATATTATTTTTATCTGGTCGATGGTTAGGTACTTTTTTAATGAAAAACTCTAATCCTTCTAAATTGTTATTCCTTTTTGGTATCGGTGGTGTTACAACAACGATGATTACGGTATTCGTTGGTGGTCATTTTGGTTTATACTCTTTAGTAGCTACTTCATTTTTTATGAGCATCATGTTCCCTACTATTTACGGGATCTCATTAAAGAATATGGGTGACGAAGCTAAAATTGGTTCTGCAGGGTTAGTAATGGCCATTGTTGGTGGTGCTTTACTACCTGTATTGCAAGGTTATATTTTGGATATTGGTGGTCCGGGATTTGATGATTCAAAGATCTTTGGATACATCCCAGAAGTTAATTTTTCGTTTATTCTTCCTATGATTTGCTTAGCAGTTGTGGCATTTTTTGGATATAAAACTATGAATAATGATAACAGATAGACATTGTTTTGCACTTGACTTAATTGATGATACAAATTTAATTGAAGCGTATAAAAAATACCATGAGTCAGTATGGCCTGAAATTGTCGAAAGTATAAAAGATGCTGGCATTCAAGACCTACAAATTTATCTTGTGGCAAATAGGCTTTTTATGATTATGGATGTTTCAGAAAATTTTTCTTTTGAACAGAAGTCACAATCAGACGCAGCAAATCCAAAAGTACAAGAATGGGAGCAGTTAATGTGGAACTATCAGCAGGCAATTCCGCAGGCAAAAAAAGGAGAAAAATGGATGTTAATGGAAAAAATATATCATTTAAAAAAATAATAGACCAAGATGGAAATTAAAATAAACCCAAAATATCCTTCTGTTACCGACTTAAGAAAAAGAGCAAAGGTTAAAATGCCAAAATTTGCTTTTGAGTACTTAGATGGCGGATGCAATGAAGACATTAATTTAGATAAAAATCGTTCTGATCTTCAGAAAATAGAATTAACACCACAGTATTTATCAAAGTTTGATAAATCTGATATGAGAACAGAACTATTTGGAAAAACCTATGATGCACCTTTTGGAATATCACCAGTGGGTTTGCAGGGGTTAATGTGGCCTAATGCACCAGAAATTTTAGCAAAGGCAGCTTTTGATCACAACGTCCCATTTATCCTTAGTACTGTTACAACATCAAGTATTGAAAGAATTGCAGAGATAACAGAAGGAAAATCGTGGTTTCAATTGTATCACCCAACAGATGAAAAAGTAAAAATTGATCTATTAAACAGAGCAGCTTACGCGGGAACAGATGTACTTGTAATTTTAGCGGACGTTCCTACTTTTGGCTATAGACCAAGAGATGTGCGTAATGGATTAGCGATGCCTCCAAGCATGAGCGTAAAAAATATCTTGGAAGTTTTTACAAAACCGGATTGGGCAATTCAAACATTGATTCATGGCCAACCTGCTTTTAGAACAATGGAAGCGTATATGCCAAAAGGACTTAATTTAAAAAAATTAGGTGAATTTATGGATACTACTTTTTCTGGTCGTTTAAACGAAGATAGAATCGCCGCTATTAGAGATCAATGGAAAGGTAATCTGGTAATAAAAGGTGTAGTAAGTGAAAGTGATACACAAAAAGCTATTGCTTTAGGAATTGATGGTATAATTGTTTCTAATCATGGCGGAAGACAATTAGACGCTGGCCAGTCCTCAATCGTACCTATGACTCTTCTTGCTCAAAAATATAAAGACCAAATAAAAATCATGGTAGATTCAGGATTGCGCGGTGGACCAGATATTGCGAGAGCAATGGCGAGCGGAGCTGATTTTACATTTATGGGTCGTAGTTTTATGTACGGTGTAGGAGCTTTAGGTAAAGAAGGTGGAAATCATACTATTTCATTGATGAAACGAGAATTCCAACAGGTGATGGAACAAGTTTGTTGTGAAAAAGTACAAGATTTACATCACTTCATTGTAAAGTAAATCAGAGATCTATTTGGAAACGTGCTAAATGTAATCCAAACTAGTAGATTGTGGAGTTTGAATAATTAGTGAATTTGTAAAATGTCAAATAAAAATTTGCACTTTACCTCTAACTGGTTTTTTAATCTTTTATTATAAAAAAACACGATACTATATTATGATGAAAATTTTTAAAATAATTGTTTTAGTTTTCTGTACATTTTCCTTGTTTGCTTGCAAGTCCATTGATACAAAGAGTTTCGATGACAGCTATTTAACTAGTGAAAATTGGATTATCGAGCAGCAAGAAGGAGGAAAAGTAGAATTCAAAAATAAAGTTATAGAGATTACTGACGCTAAAGGGTGTACGATATGGTTTAAACATATATTAAACGCTCCCATACAAATTGAATATGATGTAACTGTCATTGACAATAAAGGTCCTTATGATAGAGTATCCGATTTAAATTGTTTCTGGATGGCCAATGATCCTAAAA
Source organism: Flavobacterium weaverense (assembly GCF_003688495.1). Classification (GTDB taxonomy): domain Bacteria; phylum Bacteroidota; class Bacteroidia; order Flavobacteriales; family Flavobacteriaceae; genus Flavobacterium; species Flavobacterium weaverense. The sequence continues at coordinate 50,207 of NZ_REFH01000014.1, read as the reverse complement.
ATCCAAATGATTTTTTTAAAGATTCGAAAAATAGAAAAGGTTTTTTTCCAAATTATCACGAGTTAAAGCAATATTATGTAGGTTATGGTGGTCATGATAACTCTAAAACAAGATTTAGAAGGTATGACGGAAATAAAGATCGACCACTACTAGCGGAGCACGACTTAAGTGATCAAAAATTTATGATCATCCCAAATAAGAAAATGCATATTACGCTAATTGCCAATAAAAATAAGATTCAATATCTACGCGATGGAGAAGTAATTTTTAACCTAAACGATGAAATGCCATACACAAAGGGCTATTTCGGAATTCGAACAGTGGAAAATCATATGATAATTGAGAATTTAAAGATTAGCGTTATTCATTAATTGAAGCTACTTGGCACAATTATGAATGACTTAAAACTATGTTGACTATCAAATTCGCGATAGTCTAACCGCTGATAAACACTACTACCAAGTCTGGGATTAATTTCTATTTGAAAGTAGATACTTAAATTATTCTCAAAAAAGAGCTTAACCTTATCTTAATTAATTATACATATTACACTGTTAGATGTATTCAATCTCAACAAAGTAAGTAAAGAATACTAAAATTGCTTTTATATATACAGATCAGTGGTTTTAGTACTACGTTTCCATGCCAAGATAAGAGTTAAGATGCTATGATTACTTTGTAATTTCTATATATAATATTTTGCGATTTTTATACATTAATGAAGAAATGCAAAACTAAAAATTGCAATTTTACAACAACCATATTAATTCTTGTCAAAAATAATAACGTTCTCATATTATAAAAAAATAGGATTAAAATTCTTATTAAATCTATAAAAAATAAAACTCCTAATTATTAGTTAAATTTCATAAAAATATCTACTATAACTGCTATTTAACATAAAAAATATACTTTATTTCAATTATTCATAAAAATAGTATTAAAAAAAATAAAACAAGAGTTTTTATCAATCAGACTGAAAACGTTTTTATATTTTTGATAGAACTAATACAAAACCAAATAAACACTTATGAAAAAAGATTTAAAACTAAAATGCCAGAAATTTTCGCTTGTTTTCAAACAGCTTATTTTTGGTATTTTTTTATTAGCAACTGTAGTGCAAGCACAAGCACAAAGCAAAGTGATTAGCGGGCTAGTCACGGATGAACAAAAAATTCCTATTCCAGGTGTTTCTATTGTTTTAAAAGGTCAGAAGACAGGAACTCAATCTGACATGAATGGTCAATTTAAAATCCAAGCATCGGCAACAGATCAATTGACCCTTAGTTTTGTAGGTTTTGAAACAAAAACCGTAACCGTAGGAAACGCAGCTGTTTTAAATGTTGTTCTTTCAACTTCTACTATCGGCCTTAAAGATGTTGTTGTAACCGCTTTAGGAATTAAAAAAAGTAAAAGAAACCTAACCTATTCTACACAGACCGTAGAGGTTGAAGATTTAACAAGAGCAAGAGACTTAAATGTAGCCAATTCTCTTTCTGGTAAAGTAGCAGGTATTGATATTTCGCGTTCTTCTTCAGGTCTAGGTGGCTCTACTAGAGTGACACTTCGTGGAGACCGTTCTATAAGCGGAAACAACCAAGCATTGTACGTAGTAGACGGTATTCCTATTGACAATTCAGGAGGAGGACCAGAATCGGGTGCTGGAGCAGGTGCTACAAGGGGACGTGATTTAGGTGATGGTATATCAAGTATCAACTCAGACGACATTGAATCTATAAATGTTTTAAAAGGTGCGTCGGCAACTGCATTATACGGAAGTAGAGCAGCAAATGGAGCGATAATTATTACGACTAAAAAAGGTAGTAACAGAAAAGGACTTGGGATCTCTTACAGTGTAGGATTTCAAGCAGATACGCCACGTATATTACAAGAACAACAAAATATTTATGGTCAAGGAACTTCAGGCGCTTACAATAAAGCATCTGAGCAAAGTTGGGGACCTAAGATGGATGGAAACCAAGTCCCTACTTGGAGTGTAATTCCAGCTGACGCAGGTAAAACGCTTCCTTTTACTGCCCAACCAAACAACGTTAAAGATTTTTACACTACAGGAACTAATTTAGTTAATACAATTGCACTTAATGGTGGTGTTGAAAAAACACAAGTATATTTCTCTTATACTAATACTGCTGCAACTGGAATTGTTGACAATAACACATTAAAAAGAAACAATCTAAATTTCAGACTTGGAAGCCAATTTGGTGAAAAATTGAGTCTTGATGCTAAAGTGACATATTTAAATGAAATTATTAACAACCGTCAAAGAACAGGTGATGCATTTGACAACGTGAATCGTCATGTATCAAGACTTCCAAGAAATATTTCTCTTGACGACGCAAAAAACTACAGTTATGTTGATGCTGGCGGTTTTACGCGTCAAAATTTCTGGAATCCAGGCTCAAATGGAGGAAGTAACCCTTATTGGACAAAAAATAATGTAAAAGCAGTTAACGAGCGTAATCGTATGATGGGATTTGTTGCTTTAAATTATAAAATCCTTCCTGAATTAAGCTTAACGCTTCGTTCTGGTTTAGATAAATACGTGGATGATGTTGAGCTAAAATGGGCTAATAATACTTACACTATTGCCGAAAAAGGAAATTATAGAGTGGAACAAAGAGATGTAATGGAACTTAACAATGATTTCCTTTTTAACTATGACAAAAAGATAAGTGAAGATTTCAACATTAGTGCAAACTTTGGTGGTAACATCCAACAAAACAAAATTATCTCTTCTTTTACTGATAATGGTGGTTTAATAATCGAAAACTTTTTTACAACTGGTAATGCTGCTGCGGGAACTTTTGACAGATCTTTATTTGAGAGAGAAAAACAATCTTTATATGCAACAACTGACATAGGGTATAAAAACCTTGCAACATTAACACTTACAGGTCGTAATGACTGGTCTTCTACCCTACCAAAAGGAAATAATTCTTATTTTTTCTCTTCTGCAGGTATCACGACTATTATATCTGATATTTTCAAAATGCCCTCTTTTATTAATTTTGCAAAAATTAGAGCCTCTATCGCACAAACTGGTAACGATGCTGATCCATACAATTTGACTCAAACGTACACAAGTTCAGTTGGTGGAAATGGTGTTATTATTAATCGCGATGGACGTTTACCCATTTCAAATTTAAAACCAGAAATCACAACTTCTCAAGAAGCTGGGATAGATTTACGTTTATTTGATAATAGACTTAACGTTGAATTTACTTGGTTTAATAGTAATTCTAGAAACCAATTATTGCCAGTAACTTTACCAGCAGCTTCAGGATGGTCATCAGAATTTATTAATGCTGGTAATGTTAAAAATAGTGGTATCGAACTAACTTTAGGTGGTAAAATCATTAAACAATCTGATTTTAAATGGGACATGTCTGTAAATTATTCGAAAAATACAAATGAAGTAATTGAAATTTCTCCAACTTTAAATGAATTTATATTAGGTGCTGGTGATTTCATGAATACTGTAAAAGTTATAAAAGGAAAACCTTACGGTGAGTTATATAGCCGTGGATATACTCGTAATGCAACAGGACAAATCATAGTTGATGCTAACGGATTACCAATTATAACTAGTGCTCAAAGTGTGTATCTTGGTAATACAAGACCAGATTGGACTGGAAGTATTATGAACAAACTTAGTTACAAAGACGTATTCTTCAGTTTTCTTATTGGAGCTCGTATTGGAGGTGTAGTATCTTCATTTACAAATGCTAATACGTATGGAGATGGTGTCGCTGAAGGTACATTAGCTGGACGTGATGGTTTTGTTTTTGATGGTGTGTTTGCAGATGGTAGTGCAAATAATAAAAGCATTACTGCAGAGCAATATTGGACAAAAGTAGGTGGAAGAAACGCACCTGCAGGAGAAGTTTTTACATATAGTGCTACTAACATTCGTTTAAGAGAAGTAGTTATTGGATACAATATTCCAAAAGAATTATTCGGAAAGACTTTTTTCCAAAATGCAAGTATTTCCTTCTCAGGTAGAAACTTATTTTTCTTTAAAAATAATGCCAAAGGATTCGATCCAGAATCAGTTGTTGGAACAGCCAATAGTTCTGTAGGAATCGAGGCTTTCTCAGCTCCATCTACACGTACTTATGGCGCTACTCTTAACTTAAGTTTCTAACGATATTAATACTCAATAGCTATGAAAAAAATAACAAATAAAACAATCCTTTTTTTACTAATGATAAGTCTTGCGACTTCATGTACAGAGGATTTCGAAGAATTAAATACTAATAAAACCAAAGTTTCAGAAATAAATAACGCCTCTTTAGAATATGTTTTCTCAGCGGCTCAATATGGAGGTATTTTTGGTAAAAGAGGTCCTTTTCAATTGTTTCAAGCTTTATATTCTGACTTACAAAGCCAATATTTTGCTACGACACAAAAAAACTTTGCTTCTGATAGAAATCAAATGGTAGGAAACTGGTTGAATGGCGGATGGAATCATTTTTACGGTGTGGCTAATGCCCAAATGGACGTAGTTCTTGAAAACACTAAACAAGGAGGAAAATTAGAAGACCCAATCAAAAATTCAATTGCAAAAATCTGGAAAGTGTACATGTTTATGCCAGTTACAGATTATTGGGGTGCAGTACCTTATTTTGAAGCTGGAAACGGTAAAAATGTCGTTTTATACGATAGTCAAGAAGACATTTACAATGATTTTTTCAAAACATTGAAAGAAGCGACTGCAGTTTTAAATACAGCATCTGCATCAAATAAAGTTTTCGCAAAAGGAGATTTAATCTACGGTGGAGACGTGAAGAAATGGTTAAAATTTGGTAACACTTTACGCCTAAGAGCTGCAATGCGTATTTCAATGAAAAATCCTGCTTTGGCAAAAACAGAAGCTGAAGCGGCGGCGGCGGCTCCAGGAGGTTTGCTAATTTCTAATTTGGATAATGCATTTATGATTTCAACAACTACTACTCCTAATCCTTTAGGTGAAATTTCAAACTGGGGTGAATTCAGAATGAGTGCTGCAATGGAAAGTATCTTAAAAGGATATAATGATCCACGTATGCAAAAATTCTTTAATCCTGCTTTATCAGGCGGTGCATATAAAGGAATCAGAAACGGAATGACAATTGCACAAATGTCGCTTCCGCAAAATGGAGTGAATGCTAATTCTAATATTAATTCCTCTTTTGGATTTGACAATAGATTTACGGCTCCTTGGACCGTCTTCACTGCTTCAGAAACCTACTTCTTATTAGCTGAAGGAAAATTAAATAATTGGAATATGGGAGCAGGAACTGCTCAAAGCTACTACAATGATGGTATTACTGCTTCACTAGACCGTTGGGGTATCAAAGATGCAGCTGTAATTAGCAGCTATATAAATGGATTGAGCTTGCCTATTGCTTTAGGCGATGTAAACAGCACACCAGCATTGACAAATATTCCTGTTGCATTTGCAGCTACAATTGCACAACAACGCGAACAAGTAGGTACTCAAAAATGGTTGGCTTTATATCCTTACAGTCCAGAAGCTTGGTCTGAATTTAGAAGAACTGGTTTTCCTAAACTATATCCTCGTTTGAATTCTGACAACACAGATTCTCCCGCTTCAAATCCTGCAAGTGTGAGAAGAACTACCTATCCTCCTATTGAAGCAGCAGTGAATCCACAAGGATTAGCATCTGGTATTTCAAAATTAGGTGGAGCAGATAAAACGAGCACTAAGGTTTGGTGGAATCAATAATTACTAACGAACAAAAAAAATCTGTTTAAAGTTTGTTCGAACATTTAGACAGTTCTTGTAGATAGCAGAGCATGCATATTGTTTTGTTATCTACAAGTTTTTTTTTATATTTAATTTTTAAAATAATTTATCTCTTTTTATCCAAATCCAACTCAAAATGATAAAACAAGTATTTGTAAGCTGTTTGTCCTTACTAACCTTTAGTCTATGCGCCCAAACATCCAAGAGCGATAGCTACATACAAAAACCGAATGTAATATTTATTTATGCAGATGATCTTGGATACGGTGATTTAAGCTCTTATGGTGCAACAAAAATCGCAACACCATATCTTGATAAATTGGCGAGTCAAGGAGTACGTTTTACTAACGCGCACTCTACTTCGGCTACCTGCACTCCATCTCGCTACGCGCTTTTGACTGGAGAATATCCATGGCGACAATCAGGCACTGGAATTTTACCAGGAGATGCAGCTTTGATTATACCAACAGATAAAATGAGTTTGCCAAAATTATTCAAACAAGCTGGCTATAAAACGGCTATTGTGGGAAAATGGCATTTAGGTTTGGGAGATCAAGTCGCAAAAAATTGGAATGCTGAAATAAAACCAGGTCCTAATGAAGTTGGATTTGATTACTCTTTCATATTTCCAGCTACTGCTGACCGTGTACCTACAGTTTTCATGGAAAACCATAGTGTTGTTGCTTTGGATTTAAGCGATCCCATTCAGGTTGATTACAACAACAAGGTAGGAAATGATCCAACAGGGAAAGAGCATCCAGAATTATTAAAATTGAAATCTTCACCTGGTCAAGGACATGAAAACACAATAGTAAACGGAATTGGGAGAATTGGCTATATGAGCGGAGGACATAAAGCAAGATGGGTTGATGAGGAAGTCTCAACTACATTTTTGGCTAAAGCCAAAAGTTACATCGAAGAAAATCGCGAAAACCCCTTCTTTTTGTATTTTACCCTTACAGAACCTCATGTACCTCGCATGCCAGCAACAATGTTTAAAGGTAAAAGTGGTTTAGGTTTACGAGGTGATGCTATACTTCAACTCGACTGGACCGTAGGTGAAATTATGAAGCAACTAGAATATTCTGGTATTTCAGATAATACAATGGTGATTTTTTCAAGCGATAATGGCCCAGTACTGGATGATGGATATCAAGATGAAGCAGTGACACAATTAAATGGACATACGCCAAACGGAGTATTACGCGGTGGAAAATACAGTGTTTTAGAAGCAGGAACGAGAATACCTTTTATATTGACTTGGCCTAAAATTGTTCAACCAAGAATTTCATCAGCGATGATAAGTCAAATGGATTTATTAGCTTCTTTTTCTAGTTTATTAAATCAATCCATTCCTATAGGAGAAGCGCCTGATAGCGAGAATACCTTAGATGCGTTCCTTGGCAAATCAGATAAAGGAAGAAGCGTACTAATTGAGCAAGGTGGTAATGTTCTAGGATTAGGTGGAACATTAGCTATCATAAAAGAAAACTGGAAATTCATACCTGCAAACGACGGTATTCCGTACGATAAATTAATTGACATTGAAACGGGTAATTCATCTGTTCCTCAACTTTATAATTTAAGTACAGATTTAAGTGAAAATAATAATCTAGCTAAAAAATATCCAAAAAAAGTTAAAGAGTTAGCCGCACTGCTTAAAAAAGAAACTCGTAAATAAAATACTAAAGGCCATACTTAATAAACTAAACTCTTCAAATCAATTTTAAACAATTGTTTGAAGAGTTTTTTTTATTTCTATTTCAAATTGTGGGTTTTTACTTTACATACGATTTTTGAGAATATAGTTTTCAATCTTATTAGTAGTGTATTTACCAACAGTCAATATTTATCTTTCAAGAATATTTTTAGTATTCGAAATTTTAATTAAAAATGCAATAGTTCAAAATCTTTAAAAACAATAAATGCCTTTTAATAATTATAAATACTTAGTGACATAACTATAAATGTTATGCTGTAATTTATTCTGAGCTGACGAATTATAAAGTACAATTTGAAACAATTACGATCCTGTCAATAATATGTTTTTTCACCATTTAAACACACAGAATTACCTATAACAATATCAAATATTCAGAGATATTTTAATTTCTTAATAAAATCATAATATTTTTTGATTTAGTGAGCTGAATAAAAAATGAAAAGGATATTATTTTTATGCTATTTTTTCAGAAAAAATTGATGATTATGAAAAGTAATGCCAGAACTACAAAAACAGTACTATTGAATAATAAAAACAATATGTGTAATTTATAACTATATTCATAATCAATAATACTCAAAATTGTCAGAAAAAAAAGAGTATTCATATAAATATCAGACTATTTACCAATTTTTATAATTTTAATTTGGTGTTCTGAAAACGTTTTCATAACATTGTGTATTATTAAGCCAAAACCAATTTGAGATGTTTATGAAAAAAAATTCAAAATTGAAAAGTCAATCTACCATAAGTGTTTTTAAATGCTTTATTATTGGCGTTCTTCTATCACTCGCTCCAGCTTACGCTCAGGCGCAGAGTAAAACGATTTCGGGTGTAGTTACCGATGATCAAAGAGAAACACTTCCAGGAGTTACAGTTTCTATTAAAGGGTCAAAAACTGCTACACAAACTGATGCTAAAGGTGAGTTTAGAATTAGTGCTACAGCAAAAGACCAATTGGTTTTTTCGTATGTTGGTTTTGAAACCACTACAATGACTGTTGGAACTAAATCAGTTATAAACGTAAGCCTAAATTCAAAAATGAGTGACCTTGATGAGGTCGTTGTTATTGGATACGGAACTTCAAAAAGAAAAGATTTAACAGGTGCAGTTGCTACTGTATCGGTAGCTGATCTTAACAAAGCTCCTGTTCGTTCATTTGACGAAGCTTTAGCGGGACGTGTTGCAGGAGTTCAAGTAACATCATCAGATGGTAGACCAGGTTCTGGTGTTAACATCGTTATTAGAGGAAATAACTCTGTTACTCAATCTAGTAGTCCTTTGTATGTTGTTGATGGATTCTTACTTGAAGATCAAAACAACAATACTATTAACCCTGCAGATATTGCTTCTATCGATATCTTAAAAGATGCCTCAGCTACAGCGATCTACGGTGCAAGGGGAGCAAATGGTGTAATCGTGATTACTACTAAAAAAGGTAAAGAAGGTAAACCTGTTTTTTCTTTCTCTAGCTCTACAGGTGTTCAAGAAAACATTAATCCTATTGCTTTAATGAATCCTTATGAATTTGTAAAATATCAATTAGAACTTACGCCTGGTGCAACTGGAACACCACGTACTCCAACTGAAATTTATCTTGCTGGTGGAAAAACATTAGATTACTACAAAACGGAAAAAGGAATTGATTGGCAAGACAAGACACAACGTGTTGCTGTGGTTACAAACAACAATCTTTCTGTATCTGGAGGAACTAAGAAATTGAAATATGTTTTTTCTGGTTCGACAATCGACCAAGACGGAATTTTATTAAATTCTAATTACAAAAGATATCAAGGTAGAACTGTACTTGATTACAAGATTACTGAAAAATTAAAAGTAGGAGTTAATGCAAATTACAGCTACTTGAGACAATCTGGTTTAAATCCAGTAGTTTCTGAATCTGGTAGTTCAACATCAAATGTGATGGTAGCAGTTTGGGGAGCAAGACCAGTTCTTACAGATCCTTCTCAAGAAGATTCATTTATAGATCCGGATATTGATCCATTAAATGATTACAGAGTAAACCCTGTAATAAACCTTCAAAACACATATCGTGTCAATAACACTAAAAACTTTAGCGCAAATTCATACGTTGAATATTTGATTACTAAAGATTTAAAATTGAGAACTACTTTTGGTATTACTGAAAATCGTGCTACTCAAAACAGTTTTGATAATTCACAAACTCAATACGGTAATCCAGCTGGTTCAAACGGTGGACCAAGAGGAAGCATCAACAACATTAGTTCAAGCAACTGGTTGAATGAAAACACATTAACATGGAATAAAAAAATATCTAAAAAAGCTAAGATTGATGTTTTAGGTGGATTTACTGCTCAAAAATTTGATATATGGACAGATGGTGTTGCCGCTTCAAGATTACCTAATGAAGACCTAGGATTGGGTGGATTAAGCCAAGGTGTTCAACAAAGGGTAGATTCAACAGCTTCAGTTTGGACTATGTCTTCATTCTTAGGAAGAGTTAATTATAATTACGATTCAAGATATCAATTAACTGCTTCATTTAGAGCAGATGGATCTTCTAAATTTCCTTCTAAAAATCACTGGGGTTATTTTCCTTCAGGAGCAGCTGCATGGACTTTCAAAAATGAAAAATTCCTTAAAAAGAGCACAGTTTTATCAGAAGGTAAATTGCGCGTTAGTTATGGTGTAACAGGAAATAACAGAGTTGGAAATTTTGATTATCTAACAAGATACTTCAATCCAATTGGATCTAGCTATGTTTTTAACAACGCTTACGTAGCAGGAGTTGTTGCTACTAATCTTGGTAACTCTGAATTAAAATGGGAATCTACTGAGCAGGTAGATGCTGGACTAGATATTGGTTTTTTCAAACAACGTATTACTTTTTCAGCAGATGTATATAAAAAGTTGACTAAAGATTTATTGCTACAAACACAACTAGCTCCTTCTTCTGGATTTGGAACAGCAACAAAAAATGTTGGAAGTGTAGAAAACAAAGGTTTGGAATTAAGCCTTACGACAAAAAATATCCAAACAAAAGATTTCTCTTGGACATCTAGCGCTAACATTTCTTTTAACAAAAATAAAGTTGTTGCATTAGGTGACGATGGAAGTGCAATTCAAAGATCTATTCCTTGGGATCAGAGCTGGAGAAATACAACTGCTTATATTACAAGAGTGGGAGATCCATTAGGTTTAATGTACGGTTACGAATCATTAGGAACGTATAAGTATGAAGATTTTAATTTAAACACTACAACAAATGTTTACACTTTAAAACCAGATGTTGCCGCTAATGGAAATGCTAGAGGAGCAATCCAACCGGGAGATGCTAAATACAAAGATCAAAATGGCGATTTAGCTATTACTACAAGTGATTACACAATTATAGGTAGAGGACAGCCAATTCACACAGGTGGATTTAGCAACAACTTCACTTACAAAGGTTTTGATTTGAATGTATTCCTACAATGGTCTTATGGTAATGATATCTTGAATGCAAACAAACTTATTTTTGAAGGTAACTCAAGAAATCAAGGATACTTAAATCAGTATGCAAGCTACAATGATCGTTGGTCTGCTGACAATCCAACTTCAGATATTCCACGTGCAAGAGGATATACTGGTGCAATTGGAGGTTATTCATCTGCAATTGTTGAAGATGGTTCATTCTTACGTTTAAAAACGGTATCTCTAGGGTACAACTTTGAGTCAGAATTTACTAAAAGACTTCGTCTTAAATCAATGAGATTTTATGTTTCAGGACAAAACTTAATTACATGGACTAAATATTCAGGATCAGATCCAGAGGTAAATAGTTATAATTCTGCACTAACATCAGGATTTGATTTCTCATCTTACCCACGTGCACGCACAATTGTTTTTGGAACAAACATTTCATTTTAATAACATTAAATCATTTACAAATGAAAAAAATATATATAACACTAGCATTAGTAGCCGTACTGTCGAGCTCTTGTGAAGATTTTTTAAATACGAAGCCAATTGATAAAATTGCTCAATCTCAATATTTTACAAATGAGGAAGGATTAACGCAAGGTTTAGCTGGTGTTTACGATCCATTAGGATCAGCATCACTTTATGGAGAATCTTTGTATACAAAATTAGAAGCGTGTACTGACGAAGGTTTCTATGCAAGAAGTGGTCAAAAAACAGAACCAATGGTTTACGTTTTTAACCCAACAGATCCTACTATTTCTAACATGTGGAACACGCTTTATGACGGACTTAATAGAGCAAATGATTTAATTGCAAACATCAATCTTCCCGCGATGGATGAAGGAAAACGCCAAGTTATACTAGGAGAAGCATTATTTCTAAGAGGATATTATCATTTTATGCTAGTTAAAGGTTTTGGTGCTGTACCAATGAAAACATCTCCAACAACAACTCCTAATGGAACACAACAGCCAGCAACACCAGTAGCTGAAATTTATGCTCAAATATTGAAAGATATGACCGAGGCAGAAGCTAAAGTTGGAAGTTCTAGTGCATACGGGTATTCTAGTCGTGTTTCTAAAACAGTAGTTCAAGGAATTCTTTCAAGAGTATGTTTGACTATGGCAGGCTTTCCTTTAAATGACACTGCAAAGTATAAAGATGCTTTAGCATGGTCTAAAAAGGTTATGGATTCAGGAGAACATGCTTTGAATGTTACTGCTAACCCAGACCCAAAATACAACACTTTCAATCCTTCTAATGGTGGAAGTACCGCAAATAATGCGTACCGCCAGATATTTATCAATCATGTACAAGATATTTACGATGTAAAAGAATCTATGTGGGAGATTGATTTTAAAGGAAATCGTGGTGATGGATATGTTGAAACTGGTCGTTTAGGAAACACTAACGGTATTACTTTTACAGGAGCTGCACTTTTCAACCAAATTGGTTACAGTTATGGTTTCATCAGAGGAACTGGAAGATTGTTTAATAAATATGGTGATGGAGATTTAAGACGCGACTGGGTACTTACTACCTATACGTTTAATAATACAACTGGAGCTAAAAATCCTATAAATAAATTAGCTGGAGCAAGAGCTTCTGAATTTCCTTACGGTAGAGACTGTGGTAAATGGAGAAGAGAATATGAAGCGCTTTTGCCAAAGGAAAAAAATCATAATCCAAACAATTTTCCTGTGTTAAGATATGCTGATGTTTTATTAATGATGGCTGAATCTGAAAATCAAGTAAACGGACCAACAGTTGCAGCTTACAATGCTGTAAACCAAGTAAGACGTAGAGGATATGGACTTGCTATCAATACAGTAAGTGCAGTGGCTGATTTACCAGCTGGTTTATCTAAAGGTGCTTTTCAATCGGCAATTGAAGATGAACGTATGCGTGAACTATGTTTTGAGGGAACTCGTAAATCAGATTTGATTCGTTGGGGTAAATTTGTACAAACAATGAATTCAGTAGGTGCAGAAATGTCAACTGCTCCAACACTTGGAAACCAACAATACGGTGGTTTTGGTGGACTTAACGTTGAAGCAAAACACTTATTGTATCCTATACCTTCAAGAGAAATCGCTTCTAATAAAGAAATTACTCAGAATCCAGGTTGGTAATAAAAAGTGACTAATTAGTCAATCATAATAAGTTATCTAATTGAGCGCAATCTAAATTTTGTTTTTTAAAACAACATAATATAGATTGTGCTCAATTTTTAAAAAGCATTTATTTTTTAAACACATTCATTTTTATCACGCTTTACTGTCATAAAGCATTTTATTAAATGTTATTCACTCTTACAAGAAGTCAACTAAAATTCTAATCATTATGAAAATCATTAAATTCCTACTCATTGCAATTGTTCTAAATAGCTGCGGTGCATCAAAAGATAATGACAAACAAGAAATGAAGGCGCTTATCGATGAAAATTTTGCGTTTGCTGAAAAGCAGTATCAATATTTAATCAAAAATACTCCGAAGGATTCTTTACCTAAAACGTTTAAAGACAATAAAAATATTAATAGTGATGCGTACTGGTGGTGTAGCGGTTTCTATCCTGGAACACTACTTTACATTTACGAGTACACAAAAAACCCTACATTATTAGCAGCAGCAAATCAGAAATTAACTGTTTTAGAACCTGTTAAATATTTTACTGAAAATCACGATTTAGGTTTTATGATGTATTGTAGTTTTGGTAACGCATACCGCTTAGAAAATAAAAAAGAGTATAAGGATGTAATACTACAATCTGCTAAATCATTAGCTACAAGATACCGTCCAGATGCTAAGGTGATACAATCTTGGGAAATATCAGAAGGTGCTTTACGCCAAAAAGGATTTGTAGGACCGGTAATTATTGATAACATGATGAATTTAGAAATGCTAGAATGGGCAAGCCAAAATAGCACTGATAAAAGTTTTGCTGATATTGCAAGAACGCACTCTAATACTACAATCAAAAATCACTTTAGACCTGATTACAGCAGCTATCACGTTTTAGATTACGATCTAACGAACGGAGAAGTTAGAAAAAAAGTTACAGCACAAGGTTTCTCTGACGAAAGTGCTTGGAGCCGCGGTCAAGGTTGGGCATTATATGGTTACACAATGATGTATCGCTTTACAAAAGATCCTGCTTACTTAAAGCAAGCTAAAGGAATCGCTGAATTTATATTAAATCATCCGAATTTACCTGCTGATAAAATTCCATACTGGGATTTTGATGCTCCAGAAATACCTAATGCTTTAAGAGATGTTTCTGCTGGTTCAGTATTTGCTTCTTCATTATTAGAATTAGGTCAATACACAACTGGAAAGGAAAAGGAAAAATATGTTTCAGCTGCTAAAACAATGTTAGTTGCATTATCAAGTGACAAATACAGAGCTAAATTAGGAACTAACGGAGGATATCTTTTAATGCATAGTGTGGGATCAATTCCTCATAATAATGAAATCGACGTACCATTAACATATGCTGACTATTATTTTGCTGAAGCATTATTGAGATACAAACAGTGGTACTTATAAACGCTTAAGTATTTAGGAGAGTTAACACTTTAATTTTAAAATTTCCAATTACTATTTTTATCAAATAAATAATGAAAAGATTTCATCTTATTATAATTTTTTCTTTTGTAACTCTAAGTCTAGTTGCCCAAAAAAAGATTGAAAAACCATCAAATTCATTAGAATGGTGGAGCGATTCAAAATTTGGAATGTTTCTGCATTGGGGCTTATACTCGCAGGCGGCGGGAGATTGGAACGGACATAGATACAAAGGGAATGAGCATTTTATGATTTATGAGAAACTTTCGATAAAAGAATATAGCACTCTAGCTAGTGACTTTAATCCAATGCTATTTAATGCTGAACAATGGGTTACTATGGCAAAAGACGCCGGTATGAAGTACATGGTACTGACTACTAAACACCACGACGGCTTTGCCATGTATAACTCGCCCAGCAGCGATTACAACATCGTTACTAAAACACCTTTCAAAAGAGATCCGGTAAAAGAGTTAGCTGAAGCGTGTAAGAAAAACGGAATGAAATTAGGTTTCTATTACTCCTTAGGTCGTGACTGGGAAGATCCAGATGTTCCAACTAATTGGCCTACCAAAGGAGGACGAAGCAACTTAGCTGATTTCCCAAATGAGGATATTAAAGATATCGCCAAATATTTTGAACGAAAAGTTAAACCACAAATTAGAGAATTATTAACGCAATACGGACCAGTTGCTGTATTGTGGTTTGATACTCCAGAGCTTATCACTAAAGCTCAAAGTGAGGAATTATTACAAATGATCAAAACCTTGCAACCTGATTGTATTGTTAACAATCGTATCGGAAATGGTTTAGGCGACTATTATGTTTCTGAACAGCAAATTTCTAAAGATGCAAATCCAAAACCTTGGGAAGCTTGTATAACAATGAGTAGAGGTTGGGCTTTCAATCGCCACGATAACGAATGGAAATCACCTGAATTATTAGTGAGACAATTAGTTGAAATTGTAAGTAAAGGTGGTAATTTATTGTTAAACATTGGACCAAAAGGAGATGGAACTTTTCCACCAGAAGCGGTAGAAAGATTAGCTTCAGTAGGGAAATGGATGAAAACAAATAGTGAAGCAATTTATGACACTAAGCCATGGACTTTGACTGCTGAGCAAGTATCATCTAAAACATTAGCTGGAGCGATGGTTCACGATTCTGATTCTGATACAACTTCAAAAACAATTTTACCAGACATTTACTTTACTTCAAAAGGCAAGGCAGTATATGTAATTGCTCGAAGTTGGACTGATGCTGTTGTCAATGTAAAATCAATGACTAAAGATAAGTACAAAGTGAAGTCAGTGCATTTACTTGGTTCAAAATCAAAACTAGATTGGAAACAGTCTAATGATGCATTACAGATAAAAATGCCGAAAATAATGACTAATACTATTCCTGTTTATGTATTTAAAGTAATACTAAAATAAGATTTAAAATATAATTTGTTGCCTTGTCTAAAATAAAAACTATGAAATCCACTAATCTAATAAAACATAAAATTACGAAAATCAGCTTGATTTTGTCACTATTGATTGTTGGATCGGTTTCGGGACAAACGCAATCGAAAGTATTCGACGCATATAAAAAAGATAAGACTACCCTACCCGATTTCTCTTATGTGGGTTATCATAATGGTGAGCAAGATATTCCTTCAATAAACACTTATAAGATTTTTAATGTGGTTGATTATGGAGCAATACCTAATGATGATGTTTCAGATAAAATAGCAATTCAGAAAACGATAGATGCTGCTAATAAAAACGGTTCTGGAGTAGTATTTTTTCCTAAAGGACGTTTCTTAGTAAATGAAGACAATGATGCCACTAATTCTATTATTTCAAAAAGTAGTAAAATTATTTTTAGAGGTAGCGGTTCTGGAAAAGATGGAACAGAATTGTATATGAAAAATCCACTTCCACCTGCTGATCCCGCTAAAATGTGGACTGTTCCACCAATCTTTATTTTTGGTAGCGGCGGTAACGATAAAAAAATTGGCGAAGTAACTACTTCAGCTGTTGTTGGTTCTAGATTAATTTCAGTAAACACTACTGCTAATTTAAAAGCTGGTGACTGGATAATATTAAAATTATTAGATAACAGTAAAGAATTGGCTGCAGCCGAATTAAAAAGTTATAAAGTTGAACCAGAATGGACCTATCTCTATAATAAAGGAATTGATGTAAAAGTTTACCATCAAATTCAAAAAGTAGAAAATAATGCTCTTACTCTCGTTACTCCTATCACTTACAACATCGATCCAAAATATAAATGGGAAGTACTGAAGTTTGCAAATAGTGAAGAAGTGGGAATAGAAGATTTAGCGTTTGTTGGTAACTGGCAAGATAAATTTGTTCACCACCGCTCATGGAAAGATGACAGTGGTTTTACAATGTTACGCATCTCACGCAGTACAAATTCTTGGTTAAAAAATTGCCGATTTACTGATTGCAGTGTTGCAGCAATTGTTACGCAAAGTGCTAATGTATCAGTTATAAGTTGTGTCATTGATGGAAATGCTGGACATGAGGCAATTTGTTCGAATGGTGCTACAAATGTGCTTATTGCAAACTGCACAGATTTAGCTTCGCAATGGCATTCTTTTGGTTCTTCGCACGGTGCTATGAATACTGTAATATGGAAAAGCACGTATCCTGCAACGACTAGTTTTGAGTCGCATGCAAGCCAACCTAGAAATACATTATTAGATAATGTTGAGGGAGGATTAATGAATGGTCGCGGTGGTGGAGCTTTAGAAAACATGCCTAACCACATGCAAGGTCTAGTGATGTGGAATTACAAACAAACTAATGCAGCAGAGAAAGATTTTGAATTTTGGCCTGATTCTAGAAGATTTAAATGGTGGAAGATTCCCAATCCTGTTATAGTAGGTTTTACAAGTGCAGGGACTACATTCATACAAGAGCAATTAGGACAAGGAGAATCGTTAGATAAAACTGTCGAGCCAAAATCATTATACGAAGCGCAATTAAAATTACGATTAAAGAAATTACCTAAATGGTTTTTAGATCTAAAGTAAGAAGTAAAGATTATGAAAAATAGAAAGCAGTTTATTTATTTTAAAATATTCATTTTAGTTTTTGTCACTTCAATTAACTTTTCATGCACAACGCAGAAAAAGATAGCAGATAAAAAACAACCCAACCTCTTGATAATACTTGTTGATCAGTGGAGAGCACAAGCCACTGGATATGAAGGTAAAGAGCCTGTTATGACTCCGCACTTAGATAAATATGCTAAAGAGAGTTTAGTAATAGAGCAAATGGTCAGTAATTATCCTGTTTGCTCACCTGCTCGAGCGATGCTGATGACGGGTCAATGGCCAGTAAAAAACAAAGTGTATAGCAATGTGAATTCATCATCAGCACCTTTTGGAATCGAATTAGATAAAAATGCAGTTACTTGGTCAGATATTTTAAAACAGAATGGATACTCTAACGGTTACATTGGAAAATGGCATTTAGATTCACCTTATGAGCCTTTTATCCCGACATCTAATAACATAGGACCCGTTGCATGGAATGAGTGGACTTCACCTGACAAACGTCACGGTTTTGATTACTGGTATTCATATGGTACTTATGACGTTCATAATAGACCAATGTATTGGGATACTGATGCTAAAAGAGATGATTTTCATTATGTTGATCAGTGGGGACCTATACATGAAGCCGATAAAGCAATCGCTTTTATGAAAAATGAAAGTGGAAAAGTTCGCAAGGCAGATGCTCCTTTTTCATTAGTGGTTTCAATGAATCCACCACATTCTGAATATGAGACAGTTCCTGAGAATTATTATAATATGTACAAAGATATTCCTTTAGAAGATCTAATTAAAGATGAAAACATTCCTGCCGCTGGAACAAAAGGTGGTGATCAATATAGACATGATATTAAATACTATTATGCAAATATTACTGGGGTTGACGAACAAATAGGGAGAATATTACAAGGTTTAAAAGATCAAAAATTAGACGAAAACACAATCGTACTGATAATGGCTGATCACGGAAACTGTTTAGGAAAACATTCTGAAGTTTCAAAAAATAATATTTATGAGGAGTCTTTACGAATTCCTTTTATTGTAAATTGGACAGGACATATCCAGCCGCGAACAGATAATAAATTCTTAGGAAGTATTCCTGACATCTATCCTACTCTATTAGATTTGATGGGAATTAAAAATCAGATACCTAAGGATATTGATGGAAAAAGTTATGCAGATTATTATCGTAACGGAAAAGGAAAAACCCCTACCGAGCAATTTATAATGGGAGCTATAATAAGTGACAATGTAGATATTAATACTGGTTTTAGAGGTGTTCGTACAGAGGATTATAAATTAGCTTACGTAAAGAAAAAAGGAAAAAATGAACTTGTGTTGTTTGATTTAAAAGCAGACCCTTTTGAAATGAATAATATATATTCAATTGATCACCCGATGGTTAAGAAATTAACTCCGGTGTTAAAAAATTATCTGCGAGAAACAGGAGATGGTTTCAAAGTGGAGTAAAATATTTTGTTTAAAAACACTTAATTTTGGTAGCGCTATTCAAGTTTTATGCAGTATAAAAATCGCATAGCAAAAAGAATAAATACTATCAATAATTAATCAATTGCAAAAATATCATGTCAAAAAAGGAAAAACATCAAGACAACACCATACTTGATATCGCATTGGCTTTAAAATTATCACCCGCTACAATATCTAGAGCACTAAACAATGGTGCTTATGTTAAAGCAGAAACTAGAAAACGTGTAACCGATATGGCCGAAAAACTAGGCTATCGAAGAAATATAATGGCTTCTAGTCTACGCAATAACAAAACGAATACGATAGGTTTGATGGTACCTAGAATTTCGATGTTTTTTCATGCTGCAGCGATAACTACAATACAAAACGAATTGTACAAACATGGATATAATTTAATTATTTGTCAGTCGAACGACTCCTTAGCTATTGAAAAAGAACTTGCATCAACAATGTTCTCGTCACGCGTTGACGCTTTAATTGTTGCCTGCACGCTTCAAACTGAAGATTTTAGTCATTTTGATGTTTTTGTAAACAATAATATTCCATTAATATTTTATGATAGAGTTCCTACTCATCCTTACAATGCAACAATTATTAAAGGAGATGATTTTAGAGGAGGCTATCTAGCAACAAAGCATCTTTTAGAATTAGGTTGCAAGAAAGTAGCACATATTTCTGGACCTATAAGTTCTAACTTGTACATCGATCGCTTAGCAGGTTATAAAAAAGCTTGCGCACAATATAATATTGAAATTGACGAAGAACTTATTTTTCATCAAGAACTTACACACGACAATGCTAGAAAAGCGATGGAAATAATGTTTGAAGGAGATAATAAACCAGATGCCATTTTTACAGCAAATGATACAAGCGCAATTGCAGCTATAGAATACGCTAGAGAACACAATATTGCTGTTCCTGAAGATTTAAAAATTGTAGGATATTCTAATGATTCTCGAACAGAAATTGTTAGACCTTCAGTTACAACGATTGAGCAGTTTCCAAATTTGGTTGGAACCAAAGTAGTTGAAGAGCTATTGAAAAAATTACGTGAAAAAGCAGACAATATTGATACAGCTGTAGAAACGGATATCACTACCACACCTGTACAATTAGTAAGAAGAATGTCTACCTAAATTTAATATGAAGCGAAAATAGCTTCGATCTAAAGTGTAGCAAAAAATTAAAAATAAATTAATTAAGAATAAAACATAAATAAAATGAACTCAAATTTCGAAAGTCGTTATACAATAAGCCCGAATGAAGCAAAACAAATGGACACGGCTACTTTGCGATCTAATTTTTTAATTGAAAACTTATTTATAGCTGATCAAGTTAACTTGACGCTATCACATTTCGATAGATATATTGTGGGTGGTGCAATGCCAACAACACAAAAATTGGCTATACCAAATCCAGATAATATTAAAGCAAATTATTTCCTAGAAAGAAGAGAGCTTGGAATTATCAATGTTGGTGCTAAAGGAATTGTCACTGCAGATGGAGAGCAATATGAGATTGACTATAAAGAAGCTTTGTATTTAGGAAAAGGAATTAAAGAAGTACATTTTGAATCAGTGGATGGAAATAATCCAGCTAAATTCTATTTGAACTCTGCTCCAGCACATCACGCCTACCCTTCTAAAAAAATAACTAAAGCAGACGCTGAGATAGTTGAACTAGGATCGATGGAAACTGCAAATCATAGAATTATAAACAAACTAATTGTGAATAGCGTAGTTCAAACATGCCAAGTGCAAATGGGAATGACTGAACTAAAGGCAGGAAGCGTTTGGAATACTATGCCAGCACATACACACGATAGACGAATGGAAGCTTATTTTTACTTTGAAGTTCCAGAAAATCAAAGTGTTTGTCACTTTATGGGTCAGCCACAAGAAACCAGACATATTTGGATGCAAAACGAGCAAGCTGTGATTTCACCAAACTGGTCTATACATTCAGGAGCTGGTACTTCTAACTATAGCTTTATTTGGGGAATGGCTGGTGAAAACTTAGACTATGGTGATATGGATCACTGCAGTATCACAGAACTAAAATAAATTCTACTTTACTCTTTGTCAATTCTGTATTCCATTATTTGCAAAGCTTGAAAAGATAGCGCCAAAACAAAAAATTAGCGGAAATGAAAGTAATCCTAATGAGTATTAATATTCAAAAAAATAACAAGATATGAAAATACAAAAGAATTTTTTTCTAACCTTCTTTCTAATACCATTTGCAATCTTAGCTCAGAATAAAGCTAACATTAGTATTGCGAATAATACAGTTTTAGAACGTAAAGAAGCAGTTGTAGCAATTAATTGGAATTCGATTTTATCTCAGTATCCACAAATCGACACGACAAACTTTGTTGTAATTAATACTGTTACAAAAAAGCAAGTTCCTTTTCAACTAGAACACAAAGGTTTTCCAGCAATTCAAAATTTATTAGTTCAAGTAGATGTTAAGGCAAAATCCAACTTAAAGTTATCAGTTCAAAAAGGAAAACCGCAAGTTTTTGCTGTAAAGACATTTGCTCGTTATGTACCAGAGAGATTCGATGATTTCGCCTGGGAAAACGATAAATTAGCATATCGCGCATACGGTAAAGCGCTTGAGGGAACTAAAGGTGACGCATTTGGGTTAGACATTTGGGTTAAAAGAACTGATAAAATGATCTTGAATAAGCGCTATAAGTCGGAAGATTATCATAAAGACAGCGGAGACGGATTAGATTATTATCATGTTGGCTTCACTCTTGGCGCAGGTAATATGGCTCCGTATGTAAAAGACAGTGTGCGATATTCTGGAAACTATCACCATTGGAAAATGATGGATAATGGACCTTTACGCTCTACTTTTATCTTGGGTTATGATACTTGGGATGTCGATGGATTAAAAGTAAAAGCTACTAAAACAATCTCAATCGATGCTGGTTCACAATTTTATAAATTAGAAAATGTGTACACCTATGAAAACGGTAAATCACTACCGGTAGTGGCAGGAATAATCAAACGACCAGAAGCAGGAATCATGTCTTTGAACGAGCAAGATGGTATCATGGGATATTGGGAACCTCAACATGGTGAAGATGGAATAACTGGTGTTGCCGTGGTACTAACTACTCCTGTTAGCAGTATAGTGATAGACAAAGAACAAATTTTAGCAAAAACTGAGGTGAAAAGTAATGAGCCTATCATTTATTATGTAGGAGGTGCTTGGAACAAAGCAGGAATTATAACTAATTCTGTACAATGGTTTGACCACATCAATCGCTTTTCAAAAGAAATAAAAAGTCCGTTAATAGTAACGGTTAAATAAACAATTAAATACGCAACAATGAATACTCTCAATATGTTTCAATTAAATGGAAAATTAGCTCTTGTAACCGGTTGTAAAAGAGGTATAGGTAAAGCAATGGCAATCGCTCTTGCAGAAGCTGGTGCTGACATTATAGGTGTTTCAGCAAATCTAGAACCATCAGGTAGCGAAGTACAAAAAGAAATAGAAGCAACGGGTAGAAAATTTTATTCTTATCAATGTGACTTTTCAAAACGTGATTCGCTTACAGAATTTATCCAAAAAGTGAAAGAAGATCATCCAAATATTGATATTTTAATAAATAATGCAGGTACTATATTACGTAAACCCGCGGCAGAGCATCCTGATGAATATTGGGATGAAGCAATCGCAGTAAATCAAACCGCACCTTTCATTTTAACTCGTGAAATAGGTAAAGAAATGATTAAAAGAAACTCTGGTAAAATTGTATTTACAGCTTCATTACTTTCGTTTCAAGGTGGAATAAACGTTCCTGGATATGCAGCTAGTAAAGGTGCAGTTGCGCAACTTACAAAAGCATTTGCTAACGAATGGGCTTCAAAAGGAGTTAATGTAAATGCTATTGTTCCTGGATATATTGCAACAGACAATACGCAAGCATTGCGAGATGACGAAGCGAGAAGCACTTCAATATTAGAACGTATTCCTGCAAATCGTTGGGGCCAACCCGAAGATTTTAAAGGACCGATAGTTTTCCTTTGTTCAGAGGCATCTAATTATATTCACGGAAGTTTGATCAATGTTGACGGTGGATGGATGGGTAGATAATTTTATACCGCATCGATCAGGAAATAAAAAATCGCAGTTGAATCAAAGCGAAATAATCATTTAAAAAAAGCTGAATTAATATATGGGAAAAGTACTTTGTTTTGGAGAAATCCTATTGAGATATAGTATGGGAGAAAATTTCCCACAAGAGCAAGACTTGAATAGCTATATAGGTGGTGCGGAAAGTAATGTTGCCATGGCTTTAGCCAAATGGGATATCCCAGTTCGTTACTGCACCGCTATGCCAGACAATTTTCTAAGTGATAAAATCATTTCCTTTTATAATGAGAAAGGTATTGATACTTCAAGTATAGTAAAATCGGGAGAGCGCATTGGTTCTTACTATTTAAATCAAGGCGCCGATGTTAAAAATGCTGGAGTAATTTACGATAGAAATTATTCCTCATTCTCAGATTTAACTTCATCCTCATTAAATTGGGATGAAATTTTTAAAGATGTTACTTGGTTTCACTTCACTGCAATATCACCAGCATTAAATGCAAGAGTTGCTTCAATATGCGAGGAAGCTTTAATTGTGGCTTCAAACAAAGGAATTACTATATCTTTAGATCTCAATTTTAGAGAAAAACTGTGGAAATATGGTAGCGAACCGATAGCTGTTATGCCAAAATTAGCAAAATATGCAAACGTCATTATGGGTAATATTTGGGCAGCTGATAAAATGTTAGGTATTAGAATTTGCACACAAGTAACAGATAATGCTACTGACGCACAATTAGTAGAGCAAGGAGAAATTTCATCTAAAGCGATTCTTAACCAATATCCCAATTGTCATACCGTGGCCAATACTTTTCGATTTAGCGAAGGTCAGGGCGTAAAATATTTCACTACTTTGTATCAAGAAAATCATTTTTACAAAAGTAAAACTTTGTACACCATGAAAACAATAGATAAAGTAGGTACAGGAGATTGTTTTATGGCTGGACTAATTTATGGGATTACTACAAAGGAACAACCACAAAAAATTTTAGATTTTGCTACCAGAGCAGCCTTCCAAAAACTGTTTTTAAAAGGTGATTCAACAAATTCAAAATCAGAAGAAATCAAAAAACTTATACATCAAGATGAATAAAAAAGAACGTGTAATACAGCAAATTGTAGCGTCAGGGCTGTTGCCTCTATACTATCACGATGATCAGCAAGTAAGTGTAAATATCTTACGTGCGCTTTATAAATCGGGCGTTCGAATATTAGAATTCACTAATCGTGGCGCAAACGCTGTGGTAAATTTCAAAGTATTAAAAGAAGTAGCAGTGGCTGAAATGCCTGACTTGCTGTTAGGCATTGGAACTATAAAAACAGCTGAAAAAGCGCAAGAATACGTAGATTTAGGAGCTGATTTTATTGTTAGTCCTATTGTTTCTGCAGCTGTATCAAAGGTTGTTTTTGAAAATAATTTAGCATGGATTCCTGGCTGCTTAACGCCAACAGAAATTCATGAAGCACAAACATTAGGAGCTACTTTAGTAAAAATTTTCCCTGGTAATCTTGTGGGACCTTCTTACATTCAGACGATAAAAGATATTTTTCCAGATCTTATATTTATGCCAACAGGCGGTGTTGAACCAGAAGAAGAAAACTTAAAATCATGGTTTAGCGCAGGAGTTTCAGCAGTTGGAATGGGAAGCAAACTGCTAAAAACAAATTTAATTGATGAGGGAAATTTTGATTCTCTTTCTGATTATATTTCAAAAGCCATTGCTCTAATTAAGAAATGTAGAATATCCTAATAAAATTAAATCCAACAAAACTTAGTTTGTTACAATAAAATTTGACTGCTACATTTTTAAATTATAAATTTAGAAAATAGTAATTAGCATAATAAGGTTCAAACTATCTAGAAACCAAAAGATATGGAAGTTAAAAATAAAAATTATCGCTGGAAAATTTGTAGCTTATTGTTCTTTGCAACTGCTATAAACTATTTAGATAGACAAGTTCTTTCGCTTACATGGAGTGATTTTATCGCGCCAGAGTTTCATTGGACTAACAATGATTATGGAAATATAACAGCTTTATTTTCTATTTTTTATGCTGTATCACTTTTATTCGCAGGTAGATTTGTGGATTGGATGGATACTAAAAAAGGATTTTTATGGGCAATAGGAATTTGGTCATTTGGAGCTTGTTTGCATGCTTTCTGCGGAATTGCTACTGCTGGAATTATCACTGGAAACTGGTTTGTTGGTTTCGAAGAAGCGAAAGAAATTATTGCTACGGTAAATGATACAGGGATGGTGATTAACGTGAGTGTAACTTTATTTATTTTTGCAAGATTTGTTTTGGCTGTTGGTGAAGCAGGAAATTTTCCTGCTGCGATCAAAGCAACTGCTGAATATTTCCCTAAAAAAGACAGAGCGCTTTCAACAAGTATTTTTAATGCAGGTGCAACTGTTGGAGCATTAGCAGCACCTATTAGTATTCCATTTATTGCAAGAGCATTTGGATGGGAAATGGCGTTTATTATAATTGGTGCTTTAGGTTTTGTATGGATGGGATTTTGGATTTTTATGTACGAGAAACCAGAGAAACATCCTAAAGTTACTGCAGCTGAACTAGCTTATATACAACAAGATGACATTGCAGATAGCAAATTAGAAGGCTACACACCTGAAACTACTGCTAAAGTTTCTCTAATGCAATGCTTTAAATACAGACAAACGTGGGCTTTCGCTTTTGGTAAATTCATGACTGACGGAGTTTGGTGGTTTTTTTTATTTTGGACACCAGCTTATTTAAGTTCTGTTTATAAAATGGATTCTACGCAAGCTGCACTTCCATTATTTGTGTTATATATGATTACTTTACTTTCAATTATCGGAGGTTGGCTACCAACTTACTTTGTGGAAAAGAAAGGAATGAATCCATACGCAGGAAGGATGAAATCCATGTTGATTTTTGCTTTTTTCCCTTTATTAGCGATGATTGCACAACCATTAGGTCACATTACATACTGGATTCCTGTAATCATTATTGGTATTGCAGGTGCCGCTCATCAAGCGTGGTCAGCAAATATTTTTACAACTGTAGGAGATATGTTTCCTAAAAAAGCTATTGCAACAATTGTTGGAATTGGTGGACTTGCAGGAGGAATTGGTTCAACTATAATCAATAAGGGATCTGGAATGCTTTTCGATTTTTCGAAAGAAACAAATATGGCTTTTATGGGCTTTAAAGGAATCGAAGCTGGATATTTTATCATCTTTTCAATTTGTGCAGTGTGCTATCTAATAGGATGGACAGTAATGAAATTATTGGTTCCTAGATATTCCCCTATAAAAGATATGTAGACCAGAAAGTAACTTATAAAAATTGTTTGCCAATTGAGATTTTGCCATAAATTCGCTTATACTGCAATTAGATATTTATAATGAATTGATTTATAACAATGATTGTTATTAGAAGCAAATTGCTAATTCTAATAACAATCATTTTTTTTAGTAAAATATTCAATTCGAAATTCAATAAAATACCGCCGACTAAATTTTAAAAATTATCGTAATGAAATACTTTCATGCAATTGCTCTGATTCTAGTATCACTTCTCAATAACGGAACTACTTTCGCACAGGAAAAAAAAGTAGGTATTCCAAAACCAAATATTGTTATATTTTTAGTGGATGATATGGGTTGGCAAGATACTTCTCTCCCATTCTACAAAGAAAAAACCAACTGGAATTCAATTTACCATACTCCTAATATGGAAAAATTAGCTAGTCAAGGTATGAAATTCACAAATGCTTATGCAGCTGCTGTTTGTACACCTAGTCGAGTAAGTCTATTAACAGGAATGAATCCCATAAATCATAAAGTAACCAATTGGACTTTCGAAAAAAATAAAAGTGAGGAAGGAGAGTCAGCGCTTGTAACAATACCTGAATGGAATTTGAATGGGTTAAGTGCAACACCTGGAATTGAAAATACAATCTACGCAACTACTTTTCCTCAAGTTTTAAAAGATAATGGTTATTACACGATTCATGCAGGTAAAGCTCACTTTGGAGCGTACAATACTCCGGGAGAAGATCCTTTAAATTTAGGATTTGATATTAACATTGGTGGTCATGCTGCAGGTCAACCTAAAAGCTATTTAGGTTTAGAGAATTTTGGTAATGAGAATGGCAAAAAAGATAATCGTGCTGTTCCTGGATTAGAAAAATATTGGGGAAAAGATATATTTCTTACTGAAGCACTTACTCAGGAAGCGATCGCATCAATGGACCAAGCACTTAAAATACACAAACCTTTTATGCTTTACATGTCCCACTATGCCGTCCATACTCCTATAATGGGTGACAAAAGATTTTTGAAAAAGTATATTGATGTAGGAATGGATCCGATTGAGGCTAAATATGCCTCACTAGTTGAAGGAATGGACAAAAGCTTGGGAGATATAATGGTTTATCTTGCAGAAAAAAATATCAGTGACAACACTATTATTATATTTCTTTCAGATAATGGAGGTTTAAGCGCTCATACGCGCCAAGGCGCTGCTTTAAATACGCATAATAGTCCTTTGCGCAGTGGAAAAGGTTCTGCTTATGAAGGTGGAGTCCGTATACCATTTATTATAAAATGGCCAGGAGTTACTAAGGAAAATAGTATTTCTCAAAATAATATAATAATTGAAGACATCTTCCCAACTTTGATGGCAATGACTACTAATAAAAAATATAATTTAGTCCAAAAAGTAGATGGAAAAAGTATAGTTCCCTTATTAAAGCAAAAAAAGGTAAAAAATAACACCTTTTATTACTGGCACTATCCGCACGTTTGGGGCCCAGAAGGTCCAGCCTTAAAACTATATAGCGCCATACGACAAGGAGATTGGAAATTAATTTACTTTCATGAAGATCAGCGATTCGAACTATACAATACAAAAATAGATATAGACGAGAAAAATAATGTAGTATTAAGCAATGTGAAAATAGGATATAAATTAGCAAAGCAACTAGGAAAGTACTTGCGAAATGCAAATACGAAAATGCCTATAAATAAAATGACAAACAAGATGATTTTGTTTCCAGATGATACCTTTAATTTGTAAATTTGGTCTAGTATTTATTGAAAGTAACTTTCTTTACAATACTACACAGAATTTGTAAAATTCACATTCTCAAAAAAGAAAAATATGACTCAAGAAATGAAAAATTATGAAGTACAGTTAGTAGAAGAAAATCTTCTAGAAGTCACAGGTAAAGGAGATAATCCTTTATGGGAAAATGCGACAATACTAACCGACTTTATTTCGCCTTGGGATGCAGCAAAACCTGCTAAAATAGAATTTAAGTCTGTTTGGGATCGAGAAAATTTATACTTCTGCTTTACGGTATATGATACAAATATTCATATTGAAATGAAGGATGATGGCGTTGAAAGTATTGGAAACTCTGATAGAGTGGAACTCTTTTTTAGATCAGATGACACACTTAATCCCTACTATTGCTTGGAAATCGATACGGCTGCCAGAGTTATGGATTTTGTGGCATACCCGAATAAAAAATTTGACTTTGATTGGAATTGGCCACAAAGTAATTTAGAGGTTAAATCTTCAATCAATCATAATAGCTTTGTAGTTGAGGGAGCAATAAGTATCTCATCTTTAAAAATGCTAAATTTAATAAATGATGATAAAATCGAAACTGGAATTTTCCGCGCCAAATATAATGAAGTAGAAAAGTCGATTTTTGAACCTGTTTGGATTTCATGGGTAAACCCAAATACGGAAGTGCCTAACTTTCATATCGCATCATCATTTGGAGTGATGCAATTGATGGAATAAGTAGCGCGTCTAAGAACATCATCTTTTAGTTAAAATAAAAAACACTTTTAAAAGTTTGATTCTGGAAATCCCTTTCCTTTATCAAATTCTTAAAAGTGTTTTTTTATTGCTAATAATTAGCAATATGCATTTAGATCAACAACTAGCAGTTACTCTAATATAAAACTCACAGTTACGTTTGCAGTAATATTAATTTCTCCTACAGCAAGCGTCTCTCTTGGAGCACTCATATCACTAGATTCCATTAACTTCATCGATGCATATCTTGGTTGCGGATAATTTGTTTGAGAATTATCTGAAATAGTCATTGCTCGACCAACTTTCTGACCTAAAACTGAAACGTAATCTTCTGCTTTAACTTTTGCTTCTTTCATTGCTAATTTTCTAGCTTCTGATTCATATTGAACCATCTTTGAAGACTGAAAGGTTACATTATCAATTCTATTAATTCCTGCATCTACTAAACCTCCCATTAATTCGTCATATTTTGACAAATCTTTCAATAAAATTTCGATAGTTTGAGTAGCATTATAATTATGTTTCTTTTTCTCATAATCATATTGAGGATTCAATGAAACACGTTGCGTTTTAAAATCGGATGGAGCCAAATTCATTTTTTTTATGAACTTAATAACGGCTTCAATCTTTTCGTCATTTTGCTTTTTAACGTTTTTTGCATCTGTGCCTTTAGTTTCAACAGTCACTGCAATAGTAGCTTCATCTGGAGCAACTTTAACTTTCCCTTCTCCACTAACATTAATTTGAGGAACTTGCTTTACTTCCTGACCGTATGACATCGTAATGAACAATACAGAAAGTATTAATAGTGCTTTTTTCATTTTTTTAAATTTACTTGTTTGTAATATTTTCTTTTCAAAAGTTATGCCATTATAGTTTTCCCATCTTTTGCATTACAAAAAGAATCACGATTGGAATCGCTAATAGGACTACCATTAAAGTATGCTCAACAATTAATGTTGGCTCTTTGACTAATGTGATTAAATATCCACCCACAGCGCCTCCAAAGTGTGCTGTATGGCCAATATTATCATTTTTAGCTCTCATTCCATAAATAGAATAGAGTAAATATAAAATTCCAAAAAGGTAAGCAGGCATTGGTATTATAAAAAAGATTCCAAGCATCATGTCAGGCTGCAGTAAAATCGCAGAATATAATACTCCAGTTACAGCTCCAGAAGCTCCTACCGCTCTATAGTTGTAATCGTTCTTGTGAAAAGCCATCGTCAATAAACTTCCAAAAATTAAACTTCCAAAATAAATTAGAATAAAAGAAAAACTACCCATATAATTAATAACCACTGGCGCAAAAAACCATAGTGTCAACATATTAAAAATCAAATGAGTCATATCGACATGAAGAAAACCTGACGAAAGCATCCTTAATTGCTCACCCGCTCGAATACTTCCAACATGAAATTCGTATTTTCTAAAAAAAGAAAGGTCGTTAAAACCTTTGTAGCTAATTAAAACATTTACAACAATTATTGCTATTAAAATGGTATTCATAAAAACTGTTTATTGTGAAATGTAAAGATAGTCATTCTCTAACGTCGACGCAGTAAGTAGTCATATTTTATACCAATCTACATTTTTGACTTATCTTTGCCCAAAAATTAACTGCATGCAATTTCTTATTTTCATCATAGCTTTTCCACTTTTGTGGTTAGTATCCATTCTTCCTTTTAGAATTTTTTACTGGCTTTCTGACTGCATTTATGTTCTTGTTTATCACGTAATAGAATATCGTAAAAAAACAGTGCGTGAAAATCTAGCTTTAGCTCTACCAAATCTCACCGATGAAGAACGATTAGTGATTGAAAAAAAATCCTATCATCATCTTTGTGATATGTTTCTCGAAATGGTTAAAACGATGACCATCTCTTCAGAAGAAATGAACAAAAGATTTACGATAACTAATATCGAACTAATTAAAGAATATGAGAAAAAGGGTAAAAGTATTATGCTTATTGCTTCCCATTATGCCAGTTGGGAATGGTTGATTACATTGAACCAAAAGCTATCTGTAAAAGGAGTCGCAGTTTACAAAAAATTAGCAAACAAATACTTTGACAAATTGGTTAGAGACATTCGATCAAAATACAACACTGAACTAGTGCCAACAAGCCTAACTATTCCGCTGATTTCACAGAACAAAAAAGACAATATTCAATGCATGTATGGTTTAGCTAGTGACCAATCACCTAAAGCAGATCGAATTTTTCACTGGGAAAGCTTTATGGGAATTGAAGTTCCGGTGCATACTGGACCTGAAATGCTTTCTAAGAAATATGACATGACTGTTGTTTTTGCAAAAGTTAAAAAACTAAAAAGAGGATATTACGAACTGACGATAATACCGCTTAGCGACGATCCGAAATCAGTACCTGATTTTGGAATTACTCATAAATATATTAAAGAAGTAGAAAAGCAAATTCTTGAAGCTCCAGAATATTATTTTTGGACGCACAAAAGATGGAAACATAGAAAATAGCAATCAAAAGTTCATTCGAAAAAAAATCCCTAAATCAAAATTTTTATGATTTAGGGATTTTATTATTTACAGTGCAACTTTTTAAAGTGAAAACCAGTTTTTTACTAATTCGTCTTCTAGAGGTTGTGCATTTTTATTTATAAACTCATTGCTATTTGGATTATAGTCATAATCTAAAGCCCAAGACTTATGATTTTCAGCTAATGCTTTAATTCCATCGCATACGTATTCGATTTCCTCCGTAGTAGTTGTAGGATGTATTGACATTCTAATCCAACCCGGTTTTCTAATTAAGTCACCTAAAGTTATTTCATCAATTAACTTCGTTGAAGTCTCTTGATCTACATGAAGTAAAAAGTGACCGTAAGTACCAGCACAACTACATCCACCACGAGTTTGAATACCAAATTTGTCATTCAGCAATTTAACTCCTAAGTTGAAATGTAAATCTTCGATAAAAAACGAAATCACTCCTAACCTATCTTGATGTTGTGCTGCTAAAATTTTAATATTTGAAACATCACCCAACTCCTGAAAAATATTTTCTACAATTTCATGTTCTCTTTTTAGGATATTGTCAATACCCATTTGGTCTTTCAACTGGATTGCCAATGCCGTTTTTATTACTTGGAGAAAACCTGGCGTACCACCATCTTCTCTATCTTCGATATTGTCAATATATTTATGTTCGCCCCATGGATTAGTCCAACTTACGGTACCACCACCTGGATTATCAGGGACCAAATTTTGATATAATTTTTTATTAAAAACTAAAACACCACACGTTCCAGGTCCGCCAAGAAATTTATGCGGAGAAAAGAAAATAGCATCTAAATAACTTTCAGGATCTTCAGGATGCATATCAATTTTTACATAAGGACCAGAACATGCAAAATCAACAAAACAAAGTCCGTTGTGTTGATGCATAATTTTAGCTACTTCATGATACGGAGTTCTGATTCCAGTAACATTAGAACAAGAAGTTATAGAAGCAATTTTAAATGGTCTCTCTTTATATTTATCTAATAGTATTTCAAGATTCTCTACACTAAATAAACCATCTTCACAGGAAGGAATTACTTCAACATCAGCAATTGTTTCTAACCATGATGTTTGGTTCGAATGGTGCTCCATGTGAGAAATGAATACAACTGGTTTCTTTTCTGCGGGAATATTTATAAAATTCTTTAAGTTTTCAGGAACTTTCAAACCTAAAATTCTCTGAAATTTATTTACAACTCCAGTCATTCCAGTTCCATCAGTGATTAAAACATCATCAGAACTTGCATTCACATGTTCTTTAATAATATGACGTGCTCTATGATATGCTTTTGTCATCGCAGTTCCTGAAATTGTCGTTTCAGTGTGCGTATTGGCAACAAAAGGTCCAAATTCGTTCATCAACTTTTCTTCAATAGGACGGTATAATCGACCACTTGCTGTCCAATCCGTATAAACGATTTGCTTTTGGCCGTAAGGCGATTCAAACTCTTGATCAATCCCGATTATATTTTTACGGAACTGTTGAAAGTATTGCTCTAGTTGTGTTGTTGCTGTTTTGGTAATCATGTCTAAATTAAATTTGACCTCAAAGGTATTGAATTTTCCCAAATAGTCATTTTCAACTTTTGTTAATATTAAACATTTAGCATTTTCTTTTGAATAGAAACTAAATAGTCGCGAAATAAATGCTCTTTTACTGATAAATTTATAAGATTTAACATCTAGTTTGAGAAGTAAAAAGTATTTCAACTTTCGAAAAATAAAAAACCCTTTCATAACATATGCATGAAAGGGTAATTTATTTAAAAAACTATATTTGTTATATTCCAGCGATTGCTTTAATTTCATCAATTATGCGCAAAGCTAATGCATCTGCTTTTTCTTGAGTGGCTGCTTCTGTGTATATTCTAATAATTGGTTCCGTATTCGATTTTCTTAAGTGAACCCAGTTTTCAGCAAAATCAATTTTTACACCATCAATTGTTGTAATATCTTCGTCCTTATATTTATCAGTCATTGCAACTAGAATTGCATCAACATCAATTTGAGGTGTCAATTCAATTTTATTTTTACTCATATAATATTCTGGGTACGATGCACGCAATGCAGAAACAGTCATTTTTTTGTTAGCTAAATGTGTCAAAAACAAAGCAACTCCTACTAAACTATCACGACCATAATGCAACTCAGGATAAATAATTCCTCCGTTTCCTTCGCCACCAATTATAGCATTATTCTTCTTCATCAATTTCACTACATTCACTTCTCCTACAGCACTTGCTTCATAGTTTCCGTTATGAACTTTAGTCACATCTCTTAATGCACGAGACGAAGACATATTTGAAACCGTGTTACCTGGTGTTTTACTTAAAACGTAATCTGCACAAGCAACTAATGTGTATTCTTCACCAAACATTTCACCGTCTTCACAAACAAAAGCTAGACGATCTACATCTGGATCAACAACAATTCCTAAATCAGCTTTTTCCTTTACAACTAATTCTGAGATATCCGTTAAATGTTCTTTTAACGGTTCTGGATTGTGAGGGAAATGTCCATTTGGTTCACAATAAAGTTCTACTACTTCTACACCCATTAATTTTAGTAATCGAGGAATGATTATTCCTCCTGATGAATTTACACCATCCACTACAACTTTAAATTTAGCAGCTTTAATAGCATCGATATCAACTAAAGGCAAATTCAATACTTCGTCAATATGAATGTCCATGTAAGCATCATTAATCGTGATTTCACCTAAATCGTCAACATCTGAAAAGTGAAATGCTTCTGCTTCTGCAATTTCAAGAATTTTTGCTCCGTCGTCTCCATCTAAAAATTCCCCTTTCTCATTTAACAACTTTAATGCATTCCATTGTTTAGGATTATGAGATGCCGTTAATATTATTCCACCATCGGCTTTTTCAAGAGGCACAGCAACTTCAACCGTAGGTGTTGTAGAAAGACCTAAATCGATTACATCAATTCCTAAACCTATTAATGTATTAACTACTAAATTGTGAATCATAGGTCCAGAGATTCTTGCATCACGACCTACAACTACAGTTAGTTTTTCTTTACCACTGTACTCCTTCAACCAAGTTCCGTATGCAGAGGCAAATTTAACAGCATCAACTGGAGTTAAATTATCACCTACTTTACCACCTATTGTTCCTCGAATCCCAGAAATTGATTTAATTAAAGTCATTTATTAGAGTTTAAATTATTGAAGTATAAATATAAATTATTTACAAATATAATAATTGGCAGTCTATAAAAGTCATTAAGAATTTAAAAAGTAGGATTTAAATTCTTAATTTAGGCGAATGAATTTTTTAGCACATATTTATCTTTCTGGCGACAATGAATTACTAAAAATAGGCAATTTTATGGCAGATGGAATTCGAGGAAAACAATTTGAATCCTATCCTGCCGAAATCCAAAAAGGAATAATTTTGCACCGTGCAATTGACACTTTTACAGACGCACATCCCATTTTTAGAAAAAGTACAAAACGACTTCATGAAAGGTATCACCATTATGCTGGTGTAATAGTCGATGTATTATACGATCATTTTTTAGCTAAAAATTGGAATAAATATCACTCAGAAAAATTAGAAGAATTTGTTGAAGAATTCTATCAATCACTGCATACTAATTACAGCCATCTTTCCGAGAGAGTGGTACGAATAATGCCAATATTACTCAAAGAAAACTGGCTAGTAACGTATCGAACAGTAGATGGTATCAAACACATTCTGACGCAAATGGACAGCAGGACTAAAAATGAGTCTAAGATGCGGTTTGCAACGGAGGAACTTTCTGAATTTTATTCAGAATTTGAGAATGAATTTACTGAGTTTTTTAAAGAATTAATATTATTTTCGAACGAAAAAATTAAAACCCTATGAATAAGTTAATACTTCTTTTTGCCTTGGCTTTTTTAAGCTGTAAATCCAATGAAAAAACAGTAGAACCAACAGGTTTAGTAACTTCAAAAGCAATGGTAGTTTCTGCTCGTGAAGAAGCTTCTCAAATTGGGGTGGAAATCATGAAAAAAGGTGGAAATGCGTTTGACGCGATGGTCGCTACTGAATTAGCATTAGCTGTAGCTCATCCTCAGGCAGGAAATATCGGTGGAGGTGGATTTATGGTTTACCGTAAAGCAAATGGTGAAACTGGCACAATTGATTACCGAGAAAAAGCGCCGCTAGCAGCCTCAAAAGATATGTATCTTGATAAAGAAGGAAATGTAATCGCTGGTAAAAGTACTCAGACAGCGTTAGCATCTGGAATTCCTGGTACAATCGCGGGGATATTTGAAGTCCATAAAAAACTTGGTTCTTTGCCAATAAGCGAAATATTAAAACCTGTTATCGCACTTGCAGAAAGAGGTGTAGTTGTTACAAAAAATCAAGCGCAAAGTTTAAATAACAATAGAGAAGTGTTTATTAAAAGAAATGGTAGAAATAGTCTTTTTTCGAAAGTTTACAAAGAGAACGACACTATCAAGTACACTGCTCTAGCTGCTACTTTTAAAAGAATTGCGGCAAATGGACGTGACGAATTTTACAGTGGAGAAACCGCACAAAAACTAGTTGCGTTTTTAAGTAAAAAAGGTGGAAATGCTACCATGGAAGATCTTAAAAAATACGAAGCTAAATGGAGAGATCCAGTCACTTTTCAGTATAAAAAATTAAAAATAACTTCAATGGCACCACCCAGCAGCGGCGGAATTTGTTTGAACCAAATCATGAAAATGATTGAACCCTACAATTTATCGCAAATGGGGCATAATAGTTTAAAAACTATTCAAGTAATTACTGAAGCAGAAAGAAGAGCTTATGCAGATAGAAACTTTTATTTAGGTGATCCTGATTTTGTGAAATTGCCTGTTGAAGAATTATTAAGCCCTGCCTATTTAGAAAAGAGAATGAAAACTTTCTCATTTGACAAGGCATCAAAATCATCTGATATTGCTCCTGGAGCAATTAAAGGATATGAAAGTGACCAAACTACGCACTACTCGATCGTTGATGCGGCTGGAAATGCTGTTTCTGCGACGACTACATTAAATGATAATTATGGTTCAAAATTATATTGTGATGAATTAGGTTTCTTCTTGAACAATCAAATGGATGATTTTAGTGCTAAACCAGGAGTTCCTAATCTTTACGGATTGACAGGTAGCGAGGCAAACAGCATTGCTCCTGAGAAAAGAATGTTGAGTTCGATGACACCAACAATTGTTGAAAAAGACGGTAAACTTTTTATGGTTGTAGGAACACCGGGCGGTTCAACTATTATTACTTCAGTTTTACAAACTATTTTAAACGTATATGAATTTGGAATGAGTATGCAAGCTGCAGTTGATGCACCTCGTTTTCATCATCAATGGCTTCCCGACGTAATTACTTTTGAACCAAACTCCTTTTCTAAAGAAGTGCTTGAAGATTTAAAGAAAAAATCCTATTTCGTAAACGAAAAAGATAAAGAAATTATAGGGCAAGTTGATGCTATTCTACGTCTACCTACTGGAAAATTGGAGGGTGGTGCAGACAGAAGAAATGATAATGCAGCTGTAGGTTTTTAATCAAGAAGTATTCAATAAATTATCTGATAGATATTCCATCAAAATTATAGTACTAATGCAATTGAAAATGCAGCATTGATTTTACGATCAAAAGTATTTCAAAACAATAAAGTATAAAAGAAGCATCAAAAAAGATTTGATGCCTTTAAAATAATAGTAGTTTTGCAATCCTTTAAAAAGTCATAATGTTCAAAAAATATATTTCTAAATTACAAATTATAATTGCGATTGCGCAGTCGTTGTTAACACCTAAACAGTTTATATTTTTATCTGCTGTTTTAGTTGGTATCACTTCTGCATTAGCGGTTATAGTTTTAAAAACTTTTGCACATTGGGTTTTTACTTTTGCAACTTACGTCACTACGATTTCAAAGTTGGGTTTCATCAATAGTATTTTACCCATTATTGGTATTATGCTTACTGTTTTTGTAGTACAACGAGTATTGGGAGGTACGATACAAAAAGGAACTTCACAGATACTTTATGCCGTTGCTAAAAAAG
Organism: Flavobacterium weaverense; assembly: GCF_003688495.1. GTDB lineage: Bacteria > Bacteroidota > Bacteroidia > Flavobacteriales > Flavobacteriaceae > Flavobacterium > Flavobacterium weaverense. Next base: position 12,621 of record NZ_REFH01000014.1, on the reverse strand, counting down.
CAAGTATCATTCCTGAAAAACAAATGTATGCCCAAATTTTAACAAGCTCGCTAACAGTGGGTTTAGGTGGATCAGCTGGTCTAGAAAGCCCTATTGTAATTACTGGAGCGGCATTTGGATCTAACTACGCTAAGAAATATAAACTATCCTATAAAGATCGAACCTTACTAATAGGTTGCGGAGTATCCGCAGGAATTGCAGCCGCTTTTAATGCACCTATCGCTGGAGTTTTATTCGCTATTGAAGTTCTACTAGTAGATGTAAGTATCGCGGCGTTTACACCAATTATGATTGCCGCAGCTACTGGGGCTTTAGTTTCAGTAATCGCGCTAGACGAAACTATATTATTGTCTTTTAGACAACAAGAAAATTTTGACTACCATAATATTGTCTTTTATATTCTTCTAGGTGTATTTACGGGATTGATTTCAGTTTACTATTCTCGGAATTTTGGTCGTGTGGAACATTTCTTCAGTAGACTAAAACTTTCGCCCTATAAAAAAGCATTGTTTGGCTCGTCTATTCTAGCAGTGCTAATATTTATTTTTCCATCACTTTTTGGAGAAGGATATGAAACGATTAAAACCTTATCTGACAATGATCCTGGAAAATTATTAGACAACACTTTGTTTAGTGGCTTTAGAGATAACAGTTGGGCACTTTTACTATTTGTAGGTTGTACCATGATGGTTAAAGTATTTGCAACTGGAATTACATTAGGTAGTGGTGGTAATGGAGGTAATTTTGCTCCTTCCCTATTTTTAGGATCCTACTTAGGATTCTTTTTTTCGAAATTTGTAAATCTTATTGGACTTGCTAAATTACCAGTGAGTAATTTTACGCTAGTTGGAATGGCAGGAATATTAAGCGGTTTATTCCACGCGCCATTAACAGCTATATTTTTGATTGCCGAAATAACTGGCGGATACAGTTTGATGATTCCTTTGATGATTGTAGCCTCAATAAGCTTTGCAATTTCGCGTCGTTTTGAAAAGCACTCTTTAGATGTTAAAAACTTAGCAGAAAAAGGTCATGCATTTACTAGCAATAAAGACACGAATGTACTTTCAACTTTAGAAACCAATTCAATCATACAAACTGATTTTTTAACTGTTGCTCCAGACGAAAGTTTAGAGAAAGTGGTTGATTTAATTTCTCACTCCAATCAAGTGATTTTTGCAGTTGTAGATGCAGATCAAAACCTAATAGGGATTGTGCATTTTAATACAATTAGAGAAATAATTTTCAATACGTACCGCGTTAAATATACAAAGGTTAAAGAGGTAATGTTGCCACTTGGCGAAATTGTTTCACAGGATGAAAGTATGGAAACGGTAATGAACAAATTTGAGAAATCAAAAGTTGCTTATTTGCCTGTTCTAAAAAATGGAAAATACTATGGCTTTATCTCAAAGTCAACTGCATTAGAAGCGTATCGAACAAAGCTAAAATCGATGACCATCGATTAAAGTTGATCTTTTAATTTGAGAATTTAAAAAAAACGAGTTTCAAGATTTTTCATTGAATCTAAAATAGTACCAACTTGGAGGCAACCAATATTTTTGAAAAAATCTTTTCATCTCTGAAAAAAATCTTCAAAATTATCTATTTCAAAAGGAAGTTTTAAAGTAAAAAAAAATACAGACCTATAAGCCGGATTCTGTCCACACTAAAGTGTGGCCTTATCATTTATCTAGATCACACATTACTGCGTGACTCAAGCTATCTACCCTTCAGCAACGGACGAGACGCCCTTAAATGCTGATATACTTGATATTTCACCGCATAGAGTTTACCTGGTTTCACTACAGCATTACCTGTACATACTTTCTGTTGCACTTGTCCTAATTCGCCTAAACGAACCGACGGGTGTTACCCGCTATGCTTCCCTGTGGTGTCCGGACTTTCCTCCACGCTATAAACGTGGCGATAAGGCGGTCTGTGCCGCAAATCTACAATTTTTTTTGTGTTGGTTCCTCAATTTACGTGCCCTACTTTAACAACTCTTTTACAACCCTCTAAATTTAAATTGGTTATCTTTATAAATCAATATTAAATTTTAATTATTATGTCAAATATATACCACTATAAAACAGTAATCAAAGCACTTGCTGAACTAAATGAGATGGGATTTACCTATGACTTTAATATTGATGATAGTGAAATAACTACGAATCCAGAAAATTGCGAAATTCAACATGTTTATCGATATGAGGGGGACAGTAATCCTGATGATGAGGCAACTGTTTATGGAATCAAATCCATTTCAGGTAAAAAAGGAGTTTTTGTAACTGGTTTTTCTGCTAATTCTGAAAGTGACGCGGCACGTATTTTAATAGAAATTACTATCAAAGGTCGAGAGCAATAAATCAGTTAAAAAAGAATCAAAATTTAACCAAATCATTTGCTAATTTAGTACTTGAAGCTATTTCCCGCTCCCGAAGCTTCGGGACGGTGCAATCTTAATTTCCAGCCCTATTTTTTTTGGATATTAATTAAGTATTTTCACTTCTATCTGAGCTAGAATCTATACTACTTAAAGGTGCTTTGATTTATACAACATCTTTCAATATTTAAATTTTTCCATCTTTAAATTAAAAGCTATATTTGCTTTCGAATAAAAATCCTATGGAACAATTTGTAGTATCGGCACGTAAATATCGTCCTCAAACATTTAAAGATGTAGTAGGACAAAAAGCAATTACCTATACTTTATTGAATGCTATTGAAAGCAATCACCTTGCTTCAGCATTACTATTCACTGGGCCACGTGGTGTTGGTAAAACTACCTGCGCACGTATCTTAGCTCGAAAAATTAATCAACCTGGTTACGACGATCCAGCAGAAGATTTTGCATTTAATGTTTTCGAATTAGATGCTGCCTCTAACAACTCCGTTGATGACATTCGTAATTTAATAGATCAAGTCCGCATTCCGCCACAAACTGGCCAGTACAAAGTTTATATCATAGATGAGGTTCACATGCTTTCTTCAGCTGCTTTTAATGCATTTTTAAAAACACTAGAAGAACCACCTAAGCATGCTATTTTCATTTTGGCTACGACCGAAAAACATAAAATTATTCCAACTATCTTGTCGCGCTGTCAAATATTTGATTTCAAAAGAATCACTGTTAAAGACGCTAAAGAACATCTAGCAGAAGTTGCTACGAGTCAAGGTGTCGCCTTTGAAGATGATGCATTGCATATCATAGCTCAAAAAGCAGATGGCGCTATGCGTGATGCTTTGTCAATTTTTGACCGAGTAGTTTCTTTCTGTGGAAAAAATTTGACACGTCAAGCCGTTACAGAAAACTTGAATGTTCTAGATTATGAAACGTATATCACTGTAACTGACTTAATTTTAGAAAATAAAATTCCTGAATTATTATTAGCTTTCAATGAAATCCTTTCAAAAGGTTTTGACTCACACCATTTTGTATCTGGCTTAGCCTCTCATTTTAGAGATTTATTGGTTTCAAAAACTCCAGCTACTTTATCTTTATTAGAAGTTGGGGAGCAAGCTCAAAAACTATATGGTATTCAAGCTCAAAAGTGCAATGCAGAGTTTCTTTTAAAAGGCATTGAAATAGCAAATGACTGCGATTTAAAATATAAGCTAAGTCAAAATCAACGCCTTCTTGTTGAACTTTGTTTAATGCAACTTGCCTCTATCACTTTTGATGGAGAAAAAAAAAAGTTGAGCAATTTATAATTCCACCTACTTATTATAGGAAAAATGATTACTCAATTGTTGACACTAATAAAACTCAAAAAAGTGAAATAGTCGAGCGTGAATCGGTTACTGCTATTTTACCAACTCCAGTGACGGTAATAGAACCTAAAGCTATTCCTGTTCCAATCAAGACTGCAGCAAGCGCAATTATTGCATCAAATGAACCAAAAGTTTCTGCATTTTCGCTAGCAAGCATTAGAGCCAAAAAAGCATTAGAAGAAAGTACGAAAGGAATCGTTAGAGAAGTTTCTCAGTTACCTACGGAATCTTTTAATGAGACTGAAATGCTTTTGCAGTGGAACAAATATGCACAGCGTCTGGGAGATCGCGGTTTTAAAATAATGGAATCACTTCTGCTTATTAATGATCCAAAACTTAATGGTACAGCAATTACTCTTGAATTACCAAACGAAGGATCTAAATTAGATTTTGAAAAAGAACTGAATGGATTATTAGGACATTTGAAAGGACATCTGCACAATCATGATATTACTATTGAAATTATAGTGAATGAAAGCATTGAGAATAAAAGAAGTTTTAATGATCAAGATCGCTACAATAGACTTCGTGAAATAAATCCAAATATCGAACTTTTAAGAACAACATTTGGATTAGATTTAGATGCGTAAACACTAATAGTTTAGATTTTTTAAGACAACCACTTTAGAATTTTCTGTACGAATAAAAATAGTAAGAAACCTTTGTAACTTTGTTACTTAAATCATTTCAATGACTATTTTTCTCTAGATTTTATTAAAATACATTGCTTTTACAATACCATCAGAAAGTCCAATTTTAGGTACATAAATATTTCTAGCACCACTCCATTTCATAGCATTTAAGTAAATTCTTGTGGCAGGGATAATAACGTCGGCGCGATCTGGATTTAAACCTAACTCTGAAATTCGCTGTTCGTAAGAAAGTGAATTTAAAAAAGCATATTGAGAATTTACATATATATACGATAATGGTTTTTCCTGTAATTTACCAGACATTTTAAATAACTTGTTGATATTCCCTCCCGAACCTATCAATGTTACCTCTTCATAATCTGATGTATTTGCTCTAATCCATTTTTCAATTTCTTCCCAAACAACTTCGCAAACCATATCATTCAACAATCGAACAGTTCCTACTTTAAAAGATCTAGAATTTACAATTTTGCCATTCGAAAACACAGTAAACTCTGTACTCCCACCACCTACATCGACAAATAAATACGTCTGATCAGTTTTTAATAAATGATGTAAATCTGTCGAGGCAATTATTGCAGCCTCTTTTTTACCATCTATTATTTCTATCTCTATGTCTGCTTGATTTTTAATTATTTCAACAACCTCTTTCCCATTGTAGGCTTCCCGCATCGCTGAAGTAGCAAAAGCCATGTAGCGTTCCACTTTATGAACTTTCATCAACAAACTAAAAGCTTTCATAGCATCGCTCATTCTTTCAATACTTTCCTCTGAAATTTCACCGACAGTAAAAGCTTCCTGACCAAGTCTGATAGGAACACGAACTAAGGAACTTTTATTAAACTGAGGTTCTTTACCTTCTTGTTCAACAATATTTACGATCAATAAGCGCATGGCATTTGAACCAATATCTATTGCAGCATATTTCTTAATTTTAATCATATTCCTTTTATTCTTTTATTTTGTATCTACTTAAAATGTATCGTTTGTAACACTATTAATTTGAAAATAATTTCAAATCAATTATTAAGAATTTAACGTTTTTTCATTTTCTAAGGGTGCAGCTTCAAGTTTATTTTGATAGTATTTGTAAGTCTCAAATTGCGCTCTGAATATGGGATTATGATTACGAGGTTTGTACTTATTATCTAATTTATAGGAATGAATTCTAACTTTTACATTTCCTTTCCATCCAATATCAAAATTATCAATAAGTTCATTTTTTATACCTTGATCGTATATAGGACACGTTACTTCTACTCGTCCATCTATATTTCTGGTCATAAAATCAGCAGACGAAATATAAACTTCTGTCTGTCCAGCATTCCCAAAAATATATACCCTCGAATGCTCCAAATAGTTGTCTACAATACTAATAGCTTCTATATTTTCACTCATACCAGGAATCCCTGGAATTAAAGAACAAATCCCTCTTATTTGCAAACGAATTTTAACTCCTGCCCTACTAGCCTCGTATAATTTGTCTATCATTTCAAAATCAGATAGACTATTCATTTTTAGCTTGATCTGAGTTTTTCGACCCGCTAAAGCATGTGTGATTTCGCGGTCTATAAGTTTCACAAAACGCGTCCTTGTATAATGCGGAGAAACAATTAAATGTTTATATCTGTGCACTCTGTAATTAATATCAAAGAAATCAAAGATCTTCATGATGTCTTTTAGGATTTGCTGATGACTAGTAAAAAGTGTTACGTCAGTATATATTTTAGCGGTAGATTCATTGAAGTTTCCAGTCGAAATAAAACCATATCGCTTAATTTTATCGTTTTCAGATCTTTCGATAACACAAATTTTACTGTGTACTTTCAAACCTTTTATCCCAAAAATCAATTCAATTCCTTCTAACTGCATTTGCTCAGCATAAGAGATATTTGAAGCTTCATCAAAACTAGCTTGAAGCTCAATTTGGACAGTAACTTTTTTACCATTTTTAGCTGCGTTTATAAGCGAACTTATAATTTGCGAGTTCTTTGCTAATCGATATAATGTAATTTTTATCGAAACAACCTTAGGATCTAATGCTGCTTCACGTAAAAACTTAGTCAAATAAGAAAACGACTGATACGGTGCATTAAGCAGGTAATCTCTTTCGCTTATTTTTTCTAGAATACTTCCCTCTAAACTTAATCCTGGAATAAGTAATGGATCGTTTTTTTGATAAAGTAAATCGTATCTTCCTAAGTTTGGAAAACTCATATAATCTCTCCTATTATGATAGCGCCCACCTGGAATAATACTGTCCGTTGAAACAATTTTCATTTTATCTAGAAAAAAAAGTAGCGTATCCTTTTCTATTAATTGGTCATATATAAAGCGGACCGGCTCGCCTATTCTTCTATCTTTTACACTTAAAGATATTTTTTCAATCATACTTTTGCTCAAATCACTATCAATATCCAACTGTGCATCCCTAGTGATTTTGATCATATGAGCAGAAACGCTTTTGTAGTCAAAAATGTTGAAAATATTACTTAAATTGTGTCTTATAACATCATCTAAAAGTATAATATATTGCTTTTCGTTATCTGAAGGTAAAACAACAAATCTATTAATTGCCTTCGGTATTTCTACTACAGCATAACGAACTTCAGAATCTTTATTCATGACTAATTTCACTGCTAAGTAACCAGAAGTGTCTTTCAAAATAGGAAATTCAGCTAAATCATTCAAAATGATAGTCACTAATTCGGGGCTTACTTTCTGAATGAAAAATTCTTTTAAAAAAATCTCTTGTTTCACAGTGATTTCATCTTCTGTGATGATAAAAATGTTTTTAGTTTCAAGTTCGCTTTCGATAATATTTAATATCCTTAAACTTTCAGACTGCTGCTGAATAACAATTTCCGTAATGTCCTTAACTAACTGCTGTGCAGATATACCACCCAGATATTTCTCTCCTGTAATGCCTGTTAAACTTAATCTTCTTATTGCTGCAAAACGAACTCTAAAAAACTCGTCTAAATTATTTGAAAAAATCCCTAAAAACCTTAATCTTTCTAATAAAGGAACAGTAGTATCAGCAGCTTCTTGCAACACTCTAGCGTTAAAAGCTAACCAACTCTTTTCTCTATCAATATATTTATATTCTAATACTTTACTCATCTTAATTGTTTGGGAAATATTTTGTATTTTACTTTTCCTTTTTTAATATCAGTCCAACTATCGGTTTCAAATTCTATGGAAACAAAGCCTGAAGTTGGTACATTCTCTATAAATTGATCTCCAAATTTATTAACAAAATCTGTAATAGCGCCGTTATGTCCAAAAAGAATAACATTTTCATAACTCTTACTAAGTGATTTTATGATTTCTTCTAATTTCTGTTCGTCAAATGTGTAAAGTTCATCACTAAAATTGATACTTTCAACGGGATAAGAAAAATTTTGAGCGAATATTAAAGCGGTATTTTTAGCTCTTTTGGCCGTACTACTACACATTATATATGTATTAGGAATTAAATGTTTCACATGATTAGAAACAAGATGCGCATTTATAATTCCTTGACAAGTTATACCGCGACTCTTATCCTGCATTGGAACATCCCAACTTGATTTTGCATGCCGTACCAAAATTAAATTTTTCATGTTGAAATAATAAATTAATAAATAGACACTATTGTAAAAGACAATTTACAAAAGAAAACAGTAATAATTAGCCTTTTAAAATCTTTTTTAATTTTATTACAAGAAAAATCATCTTACAAAATATTATAACAATAAAAACAATAAGTAACTAAATTTTATAAAAAGAGAAGTATTTTGTAAGGTAAAAAGCACAAATTTAACATTAATTTAGGTGATGATTAATTCCGTAAAAAATAAAATTTATGATAGAAGTGTCTTATTACAGGATACAAAAAGAGTACTTAAACGAGTATTTTAGTAGTTTGTAGAAAAAATAATGAACCTAAAATAAATTAGAATACTTTTATCTCGTTAGTGACTCTAGCCCCGATTTGATGAAGCAATGACGGTAAACAAAATAACATGAAAGCAATTGCACTAAATTCCAATAATAGACCTAAAGAAAAATAGTTTTAAATTAATGTCCAAGATTCTATCTTATTAGCAAGAAAATCATAATTGCAATTCTTTAAAAATTCAATTATTTTCAGAAAGAAATTAAAAAATATTCACAATCGAGCTATTTATTAGTAGTTATAATTTAGAACCTGACTCAAATGATTATTTTTCACAAGTAGTATTTATCAAATAAATTTGAATACTTAAAAAAATAATTTGAATTGAAACTAAAGAAAAATTTCTTTTTTTAAAATACAATAAGCACACTAATTACACAAAAGACAAAATATGAATAATCTCTACTCCAGAACGAAAAATTTTAAATTACTTTACTTTCTATTTATTATTGTAGTATTTATTGGAAATTCCTTTACAACAGATGCACAAATATGTGGTACTCCTGGCGTTGATGGTCCTGCAAATATATCAACTGCTATAAACACATATTATCCTATTCAAGTAGGCGAGCCGACTCTAAATGCGGGTGCGCAGGCTGTAAATTTAGGTGCAGTACCAGCTATAGACGCATATGAAAATAATTTTGGAACGACGCCAATCTCAGTAGGTGATTTAATTTTAATTATTCAAATGCAGGACGCTGATATAAATTACTCTAATTCACAACTTTATGGTTCAGGCATTTCTAACTCCTTTAAAGATAGACTTGGTGGAACTGGCTTTACTAATATAGGGAATACAGGGGTTTTTGAATACGTAATAGCAACGAACAACGTACCGCTTATCGGTGGAAATTTAACATTTAAAGGTGCAGCAAGTAATGGAGGTGTTAAAAACTCTTATTATAATGCGGAAGCAACTTCAGCCAGAGGAAAAAGGACATTTCAAATCATTAGATTACCGCAGTATTCAAATTTAATATTAACTTCAGATATTACTACACCTCCTTTTAATGGATCTGCGGGTGGAATAATTGCATTTAGCGTTTCAGGTAATTTTGACTTTAATGGAAAGAAAATTGATGGTAACGCAAGAGGATTTAGAGGAGGTTACAGCCCGGTTGGTGCATCCTTAGTTAATAATTCTACAACTTATGTAGGTAACGCTTCAAATAAGTCAATTTCTGGTAAGGGAGAGGGAATAGCAGGAACACCAAGATTTATGTATGACGGATACAATCAGGTGGATAATTTAGTTGAAGGAATGCCTGGAGGATCGGCCGGAAGAGGCGCACCCGCAAATGCTGGTGGTGGTGGAAACGACCATAATGCTGGTGGTGGTGGTGGTGGTAATGGAGGTTACGGAGGCTTAGGTGGTATAGGTTGGCAGGGGGCAAAAGGTGATACTAGTACGCTTAACGGTGGTGGTAGACCAGGATTTAGATCTTATCTTACCACAAATCCCTTATTAAACACGCTTGTCATGGGCGGCGGTGGTGGTGCTGGTGATGCTAATGATGCTACAAATGGAGTAAAAGGAGGAGTAGGTGGCGCAATTATATTAATAAATGCAGGCACCATCTCGGGAACAGGATCTATTAGTGCCAATGGTGGAAATGGTGCCGCGGGAGTATATGCCAATAACCCTGATGGAGCCGGAGGAGGAGGAGCTGGAGGTAGTGTTCTTTTAAACATTGCTAATTCTAGTACTGCAAAAATTTCAATTGAAGCTAAAGGTGGTAATGGTGGAAATACTTTCCTTGATTCTAAAAATGAACATGGTCCCGGTGGCGGTGGCGGTGGTGGTATAATTAGATATAATGCAATTGGTGCAACAATATATGCTGATGTGACCGAAGGTTTTGCAGGCAAAACTAATAATGGCGGTTCTAATACAATTTTACACGGTGCAGTAAATGGTACTGATGGTTACATAGCAACTTTTAATTCCACAGAACTTAATCCCGAACTCCAAATAACTTCAAATTGTTTGCCTATTCTTGAGACTAATGTAGAGTCACTAATAAAATCATTATGTAATACTATAGGGAACGAAATTATATATAAAATTGAAATAAAAAATACCGGTAATGGAAACGCAGCTGGAGTAGTTCTAGACTTTGAATTCCCTTCAGGAATGGAGTTTACATCTGCTACGGCATCTTATTCAGTTGGAGCTAGTGGACCTTCTGGACCTCTAACTAATACAAGTACATCAATCAATCCGTTGTTTGGAGGATTTAATATTGCATTAAATGGTATAGTTACCATAACCTTAAAAGGTAAGCTAACTGCAACAGCTAGTTCAGGAGTAAAAAGTGCAATGGCTCAAGCATTATATCTGGACCCTACAAGAACTATTGTTAATCCTAATAGGAAAATAACAGCATTTACAAATTCTTATGGTTCGGCGATAAAAACATATGAAAGTTCAAACGCATCTGATGTTCCGGGAACTAACTTTAATGGAGTACCTGCTAATATTACAATAGATGACATAACAATTTGGGCTTTACCAGGAGTACCTACTACTAGTGTAACTCAACCAACATGTTCAACTTTAACTGGAGAAATAAAGGTACTTTCTCCAGCTAATGGTACTGGAGTAACTTATACAATAATTGGAGTAAATCCAGTAGTTGCAGCAAAAACTAATGCTACAGGTATTTTTTCTGGTTTAGTAGCAGGAAGCTATTCAATAACTACTGCTAATTTAAATTTATGTAGTTCTTTACCAACTGATAACATAATAATTAATGGAGTTGCTGGTGCACCAACGACCACAGGAGCTTCTATATGCGTGGGCGGGTCCGGAAGCTTAGTTGCCACCGGATGTTCTAACAATTCAAATATTAAATGGTATACAGAGCCTACGGGCGGGACAGCAATATTTACAGGAACTCCTTTTAATCCAATTGGAGTTTCTAATTCTGGAATTACTAACACAGATACTCCAAGTAGTACTACTTTTTATGCGGAATGTAGTGACGGTGGTTGTAGAGCGGCAACCAACTTTGTTATTAATCCTATACCAACAATTAATTCCACAACAGCGGGAACAAGTTGTGGAACAGGGACAGTTTCTTTAAATGCTACAGCATCTACAGGAACAATCAATTGGTATGACGCTTCTACAGGAGGCACATTAGTAGGAACAGGCACAAATTTTGTTACACCGAGCTTAACACAAAGTAAAACTTATTATGTTGAAGTAACGGATAACGGCTGTACTTCATCCCGATTACCTGTAGTAGCTACTATAAATGAAATACCGACAATAACTAGCAAGACACCTAATGAAAGATGCGGTCCTGGTACAGTTGAGCTAAAAGCTACTGCTTCAGCAGGAAATGTTAACTGGTACAGCGATGCTCAAGGCGGAGTTTTACTAGCAACAGGAAATACTTATACACCAAATATTTCTCAAACTACTACCTATTATGTTGATGCTACAAATAATGGTTGTACATCGACCTCTAGAATAGCTGTAGCTGCAACAATTAAAGCTGCTCCTATAGCACCAACGTCTACTAATCAAACTGTATGTACTGATGGAACAGCAACTCAAACTTTAACTGCTACAGCAACTGGAGGAACTATCACTTGGTATACTGATGCAACTGGAGGTACTGTTGTAAATACACCAACACAAGTAGGTGTAGGTTCTAAAACTTATTATTCACAAGCTTCTAATGGAACTTGTTCGAGCTTAAGAACTCCAGTCGTTTTAACAATTAGCCCTGCAATCACTTTTACTGCAACTGCAACTAACGTTTCTTGTAATGGTGCTGCTGATGGAACAATCACCGTTTCTGGTGTAAGTGCAGGTGCAACAACAACTATTAAACTAAACAATACAGGCGCTGACTTAAGCGCTCAAACTAAATTTGGTCCTGGAACGTATACTATTACTGCGACAAATGGTTCTTGCGTAACTTCAAAAAATGTAACTATTACAGAACCTGTTATTGTAACTGTTACTGCAACTGCAACTAACGTTTCTTGTAACGGTGCTACTGATGGAACAATCATCGTCTCTGGTGTAAGTGCAGGTGCAACAACAACTATTAAATTAAATAATGCAGGTGCTGACTTAAGCGCTCAAACTAAATTTGCTCCTGGAACGTATACTATTACTGCGACAAATGGTTCTTGCGTAACTTCAAAAAATGTAACAATCACTGAACCTATTCTTGTAACTGTTACTGCAACTGCAACTAACGTTTCTTGTAATGGTGCTGCTGATGGAACAAT
>NZ_REFH01000013.1 GCF_003688495.1 Flavobacterium weaverense | reverse complement strand
AGCAACAGCGCAAGATCCAAATAATAAAGATGTAACAGATATCTCTGGTACTTCAGTTGATAACAACACGCCTACTGATACGCCTATAACGCAAACACCTCGTATTGCGCTTGTGAAAACAGCGGTAGTAAGTGGAACAGGTAAACTAGGTGATGTAATCACGTATACTTTTGCAGTAACAAATACTGGAAATACTTCGCTTACCAATGTAGTAGTAACGGATCCAATGGTAGGATTAACCATTACTGGAAACCCAATTGCAACTCTTGCAGTAGGTGCTTCTAGCTCGGCTATCAAAGGAACGTACACGATTACTCAATCGGATATCGATGCTGGTAAAGTAGTGAACACTGCTTTAGCAACTGCGAAAGATCCAAAAGGAAATGACGTAACAGATATCTCTGGTACTTCAGTTGATAACAATACTCCTACTGTAACACCACTGACTCAAAAAGCCGGAATTGCAATTACAAAAGATGGTGTATACGTTGATAGTAACAAAGATGGAATCACTAACATAGGAGATATAGTAACCTTTAAATTTGTAGTAACGAATACTGGAAATGTAACTCTCACGAATGTAACGGTAACGGATCCTTTACCAGGATTAGTAATGTCAGGAAGTCCAATAACATTAAACATTGGTGCTTCTAACGCAAATGCGTTTGTCGGAACATACTCTATAACTCAAGCGGATATAGATAAAGGTGTGGTTTATAACTTAGCTACTGTTACTGGTACTCCACCATTTGGAGACAAAGTAACTGCTACTTCAACAGACCCTACTCCTACTAGCAATGTACCTGCAAAACCTGATTGTAGAGATTGTACAATTACACCATTAACTCCGAGCCCAAAATTACAAGTTGTTAAAACAGCTTCTGAAACAGGCTATAGTTTAGTAGGAGATATAATAAATTACACAATCCAAGTGAAAAACACAGGAAATGTAACACTATATCAAATACTAGTTACTGACCCATTAACAGGATTAAGTTCAACAATCCCTAGTTTGGTTCCTGGTGCTTCTAAAGAATTTGCTGAAAGCTACACGGTAACTAAAATTGATTTAACAAACAATTCAGTTATCAATACCGCTAATGCAGTTGGATTTACACCAAGTAATACAGAAGTAAGTGCTTCTGATAAAGTAGAGGTTGAAAAATCTTTAGTACTGGGATGTGGAACAATATTAGTTCACAATGCTTTCTCTCCAAATGGTGATGGTATCAATGATGTCTTTGTAATAGACAATATCGACAACAGCGCTTGTTACCCAGAGAACACAGTTGAAATATATAACAGATGGGGAGTTTTAGTTTTTGAAACTAAAAACTATAATAACCAAAGTAATAATTTCGAAGGAATCTCAAGAGGAAGAACAACAATTAGCAAGTCAGAAGGTTTACCAACTGGAACGTATTTCTACATCTTGAACTACACTTCTGTTGATGGAAATGGAGATCTTAGAACTAACAAAAAAGACGGTTACCTATATCTTACTAAATAATATTTAATTAATTTTAAATCCTGAGGTTCATTAATTATGGCCTCAGGATTATAAAAAAGTGAATTGAAACCATTATTTAGTAGTAACATTGTACTAACGGAAAATTCAATTCTTTTAAAAGAACTAGTTTAAACGTAATAAAAAACTACTATGAGAACAAAAATATTTTTAATCTTTTTGATGTTTACAACAGTTGTGACTTTTGCACAGCAGGATGCACAGTACACACAATACATGTACAACACAATCAATATCAATCCAGCTTATGCCGGATCTAGAGGAGCGATGAGTATTTTTGCAATGCATCGAACGCAATGGGTAGGATTAGATGGTGCTCCAGTTACAAACGTAGCTTCGATCAACACACCTCTTAACGGGACTAATCTTGGACTTGGCGTATCGTTGATAAATGATAAAATTGGACCAACAAATGAAAATACTATTTCAGCAGATTTATCGTATACGATTCCAACTTCTGAAAATTACAAATTATCATTTGGTATAAAAGGAACAGCTAACCTTTTCAACTTAGATATTACAAAATTGAATCCTGTGGATGCTTTTCCTTTAGATCCTTCAATGCAAAATATAGATAACAAATTCTCACCAAACGTGGGTGCTGGACTTTATTTACATTCTGATAAAGGTTATGTTGGATTCTCGATACCTAACTTCATTGAATCAAAAAGATATGATGACAATGAAATAGCTATCTTCAAAGAAAAGATCAATTATTATTTAATGGCAGGTTACGTTTTTGACTTAAGTCCTGATGTTAAATTTAAACCAGCTGTTTTAACGAAGGTTGTTGCTGGTGCTCCACTTCAATTAGATGTTTCAACAAATTTCATGTTCATAGACAAGTTCACTGTTGGACTTGCTTACAGATGGAGCGCAGCATTGAGTGCGATGGTTGGATTTCAAGTTTCTGATGGAATGTATATAGGATATGGATATGATCATGAAACTACTAGATTGAATAATTATAATTCTGGTTCTCATGAGATATTCTTACGTTACGAGATATTCAAAAACAACGACAAAATTACAACTCCAAGATTCTTCTAAAAAAAAATAGTATGAAAAATAATATACTCTTATATATAATCATAATCACTGCTTTTTCCCTTAATGTGCACTCACAGAAAGGCAGAGTTGCAGCAGCAGACAAACAGTATGAAAGATATGCCTATATCGACGCAATAAAAACCTATGAAAAGGTTGCTGAGAAAGGATATAAATCAGAAGATATTTTTAAGAAATTAGGAAATTCTTACTATTTCAATGCAGAATTAGAAAAAGCTGCAAAATGGTACGGTGAGTTATTTGCAATGAATGTACCTAATATCGATCCAGAATATTATTTCCGTTACGCACATACTTTGAGGTCTCTTGGTGAGAACGAAAAGGCTAATGAATATTTAGAAATGTTCAATCAAAAAGCGGGAAACGATAGCCGCGGACAGTTATTTATAAAAAATGTAAATTATCTTGACGCAATAAAAGCTAATTCAGGCAGGTATAAAATTGAAGATGCAGGTATTAACTCTCAGTATTCTGATTATGGTACTGCAATATACGAGAATGAATTAATTTTCGCTTCTGCAAGAGATACAGGAAATGTTGAGCAAAGAAAGCATAAATGGACTAATCAACATTTTACTAACTTGTATTCGGCTACTTTAAGTGACGACATGACTCCCGGTAAACCAAAGAAGTTTGATTCAAATGTGAATTCTAAATTCAATGAGTCTACTCCTATTTTTACGAAAGATGGTAAAACAATGTATTTTACTAGAAACAATTATCTAGATGGAAAAAAAGGAAAAGATGCAAATAAAGTTACTTTAATAAAAATTTACAGAGCGAAATTAGAAAACGGTAAATGGGGAAATATTACGGAACTTCCTTTTAATAGTGACAATTATAGTGTAGCTCACCCTGCCCTAACTCCAGACGGTAGCGAACTCTATTTTGCCTCTGACATGTCAGAAACTATAGGTTTGTCTGATTTATTTAAAGTAAAAATAAATAGTGATGGTAGCTATAGTACGCCCGTAAATGTGGGCAAAAGTATCAATACTGAAGGAAGAGAAACTTTTCCTTTTATCAGTGATGAAAATGAACTATATTTTGCTTCGAATGGACATCCTGGTTTAGGGGGATTAGACGTTTTTGTCGCTCCTATTAATAAAGATGGATCTTTTGGAGAAGTAAAAAATTTAGGTTCAGACATTAACTCTCCTATGGATGATTTTGCTTACCTAATAGATACAAAATCGAGAAGAGGTTTTTTCACTTCTAATAGAGATGGTGGAATGGGTTATGATGATATCTATAAATTCTTAGAACAAAAGAAAATTACTTGTCAACAAGTGCATTACGGAGAAATAACAGATTTAGCTACTAAAAAGATTCTTCCTGATACCAAAGTTACTTTATTTGATAAAAGCTTTAATAGTGTTAGCACAACAACATCTGACAGTGAAGGAAAATATTCATTTGACGTTGAATGTGGTAAAACATATTATGTAAGAGCTCAAAAAACTGACTACACTACTAAAGAAGAAAAAGTAACTGTTGGAACAGAATATGGAAAAACGTATCTACCGATAGCATTAGAAAGTTCTAAATGTGTAGTTACTATTGGTGATGATCTAGGTAAATGTTTCAATATAAAAATGATTTACTTTGATCTTGATAAATCAAACATCAGGCAAGAAGCAGCCTTAGATTTAGAGAAAATTTTAGATGTACTAAATCAGAATCCAACTATGAGATTAGATATTAGATCTCACACTGATAGTAGACAGACATTTAAATACAATGAAAATCTATCTGACAGAAGAGCTAAATCTACAATTAACTGGTTAGTTAAAAATGGTATAAACTCAAATAGGTTAACTGGAAAAGGATACGGAGAAACGCAATTAGTAAATAGATGTGCTGATAACGTAGATTGTACTGAAGAGGAACACCAAATGAATAGAAGAAGTGAATTTATTATAATCGCATTATAAATTAAATTCATTATCAAAAGCTAAAGGCTGTCAGTATTGACAGCCTTTTCTTATTCTACAAATCAAGCAGTTTTCTTATTCTGCTATTTAAATGTTATTGCTAAATAATACTATTGCATTTAATATTCTATAAAATTTAATTGAAGCGTTACAACTCATTTTGAAGAAAGATCAAGACCAACATCTATTCTAAATAAAACTTCCTTACACTTTCAATTAAGATGTACTAGAGGCACAAAAATTATAAAGCTACCACATCTACTCTATTTAAACCGAGTGCTATTTCAATCTTTACAACATTAGTCTATCAAACCAATAAAACCTCAACGTGAAAAAATATTAGTATGAAATTTATGCGCCAAAACTTGATATTTCGAAACGATATAAAAATTAATATTAGTCAAAACTAAATAATTTTAAAAAACTACTTTTTCGACATATTCATGAAGTTGTGAAAATCGTCTAGTTAAAAATGTAGAAGATAAAATTGTGCAACTATAATAGGAGTGATACACGATGTTTAAACTAGTTAGTAAGCTCAATGCCGCACTTTTAATTCAAAGTTTACAAAATAGTACTCAGGAGTAAAATGAGGGTGGAAATGAAAGTTTTAATTTAGAAGAAATCGTTTTCTGCAGTTTACAAAAATGAGATTAGTATTTTAAAATTATCAAGGTACCAACTAACAACAATATCTTGTTAAACAACATCTTGTTATATGAAATTAAGAAACATTATAAAACATAAAAGGCTGTCTTTTGGGGATAAGACAACCTTCTAATAATAAAAAATTCAACTTAAATCTTTGCAAAAATATTAGTATAATATTTTTTGCCATTAGCAGGGTTTTCTTTTATTGCAATTCCAAAATGTGTGAAGTTACCTTCGATATTTTCTTTGTGACCAGGACTAGCTAACCACGCTTTCAAAACTGACTCTGGAGTGTTGAAGTTGTAAGCAATATTTTCACTTACAGACTTAGCTCCTAAAGTTTTCATTATATTTTCTGAACGTGCAGTGAAATCATTGTGATTAACAACATTGTTAGCAATCATATAATTGTCATGCTCTTCTGATTTGTAAGACATGTGATTGATTTTCTCAAGACGGTTAAGTCCTACGCTTACTCTATGTTCATTTATCAATTCCATAGTTTCAAGCTCGATAGTATTATAATTATAACTAACTACTTTCTCTACAGTAGTACTTACTGTTTCGTTTTCTGAACTATCAGCAGAGCAAGAATTCATTGTGCAGATTACTGCTGCAAGCAATAATGTACGGAGTAATGTTAGCTTCATAATTTAGTAGTTTAAGTTTAAAGTAGATTGTGGGGCAAACAACTTTAATATTTATATAATATGTTTCTTTCTTAGATCAAACATAATCAAAACATCGTTAAACTACCAAAAATAATCGATGAACTACACTAATAAAATGTTAACACATATATATTTCCTACATTATGAAGATAATCGCTCAATTTTCCAACTAAAATCTTCTTGACTTTTATATCGAATTCTATCGTGTAATCTATTAGGTCGTCCTTGCCAAAATTCAACCTCTAAAGGAGTCACTAAAAATCCTCCCCAATGATCCGGTCTCGGAATAACAATTCCTTCATAATCACCTTCTAATTGCTTCAGGTTTTCTTCTAAAAAAGCTCTCGAGGGAATAACTTCACTTTGGTTTGATACAATCGCTCCTAACTTACTTCCATGTGGTCTTGATTCAAAATAATTATCTGAAGTGAGAGCTGGCGTTTTAGTTGCAATTCCTTTAATAATTACTTGACGTTCCAAAGTATGCCAAAAAAACGAAAGACACACATTAGCGTTTTCCTCTATAGCCTTACCCTTTTCCGAATTGTAATTCGTGTAAAAAATAAAACCTTCTTCTGTGAACTTTTTTAGCAATACTACTCTAGACTTGGGAAAGCCATCTAATCCAATTGTAGATACCGTCATCGCATTAACTTCGCTGTCTCCACCAAAGTCTTCTACTTCATGAAACCATCTGTTAAAAAGGTTAATTGGGTCTTCAGGAATGTTAGATTCTAACAATTCACTTTTCTCATAGGATTTTCTATAATTACTTAAGTCGTTCATGTTATTATAATTTAAAAGTTCGTTTTTAATGTAGAAGTTAATTTGAGCGTTCAGACAAATTCTTGCGTTGATTTTGTTCTAGCTCTTTATAGATCAAAGCTTTTGCCATCATCTGCTAAAAGTACATTTGGAAAAATAGTTTGTGCTTCTTCTTTAAACAAATCGATACTTTCATAACGAGTTGAATAATGTCCAAGAATTAGTTGCTTGACATTTGCTTTAAGCGCTATAGTAGCCGCTTCCTTTGCAGTAGAATGTAGTGTCTTACTAGCTAAACTTTCTTCGGATTGTAAAAAGGTAGATTCATGGTACAATACATCTACATTTTCGATAATTTTAATAATAGATTCGTTGTATGAAGTATCAGAGCAAAACGCATAACTTTTTGCGGCAACTGGATCAAAGCTTAATTTATGATTTTCGACAATTTGGCCAGAATCTAGAAGTATGTCTTTCCCATTTCTAATATTTTGGAAATAACAAGAATCTATTTTGAATCCTTGAACCGCTTCAATATTAAGTTTGCGTTCTCCTATTTTTTCTTGGAACAAAAAACCATTCGTATACACTCTATGTTTTAAAGGAATCGTTTTTACAATGACTTTATCGTCCTCATAAATTATTTGAGATTCGGTGGATTCTAGTTCATGGAAAAATAAGTCATAATTAGTCCAAGAATTAGACAAACGAAGTTGCAGCATTATAATCTCCTTTATTCCTTTTGGACCATGAATATGCAAATCAGTATTTCTACCCAGCAGACTAAAGGTAGAGATTAAACCAATTAATCCAAAAAAGTGATCGCCGTGTAAATGCGAAATAAAAACATGATTGATTTTAGAAAACTTAATCTTGTTTTTACGCAATTGTACTTGTGTACCTTCACCACAATCGATTAAGAAAAGTCGGTTTTTTATATCAAGAATCTGCGAAGTAGGATTTGTAAAAGTTCGAGGTGTGGCTGCATAGCAACCAAGTATAGTTAATTTCAATTTATAATTTCATTTAAAACATTCGATTTATAAAAGTTGAACATTTACAATTGATTCTTTGAAACTGGATTATAAACAATCAACTTGATTTTTCTTATTGCATTTTCAACTTTGCAAAAATTGGTTATTTGAAAATGAAATTTTATAACAGTTCTATAAATACTACAAGAATTATCTTTTCAAATAAAAAAATAGAAATTGGTTAATATCAAAGCTAAAACAACAATTAACAACGCCATAATAAAATTATTTGCCTTGTAAGTGCTTTGCTTACTTTATCTAAAAACCTAAGTCTCTTTCAATTTCGTCCATTTCTATAATATCATGCGCTTCCAATAAAGAAGGAACAACAATCAACTTATCTGAAACAGCATTGAAATCAAAATCAGAAGTTACCACAATAAAAGATTTTTTTGCTTTTCTATGTTGTTTCGACAACGGCATGAATAATTTAATATCACTCGCTGAAAGTTCTTTATACATCAAGAGGTCAATAACAATATTGTGTTTTTCAAAAGTTTTATATTGTTGCGTCACCTTCAATAAAAAGGAAGCTAAATCGCCTTGCGTATCGCGTATTGTTACCGTGTGTGCTTTTTGATCTACTTTCATTTTTTTTACTTTTCAAGGACTGAATAAAAGCAGTCTGTTTACATAAGTAGCTAATTTACATAGTTTTCTTGTATGTTATTGAATTTTAGAAGCTAAAAGATAGATAACTGCCATTCTAATAGCCACTCCATTCTCTACTTGGTTTAAGATCACTGATTGATTGGAATCAGCTACTTCACTTGTTATTTCCACACCACGATTGATAGGTCCCGGATGCATAATTACAATTTCTTTACTAAGTGAATCTAATAGTGGTTTGTCAACTCCATATTGCTGTGCATACTCTCTAGTCGATGGGAAGTAATTCACATCCATTCTTTCATTTTGTACGCGCAACATATTTGCTACATCACACCATTCTAATGCTTTTCTTAAATCGGATTCTACGGTAACTCCTAGCGATTCAATATGTCTTGGAATTAGCGTCCTTGGTCCGCATACTTTCACCTCAGCACCTTGCATTTGCAACGCATATATATTTGATAGCGCCACTCTAGAATGCAAAACATCACCTACAATTACTACTTTTTTACCTCCTACTTCTCCTAATTTTTCTCTAATAGAATAACTGTCTAATAATGCTTGCGTAGGATGCTCATGTGCTCCATCTCCTGCATTTACAATACTTGCTTTTACATTTTTAGATAAAAAATAAGCAGCTCCAGGATTAGCATGACGCATTACAACCATATCAACTTTCATCGAAAGGATATTATTAACTGTATCGATTAATGTTTCTCCTTTTTTTACGGAAGATTGTGCTGCAGAAAAACTAATAACATCAGCTGATAGTCTTTTTTGAGCTAATTCAAAGGAGAGTTTAGTTCTGGTACTATTTTCGAAAAAAATATTGGCAATAGTAATATCTCGTAACGAAGGCACTTTTTTGATCGGTCTATTGATGA
The DNA here is from genome assembly GCF_003688495.1 of Flavobacterium weaverense. GTDB lineage: Bacteria > Bacteroidota > Bacteroidia > Flavobacteriales > Flavobacteriaceae > Flavobacterium > Flavobacterium weaverense. Next base: position 96,619 of record NZ_REFH01000013.1, on the reverse strand, counting down.
CTTCTTTAAAATGATCGGCTGTTTCAAATATTAGGTCAATATCATTTTTAGTAATGTATTTAATGCCTAACAAATGATTTACGCTTAATTCTTTCATTTCTTTTTACGATTATTACTTTTTAATATTTAACGTTTCTACGTTCTAACTTGTAATTAAATATACGCCGTCCTCACCGTCATTTTCTTTCCAACTCACTTTCACTTTTTCGTTATTAATCGCATCTACTTGTCTTCCTCTATAATCAGGTTGAATGGGCAAATTGCGGCTAAAACGCCTGTCGATTAAAACCAAAAGTTCTATTTCTGAAGGTCTTCCAAAAGATTGTATAGCTGTCAAAGCCGATCGAATGCTGCGACCCGTAAACAAAACGTCATCGATGAAAATAACTTTTTTATTTTCGACAATGAAATTAATCTTTGTTTTATTTGCTTCTAATGGTTTTTCGGTGCGTCTAAAATCATCTCTAAAAAAGGTGATATCAAGGTAACCTAATTGAATTTCAGGAGTTTGGTATTCTTGTTCTAATATTGATTTCAACCGCTCTGCTAAAAAAACGCCTCTAGGTTGAATTCCAACTAAAATTGTATCTGAAAAATCTAAGTGTTTTTCAATTAATTGACAAGCCAAACGATGTAATATGATAGTAACTTCTTTTGCAGTAAGTAATACTTTTAGACTCATAGTGCTTTATATTGTTTGGTTGCGCAAATATACGAATTCAAATTTATGATTTAATAATTTAAAATAGAGAAATAAGAACATGGCAGTTCATCACTAAATTTAAGTCTTTAAATAAGTGTACTATTCGAAAAATAAAATGAATCAACAGTTCTTATTCAGTTTTTCAAATAGAAGTTTTAGAGCAACTGAGAGACGTTATTGGTAAATGACAATTTCATCGTAACGATCAGCAAAAGATAAAGTGCTATAAACAGAATTTATCTCAAATTCCGAAAATTGACCTCTAAAATATAAATTAAATATCAGCTTTAATCTAATTAAGTGAGATTAACACTCCATCTAAATTACATAATAAAAGCAAAAAATTATGTAACAAACCAATAATGGTAATACTATAATTTTACATTGTAACCAAAACATAAAAATCATGCAAAAACAAATAACTCGTATTTTAATGCTTTTCGTAGTATTATTTTCATTTACAAGCTGTTCACTAGTAGAAGGAATATTCAAAGCCGGAATGGGTGTTGGAATATTTATAGTTGTTGCGATTATCGCAATAATTATTTTTATCATCAGCAAAGTTGCTGGAAAAAAATAATTGGGAAAATTTACTATTAAGTTTCTTTAAACAATTAAGAAAAATTAAGCTTTTTTACTTAATGTGCTTAATGGTTTAAATTATAAAAGACAATTGAGTTTCTTTAAACCATTAAGAAAGTTAAGCATAGTTAAGCTTAATTTATTCAATGTGCTTAATGGTTAAAAATAATTTAGAATTAGCTGCTAATACCAATAAAAAAGAGCACTATAAAGTGCTCTTTTTTATTGGTTCAAACTCATTATCTTAGTTCACTAAGAATAAGGCGTTACTAAAAAGTAAATTACCATTTTCCCAGAAACCTCTAAATAAAGGATTGTCTACCATATAAATCACCGTTCCTTTTCCTTTATTATCGACTGCAAAGCTAACGGTATTACTCAATTTCTTTTTTATTCCGTTACCTATAAAACCATAACTCTTATAATCCTTAGGAATGTAAGCAACGTTTAAAGCATCTTTCAGTAAAGAATACGTTCTATCATCTGTTTTAAGACTAAAATATTTTTCGCCCAAACCAAAAGATAATGGATGTGTTTTATTTAAAACATTTTCGATTATTGCTCCCGGAATTGATCTAGATATATCGCGACGTTCTGTTTCTTGGTAATCTAAAAAACGTTCATCTAAGGCTAAAGAATCTTTTTCCTTTTCTGCATTCAACTTATCCTCTTCAGATGCGTAAGGATTCAACGCATATCCTTCTTTACCTTCAAAAATAGATAGTGCTCCGTTCATGGCAATAACTTTACCACCATTTCTAACCCATTCCGTAAGCTTCTTTTGCTGATCTTCTGTGAATTCATATTCACCATCAGCTAGAATTAATGTATTGTAATCGTAAAAACTTATTCTGTTAAAGTTATTTACCTCTACAACGCTCACTGGATATTCAATGGTTTCCTGCATGTAATACCACGCAGCGCCAAACTCAGTTGAACTAACGCCTTTTCCTGAAAGCAATAAAACTTTTGGCGCCTTTAATAAATTAAAATTTTCTCCACCTACATCTTTAGCATTCGATGAAAAACCAGAAGTGATATAATTGTAATCTGTTTTTGTCTTAATTAAATCAGATACTGTTTTTTCGAAATCAACTACTTTTGGATTATCACCTTTGGTAACTAATAAACCACCAGGTTCAATTGAAACATCGCCAAAAACAGCTTTCCCCATCGAAGATCGAACCTTGATATTATTTTGGTGCAAAACAGATAAAACTCGAGCTGATATTCTATTATTCCAAGGAATGTGAAACGCATACACTTTTTGCGGAGCCACTTTTTCAATCATTTCAATTGACTCCTTAGTTTTTAATCCTACACTATTTTTCAAAGCATATCCTTCTACTCCATAAGCTAATGGTAAAGCCCAAGCAGTAATATCATACGATAAACTATCATTCAATTTTTGGTTGGGTTCAAAAAGCACTTGAGTAAAAACAGCTTTTTGTTGGTCTACTTTTACAATTAAGTCATTTGTTTCGATTGTAAATCCTTTTTCTTTTTTGGTACTGTAATTATATCCTGAAGCTTTTACATTGGCGTCAGCGTAACTGTATTCAATATTGTTTTTTTTCAATAATTCCGCTAATTGAATCAGCTTTGGGTTGTTCTTCATTACATACATCTTGTAACTCCCTTTGACTGTTTTTCGAGAATTATTCATAAATCCTCTAAAACCTTTTAGCAAAACATCAGCTTGTGACGCTGCCGATTCTACTACAGTAAGCACAGTAGTAGCATGGTGGTCAATTCTATCTTGTATCGTAACGATATTTCCATTACTCATTGTAACAGCTCTCCCCGCTCCTATTCCTCCTTGTTCAATGGTCATTCCCACAGCGCCATTATAAGCAGGATACGTATCACCATAACTTGGATAAAATAAATCAAATCGCTCACTAGTATTGTACAACCAGTTTTGAGCATCAAATTTCTTAGAGATATTAGTACCTAAAACATTGTGAAAATCCTTTTGATATTTTTCAATATATTCATGAATTGGCTCTGCTGATGGAGGAAAAAAGTACGGAGAATCGTAACCTTGTTCATGCACATCCGTATGGACTTGTGGCATCCACTGGTTGTATAAAGCAACTCTCTGCTGACTTTCCATTTGCGTTTGCCAAGCCCAATCTCTATTCAAATCAAAAAGATAATGATTAAATCTACCTCCAGGCCATTGCTCCATATGCTCTCTATCTGATAATCCAGGATGTGTTTTTTTACCTGAAATCTCTCTTAACCAGTTTCCGTATCTTGAATATCCGTCAGGATTGATACATGGATCTAAAATCACAATAGTATTTTCCAACCATTTTTTGGTTTCTGCATTCTTAGGATTTACTAATTCGTATGCTACAGTCATTGCACTTTCAGTTCCCGCAAATTCATTCCCGTGAACATTAAAACTCAACCAGACAATTAACTTATCACCTATCATTTGGTTTCCATTTTTAGAAAGACCAATGGCAGCCAAATTATTGTTTCTAATTTGCTCGAGATTCTCTAAATTTTCAGGTGTCGAAATAAAAAATACATTCAAATCTCTTTGCTCTGCAGTCACTCCATATTTCTGCTGTTTAATAAGAGTTGATTTTTCAGTCAGCTGATTAAAGTAATTTTCTACTTGGTGGTAATACGTTATTTGTTTTCCATAAGTAGGCAAGAATTCTGCTGGACTTTGCACTTGAGCTTGAACATTAAATAGTGCGCTTAGCAGTATGCAAAAAGAGAAAAATATTTTTTTCATTTTATGTTGGGTTAGTTACAGCTCAAAAATAGCTTTTTACCATTTATTGCACAACACATCTATTGTATTAATACTAAATTATTTATGTGTTATTTATGCATTCAGTAATTGCTTAAAATTGCAGAATAGTAAAAAATCAACCTCTTAAATTATATATAAATAATAATCTTCACCTTATAATTCGTATCCTAATAACATTCTGCTATATTTGCGGATAACAAAAAGTACCTTACAGATGGAAGAATGTATCTCAGTTTTTGACATGCTAAAAATTGGTGTTGGACCTTCAAGTTCGCACACACTTGGCCCGTGGAGAGCCGCTGAACGTTTTCTCGAAGAATTAAGAAATCAAAACATACTTGCAACTGTAAAGAGAGTACAAATCGACTTATACGGTTCGCTTTCCTTAACTGGAAAAGGACATGCTACAGACCTAGCTGTTATGCTTGGACTGAGCGGCCAAGATCCAGAATACATTCCTATTCAAAACATAGATTCAATTATTAAAACGATTCGATCAAAAAACGAAATCAATTTAGGAAACTCACAAATAATTCCGTTTCACTTTCTACAAGATATTGTTTTCAATAAAAACTTCCTACCCTATCATGCAAATGGAATGACTTTTACAGCGTACATGCTTGATGGAAGTAATTATGAATCTACCTTTTATTCTATAGGTGGAGGATTTGTAATTAAAGAAGAACGCGCAAATGCCAAACAGAAAATCCAAATAAAATGTGCTTTTCCTTATCCTATTGAAAAAGCAGCAGAATTATTAGAATACTGCGTCAATGAGAATAAATCAATCTCAGAAATCGTTCTTGAAAACGAAAAATCAATGCGCACTGAAGCTGAAATTGATCATGAGCTAACGCGCATTTGGAACACAATGCTTGAGTGCATGTACATCGGTTGTCATTCTGAAGGGATTCTTCCTGGAGGATTAAACGTGCGTCGACGTGCTTTTGATATGCACCAAAACCTAATTGGTTTAGCTAATTATGACACGCCACAAACTTGGCTTGAAGAAATTAGAAAAACAGAAGTTAAATTCCGCCAAATCCTAAAATGGGTCTCTTGTTTTGCCCTTGCGGTAAATGAAGTAAACGCCGCTTTAGGAAGAGTCGTAACTGCTCCTACTAATGGAAGCGCTGGCGTGATTCCAGCAGTTTTAATGTATTATCTAGTAATTGAAAACCACGCTGCAGGACCTAAAGAAATCAAGCAATTTCTATTAGTTGCCGGAGAAATAGGTAGTATATTCAAAAAAGGATCTACAATTTCAGCAGCAATGGGCGGTTGCCAAGCAGAAATAGGTGTCTCATCAGCAATGGCTGCTGCCTCTTTATGCGAATTAATGGGTGGAACTCCAGCTCAAGTTTTAATGGCTGCCGAAATTGCAATGGAACACCACTTAGGTTTAACCTGCGACCCTATAGGTGGTTTAGTCCAAATCCCTTGTATCGAGCGCAACACTATGGGTGCGATAAAAGCTATCAATGCAGCCGAATTAGCACTAGAAACCGACCCTAAAAATGCTAAAGTACCCTTAGATAAAGTTGTTGATACCATGTGGCAAACTGCTAAAGATATGAACAACAAATACAAAGAAACCTCAGAAGGCGGACTTGCAATCGCCGTAAACATGGCTGATTGTTAATGATAAACTCGTTTAAGCATCATCAAATTCCTAAATGTTAAGTTTTAAATCTGCAATCTAAAATCAATACTCTAAAATCTTAAATCACAATGGCGTATCCCCGCTAAAACATCCCGAACGGTCGGGACGTTTCAGCGGGGTCAGGCTATTCGCTACAATCTTTCTCTTTATTGCGCTATCGCTTCATAAAAAAAAAGGATTTTCACTACTATCCTTTACGCAAAAACAGCTGAAATCACTTCCTTTTTACAATCACAAAAACGCTTTCAAAACAAAATATAATTATCTTTAAGCCACTAAATCAATTCATTACGATCTGGACGGCAAAAGTGATAAAACACAAGAACGAAAACAGAATTGCAGTACAATTCGAAAAAAACGACAGACTAATCTAACATATAAAAGAATTTAAGGATGCAAGATGGAGTTCCCAAAAAAACTTTTGGCATCTTCCTGACACCATATAAAACCGAAATCGATTTAAAATAGCGCCACAATCAAATAACCTTCCGTCATACGAAGGAGTTGAGCAAATCGAAAAATTCAGACAATGGTTGCGTTCCAAACGGTATAGCCAAAGCACGGTTGTGACCTACAGCGAAGCTTTAAAATCCTTTTTGGTATTTTATAAAGAAAAGCCAATTGCCGACATTACTAATGAAGATGTGATTGTGTATAACAATGAACACATTTTAAAAAACAATCTTTCAGCTTCGTATCAGAATCAAGTTATTTACCCCGTTGGATTCAGCGTCAAGAAGAATTTTCAATAACTCAAATTAATTATTATGTATTATTATGCAAACGTTTTATTAAGCGAAAAAGACAATCAATTTTACACTGGTTACACTTCTAATCTACGAAGACGTTTAGAGGAGCATCAAACAGGAAAAGTAACTTCTACAAAATATCGATTACCAATAAAATTAATTTATTTTGAAGGCTGTCTTAATCAAAAAGATGGCACAAGAAGAGAAAAATATTTAAAATCGGGGAATGGAAAAATATATCTTAGAAGTAGACTACGTCTATTTTTAAATCCTACGGGGTAAATGCTATTAAATTATTTTTCCAAACCATTCGCGCTAACAAAATGATGGTTGACAAAATTCATCGTCCAAAACGAGCCAAAGTTTTACCTAATGTTTTGAGTAAGGAAGAAGTAAAAGCAATATTAGAAGCGCATAGCAATTTAAAACACAAAATGACGCTATGCCTTATATACAGTTGTGGCTTACGATGCGGAGAATTATCAGCTTTAAAACCATTAGATATAGACTCCAAGCGAAAATAGTTTTACTGAAGAACTCCAAAGGAAAAAAGGATAGAATAGTCCCGTTGAGTCCGAAAATACTTCAAATGTTACGAGAATATTACATCCTGTATAAGCCAAAAACCTTTTTATTTGAGGGGCAAATTAAAGGCAATCCTTATGATGCACGCAGCTTGCAAGTAATCCTAAAACAAGCCATAGCAAAAGTCAAAATCAAAAAGCCAGTTACACTTCATTGGTTGCGGCATAGTTTCGCTACACATTTACTAGAAAGCGGCACCGATTTAAGATATATTCAAGAATTATTAGGACACAATAGCAGTAAAAAAACTGAAATATACACTCATGTAAGCACCAAAAGTATTCAACAAATAAAAAGTCCTTTTGATGATTTATAGAAAAAAAACGATAGTTTTGAAATTGTAACAAAGCGAAACAAACATTCGCCAATCAACCTAAAAATGGGTGTATTTGCGAAGGTTTGTTTCGCATATATACTAGTTATGGGCAAGTTTATGAGCCGACAACCAAAAGGAAAACGGCAGACAAGAGAACTTCCTTTGTAGAAGGTTTTTATGCAAGTGAAATAATATGGAGACCAGCAACCACAAAAAAAACGGGGCGGACACTGAAAAGCAAAATAAGTAGAACATACCAATAAAATGAATTCATCAATATTCAAAACATTAAAAGACAATTTTGTAAATGCTTCAAGTCAAAACAATCGTTCGACAGTTGAACTTTGCATTACCGAACTATCATCTGGCAATTTCCCTAAAGCTGTTGATTTAAGTGAGGAGCTAATCAAAAAAGATATTAATGACTCTGTTGGCTGGGCCACAAAAGCATTATCACAAGCTCATTTATTCGATTACAACAACAACTTATTTTTCCTCAAGTCGTCTCTTACTTCATTGGATGAATTTAAATCTAAGACTTCGCTTTCATCTAAAGAGATAATGGCAGTAGAAGCAATATTTGTAACAACAGTGCTTGACAGAACAATAACATTAGTTACAGAAAGAATTGAAGAAGTCATAGAATTAAGACGAAAAGCAATGGCTGAAAAAACTAAAGCAGGAGCTGCGGCTATTGGCGCTGCAATGAGTGCTTATGCTGGAAGTCAATCTAAATCTGACGTTGGAAAAATACTTGGTTATGGCAGTGCTATTGCAGGCGCTGCTGCTAGTTCTCACTTTAATTCTAACGCTGAACTTTTAAATAGTGCTTCCAAAGGTGTTTTTGGCGTTGCAGTAGCTAATATCTCAATGACTGTTGGTAGTGCAATGACACTAAAAAGAAATTTAAACGAACTCGATTTCGCAGTTCGTGATGAAGCAACTACGACACTTAAAAACTGGATAAATACTCTTGCTTTCCTATATCAACAAGTAATAGAGAATTTACTTGTTTACGGTGAAGAACTTAAAAAGAAAAACGTCTTTACTAAATCATTTCGAGAAGCTTCAATCAATATGGTGACCGCGCCTGAAGCAACTCAATTTATTTACCTCTCAAAAATATTAGGTATCGAAAATTCAATTCCGCAATTCAAAGAACTTGAAGCACATATGCTAAAATTAAGAGAAATAGACGGGAGTGAAATTAAATCATCAGTAAATAAAATGCATATTATTGGTGGCGCTGCTTTGCTAATTACAATAATTTTGGCTGCCACTATTCCAGAAAATATATTATCAAAAGAAGATAACGGACCACTTTTTTTAATTGTGATACTCACATATGTCTACTTAATGATTAAACCAATTGGTAAAGCTGGCGAATTAAAGCAATCTGTTAATGAGTTTGTTGATGCGATGAAAAACTTCAAAGTAACAAGCGACAGAATTATCGTTGAAAATATGGTACCACAAGATAAATCTTTAAACTAAAATAATATGAGTGTAATTGAAAGACTTGAGGAATGGAAAAGTGAATTCAATCCATTGTATCAAAAAGAGTTTAATACTTCTTCGACTTCTCTAGCCGAGAAGGAAGATTTATTCATCATAACAATTACAGGTAATGTAAGAGTAATAAGTAAGGTTCATCAAATTAAAATCACAAAGTTTTTTCCCACACATTCAAATACAAATCAAGAGTATCTAAAAGGAGACCTATATAACCTAAATAAACTTCTTGACTGGATGGAGCAAAATTTTCAATTTCAACTTGACGAAATAATAAGCAAAATTGACCTATGAGACAAAGTAATTTAGTTCAACAAATCACAGATGCTGTTCGAAGTGGCAAAGTAAAAGAAACTTTCAAATCTTCTGACTTTCATTTTTTAAGTAGTAGTCCAAGTTTTATTTCAAAACACGCTGTTGGTAATGGAAAATACACTGAATATTTTATTCGCGTTGCACGTGGTCTATATAAATTGACAAGATAAAATTAAACAACTATTTTTAATATAAATAAAAATGTAAATGAAATATATTTTAACAATGGTTTTTGTTTTAGTTCTTTCAAACATTTCGTTGGCACAAAAGGTATTCACTGTCGAATATGAAAACCAAGCTGATGTTAAAGTTTTTGTAGTTAAGTATGAAAATCAAGCAGATTTAAACGTTTTCAAGATAAAAAACCAAAACCAATCAGGTGACAACGATGGAAAGTGGTTTTTTACAGAATATGCTAATCAAGCAAAGAAAAAAATATATTTTGTAAAATATGAAAATCAAGCTGACTTGAAAATATATTTTGTAGAATATGAGAATCAAGCAGGTTGGAAAGAATCTAAAAAGAAACATCTGATGTATTAAAACCAGCCCATAACCGTCGTTTGGCAATATGGCGGGTTTAGGCTTAATTTGAAGATGGTTTTGTACTTGGAAAATTGGTCATTAACCGAAAGATTAGGCTTCCTTAATCCGCCACATCGCCAAGCGACCAAACGTTAGCAGAAACATTTTTCCACCGCAACAACCAAAGTAAAAATACAAATATGCCGTGTCCGCACAGATTTGAAAATCAATTAATTCCTGAATGGAAAATTGAATATCTTTTTATTGGAACATTCAATCCAAGCTGGAATTTAAACAATGCAGTGCAAGCTGACTATTTTTATGGGAGAATAAGAAATAATTTCTGGTGCATTTTGCCAATAGTTTTTGGTGGTGAAAACTTGAAATACCAAAACTTAATTGTAAAATTAAATTACATAGAAAGAAATAAAATCGGAATTACCGAGCAAATTAACTGATGATAATAAAGATATTATCCAAAAATTTGAATACACATATGATAAATATAATAAGAAAGTAACTGAAACATTCACACAAGAAGTTTCATCAAGCTGGAATGAAGAAACAAATATTACCTCGAATAGAAAAACAAATACAACACGACAATACTTCTATTACAATGAAAAAGGTCTTTTAATACAAGAAAAAACATTAGATAAAAATGACAAACTAATTTCTTTATTAAAGTACGAATACAAGTTTAGCAAGTAACATAAATTTATAAACAATAAAAAAAATTCTATGAAAAATTTATTATTAATATTTTGGTTAGTTTTTAGTACGGGCTTAAAAGCTCAGAATAGTTATTTTACAATAGGGTCTTCAGAAGACAAAGTTCTACAAGTGCAAGGACAACCAAGTTCTATTATGAGAACGGGCAATTATTCAACTTTTATGTATGGAAGCAGTAGCGTTAGTTTTACTAATAAAATAGTTGATGGTTATAGTAATAGAGGTAATTTAAAAATTCGAGTTGGCTCTAATGCTAGCAATACTAGTGTAGCTAATAAAAAGACTGCTAAAAAAACTACTAAACCAGCAAAAAAAATTAATAACGAAGTCAAATGGATTTATTTTACTTTCCTTTCAAGTTCCACCAGATATGACTTTAGTGATAACATATCAGGTATGCCACGAATTAAAGAAAATGAGTATTCTAAATTATACTCAATTTCAAGTTATACTTATGAAATGCAGAAGAACTTGGAATTCTGTTTGACTAAAAATTATAAAGAATTTTATGGTAATAGTGTTACACTAATCCCACATATTTATGATGATCGTGATCTAGCATTAATGATGTGGAATAATGAAAAAGGCGGTATGGCAAGAGTTTCATCGTGTTACTACCTTATGCAATATGGTGTTACAGAACATTAATAATAATTACAGAATATGGATGAATTAAAAATTGGAATAGAACTAGCAATTGAGGCTTTAGTAGCATATTGGGTTTTATTACTTTTAGCTGTTAACTCTAAAAATGAAATCATTAGCAACATTTTAATATTTTTAATGTTTGGTGTAATGCTAGTTATAGTTATTTTGTCAGCAGATTTTATTGTGGGTATGGTACTTTTTTTTGGGATATTTGTTGTGCCTAAAGTTATTGGAAGTATTTTTAGTAATAATAAATAGTTTAAATCTTTATTAGATTGCTTTGTTTTAAAGAATTCATAAACATAATTCTATCTTTCCAAAAAGAAATTGCGTTAGTAACTCTTGCAATTGATATAGTTTCATTATCAATGTTCATTCCATAGTTACCGTTAATTTCTTTAAATGGAAAAGGAAATTTCTTTTGGATTTCATTCATCGGTTCTTTTGGAACCCCAAAATCGGTTCTTTCAGGAATTAATAAATAAATTTTCTGAACGATACGTTAATTTTTTATTTTAATAAAAGTAGTTCAAAACGCAAAAATAGAAAACCAAGCTGATGTTTTAAATTTGACAACTAGATTTTCAGATAATGTTTTAAATAATTATCAGTTAGAATTTAATGTTGAGAATATCAAAAAGCTGATTTTGAAAAATATAAAAACAGTAAAAGGAGTTTATCTTACATGTTCAACTTTGAATGGAATTAACCAAATAGCAAACAGTTGGACAGAAATCTAAAAGTTTTGTGAAGAAAATAATATACACACACAAAAGCTTAAAACTCTGGCAAATTATGGTGGAGGTTGTGTTTTGAAATCAATTGATTGGTTAAACAAAATTTTATTATAAATGCTTCTGCTAACAGCGGTTTTGCGAGATTGCGAAATATGTGGTAAATTCAAGTTTATCTTTCGCAAGAAATTTTATCTTAGCAGAAAAATATCGGTTACGAAGTTCGCAACCTCGCAAAGTCGCGAAACGTTAGCCGTAATTTTACCGTAGAGAACTAAAAAACAGACATTTAACTACTTGTAGTTAAAGAAATTAAAATAAAAACAGATATTGTTTATGTAGAAATTGAAAATGAGGCAAATCACGACGGAAAAGCTTGGATTGGTAAATGTTTCTTTTCAAAGACTAAACAAACAATTTATTTTAATGGAAATGTTTACCGAAAAAGTAAAGGTTTTTCAAGTAACTATTTTGATATTGAAAGTGGAAATGGTTTTTGGATTTCGGGAGTTAAAAAAAATGGAACTGATAGACATAAATTTGGAAAAGGATTAATTGAAATTGACGAAAGCATTATTGAAGAATATTTGAAAATAATTAACGAAACAGAACTACCTAAAAGTAAGTTCAAAGTAGTTAAATTAGATAATGTTCCTGCAAAAGAAAAAGCAACAGAAATATTGAATGAAAAATACGAAGATGATTATGATAATTAAATTCAAAAAGCCAAGCGATCTAAACGAAAATGAACTTGAACTGCTAATTAAACATTATAACGAAATGGATTTTACAGAATTATATAAGAAAAATCGAAAAGGTTATATTGAAAAATTAAGAGAATTAGAAAACGAACAAGAAAAGCGGAATAAAGAAAAAAACTACGGCTAACAGCTAAGGATTCGTTGCGTCTGAAAGACGAACAATGAAGCCGCGCTTGAATCCTCCAAAGCGGACAAGCTGGAACCCCTTACTTGCCGTCAACACTATCGAGTTACCGTAAAATGATTAGAGTCCCGAATGGTCGGGATCAAGAGGCTAAAACGCCTCTTTTTTTTTGCAGTATAAACATAATTGCTTTTATAGTTATTTCCTTCACTCCAAGCTTCGGGATTGGTTATTAGATACCTTACCGATAAATTTAATTTTTGGGGTCCATATAGCTTTCGGGAGAACTATGGCTACTGCCAAGATACCATCCCGACGCTTCAGGAGGCAGACCACGCTGATCAAATACTGATAACCGATGCAAATTGCCTTTTTTATAACAAGGTAGATTTTAGTATCAAAACTACGACGACATTAGGTTTTAATCGTTTAAACCGAAAACCCAACGCTTCTAAAGATACAGCTCCTACAAAAGCATTTATAAAGCGATCCCGAAGTTCTAGGAGAATTTTCTAAGGAAATGCTGTCTTCTAATACCGAACCTTAGATAGAAAAACACATTCGGTTGCACGGTATTCCTGTGATGTTTTACAATATTAATTATACAACTTTTCTTCCTTTTGCTAAAATAATTTAACTATTTTTGGAAGAACGATACGGTGGTTTCTTCACAGACTAACGTCGTACGACAGTTTTTTGCTAGAGAAAAAAAATAACCAAAACCAAAATAATGAAAAAAATCAATGTTCTAATCCTTCTTATTTTATTAACCGGAAACATGTATTCGCAAAACACTTTAAAAGTTGGTGATAAAGCGCCAAAAATAATCATCACAGATTATATCTTAAATACTCCAAAAGATAAAAATATTGACCGTAAATTTATAGTACTTGAATTTTGGGCAACTTGGTGTGCACCCTGTTTAAGCTCTGTGCCGCATTTAAATGAATTAAATGATAATTTTAAAAATAGAAAAGATTTACTTTTTCTTTCTATGACTTACGAAAAACCAGAAAAAACAAAACGAACACTCGAAAAAATACCATTTAAAACGATAGTCGTTTCTGATCAAACAAAATTAAATGAAGCTAATTTTAATGTTGACGAAATACCACATACTGTCTTAATAGATAATAAAGGAATCATCAAATGGATTGGGGTACCAACAGAATTAAATAGTGCAATAATTGATAACTTTTTGAACGGAAGAAACATTTCAAATAGAAATTTAACTTTACCAACAGAAAAGAAGCAAGAAAAAGTAACCGAAGAACAAGAACCAACAAACAGTACAGATGCCACTTTAGAAATTTTGAAAGACAGTAAAGCTTATTATATTTTTAGTGTAATAAATGCAGCTGAAAATGAAGATGTAATGGCATTCGATGCCTTATGGAAAGGAAAATATATTGACTTAAATAATAATTTAAAGTCCATGATTTCAAAAATCATCAAAAAACCTGAATATCAAATTACTATTCCAGAGGAGTTAGTTGAAAATAAATATAATATTTTCTACAAAAATTTAAATAAAATCGAGATAAACGAACATAGTAAAGTATTAAAAAACAACTTATTAACTTCGTTAAACTTAAAAGAAAAAGTAGAAGTTAAAAAAGTAGAAGTTTATAATCTAAAAGTAGAAAATACTGGAAAATTAAACTTTTCCCTTGATCAAGAGGAGAAACAAAAACATAGTGGTAGCAACACAACACATTTTATTTTTTCAAATTCTAATATTGAAACACTAATTAGAGATGTTGCTAATTATCATAAAATCATAATATTTGATGAAACAAAACAAGATAAGAACTTAGACTTTATAATTAGAAAAGGTACGTTACCCGAATTAATTAATGACTTAAAAGAATATGGTTTACGCTTGGAAAAAGTTTCAAAAGAAATCGAATTCTATAACTATCACTAATATGCCGATGGCACAACAGCTGTTCTGAGCTAGCTGGAGTTTAGTGTAATTAAAGTATCGCATAAAGTTTTCGTTAAGTGGAAAATTGAGCGATTACGAATTCCCCAGCATCTAAAAGCAGCGACACGTTATGCGATATGCTAAACCAACATTCCGCACAAAACTAAATAATAGAAAAACAGATGAAAAACGTACTCACACTTTTATTCATAGCTTTATCTCTACAATCTTGTGGACAAGATAAATTTAAATATTCAGACAAAGAAACAGAACAATTTTTAATTGCTATTGCTAAAAATGCAAAGACCGAAATTAGTTTCATAACAGAAAACGAAAAAAAACCTACTGATAACTTTCTACTTGTTTCTAGATTTCCATTATCGGAAAAGCACCTTGAAGAATATAATAAAAATGGTACTATTAAAAACACCTTTAACGATTTGCCTGATTTTACAACCTTTACTTTCAAAAGCTACGAACTTGTAAACGAAAAAAAGGAAAAGGTAAATTTAGTAGAAAACGCAATTGGAGATTATCTGCAAAAATTTGCTTTATGGAAATACAATGGCATTCTATTTCATAATGTAGGAATTGAAATAACACTAAATCGAAAATTTGAAAAGTTGAATGGATTTATAATTATCGAATTTGAAATGCCAAACGGGATGAAAAAGGAAACTAAAATACTTGTAAATATTTCTATTTTTGATAAAGTAACAGAAGAATAAGCACAGTCTCACAACATCAGTTTGGAAAAATTGCGGGTTTAATGCAAAATCAAAGATTTTTGCTTTCATTGAAGCTTAGTGATAATAGAAAGTTTGGGCTTCCTGATCCGCCACATCTTTATGCCGAGAAACTTTGTAAATCATTAAAAAATCTAAACTTTCCTGAAAGAAATCGAATATAAATTAAATGGAGAAATTTGAATTGAATTTTACAGAAGATGACATTAATAAAATTAAGTCCAAAAGAAATCAGTCCAATATAGCTTTTTTTATTGCCTTTTTTATTCTTGCCCTTATTGTTTACTTTATGGAATCTTCGACTCCACTATTTCTAAAGATTATTGCATATTTTTTCTTTGCTATAACTGGTTATACGGTCTTTCATATGATATTTGGAAACAATTCGAGGAAAGATTTAAAAAATAGAATTAAAATTGTTACAAAAGTAATAGTCCTAAATAAAAATATTAAGACACGAGGTAGAGATGCAACGAATTATTATGAATTAGAATTTGAGGGAAATAATGATATAAAGCATTATCAAGTAAAACAAAGTGTTTTTGACAAAATTAAGATTGGAGATATTATTGACATAGAATATAGTAAGGAATCTTTTTGGGTGCTTAAAATAAAACTGAATTCACTAGATATTGAAAACAAAGATTACGTGAAATAAAACGGTTTACAACACTGTGTAAAAAAAATTGCTAGTTCACGCCTGCTTGAAAATTTCTGAAGAATTTTCATAGATTCGGTTAATTTTTTATTTTAGGTGTTTAACCCGTACAACATTCTTATAGCAAACGTTACTACTATATTACAAAAAAACGGAAAAACAGAAATTTTAAAAATGACATCAGAGCAATTAATTATTTTCAGAAAAGCATTTAAAATTGCAACATCTGGTTTTATAAATCTACCAAAAGTAGTTAGTTTAGAAAAAATAACAGAAATCGAATTTTATTCCGAAGGAATGAGAGGCGGACATAAGGTTAGATTTTTTGTAAAGAAAAACGAACTTGAAGAATTCTATATTGACCTTTTTGGCTCTGACGACTATTCAAGTTTTCATAAGAGAATTGAAAAAGATGGAAATATAATAGAACTAAATAATTACAAAGGACAATTCGGGAGAACTATTTATCCAGATGATCCTGAAAAAACAGAGAGTGAACATTTAGAAATACAAAAACATAACTCTGAGTTGCATAAAGAATTAATAGAAAAAGGATTGGAAAGAGATTTTGAAAATCCTGCTTTTGAGAGAAATAACGTGATTAAAAACTAAAATACAGCATTTGACCGTCGTTTACCAAAATTGGGGATTTAGTGGCATTACCGTTTTTTTAACACACATATCTTCAGCCGAAAGAACTTATTTTCTAAAGTCCGTAACCACGCAAAGAAACTAGACGTTAACAATCATAACAAAACTATTCGAATACTAAATTAATTATAAATAAAATGAAAACACTTATTTTTTCCCTACTACTTTTAGTAACAAATTTGACGTTTGCTCAAAAGGTAAATTTCAAAATATTAAAAGATAAAACTGAAGTTGACAAACAAGGTTTTGTCACATTGTATGCTGAAGTCATTAATAAATCTACAAACGATATTACGATCTTAAAACCTTCTACAGATTTTAATCAAAAATGGAGATATTACACTTCTGAAATGGATTGTGAAATCAGATCGCCGTGGTTTGCGATGGAAACTAAAAAAATCAATTATAACGATTCAGATTTATTACTAATTGCAGCAAAATCTAAATTAATTATTAAAGTAAATGGTCGATTAAATACAAATTCTCTTAGTTGTCAGTCTGACCAATTTGAAGTAAAACTCAAGTATGATATTTCTGAACTAATAGAAGATGATAAGAAAGACAGGTTAACATTTGATGAAAAATCAATCTTAGAAAAATTAACATCAATAAAAATTGAAAGTAAGAAAACTAAAATAAAAATGGATAAAAAATAAGAATCTTTAAAACAAAGAACCTTTAAGAAAGGTGTGGAAAATTGGGGTTTCGCGCTATGTGGGTAGTTATCGAGATAAGATTTATATTTCCTTTAAATTTCAATTTTTACAGAAAGTTTAGGGTTTTTTATCCCTCATATCGTCAAGCTAAGAAGCGTTCAGCAGTAATTTTGCCTAACACATGAAAAAATATTCAAATGAATAAAATTAGTATATTAGTACTAGTGCTTATTTCTGCTTTTTCTTGTAAAAATGCCGAAATTAAAGAGAAAAACCAATTGGTTATAAAAGAGAGCTTAGGTATTAAAAACAAAACGAATCTTCAACTAAAAAGCGAAACAATTCAAAATGATGATGACAACGTTTCAGCTATATCTACTAAATCTATTGAAAAATTCACAGTAAAAGAACTCCGTAATTTTATTGTTGGAAACTATACAAATGACGAAGAAGGTTCTCATTGTAAATTCAAACTCACTCTCTGTGTAAAAAACGAAAAATTAAAATATTATATAGAAACAGAAAAGAGAAAAATTAGCGGCATAGCAAAAATGTCAATAGAGGAAAACGGTTTCATATTTATTATTTTTCCCATTGAGTGGGACGATTATCAAGGCGATATGACTCAAAATAATTATGAAAAATATACTGTCGAAAAACCACAGCAATTTGATATGTCATTTGACATCGAAGAAAAAACTTTATATTTTCAGAATTATGGCAACGCTATGAATAACTACATTATTTTTGATGAATGTGATGAAAAAGGAATAAGTCTGAAAATGAAATAAAAATAACGATTCCAGCGATTTAGCACGATTGTGTTTTTTTGCTGCATTTAAAAATGGTTTTGTACTTGTAAAATTTGTTTTAAATTGTCAGACATCACTTATTTAATCCCTTACTACACAAAGCGATAAAAGCTTGTACATTCTAAAAACAAAACTCACTTAAAAATGAAAAAAATACTATTACTTTTTACAATAATCCTAATTTTTACAGGCTGTGCCACACAAAATATCGGCAATCAAAAATCTAAAATTTCAACAGATAATTTGAATAGTATAGAATTAGTTTTAATTAATCCGAAAGATAATTTTATATGGAAAAAAGGCGAATTCTTATCTTTAAAGGCGGTTCTAACTAATAAATCATTAAATCCCATTACAATCCTAAAACCAAAAGGATTTTCAAAAATAAATACTGATTACTTTACTGTAAATTTCCTTGAGGGTAGAAAACTTAATTTTGAAGGAAATCCAGAAAAACCACAAAGTAGAAAAAGTGATGACTTTATCACATTACTACCTAATCAAACTATTGAACTATATATCAATGGAGATGCGTATCTGACGCAATTTTATAGCGATGAAACAAATAATATTGGTAAAATTAAATTGAATTTAATTTATAATAGTAATGAAGAAAAATATAATTACACGAATAATAGCTACTTTATTTTAAATAATTACAAAACTAAATTAACTGAAGAACAAGAAATTACGCTGCAAAAAGAAATTAAGGGTCTAGCAACAAGTCCTAGTGTGGAAAGCAAGAAAATTGCAGATCAAAAAATATATTTAGAGAATTATGAAAAAGATTATAAAGCAAATATAATTAACGCTACTCCAGAAGAGCTAAATTTAATTATTGCTAAATTTAATAGTTTGTATATACACAAAATCGAAAGTAATAGTATCACTATCAAAATCGAGAAATAACAACTTACAAAGTTGATTTGGCATTATGGTGGGTTTTCTGCTAAATCGAACAATAGTTCTATCCTTTACGTTAAGTGAAAAAGGAAGATTTCAATTTTTTTAACGCAACATCACCAAGCTGAGAAACGGTTAACAGTAATTTTGTAGAAATAAAAGTCGAAAATAGTTAAAGAAAATATTGAATATGAGAAAACACTTTTTGCTAAGATTTCTAATTGGAATGGTACCACTACTCTTAATGTTGTATAATATACTAACATTTCACCGAAATGGACCTGATAGTTTTTTTTCCAGCATTACGATAACCTCTTCTTTGGGTTATATCATTATGATTATTTGGTCATGTTGGATATTGATAGAATCAATAGTTTTTTTTTGTAAAAGGCACCAATAAAAAAGGATTTGTTAACGTTATTATTTTTGCGATAATTTTTGGATGTTTTATTTTTGAAATGACGCGCCCTACTATTATTTAAGTTTAA
Organism: Flavobacterium weaverense; assembly: GCF_003688495.1. GTDB lineage: Bacteria > Bacteroidota > Bacteroidia > Flavobacteriales > Flavobacteriaceae > Flavobacterium > Flavobacterium weaverense. Next base: position 77,056 of record NZ_REFH01000013.1, on the reverse strand, counting down.
TAATCAAGAAATTTTATTGACTTTTAAACTATCAACAATAGCTATTTAGCACGATAAAAAGTTATAAAAATTACTGTTTTTTAATATATCTTCATTGTGGCAGAAAATACTCTAATATTAAGTCCCCAACCTAACTAAGAGCCAAGAGTTTAGTAACACCAAAATAATGTGCCAATCAAATAATTAAGAAAATAAATAAAATAGAAAACAAAAAGCTTTGGCTTTCGAATCCCTCTGAAAAATAATTAATATTAAAAAAAATAGAATAATCTAAAAATACCAATTATGAAAAAAATGACCATTATAATACTTGCAATTGTTAGTATGGTAGCATGTAAAAAAGATGAAAAAACAGAAAGTGAAACGGTAGTAAAAGAAGTCAAAGTAGAAGAAGCAGCTAAAACTGCATTGGTAGAAGTTGGTTGTTACGAGTACAAGAGCGATGGAAACATCATTCAAATGGAAATTACTGAGGTAAACAAGAATGTAATTGCAGACTTAAAAATTGCCTACGTCGAAAAAGATGCTAGTCTAGGAAAATTTGTTGGAACCATAAATGGCGACAAACTTCTAGGAACTTACACATTTAATTCTGAAGGAAAAGAGAGCCTAAGAGAATTAGCATTTATGATTAAAGAGAACCAACTAATCGAAGGTTACGGAGACTTAAATGAAGATGGCACTAAATTTAAGGATGTAAAAACAATTCAATATACATCTACTATGCCTTTAACAAAGGTAGATTGTACTAAATGAAGATCTGACTGTTTGTTTGAAAAAGGTCAATCTTTTTCTGAGTTAAAACAGACTTGTTTAGAATTAAATACCCTAAACATTAAACTGAATCCTTTAAAAGACGACGCTAAAACAAAAGGGAGCTTTGCGTAGATATTATTTGACAACAACCGCAAACAAGCAGAGGTATTTTTTAGTTTTGAAGATAAAGGCATAATATTAACCAAAACTGCTGAAGGTAACTGGAGTAATGGAAATTATAAACTCATCGCTTGGAAAGGTTATGTAATCCAACAAGACGGGAAAGCTATCTACGGAGGTTGAGAAATAAAAAAAAACGTATACCAAAGCGGTTTGACTTTATAGCGAGAAATGCGCTAAATCGAAGTTTTTCTTTTGCAAGAAATAGTATCATATCGTACAATATGCTTTTTAATTCGCTGCATCGTCAAGCATAAAATCGTTTGCGGAAAATTTAGCGCAGTAAACACAAAATATAGATGATAAAAGGATTTTTACAAAAAGTGACTCTATTTTTTACAATTGGAATCTTACTCATTCTCCTTGGATTACCTTATTGTATTTGGTTAATAAATGGGAATTCCGCAGCAGACGGGATTTTAGGCATTTTTATGATCCTTGGTATTATACCTGTTGTAATAGTACTAATTATTGACAGATTTTTGATTAGAAAATATGGAGTTAAAAAAGTAAATAAAGTTCAATTTATTATTTTGGGAAGTTTGATTTTACTTTTTCTAATTAATTGGGCAAGACTACAATTACAACTACTGTAAAAATCATGACAAAAATTTTGTGCCAATTCCAATTTTGTTGTTTATGATTTTTTGCAATGAGCAGGAATAAATAGATTTGATCACTAAAAATTTAAATTCTTTCTAAAAAGCAATAAATCCGCTAATAGTTGAAGAATTAGTTTTGGACCAATTAACAAACTTATCTAATTTAAAAATTATAGTTTTTCAGAGATAAAATTGAACACTGATTATCGAAAAGAAAAGCTCCATTTAAAGAGTTCGATAGGATTTTTTTGATAAAAAATCAGAATTAAAATAAAATTTTAGTATTTTTTATAACAAAAAAAATAGGTTGACAACGCCTACTGCTAACATCAATTTGGCAAGAGGAAATTAATAGTGCTAAATCAGAGATTTCGAAGACTTAAAAGTCTAACTACTATAGAAAGTTTTGGCATATTTATCCGCTGGAATGGGAAACCACAAAACGTTATCCGTAATTTTAATGCGTAATATAATTATCCTGATATTTACAACAACCAAAATATCAATTTCAAAACAATAAATAAATGATGAAACAACTTTTAATACTGCTTATTATTTCATTTATACTATCATGTAATGGACAAGAAAAAAAAGATTGCATACCCATTAAAGGAAAATCTCAAATTAAAATTGAAGAAATAACTCATTATAGTTATATCGAATCGGAGCCTGAAAGAGATTATATTTTTGGAGAAGATAGAATCTGCGAATATGATTCCAAAGGAAATCTCATCAAAGAATCAGTTGTCTTAAATAATAATGAAAAAGACACAGCAATTGTAGTAAGTCAACTTTTTTATAAAAATAATCTTTTGGTAAAAAACAATCGCTTCAGTGCTTTGAGAGGTGGTGTGAAAAATAAAGAGTGGATTTACGAATATGAAAACAACAATAAACTGAAAAAAGAAATCTTCAAAAACATTGAAAATGATAAAGAAATTCTAGATAAAACCTGCTTTTACGTAGACTATTCGTACGAAACTAATAAAGAAATACAAACTATTTTTCGTTATGATGAAGATAGTAAAACATTCAATTTTTCGCATCGTGTAGAGAACATCTTAAATCAGAATAACAAAGTAACTGAAGAGATTTCAATAGATAATGAAAATAAAATTTACGAAAAAAACAAATTAGAATACAATAGTAAAAATCAACTTGTTAGACATTCACATGAAGGTAGTTACAGCGCCTACGAATTTCGTTATGAGTATGATCAAAATGGCAATGTAACAAAAAAGACAGCTGTTTCAAATCCGGATGAAATCACATTGATAACATACAAATATGACTGCAACAACAACTGGATAGAAAAAACAGAGGAAAATAATAACATTTCGACTGATGATAAATCAACAAAAGAATCTAAAACTTTAATCAAAAGAAAAATCACCTATTATTAGCAAAAAATTAAGGCTAAAAACAATTTAGCAAGATTGAGATTTTAGAATTAATTTAAAAATGGTTTGTGACAGGAAAATTTGTGATAGTAGAAAAATCGCGCATACTTATTAGCCAAAGACGCCAAGCAACTCAACGTTACAGCGAATGCAAAAAAAACCATCTATATATCCGTACTTCTATTTTCTATTTTAAATTTTGGCCAAAAGATCAAAACAATAACCGAATTCAAAAACGAAAAAGATAGCATAATAAAAATGCGAGAAACATCATTTGACAAATCTGGTAACTTAATCAAAGAAATCATATCTGGAACATTTGATGAGGTTTTAGAAACTTACCGGAATTAAAATAGGTTTGTTGAATATAAGAATGGACAAAGAACTTTTGAATATAATTGTGAAGGTTTTGTTTCAAATCTATGCTCCCACTGCCACCACATGGCAATCGCCCAGAGTTTACATGCCTTTTAAAATAAATATTGTATGAAAAAAAACTTTATAAATTTTCTGTTTGTTTTCCTTTGTGCAAATTTGACGTTTGGCCAATTCTATCCAAAGCCGGATGAGTATAAACATTTTTCTATTAAAAAGAATAACGATACAATTAACTATCATATTTATTCTAAGAAAAATTTGTACGAAGTGCATAATTTCATCCTTTTTATCCATGGTTCAGGTTCACAACCTCTGTTTACGATAAATCAAGACGGCAAATCAACAAGCATAGCTAGTCAAATACCTTTTAATTTAGATGAAATTCCTGAAAAATATGCATTTGTAGTTGTTTCGAAAAAATGTATCCCGTTCTCCATTACAAATGAAGAATTTAAAGCTCCAAAATGCTTCTTTGAAAACGAAGGTCTAAATTATAGAGTTTGGCAGAATGATGCCGTTATAAATGATATTATTTCCAGACGAATTAAAAATGTCAAAAAGATTCTAACAATTGGCCATTCTGAAGGGAGTGATGTTGTAGCGAAACTGGGCACAATTAATAAAAAAATCACTCACATTGGATTTTGGTCAGGCGGCGGAAATACACAATTTTATGATTTTGCTTTATTCATAAGAAAGCAAGTAAGTGAAAACAAAATTGATGAGAAAACAGCAAAAGTCAAAATGGATTCTTTATTTAATGAAATTAAAAATATTCAAGCGAATGCTAATTCGATAACTAACATATGGCAAGGAAATACGTATCGAAGATGGAGTCAGTTTTCTGAACCAGCAATCGACAACCTGTTAAAAATTGACAAACCACTTTTTGTTGCATTAGGTGCAAAAGACGAATCTGTTCCAGTTGAATCAGGTCTATTAATTCCAATAGAGTTTTTGAATCATAGAAAAACAAACTTAACTTTTAAACTTTATCCTGATTATGACCATTCTTTTAATAAAGTTCCTATGAATGAAAACGAAAATTGGGAGTCGCATTGGACAGACGTTTTTAAAGAATTTTTATCATGGGTAGAAGATAACAACACTAGATAATATCTTTTTAAAAAAATCGCGCGTTTAGTTGTAACTCGAAGATTTGTGCTTCTTACAAAGTTTAGGAATTATTAAAATTTTCTGCTTGGAAATTCTTCTAATTCTGGAGCCTCAATCTCCGAAACATCGAGAGTATAAAAACCATTAAGTGAGAAATACAAACCATTTCTGCTATTCGAAACATTGCTATGAAAAATCAAAACAGATGTCAATGATTAAAGTAAACTTAAAAATCTTCTCTGTACTTACGTTCTTACTTTTAGTGAGTTGTACTAAAAATATATGGTTGTCAAATGGAGTTCTTAGACCTAAAAACCCCAAATTCACTATGTCGAAAGAGAATTTTACTCCAACTCCATTGTTGAATACAGAGTATTTATATACGTATATCGGAAAATCAAAATATGAAAATTCTACTTTAAAATCTTTTATAGGCTTTTATCCAGATGGTAGGATGATTTTGTTTGCAATAGAAGATTCCAATGTTTCAAAAATAGATAGTATTAGTTCATGGAAAAATGCATCAAGAATAGGATACTTTAAAACGATCGATGATAAATTGGAGTATCAGTATTACGAGCAATATGGCGGCGGAGAATATATAAATCAAAAAGCAGTACTGAAGAAAGATACAATAATCAAATTCAAAACCTTTCGAATGTTGACAAAAAAGGAAGTTAGATATGATACCTTAGTTCTTTCAAAGTACAAACTACGTTAAGACATTTGCCATGGAACAAGTGATTTAATTGTTGTAAATAATATTTATAGTCATTATTTCCTGTTATCTAACTCTGTACTATTATTGATAAGTTTATTAATAACTCTGCAGCTCGCAGTTTTTTTTACATTGGCACCTAAAATTAATATTCATATTAACTCTACTGTTCGCAAATTTAAAAAAGGTGTTTATAATGTAAAAGCCAACTTTTTATTATACGTTCGGATTAGTAATATAAAAAAGATTAATAGAATATTTTCTAAAATTTAGTTTAGAAATACCGCAGCGCTCTTGATATTATTATCCACATTGCATTTGACTCTTAGATAAAGTTGATTCATTAAATTGAAGTTATATTGGAGAATAAAGCTTCGAAATTCACATCCCGATCGAACTGCGAATTTGAAAAACAATAAATCTAATTTCAAAAAATTGAAAAAGTTCAATAGTTAATAGCAACCAATGAAGAAAATATTTATAGTTTACATTTTAGTTTGCTTCATCTCATTGGCAACTATATTTCTACATATAAAGTACAATATAACTTTTGTAGGATTTTGGAGTGACAGAATTTTATTTTGGATTTGGCTTAGTTTGACTTGTATCATTATTATATTATTTTGGAAAAAGAAATTAGTAAAAGTATACTTTGCACTACTCATTTTTACAATCATATTAAGCATAATACCAATGGGAGTTCCTTTTTGGGGAATATATCTTTCGATTACAGGAAAAGGACTTAGATTCGAAAAGGAAATAACGCCAGAATACCGTGTTCAAATTGCAACTTACAGTATAATGGCAAGATATGCTCCCCTGCAAGTAATTAGAAATCTTGGTGTTTTCGAAAAAGAAATTAGTAGCAGTGATTCAGAATTGAAAGTGAACGACAGTTTGAGCATTTCAAATTGGGATATTAAAAATGTTTGGTACATTTCAGAAAATGATAAAGAAATTACTTTAAAAATAACAGATGGAACAAATACTTTAATAAAGAATTTCCAGAAAAAAGAAGATAACTAAACTAACAACATTTACAGAAAAAGATGAAAATTGTTCTTGAAAAATTACTATTTTTCAAGAAATAGCTCCATTTCCCTTGCCACTAGAAAATTCTAATTACACGCTGTATTACTACCAAAAATATGAAAAAAAAAATTATCACACTCTTAACACTCTTAGTCTCAGCTTTAGCTTTTGCTTGTTCCTGCGATGAAATTCATCCAATGATAGAATTCCATTCTTCAGAATATGTATTTGAAGGAAAAATTATTTCAAAGGTTTATTCAAAAGACAGTTTGACTTACAAAGTTACTTTTGACATTTCAAAACATTATAAAAAAGGCGATGCCCCTAAAACACTTGAATTTACTGTTACCTCTGAAGGAGAACTTACTGGAATCTTTGATTCTTGCGATTGGAGCGCTAAAAAAAATCAAAATTGGTTAGTTTACGCCCGCAATTTAGGAGGAACTTTATCTTTTAGCGGTGTATGTTCTAATTCAAAAAAAATCACGGAATATGCACCAATTAGTTTAAGAGAGCAAACAATTTTAGATCATGCAAAAGCATTTAAGATTGAAAATTATATTTTTGAAAATGAAAGTGGATTTAATTACTGTAAAAATATAACAGATATAAATACTATTCTGGAGAGCGGAAAAATAAAAAATTACGAAAACCAAATTACATTACTAAATGTTTCGATTGACACCGATGGCAAATTAAAATCAGTTATCAGAAGAAAGGAACTAATTGTAAAGAAAGATTCTATTTTTGATTTGATAACAGAAATTGGAGATTCGAATAAAAAACCAATTACTGAATTTGAAAAAGATGCAATTGAATTAGTTACTCAAGTTAAAATATGGGAAATTAAAAAGCACCAACTCACAGGAATTAAAGTTCCTTACATAAGACATATTTGGATTTTTTATGATTTGGATACTAATAAATGGAGGTATGAATTATAAAATAGCTGTAAACAAATTTAATATAAGCAACAGCGCAATTATTACTTTAAATAACTTGAAATTATAATAAGTTAGGTGCAAAAACTAAAAGTTGTTTAAAAAAAACAATATGACTTACATACAAATGAATGATTCTACTTCAAATGTTAGTAAAGAATACACATTTTTTAAGTAAATCTAATTTCTGATGAAATATTGGGGAATTACCATAGTTTTATTGAATATCTAAATATTTATATTGTCAAAATCTACACTGAAATAAAATAGAAAAGAAACGGCTGAAAGAATTTGGAGATATCGAACTCATTGCCTGATCTCAATAGTATAGATTAAAAGAATTATCATGTTTATGATATTTTTATTTAGATAAAAAGCAGTCTAATAATATTCAACAAGTTTTCAGTCAAATAATACGCTGCGTTAATCCAAATTAAAACACAAAGCAGAAAAAAACCTAATAAATTATAAATCTAGAGTATTATCTTAGCTTAAACTATTTAGATTAGTACTCGATGAAAGAAATAAAACATTATGATGTTTTCATAATTGGAACTGGCACTGCAGGTCAAACTGCTGCCGAAATTTGTGTGAAAAACAATTTGACGGTTGCAATAGCTGACAACAGAGAATTTGGTGGAACTTGCTCCACAAGAGGTTGTGATCCAAAAAAAATCTTATTGCAGTTCACAGAAATGGTCGCCAAAAGTCAACTTTTGGTCAATCAAGGAATTTCTCAAAAACTACAAGTTAATTGGAAAGACGTTCAAAACTTTAAAAGAATCTATACCGATGATATTCCTTCACGTACTGAGAATAACTTTTCTGATTTAGGGATAGATTATTACCATCAATCTCCTATATTCCAAAATGGGAATGAAGTTCTAGTTGAGGGAAAACTGATTTCAGCTGATAAATTTGTAATTGCTTCGGGAATGATTCCTCGCGAATTGCATATGGAAGGCAGTGCTTTTCTTGATACTAGCGATGATATTTTAAATCTAGAAAAAATACCTAAAACAGCAACATTTATTGGCACGGGTTATGTTGGAATTGAGTTCGCTTGTATGTTAGCCACAATGGGTTGCAAAGTAACTATGATCGAGAATGGTCCAAAAGCATTAATACAATTTGACGAATATTTAGTTAATAAATTAGTTGCCCATCTTGAAACGCTAGGTATCACTTTCATATTTAAGGCCGAAGTATTATCAATAGAAAAGTTAACAAAAAACTTAAAAGTTAATTACGTTTTAAATGGTGAAAGTTTATCTGTTAAATCGAGAAAAGTTTACAACACCGCTGGTCGCGTTCCATCTATTGAAATGCTAGCTTTAGACAATGCTAATGTAAAGTTTGATAAAAGCGGGGTTCTTGTCAACGATTTTCTTCAAAGCGTTTCCAACCCAAATTTTTATGCCTGCGGAGATGTTAGCAGTAAATCGCTGGCTTTATCGCCGTTAGCCGGTTTACAAGGTTATATAGTTGGCAATAATGTTGTTAAAGAAAATTCTAAAGAATTTGAAGTTCCCGCAATCTCTTCGACCGTATTTTCAAATCCTCAGCTATCAAGTGTTGGTTACACTGAAGAAGATGCTAAAAAACAATTCAAAAAAATTAAGATTTATAAAGGCGATGCAAGTCATTGGTACAATGCAAAAAAAGAAAACAACCCAATTTACGCCTACAAAATTTTAGTGAATGAGCGAACAAGTGTCATCATTGGTGCCCATTTATTAAGTTCTGAAGCTAATGAAACAATCAACTTATTTTCAATAGCTATCCAACAGAAAATGACGGTTCTTCAATTTAAAAAGCAAATTTTCACTTATCCTTCGTACAGTAATGACTTAAAAAAAATGCTGAACGACGAAGAATAAGTTCTTGATGGTAATTAATATTTTCATTTGACAACATTTAAAATCTTAAGTTACTAAATCTCATTTAAGAGATAGCTAATAAGCAAATTAAAAATATTTTGTGTCAATCGCATACAAAACAATGAACTCATATTACTAACTTTTTCATTACTTTAGTTTGCAAAAAAAATTGGTAATTTAATTTTAAGATTAAAAATTATAATTTAACCGAAAGCTCTAATTTAATGACTAAAAAAATATTTTTAAGACTATTTCTTGGTATCATATCTATAATTATTCCCTTACTGGCTGTTGGCTTCCTAATTAACGAAGTAGTCCAAGTTCACGAATACGCACTTTTAAAATGGGTTGCCATTCTTATATGTTCTTTAGGTTTTTACATTTCAGGTTTAATTAATATAAAAACTCCTTTAAAATTCATTCCATTTTTATATTTAGCATTATTAATTTTTATACCGCTTCGTTACTTTTACTTTCCATTATCACTTTACCTTTTTATATACGCTACAATAAGTCTACTGTTGACTCGAACGGAATATAACAAAACTATAAAGCGATATTCATTTGTACTTATGACATTTACTTTTGTCTATTTTTTATTATCGCAACCTCTAATTTTAAGAGAAGGAAATGTTGTAGAACATGACATATATGACGGAATTAAAAATGGAACCACCATTTGGAACTTTAATATGGAGAAAATAAACAAGTTACCAGATGATAATTTTATAGATCTCAATAATAAAATAGTTCAGTTAAAAGATTTTAAAAATAAGACAATTTACTTATCGTTTTGGGCAACTTGGTGTAAGCCTTGTATTGAACAGAAGCCACAGTTAGAAGCACTAAAACGAGAATTTAAAGATAACCTTAGTATTATCTTTGTAGATGTTTCTATCGACAAAGACACAGCGAGATGGCTAAACTTTCTCAACAAACATAATCCAGGAGGAATTCAATTGTTGTCAAATAATGAAGCAAAAACAAGAAATTTATTTAATATAAGTGGAATTCCGCATCATTTGGTGATAAATAAAAAAACAGAATACAGAAAGTTGAATGATTTTAATTTGGCGAAAATAATTCTAAATAGTGATAAAAAAATTGATGACTATATCTATAAAAAACTGCAAATAAAATAGTGCAAAAAGGATGTACTTGTAGTTCGAATAATAGATTTTGAAAACATTTATATTACTTATTTTTTTTGTCAATTACGATTCTCACTAATTGATTTATCGATTATTTAATTAAAAAATATAGATTTTTGTTTATAATTTTTCAGAAATAAGAATAGTATTTGAGTACAATTTTAAAATAAAAGAATGGATAAAAGCTACAATTTAGATAGGTTCATAGATGCACAAAACAGCTGTTATGAGCATGTCTTGAAAGAAATCAAAAATGGTGAGAAACGAACTCACTGGATGTGGTTTATTTTTCCTCAAATTGCTGGATTAGGTAGATCTAGTACCGCTGTAAAATATGAAATTATCAATTTACAAGAAGCTCAAGCTTATCTTTCTGATTCAACACTTTCGAAAAGACTACTTGAACTTACTAAAATTTTAGCTTACCACATTGATGGTAAAACTGCCGAGGAGATTTTTGGGTTTCCAGATTACATGAAATTTCACTCGTCAATGACACTTTTTAAATCTGTTGTTTCATCCAGCGAACAGTTCAAGAATCATATTGATTTTAACTGTTTTGAAGATGTAATAAAAAAATATTACAATGGAGAAAGTGATCGCAACACTATTAAAATTTTAGAAAAATCTTGATATTAAACGCAAAATTTATGATTCGAAATCAGTTACTACCCCGTTTTTCTTCGAATCTAAAAGGAGAAGATTTAAAATTTGATACTAATGTGTAAGCATTAATAGTGGAAACTTAAATATCTTCTATTTAAATATATCTAAATGAAACAGTTACTGAAATTTAAAAAAAATCGATTAAATGATTAAGAAGATATTTGGACTTGCGACGTTACTATTTTTGATTCTAGTATCATGTCAATCAAAAATTAAGAATACAACAATTAATTCAGACAAAGTGATAGAACAGCAGCCAACGGCAATACATTACGATTTAGCTAAAAACTACTTTGTAAAAAGCACAGTAAAAAAAATACAAAATCCTAAAATTAAAACTGCTGAACAATTCAATCAAATTTTTGGAATGGCGACAACGATGGGAATAAATGGAAAACCCACTGCAATTGATTTTGCTAAGAAATATGTTATCGCAGTTATTTTACCGGAAACTGATCTAAAAACAACTGTCGAGCCAGTTAGTTTAAAAAAGAATAAAAAAGGTGAAATTGCACTAAAATATAAAATTGAGATAGGCGATAAACAATCGTACAAGACAGTTCCTTTTTTTGCTATTATTGTTCATAAAACTGACGATGGCGAATTGATTGTGACGGAATTGAAATAATATTTTCCCACTTCTTTTCACTTAAAATATACATTAAAAACAAGAGCAAATTTGGACTTTTAACTTTGGATTTACTGATAAATAACAAGGACATTTTTTGAAGGCATTAAAATTTTCGAACCAAATTAAAACCAAGATAATTTTACTCCTACAATTCTCATCATCGAATATACATTTCACTACCTTTGCAACCTTAAATAAGGAAATATGTCTGTAGCTAAAAAAGATTATAAAAGAATTACCACTAAGTCGCTTATCGATATGAAAGCTAATGGTGAAAAAATTTCGATGCTTACGGCATACGATTTCACAATGGCAAAAATTGTTGATAGCGCTGGAATCGATGTCATTCTTGTAGGTGATTCTGCTTCAAATGTAATGGCAGGTCATGAAACGACTTTGCCAATCACTTTAGACCAAATGATTTATCATGCCTCTTCTGTTGTTAGAGCAATTGAAAGAGCTTTAGTTGTTGTGGATTTACCTTTTGGAAGCTATCAGTCAGATCCTAAAGAAGCATTGCGCTCTTCTATTCGAATTATGAAAGAAAGTGGCGGACACGCAGTTAAATTAGAAGGTGGAAAAGAAATAAAAGATTCCATTAAAAAAATATTAAACGCAGGAATTCCAGTAATGGGACATTTGGGTTTAACCCCACAATCGATATATAAATTTGGAACCTACACGGTTAGAGCTAAAGAAGAAGAGGAAGCCGATAAACTTCTTGAAGATGCTAAATTGCTTGAAAGTTTAGGTTGTTTTGCATTAGTATTAGAAAAAATTCCAGCTCACTTAGCAGAGAAAGTTGCTAAAAGCATTTCGATTCCAGTAATAGGAATAGGTGCTGGTGGTGGCGTTGACGGTCAAGTTCTTGTAATTCACGATATGCTAGGAATGAACAACGAATTCAGTCCGCGTTTCTTGAGAAGATATATGAATTTATACGATGATATGACTAAAGCTATAGGTGAATATGTAGCAGATGTTAAATCAAGTGACTTCCCAAATTCTAATGAACAATATTAAAACCCTTTCCTTTTTCTAAGGGTAAGTTCTATGAAAATACTATCTAATAAATCAAATCTCCAAGTGCTACACGAGGATAATCACCTAATTGTGGTTAACAAGCGTGTGGGTGACATTGTTCAAGGCGATAAAACGGGTGACAAGCCATTATCTGATGTGGTTAAAGAATACATCAAAGACAAATACAATAAACCTGGCGAAGTCTTTTTGGGAGTTGTACATCGCTTAGATCGCCCTACAACCGGAATTGTAGTTTTTGCTCGCACTAGCAAAGCATTAACTAGAATGAATGAGCTATTTAGCAACAGAGAAACTCAAAAAACGTATTGGTGCGTTGTTAAAAACAAACCTCCTTTATCGCACGATAAATTAGTGCACTATTTAAAACGAAACGAGAAAAATAATAGTTCAAAAGCGCATCTAAAAGAAGTACCCGATAGTAAGTTAGCCAGTTTAGATTACACTATAATTAAAGAACTCAATAACTATTTTGCTTTAGAAATTAATTTGCATACGGGAAGACACCATCAAATACGAGCGCAACTTTCAGCGATAGGTTGTTCTATAAAAGGGGATTTAAAGTATGGTTTTGATCGAAGTAATCCAGATGGCGGAATCCATTTACATGCGAGGAAACTAGTATTTATTCACCCTGTAACTAAAGAAAACATTGCTATCACCGCTCCCACTCCAGACGATGTGATTTGGAATGCAATCTAAAAATTCTTTATTTCTACACTGCTACTGTAACAAAAATAACATTCTACATACTTACTACTAATAAAACAGGACTAATCAATCCTGTTTTTTTTTATTTTATTCGGTGTTGAAAGTAGGATTAAGATAATATTATGTATTTTTAAAATTAAAATTATCCAATGAACCATAGAACCGACATAAATTACAGAAAAGAATCACTGAAGAAATTATTACACGTCATCACTAAAAATGAAGACGCAATTATAAAAGCATTGTACGATGATTTTAAAAAGCCAGCTTTTGAGGCTGTTTTAACAGAAACGAACTATGTTATTAGTGATTTAAAAGAAACTATTAAAAATATTAGTTCTTGGGCAAAGCCAAAGAAAGTTTGGGGATCGCTATTGAATTTCCCTTCTTCTGATTTTATTTATAGCGAACCTTATGGCAACGTGCTGATTCTTTCACCTTGGAATTATCCTTTTCAATTAGCATTATGTCCACTCGTTGCGGCAGTTGCTGCTGGAAATAAAGTGACGTTAAAACCATCTGAACTGACACCTAATACTTCAGCCATAATTTCAAAAATTATAAGCGAAACGTTCCCTGTTAAAGATGTTGTTGTAATAACAGGCGATGCTACTATAGCAGCAGATTTATTAAAAAAACGATGGGATTATATCTTTTTTACGGGAAGTGTAGGCGTTGGGAAAATAGTTGCGAAAGCAGCTGCAGAAAATCTAACACCAGTTACGTTAGAATTGGGAGGTAAAAGTCCTTGCATCGTTGATGAAACTGCAAATTTAGAATTAAGCGCAAGAAGAATTGCTTGGGGGAAAATAATAAATGCAGGACAAACTTGTGTTGCTCCTGACTATATTTTAGTTCACCATAAAATGAAAGATACTTTTGTCAAATTTCTGATTCAGGAAATACAAAAAGCTCTTGGACCCAATCCAGAAGAATCACCAGATTATGCGAGAATAATTAATTTAAAAAATTGGGAACGCCAATTAAGTTTACTCGAAGGACAAAAAATTCTCTTTGGAGGAGAATCAAATAAAGATTCATTATACCTCGCTCCTACACTACTTGATAATCCTAGTATGGATAGTTTAGTGATGAAAGAAGAAATTTTTGGACCGGTCCTTCCCATCCTTTCTTATGAGTCGGAAAATGACATCGAAAAGATCATCTCTAGTTTTGACAAGCCACTATCGCTCTATTTATTCTCTGAAAACAAATCATTTATTGATGAAGTTTTAAAGAAATATTCTTTTGGAGGAGGCTGCATAAATGATACAGTAATGCATTTAGTCAACAATCGTTTACCTTTTGGAGGTGTTGGAAATTCCGGAATGGGCGCCTATCATGGAAAATTAAGCTTCGACATCTTTTCTCATCAAAAGTCTATCGTAAAAAGAGGAACTTGGCTAGATGTTCCTTTACGTTATGCTCCTTACAATGATAAACTGAAAACAATACGACAGTTATTAAAATGGATTTAAGAATTAAAAAGTAACAAATCTTAACTATTCGCTACTTTACTTTATTAGAAGTACTATTAAAACCAAGGAGAAGCTGTAAAATATTGATAAAAAATCTCACAGATATTTACAGATTAATTTGATTGAATGTTAATTAAAAAAAATATTACATTTACCACCTATTAAAAAAAACTAGTTAAACCAAAAGAGATTGACAAGCAGGAATTTTTATACTATTGAAAATATTTAAATAATAATAAATAACCACCTAATTAATACCAAACCAAATGAACAACAGCATACAAAATCGCATAGAGACAATAAGAAGAGAAGGATATGATTTAGATTTTGGTCGCGTCTTTGAGCACGCTTTCAAAAACTATAAAAAAATTGCTTTATATGGAGGATTAGTACTATTTGTGTTTTTCGTTATTATCAGCATAGCGATATTTGGAGTTGTAATTGCTAGTTTTGGTGCTGCTGCAGTGATGGCCTTTCTTCAACCTGAGAATTTAAAAATAGAAAATTTTGATTTCAATTCGTTACTAATAGTTTCAACTGCTTCCATTGTATTAGGAGCATTACTTAGTCCACTTACTGCTGGCTTAATAAAAATGGCATATTGCGCAGAGCACGATGAGGAATTCCATGTATCCACTATGTTCGAATTTTACAAAGCTCCGTATTTTAAAGAGCTTTTCATCGCTACTTTTTTAGTTTCACTTGTAAGTAATGTGATTAGTTCTATAATTACGTACGCTCAAATACCAGTATTAAATTTTATTATTAGTGTTGCAATAGCATTATTTACAATTATCATGATTCCTCTTATTATTTTCGGAAAACTTAAAGCTGTTCAAGCAATTGAGGCGAGTGTGATAATTGTGTCTAAGCAGCCGTTAACAATTTTAGGATTACTAGTAGTGTGCGTAATAGCAGCAATGTTAGGATTTATTGGTTGTTGTATTGGTATATTTTTTACTTTGCCACTTTTGTATTCTCTATACTACGCAATTTATAACGAGATCATTGGATTTGACAATGAAAATAAAGTTGACGTAATTCTTTAGTAAAATAGTGTTATAAGAAACTAAGTTTGATTTTAGATTAGACTTAGTTTTTTATTAAAATTTATTCCTTAAATTGAACGAAATTAGAATCCCAAATTTAGTTTTAAAATCAATTATTTTAATTTATGGTATTCTACTATAGCCATTTATATATTTCTGTGGAAGAATTAATTTTCTCAATTATACCTAATTCAGGTATAGGAAGCGCTTTATTTAAAATTGCTATTCCTATATTATTTATCACGTTAGTGTATCGCATTTATAAGATTAGAACTGGTTTAAAAAGTAATTTATTAGAAAAAACAAATAGAGCTTATACAAAAAAGAAGGAATATCAAATCTATCTTTTCTTTCTAGGTCTGATGTTGCTAATAATTGAAATTATTTTTGAATCCCTAAAATTAAGACCAGAGAGCCTACTTTTTCTCAACTCTATTATCGGTTTTACTCTAATATTAATTTATTACATCAGTACTAAATCAGCATTAGTTTTTAAACACATACAAAAAATTTTTACTGTATGTTTTCTACTTTATTTCGGATCTATTTCTAGAAACGTAGTTGTTCATACTTTTGACATCATTCCCATTGTCGCATTTCCAGTAACCTTTTTCTTCGCTTATTATGCTCTTAAATCCATACGACTATATTGGAGTTTTGTAGCATCTGTCTATGTTTTCTTGTGGCTTATTTATATTTTAAACCTAGTCGAATTAAGAGTAATTATTGTATTACTAATCAATGTTTTAGTTATTACGCTAATCAATTACATCCATTTTACATTATGGGTGAATCGAAACAATGAATCGAAATTCAATAACCAAATCATAAATAAAGGAAATTCGCTTATACTGGCAACAAATCAAAAAGGAGAAGTCGTCTTCTGCAGTGAAAATGTAACTTCAATTTTAGGATATACTGTCGAAGAAATTTTGGGTTACGGCTATTGGAAAATTTCGGGAGAAAATGACTTTGATGTCGATTATTATAATAAGAAATTTAAGGATGATCGAATATTCATTCGAAAAATAAAATGTAAAAACGGTCTTTATAAATATATTCAATGGGACGACAAGCGATTTTCAGAAGATTTGCTTGTTGGTATAGGTCAAGACGTAACAAAAGAAATCCAAATCCAAAATCAATATAAAGATTTAGTTCAAAATGCTATAGATCTCATTTATGAAGTAGATTGCGACGGTTACTTTACGTTTGTAAATGAATATACTTTGAAATCACTGGGTTATGTGGATGATGAAATCTTAAATAAAAACTATACTGATTTTATTAAAGAAGAATATATGGATCGAATTATGAATTTTTTCCAACAGCCATTAGATAATCAAGAATTTTTTCCAACAATTGAATTTCCGATTTTAAAAAAGGACGGTAGTTACTTGTGGATTTCCCAAAAAGTTATTGTTCGAAAAAATGATGTAGGCGAAATAGTCGGTTATTCTGGTATTGCTAGAGATATTTCAAAATACAAAGCAATTGATACAGCGCAAAAAATTCGTCACGAAAAAATAGAAAATTACAATGAATCAATAAAAAGAATATCATCGACTAATTATAGTATATACCACGATTTAGAGCTCAGTTTAAGACAAATCACTGAAACTGCAGCAAAAGTTACAAATTGTAGTAGAGTTGGATACTGGAGATACACCGGCAAAAGTATTATTTGTGAAAACTTATATACTCTATCAACGAACAGTTACACTAAAGGCGAAGAGTTGGCTAAAAAGAATTATCCAATCTATTTTGAAGCCATTAAGAAAAACTCTGTCATCAGTGCTAAAGATGTTTTTAATAATTATGAGTTTTCAGAATTTACTGATGATTATTTCAGCACTAATAATATAAAATCTCAACTAGATATTCCCATTTTCATCAATGGAAATTTAACGGGTGTTTTAGCTTTCGAAAATGCCGAAAACACAAGAGATTGGGACAATGAAGATATTATTTTTGCTAGGAGTATCGCAGATTTGATTTCGCTGACTGTTATCTCTCAGAGTCGTTATGAAGCAGAGAAAAAATTGCAATATAAAAGTGAATTGTTGTCCGCAATGACTTTATGTACTGAGAAGTTTCTAAACAGTAATGATATTCACGACATATTTTCTGATGTACTGATTATCATGGGAAAAGCGACAAATTCTCATCGTGCGTATTACTATGAAAACAATGGTGAAGAAAAAACTATAAGTCAGAAATACCGATGGATTAGTGAAAACGATACGTTAACAGAGAATAATACTGGTCTACAAAATATATCCTATAATTATTTTGAAGAACTTTTAACACCATTATTGAATAATAAGAGATTTGAAGTAATAATTTCAAAAATTGAGAACGAATCTCTGCGAAAAAAATTAGAAAATCTTGAAGTGGTTTCTATAATTCTTTTTCCAATTTTTATCAAAAATAAATTTCACGGCTTTTTAGGATTTGATAATACGCAAGAAGAAAAAATTTGGACCGAAGACGAAGTAAACATTCTACAAACATTAGCGCGTAATATTGCTTCGTCTATCGATAGAATTACAAATGAAACTGCAATTTACGAGAGTGAAGAAAAATTCAGACTGCTAGCAAATAATATTCCCGGAACCGTTTATCTTTCCAATTACGATGCTAACAATACTAAGATTTATATCAATGACAAAATCGAAAAACTAACAGGTTATCCAAAATCGGTTTTTCTAAATAATGAAATTTCATTTATTGATCTAATTTATCCAGAAGATAAGTTGCTTACAATTGAAGCTCAAAAAACTGCAATTGAAAATAGAACTCCAATACATTTAACGTATCGAATTGTTCATAAAGATAAAAGTATAATTTGGGTCGAAGAGTTTGGTGACACTATTTACAAAGACGGTAAAATCGCATTTCTAGAAGGTATTTTTATTGACATTACTGAAAGAAAAATCGCTGAAACCATTGTAAAAGAAAAAGAATTAGCAGAAGCTGCTAATAAATCTAAATCGGAATTTCTTGCTAACATGAGTCACGAGATTAGAACTCCGCTTAATGGAATTATTGGATTCACTGATTTGCTGATGAAAACTGATCTTGAAAAAATTCAAGAAAAGTATATGACTACGATAAATCAATCAGCACATTCGTTACTGGATATTATCAACGATATTTTGGACTTTTCGAAAATTGAAGCGGGAAAACTAGATTTATACATTGAGAAACATAATATCAGAGACCTTTTAACTCAAGTTATCGACTTAATACTATACGAATCCTCTCAGAAAAATTTAAATTTAAAGCTAAATATTTCTGATGATATCCCGAAATACTTTTGGATTGATAGCGTTCGATTAAAGCAAATTTTAATTAATCTTTTAGCAAATGCTGTTAAGTTTACTGAAATAGGTTGGATCAAATTAGAAGTATCCGTAATTGAACGCACTAGTGATACAACTGAAACCATTCGATTTGCCGTAATTGATACAGGAATGGGAATTGTTGAAGAGAATAAAAAGAAGATATTTAAAGCATTTTCACAGGAAGACAGTTCGACAACAAGAAAATTTGGAGGAACAGGATTAGGATTAACAATCTCGAACCAACTATTAGGTTTAATGAATAGTCAGTTAGAACTAACAAGTACAGTAGGAATGGGAAGTACATTTTATTTTGACATAGCGCTTGAAACTAGTAATAAAAATACAGATGATGATAGCACACAGAATGATACTGTAGAGATTATTGAAAAAGAGCTTTGTGATATCAGCGAATTAACTAAAGAAGTTAAAGTTTTAATTGTTGAAGATAATAAAGTAAACATGTTGTTGCTAAAGACCATTATAAAAAATCTACCAATAAAAACTACTATTAGCACTGCTGTTAATGGAGAAGAAGCGGTAATACAATTTGAAGAAGTAGTTCCAGATATAATATTTATGGACATACAAATGCCAGTAATGAATGGTTACGAAGCAACAAAAATCATCAGAGAAATGGTTTCCGGAAAAGAAGTTTCAATAATTGCCATAACTGCTGGAACAGAAAGAGAAGAGAAAGAAAAATGTTTACAAGCAGGAATGAATGACTACATTCCTAAACCAATAATCAAGGGAATCATCGAAGAAACTTTCGTGAAATGGGTAAAATAACGATTAAACAAAAACAAATTAATTCTATTAAATTGTGTAATTTTATAGGATTGCGAATAACTAAAATATAAAACAACAGCATATGAAATGGAGCGGCAGACGTAGTAGTGATAATTTTGAAGACCGAAGAGGAATGTCTTCTGGAGGAAAAACAATCGTAGGTGGTGGATTAATAGGAATTGTTATTTTACTACTCAACGTTTTTGGTGGTGAAAATGGTCAGATGGTCGGTAATATTTTAGAACAAACGCAAGGAAATCAAGGCGCACCAACAGAGCAAAGAGATTTAACTGCTAAGGAGAAAGAGGAAGGGAAATTTATAGAAGCAATATTAGTAGACACAGAAGACGTTTGGACAAAAATATTTCAAGAAAATAATCTAAATTATGAAAGACCTAATTTAGTACTATTTACAAGAAATGTAGAAACGGCATGTGGAAACGCAACTTCTGATTCAGGTCCGTTTTATTGTCCTGGCGATCAAAAAGTCTATATGGATTTGGCTTTTTTTGATGAGTTAGAAACTAAATTTGGTGCAAAAGGAGGCGATTTTGCAACAGCTTACGTAATTGCTCACGAAATAGGACATCACGTTCAAACATTACTGGGAACTTCCTCTAAAATGAGAAAGATGCAAGAAGGAAAAAGTCAAGCTGAAGCAAATAAATTATCAGTAGCGTTAGAACTTCAAGCAGATTTCTATGCAGGTGTATGGACATATCACAACCAACAAATGAAAAACTTCTTAGAAGAAGGAGATATTGACGAAGCGCTTAGTGCAGCACACGCTGTGGGTGACGATGCTATTCAATCAAAAATACAAGGACGCATTGTTCCAGAATCTTTTACTCATGGAACTTCAGCTCAACGTAAAGCTTGGTTCATGAAAGGCTACAAGACAGGCGATATTACGCAAGGAGACACATTTGCAGAAATCAGATAATTAGTTTTCATATTTTTAAAAAAAATCAGGCTATCATGCCTGATTTTTTTTTGCGAATTTTTTTTACATAAAGTTTAAAGCTTTGAAAAGTGTCGAAATTCGTGATTGTAAAAATTAGAATGCTGTAGCCTAAACGAGCAAAATTGTGCTTTACGCAAACAAAAAACACCAATAAAAAACACATCAAAAAATTAGCAGTATCTTTGCAGCAAATTAAGGAAGTAAAAGAAATAATTATCTTACTTCATAAACACCATTTATGTCATTTAGCTCATTAGGATTATCTGATGCTTTATTAAAAGCCATCAGCAAAAAAGGATACACAACACCTTCTCCAATACAACAAAAAGCAATTCCACCCATTTTAGAAGGAAAAGATGTTTTAGCATCAGCGCAAACAGGAACAGGTAAAACAGCAGGTTTTACATTACCTATATTACAATTATTATCACAAGGACAACAATTGCGAAACAGACCAATTCGCGCGTTGATATTAACACCAACAAGAGAATTAGCGGCTCAGATATTAGCCAATATAAAAGAATACAGTATATTCTTAGATATGAAAAGTACTGTGATTTTTGGTGGTGTTAACCAAAATCCACAAGTTACACAACTGCGTCAAGGAGTTGATATTTTAGTAGCGACACCGGGAAGATTAATTGATTTACAAAATCAAGGTTTGATATCACTTGCAAAAGTAGAAATTTTAGTATTAGATGAAGCAGATCGTATGCTAGACATGGGATTTCTTAGAGATATCGAACGTATCTTAAAAGTGTTACCTGCTAAAAGACAAAACTTGTTATTCTCAGCTACATTTTCTAGAGATATTAAGAAACTTGCAATGGGAATTTTAAACAATCCTGTACAAGTTGAAGCTACTCCAGAAAACACTACAGTTGACGCTATCATACAAAAAATATATCCTGTCGCAAAAGAGAAAAAAACAGAGTTAGTTATTAAACTTATTACAGAAGGAAACTGGAAACAGATTCTTGTTTTTACACGTACTAAACAAGGAGCAAACAAATTATGTGAAAGCATGATTGCTGCTGGTATTAAAGCTGCTGCGATTCACGGAAATAAAGGCCAAGGTGCAAGAACTAAAGCTTTAGCAGGTTTTAAAGATGGGAGTTTAACGGCATTAGTAGCAACAGATATTGCCGCACGAGGTTTAGACATCCCTTTATTACCACACGTTGTGAATTTTGAATTGCCAAATATTCCAGAAGATTATGTTCACCGTATCGGTAGAACAGGAAGAGCTGGAGCTAGCGGAGAAGCAGTTTCTCTTTTTAGTCCAGACGAAACAGTATTTTTAAGAGACATTGAAAAGTTAGTAGGGTTGAGATTGCCAGTAGAACAAATTGCAGGTTTTAAGCCAGATCCTAATGCCTCAAAAGAACCAATCAAGCAAGGTCAAGGAAGACAGCAACGCAATTCAACTCCTAGAACTCCGAAGTCTACAAACACTCCAAAGACAGAGAATACTGCTAGAAGTAATAATAGTTTTGGTCCAAGAAGACCTAATGCTAATAACGAAAGAAGATTTAGTAAATAGATAATTAAAAGTTCAAGCTCGTAATTGAAGCCCACGGTTTAAACCGTGGGCTTTTTGTTTTGATTATTGCTTGCTGCTTCATAGAGCCTCTTAATTTAAATAGGCAGCACTCCGCCTTTGACTGATATATTATAGCAACTCAATGTCGGTTTAAAAGTAACTATTGCTAGCTAAACTTCGACAACTTTGCGCTGCATTAGTTGAAACCCGATAGCGCAGAACTATCATTCTTGCCCATACTCTTACTCTATCTAAAACCCCAATGGCAAAGCTCCAGCTTTTTATGAGCCAAATTACAGTACCTATGCACGATTGTCATTAGAATAGTTATGCAAGAATATTTTTGAATACTAAATTCAATTCAACTAATCCAATTTGGATTGCCAATATGTGTTTGAATCCATTTGCCATTTTTCTTTTTATATATGACAATCACTGAACTGCCACCCAAACCTAAAAGATCGCCTTTATAAAAAGTAAAAATCAGACATTCTCTATTTTGATAATATATAGGCTCCGAAAATGAGTATAATTTATAATGAGCTATGCTATCAACATTTTGTACAATTGGTACTATTTTGCTAGACATGTACTTTTCCATAAAAGCTGTTGAGCCAGGTTGTAATTCTTCAAAAATTACATTTTTATAATTAAAATTTTCAGCAACCCAACAACATTCACCTGCTCTATCAGTAGCATTTTCTATTTCTGCTATAGAATTTTTACTGTATTTTTTTCTCGCTATTTCCCACTCTGACTCTTTATAGAATGTTTTATCTTCACTGTAATTCAAAGTTATTGAATCTCTAACATAAATATCATTTAGCCTAAGAATCTTTAAGGTCACATTTGTATTGGTTTTTTTACTTAAAATCATGATCTTTTTAGATCGATCTCTAATCTGTGAGTCTAAATAATCATTTATGACTGCATATTTCTCTATTAATGTATCATTATTCTTAGGTATTGGATTAATAGCAGCTACTATAACTTTGTCAGATCTAGTTGCACATCCTGCCATAAGAATTACAACAATGAATATAATGTTTATATTTTTCATCTGGTTTATGTTTACGTATTATATTTTTATAATGAATTCCAATAATTATTGTCAAATTTGACGAAAATGAAATTGTTGGCATTCCAATTTAATTAAAAGGTTTTCCAACCGCCCATTGTCCTTGGTAGTAAACCCCGTTACTTTCAGCGGTAATTCTATTAATTATTCTTGTGTTGTCTACGCTCCCTGGAGGGAATTTATTTTTAAATACTTCTATATTTTGCAAACTATTCCAGGCCATATCTAAAAAAACTTGTTTATCTGCCAGAGAACTTGGAATTACAGTTTCATTCCGTTGATATTCTTCTAAAGCAGATGCAATTGCATCAACATATTTATTTACCATATCCTCGTGCTGTGAATAACTAGCATTTCCGATAGGACTTGCTTTGTTTACATATATTTTAAATAATTCCGTAAAGTCTTTAAAAGGAGCATTAGTAGGATATGAATTGTTATCATTGATGACAGTAGTGTTATTATCAACGACACTTAACATATAAGCCTGTATCATTTCGTGCACCAAAGCTGCGGCTTTATACAATTTTGTAACGCTCGTATAAATATTTTGCGTAAATGTTACCGAATAGTGGTAATTTGAAATCTTTTTTCTCTCTGCATAATTACCTGGTTTTTCCATATTCCCCATTTTCATCTTTACATAATTAGTGTTATTTAATCCCATTTTTTTTAGAACATTTGAGACATCAATATTTGAGGTATCTTTGAGTAAAGCCAAAATTTTTTGTAAGCATGTTTCTAATTGGGAATCATCTATATTTTCTTCAGCATCTTGATCATTTGATGTGCCATCTACACCGCCACATCCATCCCCTGGGGGTGCTTGTGCTGATTGACCAGAACCAGAACATACATACCATGTATAGATAAGCTTTCTTTCACCATTATTCATTAGTTAAGAAATAACCCCACAATTCACAATCAAAATCACTAATTTTTGATGTTTTTGAAATATTTTTAAAGGCTGATTTTTCTTTATTTTGAATTAATTTATTATTTATGTTATATAAACGATAGCTATCTCTATCATAGTTCTTACTATTTGAAGCAATAAATACCTTTAAATTATAATCTAAAGTATTGTTTAACTTATTTTTGGTTACAAGAAAAAATTAATATAAATATTTTGATGAATTTGGATTTTTTAATCTCTTAATTAAAATGGGCTTGTTTGATAAAATAGGAATAGATAATGTGTAATTTTCAAAACGACAACTTTCCCAATCTCATTCATTCTAAAAATAAATATTATTTTTTAACTTAATTGGATTGCTATTAAATTGTTCTCTAACCTGATTGATATTGATTAAATCCGATTTGCCTTAAGTAAATAAATCTTCATTTGAACAGGAATTTAAGAAAAACAAAGCGCTGATATTCATAAGGATGATAGCAAAAAAAATGTTTTTTTCATAATTATTTGGTTAAAGTTATTAGGATTCTATCGTAAGAAGTTAATCAAATATATAGATTAAAAATTTATAAAATAATACTTACTTTAGTAGATATTTCTAATGTTTTTTTTATTATTGGAGTTAATGACGTAATATGTCTCTTACAGGGGAAATTGTTTTACGCAATTTAATTTTATAAGATAAAGGTCATGTAATTTTATGTTGGAGATTACCCGATCTCGCTAATATTCCACAATCGTTCGCGCAGTTTTTCAAACTGTGCCTACAAAATTGAACAAACAATGTAAATAGCACAAAAAAGTCCAGTCGAGTTACATAACCAAAATCCCGTGAATAAATAAATAAATTAGAACCTTAACGAATAGTGCGGTTTTGGAAACTGTGCCCATTGCAACCAGAAATACAAATGTCGTTATTGCTCCTAAAAGATGAAAAAAAAATCTTGTAGTTATACTAAATGTTAAAAAAACATCTAAAAGGTTTTAAAAAATTATGGAATAATACCGTTACACACGAACTACCCCAACCAACCATCACGATCTAAACTTCTGTATTGAATCGCTTCTGCTATATGACTTGAGATTACGGTTGGCGCGGCATCGAGGTCAGCAATCGTTCTTGCTACCTTTAAAATTCTATCGTAAGCTCTTGCGGAGAGATTGAGTCGTTCCATTGCTGTTTTCAATAATTGTTTTGACACATCGTCGAGCGCGCAATATTCCCTAATGTGCTTTGTATTCATTTGAGCGTTATAATGAATATGATCCATTTGTTCAAAGCGGGCCGTTTGGATTTCTCTTGCAGCAGTCACTCGCTCTCGAATAGAAACACTACTTTCTGCTTTTTGATCGTCTGATAATTTTTCAAAAGGAACTGGCGTTACTTCGATATGAATATCTATTCTATCTAATAATGGTCCAGATATTTTACTCAAATACCGTTGCATTTCATGAGGTGATGAAGTTTGCGGAGAATCAGGATCATTAAAAAAACCACTTGGACTTGGATTCATACTCGCAACCAACATGAAAGAAGAAGGATAAGTTACTGTAAATTTAGCTCGTGAGATCGTTACTTCTCGATCTTCTAATGGTTGTCGCATTACTTCCAGAACATCCCTTTTAAATTCAGGTAGTTCATCTAAAAATAAAACGCCGTTATGAGCCATCGAAATTTCTCCGGGTTGAGGATAGCTACCTCCTCCAACTAATGCTACATTTGAAATCGTGTGATGTGGACTTCTAAAAGGTCGTTGATTCATCAATCCTACTTCTTTTAACTTGCCCGCAACACTATGTATTTTTGTTGTTTCTAAAGCCTCTCGTAAAGTCATCGGTGGTAAAATACTTGGCAATCGTTTAGCCAACATTGTTTTTCCAGCTCCGGGTGGACCAATCAAAATAATGTTATGGCCTCCTGCTGCCGCAATTTCCATACATCGTTTAATACTTTCCTGTCCTTTCACATCCGAGAAATCAAATTCAGGAAAATCTAAAGTCTTGTAAAACTCCGCGCGCGTATCTATTGTTGTGGGTTCAATATTTCCTTTTCCTTCTAAAAAGTTAATTACCTCTTGCACATTTTCTATACCGTAAACATCAAGACCAGCGACTATAGCTGCTTCTTTTACATTTTGCTTGGGAAGAAAAAAACCTTTAAAACCCTCTTCTTTGGCTTTTATAGCAATTGGTAAAGCGCCACGTATAGGCTGTAAACTTCCATCAAGTGAAAGTTCGCCCATAATTATATATTTGTCAACTTCATCGGCTTTAATTTGTCCAGATGCAACTAGAATTCCAATTGTTAAGGTTAAGTCGTAGGCAGATCCTTCTTTTCGTAAATCGGCAGGAGCCATATTTATGGTAATTTTTTTTCCAGGCATGGCGTAGCCATTATTTTTAAGCGCAGCCGCAATTCGGTAACTACTTTCTTTAATTGCATTATCTGGCAAGCCAACTAAATGATAACCAATTCCTTTGTCGATATTTACCTCTACTGTGATTGTCGTAGCTTCTACTCCAAAAACTGCACTTCCAAAAACTTTTATTAACATCTTTATTTATTTGTAGCTAAAATTAGATAAAAAAAATCTACTAATTAAGACTAATTGGTCAAAATTTAAAAAATCTAAATCATTGGAAAACAAATGAATAAATTTGGGACGATAAAAAATCAATTTTCAAGCATTTTCATAAAAAACACAGCCTAATCGCTATAAAAAATACATTATGTAAATTTTTAAACAAATATTTAAAACAATTCTAAAATAAAATTGCTTAAACATTAACATTTTAATACTTTTAGAACTTAATTACAAGACCATATTATGAAAAAAAACCTACTCCTACTGATTTTCAGTTTTTTAGCCGTACAACTCTACGCGCAGGAATACTTTCCCAATAATGAAAGTGTACCAAATAAAACAATGAATTTTACCGCTTTTACAAATGCTAAAATTTATGTTACTCCAACACAAATTATTGAAAAAGGTACTTTGCTAGTACAAAACGGTAAAGTGATTGCAACTGGAACTAATGTAACTATTCCAAAAAATAGTACTACAATAGATCTTGCTGGAAAATCGATATATCCATCATTTATCGATATGTACACCTCTTTCGGAATTGAAAAACCAAAAAGAAATACAGATAGAACTCCACTTTATGACACTAAAAGAATTGGATATTACTGGAATGAAAGTATTCGCTCAGAAGTTAACGCCTACGAAAGCTTTTCTTATGATCAAGCGAAAGCTGAGGAATTGTTAAAAGCAGGTTTTGGAGTTGTAGGAACGCACGTAGTTGACGGAATTGCGCGCGGCTCTGGAACTTTAATTGCATTGAACAACTTTGATAAAAGCAGTCAACTTATTGCTGATAAAGTGACAAATCATTTTGGCTTTACTAAAAGTGTTACCACAAATCAGGCTTATCCAAGTTCACTAATGGGAATGATGGCATTGTTGCGCCAGATGTACCATGATTTAGACTGGTATAAAAAAGGTAATGCAGCAAATAAAGATTTATCACTAGAAGCACTAACGAACAATGAAAAACTAGTTCAAATTTTTGCATCAGAAGACAAACTCAATAGTTTGAGAGCTGCAAAAATTGCAAAGGAATTTGGTTTAAATTATGTTCTAAAAGGAAATGGAAATGAATTTGAAAGAATTCAAGAAATAAAAAAAACAAACTCTAAATTCATAATTCCGATTGATTTTCCAGCTGCTTATGATGTTGCTGACCCAAATCAAGCAGACCAAATGGAACTAAAAGACTTGCGCTTCTGGAACCAAGCGCCGACCAACTTAAAAGTATTATCAGAAAACGGAATCGTATTCGCATTGACGACTGATAAACTAAAGAAAATGGAAGATTTTAGACCAAATCTTTTAAGAGCAATAAAATATGGCTTTGACAAAACAAAAGCACTTGAGGCATTAACTACTATTCCTGCTGCACTTTTGGGGAAAAGCAATGAAATAGGAACTTTAAAAACTGGTAGCTTAGCTAATTTTGTAATTACTTCTGGCGAAATATTCGACGAAAAAACTACACTATATGAAAACTGGGTGCAAGGAAACAAATATGTTGTAGCCGATATGACTGCAAAGGATATTCGTGGAAGTTATGATCTAACAATCAACAACGAAAAGTTTAAATGGAAAATTGACGGTGAAGTTTCTGCACCAAAATCTGAAATCACAACAGCTGATTCTAAAAAATTAAAGTCAAAACTATCAATTGCTAACAATTGGATTTCAACAATAGTAAAACCTAATGATACTACTAAAACTAGTTTCACGAGACTTATTGGATACATTGAAAATACACAAGATCTTTCCGGTAAAGCAGTTTTATTTAATGGTAGCGAAGTTAAATGGTCAGCTGTAAAAACGGCAGCATTTACAAAAGCAGTTGATTCTACTAAAGCAGAAAAGAATAATAAAGTAATGCCAATTACGTTCCCGAACGTAGCTTATGGTAACGTGAAAAAGCCAGAAGCTGAAACTTTACTTTTCAAAAATGCTACGGTTTGGACCAATGAAAAAGAAGGAATTTTAGAAGAGACAGACGTTTTAATTAAAAATGGTAAAATTGCTTCAATAGGTAAAAATATTTCAGATGCTTCTGCAACAATAGTAGATGCAAAAGGAAAACATTTAACGAGTGGAATTATTGATGAGCATTCACATATTGCTATTTCGAACGGAGTTAATGAAGGCGGACATAATTCAAGCGCGGAAGTAACTATCCAAGATGTAGTTAATTCTGAAGACATTAATATCTATAGAGATTTAGCGGGTGGAGTTACGATTTCGCAATTATTACATGGTTCGGCAAATCCTATTGGAGGACGATCTGCAATTGTTAAATGGAAATGGGGTGCTTCTGCAGAAGAAATGCTATACAAAGATCAGCCTGGATTTATCAAGTTTGCTTTAGGTGAAAATGTAAAACAAGCTAACTGGGGAATTACTAATCCTACGCGTTTTCCACAAACAAGAATGGGAGTTGAACAAGTCTTTACTGATTATTTTCAACGCGCAAAGGAATATGATTTAGCTTGGAAAAAATACAATTCTAGCGGTAAAAAAGGAAAAGAAAAAGCACCGAGAGTTGATTTAGAATTACAAACATTAGCAGAAATCTTGAACAGTGAGCGTTTTATCTCTTGTCACTCTTACGTTCAATCTGAGATTTTAATGTTGATGAACGTTGCAGATAAATTTAACTTTAAGGTGAATACATTTACTCACATATTAGAAGGTTACAAAGTAGCTGATAAAATGAAACAGCATGGTGTAGGAGCTTCTACTTTCTCTGACTGGTGGGCTTACAAATTTGAAGTAAATGATGCAATACCTTTCAATGGACCTATTATGCACAATGCTGGAATTGTAGTTGCTTACAACTCTGATGATGCTGAAATGTCAAGAAGATTGAATCAAGAAGCTGCAAAAGCAGTAAAATACGGTAATGTAACTGAAGAAGAAGCTTGGAAATTCGTAACATTGAATCCAGCAAAATTACTGCATATTGATAATAAAGTAGGAAGTGTAAAAGTGGGTAAAGATGCTGATATAGTTTTATGGAACACAAATCCTTTATCAATTTACGCAAAAGCTGAAAAAACGATTATCGAGGGTGTTGTTTATTATGATAGCAAAAAAGATGAGGAAAATAGAGTAGCTATTGCAAAAGAAAGAAATGAATTAATTGGACAATTACTTCAAGAAAAGAATAAAGGAATGATCATGCAGCAGCCAAAGAAAACAGAGAAGGTTGAATATCACTGTGACACAATGGAGGAATAAATCAAATTAGAATTTTATAAAATGAAAAAACATATGGTGGTTGTAACTACTATAAATTTGATCGTTATTACATTCTATACTTCAAAAGAAGTGCTTTTAGATAATTAAAGCCATTTTAAAAAACAAACATGATGAATAAAAAAATATATCTTTTACTATTAGTCTTTGGTGCATCGATAGTGACCATTGCACAACAAATACCCGCTTCTAAACAATCTAAATCTGTGCTAATTCTTAATGCAACCGCGCATTTAGGAAACGGCCAAATTATAGAAAACAGCGCTATAGGATTTGTGGACGGAAAAATAAATTTAGTTGCCGACGCTCGCGTAATCCGTTTAGCGAAGGATGCTTATGATATAACAATTGAAGCCGGTGGAAAACATGTCTATCCAGGATTTATAGCTCCTAATTCTACTTTAGGTTTGGTGGAAATAGACGCTGTAAAATCATCTAACGACGAAGGCGAAATTGGAATGATGAAACCTCACGTACGTAGTATAATCGCTTACACTGCCGATTCTAAAGTAATTGAGACAGTAAGACCAAACGGAATTTTAATGGCGCAAATAACGCCTCGTGGGGGTAGAATTGCGGGAACTTCTTCAATCGTTCAATTAGATGCATGGCATTGGAATGATGCTATCATAAAAGAGAATGATGGTATTCATGTGAACTTTCCATCTACTTTTAGAAGAAGCGGTTCATGGTTTGAACCAGGAGGAATAGAAGCAAACAAAGAATACTCGAAGCAAATCTCAGAATTAGCTGCTTTTTTAACAAGCGCTAAAGCCTATTTAGGAGCTTCTTCAAAAGATAGAAATTTAGTTTTAGAATCTACTAAAGGTTTATTTGATGGTACTCAGACTTTATATATCAATGCCAATGAAGAAAAGCAAATTACAGACGCTGTTCAATTTGCAAAAGAGAATGATATTAAAAAGATGGTAATTGTAGGTGGCTACGAAGCACACAAAACGGCAGAATTATTACAAAAAAATAATGTTGGAGTTTTACTGCGACGTGTTCATGACATGCCTTTGAACGAAGATCATGATATTGATTTACCATACAAAGCGGCCAAATTATTAACTGATAAAGGCGTTTTAGTAGGTTTAGAAAATAGTGGTTCTCATGAGAGAATGAATACTAGAAACTTACCATTTTTAGCGGGTACTTGTGCTGCTTACGGCATGGAAAAAGAAGAAGCTTTAAAATTAATAACTTCAAATACTGCAAAAATCTTAGGAATTGATGCGCAATGTGGTACCTTAGAGCAAGGAAAAGACGCAACGCTTTTCATATCAGAAGGAGATGCGCTAGACATGCGTACAAATAAATTGACTAATGCTTTTATTCAAGGTAGAATGATCAGTTTAGAAACGCATCAAACAAAACTGAATGATAAGTACAAAGCGAAGTATAATCAAAAATAAAAATATCACATGGGACTATTTAATGCCATATTAGGGAACGCATCAGAGGTTAACACTCAAAATGTTGCTAGCGAATTTGAACCACTTCTTATAGATGGTGAAATAATTGAAAAGGCTTATAAGCTAATTAGAGATATGTTTATCTTTACAAATAAAAGATTAATTCTGGCTGAAAAGCAGTTGGTGGGCACTAAAGTAGAATACATGTCTATTCCCTACTCGAGCATTAAGAAATTTTCGAAAGAGAGTGCAGGAATTTTAGATATGGATGCAGAATTAAAAATTTGGCTGAATCATGACAATGCTCCAATTGTGAAACAATTCGGAAAAAGTGGTAATAACATTAACGAAGTATACCAGATTTTAAGTCAACATACTTTAAAGTAAAAAAAGAACTAAAATCCATAATAAAAAAAGCACCAACTGTAATTATTACAATTGGTGCTTTTTGATTAGAACAAACTCTAGTTTACTTTAAAACTGTAAATTCAATTTTTGAATCGTTGTATATTCTGTGTGTTTGTTTTTTGAAATCCTCTGGTTTAGCATAAAAAATATTCTCAACAAAAGTCTGTGGATTTAAATCTATCAATGGAAACCAAGTACTTTGAACTTGAATCTGGATTTTATGCCCTTTTTTGAAAGTGTGAAATACATCTTGTAATTTCACATTAACTTCAGTTTTTTCATTTGGAACAAATGCTTCCGGTTTTATAAAACTATTTCTAAAACGACCTCTCATCACTTCACTTCTCACCATCATGTGATAATTGCTCATTTTTAAATAGGGACTAACTTCTTTAGTTTCTGGTTCATCATTTGGAAAAACATCTATAACTTTCACAATCCAGTCGGCATCCGTTCCCGTAGTTGAAACTTGAAGCTTAGCCAAAATCGAACCTGCTAAAGTTGTATCATCTGTTAAAACATCAGTTTCAAAAACAATTACATCAGGACGTCTGGCAGCAAATCGTTGATCATCTGTCATGTATTTTCGTGGCGTCATTCCTTGTTGCTTAATGTCCTCTGAATACGGCACCGGTTTCTTTGGATCACTTATAAATTCTTCAAACGAAATATTTCGCTTTGCCATTGTAGTCAAATGATTTTCTTGCAAATAGAAATCTTGCTTCACACTATTTTTTGGAGGCCAAGCATCGTAGGTCTTCCATTCTTTCGAACCAGAGTCAAAAACATAAGCTTCAGGTAATTTATTTTCTCCCTTACCATTATTTTTCAAGAAATGACGAAAGAAATTAGCTTCTATATTTTTTTGATAAAAATTAGAAATACTATCACCAAAATTAATATTACCTATAACTTGTTTAGCTGAATTCCTTGCCCAATCACCATGACTCCATGGACCCATCACTAGCGTATTGTAATTCTTACTCGTTTTTTCAATTGTTGAATAAGTATTTAGTGGGCCGTATAGATCTTCGGCATCAAACCAACCTCCTACTGTCATTACAGCTGGCTTTATATTTTTTAAATGTTGAAGAATTCCACGTTTCTGCCAAAAATCATCATAACTAGAATGATCTTTTAGCTGCTGCCAAAATTCATTATCCTTTCCATAAAATTTATCCAAATTTGATAAGGGACCAGCATCTAAGAAGAATTGGTAGTCATCATTAGTTCCTATTTCTGGAAACTTGAACCAAGATTCAGTTGTACGCTTAGTTTTTTGAGGTCCAAATAAAGGCGTTACCTTCCAATAGCTCAATAAGTAAGCTCCATTATGATGAAAATCATCAAAAAAGAAATCTGAAATAGATGCTTGAGGCGAAACAGCTTTCAATGCTGGATGATTGCTCAATAAGGAGTAAGTCGCGTAAAACCCAGGATAAGAAATTCCCCAAGTCCCAACATTTCCATTATTATTTGCCACATTTTTAACGAGCCAATCAATAGTGTCATAAGTATCTGACGCTTCATCAATTTCGTTTTTACCTTTTTTATTTGGAATAAAGCCACGCATGTTATCATATAAGCCATCACTCATGTATCTTCCACGCACATCTTGATAGACGACAATGTAACCTTCTTTCATCATTGTTTCACTAGGTGATATTCCTTTTTTGAACTGTCCTTCTCCATAAGGACCAGAGTTGTAAGGCGTTCTTTGCATAATGATAGGAAACTTTTTGCTAACATCTTTCGGAGAGTAAATAGCAGTAAATAGTTCAACACCATCACGCATCTTAATGTGCACTTCTTTTTTAGTGTAATTATCCGCGACATAATTGCTTGTACTGTTTTGAGCAAAAACAATTACACCAAAAAACAATAGGCTAAGACTTAGTAGTTTTTTCATAAATTCTTTTTCAATTAATATAGAGTTTAAAGGTAAAAAATATCAGCGAAATTGAAAATTATAGCACCTTATTTCTTTAATAATGATGGATTTAGTTTTGGATCAATAAGATCAAATATTCTAATAAAATGATTTTAACTTTATTCAATAATAAAATACTAATTACATATTTATAAGTGTCAAAGGTTGGTAAGCACTTTACAATCTTTCTCTAATTCGGCCGTAACTAAAAGACTTGATAAAGAATCTTCCCCCACTAAATTAATGCATCACTTACTAGTCAAATTTGAAACAAAACTTTGCAGAAAAGTCAGAAAACAAACTAAAATCTGGGTTTTATAGCTCTTTTTCCTTCATTTTAGCTTATCTTTGTAAAATACTAAGTTATGTTTTGTTGTCTTCGAATGCTCATTTAGCATAAATAAGACACAAAACTAAGATTGCTTATTTCGGAATAGTCTCTGAAAAAAAACATCTTTCAATTTGCATTCACTGCATCTTTTGCCTTTGGAAAAATTCCATATTCAGGCTAATAAATAATCACTAATAAGTAGCATAAATCAATTTTCTCACGAGAAGATGATTGATCATTTGCATCTAATTAAAAAATAAAATACGCAATAAAATGGAATTCAAACAAATCAACGATACCACTGGAGAAGACATCATTTATACAAACCCAATAATCGCACTCTTTTTATATGCACATTTAGAGCAGTACGGAGATACAGTTGAGGATATAAAAAAATGTATAGACTATGTTATGAATCCTAGCAAGGGAGGAAATATCATTGTGGGAATCGACGATCAAAAGATTGTAGGTGTTGTAATCTTAAATAATACAGGAATGAAAGATTTTATACCTGAGAACATTTTAGTTTATATCGCAGTAGATAATACGCAACGTGGAAAAGGGTATGGAAAAAAATTAATGGAAAAGGCAATTTCTATTGCTGAGGGCAATATCGCACTACATGTGGAACCCGATAATCCAGCTAAAAAACTATACGAAAAATTAGGTTTTACTAATAAATACCTAGAAATGCGTCTCATCAAAT
This sequence comes from Flavobacterium weaverense, assembly GCF_003688495.1. GTDB lineage: Bacteria > Bacteroidota > Bacteroidia > Flavobacteriales > Flavobacteriaceae > Flavobacterium > Flavobacterium weaverense. The sequence continues at coordinate 42,059 of NZ_REFH01000013.1, read as the reverse complement.
AAATCCATATGGAAAATTTAAACGCACTTACAATTTTACGCAAAGAGTTACATCAACATCCTGAAGTTTCAGGAAACGAATTTACTACATCACAGCGTATATATTCATTCTTAGAAAATTATCCACCAGATGATATATTAACTGAAGTAGGAATTACGGGAATTGTAGCAACTTATAAGGGTAGAAATGCAGGAAAAACGGTGCTTTTTAGATGTGAACTAGATGCATTACCTATTGATGAGATAAATACATTTCAGCATAAATCTATCTTTAAGGGAGTTTCTCATAAATGCGGCCACGATGGTCATATGGCAATTTTATGTGGATTAGCACAAAAATTGCACATAGAGAGACCGGAGTTTGGCAATGTTGTTTTATTATTTCAACCTGCTGAAGAAGACGGTAGCGGTGCAAAAAAAGTATTAGAAGATAAACGTTTTCAAATTTTAAAACCTAATTATGTTTTTGCTCTTCATAATTTACCTGGTTATAAAATGCACGAAATCGTAGTTAAAGATCACTCTTTTTCCTGCGCAGTAAATAGTATTATCATTCAGTTGAAAGGAAAAACAGCACACGCAGGTGAACCTGAAAAAGGCGTTAATCCAGCCTTGGCCATCGCTGCTATTACCAATGCATTTAATGAACTGATTCAAAGTGATATTGATCTTGAAAATTACTGTTTGATTACGCCGATTTATAGCAAATTGGGTAAAAAAGCATATGGTGTTTCTGCAGGTGCAGGCGAAATACATTTTACGGTACGAAGTAATAGTAATTCACGTATGCAAGACGTAGAAAGTACTTTAGAGAAACTAGCCAAATCAATCGCTAAAAAATACCATTTAAAATGCAAAGTTAAATGGACTCAAAGTTTTAAGGCAAACACTAATAATAGAGAGGCTGTAGAACTAACTAGAGCCGCTGCACATTATAATTCATTTGATTTGATCGAAAAGGAACATCCTTTTACTTGGGGTGAAGATTTCGGTTTATTGACACAACATTATGCTGGAGCGATGTTCGGACTTGGATCTGGAGTTGATACTCCTGCCCTACACAATCCTGATTACGATTTTCCAGATGGAATTATACAAACTGGAGTGTCGATGTTTTATCAAATCAGCAAACAAATTACAGATGCATACTAATTCAATAATAGAGCTGAGCGAAACAGCTTATCAAAAAAATTTCGATTTTCTAAAGAAAACTTTTGGAAAGAAAGTCACTATTTCCTCTGTTGTCAAAGGAAATGCATACGGTCACGGTATTGCAGAATTTACGACTATGGCTTTTAATTGTGGAATCAATCACTTTTCTGTTTTTGATGTTCACGAAGCAAAAGCAGTAAAAGAGGCATTGCAGGACAAAGTTACTATAATGGTTATGGGTTTAGTCACTGATCAAGATATGCAGTGGGCTATTGAAAATAATGTCGAATTTTTCGTTTTTGACAAAAGCCGACTGAACCAAGCCATAAAGATTTCAAAGAAAATTAATAAAAAAGCGGTGATCCATATCGAAGTGGAAACGGGAATGAACCGGACTGGGTTTGATAAAAAAGATTTGAATTCGGTTATTTCGATCCTTAAAAAAGAGAAAGAACATCTATATCTAAAAGGACTTTGTGCGCACTACGCTGGAGCTGAAAGCGTTGCTAATTATTACAGAGTTAGTAATCAAATAAAGAAATTTGAAGAAATATATGAACTGTTTTGTAACAATGATTTGAAACCGGACATTAGACATTCTGCTTGTTCTGCTGCATCAATTATGTTCCCCGAAACAAGAATGGATTTAGTTCGAATAGGAATAATGCAATATGGAATGTGGCCAAGCCCAGAAGTATTTGTAACCTATTTGCATTCTAAAAAAAATAAAATCGATCCTTTACATCGTGTTATTAGTTGGAAAAGCAACATCATGAGTGTGAAAAATGTAAAAATGGGTGACTTCATTGGTTATGGAACAAGTTTCATGGCTAAGCGTAATATGAAAATTGCTGTAATACCTATTGGGTACTGCCACGGTTACAGTCGGTCTTTAAGTAATCAAGGCCGCGTGCTTATACACGGACAGCGATGTACCGTCGTAGGATCAGTGAATATGAATATGATGACTGTCGATGTTACTGATGTTGATGTAGCAAAAAAAGAAGATGAAGTAGTATTGATTGGTACTCAAAAAACACTAGCAGTTTCGGTTGCTTCATTTAGTGATTTCAGTAACCAACTCAACTACGAATTATTAACACGGATTTCAACAGCGATTCCAAGAAAAATTAAAGAATAATGGCCTTTATAAAATTATACAGAAAAAAATTGGAAGAGAATTATGCCTTCTTAGACAATATTTTCAAATCAAGAAATATTGAATGGGGCGTTGTTTCCAAACTTTTATGTGGAAATAAAATATATTTAAAAGAAATAATTGCGCTAGGCGTAAGAGAAATTCATGATTCAAGAGTCAGTAATTTAAGAAAAGTAAAAGCTTTAGACCCAGGAATACAAACGGTCTATATCAAACCTCCAGCTAAAAGAAGTATAGAAAGTATTGTTAGATACGCTGACATCAGTTTTAACACTGAAATTTATACGATCCAACTCCTTTCAGATGAAGCGGTGAAGCAAAACAAAGTGCACAAAGTGATCATCATGATTGAAATGGGTGATTTACGTGAAGGTGTTATGGGCGAAGAACTAATAGCTTTTTACGGCACAATATTAAAAATGCCGAATATCGAAATTTCAGGTATTGGAACAAATTTAAATTGTTTAAGTGGTGTTATGCCAACTCAGGACAAACTGATTCAACTTAGCCTTTATAAACAATTAATTGAAGCAAAATTTAATATAAGCATTCCCTATGTTTCGGGTGGAACTTCAGTAGCGATTCCGTTGATATTAAAAAATGCTCGTCCTATGGCTGTGAATCATTTTCGAATAGGAGAAGCACTATTTTTTGGAAAAGACTTATTTACTGGAGACACGATTGAAGGAATGCATAATGATGTATTTAAATTATATGCTGAAATAATCGAAATAACAGAGAAGCCAAAAACACCAACTGGTGAATTAGGAGAAAATGTAGCTGGTAATTCTTTTTCGATGAACGATGTAGATGATTTAGGAGTTACTTCGTTGAGAGCAATATTAGACATTGGTCTATTAGACATGCAACCGCAATATATTGAATCTGATGACGCTGATATATCAATTGTTGATGCTAGTTCTGACATGTTAGTTATTGACATCTCTGAATCAAAAAAGAAATATAAGATTGGTGATTTAGTCGCTTTTAAAATAAGATATATGGGAGCATTATATCTCTTAAACTCTGATTATATTGAGAAAACTATTGAGTAGTTTTTTAACTAAGACAGCTTGATTTTATTATTGTTTGTACTTTATGATTACCTACATCAATTAAAAAATTAATTGAGATTTTAAACGAATTAGTAAAATTAAAAAATTATCAATCCAAATCATTAAACTTGAATAAATGAAAACATACACATTTGCTATTGTCGGTTGTGGAAAACTGGCTCATATTATTGTTGACGCCTCATTAAAAGGATTGCTACCAAACTTCAAACTGGTTGGATGCTTCTCAAGATCTTTTGAAAAAGCAGTTGAAATTGCAAATAAAGTAGAGCGTAGCGAAACCGGATATATTTGTAAACCCTGCCAAAGTTTTGAAGAAATTCAGCAACTTAAACCTGATTATATTGTCGAGACGGCTTCTCCAACCGCATTTCGTGAAATAGCGATTCCAGCTTTAAAAAATGGATCATCATTAGTTACTTTATCTATTGGGGCACTTGCTGATGCGGATTTCTACAAATTGGTTCAGGAAACTGCTTTAGAAAATAACACTCGTGTGCATTTAGCTTCAGGAGCTATTGGTGGTTTTGACGTGATGAGAACTGTTGCACTAATGGAAGATTGTGAGGTTACTTTTCGAACTGAAAAAGGCCCAAATTCTTTAAAAAATACAAGTGTTTATGATGATTCTTTGCAAACGGTGAAGCGCGAAGTGTTTACGGGAGATGCAAAAGAAGCTATCGCTCTTTTCCCAACGCGCGTTAATGTTGCGGTTGCTGCTTCATTAGCGTCAGTGGGCCCTGAAAACGTAAAAGTTTCTATAAACTCTGTGCCAGATTTTATAGGTGATGATCACCGTATCGAAATAAAGAGCGAACATATTCACGCCGTAATAGATATTTACAGCAAAAACGCGCAAATTGCAGGTTGGAGCGTTGTAAATACACTTCGGAACATTGTTTCACCTATTGCTTTTTAGAAAATGCAGTTAAATTAGCCAATACTTTTTCGCTTAAGCGTACAAATGCTTGTTGCGTTCTACCAGATGATATTTGCATACAATTGACATTTGTATATTTTAGTAAACTTTCAATTCCTAAAGCTCCTAATGTATCTGTGTAAACGAGATTATCATCCTGAATCCAACTTTCAAAAGCTGTCAAATCCCAAGCGGGAGAAAGTCCAGTATTGAATAAGATTTTGCTATTTCCCAAAGCTTTAAATTCAGCTTCATGCAATAAGACAGTATTTTTATTCAAACAACAAATGATAACTTCGTTTTCAGCCAGTAATTGTTGTAAAGGTAAAAAAGAATAGCCTTTCGTTTTAGCGTCTTCTTTTTCGCTGCGAGCGAAATAGGAGATTTCTGCACCAAAAAATCGAAGTGCATCAGCAACCATTCCTCCCGATTTTCCTAAACCTACAATACCCACTTTTAAGCCAGTAATTTCCCTTGGAACAATACTCCAAGCTTTCCTTGGTTTTCCGTCAGAGGTAGTTCCAAAACCATGTAAACAGCGTACTAATTCGCTGACTACATATTCAACGACACCTTCGTCTCCATAATCAAGTACACCTTTAACTGTAATACCTCGAGAATTAGCATAGTTAATGTCGACGTTAGCGCTTTCTGGCGTGTACAACGAGCAACACATTCCAATATACTTGAGATTCGGACATTGTTCTAAAATTTCTTTTCCCAATGTACTTCTAAAACTTAATAAAACCGCATCTGCATCACCAATTCGTGCGACAATTTCGGCTGAATCTGCAGGTTGGTTTTCATGCAAAATGACAATCTCTGCAAAAGATTCTAATTCTTTATTTGCCGAAGGGATCAACTCTAACGGCTCTATTCCAACAAGTTTCTTGAACATCATTATCATGTTTGTAAAATATAAATAAAATATAACTTTGGTTTATAAATACGCAGTTGTATTTACAATTCTTAGTGTATAAAAAAAAGGCCTATTCGGCCTTTTTAAAACGATCAATTCCTTCTCTTAACCATCCTTTATAAGATTCAATGTTTGAATTGTAGCTCTCTGGTTTATCAGAAAGCATATTACCATCCGTATCTAATATTATATAATAGGGTTGCGCATTGGCTTTAAATTTAGTGATTTGGAAATCACTCCATTTATTTCCTATACTTGTAATTTCTTTACCAGTTTCTTTAGAAACGTATTGTTCGTTTTTAGGTAAATCTTTTTTATCATCTACATATAAAGAAATCAAAACTACCTCACCTTGTAAGATCTTAAGAATTTCAGTATCAGACCAAACGTAATCTTCCATTTTTCTACAGTTAACACAAGCAAAACCTGTAAAGTCAAGTAAGATTGGTTTGTTAATCGATTTTGCGTAAGCAACTCCTTTATCGTAATCGTCAAAAGCAACTAAGTCGTGAGGTCCTAAATGTGCTCCTTCTGGCAGCACTTGCGCTGTTGCAGCTGAACCTCCTTTTGAACCTCCCACTCCATAAGGACTTTCACTATAAGTCATTGGTGGTGGAAAACCTGAGATCACTTTTAATGGTGCTCCCCAAAGTCCTGGAATTAAATAAATAGTAAATGCTAAAACCACTAATCCAAATGATAATCTTCCTACAGATATATGTGGCATCGGACTATCGTGTGGCAATGTAATTTTTCCAAATAAATAGAACGCTAATGTTCCGAAAATCGCAATCCAAATCGCTAGAAAAACTTCTCTTTCTAAGAAATGCAATTGTAAAACTAAATCAGCATTCGATAAAAATTTGAAAGCTAAAGCTAATTCTAAAAATCCTAAAACTACTTTAACTGTATTCAACCATCCACCTGATTTAGGTAATGAGTTTAACCAACCTGGGAACATTGCAAACAACATAAATGGTAAGGCTAGAGCCAATGAGAATCCAAACATACCTACAATAGGTGCAATTCCACCTTTGGAAGCTGCTTCAACTAATAGTGTTCCTACAATAGGTCCTGTACATGAAAAAGATACAATTGCTAAAGCTAAAGCCATGAATAGAATTCCTATTATTCCTCCTCTATCTGCTTGACTATCTACTTTATTCGCCCATGAATTAGGCAACATAATTTCAAATGCGCCTAAGAACGAAGCAGCAAACGTTACTAAAATTATAAAGAAAATCACGTTGAACCATACATTCGTAGATAAGGCATTTAACGCATCAGCACCAAAAATCCAAGTTACTACAAGTCCTAAAATAAGATAAATCCCTATTATTGAAATTCCGTAAATAATGGCGTTACGAATTCCTTTCGCTTTTGTTTTACTTTGTTTTGTAAAAAAACTAACAGTCATAGGAATCATTGGGAACACACAAGGTGTAAGCAATGCGGCAAATCCTGAAAGAAAAGCGATAAAGAAAATAGACCATAATCCTTTCTTTTCTGATTTTTTATCATCCAAAACTGGAACTTTTTCAGTTGTCACTACTGCAGAATTTTTCACTTCTGAACCTTGAGCAACTGTATCAACTACTGCAGTATCTGGTGGAACTACAGTTGTAATATCTGCTGGAACAACTACAATACTTTTTGCAGAAGCAGGAATTTTAAAAGTGAAATTTTTCTCTACGTTGATGCAAACCTCTTTACAAACTTGGTAATTAAAATCGACTTTAATTTCAGTCAAATTTGGATTCGTGATCGAAATCTCTTGTCGAACTTGTCCTTTCTTCTCAAAGAACTTTTCATTGACTTCGAATATATCATTGTAAGCAGTTCGAGTTTTGCTTTCTACTGCCTTTCCAACTAAATTAAAATTCCCTTTTTGATTTTTAAAAGTGATTTCTAATGGAAGCGGTCCACCATCTGGAGTGGTTTGAGAGTATAAATGCCAATCGTTTTCTATAACCGTATCAAATATCAAAACGTAATTAGTATCCGATTTTTTTTCGATTTTCGTAGTCCATTTTGCAGGATCTAAAATCTGTGCATTTACATTGGCAAAAGCCACAAAAGCAATAAGTAAAAATAATATTTTCTTCATTAGTCCAATTCTATTTTAATTATATTCTTAGTTGTATTTTTAATTTTAAACCGTTCATCCTGACGTAAACCAATTACCCAAACAATGTTGTCATTTGAACATAAAAGCCAAATTTTTTCTTTTTCGAGCAAGGATAATTTTTCGTCTTTGAAAAACTTACTTAACTTTTTTGACTTACCATCCATTCCAAAAGGTTGAAATTGATCACCTTCATTCCACCGTCGTAAAACAAGTGGATAATCCAATTTATCAGAATCTACAAATATAGTTTTATTTGAAACGATAGTCATCTCAGCTGCTGACGAAAAAGTCATATTTAAGGGAACATTAACTACTTTCTGGTCTGCGGTGATTAAAAACTCTTCTTTTTCATTTACGTAATAGAAAGGACTTAAGATTAAAGTTTCACGATCTTTTAACAATCTATATTCTGGTGCGTATACAAATTTCCCTGACTGACTGTTAACCAAGTCATAGATATCTTCCCAAGCTGAAAATCCAAATTCATTCAACCATTGATATAAATAAGACTTGTAATTTGGAAGTTTTAAAAGCTTTTTTAAATCAAAAGTTATTTTATCTTCTTCTTGACTCGCTACCTGTTGATAAACCATTATTGTCGCATCTTCAACCATATCTTTTGCATCTTGTAAATAGGTTTGTGTTGTGGTAAACGAAGACAGAAAATTAGGATTTAGTTCTTTTAACATAGGAACAAGATGATGCCTAATTTTATTCCGAAGGTATTTATCTGAAGCATTGCTGCTATCCTCACGCCATTGAACATTGTGCAATTCAGCATAATCTGCCAATTCTTTCTGGCTGAACGCCAAAAGTGGACGAACTACTTTCTCATTTTGTTCGGGTATCCCCGTTAATCCATCTAAGCCCGTTCCACGTGATAAATTTATCAAAAAAGTCTCCAAATTATCATCAGCATGATGCGCTGTCAAAATATAATCGTAATCTTCTGTTTCTGCTAATTCGTAAAACCAATTGTAACGCAATTCGCGTGCTGCAACTTGCGTAGAAACTTTGTAATCCTCTGCAAAAGCAGTTGTATCAAATTGAGTTATAAAAACTGGTATTTCATTTTCAGTAGCGTAATCTTTAACAAAATTTTGATCACTAAAACTATCCACTCCACGCAATTGAAAATTGCAATGGGCAATTGCTATTTTGTAGTCTAATTGCTGAAATAAGGAAAGCATAACCATACTGTCAATACCGCCACTTGTGGCAAGCAATAGTTTTTTACCAGTTAAAAACTGAAAATTATGACTCAAATGATTTTGGAATTTTTGTAACATTTTCAAATTTAATTGATTTTATTTAAAATGATGAATTGTGAATGTAATCTCAACAACTAATCTCTTGTACACAATTAAGGAGATTAAGTTTAGTTGAATTTTTATTTTTGAAAAAAATGCACTTTGATTTCAGCAATTCTAAAAAAATCACACTATGTATTTCTATTTTTACAGAGATTTGTGGAATAATCACGCACCATGGTTTGTGTTAATTCGTGTCTACTTTTCAAGGTGTTTTATTTAACCTACTAACACTTCTCGCATTGCTTTTGCTTTAAGCAAACATTCTTCATACTCTTTTTCTGGAACAGATTGCGATGTAATCGCACTTCCTACAGAAAACGAAACATATTTTTTTTCTTGGTTATATAAAATACTACGAATAACTACGTTAAAATCGAAATCACCATTTGGTGTAAAATAACCTACAGCACCGCTATACAATCCACGTTTAGTTTCTTCGAGCTCTTCAATAATTTTCATAGCCTCAATCTTCGGAGCACCAGTCATACTTCCCATCGGAAAAGTAGTTTTGATCACATCAACTGCAGCGTACTGCGCATCCAACTTAGAAGTTATAGTAGTAATCATTTGGTGTACTTGCAAAAAGGAATAAATACCACACAACTCTGTAACCTTTACGCTTCCTTTTTGTGCTGTTTTTGATAAATCGTTACGTACAAGATCAGTAATCATGATATTTTCAGAACGTTCTTTAGGATCTGAAATTAAGTCATTTTTAGATTTTTCATCTTCGATCGAATCTGAGTACCGTTTTGATGTTCCCTTTATGGGCTGCGAAATTATACTTTCTCCTTCTTTTCTTAAATAACGCTCTGGCGTGGCAGAAAGTAAAAAATGTTTATTGTTCTTAAAAAAAACAGCAAATGGCGGTTTTGATATTTCGTTAAGCTTTAAGAACTTTTCGGTAGGATTAATACATGCATTTTCAGCAAAAAACTCCATACAGAAGTTAGCTTCATAAATATCTCCTCGATGAATGTGTTCTAAAACTTTTGAAACCTTGGTAAGATAATCTTCTTTGGCAATTCGTTGCTGAATAAGAAGTTTTTCATCTGATACATCTTGGAAATCATCACCCGAACATATTTCTTCAAAATCCTCCTCGACCTCATCGTCACAAAAATTAAGATATTGAATTTCGACATCATTACCCTTTAAAAAAAAGAGTTTCTTAGGTTGGAAGAAAAATAAATCGGGAAAATCTAATCCGTCATAATTTTTAGAAACTAAAACTTCAGTATTGTTTTTTAAATCATACGACAGATAACCAAAAAGCCAATCTTTGGTAATTTGTTGGTACTGTTTTAAATCATCAAAAGCGTTGTTAAAATCTGTTTTAATCGAGGTAAAAGCATCAAGTGCAATTATGCAGTCGTAGCTTGAATATTCTTGAGGATAATCATTGCTATCTAAATAAATGATTTCGCGAAATTGCTGTGACCAAGTCAATAACTGTTTCTTAAACAGTTTTGAATTACCGATCGATTTATGTATTGAGGTTCTCAAAAATAATTATGTTTAAAATTCAAAATTACGATAAAAATCAAACCTTAGATTACTGATTCGATCAAAAAAATATAATTAGAATGCGATTCTGTTTAGAAGGCAAGTGATAACATGCAAATATTTTATTCCGTTTACTAATTATAATGAATCAATGACCTCTTTCATTAGCTGAACACTTTTCAACTTCAAATCGTGGTCATAAATTGGGCTCGTCATCATCAATTCGTTCACTTTAGTATAATCTATAAATTGTCTAAGCTCTGCTTCTACCTTGCTTTTACTACCGATAAACGAACAAGCAGTCATTTGCTTTACATGAAAATGTTCTTCTTCTGACATAATTCCATCCAAAGAATTAACAGCCGGTTGCAAAGGTTTCCTGTCATTGCGAATTAAATTTAGAAACATCATTGTCAAACTAGTGGAAAGGATTTCTGCTTCCTCATCAGTATCTGCTACGACAGCATTTACACAGGCCATTGTTTTCGGTTTATCTAAATACTTTGAAGGTTCAAAATTTTCGCGATAAAATTGGAAAGCTTGGTACATTTGTTTCGGTGCAAAATGACCAGCAAAAGCATACGGTAATCCATTGGCTGCAGCCAAAGCCGCACTATCCATACTCGAACCTAAAATCCAAATAGGGACATTCGTCCCTTCAGCAGGAAACGCTCTCACATTTGCAGCAGCATTATCTGCGGAGAAAAAATCTTGTAATGAAGCTACGTTTTGCGGAAAACGTTGCGATTGCTCGTAAAAATCTTTTCTAATTGCTTGTGCCGTCAATCCGTCAGTCCCAGGTGCTCGTCCTAAGCCTAAGTCAATACGATTAGGATATAAAATCTCAAGTGTCCCAAATTGTTCCGCTACAATTAGTGGCGCGTGATTAGGTAACATAATACCACCAGAACCAACGCGAATAGTTTTAGTCTGACTGGCAATGTAACCAATAAGAACAACGGTCGCAGTACTGGCCACATGAGCCATATTATGGTGTTCAGCTAACCAAAATCTTTTATAACCTAAGTTGTCTGCTAATTGTGCAAGCGCTTTGGTTTTTTCAAATGTTTGCTTGGCGTCACTATCTTGGGTAATTATTGCTAACTCTAAAATCGATATGGGAATATTCTTTTTCATTATCATTTCTTATTTGGTACAAAATTACGCTTTTAGAATCAGCCTTGAAATTAAGTGGTGTTAAGAGATTTGTAATGTTTGTGTATACAAATGAGATCTTTTGCATTTATAAAAAAGCTAGTTGAATTCTGCAAGTCAATTCCTTTCAAAGTCAAGTTAGTCAAGTCTTAATAAAAGACAATTAAATTATTGTTTTTGACGCTTGAAACCTTCTAGAATCGGCATAAAAAAAACCTGCAATTATAAAGTGCAGGCTTAGTTTTTATTTTATTAAAGTAATTTATTTACCATCTACATAATCTTGTAAATAGCTAAATCTTTCAGTCAATTTTCCTTTTTCAGTAATTTTGGCTCTATTAAGAATTCCATCTTTATCATCGTTAAAAAAGGCGGGGATTACATGCTCTAAAAACATTTCCCCAAATCCTTCACTAGCATCTTTAGGCAATTCACAAGGCAAATTATCTACTGCCATAACAACAATTGCTGCAGGATGAAAAACGTCTACTTCTATATTCTCTTCCGGCAAATATCCATATAAAGGTTCTGCAATAGTCGAAGACCTCAACGTACATGCAATGGGACCATTTACATCACAGGAGACGTCAGCAACGACTTTTATTTTACAGTCATTAGCTTTAAGCATTTCTCTTGTAAGTATAACTGGAGCATCATTACCATAAAAATGGCCGGTAATATAAATATCAGTTACTTTAGTAAACTTCTCAAAGTCAGAATCATATTCTTTTGGGTTTTGATAAAAATCAGTGAAGTCTAAAACCTGACCATCTTTGCGCTTATTATATTCTAATACGTCAATTTGAGTATATACAGCTTGCGTGTAATTCTTAGTTAAATAATTTTCTACAGAAACTTCTTTAATTTTAATGGCATCTAAAACTTCCTTAGCTCCGTTACCAACTTTTCCAGTACCTGTAATTACAAATTTTAAAGGTGGTAGCACAATTCGCTTTAAATGACTTATTAAAGCTTCTTTACCCGCTAATGTCTCCGCTTTTGGCAATTTAAACAATTCAAATTTGATTCCGAATGCGCGAATACCGTTATAAGCTCCCACAATTCCTGCATATCTCCCGAAACCTATTAGTCTGCGGTTCTCAGCGTCAACGATTGTTTCATAGTCATATAAATCAATGTTTTTCTCTAAAACAGCTTTTAATAAATTTCTATTATACGGCTGTTTTTTTATTGTATGTGAAAAGAAGAAATAGGATTTATTAGCAATTAAATTTTCTATTGGAACCTCTTTTACACCAAATAAAATATCGCAATCACTAACATCATCAACCACGTCAATACCTAAATTTATATATTGAGCATCTTCAAATATTCTAATATCTGAAGTTTCTACTTTCACACTAACTTGTTGGTATTTCTGCTTTAAAAGTGTTAATTCGTTTGGAGAAAATATAACTCTTCTATCAGGTGGATTTTTTCTTTCTTTAATAATTCCAAATTTCATGGTATCAAGGGCTTTAAAATTAATGTAATATAACTTTATAGTATTCGTTTGTTACAAATATAACATTATATACTAAATACTATTTATTTTCTAAATAAAATTGATGGATTGCAATCTATTACCCGCTGACTGACAAAATGATACAGAAAAACCGTAACAAATCTACTGATAAAATAGTGTTAAGGTTTAAAAAAACAACGAATCAAAAGGCATTGATTCTATATATTTGCTTTTCTAGCACTACAAAAATGAATTTCATAAAAAAAACAAATATACTACATATATCGCTCCTCTTTTTAGTTTTTAGTTCTTGCGCACAAGACAAAAAGAAAGTTGAATTGAGTGATAGCGAACTTCCAAAGAGTACAATGCCTAAAATGAAGCCTTTAGGAAAATCACAGAATAAACTAACGGCAGATTACATTGAAGCAAAAAAACAGGAAATTGATTCTTTTTACAAAAAAAATTGGCCTAATAATAGCGCAAATGGAGGTTTTTTAGTCGCAAAAGACGGCCAAATTATCTATGAGAAATATGAAGGATACTCTAATTTTAGAGCTAAAACTTTAATTACCAAGTCAACTCCAATACATGTTGCTTCAGTAGGTAAAGTGATTACAGCTACAGCGATTCTAAAATTAATTAACGCTAAAAAAATAGAATTAGATCAGAAAGTCAATACCATTTTAAAAGATTTTCCTTATCCGGAAGTGACTATAAAAACGTTATTGAATCATAGAAGTGGAATGCGTAACTACGCCTATTTTACAGACCGTGATAAAACTGTGTGGAATCGACGTGATATTTTAACCAATCAGGATATTTTGAATATCATGGCTACAAAGAATATCGGGCTTGAGTTCAAAACGGATACTCGCTTCAGCTATTGTAACACTAATTATGCTATGCTCGCTTTAGTCATTGAAAAAATTACAAAGCTGCCATACGAAACAGCAATGAAGCAAATTATTTTTGAGCCTTTAGGAATGAAAAACACGTACGTATTCAATTATAAAAGAGATAAAGACACCGCTGTTACCTCCTATAAAGCGAATAAAGTGGAAATAGGCACAGATTATTTAGATGCGGTTTATGGAGATAAGAACATCTATTCTACGCCTAGAGATTTGTTGAAATTTGATAGAGCTAGAAACAGCCCTAATTTTTTAACACCGGAGTTGAATGCGATGGTGTACACTCCCTATAGTAATGAACGAAAAGGAACCAAAAATTACGGACTTGGTATTCGAATGGTAAACTGGGAAACAGGACAAAATTTCTACTTCCATAACGGATGGTGGCATGGAAATACGTCATCTTATATAACGTTGCCAAAAGAAGGTGTAACTATTATCGCTCTTTCGAATAAATTTACAAGAAAAACCTATGATATTAGAAAATTAGCACCATTGTTTGGCGATTATCCGTTCAAATTAAAAGACGAATAAAAAGGAATGGTTTTTGAAATACTAATTATTAATTACAGTTTAAAAGCTTATATTTGCACACTCAAAATTTGCATTTCAGTTTTGAAATAAAAAAGGGGTCGACTGGTTTTGACAGCAAGTCGAATTGATTAGTAAGCACGTCGAGCATTGAGACCTTGCTCGTAAATCCAAGATCTTACAATTTTACACGGCGAAAATAACTACGCTTTAGCTGCATAATCCGAATTATAGTACGATTAAGCCACGTTCCTATCAGATAGGAAAGCTGGATTCTCCTTGAAAGCCTTGGTTTGTGGCGGTCAATTTAGGGGAACCGTAAAAATAAACCTAGATTTCCATAAGCTTCGGGTGGATTTCGAAATTAAGAAGATAAGTAGCGTGTGGCTGTTTCTGGCCTAGCACACTATCGAAAACTCAATCAGAAAATAAACGTGTAGAAAGCTTTTTAGTTGCTTGTTTGGACCCGAGTTCGATTCTCGGCGACTCCACAAAAAAGGGATGATTTTAGAATCATCCCTTTTTTTTTATCTTATGATTAGTAAACTTTCCTTTAATTTCTAAACACTTGATTAAATTCCTTTTATTTATCAAACTAGAAATCGCACAGAATTAAATATTTTTTTATTCCCTCTTAAGTATCCTATTTAGTTTAACCGTTCTTTGAGTTGGCCACAAAGAAACCTTTTCATTTTTAATTCGAATGGAATTGCTTCGCAACCACATACTTCACCTTTCCTTCGTAAATTAAATGAAAAACGAATGCTATTTTGAATCCATTTAAATCAAAACATCTTACAAGGAGTGATAGTTTTTAGAAAAGTAGCAACTTCAAAGCATACTTAAAATGCTGTAACAATCATCAAAAATGATGTAACCGTCACTTTAACATCAATTCCTACATTTACATTATTGATATGGTTTACTTATAAACTGTAAAAAAATAAATGAATGTCGTCTAATAAACGAACTCAATTAATCTAATTTATTTAAATCTTAAGAATTAACCTTTAAATTATTTATTATGACAGAAATTAAAATTGAAAAGAAAAAGTCGATTTTCCCATGGATATTATTGGCACTTGGTATTATAGCTGCAATTTGGTTCCTATTTTTTAGAAATCAAGAAGTAGTAGAACCTATGGAAACGGAAACAACAAGAGAAAACACTCAAGTACCAGAAAGTAATGGCGCAGTTAATGCATACTTAATGTTTATTGAAGATACGGAGGCTGATATGGGTTTAGATCACGAATATACCAATGATGCATTAATGAAACTTACAAATGCAGTTGAAGCTAAGGCGAGTGAAACAAATTTTGACGTTTCAGATAATATTATGAAGGCAAAGCAGATTGCTGAAGAAATTACCAAAGATCCAATGTCTAAAGATCACGCTAATAAAATTAGAAGTGCCGCCGATATCTTAAGCTCGTCAATGCATAATATGCAGAAAGAAAAATTCTCTAATTTAACTGCTGAAGGAAATGCTGTTAAAACTGCTGCTGAATCTATTGACCCAGCGACTTTAACATTAGATCAAAAAGATGCTGTAAAATCGTTTTTTAGAACGTCAGCAGAATTATTAAAGAAAATGAATTAATATAATTACTAAAAATTAATATTATGAAAAACGAAAATAAAGATTTATATTATTTGCACGAATTATCTGATTATAAAGTAGCTGATAATTATGCTGATGTACGTGATTGGCAAGTAGTAGATTCAGATGGAAGATTTATTGGAAAAGTAGATAGTCTACTAGTTAGTAAGCAAGCGGAACGCGTTGTTTACTTAGATGTCGAAGTCGATAGCGCTGTCATTGAAGAAGGTCACGAAACGTATAGCAAACCTACAAGTGAAGGCATACACGAGTTTTTAAATGCAGATGGTGAAAACCATTTAATTATTCCAATTGGTGTTGTAACGCTTGATGAGAGTTTGTCAAAAGTTCATTGCAATGGAATCAGTTATTCTATGTTTGCAAAAACTAAAAGATTCAAAAAAGGAACTGAAATAAATCGCTCTTATGAATTAATGGTTTTACCAAATACGCAAAATGAAAAAGGAAATGATGTAGCAAATCAGACAGATAGTTCATTTTATAATCGTCAGGAGTTTTTCCCTCGTAAAATAAATGAAGAATAAATTTCAACAATTCTAGTTTTATAATGAGTTAGAGTAAAATTTTAATTCATCAGTAGTAAAGCCCTTGCAATGATTAGTAAGGGCTTTACTTTTTAAATATTTTATCGTACCTATCGACATTTATGATTTAATGCGAGAATAGAAAACTCTTTAATCGCACTTAAATCTTTGAAGAGTTTAATTATTATCGGTAAGAAATATTTCATCAACTACAGCAACCATCTCTACTATAATTATAAAAGTAAGTAAGACTTATTGTTCCAATAAAAAACCCATCAAAAACTATCTAATTAGTTTTTAATGGGTTTTAATAAAATTTTGTCAATCAATTAGACTATTTCTTGTTCATCAAAAATTTTCGAATTTGAAAATCTTCGATAATTATTTAATCACAATTAAGCTCCTCGCCGATTTCGTTTTATAGTTTTTATTAAGTTGAACTGGAAGAATGTTTTCCTTACAGTCATTAGTATTACTCTCTTTTAAATTTGATAAGGAGAAATGATAATGCTCGTCCGTTTTTACCTTGAATAACTTATTCCCTTTCGCTCTAGAGGTATACGTCTCAATAAGCAATCTAGCTGATAGATAACAAAGTGTTGATTCTGCACCTTGATTTAAATTTACATTCTCTTTCTCTAGGCCATCATAGCAACCTCCGGTAATAGGATTGTACATAATATGACTTAAATGATTATCTCCTAAAAACCAGTTAAACGCTTTTTTTAAATATTTTTTATACTCTGATTTGCCTAATGCTCTATAAAATATATCTAAAGCATGCATCATATAACTTGCTTCTATCGGCTGCTCACCGTAATTATGAGGAATAGCTCCTTTTTCATGCCAACCATTATTACTAATAATTTTGAATCGGCCATCTATGAACATTTTCGAAATTAAAAAATCCATGGATTCTACTGCTATCTCTTTTGTACGTTCTTCTCCCGTAATAAGAAAAGACAATAACAAAGCTTCTGGAAGAATACTATTAGCATACGTTAATTTATCTTCAAACCAATTCCAGTTTGCAGAACTTGTATGTTCATACATTGCTTGTAACTTGTGCGAAAGAAATATAATTTTATTTTTTAAATTCTCTGTCGGTACAACATTATAAGCATGATAAAAACCTTTAATCGCAAAACCAATCGCTCGAGGAGAATGCATCTCACTAACACAGTTCATAGCCAAGTTTAAAGATGAATTTGCTTTGTGTGTCATGTCGTATGGAATAGTTTTTCCACTTAATCTTAAAAAATACCCCAAAGCCCAAATCGCCCGACCATTGGAGTCATCCAGGTTTTCATTGCTGTTACGATCTTCAACAGTATTGTTTTTATCTACATAATTTATAAATGTTCCATTTTCCAACTGACACCTACTAATAAAATTAAGATAAGTATTCATATAAGGAATATCAGAACGATCTCCACTTAACTGATAATGTTTGCAGATAGTTATTAATGCTCTAGCGTTATCATCTAAAGTATAGCCTGAATCTAAATCAGGTTCTGATATCTTTGAAAATTGAATCATACCCATTTCGGTAGTCATCGTTTTCTGATGATCCATTTTTATTTTTGGATATGAAATTTTTATGTCGCTAAGTCCTTCTGCAATTTTTTGATACACGTTGATATGTTTAATAGCAGTGTTCTCCCAAGAAGTCTTAGTAGTTTTTGCATAAGCATTTATGGACATTGCATCTCTTAAACTTGAATCACTTAATAATTTCAAAGTTGCATCTGCAAATTGTTCGACATTTTGAATATCAGCTAAAATACCAACATCAGAAGTCAAACTTTCCATTGTATGAGGAATTTTACTAGCAACAATTGGGCAAGAACAACTCATTGCGTAAGAGAATGTTCCGCTAACCGCCTGATTTGGATCCTTAGATGTAAATAAATACACATCAGTAGCTTTTAAATAATCTAAAAGCTGATTCACCTCGAGATATTCATTCACAAATCGAACATTGTTTTCTAAATTTAATTCTGCTACTATTGCTTCGAGAGAATTTCTATAAACGTCTACGTTATTGACAATAGTATTGGGATGCGTTTTTCCTAAAATTAAATAGAGAACATTTGGAAATTTTTCTACAATTTTTGGAAGCGCTCTCAAACCAGTTTCGATACTTTTTCCTTCACCAAGTAATCCAAAAGTTGAAAGAACGATTCTATCTTCAAAATCAAATTTTTTCTTAGCTTTCTCAGTAGTCTCATAGTCTACCAAGTGTGTTCCATGAGGGACTAATGCGATATCATTCTCTTCGATATTGTAACCCTCTATTAGTATGCTTTTTGATTTATTAGTCATTACAAAAATCGCTTTCGAATAACTGCAAAGCAATTGTACAACTGCCTTTAAATCAGGCTTAGGATTAGGAAGCACAGTATGAAAAGTGTATGCTACTGGTTTTTTTAACTCCTTCAAAAAATCTAAAATATAATCTCCGTACTGACCACCAAACAAACCAAACTCATGCTGAATGTGCACTAATTTAACATCAGGATCACTATTTATTTGAGAAGCAACTTTTACATAAGCTTCTTTTTCCTTAGAAGGCAAATGATATGTAGATGAAGCGCTTGCCTCACCAGAAATAGTTATTTCGCAAACTTCACTAATTATACTTTTCCCATAAATTTTATTAATTGCATTAATAGTATCCTCCGTAAAAGTGGCTATACCACAATGCGTAGGAGGAAAAGTAGAAAGAAAAACTATTTTTGAATTTTTTGAGAGCGTTTTCATCTGTATTGGAAAATTATATTAATACGGTACTTCTATTTACATCGTCTAATATTAGATTACTATCTAAATCAGTTGGATATTGTAAAAATTGATTGATGCTTGTTTTATTGCTGTGTGACTGATTCCCCTTAATTAATAGAGACGTAAGCTTTTTGTACATGCCCGAACGGATGGAAAGGACATGCGCCATTACAGCTACTTCAGCAACCTGACACCCGTGTTCTTCGTTTAATCAAACATCGAATCAATTTTATTATCATATTTTAAAACAATAAATATGTAGTCAAATCTTTTTTTATTTTTATTTCTAAATCAATAAAAATAAATTAAAAAAATTGTTTTTAAATGTATTGTAAAGCTATAAATAGTTCACTGATTGCTAGTTATACAATTATTTCAAATCCTTATACTATTTACATATTTGTCTTAAACAAAACTTAAAAAGAATGAAAATTGTAACATGGGAATAATTTTATACTATTTTTTTGTAGCTTTGAGTTAGTACCATTTATAAGTTGCTATTAAATAGTAAATGATTTAGAGTAATAGTAATTAATACTAATTCAGTAATGCTATCTAACTCTTTAAAAAAGTGTGAATGAATTAATAATTTTTTATAGACTTAAGCATAAGTTGTAATACATAAGGCATCAATTAACTTAAAAAAATTGCAAGGTGATTTGCAATAGAAAAGTTCTTAGTAGTTATTTCTAATAAATTTAATAAAACAAAAGTTCGCATCATTCAAGCGAAAAACAATCACCGAAATTGTAATAAACCCCAATCATATTATTAATTAAAATACATTTTATGCGAGTTCCCGTAATAAGAAAAAATACAGTTTTTTATCCAGATGCTAAAAGAGTAGTTGCGAGATATTTTATGAATGGTGATGAACGTACGCAAAATTTAGTGAGTCGCATTATGATGTTAGATGAAAAGCAAGTCGCAGTAAGTCTAGAACATACGTTAAGGGAATTTGCGAGAAGACATCGAAACATTTCTAAAATATTTTTCTCCCATTGTGAAAAAATAAGAGGTATTATCGAAGGAATGCAGATTAACTATAACGAATTGACTGATGAACGTAAAATGTTAATTGGTTCCTATTGCACTATGGAGTACGCAATAGAATCGGCAGCATTTTTTAATCCTTCAATTGTCGAGGATTTGGACCAATCTGATTTAGAAGAAGGTGAAACGCGAGTAATAATTTCTTTCCGGGCAACCGGTGAAGGGCATATTTCTTCCATCGTTTTTAGAAGGGGAATTTTAGACAAGAATAACGATCTCCGAGTAATGAAAATTGGAAATCATATAGATAAGGCTGAAATCCAACACAAAACTTTGTATAACAAAGAACGTTTTCTCAACAAGCTTGTTGAAATGAATATTCCTCAAAAATATTCACACGACATTATGCAAAATTTGCCTGAGGAATTTGAATACTCAGTTTTACATGATTTACTAAATAATGCACTAAGAGATCCATTAATTGGTCATAATAGAAAAACTGCGCTAGAAGAAATAATTTGGTTATCAGATTCTTTTTATGACATCCAATTCAAGCACGATTCTGATTTAACGGAACGCGTTATTTTTCCAGTATCAGATTCAGAAAGTCGCGGTATAGAGGATGCACGTTTCGTTCGTTTTACAGATGATGACAACACAGTAAAAGTAATGGCAACGTATACTGCATACAATGGCCACGTAATTTTACCTAAACTTATTTCTACTGAAGACTTTTACTCTTTTAGAGTAATGCCGCTTTATGGAACAGGAGCTAAAAATAAAAACTTAGCATTATTTCCTCGAAAAATTAAAGGGAAATACGCAATGCTTTCGCGAATTGATGGTGTCAATAATTATTTGATGTATTCGGATAGACCAACACAATGGAATAATCCTGTATTACTTCAAGAGCCCAAATACTGCTGGGAATTTACGCAAATTGGAAACTGTGGTTCACCACTATGGACTACTGAAGGTTGGCTAGTTATCACGCACGGTGTCGGTGCTATGAGACGATATTGCATAGGTGCCTCACTATTTGACTTGGATAATCCTTCAATTGAAATTGGGCGTCTTAAAGAGCCTTTATTATCTCCTCTTGAAGATGAGCGCGAAGGATATGTTCCTAATGTTGTTTACTCTTGTGGATCAATTATTCACAACAATAACCTTATCTTACCTTATGCAGTATCAGACTATTCCTCGACTTACGGAGTTGTTGAACTTGCCGAATTGCTAACAGCTTTAAAGAATAGTAAGTAAGATTTTATAGAAGTTACATTGACCCAATTTTATTTTATAAACTTTAATTCAGCGAAACTGCTGGAAAGCTCTATTTTCTAAAGAAATATATAAAAGAAAGAAACCGTCATTTGATGGTTTTTTTTATCTACATTTGTTAACCGAATGGTTAAACCATATAATTAAATCATATGACTAAGGAGAAATCAGAAAATACGGAAATAGAAATACTTAATGCTGCTAAAGAAATATTTCAGCAAAAAGGAATGGATGGTGCTAGAATGCAAGAAATTGCAGATAAAGCCAAAATTAATAAAGCCCTCCTACACTATTACTATCGAAGTAAACAACTCCTTTTTGAAGCCGTATTTAAAAATGCATTTTCCCTACTCGCTCCTCAGCTTAATAGCGTGCTTAATGATGACAGCGATTTATTCGAAAAAATAAGGAACTTTACTAATAGTTATATTTCGTTTGTTATTAAGCATCCGTATTTACCCAATTTTGTTATTCAAGAATTAAATAAAAATCCAGAATTCGTTTTAAAATTACGGGAGCAAAAAAACTTTCCCACCATTGATACTTTTAAAACTCAGGTAAACGACGCAATTAAAAATGGAGTTATTAAACCTATAGAAGCGGAACAATTATTTATTAATATAATTTCAATGAATGTTTTTCCTTTTATAGGTAAACCGTTATTAATGGCTTTAACTAATACAGATAAAAAAGAATATGATCGAATAGTACAGAAACGCAAAACTGAAGTGGCAACATTTATAATTGACGCGATAAAAATTTAGAAGATGAAAAAGAAGTTAATAATAGTATTTCTATTTCTGCTACCACTGCTTTCGAGCTCACAAAACATCTTGACTTTGCAGGACTGCTATACAATGGCGGCAAAAAATTATCCAATAGCAAAGCAAACAACTCTATTAGATCAAAAATCAAAATTTGAAACAGAGAGTATAAGCAAAGGAAAACTTCCAAAAATTGACCTTAATGCGCAAGCCACGTATCAATCTGATGTTATAGGTTTTCCTTTGTCGATGCCTAATTTAACTCCGATAAATAAAGATCAGTACAGAGCCACATTAGATATCAATCAATTAATTTATAATGGTGGAATCATTGATGCAAATTCAAAACTAAAAGAGTCACAAATTAAAACACAACAGCAACAAATTGAGATCACGCTCTATCAATTGAAAAGCCGAATCAATCAATATTACTTTGCTGTTTTACTACTTCAAGAAAAAAAGTCGTTATTAATTTCGAAAAATGAATTGCTATTATCGAAAGTTAAAGAAGTAAAATCAGGAGTGAAATTTGGTGCTATTCTCCCTGCGTCTGAATTAATCTTAGAAGCGGAAACGTTAAAGATCAAACAGCAATTAACGGAAATAAAGTTTGAAAATGAAAAGATGATAAAAAACCTTTCTGAGCTAACTTTTTCAAATATAGATTTACAAACAACATTTGTACAACCACAAATTTCTGCGACTACCAGTAACAATATTAGACCGGAGCTTGAATTTTTCGAATTACAAAATGAACAATTAGAATTTTCGAAAAATTCAATAGCGAAATCAGTTCTGCCAAGAATAAACGCATTCGGTCAAGCAGGTTATGGAAATCCAGGTTTAAACATGTTGGATAATACGTTTCAACCTTTTTATGTAGTAGGATTAAAAGCAAATTGGAATGTTTTTGATTGGGGAAAAAACAAAACGGATCAAAAAGTTATTCAAATCGCTAAAGAAATTGTCCTGTCAGAGAGAGAAACATTCGAATTAAATACAAAAATGCAATTACAAGAAATGCAATCAGAAATTAATAAAACTATTGAATTACTTAAAACGGATGAGGAAGTAATTGAAGTTCGAGAAAAAATAGTCAAATCAGCAAATGCTCAGATGAAAAATGGAGTAATTACCACATCAGAATACCTTACGGAATTAACTAATTTATTCGAGGCAAAAAGTTTTCTGAAAACACATGAAGTACAATTGGCTGCAGCCAAATCAAACTTTGAACTCATTAAAGGAAATTAAGAAAGTAGCAAATACATATTTATAAATGAAAAATATCAGTTTAATAATAGCACTCGCAATAGGATTATTTTCCTGTAGCAAAAATAGTGAAAAAGCGGATGGTTACGGCAATTTTGAAGCCACAGAAGTTACAGTTTCTGCGGAAGCGAATGGGAAAATAGAGTTTCTTGACATCCAAGAAGGCGATCTCGTAGAAGCAAAAAAACAAGTTGGTTTAATTGATACCATCCAACTTCATTTAACAAAGCAGCAATTACTTGCTTCCAAAAATACAGTCTCATCAAAATCAGCAAATGTGTTATCTCAAAAAAGTGTTCTGCTACAACAACTTAAAACTGTAAAATTAGAGAAAGAGAGAATAAGAGGCATGTATGATGAGAACGCTGCGACGAAGCGTCAAGTTGATGAGATAGATGGAAAAGTAGCTGTAATTGAGGCTCAGGTAAATGCTGTTGGCACTCAAAATGCGCCAATAATTAGCGATTTAAAATCTATCGATGTCCAAATTGAGAAAATAAACGACCAAATTCAAAAGAGTAAAATTATAAATCCAATTCCGGGCACCATATTGTCCAAATACGCTGAATCTGGCGAAGTAACCGCTTTTGGAAAACCATTATATAAAATTGCCAACATTTCAGACATGACTTTGCGCATATTTGTTAGCGAAACTCAGCTACCGCAAATAAAAATAGGGCAAGAAGTAGCAATAAAAATTGATGCAGTAAATGAAATGAAATCTTTTAAAGGAACTATTTCTTGGATTGCGTCACAAGCAGAATTTACGCCTAAAATTATACAAACTAAAGAAGAAAGAATAAATTTAGTTTACGCCGTCAAGGTCAAAGTAAAAAATGATGGAAGCCTAAAAATAGGAATGCCAGCTGAAATGTGGATCAAATAAAAAAGACAAATAATAAAATTTAATATCATGAAAAAAACAATCGTATTACTATCAATCTTCGCATTATTCAGTTGTAAATCAGTTCCTGTAGAGCCTGTAAGAACAATGAATTTAAAAGATTTGCATACGGAACAGAAAGACGTACAAACTGCGCTTCTATTTGCTCCATCAGAAAATAAAGTGATGTCTCTACAAATAGAAAAAGGAAAGCAATTAGCAGAACATGTAACTAAAGTTCCAGCACTTTTAGTTTGTGTATCAGGGAGCGGTAACTACGGAGATGAAAGCGGCAGAAAATTGTCATTAAAATCAGGTGATTACGTAAAAATTGAGCCAAATATTAAGCACTGGGTGGATGCGTATGAAAACAGCAATTTTCTATTGATAAAGTAATGAGTATTATAGTTCATAACATATCAAAATCATACAAAGCTGTTAAAGCCATTGATGCTGTTTCTTTCAACGTGGAAGAAGGAGAATTATTTGGTTTAATAGGTCCTGACGGAGCAGGAAAAACAACTATTTTCCGCATATTAACCACGCTCTTAATTGCAAATGAAGGAAATGCCTCCGTCTCTGGTTTTGATGTTGCAAAGGACTTTAAATCAATTAGAAATTCTGTAGGCTACATGCCTGGCAAATTTTCTCTATATCAAGATTTGACAGTTGAAGAAAATCTAACTTTTTTCGCTACTATTTTTGGAACAACTATCGACGCAAATTACGACTTGATAAAAGATATTTACGTTCAAATAGAACCATTTAAAAATCGAAGAGCTGGAGCATTGTCAGGTGGAATGAAGCAAAAATTAGCTTTATGCTGTGCATTAATTCATGCTCCAAGAGTATTGTTCCTCGACGAACCTACAACTGGAGTGGATCCTATTTCTAGAAAAGAATTTTGGGAGATGTTAAAGCGATTACAGCAAAAAGGAATTACTATTTTAGTATCAACGCCTTATATGGATGAGACGTCGCTTTGTGATCGAATTGCCTTGATTCAAAATGGAAAAATTTTAAAAATAGATTCGCCTGAGAATATTATAAAAAATTACGAAAAAATTATTTATGATGTTTCCACAAGAAATACGCATTCATTAATACATGATTTAAAAAATTATGCTAGTCATTATAGTGTTTACGCTTTTGGAGAATACATTCATTATATAGATAAGAATAGTGATTTTGACAGTACTAATCTCAGGAAATATCTGGAAGATAAAAATCATACCGAAATAGAGATTAAAAAGGCGAATATTACGATCGAAGATGTATTTATGGATTTGTAATTGTAAATCAAAATTTCATAAAATTGTTATTTACTGAGTATGAATAATCAAGAAATAAAACCGCAATCAGAATTTAGTTCTCGCGTTATCGATGACGCAAAAGAGAAAATTATCTCTGTTCAAAATTTGACTAAAAAATTTGGTGACTTTGCCGCAGTCGATGCTATCTCTTTTGATGTTTACAAAGGTGAAATATTTGGCTTTTTAGGAGCGAATGGCGCCGGGAAAACAACAGCAATGAAAATGCTGATTGGAATTTCAATTCCCACTGCAGGAGAAGCTCAAGTTGCAGGATTTGATGTTTTGACTAATGCTGAAATGGTTAAAAAAAATATTGGCTACATGAGTCAAAAATTTTCATTGTATGATGATTTAACCGTTAAAGAAAATATTGTTTTTTTTGGAGGAATCTATGGACTATCTCGAGCAGAAATTAAAATTAAAACTGCAGCACTTGTCAAGGAATTACAAATAGAAGCCATCATAAATAACTTGGTCGGCTCCTTGCCTTTGGGTTGGAAACAAAAACTATCTTTTTCTGTTGCATTGCTGCACGAACCTAAAATAGTTTTTTTAGATGAGCCTACAGGAGGGGTTGATCCTATAACTAGGAGACAATTTTGGGAAATGATTTACACTCAAGCTTATAAAGGAACTACGATTTTTGTAACAACACATTATATGGATGAAGCCGAATATTGTGATAGAGTTTCGATAATGGTAGCAGGAAAAATTGAAGCATTAGACACACCAAAGAATTTAAAGAAGCAGTTTAATGTAGAAACAATGAACGATGTGTTTTTGAAATTAGCTAGAAATATAGAATAGCAGTATACCGAAAGTCGAACAGCCGATAATTAAGATTTAAAAAATAAAATTTGCGGATTAGCAGCACTAAAAAACAGGTAATAATCTTTAGAATCTGTTTTTAAATTAAAAAACTTCTCAAACTATGCTTTATGCTCGTCAAGTTTGCGATTAAAAACTTCATAAAATGAAACGATTTATAGGTTTTATAAAAAAAGAATTTTACCATATTTTTAGAGATAAACGCTCGCTGTTTATTCTATTTGGTATGCCTATAGCTCAAATATTACTTTTTGGTTTTGCAATTACTAATGAAATTAACAACGTCGATATTGCAGTTTTAGATCATTCAAAAGACTTCGAAACACAGAAAATAATAAATAAATTAAAGTCATCGCCTTATTTTAGCATCGAAAATCAACTTGATAGCGAAAAAGAGATTGAATCAGAATTCAAAAAAGGTAAGGTTAAAGCAGTCCTAATTTTTGAACCTAATTTTAGTCAAAATTTAGTAAATAAAAAAGCAGCAACCATTCAGACTGTAACAGATGCCACTGAACCAAATGTAGCGAATACAATAGCAAATTATACTTCGGCTGTAGTTCAAAATTATCAGTCCCAAAAAAATAGTTCGAGTGGCAGTCCTGCTTCCGTAGAAGTGCAATCACGAATGTTCTACAACCCAGAATTAAAAAGTGTTTTCAATTTTGTTCCAGGCGTTATGACTGTAATACTAATGTTAGTATCTGCAATGATGACATCGATCTCAATTACCCGCGAGAAAGAACTTGGTACAATGGAAATCCTTTTGGTTTCACCTTTGAAACCCTTTCAAGTTATCATTGGAAAAGTATTTCCATACGTTTTCTTATCGATAATTAATGCAGTTGTAATTTTGCTTTTAGGATATTTCGTATTTAAAATGCCAATTAACGGAAGCCTATTTCTACTACTATTCGAAAGTATTCTCTTCATCATATCAGCCTTGTCATTAGGAATATTAATCTCTACCATCTCAGACTCGCAACAGACCGCAATGATGTTATCTCTAATGGGACTAATGTTACCCGTAATAATACTTTCTGGCTTTATTTTTCCTATAAATAGTATGCCAGTGCCCATGCAAGTAATTAGCAATATTATTCCGGCGAAATGGTTTATTATAATCGTAAAAGCGATTATGCTTAAAGGTGTAGGGATACAATATATCTGGAAAGAAACTCTTGTGTTAATTGGAATGACGCTCTTTTTTATTGCTTTGAGTATTAAAAAATATAAAATTAGATTAGAATAATTGGTCCCCTATTTATACTTATTATTATTAAAATGAGAACAATACTATTTATTGTACAAAAAGAATTCAAGCAAATTTTTAGAGATAAAAACATGCTTAAATTAATATTTATTTTGCCCATTTTACAATTATTAATATTGTCAAATGCAGCGACTTTTGATGTGAAAAATATCAACATTACTTTTGTGGATAATGATCAAAGTGCGGAGTCACGAGCTTTAATAAATTCATTCAAGGCTTCCTCTTATTTTAACCTTACAGCACCACTTTTTTCTGAAAAACAAGCAATTGAAGAAATGCAAAAAGGAAAAACAGATATAATTGTTAATGTCCCCATTAATTTTAGTCGCGATTTAATAAAAGAACAGCAAACAAGTATTTCAGTGACGATCAATGCCATTGATGCTGCAACTGCCGGTATTGAAAATGTATATGTTGCACAAATTGTAAATGCTTTCGGTAGAAACATTATAACTAAATCTAATTACTTTTCTACCAATAAAGAAGTGCCCGAAAACATACTTGTTATTCCCTCTTTTTGGTATAACAATACGCTTAATTATAAAACTTTTATGGTGCCAGGAATATTAGTTTTATTAGTAACGATGCTGACTTTGTTTTTGTCATCTATGAACATTGTTAAAGAAAAAGAATTAGGAACCTTAGAACAAATCAATGTTACACCAATAAAAAAACATCAATTCATCATTGGTAAACTTTTTCCTTTTTGGATATTAGGTTTAATAGTATTGACCGTTGGATTACTTATTTCGAAAATAGTATTTAACGTTCCAATGTTAGGTAGCATCACACTCATTTATCTTTTTACATCGGTTTATTTACTGTTAGTTTTAGGAATCGGACTTTTTATATCAAATCATACTGACACCCAACAACAAGCTATGTTTATTGCTTGGTTTTTTATGGTAATTTTTATTCTAATGAGCGGTCTATTTACTCCAATCGAAAGTATGCCTGAATGGGCACAGAGGGTTACATTGATAAATCCAATTCGATATTTTGTAGAAGTTATGCGAATGGTAATGCTTAAAGGTTCTAGTTTTGTAGATATTGTTCCGCAATTTATTATTATTTCTTTATATGCTTTTGTGATGAATGGATTGGCAGTTTGGAGTTATAAAAAAAGTAATTAATCATTAATAATAGTTTGCTCTTTTTCAAAAAGTGAAGCATTAAAAAACGGTACTATACATCAATGAAGAAAATAAATAGTACTTAAATTTCAAAACCAATTAAGTAAAAAAATTACCTTTGGCACTAGTTTTACTTATACTATGAGGAGTACTAATTAAAAACTAAAATTAAATTTATGGAATATGTTGGTTATTTCGCGTCAATACTTATTGGCGTAGCATTAGGTTTAATTGGAGGTGGCGGAAGCATATTAACCTTACCAGTTTTGGTCTATCTTTTTGCGATAGAACCAGTTGTAGCTACAGCTTATTCTTTATTTATCGTAGGACTTACAAGCGCTGTCGGAAGCGCAAATTATTTTAAAAAGGGATTAGTTAATATAAAAACAGCGATCGTCTTTGGAATTCCTTCAATTATTTCTGTTTTTCTAACTCGTGCCCTACTCGTGCCTGCAATTCCCGACATCATTTTTTCTTCGGGAAATTTTACTTTTACAAAAGATCTTTTTTTAATGCTATTTTTTGCATTGATAATGATTTTTGCTTCTTACAGCATGATTAAAAAAGATAAAATAAAGTTAGAGATAGAACCTGAAATACAAAAGTTCAATTATCCAATTATCTTAATAGAAGGTGCTATTGTTGGTGTTGTTACTGGTCTCGTGGGTGCTGGAGGTGGTTTTTTAATAATTCCAGCTTTGGTGATTTTAAGTAAATTACCAATGAAAGAAGCGATAGGAACATCACTTGCAATTATAGCGGCCAAATCACTAATAGGTTTTTTTGGAGAAAGTAGTGAGAACGCAATCAACTGGCAATTCCTCTTTACGATTTCAGCTTTTGCAATTGTTGGAATTTTTATTGGAACAGCACTTAGTAAAAAAATTGACGGTAATAAACTTAAACCTGCATTCGGATGGTTTGTATTAGTCATGGGAATCTACATCATAACTAAAGAACTTTTCTTTTAAACCGAATATTCATTAGTTGAAAAGATAGTACAGCTGGATTTTCTAAATTTATTAAAAATACTAAAATCAATATGACTTTTTGAATCAAGATTTACTCTAGCAAATTTTTGATTAAAAGATATATGAATCTCTTTATCTTCAATAAACGTAGAACAATTTACGTTTACAATATCTTAAAAATAATGGTTACTATTATTTTCGACGAGAAAATATAAATTTTTAATTTACTGAATATAAGACGTTTGTGCTAAAATATTCTTAATTTAGTATTGATTTTAATCCAAGCATTTTATAAAACTACTAAAAAGTTAAGCACTTTTAAATCATTAGCTTTGAGTTATAAAATGAAACTCAATTCCAAGATTTTATTAAACAGAAAATACGATTTTAATATTCATCGTAGACTTCTAATTTATTTTAAAATCGGTAAAATTATAGCTCCATTCAGTATACTTTAATTAAAAAAAATAGCATTATGGAAACAACGAAAACAATTTATGAACTACACGAAGAGCATAAAACTTGGTTGAACAAGCTTTTATTTTATAAAGATGAACTATTTATAATGGAGAATAGAATCTCGGAGATTGCGGAGAAAAATACATCTACTGAAGTTCGCACATTAATAGATTATTTTTATAATCAAATAAGTATTCAGAAAGAAGAAATTGATTTTATAAATCATGATATAAACAGCCATGAGGCATTTTTAGAAGATGCACTTCGCAAAAACCATAATTCAATCCAAAATGATAAATTTTTAGATCATAAAAAGCACAGAGAGAGCGTTACCATATTTGAAAAATTATTTAGAGAGCTAAGAGAGGAATTAATAGAGTTTTTAAGTAAATGGATGTAGATTAAGATTTCTTAAGGATTCTACTTAAAGATTTGAAGTCTAAAATAGACGTCAATATATTAATTATTACGCTTTTGTAAATTACAGTATAAGTGGTCGCTTAAAAATAGTAGTACTTTGTAACATTAGTCACGCTGAATACCGAAAATAGATTCTAAATTTGTAAAGTACTTTAAAATAAAAGATATGTTTTTTCAACACGTTTACGACAAGACACTTGCACAAGCAAGCTATTTCATAGGATGCCAAAAAGCAGGCGTTGCAGCAGTTATAGATGCAAAAAGAGACGTAGACACGTACCTTGAAATTGCGAAAGCTAATAATATGAAGATTACACATATTTTAGAAACACACATTCACGCCGATTTTCTAGCTGGTTCAAGAGAACTAGCTGCTCTTACCGGTGCAGAAATGTATCTTTCAAGTGAAGGCGGTCCTGACTGGCAATATGAGTTTCCTCACACAGATATTATAGATGGTAGTATTCTAAATTTAGGAAATCTGAAAATAGAAGTAATACACACGCCAGGTCACACTCCTGAGAGTATTAGCTTTTTATTAACCGATTCTCCCGCGAGCGAAGAACCAGTAATGTTGTTTACAGGAGATTTCGTGTTTGTAGGTGATGTAGGAAGACCAGATTTACTTGAAAAAGCAGCAGGTTTAAAAGGCACGCAAGAAATTGGCGCTAAGCAAATGTACCAATCCATTAAAAAATTTGAATCTTTAGCTGCTTATATTCAGTTATGGCCAGGTCATGGTGCAGGATCTGCATGTGGAAAAGCTCTTGGTGCTGTTCCAAGTTCTACAGTTGGTTACGAACTTATTAGAAATTGGGCTTTTCAGTACGATGACGACGAACCTGGATTTGTAAAATATTTATTGGAGGATCAACCAGAACCACCAAAATATTTTGCTATGATGAAAAAATTAAACAAAGTTGATCGACCGCTTTTAACTTCAGTTCCAAAATTAAAAAAAATAGATTCTATAGAATTGGTAAAGGCTTTAGAGGAAGGAGTAAAATTAATTGACGCTAGGGACAAAACAATTTTCTCTAAAGGATTTATTCCAAAAAGCATTAATATTCAAGGAAACAATTCTTTTGCTACTTGGGCGGGTTGGTTTTTAAGTTATAACGAGCCGTTTATTATTCTCGCAGAGGAAAGGCAATTAGAAGACCTTACTAGAAAACTAATGCGAATAGGATTAGACAATATTCAAGGCTATATTCCATCAACTAAAATATGGGAGGACAATGGCGGAAAGCTTGAGAAAGTAAATCAAATTAATATTGAAGAATTTAAAAAATTAATATCCGACAAGGATTCTCAAATAATAGATTTACGAAGCGCCACTGAATATAATGAAGGCCATATAGAAGGTGCTAAAAATATTTTCATAGGCACTTTAATGGATAATTTAGATAAAATAAGTAAAGACAAAAAAGTAGTCATACATTGTCAGGGCGGCGATAGAGCAGCAATTGGCTATTCATTATTAGTTAGAAATGGTTTTACAAACATTGTAAATTACTCTCCTGGAATGAACGAATGGAAAAGTCAAAACAATTTAGTGGTACAATAAAAATACTGTTTAAATTAAAAATATTTTAAAAAGAGAGAAATAATAGGATTTAAAATTAAAATAAAATGGAAGAAAAGATAATGAAACATGCATTTTTAGTAGATGTTCGGACAGTGGAAGAATTTTCAGAAGGGCATGTCGCAAGCTCAATAAACATTCCTTTAGATCAGTTATTAGATCATATTGATGAATTTAAAGGAAAAGAGCAAATAGTCGTTTTTTGTAGAAGTGGTAATCGCAGCGGACATGCAAAGATGATTTTAGAGCAGAATGGTTTCAAAAATGTCATAAATGGAGGCACGTGGCAAGAAGTAGATGATGCAATTAATAAATTATAACTGATCCAACTTAATTGATAAAGATTTAATAAGTAGGGAGTTTGAATAATTATAGATCCAACAATAACGATGAACAAAGATTTAATTTTAAGGGAAAAACTAGCTTTGCAAAGAACTATTTTAGCAAATCAATCTACCCTTCTATCCTTTTTAAGAACATCCATGTATTTTTTGATTGCTGGCTTAAGTTTAAGAAATTTACTTAAGGTCGAAAACAGCTTAGTAATTGAAGTAGCACTTTTTATTGCGGCTTTTGCAATCTTTGTAATTGGAATTGCTAATTTTCTGAAGCATAAAAAATCAATTATAAACAATAGGAAACATATCGGTGAATACCACTTAGAATACAACAAATTGTAAAATTATTTTGAATTTTTAAGGATATCTAAATGATAAAATGTTCGTTAAGCTAAGATATTAAGACTGATGAAAAATTGCTAACAGGGTATAATCCGTAAAATAATGAATGCTTTTGCAGTTCGTGCAATCATTTATAACAAGAATACTGAATGATAATTATTAAAGTAATTCATTAGAAAAGAATTACCAAACAAAAACAAAATTGAAAACATCAAAAAATAAAATATTTAAAAATATTGCTTTTTTAGTATTTATAGCACTTTTTTTATTTACTCCTTTGGGAACCTTTCTAAAAGTTCAAATAAACCGATTAATTGTATTCGCTCCAAAAACTATTGAAGTCCAAGATCAAAAAGTACTTTCTACTTATCAATGGCAGCTCGTGGATGCAACAGGAAAAAATGTATCACTAGAGGAATTCAAGGGGAAAATAATATTCATTAATTTTTGGGCTACTTGGTGTCCTCCTTGTATCGCTGAAATGCCTAGTTTACAAAAATTATACAACGATTATCAAAACAAGGTTGTGTTTTTATTTGTCACCACCGACCCTTTCGAAAAAGCTAATAAGTTTTTAGATAAAGAAAAATTAAGCTTACCAATTTTTCAGTCGCTATCAAATCCACCATTGGAAATGGAATCATCTACAATACCTGCAACGTACGTTATTGATAAAGAAGGAAACATCATTGTAGCAAAAATTGGGACGGCAGACTGGAATAGTGATTCTTTTCGTAAAAAAATTGATGAATATCTTCAAAAGTAAAAATTTCTTGGAAGATGTTCGAAAGCTTTACATGTGAAAAACCAAACATTTTTATTAATTCAAATGATAAAATGTTTGCAGTAAATAGCGCACTAAAAAATACATCACAATTCCAACTATCAAAAGTGTAATAAAGCAACTTACTAAATTAAGCATCACATTAGGTATAAATTTCAACCTACGGTGAGTCAATATCGGTTCTCTGCGAAGTCTTTCGTGAATATTTTCTTTGACTATTAAAATTTTATTTTTGATACTATTGTGTTTAAGATAAATTAGTCCTTGAATTTAGTTTTAGGAAGTGCAATATTAACATTCGAAGTTACACATTATTTAAGAAAAAGAACAATAATTAATGTAATTACATAGTCAAAAAAAAAGCCGACTCAAAAAATTGAGGCGGCTTTACTATTATATTAAACTTTTGCTATAAAGTATAATCTGTATTAATAAAATTAGATTCCTTACTGTCTAATAAAGCTTGGAGAATTCCATTATTATAATCATTGTCCTTTGAAGCAACAAAGGTTCTTATTGAGAAAGAACGCAGTGCATCATGTATACTCAATGTACCTACAGCTGAATCTTTGCGTCCAGTAAATGGATACACATCAGGTCCACGCTGACATGAACTGTTTAAATTCACTCGACAAACTAAATTCACTAAAGTATCAATTAAAGGTGCAATTGTTTTAATATCTCTTCCAAACAAACTTACTTGTTGTCCGTAATTTGATTCTGCCATATCATTTAATGGCTCTTGAATGTTCTTGAAAGTCATAACCGGTACAACTGGACCAAATTGCTCTTCATGATACACGCGCATATCTTTATTTATAGGAAACAAAACTGCCGGGAAAATGTAGTTAGGTAGGTGTTTTCCACCCTTTTCATTTAGTATTTTCGCACCTTTTTTAACCGCATCATCAATTAATTCTTGAATATAAGCAGGCTTCTCTTTTTCTGGAAGTGGTGTCAAAGTCACTGATTTATCCCATGGGTTTCCGTAAACTAATTCATCAACTTTCTCAGCAAAACGTCTATTGAATTCATCAGCAATCGTTTCATGTACATATAAAATCTTCAAAGCTGTACAACGCTGACCATTAAAAGACAAACTACCAGAAATACATTCTTGAATAGCTAAATCTAAATCAGCATCTGGTAAAATAATAGCAGGATTTTTAGCTTCTAATCCTAGAATTAAACGCAATCTGTTCTTATTTGGATGTTGGTCTTGCAAAGCAATCGCCGATTTACTGTTACCAATTAAAGCTAAAATATCAACTTTTCCTGATTTCATTATTGGAGAAGCCACTTCTCGTCCTCTACCGTAAACAATATTAATGGCACCTCTTGGAAAACTACTTCTAAAAGCTTCTAATAAAGGAGAAATTAATAGAACTCCATGCTTAGCTGGTTTAAAAATTACAGTATTTCCCATTATCAAAGCAGGAATCAAAAGCGAGAAAGTTTCGTTTAAAGGATAATTGTATGGTCCAAGACACAACACTACTCCCAGTGGTCCACGGCGCACCATAGCATTCACTCCTTGGCTTTTTGTAAAACGGGAACTATTCCTGTCTAATAATTTATAATCTTCAATAGTATCATAAATATACTCTACGGTACGATCGAATTCTTTTTCAGAGTCAGGAAGAGATTTTCCAATTTCCCACATTAAAAATTTAACAACCTCATTTCGTGTTGCTTTCATTTGAGTAACAAAATTCGACATACACTTGATTCGATCCGCTACTTTCATTGTTGGCCATAATCCTTGACCATTATCATAAGCTTTACTTGCTGCATTCACTGCCTCAAGAGCTTCACTCTCTCCCATAAATGGTATAGAACCTAATATAGTTGGCGCATATTCATCTGTAGAAGAAATTGTTGAAAAAACAGCTGTTGTCTGGCCTTCCCATTTTTTCAATTCTCCATCAACTAGGTAAGTATCTTGATTTAATAATGTAGTAATCTGAAATTCTTGTGGTATTAAACTCATTTGAAGGTTTGTTATAGTTATAATTTTGGTGTTTTAGAAAAGCTTTTTATGGCTTTTTTTATGGCTGTATTATTTCTCCGTCCCATTCAGTAATGCCTCCTTCTAAATTGTACGCATTTTCAAAACCCAATTGATTCATGATTTCGCAAGCTTTAGCACTTCTCATTCCAGAACGACAGTAGACGTAATAATTATTATTTTTATCTAAATTTTCGATAGCATCTATAAATTCCTGTCCGCTATGAATATCGATATTTATTGCATTGGCAATAAAACCTTCATTAAATTCATCCTCGGTTCTTACGTCCAAAACAACTGCTTTTTCATCAGATTTATATTTTGAAACCCAGTCTTCTTGTATTAAATTCATAATGATATTTTTTTTTGTAAAATTACAATGTTTTTATGCAGTAAGCCAAACACCCATAGTTAAATGGAAAATATTTATAAGAAAACGTTTTCGCAAAACAGTAACTATCAATTAAGGATCAGAAATTCGTTCTTTTTTACGAAATCGCAAATTCTCAAGGCCTTAGCTAATTTATAAAATTATAATCACAATTAGATATTCGTAAGCCTTTTGAGAACTCAATATCGAGATTTTGACCGTAAATTAACGTACTTTTACAAAACAAACTATTGAAAAAAAACATTTTAATGCTTACTTCTACAAAAAATATATTTCCTTCCTTTTCTACAGAATTAGTAAAAGAAATTGAGACAAATGCAGTTATTCAGTCATTTGAAACTGATACTGTAATAATTAGAACAGGACAATATATCAAAAATACGGTTTTAGTTATCAGCGGAAAAATTAAAGTATATCGAGAGGATGAAAACGGAGGAGAATTTTTCATGTACCATCTCCAGCCAGGTCAAGCGTGTGCAATTTCAATGATATGTGCAACCAAAAATGAAAAAAGCCAAATCATGGCAAAAGTCGTAGAGGACGTTGAGTTAATCATGGTGCCATTACCATTAATGGATAAGTGGATGATGCAACATCGAAGCTGGTACGAATTTGTAATTGACACGTATAGAAGCAGATTTGAGGAAGTTCTTGAAGTGATTGATAATATAGCTTTTAGAGCGATGGACGAGCGACTTGAGTTTTACTTAAAACGTCACGCGGAGGTATGCGGATGCAAAGAATTAAAGTTATCACATCAAGAAATCGCAACAGAATTGAATACTTCTAGAGAAGTTATTTCTCGTTTACTAAAAAAAATGGAACAACGCGGACTAGTAACTTTATACCGAAATAATATCGAACTTTTGAAATAAACTGATTAGTGAAAAATAGCTTAAGCTTTTATTACTCTAAATCCTCTATTTTTTTCGAATTTCAATATTTACCATTATAAGTAAATATCACACAAAGCAGCTAATTAAAAAGTAGATTTTAGACTTTAATTAAATCAATTTATTTAATTTTAAAGATTGTTTTTAAATAGCATTAATCAATTTGTTTATTTTGGATTCCTACCGATAATAAAAAATAGTACCCTTTCAACTTCCTACGAAAAAAATAAAAAACTTATAAAACCCTTACTGATTCAAAAGTACCAATGTAACAATTGTCACTTTATATCTAAAAAATTAGAGGTAAATTTGTACTATAAATATAAAAGAAAACTATCATGCAAATAGAGCAAATATATACTGGATGTCTAGCGCAAGGAGCTTATTACATAACTTCTAATGGAGAAGCTGCGATTATAGATCCCTTACGCGAAACCAAACCCTATTTAGAAAGATTAGAGAGAGACGGAGTTAATTTAAAATATATTTTTGAAACCCATTTTCATGCCGACTTTGTATCTGGCCATATTGACCTTAGTAAAGAAACTGGTGCGCCTATAATATATGGTCCAAATGCAACATGTGAATTTGATTGTATTTCTGCTGTAGATGGTCAAGTATTTAATGTGGGTAAAATTAAAATAAAAGTAATACATACTCCAGGACACACTATGGAGAGTACAACATTCTTACTAATTGATGAGAATGGCAAAGATCATTCTATTTTCTCTGGAGATACATTGTTTATTGGTGATGTAGGAAGACCAGATTTAGCTCAAAAAGCAGCTTCAATGACACAAGAGCAGCTAGCTGCAATTTTATTCCATTCTCTTAGGTCGAAAGTTATGACGCTTGCTGATGACGTAATTGTTTATCCAGCTCACGGTGCTGGAAGTGCTTGCGGTAAGAATATGAGTAAAGAAACGGTTTCTACAATAGGTGAGCAAAAAAAGACAAATTATGCCTTACGAGCAGATATGACTGAACAAGAGTTTATTAAAGAAGTTACCGATGGTTTACTACCGCCACCTGCTTATTTTGGCATGAACGTAGCGATGAATAAAAAAGGTTACGATAGTTTTGAAAATGTTTTAAACTTAGGTATGCGAGCTTTATCAGCAGTAGAATTTGAAGCTGCTGCCGAAGAAACTGGAGCATTAATGCTAGACACTCGTAAAAATGGAGTATTTGCAAAAGGTTTTATTCCACAGTCTATTAACATTGGAATAGATGGTGATTTTGCTCCGTGGGTTGGTGCTATGATTGCTGATGTTAAACAGCCAATTCTAATAATCTGCGAAGTTGGTCAAGAAGAAGAAACTGTGACAAGATTAAGTCGCGTTGGGTTCGATAATCTAATGGGCCATCTTAAAGGTGGATTTGAAAGTTGGAGAAAATCGGGTAAAGAGATTGATACAATAAACAGAATTTCAGCGGAACAATTTGCAAAAGAACTAAAAGTTGGCGAAAGCAAAATTATAGATATTCGTAAAGAAAGTGAATATAGTGCAGAACACGTTGAAGAATCGTATAGTAGACCTCTTGCTACAATAAATGACTGGATAAAAGATATTGATTCGAAAGAACATTTTTATATGCACTGCGCAGGTGGTTATAGAAGCATGATTGCAGCCTCAATTTTAGAAGCGCGTGGTTATAGAAATTTCACAGAGATTGAAGGTGGTTTTAATGCCATTTCTAAAACTACCTTACCAAAAACTGACTTTGTTTGTCAAAGTAAAGTATTGTAAATGAAATTTCTATTATTAAAATAGCAGAAATTAGTAGTGCGATTTTTATAAATTTAAATAATCGCATTGCTACATTTATTAATAAATGTTTCTTTGATGCAATATAAATATGTGACCTTTTTTACAAAGCAAAGTATTATTTACATATAATATATTAGTGGTAAAAAAATATTAAAAACTT
This sequence comes from Flavobacterium weaverense, assembly GCF_003688495.1. Classification (GTDB taxonomy): domain Bacteria; phylum Bacteroidota; class Bacteroidia; order Flavobacteriales; family Flavobacteriaceae; genus Flavobacterium; species Flavobacterium weaverense. The sequence continues at coordinate 3,031 of NZ_REFH01000013.1, read as the reverse complement.
ACTAAATGGACAATAACAAATGCTGTACTAACTCTAAAGAAAACAAATTAGACGCAGACTATTGGGATGATCAATACAAAGCTAAAAATACAGGATGGGATTTAGGAACTGTTTCACCACCCATTAAGTCATACTTTAATACTTTAAAAGACAAAAATATTGCAATTCTAATTCCTGGATGCGGTAATACTTATGAAGCAGAATATTTGCTTGATAAAGGTTTTACAAATATTACTATCATTGATATTGCACCAACATTAGTACAAGAGTTAAAAAATAAATTCGATAACAATAAAAGTATAAAAATAATATTAGGCGATTTCTTTTTACATAATGGCAAATACGATCTAATTATTGAACAAACTTTTTTTTGTGCGTTGTCTCCACATTTACGTGAAAATTATGTTTTAAAAATGCATCAATTACTATCGCAGCAAGGTATATTAGCGGGATTGCTATTTAATAGAACATTTGAAATTGGACCTCCTTTCGGTGGCAATAAAGAAGAATATCGCGAACTTTTTAAGTACTATTTTGAGTTTCTAAATTTCGATCAATGTTACAACTCTTTCGGACCACGAACTGATTCTGAGTTATTTTTCGAATTTAAAAAAAGAGTTATTCGTTAGTTAAAATTTACAAATAAACAGATTCGCAATATCCAAAGCTTAGAGACAAATAAAGAGTAAATAGGAAAAGAATAACTTATTAAAGATTTATAGAGTACATATTGCATACAAATAACTATTGAGTTCGATTTTTTAAATCACAAATGCCGGAACAAATACGAACTATTAACTTTTACACCGGAACACTTAAATACTAATAAGATGAAAGATTTACTTTTAAGAAATTGGCATCCTATGCGATTCGCTCGCCTAGCATTTTCAATATTTTTATTTATTCAAGCATATATTTTAAATCAATGGTTTTTTATAGCTTTTGGTTTATTTTTCTTGATTCAAGTAATTTTTAACTCAGGATGTGGTGCGAACGGATGCGCTGTGCCAAACAAAAAATATAAAAGAAGATGAGTAAATTTGATACAATTATTAATTCCGAAAAGCCAGTTTTAATAGACTTTTTCGCCACTTGGTGCGGACCTTGTAAAATGCTAGGACCCATATTAAAAGAAGTTAAAGATCGTTTAGGCGAAAGAATATCCATAATTAAAGTAGATGTAGATAAAAACCAACAGATTGCTTCTAAGTATCAAGTTCGCGGTGTCCCAACGATGATTCTTTATCAAAGAGGGCAACAATTATGGAGACAGTCAGGCGTACTAACTAAGCAAGAAATAATTAAGAATATTCTTGAGAAAAGCAATAAATAAAATTTTAATTAAAAAATCTGTTCTAGAGTCATTATTAAAAAAGCTATTACTCTAATTGGATAAAGATGTTTATAGAAACTTAATTCTAAAACTCACCTTTACTATTTAAACTACTATAATCTTTTATGGCAAAGGAAAAACAATACCGTCTTTCAAAAACGGAATCATTATTTGTTAAAGAACCTCTTTCTAGATTAAAAAATCTTTCGTTTGTGTTCCAAGTAGGATATCACTTTATAAGATCATTTCAAAAGATGCATTTTATTGGCCCGTGCGTTACCGTTTTCGGTTCTGCTCGCTTTGGCCCAGAGACGGATCATTACCAAAGTACTGAAAGAATTGCTGCAGGAATAGCAAAGTTAGGATTTACTATAATGACTGGCGGAGGTCCGGGTATTATGGAGGCTGCAAATAAAGGAGCATACGAAAATGGTGGCTATTCTGTTGGAACAAATATTGTTTTACCTAGAGAACAAAAACCAAATCCTTACGTGCATAAATGGATTTATATCCCTTACTTCTTTGTTAGAAAAGTAATATTAGTAAAGTATTCATATGCCTTTGTAGTGATGCCAGGCGGAATAGGAACTTTGGATGAATTATTTGAAGCACTTACTTTGGTTCAAAATAATATTATTGACGATTTCCCTATAATTATTTTTAATTCAGTTTATCACGAGGATATTATTAATCACATGCAAAAGATGGTTGATGATGAAAGTATCAGCCCAGAAGATATGAATTTACTGTTTGTAACAGATTCTGAAGAAGAGGTCATTAATCATTTAAGAAATCACGCAATCAAACAATTTGGTTTAAAGCGAAAAGAATATAAACCAAAGTGGTGGTTAGGAGAGAAGACTAGATAAAATTATCAATTTACCAGTCATAAAAATTATAATCATTTAGTTATATTCATAAAACTTGAATACTTTAAGAAATGATTTTTTCTATATATTGAGCTTAGTACTTTTTTTAAAAAAAAAATTCCTATTAAATTATTACTGTGGACGATTCAAAAGTAATAAAGTAAGAAGACTGAAGAATTTTATAATGTATTGCTATGGAACTTTTGCCCAATCTAATTAGTTTTGAGTTTAAGATGACGCATATTGAATAGTAAACTTGAAAATTGCAGTTATATATGTAGTGATAAATAATCTATAAAATTTGGAAAAACTAAAATTGCCATTTAGTAATAAAAATAGAAACTAGACATTTAATAAAAATTTTATTAGATTCTAAAGTCCCAACCAGTTCGAACAGAAAAAACCCTTCATCTTTATGATGAAGGGTTTTAAAAGAAAGGCGACGACGCGCTTTCCGACATAATTGCAGTACCATCTGCGCAGTCATCCCGAAGTTTCTGGATTAACTTCTCTGTCCGGAAAGTCTTTAATTAATTTTTCTACAAAATTTAAAGCAAAAAACCCTATTCAAATACATGAATAGGGTTTTTAAAGAAAGGCGACGACATACTCTCCCACATAACTGCAGTACCATCTGCGCAGTCGTCCCGAAGTTTCTGGATTAACTTCTCTGTTCGGAAAGTCTTTACTTAATTTTTCTAAAAATTTTAAAACAAAAAACCCTATTCAAATAAATGAATAGGGTTTTTAAAGAAAGGCGACGACATACTCTCCCACATAACTGCAGTACCATCTGCGCAGGCGGGCTTAACTACTCTGTTCGGGAAGG
>NZ_REFH01000012.1 GCF_003688495.1 Flavobacterium weaverense | reverse complement strand
TCAGGATCTATATTTCTTGCTTTCTGAATCCTTGCAATTTGTATTTTAGCGCTTGCAACTGAAATATTAGGATCTAATCCACTTCCGCTTGCTGTCACTAAATCAACTGGAATCTCCGACTTTTTCACACTTGGATTTTTAAGTAAAAAAGTATCAATTCGACCTTGAACTACGGCTAGATATTCTTCATTTGAAGCTCCTTTGTTACTTGCTCCTGATCCAGCAGCATTATAGTCTACGACAGATGGTCTTCCCCAAAAGTATTCCTCTTTTGTGAATTTTTGTCCTATGTTAGCGTATCCTTTAGTTTGCTTATAAGACACTACTTCGCCTTTTCCGTTGTTTGGCGCCATTTGTGCAACTGCCCAAACCGATAGTGGGTAAATTACTGTGAAAAGCACCAGTAACACCACGGTCATTCTTATTCCTTTTATTAAATTATCTTTCATAATTTCTATTTTTTTATCCTCACTTTAACTCCTCTCAAAAAAGAGAGGAGCCGAGCTTAGAATATGTTTTTTTTAATTTTTTTGAAAAGTTCTGAACAGTAAAGTCTTTAGTCTTCACTCTTTACTCTTTACTCTTCACTAATTACTCTTCACTCTTCACTCTTTTTTACATAAACAATGCAACTACAATATCAATCAATTTGATACCGATGAAGGGAACGATGATTCCACCAACACCAAACAGCAATAAATTTCTTCTCAATAATGCACTAGCGCCAATTGGTTTGTAACTCACTCCTTTTAGAGCCAATGGAATTAAGAACGGTATAATGATCGCGTTGAAGATTACTGCTGAAAGTATTGCACTTTCAGGACTGTGTAAATGCATTATGTTTAATCCTTGAAGCGCTGGAATTGCAGTAATAAATAAAGCTGGAATGATAGCGAAATATTTAGCAACATCATTGGCAATACTAAACGTGGTAAGCGTTCCGCGAGTCATTAATAACTGTTTTCCAATTTCAACAATCTCAATTAATTTGGTTGGATCATTGTCTAAATCGACCATATTTCCTGCTTCTTTAGCAGCTTGCGTTCCGCTATTCATGGCAACACCAACATCAGCTTGGGCAAGGGCAGGAGCATCATTCGTACCATCTCCCATCATAGCAACAAGTCGTCCAGCCATTTGCTCTTGCTTGATGTAATTCATTTTATCTTCTGGTTTGGCTTCGGCAATAAAGTCATCAACACCGGCTTTTTCGGCAATAAATTTGGCAGTCAAAGGATTATCACCTGTTACCATTACCGTTTTAATTCCCATTTTACGAAGGCGTTCAAATCGTTCGAACATCCCGGTTTTGATGATGTCTTGCAATTCGATTACTCCAAGAGCTACTTCATTTTCAGAAACTACTAAAGGAGTTCCTCCATTTTCAGCAATTACTTTTACTTGATCCAAAAGTTCGGTTGGAAAAGTATTTCCAGCATTTGTCACCATATTTTTAATGGCATCTGTAGCTCCTTTTCTAATACGAGTACTGTCAAAATTGATTCCTGAACTTCTCGTTTCTGCTGTAAATTTGATAAATTGTGCGTTACTATTTTGAAAAGTTAAAGGATCTATTTTTGATAATTCAACAATCGATTTTCCTTCTGGTGTTTCATCAGAAATTGAACTTAAAAATGCCGCTTTGATTAATTGGGTTTCTGTTATTCCAGGAGCAGGGTAGAAGTGAGTTGCTTTTCGGTTCCCAATCGTAATTGTTCCCGTTTTATCCAACAGTAATACATCAATATCTCCAGCAGTTTCAACCGCTCTACCACTTTTCGTGATTACATTCGCTCTCAAAGCGCGGTCCATTCCTGCAATTCCAATTGCCGATAAAAGTCCGCCAATGGTTGTTGGAATTAAGCAAACAAATAAGGCGATAAAAGAGGCGATTGTAATATTAACATTCGAATAATCTGCGAATGGTTTTAAAGTCACACAAACAATGATGAATACTAAGGTAAATCCAGCAAGTAATATGGTTAAGGCGATTTCATTTGGTGTTTTTTGGCGTGAAGCTCCTTCTACCAAAGCAATCATTTTATCTAAAAAACTTTCGCCTGGTTCATTAGTAACTTCTACAACAATTCGGTCTGACAATACTTTTGTACCACCGGTAACAGAACTTTTATCTCCACCGGATTCTCGAATTACGGGAGCCGATTCACCTGTAATGGCACTTTCATCAATAGTTGCCAAACCTTCTACGATTTCTCCATCAGTTGGAATAATATCGCCGGCTTCGCACACAAATAAATCGCCTTTTTTTAGTTGAGAGGATGATATTTTTTCACCGCTTTTTAAAGTTGCAGGAGTTTCTTCTCTTGTTTTTCTTAAACTATCGGCTTGTGCTTTTCCTCTTGCTTCGGCAATGGCTTCGGCAAAATTGGCAAACAACAACGTCAACAATAATACTAGGAATACTACAAAATTATATCCAAAACTACCTTGTGAAGTTTCGCCCGTCAAAGTCCAAATAGAGACAACAAGCATTACAAATGTTCCGATTTCTACCGTGAACATTACCGGATTTCGAAACATAAGTTTCGGATTCAATTTCACAAAAGATTTAACCAATGCTTGTTGCATGATGTCTTTTTGAAATAAGGATTGATCTTTATTCATTTTAAATTCTTTTTAGTAAATGGTAAAATATTCAGCTATCGGTCCTAAAGCTAATACAGGGAAAAAGGCTAATGCAGCAATAATTACTATTACAGTCAATGTTACTACACCAAAAGTTCCTGTATCAGTTCTTAACGTTCCGTCGCTTTCAGGTATGTATTTTTTCTGTGCTAACAGTCCAGCAATGGCTACGGGTCCGATTATGGGTAGAAAACGTGCTAGAATTAAAACGATTCCCGTAGAAACATTCCACCAAACTGTGTTGTCTCCCAAACCTTCAAATCCACTACCGTTATTTGCTGATGCAGAAGTAAACTCGTAAAGCATTTCACTCAAACCGTGAAATCCAGGATTATTTAAAGTTGCTGTTCCAAATTCAGGTATTGCTGCTGTTAATGCGGTTCCCACTAAGATTAAGAATGGGTGCATTAATGCAATAATCATCGCTATTTTCATTTCACGAGCTTCGACTTTTTTACCAAAGAATTCGGGTGTCCTTCCTACCATTAATCCACTAATGAAAACAGCCAAAATGATAAAAACAAAAAAGTTTAAAATTCCAACTCCAACTCCACCATAAAAACTATTAATCATCATGGCAAGCAATTCATTCATTCCAGAAAGTGGCATTGTACTGTCGTGCATAGAATTGACAGATCCTGTTGATATTACCGTAGTAGCAATACTCCAATAACCAGTAGCTGCCGCGCCAATTCTTGTTTCTTTACCTTCCATGGCACCAAGTGAAGTATCAATTCCCATTTTCTCAATCATTGGGTTTCCTTGCATTTCACCGATCACATTTGGAATTGCCAAAGCCAAGAAGCCAATAGTCATAACCCCGAAAATCATCCATGAGAACTTTTTTCTTTTAATGAAATATCCAAAGGCAAATATCATAGCAAACGGAATAATCATTTGAGCCCACATTTCTAACATATTAGAGAAGTACGTTGGATTTTCAAGAGGATGCGCTCCGTTAGTTCCAAAAAATCCTCCACCATTCGTTCCAATGTGTTTTATGGCAACAAATCCTGCTGCTGGTCCGCGAGAAACCTCTTGTGCATCACCTTGCAAAGTAGTAATGCTGTCTTTTCCTTCAAATGTCATGGGTGTTCCTTGGAAAGCCAAAAGAGCTGCTACAACAAAAGAAAGTGGTAACAATATGCGAGTGCAAGATTTCATGAAATAGGTATAAAAATTCCCTAGTTCCGTTGTTGTTTTATCTCTAAAAGCTCTAAAGACCACTACTGCAGCTGCCATTCCTGTTGCTGCACTTACAAATTGCAAGAACATCAAATAGAATTGTCCTAAATAACTAATTCCAGTTTCTCCTGAATAATGTTGTAAGTTGCAATTAACCACGAATGAAATTACAGTGTTAAAAGCTAAATCAGCGGACATACTTGGATTTCCATCTGGATTTAGGGGTAAACTTCCCATAGTCATTAGGATAATCATTCCCAAGACAAACCATATTAAGTTTATGGTTAGTAACGCTTTCATGTGTTGTTTCCAGTTCATTTCTTCCGGTGGATTGACACCGCTTATTTTGAAAAATAACTTTTCAAGTGGATTGAATATAAAATCCAGCCACGTTTTCTCCATTCCGTAAACCTTGGAAATATATTTTCCTAACGGAATAGCGAGTGCTAAGGTGAGCAAAAACATCGCTATAATTCCTAATATTTCTGTATTCATTTTTTAGTATTAAGGGTTAAATAATTCTTTGGTTCCTAAAATTTTTCAGGTTTTAATAGTACATAACAGATGTAGATAAAAACTGCAATTGCTATAATAAATAATGCGGTCATAATTTTTTAGTTTTCTAATAGTGTTCTTAAATAGCCTTGTTTCGATTCTTTTGAAAGAAAATCCAAATGCTTCTTTAAACTTGCTGGATTTTCTTGAGTACTTAATTCAGTAAAGAATTCGTTCTCAATTGCATTTCTAGTGTAGTGATTGCCACTTTCATACAACATGTTGATCACTCTAATAATTTCTCTTGCTGATTCTGACTCAGATTCGTCAAGTGAATCCATTTTCTCCACACAAAATCTAGCAATACTTTTTAATAGTGCATATTGATTAATTGTCTCATCACTTGTGGATGGAAAATCAGTCCAAGTTTTTGAATCCGGTATCCATTGCTGAATTGCATCGTAGATTTTTGTTTTCATTTTTAGATGTTGTCAAAATAATTAATAGAGAGATAGAGCAGCCAAAAGCATAATAAACCGAGAGCAAAAAGGATAATTGTTAACATAATTAGCAAGTTTATATTGGTGAAATTAGATATTGTAATATTTCGAAATGGTAGAGCGCTAAACTCCTGAAGAGTTAATTTGTCGGTTATATTCGAGTTTTAAATTTTGAGGAAAAAGATTAGAAATGCTGCAGTGACGCAGTTCCATAAAGGAAGAAACTGAAAAAACGTAAACATTTGATATGACGCTTTTAGTTTCATTGCTTCCGCTAATATATAAGTGTTCAGCATGTGCTAAACATTTTTTAGCTCTTGCAATGTTACCAGCAATAATTGCTTTTTTAGTGATTTCGGCGAAGCGTTCTGCTTGTTTGTAAATCGATAAGACTTGATTTTTCATAAGAATGAATTTTTATGTTCTCCTGACTCATGCCAAATCCTATTCCAATAAATATCGATTTTCGTGAAGTGTTACTAATGTTGGTTTTAACTAATTCCTTTAAAAAAAAGACATAAAAAAAGCCTATCATAATGATAGGCTTTTATTGAAATGATAGGTTTTTATTGAATGTTGTATTCTTCTAATTTACGATATAAGGTAGCAATACCAATTTCGAGTAAACGAGCTGCTTCGGCTTTATTGCCTTTTGTATAATTTAATAATTTTTGGATGTGTAGTTTTTCGACACTTTGCATAGAAAATGCCGATAAGCTTTTAACATTTTTACTGTGTTCTTGCTGCATTTCGTAAGGAAGTAATTCTGAAGTCAACAAAGCATCATTACACAAAATTACGGCACGCTCAATTACATTTTTTAATTCTCTAACGTTTCCTGGCCATTGATAGGATTGTAGTTTTTGCAAAAAATCACTATCAATTTGTAATGTTTGTCGATTCATTTTTTCAGCAAACTGACTTACAAAATAATGAGTCAATGGTTCAATATCTTTAATTCGTTCCCGTAAAGGCGGAATAGTAATCTCAAAAATATTTAATCTAAAGTATAAATCTTGTCGAAAGCGTTTTTCGTCACTTTCTGTTTTTAAATTTCTATTGGTAGCCACAATCAAGCGGAAATTTGATTTTTTTGGTGTAGAATCTCCAACAGGAATGTATTCGCTCGTTTCTAGAACACGAAGTAATTTAGCTTGTAAATCAATTGGCATTTCGCCTATTTCATCTAGAAATAAGGTTCCGCCATGGGCTTCTTCTATAAAACCCTTTTTATCTTTTATAGCGCCTGTAAAAGCACCTTGTTTATGACCAAACAATTCACTTTCTAAAAGTTCTTTGCTAAAGGTACTGCAGTTTAATGCTACAAATGATTTCCCTATTCTAATGCTGTTTTCATGAATTGCTTGCGCAAAAACCTCCTTACCCGTTCCGGTTTCTCCTGTTAGAAGTACTGTCGAATCGGTTTTAGCTACTTTTTTGGACAACTCGATTACTTGTTCTAATCCTTTTGATTTTCCAATAATAGCATCAAAGGAATACTTTTTTGCAATTCGTTTTTCTAGTTGTTTAATTTTTTGCTGAAGAGCAACCTTTTCAATTGCTTTGTATAAAAGTGGAATTATCTTATCATTATCATCGCCTTTTACGATGTAGTCAAAAGCACCATTTTTCATGGCTTGCACACCATCGGAGATTTTACCGTAGGCGGTTAACAAAATTATCTCTGTTAAAGGGAAACTGGCTTTAATTTTTTCGAGAAATTCAACGCCGTTGCCATCAGGTAGTTTTACGTCACAAAGGACAACATCAATTTCATTTTGTTCTAATTTCTTGAAACCAGATTTTAAATCTGCTGCTTCCAAAACTACAAAACCTTCTGACTTTACAATTCGAGCAAGAAGACCTCTTAATTTTTCTTCGTCGTCAATTATTAGAATATTTCTCAATTCGATTACATTTTAATTTATGTAAAATTAGATATTATTTTTTGATCGATAATGTATAATAAAAATCAATTTTTTACGCTATAGTGATTCATAATTTTACGATGGATTAAATTTTGCTAATCCATAGGTTTTTGTGACAATCTGGTTTTAGTTCAGTCAAGGTAACTTCAATAAATATCCAAACCAAGTGAAATATATAAACGTAATCTTGTTAATTAGTAAATAACGCGTACAAAAAAAGCTCAATTCGCATCGAAGTGAGCTTTTAATTTTGTGACCTTGACTGGATTCAAACCAGTAACCTCTTGAGCCGTAATCAAGTGCGCTATTCAGTTGCGCCACAAGGCCATTTGCAGGTGGTTGTATTAACCTCGTTGCGGGTGCAAATATAGGGATAAATGTGTAATTTGCAAGAGTAAATTCGTAAAAAATTAAAAAATATGTCATTGCAAAATTATATACGTGATATTCAAGGTTTTCCAAAAGAAGGAATTTTATTTAAAGACATAACTCCGCTACTAATTGATCCTTTAGCAAGTCAGGAATGCCTAAAATTATTGGTTTCAACTCTAAAAGACAAGAAAATTAATAAGGTAGTAGGAGTGGAAAGTCGTGGATTTTTCTTCGGTACATTGATTGCACAAGAATTAAATGCTGGATTTGTTCCGGTTAGGAAGCCAAATAAATTACCTTATGAAACTATTTCGGCCACTTATGATTTGGAATATGGTACTGATACTTTGGAAATACACATTGATGCCATACAAAAAGGAGATCGCGTTTTGATTCACGATGATGTCTTGGCAACTGGAGGAACTATAAAAGCTGTTTCCGAATTAGTAGAGCGATTGGGGGGTGAAATTGTACAATGCAATTTCATTATGGAATTATCTTTTCTGAACGGAAGAGAAAAAATTAAAGATCAAGAAATATTTGCTGCATTAACCTATTAATCCAATGCTCTTGTCGTAACATAATACCGAAAACCAATAATAGCCATTTGCCATTTTTTGGCTTTAGCCAAATCTAATCGCTGTTTAGTAAAACTAGGTAAGATGAGGGTATTGATTTTGGCTAAGATTTTGAACATGCTTTTTTTTCAAAGATATAAAAAAAAGACGGTCTTAATGTTGACCGTCTTTTAATGAAAATATTTTACTGCTTTTTAGTAGTTATTTTTACAACTTTTTTGCCTTCAGCAGATTTGATTACATCCATTTTATCAATCGAGTTCGGATTTATCTTGTCTAGCGCTGCTTTCGTTGATTTTACGTCGTCTATGTATATCTCTGCTTCGTCTATAATAGTTTCACTTGACTTTACTTTTACATACTGCGTTTTGATCGTTTTCTTACTGTACTGTTTATTATTTAAATTAGTTGGGTCTGTTTTATCTAAATTCATTTCATAGACGTCAACTTCTGATTTTATGTTTCCTTTCTCATTTCGATTGATGGTGGATACTTTTAAAGGAGTGAATGAAAATGTTTTGTCATTTTTTGAAGTTGTAATTGATGTGGATGGTTTATAATTTTCATTCTTAGTTATAATTTCGAGTACTCCATTGATTGCTTCTTTACCATACTTTTCAATTGCTTTGTCATTCTTCAAAACATTGACAGTGGCAATAGTGCTAGGCTCGACCGAATTTAAATCAAAATCGGGAGTTTGTCTTATACCATTTAATACGATTATTGGTTTTGGTTTCTGGTTATTTATTTTTACAGAATTTGCGTTTTGTAAGCTTTCTTTTTTAGGTATTTCTTGTTCTACTACGGCATCAATTATTGCTACTTTTTCTTTAGATATTAAGACTGCATCTTTCGCTCTTGTTAGGATTTGCGTTTGGTTTTCGTAAAATCCAATTTCGCCTTTTCCATTTTGGTCAATACTGCGTACAAAACGAATGGGATCTATTCCGCTACTTTTAGAAAAATCTTGAACATATTCGTTACCGATGTTGTCTTTATAGAAAATTTTAATTTTAGTAATTTCATTTTTTGAGTTTCTCCTAATTTTTGAAAAAACAAGGTCAATATTTAAACTTTTAGCTGTACTTATATCTTTCGTAAATTGAACATCAGTTGTGTTTTTATTCCAACTAAATTCTAATTTATTTGCAGTAACATCGCCTTTTAATTGAGTTGACGTTTGTTCATTTCTCTGTTGTGCAACGACCTTAATTTGGAAGAACATTACAAATGCAATTAGCGCTGGAATAACAACTGCATACTTCCAAGAATTTCTTTTTTTTGATTGATTTTTGTTTAACATAACGATTCGTTTTTTGATTAATGATTGATAAAAATGATTGGTGATTGCAACACAATTTTCATGCGTTGTTATTTTTAAAAGTGTGAATTGGTATGCTTTCTTGTCTATAACTTTATTTGTTGCTTCGTGATCAGCAATAAATTCTAAGTTCTGCAGTATATCTTTCATGTAAAGCCAAACAATTGGATTAAACCAAAAAACAATACAAAATACTCTAGAAACAAGAACATCTACAGAATGATTTTGTTGACAATGTACTTTTTCATGTTCTAAAATATTTTCTAGTTCAGTTGTAGAATATAATGTCGAGTTATAAACTATTGTATTGAAATAAGAATAGGGAGCTACATTATCAGTAGTATCTAATAAATTGTAGTCTTCTTGTTTCTGAATTCTTTTCCCTTTTAAAACAATATTTAAGTGATAGAAATCTAAAACAAATTTTAATAGATAAAACATAAAACCTATTCCGTAAATAATCGCCGAAATTAAATACCAATTGGTTGCATTGGCACCGTTTGATAAATCTGCTGCTGCTGGAATTTTGTTCCAATCGATAACATTATCATTTGTTTCAACAAAAACAGTATTGGTGTAAAATACTAGAGGAAGGAAAACTGATGTCAGTAAACCTATAAGGAGAAAACATCTATTGGTTGCAAAGAATGTTTCTTTCCGGAGTAAAAAGTGATACGCTAAGTAGAATGTAATTAATAATCCGCTTGATTTTAAAAAATAGATGAATAGTTCTTCCATAGTATTCAATTTATAATTTACATACTCTGATTTATAATGAGGTAATCTCTTCTTTTTTATTCTCAATCATTGCTAAAATTTCTCTCAATTCATCTGCTGAAATTTTTTCCTCTTTAGCAAAAAAAGAAACCATGTTTTTATATGAACTATTAAAATAGTTATCGATTGCAGTGTTCATAAATTTCTTTCGATATTCTTCAATAGGCACAATAGGGTAATACTGATGCGTGTTTCCAAAAGCATGGTAGGCAACATAACCTTTTTCCTCTAGATTTCGCACCATTGTAGATAAGGTGTTATAATGCGGTTGATCTTCAGTTATTTCAGCCATTACTTCTTTAACGAAAGCTTTTTTGAGCTTCCATATAATGTGCATGATTTCTTCTTCCTTATTGGTTAATTTTTGCATCGGTATATTTTTTTTTTCATCTTGACCTTAAAAGAAAAACAAACGTACAACTATATTTCTAGTTAACAAACTATTTATGTAGTTTATTAACTAATTTTGTAGTTAATTAGATTTTTTTCTGAGACGATTAACTTAATATTAAGTTTCGATAGGGAGGTGCGAGTCCTCCTGTAAACGATTTTGCGTGAGGGATTGCGGAGGAAATCCCACGCTATTTAGCGTGGATTGTAACGTAAAGCCCGACAGCATTTATACAAGGGGCTAATTTACGCCTCCGTTGATTAGCCCCTTTTGTGAATGGAGTCACGCCCAAATCAATGAAGTTTTTTTAGCTTTGTTCTTGTCGTACCAACTTTTGAAGCCAGATGCATCCGGCCACTGACAGAATTCCAAAAGTTCCCATTACAAACCAATTGGCTTGATATCCAAAGTTTGCTATTACTTCAAGTCCTGTTTTTGAACTGGCAATGTGGGCCAGACTAAAACTCATTGTAAACAACGCCATGTAGCGTCCTTCGTGTCCTCGTGGTGCTCTACTTAATGCAAATGAATTCGAGAATGGGAAAATAAACATCTCTCCAAAAGTGATGAAAAGAATGCTCACTACGAGCATTCCTGCCCAAATATTAATCATTAAAACATAAAAGCTTATGGACATCAACACGCAACCCCACAGAATAATCTTGATTTTATCAATTCCTTTTCGTTGGCTAGCGCTGACAATTGGCATTTCGAGAAAGAAAATAATTAGACCATTTAATGATAGTAAAAGTCCACTTTGAAGTTCGCTTAAACCAAATTTTTCATTGTGATAGAGCGGTAATGTGGTGAAAAGTTGAAAGAAAAGCATAGCTGTAACAAAACAAATAAATAGAAATATCCAGAATATTTTATCTTTAAATACAGATGCGGGAATTTCGTTTTCGGCGTTGTTTACTGCCAAATCTGCTGGAACTTTGCGCTCTTTTACAAGCACTGTGAAAATTAATATAGATACAATACATGAAGTTCCATCGACCCAAAACAAACCACTATATCCTAAATTCATGATAATTAAACCACCCAAAGCGGGTCCTGTAGTGAACCCTAAATTGACTGCTAAACGAACTAAAGTCAGTGCTCTCGTGCGATTTTCAGGTTTAGCGTAAGTCCCTAATGAGACAAACATTGCGGGACGAAACATGTCCGCGACTGTCATAATGAAGAACATGGCAAAACACAATCCCCAAAAAGTGCGCACATATTGCACCGCATATAAAAGCAATCCACTGGTTAATAAACTAAAAACCATGATTTTATAGAATCCTATTTTATCAGATAATTTACCACCAAGCCACGAACCTAACATCGAACCGGATCCAAAACAGACCATAATCCATCCTACTTGCTCATATGAGAAGCTCAAATCTTCCTTTAAATATTTAGATAAAAAAGGCAAAACCATCGTTCCCGCACGATTTATAAATGTGATAAGAGTCAAAATCCATATCTCTCTTGAAAATCCTCGGTAATTATTGATGTAGCGACTAAAAGCTGTTTTAAGCATAAGTAAATTTTGTATGACGCAAATTTACAATGTTTTTTTGTAGCTATTTCCAGCTATTCGCTACAATCTTTTCTTTTTTTAGATTGCTTCGTTCCTCGCAAATCCAAAAAAAATAAAAGGATTTTTGCTGCTATCTGGGCTAGGGTTTACTGTAAATTAGACTATTTTGTTTATAAATAACGATCAATAGTAAAGCCGTACTTATGCTCATTGACTAAAAAAATGTAAATATTTAGATTCTTTAAATCTGTGTTTATCTGCTTAATCCGTTTTATCTTCGTTCCCTACTTATCTTATTAAGCATATGATATTGTTTATATTTTGAACTGTATGTTTACCTTATCGTGATGTAGTACAAGAAAATATTAAAATTGTTCCTTTCTAACTTTTACGCTATTTTTGTATCAAAATAGTCACATGAGAATAGTATCAATTTTTATTTTTTTAGTTCAATTTCATTTTGGTTTTGGCCAACAGCAATTCGACACTGCTGATGTTATAAAATTTCAAAACGAATTAAATGCCGAGTATGCGGATTCTAAAACTAGTCCGCTGATGGCTGAGGATTTAGCGACATTTAAATCATTAGATTTTTACCCCGCAAATGAAACATTTTATGTGGTGGCAAAGTTCGTGCGAACTAAAAAAGAAAAGCCATTCGAAATGAAAACTTCCACTGATAGAAAACCAATTTATGTGAAATATGGAGAAGTGTATTTTAAAATTAATGGTTCTGATTTTAAATTAAATGTTTATAAGAACATTGCACTTTCAAAACAAGAGAATTATAAAGATCATTTGTTTCTACCTTTTTCAGATCTTACTTGCGGTAACGATAGTTATATAGGTGGAAAATATATTGATTTGAAAATTCCAAAAGGCAAAACAATTGCCATTGATTTCAACACTTCATATAATCCATATTGCGCTTACAATCATAAATATTCCTGCCCAATTGTTCCATTAGAGAATGATCTAAATATCGAAATAAAAGCAGGTGTTAAAAAATTTCATAATTAATGGATTTCTTTAATTTACATACTCATCAAGGAAATAATCGAGCTGAAGTAGTGGAATTAGTAAATCAATATCCTCAAGAATTTAATAGAGATATTCCTTTTTACTCTATTGGGATTCATCCTTGGTACATCAACGAAGAATCTTTGGAGGTAGATTTGGTAATTATCGAAAGTAAATTACAAAATGAAAATTGTCTCGCAATAGGAGAGTGTGGATTAGACAAACGAATTGATGCTCCTTTCGAATTGCAACAAATGGTTTTTGAGCGACAATTGCTTTTAGCGCAAAAATATAGTAAGCCAGTTGTAATACATTGTGTTGCCGCGTTTCAAGAAGTGATAGAAATTAAGAAGCGGCTTAATATTTCAGTTCCGTTAATTATTCACGGATTTTCTAAAAACCAACAAATTGCGACTCAATTAATAGGCAGTGGTTTTTATCTTTCCTTTGGTAAATATCTAGTACAATCTGCCAGTCTTGGCACTGGACTGGAAGAAGTTTTCAAAAAAATTCCAGAAAACCACATTTTTCTCGAAACGGATACTATCGATAAAGGTATTGAAACTGTTTACGAGTTGGCTTCAAATATAAAAGGAATCTCAATGACTGAAATGCAAGAAATTATTAAGAGAAATTTCGAAACAGTATTCAAGAGAAAATAGAAAAAATTAAAAATAAAATATTCTTACGGGAATAGTAAACAAGTAGTGTAGAATGGCAGAATGGATGGAGAGAAGTGAACTTCTATTTAAAAAAGAAGGTTTAGATAATTTACAAAAAGCAAACGTTTTGGTTGTCGGTTTAGGTGGCGTTGGCTCTTTTGCAGCGGAGTTTTTAGTTAGAGCAGGAGTGGGAGCAATGACAATTGTTGATGGTGATGTGGTTGATATTACCAATATAAATAGACAATTGCCTGCCTTGCATTCAACCGTTGGTCAGTCAAAAATAAAATTAGTTGGAGATCGCTTAATGGATATTAATCCTGAGCTGAAACTAACGAGAGTAGAGGAATTTCTCTCTCCAGAACGTGCATTCGAAATTGTAAGTGACGAATTTGATTATGTTTTGGATTGCATTGATAGTGTAACTCCTAAATTGAATTTAATTATTGGTGCAAAGCGCAAAAGAGTAAAAATTATTAGTTGTATGGGTGCTGGTGGTAAACTGGAAGCTGCAAAAGTAAAGGTTACAGATATCAGTAATACTGTAAATTGCTTTTTGGCAAAAACAATCCGCCGACGTTTAAAAGAAGTCAAAATTGATAAATTAAAAGTTGTTTTTTCGTCAGAAATCCAAGACGAGGCTAGTTTAAAAATGACCGACGGGTCTAATTATAAAAGATCGTTCTACGGAACTAATAGCTATATGCCGGGATTGTTTGGTTTATATGCAGCAGAAACAGTTATTAGATATTTATTAAAGAAGGAGTGATCAGTGATCAGTGAACAGTGGTCAGTGTTCAGTATTCAGTATTGAGTAATCAGTGTTCAATTTATTTAGTATTTAGTGTTCTGATTTTTTTTATTAGCTAATAGTAAAAAAAAAACACTTTTTTCCTTAGCCTCTTCTGGCAAAAAAGAACTTGCACAAGAATTAGAAATTAATTAAAAAAGACTTCGTGTCTTAGCGCCTTCGTGGCAAATATAAAATGATACAAACTGTAATTTTTGATATGGATGGTGTAATTGTAGATACAGAACCCGTCCACCGTTATGCATATTTCAAACAATTTCAAGAGTTGAACATTGATGTAACCGAAGAAATGTATACTTCGTACACTGGTTTTTCGACAAGAAATACATTTCAAAGATTAAAGGAAGTTTTCACAATCGAGCAAGAAGTTGAAGATTTAATTCAGCGCAAACGAACTATTTTCAATGATGCTTTTGACAATAAGGAAGATTTAGAATTACTCGAAGGCGTAGAGCAATTGATTATAGATTTGCACAAAAATGGAATGCAATTGATTTTAGCTTCGTCGGCATCAAAAGTTACGATCGAACGTGTTTTCAGTAGATTTAAGTTATATGATTATTTTACTCATTTAGTCAGCGGTGAAGATTTTCCAAAATCGAAACCTGATCCCGCTATTTTCGAGCACGCAGTTACCTTATCAATTGCTCCAAAAATGAATTGTATTGTTATCGAAGACAGCACTAACGGAATTAAAGCGGCTAAGGCAGCTGGAATTTTCTGCGTGGGTTATAATAGCATTCATTCTGAAGCGCAAGATCTAACTCAAGCGGACCTGATTGTAAATCACTTTAATGAATTAGATTTCAATACAGTAACGAATATTCATTCTAAATTAAGAAGTATTTAACAAATATGAATAAGCGAAGTTGTAATTTTGCCAATCATTAAAAAAAAACCAAGAACTATGAAAAAAATAATTATTGTCTTAGCTGTATTTTTAGCAAATTTTGCAGCTGAAGCTCAAATTCAAACGCCTCAATCGAGCCCAAAAGCAACAATAAATCAATCAGTAGGATTGACTGATGTTGAAATTAATTATTCAAGACCTAGCGCTAGAGGTAGAGCAGTTTTTGGTAATTTAATTCCTTTTGGAAAAGTATGGAGAACAGGAGCAAATGAAAACACAACAATATCTTTTAGTGATAATGTAATTATAGATGGTAAACCTTTGAAAAAAGGGAAGTACTCAGTATATACAATTCCGAAAATTGAAAGTTGGGATATAATTTTCTATAAAACTACCGATAACTGGGGTAATCCAGAAGAATGGAAAGAAGAAAATATAGCACTAAAAGCAACTGTTAAACCAGAAACTTTAAATAAAAGTGTAGAGACATTTACTATTGGAATAAGCGGTTTAGATAACAACTTTGCATTTTTAGAAATCTCTTGGGAGAATTCATATGCTGCTTTAAAATTTGAAGTTCCAACACAACAAAAAGCAACAGCTAATATTGATAAAGCATTATCAGGTCCTGCTTCTGCTGATTATTTTTCTGCAGCACAATTTTTGTTTCAATCGAACGGAGATAATACAAAAGCTTTAGAGTATGTAAACAAATCATTGGATATGACAAAAGATAAACCTTTTTGGTATACAAGATTGAAGTCGTTGATTCAAGCAAAAGCTGGTGATAAAAAAGGTGCTATTGATACTGCTAAAGCTTCACTTGCAGCAGCTGAAGCAGCAAAGAATCAAGATTACGTTAAAATGAACAAAGACAGCATCGCTGAGTGGAATAAAAACTAAGATATTTAGTTTACCACAATTAAAATCCCGTCTAGATACTATTCTAGACGGGATTTTTTTTAACGTACTTCGATTGAAAGACAATAAGATTTTGATATAAAATTTAGTTTAATGCCATAATAAGATAATTTCCAAGTTAGATCATATTACAACTGCAATCTTTTGTCCCAAATTAAATTAGCTATTTAAATAGTTGCAGCTTTTTAATTTAAGTTGGAATAGTACTATTTTATTAAATTAAAGTATAATACTAGTATTCTTAGAACTTTGAGCTAATCAGCTTAATCATGCATAATTCTAGACCACAAGCTATTCCAAAAAAGAACCGCAGATTCAATACTTACTGTATGTGAATCTGCGGTTTAATTATTGTATGTTAGAAAAGCTATTTTTAGATAACATTTGGGTCTAGTAGATTAGCTTTTTGCTTTCTGAAAATTGTCCATTGTAGCAGTAGCGAAATAACTATTGTCAAAGTCGCACCTATAAAGTTCAACCATAAGTAACCTAGTTTTTCTTGTCCGCTTGGATAAATATAAATCGCATAGTAATAGATGATGAATATTGTAGATTGACTTATTAAAGCGCTGTAAAATATAGCTTTGGACTGTACATTTTTTAGATAGAAGCCAACTAAGAAAATTCCAAGTACAGTTCCGTAGAATATGGAACCAATTATATTTACTAACTGTATTAAATTTTCGAACAAAGTTCCTACACAAGCAAATAGAATTGCAATAACTCCCCATAACAACGTGAAAAATTTAGTAGCGTACAAGTAGTGACGATCTGATTTTTCTCCCTTTACATTTCTTTTATAGATATCAATTGCTGTTGTGGAAGCAAGGGCATTTAATCCAGATGCTGTGGAAGACATCGCAGCTGATATAATTACTGCTAGCAATAATCCAATAAGACCTCGTGGTAAATAATTTAAAATAAAGTGAAAAAACACGTAATCCTTGTCGTTAGTTTCACTGTTACTGTCAGCTTTTAGAATAATTTCTTTCGCGCGATCGCGTAAATCTTTTTCTTTATTCGATAAGGCAACCAACTCTTTTCGAAGAATTGGATTGTCATAATCTTGGTTCAATTGATCGATGTACAATAAATTGATGACTTTTTTATCTTCAGACAGATCGTCAAGCTTTTTTTCTAAATCATTATATTCGCCCTTAAAAGCTGATTTCTCAATCATCGCTTTATTGTTAGGATTGAAATTTAATGGTACAGGATTGAATTGGAAAAAAACAAAAACCATTACTCCAGTTAGTAAAATAAAGAACTGCATTGGTACTTTTAAAAGTCCGTTCATAATCAATCCCATTTGGCTTTCCTTTACCGATCTACCAGAAAGGTATCGTCCCACTTGCGATTGATCTGTTCCGAAATAGGCTAAAGCCAAGAAAAAACCACCTGTTATACCACTCCAAAAAGTATATTTTTCTTCTGGATCAAAAGAGAAATTTACAATATTCATTTTGTCATTTGCACCAGCAATATGAAGGGCGCTTGTAAAAGTCATATCATTAGGTAGATAATGTAATATCAAGAAAAAAGTAATAAACATCCCGGACATGATTACAAACATTTGCTGTTTTTGGGTAACATTTACCGCCTTCGTTCCTCCTGAAAATGTATAGATAATTACTAAAACTCCTATTACGATATTCATATAAGTAAGATTCCAACCTAAGATTGCTGACAAAATAATGGCGGGAGCGTAAATGGTTAATCCAGTTCCCAATCCTCTTTGAAACAAGAACAGAATGGCGGCAAGAGATCTTGTTTTTAAGTCAAATCGTTTCTCAAGATATTCGTAGGCGGTATACACTTTGTATTTATGATACAGCGGAATAAAAGTTACGCAAATAACTACCATCGCTATAGGAAGTCCAAAATAAAATTGAACAAACCCCATTCCGTCGTGGTATGCTTGTCCCGGAGTAGAAAGAAACGTAATTGCACTTGCTTGTGTAGCCATCACAGAGAGTCCCACAACGTGCCAAGGTGTTTCATTGTTACCTAAAATAAAGTCCTCAACATTCTTACTTCCTTTAGTTTTCCACGCACCGTAAATTACAATAAATAATAAAGTAACGATAAGTATAATCCAATCAAATAACTGCATAATTTAAGAGTATAATTTCATTATAAAATAAAAAAACATGATATAGATAGCATTAGCCACCAGCACCCATGTATAGTTTTTTTTCCAGGTTTTTAATTTTTTTGGTTCCATCTTATTTTATTATTTCTTGGTGTTTGATTTCGAATCTTTCTCCACGGAAGAAAGCGAAATAATGTTAGCTAGTAATTTATATGCTCCTGTAACTCCTTCAGGAAGTTCTCTAAAAAAACTTAAGCCCGTGTAAACATAATTCCCTTTTCCGTATTGAGCAATAAGTAATGCGCCATTTTTAGGTGTTTCAGCCGTATCATTTGAAGAAAGAATAGGAGTGAAGGCCTTGTCGAATTCATTAGGATAATAAAGTCCCTGCTCTTGTTTCCAACCTTTGAAATCTGCAGTAGTAATTTTGTTAGGGAAATTTAAGACAGTGTGATTAGGCGCTAAAAATCTAACTTCTGCATCTTCTTCAGTAACTCGATCTTTAGATAGTTTTAATGGATAAGGAGCAATATTATCAGTGACTAAATCTCCATTAGTGTTGTATTGTACCACCATAGTTTTCCCTGATTTCACAAAATCAAAAAGAATATTTTGTTTAAAAGTTAAAGCGTTAATAGTATTGTAAGCGCGTACGCCAGTAATAACAACATCAAAGTTTTCTAATTGCTGCGCGGTAATTTCGTCTGCTTTTATTAATGTCACCGTGTAGCCCATTTGACGAAGACTATTTGGAACTTCATCGCCAGCTCCCATAATATAAGCAATACGTTCATTATTGGTCTTTAGATCAGTTCTTATCAATTTAGACTCTGCTGATTGTAAAACTTGCTGCTTCGTAATATGGTCGTAATTGATGAAAATTTGTTCTTTATCAAATCTTTTATTATCGATAACAGCGACACTTTTCAATACAGCTTCATCCGCTGAAAGCGGCGGAGTTACTTGAAAAGAAACGATTTGTTCTGTTCCCTTTTTAGCAATCGTAAAAGGAATAGATTGAGGAGAGACTTGCCAGTTTTTTGGTAACTCTAATTGTAAATTTCCTTTGACATCTTCTTTACCTGATTTGATTTTTACGACCACAGTTTTAGCTATATTATCTGTAAAAAGTAAAACTTTATTTTCGATTGAAGTTGTGACTTGAGGTACAATATCAAGGTAATTGTATACTTCTCCTTTTACATCATCATTATACTTGTAAATTACGGTACGCTCATAAGGAATTGCTATTCCGTTTATTTTTAATTTAAAAACTACTTTTACATCACGAATTATGTCTGGAACCCCAATATTTTCTTGATCATTTACAGTGTACATTCCCACCGTTGCATTATCTTTTAGCCAATACGGTTGTGTATAATTTAGAGACTCGGGCAATTTTAAATCCAAGCTAATATTATTTACAATATTATTTTTTAAATCGCGATTCTGTGTTGTAGTACTATTGTTTGGCAATGAAGTTATACTTGTTAATTCAATGGAATTAGAACTTCTATTAATAGCTTCAATTTTCACTTTAATAGTGCTTCCTGGTGTTGCTTCTTGAATTTGAGCGACCGCTTCAAGATACAAGCCAGCGCATGAAGCAATAGCTTCTTTGATCTCTGCTAATTTTAATGGAGCCCAATGATTTTCATCTAATGCTTGAATCATTGAGTAGGCTTTCGCCAAATTCGGAATGCTTTCTGAGGGATTTTTGAAATCATATTCTTTTGCAACCTTTGTCAATAAATCGCCAATCGGTTTTCCTCCTTTTACACGATTCCAAGAGGTATCAATTCCTTCAAAAAGTGATTTTTTATCTTTTAATGCATCACCGTTTATAAATTCTAAATATTCAGTTTCTTCGCCTCGCACTCCTGTTGAGCCAAAGCCCTGTGATTGATGACGACTTCTACTTAATGCCGCAATTTCTTGATTTGATTTTCCAATTGCAGGATAATATACTCCTGTTTCTATAGCGATTAGGTTGGTTTTGTCAGCTGCATTAAATTTTTCTATGCTTCCATAAAACCACCAGGAACTATTAAAAAATTGGCGTTTACTTTGCCAAGGCTTTACAAATTTAAGTTGGTCAGGAAAAATAGTTGGATTATTAGCTAAGTTAAAACTTTCGACACTCAACATAGCAGATGCAGTATGATGTCCGTGAGTTGTTCCCGGTGAGCGATGATCAAAACGATTTACAATAACATCGGGTTGAAATTTTCTAATAGCCCAAATAACGTCAGCTAAAACTTTTTCCTTATCCCAAATTCGCAAGGTTTCTGTTGGGTTTTTAGAAAAACCAAAATCATTTGCTCTTGAGAAAAATTGCTCTCCGCCATCTATTTTTCGAGCTTCGATAAGTTCTTGAGTTCTGATAACTCCTAATAATTCTCTTAATTGAGTTCCTATAAGGTTTTGTCCTCCATCGCCACGAGTTAGTGACAAATAGCCTGTTCTAGCTTTTTGTTCATTCGATAAATATGAAATTAATCTAGTATTTTCATCATCTGGATGCGCTGCAATATATAATACCGAACCAAGAAAGTTAAGCTTCTCGATCTTATTGAATATCTCAACTGAATTAAGTTTTTTAGGATTTTGTGCAACTGTAATGTGTAAACATAAAAGGAACGCTGTGAACGTAAGAATTTGTTTTTTCGGCATTATTTAAAATTTAGTTTGCAATAGCTTCAAATGTAAGTATTAAATGTTTTTTTTAGAAATCTTTTTTAATTTCTTTATTATTTTGAAATGAATTAAAATAAAAAGAGAGAAAACTATAATTAGCTTTCTCTCTATTTATTTTAATAAAATAACTTTAAAAATTAGTCTCTATCGTGGTGACCTCTGCGTTTATCATGATCATTATCTTTTCTTTTATAATTTCCATGTTTTTTGTATTTTCTATCGTCGTGATCGTATCTTTTTCTGTTGTCATGTCTATTGCTTACATAAACTCGACGGTTATTATTATATCCGTTATGTCTATAATCATTACCTCTATAACCTTTATAATATTTTACTTTATGATTTCTAAAATTATTATAAGGTCTTGATCCGCGATAGTCATTTAATACTACTTTATATCCACCGTATAAATCGTAATTTCTATATTGTCCAGGAAGGTATCTTGAGCGCATCCATCTACCATTTCCGTAGTAGATAAATTGTGTAGCGCGTACATCATAATAGGCTTCAACATCTGGTAAATAATAGTAATCTGCATCGGCATAACCAACGGGAGCCCATGCTGGAGCTCTACCAATGTTAACGTTTACTGAAAATTGTGCTTGAATTGTACTTGAGGCAAAAAGGATAATTCCTAAGGCGATTAGTTTTAATGTTTTCATCTTTCTTTATTTTAATGGGGAAACTTATTTTAGCAAAACGATATATCTATTTTTACTTTTCAACAAGCATGCCAAGGTGGTAGAATTAACATTTTTTTAAGAACTATAAAACAAATATTAGATTGTAAAAAAAAAGAACCTTAAGCTAAGGTTCTCATTTTGTGCGTAGTATTTTAGATTTAATTTTTGTGTTTGTCATGATTTTTTTTTCCTTTCTCATAACTTTTATTCTTGTTTTTATTGTAATCGCTATTTTTATGCGCTTTACTTTTGTGTCCGCGGTAATAACCAATATTTTTTTGTGGTTTACCTTTGTATCCTTTGTAATATTTCACTTTATGATTTTTAAAGTGATTGTAAGGAGTTCTACCATGATAGTCATTTAGAACAACTTTGTAGCCGCTGTACAAATCATAATTTCTATAACGAGTAGGTAAATTTTTGGCACGAATCCATTTTCCATTTCCAAGGTAAATAAACTGGGAATTCTTTACATCATAGTATGATTCAACGTCGGGTAAATAATAATAATCTACTGCCGAATATCCTGCAGGACCCCAAGCTGGAGGAGCACCAAGATTTACATTTACAGATACTTGTGCTTGCGCTAAATTAGCTCCTGCTATAAATAGTACACCTAGTACTAATAATTTTATTGTTTTCATTTCTTATATTTTTTGATTAATAATTTTGTTTTCTTATTCTACTGCAAAGCCAATAACCATGCCATGTTAAATTATAGTGACTAATAATTAAAAATCGAATTTTAGTTTAAATCAGTTCGAGAGCTAGTAAATTATTAACACAGAAAATAATGCATAAAAAAAAGGAAATGATTTATCATTTCCTTTTTTTTATGCATTTGTTTTCCGATTATAGTAACAAAATCAATAATAAAACAATTATAATAATCGCACCAATAGATAAATAAACACCATTTCCTGATGATTTCAAGTCTGCTTTAATAGTGCGTACTTCTTTACGCAACTCTTTTCTTTCTGCTGAATTCAAAGAAGACTTATCCATAGCCTTAATTTCTTCCAGACGATTAAGCATTACCTTAACTTCTGCAGGAACCTCCTTCGGAGTATTACTAATAGAAGTAGGGTTTTTTTCAGCTGCAAATACTTGAGTTGGAATAACACCTAATGATAATACCATCATCATTAAATAAAAGGTAACTTTTTTCATTTGTTTTGGGTTTTAATTATGAATTTTAATCACATAAAAGTAGTTAATAATAATTTAATATTTTTTATATAATTAAGGGATTTCGTTATATAATTTACATTTTATAATTAAAACGTAAAATAGTTTTTTATTAGTTTAATTGTCTGCTATTTAAAAATTTAATCTATTACTTATAGATAACAGTTCGTGGTTTTGCCAATTCGAAATCTTGAAAACCAAAATCTGTGGTTTCAAATGAATTGGTTTTAAAAACATTTTTTCCATCACCCGGAATTGAAGGGTAGTAGCTAAGTGAAATTTGGAACGAACTAAATACTAAATAATCATTATTTATTATAACGCCTATACCCACTTTAGAATACGCTTTACTTTGTAATATTCCTCTCGTTGCCGTTCCCAACATAGCAATTGAGTAGTTGAAATAAGGATTAATTCGGAAACCCCATAAATCCCAAGGAGAATAAAACTGGGTTTGCGAAGTTAAAATAGCCTTCTTAGTTCCGTATTCGGCCATTTTGAATCCATTTAAACCATAATCGTCATTGATAGATACTTGATCGCCCATTATTTCTACACGATTTGAACCCAGAACAAGCTGTGGTTTTACAAACTGCCTTAGTTTCCATCTACCTACTGTCATTAAATTTGTGAAATAATTAGCTTGAAAAGAAAAAGCAGTTTGCTCAGCATTTGACTTTTCGAAAAAACTACCAAATTCAAAATTTGCACTTAAGAAACCCCATGAATAGAAGTTACCAAAAGCTGCTCTGGCTCCTAAATAGTATCGATCTTTGTTATTTTTATATTGATAACCTCCAGTCAAGCCGTATATTTTACCAATAGGTACATCCTCAATTGTTCCGTTTTGAAATATATAACGATCTCTAATAAATTTACGAGAAGAAATACCAATACCTATTAATGCCAATTTTTCGCTTGAATAAAAGTCGGTATTATCATATTCGAACGTCGGACTTTCTAGATACTTAACATTTAAAAAGCGCGCTGACGTAATTAAATTCGTAGTTCGTTCTCTCTCGGTGTTTCCTTTAAAAAGTTTAAAAGCATGTCCAGCCCAAACGTCATGTGTACTATATTTAAAGTTCTGGAAAGCATAAACTGAATTCGAATCTTGTAAACTGTCCTTTCTAAATTGCTGATCTAAGTAAATTCCTCCTGCCCATTTTGTGAGCGGTGAATAAAATGGTCGATCAATAGCAATACTTTTACCGTAATAATTATCTAAATCTATTTGGTAACTTATTTTAGTGCTAATGAAAGTATTTTTAATATTTGGTACGGTGTAAGCAACATTGTAAGCACTTTTACCGTCACTAAATCTATTTTTAAATTGATTTTCTAATTGGTGACCTGTTCCTAAAATATTACGCTCTATAATTTTTAGATTTACTTTCGAACTAGAAACAGAACCTTTAGGAATAAGGCTCCAAGAATCTAAAACGCGTATTGTAATATCTACAGAATCTTTATTGTTGTTTATTAAGTCAGGTGCAATATCTACACGATTAATATAGCGTTGCGATCTCACTAAACGTTCTGACTCTTTAACTAAATAGGAATCAAAACGCTCATTCTTTTTAATTAGCAACAAATTCATTATTGCAAATCTTTTTGTTTTTAGGTGTGCTTTATTACCAGTTCTTTCAGCCCAATTTTTAGGTTTTCTTAAGGTATCAATTTCTGAATATCCAAAAGGATCTAACGTAATGATATTTATATTTCTAATAATCTTACCGTCAAATTTGGTGTAATCTTTTTGAATATCTTGAAGTGCTTTCTTGTTTAAATTAGGAGATCTAAATACGAGCTTATGCATCAACTTTGTAAACTTATTCTTTTTTGAATAGTTTTTAATGTTGTCGTAAACTTTAGACGTATCCTTCTTTGCAGCTGTTTCCTGGGCAAAAGATACTTGGAAACAACTGAGGAGAATTACAAGGAAAAAGAAATTTATTTTATTTTGCATAGTCTAATTATAAACTCAAAAATAATATAATAAGTAGAAAAAAAAGTTCTTTACGGTCAGAGTAACTATCTATAATTCCTAGAAAATTATTGATCCGTTCTATCAGGATTATTTTCAGTCGTAGTTTCAGTAAAAACTGGAACTATAACATCAGCTTTTATAAAGTTAACTTCACTTTGTTGCTCTTCATCAAAAAGTGGCAACTTAATTTTACGCCAAGTGTACGTTCTGGGAAGATGGTCTCCCATTAAATAACCCCAAGGTTCTAATGATTCTACGCGATCAAAAATAACTTTCAAGATTGCTATTATAGGTAATGCCAAAAACATTCCCGAAACTCCTGCAATTGCTCCGCCTATAATAATTCCAATGATTGAAATAAAGGCATTGATTTCTACTTTTGAACTTACGATTATTGGGACAAGAATGTTGTTGTCAATTAACTGAACGACTATCGTGATCACAATCACACCTATAATTATTGAGAGATCTGGCGAGCCAGTAAGTGATGCTAAAATACTAAGTAATCCAGCAAAAAGAATTCCTATGTACGGTATAAGATTTAGTATTCCAGTAACAATTCCTAGTAATACAGCATACTTTAAACCAATTAACATGAAACCAGCGGTAGTCATGATTGCGATCAAAACTGTTTCAATTATAAGTCCAACAATGTAGCTATTGATTGCTACTCTTATGTTTGTCAATATATTTTTTAATTGTTCGTGATTTTCTTTTTTAATTAATTTAGATAAAAAAAGTAAAAAGTGAGTTCTATATAAAAGAATTAAAAAAGTATAAATAGGTATTAAAGTCAAGTTTACAAGAGTGTCTGTGAATGACATCAACGTACTGCCTATCATTTCTTTACCTTTTGCCATAGAATCTTCAGTGGCTGTGTCAATGTATTTCTTCTGTTCGCTAGAACTTAAATGGAAATTATCTCTTATAAAGCCTTGTATGCTATTAAGATGAATATTAAAATTGCGTTCAATCTTATCAAAATCGTTGACGAAATCACTAATTTGGAAAGATAAAAAAACAAAAAGTCCAATAAAAACTAATACGAATATCACGACCGCTAACATAACTGCTATCACATGTGGTAAACGAATTTTTGATTTGAAAAACTGAACGACAGGATAAAGTAATATGGCAAACAAAAAGGACATCATCACTGGTATCAATATATCTTGTGCGATATAAAATATAAAAGTCAGTGAAATTAATCCTAGTAAAACTAGAGTCAATTTAGCATAAAACGGTAGTTTCAAGTTCTCGTCCATTGTAGTTTTGTGTTTCGTTAAAACGAACTAATTTTCAGTTGTTATCAATTGACAAATATGTGATTAAATCAAAAGACAAGCATTATATATTTTCGCCCAATACTTATATAATTAACACTTTGCTAACAGTTGTATAAAGTACGAAATTTTACAAAACAAAGTGAATTAAAAATCGATGTTAGTACTTGATAGTTTTAGATGTTAATCACATATATATTTAAAATGGATCCACTACATTTTAAGTCAGCCGTACTTTATATTTAACTAGCACGATTATAGTATTCGATCTGAGTATTAATCCACAAATTCCTTATCCTTAAAATGATCTTTTAAAATCGAAATACCTTTTTGTAAAAGTAGATTATTTGGATAAATTATTTGCTCACCATCATATGTCTTTAAAAAAACATGAAAGGCACTAATATCCACAATCTCTGCAATAATTGGAAAATCTTTATCATGAATTTTAATTACGTCGCCTATTTTAAATGGAAAGGAGAAAAATAAAATAATGCCAGCAGTTATATTACTCAGTATGGACCATTGAGCAATTAATGCCACACCCACAACTGTAGTTACAGACGAAAATGCTAAAATAATATCTTTAGTTTGAACACCCCAAATAATTATTAGCGCGATAGCTGCCAAAATATATAAAAACAAGTGCATATACTTGACAACTAAATTAGTTCTATGCTCGAGTGTTTGGTTTGTTTTAGCGTAACGTCGTACGAGTTTTGTTGTTGCCGTTCTAAAGAAAAGAAGCGTCACTAATAAAATTGCACTGGCGATCAATTCCTTTGAGTATTCTTGTAATGCTAAAATCTCCATATTATGTTAATTTAGATAAATATTCGTATACTTTATCAGTTGGCATTCCCATAACGTTAGCATAGGAACCTTCTATTTTTGAAACGCCTATAAAACCAATCCACTCCTGAATTCCATAAGATCCTGCCTTATCGTACGGCTTAAAATTTTCTAGGTAATAATAAATAGCTTCATCGTTCAGTTCGTTAAAAGTCACTTTTGTGACTTCATGAAGTAAATCAATTTTTTGATTTGTTTTGAAACATACTGAAGTAATAACTTCGTGCGTGCTATTAGATAGTGATTTTAAAATTTCGTAAGCATCTTTTTTATCTTTGGGTTTACCCAAAGCTTTATTGTTATGCCAAACAATAGTGTCGCTAGTAACTAAAATTTCGCCATCTTTTAGTTCTCCTTCAAAAGCGCTCGATTTTAATTCTGCTAAAAAGTTTGTTATTTCTTCTGCCTGGAGTTCTAACGGATAAATTTCTTCAATTTCTTTCAATCGGATTTCAAAATCCAAATCTAAATCTGTAAAAAATTGTTGGCGACGCGGTGAGCCCGAAGCAAGAATTAAACGGTATTTCTTTAATTTATTTTTAAGCATTGTATTTCATATTTAAAGTAATGGCTACGACAGACAAAATTCCGAAAAAAAGTATGTATTTTAAAACTGTACTGAGTGAATGAAAATCTTTTTTAGATTTTGCGCTGATAATTTTAATTGTAAAGTAGAGTAGTGGACCACAAACAAAAAGTAACAGATAGATACTTAGAAAAAATAAGTCTAATAAATATCTATTAAGGTAATAAATAAGAGTTATTAGAGGGATGAAACTCAGGATGAAAACTAGTTTTACAGTTTTTGACTTTCCTATCGCAACTGCTACTGTGTTCATTGACTGATTGCAATCTCCATCTATATCCTCAATATCTTTAACTATTTCCCTATTTAAATTAATGATAAAAGCAAAAATTGCATAGTCAAGTAGAATTGAAAAATACAATCTCATCTCTTGTTGATTGGAAGCAATCGTTGCAGGATATAAATCAAATATTCCTACGATAATTATGCTAAATGAAAGTAGAATAGCTACAACTATATTCCCTACTAACATCATTTGCTTTAAACTTGTCGCGTATAAATATAATGTAGCAGCGATTAATATAAAAATAGCGGCAAAGCCTGGTTTTTCAATAACATTCGATAAATAAAATCCTAAGCTGACTCCAATTACAGTAACGGCGATATAAATATTATATGCTGTGGTTTCTGAAATTGATTTTCCAACGATAACATCTTCCGGTTTATTATAGTTGTCTGTTTCTTGATCATATATGTTATTAATAGCGTAACCACCCGCGGCTATCAAAACGGTAGACAAAACCATTAGCCCATACTGTAAATCAGATAATGCTAACTGAATGTTCTGCATTTTAAAAAATCCATATCTAAAAACAAGCTGCATAAAAGCAAGCATTAATAAGTTTTGATATCGAATTAGTTTTAGGAATTTCATTTAGTAGTGTTCAGTGGTCAGTCTTCAGTGGTCAGTCTTCAGTGGTCAGTCTTCAGTCTTCAGTGGTTAGTTTTCAGTGTTCAATGATTAGTTTTCAGAATTTGAGTACTTAACTTCTTAGAGCTAAAGCATTAATGTTAATAGTACTATTCTTCAAGTTATCAATACAAACTGACCACTGACCAATAAATTAGAAACTGATCACAAAACACTGCTCTTTAATTAATCGTGTTTTCCATTAAAATGAGCCATCCATTTTCCTTGTGCTTTCATCACTTGTTCAATAACATCTCTTGCGGCACCTTTTCCACCATTTTTATGTGAAATATACTTGGAAATATTCTTTATTTCTGGACTTGCATCTTGCGGGCAAGTTGGTAAACCAACTAATTTCATCACATGGTAATCTGGAATATCATCACCCATATAAAGTACTTGCTCTGGTTTAATATTGTAAACATCAGTATACTCATCAAAGGTTTCCACTTTATCTGGGGTGCCCAAATGAATATCTGTTATGCCAAGATTTCTTAATCGTACGCGAACGCCTTCGTTGCTTCCGCCAGAGATAATGCAAACATTGTAACCACTTTCTACAGCTGCTTTCATAGCATAACCATCGCGAATATTCATTGTTCTTAAAATGTCACCTTCATTGGTTACAAAAACAGAACTATCGGTTAATACACCATCGACATCAAAAATAAAGGTTGTGATGTCGTTCATTATTTCTTTATAACTTTTTGCCATTTTCTTGTATTGATTGTGTTAGTATTTTGTAGATAGTTAGTTGGTTTTCATTCGAAATAAATTGCTCATGCGCATCAATAGTTGCTTTATCATTGCGCTTAGCAGGGCCTGTTTGCGCGTCTATAGGTGAAAGCATCATGATTTTGTTAGCTGTTTCGGCAATTAAAGGTTTTAATATGTCAAATGGCACATGGTTTTCATCACAAATTTCATTTCCTATCTGATAAAGGTGGTTTGTAAAATTATTGACAAAAACGGCTGCGACATGCAATGCTTTTCGCTGCTCGGTATTAATTGCAAAAACAGAATTTGAAATTGATTTGGCAACTTTGTCTAAAAGTTGGAAATCAGTTGCGTTTTCGCTTTCTAAACAAATAGGAATGCTGCTGAAATCGACTAATTTGTTTTTAGTAAAAGTTTGCAATGGATAAAAAACTCCTTTTCGATTTTCTTCATTCAAAGCAGTCAGCGGAACACTTCCGGAGGTGTGAACTACTAATCTATTTTTAAAGGGAAGTTGTGAGACCACCTCAGATATTGCATCATCAGAAACAGCAACGATGTACAAATCGGCCTCTACTAAATCACTAAATTCAGTAGCGATTCGATCAAAATCGAGTAAATGTACAAGCGTTTCTCTTTTTCGAGTAAAAGCTTGAATTAGTTCGATCGTTCCACCTTCTTTCTTTGCTTGTTCGAAAGCGAAAATGAGATGCTGTGCAACATTTCCAGAACCGATAATAATGATTTTGACCATGCGCCAAAATTAGCAAAAAAAATGATAGATTTTTAATTGAAAATTACTCTATTTAAAATTCGTGAATGGTACTAAAATTATGGAATAACAGTTATTAATGGAAGTCTTAATTTTGGTTTAAATTAACAAATGTCAGAATATGGAAGTCAACAATTTTGAGTACTTTTGTGGCAATTTAAAAAACGTAATCCCATAAAAATGGATAAAAAAATATTTTCTTTTTTGTTTTCTACACGATTAATGGCTTTTTTATTTATATCCTATGCCGTTGCGATGGCTACTGGAACTTTTATCGAAAGTAAATACAATACAGATACCGCGAAAATTTTAATTTACAATGCATGGTGGTTTGAAGCTATTCATTTGTTTTTTGTCATCAATTTTATTGGTAATATCAAACGATACCAATTATTGAAGAAAGAAAAGTGGGCAACTTTAATACTCCATTTATCTTTCATCTTTATAATTTTGGGTGCTGCCGTAACCCGTTATATTAGCTATGAGGGCATGATGCCGATACGCGAAGGCGCTTCGGAAAACCAAATTTATTCTGATAAAACTTTCCTAACTGTTTTTGCAGATGGAGAGTATAAAGGCGAAATGAAGCGTAGAGTTTTTGAAAAGCAAGTTTTGCTTTCTCCAGCTACAAACAATAATTTTAGTATGTCTGAAAATTTTGCAGATACTAAGTTTGAAGTAGAGTATGAGAACTTTATTATGGGTGCCAAGGAATATATCAAGCCTGACGCAAAAGGTATTTTATATTTGAAAATTGTAGAAGCCGGCGACGGTGGACGTCACGAACATTTTCTAAAAGAAGGTGAAGTGCAAAATATACATAATGTTTTGTTTGCACTGAATAAACCAACTGATGGAGCGATAAATATTACAACCACTGGAAGTGCATACACGATTCAAACTCCTTTTGAAGGTAACTTTATGCGAATGGCTGACAAGCTAGAAGGAACAGTTACAAAGGACAATGTACAGCCGTTAATGATGCGATCTTTATACACCATCGGCGAGATGCGTTTTGTTTTTCCGGACGAAGCCGTGAAAGGTATTATGGATTATGAATCAGATAATGATTACAAAGCTAAAACTCATGAAGACGCTTTAACAGTGAAGTTAATGGCTGAAGGTCAAGAAAAAATAGTAACGTTAGTTGGTTCGAAAGGTAAAATAGGAGACTCTAAAACGGTAAAAATAGGGAACATTGACTATACTTTTTTCTACGGAAGTAAAGCTTACATTTTACCATTTAAGGTAAAATTGAATGATTTTATTGCGCAGAAATATCCGGGCACAGAAAAAAGTTATTCTTCTTTTGAAAGTAAAGTAACTGTCGAAGATGAAAAACCATTTGACGCTCATATCTATATGAATAATGTATTAGATCATAAAGGATATCGCTTTTTCCAGTCGGGCTTTGACCCAGATGAAAAAGGAACAATTTTATCTGTAAATCATGATTTTTGGGGAACAGCTTTAACTTATATCGGTTACTTTTTATTATATTTTGCCATGATGGCTATTATGTTTACGAAGCATTCTCGCTTTGCAGATATTAAAAGAAAGCTAGATGTTGTTAAAATAAAAAAGGCTAAACTTTTAACACTCTTAATGTTATTGTTATGTTTTAGTGGCTTTGCTCAAGAACCTGCGCATGATCATGCCGACCATGAAGGACATGCACATACTGAAGCAGCCACAGCACCTGAAGAAGCTGCAGCAACAACACATGAAAATCATTCGAAGAAAACATTAAGTCAAGACGAGCTTCAAGCTTTAATTGCAAAATTTAAAGTTCCAGAAGCGCATGCTGAAAAGTTTGGTCGTCTTGTAATTCAAGATGGAGGCGGTAGAATGAAACCTATTAATACTTTTTCATCTGAATTACTGAGAAAAGTTAGCCATGCTAATAGCTACAAGGGAATGAACTCTGATCAAGTTTTCATGTCGATGACACAATATGCTAGTTATTGGATAGAGATTCCGATTATTTATATCAAAAGTGGAAATGACAGTATTCGAAAGATTATTGGAATTGACAAAAATGCAGAATTTGCTCCATTTGTATCATTTTTTGATGATAAAGGAAATTATAAACTTTCTAAATATCTGGAAGAAGCATTCAAATCAGCGAATCCAAATCAATTTGAGAAAGATTTTATTGAAACGGATAAAAAGGTAAATTTAATGGAGTCTGCTTTAAGTGGTAGAATCCTAAAGATTTTCCCAATTCCAGAAGATAAAAATAACAAGTGGGTTTCGTTTTTAGAGCTGAATGAGGCTGGATTAAAAGGAATGGAAGCAACGTATACTAAAAACGTGTTGCCATTGTATTTTGGATCATTAGCTAACGCAGCTAATTCTAATGATTACAAAACCGCTGATGAATTATTAGAAAGTATCAATGGTTTCCAAAAGCGTTTTGGAAGTAAAGTAAGGCCCAGCGAAGAAAAAATTACTTCAGAGGTTTTGTATAATAAGTATGATGTATTCCAAAAATTACCTTATTGGTATGTTTTTGCTGCAATATTGATGCTGTTTTTTACTATTCTAAAGATATTTAAAGAAAGAAAAGCATTAAATTATTTAGTTAATTTCATGCATATTGTAGTGCTTGTATTATTTATTTTGCACACCGGAGGATTAATAGCGAGATGGTATATTTCAGGACACGCGCCATGGAGTAATGCATATGAATCTATTATATATGTTGCATGGGCAACGATGTTTTTTGGTTTAGCATTCGATATTAAATCGAAGCTTACTGTAGCGTCTTCAGCATTTGTTACGGCAATGATTTTAGCTGCAGCATACATGAACTGGATTGACCCTGAAATCGCTAATTTACAACCTGTACTTAACTCATATTGGTTAATGATACACGTTGCAGTTATTGTAGCTAGTTATGGTCCATTTGCATTGGGAATGATTTTAGGATTTGTTTCATTGCTTTTAATTTTCTTTACGAATGAGAAAAACAAAGCTAAAATGGATTTGAACATTCAAGAGATTACTTATATCAATGAACTTGCACTTACTATTGGTTTAATCATGTTAACAATAGGAAACTTTTTAGGAGGACAATGGGCCAACGAAAGTTGGGGACGTTACTGGGGGTGGGATCCAAAAGAGACTTGGGCATTGATTAGTATCATGGTGTATGCTTTTGTAATACACATGAGGTTTGTTCCTGCATTACGAGGTAAATGGATCTTTAACTTGATGAGCATGTTTGCTTTTGTATCTATTTTATTCACTTATTACGGTGTAAATTTCCATCTAGTTGGTTTGCACTCTTATGCTAGTGGAGAAGCACATTCACTTAATTGGATTTGGTATTCTTTAGGAGCCATTACCGTTATAGGAGCTTTATCATATCCTAAGTATAAAAAGTTCTATAAGAAATAAGCAGTTATAGTTTTAATAAAAAAAGGTTCAACTGTATGGTTGAACCTTTTTTTATGCTTCTAATTCTTTTTTATAGAGCTTATAATATTCTAAAGGTGGCATTCCTGCTATTTCCTTGAAACTAGTAAAAAAGGGATTATAGGATGTAAAACCAACTTTTTTCGACAATGATTCTAAGGTATTGTTACTAAGGAAATTTAATTCAATAAGATGAATGGCATCGTGAATTCTGATTAATTTTTTAAATTCAGAAAAAGACAGAAAAGAGTGGTACTTAAAAAGATATGAAATGTGGCTTTTTGGTATTTTTAAGTTTGTACACAAATCTGTAATACTTAAATCGGCATTTCTAAACAACTCAAACTGTAGTGCTACTGTTTCAATCTGAGAAATATAAACCATTATATTTAAATCTATTTTTTCTTTAAGAATTGAATGTTGGCAGTTTCTAAGTTCGATATCTGAATTGATTTTCCAAATATCTTTTAGTGCTAAGTTATTATTTTTATTCTCATTAAACTTTTGATGTAATAAATTGTATCCAAAAAGAATTTCGGGAGAAATTAGAATTTTGAATAGTATTACAGCCCAAATTAATGCAGAGATCCACTGATACAAAAATCCCTTAATGCTTTCATTTGAATATATTTCTACGCAAACGGATATAAAAAGTCTTATGAGCGTTAAGATTAGACCAACAAATAGAAATAAGGTCCAATTATTTATTAATTTATTTTGCTTTTGAAGTACTTTTATTTCTCCTCTTCTGCTCCAAATTTTTGTTTTTAGAACGTAAAAAGATAAATATATATATGTTATCGCAAAAATAAAAAACAAAATATATAATACTATTTCTAAGGAATGACTTCCGAGATTAATTAGATCTTGACTATTTATTACCAATAACAAAGCAATTGGAAAGATAAAATGCAAAAGATCTTTAGAATAAATTTTGTTTTTATTTTGTGCTAAATTTTTAAAATAGAGATAACATATTGGTATCACTATAATCGAAGCATTAGAGTATTTTGAAAAAGTACTTTTAAAAGAAGGTTCAAAAATAAAATAGGTCAATCCCGAGAATAAAAAGCGAAGTGAAATAATAAGAATTAGAATAATGATATATGGATTCATCATTCTATTTACAGTGTAGTTTCTAAAAATTAGAAAGGCTGTTGTAAAACCAATTATACCCGTTACAATAAAAAGTGAGCTTGTTAACATTTTCTTGTTCTATTAATTTATAAAGTAAATGTGCCGTTACAGAAAACAATAAATGTAATGTATTTAATAACACTATATTTCTTTCAAATAGAAATTGATTCTATGGAGATCATTTTTCCTTTATTCTTTTTTTTGACCATTAAAAACTAATTTAAGAGTTACTAATAACTGAAAAGTTTTTACTAATTAATCAAATATTCGTTTAAAAGCATTTTTTATCGACAAAGGTGTTAATTTTATTTTAATATTGACTTAAATTAATTTGTATGAAATATTTAATACTTCTTTTTAGTTCTACATTTTATGGTCAAATATTGCATCATCAAATGATTTCTTCGCAAAGCAAATCTGCAACTTTATCTAATGGTATGCTTGTCAAACAAACCGTTGGTCAACAAAGTGTAATTGGAAATTTGAAGGGTGATTTTATTATCATACAAGGCTTTCAACAGAATTATTGGGCAAAATTGTTGATAGATGTTCCCATAAAAGGAAATCTAGTTGTTACTACTTATCCTAATCCATTTATTACTAGCATAAATTTTGAATTTTCTAAACCTATCAAAGAAATTTCTATAACTGTATTTGATATTGGTGGTCGTTTATTATTCAATCAACTTAAAGAAGTTAGGGAAGGTATGTTAACATTAGATTTATCGGGGTTACCAAACTCTCTTTATTTAGTTAAAATTACCAATAGTGAAATTAATCAATACGTTAAAATCATTAAAAAATCATTATGAAAACAAAACTACTTTTATTTAATTTGCTTGTTTTAAGTCAGTTGGCATCTGCTCAAGAAATATTTTTTAAAGCTGGAAAAAATCTAACTTCCTATAGTTATAGTAGTTCCGCTGAAAATCAAATTTTGAAATTAAAAAGTAAAATTGGAGCTAATTATGAAATTGGATATCAAGAAAATTTCAAAGAAAAGTTCAGTTATCAAGCCAGTGTTACCTTAAACCAATTTAATAGTTTTAGTACAAATGAAGTACAAACCTATTCTTGGAATACTACTTATATAGGCTTAAAAAATGGTATTGGATATGTTCTTTTTAAAAATCAAAAAAATCTTTCAGTTGAACTTAAAGGAGCAGTAAATCTTGCAACAATAATTGATGGTAAGGAGGAGATTAACGGCGTTATTTATGATATAAAAAAACTTCCAGAATTTAAAGGTTTATTTTTTCAACCCAGTATTGGCTTAGATTTAAAATATCCTATAAATGATAATTGTTTAGTTAATTTAGGTTATACTTTTTCGAATGCCTTTAAATTTTCACATCCTACCGATGAGAAGTTAGCCTTTATTACAAATCAAATTCAATTTGGACTTCATTTCCCTTTATAAAAAACTTATTATGAAAAAAATCTACTTAATATTAGTTTTTATAGTTAGTACCATTGCGCATTCACAAACAAATGGAATCAGCTATCAAGCCTTAATTTTGAATCCAAATGCTCAAAAAATACCAGGTATAAATCCTGCTAATACAGCATTAATAAATCAGTCAGTTTGTTTGCAATTTAGTATTGAAGATGAAACGCAGCAATTAGAATATAAAGAGACTATTAGCGCTGTTACAGATGAAATGGGTATGGTTAATTTAGTAATTGGCTTAGGAAATCAAACGGGAGGTTATGCTATTAATTTTAAAGCTGTAAATTGGATTTCGGGTTTAAAAAAATTAAAAGTTGGTGTAAATACAACAGGTAATTGTTCTTCTTTTATGGAAGTTAGTGATCAAGTTTTCAATGCTGTTCCTTTTGCTTTTTCAGCTCAAACGGTAAGTGGAATTGTGGGTATTGAGAACGGAGGAACTAACGCATCTAATATTGTGGATGCCAAAATAAATTTAATTCTAAATAATGTTGATAACACTCGTGATTTTGATAAACCCATAAGTAATGCTACTCAAAGTGTTTTAGATTTAAAAGAAGTGCTACTTAATAAATCAACCAATGTTATTGTTGATGGTTCTTCAAATGTTAAATATCCAACTGTTAAGGCATTAAAAACCTATGTAGACAATCAATTTTCAAATGGTGTAGTGGTAGATGCAGATGCTACAAACAAAGGTAAAATACAATTATCTGGTGATTTAGCTGGTACTGCAGCACTTCCTAAAGTACCAGGATTGTTATTAAAAGCGAATATCGATTCTCCTGCTTTTACTGGAACAGTTACCGGAATTGATAAGGTAATGGTAGGATTAGCAAATGTAGAAAATACGGCTGATGTAGATAAAATGGTTTCAACGGCTACACAAACGGCATTAAATTTAAAAGCGAATATCGACTCTCCCGCTTTTACGGGAACTGTTACCGGAATTGATAAAGTAATGGTAGGATTAGCAAATGTAGAAAATACGGCTGATGCAGATAAATTGATTTCAACAGCTACGCAAACGGCATTAAATTTAAAAGCGAATATCGATTCTCCTGCTTTTACGGGAACTGTTACCGGAATTGATAAGGTAATGGTAGGATTAGCAAATGTAGAAAATACGGCTGATGTAGATAAAATGGTTTCAACGGCTACGCAAACGGCATTAAATTTAAAAGCGAGTATTGATTCTCCTGCTTTTACCGGAACGGTTACCGGAATTGATAAAGTAATGGTAGGATTAGCAAATGTAGAAAATACGGCTGATGCAGATAAATCGGTTTCAACGGCTACACAAACGGCATTAAATTTAAAAGCGAATATCGATTCTCCTGCTTTTACTGGAACAGTTACCGGAATTAATAAAGCGATGGTTGGATTATCAAATGTTGAAAATACGGCTGATGCAGATAAATCGGTTTCAACGGCTACACAAACGGCATTAAATTTAAAAGCGAATATCGATTCTCCTGCTTTTACTGGAACAGTTACCGGAATTAATAAAGCGATGGTTGGATTATCAAATGTTGAAAATACGGCTGATGCAGATAAATCGGTTTCAACGGCTACACAAACGGCATTAAATTTAAAAGCGAATATCGATTCTCCTGCTTTTACTGGAACAGTTACCGGAATTAATAAAGCGATGGTGGGTTTATCTAATGTAGAAAATACGGCTGATGCCGATAAATCGGTTTCAACGGCTACACAAACGGCATTAAATTTAAAAGCGAATATCGATTCTCCTGCTTTTACCGGAACGGTTACCGGAATTAATAAAATCATGGTAGGATTATCCAATGTAGAAAATACGGCTGATGCAGATAAATTGATTTCAACAGCTACGCAAACAGCTTTAAATTTAAAAGCGAATATCGATTCTCCCACTTTTACGGGAACAGTTACCGGAATTAATAAAGCGATGGTTGGATTATCAAATATAGAAAATACGGCTGATGCAGATAAATCGGTTTCAACGGCTACACAAACAGCTATAAATTTAAAAGCGAATATCGACTCTCCCGCTTTTACGGGAACTGTTACCGGAATTGATAAGGTAATGGTAGGATTATCCAATGTAGAAAATACGGCCGATGAAGATAAATTGATTTCAACCGCTACGCAAACGGCATTAAATTTAAAAGCGAATATCGACTCTCCCGCTTTTACGGGAACTGTTACCGGAATTGATAAGGTAATGGTAGGATTATCCAATGTAGAAAATACGGCCGATGAAGATAAATTGATTTCAACCGCTACGCAAACGGCATTAAATTTAAAAGCGAATATCAATTCTCCTTCTTTTACCGGAACGGTTACCGGAGTTGATAAAGCGATGGTAGGATTAGCAAATGTTGAAAATACGGCTGATGCAGATAAATCGGTTTCAACAGCTACGCAAACAGTTTTAAATTTAAAAGCGAATATCGATTCTCCCTCTTTTACCGGAACTCCTAACTTACCAGCAACTACAATAGCTGCAACACAGTCTGCAGGAAATAATTCTACAGCAATTGCCACAACTGCTTTTGTTGGAGATGCCGTAAATACTGCCATTAACGGAAATTTTGTTGATATAATATCTGATCAAACCATTGCAGGTACAAAAACGTTTTCTAATTCTATTCAAATACAGGATCAATTACGCTTTTTAAATACTTCTGGAGCGGTAAAATGGGAATTGTATTCCTCTGGAGATGACATTTCATTTTCGCAATCTGGTGTTGATTTTAATCAATTTATGGTAAAATCTAATGGGGAAGTTTCCTCTAAAGGAAGTATGACTGTCAACGAGTCTGGAGTTACCGGAAAAGGTCTTGTTTTATCTGATGATGGTGATTTTGTAGATATGAATGATGGATATGGAACTTTAAGGTTCTCGTCTGGTGTAAAAGTTACTGATGCAAATAAAGGAGGTGCTACTGTAATTACATTAGGAGCAAATGGAAGAATTGAAGCAACAAATCAAATAGTTGCTGGAGAAGTTACCTATACAAATATTGATGGAACAGTTGGTCAAGTATTAGCTACAGATGGTTCTGGAATTACTTATTGGATGACGCCAACAGTACCTACAAATAACGATTTTGTAGATCTAACAACTGCACAAACTATTCTTGGAGTAAAATCTTTTGATAAAGATATGGTTGTAAATGGCATTACAGTAGGGAGGGGAAATTTTAATGAAAATTCTAATACTGCAATAGGCTTAGGTGCTTTACAAAATAATGCTGGTTACGCAAATACTGCTGTGGGAAGGGCTGCTTTACCAGCCAATGTGGATGGTAATGGTAATACAGCTTATGGTTATTTATCCCTTGGAAATAATGTTTCTGGAAATAATAATGTTGCTATAGGTTCTCAAGCATTATTATTAAATAATAATGGTTCAGAGAATACTGTAATTGGTCACAATGCTGATGTATCCGTAGATGGAATTTCTAATTCTATTGCGATTGGGTCTGAGGCAATTGTTACTACTTCGAATACCATCCAACTAGGGAATAGTAATATAGAAAATGTAAAAACGACAGGAACCTTAACTTCTGGAGCCATCACTTATACCAATACAGACGGAACAACCGGACAAGTTTTGTCTACTAATGGAACTGGTAAAATTGTATGGGTTAATACTGCACATGAAATTACTGATGCATCCGAAGAAATTTTATCAACCTTATCTCAAACAACTTTTACGCTTGCACAAATTCCATCTATAAAAAGCAAAGTAAAAATGTATGTGAATGGTATTAGGATCAGTAATACGGCCTATAGTGTTACTAATGACGTTTTGACCTACATTCCAGCTAATAATGGAAATGCTATATTGAGTGATACTGATAGAATTCAGTTTGATTATTTTTATTAAATAGGGGTAGAGATATCAAAACAAAAATCAGAAAAAAATGAAAAAATATTATTTAATAATAGGTTTATTTTTCTCGCTAATGAGTTATGCTCAAGGGAATTATACCATTACTAATTTAAATGATGATGGTGCTATTGGAAGTTTGAGATATGCTATTGAAAATACTACAGCCAATACGATTGATTTTGATTCAAATCTTATAGGAACTTTGACCTTAACCAGTAATTTACCCACTATTTCTCGAGATATGACAATAACAGGAAATGGAACTAGTAATTTGATCTTATCTGGTAATAATTCTTATAAAATGTTTCAGGTTACTAATGGTGCATTATTGACAATTTCTAACATTACTTTTACAAAAAATGCAGCTGGAATGGGTTCGATTTTTAGAGCCCAGAATAATAATTCTGCTGTAATGGCGAGCAATATAAACATAATAGATAATGTCAATACTTATGCTTTTTATACGAATGATTCATCTACAATAACTATTTCTAATAGCACATTTATCTCTAACTCTAGTGTTTTATTTGGAAGTGATTATGGAAGCACACCTAATACTACATCAGATATTGAAACGGATTATTCCAATAGAATAACTGTTTTAGGATGCGCATTTACTGCAAATTCTGGAACTATATTTAATACAGAACGTTACGTAAAGATAGATAATTGCAATTTTTACGATAATACGGGTCAAATAGGAAATTTTCGAGGTCTAAATAGATACCAAGTTTTAAATTCCACCTTTATTAATAATTCTGCATGGTCTTTATTTTCTTTTTATTCAGATATAGTTAATGGTACTTTTTTGGCAACACTAGGTACAAATCAGCACTTATTTGAAGGCAATACATTTAAAGATAACTCGGGTACAATCATAAATACAGGAAGCGTTAATGAACAAAGTTTAACCACAATAAAAAATAATATTTTCATCAATAACGGAACTGCGTATTCAGGAACTCCAGCTGTAATTACTAATAATAG
Source organism: Flavobacterium weaverense (assembly GCF_003688495.1). Classification (GTDB taxonomy): domain Bacteria; phylum Bacteroidota; class Bacteroidia; order Flavobacteriales; family Flavobacteriaceae; genus Flavobacterium; species Flavobacterium weaverense. Next base: position 90,827 of record NZ_REFH01000012.1, on the reverse strand, counting down.
TTTAGATAATTTCTTCAATTCAATTGTACATTCTGTATCTCAAAATACGGTGAGTATTACCATGAATCGAGCTGTTTTTAATACAAATTCTGAAATTGGAAATTTAGAAACTACGGATTTTGAGCTTTCAATAGTTGGCGGTAATGCAATTTTAGCCTCTCAAACACCTTCTAGTATTAATGCAAGCGGAAATACTTATACATTAGGAATTGAATTGATAGGAGAGATTTCTGGTGAAGAAGTGCTTACTGTTTCTCCTGTATCTAATTCTATTTTTGATAGCAGTTTCAATATTGCAGGGAACAGTCAAAGAAATAATACGGTAATATTAAACTTTTTGGATGATGATTCCGATGGTGTTTCTAATTTTCTAGATATTTGTCCTAATACGCAAGCGGGCGTAAGAGTTTATCCAAATAATGGTTGTGAGGATACTAGTTATCCTTTTGTAACTTATTTTGATTATAATTCTTACTCTATTAATTATCTTAATAATTTTACTTCTACAACAAATCGCAATTTGTATTTATTAGGTTATGATAGCAATTGGAATACTTTTATAAAAAAGTTGACCCCTCAAAAAGTCTTGTCGGAGGTGTTTTCATCAACAGTATTAAATTTAGAAAAATTAACTACAGATGGCTTAAATAATATCTTTATTTCATGTTACAACTATACTAGTAATTCTTCTGAAATAAAGAAAATTAATCAGGAGGAGGAGGTAATCAATATTTACAATTTTAGTAATGCATATATTCAAGATTTTATAGTAGACAAATTGGGTGTTGTCTATTTGTCTTTGTATGATAATATTACAAATACTACATCCTTAAAAAAAATTAATTCGGATGGAACCTTAATAACTTTAGAAAATAATTCAACTGGATATTACCAATATTTGACTATTGATGGATTGGGAAATGTATATTTTGTGTACAATGACAATACTTTTAGTACAATAAAAAAAATGACAAGTGATGGAAACATTTCGGATTTCTACAGTGAAAATAATAGTTATATTCAAAATATCAAATTCGATAGTATAGGAAATATGTATATTGTTTGTAATAATAATAGTTCTAATTCTTATCAATTAAAAAAGATTTCCACTACGGGAATTGGTACTGATTTATTTATATTAAATAACGGATATATCCAAAGTATAGCAATAGGTACGATGAACAGGTTGTTTTTTTCAACCTATAACTATAATACAGCTCAGCGATCAATAAACATTTTGAGTTCAGACGGAATTATAGTTTCTTATACTGATTTTTTAGGACAAGGATTATATAATGATACATTAGGAAATATATATTTTTCTGACGATCAAAGCAAAAAAATTATAGCTACAAAAATGGTGGCTCTAAATCCTGATTTATCAAATTTTGCCGCTATTAATAACTATTATTTCGACCAATCATTTACGATAACTAATCCCCACAGTAATAGCACTGGTGCGTTTACTTATACTAGTGACAATACAAACGTGGCTACAATAAATGGTAATACAATCACTTTTACGGGGATTGGAACGGCAAATATTACTGGAAATCAAGATGCAGATGCTAATTATGAAAGCGGTTCTATTTCTGCTTTACTAACAGTAATTGGTGTAAAAGTAGTATCAAAATATGGCGTTATTTCTGAAACTGATACTAATTATGTTAATAAAAATGGGAGCATAGGAACCATAAATGCTGTTGATGCTAATGGAAAAGAAGTAAAAGTGAAAACTCAATTATAAATAAACAATTGAATTGAAGATATACTATGTGGTCTTATTTTATAAAGTATCTAACAAACTATGCTAATTTTATTTTACAATATAAAAAAAAGGTTCAACTTGATGGTTGAACCTTTTTTATTAAACTATATTTTCTTTATACCTTTCCTAAAGTATATAATTTTTCCATTGTGGGAGTTAAGCTTCCACCAGCAGGTTCTAACGTAATTCCGAATGCTTCCGCTTGATCAGCATTATTAACTGCAAATAATTTTTGGTCATTTGAATTAAAGTTCTCTAGTAACCCAATACTTGTTGGAGTTAAAGGACTTAATTTCAGAGCCCAAATTTGGTAAACCATTCCTTCTGGAGGTTCTGGTAAACCAGCGGCATCAATGTACACTACTTTTGTATCTTGATTCCAATATACTTTTGCAGTTGATTCTGGAGCAACTGCTTGTCCTCCCAGAGCGACAATAGTATTCTTAGTATCTCTAACAACCGCTAAACTATTTTCGCTTGCTGCATTTTTAAGTTCAAGCATTTTTAGATCTTTTTCTAATTTAGCTTTATCACTAGTTGCACTCGCTACTTGATTAGATGTCAATTGCATCTGATTGTATTGCAAACCAATACCAACCATTAGAACAATTGCAGCTGCCCAACCAATGTATTGAGACCAGTTTCTTGTTGGTTCTAATTCAATAACTTTTGGGCTATGCTTCAGCTCTAATTTTTCTTTAATTTTTTCATAATTGGCCACAGAATGAAACGGTGAGAAGCTAGCTGATAAAGCAATAATTGCCTTTTCAATCGCTATAATCTCTGTGTTAATTTCTGGGTTATTTTTTGACATAATAGCAACTTCTTCGCTTTCAGTTTCACTTAGTAAACCGTAAACATAGAGTTCCAAGACACCTGATTCAATATATTCTTTTGTTTCCATTATACTTTCAAATAATTTCGTAGATCGTTAATACAATTTCTATTTTGCGTTTTTACTGTTCCTAAAGGAATTTCTAACTCGTCCGAAGCTTCTTGTTGAGTGTAGCCTTTAAAAAACAGTAAATCTATTATTTGAATACATTTTGGTTTCAGTCTTTTTACAAATTCCTGTAATCCTATTGTATCCACTTTGTCGACTAGTTTTGAACTGTCTTCAAAGTGATTTACGAAATTATCTGAGGAAAGGTTTTTTTGACTGTTGTTAAAGTTTTTTGAACGCAACTTATCTATGGATGTATTTCTAGCTATGTTTAAGATCCATGTATAGAAACGTCCTTTGCTTTCGTGATAAGAATCTATATTTTTCCAAATCTTTACAAATACTTCCTGAAGAACATCTTCTGCTTCCTCTCTATTCTTTACAAGAACATTAATAACAGAAAATAGACTCTTAGAATACATATCATATAAATGTGTAAACGCTCTCTCGTCTTTTTTGTAAATTAATACTAATAGTTCATCTTGACTCATATACTTTAATTTTACTAATGCAAACTTAATACATTCTTAATAACAATACTGAATTATGTAACAATCACTACTAAAATAATTATAGTTTAAAATTTTTTGTATTTTATTTAAGTATTTAAGTAATTGATTTGTAGTTATTTAAAAAATAATTTAGTTTTTTTTTAAGTTTTTTAAAACCATATCGACTACTTCTGCGTAAATGACTTTATAATCTTTTAAAAATTAACAAAATGAACAAAACAAAAATGATTTTAGGTCTATCGCTGGTGGCGATTTCAGGCTTAGTTTTAGTTGCAGCGGATCACATAGATGCTCCAGCAGTAACAGGTAATTCTGCAGACATTGCTGATATGTTTGCATTTCAAGGTCAAAATACTAGTAATATGGTATTTGCTGTAACTACGCAAGGATTGCTAAGTCCTAACGCAACAGGAGCTGCAAAATTTGACGAAAACATGATGATTGAGATTAACATTGACAACAATGGTGACAATGTTGAAGATTTAGTAATCCAAGCGATTAGAAAAAATGACAAAATGTACTTCTTTGGACCTGTTGCTCCAGGAACGCCTGGAACAAAAAGTACAATTAAAACAAATGCAGCTGCAGGAAGTGTAGCGATTTCATCTTATGGTAGTACTGCAATCACTGCAGAACAAAATGGTATGAAATTTTTTGCTGGTCCTAGAGATGATCCATTTTTCTTCGACTTAGGTCAATTCCAAAAAATTCTTGGAGGAACAGCTACAGGTTTCAACAATCCAGGAGTTGATACTTTTGCAGGAACTAACGTAATGGCAGTTGTTGTTGAAGTTCCAAAAACAATGTTAGGATCTTCAAGCACTATTAATGTTTGGTCTGAAACTAAGAAAAAACAATAAAGTATTTTATTAAAAAAGTAAAAACAGGAAATCTGCTTTTAGAGATTTCGAAACAAATTAAATTCAAATATCATGAGTAAAACAAATAAATTCAAAATTATTACAATCGCGCTAGTAGCTGCAGTTGTATCTGTGAATTGCGACGATAGCGATTCTAACGGAAGCTCGATGACAAACCCTGATTTTTCAGGAACTTTTGTTCAACAAGATCAAACAGCTAGACCAGCTATTAATACAGTATTTGTAGCCGCAGGCCAACCTAAAGATGATTTTAATGCTGCGATTCCTTCAGCAATGGGAGCTAAATATCAACCAATCTTTCAAACGAGATTGATGGCTTTAAACCCGGCTTTCACAACTAATGCATTAGGTCAGAATGCTTCGCAATTATCAGGTCTTTTAGCGACTGACGTTTTAAACGTAGACAAAACAAAGAAAACTACATTCTTTGACGGAACTAATGTTTTAACAGGTAGAGCTTTAGCGGACGATGTAATTGACGTAGAATTATTGCTAATTTTCGGTGGATCAGCAGGAACTTCAAATCCAGGTCTTACTAAAGATAATGTAAACGCAAACGACAAACCTTTTGCAGCAGCTTTCCCTTACCTAGTAACTGCTTGGTAATATTCATAGAGAGGAACAGAGCGTTTTTTTAATTTACGCTCTGTTTTTTTTTAAAACAAAAACAAACAAACAAACAAACAAACAAAACAATTAGAGTATGAAAACTTTAAAAATAATTCCATTTTTGGTTTTCACAACCCTATTTATATTCGGTTGCGAGAAAAAATCAGAACAGATTACCACTATAGAAGATTATAGTAAATACCTAAATATAAAAGATAATAAATCAGTCACATTTGCAAATAATGAAATTGATTTTTGGCAAAAAAAACATGATGCTGCTCCTAACCAACCTAGCTATCTAGGCCAACTCGCTTCAAATTATGGTGTTTTATTCGAATATACTGGGAATATAAAAAATTTATATAAATCAGAAGAGTTACTCCTACAAGCAAATGAAGAATATAACTATTCGAGAGTTTCTACTATCCGTTCTTTAGCTAGAAATTATATTTCTCAGCACCGTTTTAAAGAAGCTTTAGTTCTTGCTAACAAAGCACTTGCAATAGGTGAGGGGAGAAAAGAAACTGAAAAACTTTTGTTTGATGTTCAAATGGAACTAGGTAATTATCCTGAAGCAGTTAAAAATTTAAATTCGATTAAAGATCATCAGGATTTTGATTATTTAATTCGCCTAGCGAAATGGAATGATCATAAGGGAGATTTAGAGACTGCAATCACATTTATGGAAAAAGCGAAGGACATCGCTGAAAAATATGATAATAAGTCTTTAAAAATATGGTCTTATTCTAATTTAGGTGATTTTTACGGTCACGCTGGTAGAATTGAAGATTCTTATAATTCTTACTTAAAAACTTTAGAACTAGATCCTAATTATACTTATGCATTAAAGGGAATTGCTTGGATTGTATTTTCGAAAGAAAGAAATACTAAGGAAGCAAACCGAATTATTGATGCGATTGCAGCAAATCATAATACTCCCGATTTCTATCTATTGAAATCTCAAATTGCTCAATTTGAAGGAAATAAACAAGAGGAATTGAAAAACCGTAATGCTTATTTTTCTATGATGGAACAAAACAATTATGGTGCAATGTATAATAAGTATAATACACTGATTTACGCAGATGACAAAAATACTGCTCAAAAAGCGCTTGATATTGCTAAGATTGAAGTCGATCACCGCCCTACTGCTGACTCTTATGATTTACTTGCTTGGTCTTATCTAAATGTAGGTGAACCTAAAAAAGCGCTAGAGATTGTTCAGCGTCATGTAGTTGGGAAATCATTTGAACCAAAGGTTCAATATCATTTGGCAATGATTTACAAATCAAATAATTTAGCCGCAAAAATAGCACCAATTAAACAAGAATTAAGTGGCAGTTTGTATGAACTGGGACCTAATTTTGAAAACAAAGTAAATCAATTATAGTAGTATTATGAAGTATCTTATTTTAACAATTATAACGCTTTTAGGTTTTTCGGCTTACAGCCAAATTCAAAAGGGTAAAGTATTAGACAGTGATGGAAATCCAGTCGAAAATGCATATTTAGTGAACACTAATTCAGAGAGTCATGCACATACAAACGAATTTGGAGCATTTAGTTTAGATAAAACCGTTGAAGGGAATATTATTAAAGTTACCGCTTTAGGATATAAAAAATCAAATTTCACAATGATGGCTTCAGATAATATCATTGTTATGGAAGATGATATTTTTAGACTAAATGAAATTGTTATTCAACCTAAGCTTTCAGCAATGAATGTTATTTCTAAAATTGATTTGCAAACTACACCTGTAAATTCGTCACAAGAAATTTTAAGAAAAGTACCAGGTTTGTTCATTGGTCAACATGCTGGAGGAGGAAAAGCAGAACAAATATTTTTGAGAGGTTTTGATATTGATCACGGGACAGATATTGCAATTTCTGTAGATGGAATGCCAGTTAATATGGTTTCTCACGCACATGGTCAAGGATATGCTGATCTACATTTTGTAATTCCAGAAACGGTAGAGAAAATAGATTTTGGTAAAGGAACGTATTACGCGAACAAAGGTGATTTTGCAACAGCGGGTTACGTTGCTTTTCAAACTAAAGATAAAATTGAAAAAAGTAGTATTGGTGTAGAAGTTGGTCATTTCAATACTTTTCGTACAGTTGGTTTATTTAATCTTTTAGGAAATCAGAAAAATCAGAGTGCTTATATAGCGACTGAATATATCTTGACAGACGGTCCGTTTGACTCGCCACAAAATTTTAATAGAATCAATTTATTAGGTAAGTATTCAACTATTTTAAGTGATAACAGCAAACTTTCTGTAATGGGATCTCGCTTCAACAGTAAATGGGATGCATCAGGTCAAATTCCGCAACGTCTTATTGACAACGGAACAATTTCAAGATTTGGATCAGTTGATGATACAGAAGGTGGTAAAACTTCTAGAACAAATTTTAATGTGAGTTGGAGCAAGCCTATTGATGAAAATACATTTTTTAAAGCAAATGCTTTTTACTCTAATTACCAATTTGAATTGTATTCTAATTTTACATTTTTCTTAGAAGATCCTATTAATGGTGATCAAATCAAACAGAAAGAGTACCGAGATATCTACGGTTTGAATGCAGAATTGAATAGAAAAACCAAATGGAATGACGTAAATGTTTTATTACAATATGGTGTAGGTTTCCGATCAGACGCCACAACAGATTCAGAGCTTTCACATACTTTAAATAGAAAAACTGTTCTTGAAAATATTAAATTAGGAGATATTGACGAGTCGAATATGTTTTCATACGTTAATTCAGAATTCAATTTTGGAAAACTAATGATTAATCCAGCCATTCGATTAGATTATTTTAAATTCAATTACCAAGATAAGTTAAACGTTAATTACACTAACGAATCAGAATCGAAAGTTAAATTTTCTCCAAAATTAAATTTCATTTATTCAGAGAATAATAATTTACAGTTTTTTGTAAAGTCTGGAATTGGATTTCATTCAAACGATGCTAGAGTAGTTGTTGCAAATAATGGGAAAGAGATTTTGCCTACTGCCATTGGAACAGATATTGGAACAATTTGGAAACCGTTCCCACGATTAATCGTTAACTCTGCATTATGGTATTTATATTTAGAACAAGAGTTTGTTTATGTAGGTGATGCTGGTATTGTTGAACCAAGCGGAAAATCAAAACGTATGGGAGCAGAGTTAGGACTTCGCTATCAATTAAATGATTGGTTGTATTTTGATGCTGATGCTAATTATACGTATGCAAGAAGCATTGATGAGCCAAAAGGAGAAAATTATATTCCGTTATCTCCTGATTTCACAACAACGGGAGGGTTAAGTTTTCAGAAAATAAATGGATTTTCAGGTGGAATTAGATACAGGTATTTAAAGAATCGTCCTGCTAATGAGGATAATTCAATTGTTGCAAAAGGATATTTTATTTCTGATTTAAACGTTAATTACCAATACAAAAATATCAATTTTGGTGTCGCTGTAGAAAATATATTTAATACAGAGTGGAATGAAACTCAGTTTGCTACTGAATCAAGATTACAAAACGAACCGAATAGCGTGGAGGAAATTCACTTTACTCCAGGAACGCCATTCTTCATGAAAGGAAAAATAACTTATACTTTTTAAGTTTGTTTTTTTAAGATTTGTTGTTTATTTGTTTGGGAGTCTGATATTGCAAAATATTAGGCTCCTTTTTTTAACGACTGTTTAACTAAAATAAGTTTTGTTGAGACAAATAATTGTTTAATTTTATAAAAAATTTGAATATGAAAAATCTAGTATTAATTGCAACCTGCGCTTTATTTATGTTTAGCTGCCAAAATCAGGCTCAGTCAAAAAAAACAAAAACAAATATGAGTGCAACAGCAACCGTGGCAAAAGAGAATATTTATCAATTTAAAGTGGAAGATTTATCGGGAGATACTTTTGATTTTGCTTCTTTAAAAGGTAAAAAAGTAATGATCGTAAATACTGCTTCAAAATGTGGTTTGACTCCACAGTACAAAGATCTTGAAGCTACTTATAAAGAATATAAAGATAAAGGTTTTGTTATTGTAGGTTTTCCTGCAAATAACTTTGCATCACAAGAGCCAGGAAGTAATGAAGAGATTGCTGCTTTTTGCGAACAAAACTACGGAGTTTCTTTTCCTATGATGGATAAAATTTCTGTGAAAGGTGATGATATGGCTGCTATTTATCAGTTTTTGACTCAAAAATCCAAAAACGGTTTACAAGATTCTACTGTAGAGTGGAACTTTCAAAAATATTTAATCAATGAAAATGGAGAGTTAGAAAAAGTTATTTCTCCAAAAACTTTAGTTACATCACCAGAAGTAATGGATTGGATTAAAGCATAAGTACTTTTGCTCAAAATAAAAAAGCGATTTTCAGGAAAAACTGAAAATCGCTTTTTTGTTTATATGTAATTTGTAACTTAAAACTTTTCGTTTCTAAAAATTTCAGTAACGGCTGCTTCGTAGTTTCGGATGCTTTGTGCTTTTTTAATTTTCTTTAAAACCTTGTGCGGGTTTGAGAATGTCGCAGAAAAATACTCCCATAAATGATACATTTTTAATAGAATATGAGTAGAACCAGATAAAGATTCGCTGTAAATAGCATAAAGAGTGTCGTGAAATGCATTGAATAATTCAATTTTATTTTCAGGATATTCAGTAGTGTTATTTTTAATCATGCTTGGTAAAAATGGATCAGAAATTAAACCTCTTCCTATCATCCAGTGATCAATAGTTGGAAAACGCTGCTGCATCTCATGAAACTTAGCTACGGAAGTAATATCGCCATTATAATATAACTTGTGTTTTGTATTATCAATACAATGCTGAAAAGCATCAAGGTTTACGCCGCCTTTATAGAGCTGTTTACCAATGCGTGCATGTATAGCAATATTTTTAATTGGGTATTTATCTAGCACAGGTAATGCCTCTAAAATCTCTTCGCTGTTCTCATATCCCAAACGCATCTTCATAGATACGATAATATCAGATTCTGTGTGAGCTCTTTCTAATACATGATTAATTTTTTCAGGATTACTGATCATACCAGAACCCATTCCAGATTTGGTCACCATAGGATACGGACAACCTAAATTCCAGTTTAATTCTTTATAGCCTAATTCACGGACATATTTAGCAACAAATAAAAACTCATCAGCATCATTTGTAATAACTTGCGGTATTACTTCTAAATCAAGATTATTCTCAGGAAGAAGATCACGATGGTAAGAAGGTTTGATAACCATTTTGCCATTCAATCGAATGTATGGCGAATAAAAAGTATCGATTCCTCCAAAAAGTTTATTCTGTGCATTTCTGAAACGAAAGTCGGTAAATCCCTGTAAAGGCGATGAAAGTAAGGTGTAGTCCATGAAATTTTTAGTTATGCAAATATACGGTAAAGTATCAAGTGATAAAATGAAAATTTTTATAGTGTAATAAATTTAAATTTTCATTTCACTTCAATTCTTAACTTATCTATTCTAAGATTAATTGCATAAAAACGGAATGCAACCAGCGATCAAATTTATATCCTGATTCTTTAATTATGCCAACAGTTTTAAATCCGAATTTTTCATGAAATTCAATACTGCTTTGGTTTTCTTCATCTATAACAGCAATCATCGTATGAAGTTTTTGCTCTTTGGCAAGAATGATTAGTTCTTTAAGTAAGACTTTCCCAATGCCTTGACCGTGATTTTCTTGCTTTACATAAACAGAATGCTCCACTGTAAATTTATAAGCTTCTCGAAAACGAAATTCACTATACATTCCAAAGCCCGCTACATTTCCATCAATCTCTGCTACAATAACAGGGAAGTCTTTCGCAATTTTATCCTCTAAAATTAATTTTTGCTGCTCGAACGTTCTAATGGTGTAGTCGTATATTGCGGTAGAGTTTAAAATGTTGTAGTTAATAATTTCTAAAATCGCTTGAGTATCATTTAGGGTGTATGGTCTAATTTTAACAGACATATTTTTTATTTAGTATTTAATTCCTTTAAAAACGTATCAGATTCGCTGCTGTCCCAACCCATCTCCTTAGTAATAGTTTGGGCATTTTTAGCGTAGAATTGTGCTGACTTCTTATCATTTATTTTCGAGTACAAACGCGCTATTAATAAATTTCCATCTGCAGCATTATTGATTTCGAGGGCTCTTTTCACCCATAAAATTGCACTTTGCAAAGCTGAAGGTTCACTTATTTCTTTGTAATAAATTTGCCCTATTTCTTTCAGTTTATTATCTGAATCCCAAAAGTACTTTTTTGTTCCTTCTAAAGTTATTTTTTTGTAAAAATCCCAATCGGAGCTTCGTTCTGCAATTAGTAGATCATAAGAAAAAATTAAGGATTGTATATTTTCTAAAAATATTGTTTTTGCAATTAACCTGTTTTTGAAATAGGCTGTAGTGTCTAAACTTAAAGTGTACGGTTGTAACAATTCTGAAACAATATTTGTAATCTTTGCATCTACGCGCTTTACTGAAATAAGTTTTTCAAATTCCATTCTATTTTTTAATACATATTGGAATTCCCTCGAAGTTATATCAGAAACTCCGTTGGCAATAATACGCCAATTAGTTTCGCTTAGTAATTGTTTGTCTGTTTGTGTTGCTAAATACAAGTGAGTTGGTTCAGCCAATTCCGTTCTTTCAACACCTTTTCTTAATGTTTGAATATAATTTAAACAAGCAGTCGCATTACTTGGGTCTTTTAAAAATTGCGATTTTAAATAGGGTAATTGTAAATTAGGATTTAAGGCATTATTTACCTCTTTCATAAATACATCTGATGTCATTTTACCTTTTATGCTATATAAAACAGTTTCGTTAGCATCTAAAAATAAGAAAGTGGGCAAGCCTTGAGTTTTATATTTGTCTTTTATTTTCAACCCTTCTTCAGTCTCGACATCTTTCCAAATATAGATATAGTTTTTTGACAAGAAATCTACAATTTTCGGTTCCTTTAAAACAGTTGATTTCATTGTATTACAATGCGGACACCAATTAGCATAAAGCATAATTAAAATAGGCTTGTTTTCTTTTTTGGCTAGAAGTATCGCTTGCTCATAACTTATATCAACTGGTGCGTTGTTGATTTTCGAATAACTAAATTGGAAAATAAAACATATTAGAAACGTATAGAAAAAACGCATATTCATCAATATTAACGGTTATTTGAAATGATTCTCAAAAATAAGAAAACTAATCTAGAATAAGGAATAAGCGTGCCAACTTTGTATCTTTACCTCTTTAAAATTTGAATTCATGATTTATCCAAAAATTCCTTTGGCGCAGAGTATTATCGAAATATGTTTAGCGAAAGGAATCACTACAATTATAATTTCACCCGGTTCTAGAAACGCACCTTTAACAATAGGTTTCGTGAACAACCCTGCATTTCAGTGCTATAGTATAGCTGATGAGCGTTCAGCAGCATTTTTTGGTTTAGGTATCGCACAGCAAACGAAGCAAGCGGTCGCATTAGTTTGTACTTCTGGATCTGCATTATTAAATTATTATCCTGCTTTTGCAGAAGCATTTTACAGTCAAATTCCTCTTATTGTTATTTCTGCAGATCGTCCTCAAAGTAAGATTGATATTGGTGACGGTCAAACCATTCGTCAAGAAAATGTTTTTGAAAATCATTCATTGTATAACGCTAATCTAGATGAGGATGTTTCGAAAGAGAACGATGCTAAAATCAACCGGGCTATCGATACATCATTAAACGAAAAAGGTCCTGTACACATCAATGCACCTTTTGAAGAACCGTTATACGAAACGACATCTGAACTTTCTGTTGAAGTTTTAGTAAATGGATTTGCAACATTTATTCCAGTTCCAATTATTAAAGATCTATCTGAATATGCAGAGATTTGGAATTCATCCACTCGAAAAATGATTTTAGTAGGTGTCAATGAACCTTACGCAATAAATGACACTACTAGAGCTGCTTTAGGAGAAGACGAATCGGTTGTGGTAATGACAGAAACAACATCAAACCTTCATCATCCTACTTTTATAAATAATATCGATACTATAATTACACCTTTCACTACTAAGGAATATGAAGACTTTTGTCCAGATATTCTTGTGACTTTTGGAGGTATGATCGTTTCAAAGCGCATCAAAGCGTTTCTTCGAAAATATAAACCGAAACATCATTGGCATATAGATACCTTGCGAGCTTACGATACTTTTGGATCACTAACAAAGCATTTTGAAGTTAATCCAAATAGTTTTTTTGAAGCTTTTATGCCTTTAGTTAAAGTTTTTAAAAGCGACTATTTTAAGAAAACTAATGCAGTTAAAATTTTACGTGAAGAAAAGCATGAAATTTATTTAAGAAAACTTCCATTTTCAGATTTTGTAGTATTTGAGAAAGTGATAAAAAATTTACCAAAGGACTGTCAATTACAAATTAGTAATAGCTCAGCCATTCGATATGCACAATTAATTGATATCGATCCATCGATTGAAGTGTATTGTAATCGGGGCACAAGCGGAATTGACGGAAGTACTTCAACTGCTATTGGTGCGGCTGTTGCCAATAATAAGCAAACGGTTTTTATTACAGGAGATATTAGCTTTCTATATGATAGCAATGCATTGTGGAATCAATATATTCCAAAAAACTTTAAGATTATTTTAGTGAACAATGGTGGTGGAGGAATTTTTAGGATTTTACCGGGTCACGAAGAATCTGCAGTTTTTAATACTTTCTTTGAAACTTCTCATTGTTTCACTGCTGAGCATTTAGCTAAAATGTATGGTTTTGAATATAGTATTGCTAGCGACGAGAAAAGCTTAAGTGCAAGTTTGATTGCTTTCTATAATCAAAATGATAAACCTTCCATCTTAGAAGTTTTTACTCCTACATTAGAAAATGATAAAATCTTATTGCAATATTTCAAAGAGTTAGTTTAGATTATTGATAGTTTTTAACGTTAAGTAATTTTTTTAATAATTAATACTTTCATAAGTCATATTTGTGCTTTCATATCGTTTTAATGCCTTTTCATAAGAAATTTTGTTGCTGAAGAGAATAATATACTATTTTAGTGTTTTAGCATACTAAAACAATTTTCACCATGAAAATAAGAGTAATTATAATTGATGATGAAATGCACGCGCGTAGTTTTTTACGAAAATTTTGCGAGCGTTATTTTGGTGATCGAATTGAGGTAATTGACGAGTGTAATTCTGTTGAGAGCGGTGTTCGATCCATAAAAAAAAATCAGCCTGATTTAATTTTCTTAGATGTAACCATGCCTGACGAAGATGGATTTGAGCTTATAAAGTATTTCGACAAAATAAATTTTGAAATTATATTTACTACAGCGCACAAAGAATTTGCTATTAAAGCAATTAGAAATAGCGCATTAGATTATCTTGTTAAACCTATTAACAAGGAAGATTTTGAAGTTGCCATAACGCGTTACGAGTCAAAAAAAGAATTAAAAATAAGCATCGATAGATTCAAATTACTAACTGAAAATATTAATAATCAGTTTAGCGATAAGCAAAGAATTGTTTTCCCCGTGAAAAATGGATTTGAAGTGATACAAGCTAATAGCATTGTCTACTGTAAATCAGATGGTTCGTATACCAATATTATTACTATTGAAAAGGAATATTTAATAACAAAAAGTTTAAAAGATATTTCCGAGCTACTAATTGAACCACAGTTTATTAGAATACATAAAAGTTATTTAGTTAATCGAAATTACATTAAAGGATTTAAATCAGAGGAGTATAATCTGGAGATGATTAATGGATCAATTATACCAGTCTCTGATACTTTTTTTACCAAAAAGAAATTAATAGATGCAATTACGAATTAGAATTTTAGTTGCTTTATTTCTATTTGTAAACTTCACCTTTGCTCAATATTTTCCATCTAAAAATTATACCACAGCAGATGGTTTACCAAACAATGCTGTTAGAACTTTATTTTTCGATTCAAAGAACGTTCTTTGGATTGGAACTGAGAATGGAGTTTCAAGAATGGAAAATGGTTCTTTTTACAATATTGATACATCGTCAGGTTTAGGCCATAATAGTTGCTGGGATATTTCTCAAGATACAAAAGGGAATATGTGGTTTGCCAGTTACGGAGGCGGAGTAACTAAATATAATGGAACTAGTTTTAAAGTATTTACTACTAAAAATGGACTCAAGCACAACAAAACTCGCAAAGTATTTCCCTTTAAAAATAATGTATACGTTGGAACAGAGCAAGGCGTTTCAATAATTGACATCAATTCAAATAAAGTTATAACGCCGGAAATACCAAAGCATAATGAGGATTTTATCTGTATTTCTTTTTTCGAATACAGGGATGAAGTTTTTTTTACGTCACTTTTTCATGGCTTATTTAAAATTAAAGAAGATAATGGTACTTTTAAAATAATTTCTGTTAATGCAAATAAAAACTCTTATTCTTTAGGCATTTTTGACTCTACATTATACAGTGGTAATGAAGGCTTTATTGATAAATATGATATTCGAGAATTAAATAAGCGAAATTTTACTTCCACAAAATTTGGTAATTCTATAGTTTGGCAATTTGCAGGTGATAAGCGTAAAAATATATATGCTGCAGCCTGGGGAATTTACAATCCAGATGGAGGATTGTACCGTATTGAAAATGAAAAAATGATTAACGTTTCCAAATATTATGGAATTGATTCTAAAATCATTCTTAATGTTGTTTACGATAAAACTAAAGATATATTATACGTTGGTTCTAACGACAAAGGTATTTACGAAATACGTTTAGATAAAATGATTGACTATTATTCTTTTCAAGATAAGTCAATTATAGATTTTGAAAAATTTGGGAATCAAACTATAATTTTAGATAATGCTGGACTAACTGTTTTAAATAATAACCAGATAATTTCAAGACGACTTACATTATCAGATTTTAAAACTGCCCAACTATCATTTTTAGAAAAGCAGAAATTTATCTATAGAAATAGAGGCGTAAATTCTTTAGATTATAAACTAAATTTTAATATTCCGGCTACTGAAATTGCGTTCTACGAAATAGTACGTAAAGAAGACAGGCTTTGGATTGGAAGTAATATTGGCGTTTTCGAAATGGATGGTAGTGGAAATTTTATTTCCTATTTACCGAAGCATACTTTGAAATTCGGTTTTGGAAGTGACGGTCAACTTATTGAAACCATTCCGTACGCAGGTGTTCGAGTTTATGATGATGTTTCCAAACTACAAGCTAAAAATTATTATAATTTAGATAAAAATACGCCTCAGTTTATTGTTAAAATTTTAAATAGTAATAGCAAAACATATTTATTATCTGTTTTTAATGGTTTGTACACTTTTGAAAAAGGTAAATTTAAATCTTACTTAGCGGACGGAATTTGGAAAGAAGAAAAGTTTAAGCACATTACAGTTGATGATAAAGGCCGACTTATTCTTGGTGCCGAATTTGGTAGCATTTTTATCGTTGAAGATAATCCATCTTTCAAAGTCGTTAAAACTATTTTCAAAAATCAAATAATTGGTAATACCATTTTGTACTTAGAAGCGTACAAAGACTGTATACTTTTAGGAACCGAAAAAGGGATGAACGTATACCAAAACGGTGTAGTAAGACTAATAGATAAGGAGCAGGGACTAGCTGATGCTGCCGTAACAACCTCAAAGATTTTTAGCGATAAGTTATGGTTGGGTACAAATAAAGGTTATTTTGTCGTAGACCTAAAAAAAGTTTTAAGAGAACAAACTACAGTAAATTCCATCGCCATAAGCGAAATTGCAATTAATGGAGTGAAAATTAGTAAAGGCAAATATAATTGGTTTCAGTACTCTAGCGACGAATTAAAAACAGCCTATAATTACAATTCCTTTTCAATTAATTTTATTCCAAAAGGACATCCGTTTCCTGAAAAATTACAATTCAAATATCGATTAGAAAACACAAATCGATGGAGTCCATATAGCAAGGAACCAAACATTTATTTATCGTATCTACCCCCAGGCAGTTATAATGTCCAAATCGAAGTTTTTGATTCAAATGCGGGAAAGCACAGTATTTTCAAGTTGTTGAACATAGTAGTGTTGCCACCGTTTTGGTTAACATGGTGGTTTTTAACAATATCTATTTTAGTTTTAACTGCAGTAATATTTTATGTTTTCTTATTATATAAACGTAAAGAAAAAGAGAAGGCACGAGTAGAAAAGCGAATTGCTGAAACGCAAGCTGATGTTTTATTGAACCAAATGAATCCTCATTTTATGTTTAATTCAATAAATACAATTCAGCATTTTATTATTAGTAATGAAGTTGACAGCTCACTTGATTTTGTTAGTAAGCTTTCTACTTTAATGCGACAAACATTTGAGAATTCATTGCAAAATAAAATTAGTATTTCAGATGAAATCACATATTTGAAAGCGTACAGCGAGATTGAAAATATACGTTTTGGAAATAATATTGCTATAGAATTTGAAATCGATTCAGCAATAGATTTAGAGTCGTGCAAAATCCCAACAATGACTTTACAACCATTTGTCGAAAATGTGTTTGTCCATGCGTTTAACGATGATTCAGTAAAGCCTAAACTTGTTATTTCATTTTCGATGTTGTCTAAAAGTATTATAGAGTGCAAAATTATCGATAATGGTAAAGGCAATTCGTCTTTTGATAAAGTGAAACTTCATAAATCTAAAGGCGTTGAATTGACAAAGGAGAGGTTGATTCTTCTACAGCCAGAGATAAAAAATCCTATTGAAATTGAGTACAAAGATACTAAGGGAACTTGTGTAACTATTAAAATAAAAGTTTAGTTTTTGGTGTAGGGGTTTTTTTATTAGATAGAATGGGGTGTTTGTCAACTTAAAATAGGCGTTCATAAAACACTTATATTTATTCAAAATGTTTGATTTATTTTAGCTCTAAATTCTTCGATATCATATTTAATTAATTAAATATGAATCTATCGTAACGAGTTTTCTATGAAACTTTCTAAATCGCCAATCATGATTATTCAAAAAAGCCTACAAATTATTGCATTTATTTTTAGAATATTTGCTGTTGTTTTACCAGTTTCTTTTGGCGCTTTTTGGTTGTTGGATTTTTTGTTTTCAGCATTTAGTTATGAAAGTGAAGTTTTGTACTGGATAGTATGTATTTCTGTTATTTTTCTAACGTATCGTTTTCTTTGGACTCAGATAATTTGGTTTACAGGGTTGAATAAAATTATAGAATTAGAGAGTTAAAAATCATCCTATTTTTCCCTTTATAAACAATTAAAATAGTCTTCTTATTAGAAATAATTGATTAAATTTGAGTTAAACACTAACCCTTTATTAAACTATTATTATGAGCGCAAGAGAAGAATTAATTGTTAAGTATGCTGCAGATTTGAAAGACAAATGTGGTGTTAATCCAGACATGGATTTATTGACAAAAGTAACCATTGGTTGTGGACCATCTATTTATAACGCAGATGCTGCTACCGTTGCTGGAAGTCAAAAGGCAGAATTAGAAACGGTGAAAAATAATTTTTTAGTTAAAAAATTAGGACTGACTGACGGTGCAGATTTAGATGCTGGAATTGATGCCGTTATGGATAAATATGGTCGGTCTAATAAAAGTAAGTATAGAGCGGTAGTTTACTATCTATTAACCGTACATTTCAAAAAAGAAAGTATCTACAAATAATAAATTTTTTAAATGTAAAAAGCGTTCAACTTAATTAGTTGAACGCTTTTTTTTGATTTGATATTAAATTGCCACTTGTAAGCTGGTATCAGTTAATTATTTATCTAACTGGTACTGGAAAAACAGGTAAGCTTGAGTGCCCTAATGCATCTACAGCTTGTACAGCGAAAAAGAAATTGTCTTTAGAATAAGGAATTTCTGCTTTTAAATCTTTAACAAAAATTGTCTTTTCCCAATGAGGTGCGGAAGTCTCTCTTATAAGTATGTTATATCCGTAAACTTCTTTTCCTTCAGGTGCTTTCCAAACTAAAGTTGAAAAATTAGTCAAATCTTTAACTTCTATTCCTACGTTTGTAGGTGCTTTTGGTGACCAAGCTAAATTACTAAAAGTTGCTAGATTCGAAGTAGTTACTTTTTTAAGGTATTCAAAATCCATAAACTCTGGAAGATCGCCAAATTGTACATTGTTTTCTTTTCTAACATCTTGATGTTGGTGATCAAAATTTTCATTCATTTCGCAAAAGCGAATTGCTGTAAATCCATTTTGGCTAAAAGGAGTGTGATCTCCACCTCGTAAAAATCTATCATTTCGATAAACTAACTTAATATCTAATTGATCAATATATTGGTTAGTTACAGTTTTAATGTATCTCGCTAGCTGTCTCGATGGGCTATCATTGTCACGATTCGTCGATTTACGCATTTTAGATTCTGCTTCTGTTTCTAGGTAAGGAGTCGCTTCACTAAATACACGCACTTGCATGTTGTCTCTAAATAATGTACCGCTGGATAAACTATTACCAATCATATCATTATTAATCATGGCAACTACATTCCATTTTGATTCTTTTGCAACATCTGCTAAATGTTTTGCGCCATACAATCCTTGTTCTTCACCAACTACGGCAACGAAAATTAGTGTAAATGGAAATTCTCTTTTACTCATAATTCTTGTGAGTTCCATCATCGCCGCGACTCCTGATGCATCATCATTTGCCCCTGGAGCATCGATTTTTGCGTCCATTACATTAGAAGCACGAGAATCTAAATGACCGCTTATAATCATTACGCGATCATCATTTGGATCGCTTCCTTTTAAGGTAGCAATTACATTTCCTAATTCACTATCGACCGCAATACGTTTTCCATCGGCTTTAATAGTGAAGAAATCAATTTTTGAAGTTAGTCTACCATTAGAAGATAAAGCATATTTGTCAAATTCAGATTTTACCCAACGTTGAGCTGCTCCAATTCCGCGAGTATTACTTTTAGTATCGCTTAAAGTATGTCTTGTTCCAAAAGAAACTAGTTTGCGAACTGTAGCTTCGAGGTTTTCCGACTTTACTTCGGATACCATTTTTTTTATTTCAGGATCATCTACTGTTGCTTGTGCAAAATTAGTTTGAGAGAGTAGTGTAAAGATTAATAAGTAGAAAATAGATTTTGATTTCATTAGTGGTTTTTTAGTTTTCTCAAAGTTAGTAAAATCAATAAAAAATAAAGTGTTAGAAGTAAGTTTTAGGATTTGTTGAATCTTAAAATTTAATTCAGATTCAAAATAATTCTCGAAAAAATAATTGTATAACGTTACAATGTAAAATTTAATACTTATTCAATTACTTTTTTAACTCTATCGATTGTATCTAACTTGGATAACGTTAATCTCACGATACTATCTTCTTCAGCATGCAAATCATGTGGTACATTTGCATCTAGCGAAATTAAATCTCCAGCTTGTAAGATCATTTTTTCACCATTCACTCCAAAATTAATATTTCCCTGATGAATTGCGACCGTTATTGGAAATCCAGCTTTGTGCTCTTTCATCACTTGTCCTTTTCTAAAAAGGATTCTAATTTCCTTAGATATTTCTGTTTCCATTAGTACTTTTACTGCTACTTTTTCTTCATTGTACTGAAGATCTTTTGTTAATGAGGCTGTTTTCATTATTTTGACTATTGTATTTGAATTAATTAAAAATTTTTATTTGCTACAGCGATTTCGAACTATTAAGTGGAAAATTCGTAATAATAGTTATCGTCGAAGACCGTATTATTTATAAAATTAGAGTTTTATAAGTGGTAATCAAAATTAATTTATAATTAAATCTTTGTACCTTTACGCCTTATATAGTTGATAAAGACTAAGAATTCTAAGATAATGATTGAAATAGGAAAATACAATACGCTTATAATATTAAGAGATACTAAAGTCGGTTTGTTCTTAGGGACACCGGATACGGATCCAGAAGGATTACATGATATACTTTTACCCAATAAATATGTGCCAAATGATTTTGAAATAGGTGAGGAGCTTATTGTCTTTGTTTATTTGGATCACGAAGAGCGTCCTGTTGCTACAACTCTAGAACCCTATATTTTGTTAAATGAATTTGCATTATTGCGTGTGAACTACGTAAATCAGATAGGTGCTTTTATGGATTGGGGAATGGAAAAAGATATTTTAGTTCCTTATAAAGAGCAAGCTCGTCCGATGGAAAAAGGAAAACGATACTTAGTTTATCTATACATGGACGAAAAAACCAATCGTTTAGTTGCTTCAAGTAAGACAAACCAATTTCTTAAAAATGAAGAACTTACTGTCGAAAAAGGGGAGGAAGTAGATTTGATCGTTTCTCATATAACAGAGATAGGAATTAATGTAATCATAAACGAAAAGCACAAAGGCTTACTTTATAAAGACGAAGTTTATGATGATGCCATTCGAACTGGTGATCGTATGAGAGGTTTTATAAAAACCATTCGTCCAGACAATAAAATAGATGTAGCGTTGCAAGTTCAGGGATATGAAAGCATTGAACCGAATGCTGAAAAAATTCTGGATGAATTGAGAGCAAGTAGAGGATTTTTAAGACTCACTGATAATTCGCATCCTGAAGATATTAAAACCGTTTTAAAAATGAGTAAAAAAACTTTTAAGAAAGCGATAGGTTCTCTTTATAAAGAGAAACTAATTGAAATAAAAGAAGATGGAATTTATCTTGTAAAAGAATAATAAAAAGAAAGACTAATCAAAAACGATTAGTCTTTCTCTTTTTAGTGCTGTTTTTAAAATTGTAATTAGATCAGCAATAAAATAATTTGAAGTTTAAAGTAAATTTATGCGCCTTTAAAACGATACTATATACTTATATTACCTTTACTAGATTAACTTAAGCGTAATTTACCTTAATTTTTTTTATGTCTTAAAATGTGAAATCAAAAGTTATGTAATTTGATATCCAAGTTCACAGTTAGCCTTTGGTTTATATATAAATTTTAAGATTATTTTCTAAACATTCTTTTATTAATGTCTCGCTAATGCAAGAACAAGAAAAATTAATCTTTGTTTCAACCGTAGGAGTTACTTATCAGAATCTATTAAAATGACATATGATTTTCTCATTATCTCATTTCTCCAAGTATTTGTAATCGATTGATTAATTACTGCCTTAGAAAAAGGAGCGACAACATTTTTTAGTGTACTCAATACATTCTTTTTTTAGAGTTAATAAATCAGTGTTAATTAAAAAAAATTAATGAATTACATAATTTGTATTTATCAATCTTGATTACCATAAATATAAAAAACTTTTACATTCAAATACTTTAATTTAGTCTTTAAGTGTTGATTTTTAACATTTTAGCATAATTCATCAGATAAATAGTACCACAAGCTTCTTTCGATAGAATAGATATACTGCAAAAAATGATTTATTTTTACACTAAAATAATTTAAATCAACGATTATGGATTGGATTACTGCTAAAGAATATGAAGATATAACCTATAAGAAGTGCAATGGTGTTGCTCGAATAGCTTTTAATAGACCTGATGTACGAAATGCTTTTCGTCCTAAAACTACTGCGGAATTGTACAATGCATTTTATGATGCGCAAGAAGACACTTCTATTGGAGTAGTTTTACTTTCTGCTGAAGGTCCTTCTTCAAAAGATGGTGTATATTCATTTTGCAGTGGTGGTGATCAAAATGCAAGAGGTCACCAAGGATATGTTGGCGAAGATGGACAACATCGTTTGAATATACTCGAGGTACAGCGTTTGATTCGATTCATGCCAAAAGTAGTTATTGCTGTTGTTCCTGGATGGGCTGTAGGTGGTGGTCATAGTTTGCATGTCGTGTGCGATCTAACTTTAGCAAGTAAAGAGCATGCGATTTTTAAACAAACAGATGCTGACGTAACAAGTTTTGATGGTGGATACGGTTCAGCATATTTAGCAAAAATGGTCGGGCAGAAAAAAGCGCGCGAAATTTTCTTTTTGGGACGCAATTATTCAGCGCAAGATGCTATGGATATGGGAATGGTAAATGCTGTTATTCCGCATGCAGAACTGGAAGACACTGCTTACGAATGGGCTCAAGAAATTTTGCAGAAATCGCCTATGGCTATAAAAATGTTGAAATTTGCTATGAACCTTACTGATGATGGAATGGTTGGCCAACAAGTTTTTGCTGGAGAAGCAACTCGTCTTGCGTATATGACTGAAGAGGCTAAAGAAGGTCGAAATGCCTTTTTAGAAAAAAGAAAACCGAATTTTGAAAAAAAATGGTTGCCATAATATAATATGCTTTCTTAATAATCATTTTTCAATTCGAAATTAAAAATTTTTAATATTGAGGAAACACAGTCATTTTTTAAAGCTGAACTAATATAAATATTTAAAGTTTCAAAACTTTTTTGAATTCTAAAAATACTGCATCAGTAAATTAATAAAACTAAATGGAAAATTTCACAAACGACACAATTGATACGAAGCAACTTCCTAAATTTGAGGAAGTTGTTTTTACATCTTTACATCCTAAATATCTTCGAGTTGTTATTATTAATTTAGTGATCTTTTGTGCATCTCTAATTCTATTTTTTGTTTTTTTCTCTTATTATAATGACGAAATATTTTCAGGAAGAATTTGGTTGATAATTGGAATTATGCTTTCAATGTTTTGCTTATTTGTTACATTCGTGTCAATAGCGGGATTCTACAAAAAAGGATATGCATTTAGAGAACACGATGTATTGTATAAGTTCGGACTTATTTCGAATAATACTGTTGTAATACCTTATAATAGAATACAGCACGTAGCATTACATGAAAGTCTTGTTTCACGTATTTTTGATTTAGCCAAAATTCAAATATTTACCGCTGGTGGAAGCTCTAGCGATATCGAAATTCCTGGAATCGAAAAAGAGCAAGCGGAAAAAATTAAACAATTGCTAATGGGTAAAATTCAAAAGCAATTATAATGGATCAACAATTTAACCTTCCTCAAAGGCAATCACCAATAGGCGTACTAGTAATGTTTTTTGATACGTTGCAGCTTTGGGCACGCGGTTTATGGCCGGTTTTACTTATTTATATTGTTAAGTTTAAAGATTTAAATTCAGTTTATCTTTTTTTAGGCGTAGCTGCTTTTCTATTAATTGTTGCATTAATTGCTTATCTGAAGTACTTGACTTTTACTTTTTACTTAGATAGCGATAATGATGAGTTTATTATTAATGAAGGAGTTCTAAATAAAAAAAGAACTATTATTCAGCTGAATAGAATTCAGCAAGTAGACATTAATCAATCCTTAATTCAAAGAATAATTGGTGTTTATGAACTTAATGTTGACACAGCTGGAAGTGCAAAGAAAGAGGGAAGAATTAAAGCCGTTTCACATGCTCTCGCAGTCGCTTTAAAAACAAGATTGTTAGTAAATGAAATTAGTAAAGATCAATTACCAAGTCACGAAGAAGCGTTAGTTAATTCAGTAGAGGATGACAAACCACTTGTGAAAATTAGTTTTTTAAGTTTATTGAAGGTCGGAATTACAACTAATTATGTCAAAACATTCGGCTTAGTTTTAGCTTTTTTGATTACAATTTTTGATAATGTAAAAAAGATTATACCAGAATATGATCTTAGTGATGAAGACCTTGAAAGTTATATTGATCAAGGTTTAGCTCTAAAATCTATTGGCTTTGTATTCTTTGTTTTAATCGCTTTGATTTTAATGATCAATTTAATTCGGGTTATATTCAAGTACTTTGATTACCAAGTGACTAAGCATAATGACTCGCTTGTGCTTTCCTTCGGATTATTGAGTACTAAAAGTACAATCGTGAAACCCGAAAAGGTGCAAATTGTAACTATTAGTAGAAACTATTTCCAAAAGAAAATGGATACATTGGAGATCAAGATTAAGCAAGCAACAAGCGGGGATAGACAAAATAACAAGTCTATTATCGAAATTCCTGGTTGCGATGAAAATGAAAAAGCTGCTATTTTTAAGTTTTTATTTCGAAACATCCCTGAAAAAGGAATACAGCTAAAGCCAAATTATAGAAAATTAGTATTTTCACTCTTCCTTTTTATTGTCATTCCAGCGTTACTATTTTTTGCACTAGCTAATTATGTCGATTCTTCTTTGCTGGATTATGTTTTTGTAGTTCCCATCTATGTCGTCTTTATCGGGCTAATTGTATTTTTTGGATATCTAAACAACAGACTTTATATTAGTGATGATTTTGTAATCAAACAAAGTGGTGCGTGGGATATTGATAATTCTATTATCGATACTGCAAAAATACAAGGAGTAACTACTTCGCAACTTTTTTGGCATAAAAATGCCGACATTGGTTCGATAATAATACATACTGCCGGTGGTGATTTAGCTTTTCAATTAGGTAATTTTACAACTATAAAACACCATGTAAACGAGTGGTTGTATAAAATTGAGACTTCTGATAGTAATTGGATGTAAAGTTTCAAAAGTTGTTACAATTATGACCTAAAAATGGGAGTAGAAGGATATATTAGGTAGAAAATAAAATAGAAATAAAAGTTACCTTCGTGGTATAAAACAAATTGAATAAAATGAAACATTGGATTGAAGCAGCGCGATTAAGAACTTTGCCATTATCAGTATCTGGAATTATTGTGGGAAGTATGTATGCGTTGCGACCTACAGACAATATTGAAACTCCGACTGAAGTTTTTAGTTGGACCATTTTTGGTTTAGCAATCTTAACAACGCTGGGTTTGCAAGTACTTTCAAATTTCGCAAATGATTATGGAGATGGAATAAAAGGTACTGACAATGCAGATCGAGTAGGTCCGTTACGCGCGATACAAAGTGGTGCAATCTCGCCTCAAGCGATGAAAACTGGAATTGCGATAACTTCATTTTTAACTTTGATGTCGGCTGTTACTTTGATATACTTCGCTTTCAGCGATACTAATATTTGGTATTCTTTATTTTTCTTTTTGCTTGGTATTTTATCTATCGCTTCGGCGATTCGCTATACAGTTGGGAATACTGCTTATGGTTATAGGGGATTTGGTGATGTATTCGTGTTTGTGTTTTTTGGTTTGGTAAGCACACTTGGAGTTAATTTTTTATACTCAGAGCAACTAGATTTTGACTTATTCTTGCCCGCTGCAGCAATAGGATTACTGAGTACTGGGGTTTTGAACTTGAATAATATGCGTGATGAATCCTCTGATAGAAAATCAAATAAAAATACAATTGTTGTTCAAATAGGTGGAGCAAAGGCTAAGAAATATCATTACTTTTTAATCATTACTGCAATGATTTTAGTTTTAGTTTTCGCAATATTAAGTGATTACCGTTTAGATCAATATTTGTTTTTATTAGCTTATATCCCTTTGGTTAAGCATCTTAATACGGTTTACCGAAACGAAGATCCGAGAGCTCTTGATCCTGAGTTAAAAAAATTAGCGTTAAGTACATTTGCACTTTCTATTTTATTAGCTTTATGTATGGTTTCATTAATTCCAGATTTAATCGTAAATCTGTTTTTGGGAGGTAGATAACGATTCTATTGTGAAATAAATGAGTCGCAATTTTAAAAACTGCTAGCAAAAATTAAAATAAAATATAATCATCCTTTTTAATTTCAGACCGTTTTCATATAAATGATATCATGGTACATGTAAATTAAAAGGATTTTAAAAATTATTCAAATGAAAATAACATTTTATGGTCACGCCTCGTTAGGTATCGAAGTTAACGGTACGCACATTTTAGTAGATCCTTATATTTCTGCAAATGATAAGGCAGCACATATCGATATTGATTCATTAAAAGCTGACTTTATTCTTTTAACGCATGCTCACGGCGATCACATTCTTGATGTTGAAGCAATAGCTACGCGAACCAATGCGGTAATTGTTTCTAATGCTGAAATTGCGGGATATTATGGCGCTAAAGGATTTCAATCACATCCTATGAATCACGGTGGAAGTTGGAACTTTGATTTTGGTAAACTAAAATACGTAAATGCAATACATTCAAGTTCTTTTCCTGATGGATCTTATGGTGGAAACCCAGGAGGATTTGTTATCGAGGGCGAACACAAAAATATTTATATTGCTGGTGATACTGCATTGACAATGGATATGAAACTAATTCCTATGCGCACTAAGCTTGATTTAGCGATCTTGCCTATAGGAGATAATTTTACTATGGATGTGGAAGATGCGATCATTGCTTCTGATTTTGTTGATTGCGACAAAATTCTAGGATATCATTATGATACTTTTGGTTACATCGAAATAGATCATGAAGACGCTATTCGAAAATTCTTTAACAAAGGAAAAGATTTAATGCTACTTGAAATAGGAAGTTCAATTGAGTTATAGTTTTATATGGAGCTATTCCAGCTATCCGTTTCAATCTTTTATAAATCATCTAGCCTTAAAATGGCTAGATGATTTATAAAAGGATTTCCACTTCTATCTGGGCTAAAAAAAAGTAAATAAACGATATGAATACTACAAAAGTTTTGTTTCTACTTTTGATAACACTTGCATTCCAAGTGAGTTTGGCGCAAAAAGATGGCTACTGGGATAAAACTCGAGCTACAGTCCAAGAAGTAACCGTTTCTGCAAGAAATAGAATTGTTGTCAAAACCCAAGACTTCCCAGAAGGAACCACCGAAGTTGTTTTCAGAATTACGCTCTTGGATAAAAACCAACAAATGGCGAGTAGTTTAGTTTCAGTTTTAAAAGCTATTCCTGATCACACGGGTATTTCGCAAGGTTCTGCTGGCGCTGTCTTTATATTGTCAAAAATCTCAGGTGAGGATAAGTGTAAATACGCCATTTTTTCGTCTGCAGTTCTCGCTGCACAATATAAAGAAGATGGAAAAACTGAGAATGCTTGTTTCGTGCAAGATACGCCGGTGAGCAAAGATGCAAAATTGCTTTCCGATGATAAAATATCTTGTATGAAATCGAATTCCGGCAATTTATGGTTTGGTTTTGAAAGCAAGAATTGGATTATGAATCAGAAAATTGTTCTGGAAGTTGTGCCGTGGGTCGATAATAAACTCAGTCGAGGATGGACAACTGAAAATAGAAAATATATAATTGATCAATGTAAAACTTCTAATTTAGCTCAAAAGATGGCTAATTCGGATGATTTTTGCGTCTGTGTATTGGATAAAATTCAATCTAAATATAAGTTTAAGGAATTTCAAAAATTGTTAGCTGTAGAGCGTGCTAAAGCTTTTAAAGATTTTGGTGTTAGTTGTTTTAGCGAAAGCAATCTTTCAACTGCTATTTACGAAGATTTGCGCAAGCAAGCGGCATTACTTTCAAAAGAGGGTAAGATTGGTGAGGCAATAACTAAATTGATGGTAGTGATAAATGATGGTAAGGCAACGGCTTTAGACTACAATTCAATCGGCAGCAATTATATTTTAACTAAGCAATACGGAAAGGCAATTAAGTTTCTTAAAGAAGGTGAGAAGCTTGATGACACTGAATTATTAATAAAATTAAACTTAGCGCATGCTTATCTCTTAAACGATAATTATTCCTCTGCTAAAGTTATCTACAAAGAATACGAGGCGCAAAATGTAAGTGATAATTTAAGTTGGAGCGAAAAAATAAAACAAGACTTTGAAACATTTAAAAAATTAGGAATTCAAAACAAGGATTTTGATAGAGTTTTAAAGTTTTTGAAGTAGCGCTTTATAGATAAGTTGTCTATTTTAAAATTGACGATAGCGTAATTAAAAATTGTTTTTATAATCTTATAAGTAATCTAAAACATCCTTCGGGTTTGAGTATAATATGAAAGCATCCTACCATAAATACATATTGAATTTTAAAAGACCATCAGGAACTTCTCGAGGTGTAATGAATGAAAAAGAAACCTGGTTTATCATCTTAGAAAAGGATGGTAAAAAGGGAATAGGGGAGTGCGGAATTCTTCGTGGCTTGAGTATCGACGACAGACCCGATTATGAAGAGAAATTAAAGTGGACTTGTGCTAATATTAATTTAGGAAAGGATAAGCTTTGGGAAGCATTATTAGAGTATCCTTCGATACAGTTTGGTGTTGAAATGGCGTTTCAATCTCTAGGGAGTGAAAACCCTTTTTTACTCTTTCCATCTGAATTTACTTCAGGTGAAAAATCTATCAATATAAACGGACTCGTATGGATGGGTACAGAAACTTATATGAAGGAGCAAATAGAGGAAAAATTAGCTACTGGATTTCGTTGTATAAAATTGAAAATTGGAGCTATTGATTTTGATACAGAGTTGCAATTATTACGTTTTATTAGGCAGTATTTTTCACCAGAACAAATCGAAATTAGAGTAGATGCTAACGGTGCATTTACTTCAAATTTAGCATTAGATAAATTACTTCAACTATCTGAACTTAAATTACATAGTATTGAGCAACCAATTGAAAAAAACAACACTGACAGGATGGCAGAGCTATGCAAAATCACTCCTTTTCCCATTGCGCTAGATGAAGAGCTAATAGGTGTTTTTAATTTAGCTGAAAAGGAAGAATTATTACTTAAAATTAAGCCTCAATATATCATTTTAAAACCAAGTTTTGTAGGTGGTTTTAGAGGAACCCAAGAATGGATTTCTTTAGCTGAAAAGCACAATATTGGTTGGTGGATTACCTCAGCTTTAGAGAGTAATATTGGTCTAAATGCAATTGCACAATGGACTTTTTTACAGCACAATTTGATGCCACAAGGATTAGGAACTGGAGCTCTTTATACGAATAATTTTGATTGTCCTTTGACAGTTTCTAAAGGGCAATTATGGTATGATAAAACTATAAAGTGGCAGTTTGACTTTAATGACTTTTAATTCATTTGAAATTTATAAGTAGCAAATTTTTCATTCATTTACTGCTTGAATAAAATTGTATTTATTTAAGAATCTAGCAAGCGCCTGTGGTAATTTATTTGGCCTAAATGATAAGCAAGGTGAGTACTCAAATGAATTAGAAAAAATGCTGTTGTTGTCTTATTTTCGAATACCAAAAGAGGATATTCTTCGTCAAGTTTTTTGGAAGTTATTACTTCTAGTGCGTTATTCACTACTACTTTAGTTTTTTCAATTCTATTTAATAATTCTGCTTTTGAAACATTTATTAATGAAAACTCAAGATCTCTGTTCCTAATGTAATCTGTTTTTCCGAGTTCAGATCCTATATAACTATTGAGATTGCCTATTAGATGTAAGCAAAGATTCCCCGCAGAATTACTAATTCCTTTTTCAATCTTCCAAAGATTAGCCTCATTTTTATATAACTCAATTTCCTCTTGAAGTTTATTGAGATCTCTATTAAATAAAGTTTTTAGTGACTCAACTAGCATTTTGATATTTTTTTAATGACAGCGAAGCTTTTTCTTCTATTTTTCGCTGGAAGTAGCCCGTCCAACCAAAAAGATATCCTATAATTCCAAAAGCCTGCTTAGACCACAACCATATATTAAAATGATCAAATTGCTTGATTATCAATCCATCCTTAAACTGAAATTCAGAGTAAACTTTATTTATCACTTTTCTATTCTTTTTGCCAAATTTATATGTGGCTATCCATGTAGCTGAACCACGGTATTGATCTATTTTTCCAATTGAAAATTCAACTTTGATAGTCTCTTTGCTTTTTACAAATAGCATTTTCCACATTTGGCAAACATCATTTCCAACTAATAATCCAAAGATAGGATCGGTAAATTTAATGTTAGAATGATAACATTTGCACATAGATTTCGCATCACCATTTGCAAAAGCAGTGTAGAATTTACTGAGAATTTTTTCGTTAGAATTCATATGTTAAAATAAAGAAGAAAGTAAAAATACTCTTTTTATCGCAATGTAAAATATTTGTTATAAAATTTAAAAAAGATAACTTTATTCGAAAAGGAAGATGCGACGAATTATGTGTATTGTGAAGTGAGTAGTTTCTAATTTTAATTTTTGGTACAAAAAAAAGGATAGATTTTTAAATTTCTATCCTTTTATTCATTCTTAAAATTTACGCTAAAATAAGAGATTTATTTATTAGCAGGAATTATATCAATAATTACAGTACGGTTGTAAAAACGTTCCTCTGGAGTTTTGTTTTCAAAAGGTGCACTGTTTTCATTTTCACCATAACCAGAAACTTCAAATTTCACATCTTTTCGCCCGGTTTTAGCTAAAGCATTTTCAATAATTTTTCTTGTATCGTTTGCACGAGAAAGAGATAGTGTTTGATTGTATGTTTCGTCACCAATTATATCAGTATGTCCTTTTATTAGTACTGTAGCTCCAACAGGAATTTTAGGTGTTACTACTTCAGTAAGGTATTTTTCATAAATCGTAATTGCTTTTGAAGTATTGAACTCGTAGATAATACTGTATCTCATACCTTCTACAGTTTTTGCTGGAGTCCAAAGTACCATGTGAACAGGAGTTTCTTTCTCAACAATTTTACCACTTTTGTTCTGACCAATCATTTTTACTAAGTAATCACCTTCTGGACGACTTCCTAAAATTGCTTTTCCAGGAATTTTAACTTCATCTTCAGTGTAAGGTCCAAAAGCTTTTGTTTTTCCGTGTTCGTCTGCTATCTGTAATGACCAAGAAGATAATGCTTCTCCAGCTCCTTTATTGTTAAAAGTTACATAACTTTCAACTGGTGCTTCTTGCGATGTCATGATTTGTACTGGTTTTAATGGTGCATCAGGACCACTTTGAAATTCCATTAATAAGTCAGGAGAGTTACTTTCAATAGAGACTCTACGATCACCTTCACGCAATAAAACTAATTCTAATGTTGCTCCTGGTTGTTCTGATGGGATATTTGGTTTTTCTTGACCTTTAGTCGCGATTCTAGTAGAGTTTATATCAAAAACGTTCACTAGGTAACTTTTAACTGATTCAGCCATTACAATACCATCCGAATTCCCTTTGTTAGAAGAACCTATCAAAGTTATTGTTGCTGACGGATTCTGTTGCATACGTTGTCCAAGAATGTTTAAAACGTTATAATAAACAGTCATTTGGCGTTTAGAACGATCTGCTAAGTTTTTAGGAGCAAACAATTCTAATTGATCCTCTTTAAAATTAGCGGCTTGAGTTTTATTCAAAGTTACGTAACGATTTGGAATTTCAGTAGATCCTTCGTTAAAGAAAACATAGTTTCTTAGTGGAAAAATTTCAGTCATTCTACTTTCGCCAGGAACATTGCTCGGAGAGTTTACTGTAAATTGAACTTCACGATCTTTAACTATATCAGTCGCTTCTTGAATGTTTTTTCCTTGTCCCATTTTAAGAGCTACA
Source organism: Flavobacterium weaverense (assembly GCF_003688495.1). Lineage (GTDB taxonomy): Bacteria > Bacteroidota > Bacteroidia > Flavobacteriales > Flavobacteriaceae > Flavobacterium > Flavobacterium weaverense. Next base: position 58,805 of record NZ_REFH01000012.1, on the reverse strand, counting down.
CCGGCTCTAATTGTCGTAATGTTCAAAGTTTCAGTTGAACGAGGGTTTTGACCAAAATAAGGCTGAAACGAAACAAAAGGAGAAAGAACAAATTGTGTTTTCTTAGCATCTGTAGAAAGAGGAATATCATATCCTGCTCCAATTTGCATTGAAATAAGCGTTTTTTCAACGTTGTCTAAATCACCCGTCACTGCTGCTGAGGGAGTTTGATTTGGATAAGCAGGATTTATACCTAATTGATATTCAAAAGATTTATCTAGGTTGAAAGCTAAACGTGGACCTCCATAAAGATATAAATTTGATTTAAATGGAGCGAAACGCAAACTAGGTTCTACAGTGATGTAACTAAGTTTAGTGGTCAGGTCAGCAGGACAGTCACATGCTGTATTTACTTGATCAAAAGTACCTTTACGGCTATCATAACCAGCTTGCAACATCACGCCCCATTTAGAATTAGCAGGGCGATACTCTAAAAGAGGTGCAACGAAAAGACCAACACCGTCTCCATTGTGAAATGTTGCAGGAGGTGTGAAACTAGCATTCAACTGATTTGTAGATCCGCGGTAGAAATTAAAATTAGCACCACCAGCAACACCAAAGAACCATGAAGGTTTTGCATACTTAAGCTCTTGCGTTTGTTGTGCTACTATTTCATTTTGAATACTTAGAATTGTCAAAAATGCTAATGATAGACTTTTGATGGGTAAAGTATTAGCTGACCATGCTTGTCGCGGCGCCTTTTTGTATTTTGTTATATTTTTCATGTCGTTTATTTTTTATAAAGTTTTAAGAAGTCCATCCCAACTTTGAGTGGGATGGATTATTACTTTTTTTTAATTATTTGGAACGTTTACTGTTGTGTTTACCATTGTTACAGATGCAACTAAAGAAATTGCTCTACCATTTAGAACAGTTTGCGCAGCATTTCCTGCAGTTGAGAATGTAACTCCTGCGTTAGCGATTATAGTTCCTACCATAACTCCGCCACCAGCTCCGTTGATAGTTGCCGCAGTACCTACATACCAGAATACATTTTTAGCCAAAGCTCCATTTTTCATTATAATGCTTTTCGCTCCTGTTGGTCCAGCAATTCCTACCGTAAGTCCTGCTGCAGTTTGAAATATCCACGTTGCATTAGGATCACCCTGTGCATCTAATGTTAGGTTACCATTACTTATTTTGAATGTACCACTAGCTGATTTATAAACTCCTGGAGCTAATGTTAGTCCTCCTAGTTCGCCAGCGCCTGGATCCGTTCCTCCTGGTTTTGAAGCTGGAGAAATACTTAGATAAGCTGCATTTGCATCAAGTAATCCTTGACTTGCCACTGCAAATGAAGTTGCAGTTCCTGGAGCAGGAGGTGCAGTATAAATTCGACCTGTAACATTACCTACATTTAAAGGAGTTTCAGTATAAATAGCATTAGCATCATGAAATCCTGTTACTAATGTTGATGCTGCAGTAGTTCCAATACTACCATTGTTAATAACAGTATTCAATCCTTGATTAGTTATTCCAGCGTTTCCGCCAAAAGCACCAAACATTGCAGCTGTACCAAGATTAATAGCCGAAGGTAAAACTACAATTGGCGGTGTTACTGTAGTAGTAAAACTCCATAAATAATTATTGGCCACAGGAATTCCTATCGTGCTTTTAGCACCTGTTGTTATTGTAGCAGTATAAACTTTACCTGCTTGTAAGGGAAGTGTAGGATCAAATGAAGCAGTAATTCCCGAATAAGAAACCGTTCCTAAAACTACTGTTGTTCCTTGTTTTAAAGTGAAAGTAGTAGCGTTTATGCTTGTTGGATCCATTGCTATACTAAAATTAGCAGTTACCGTTTTTAAAAGATTTACATTTATTGCATTATTTAGAGGATCAGTAGCAATAATTGTTGGGTTAATTCCTGTCTTAAAAGTCCACACATAATTAGCTAATAATGCTGTATCTGAAGAGTTTTTTGCTCCATTAGTTATTGTAGCCGTATAGGTAGTATTAGCGTCTAAAGCAATTGTAGGTGTAAAGGATGCTGTAGAACCACTGTAGGAAATAGTTCCTGGTATTGTGTTTACTCCTTGTTTTATTGTAAAAGTAGTAGCGTTAAGCGTTGAAGGATTCATAGGCATACTAAATGTAGCCGTAATTACTTTGTTTAAGATTACGTCAGTAGCGTTGTTTATTGGATCAGTACTAGTAACAATTGGTCTTAAAATTAAACCAGTTGTAAATGCCCAAACATAATCCGTTTGCAAAGCATTTCCTTTAAGATCTTTAACAGTGGTTTTTACCCTTCCCGTATAAGTAGTGTTTTCAGCTAATGCTGAAGTTGGTTTGAAAGAGGCTGTTTTTCCTGAATAGGTTACTGTTCCTGCGACAGTACTGGATCCTGTTAAAGTTATCGAACTTTGCGTAATTGTCGTAGGATCCATTTCTTCATTAAAAGTAACAATAATGTTACTATTTACTGGCACCGCTATAGCATTACTTAATGGAGTGGTAGATTCTACAATAGGACATATACCAACTGTGTCCTGAAAATCATCGCTTGCGCATCCAGAAATTAATGCAATAAATAGAATTGCATAGTTTAGAAATAAAGTTTTTGTTTTCATTTTATTTAATTTGGGGGTTTATACATTTTGTACGTCAAAAGTAAAATGAATATTATGTTAATTAATTATGTTATTAAATTTTAAGTTTGCAAAATTCACAGATTTTAGTTTCTCAAAATAGAAAATAATTTAAAAACAGTTAGCTAACTACTTTTATATCGAAGTGGTTATAAAAGTTTAGATAAAATGTACAATAAGTATCAAAATAAAAAAACTGAAGATAGAAATTGATCGTAATTAGAAAACAGTTACAATTTTAACTGTTTATCATTTTATGTGGTTAAATGAATAGAATTGTTGTTTGAAATAGAATTATTTCGTTTCAGAAAATTTTATAATAAATACGATTTTTACAATGTCCAGCAGCTTAATAATTTTACTGAAAACTTATAATTTTTTATGGAATGTTCTAATAATTTTCAGTATTTTGAAATACTTTAGCAATTACGCAGAGTGTATTTTATAATTCTATAGGCATTCAAAACCAATTACATAAAAATATTATTGCAGCTTATATTATACATGAGCTTTTATATAATAGTTTGTTAAATTATTTTTAAAATCCTTAGGTATTATAGATTTTAATAAATTTACTTTTAAGAATAGTGTAGTATATTCTTGTAATTGTCCAGTATTCCGATTTTTAGAATTAGCGTATTGATTATTAAACTTTTATCTTACTGTATAAATTTTTAAAATTAAATTCTTGCTTTGCGATACCTGTTTTTAATTTCACTCTTTTTATATTTTTGGGACAGAAAGACATTATTTTGTGTCTTATTAATTCTACATACTATTTTGTCAAAACTAAAGAGATAATACAAATAATAATTTTGGTAATCACATATTTAATTTCTATACGTTAATTTACTACTGAGTATATAATTAAATTTTAAGCAAAAAAAAACTCTCCATTTGAATATGGAAAGTTTGTAATTAAAGTAAAAATTACTTTTTAAAATAGAAATGCAAAAAATTAATTATTCTGCATTTCCTTATCAATTTTCTTTTCTGTTTGGTTCGCAACTACTTTTGTTACTAAAAGTTGAAAAACAGTACCCAAAATCTTTTTCATTGGACTATGTGTACTTCCAACAATAACTTTTCTGCTTATGTATCCAGTGGCTAATCCCACTACGTTACTAAGTAAATTAGTTTTAAACTCTTGTGATTGTGCCATTTGACCAATCGTCTTTTTGATTAGATTAATTGGTTTAAAGCTTTCGTAAGTATAATGATATTGATCTTTTAATTGCATCAACTCATCGGCACGTTTCAACTTTAATAGCTCAATCGCTTCGTTCAATGTGTTTGTATGATTATTTTTCATATTATCTTTTTTTTAGCATTCTAACAATCATAAAATTACTTACCGGTAATTTAATAAGTGCATCTCTAAATACATAAAGTAGTATCGACACAAGTAGATAAAAACCAGAAACTGCGAAAAAACCATAATAATCTTTTCCAAGTAAATCACCAATCCAAAATGAAAGGCCAACATTAGCTAAAAATGCAAACATTACAAAAACAATAGAAACTGCGGCTCTAGAAAGCATTGAAGATACTACATCAGCCGCTTTATCAACAGCTTCTAACTTCATTAATTCTACGGTAGTTCTAGTATAATTTTCCGCTTTTTCAAAAAGCGTTTCTATTGTTGATGTGTTGTTTTCCATGATATAATTTTTGACATACTTAATATTGCTATTCAAATAACGTATTAGCTATTTTTGATTTCGCTTTTAGCTTCGTAATATTTAGATTTTCCTTCAGCAACTAATGCTTCACCATCTTGTTTTACGTCGTTAAATTTTGATTTACCATCTGCTAATAAAGATTCTCCTTCTTTCCAGATTTTCTCATATTTGTTAGTGATAGTTCCTAATAGAGTGTCTAGTTTATCTTTCAATTCGTCAGCATAATCATTACTTTTATCCATGATTTTTCTTCTTGTTTTGTCTCCTTTTTCAGGTGCAAACAATACTCCTAATGCTGCTCCAACTGCTACTCCACCTAAAACTCCTAATATTATTTTATCTGCTTTCATAATGATTTATTTTTATTGTTATTATTTATTTATTTTATTGTTTATAATTGATGTTAAACGCTTCTTCCAGAAATAAGTCTGAAAAGTATTGCTATTACTGCAATAACAAGAAGTATGTGAATTATTGATCCTAAGCTAAATGCGAAAAATCCAATTGCCCAAAAAATGACAAGTATTACTGCGATTGTATAAAGTAAATTACCCATATTTATATTTTTAAAAATTATTGTTTATTTTAAGTAGCGTTTATTAGACTTTCCTTCCAGATATAAGTCTAAATAGTATCGCGATAACAGCGATTACAAGTAGAATGTGAATGATTGATCCTGCACTGTAAGCAAAGAATCCGATTGCCCAGAATATCACTAAGATGACTGCGATAGTGTAAAGTAAATTTCCCATGATTTGTAATTTTTAGTTATTAATAGTTTGTTTTTGGTTATATAATAAACCATTACATAGAACATAGTATCGAACTATGTAATGGTTGTATTCAAAATTGATGGTTTAATCTTATTATAGTTCTAAAATTAGAATCCGAAAGAAGCGTAAACACTTAATACACTATTTTTAGCATCTGACGAAGTGAAATCACCATTGTCTTTACCAACCTTCGTTAATCCGTAGTTGTAACGAACACCAAAGCTTACTGGCTCTAAATCGATTCCTAAACCTGCAGCGATACCTGCATCAAATCTATTGAAATCATCAACGTTAATTTTGTCTTCAAAATCGAAAATCCCAACGTTCGATTTGTTTGTAGTTTTTCCACTTACCATGTAAGCAGCGTAAGGACCTGCATGGATATTAAAATTCTTAGTAACATTTACAACAAGTAAAACTGGTACTTCAATATAATCCAATTTAAATTGTGCCGTCCCTTTAACTCCTAATCTATCATAAGTAAGTTCTGATCCTTTACCAGTATAAGAAATCTCTGGTTGAATAGCGATATTTTCAGAAATTGGCATTTTTGCAAAAAGACCCAGGTTAAAACTAGTTAACACGTTATTGTCGTCAACGTCACTTTTGTAAAAGTTTGAAAAGTTTACTCCTCCTTTAACACCAAATTTGGTTGCAGTTTCCTGTGCTTGAATACCTGTGAAAGACATAACTCCTAACACTAATGATGCGAAAATAAGTTTTTTTGATTTTTTCATTTTTGTTTATTTTTTGTTGAATTATTACATTACAAATATCAGCATCTTATATAAGGTAATTGTTACAATACTTTTTGTTAAATTTACAAAATTCACACTTCGATTTTATTTTTCAATCAATACTATAAAATAAGTAATTGTCTTTCAGTATATTAAATGAAAAAGGCGAGTGAAACACTAGCCTTTAATTTTATCATTTATTCTTAACTGTGAAGTTTTTCAATGAATTTCCTAAATCTTTCATGTCATGATTATATTCTTCTTTGAAAGATTCCCAATCACTGTTAGCATCGTTCTGGTACATTTGCACCTTTCCCTTAATCTCTTTATTCTTTTCTTCAAGTTCCTTAATCTTCATTGCATATTGATCATCAATAGATTTTCCTTTATTCTTTAAATCGGCTTTCATCTCAGCAATTCTAACTTCATTTTTTGCAATAGTAGCATTTGTACTATCCTTAAAGGCCTTCCATTCTTGCTCGGTTGCTGCTCTTCTAGCTTCTGATAGCTCGTCTTTAGCGTCATCAAGATCAGCTCTGGCATTTTCAACATTTTCTTTTGCTTCAGCTTCTTTTTTTGTAGCATCTTGACATCCTACTAATACTGTTCCAGCAATGAAAGTGGTCAGTGCTAAATTTAAAATTGTCTTTTTCATAATTATTAGTTTTTTTAAAGTTATTTAAATCTTTGTTTATTTTAATTTAATTTTTTATGGTTGGTATTTAACTTATGTAAGAGCTTTTTACTTTTTTATTTTATTTTTGAAAACGATAGAGCTGTATTGTACAAACTATAGACCTTCAAATATTGCAAGTAATTCTGCTCTTGACTTTCCTAATTTATGTTGGTATTTATTCAGCATCTCTTCCTTTTTCTCTTCTGAAAACAATGAAACATCATTAGTTAAAGAAAGAAATTTTTCTTTCAGTTTTTTTTTATGTTCTTCCCAATTTCCTTCTAGCTCCATCGAATCCATATTTCTGGTATATGTCGTAAAATAAGTTTCACTTCACAAAGTTCAGTTTTTCAGGATGTCTTTTAGTTATATAACTTTATTGAAAATTTGTTTTATTCACTGATTGTAAAATAAATATCCCTTATACAATTCTAGAAATGAATTATATAAGGGATAATATTAACATATATCTTTTTTGGCTCGAATTTGACAAGCTTAGACATTATGCATTTGAAATTTGAATTGAAACAACTCATTATGGACAATTTTTTGTATACTTTTTTATAATATTTTTTAAAGAGTCATAATAATCAGCCAAAATTGCGCAGTTGATTTCTGGATTACTAAAGTCAGGAATTGTCACTGGTAACTCTGCTAAATATTTTAGCAACTCTGGACTTTCATTCCGTATTTTCATAGTGAGTTCAAGTATGCTTTGATTCAATTCTTTTTCTGTCTTCATGATAGAGGATTTAAATAAGTAAAGTTAAAATTGAAATCAGTTTGGAATTACAAGCATCAATTTGATTTCCTCTGATTTCAAAATCCTATGTTAAGATACCATTTTAAATCCTAATACAGTAAGAAAGAAACTATTTTATAGAATCATTTTCTTTATCAAATTGTAATTCCTTTTTCATTTGCTCTTCCTCTAAGACATCAAGTTCCTCTTGCTTTTTGTCTTCTTCTTTTTTCTTTTTCTTAAAAAACCCTCTTAACAAGAAATTGTTTTTTGCTGCTTCAATAACTTCATTTAGACCTTTAGTAGCGGTTTTTACATTAGTTAAAGAAGAGTCTATTACTTTACCCATTCTTTCATCAGTAACTAATTTAGATAAAGCGCCTTTTCCATTATTCATATTGACAGTGAATCTTTTAAATTCAGTAGTACTGTTTTCTAAATTGAGGATTGTATTTTTGATACTATTACCAAACTGTTCATCAGAGATCAGTTTAGATAAAGCACCGTTTCCATTATTCATACTATAACTAAATTGAGCAAGCTCAGAGGTTATAACTGCTGCGTTGTCCACGCTCTTTTTAACGCTTACCATCAAGTCATCCATCTCTATTGCTTTTTTAGAAGTGATGTAATCATTATTCTCGACAACGACATTTGAAGTTTTTCCAGCTGAAATAACTAATACTTTATCTCCCATAAGACCATCAGAACTTATACTTGCAATAGCATCTTTTTTAATGTACTTGCGAACTTCGTCTTTAATAATCATTTTGATTACTACCGTTGTATCGGTCAGAAAATCTATATCATCTACTGTACCAACATTAATCCCTGATAAACGTACGTTGTTACCAATCTCAAGACCACTAACGGAATTAAATTTCGAATACAATTCAAACGTAGATCCGAATAAATTTTTCTGTTTTCCAACAAAATAAATAGTCCCTACAAATAATACTAATCCTATAACTACAAACATTCCCAATTTCCATTGGTATCCAGATTCTTTCTTCATCTTTATTTTATTTTTTGATTAAAGGAAAAATGAGCGTACCCATTCATCCTCACTTTTTTCTAATTCTTCGTACGTTCCTTCAGCATGTATTACACCGTCCTTTAAAATCATTATTCTGTTTCCAGTTAATTTGGCACATGGCATATCATGAGTAATAATTATCGACGTAGTTTTATATTTTTTCTGAATTTCTATAATTAACTCACTTATTTCTCGAGAGGTTATTGTATCTAAGCCAGTAGTAGGTTCGTCATACAATATAATTTCTGGTTTTAAAATTAAGGTTCTTGCTAATCCAATTCTTTTTCGCATCCCTCCAGATAATTCTGAAGGCATTTTGTCTATCGCTTCTACTAAGCCAACATTGTCAAGAATCTCCTTGATTTGGTTTTCAACTTCCTCTTCAGATAAATCTTTTTCATGTCGCTTTAATGTAAAACCTAGATTATCTCTTACGCTCATGGAATCATATAAAGCTGCGTTTTGGAATAGAAACCCAATTCGGACTCTTACTTCATTTAATCCAGTATTATCTAATTTTGTAATATCTGTTCCAAAAACATTTATTTCTCCTTTATCAATTCCCATCAGTCCCACTATACATTTAATCGTAATTGATTTTCCGGATCCTGACTTTCCTAGTATTACTAAATTCTCTCCTTTATTAACTGTAAGATTAACACCTTTTAAAACTTCGTTAGTACCAAATGCTTTATGTAAATCCTTAATTTCTATAACAGCTGTATTTGAATCAGTGCTTGGGTTCTGTATTTTTTGTTCTTCTGTCATTTTATAAAAATAAATCAGTTAATTGCACTGCGATCATGTCAATAATAAAGATAGAAAGAGACGCTGTTACCACTGCTGAATTTGCAGCTTTTCCCACACTCTCTGTACCATTAGCAGCATTATAACCTTTAAAGCAACCAATCATTCCGATAAAGAATCCAAAGAAAAATGTTTTCATTGTCGCTGGAAAAATATCTGAGAATGTAATAGACTCTAGTACTTGAGATAAGTAACGATATAGATTTACGTCACCATGAATATTAATTCCAATATAACCGCCTATAACTCCAATCGCATCTGCATATATTACTAGTAGTGGAATCATCAGCGTTGTTGCTAAAATTCTTGTTACAACTAAGTATTTGAAAGGATTAATTGCCGAAACTTCCATCGCATCGATTTGTTCTGTAACTTTCATAGAACCTAATTCTGCTCCAATTCCTGACGAAACTTTACCAGCACAAATTAGCGCAGTAATTACCGGAGCAATTTCTCTAATAAGAGATAGTGCAACCATACTAGGAAGCCAGGATTCTGCTCCAAATTTTGCTAAAGTTGGTCGAGACTGTAATGTAAGTACAAGTCCCATTATGAAACCTGTAATCGTTACTAATGGTAATGACTTGTAGCCAATGATATAACATTGCTTCAAAAATTCTTTCATTTCATACGGAGGCTTTAGTACCTCTCTAAAAAAGCGAGTAGCAAATAATGTCACCTTACCGATGTCATTAAAAGTATCTTTTAGATAGATAGTTATACTTTCCTTTTTTGAAGTTAAAGTAGCGTTCATTTATAATTGATTTTTTTAATTTTTAGAGCAATTTTTTAAATCGAAAATTGATATATTATTTTAGAAGTAAGCCTGATAAGATCTCATTTTCTTTAAGAATAAAACTTTCAAATAGTTGAGAACTGCATTCCCATAATTAGAAATAATTACAACTAGTATTAAAATAACTACTGCTTTGATAGGAGGGAAGAGTTAACAAAGGCTGATAAATTTTTTTCAACATGCGATAAGTCCTCATAGTAATCAAAGATATTATATATCGTATTTTAATTCTTAAAAATAAGTCTGGATTAAGTTCACCAGATAATGTAAGGTTTAAAAAGTAAAGCTCTTGTCATAGTTGTGTGATGTTAACATTTGATCTCCTAATTCTTTTATCCTGTCGTGACGTTCTTGCAGCATACTTATATGTGTTTTTAAGTAACTATGTAATTCATAATCAAGATCATTTAAATTATCGGACAGACTTTGTCTATATTTATTCATAGCTACAAATTCATCATATTCGAGCATATTAAGTAAGTCTTCTCTCGAATTATGTTCAAAGGTTGACTTTACATTACTATAAAATCTGAACAACACATTATTTCTAGAATTCAAATTTAGCGGAATACCATTCAATTTAATAATTGACTTTTCTAAATCATTATTAAAATTTTCCAATAGATTAATAAATTCCGAAAACAACATTTTTAAATCGTTCTCTTTTGTAGCTCTTTTTGCCGTTTCAAAAATTTTGGTTCTTTCACCATTTACTTTTAAAAGGCTATTTAAAACTGCTGCTGATTTTTGTGTGCTCATTATCGTTAAATTTTAGACTTTTGGGACTTTAACTATATGCTTTAATATTGGAAAATAGACTGAATAAGATCTTTTTTCTTTGAAATACTAATAGCTAAAAGTGATTATCGTTTTAGCTATTAGTATTTAGATTATTTTCAACAACAGTAATTTAAAATCTTTTAGTTGTTAATACAATTAGATTTCCAGGATATTGAGCATCTTGATTATCTTCTGCTGTTATAAAAACTTTTGATGGTTTAAATGATGTCACGGTTTGAAAACTTGCTTTAAGTTTTGAGGATATAAATCCAGTGTCACTTTTTATTTGACCAATATTCTTAACTAGGTTTTCGTCTGTTTCCATCCAAACAACGTAAACATTTTTTGAAGGCTGTAATCTTTTAACTTCGGCTAAATTTGAGATTTTAATCTTAACTGCGTAGTTTTTATTACTGTCTTTCTTTATTGTCACATTTCCTTCGGCCGCTGGAACTATAGTAGAGTTTTGGAAAGAAATGTTTTTCGAACAAGAACTAAATGAAGCAATAAACAATAGGGCTACTGCACCAATTAATACTTTTTTAATACTTGAATTGTGTCTGTTTATCATGATGTTTATTATTGGGTTAGTGGCGCAAAGTTCTTTTATAAAAACTACGTATCTATTATATAAAAATTAAGAAAAGTTGCATTATTCACTGATAATTAATAGTGTACACAGTACAGATAAATCAAAACTAATTTTTCTTGGATCCTGTAACAAGTAAAACTACTCCACCTATAGCAAGTGCTACACCTATGATTGGTGACCAAGCTATTGGATGATCAACTTCCTTATTAATTTCAATAGGACCAAGGTCAACCACTTTTTCAGTTGTTGTAAAATTGAAACTATTATACCCTACCATAAGTACTCCTATGACAATTAAAACTATTCCTATACCTTTTGTGTTCATGTCGTTTGTTTTTAAGTTATTAATTTTATTTTAATTTTTATACTTTACTATGAGTGTCTATTGTAAATATTCACTTTTAATCTAATTTAGATTTAATTGTTTCACCCAATGAGTTCTTATTACCTAACATTTAACTGGACGTACTGCCTGATGAAATGGATACTTTTAAGTTCATTTCTAAAAGGTTAAAATTCAGCATTTTATTGAAGGAATGTATTACATATGTTTTGTTAAAATTTATATAATTCTCATGTTAAACTTTAATTGGTAAAATAGTTAACAAGGGCTAGTTGGTAGAACAAATGCATAGATTTTTATCCTATAATAATTTTTGTAATTGCTAAAAAATCTTAAGTTGGTATGAATTATTTTGTGAAAGTGTCAAACAATAAAAAAGGGCTACCGTTTCCAGTAGCCCTTAATAACCAAATAAAACCTAACCCAATCTTATTATTTTTCGTAGCTCATTTTAAGCTCTACTCTTCTATTTTTAGCACGTCCTATAGCCGTTGCATTGGTTGCAATAGGCTTGCTCTCTCCGTATCCAATAGCTTTCACTCTTGAAGTCGATACACCTTTTTTAGTTAAATATTCTTTAACTGAATCTGTTCTTTTTTGAGACAGTTCAAGATTGAAAGCATCACTACCATTACTATCTGCATGACCTTCAATAACTAAATTTGAAGCATCATATTTATTTATAATAGTTACTAATTCATCTAATTGTGCTAATGAACCTACTTTTAGAGTTGCACTATTATTTTCGAAGAATATTTTACTACCTAGATATGTTATTCTTTCAACATCTTTTTTAGCAATTTCTGGACAACCATTGTTTTCCATTGTTCCTTTAACTGTTGGACATCTGTCATCAATATCAGCTACACCATCTCCATCAGTATCAGGACAACCTTTTAAACTAGCTGGACCAGCTGCATCAGGACAACGATCTTCACCGTTTGGAATTCCGTCATTGTCGTTATCCATTGGACAACCATTAGCATCTACTTTAGTACCCATTTTAGTTCCAGGACATTTGTCATTCATATCCGCAACACCATCTCCATCGCTATCAGGACAACCTTTCAATAATGCACTTCCTGCAACATCAGGACAAGCATCTAAATAATCAGCTACTCCATCATTATCTCTATCTAAAGGACAACCATTTTTATCTACTGCTACACCTGCTGGCGTGTCAGGACAATTATCATAACGATCAGCTACACCATCATTGTCAGCATCTTTTTTACTTCCTAAATTGAAAGTCAAACCAACCATGTGTGATAAATAATTATCTTTTTTACCATTATCATCGATACCGTCTCTACGATCTTTATTAGAGAAGCTAAATGTTTCTTGTAAGTTTAATGTAATTACATCAGTCAATTTGATATTTAAACCACCACCGGCAGTCGGTAATGCGTAATCAATTCTATCTTGATCAAAATTCACATCATTATCAAATAAAATTGCACCAACACCTGCAAATGCGTAAGGTCTAATGATTGACTCTGGACCTGTCATGTTAAATCTTAAATTTAATGCAACAGAGTTAAAGTCACTTTTAAAATTTCTTAAAGCTGTGTCATGATAACCAATTGTCCCCTTAGCTGCTAAAAAGTTTAAGTCAAAATAACGACCTAAATACCTTGAAACTGATATACCACCAAAGCCGTAATATGCTTTATCAAACTTGTAAAAGTTATTTCCTAAATCACCTTGATATTGCGTTACACCAGTGTGTAAACCAATGTTCCATTTCTTCTCTTCAGTTTGAGCTTTTGTAATTAATGTAAATGCTAGGCAAGTACATAAAAATAGGAGTTTTTTCATTTTATTTTTATTAATTTATTTATGCAAAGATTGTTCTGATCTGTTTATTTTTTGTTATATAAAATTTTACAAAAATTCTATATTTCCCATATTTCACTGCCTTTAAACAAATTTTTAATTAAATTTTTCAATCGTTATTTTGTAGAATGCAGCACAATATATTCCTTATTCTAAGTAACGTCTTAGCATCCAAGCCATTGTTTCATGACCTTGCATTAGTGCGTTTAAAAAATCAGCAGTTCCTGCATCTTTATTCTTTTCTTCACTTGCATCAACATCTTTTCTTAATTGAACGATAATAGTTTCGTGATCTTCTACTAATTCTTTCAACATTTCTTTTTGAGCAGGATATTGATTAGGAGATTCTTTGATTACAGTTAATTCTGCAAATTCTTTCATCGTTCCAATAGCTTTTCCACCTAGCTTGCTAATACGCTCAGCGGTTTCATCAATCGAAACTTCTACTGTTTTATACTGTGCTTCAAATAACTTATGAAGTTCCATAAAACTTGGTCCTGAAACGTTCCAATGAAATTTTCTCAATTTGATATAAAATGCCATTTCATTTGATAGAACTGACGTTAAGATTGTGATACTATTTTTTAAATGTGGTTCTGTGATTCCAATATTAAGTTTCATATTTTCTAAATTTTATATTAATATTATTTTTTATAAAGTGAATGCGAAATTTGAATTTTTTAGCAATTTATATTTTTGCTAAGAAATCATTTGCTATGATTCATCTTTTGTTGTACGTACTAAACTAATTCCAGACAAGAAGAAAACGATTCCCAGAATACCATATATGATTAACGCCTTAATGTCTGTAGTTTCTCCTGTTGTACCAGCAAAAATTACAGCTGTGTAAATGAGACCTCCTATACCTAGAGCTGTTAATAATGCTCCAAAGATTCTTTTTAAATTCATGATTTATATTTTTTAAGATTAATAGTTGAGAACATCTCAGTTTGAAAACAACAAACTCTTGAAATGCCGTTGGTTAATTCAATTTGTTAAAACTGTATTAATTACTTCACAAATATATTTTGATTGCGGTCGATTCTTGTTATACAATTGTGAAAAATTGTTATATCATTCACACTGTTTTAATATTGATTATCAATAACATACGACTTTAAATCTACTCTAAGTATTTGATAATTAGATTTTAAAACCGATTTCTTCCTGTAAATCAATCTGGGAATGAATTAGAAAATGCTATTCCAAATATTCTTAAATCTTAGGATTTATAATTTAATTTATGCACTAATAGCTTTGAATTTGTTCTATTAGGGAAGCAGAAAAATTTTTTACAAATTGAATAAATATTGTATTGTGTAGTAAAAGAGAAGAGTGTTAATCCACAAAATATAAAATATTATTGATCAATTATTCTGTTGTAATAATAGAAGAATCAATTAATTTTTAGATGATGAATTTCTAAGAGAATTCACTACTATTTTGAAACGATAAGATTAGATGCTTCTTTAAATGAATTATTAATTGACATTAAACGATGCGCAAGAGTATTTTGAAAACTGCGCAGAGAGAATTCGTCAGAGTAGTATTGACTAGAAAATAATTGCGACTATAACTTATACTAAATCGCAAGAAGATTTATCTACAGAAAAAACAGAGTATTTTACAGTTAATTGTCTATTTTAATTTGAATGTACCTGCTTTTTACATTCTATCCATATACCAATTTAATTCCTTTTCCATTTTTTGATATTTAAAAATGGTTGTAATAATTTTTTGCAGTCTTACAAATGCTGTCTCACTTTTTACTACGTAATCAAAGGCTTTGTGATGCATACAATTTATAGCTACTTCAATTTTATCTTGAGAAGATAGCATAATTACAGGAATGTCTACATTAAAATCTTTTATTCTGTCCAGAGTATCAAGCCCGTTCATTGCACCATGCACAATACCATCAAGTTGATAATCTAATATTATTACATCTGGATTATTTGACAAAATTGCAAGACATAATTCGCCCGTTGGATATGTTTCCACAATAAAATCAGCATTATCAAGAAATTCAATCTCCAAAGATTTCAAAAATAAAGCATCATCATCGACAAGAAATATTTTAATTTTACTGTCTTCGTTCATTATATGGTTTCGTTAATTTGATTTAATTCTTCTTGTAGTTCTTCGCAAGCTTGGTTGCAAACATCTTCTAATTGTTCTACTAACTGATCTATTTCTTCTGTTTTAACTGTTGAAGTAGCTAGATACTGAATTTTTTTTGCTATCTGTTCATAGTTGGAGTCAATTCCTACTATGGCAAAAGATGGAATAATTTTATGCGTTGCCGCGCTTAACAGTAGCCAGTTCTCATTAGCTAAACTTCGTTTAATTGTCGCTATTAATTCTGGTGTCTGGCTTAAATATAAAGATATCATCTCTGCCATTAAAGCTTTATTTAATTTTGTTCTCTGTTTTAAGTAAGTTAAATTAATGCATTTTGATCGTTCAGTGTTAGCTTCTTTATCCACTAATTTATCACTGTTTTTTTTATTTAATTTTGATTTTTTTAAAACTGCTATAATTTTATTGTATAAAAGTCTTTCATCAACTGGTTTTGCGAGATAATCAGTCATTCCTACTGCTTTACATTTTGCTAAATCGACCGTAGTCACGTCAGCGGTTAGAGCTATAATGGGAATTTTAGAATTCATTGTTTTTCTTATGTATTCTGTTGTTTCAAAGCCGTTCATTATCGGCATTTGTAAGTCCATCAAAATTACATCGTATTCATTGACTTGTAATTTTTCGATTGCAATCTTTCCATTATCTGCGACGTCGCGCTCAAAACCAAAATCATCCAGTAAAGTTTTCATTAACAATTGATTCAATGGAATATCTTCAACCACTAAAACCTTTATATTTTTGATCTCTTTATCGAGCTCTATATTTTCACTTTCTAATTCAGTTTCAGTAGTGGTTTTTTGGAAATTCAAAGTGAAGCTAAATGTAGAACCTTGACCGACTTCGCTTTTCACTCGTATAGTTCCACCTTGTGGTTCTATAAGCTGTTTTACAATTGCTAATCCAAGACCCGTTCCACCATATAAACGAGATGTATGACTTGAAGCTTGCTGAAAATTTTCAAAGATTTTCCCTAATCGGTCTTCAGGGATACCAATTCCAGTATCAGCTACAGCGAACTCAATAATTACTTTCTCGTCGTCTTCATATAACAAATGCACGCTAACTGTAATCTTACCTTTTGCGGTAAACTTAACAGCGTTACTAACTAAATTTAAAATAATTTGATGCAGCCGAACAGAGTCACCTATAAGCACTCCAGGTATCTTTCGATCATATTCTTTAATTAGTTTTAGATTTTTCTCTTGTATTTTTGGTTCGAATAAATGAAGCATGGCCGCAACTGAAGATCTCAATTTAAATGGCGTTTTCTCAAAAGTCATTTTTCCAGAATCAACTTTTGCCAAGTCCAATATATCGTTAATGAGCACAATCAATGCGTCACCGCTCATTTTGATTGCATCTAAATATTCTTTTTGCTTAGGAGTTAATTCCGTTTTTAGAACCACTTTTGTAAAACCTATTATAGCGTTCATAGGAGTCCTGATTTCATGACTCATATTAGATAGAAATTGTTGCTTTGCCTTAACGGCATTTTCCGCTGTAATAGTTGCATTTTCCGCTTTTCTTTTTGCAACTTCGGCAATTTCCGTTGCTAGTTCAGCAAAAACTCGTGCCTCAATTAATTCATTTGCAATTCTTTTTTGATCTGTAATATCTCTTGCGACTACTACAACGCCAGCGACATTTCCTTCTTCATTTTTATAAACAGAACCATTGAATAAAACATCAGTTAAATTTCCATTTCGATGACGTAAAGTTAAAGGCGAATCATTAACAGATCCTTTATCAAAAATTTCTTGATAAACCTCACTGGCTTTATCTTGCTCTGTAAAATATGTAAAGAATGGGGAGTGCGTTAATTCCTCGCGTGTATACCCAGTATTATTGACAAAAGCTTCATTCATGTCAGTAATTTTACCTTTAGTATTAATAGTAACTAGAGGATCCCGACTCGCTTCTATTAAGCTAAGCGTGTACTGTGAATCTAAATTTGCGGTGTGGTTTAATTCTGTAAGTTCCTTGTTTACACTTTTCCATTTTTCTTTTTCCTTACTTTGTAAAATGAGTTTCTTGTTAGTAAGCACTAATTCCGCAGCTCTTTTTTCCTTTTCTTGATTTTGGTAAACTAGTTCTGTATTTGCAATTATTAGTTCATTTGCTCTCTTTTCTTTTTCATCATTTAGAATAGCAAGTTCTTGATTTGCCATAACTAGTTCCGCTGCTCTTTTCTCTTTTTCTTGATTTTGGAAAATTAATTCTTTATTAGCAATAGCTAGTTCTGCAGCTCTTTTCTCTTTTTCAATATTTTGAAAAGCTAATTCTGCATTGGCAATCCGTAAATCTACAGCCCATTTTTGTCCACTAATATTTCGCGCAACTACTACAACACCTTGCACAATTCCCTCAATATTTTTGTATATTGAGCCATTAAATAACACATCGGTGTTTGTACCGTCTATATGTTTTATTGTAAGCGGAAAATCTTCGATTGAATTATTAGTAAAAATCTCCTTATAAACTTGCTTTGCTTGTTCTTTTTCAGTGAAATATTCAAAGAAATTTGAACCAGTAAGTTCATTTCTAAGAATTCCAGTGACTGTAACTAGCGCTTCATTCATGTCCGTTATCTTACCGTCGCTGTCGATAGTAATTAACGGGTCAAGACTAGCTTCAATTAAGCTATGTGAATATTGTGCTGCTAAAATTTGAGCAGAGCTATCGGTGGCGTTGGTAAAAAAGCCATGCGTAATTCCATTTGCATCCTCATATATTGATGCATTGTATGAGGATTCATTTAACTCGCCTGTCTTACGATTGATTGTCAGTGAATAATCTTTACTAAAGCCTTTTTCAAAAAGATGTTGCCATTTTTTTTGTAAATACTTTTTATCGGTAGGAGAAGAAGTAGCAAGATGGTCAACTATGTCTTCTGCTGAAAAGCTAACGCTCTTAATTGACGCTTCATTAATGTCAGTAATTTTACCATGTGTATCAATTGTTACGAAAGAACCTTTAGGAATATTACCTAAATCTATTGATTCTGGTTTGCTATTGTTTTCCATTAATCAATTAGATTTCCAATTTCTTCAATTGGGTTACGACGTTTATCTTTTAATTTTTTGAAATGTGACGGTGAAAGGCCAGTAGCCTTTTTAAACTGACTCGATAAATGTGCTACACTACTGTAATTCATTTTCCAGGCAATTTCAGTGATATTGAGTTCGCCATAAATAATCAATTCTTTTATGCGCTCCGTTTTGTGAGATATTATAAATTGTTCAATTGTAGTTCCTTGTACTTCAGAAAATAAATTAGATAAATAAGTATAATCATGAAATAACTTCTGACTTAAATATTCTGAAAAATTTATTTTAATCGGCTCTTTGGCGTGATGAACCATTTCAATTATTACATTTTTTATCTTTTCTATTAACATGGATTTTTTATCGTCCATCAATTCAAGTCCCGACTGTAAAAGTGCTGCTTTCAAAATTTGTCTTTGTTCCATAGAAATATTTTCCATAATTTCTACTTCGCCTAATTCCACAACCATAAAGTGGAGTTTAAGCTTTTTCAGCTCCTCTTTGACTGCTAATTTGCAGCGGTTACTAACCATGTATTTTATGTATAGTTTCAAATGCTTTTGATTTACAGTTGCACAATTGTGACTTTTTGTATTAAATATACGCTATAGATTTTTGTAAATACTATTACGATGACGTACATAAAAAGTTCTTGAATCATCGCAGTAGCAAATAAGGGTCCAAAAACGTATACTGAATATTTAAAAATCAGCTTTTTTATAAATTTGAAGAGGTGAAATTGAAATACTGTGACCTTAGTTTTAAAATGTGCACTATTAATTTTTTACAAAATGAGGTACTTGAAAATGGTTTTGAAATTATTTTTATTTTAATTAAGGTAATTATTTCAAGACTTTATAAAATCAAGTAACTGATAATGAAGTATTTGTTTAATGTTCAGTAAAGTTATCTAGATTTAAATATAGTTTTGTGAATTTGCAAAAATAAAATTTATATAGAAGATATAGCAATTCTATAAGAATCTAACTGTAAGTGTATTCTGAAATAGAAAATATTTTTTTAGTTAAACAAAATTCATTATTTATTTAAAAAAACTGTAAAAAAGTATAGACTTATTAATTATAAATTGCGTTTATATTTAATTTATAAATAAAAACTTACAATTTAAACACCGTTAAGTTTAGATAATCTTCTGTTTTGTTTAATAGTAATTGCGCAACCTTTAAAAATTTTAACCAAAAAAAATGCTGATATAATATTTAGATTATATCAGCATTTTTTAATTTAATGGAAATTATAATTTTAATTTTTCAAAAATCATAATTTCTCGTAATCGAAATTGAGTTTTAGTTCATCGGGAAAACATCTGTCCAATCCATTGATTTTATCGATGAAACTTTGTTCTCATTATTTAATGTTACTCTTAGCTCCTTATTAGCAACTTTCTTAGTATAAGCAGCCTTGTATCGAAATACAATGGTTTGATCAAAATTATTTCTGTAAGCTTCAACTAATTCAAGATCAATGAAAGCTCCATAGTATTGACGAAAACGTGTGCAGGTTTTTGTCAGTCGCTCTTCTGTAGTATTTCTTATTACAGATGCAGTAGCTTCGCTCGATGTAAAAGGCTTAAAACGTGATGTATTACAAGTCATTAATACTCTTTTACCTAATTCGTAAGCTTTACTCTTTTGGCCAACTGTTATTTCAGACATTCCTAATTTAACGATTTTCATTTCTACAATCTCTGGTACAGTTGAGACAGCAGCATTTTTTGATTTACATCCAATAAGTAATAGGATACTTAAAACGAGAATTAACTTTTTCATGATTTATTTAATTTTTAATAAGAGATTTGGGTTCGGACAATTTTCTAAATAATAACTTTGATCTTTCTTGCTACAAACTCCAGGATAATCGCCTCTATTTGTACCAATATCATTTATAATTTGAAAGTGCAGGTGAGGAGCATAATCGCCATTAACGCTTGCATCTCCAAGTGATCCTATTCTCGAACCTTTTTCGAAAACAGTTCCTATTTTTATATTGTTAATGCTTTTAAGAGATAAATGACCGTATAAAGTGTAAAATTTATGTTCTTCGATATTATGTTCTAAAATTATAGTGGGACCGTAATCGCCTATTCCAGTATTATAATTGAAGCTATGCACAAATCCATCTAAAGCTGCGAGAACAGGAGTGCCAGCTTTGATCCATAAATCTAATCCAATGTGAATATTTCTTTCATCAGCAGAAGCGTCATTAAAAGAAGCACTTCTTTTATATAAATTACGTATTTCATTATAACCACCATAAGCGACTTTAGCATCGTTAGCGGTTAAATGATTTTCTACATAGTTTTCAAAATCTACAGCACTATCAATTTGCACTGTTTTGAACGCTTCATTTTCAGGTGATAGATCTATTTGATAATAATTTCTGTAATCGATTGTAGAATCTATGACTTTTACATCTTCGCATTCTTGTAAGAGTGTCTGTAATCTTTTCATTAAGGCTAAATTTTTATAAAAGTTTAAATTTAAATAAAAAATGCCAACGTAAAAAATATACGTTGGCATTATAAAATTTATTCTGAAATTAATGTAAATATTTTTAGAGGAATCGGATTAGCAAACTTTTGTTTAGCTTTTACTTCAACTCAAATATAAAAGATCAAATATTAGAAATATCATAGATTCAATTAGAACATACTTGGATATTTTGAAGGATTTACTTCGTTCATCATTGCATATACTTTTTCAAAAATATCTTCTGTTGAAGGTTTTGAAAAATAGTCACCATCAGTTCCGTATGCAGGTCTGTGTTCTTTTGCAGTCAAGGTTTGCGGTTTACTATCTAAATAATTATATCCGTCTTGTTGCTCAATAATTTGCTGTAATATAAAAGCCGAAGCTCCACCAGGAACATCTTCATCAATCACTAACAAACGATTTGTTTTAGCGATACTTTTTACTAAATCATGTTTTATATCAAATGGCAATAAAGACTGTAAATCGATTACTTCGCAATCAATACCTATTTCCATTAGCTCTTTAGCAGCTTGTTGTACTAATCGTAATGTAGATCCGTAAGATACAAGTGTAATGTCTGAACCTTCTTTAATAGTTTCCACAACACCAATTGGCGTTTTGAATTCACCATAATTTGTAGGCATTTTTTCTTTTAAGCGATATCCATTCAAACATTCGATTACTAAAGCTGGTTCGTCGCACTCTAATAAACTATTGTAAAATCCAGCTGCTTGTGTCATATTTCTAGGAACCAATACATGAATTCCTCTTACCGCGTTTATAATCATACCCATAGGAGAACCAGAATGCCAGATTCCCTCTAATCTATGACCACGCGTACGAATAATTAATGGTGCTTTTTGCTTTCCTACAGTTCGATATCTCAATGTAGCTAAATCATCACTCATGATTTGGATAGCGTACAGTAAATAATCTAAATATTGAATTTCAGCTATTGGACGCAATCCTCGCATCGCCATTCCAATTCCTTGTCCAAGAATTGTAGCCTCACGAATTCCAACGTCAGCAACACGAAGTTCTCCGTATTTTTCTTGCATGCCTTCTAATCCTTGATTTACATCTCCGATTGTCCCAGCATCTTCACCAAAAATTAAGGCCTCTGGATATTTAGTAAAAATAGCATCAAAGTTATCACGTAAAATCATTCGACCATCAGTATCTTCAGATGCGTCATCCTCGTATGTAGGCAAAACTTTTTCAACTGAAAACACGTTTAAATCCGTTTCCGAATATAAATTGCTACTAAAATTCTTTTGTGTTTTAGCGGTATAAGTGGTGATCCATTTTGAAAGCTCTTCACGTCCACTTTCATTAAGAATTAAACGTAAAACTTTACGAGCTGTCACTAAAATTTCTTTTTTAATAGGAGCTTTAATTCCGCTTAAATCAGAAACATATTTTAAAATCTCAATCTTTTTACTGCTTGATGTTGCTATGTGTTGCAATACAGCAATTAATTCTTTTTGCTCTTCAATAATTGGGTTGAGGAAAGCGTTCCAAGCTGCTTTTTTAGCTTCTAAAACATCTTTTTTAGCTTGCGCATCAATTGCGTCTAATTCTTCAGGAGAAGCAATATTTATAGCAATCATCCATAATTTCATTTGGCGCACACAATCAAAATCTCTTTCCCAAGCGAGACGATTTCCATCTTTGTAACGCTCATGAGATCCTGAGCTAGAGTGTCCCTGTGGTTGCGTTAATTCATTAACGTGAATTAATACTGGAAAATGTTGCTCTCTTGCAATAGTTGCTGCTTTTTCATAAGTAGCTACTAAATCAGCGTAATCCCAACCTTTAACCCTTAGAATTTCAAAACCGTTTGTATCATTTTCTTTTTGATATCCTTTAAGGATTTCAGAAATATTTTCTTTTGTTGTTTGATGTCTTGCATGTACTGAAATTCCGTATTCGTCATCCCAAACGCTCATAACCATTGGTACTTGTAATACACCAGCAGCATTTATAGTTTCAAAAAACAAACCTTCAGATGTGCTCGCGTTACCAATTGTTCCCCAAGCAATTTCATTTCCTTCATTAGAGAAATTACTAGAATTCGAAATTCCTTTAACTTGTCTGTAAATTTTTGAGGCTTGGGCAAGTCCAAGTAGGCGAGGCATTTGTCCTGCAGTAGGAGAAATATCAGAACTTGAATTCTTTTGTTTAGTTAAGTCTTTCCATGAACCGTCTTCATTTAAACTATGAGTTGCAAAGTGACCACCCATTTGTCTACCAGCAGACATTGGTTCTTGTTCGATATCAGTGTGACCGTATAAACCTGCAAAAAATTGTTGCATAGTTAATTCACCAATGGCCATCATAAAAGTTTGATCACGATAATAACCAGAGCGGAAATCACCATTCTTAAAAGCCTTGGCCATAGCCAATTGTGGTACTTCTTTTCCATCTCCAAAAATTCCAAATTTGGCTTTTCCTGTCAATACTTCTTTACGGCCTAAAAGACTGCATTCACGGCTAATGATAGCTGTTGTATAGTCATTTAAAACTTCGATTTTGAAATCAGCAAATGTTAATGTAGAATCGGATTTTTCTTTTATCATAATTGAAAAGTATAACTTTATGATGCAAATTTACTTAAAAACTACCTATTTTCATAGTTCATTTAAAAAAATAGAATTTAATTATTGTAATTTATTGTAGTAAAAAGAAGTTTATTTTTTCACTATGTGTAATTTTATCGACTTAATAATGATAATAGTTTAAGTAATAGTTGTAATTATCTTAGATTAAAACCATTTTCGATTAAAAAGATTGATTAATGTTTTAGGCGAAAAAGTAACAATAAAACGCACTTTTTCATTATAATTATTTTGAGCAACTTCCCATCCATTATTAGAATAGACAGGAAAATACAGTTCAAAGTAGTCTGTAACTAGGTTGAGTCGGATTCCGCTGTCGTACACAAATCGTGCATTTCTATCTCTGTTTTTAATCAAACCAACATCTCCATATACTTCAATCCAGTTCCAAACACTATAACTAGCGTTAAAGCTGCTGATCCATCGGTTAGCGAAAGGAGTATCAATTTTAGATTTAAATCCACCTTCTGCGATAATATATTGCTGGCTAAATAGACCTGTAGATTCTGATCTTCCAAGATAACTGTAATCAAAAAGATAATCAGTAGGTCGGTCTAATGCAAAGCTAAAAAAGTCAGATTGCGTTTTATTGTATAAAAAAGAACCTGCATAAAAGCGTAAATTGATTTGGCGATTGTTTTCAAATAATTTTCTGTATTCAATTTCAGCTGTTAGTTTTCCAAAATTTCCAGCCAGTTGGATATTTGTAGCAAAATTAAAATGATTAGTAACTTCTGTTTTAGTATTGATATATCTCGCATCAAAAACAGAATAATTAGATGGTGAATTATCAATCACTAATTCACTTTTTTCTTTATTTACCATTACTTGTCTAAACAAAATTAATTGCTTTCTATTATCTCTAAAATTTGATTGTCGAATACGCAATTGTACGGTCGGATTTAATTTCAAGTAGGTTGCGTCCTCTGCGTAATGAAAATAGGAGGTGCTAAAGGAATATCGTGCATTGAATAGTCTACTGTTTCTAAAATTTTGATTAACTGCAATCAAAGCAGAGCCAGATAAATTATTTGATTTTGTTGAGTAGGAGGGATTGATGTCAAATATAAAAGGTTTCTCTAATATCGTTTTATTATGTAAGCGGAGACCAGGCGTTAAACCATCATACAAATTGTAGCCAATTGAAGGAACATATAAAACTTGATTGTAATATGGATCTTCCAAGTCTTTCATAAAAACGAACTTTACAGGACGGTTATTTGGAAAAAATCCATCTAATTTCTTCCAGTTATTTCTCAAATTATACTCTGGCACCTCATTTTTTAAGTTTAACACTATTTTGTCTACTGTATTCCTAGCAATAGTAAAAGTGCTATCGCAAGCGTCAATATCTAACCATTGTTTGAAAACTATTTCTCCTTTTTTTGTTCCGTATAAAGGGATAGGAATTTGTGCACCGGTGCGATTTTTTACAGAGATAGTAATGCTGTCTTTTGTCTTGGTTACACTTGAGAACTTATAATCGATAATTGCTCTTGAATTAATAATAGTGTTGAAAAACCATTCAATATCTTTAGTAGTATTGGCTTTTAAGATTCTTTCAAAATCATCGCTTGAAATCTGCTTTGTGTTGCTTTCTTTATAAAATTTAGCAATACTGTTTGAAACAGTGTTGTTTTGTAAATAATCATCAAGAAACCGAATACTTAAGCCGGCTCGATATTTACTTGCTATCTGCTCGTTAAATTTAATTAAACTCGTCTTTGGACTGCCAAGTGGCTGATCTAGATTTCTTCGCGCCATTAACATGTAAAAATAGCTGTATTGCTCGTTGAATTCAATATTTGTTAAGTTGAAACTTTTAAGCAGTTTTATCTTTGAAATACTACCCATCATTTTAGTTTCAGGATAATATTCATCGATATATTTCATCATTGCATATACTTGGATTCCATCGTAAATCCAATTGTCTTTTCGAGGATCTAAATGTAAACTTGACTTTAGAAACTCATTTAAATACGTTTTTAAAAATTTTATTTCGTAAATGAATTCATCTGGAAATGGACTAAGAAAAGAGGGTAATTGATTTAATCCGTAAAAAGGATTTCGTTCATAACTTGTTTGAGAAACTACTATTTTTTCATAAGGATAAGATCCTATTAAATTTTTAGAAAAAGTAACAATACGATCAATTGCAATAGCTTTTTGTATATCGTTTAATTTATTGTCTTTCAAATCTGTAAGAACTTCACTTGAAGCGTTAGTATAACTTTTAAAAGTAATATTAGGTTCTGCTATTATATTAAAATCTGTCCGATTTTCTCCTGAAAATTTATAGATTGTAAATCCATTTTCGTCACTTAGTTTTTTGCTATTAAAATCAGTGGTAGCAGCTAGTGGCTTAGGTAATTTTAAAAAAATCGCAAAGTCAGAAATGGCGTTAGCAATGTCATCTAAGTTGTTGTTACTGTTTTTTACAAAAGCATGATTTTCATATCTCGCGGGTGTTAGGAACCAGTTTTTAAGTCCAATTGTGCCGCTATTGTTGTAACCAAATTTTGTAAACTTATCACTTGGTATTTTTGAAACGTAAGAAAGTTTAAATGTTATTTTTTGGTTAGGAAGTAATTGCTGATTTAATTTAATTGTTATGTAATCTGGATTTTTAGTTGTGCGTTCCCACGTTACTAATTGATTGCTTAAATCTACTATCCTCAGTTCATTAGTGCTCCCTCGTTCTTCTTCTTTGGCTAAATGAAAACCTCGGTAAAATTCATCAGAAAACCTTTTTGCTAAAGGCGTATTTTTATTAGAAAAAGCATTATTCCAGTCATTAAGAACAATCGTAGTTAAAGTATCGTTAGACTCATTAAAAAACAGTAGTTCTTGCGTTACAGCAAGTGTTTTTTTTTCTGAATTCATTTCCACATTCATTGTAGAGCGATGCTGTGCATACTGCTTTGAGAAAGCTAGTAAAGCAATAAACAAAATGACGAAATTTAAATATGATTTCAAGAAATTACAATTAAATATTACAGATTTAAATGTACTTAAATAATAGGTATAAATTTAAAAAAAATTGGTCATCAATGAAAATAGTAAAAATGAAAAATAGCGGGTAAAAAAAAGAGCCCGAAACAATATCGAGCTCTTTATAAATGATTTGAATTTAATGTAATTAAAATGAATTCAATCATTAAAGCTTTCTAGTAAACTTAAAATTAAAAATTCGGGGACAGATCATACTTTTTATAGAATTTATCTAAAATATCAACAACTTCATCAGCATCGTCAACTATTTTAAATAAGTTCAAATCCTCTGGACTTACAGTCGCTTCTCTCTCTACTAAAACATTCTTAATCCAATCAATCAATCCCGACCAAAAAGAGCTTCCAACTAAAATGATTGGAAATTTAGCTACTTTTTTCGTTTGAATTAACGTAATAGCTTCAAAAAGTTCGTCCATTGTTCCAAAACCTCCAGGCATTACCACAAAACCTTGAGAGTATTTTACAAACATCACTTTTCGAACAAAGAAATAATCAAAATTCAGGTTTTTATCGCGATCGATATAAGGATTGAAATGTTGTTCAAAAGGTAATTCAATATTAAGTCCTACCGAAGTCCCGCCACCTAAATGTGCTCCTTTATTACCCGCTTCCATAATTCCAGGTCCACCGCCAGTAATTACGCCGTAACCGGCTTTACTAATTTTAAAGGCTATTTTTTCAGCTAATAAGTAATTAGGATCTTGCGGTTTTGTTCTTGCTGATCCAAAAATAGTCACGCAAGGTCCTATGCGTCCCATAGTCTCATACCCATTAACAAACTCTGCCATTATTTTAAAAATCGCCCAACTATCGTTTGTTCTAATCTCGTTCCAAGTTTTTTGTTTTAATCTATCTTGGATTACTTTATCATCATCATTATCAAAGTCTTCTAATCTCATTTTCTACAATATAATTTAATATTTATTTTTTTGGAGCTATTTCCAGCTATCCATTTCAATCCACGCCCAAAAGCGTGGGATTTCCATTTCTATCTGGGCTATAGTCCAGTTTACTAAAGTAGCTCTTTTTTACTTCTTAGTCGTCATCACATTATCGATTGTAAGTTTTGATGTTACATCTACTTGTTTTTAGCATCAGTTGTAAATTCTAAATTACTGTAATTTAAATTTACTTATTTTGAAAGTTTACAGTTAGTTTGCTGATAGTGTTAGTAATTAAGAAACACTTTTAGTATTCAATTTGTGATTCATTTACAAGAATAGTCTCGATATGTTGCTTTTATTATTTTTAAATCAAATTAATTACTTAATTACTTAAAGAGAACGACTTTAAAAACCACCCCGCCCTCTCGGCACCCCTCCAAAGGAGGGGAATTAAAACCGGTTTGATTTTAAGAACTTGATTGTATTATCACTACTTATTTCAACTCATTTTTCAAGTACTTTGCAGTGTAGCTTTTTTTGCTTTTTGCAACTTCTTCTGGGGTTCCTTTAGCAATAAGTTGTCCGCCGCCTTTTCCTCCTTCTGGACCTATGTCAATGATATAATCTGCTAATTTAATAACGTCCATATTGTGTTCGATAATTAAAATAGTATTTCCTTTATCGACAAGTTTATTTATTACTTCCATCAATACTCTAATGTCTTCAAAATGTAATCCTGTTGTCGGTTCGTCAAGAATATAAAAGGTGTTTCCTGTATCTTTCTTCGATAATTCTCCTGCTAGTTTGATTCGCTGTGCTTCACCACCAGAAAGCGTTGTGCTTTGCTGGCCAAGAGTTATGTATCCCAAACCAACATCCTGAATCGTTTTTACTTTTCTATATATCTTCGGAATCAATTCAAAAAAGGGAACTGCTTCATCAACTGTCATATTTAAAACATCCGAAATTGATTTTCCTTTATATCTTATTTCTAATGTTTCTCTATTAAAACGTTTTCCTTGACAGGTTTCACATTCGACATAAACATCTGGTAGAAAGTTCATTTCGATAGTGCGAACACCAGATCCTTCACAGGTTTCACAACGTCCGCCTTTCACATTAAAACTAAAACGTCCCGCTTTATATCCCCGAATCATACTTTCAGAAGTCATAGTAAATAGATTTCTAATTTCTGTAAAAACTTCAGTGTAGGTTGCGGGATTCGAGCGAGGAGTTCGACCAATAGGACTTTGATCAATGTCAATAACTTTATCAATATGCTCTAATCCTTCAATTTTTTTGTATGGTTTTGGCTTTTTAACGCCATTAAAATAATAAGCATTCAAAATAGGATAAAGTGTTTCATTTATTAAAGTAGATTTTCCACTTCCTGAAACTCCCGTAACACAAATCATTTTTCCTAAAGGCAGTTCAATAGAAACGTTTTTAAGATTATTTCCTGTTGCTCCAGTCAATTTCAAAAACTTCCCGTTTCCTTCTCTACGCTTTTTTGGCACTTCAATTTTCATTTCGCCATTCATATACATTGCTGTAATAGTATGATGCTTTAATATTTCGGCTGGAGTTCCTTTACTAATAATTTCTCCACCATATTTACCAGCTTTTGGACCTATATCAATAACATAATCGGCACGTTCAATCATGTCTTTGTCATGTTCGACCACAATAACTGAGTTTCCAATATCGCGTAATTGTTCGAGGGAATGAATCAATTTGTCATTGTCTCTTTGGTGCAAACCAATACTTGGTTCATCCAGAATATATAAAACACCAACCAACTGCGAACCAATTTGAGTAGCTAGTCTAATACGTTGTGCTTCACCGCCAGAAAGTGATTTTGAACTTCGGCTTAAAGCCAAATAATCCAAGCCTACGTTCATTAAGAAGTTTAATCTATCCTTAATCTCTTTGATTACTTCAGTTGCTATACGCTTTTGTTTATCAGATAGATGACTAACTAAATCTTTGAACCAAGCGGTCAGATCTGAAATGTCCATATCGCACAATTCAGATATATTCTTTTCGTTTATTTTAAAAAATAAAGCTTCTTTTTTTAATCGAGAACCTTCACAAACAGGACATTTTACTTCATCCATGAATTCCTTAGCCCATCTTTTAATAGCTGTAGATCCACTTTCTTCAAATTGGTTCTTGATGAAATTTGAAATTCCTTCAAAATCAATTTTGTATTCTCGAGCCACTCCTAAATCTTTAGAGTTGACAGTAAATTTTTCTTTACCACCGTTCAAAATCATTTCCATCGCTTCCGCTGGAATTTTTTCGATCGCGTCCGTTAATTTAAAACCATATTTCTCACCAATGATTTCTAATTGCTTAAAAATCCAAGAACTTTTATATTCACCTAGAGGTGCAAAACCACCTGCTTTAATAGTAAGTTTAGAATTAGGAATAATTTTTTTTGCGTTGATTTCATTTACAGTTCCTAAACCGTTGCAATGTGAGCAAGCTCCTTTTGGTGAGTTAAATGAAAATAAGTTGGGCTCCGGATTTTGGTACGATATCCCGGTAGTCGGACACATTAAATTCCTGCTAAAATAACGCACTTCATTAGTATCTTGGTCTAAAACCATTAACACATTTTCACCGTGATGCATGGCTGTATTGATGCTTTCACTCAATCGCTTTTCATTTTCGGCAGTGTTGTCAATAAACATTCTATCGACTACAATTTCGATATCGTGGGTTTTATAACGGTCTAATTTCATTCCTAAAGTAATGTCTAGGATATCATTATTCACTCTTACTTTTAGAAAACCTTGCTTTGCAATTTGTTGGAAAAGCTCCGCGTAATGTCCTTTTCTGGCACGAATTACTGGTGCCAAAATGTTAATTCGTTTTCCAGTAAAATCCTGAATAATCAAATCTTTAATTTGCTCATCAGAGTAGGAAACCATCTTTTCTCCAGTATTATAACTATATGCATCAGCACCACGAGCATAAAGTAAACGTAAAAAATCATAGATTTCGGTAATTGTGCCTACAGTAGATCGAGGACTCTTACTGGTAGTTTTTTGCTCGATTGCAATTACTGGTGAAAGTCCATCAATTTTATCCACATCTGGACGCTCTAAACCACCTAGGAATTGTCTCGCATACGCTGAAAATGTTTCAACATAACGTCTCTGCCCTTCCGCATATATAGTATCGAAAGCTAATGATGATTTTCCAGAGCCTGAAAGTCCAGTAATTACGACTAGTTTTTCACGGGGAATAGAAACATCGATATTTTTGAGATTGTGAACACGAGCGCCTTGAACTTCAATGGTATTATCTTTATCTAGCATAGTTTTTTGCAAATTCCAAATTGTAGGAAGCAAAGTTACCATTTTGATTTATTCTTTCGATACAACAGTTTAGAACTTTATGTTAAAGATTTAGTACTTTTGAAGTGAACAAATTGTAGAAATTTTACAAGAAACTGAGTTATATTTTTTATGAAAACAAGAATTGGAATTTTGGGAATGGGTGGAGTGGGAGGCTATTTTGGCGGATTATTAGCTAAAGAATATTACAAATCTGACTCAGTTGAAGTAGTGTTTATAGCAAGAGGTGAAACACAGAAAGTTATTGCTAAAAATGGCGTAAAGATTGTTACTGATTCTGATGAAATTATTGCTTTTCCATTTGTAGTTTCCAATGATTCTGAAGTTATTGGCAAATTAGATTTTCTTATTTGTGCTACAAAAACGTATGATATTGAGGAAAGTTTAAATTCGATAAAAAAGTGTATCACAAAAAATACAGTGATTCTTCCGTTGTATAATGGAGTTGATGCATCAGAAAGAATTAGTGAATTGTTTCCTGAAAATGAACTTTTGCAAGGATGCGTTTACGTTGTAGCAATGATACTTTCCCCAGGTATCATTAAAAAAACAGGAGTTTATGAAAAGCTTTTTTTTGGTTCTACAATGGCATCTCTAACTACTTTAAATAAATTGCAAAGCATTTTTAAAACTGCAAGTATTGAAAGTTATTTAGTAGAAAATATTGATGAAGTTATCTGGGAGAAATTTGTTTTTATATCTGCGCTTGCTTCTGCAACATCTTATCTAAACGAAAATATAGGTGATATTTTAAAGAATAAAGCTAGTAGAGAGTTGTACTTTTCTCTGTTAAATGAAATTACATTACTTGCTGCTGTTAAAGGACTGAATCTTCCTGAAGATATAATTATGCAAAGTATTCTAAAGCTTGAAAAGTCGCCGCATGATGCAACTTCCTCTATGCATCGAGATTTTATTGCGTTACGGAAGAACGAGTTGGAATCTTTAACTGGGTTCGTTATTAATGAAGCTCAAAAATATGAAGTTGATGTTCCAACTTACGAAATGGTTTATAAAAAATTAGTTTTTAGTGATCTTTTACCGAGTGAATAAAAACCAGTAAAATAATTTAAGCTATAATACATTTTCTAAAAAATTGAACAAAGTGATAATTTAAAAGATAAGTGATGATTGTTCTTACAAAGAAATGTTCTTTCACCCAAAGATTTTAAAATTTATAACTATCAATTGAATTTTAGTATGCATGCATATTATTTCGTTTTTATTCCGTATTTTCGAAATATAAAATAAGCAGCATGCAATACGATTTTGATTATATAATTATAGGAAGTGGGTTTGGCGGATCTGTCAGCGCTTTGAGATTATCTGAAAAAGGATATAAAGTTTTAGTAGTCGAGAAAGGCAAGTGGTACAAACCGAATGACTTTGCTAAAACAAATTGGAATCTTCGCAAATGGTTGTGGTTTCCATCAATCAAATTTTTCGGTATAATGAAGATGAGTATCTTTAGGCATGTCGTTATTATATCGGGAACAGGAGTTGGCGGCGGATCACTAGTTTATGCGAATACTTTACCAGTTCCTAAAACATCATTTTACAAATCAGGAAGCTGGAGCGAATTAGCGGATTGGGAAAATGAACTCAAACCATTTTACAAAACGGCATTAACGATGCTTGGTGCTGCTCGCAATCCAAAATTATTTGATGGTGATTTAGCTTTAAAAGAATTAGCCAAAAAGATAGGAAAGGAAGATCAATTTGAAAATCCGGAAGTTGCTGTATTCTTTGGAAAACCGGGAGTTAAGGTGCAAGATCCTTATTTTGATGGAAAAGGTCCAGAAAGAGCTGGTTGCAATTTTTGCGGAGGATGTATGACAGGCTGTCGTTACGATGCTAAGAATACTTTAGATAAAAATTACCTTTACTTAGCGCAAAATTTGGGCGCAGAAATCCTTGCGGAGAATGAAGTTTATAATGTTTTGCCTATTGATGCTAATAATGGGTCAACTGGATATAAAGTCTATGTGAAATCAAGCACTAGTTATTTTAAAAATAAAAAAGAATTTACTTCAAAAGGGATTATCTTTTCAGGCGGAGTTTTAGGAACTGTGAAATTATTACTAAAACTAAAGCCCAAATCATTACCATTTTTATCAGATAAGTTAGGAGAAGATATTCGTACCAACAATGAAACCCTAATTAGCGTTTCTACTCTCGATAAAAGTAAAAATTTGTCAAAAGGAGTTGCGATCGGAAGTTTGTTACATACAGATGACAATAGCCATCTTGAGATTGTAAGATACTCAGAAGGTTCTGGTTTTTGGAAATTATTACATCTTCCTTTATCGAATGGCAAAAACACGCTGACTCGCTTAGTAAACATGACTAAGCAAGTTTTTAGTTTTCCGTTGCGTTATTTCAAAATCTATTTTGTGAATAGTTGGTCAAAAAGCACCGTAGTTTTATTGTTTATGCAATCGATAGACAGTACTTTGAAATTCAAAACTAATGTCTTTGGAGGCATGGCATCGTCAGTTGGAAAAGGAGTAAAGCCAAGCGCTTATATTCCAGAATCAATTGCCTTAACTAAAAAATACAGTGAAATTATTGATGGAGTTCCTACTTCATTCGTACTAGAATCCATCGCTGGAATCCCTTCAACAGCTCATGTCTTAGGTGGTGCAGTTATGGGAAAAGATAGTTCGCAAGGAGTAATTAATAAAAACAACGAAGTCTTTGGTTATAAAAATATGTACGTAATAGACGGAGCAATGATCTCAGCAAATCCTGGTGTAAATCCATCGTTGTCGATTACTGCAATAGCGGAAAGAGCGATGGCGCAGATAGGGGATAAAGAAAACAATTTAAAAGGCTTATAAAATTTTTAGAGAAAACATATTAAAAAATAAATAATGACATTCACAGAATTTATAAAACATCTTACTAAAGAGCAGGTTGATACTTGGTGGGAATCTATAGTTTTAACTGAATTACCAGAAAACACAAAAGAGCATGGTTGGAAGTATAATCTTTCTAGGAACGGAAAAAGTTTAGCATTCAAATGGGGTGTTTTACAATTAGCGAAGTTTTATAATACTGATTTAGATTCTAACAGTTTTAGTTCAAATGACTCAAGCCGATATAGTTTTTGCGAAGCTTTTGATTTTGAAATTGAGGAAGAATTGGTTTATGTTGAAGAAGAGAAAATATCTTTTATTTCGTTCCATAGCAGATTAAAACAAACACAAACTGTATTTCAAGACGCTATAGATTATTTACATAAAATTACTGTAAGTAATAAAGTCAATCCCTATAAAATAAGGATGGCTCTTCGCAAATCTAACAATCAAATGATGGTGATTATTGGTATGAGGGCGGTATTCTCATACAGTGAATTAAACGGTAAGGTTTTAATCGGTTTGATACTAGATGAAGGTCTGCTAGAATATTGTAAAGAAAGCTTAAATTTCATTTCTGCTGAGTCTTTCAAAGGAAGCGTAGGTTCGAAAGTTCTTGTTAGTATTGAAGTTTCTAATTGGTCTGAAATACCTTTAAAAATTTTAGAAGCAAATACAGTAGAGATTCTAGCTGAATATAATAAGGTAAAAAATACTAAAAAAGCTACATGGAACTTTTCAGCAAATACTACAAATGGAGTTTTAAAATATTTAATTTTCAAAGGCGAAAATGTTGCACAATGGCTACAAAATAATGAACCCATAAATTACTGGATATTTCAAGGTAATCCTAAGGAGTACGATATTGTCAATTCATTACAAGATAGTGCATTGAAAACTTGGAGGGTTAAAGCACATAGAGATAAAATAAAGAAAGGAGACAAAGTAATTCTTTGGGCTGGAGGCAAAAACGCAGGAGTTTATGCACTAGCAACTATAGATTCAGAAGTTGCAATTATGTCCGAGCCTGAAACTGAAAAGAAGTATTACAAGGATCAAGCAATTTATGAAGATAAGGAGAGAGTACATTTAAAAATAGATTATAATCTTTATGATCAGCCTATTTTAAAATCAGTTTTAGAACAGCTTGAGTGGTTTTCTAAAATGAAAGTTGGAACTCAGGGAACTAATTTTTCTTCTTCTAAAGAAGAATATGATTCTATTTTAAAACTGGTCACGAATATGAATAATGCAGATAGCAACGAAATAGTTAAAGAAGATGTAAAAATGCAGTTAAATCAAATTCTATATGGTCCCCCTGGAACAGGAAAAACGTACGAACTTCAAAAAAAGTTTTTTGACAAATTTACAGTTAAAGAAACTTCATTAAGTCGTGAGCAATTTTTAGAATCAAAAGTAGCTGATTTAACTTGGTGGCAAGTAATTAGTATAGCTGTTTTAGATGTAGGTAGTGCCAAAGTTAACGATATTTATGATCATGAATTTGTTCGTATAAAAGCGAAATTATCATCTAGCAAAACGGTTCGTCCTACAATATGGGGGCAATTACAAAGCCACACTATTCTAGATTGTCAGTATGTAAATGTGACCAACCGTTCAGAACCTTTATTTTTTAATAAAGATGAAAATTCTGAATGGACTATTAACTCTGAATTGCTAAATCAATTTTATCCCGAAGCAATTGAGTTACTGAAAATCAGTAAAAATTATAATCCAATAAATAATAAAGAGATAAAAAACTACGAATTTGTGACCTTTCATCAATCTTTTAGTTACGAAGATTTTATTGAAGGAATCAAACCGAAATTGGAAGATGGCGAAAGTGATTTGAGTTATGAAATTAAAGATGGAGTTTTTAAGAAATTATGTTTGAGAGCAGAAGCTGACCCAAATACTAATTTTGCCATTTTTATTGATGAAATCAATAGGGGAAATGTATCCGCTATTTTCGGGGAACTAATCACTTTAATCGAAAAAGACAAACGTATAGGTGAAGAAAATGAATTAAGGGTAAAGCTCCCATATTCTAAAACTGAATTTGGAGTTCCTTCTAATCTTTATATTGTAGGAACAATGAATACTGCCGATAGAAGCGTTGAGGCTTTAGACACTGCATTAAGACGTCGTTTCTCATTTACGGAGATTATGCCCGAACCTGAATTATTAAAAGAAATTTTATTTAATGGGTTTAATTTAAAAGAAGTATTAGCATCGATTAACGATAGGATAGAATTATTACTTGATCGAGATCATACTATAGGCCATTCCTATTTTATGAAAGTTGATAGCTTTGATATAGAGGAACTGCTATCTGTTTTTAAAAATAGTATTATTCCGTTGTTGCAAGAATATTTTTATCACGATTATGAAAAGATAGCTCTGATTTTAGGTGAAGGTTTTATTAAAGTAAAAGAAAATAAGAACGTCAAATTTGCTTTTACTAACGAATTTAGTCAACCAGAATTTTCAAAACAATTTGAATTGATTAAAAATATTGAGAATATTGAAGATGCTATACTATTACTTTTGAATAAATAATGATTAATAGAACTCCAAGAATACAAGTTTTTGAACACAATTCCCTGCATTATGGAATGGATTATAAAGGTGTGTCTTTTAAGGAAAAGCATTTCAATGCTTTAGTAAAACTAAACGAATTACATGATAATAAATATTTTACAGTAATTCATAAAGGATTAAAATTCAAACATTTTGTAGGTGTTATTCAAGTGGATGGTTTGACTATTGAAATTCTTCCTAAAATTGACAATAACAAAGGAGATGAAAATGTTTGGCAAGGTGCTTTAATAGAAATGCTGAGAGTTACTAAAAAACTCAAAGTAAAAAAAGTAGGAGAAGCTAACGTTAATAAACAAAACATACACTTGCTTGATATTTATTTTGAGTGGTTTTTGAGTGAAGTACAGTTACTAGTTCATCAAGGATTAATCAAACAGTATTACAAGGAAACCAGCAACGTAAAAGCACTAAAAGGTAAACTGGAATTTGCAGGACATATAAGTAAGAATCTAGTTCATAAAGAGCGATTCTACACTACGCATCAGGTGTATGAAAAAGATCATTTGGTTCACCAGATTCTTTTTCAAGCATTAAGTATTGTGGAGCAATTGTCAAAAGGAAATTATTTGTACAGCAAATGTAAAACCGTGCAATTAGATTTTCCGGAAGTGAAAACGATAGCTGCAAATGAAGCTACCTTTACTAAAATTCCTAAATCTAGAAAAACTGCTCCTTATGAAACCGCTCTGACGATCGCTAGATTAATTATTTTAAATTACGCTCCTAGCGTCTCTAGTGGTTCTGAGCGCATGTTAGCTTTGCTATTTGATATGAACTCACTTTGGGAGGAGTATGTTTTAATTCGATTAAAACAAGCAGCTAAAGACGTCAATATTTATGGGCAGCAATCAATTATTTTATGGAACGGAATCACCATTCGTCCTGATATAGTTATTGAAAAGGGTTCGGAAAAATATATTATTGACTCGAAGTGGAAAAATATAGATTATGGTAAACCTTCAACTCACGATTTAAGGCAGATGTATGTTTATAATGAGTATTGGGGATCTAGAAAGGCAATGCTGCTTTATCCCTCTAATTCTGGTTTTTTTGAACAAAAAGATTTTATCTCCTTTGAAGCTATTAATGGAAAAGACGCTAATCATTGTTGCGCTTTAGGTAAGATATCAATTTTTAAAAATATTGAAGGTAAAGATATTTTAGATGAGAGAATTGGAGCAAACATTCTAGCTTGGTTTTGTGGAAATGACTCATCTATACTCGCTGAAATCGAAAGTCCTGCTTAAGTTAAATTACCTGATGAGGTAGATTGAGTTATGCTAAAAAAAACCTCTATTCGCTGCCTACGATAGCGCCGAACTTTCAGAATATAAGCCCGTAAAAGAAAATTCTATACAAATCAAAACCCAAAACCGCAAATCCCGATCCTTCGGGAAATCTCGTTTTGGGTTTATATTCTTTAGGAAAGAAGCTCGGACTTGCAGTGAATAACGAGAATTGAAATCCTGAAAAAAATATTTAAAGCTGCAGATAAAGCTAATTCTTACCTTTTCTTACTGGTTTAAAAAGTCGCTTTTTACTTCCCTATGCAAAAGTTTGCAAATATATTTCCTAATAATTCATCATTGCTAACCTGTCCAGTTATCGTCCCGAACTGATACAACGCTTCCTTAATATCAAGCGCCATTAAGTCGCTAGAGAGATTTACTTCCAGGCCGTATTTGACTTTCTGAATTTCGTCTAATGCTTTTAGTAAGGAGTCGTAATGTCTTGTATTAGTTACAATTGTCTCATTATTTCTTAGAGCACCAGTATTTACAAAAGATAATAATTGAGTTTTTAATTCTTCAACGCCTAAATTTTGTTTTGCGGAAATCATTTCAACAATTACATTCAAAGGTTGGAGCTTATTTTTAATTTCAGCAACTTCTGCGTCTGATAATAACTCAATTTTATTGATTACAACAACTAACGGTTTTAACGGGAATTGATTTTTTATTTTTTCAATCTCAACTACGTATTCAGAACTTTGAGATTTGAATTTTAAACTTTCAAAAAGATATAGAACAACTTGAGCTTGTTCGATTTTCTCAAAAGTTTTACGGATTCCAATGCTTTCCACAATATCCTGTGTTTCACGAATTCCTGCTGTATCGATAAATCTAAATCCGATTCCACCAATCACTAATTCATCTTCGATCGTGTCACGAGTAGTTCCAGCAATTTCCGAAACGATGGCGCGCTCTTCATTTAATAAAGCATTCAAAAGTGTTGATTTACCTACGTTTGGTTCGCCAACAATCGCAACCGGAATTCCGTTTTTGATTACGTTTCCTACGGCGAAGGAATCAATCAGTCTCTTTAGAACAAATTCAATTCTGTTTAATAATTCATGAAATTGTGCTCTATCGGCAAACTCTACATCTTCCTCGGCAAAGTCTAATTCGAGTTCTATCAACGAAGCAAAATTCAATAGCTCTTCTCTTAATTTGGCTATTTCGTTAGAGAAACCGCCACGCATTTGCTGCATCGCGATTTGATGCGACGCTTCATTGTCGGATGAAATTAAATCTGCTACAGCTTCCGCTTGTGATAAATCTAATTTTCCATTAAGAAAAGCTCTCAATGTAAATTCACCTGGATCTGCCATGCGACAGCCTTTTCGTAGCAATAATTGAATGATTTGCTGCTGAATATAGGTAGAGCCATGACAAGAAATTTCAATTGTATTTTCTCCTGTATAGGAGTTAGGGCCTTTAAAGAGTGAGACTAAAACCTCGTCTAAAGTTTTGGTCCCATCCATAATATGGCCTAAATGCAACGTGTGTGTTTTTTGAGTAAGTAACTCTTTATTTTTTACCGATTTAAAAACAGAATTTCCTATTGTTATAGCATCTTTGCCGGAAATCCGAATAACGGCGATTGCTCCCGCACCTGAAGGTGTTGCAAGCGCTACTATGGAGTCATTAGGTATCATAAATAATTTAAATTTTACACAAAAGTAAGGAAATTTGGTGTCACAACAAGACTTGCGTGAGACTCCTCCAACAATATTTATTTGTTAAATTAAGACTAAACTGATAATTATCATTCTATTTTGATTTATGTTTCGTATTTTTAAATAAATAATTGATTTACAATAAATTAAAGATATGTCAAA
Organism: Flavobacterium weaverense; assembly: GCF_003688495.1. Lineage (GTDB taxonomy): Bacteria > Bacteroidota > Bacteroidia > Flavobacteriales > Flavobacteriaceae > Flavobacterium > Flavobacterium weaverense. The sequence goes on along the minus strand of NZ_REFH01000012.1, from coordinate 19,238 downwards.
AAAAATTCTATTTCCTACAGACTTTTCAGCTGCTTCTAAGAACGCATTTACTTATGCATTAAAACTAGCGGACGCTATTCAAGCAGAAGTGGTTACCATACACGTTTATCAAGTTCCGCAAGCTAATTTTGTAAATGCTGCTGAGTATTTGCATGAAATGTACGATGTGACGGAGTTGAGTAATTTTGAAAATTATAAAGATGAAGTTCCAGCGTTGCGAAAGATTGCCGACGAAAATAATTTAAATCATATTAAAATTAACCATGTTTTAATATCTGGTAATTTAGTTCAGGAAGTGAAAAAAATGACTGATCTCGGAGATTATGATTTTGTAATCATGGGAACAAAAGGAGTGACTAGTTTAAAAGAAACTTTCTTTGGTACCAATGCTACGCAAGTAATGAATGAAATTAAAACTGTAGTTATTGTTGTTCCTGAAAACTGTGTTTATCAGCCTGTTAAAAAAATACTTTTTCTTACGCAATATAAGGAGGAGGATACCGAACCTTTTAAAACAGTATTGTCTCTTGCTCACACTTTTGGGGCGAGCATCGATTGCTTACACATCGTTAATCCTGACAAAAAGAACGTAGAGAATAGCAAAGAACAATGGAAAGCATTAGTCGAGGATAAAGAAGTAAATTTTAATTCGATTACAGGAGATGATAAGGAAGGAATTGCCATTGAATACATCGAATCAAATCAAGTAAGTATGGTTGGAATGCATGTTTATCATCGAAATTTCTTTGAAAAACTATTTGAAATAAGTCTTTCTAAAAAGTTAGCTTTTCATATTAATATTCCTATTTTGGCTATTCATAAATAAAAAGGTTTGCTAAGTAAGAAGCAAAAAAAAATTCTAAGTCCTATTTGATTAAATTCTAAAATTAAAATTAAAATGAAAAAAATATTATTCCCCACTGATTTTTCTGATACTGCAACTAATGCTTTTGTGCACGCTTTAGAGTTTGCAAAGAAAGTTAACGCTGAAATTATTTTACTACATACATTTGATCTTCCGCCTGTGAATGACCAATATTTTCCTCAAAATTATGGTCAGATTTACGAATCAATAGAACTTTCTCAATTTGAAATGTTTAAAAGAGAAATTCCAAAATTAAGAGCTATAGCTGAAGAACGTAATTTGGACAAAATAAAAATGTCTCACCGATTAATGGTTGGTGATTTACTGCCAAATATAAAAGATGCAATTAAAGAAGATGACATTGACTTTGTGATAATGGGTACTGCAGGAGTTGCAGGTTGGGAAGCTTTCTTTGTAGGAACCAATACGGGCTCTGTTATTACAGGAATTGATATCCCAATGCTTTGTGTTCCCGTTAAAGCAGAATTTAAGAAAATAGATATTATTGGGTTTACTACACGCTTTAGACATAAAGATAAAAAGGCGCTGAAAATGGTCTTAAAAATTGCTAAAAAGACTAAAGCAAAAGTGAAATGCTTATATGTAAGAACAAGTGATTCTGATGTGACAAAAGAAACTATAGATAGATGGGAAAAAGAATTTGCTGAAGATCCAATCGATTTTTATGTAGTTGAAAATGATGATGTTCAAGAAGTTATTGTTGATTTTGTTATGTATAAAGAGGTTGATATGTTAGCGATGCTTACTTATAAGAGAGGGTTTTTTGAAAGAATATTTAATCCTAGTTTAACTAAAAAAATAGCTATAAATAATGAGATTCCTATTCTTGCGATTCCTATCGAATAGTACTTATTCTAATATAATTTTCTATTAACGTTTTCGAATTAATAGACGGTGCAATTTTTAAAATTACGTTGATTTAGAGGATGTTTAGTACTATACCTATTCCTCCTAATTAGTTTTAGAATTATTACAATCGAAATCTTTATTAAGTATTAAATTTGAATTTTTCCGTTGCCATTGACTTTTGAATTTGATTATATTTGTAAGTCATTAACAATAGCAATGGAAATTTACAAAACAAAAAAAGAAGATTATTTAGTTCAATTGAATTCAATTAATAAAAAGTACAATAGTATAAGTTTTTTAAGGCTTATCTCTATTGTACTTTTTTTTGTTTCAATATATTATTTTGTTAAAACTAATGACATCTTATATGTAATTGCTTCTATTTTGCTTTTCGTAGCATTTATTGTTCTAATGAGAGTTCATTCCAAATTACTTGTAAAAAGGCAAATTATACAAGCCTTGTTAAAAATTAACGAGGATGAGCTGATCTATCTTGAAAAAAAGAAAATCCCTTTTGAAAACGGAATTGAGTTCAACGATTTTCAGCATCCGTATGCTTATGATCTAGATATCTTCGGTGAACATTCATTATTTCAAAATATGAATCGTACCGCTACTTTTATTGGTAAAAAAACTCTGGCAGAACAGCTTTTAATAGCGTCGTCACACGAAGATATTATTAAAAATCATAATGCAGTTAAAGAGCTTACTGAGAAATTAGATTGGCGTCAGGAATTTTTAGCTTTCGCCAAAGTAAGCGATGATAGTAAATCTAATTACGAAACGCTATTGAAATGGAGTGTTTTTAATAGTAAGCCTTTGTCTAAGTTTATAGTTTTTATATCCTACTTTTCACCAATTCTTTTTTTACTTACTTTAATTGCATATTTAGTTACTTCTAATACAATCTTTGCCTCTGTACTTTCTTACTTATTCGTTTTGAACTTAGTAGTTTTGGGTATGTTTATGAAAAGAATTCAAGCTGAAATTGCTAATTCTTCTAATATTGACAAAACGATTCATCAGTACAGTATGTTGCTTAGAAAGATTGAGGAAGAAAATTTCGTTTCAGAGAAGCTAATTAGTTTGCAGCAAAAATTAACCTTTAAAAAAGAAAACGCAAGTGTCCACTTCAAGCAACTGTCGGGTTTGTTTTCAAATATGGACACTATTGGCAACTTAATTACAGCGGTACTTTTTAATGGAACCTTTCTATTTAATTTACATGTTTTTAAGTCTTTGGTAAAATGGAAGACAGATCACGCCGAAGCATTAAGTGAATGGATGGAAGTTATTGGAGAATTTGAAATGATGAATAGCATTGCGAATCTAGCTTATAATAACCCAAGTTTTGTTTATCCAACATTGAATAGCAATTTCGAAATAGATTTTGATAATTTAAGTCATCCTTTATTGAATGAGAATAGTAGAGTAGGAAATGGCGTTACGTTTCACCCAGAATCTTTTATGATTTTAACTGGTTCTAATATGTCTGGAAAAAGTACTTTTTTGAGAAGTTTAGGAATCAATATGGTTTTAACAGGAATGGGAGCTCCAGTATGTGCCAGTCGTGCAAATGTTCATCCACTACCTGTATTGGTTTCAATGCGTTTATCTGACTCGTTGTCTGATAGCGAATCCTACTTCTTTGCTGAAATTAAACGCTTAAAGCAAATTATGGACGAGTTGGAACAGCAACCTGCATTTGTTCTATTAGACGAAATATTAAGAGGAACAAACTCAGATGATAAACGAAATGGAACTATTGAAGTAGTGAAAAAAATAATTGCTAAAAAAGCTATTGGAGCAATTGCAACTCACGATATCGAAGTTTGCTTAACAACTAATGATTACCCAAATACATTAACTAACAAGTGTTTTGAAGTCGAAATTATTGATAATGAGTTACACTTCGACTATAGATTACGCAACGGAATTTGCAAAAATAGAAGTGCTTCATTTCTAATGAAAAAAATGGGAGTGATTTAGATTTTTTTTTAAAACTACAATCCACATATTTTAACGTGTTATTACTTTCTCGGAAATATTGAATAACATTATCCCGAAGATTAACAAGTAACATATTTACTATAGAACTGTATTTATTCCTTTTGTCACGCTGGAAGCTTCTCAATAATAATGCGAAAATTAATGGAGATTACTGCTGATTACTTATTATAAAAATCACAATTTTAATTATTCCATTTGTCACGCTGGAAGCATCCCTACAATACTTGAGCAACTTAATTGAGACGCTTCCAGCGTGACAACTATAAGGTGAAAAAAGTATTTGTTATTCCTTAGGACGTTAATTACTAACCTCCATTTTTAAGAACGTTTTACTTAACAACCTGCTCATTTTGTCATAATTGAAGCGTCTGACCATAATTGACCAACTTAATAAAGAAGAATATTGATTAATAATAGTACTCATCATAATTTTATTTATTCCTTTTTTTCAAGCTGGATGCATTCCTACAATACTTGAGCAACTTAATTGAGACGCTTCCAGCGTGACAATTAATAGAAAAAATTCTATTTTTTATTCCTCACTACGATAATGACTAATCTCCAAATTAAAGTGTGTTTTGACTTAACTAACTACTCGTTTTATCACGCAAGAAGCGTCTCGCCACTATTGATCAACTTTATTGAGGTCTCTATTAAGTAATAATAGTATCCATCACAACTTTATTTAATAAACTTGTCACGCTGTAAGCGTCCCTACAATTTTGAGCAACTTAATCGAGACGCTTCCAGCGCGACAACTACAAGTAAAAAAAAAATTTTACTTATACTAACAAAATACCTTTAAACTTAAAAGTAATAAAAGCAAAAATCCGTTTCGAGAAATCGAAACGGATTTTTTAAATATAAAAATGGTTTGGTTAATAGCGTATTTTGATAGCTTGAAATTTTTATTAGCTATTTAACATTACTGGCATTACAAGCATAGTAACTGTTTCACCTTCTTCTAAACCATCAACAGGAGTTAGAATTCCAGCTCTGTTTGGTAAAGACATTTCTAGCATGATCATATCAGACTGCAAGTTAGTCAACATTTCCGTAAGAAAACGAGAATTATAACCTATTTGCATATCATCACCTTGATAATCACAAGTCAATCTTTCTTCAGCTTTATTTGAATAATCAATATCTTCAGCAGAAACATTCAATTCAGCACCAGCAATTTTTAATCGAATTTGGTGTGTTGTCTTGTTCGAAAAGATAGCTACACGTCGTACTGAACTCAAAAATTGAGAACGGTCAATCATTAATTTATTCGGATTTTCCTTTGGAATAACTGCTTCGTAATTTGGATATTTACCGTCAATTAAACGACACATTAAAATGTAATTGTCAAAAGAAAAAGTAGCATTCGAATCGTTATATTCGATTTTTACTTCCGCATCAGAAGTTCCAAGAATATTCTTTAAAATATTTAATGGTTTTTTTGGCATAATAAAATCAGCCACTTGAGATGCAGTAACATCAGTTCTAGCATATTTTACTAATTTATGAGCATCAGTTGCTACAAAAATTAATCCTTGTGGTGAAAACTGGAAGAAAACTCCAGACATAACTGGACGTAAATCATCATTTCCAGCGGCAAAAATAGTTTTGCTTATTGCTGTTGCTAACACTTCAGCAGGAACAAGTGTTACAGATGGATCGTCTAGATTAACCGACTTTGGAAATTCATCTCCAGGAGCGTATGCTAAAGCATATTTACCAGAATTAGAACTAATTTCAATTGTACTATTTTCTTCAACAGTGAATGTTAATGGTTGCTCCGGAAAAGTTTTAAGGATTTCCAAAAGTAATTTTGCAGGTACAGCAACACTTCCTTTGCTTTCAGAATCAATACTTAAAGTTGCAGACATTGTAGTCTCCAAGTCAGAAGCTGAAACTGTTAATACACTATGGTCTAATTCAAATAAAAAGTTATCTAGAATAGGTAAAGTATTACTACTGTTGATAACGTTACCTAATACTTGCAATTGCTTTAATAAGTACGAACTTGATATTATAAATTTCATCTGTTTTGTTTTATTTTTTAACGTATTTATTTAAATTCTAAGTACGATACATTTTACAAATATATCGTAAACTATCCTAGTTTGGAAACTTTTTTATTAACATCTATTTACTATATTTTCTCTTACGAAGAAAAGTAAAAACAACTCCAAAAAGTGCTAAAATGACTATTGGTAGTCCGATAGTTATGAATTGTGTTCTCGTATAATTTTGGTAAACCTTTTCTTTATCAAGCAAAGCCAAGTCTAAATCCTTGCTTCGAATGTTAATAAGTCCACTGTCATCTAGCAAATAATTGACGCAATTAATTAGAAAGTCTTTATTATCATATAAATTCCCAGATCTTTGATCGTAACCTAGTTCCACAGGCTGAAAGTTCTTATCTAACTGATTTCTTATTAAATCACCATCTGCAATGACAATCATTTTGTTCGTTATTCCTTCAGGTTTAAAAGTTTTTTGTTCGAATGGTAAAACTCTATTTTCATACATAGAATGGAATTTACCTTCCAATAAAACAGAAAGTGGAATATTACCTTTATTTAAATAGTCTTCAGGTGTGGTTTCTTCCGTTACATTACTTAAATTGATCTCTGTAGGAGTTCCTATTCTTTTCGAATAAGGTGAAGATTGTAATAAAATAGTTTTTTTAATACCATTCTTTAAAGTGTCAATAGCATTGGCAAAATCAAATTTAATTCCTCCTAAGCTTTTCACAATTGGATGATTACTATTTGGATATACTTGCGGTGCAAATTTCCAATTAAATTGCTGATATTGAGTTCCACTTCCTTGCTCTCCAGTTGCTAATTTTATAGGGCTTCCTTGCTCATCTTTGATAATGTCAGGATTAATTCTGATTCCATACTTAAAAAACATGTCATTTAAATTCAAATCACGAGGATATGCTAAAGTAATTCCAGAAGGATTGTATAAACTATCCATCTCTGCAGAAACTTGGTCAATTAACCACAAAGTTTTGCCGCCGTTGATAATATATTGATCGAGCACTTGCTTTTCTTCATCCGAAAAAGGTTCCGTTGGTTTAGCAATTACAGCAAGGTCATACTTTTGTAATGCCTCTAAACTTCCAATAGGGTTTTTAGCAACTGAATCTAAAGTAAAAGGTCCAATGTGATAACTCTCGCGAACTTGCAAAAGAAATTTAGCCATCAAAATATCCTGCAACTCTCCATTTCCCTTTAAAACTGCTATCTTTTTTTGTTTTGCTTTAGTAATTTTATTCAAACCATCTGCAATAGAGTATTCCAGATGCTGCACAGAACCAATTACTTTTTGAGTAGTGGAAGCGCCCATAATGTTTTTAAGCAATGGAATATTTACCTCTTTATTGTTATAAATGGCAATTGCCCAAGGAAAAACCATCTCTTGAGACTGTTTTCCTTTGTCATCAACTGTAATATTAATAGGAGTAAGGCCTTTGCGATATAACTCTTTAATTTGGTCCATGCTTTCGTCTTTGTTTTCCAATGGATCTACAAATTCGAAAATTATATTTTTATTGTACGCTTGAAATTCCTCTAATAATTGCTTCGTTTCTTGCTGTAAGCGCTTAAACTCAGCAGGTAAATTACCTTGCATATATACTTTGATAAACAAAGGATTTTCTACTTGTTCGATAATATTTAAAGATGTTGTGGAAAGTGTGTATCGCTTATCGTTTGTTAAGTCAAAACGATGGAAGAACGAACTTCCCACTGCATTGATAAGTAACAAAGCAACGATAATAATCGCAACTGATTTCAGGTTATTCTTTTTAGCTGTTTTCATTACGATTTAAATGATTTAAGATTAAAAACCGTAAAAGAAAGAAATGCTACACTTACACTTGAAAAATAAATAATATCTCTTGTATCTAGGACGCCTCGACTCATGCTTTTATAATGATCTTGCATTCCTAATGAAGCTATAAAATTTGAAATCGTTGGAAAAACTGTCCCTGAACCTTCGAATCCAAAATAAAGAAAAAAGCATAAAAAAACAGCAATGATGAATGCAACTATTTGGTTTTCAGAAAGAGTAGAAGTAAATATTCCAATTGCTGAATAACTTGAAATAAGAAATAGTAATCCAAAATAAGAACCTATTGTGCTACCCATATCAATATTGCCTTCTGGCATTCCTAAGCTCGAAATCACCCAAACATATATGAATGTTGGAATGATTGCCATTAAGATAAGCAATAGAGCGCCAATAAATTTGCCATTTACTATTTGCCAGATGCTTAAGGGCTTAGTTAATAATAATTCTAAAGTTCCTTGTTTTTTTTCATCCGAAAAACTGCGCATGGTTACAGCAGGAATTAAAAATAGTAATATCCATGGAGCAAGCGTAAAAAACGGAGTCATGTCAGCGAAACCAGTTTTCAAAATATTATATTCCCCTTCAAAAACCCATAGGAATAGGCCATTAATAATTAGAAAAATGGCGATTACTAAGTATCCAATTGGCGAACCAAAAAACGACTTAATCTCTCTTAAGACTATTGATTTCATATTATCAGTGCGAGGTATGACGTACTAACATCCTCTTTATAAATTGATTCTTCTAAATTTTGTCTTCTAACTTCTAAATCTTTAGATTTTGAATTAAACTTTATTGTCTTATTCTAAAGAAGCTAGTTTATCAACACTCCAAGCTTCTGGTTTATCATTGAACAACTTTTTAGTGAATGACCAAACTTCTTTAAAAAGTTCCGAATTTCTGTAATTTTCTAGGTCTGCTTCAGTTTCCCAATAGCTGTAGGTAAAAAAAATACATTTATTATTCTTGTCTTGAAATAACTCTAAGAAACGATTTCCAGACGCATTTCGTATTTTTTGCTTATTCAACTCAAAATTTTCTAAAAAGGCAGGGATATTTTCTTCGTGGAAACTCAATTTTACAATTCGTACAAACATTTGATTGCTATTTTTTAATTCGTAAAGGGATACTTTACGATTAGTGATTTAAAATGATAAAGAAAACAATTAGCTAAAAATGATATTAATTATTGATCTGTGATTTAGTCCAAGTAAACTTGCAGCGCAACCTGTTGTGGCCGGATTGCTTCGAAAGATGGCAATTTCGAGAAAACCTGCTTCATTAAAAATAGCTAATTTTTCTCCTTCATACGACTTTATGGGATAAATTTCAGAAGTTGCAATTGCGGAATAGCTAGGCAAAATAGTTTTTATATTCTTTGTTTTTAATTCAATTTCGTAAGGTCTTCCTTTTGCGATTTCGATAAAATGTTTTTTAGAAATATTAGTGATAACATTCCCAAAATGATCAATGTAAATTACATTTCCTTTTAACGAATTTCCGTCGGCTGCTGCAACAGCATTTAGTGTGGTAACTTCTTTAATGGAATTAATTTCTTTACCAATGATATTCATTAATCCACCTTTAGATAAATGGCAGGCAACTTTTACAAAAACATCTAAGTCAGCTGAGCCACTTGGCAATCGATCATGTATGTTTATCGCTACAATCTTTTGGGGCACAATTTTTTGCGAAAGCATGCTTAAAATACCATTATCAGCAGCTATAAAATAATGATCGTTCCATTGCATCACTATATGCTTGTTTTCTTTATTATGTTCCATATCGACTCCAATCAAGTGAACTGTACCTTTTGGAAAACTTAAATACGAAGCACTTATAATGTAACTCGCTTCTACTGTATTAAATGGATCTATCTCATGTGAAATATCAATAATTTTAGCCTCGGAATACTCGGATAAAATTTTACCTTTCAGCGCACCCACAAAGTGATCCTTCAAGCCGTAATCCGTAGTTAGAGTAATTATTGACATAAATTTGTTTATAACTATTAGTTTTTTTTAATCCTAAATTTTATTAAATTTGAGATGTGCAAAGCTAATAATAGTAAATTCAAAAAAGCAAAAAACAAAACACTAATTCAAATTAATATCATAATTACTAAATTCAATTTAATTTAAAACAACTTCATTTGAACGAAAGGATAATTGAGCTCATAGACATCGCTCCAAAAGAATTTTGGGGTGCTCAAGACACTCATCTTGAAACGATAAAAAAATATTATCCTAAACTAAAAATTGTCGCTCGGGGAACAACTTTAAAAGCTTTTGGCGAAAAGGAAGTCCTTGACGAATTTGAAAATAGGTTCCAGCGCTTGATGCTTCATTTCACACGTTATAATAATATTGACAACAATGTAATTGAACGTGTTATTTTAGGTGATGTTCAGGAAGACAGGAAATTTCAAGGACACGATAAAATTTTAGTGCATGGAGTAGGAGGAAAGATTATAAAAGCAATGACTCCCAATCAGCAACTACTCGTGGATACTATGGAAAAGAACGACATGGTTTTTGCCGTAGGTCCAGCGGGAACTGGTAAAACGTACACTGGAGTTGCTATGGCTATTAAAGCTTTAAAAGAAAAACAGGTAAAAAGAATTATTTTAACTCGCCCCGCAGTTGAAGCAGGAGAGAATCTAGGTTTCTTACCAGGAGACATGAAAGAAAAATTAGATCCGTATATGCAGCCATTGTATGATGCATTACGCGATATGTTACCAAATGAAAAATTAGAGGATTACATTCTTAAAGGAGTCATTCAAATAGCGCCTCTAGCATTTATGCGTGGTCGAACATTGGATAATGCTTTCGTGATTTTAGATGAAGCACAAAACACTACGCATTCTCAGATGAAAATGTTTTTAACTCGAATGGGTAAAAGTGCTAAATTTATGATTACTGGTGATCCAGGTCAGGTAGATTTGCCTAGACGAACTATCTCTGGCCTTAGAGAAGCATTATTAATACTAAAAGATGTCGAAGGAATAGGAATAATTTACTTAGATGATAAGGATATTGTTCGTCACAAATTAGTCAAAAAAGTGATTGATGCTTACAAACAAATCGAAAATAATGAATAGAAAAAAAGGCTTTGAAAAAAGCCTTTTTTGTTTTTATAACCTAAATAGTTTTTAATCAGAAAATCGAACTCCAATTAGTAAATTCTAAATCGGATAATTTATACTGATTTAAACTGCTAATAAAAGCAGAGTAGGCATCCATAAAAACTGATTTTAATTTGCAATTTTGCGATTTAAATATACATGGTTTAGCGTCACAATTAACTACAGGCGTTTCATCTTGTTCTAAAAGATGAATTAAATCGCCTACAAGAATTACTTGTGCTTTAACAGCTATTACTATTCCACCGTTTTTACCTCTTTTAGTTTCAACTAATTCATTATTTGCTAAAAATTGAACCACTTTAATTAGATGATTACGAGAGATTTTAAATGTAGCTGTGAGCTCATCTAATGAACTACGCTGATCGTCTTCTTTTTGATTTAAATACATCAATACGCGCATGCTAAAATCAGTAAAGTGGTTCAGTTTCATATAACAGTATTAATTAAGACTTAATAATTGAGGGCCAAATTCTTCATAAAGTATATTTTCTCTATCGACACCAAGGCCAACCAATGATTGATACTGTACTTTTATGAATATTGCAGGTCCGCAAATGTAATATTTTGCATCTTTAATTAAAATGTCTTCCTTTATTTGTTGTAAGTCTATTCTACCTTCAAAAGCATTCGTTTGAGTGTCGGGTAAAGTTTCATAAAACACGTACGATTTCAACCACGTTTTTTCATTGTTTAATTCTTCAATGGTATCTTTAAAAGCGTGGACATTTTCGTTACGACAACTATGAATCCATATCGTTGGATTCTGCTGAAGCGCATTTTTGTTAGTTTCCACCATACTCATCATTGGCGTAAGCCCAACACCACCACTTAACAAAACTAAAGGATTTTTGGATTCTGGATCTGCGTAAAATAATCCAGCAGGAGCACTTACTTCTAATTCATCACCTACTTTTTTATTATGCAAAGCATTAGAAACAATTCCATCTGGGTTTGCTTGCCCAGTTTCTTTTTTAACTGAAATTCTATAAAACTCATTATTAGAATTTGAAGATAAACTGTATTGTCTAGGTTGTTTATGCCCGAGTTCCGGAATGTAAGTGCTTACTGAAATATACTGCCCAGGAAAAAAATCGGCTATTTCTTTTTCGTCCGCTGGTTTTAGATAGAAAGAATTGATCTCCGCACTTTCTGATACAATTTTAGCAATTTTAAAAGATCTCCATCCTTTCCAACCTCCTTTTTTTTGACTATTTTTTTCATACATAGCAGCTTCAATACCGATCATTATGCTTGCTAATTCATTGTAGGCACAAGTCCAAGCTTCGATCAAATCTGAATTTGCATCGGCACCTAAAACTTCAATAATAGAATTGATAAGATGAGTTCCTACAATATCGTACTGTTCTGGAGTAATATTCAAGCTCACATGTTTATTACCAATTGATTTTAAGGTATTTATTAGAACTGAAGGATCATCGATATTTTCAGCGTAGGCGAGTACAGCACCTGTTAAAGCATTATGTTGTTTACCACTAGCTTGGTTAGCCATGTTAAAAATATTTTTTAATTCAGGACTATTGGTCAGCATTCTCTGGTAGAAGTAAGAGATTAAAGCATTTCCATTTGTTTTTAATATTGGAACTGTACTTTTTACTAATTCTTTTTGAATTGAATTCATGTGATTAATTATTATTGATTTAATACAAATATAAGCCACAATAGATAATTGTTGTATATTAAATACAACAATATAAACGCTTTTATTATGCTGATACTAATTTGTGAAATATAAAGGTAAATATGCTGTATATTCTATTTTAATTTCCCAAATCTTGTTTTTAAAAGTTAAATTAGATTCCCGCCTTACAAACTAAAAAGCAATCGTTGTTATTCTCTAATAAATTGAATAAATTTGGAATTAATAAAAAACAGAGTTACCCAAAAAATGATTTTAAAAGAAAAAATTAAAGTTGTCATTACTGATTTAGATGGAACTTTACTCAACTCAGACCACAAAATTTCAGACTATACTAAAACTATATTTAAAGAATTACATAAAAAGAATTATCTGCTAATCGTCGCAACAGGTCGTCATCACCTGGATGCGCAAGCAATTGTTGCAACATTGGACTGCCCAGTATATTTAGTAACTTCAAACGGTGCAAGAATCCACTCTCCAGATAATGAACTTCTTTTTTCTGTGGATATGAAAAGTGAGTTGGTCAAAGCAATTTTTGATTTAGAAATTGACGCTGAAATTACATCCGTTTTATTTAAAGAAGATAAGTGGCAAACCAATCATAATAACGATGCGTTGAATAGTTTTTCAAAAGAGTCGAAATACTTGCCTGAAATTGTAAATTTTGAATCTTTAGAAGATTTTAGCGCAATTAAAATTTTCTTCACTCATGACGATCATCAAAAATTAGTTGAATTGAAAGACAAAATTTTACACACTTATTCTGATCTTTTCTGTCATGCATTTAGCCTCCCGTTTTGTTTGGAATTTATGGATAAATCAGTTAACAAAAGTGTAGCCATTGAAAAAATTTTACAATTAGAAAAATACGCTTTTGAAGAATCCATTTCCTTTGGAGACGGTTTTAATGATGAAGAAATGCTTAAATCTGCAGGAAAAGGGCTGTTGATGGGAAATGCACCTCAAAGTTTAATTGATACACTTCCACATTTAGAACAAATTTTATCAAACGATAATGATGGAGTCGCAACGTATCTATCGCAACAATTACTTACTAATTAATAATAAAAAGCCAACATCTATTAATCCTCTTATAATATGACAAGAAAAATAATCCTATCCTTTTGCGTTTTGTTTTCAATCACAGTTCAAAGTCAAGCACTCAAACTGAAAGAAATAATGAAAGGTAACGCCTTTATAGGTGAGCAGCCGGAAAATCAAAGATGGTCTCTGGACGGACAAAAAATATATTTTGATTGGAATCCAAATAATGAATTGGGAAACAGAACCTATTTTTGGAAAAACGGACTTTCTAAACCTGAATTAGCAGATCAAAATGAAGCAGCTTTTTCCAAATTAGATTTTAAAAAATCCTCAAATCCAGATTTATATTACTACGTTGATAAAGGAAGATTATTTTCGTATTCGTTAAAAACGAAAAAATCTAAAAAGTTATATCAGCAAAGTAGCCCGATTTCTGGTTTACAAATAGGTGCAGAAGCTGGTGTATTATACTTTAGACAAAATGAAAATCTATTTCAATTCAATTCGAATGAAGGATCTGTAATTCAATTGACAAATTTTAGAAAAGGAAAAGGAGAGGATACGTCAAAGGAGCAAGAATCATTTTTGAAAACACAGCAGAAAGAATTATTTCAATTTGTGAGAGACCAAGATGATTTAAAAAAGTGGAATCTAGCTAATTCAAAGGCTACGAAATCGGATTTTCCAAAGCCTTTCTACTACGGAAAATATAATTTTGGCAGTTTGAAAGCAAATCCAAAAGGGAGTTTTGCCACTTTTAGATTGATTCAAGACGTGGAACGTAAAAATGAAAAGATGGAACTTTTTATAACAGCGGATGGTTACAACGAGATTGAAGATACTAAAGAAAAAGTTTCGACGGCTAATTTACTTACTACTAAATTTGGTATTTATAACGTTGCAAAAGATTCTGTTTATTTTGTTAATTTTTCAGCACTGAGTCATATGCAAGATGTTCCCAAATATCTTGAGAGCTATGAAAAATCTAAAACTATTGAGAAAAAAGATAAATTGATTGTTGTTCAAGAACCTATGTATAATGAAAGCGGTTCATTAGCTGTCGCTGAAATCAGAAGTCAAGATAATAAAGATCGATGGATTGTAAGTTTGAATTTAGAAAATGGTACATTCCAAGAAATTGAGCATCAACATGATGAAGCTTGGATAGGAGGTCCTGGAATTCCTTCAAACTCTTATGGACGAGGAACACTTGGTTTTCTTGGAGATAACGAAACTATTTATTTTCAATCAGAAGTAACAGGATATTCACATTTGTATTCATACAATTTAAGATCTAAAGCAAAAATTCAATTGACGAAAGGGAATTGGGAAGTTCGAAATGTCACTTTAGCAAAAGATAAAAAGTCGTTTTATTTAACCACTAATACAACGCATCCAGGAAACAGGAATTTTTACAAAATGGATGTTTCCAATGCTTCAATGCAACCTATTTTAACAAAAGATGGTGCAAATGAGGTGAGTCTATCTCCGGATGAAAAAACTTTAGCAGTTAGATATTCCTATAAAAACAAGCCTTGGGAAATGTACTTTGCTACAAATAAAGTAAATACTTCACTTAAACAGATAACAAATTCCACATCTCATAATTTTGAAGCTTATGCATGGCGTGAACCAGAAGTAATCACTTTTAAAGCGCAAGATGGAACAGATGTTCATGCTCGCATTTATAATCCTGATACTAAGAACGCTAATAAAGCAGCAATAATTTTTGTACACGGTGCTGGTTATTTACAAAACGCCCATAATTACTGGAGTAGTTATCATAGAGAATACATGTTTCATAATTTACTAACTGATTTAGGATACACGGTTCTTGACATCGATTACAGAGCGAGTGATGGTTATGGACGTGATTTTAGAACAGGTATATACCGTTTTATGGGTGGAAAAGATTTAACAGATCAAATCGACGGTAAAAATTATCTCGTTAAAAATTTAGGTATCGATAACGATAGAGTAGGTATTTACGGTGGTTCATATGGCGGTTTTATTACGCTAATGGGAATGTTGACTACTTCAAAAGAATTCGCTTCTGGCGCAGCTTTGCGTTCCGTAACTGATTGGGCTCATTACAACCATGGATATACTGGAAATATTTTGAATTTTCCAGAAACTGATCCAGATGCTTACAAGAAAAGTTTACCAATTTATTTTGCCGATAATCTGCAAGGAAATTTATTGATGCTTCACGGAATGGTTGATGATAATGTCGAATACAAAGATATTGTTCGAATGTCGCAGCGATTCATTGAGTTAGGCAAGAAAAATTGGAGTCTCTCATCCTTTCCTGTGGAGGCACATGGTTTTAAAGAAACCTATTCTTGGGTTGATGAGTACAGCCGTATATTAGATTTGTTCAATAATACGCTGCTTAAAAAGTAGATCATTTATTAAAAGTAATATTTGATTAAAAGTTTAGCTTTTTTTTGACACGAATTTGACGAATTAGCACAAATGGCAATGATTATTAAAAATTAACTACTCTAATTTTAATTGGAAAATAATTCTTGTAATAGTAAATACACAAAATTCATGATTTCCTTCTAATTCGTAGCTAAATTCTATTTTATTAAAACCACTAGGTTTGGTCAGAATAATGTTTCAACAATTTTGTGTATCTCTTTGAAAGAACCTATTTTTGCAAAAAATAACAACACAACAACTAAAACCGTAATGAGTAATACAATCACAACAACCGACTTTAACTTTCCTAATCAAAAATCAGTTTACAGGGGAAAAGTGAGAGAAGTTTACAATATTAATGATGATCTTTTAGTAATGGTGGCTACAGATAGGCTTTCAGCTTTTGATGTTGTTTTACCAAAAGGAATTCCATACAAAGGTCAAATCTTAAATCAGATTGCTACTAAGTTCATGGAGCTTACTCAGGATATAGTTCCAAACTGGTTGATTGCAACTCCAGATCCTAGTGTTGCTGTTGGTCACTTATGTACTCCCTTTAAAGTAGAAATGGTAATTCGTGGTTATTTATCAGGACACGCTTCCCGCGAATACGCTCTTGGTAAAAGAGAAATATGCGGAGTGACAATGCCAGAAGGCTTGAAAGAAAATGATAAATTTCCAGAGCCTATTATCACGCCGACAACAAAAGCAGATAATGGAGAACATGATGCTGATATTTCTAGGGAAGCTATATTATCACAAGGTATTGTAACAGAGGAAGACTATCTGGTTTTAGAAAAATACACTAGAGATTTGTTTCAAAGAGGAACTGAAATTGCTGCAAGTCGCGGTTTAATTTTAGTTGATACCAAATATGAATTTGGAAAAACTAAAGAAGGAGTTATTGTTTTGATTGATGAAATTCATACACCAGATTCTTCGCGTTATTTTTATGTAGAAGGATATCAAGAAAGACAAGATAAAGGAGAAGAACAAAAACAATTATCTAAAGAGTTTGTACGTCGCTGGTTAATAGAAAACGGCTTTCAAGGTTTAGAAGGACAACAAATTCCTAATATGACTGATGAATACATTGAGACAGTTTCGGAGAGATATATTGAATTATACGAGAATATCCTTGGAGAGAAGTTCGTAAAAGCGGATATTTCAAATATTAATGAGAGAATAGAAAAGAACGTTGTAGCATATTTGGCAAATAGATAATTTGCAATCCGCACTTTAAAAACTAGAAAAACTGCAATTCAACTTATGAATTGCGGTTTTTTTTTAGCCCCGATAGCAGTGGAAATCCTTTATTTCCTGAGTTTTTTCAGGAAGTAAAGATTGCAACGAATAGCGGGATTAGCTCCTAAAATTACTTAAAATAAGAAAAAGTATCCTCATTCTCTAATTTTAGTAAAGTCTCATAAATAAGTTTAATTACATTTTCAACATCATCACGGTGAACCATTTCAACTGTGGTGTGCATATAACGTAAAGGCAAGGAGATTAATGCTGATGCAACTCCACCGTTACTATAAGCAAATGCGTCAGTGTCAGTTCCAGTCACGCGAGAGGACGCTAACCGCTGAAAAGGAATTTCATTAACCATTGCCGTTTCTAGTATTAATTCTCTCAAATTATTTTGAACTGCCGGAGCATAAGTAATAACTGGACCTTTCCCTATTTTAGTTTCTCCTTCAATTTTCTTATCGATCATTGGAGTAGTCGAATCATGACAAACATCAGTAACAATCGCAACGTTTGGTCTGATCGTTTTTGTAATCATCTCAGCACCTCTTAATCCAACTTCTTCCTGAACAGAATTAGTGATATATAAGCCAAAAGGGAGCTTGATTTTATTCTCATGCAATAATCTCGCGACTTCGGCAATCATAAATCCACCCATACGATTGTCTATAGCACGACAAACAAATTTATTTTCGTTTAAAATCATAAACTCGTCAGGGTAGGTGATTACACAACCAACATGCACACCCATTTTGTCAACTTGTTCTTTAGTTTCACAACCTATATCAATGAACAAATTATCTATTTTAACGATTTCTTCTTTCCCTCGGTTACGCGTGTGAATAGCTGGCCAGCCAAAAACACCTTTCACAATTCCGTTTTTAGTATGAATGTTTACTCTCTTTGATGGTGCAATTTGGTGATCTGAACCACCATTTCTTATCACATAAATTAGTCCATCGTCAGTAATGTAATTAACATACCAAGAAATTTCATCTGCATGACCTTCAATAACTACCTTGTACGGGGCGTCAGGGTTAATAACTCCTACAGCCGTTCCGTAGGTATCAGTAATAAAAGTATCTACGTATGGTTTTAAATATTCCATCCATAATTTCTGGCCTTCAGCCTCAAATCCTGTTGGAGATGCATTGTTTAAATATTGCTCTAAAAATGTGATAGAGGATTCTTTAAGTATCGATTTTGTGCTCATAAAATATTTTTTTGCTAATTTATAACTTTGGCATTACAGTTGCGTATATAATGTATAATTTTGGCAATTAAAATTTCATATATGAACCTATTTAAATTCTTGTTCTTTTTTGTTTTGGGCTTTAGCGCTATGAATGCACAAGTTATTCCTCAAGACACTACAAAAATGGGTTATGAATTACAAGATGATGACCTTATATTAAATGATACAATTCAATTGCCCGAGATTCTAATTCATAAAGAAAAAATGGATCCCGAAGCGAGAAAGCAATTCCTAATTCTTCAAAACCGTGTTTACGTTACTTATCCCTATGCGAGATTAGCTTCAGAAAGATTAGTCAATCTCAATAAAGGAATGATGAATCTAAAAAGTAATAGAGAGAAAAAAAGATATTTTAATATTGTTGAAGGCTATTTGAATAATGAGTTTGAAGCTAAACTAAAAAAACTTTCTCGAAGCCAAGGGCGAATATTAGTAAAATTAATCCACAGACAAACTGGCCAAACAACTTTTGAATTAGTAAAAACTTTGAAAAGTGGATGGAAAGCATTTTGGTCAAATACTGCAGCAAGTGTATTCGATATTAACTTAAAAACTAAGTATGCTCCCTACGAAGTAAATGAGGATTATTTAATTGAGACCATACTGATGCGAGGATTTGAATCTGGAAGACTATTAAACCAAAAGACTGCTGTTCCCATAGATTATGATAATCTTAATGACGCCTGGTATTCAAAAGCGCAAAAAGCAAAATAAATTTCTTTTGGGCGTTACCGTTTATAAAAAAAGAGCCTGTTACCAGAAAAGGTAACAGGCTCTTTTTTTATAAAGGGTCGGGCTATTCGCTTCAAGTCCTCGCAAAGTTTTGTTTCACTTCACTTTGCTGTGGGCTATCCGCTGC
>NZ_REFH01000011.1 GCF_003688495.1 Flavobacterium weaverense | reverse complement strand
TCAGGATCTATATTTCTTGCTTTCTGAATCCTTGCAATTTGTATTTTAGCGCTTGCAACTGAAATATTAGGATCTAATCCACTTCCGCTTGCTGTTACTAAATCAACTGGAATTTCTAACTTTTTTACACTTGGATTTTTAAGTAAAAAAGTATCAATTCGACCTTGCACTACGGCTAGATATTCTTCATTTGAAGCTCCTTTATTACTTGCTCCTGATCCAGCAGCATTATAGTCTACGGCTGATGGTCGTCCCCAGAAGTATTCGTCTTTCGTAAAGCTTTGTCCAATGTTAGCGTATCCTTTGGTTTGTTTATAAGACACGATTTCGCCTTTTCCATTATTAGGCGCTAATTGAGCAACTGCCCATACCGATAGTGGATAAATTACTGTGAAAAGCACCAGTAACACCAAGGTCATTCTTATTCCTTTTATTAAATTATCTTTCATAATTTCTATTTTTTTTATCCTCACTTTAACTCCTCTCAAAAAAGAGAGGAGCCGAGCTTAGAATATTTTTTTTTTAATTTTTTTGAAAAGTTCTGAACAGTAAAGTCTTTAGTCTTCACTTTTTGCTATTCACTCTTCACTCTTCACTCTTCACTATTTTTTATATAAACAATGCAACTACAATATCAATCAGTTTGATACCGATGAAGGGAACAATAATTCCACCGACACCAAAAAGTAAAAGGTTTCTTCTCAACAAAGCACTAGCTCCAATTGGTTTGTAACTCACTCCTTTTAAAGCCAGTGGAATTAAGAAAGGAATAATGATTGCGTTGAAGATTACAGCTGAAAGTATCGCACTTTCAGGGCTGTGTAAGTGCATTATGTTCAATCCTTGAAGCGCTGGAATAGCCGTAATAAATAAAGCTGGAATGATGGCGAAATATTTTGCAACATCATTGGCAATACTAAACGTGGTAAGCGTTCCGCGAGTCATTAATAACTGTTTTCCAATTTCTACGATTTCAATTAATTTAGTTGGATCATTGTCTAAATCAACCATATTTCCCGCTTCTTTAGCAGCTTGTGTTCCGCTATTCATGGCAACACCTACATCTGCTTGGGCAAGGGCAGGAGCATCATTGGTACCATCTCCCATCATAGCGACTAAACGACCCGCCATTTGCTCTTGCTTGATGTAGTTCATCTTATCTTCAGGTTTCGCTTCAGCAATAAAGTCATCAACCCCAGCTTTTTCAGCAATAAATTTGGCAGTCAAAGGATTATCGCCTGTAACCATTACGGTTTTAATCCCCATTTTACGAAGGCGTTCAAATCGTTCGAACATCCCTGTTTTAATGATATCTTGCAGTTCGATGACTCCAAGAGCTACCTCATTTTCAGAAACTACTAAAGGTGTTCCGCCATTTTCAGCAATTACTTTTACTTGGTCTAAAAGTTCGGTTGGAAAAGGATTTCCAGCATTTGTCACCATGTTTTTAATAGCATCAGTAGCTCCTTTTCTAATACGAGTTGAATCGAAATTGATTCCTGAACTTCTCGTTTCTGCTGTAAACTTGATAAATTGTGCGTTACTATTTTGAAAAGTCGAAGGATCTATTTTTGATAATTCAACAATTGATTTTCCTTCTGGTGTTTCATCCGAAATTGAACTTAAAAAAGCAGCTTTGATCAATTGAGCTTCTGAAATCCCTGGCGCTGGATAGAAATGTGTTGCTTTTCGGTTCCCAATTGTAATTGTTCCCGTTTTATCTAAAAGCAATACGTCAATATCTCCAGCAGTTTCAACCGCTCTACCACTTTTCGTGATTACATTTGCTCTCAAAGCTCTGTCCATTCCGGCAATTCCAATTGCTGATAAAAGTCCACCAATAGTTGTTGGAATCAGGCAAACGAATAATGCAATAAAAGAAGCAATTGTAATATTTACATTCGAATAATCTGCTAATGGTTTTAAAGTCACACAAACAATAATAAACACTAAAGTAAATCCAGCAAGTAAAATGGTCAAAGCGATTTCGTTTGGTGTTTTTTGGCGTGAAGCTCCTTCCACTAAAGCAATCATTTTATCTAAAAAACTTTCGCCTGGTTCGTTAGTAACTTCTACTACAATTCGGTCAGAGAGTACTTTTGTACCACCAGTAACGGAACTTTTGTCACCACCAGATTCTCTAATCACTGGAGCCGATTCACCTGTAATAGCACTTTCATCAATAGTTGCCAAACCTTCTACGATTTCTCCATCAGTTGGAATAATATCGCCGGCTTCGCACACAAATAAATCGCCTTTTTTAAGTTGGGAAGAAGATATTTTTTCACCACTTTTCAACGTTGCAGGCGTTTCTTCTCGTGTTTTTCGCAGACTGTCCGCTTGTGCTTTTCCTCTTGCTTCGGCAATTGCTTCTGCAAAATTAGCAAACAACAACGTCAACAATAAGACTAGGAATACCACAAAATTATATCCAAAGCTACCTTGTGAGGTTTCGCCAGTCAAGGTCCAAATGGAAACGATTAGCATTACAAACGTTCCAATTTCTACCGTAAACATTACCGGATTTCGAAACATCAGTTTCGGATTCAATTTCACAAAAGACTTTACCAATGCTTGTTGCATGATGTCTTTTTGAAATAAGGATTGATCTTTATTCATTTTAAATTCTTTTTAGTAAATGGTAAAATATTCAGCTATCGGTCCTAAGGCTAACACAGGGAAAAAGGCTAACGCGGCAATAATCACAATTACAGTCAAGGTTACTAAACCAAAAGTTGCTGTATCCGTTTTTAACGTTCCTTCTCCTTCCGGAATAAATTTCTTCTGTGCCAATAATCCAGCAATTGCTACAGGCCCTATAATAGGTAGAAAACGTGCTAAAATCAAAACGATTCCTGTTGAAACGTTCCACCAAACGGTATTGTCACCCAATCCTTCAAATCCACTACCATTATTTGCTGAGGCAGAAGTAAATTCGTAAAGCATCTCACTTAAGCCATGAAATCCTGGATTATTTAAGGTCGCAGTACCGTATTCTGGCATTGCGGCAGTTAGTGCAGTTCCAACTAATATTAAGAACGGGTGCATTAACGCGATAATCATGGCTATTTTCATTTCCCGAGCTTCGACTTTTTTACCAAAGAATTCGGGTGTCCTACCGACCATTAATCCACTAATGAAAACCGCCAGAATGATAAAGATGAAGAAGTTTAAAATTCCAACACCAACTCCGCCATAAAAGCTATTAATCATCATGGCAAGCAATTCGTTCATTCCTGAAAGGGGCATACTACTATCGTGCATTGAATTTACAGATCCCGTTGAAATCACGGTAGTAGCAATACTCCAATAACCTGTTGCAGCGGCACCTATTCGTGTTTCTTTTCCTTCCATCGCTCCAAGCGAAGTGTCAATTCCCATTTTTTCAATCATTGGGTTTCCACTCATTTCATTTACTACGTTAGGAATAGCTAAGGCAAAAAAGCCAATAGTCATTACCCCGAAAATCATCCAAGAAAACTTTTTTCTTTTAATGAAATATCCAAAAGCAAATATCATAGCAAAAGGAATAATCATTTGAGCCCACATCTCTAACATATTAGAGAAGTAAGTTGGATTCTCAAGCGGATGCGCGCCATTTGTACCAAAAAATCCACCACCATTTGTACCAATGTGTTTGATGGCAACAAATCCTGCTGCAGGTCCGGTAGAAACATTTTGAACATCACCTTGCAATGTCGTGATCGTATCTTTACCGTCAAATGTCATTGGAGTTCCTTGGAAAACCAAAAGAATAGCAACAACAAAAGAAAGGGGTAACAATATGCGAGTACAAGATTTCATGAAATAGGTGTAAAAGTTACCTAATTCTGTTGTAGTTTTATCTCGGAAAGCTCTAAACACAACAACTGCAGCTGCCATTCCCGTTGCTGCACTTACAAATTGCAGGAACATCAAATAAAATTGTCCTAGATATGTTATTCCCGTTTCGCCTGAATAATGTTGTAAGTTACAATTGACTACGAACGAGATCACGGTGTTAAAAGCTAAGTCCGCTGACATACTTGGATTTCCATCTGGATTTAATGGTAAACTTCCCATGGTCATCATGATAATCATTCCTAAGATAAACCATATTAAGTTTATGGTTAGTAAGGCTTTCAAGTGTTGTTTCCAGTTCATTTCTATAGCTGGATTAACGCCACTTAATTTGAAGAACATTTTCTCAAGTGGATTAAATATAAAATCCAGCCAAGTTTTCTCCATTCCGTAAACCTTGGAAATATATTTTCCTAACGGAATAGCCAGTGCTAAAGTGAGCAAGAACATGGCTACAATTCCTAATATTTCTGTATTCATTTTTTAGTATTAAGGGTTTGATTATTCTTTTTGTGCTAAAATTTTTCAGGTTTTAGTAATACATAACAGATGTAGATAAAAACTGCAATTGCGATAATAAATAATGCGGTCATAATTTTTTAGTTTTCTAGTAGGGTTCTTATGTAACCTTGTTTTGATTCTTTAGAAAAAAAATCCAAATGCTTCTTTAAACTGGCAGGATTTTCTTGAGTGATTAATTCAGTAAAGAATTCGTTTTCAATTGCATTTCGAGTGTAGTGATTTCCACTTTCATAAAGCAGGTTAATCACTCTGATAACTTCTTTGGCTGATTCAGCCTCATCTTCATCTGATGAATCCATCTTTTCAATACAAAACCTTGCAACACGTTTTAAAAGTGCGTACTGATTGATGGTCTCATCACTCGTGGGTGGAAAATCAGTCCAGTTTTTTGACTCGGGAATCCATTGCTGGATAGCCTCGTAAATTTTTGTTTTCATTGTTAAATGTTGTCAAAATAATTAATAGAGAGATAGAGCAACCAAAAGCAGAATAAACCGAGTGCAACGAGGATAATAGTTAGCATAGTAAATAAATTTAGATTAATGAAATTCAGAGTGTCACTTTTAAAATGATCTGCCTCAAACTCCTAGAGCATTGATTTGTTTGTTGTATTCTAATTTTAAATTTTGAGGAAAAAGGTTGGAAATGCTACAGTGACGCAGTTCCATAAAAGTGGAAACCGAAAAAACATAGACATTCGAAATCGCATTTTTAGTTTCGTTACTGCCGTTTAATAATAATTCGTCAGCAATTTGTAAACATTTTTTTGCCCGAATGATATTTCCAGAAATAATAAATGTCTTGGTAATTTCCGCCAACCGTTCGGCTTGTTTGTAAATGGTAGTTACTTGATTTTTCATTAGTATGAATTTTTATGTTCTCTTCCCTTGTGCCAAAATACGTTCCAATAAATATTAAATCATGTAAGGCGCTGTTAGCGTTGTACTTGTAAATTTTACTAAAAAAAAGACATAAAAAAAGCCTATCAAAATGATAGGCTTTTATTGAAATGATAGGCTTTTATTGAATGTTGTATTCTTCTAATTTTCGATATAAGGTTGCAATACCAATTTCGAGTAAACGAGCTGCTTCAGCTTTATTTCCTCTAGTATAATTCATTACTTTCTGGATATGCAGTTTTTCTATACTTTGCATAGAAAATGCGGATAAATTTTTAATATTTTTATCCGTTTGATGTTGCATTTCGTACGGTAGTAATTCTGGCGTCAAAAGATCGTTATTACATAAAATTACGGAGCGTTCGATTACGTTTTTTAATTCTCTAACATTTCCAGGCCATTGATAGACTTCTAATTTTTGCAAAAAATCTTTGTCAATTTGTAATTTTTGTCGATTCATTTTTTCAGCAAACTGACTTACGAAATAATGAGTCAATGGTTCAATATCTTTGATTCGTTCTCGTAAAGGTGGAATAGTAATCTCAAAAATATTTAATCTAAAATATAAATCTTGACGAAAGCGTTTTTCGTCACTTTCTGTTTTCAAATTTCTATTGGTAGCAGCAATCAAGCGGAAATTTGATTTTTTTGGTGTAGAATCTCCAACAGGAATGTATTCACTCGTTTCAAGAACACGAAGTAATTTAGCTTGTAAATCAATTGGCATTTCGCCAATTTCATCTAGAAATAAGGTTCCGCCATTAGCTTCTTCTATAAAACCTTTTTTATCTTTTATAGCGCCAGTAAATGACCCTTGTTTATGACCAAACAATTCACTTTCTAAAAGTTCTTTGCTAAAGGTGCTGCAATTTAAGGCCACAAATGATTTTCCTGCTCTAGTGCTGTTCTCATGAATCGCTTGCGCAAAAACCTCTTTACCAGTTCCGGTTTCTCCAGTTAAAAGTACGCTAGAATCTGTTTTAGCTACTTTTTTGGATAACTCGATAACTTGTTCCAACCCTTTTGATTTTCCAATAATTGCGTCAAAAGAATACTTTTTTGAAATTCGTTTTTCTAGCTGTTTAATTTTTTGCTGAAGAGTAACCTTCTCAATTGCTTTGTATAAAAGTGGAATTATTTTATCATTATCATCGCCTTTTACAATGTAATCAAAAGCACCATTTTTCATGGCTTGCACACCATCGGAGATTTTACCGTAGGCGGTTAACAAAATCACTTCTGTTAAGGGGAAACTAGCTTTAATTTTCTCGAGAAATTCAACGCCGTTGCCATCAGGGAGTTTTACGTCACAAAGGACAACATCAATTTCATTTTGTTCTAATTTCTTGAAACCAGATTTTAAATCTGCTGCTTCCAAAACTACAAAACCTTCTGACTTTACAATTCGAGCTAGAAGACCTCTTAACTTTTCTTCATCGTCGATTATTAGAATATTTCTCAATTCGATTACAATTTAATTTTTGTAAAATTAGATATTATTTTTTGATGGATAATGTATAATAAATATCAATTATTTACGCTGAAGTGATTTTGGATCTAATGATACATTAAAATATTGCTACTCCACATTTTTTTGTGATAATCTGGTTTTAGTCCAGTCAAGGTAACTTCAATAAATATACAAACCAGTGTTAATAAATAAAGTTAAGTATGTTAATTACGAAGTAATACGTACAAAAAAAGCTCAATTCGTATTGAATTGAGCTTTTTATTTTGTGACCCTTACTGCGCAATTTACAAACCATTTTATGCAAGATTTGAAGAAATTAGCGATGTGGAATCCTTTACAGTAAGTATAAATCTGTTTCTAGTTTTAAGTAAATTTATGCCAATTTTTTTAGACATTCCATTTCATAATTTGGATAGGGAAGAGGTGTTTTCATGAATTAGAGAAAGAGGTATTGAAAAATTATACTGTTCTACAATAGTTAGAAATCAATTTCCGAGTGATAAATTTTAAGTTAAACATTTTCTTGAAGTTTTCTTTGTCATCGATGTTAGTTCGTAATTGTATTCGTAATAAAATTTGAAGGAGTCACTTGTGCCAAATCCCACATGTAAGGTATTTTTTGATAAATTAAAAAAAAAATACGAGACTAATAATCTTTAGTAATTAATAAATATAAGTATATTAAAGTATACTTTTTGCTCTATTTTTACTATATTTGTATATTAAAATAGATATAATATGTTAGGTTCAATTAATATTAAAGATGTAAAACTTAAAATAGGTGATTGGTGTAAACAGAAAAGACTTCTGTTTGGATTGTCTCAGTATGAATTAGCACAAGTTTTAGATATGTCACGACTTACAATAAGAAAATTAGAAGAGGGAAAGAACGTTACTCTTGATACTCTATTAAAGGTAGTAAATCATTTTGATATGCTGGACAATGTTTATAAAATTATTGATACAGATATTTCTAGTAATAATATTAATTCTTTATATTAGATTATGGCAGCTAACGGACTCATAGATGTTTTTGCCTTTGGTGTTGAAATAGGTAAACTAGGTTATAATGCAGATGAAAAGAGAAGCTTTTTCCAATATAACCCAGCTTTTTTAGATTCTGGACAATACACCAGAATGTTTCCTTATATTTTTAAAAGAAATAAGTTACCCCAAATATTTACTCAATTTAATGGTAATACCTTTCGTGGACTTCCACCTATGATTGCCGATTCGCTTCCTGACATGTTTGGAAATATAATTTTTAAGGAATGGTTTGAAGCTAAGTCGATGTCCTTTGATAAAATTAGCCCATTAGAACAGCTTAGTTATGTCGCGAACCGTGGTATGGGAGCCTTGGAATACAGACCTATTGCGCATATTCCAAAAACCGAAAATGTGAATTTTGATGAAATAGTTGAGATTTTACAAAAAGTACTTGACATAAAGAAAGATACTTCTGCAGAAAAACTGAGTGATTTGGCACTTTTAAATATTTTCAAGATTGGGACGTCTGCAGGTGGTGCGAGACCCAAAATATTGGTCTCAGAACATAAGCAGACACATGTTATAATCCCAGGTGATATCGAATATTCCCAGGACTATAATCATTATCTTGTAAAATTGTTTATAAATGGGACTGAAGGATACAATAGAGAAAAAGTAGAATATGTCTATCATTTGCTGGCTAAATTAGCAGGAATTGAGATGATGGACTGCAAGCTTATTGATGAAAAGCATTTTGCTACACTTCGTTATGACAGACAGCATGGTGAAAAACAGCATGTATTGACTGCTTCAGGACTTACGGGATGGGATTACAGCAGACCGGAAGATTCATCATATGAAAAGTTATTTGAGCTTGCATTTGATTTGAAAGTTCCTCATAAAGATATCAGGGAATTATACCGCAGAATGATTTTTAATATTGTGTTTGCTAATACAGATGATCATTTAAAGAATCACAGTTATGTGTATGACAGAGGGAAAGATATTTGGAATCTAGCTCCTGCCTATGATGTAACATATCCTATAGATGCGTTGCATAAATTCTTAAATACTCCAAGGGCTTTATCAATAAATGGAAAACGTATCAATATAACAATTGAAGATGTATTGCCAATAGCTGAGAGTATGGCTATTAAAAATCCTATTAAAATCGTTAAGGAAGTACAAAAGGTTATTTTGCAATGGGAGCAAATTGCAAAGGAATTTGAAATTCCAGAGGAAGTTTTAATATTGATAGGTAAAGATTTTGTTACTTTAATTCCCTAGAATTTATGAAAGACTTGGTTTAGAAAATTAAAATTAAGTACTGATTCATCTTATTTGATAATAAAATTATGCTTGAAATCTATCCATTCGAGCAACTACATATTGTTTAGTTCAATAAGATTGGATATGCAAATAAAACCTGCAGTATAAGTTAAGCTACATTTTTGTAATTAATTTGATTGTTAAATTCTTCAATAGTTGCATAATTCAAAGCAGAGTGTCTCCTTTTTCTGTTGTACCAAATTTCAATGTATTCAAAGATTTCTAGTTTCATTTGTTCTTTAGAAATCAGTTTGTTCCCATAAATCAATTCCGTTTTCAAAGATTTGAAGAAGCTTTCCGCCACAGCATTATCCCAGCAATTTCCTTTACGACTCATACTGCGGGTTATTTTTTTATAGGAATCAAGAACATTTACAAACTTTTTACTAGCATATTGGACACCTCGGTCAGAATGAAAAATCAAACCTTCATCGATATCTCGGTTTTTAACCGCCATTTTCCATGCTCCAAGCGTAGTTTCTTCTGTACTCATTGCGTCACTCAAACTCCAACCAATAATTTTTCTGTCGTATAAATCCATAATAGTGGTCAGGTATACAAACCCCTCTTTAGTTTGGATATAAGTAATATCCGAAACCCAAACTTTTGAAGGCATTTTTACAATAAACTCTCTATTTAATACATTTTCGACAACTAAATAATTATGATTTGAGTTGGTTGTAACTTTGAACTTTTTGCTTAATTTGCTTCTTAAGCCAAGTTCCTTCATATATTTTGCAACTGTAATTCGTGAAACTTTATAACCTAAATACCGTAATTCCAATGTTATTCTAGGACTTCCATATCTTTGTTTCGCTGCAAAATAAATCAATGTTATCTGTTCTTTTATGATAATTTTTAGTTGTCGTCTTGCTGTAATTACTTGTTTCTTCCATCGGTAATAACTTCCACTACTCACTTGTAGAACTTTGCACATTTTTTCAATCGGAAATACTTGTTCATTGTTTTTAATGAAACTATAAATCATCGACCGCTCTTGGAAAAAATGCCGATTGCTTTTTTTAATATATCACGTTCTAACTCGGCATCTTTGAGTCTTTTCTCCAGTTCGTGGATTTTTTCTTGCTCGGGAGTGAGTTTTAAATTTCCTTTCCCAGGAAAACTTCCTTCTCCAAACTCCTCGTACTCTTTGCGCCATTTATACAACTGTGGAGCTGTGACTCCTAACTCTCTGGCGAGTTCCGATACATTTGTTCTCTCATAACTCAATTGAACGGCTTTTTCTTTAAAAGCTTTGTCATAAATTTTGCGGACTTCTTTCATAGGCTAAAATTAAGATTATTTCTTAACTTTATGTGATGGCTAAGTTAGCATGTCCAACCGACTTTGTAAAAGCAATGGACGGTGGCATAGACGAAACAACAGTGGAACCTCTTTATTTACGTCCTTCCGGATTACTTGTACGTCCGGGAAATCCAAAAAACATCAAAGATTTTGATGATATTGAACGCGCAGGCCTCAAAATAATGGTCGTGAACGGTGCTGGGCAAACAGGCCTTTGGGAAGGGATGGCAGGAAAACAAGGATGTATCAAAACTGTAAAAGCGGTACGCAAGAATATCGTCAATTTTGCGTCAAATAGCGGCGAAGCGAAACAATACTGGATTGATCACCCGGAAGTTGATGTTTGGATTATCTGGAATATTTGGCAGGTCTCTAATCCCAATATAGCAGATTTTGTTCCTGTCTCTAAAAAATACGTTCTATACCGTGACGCTGGAGTAGCTTTAACAAAAACCGGGAGCCAGAAAGAAGATTCAAAAGAATTTTATAAATTTCTGATGAGTAAAGAAGCATCTCCAATATTTAAAAAATGGGGGTGGATCACTAAATAGTTTTATTGAACTATCTGTGATATCTTATAAAATGATACGCTTACGTAAAACGCTGTTCAAAATTAAACAGAAGAAATACTTTATTTACGATCAATTCCCTGACAATTCAGTAAATCTTTGAAAAATAATTTTTAAGGTAAGATCTTCATTAATGCTTTTAAAACTTTTATAATCTCAGTAAAGGAACTGCTGTGTCAATCTAATCTCTTATTCAAACTTTTATAGTTTCCCGTTTTTTGGTAAGCTGCCGACTTTCTATTGATATTAAAAATAAAGTTTATTAATTTATATTTAACACTTTTAGATATGTAAAACCTACCGTACTTTATAACTTTACGGACTTAAGTTTATCATATTTAAATGAAACCATCTATAAAACTCATCAGTAATTACGAATATAAGAAATTATTTCTGCCAGAGGTATC
The DNA here is from genome assembly GCF_003688495.1 of Flavobacterium weaverense. Lineage (GTDB taxonomy): Bacteria > Bacteroidota > Bacteroidia > Flavobacteriales > Flavobacteriaceae > Flavobacterium > Flavobacterium weaverense. The sequence continues at coordinate 237,119 of NZ_REFH01000011.1, read as the reverse complement.
TACTCATGATCTTTTCAATGAATCTAAGCTTCAAGTTTATCGTATTGAAAATTATCTTACCAGTATCGTTATTCCAGTTAACCCTTATAGAACCTCATTTAATTTCTTAATTTTTGTAACTAAGGGCTTTGTAAAACAACAGCTGGAAACCTCAGTTTTTGATATAAAAGCGAATGAGGCATTGAATATTAAACAAGGAAATTTTACTGCGACATTAGAACTTTCAAACGATGTTGAAGGTTTTTTTGTCGTATATGAAAATGAAATTATTACTGATATTGCTTTGAATAAAAATGACTTAAGTTTTTTTTATACTTCGCCATTTTTGATTTTGAATGCAGTAACTTTTGATTGGATTGTACGCGCTTTCCTATTATTAGAGGAGGAATTGTTTACCACAGATCGAGTTATGGAAATTTGCGTGGCCTTATTTCAATCTATTTTATTAAAGATAATTCGCTTGGAAAATAAAGGAAACGAAGTGCTTTCTCGTGCTCGTTATATCTCTTTTCACTTTAGAGAACAAGTGCAAAGAGACCATGTTAACCATAAAACTATTTCTTATTATTCTAACCTACTAAAAATATCAGATAATTATTTGAATAAATGTGTAAAAGACGCTACCGGAAAACCACCTAAACAATGGATCAACGAAATTAGCATCTTGCACAGTCAGATATTGTTACAAGATAATTCGAGAGATGTAGCAGGTATTGCGTTTGAATTAAACTATCAATCACCGTCCTATTTTTCGCGTTTATTTAAAAAAGTAACGGGCTATTCGCCTTCTGAATATCGCCTTCAGCTTGCAAAATAACCCCTTACACCAATACTAAAATTCTAAAGCGTTTTTCCGAAAGGATTGTTCCAAACGACATCTATTGCCAAATAATTGACACCAGTTTTTTTATTTTTTCCAATTAAATTGTACATATAACCAAAGTCAAACGTAAAAGGAATTTCATGTGGAGTCAACTGATAATACACTCCAAATCGACTTTCTTTATAACTAAATTTAGTCCATTCGTTTATTGGACGATTTTCTTTGCTTATGGCAAATAAAGCTTCGGCGCTACCAATAATATGATGCAATTTTTCGGTTCCCAAATCGATATTTACTTGCGTTTTCAAGCGCGTTCTAAACTGATAATCTTCGCCACTTTTGGTGAAATCAGGGTTAAAGAATTTTCTATATTCTTGTCTGAAGGTATTTTTCCATTTTACGGCACCAATTTCTGTAAGATAGGTATAACGTCCGTAGAGTCTAAATTCTTGTTCAATTGCCGGATCAGCATGTTCGTATGGAGCTGCAGATTCATATAGATCGGAGCGTCTGTAACTTATGGCATACGAGTATTGCCAATGCTTGGTATAGTGATTAGAAAACTCTTGATTCAATACTAAAATTCCCATTTTATTAAACGGATTGGTATCGTCGGGAGAGCTTTTTCTCCCAATTCCTATATACGTGGTCGATTCTTTCTTATGGACAGTATCTAATGCTTGTTTGACACCGAAGGCAAACCAAGAAGCGGTTTTTCCTTTTCCCAGACCTGGAGGGCTCAATTGCGCATAAGAAGTCGAAAGAACTATCGTAAAAAGAACTGCTGTTAGAACTACTTTTTTAGTGTTGAAGTAATTTGGCATGATTTCTAAGTGTTAAAATTTATAACTTAAACCGGCTTTTACAGCAAGTGGTGTACCTGGAGTATAACACAAATCAGATACGGAAGTAGTTTCATTTCGAAGTCTAGTTTCTGTTTCAAATTGGGCTTCATTCCATTTTGTATCAAGTAAATTGAGGACTTGTATATTAAATTCCCAACTTCTTTTTCCGTAGGCTAATACAAGGTCGTTTACAAAATAACCTCTTGTTTTTACCGAATTGTCTTCTGTAGCTGGTTTTGAATCCATATAGCGGTATCTAAGGTTTGCAGAAAATCCCGATGGAAATTTTATAGCTACGCCGCCTGTACTGGTTAAGGCGGGTACTAAAGGAATATAATCTTCACCTTTTGGCTCGTCAATGGCACGGGCATGTGCATAATTAATGTCTCCATCAATATACAACCAAGGTAAAGGTTGGTAGCGCAAGCTTAAATCGGCACCCAATCGACGTGTTTTACCTGATGGTTCAACAACGGCTTCATCGCCCACATATACAAATTCTTGTTTTAAAAACATGTACCATAAAGCGGGTTGTATAATCATATTTTTGACAGGGCGAATAATTACCCCTAAATCGCTACCGATAGAGTAAGGTAAAATGTCTTTTCCGTTTTGTGCAACGACCACTCGAACATCATTAGAGTGGAAACCCATACCTGATTTCAAATACCACTGTAAATTACTATTTTGAGTATATGAAATGTTCAATTTTGGACTCACTCGTGTCGCAGTCGCATCTTTTCCTGAAGGAAGACTATTCAAGCGGTCATGAAGATCGAAAACAAAATGATCGACACGAACTGCTGGATTTATGGTCCATTGACCAATTTTCCAATCGATTGTAGTAAAAGCATGAACATTAATTTCTGTTGCGGTCGCATCAGAAAGTCTGTTCAACAATAAATCGCGATGATAGACATGGCTCAATTGCAAATCCTTGATGTCGTCAAGACGCAAACCAGCGCCTGATGTCCATGTAATTTTGCTATTGTTTAAATCATAACGATGGATGTATTTATTGTCAAATCCATAAATACTTCGATTGTCAGTTTGCTCAATTTCATCACCATATACGGGGTCATTTAAGAAAAAAGTAAAGTTGGAAAATAAATTAAATTTATATCTAGAATAGAACAAATTACTAGAAAATTCTTCGTTTTCAGTGATAAGATTTCTGTAGTTTACAGCAAGATTAGTTCTAGAGGTGTTTCCACCTTCTGTAGGATCAATAGATCCCCACCGGTCTATTAGTCCTTGTTCCACCGCTCGCTCTGGAATTTGGCCAGAGGCATTCCAGCCAGAACTAAATGTAGAACCTAAAATGGATATGTGTTGTTTTTTGTCTATCCATTGACTGAATTTGGCTAGTATATTAATGCGATTGAAATTCTGTTTTACATCAAATGGACCATCCGAATAATTAAATTCACTTGCCACATAAAAGTTCTTGTCTTGTACATTTTTGTTTAAAAGATTGATCATGGTTACCGCACGCATGGTGTTGAAAGATCCGCCTTCAATTTTAAAAAGATTATTTTCGAGTTTATCAAATGTGGTAAAATTAACATACCCCGAAGTATTAAAATCACCCTTATCAGCATAATAGGCTCCTTTACCAAAATCAATATCTTTTATGGTTTCGGGAATAAGAAAATGTAAATCAGCATAACCTTGTCCGTGCGCATGAGAAACGATATTTACCGGAATACCGTCGGCAGTTACGCTAATATCGGTACCGTGATCATTATCAAAACCGCGTAAAAATATTTGCTCGGCTTTACCACCTCCTGCATGTTGAGCAATAAAAAGTCCCGGAACCTTGCGCAAAAGATCTTGTGCAGAGTTTACGGGAGCCTTTTTTAAATCTACTTGCATCACTTGTTTTCTAAATTCAGCATGATTGATAATTATTTTACTAAGATGAACAGTATCCACTTCTGTTTTCTTTAAATCTTGTGTAAATCCGTTGAGCGATGAGAGTAAAATTGTTCCAAGTGCTAACAGTTTGAATGTAATTTTCATTATTTTATTTTTAAACGCAGACAAACGAAATATTGTCGTAATTTCAATTCAATTTTCCAACAATAATAGAGAAGCTTGAATTTAAAACACAACAGTAGTATAGTTGTAATGCTAAAAGTTATTCATTGGTAAGCGGTTGTGTTTTTGACTCAAAACTCGCCACTATTTTTTTTAATGGAACAACGACCCACATTGATAATACAAAAGGGAAAGTCAAGGTAATCCAACCATTGTGCATCATAAAAATATCAAAATAAGTTGCAATTAAAACTGATAATAACACGTAAAATCCATCACGAGGTTTGGCCCCACTAAGCGCAATTCCACATAAAACAGCGTTGAAGCTAAACATTCCATCGTCAATTAATCTTTCAGAATTATGACCATAGTGTGCTATTGCACCAGCAAATATAGCCGCAACAAATCCGTATAAGGCCGCAGTAGGATTATTAAGAAAAACACCTACAAAAAATAGTAATCCTGCAACGATTGTGCCTTTAAAAATGATCTCGCTATACGCATGTGCTGCGACATTAAAATCTTGCAATTCCATCATTTCTTCTACTGCTTCTATTTTATTATGAGCGGCTAAGCTGAAATGATCCATGACCAAAATAGCAATAACTGTCACTACGATAAACGGAAATGTAAAAAACGGAATCTTTTTTCGAATGGAGAATTCCATCAATAAAGTGGATACCATCGATCCTAGAATAATACAAGCCCATATCAGTAAACTCGACTCGAAGAAAAATATAAGTCCTACACCAATAAGAGTTGCATTAAAGCCATACAAGCCCGCTTTTATATTAGCATCTTCAAATTTTAAAACTTTAGCTGTCGCCGTACCAATAATTGTACTCGCTAAGGCGGCAACTCCCATAAGGATTGAGTCGTATGAGATCGCTATTAGAAACAGTAAGCCGGTCCATGCACTATCTTGAAGCATGATTTGTCCAATGCCTTTGAGTACTGTTTGTACTATTGTTTTTATTTCTTTCATTAATTTAGATTTTAAAAGTAAAAATTATTTTGATTTACCATCCTAAAAAGACCATGCCTATTCCACACAAAGTGACTACGGCACCACTTATCGCAGGCGTGTAGCGTTCGAGTTTCTCTGTTTTCACAAAAGAGTAACCATATATGCCTAATAACACCATACCAAGCATTGTTACCACTGTACTGATCGTAAAAATACTGACTAGCGTTACAATTTCGGTCATAGAACGGTTTAGTCCAGAATAGAACAACAAAGGTATAAGTGGTTCGCTTGGACCCATTACAAAAATGGCAAACAGTACCAAAGGCGTAACCTTAATTCGGTCTTTGGGCATAATAATATCGCCATGTTTGTGTTCATATACATAAACGTCCTCACCCATTACATCAAAATGCTTGTGCGCTTTGTTCTTATAGGCTAACCAAAGTCCATATAGTAGATAAATGGTTCCAAAGAGTAGCAATGCCCAACTGGCAACATTTCCACGGAAATCTTGAAAGAATGTGATTTTATTGAGCTGCCATCCTAAGAAAACACCAATTGAACCAAGAAATACAGAACTTAAAATATGACCAAGACCGCATACAATTGTTAGCATAATTGTCTTGGTTATACTCCATTTGCGAGAACGTGATAAAACAATAAATGGCAAATAATGGTCAGGCCCAGAGGCGGTGTGAAAAAAACTAATACTGATGGCTGTGATTGCCAATGCAAATAAGGTTGTTGTCATTAGTTCATTAATTAGATATAGCAACTGCTTTCTCCCAAAGAGATTCCTCTACTTTTTTGAAGAAATTAAACATTTGTTCCCCACCGTTTCCTAAAATCCTGATTACAAATCCATCAGTTTGAATTTCGCTAATACCATAAGTAACATCTGTTAAATTTTCCAATTCTTTATAGAAGTGCTCCACTAATTCAGTTACATTTTCGTTTTTTGTATTCAGGTAGGTCAAGGTTCCTTGATGCGTAAAACCTTCTAAAAGTCCTAAAGAATGTAAAGGCATCAACTCTGGTTTTAAAAGCACATTATCCTTCAATATAAGTCGGTCATGATGATATACTTCAAGTAAATTTTGAAAATGCGCGTATTGAAAAGTCTCACCGTAATGTTTACGACCGCAGGTAATGATCTCGCTTATGGTAAGTTCGCAATCATCTGCAATAGTGATAGTATTGACACTTTTAAAATTTGAATCTTCATGAGGAACTACAGGATGTGGTACGTAAGAAAAAGAACTACTTTTGCCCATATTCACCACCATGGTTTGCGAAGCACTGCCTTCCATATTAAACAACCTTTGATAGGATTGTGATTGCAGTTGTAAACGCGCATTTTTTTCAATAGTAACATCAATTTCATAAACGTCACCACTCAAAATACCAGGTGATGTACTGGTAATCATTAAATAAGCGGCACCATCACTTTTATATTGCCCAACGGGTGTTATTCTAAAAGGTTGAGTGACATAGGCATCCCTTAAAAAGGACTTTCCCTCTCTTTCTTCCACTTTTATTTTTAAGCTGCTTACCATTTTTATTATCTAATTAAATTAGGTTCTTCTACGTCTTCTAACAACGCATATTTTTTTATCCAGCCAATAACTTCGTCTATTCCTTCAGTAGATCTAAGGTTAGAAAATACAAATGGAGCCCCTTTTCTCATTCTTCGAGCATCAGTTTCCATGACTTCTAAGCTTGCGCCAACATAAGGGGCTAAGTCAATTTTATTAATTAAAAGTAAATCTGATCTTGTAATACCGGGACCACCTTTACGCGGAATTTTTTCGCCTTCGGCAACGTCAATTACAAATATGGTCACATCTGCAAGGTCTGGAGAAAATGTAGCAGAGAGATTATCGCCACCACTTTCGATTAAAATTAATTCGATATCTGGAAAACGAGATACTAATTCGTCCACCGCTTCAAGGTTCATACTAGCATCTTCGCGTATCGCAGTGTGCGGGCAACCTCCAGTTTCAACACCAATTATTTTTTCTTTAGGTAACAAACTATTTTTGACCATATACTCGGCATCTTCTTTTGTGTAGATGTCGTTCGTGATAACGCCCATGTTGTAATCATTAAGCATTTTACGGCTTAAACGTTCTAATAAAGCCGTTTTACCAGACCCTACTGGACCTGCAACACCTATTTTAACATATTTTCTTGTTTCCATTTTTTTTATTTTTTTATGACATGTATAATCTTGAGTAGAGTCTTTCGTGTTGCATACACCGAATATCAAAAGCGATATTACACAGCCCTACAAGTTCTCTATCAATTGTTATTGTTTCTTTTGCTAATTGTTTAATTAAAGGTTGTAATTCAAAAAGGATATCTTGTCCGTCTAATTGACCAAGCGGAACTAGTTTTACTGAATTGGTAATCATTCCAATCGCTGCGTTGTAATAAAATGCAAATAAGGCTTCGGCCAACGGAATTTCGAGCAATTGTGCATACATCCCAAAAGCAATGCAATAATGTGCAGTCGCTTCTTTTGTATTAATCGCATTTTCATAATCGGTTATAATTTCAAATGCTTTTTGTCTGCGGAAAATTTTAATTAATCGAATCCCTAATTTCTGACTCGCTTCTCTTATTTCTCTTGGACTTTTTAAAGCGCTACATTCCTGATCCAGTTTAATAATTGTTGGTAGATCTCCAGCTGCAGTTGCTTCATAGGCTAATTTCATAAAGCAAGCATCGTTGTATTTTATGTTGTACGTCAACATATTAGTCACAAATAACTTTGCCGAATCTCTACTGTTGACATTCTCATCCTGAATATAGGTTTCTAGTCCATTAGAGTGAGAGTAGCCACCAATAGGTAATGTTGGATCAGCCAAATGCAATAAACTTCCTAAATAGGTGATGGTGTTTTCCATATTATTCATTTGATGAAGCGATATTTAAAATTTTGGTAAACAAAGAACTGCTGCCATGACCATGTGGTGCTACATTTGATTTCAATACATGCAACAACTGAAGCTCTTGTTTCTCCGGTTTATAGCCACTGGCTTCTAACCATCGAAACATGGGCATTTCAAAAGGCATCATAATTTTATCGTCTTGGATAAAAAGAGGTAAATGCTTATTGCCAATTTCGTAGCAGATAGTTCCCATTTCAAGCAGTGATACAGGAATCATTACAATAGCTTCACAAGGTTTGATATGCACTAATACTACTTTTTTGTCATCTTGGTATAAAATGTCATCTTGATGTAAACGCTGTCCTTCCTGAGTAAACTTAATTGCGATTTCCATACCTGAATTAGTATGTCTGCGCTGGATTCTTTTAGTAGCTTCAAACCATTCTATTTCTAGAATATCAACCACAAGACCATCACAAGCGTTTGTCGCTTTGTTTCCTACTATTTGGTGTATAATCATTATATTTTCTTTTTAAGAGAGAAGTTTTTAGACACACCAATACCTAACGTTGACCCATTTACCCCGGCTACAAGCGTACGATCACTTGTTTTGTTAAGGTCGTCTCCTTTAGTTTGTTGAAAAGATAATTCACAAAACTTAGCTTTTAGTGCCCATCCGTTTCCTAGTAAAACGCTCGCAATAGGATATATTCTAGTTAGATAACCGTTATAACCATAACCAGTAGGGAGGTTCATATTGCTATTTCCCCATACATAATGCGCATCTACCTGTGCGATAATTACAAAGTGATCACCTATTTTCCATGAATCACTATAAAAAGGACCTACTTCATATTTAGTGCTAGTCAAGTTGCCTAAACCGTTTTTCTCTTTATCAAAGGCAACATTCATTCCTGCTACGACGTGATCGTTAAAGAAATAGCCAAGTCCAAGTGGGTTTGCACCAAAACTGCTGCCGTTATTATTATTTTCTTTATAGTTTAAGGAACCGTATGCCATTAAGGAGCCTTTTTGAGCATACGTATTAGAAAAAGTTAGGCACATAGTGATAAAAGTTAGCGCTACAATACTTTTTAATTTATTCATAAGTTTTATTTTATATTGTTTTTGAAGAAATTTTTGAATCTCACTAGGACAACCGAAGCTGTCCCGTGAAATTCAAAAATGTTACTCTCTAAAATAAGTAATAAAGTTGAGCTAATGGAAGCGTATCAACTGGCGGACAAGTAATTTTCTCTCCTTCAATCGTTACGGTATAGTTCTCAGGATTAACAATGATTTCTGGCGTAGCATCATTATGAATCATATCTTTTTTACCAATATTTCTACAGTTAGAAACCGCTAAAAGGGTTTTTTCTAAACCGTATTCTGTTGCAATATCATTGTCAATAGCTGCTTGAGACACAAATGTAAAAGCGGTTCTTGTTAAAGCTTTTCCATAACCACCAAACATATTACGCATAATAATAGGCTGCGGAGTAGGAATTGAAGCATTAGCATCTCCCATTTTACTAGCTGCAATAAAACCACCTTTGATAATCATTTCTGGTTTTACACCAAATAAAGCTGGTTTCCAAATCACTAAATCAGCAATTTTTCCTACCTCAATAGATCCAACGTAATTTGAGATTCCGTGGGCAATTGCAGGATTAATCGTGTATTTAGAAATATATCTTTTAGCACGATAATTATCATTTTGATTTGCTTCATCTTCTGCTAAGTGGCCTTTTTGTTTTCTCATTTTATCAGCAGTTTGCCAAGTACGAGTGATTACTTCACCCACACGACCCATCGCTTGAGAATCGGAACTCATTATGCTAAAGACACCCATATCTTGAAGAACATCTTCAGCTGCTATAGTTTCTGGACGAATACGAGAATCAGCAAAAGCAACATCTTCAGGAATTTTTGGACTTAAATGGTGACAAACCATCAACATGTCTAAGTGCTCATCAATAGTATTTGTAGTATATGGACGGGTAGGGTTTGTAGAAGCAGGCAAAACATTTGGATACATTGCTGCTTTGATAATGTCAGGAGCGTGTCCACCACCAGCACCTTCAGTGTGAAACGTATGGATAACACGCCCAGCAATAGCGTTCATAGTATCTTCAAGAAAACCAGCTTCGTTTAAAGTATCCGTATGTATAGCAACTTGCACGTCATATTTGTCTGCAACATTTAGAGATGCATTAATAACCGCTGGAGTTGCGCCCCAATCTTCGTGAATTTTCACTCCTAGAGCACCAGCTTCAATTTGCTCAGCGATAGGTCCTTCCGTAGCTACATTTCCTTTTCCAAAAAAACCCATATTCATAGGGAAAGCTTCTGCTGCTTGCAGCATCGTTTTGATATTGTGTTTTCCTGGCGAAACAGTAGTAGCATTTGTACCATCTGCAGGGCCCGTTCCTCCACCAATCATGGTAGTAACGCCACTATATAAAGCCGTTTCTACTTGTGTAGGACTAATAAAATGTATATGTGTATCAATACCACCAGCTGTAATAATGTAACCATGTCCTCCATGAACTTCAGTAGAAGCCCCTATAATCATTCCTGGTGTGATGTTATCTGTAATATCTGGATTTCCAGCGCGACCAACCCCTATTATTTTACCATCTTTGATACCTATATCTGCTTTTACAATACCCCAGTGATCAATAATAATAGCTCCTGTAATTACAAAATCAAGTACCCCTTCATGGCGTAAAGCTGTTGAAGATTGACACATTCCATCTCTTACTGTTTTTCCTCCACCAAACTTGGCTTCATCACCATAAGAACAAAAATCTTTTTCAATTTCGATGATAATATCAGTGTCACCAAGGCGTACTTTATCGCCAACTGTTGGTCCAAAAATACTTGTATAATTTTTTCTTGTTACTTTTAAGCTCATGATTTAACGTTTTTAAAGTGACCTAATTCTAGTTTTTCTAGCGCTGCTGCCTTATTTTGTGGAGAGTTATCCCCATTAACCAAGTCGTTATGACCAAAAAGGCGTTGTGCACCTGCGAATGTGGTCAATTCTACTTCCTTTTCTTCACCTGGCTCAAAACGAACTGCCGTACTAGCAATGATATTCAATCGCATTCCGAACGCTTTTTCTCTATCTAATGACATTTTTCTGTTTACTTCAAAAAAATGAAAATGAGAACCTACTTGAATAGGGCGATCTCCCGTATTGGTAACTTTTATTTTTATCGTTTCGCGACCTTCATTACAAATGATATCGCTGTCTTTTAAGAATATTTCTCCTGGAATCATACTATTTTTTTAGAAAATTAACGGATTGGATCATGAACGGTTACTAGTTTTGTTCCATCAGGAAATGTCGCTTCGATTTGAATATCGTGGATCATTTCTGGAACACCTGGCATCACATCTTCTCTACGAAGAAGTGTAGCGCCATATTGCATTAATTCGGCTACTGTTTTTCCATCACGAGCACGCTCTAATAATTCGCTGCTAATCAGGGCAATCGATTCTGGATAATTTAATTTTAAGCCACGGGCTTTTCTTTTTTGAGCTAATTCGCCTGCCGTATGCAGCATCAGCTTCTCAATTTCTCTAGGTGTTAAGTGCATAATTTAATAATTTAAGGATGTAATATGTTGTTTAATTTGAACACTAATTTGGGTTGTGTTTACAAGATTTTTTTTATTGATTAAATATTTGATTTACTCCATTTCAGGGCTAATACATATACTGTTGTTTAAATAATTTCCTTTTTAAATACTGACGTTTAATGTTTTACAAAATGAAGTTTGAATTATTTTGATTTGAATTATTTTTTTAAATTGGATTCTGAAATCGAATAATCTGATACTAAGTGCCAAAGACGTTATCCCAGTAAAGGAAAAATTTAGTGTAAATGGGTAACACGAATAGATTTTTATTTTAAAAAAAGCACAGAGAGGGATTTGCATTAGATGCAAAAAGAAATACTAAAAGGGAGTTGCGTTTTTGGATACAATTTCAATTATAATATCGCAATAGTGATTGTACCAGAAAGCAATCATCTTATTGTAGTCGAATATTTTTTATTTGAAAAAAAATGCCTTTAACACAGCCAAATAGTAGTGAAAAAACTAGAAGTGTATTTGTAAATTATGGAAAAGGATGTATCTAGGAATGTTCCTCACGGGAATCATGTTTCCTAACATGAAGTGTTTACTGTCAAGTCTTGCTGCAAGAGTATCCAAAAAGATACTGCTACTTAAGTTTGCATTCAGTAAGAAATTTGACTTTAAATGTATTAAACCTAGTGAGTCCTCTTCTTTTACATTTTCAGTTACTACTGAATCCGTTTCGGTAGAATCAAGAAAGGGACTTATATGCAAAACAGTGTAATAAGTTGTATCTATGTTGACAATTTCACTAGGACTATTTCCATTATTGTTTTTTGCAATACATTGATTAGGATATAAAAATCCCAATACGAGCGCAAATGGTAACATTAAACGGAAAATTATTTTCATTTTTTGGGTCTTGATAAAAGATTCAGCTCTTTTAACGATGTCAAAGTTATAGTAAAGTAAATAAGTCTGATTAGCACAAATCTTGAATTTTCTGTCATAAAACGGTACTTGTTTTTAGCGTAAAAATATAGCTGTTAAAAAAATCTAAAAATAATATAAGCGCGTATGTCATAAAATTTTAACTAAAATGGAACGACTTAAAGGACTGTTATAAAGGTAGTTATTTAGTTAAAAAGAAATTTAAAAATCGAAAAATCTTAGTTTTGTTTGAAAATTTATGAAAGTATTGCAACAAGCTAGGTGTTTTTTACTTTAGTTTTGGCGCCGAATAAATCGAGTATTTTATTTTATAATGAAAATACAATAGAATAACCCGCCTTATAAACATTCTAAAATTTATTAAAAATGAGTTCAATTAACGTTAATTCAGTACTAGCAAGAAATTCGGAAAATGCTCCAAAAAGTATTGGTCCTTATTCACAAACTGTAGCTTTCTCGCATTACAACAATCTTTCCGCTCAACTACCAATTGATGCTAAAACGGGACAATTAGTTTCAGGTGGCATTAAGGAACAAGCCGAGCAATGTTTTAACAATATTAAAGCAATTGTCCAGAGCATTGATCATCAAATGAGTGATGTGGTTCGAATTTCAGTATTCGTAACCAATATCAAAGATGTAGATGCTGTAGATGCTGTTTTTAAAACATTTTTTTCTACGTACGTTCCTACAAGAACTACAGTTGCCGTTGCCGCTTTGCCTATGAATGCATTAGTACAAGTTGAGGCACTTGTCTCGCACGGTGAGGGTACGATTCCTAACGCTCCACAATCAGGAGATCTTATTAAACTCACAAATAATACAGCAAATGCACCCGTGAATACGCTTTCTGCACAGGCTGTAGCTTTTTCTCATTATAACAATCTTTCAGCGCAATTGCCTATCGATCCTAAATCGGGGAGAGTTGTAGCTGGCGGTGTAAAAGAGCAAACAGCACAATGTTTAAAAAATATTAAGTCAATTTTAGAAAGTATTGATGTTCCTTTTGATGATATTGTCAAAATTAATATTTTCCTTAAAAATTTATCTGATATTGAAGCAGTTAATCAAGTATATTCGACATTTTTTCCAGATTCAGCAATCGCTAGAGCCGTAGCTTATGTCCCAGCACGAACAACAATTGCCGCATCAGCTTTGCTAATGGATGCTTTAGTACAAATTGAAGCTGTTGTTTCCCATGGTGATGGAACTCCTCCGCAAGCTGTAGAACACCGACACGGAATTGTAATTTGGGCAAAAAACACTGAAAACGCTCCAAAATGCAATCTATCTACACAAACAGTGGCGTTTTCTCATTACAATCATCTTTCAGCTCAATTACCTTTAAACCTTGATTTAGAATTAGTATCAGGCGGTGCAAAAGAGCAGGCTGAACAGTGCTTGAAAAACATTAAGGCAATCCTCCAGAGTATCGATCATGTAATGGAAGATGTAGTTAAAGTTAATATTTTTCTTAAAGACATTGAAGATATCACTGCGGTAGATGAAGCATACAAAATATTCTTCCCAGAAGGTATTCCTGCAAGAAGAACAGTTGGTGTTTCAGAATTACCTCACGATGCTTTAATTCAAATCGATGTAGTTGTAGCAAATGCAGAAGGAACAGCTCCAAAAGTGTAATAGAGATTTGGCAGAAAATAAAGTACAAACAAAAGTTTTTTGTAAAAAATCAAGAATGAGTTGTAAATCGAACGATTCTGCCACTTTAAAAAATGTCTCAACTAAAAATTGAGACATTTTTTTTGCAAAAAGCGGTTGTCAGAAGTTCCTAAACACTAAGTCTAGGTACAAATATATTTTTTTGCTTAAACATGTAATTTTATGCTTTAAAATCAATCCTTAAATCGTAGATTTTTAGCTATGTAATAGAATATGTAACTCACTGAAAAAAATAATAAGAATGAAATAACTAGAATATAAAATTGAACTAAGAGGGCAAACAAAGACGCTTTTTAGCGAATTAAAATTAGTGGTTTAAATATTCAATGTAAAAGATTATTTTGAATGTCTAATTAAGTGATACTCACTTTTTTTTTGGCGATGGATTCGGTAGTATTGTTTTTTGGGTGAATTTATAAAAAGAACAATATTGATCGATATTAAGAAGAACACTAATTCCAATTTTTTATACAAAGTGTAATATATATCCAATTAGTGAACCGCCAATAACTATAAAAGCACTATTAATTTTTCGGTAATTAAACGTTATAATTAAACTAAGTATTGCAATTAGAATTGTTTTCCAATCTATAATAGTTTCCTTTCCCATTTCTAAACAAATAGAAATAATAATTGCGATTGAAGCAACATTTACTGCGTCTAAAAAGGAAGCAAACACATTAGAATTACGCATTTTTTTTACTAATGGATTTAATAAAGCTACAAAAATAAATGATGGTAAAAATATGGCAATTGTTGAAATTAAAGCTCCAGATAAATCGTTAATCTGATAACCAATAAAAGTTACTGATGAAAAAACTGGTCCTGGTGTAAATTGTCCTACAGCAATTGCATCAATTAATTGTGTCCTTGTCAAAAGTCCTGTAGCAACTAATTCTGCATCAAGAAATGCAAAAAGAACGTAACCGCTTCCGTATAAAATTGCTCCAATTTTTAAAAAAACTAAAAATAAATTGAAGTTGGTTACAGAGATGAGGTTGGTGTTTGAAAATTGAAAAAGAGTTAGAGGAATATAAACGCTTATACTTTTATTTGTATTATTTTTTAAAAAATAAAGAACCAACGCAATTATTCCAGCACCAAACATTAACATTATTTCATTATATTTTAAAAGAGAAAGTAATAGCACTAAAACACCTATAAGTGCTAGTTGAACTGATTTTAATGATTTTTTTGCCAATGGAAAAATGGCAGATAGAATTATAGCTATAATGGCGGGTTTTATACCATATAAAAAAGGTTTTATTTCCGGGATTTGTCCATAATCTTTATACAACCAAGCAAAAAATAAGGTGATTAGTACAGCCGGAAAAATAAAACAAAATCCAGCAACAATTAATCCTTTCCAACCTCCTTTTTCATGACCAATATGAATAGCCATTTCTGTACTATTAGGACCTGGTATCAAATTTGTAGCTCCGATTAAGTCAAGAAAATGTTGTTCAGTAAGCCATTTTTTTTTAACAACTACTTCGTCTTGCATCATTGCTATGTGTGCCGCTGGACCACCAAAACCAATAATACCAAGTTTTAAAAATAATTTTGCAATTTCTTTTAAATTATTCTTTTCTTCCATTGTGATTTAATTTCTTATCAAGCGACCATTTTCCTGCACCTTCAATTAATAGAAAAATACCTCCGAGCAGCATTGCCCAATCTGTTCTACTGCCGTGAAGCATTGCCCATAATCCATCGCTTTTTAAAACAGCGGTTTTTGTTGTTGCGATAGCAACAATCATAATTGTAATTATGGGGATAGTTGCTAAACGAGTAAAAAGTCCAATTAGGATTAATACACCGCAAAAAATTTCAAAAAAACCCACAAAACTTCCTAAAAATTCGGGGAATGGTAAACCAATTTTAACAAACCTTCCTACTCCTAATGTATTAGGAAATAAAAATTTTTGAATTCCTTCTGAAAAAAATACTGTTCCAACCATTAAACGGATTAAAATAGTTGTTTTAGACTCATCTGTAGTCATTGATTTTTTAAGCATAATTAATTTTTTATTTGAAAATCTTGATTGGAGAAAGGTGGCGTCTTAGGAATTATTATCACATTATATTCGTGATTTGTAGCTTGATGACAAGCATTACAAGAGTTAGTGAGACTGATATAGTTTTTTTGAAACATTCCTTTGTTCTTTTTTAAAATAGCATTATTCAAACTATCCATAGCTAAATTTAGCATTCCAATTGATTTGGTTTCAGTTCTGTCAGAACAGTATTTTTGAATTCCTTCCAAATTTTCTTTAATTTCATTCATTTCAAAATCAGCTAATTTCCAATTTTTGTGCTCTCCAGCAAACCATAGTTTAGCGTGATGAATTTGAATATTTCCCATAAATTCGCCAAATCCAGGTTTATAGCTTTCAGAAAGTTTATTCTCCAAACTGTCAATTTGAGTTTGTAAATTTTCAGATTTTTCAGATTTTTGACCACAACCCAACATAGTTAATGTAAGCAGTATAATTACGGTTTTTCGCATCTTTTTTTTTGTAAAAATAAACAACAAACAAATAACTTTGTGGTTTATTTGAAAAATGAATGGTTTTTACTGGATCGTTGAACGAAAAACACTTGGAGGCTTACTCGCGTATCTTTTAAAATATTTTGTAAAATGGGAGTTATCCTTAAAGTCTAAAGAATATGAAATTTCAGTAATTGTTAGGTCGGTATAAAGTAATAGACGTTTAGCTTCACTAATTATAAATTCAGAAATTACCTCAGAGGCTGACTGGTTGTTTTCTCTTCTACAAACGGCATTAAGATTTTGGGGAGTAGTATTAAGCAAATTTGCATAGTAGGCTACTTTATTTACCAATTTTTTCTGTAGACCAAGAAGTTCTCTGAATTGTTCAAAGAGGTTGTCTTTATGGGGTACTATTAAATTTTCTGGTTTTTCTGATTGAAGTAACTTGGCTAATAAAGCTTTTGTTAAACCCTCTATTATTGCATCGTTTTTACTTTCTTGATATTCTCTACATAGAAGTTCAAATAATTGTTCAATAGTCTTTTTTTCATTTGGGTATAGACAAGTGTATGCGCTTATTTTAGAAATTAATTGCTTTATTTCTTTGTCTAAGCTGTTATCAATAAATTCTTTTTTAATGATGATTACAAAACCAGATGGTTCAGATTCAATATTCCAAAAATGGACTTGTTCTTTACGTACAATAAAAATAATTGGAGGTGTTATTGTAAATTCTTGAGTGTCTATAGTATGATTTCCTTTTCCACTTGTAAGATATATAATTTCAAAATAGTTATTGTGTTTGTGAGGCGAAGTTTTGCGTATGTTTTTTCTAAATGGGGAAATTTTAATATTGTCAACTGGTTTTGTTTTATCTTTTATTTCAAGTTTCGAGTTCATTTTATTTTTTATGAATTTACTACTATAAACCTTCCTTATTTTAGGTTTAGTTTTTCAAATTAGATTGGTAATTACTATCCTTAATGATTAATATAAAAAAGTAAAAGTAATATTTTTTATAGCATCGTCTGCAGATTTCGTAGTAGCTTCCATTTGATTGAATATACAATTGTATCTCATTTCTAAAGTTATCGGAAATGCATACTTAATATGATTTTGTCACAATGGTCTAAGAGATCTTATATAATCGAGACTGGTCGTTTGATACTGAATATAAACCATTTGGATAATAGAGAGTTTTGTTTGACTAAATTGTTATTAGTAGCTTAGCACTAGTTTATATTTCATAAGTTAATCTAAGTATTAACGTGCGTCAGAAGTAATTTTATAATGTAAAATTCTATCCTTTTAATAATGAAAAAAAAGCTGTCCAATAATACTGGACAGCTCTTATTATTACTTGAACTGTTGAATTCCTGATTTCAACCATTGTTCGTATTGATCAACATCTGGCATATATCCGACGGCTTTGTTTAAGCTATTTTCATCGGTATCTAATATTATATAATACGGCTGCGCATTTGCTTTATAACGAGTAATTGGATATGCAAATAAAACCTGCAGTATAAGTTAAGCTACATTTTTGTAATTAATTTGATTGTTAAATTCTTCAATAGTTGCATAATTCAAAGCAGAGTGTCTCCTTTTTCTGTTGTACCAAATTTCAATGTATTCAAAGATTTCTAGTTTCATTTGTTCTTTAGAAATCAGTTTGTTCCCATAAATCAATTCGGTTTTCAAAGATTTGAAGAAGCTTTCCGCCACAGCATTATCCCAGCAATTTTCTTTACGACTCATACTGCGGGTTATTTTTTTATAGGAATCAAGAACATTTACAAACTTTTTACTAGCATATTGGACACCTCGGTCAGAATGAAAAATCAAACCTTCATCGATATCTCGGTTTTTAACCGCCATTTTCCATGCTCCAAGCGTAGTTTCTTCTGTACTCATTGCGTCACTCAAACTCCAACCAATAATTTTTCTGTCGTATAAATCCATAATAGTGGTCAGGTATACAAACCCCTCTTTAGTTTGGATATAAGTAATATCCGAAACCCAAACTTTTGAAGGCATTTTTACAATAAACTCTCTATTTAATACATTTTCGACAACTAAATAATTATGATTTGAGTTGGTTGTAACTTTGAACTTTTTGCTTAATTTGCTTCTTAAGCCAAGTTCCTTCATATATTTTGCAACTGTAATTCGTGAAACTTTATAACCTAAATACCGTAATTCCAATGTTATTCTAGGACTTCCATATCTTTGTTTCGCTGCAAAATAAATCAATGTTATCTGTTCTTTTATGATAATTTTTAGTTGTCGTCTTGCTGTAATTACTTGTTTCTTCCATCGGTAATAACTTCCACTACTCACTTGTAGAACTTTGCACATTTTTTCAATCGGAAATACTTGTTCATTGTTTTTAATGAAACTATAAATCATCGACCGCTCTTGGAAAAAATGCCGATTGCTTTTTTTAATATATCACGTTCTAACTCGGCATCTTTGAGTCTTTTCTCCAGTTCGTGGATTTTTTCTTGCTCGGGAGTGAGTTTTAAATTTCCTTTCCCAGGAAAACTTCCTTCTCCAAACTCCTCGTACTCTTTGCGCCATTTATACAACTGTGGAGCTGTGACTCCTAACTCTCTGGCGAGTTCCGATACATTTGTTCTCTCATAACTCAATTGAACGGCTTTTTCTTTAAAAGCTTTGTCATAAATTTTGCGGACTTCTTTCATAGGCTAAAATTAAGATTATTTCTTAACTTTATGTGATGGCTAAGTTAGCATGTCCACTATTTTAAAAAATTACCAATAGCAATTATATCATGCGTTAAGACAAAAAGAGAAACGAGCAAATTGCTTCACAAATTCATTTTATAGGGCAGTTTTAAAATCTTTAAAAATTTATCTGTTTTAATAGTTTTCGCACGCTTACAGCCTATGATAAGTAAAGTTTCATGATAAAACTTTCTTGAACTGTTTTACAACGGGTTTCTTTTAAATAACTGTTAAGTAGCATCGCTTATTAATTCTCAATTATAACAAAATGTTATATGTCACTTACTACTTGACTGTCAATTATTGCTTTTGATGTAAAATAGCCTAACAAAGTATACTCACGAATAGTAGTCAAAAATTTATACAAATGATAAGTTGCTTTTAACTCTTCTGATACATTCTGATTACCTAACATTTCAAAAATTATTTTTTGTTCTTTATGTGAAATATCAAAATAAGTTTTAATCATTAATGAATAATCTTCCCTATTTCCTTCCGTTGAAATCTTATCAGTAATTTTTTCAAATTTTTTTCTAAATTCTTCAATACCCAATCTAATTTCTTTCTGATTTACTTCTCTTAATACATATTTGCACATTTTATCAACGAATTGAGAGACATTGAGCTCTTTAGCTCCTATACTCGATGAAATAGGAAGTATAATATCTACTAATGATTCAACAATGTACATGTCAGCTGCATCAAAGAATTCACCCTTTATTTTTTTTTGATCAGTACTACATGCATTAAAAAGACTCAAAACTGTTGATCCTGAAACTACCAAACCTAATAACAACGCTATGTTCTTGACAGCTATTCTTCTATCCATATTTAAAAATTACTTTTCCTTAATTGCTTAACAGCGTGATCTACTGCTCTTGCCGTTAAAGCCATATAAGTTAAAGAGGGATTTTGAGTCCCTGATGAAGTCATGCAGGCGCCATCCGTTACATAGACATTTTTTACTGCATGAATTTGATTGAATTTATTCAATACAGAAGTACTAGGATTGTACCCCATTCTAGCTGTTCCCATTTCATGTATTGCATGTCCTAAATAGAAATCTGTGTCAAAACCTTTTACGTTTACAAATCCTGCTTCATTTAACATCTGAATGGCTTCTTTTTGTATATCTTTCCGCATTTCGACTTCATTTTCTTTAAAATCAGCATCAAAAGTAACTGTTGGCAGCCCCCATTGATCTTTTTTACTGTAATCAAGCGTCATTTTATTATCATGATACGGTAAACACTCGCCAAATCCAGTAAGTCCAATACTCCATGGTCCAGGTTTTAAAAGACGATCCTTCAATTCTTTTCCATAACTCATTTCTTTTATAGCGTCGCGCCAGTCTTTTCTACTTGCACTTCCTTGAAACGAATAGCCTCTCAAAAAACTCGATCTATTATTCTTTCCTTCTAGATTTGTAAATCGTGGAATATGAAAACTAGCTGGTCGATTATCGATATAAGGTACATTTTCAAAATTAGAGGTTGTGCCCGTAGCACCAACTCTAAATTGATGATCCATTAAATTATGACCTAATTCTCCACTATCATTACCCATTCCATTAGGAAACCTATCTGATTTAGAGTTTAATAATATACTTGTCGTGCCTATTGTAGAAGCACAGCAGAAAATTACTTTGGCGGAAAATATTAGTATTTCATGAGTTTGCTCATCAATGATCTTTACACCTGATGCCTTTTTACTTGAAGCATCATAAAGGATCTCACATACTATAGAGTGAGGTCTTAAAACAAGATTACCTGTCCGATCTGCAGCAGGTAAAGTCGAAGAATTGCTACTAAAATACCCACCTAAAGGGCAGCCACGAGAGCATTTGTTTCTATAAGCGCAATTTATTCTACCAATATGATTTGATTCTCCAGTCAGATTAGCGAATCTACCAATTGTTAAATATCTATTTTTATATTTCTTAGCAATTTGATTTTGAAAATATTTTTCGACTTCATTTAATTCCATTGCCGTTGAAAAGTATCCGTCTGGTAAATGCGGTAATCCCAAATTCTCACCAGAAACTCCAATAAACTTCTCCACTTTTGTGTACCAAGGAGCAATATCTTTATAGCGAATTGGCCAATCAATAGCGACATTTTCTTTTTTATTAGCCTCAAAATCCAAATCACTCATTCTTAAGGCTTGTCTACCCCAAGTAAGTGAGCGGCCCCCAACATGATATCCCCTTATCCAATCAAATCTTTTATTTTCATTATAGGGGTGGTCTATATCGTTAACAAACCAATGTTTTGTGGTTTCTTTAGTGACAAAACCGGTTCGGCTTTGTGTTTTTTGCTTAGCTGTATCATTAGCGGAAGTTTTTCCACGATATTCAAAATCCCAAATATCCTTATTTGCAGTTGGATAATCACCATGGTTAACGATTCTACCTCGTTCCAAAACCAAAGTTTTAAGTCCACTTTCACATAATTCTTTCGCCGCCCAGCCTCCTGAAATTCCCGTACCAATTACAATAGCATCATATATCATTTTCAATTGAAAAATATTTAGTAAACATTAGAAATAAATAAATCTTTCACTTTCGAAATCAGCCTAGCAAATATATTAAAATATCAATAATTTACTAATTAAATTATAATTTTAATAAGACTTTCATTTTTACCAGCTTAAAAATTAAAAATGAGGTGGTTAAAGTCTAAAAATAGCGATATTTATCTCTAAATAGTCTTGGATGCCGTGTATAAACAATAACACCGTAAATATTACTAAAAATAATAGAGTCATCATAAAAAATGACTATAATATAACATAATTACCGTTTTTTAACAATAATTATAAAAATAAATTTTAATTGTATTTGTTGTTATTGTTTTTTTTACTAATATTGCTTAATCGTTAAAGCAAAATGAAAAATAAAACATCTTTAAAAGATATAGCCAATGCTGTTGGTGTTTCAATTACACTGGTTTCTTATGTACTTAATGGAAAGGGAGAAAAAAATAGAGTTTCAAAAAATACTGCTAAAAAAATAATCGACGTAGCTAAGAAACTTAATTATTATCCTAATCTCAGTGCGCGTAGTCTAGTAACAAATAAAACAAGAACAATCGGCTTAATTGTAGCTGATATAGCTAACCCGTTTTTCGGGAGCTTAGCAAGATTTATTGAAGATGCAGCATTCTCTAAGGATTATACAGTTATATTTTGCTCTTCTGATGAAAATGTAAATAAATTTGACAGAATTTTAAATTTTTTAACAACTAGACAGGTCGATGGTTTTATAATTGCAGCTCCTGAAGGCTCTGGCGATTTTATAAAAAAATTAGAACGCTTAAAAATTCCGATGGTTTTAATTGATAGATATTTTAAAGAGTTGAAAACAAATTTTGTAGGTATTGACAATTTTCAATCTTCACTTTTAGCCACTAACCATTTGATAAATAATAATTGTAAAAAAATTGGAACTATTTTATATCTGTCTAAGCTTGATCATTATGGAGATAGATATGATGGTTATGTTGAAGCCTTGAATAGAGCGGGATTGATGAATAAAATAGAGCTTGTTAAAAGAATTAACTATGGAAATTTAAATAGAGAAATGGCATTAGCCATCAAAGAGCTCATTAGTTTAAATGTAGATGCAATTTACTTTCATACAAATATATTAGCACAAGAGGGTTTAAAACAAATGATTATTTTAGATAAAAATATTTTACACAAAATAAAGGTGGTTGCATTTGATCAAAATCCAGCTTTCAATTTTTTAGACACTTTTGTTCCATATGTATTGCAGCCGGTAGCAGAAATGGCTAATCAAGCATTGACCATTCTATGTGACCAAATCGATGAGGGTAAAGATTTTAAACTTTTTAAAACTTGTTTACAAACAGAATTAATCACAAAAAGTGCAGACCAATTTGATATTTAAAACTAATTTTTTTTGCAGCTGCTTAAACCTTTAAGTTATTCCATTATTAGATCTTAAAAATAAAATTAACCAACAAATTATAATAGTATGTATGCGAACAATTTAAAGAAACAAGAAAAGAAATTTTCAAACAAAAAACTATTTAGTTTTTTCCTGTTCAGTTTAACATTCCTTACAGGGGTTCATGCTCAAAACACAATTACTGGAAAGGTAACTGAAGTTTCGAGTGTAATGGGCTTACCTGGTGTAAGTGTTTTGATAAAGGATTCTAAAACAAGCGTTACTACTGATTTTGAGGGGAACTATATCATTCAAGTTCCTTCTACCGAATCAATACTGATTTTTAGTTATATCGGATTTAGAAGTGTGGAAGTTACTGTGGGTAGTCAGACTAAAATCGATGCCGTCTTAAGTGAGGACATAAGCAAATTAGACGAAATCATTGTTGTAGGTTATGGAACACAGAGTAAAAGAAATGTTACTGGTGCAATTTCTTCTGTAAATATGGATGCAGCTAATAAGAATTTACCAAATATTAGTGTGACACAATCATTGACAGGTGTATCCGGCGTGCAATTTATTGGTGATGGACGTCCTGGCCAAGCGGGTAGTATATTAATTAGGGGCCAGAATTCGTTGAGCGGTGATAATGAACCATTAATTGTTTTAGATGGTATTATCTTCAATGGAAATCTTAATGCAATCAATCCTCAGGATATAGAGACTATTGATGTTTTAAAGGATGCTAGCTCTGCTGCCATATACGGATCTCGCGCTGCGAATGGAGTGATTTTAATTACATCCAAAAAAGGAAGTACTTCAAAACCGTCTGTCAACGTAAATGTTTTTACAGGAATCTCTGAGCCCTCTAACGTAATTAAAAATTTAGGTCCTGAAGAATATGTGGAAAGAAAATTGGAATGGAGAAAACAAATGGGTTTAGAGGCCGATAGAAATAAGATAGGACAATATTTATCTGCAACTGAATCTCAGAATTATTTAAATGGAAAGACTACTGATGCTTGGGATTTAATCTTGAAATCAGGTTTTACACGCTCAATTGATTTGAATATTTCTGGTAGAACAGAGTTGGTTAATTATTATCTTTCATCATCCTTTAGTGATGACAAAGGGCTAATTTTAAACGATCAAGAAAAACGTTATACTTTTCGATCTAATTTAGAATTTAAATTAGCTGATTGGATAAAAGTAGGTGTAAATGCCATGTTCTCGCAAAGAGATGGATCAGGTAGGGCAGCTTTATTAAAAAATGCATATTGGGGTAGTCCTTACGGAACATATTTCAATGAGGATGGTTCACCAACTCAATATCCAGTTTTATCCGAGCAAGCCAATGTTAATCCTTTATGGGAATCTAATTTAACTTCTAATGAGGATATTTCTGATAATTTATTTAGTAATTTTTACACAGAATTAAATTCTAAATTATTTGGAGGTACAATTTCCTATAGACTTAATTTCTCCCCTAATCTAAGATGGGATCATGAATATAATTATGTTAGACAAGACTTAAATATTAATTTCAATAATACCAATGCTGAAAAATTTAATAGAAGCAGCTACGATTGGTTGTTCGAAAATATTGTTACTTACAAAAAGAAATTTGGATCTGAACATAATTTTGACTTGACATTGCTTTACAGTCGTACTCACACAGATTATGAAACAACTACTGCACGGGCAGATCAATTAAGTGTTGATGGCCTTGGATATAATAATTTAAGCTTAGGATCCATCCTCACAAACAACTCATACGCAGAAGAAACGGAAGGTATTTCTTATATGAGTCGTTTGAATTATCAGTTTAAAAATCGGTATTTATTTACTCTAACTGCTAGAAGAGATGGTAGCTCTGTCTTCTCAACCAATAATAAATACACCGTTTTTCCATCCGCAGCTTTTGCTTGGATTCTCTCTGATGAGTCCTTTTTTAAAGAAAACTCTACTATTAATCTATTAAAGGTAAGATTATCTTATGGAGCTGTTGGAAACCAAGCAATTTCTCCTTATCAATCTTTAAGCCTTTCTGATACTAAGCGATATGTTTTTGGTGATGGCGGAATTAGCAACATTGGTGTAGTAACATCATCATTAGGTAATAATGATTTGAAATGGGAAACAACTTATACGGCAAATGCCGCTTTGGACTTTAAAATGTTTAATAGTAGAATTGGTGGAACTGTAGAATTATATAATAGTAAGACAGAAGATTTACTCGTGAGAAGAAGTATACCAGTAATGGGCGGTTACAAAAGTATATTAACAAATATCGGAGAAGTAAATAATAAGGGGATAGAAGTATTACTGAATACTACAAATATAAAAACCGATAAATTTGAATGGAGCAGCAGTTTAAATTTCTCATATAATAGTAATAAAATAGTTAAATTATTTGGTACTGATTTGAATAATGATGGTAAAGAGGATGACAGTGTTGCTAATAGTTGGTTCATTGGAAAACCTATTAATTCTTTTTACGATTATAAATTTAATGGTATATATCAAGAGGGTGATCAAGATATTCCTAATGGCTCAAAACCTGGTTTTGTTCGTGTAAAAGATATAAATGGTGATGGTAAAATTACTCCTGATGACAGAACTGTTGTAGGATCTGGAAACAATCCTGAATATGTGTTAGGTCTGAGAAACCAATTCCGCTATGGAAATCTTTCATTATCAATTTTTGTAAACTCTTTATTAGGCTGGGAGGCTCCTTTCAATTTATTTAAACCAGGTTCTGTTGATAGGGCGTTTAACACGCTAGATGCAGGATATTGGACACCTGAAAACCGTTCTAACAGTCGACCGGGTCTTACCTATACAGATCCATTGAAAACAAATTTCTACCAAAGTCGTAATTTTTTCAGAATTAGAGATGTTTCTTTAGGATATGAATTTGATAAGGAATCAATACAGAAAATTAAGCTTTCAAGTCTGAGGTTATCGATAAGTGCCAAAAATCTATACACTTTTACAAATTGGCTAGGATCGGATCCAGAAAATGGCACTGGTAGCAAAACTGACGCAATAGATGATAATAACGCATATCCGATGCCAAGAACAATTGCTTTAGGATTGAACATAGGTTTTTAATCAAAATTAACAAACATTAAAAAATAAAATTATGATAACTTTTAAAGCATATTTTAATTACAGAAGAATTTGGATCATATCACCTTTATTAATCTTAGGCTATTTTTCTTCCTGCTCAGATGATAATTTGTTAGAAGAAACTCCTTTGTCATCAGTAAATGACAAGGCTGTTTTAAGTTCTAAGGCTGGCTTTGAAGCATATATTACGGGACTTTTATATAGCGCAAGAGAAGAAATTATACAAGATGATACAAACTATTATGATACAAATTTTGCAGGTACCGATGTGGCTGATTCACCAGGTTTAGAATTTCAAGCTTATAAAAACTGGTCATCTTATCTGACACCAATCGCAGATCCAATAAAGATCAACTGGGAGTGGGCTTATACAAAAATGATTGCCCAGGCAAATACTATCATTATTTATGCTGAAAAGCCAGAGTTAAAGGGTATATGGAAAAATGAAGAAGAAAAGAACGCAATAATTGCTGAAGCTAGATTTTTTAGGGCTTACACATACAATTTTTTAGCTAATCTTTATGGAGGTGTACCAATTGTCGATAAAGTAGAAAGTAGTCCAAAATTTGACTACGTTAGAGCAAGTAGAGAAGAGGTTTATGAATTTGCTAAAAATGATTTAATATTTGCCTCTAAATGGCTTCCCAAAACTGTAAATAAGACTAACGAAGGTAGAATTGTAAAAGCAGCCGCAGATCATTTGTTAACCGAAGTTTATCTGGGACTTAAGCAATATCAAAATGCTATTAATAGTGCTTCTGATGTTATTGATTCAGGTTTGTATCAATTAATGACTAAGCGCTTTGGGGTGAATATGGGCCAACCTGGTGATGTCTATTCAGATCTTTTTACTACCGGAAATCTAAATAGAAGTTCTGGTAATTTAGAATCTATTTATGTTTGGCAGTTTGAATCATTCACTAAAGGAGGAGGAGGTACAAGAGATGGTAACCGATCTATCCGTAATATGGCTCCTTTTCAGGTTAGAATCAAAGATCCAAATGGTTTAACCCAAATAACAACCAATGAACTAAACCGTGGTGTAGGGAGGATAAGGGGTACTAATTATTTAATATATGACATTTGGAAACAGGCTGGTGCAGATATTAGAAATTCTAAGTATAATTTTAGAAGAGAATTTTTTTATAATAATCCAAGCTCAAAATATTTTGGACAGCCGATTTTACCTGTAAATATTGCTGAAGATTCACTCCGAAATTTATATCCTTATCCGAGAAAAGTAGAAGGTACGCCTTGGGAAGGAAAGAATAATAATGGGATGACAGAAGAAGACGTTTACGTGTTTAGGTTGAGCGAAACCTATCTTTTACGTGCTGAAGCGAATTTTTTAAGTGGAAGTTTTCAAAAAGCAGCTGATGATATTAATTTAATCAGACAACGATCTAATGCATCTCTAATTTCATCTAGCGATGTCTCTTTGGACTACATTTTAGATGAGCGTGCTAGAGAATTAATGTATGAAGAAAGAAGGCGTAAAACATTAACTCGGATGGGTGTTCTAGTTGAGCGTGTTCGCAAATATGGCTTACTAGAAATTACTAGAAGTACAGTTCAAGATCATCATGGACTTTGGCCTATACCTCAAGAAGCTATTGATGCAAATTTTGGAGCAATATTAAAACAGAACCCAGGGTATTAAAATACATTACAACTGTTTATCTATGAAGTGTATTAATAATTGTATTTTTTATTTTTAGATAAAATAAGTAATCCACCTTTTATTTTACCTCTAATTCAGGTTTTTTAAACCAATTTTTTGATTCAAACTTCTAATCACTAATAATTATAATCCTTTCTTAACTTTTGAAGTTTAATAATTAATTAAATAATTTAATTTATGAAAAAAATCTTTTTTAATTTGTTTATGATCATAATATTAATCAATTGTAAAATTGGTTTTGCACAAACAAATGGTTTTTCTATCCAGCATAATGTAGTTTTTTCAGAAAAAGGAAAATATGCTGCGTGGCCAGCCAATCATGGTATTTGGACTTGGAACAATGAAATATTGATTGGCTTTGTCGAGGCCTCATTTAAAGCTTCAAATAAAGGTTTACATACATATGATATATCAACGTCAAGAAATAAATATGCAAGAAGTCTAAATGGAGGAATTACTTGGAAGATTACGGATGCGTTCGATATTGGTCAGAAGGCATGGGGTTACGATAATAATATCTCCAGTAAAAGAGCTGTGAAGCCTACTGTAATGAAAGAAGCGATGAGCGATTTCACTGATCCTAATTTTCTATTAACTTTCCTAAGGCATAATAATAATGAAGGGCCGACTCATTTTTATTATTCCAATGACAAAGGAGAATCTTGGAAAGGTGCTTTTACGTTTCCAGATTTAGGAATTTCAGGAATTGCAAATCGAACGGATTATATTATAGATGATAAAAAGACGATAACACTTTTTGTTACTACAGCTAAATCAAATAGTAAAGAAGGCAGAGTTGCTATGGTTAGAACAATCGATGGTGGAATAAATTGGTCACTGATATCATGGATAACTGAAGAACACGCAGGGTTTGACATAATGCCTTCTTCTTTAAGGCTTTCTAAAGATGAATTGTTTACTACTATTAGAACCCGTACAGAAGATAAAATAGATTTAATATCTAGCTATCGATCTAAGGACAATGGTAAAAGTTGGATAAGACTCAAAGATCCAGTTCCTTATACTGGAAGTGCTGGTTCTCCTCCAGCTTTAGTCAAGCTTAAAGATGGTAGGTTAGCATTAGGTTATATTTATCGAAGTCAATATGGCTCAAGAGTCCATGTAAGATTTAGTAATGATGAAGGTCAAACATGGGAAGATGAAATTACACTTAGAAGTGGTGATGGTGCGAATAGAGATGTGGGTTATCCTAAGATTACACAAAGAGAAGATGGGAAATTGGTAATATTATATTATTGGAATAATGCTTTAATTAATATTGCTGAGCCATATAGGTATATTGCTGCAACAATTTTTGATCCATCAGAATTTAAATGAGATAATTGGGAAGAGTTGAGAACGATGTTGTAGAAATCAATATCAAGTAGAGAAGATTCTATAATTTACTACATTAAATGACAAAAATTTATCAGATAAAGGGTGGAAACTTGATTAAGTTTTATTAGAAGAGCGATTCACTTATTTCTTTTCAAAATTATGTCGAAAAATATGATTGGGACTCTAATTGTAACTATTGCTGGATTTTTATTATTCTTTGGGTAAGTACTTTTGTAATTTGAGTAGGATAAAACTCTACAAAGATTTATTTATCTACTTGAACATCTTATTTACATTTAGCATTGTCTTTATAAGCAGATTTTTAATTTATGTTTTTTAATATAATACAACACATTTTCAAAATGAGTTAATAATTTTTCTTTTGTATTAATAGCTATTTATGATTTACAATATAAACTCAAACAAAACCAATTTAATTGAATTATCTCAGATTAAAGATTTTAACTTAATAATTAAAAGTGAAGGACGGTTAAATCTTGAAGATGAAATTTATTAACGAATATTTTAAAACTAAATTATTAAAAATGAAAAAGATTATTTTAATACTAATTGTAATACTGACAATAAGCGCATGTAAAACGCAAAAAGCTGTCAATACTGACTGGATCGTGCTATTTGACGGAACTACTACTGCAGGATGGCGTGGATATAATGGTAAAACCCTACCGCCAGGATGGGTTATTGAGGATAAAACATTAACTTTTAAAACAGATTTGGGATTAGAACAAGACTATGTTGGAGGTAAAGATATTATTTATGGTGCCGAAGAATTTGACAATTTTGAGTTATACATAGAATGGAAATTACCTAAAGGCGGAAATAGTGGAATATTTTATCATGTGAAAGAGGGTTTTAAAAATCCTCCACAGGTTTCTCCTGAATATCAACTTATTGATGATGAAAATTATGCTAGTATGCATGATTTATCCAAGTATAACAGAAGCTTAGGATATACTGAAAAAGTGAACGAATTAAAACCATTACAGCAAACAGGTTCTGATTATGCAATGCATCCTGCAAATCCTTCACAAAAAGTATTAAACCCTGTAGGAGAGTGGAATTCTTCAAAAATAGTTTTTACTCCTGAAAAAGTAGAACATTGGCTAAATGGGAAACTACTTTTATCTTTTGTGCCTTGGGATGATGCGTGGAATGAAAAAAAGAACTCTGACAAATGGAAAAATAGTCCTGATTATGGAAAGTTTAAAACTGGATTCATAGGTCTTCAAGATCATTCTAGTCCTATTTGGTTTAGAAACATTAAGATTAAAAAACTTTAAAAAGTATAATCATGAAAAAAAGAGATTTTATTAAAATCAGCAGTTTAAGTGCAATAGGATTGATATTGTCACCCTCTGCACTCATTTTTAAGGCAAATGCTAACGGAATAAACGGAAAATATACTACGCTTAAGAGATTGAGAACAGCCCACATAGGTGTAGGTAATATGGGTTTTGAAGATCTAAAAGCAATTTCTTCACATGCAATGGTAGACGTTGTTGCACTTTGTGATGTAGATTCTAATTATCTGGCAAAAGCTAAAGAGTTACATCCTAATGCAAAAGTTTATTCAGATTATAGAAAGATGTATGCAGAAATAGGTAATGATATTGATGCAGTAATAATTTCTACGCCTGACCATACTCATGCTCCAGCTTCTATTATGGCAATGAATATGGACAAACCTGTATTTTGTCAAAAACCTTTAACACATCATGTCATGGAGGCTAGAGCTATGAGTAATTTGGCAAAAGAAAAGAATTTGATCACTCAGATGGGAATACAAGTTCATTCCTTTTACGATTATAAATTAGCCACCTTATTAATTCAATCAGGAATTATCGGTAAGGTTCATACTGTAAGAGCATGGTCTCCAAAAAATTGGGGTTATGATGGTGTGCAACCTATTGGAAGTGATCCTATTCCAGATAGTTTAGATTGGAATTTATGGTTAGGCACATCAACTGAGAGACCCTACAAAAAAGACTATTATCATCCAGGAGATTGGAGAAAAGTATTGGATTATGGGTGTGGAACTTTAGGCGATATGGGTGTTCATATTTTTGACACACCTTATAATGCCTTGGAGCTTGATGTACCGCGAACTATTGTTAATGAATGTAGAAAGCCTAATGGTTTTGGATTTCCAGAACATAACATTGTGACTTATGAATTTCCACAAACAAAGTATACTACTAAAACTTTGAAATGGGTATGGTATGATGGAGCGGGAGCTCCTAAACACCATAAAGATTTACTTTTACCAGGTGGAAAGAAAATGCACCAAAAAGAAGATAAGGGTGTAACTATAGAGGATAAAATGTCACTTAAAACAAAAAGCGTTGATGAAGGTACACTTCCAGAGCAAGGCGCTATGTTTATCGGTGAAAAAGGACGTTTACTTTTACCACATTTTATGCAGTTACCAAGAAAAATTGTGAATAATAAATATGTTGATATATCTGAAGAGATTACTCTTGTAGAAAAAGCTAATAATTTGGGTGTGCCTATTCGTGATTATAAATCTGAAGGTCCAAAGCATTATCATCAATTTGTAGATGCGTGTTTGGGAACAGATGTGTGCAGTGCACCTTTTTCGTATGCTTCCCGATTAACAGAAACTATATTATTAGGTGTTATTGCTGGCCGTTTCCCCAATAGAAAATTACATTGGAATAGTGAAACAGCTAAATTTTTAGAAACTGAAGCTAATAAATATTTAGATGCTGAATATAGATCTTTTTAGGGTTTCCATTCTGCCTAGTGTTATTTATAAATCTTGAGCGGAAAATTGATGTTTTAAAATAGACTTTCTTATACAATTTAATAATTTTTATATGAGCAATACATTTCATTTACCCTTAAAGGGTATAGTTCCACCTATGGTGACTCCTTTAACTTTCGACAGTAAACTAGATTCGAAGGGTTTAAATTCGATTTTAGAACATCTTATAAGAGGGGGTGTTCATGGGATATTTATTTTAGGTACAACTGGAGAATCTGCCAGTTTAAGTGTAGATTTTAAAAATATATTGATTGAGGAATCTCTAAGAATTGTTGATGGTCGCGTTCCTGTTTTAGTTGGAATCACTGATTCTTCAACAGAGACCTCTCGGCATTTAGCAAATGAAGCTAATAAATATGGTGCAAATGCTTTAGTGTCAGCCCCACCCTTTTATTTTAATCTGTCCCAATGTGAATTAATAGATTATTATAACAGTTTAGCGGATAAATTACCGCTGCCTATGTTTCTATATAACATGCCTTCACATACACAAATTTCCTTTGAAGTGGATACTGTTCTTAAATTATCTAAACATCCAAAGATAATTGGTCTTAAAGACAGTTCTGGAAATGCACCATATTTTAAAAAATTATTATACTCTGTTAGGAAAGATTCAAGTTTTATATTATTCACGGGACCTGAAGAGATTTTGGCAGAATCCGTTTTGATGGGTGGAGATGGAGGTGTTCCGGGAGGTGCAAATCTATTTCCAGAGTTGTATGTAGAATTGTATGATGCTGCTATTAAAAAGGATTTTTCGCGTATTATTCCTTTACATAATTTGATTATGGAAATTAGTACAAATTTATATTCTATTGATTCAAATCAATCTAGTTATCTCAAGGGTTTAAAAGCTGCTCTTTCATGTTTAAATATATGTGCTGCTAATTTGGTTTCACCTTTAACTACATTTAAGAATAGTGAAAGGGATTTAATAGCTAAAAGATTAGAAATAATTCAACATAATTTGTCTGAAATAATTTGAAATTAAATCTGATAAATATTAAATAATTTTTTATGGATTTAAATGTTATTGATTTTTATGTTTTTATAGTTTACATGCTCGGAATTGTACTCTTTGGAGTATCTTTTTCACTTAGAAAAAGAACTCCTGAGGAGTATACAACTGGAGGTGGAAGATTGCCAGCTTGGGCTATTGGAATGTCTATTTTTGCAACTTTTGTAAGTAGTATCAGTTTTTTAGCACTACCTGGGAACGCATATCTTTCGAACTGGAATGGTTTTGTATTTAGTTTATCTATACCAATCGCAGCTATTATTGCTGTCATTTATTTTGTGCCCCTCTACAGAAATATGAAAAGCGAATCTGCATATTTTTATTTAGAGCAACGTTTTGGATTATGGGCTAGAATATATGCATCAATATTTTACTTATTAACTCAATTGGCTAGGATGGGTACTATCCTTTATCTATTAGCGCTTCCACTTAATGTGCTTTTCGGTTGGAGCATCCCATTAGTGATCTTGATTACGGGTTTATGCGTAGTTGTATATTCGATGTTTGGCGGTATAGAGGCAGTAGTTTGGACTGATGCAATTCAAGGTATAATCCTTGTAATTGGAGCATTGGTTTGTCTGAGCGTTATATTTTTAAGTATGCCTGATGGGCCACAACAGGTTTTTACAATTGCTAATGAGGCTAATAAATTTAGTTTTGGAAGTTTTGATTTCAATTTTATTGAATCTACTTTCTGGCTTATTTTAATTTATGGGTTATTTATAAATATGCAGAATTTTGGTATCGATCAGAGCTATATTCAGAGATATTTAAGTGCAAAATCATTAAAAGATGCTCAAAAGTCTACACTTTTAGGTAGTTTACTATACATTCCTGTATCACTTCTATTTTTTTTAATAGGAACTGCGCTTTATTCTTACTATACAGCAATGCCCGATTTGCTACCTATGGAACTTCATAAAGCTGAAAATGCAGATAAAGTTTTTCCTTATTTTATTGTAACAGCACTTCCTACTGGATTAACGGGATTACTAATAGCATCAATATTTGCAGCCGGTATGAGTACTATTTCAACAAGTATTAATAGTTCTGCAACAGTAATTCTCTCTGACCATTATAAAAGATATATCCAAAAAGCACCTACACAGAAAACCGCACTGCGCGTCCTTTACATTTCATCATTTATTATGGGTGCTTTGGGAATATTAATTGGGTTAGCTTTAAATGGAGTTGAAAGTGCTCTTGAAGCATGGTGGGCTTTAGCATCAATTTTTAGTGGTGGTATTCTTGGACTATTTTTACTTGGATTTATTTCTCATAAAGTTAAGACCACAGCTGCAGCAATTGGAGTTTTATGTGGATTATTAATAATATCATGGATGAGTCTCTCTCCTTTAATTTTCTATGGCTCATGGATCGGCTATAGCAGTCCATTTCACAAAAATCTTACTATAGTATTAGGTACTGTAACGGTTTTGTTTACAGGATTTATACTTTCTTTTATCTTAGATAAAAAAAATATCAATGATAAGGTTTTGTAGGAATTATGGTTAAAATAGATAGTGGATTGTGATCTAATTTCTTAAATGTGAGTGCCATGAAATGGCAGTCGTTAATATAACCCCAATTGAATTAACTTACAATAAAACTATAAAAATTATATTATATGAATACAAAATATGATTACCCAAAAATAGGTATCCGTCCAATAATTGATGGTAGATTAGGCGGTGTTCGCGAATCTTTGGAAGAAATAACTATGAAACTTGCTCAAGCTGTTGCGGATTTATACACATTAGAATTAAAATATCCAAATGGCGAACCTGTACAATACGTGATTGCTGATACCTGTATAGGTGGTGTAAAAGAGGCTAGCGATTGCGCTAAGAAATTTAGGGCAAATAATGTAGGCATTTCAATTTCTGTAACACCATGTTGGTGCTACGGCACTGAAACAATGGATATGGATCCACATCTTCCAAAGGCAATTTGGGGCTTTAACGGTACAGAAAGGCCTGGTGCGGTTTATCTTGCCGCTACATTAGCAGCCCATAATCAGAAAGGATTACCTGCATTTGGTATATATGGAAGAGACGTTCAAGACTTAGATAATATGACTATATCTGAAGATGTAAAACAAAAACTTTTAGTATTTGCAAAAGCAGGAATGGCAGTAGCTATTATGAGAGATAAATCATATCTTTCTATAGGTAGTGTATCTATGGGAATTGTAGGTTCAAATGTAGATTCAAATTTTTTTCAGGAATATTTAGGAATGCGTAATGAATATGTTGATTCTACTGAAATACTTCGTAGAGTAGAGCAAGATATTTATGACTCTGAGGAATATATTATAGCTTTAAACTGGACAAAAAAATATTGTTATGAAGGAAAAGATTTTAATGAGGAAAGTCTTCAGATTAGTCGTGAGCAAAAGGATAAAGATTGGGAATTTGTAGTTAAGATGACCTTAATAATTCGAGATTTAATGATAGGTAATTCTAAATTAAAAGAGAAAGGTTTTGGAGAAGAATCATATGGACATAATGCACTAATAAGTGGGTTTCAAGGTCAGCGTCAATGGACTGATTTTTTACCTAATGGTGATTTTGCCGAAGCTATTCTTAATTCATCTTTTGATTGGAATGGAAAACGAAACCCTTTTATGGTTGCAACAGAAAATGACTCGCTTAATGCTGTATCGATGTTGTTTAATTATTTATTGACAAATAGTGCACAAATATTTGCTGATGTACGAACCTATTGGAGTCCTGAAGCAGTTGAAAGAGTTACTGGTTGGAAACCAGATGGAGATTCACAATTTGGATTTTTACATTTAAGCAACTCTGGGTCGTGCACTTTGGATGGAACGGGACAACAAGAAAAAGAAGGTGAACCAATAATGAAGCCGTTTTGGGATATAAATGAAGAAGAAGTCATCAAGTGCTTAGAGTCTACCACATGGTATCCAGCAAATCGAGGTTATTTTCGTGGAGGAGGTTATTCTTCGCAGTATTTAACTCGAGGCGGAATGCCTGTTACTATGTGTAGAATTAATATTATTAAAGGGTTAGGTCCTGTCTTGCAAATTGCAGAAGGTAAAACTATTACACTCCCTGAAAATGTACATAAAATATTAGATGAACGTACTGATAAAACGTGGCCTACTACTTGGTTTGTTCCTAAGCTTAATAATACCAAGTCCTTTAGGGATGTTTATGCTGTTATGAGTCACTGGGGTTCTAATCATGGAGCAATTAGTTACGGTCATATAGGTCATGAACTAATTGCATTAGCTTCCATTCTTCGCATTCCTGTTTCTATGCACAATGTTGAAGAAGAGCGAATTTTTCGCCCTTCAGCTTGGAATGGCTTTGGCAATGATAGTGAAGGTTCAGATTATAGAGCTTGTAATACTTACGGGCCTTTATACAAATAATATTGATAACTAATTATTTATTAAAAAATAGCTTCTGGAGCAAAATAAACTTACTAATATGAGCAACAATTGGGTTATAGGAGTGGATTTTGGTACCGCTGCAGTTAGAGGATTATTAATTGATACTAGTGATGGTAAGGAACTATATAGTACAGAAGCATCTTATTCTAGATGGGAAAAAGGTCTTTACTGTGACCCTATAAATAATTCTTATCGTCAACATCCTAGAGATTACATTGAAGCATTAATCTTAATTCTAAGCGAAATTTCAAAATATTGTGGGAAGGAAATGATCTATAATATTAAGGCAATTTCGGTGGACACTACTGGATCCACTCCAGGTCCTGTAGATGAAAGTGGTTTACCATTAGCATTACGAGATGAGTTTGCTAATAATCCTAATGCTATGTTTTATTTATGGAAAGATCATAGTAGTAAAAAGGAATCAGATGAGATTAACATTTTAAATGCTAAAAACAGCCATGATTATTTGAAATATTCAGGAGGTAGTTATTCATCAGAGTGGTTTTGGGCTAAACTGATTCATGCCTTTCGATCCGATGAAAAGGTACGTATGGCAACCGCAAATTGGGTTGAACATTGTGACTGGATTCCCTTCTTATTAACTGGTGGGATAAATCATAAAGAAATAAAAAGAGGGAGTTGCGCAGCGGGTCATAAAGGGTTATGGTCTGAAGATGTTAATCCAAAGAAGCTATTAGAGTTTATGCAGCAAATTGAGCCAAAGCTTAAAAAATTTCAAGATCCACTTTATACTCAAGTGTATCCTGCTACATATGCCGCTGGAAAACTAAATATTGAATGGGCCAATAAATTTGGTTTACATACTGATATTTTAGTTGGAATTGGTTCTTTAGATGCACATGCTGGAGCAATAGGTGGTGAAATATCAAAAAATAAACTGATAAAAGTGATGGGAACATCTACCTGCGATATGATGGTGGCAGTAAATGAGGAACTCAGTAAAATTTTCATTAAGGGTATTAGTGGACAAGCAAATGATTCTATAATTCCTGGTATGATAGGTCTTGAAGCGGGTCAATCAGCATTTGGAGATGCTTTTGATTGGTTTGCAAAAATTATAACTAAGCCTACAAAAGACATTATAAGAAACTGTGATTTTATAAATTCTGATAAAAAAACTAAATTAATTAAAACTATTGAGAATGAAATATTTAAAGAGTTAGAGAAAGGTGTTGCTAAAATTAAGTTAGAGACAAGCTCACCGCAAGCACTTGATTGGCTCAATGGCAGACGCACCCCAGATAATAATCCTGATGTAATGGCATCATTTTTTAACCTTCAGCTTTCAACAGATGTATTCCAATTATATCTGGCATTAATTGAATCTACTTGTTTTGGCGCACGCAGGATAGTGGAAACATTTAATAATCAAGGATTAAAAATTGATGGTGTTATAGGTCTTGGAGGTATTTCTCATAAATCATCTTTTATTATGCAATTTATGGCAGATAGTTTAGGAATCCCTATAAAAATTCACGCATCATTAAATACGTGCGCATTAGGAGCTGCTATGTATGGTGCAGTAGTGGCGGGAATTCATTCTACAGTTGTTGATAGTCAGTTGGCAATGGGTTCTGGCTTTATACACACTTATTATCCGCAAGATACCCGAGCAGCCCTTTTAGAAAAGCGCTACCAAAAGTATTTAATTAGAGGAAGTTTTGAGGAGCAAGCTAATTTGAGTTAAAAAGTAAATTATACTATGATATAAAAATTTATAATATATACTGTTATGTTCTTATAAACATAATAATGATATGCTCTACCATTGTTATTTAATTATCAGTTAACTAAATTTATTATGTTCGGATTTCAAGTTACCACTTTTACATAATCGTTTTTTTAATTTTATAATATTAAGAAAATAAATTTATATGTTTCCTTAAGGTACAAATCTATGCGACTTCATTTATTACTATTCATTTTGCATGTGATCGAATCGACTACAATAGTTACACTGATAAAGATGTTTTAAACTTCACTATAGACCTTTTACATTATAAAAAGGAAAAAGAAATAAAAGCAGATGACAATGATATAGAAATTATCATTGATATCTCTTTAAAATTTTGCAATGACCTACTTCAAATTAACGGTCGTTAAAATGAAATTTGCACTAAATTATTTTCGGTGCGAATTTCAGCAATATATTGACTCAACTCAGTACGTTATTAACGTTCATTTTTCAAAGTTCAGTTTAAATTACTTTTAACGTTAAAATGTACTTTTAATAGTATTTGCTGTATTGAATATTATATAAGTCTCGATTTAATTTTTATTTCAATTTCAGAACTTTTTATTTGAGTTTTATTAATAATATAATGGTTCTTGCTTTAAGAATATTAATATTATATATACCATTTTATTAAATAGTATAATTGTATTTTAAAAGTAATATTCTTTTTAATCAAAAAGAAACGACTGCCCTATTATAAGGCAAAGTTTGATTAGTAAAAAAGTAAATCATTTAGTAAGTACATGAAAAATTAGCTCTTTATAAAGAAGTCTTCATCTGCTCAACAGCTGTCAGTATTTCTTTGGATAGAATTTTTGAGTTAGCTTCAGCGTTCTCATCATCATATCTTAGGTATTTCCAAGTATTTTTAGTGAAACTATCTTTAATTGCGAGTAAGTAAGAACTGCCTTTAATTCTTACTTTATTTGCATCCAATTTTTCAATTATGTTGTCTTTCATTTTTGCGTAAGTCAACATTTCTAGCAAACTAGAATCTGCTGCTTCCATTATCATACTTTGATTGTATTTGCTCAGACAAATTGAGCTTTTTGATAAAGTTTTGACTGGTGTCATCTTAAGATTTAACGGAACTTGTTCATAAATCATTTTTATACCCATACCTGATAACATACCTTTTGCCATTGTACTCATCTGAGCTTTTGGAACTACAGTAAACAGTTGCGGATAGGTCATGTTGAGCACATCATCAATCTTCATTTCAGAAGTGTATTTAATTATCGTTTGAAAATCACGCTTAATAATTTCCTGATCTTGTGCAGAAAGTGTGCTCGCAGAGAAAATTAAAAAAAGAAGGAATAGGTTTTTCATAATTATAATTAATGTTTAAGTCAATATTATTTACTTACTTAATTAAAGCAGAGATGACGCGTGTTTTAAGAAGATAGTTTGATGTTGATCAAATATAATCAACAATTAGCACTTACGGATTAAATAAATCTAAATAGTTTATCAGTTTTAACTCTAAAATTCTATTATTATTTACAATCTTTGATTCTAAATAATAATAGAATTTATGTATGTATTATTAACTCCTCAAGATAGTTACTTTGTAGAATACTTAATTGGCACATTAGTTTTATCCAGTTCAATTTACGAAGCCATGATTTTTGAAGATTTAGATACTGCTCAAAAGTTTAAAGAAATGCTTTTAATTACTTGTGAGCTTCAAACAAGTGTAAGCACATTTATTAGATAAATTATTACTTACTATGGCAATATTCGGTTATGCAAGGGTCTCAACTTTAGATCAAAAATTAGATGCTCAAAATGATGCGCTTAAAAAATATGGCTGTGATAAAATATTTGTAGAGAAGGCTTCTGGCAAAAATTTAGAACGTCCACAATTAACTAAACTTTTGGAAGGGTTAAGAGAGAAAGACATTGTAGTAATATATAAATTGGACAGGCTGGGTAGATCCCTAAAAGATTTGATAGAGATAGTTAATTTATTAGCTTCTAAAAATGTTGATTTTATAAGTATATCAGATGGAATAGACACTTCTACAGCGATAGGAAAGTTAATGTTCCATTTGGTAGGAGCATTTGCAGAATTCGAAAGGAATTTAATCTCTGAAAGGACTATCGCTGGACTTGCAAGCGCTAGAGCTAGAGGTAGAATTGGTGGAAAACCAAAAGGTATGTCAGTTGAATCACAAAAAAAAGCGATACGTGCAAAAGCACTATATGATGAGAAGCAGCTGTTAGTTGAGGAAATTTGTAAAGTGCTTGAGATTAAAAGTAAAACTACCTTTTATAAATATTTGAAATTTGAAACAGCTCGTCTAGAAGAGTTGAAAAAAATCACTTAAATTTCATGGTAGATTATTAAAATTGGTCTATTATCGTATAGATTTTGAATATATTAGCTTTTTAATATTGTACGACTTTAGTCGTACATATACAACAACTATTTGCTGTATATGTATTACTTTGTTAAACATATAAGTAAGTTGTGTGCAAGCTAACCCGAAATCCACAGAAAATCAGTAAAATGAAAGATAAAACGTTTTTAATATTATTGATTGTAAGCATATTATTTAGCTGTGCTCCGTTTTCTAAAAAGGTGGTAATTGATAATCAAATAGTTCTTAAAAAAGAATCGGTTAGTAAGTTAAATGGAACTTATGAAGTTGGAAGTATAAAAGCAATTCGAAAATTTGAAAATTTACAACCTCGCCTAATTGAAAATGATTCATTGAATAGTTTTTCTTTATTTGAAAATTTAAAGGAAACAAACCAAGAATTAAGAGAAGATATAAAGAATAATATTAAGAATTACCAAGTTAAAATCTATATTGAGAATGACAATACGATATCATTTAGTCTGCTGAAAAATGATATAAAAATTGATAGCATTAAAATGAATTACAAAATCCGTAAAGATGGTTTCATATATTTAAAAAATAAAAATTTTAGAACTGAATGGGTTCCAGTACTATGCGGAAACTTTGAAGTTGACAGAACAAAAATTGGAATTAATAATGATGATAATTTAATTATAAGTAATTCATACTTCATTTATGGAGCCATTTTAGTCATAATTGGAGATACGAGAAAATCAAACTTTTCAAGTGAATACAAACGAAAAATATAGCCAGCACACAACCCACGTTTCAAGCAATTGCCGATTTTCGGTAACGGGAAATTGCAGTTTCACGAAGAAAGTTTATCTTGGCAGAGAAAACTCAGTCCGCTTTCATCGGCAACTTCTTGAAGCGCGATAACGTTCGTGCTAAAACACGCCACAGCTCATATACAACAACGTAACCTCCCGCACAGGTTAAAATTAATCATATAATTATTTAAAATACTAAAAAACAATATTGCTAATAACTTCGTATTTTATGTTTAAAGCAGATAATATTATTATAAAAACAGCAAACTCAATTGACTTAGAAGGGATTGTTAAACTTCAATCTGAAAATCAAAAGTCCAAAGGAGGAACTTTATCAAGCGAATTGAATATAAATCAAATTGAAGAAATGATGAAAGATATGCCTCAAATTGTAGCTTATATAAATCAAGAAATAGTTGGTTTTCTTTTAACAACATCACAAGCTGTTCATCAAAAAAGGAATGTTCCAATTGTTGATGAAATGTTTAAGTCTTATCAAGGTAATATTGACTCATATATTTATGGCCCTGTCTGCGTTAGTAAAACACAACGTGGAAAAGGCGTTGCTCAACTTATGTTTAAAGAACTTTTACTTCAAGAACCAAATCGGGAAGGAATTCTATTTATTGAAAGTAACAATGAAGCTTCTTTAAAAGCGCACATAAAAATGGGAATTAAAAAAGTTGGCAATTTTAACTTTAAGAATAAAGACTTTAATGTGTTTACATATTAATTTTCGCCAAGTGCACGTAAAAGTGGCTACACGTATTTTTAATATCTAATTGATATAATTTTAAAAGTTTTTTCTGTATTTTCCAATTTCAGTATTGCAATGTCACCTACTTTTTTATCTATCATAATTTTTGCTACAGGAGAGTTAAATGCTATTTTCCCTTTTGCAATATTTGCCTCATCTACTCCTACAATTTTATAGTTATTAATTTGAGGATCTAAGTCTACGCTAAAGAAGACTTCAGCTCCAAAACAAACCTTGCTTTTTGGCTGCTTTGAAGGAATAACTATTTTAGCTGTTGAAATTCGATTTGAAAGCAGATTTAATTTAGCGTTAATAAAATTAATAGTTATACGCTTTTCATTTTCATCTGGAATAAAAAGATTATCGCGCTCGTATATCATATTATCGCGTTCAAGCAATAACTCTTGATATCCAATGTCTGTTACGTAGTTAACTAAACCTGATGGTAAATCAGCACGTGGTGGAACTATTGATAATTCCTCTTGGTCGCTTTCCCTGACAAATCCTCTACTCATAGCCCTTTATTGATCGCCGTTAGGCAGTTTATAACTAATTTAGTAAATTGAGATGGTTTTAAAAAATTTCACAAGAATCTTATTTTTTTTATAATAAGGGATCTTGAAGCTAACTACTTTGTATAAGATTAATCAAGCCGAAAGATATTAGAATACAGCAGGCAGGTCCTGAAATAATTTTAAATTTTAATTTGCTGCATTCAAGACAAGGTCAAATCACTTTAGCTAGGCGCACATTCTAAATAATACCACTAAACAAGAATTAAATTCTATAGGAAATTACTCTTCTGAAAGCTTCGTTAACTGTTTTATCATAGTATCTGCTTAGAAATTAATTTCAACCCTTTTCAGTCTAATATCAAATGTCTTTAATCACAATTTATATTGTTATACTTTAATAATAAAAATAATCTCATTGCAATGCAATGGTCATGCTTCAGTTGCACATCGTCTAGATTTTTTACTACTAACGATATTATGTTCTATTAGTTAAATAAATAAATATTTAACAAATTATTATTTAAATCAATGTATATCTTTGAGGCCGCTAAAGTGTCTTGTAATTGCAAATTATTTGGTTTTGGCTAATCATATTGTGATTACAAAGATGCTTTTAGCAATATTATTTTAATAAAAAATTTCCAAGTTTATTAATGTCATCTAGTAAAAGTAATTAGGGGATAACTTGTGGCTTTATGATTATTAAAATTTTAGACAAACTTGTAGAAGATATTTTTAACAGCTAACATGTAAATGACAAAAATAAATAAACCAGTATTGAAAGAATTTAAACGCAAGAACAAGGTTGTTGCAATTATGATTACTGCAGTAATAAATGGATTAATTATCGCAATTGCATATTCTTTACTAGGTTACTATTACTTATTTTTAGATGTTTTATTTTTTTGTTTAGCGATGAGCCTGAATATTTTTCTTTTTAAAAGAAATCTCATAAAGGATCCTGGTCTATTTACTACTATAATCTCTACGATTACAATTTCGCTAGGAGTTATGCTACAAGGTTTAAGTGCTGGTGGCCTAATGTTTTTCTTTGTTTTTTATATTGCTTTTGGTTTCATAGTCGATACTTCCAGGCCATACAAAAAGAAGCTTATTTTTTATTATGCTCTTTCCACGGTAGCTTTTATTTTATGCGTCTTATTTGTGCCTTGGATTAGCGAATTTGAAGTTATTTCAGAAAGGCAGTACAAAGTTTTATTCCTAGTTAATTCTTTTTCTACATTACTATTCTCACTTGCTTTTTCTTACCGTGGAATTTCTTTATCAAGGAATAATGTAATTGCAATAATGTCTCAAAAAACTACAGTTGAAGAATTAAATAAAGATTTAATTTTAAATTCAGAAAAATTAAAAAAGCAATCTGAAATTCTTGAAAATGTAAATAGAATGTTGCAAATTCAAACGGATGAGTTACAAGTTCAAAGCGAGAAGTTAAACCTAAAATCGGAGGAATTAAAAATTAAATCTGAAGCTATCTTAGATGTTAATGCTGAATTGAGATTACAAAAGCAGAGAGCAGATGATGCTAATGATGCTAAGGGAGTATTTCTTGCTACAATGAGTCATGAAATAAGGACACCTATGAATGGAATTATAGGCATGAGCAATTTGCTGTCAGAAACTAAGCTTACAGAAGAACAAATTGAATATGTTCAAATAATCAATACTAGTGGAGACGCGTTACTCTCCGTAATCAATGATATTTTAGATTATTCTAAAATTGAGTCAGGCAAGCTTGAAATAGAACACTATGATTTTGATTTAAAGAAGGGGATTGAAGACGTTTTAGATTTATTTGCAATTCAAGCTTTTGAGAAAAATCTTAATTTGGTTTATGATATAGATGCAGATATTAGCAGAGTGATTAAAATAGACGGTTTGAGATTAAGACAAATATTGATCAATTTAATTGGTAATGCCGTAAAATTTACTCACGGGGGAGTAATATTTATAAAAGTTATAGCAGGAAAAAGTTTAAAAGATAACAAAGTTTTATTGTTTGAAATTATTGACAGTGGAATAGGAATTGAAGAACGAGAGATTAAAC
The DNA here is from genome assembly GCF_003688495.1 of Flavobacterium weaverense. Taxonomy (GTDB): domain Bacteria; phylum Bacteroidota; class Bacteroidia; order Flavobacteriales; family Flavobacteriaceae; genus Flavobacterium; species Flavobacterium weaverense. The sequence goes on along the minus strand of NZ_REFH01000011.1, from coordinate 192,550 downwards.
ATCTATTTAATCCATTTCATCAATTAGATTCTTCTACGACTAGAAAATATGGTGGTTCTGGATTAGGTTTAGCAATTAGCAAATCATTGATAAAGCTATTAGGTGGTAAAATAAGTGTAGAAAGTAAAATAAATATTGGTAGTAAGTTTAGCTTTAGTATATTAACGAAGTGTGATAATGTAGTGGAAAATTATGATTATGCTAGTAAGGTAATGCCAAGGCAAGTACTTATTATTAGTGGAAATGAGTTATTGTCAGATACTCTTAAAAAATGGTTAGAAAAAGTAAACATTAAATCTGAGATAATTAAGTTCGCTAATTATGGTATAGATCAATTGATAATTAGTTCTTCAAATGATATAATTTTGATAGATCATGAAATAATTTCAGATATTGAGTATCAATTTTTAAGCAAAATTAGAGAGCAAAATAAAACAATTCCCCTTTTAGTAGCTGCCTACCCACAGACAAATTTTTCAGAAGAAGAAATTTCAACTTTTGCAGCAGTTATATCTAAGCCCATTAAGCAAGACCGACTATATAATTTGCTAAGTTCCTTAATGGAAAACAAAAAGTTGAAACCAAATAAATTTGTACCTTCTTATACCACAGATTTTGCTATTCAATTTCCCCTTAATATATTATTGGTTGAAGACAATTTAATTAATCAGAAGCTTGCATTAAAAGTCTTAAATAAATTAGGATACATGCCAGGCGTAGCACATAATGGTAAAATTGCTTTGGATATGTGTAAACAGCACGAGTACGATGTAATATTGATGGACGTGTTAATGCCTGAAATGGATGGTTTGCAAGCAACAAGGCAAATAAGGAGGTCTCTATTAAAACAACCATACATTGTTGCTTTAACAGCTAATGCAATGCCTGAGGATAAGCAAGAATGTTTAAACTCAGGAATGAATGATTATTTGTCAAAACCATTTAAGGTAGAAGATTTAATCAAAATATTAAGAACCGACATTAAGGGTTCTATTACACAGGATAATTAATTTATTTTACCTAGTTTTTTTGTAGTCCTATAAGATGTCTTTCGTTATTTCGAAAAAATAAATTCTTCTCTTTGCACTGGAGCTTCGCTACAAATTTTATTAAATTCTTCTACCGAAGCAAATTTTAACTGTTCTACAATTTTATATTCATAAAAAACAGTAAAGGAATTCTCTTTAAAGACCCAAGGCTCTAATGATATGATCTTTTCATCTTTATAAAAAACCTGATTTATATCTCCATCGGGACTTTCAGATACTTCCATTTTTCTACCTTCAGGTTGAATTTTATCCAAGCAAATTAGCAAAGAAAATGCATCGCACCATTCAACTAATCTATATAAACGTTCCGAATACTTTTTATCAATGTTAAGGTGCTTTAGTATTTGTTTGCGATTAGTTTCTTGTTCCTTTAGAAATGAATTTAGCTTAGAATCATTTTCCTCATTAATGCCACCAAAAATAAAATTTAAATGCATAGAGGTTAATAGAGCGTTTAACTGGCATTTTGAAGTAGCTAGCTCCATAACGTTTAAATATTGTTTTAGTTCAGTCTTACTTGAATTATCGCTTACTAAAAAATTTCTAGGTGCTCCAGCGTCAGTTAGATTTTTATTTTCTAAAGTTTCTGCAACACCATCATCGTGTTCCGCTATTGCGATAAGTGTTGGAACAATTACATCATTAGGTAATTTAATGTCATATTGGTACGCAATCATAGCAGCTAGGAGTCCATGAGAGCGTTGCGTAATAATTTTCCAACCTTTGTTATGTGATGCTACAATCATACTCGCATGCAATTATTGTTAATTATTAAAATATACTTTCTTAATTTTGTGAACTATATATGAGGAAGGTAAGTTACTACTTATTTCCACAAGAATGTATTAGTAGATAGAAAACTTAAAATTTTCAACAGAATCTAAATTTAATTTAATATGCACAAACTATCGTGTTTTAAGTGCAATATGAAAAGCTCTACATAATTTTGAAAAATATGAGAAGTTTAAATAAAGAGATTTTTAGTATCATAAATATAAATTGAAGTCAACAATTTAAAAGCATCTAGAACATAGGTGAGAGGGGATGCTTTTACAAATGTGTTTGGATGCCAGCAAAAACAAATAAAACGTAAACTAATAATTTCATGCCTCTTACATTTTGGAAGATATTTTGAATGATGAAAAGACTTACAGAAATTGAGCAGACATTTATTTACTCTTTTTATAAACTATTATAGGAATTTAACTTTGAATAATAATTAGTAAGTTCCAACTATTAGCTTTCACTAATATACCAAAGAAAAACAGATTGTAAATTTCTTTATTTCATTAAAAATTTATAACAAACTAAAGTTTTAAAGTTACTCCGTTGATAATATGTTTTTAATAATTTTTTTCATTTTTTACTCTGCGATCTCTTTATATTTTTATTACACTATATTATAAGTTTAATAAAAAAAATGATATTTTAAACAGTAAGTATATCAAACACAAACTTTTTCAAATCTTAAGCAGATAAATAAATATTTTTTAATCGTACCGCTTTAATGCAGTTAATAGATATACGTCATCGTAAAAAAAAAATAATTTGAGGATCCATTTTGATGTTATGAAAGAGGATTTCTGAAAAGTAATTTTTGGACATTTTTTTGCTTACTATATTGACAATTAGTATTTTTAAGTACTAAAATCAATGATTATGTAGCCAATTTTCTAACATAATTCTGTTCATCAGCAAGAACTTTACATTAAATTTATATGATTTAATTTTAGGAAATCATTCAGCGAGTTTAATTTATTAAGTAGTTGAAAAGTTAGAAATATCTAAAATTATATCAAAATATAACGGTGGCGAAAGATCCAATTATTATCCTAAAATGTTACTTAAAATACTATTCTATGTTTATTTAAACAATACTTATTCATGTAGAAAAATAGCCAAAGCTGTAGAGCAAGATATTTATTTTATGTGGCTTTTATGTGGTTTACAACATTATTTCAGAACAGGTAATGATTTTAGAGGGCAAAAGGCAAAAGATAATGTTGAAAAATTATTTAATTATATGGCGGTAATGATGGTTGATGTAGAATTGTTAGTTTGGAGAAGCAATTTATAGATAGGACCAAAATAGAAGCGAATGCACATAAATTCAGTTTTGTTTGGAAAATATGAGTTGAAAAATAAAAAGGATAGACTTCAGTCAAAAATAGATATTGTTTTAGCAGAAATTGGTTAAACAATCGAAACAGACCTTGTACATACCGACAATCACAACCACAAGAAAATTGATAGTCAGAAATTAGAAGAAAACATTCAAGCGATAAATAAAAATTCAAAGACAGAATTTTTAAACAAACAGCAAAAAAAAGTTGTTCAGAAACTAGAAAATGAATAACTCCCAAAATTAGGACTTTTACTTAATGCACACAAAATAGACGTGCTTTATGGATTAATAGATGAACCATTGTTAATGAGTGTAAAACTCTACTTGCTAGAATTGCTAAATGACAGTGAAACAGAAATATATCATTTTGGTTATGCCCCGGATCAAACATCTGACGGGCAAGATGATTTACTATATGAAGGAACGTGGTTTCGAAAAATTGTAAATGAGAAATAAGTAGGCGCTGATATGGATTATGATTCTGAATCGATTAAAAAAGCTTTCTATAATTTGGTTTCAAGTTCCCAGCCAGACTGGTGTTCAATCATGGCTGATGCTGGTGAAGAAATTACTGAAATAACGATAGAATTGCAGTGTAGGGTGGTGTTTTGGTAACTATTAAGTTTACTACACAAGGAAATGCAAACTGGTGTAACAAAGCTTGCTGTAGACATTTTTGCTCATCTTCTGGATGTAAAATAACTGGCATTCTCTTTTTAATTTTGTGTATTTCTGCCATCAATGAATTTGTTTCTGTGGTGATAATTGTGTAAGAATTACGAATTTCGCCTGTAGTAATGTCTTTCCAGTGGGAATAAAGTCATGCAAAAGCAAAGATGTCTTCATTACCAATTCCTATTTCATACTTGACTTTATTTTTTCCTTTGCAAACCAACCACTACCACTCATAAAACCCATTTGCAATAACTAGATATCTTTGGTTGGTAGCATCTCTAAAAGATGGTTTATCGTAAATAGTTTCAATTTTTGCAGTCAAGGTCATCGCATTGATCTGATCGTCTTTTGCCCAAAGAAGTATAATACCCCAGTTATAATGTTCAATTATTACTGGTTTTTCATTGGTAATAACAGGTGTTTTTGGAAAATCAAAACCATTAATGTGTTCGTGAGAATCAAAATCTTTTTTGTCCCTTATCTCTGCATTAAAACGTCCTTCAATTTGCATGGCTATTTTTGACTGTATAGTGTGGAAGCACATTTCTCCAATTTTTTTTGTATTGTACAGTTATTGTTTTTAGTTTATAGGCGTATATTGTTTAGCTAAGATTTTTGGGGAACTGTATCACCTAGAATAAATATTTAACACGTAATAATTTTAAATGTTACAGGAATAATTTTGTTGTAATTTTCATTTGGGTAACGTCATTTTATCAATTGATTTAGGAATTGTTGGTAATTAATTCTGCGAAATGTTTTCAATGATTTTGAAATTAAACTAAAGAAATATTCTTTGTCTTAACTATGATATTCAATTAGTTAAATTAATCTTTTTTACCTCATTCAATTCATTTTTCAATTCCAGACACCTATACTAAAGCTTACATATTTTTTGAGAAGTCCATTTTTAATAATTTTTGTATCAGTATTTTATATTTCGATAGTGCATTAACATCCCAGACTTAAAAGAATGTTTCAAAGCATTGATTTATGTAATGGATAGAAAATAATTTCATTAGTAAAAACCTCTTTCCTATCCAATTTTATTCATCTCTTTATTATCACTTTTATAATGTTTTAGGACGTGAATAATTACTGTTTTATAATATTAATAACAATAGACTCATAAATTATAAAAATTAGCAGGGTAATAATTTTAGCTAAATCTATATTCTAGCTAAATTATTGAAATTGTGAAACTTAAAATTATGTGAAAATTTATTTTATTTTTTGTTTTGATATTTAAAATTAGATTTTACCTTTGTTCTTATTTAAACTAAATAAAAATAACAAAATGAAATTTATTATATTACTATTTACAGTTTTTAGTACTACACTTAGTTTTTCCCAAAATTTAATTGTGAAGGGAACGGTTACAGATGATAAAAACAATCCAATAAAGGGAGCAAATGTTGTTGTGAAAGGGTTACAAAATCAAACATTTACAGATATTAGAGGAGAATATGAGTTAACAATTGAGAACGAAAACAATTCAATTATAGTTTTTAGTCACATTGGTTTTAATACTCAGAGCCTAAAAGTCAACAGAGCAAATAAAACGACAATTATCCTGAATATACGTCTCGAACCAAGCTTTGGTCAATTAGATGAAGTAATTATTTCTTCTAGTAGAAATTCAGAGTATTTATCTGAAATACCAGCTTCAATAACTGTTGTAAGTGCTAAAAAAATAGCACAATTAACTCAAAACACTACAAATATTACTGATGTGCTAGAGGCTACTGTTCCTGGTTTAGCAGTGAGTACAGGAACATTCTCAAATTGGGGACAGACATTAAGGGGTAGGTCGTTACTTACTATGGTCGATGGAATTCCGCAATCTACCCCATTAAGAAATGGGCAGTTAGAAATTAAGTCTTTTCATCCCAATGATTTAAAGAGAGTTGAAGTAATTAAAGGTGCTACTTCGATTTTTGGAAATGGAGGAGATGGAGGTTTTATCAATTATATCACTAAAGTTCCTAACTCTGTAAAAAAATTGGAAGGAACTACTAATATATGGGGGACAAGTAATCTTGCTAAGTCTAAAGATGCTTTAGGGTATGGAATTCATCAATCTTTTACGGGAAGTATAGATAAACTAGGTTATTATGTTAGTGGAAGTTTTGAACAAACTGCTAATAAGTATGACGCAAAGGGGAGACCTTTATTACCTACATACGCATTAGATAATACCAAAATATATAGTGTTTTTGGTAAAATGATATATCAAATTGACACACGTCAAAGTATAACCTTGAATGGTAATATATTTAAATCAGCTCAAAAAAGTCCTTTTATTCCAGTTGCAGGGAGTATAGTTGTGAATAATAAAGAAGGAGATTTTACAGTAAACGCTGGTTATGGTATTGAAGGTTCAATTGCAGGGGAGAAGCCAACGGGAACTAGATTGATAAATTCTCGTTTGCAATATAGATACGATGGTATTTTTAACGGCTCTACTAACTTTGAAACCGATGTGTACTATCAAAATACGGAAAATATATTCTTTTATTCTGATAAGTTTGAAAATGGCGGACAATCTGCTATCAACTCAGAAAAATTTGGAATAAGACCTAATTTTGTTTCTAAAATAAATACAGGAAATGACAAATTAGCGCTGTCAGCTACTTATGGTATTGACTTACTTAGAGACAGAACGAATCAAGGTTTGCTTGATGGAAGATTATGGGTGCCTAATACAGTATTGTGGAGTTCCGCTTACTATGCACAAACCAGCCTGAAAATTGAAAAGGATTGGGTGCTTAAAGCAGGATTTAGATACGACAATATGAATATCGACATCGCAGATTACAGTACGTTACCATATTCTCCTAAAAGTGATGGCAATTTTAGTTCATCAGTATTTGTAACAGGAGGTAAATTAAAGTTTAACAATGCTTCGTATAACTTAGGGGCAAGATATATTGCAATTAAAGAGTTTACACCTTATATAAGTTATTCTCAAGGGTTCTCAGTAGCTGATTTAGGATCTGTATTAAGATCTGCTACTGTTGATAATATAAATAAAATTAAATTGGAGCCATCCGTAACTAATAATTATGAGTTTGGATTTATTTCTAATTTGAGCAGGTTTAGATTAGAAGCTGTTGGTTACTTTAGCACATCTAACTTGGGAACTAGTTTAGTATTAAATAATGAAACTAATAATTTCGTTCCTTCGTCAAAACCACAAAAGATTTTTGGAGGCGAATTCTCTATCGATTACCAGATTATTACGGGCAAGTTATTTGTAGGTACTTCTTATTCTTATGTTGAAGGAGTAAAGTATGATAATAAAACTAAGACTTCATTAAGCTTTCTAGGAGGAGATGTTATCTCTGCCCCTAAGTGGACTGCCTATGCTACATGGGAACCTACTGAAAAAATAAGTACTACAATACGAATGGTAAATTTAGGTGATAGAGATCGATTTGATCCTTTTTTAAATAGTAAAAACGCATGGGAGTTCAATCATACTGAAGTTCCAGTAAAAGGATATACTACTGTTAATCTATCTATTTCTTACCAAATTAATTCGAAAATTACTACTTCATTAGGAATAAACAATCTATTTAATGAGTACTATTTACCAGCAAGATCTCAATGGTCTGCACCATTAAAGACATTTATAACGGCAGGTGAGGGAGCAAATGCTAAATTAAGTTTGGCTTACAGCTTTTAACTAGTAACTCATCTTATTGTAAAATTTTGAGCCCAATGTACTAGCTACATTGGGTTTTATAAAAATTTAAATTTTTGAAAAAAACAATAAAAATCATAAAATTCGTCCATTTATGGTTAGGATTAACTTGTGGACTTTTAGTTTCTATATCGGGAATAACAGGTGCATTGTATGTATGGCAACCTGAAATAATAAGAGCTTTAGACTCTGACCTATTGCTTGTAACTGATGGTAAATTACCTGCAGAAAATGTAATTTTAAGTACCGCTAATAAAATAGTAAAACAGCATAAAAACCCACAATATATGTTCTTGCCGTATAGGGAGCAACAAACCATTTCTGTTATCAATAAAGAAGGAATAACTCAGTATTACCATCCAGAAACAGCAGAATTATTAGGAGCTAAAACAAAAACTATAATTTTTTTCGAAGACCTTTTAAATATACATCGCAGTTTAGGTATTCCAATTATAGGAAAGTATATTGTAGGCACAAGTTCAATTGTTTTTTTCTTGTTTTTGTTGAGTTCAGGAGTTTTTCTTTGGTGGAGGACCTATAGTAATAAATTAAAAAAAGGGCTTTACATAAAATGGAAAGCCAAAAAGAAAAGACTGAATTACGATATTCATAAGACTGTAGGAATATTATTTTTTATTCCTTTAAGTATTATTGCGTTCACAGGAGGCTATTTTACCTATCATCAGTTGTATAAGAGCGGGTTTAGTATTTTGGACACTGCAGATATTACTTCGCCTAAAATAGGAGAAACTTTTACTGTAGATATGGCTTTAGCGGAAACAAGCAGTTCGTACTATTTAAGAGCCGTTTACTTTCCAACCAATGATAGCAATAATTTTAAATATCGTTATGTAAATCACCGAGAAATGACTTCTGGGCTAAGAAAAACAAAAGAGATCACAACCAATGAGAATAATATAATTACTAGTTTTTCTGATCACAATTCAGACTTGCTTAGTGAGAAAATCACTGCACAAATGTATGTGTTTCACTTAGGCGAAATCGCTGGCTTTTTAGGAAGATTTTTAATTTTTTTATGTGGGTTTGTTCCTTTAATTTTATTTATTACGGGACTTAGATTTTATTTTTCAAGTAAGAAATTAAAGAGGTGTTGATTCAATAATAGTTTACTCGTTGTCGAAAACTGAACACTCTGTTTTCTAAGGGGGATGAAAAAGTATTTGAGCGATCTATATATGAGATATCTAAATAATTTTTCCACACCGGGATTAATATCATTAATTAAGTTTTTAGGGGGAAGTTGTAGGTTGCTTCCTCATTCTCCGAATTGTTCTTGGACATTTAAATTATAAACTTTGATAGTTCAGGAATTTCTTGTTGAATCGTAGTAGTGATCTTTATGATGTTTTGTTCTAATTGTTTTTTAGTTTTCATAATGTCATTTGTGTATTATGATTATACTTGTTTAATACATTAAAATTTATGCGGCGCTAAAGTTGATCGTCACTTCAAGTCAGCTACCGTTAAATTTTGTTTTTTTTATTAGTTTATAAATAGGTGTAATTAAATTTTTTCATATTCAGCAAAAATGGTATTCGTATAATATTTGATCATTAAAAGGAATCTTTGGAGAGATTAAAAACCTTACAACATCTATTAAATGTTTATGATACTTAAGGTAACTTTATTATTAAAATTTGTTTATTTGTAATTTATAAAAAAACTCTACCAAGTGAATCTGTCTACAAATTCTTTTAGGTTGCTTTACTAAACGGTAAGCCCATTCTAAATTATTTTTAACCCACCACTTTGGTGCTCTTTGTACTGCTCCGACAAAGACGTCAAAACTTCCACCCAATCCCTGGTATACTGCTTGATGTTCTTTCTGCATTTCGTGCATTAATAATTCTTGTTGAGGGGTACCCATTGCCACAAAAACAACATCAGGTTTCTTTGTTTTTATATCATTAATTAATTTTTTTTTTTCAATTTCACTTTTAACAAAACCATTGCGATAATTAGAAATCGTAATATTTGGATAAACTATATTAAGTTTGGTCACCACTTTCTCAATAATCTCTTGGCTGCTACCAACTAAATAAAAGGTTTTCTCCTTGTGGTATTGGTGAATTATGTCCAGCCACAATTCACAACCTGGAATTTTCACCACGTTTTTCATTTTCATTTTTTTCAATGCCCAAACTGCTCCAATTCCATCGGGATATCCAATATTCTGGTTAATAATCGTTTTCAATTCCTTTTTAGCATTTAGTATTTTTTCGGCATTGATTGCAATAAGCATTTTCTTTTCCTGAAAAGCAAAATCAATTAATTCTTTACGAAAAGTAGGGGCATAGGTTGTAATATCATTTAACTTTTTATAGTTCATGTTTGTTATATTTTATTATAGATAGTTTGTTTTTTAATACCTATTTAATTTGATGAATAGTTTCATGTATGTGTAAAGTCAGGTAAAATGAGATTAATATTTTCCTAGTTGTGGTAATCGAATTGGTTTTTAGTAGGTTTAGTTTGTTATACTATTAGCCAAAGTCCAATGAGTTAAAAAAGCCCCCCGATTACTATAGACAAAATCCCAATTGATATCCAGATGTTATTTTTCACATTATTCATTGTTTTAGGTCTTTGTATCCTCTTAAATTATTTTTAGTAATGTAAGTAGGAAATATATTTGTTTGACTTCTAGTAATTAAATAACCTACAAAGCCTCCTACCGTGTTCAAAATAACATCGTCAATATCGGCCACACCAATATTAAATAGGTACTGAATAAATTCTATAAAAACACTTGTAAAAAGGACTATGGACAAGAATTTTTTTAAGACATATTGTTTATTGAATAGCTGCTTTAGTGCAAATGAGAAGGGCATTAATAGCACAATATTTCCAAATAACTCTATTAAGAAAGAAAGTAACTTAACGGATTCATAACTATCAGGGTCTTTAAAAAAATAAATAACTTTATGAAAAGGGATCCAATTAATTATACCTTTAAAATCAGTATTTATGCGTTCACTTAAAAAAAAAACTATATAGAATAGCACAGTTAAATAAAGCGTAGCGAGATAAAATTTAATTTTTTGGGACATTATAAACAGATATTAAGTAAAATGAAATTATAGTTAAGTATTCAATTGCAGTAAATTGATTTAGAAAGTCAATGCCAGTTATGATCAATTATTTTGCAAAAGGTTGTATTAAAACTAAAGAAGTAGTAATATCTAACTCAATATTTTCAGCAACTTTGCTCGCCATAAATCTTTTTTTAGCATAGCAATGATTAAAGTTTGCTATCTTCCGGGTTAACTGTGAATCAAGAAGATATTTTTCTACTTCAATTGCGAAGTCATTTGGATCAAAACTAGTCACTAAAGCGCCCATCAAATGCTGTTTAAAAAAATCATTCAATCCGCCAAGAGGCCTTGTGATAATTGGCATCCCAAATGCCATTGCTTCTAGCACAGATGTTGGCATTCCTTCACTATAAGAAGGTAAAATATATAATTCAGACTTTTTAAATTCATTAGCGATTTGTTCTCCAAATAGTTCACCTTTAAAAGAAACATTACTTAATTTTAATTGTAATACATATTCTTTTACCTCTTTCATGTCGGTACCATCACCAACAATTACTAAATTTAGCTGTGGAAATTTTTTTTGAATGATAGCAAAAGAATTAAGCACAATAAATATTCCTTTAGTTCTTATTATTCTTGCAAGAAAAAGTATTGAACTTATTTTTCCTGTTCTTGATTCTATCTTGAAATTTGATAAAAGATTATCGCTAACTTTTGTTGTTGTAATTTTTATATTGGTTTTGATTCCTATTTCCAACAATTGTTTTTTGAAACTGGAAGCAAGAACATATATGAGTAAAGATTTGTTATAAGTTAAATTAAAAAGAAAAGAGTTCTTTTTTAATTTAACAGCACAGAGTTCATCCCAACCATGAAAAAAAGTCACTACTTCAACTCTTAGTGTTTTTGCTATTAATAAATATATACCATCTCTAATTAGTTGATATGATCTTAAGGATGGATTAACGATTACTATATCTGGTCTGTTAAAAATAAGTTTAAAAATATAACTAAGAAGATCAAATCCAAAAGTGACTATTGCTGGTAGTTTTTTCCTCTTACCATAGAAATGATATTTAACATCATGTGTCCAGTGTTCATTTAGTCCCAAATAATGATTAGCGACGCCTCCAATTAATTTAAATGATGGGGTAAGAATAATTATTTTTTTTTGTTTCATATTTGATAAGTTAAATAGAGAGCTAGTTTATTTTTCAAAGACGAATATTATTCGCTACCCTTTGAAGGAAGTGTTTTTCTAAATGTCACCCCCAATACCCACATAAAGGATAGAGATATAGCGCCAATCATTGATGAGACAAACGAATAAGTATAATAATCCAATAAAATAATAATAATGATTAATAAACTTGTTAAATAGAGTATTGTATCACGTTTTTTAAATTTTATTATATTTTTTCTTAGTAATGTGACAAATAAGCTGATAAAGAAAAGAGTGTAAAAGACTACTCCAAGGAAGCCTACTTGTAATAGCATTTGCAAAAATCCGGTTCTAGCTCCATAACCTACTCCATATTTACTTTCAGTAATTTCATCTGAGGTTTTACCGTTGGTATATTCATTGTATTCGGATTTTACTAATTGTCCAGCTCCAAAACCAAAAAGCATTTTTTCACTATTCTGAGAAATTAATAAATTAGTCAAGTAAGCAGGTGCTTCAGATCTGCCAATAAACCCTCTTCCTTGTTTTTCACCAGCTGTATATTCCTGAGAATAATTAATAATAAATTCATAATCAAAACTACCCCCAACTTGATTCTCAGGATTTAAGGAAGGCATGATTCTAGCAGAAGTATATACTATTAAAAAAACTAAAAGGAGCGAGGTAGCAATTTTTTTACCGATATTGATAGTGCTTTTTTTTACTTTTAGATTTATTAAATAAATTGCAATAAAATAGATCAAAGGAAAATAGAAGATGGTTGCCCTTTTTCCACCTGTTAGTGAAAAAATAAAAAAGCCGACTATGCCCAATAAATATTTTTTTTCTGATTTGAGCAAATAGCTCACGATGCAATAAGAAGCGCCAAACAATGCGAAAATAATAGTAACACTACCTCCTTGATTTATTATAGTGCCTATAAATTCTTCTGCAATGTTGCCTAGAACAGCAACTTTAATCATTGCAGAAAAAATTTGAGATACAAATAAACAGAAAACTAATTTGGTTAATAAACGTTCCTCTTTTTTAGTAAATAGAGTATTAGTTAAGGCATAAAAGAAAAAAAATATTGGCAAGAAGTCTCGATAAAACAGGATTAGTTGGATGAATTTCAAGCTGTTTAAAAGGTATGAAAAAAGAGCTATAATTATAAATCCTACTACTATTATTATTGACGGAAAATGGAATCTTTTATTCTCAGGAATAATAAAAGTTCTTATAAATATAAAGCCTACTAATGCTTCCATGATTAATCTTGTATAGGTCGTCGAGAATCCAAATAATTCTAATGTTCCGCCTGAAAATGATATGATAAATAAAATACCATATACAAAAACCTTAGAATCCAATGAATTTTTAAAAAACCAATATATAACTGGCAACACTGACAGGTAGCATAGTATGATCTCGGGATGAGAAATGATATTAAAATGGCCTTCTTTCATAAATTAGGATTTTATTATAACACTCTCTTGTAGTCGAGAGTTATTTTTTTTGGATAAAACATTAAAAAACCAATCCAAAATGAAATATCTAATAGACCTTGCAGAATTAATCTTTTGAAAAAATATATTAGTTTATTTTTAGAACCTTTCTCTTTTTTAGTGTGCATAAATACTCTGGACGTGAGAACAATAAAAAATATAGCACCCACCAAGAGTATTCTATATTCGCTAATTATAGATAAAGCAAAAACTAGTAATAAGATAGCACTATATTCTGATCTAATAATTTTTTTTAGCTCTACAGTATTAAGAAAGTACTCCCTAAACATTAGTCCAGGATAAAGTCCATAGCCATTCCATAACATACTCCACATTCTACTTTCATCTCGATAATCGATGGTATGATGTACTGTAATATGATGCGGAAGTCTAATTATTTTTATTTTTTTATTTCCTAATCTCATTGACAAATCAAAATCTTCATTAATTTTAAATTTTGTATTCATACCTTGGACTAGAGACCAAACTTCTCTTTCTATTAAAAATATTCCACCTGTAAATTTTAATTCCATATTAGAATTAGGGAGGTGTTTGTTATAGGTTCTTGGAAAGACACCTAAGAGAACATCATTTGCATCATAAATACAATCGTTTAGATGGCCTGTCAGACATTTACTGATAAGATTTTTTTCACTATCAAGCGCATAATTTAAGAATTGTTGGTCAAGCTCCATGTCGCCGTCTACAAAAAAGAGAATATTACCCGTAGATTCTATGGCTCCAATATTCCTAGCTACTGCAGCATTTTTTTTACCTGTAACTAAATATATTTCTATATTTTTAAAAGCAAGCGCTCTTTTTATACTATCATCCGATGAATAAGAGTCTACATATATGACCTCAAACTGTATGTCTTTATAGTTGTTGATAAGAATCTCAATACTATCCAGGCATTTCGTTAATCTCCAACTTTCATTTTTACCTATTATAATTATACTTATCATACTAAAAAAATATTACTTATTTAAATTTACTCTCAAAAAACTTGTAGACTTCTCTCTCTCTTCTTTGAGAATAGTATTTACTAACGGCCAGTTTATTTGATCGAATATTAATTCATCTGTAATATCATTTAAGTCAGTTATAAGCCTATTCTCCAGCCCAAACAATTTCAGTAGCGAGTAAAATCTAGCGACTCCTCTCTCCTTATTTCCTATTGCAATAAAGGGTTTGTTGAATAATATAGAGAATACACAACCGTGAAAAGAATCAGTTATTACAAACTTTGCGTCCTCAAAGCCTTTTAACCATTTTGTAACACTTGGTAAAATGCAATCTTGAATATTTTTATAACTATCTCTTTTTAATTTGTTTTTAGCCATCACAGTAAACGAAATTAAATCGAGTTTTCCCTCCACTTTCGATATTAAGACATCTTTCTCTTTGGAGCTATCTAGAATGTAAAGCATTAGGGTGCCTAGATTATTAGGTTCATTTTCAGCCTTTATTAATTTAGTGTAAGTGTCTACTTCTATCAGCATCGTTGGATCAATATTATGGACCGCTTCAATGTCAAAATGTTCTTTGCATAACTGAACTCCAGATTTCTCTCTGACCGAAACAGCATCGAATTTATGGATTAGTTTTTTACACAATAGCGTATCTTTGCTATTAAATTCCCATTCTGATACCCCAAATGATGCGGCGTAAGATATTTTTTTTACAACTGATGAATCTTCAACAAAGTCTAAAAAATAATTCAATATGTTTGGAGAATATTTAGGTCTCCATACTTGATCACTCCCAACCAGATAACCGTCGAAATTTAGACTCTTTAGTTTTCGCATTACTTTATCACTATTAATAGGTAAGGTGATAGGATTGATATAAGTTTGCTTAAAATAAGTTGTGTTTTCATTAATAATATTTTCTTCAATTAAACTGGGTTGAAAAATTGAATTCGGACGATTTAAAATTTTTCTTGTAATTAAAAATCTTTTAACGTTTAAAAGAATGGTTCTTACAAGAGATGATTTTTTGTACTCTCTATTTATGATCCATGCATCATGGCCTAAACTTTTAAGTACGGATTGCATGGCGTAGGCCTGTAGAAGGCCACCATAATTATTAAGTAAAGGTTGTGTAAGTATTCCTATTTTCATTTTTTAAGTAATTTAAATTTTTTATTTATCGAAGAAATATTACTTGCTATGAACTCTTTTTCTTCTTTTTTTAGTCCAAAGAAATATATTATGGTTAGTGTTGTTGAAAATAAAATTAGATTAAGGAAAATAAAATTATTGAAGTTGTTTTCCGAGTAATTATTTAATAAAAGCAAAATAGTCAGAGGACCAATTGATATAAAAAAAATTGGTAGAAGGAGATCTTTAGTGAATCTAACTTTCGGAATTTTGAGAATTGGACTAATAATAGCGATTCGGGCAAACAATGAAGTAATGCTTAATGCTATATAAACATAAAAAGTCGTTTGAGGCGGATATCCAAACTTCAAAAAAACGTAGGAAATAGGAACGATTAGTAATAATAAGCCTCCCACCACACTTTGGTATAACTTAATTTTACCTGTAGCTTGTACTCCTGTCATTAAAGTGCCAGAGATTGAATTTATTAAAGTATTAATTATAATTAATCTGCAAAATACAGTAGTATAATCTGGAACTTTACCTAGCCACCAATGAACAATTTGTGGAGTACTTAGAATGAGTGGGAGACTTATTAACAGCATTAAATAATAAGATAGTCTTGCACCGGTAAAAACAAGTTTAATCATGTAATCATAATTTTCCGCCGCATAAGATTTAATGATCTGAGGATTCATAGCGGTTTGAAAATTTATTAGAAAACTGCTCAACGCATAATTTACTTGATAAGCAATACCTTTAGCGGCGTTAACCATTGGTCCAAAAAAGATATTCAATAGTATATCAATTCCTGAATTGAAGCCAACCGAAGCGATATTACCCCATAAGTTCCAGGATGAATAAGATAACAATGTTTTAAAAAGACACTTATCCCAAGTAAATATGTAACAACAGTCTTTAATATTTCTTTTGGTATACTGTCCATAAATAATTCTTATTATAAATGACACGGAGAATATTAAAATTGCATAAAGTTGTAATTTATCATAGCCAAAAGCTTCTAAAATAAATACTGCTATTAACTTTAAAACCACCTCAAAAACACTTATTAATGCAAAAACATTCATTTTTTCATATGTAATGATCGCAGCATTGTATGGTACACTTATTATGTTAACAATAAATGTAAGTATAGAAAACTGATAGACCCAATTAGCTGCAACTAATCTTTCGGAAGGGATTTTCAGACTATTATTTAACACCCATAATCCGATAGTTTCGCTAATAATTAATATTAGTACTGCAATAATTATGTGAATATTGACGCTCATACTAAAGACCATCTTTATTTTTTGGGTGTTTTTAGCTCCTAGTTCATAGGATAAAAACCTTTGTGTTGCGGACGACATTGAAGAGTTTAAGAAAGAAAGGGAAGTAACCACCCCAGCAACTAAATTATAGATACCATAATCTATTACACCTAAAACATTAAGAATAATTCTCGAGGTGTATAATGTGACAAGCATTAATACTATCATTCGTGTAAACAACATGAACGTATTTTTAGCTATTCTTTGATTATTTGTTTTATTCATTCTTTCAGTTTAAAACACTTGTTAAGGGAAATGCAGTTATCAACTCAAAAAAATAATGTAAGTTTTATTACATAATGTTGAGGAACCCTACTAAATTTCGTTTGTGACACCAGTTGTAATGTTTTAATTTCTCGGATTAATCAATGACCTTAAAAATCTCCTTAAGACTTCTCCTTTTTGACAAAGTAATCCTAAATTCATTTTGAGCTACTCCAACAGGTATCATGCATATTATTTTCTCAGATTGTGGAAGAGTGACATAGTTTTGTAATAGTTTTTCATCACGAATAAGTTTGCCCCAATTTGCAGGACAATTTGCAATTTTATAAAAATGTAATGCATATAAGAGATTCATTAAAAAAATCCCTCCATCAATATAAAATTGATTGCGTTCACCGACAGTATAAAAGTAATTTCTATCAGATGTAACAATTAGCAATTGCACTACATTTTCTGAATATCCTGTAAAACCACCTTGAATTTTTAATATTTCGTCAATTTTAGATTTATTTTCTATCAGATATACTTTTGATGCCTGTCTATTACATACTGAAGGAGCATTTGAAGCAAGAGATATTGCTTTCTCAATTAAGTTTCTTTCGATTTTTGCACCGGTATAATTCCTAACACTCTTTCTAGACCAAGAAAAACTCTCAAAATCTTCATTGTTTTTTTTATAGAATTCAGATCTATTATACTCCACTACGCTGTTAAAAAGTGATTTGTTTTTATATCCTATTAACGATTTATAAAAATCATATTGTTCTTGGGTATAAAACTCGCTGATATTTGTTTTTAGATCTTCATGGACTTCATAGTACTGACACATGACCCTATATGCGACCTCTATCTGGCTAGAAGCGATTGTACTAATAATTTGTTTGTCTGAAAGTAAACTATGTAGTTTAATTACTCTGTGTTTAGCAAATTGTGGCTTAATTTTTTTAAATAAAAAGCCTTTTTCTATGCTGTGATACGCTAATATTATTAGAGCCTCTTTGTTCTTAAAATTATTAGCTCTAAAAACCGTAGAATATCTCATAAATAATTTTAAATCTTCTTTGAAGTTTAATAACAATAATCTTAAATTTATAAGGTAATATATATTATGTATCCCTAATATTTTTTTCGAAATCTGTTTTATCATGTGTTTTTGATATTTTATTATTTTAAATCTTGAAGATATAATACATCTCTTTGAATTGACAGATTTGTAAAAACGTAATAAAACTATTTACTCGTTTAATGATCCACAAAAATCCAATATGATTTTGTCGCTAGCAATTTCTAAATTTTTAAATTCTTTGTGATTTACTAGGAAAACAATTATATCAGCAGATGAAGCAGCTTCTATATAATTTGATAGTTTAAAGACTTTATGTTCACTGATATTTGGTTCAACAATGAAATATTCGCCGTTATTATCATTGTGGAGTATTTTTTGAGCAATATATTTCGCTGGAGATTCTCTTAGATCATCAATATTTGGTTTAAAAGCTAAGCCCATTAAAGCAATGCTAGGTTTTTTTCCGTATTTTAACTCATAAGCAAGTTTGGCCGTTTGAACTTTTTCTGCACACCAAAAAGATTTATAATTATTTACCTCTCTGGCAGCACTTATTATTTTTGATTCTAAAGGATAATCAGCAGCAATAAAATAAGGATCAACTGCAATGCAATGTCCTCCAACACCGCAGCCAGGTTGTAAAATAGTTACTCTTGGATGTTTATTCGCTAGATTAATCAATTCCCAAGTGTTAATTCCTGCTTTATCACAAATTAGGGAAAGCTCGTTTGCAAATGCGATTTGAACATCTCGTGATGAGTTCTCAACTAACTTACACATTTCGGCAGTTTTAGCATTAGTGTGATGTAGCTTTCCTTTGACAAACCTTGCGTAGAACTGAGCTGCTATTAGTGTAGATTTTTCATCTATTCCGCCAATAACTCTGTCATTATGTACTAATTCATGCATAACATTCCCTGGTAAAACTCGTTCTGGACAGTAAGCAATGTGTAGTAGATCTTTTAATTCTGGACGTTCACTATAAATTAAATTTTTTATTTTTTCAGTAGTCCCAATTGGTGAAGTTGATTCTATAATAAATAGATCTCCTTCTTTCAATATGGGGATTACTCCCATAGTAGCGGCTTCTACAAATGAAATATCTGGTTCGTTTTTTCCTTTAAAAGGCGTGGGTACAACAATTAAATAGTTCTTTGCAATAATTGGTGTTGTTGCTGCTTTAAGATAACCCATTTTTACAGCATTTGCTACTGCAACATCTAATTCAGGTTCTATAATATGTATTTGACCTTTATTTATTGTATCAACAACGGTTTGGTTAATATCTACTCCGTGAACTTGGATGTTGTTCGACGCTATTAAAGCTGCGGTAGGTAAACCAATATAACCTAAACCTATCATTACTACTTCTGACTGTGTCATTGCTATTTTATCTGTTTTATTTTTCTTTTCTTTTAACACGTTTAGAGTTAATAGTTTTATTCTTATTTACGAAAATGGTTCTCGATGTATTTTTGTCCTATTTCATTATATAATAGATAGTCCTCCAGACGTTTTTTTTTTTTTGATACGTACATATCCATCATCGGCTGATGACTTTATTTAGTTCTGTAGTTCTGAGATGAAATTTACAATACGCTCGCAAGCGTATCCATCACCATAAGGATTATGCAACTGACTCATGCTTTGTAAACGTTCTGGATTGTTTAAAAGACTTAAGGCTTCGGTAACAATCGTTTCTGTGTCAGTGCCTACTAATAGAACCGTCCCTGCTTCAACGGCTTCTGGCCTTTCGGTCGTATCTCTCATTACTAAAACTGGTTTACCTAAACTTAGCGCCTCTTCTTGAACGCCTCCGCTGTCGGTTATAATAAGCTTAGCTCGATTCATCGTCCAAATAAAATCTTGATAGGCTAGTGGGGCTATTAACAAAATATTTGTCACTTCTGATAAAATTAATCGGACAGGTTCTTGTACTTTAGGGTTAAGGTGAACAGGGTAAATAATAAAACGTCCTTTGTTGTCTTTTGCAATTTTTTTTAAGGCGTCGCAAATTCTAATAAAGCCTTCTCCATGATTCTCACGACGGTGACCCGTAACTAAGA
Source organism: Flavobacterium weaverense (assembly GCF_003688495.1). Lineage (GTDB taxonomy): Bacteria > Bacteroidota > Bacteroidia > Flavobacteriales > Flavobacteriaceae > Flavobacterium > Flavobacterium weaverense. Next base: position 172,479 of record NZ_REFH01000011.1, on the reverse strand, counting down.
TGATCTCGCTGTTTCCAATTGTTTTTGAAATAGATTTTATTAATGTGCTGGGATTGTTATTCACTTTATCTACGCTTTGTAACAAGGCGTCAATAACAGTGTTTCCTGTCACTAAAATTCTTTCTTCAGGAATGTTTTCAATACGCAAATTTTCTTTCGATGTACTTGTAGGTGCAAAATGATAATCAGATATACGCCCCGTTATCTGTCGATTCATTTCTTCTGGGAATGGGGAGTTTTTATCGAATGTCCTTAAGCCAGCTTCGACATGACAGACTTTAATTCCGCTATAATATGCAGCAATACTAGCAGCCATTGAGGTAGTAGTGTCTCCATGAACAAATACAAAATCTGGCTTAAAATCATCAAGGACAGGTTTCATATTGGTAATGATTTTTGCTGTTAAATCGAACAGATTTTGATTTGTCTTCATTAGATCTAAATCGTAATCTGGAATTACCTCAAAAAAATCTAAAACCTGGTCCAACATTTCTCTATGTTGAGCCGTGACGCATATTTTTGTCTCGAAAATATTAGTATGTTTCTTAAACTCTTTAATTAGAGGCGCCATTTTTATAGCTTCTGGTCTTGTGCCAAATACAATTAGTATTTTCTTCATTTAAATTGAAAATTAATTTGTGGTTTTAGTAGTGTTTTCTTTTGTTTTTTAACAAAAAAGCGACCCTATTTAGATCATTAAAAATATTCCTTACTACAACTTCACCAGACCTATTATATTAAAGGAAGCTCTGCATTATAAATTGACTTTATTGATAAATCGTAATTAGTACCCCTATCTGATCCATGTTTACGGTAATACATTTAGTTTCCATTTTTTTAATTTCAACTTTTTTATCCTCAAAACCTTGAGGGGTAAGAATGTATTGCAGTGTACAATTTGTAACTTTTATGGCGCGATACTTATTTTATAATCCATAGTGCTATTGAATAAATTCATTATCAGATATTACCTCTGATTTTCCAAAAACTTTATTTAGATTTTCATAATCTACAATTTCCAAAAACATAGGATTTAATTAATAGTAACACCCTTTATTTTCCATGTCAAACCATTTTCTAATTTCAGAGAGCTGAACGCATAAGGTATATAGGATTCAAAATCCATTTTTATAACGATAGTGGCTTTTTTCTCTTGCTGAGGCTTATAATAGGTAGAACAGCAGGGCATTATTAAGTAATTTTTGTAAGCAAAACTATGTTAATGGTTTTCTAACTTCTAAAAACTTTTGCGGCATTAATTAAACGTTGACTTTTGCATTTAATCGGCAGTTTAAGGTTAATAAGTGAAATTTAATTTTCGTTAATACGCTATTGCGTATGTTTACTATTTTTTTTTAACATTTTAAAGCATTTATAAACCTATACATACCACTTATTACTTATAATAATAAAGTGTAATTAAATCAATATAATTTCGCCTTTTAACCCATTTTAAAACATAGAAGTGCTAGAAATTGTAAAGTATTTATCAGAAAATTTTAAGCAAGATTATTGGATTTTAATAACTTTTCTTCTTTCTTTGAGTTCAAGTTTTGTGATATTCCCAGTCATTATATCGTTATGCTATCAAAAGAAATTAATGGTTGATGCAAATGAGAGGAGTTCACATTCGCGAAAAACTCCTACTTTAGGAGGTGTGGGTATTTTTATAGGAGTTACTTTAGCTTTGTCGCTATATGGGTCGATATACCAAAATGAAATATTTCCTGCCTTAATAGGTTCGCTAATCATGTTGTTCTTCTTGGGAATTAAAGACGACATCCTTGTTTTATCAGCTAGAACTAAATTCACAGGCCAATTAATAGCTTCTCTTTTCATAATATTTGTCACGGAGCTTAGAATTGATAGTTTTCATGGAATGTTTACTATAAACTCCATTGGATATCTTTCTTCTGTCTTAGTTACTCTTTTTACTTTTTTAGTAATTATTAATGCCTACAATCTCGTCGATGGGATTGATGGTTTGGCAGGTGTGATTGCGATAATTTTTTCAATTGTTTCAGGGATTATTTTCTATGCGCTTGGGGAAATATACCTAGCTACAGTTTCATTTTCTTTAGTTGCTGCCTTGCTTTCGTTCTTATATTATAATTTTTCTAATAAAAGAAAGATTTTTATGGGAGATACTGGATCGTTGATTGTTGGTTTTCTGATCGCATATCTTAGTATATCCTTATTGTCATTTTCAAATTCCCCTTTCTTTAATGGTTCAGTAATAATCTCTCCTATCATTATAATTTCACTCTTTTTTTATCCTTTACTGGATACACTACGAATTTTCATGATTCGAGTTTTCGTGTTAAAAAAGAGCCCTTTTTTAGCGGATAAAAACCACATTCATCACCGCTTTCTAAGTCTAGGGTTTAACCATTGGCAAATATCTTTATACGTAGGAATGGCTACATTTTTATTGGTTTTCGTGTCCTTTTTAATAACGGATTTATCAGTAAATGTCCAACTATTGATAGTAGTCATTACTGGATTATTTATTTTCATAATCCCCCATATTATATCTATAAAAGAAATGAGAATTCGATTAATTAAGGTGTTTACTTTTTTTATACTTCTGTATATAGGACAAAGTGTTTTTGTTTCCTGTACGACCAAGAAAGATGTTTTGTATTTCCAATCTCCTGATAAAATAGAGTTTATTTCTCATTTGCCTATGGATCAAAAAATTGAGACGAATGACATAATTTCCGTTAGAATTAGTTCACTAGATATAGAATCATCTAGAGTTTATAACGCAGACCTTTTACAGAGTACTACTAGTACCCCTACTACATCTGAAGGTATAAAATTGAAAGGGTTTCTTGTAAATAATGAGGGGAATATTACTTTGCCAGTTTTAGGAGTTATTGCCGTAACTGATAAGTCTACAAGTGATTTAGAGTCATATTTGAGCACTAAATTAATTAATGAGGGGCATTTGAAAAATCCTAATGTAGTTGTTTGGAACTTGAATTCAAAAGTAACAATTTTGGGAGAAGTTAAGGTTCCAGGAACATATTCGTTTTTAGAAAAAAATCTTACGCTTCTGCAGGCCTTAGGTTTGGCTGGTGATTTAACAATAAATGGTAAGCGAAATGATGTACTATTAATCCGCCAAGAAAACGGAGTTAAAAACATCATTCATATTGACCTGACTTCGACTAAATGGTTTGATTCAGAGGCTTATTTTATTAAGCAAAATGATGTCATAATTGTAAACCCAAATTACTCTAAAATTAAATCTGGTGGAATAATAGGGAATACAGGAACAGTAGTTTCTTTAATCTCATTGTTATTAACAACTTATTTACTACTTAAAAAATAATCATGCCAAAAAATAACCTTAATGATCAAACAAACTTTAAATCAGAGCTTTTTAAATATATGTTTTATTGGAAGCTATTCATATTAACAATAATTTTATCTTTTATAGTATGTTTTTTTTATATAAAATATAAGAACCCTGTCTTTCTTACAGTTTCGAAGATAAAAATAGTAGGAGATGATAAAAGTTTAAAACTACCCAGTGATTTTTTATCCTTAATGGGGAGTAATTCAAAGATAAACCTAGAGAATGAAATAGAAGTTTTAAACTCAAAGCGTTTATTTGAGCCTATTATTAGAGAGCTAAATTTAACTACTAGGTATTTTTCTGAGGGAAAATTTAGAAATACGGAGCTGTGGAATACAAGTATAAGAGTAAGTTCTTTGGCTAATAACGATTCTATTTTTGAGACTTTTTCATTTAAGATTACGACTGATATAGATGGATATCTAATTAATACTAATGGAAAGAATATCTTTCTAAAGGGTAATGACGTAAAAGCGATAGTTGAAGGTCATGAACTTTTAATTGAATCGAAACTTGGCTCTGATAGCGGGGCAGAAAGTACTGAATATATTATTGTAATTTCATGTTTTCGAAGTGAACTGGAAAGCTCGATGAAGAAATTAAATGTAGAGGCTGTTGGGAAAGAGAGTGAAGTATTATCTGTTTCTATTAAAGATGTAAATACCAACAAATCGGAAGCATTTATTAATAAAATTATTGAAAATTTTAATCAAGATGGGATTAATGATAAACAATTAGTTTCTAAAAAAACAGTTGAATTTATTGATTCAAGATTTAAATTTTTGACTCACGAACTTGATAGTATTGAAACTCAGAAAAAAGAGTATAAGCGCTCGAATAATTTAACTTTCATAGAAGCTGACACTAAAGTAAATGTGGAAACAAAAGCTTCTTCCAGTGAAGGTGTTTTTAAGGTAGAGACGCAAATTGCCTTGTCTAATTTACTAAAAGATGCATTAAATAGTAAAACTAGGTTTTCTATATTGCCTGCCAATATAGGCTTAGATAATCTGATTTTAAATAGTTTAATTAATGATTTTAACACTTTAGTATTACAAAGGGATAAATTATTAAAAACTGCCGGAGAGGAGAACCCTAGTATGAAATACGTAGAGTCTCAAATTATAACTTTAAAAGATAATATTAATCAATCGATTAAAACTTATAGTCAACAATTAAATGTAGCTCTATTACAAGAAAAAAATAATTACAGGGAATCTAATGGTTTGGTGGCGAATTTACCTATGAATGAAAAGGTTCTTAGAGGAATTGAAAGACAGCAACAAATAAAAGAGAACCTATATTTAATTTTATTACAAAAAAGAGAAGAATCAGCAATTTCTTATGCAGTTACGGCTCCTTCAGTAAAAATAATTGATTATGCTAGTTCAGGTATAAGTCCTATAGCACCAAAAAAGAGTGTTTTATATTTAGCAGCATTAGTGGCAGGCTTATTTATTCCATTTGCTTTTTTGTATATTTATTTTCTTTTTGATACAAGGATTAAATATATAGACCAAATAAAGGTTTTAAGTCCTAAAGTGCCAATTATTGCAGAAATTCCATTTTTCGAAGGATTTAATGTGTTTAAAGATAAGAACGACAGGTCAATTCATGCTGAGGTCTTCAGAACATTAACATCGAATGTTAATTTTTCGCTTCCGTTAAAAAAAGATGATGGGCTAGGAAATGTTGTTTTAGTTACTTCATCGATAATGGGTGAAGGCAAAACTTTTATTGCTAGCAATTTAGCATTAGCACTTTCAAGTTATGATAAAAAGGTTTTATTGGTAGAGGCAGATATGCGAAAACCTAAAATTGGTTATGCTTTACAAATGGAAAGCTCCGAAAAAGGATTATCGAGTTACTTAAGTGATGTGAATATTAACTGGAGAGATTTGATTGTTAAGAAGGGAGTCTCTAGTGCACCTTTAAAGGTACTTTTTGCTGGTATAATCCCTCCTAATCCCTCTTATTTATTTTCAAATGGACGCCTAGATAGTTTAATTGATGAGGCTAAGAGTGAATTTGACTATATTATTGTCGACTCTGCGCCCACAATTTATGTAAATGACACCTTTTTAATTTCACCCTTGGTTGACCTATCGATTTATGTAACACGGTTTAATTATACAGAAAGAGAGCTTTTGAAGTATTCTAAAAAGATAAATAAAGATAGTAAATTACCGAATATGGTTTATGTTTTGAATGGAATACAAAACAAGTCTAATTTTAGATATAAGTATAATTACGGATATGGGTATGGCTATAGTGAAATTGAAAAAGACAGCAGTTTTAAGCAATTTTATAACGATCCGTTAAAATACATAAGTAAATATATTGAAGTTAAATAGCTTTTTTTTGAGCTTCTAATTTAAAGTAAATCTATTTTGGACTTCAAATTCTATATAATAAGGACCATAGAGATTGGTTTTTTTAGATACCTGAATTAATAATTATAAATTATGTAAACGGATTACAGCTATCCAGATAATACGTAATTTTATAGGGATAATATTAATAATTTGCAATAAAAACTTCAGACTTAAAGAGGGTATATTTTCATAAAAAAACAGCTCCAACACTTATTTTGTTGATGGCAAAATGATGAGCTAAATTTATATTTCGTAATAAATGTTTCAAATTTCGCTAGGGAAGTTATTTTTAAATTGTGTTGGTTTAGTCTGGAATAATCTTGTTAAGGAATTCCTTAGTAATGGGTTTTACTTGGAAGAAAGCAACATTTAGTTCTTTACGTGCGCGGGAGATGTCTAAGTCATCTATAGTCGATGAAATTATAAATACTTGACATTTTTTTTTTACAGTGGAAGATAATTTGTTGTATTCGTCCAAAAAATCAAATCCAGACATTAAAGGCATGTATATATCTACAAAAATTATCTGTGGTAATAGTTGGATCTTTTCCTGATGATCCCGTAGGTATTTCAATGCTTCTTTTCCCGAGGAATATTCTAAGACTTTTTTCCCGAAATTATTTTTAATAATTATGCGGGATGAAATATAGAGATCTGTACTGTTGTCATCAATGATCATCACTCTTTCAAATTTTGATTGTAATTGGTCTATCATGATTTTTTTTATTAGTTTAAACGGAAGCGAAAATGGTAACTGCTTTTTCGTTGCATTTTATTTTTTTTAAGATTTAAATGTTACAATAGATACTAGTTTTCAATAATACAGCCCAAATTAATTGAATATGTGTAGTAGACTTTACTTATTAATTATTAGGGTAGTTGACTAAACTAAATATTAATTTTTTATAAGAAAGAATGTAAGCCTTTTATATCTATTACTCCTTAAGTTTTATAAATTTGTTAAAATCTTCTTGTCGTCTTTTAGCGACTGGTAATGTAATTCCATTTGTAAACTCGCAAAAATATCCGTCTTTTTTTGAAATTTTTGTGATTTGGCGAAGATTAATGATATAAGAATGATGAATTCTAAAAAAGTAATTATTGTCAAGTACGGCACTGTACTCTCCTAGATTTCTACTTGACATTATTTTTTTTCCACCTATAAGATAAAAAGTGGTATATCTTCCCTCTGCTTTGCAAAAAATAATTTCTGACATATGAATCAACTCAATTTTATCTAATGATGCAACCGCGACATAGTTATTAGTTTGGTTTTGTGCATTTATAACGTTGATATTGTTTATTTTTTCATCTTGATAACTGTGTTCCATTTTAATTCTTTTTATTACTTTATATAAAGCTAAAATAATGTTGTTGAACTCTATTGGTTTTAAAATAAAATCAATAGCATTATGTTTAAAAGCTTTCACAGCATAATGTTCGTGTTCCGATATAAAGACTAATTTCGGAGTGTTAAACTCTAGTTGATCTAGCATTTCAAAAAAAGAATCATCTTTAAATATTACGTCTAAGAAAATGACATCAGGTTTTTTTAATTTAATCAAATTTATTCCCTCGATTATTGTAGTAGTATACCCAATTATTTTCATAATCATAAAGTTTTCTTCAATAAACTTTTCTAAAAGTCTTAAAGTATCTTTATTTTCGTTTATAACTAAGGCATTTATTTGGATCATATTTTTGCGTTGATTATTTTTTGACTACATACAAGGCTGAAGTCGTAGAAGATTTATTCAATACTACTTAGAAACTCTTTTGTAATAATTTTTACCTGGAAAGCAACTACATTTGAATCATCGTTCGCTCGTTTCATATCATTATCGTCAATAGATGAGGAAACAATATAGACTTTACAATGCTTTTTTAGTACTGATGATAATTTATCATATTCTTCCATAAATTCGAATCCTGACATTATAGGCATATATATGTCTACAAAAATTATTTGAGGTAATTCATTAATATCATTCTGGTTTTCCTTTAAATACTGCAAAGCTTTAATGGGTGATGTGTACTGGTCAATTTCCTGTCCAAAATTATATTTAGTGATAATTCGGGAAGTTAAATAAATGTCAATAGTATTGTCGTCAATAAGCAATACTCTTTTAAATTTTGATTTTAACATATTTTAAAATTTTTAAGATTCATTTTGAAAGTTGTACCAGCTTTTGGCTGCGATAAGATGTTAATGGAGCCTTCTAATTTTTCGATTGTATCTTTTACTATGTATAAGCCAATTCCAGAGCCTTCTGACTTACTAGATATTCTAAAAAACATATCAAATATTTTTTCTTGATGTTGTAACGGAATTCCTATTCCATTATCAGCTATTTCTAATTGCAGCACTTGTTCGTTTACAATAGCTTTCACTTTAATAAACCTTTCTGTACCGCTCATTTTGTGATACTTAATAGCATTTGAAATTAGGTTTTCCACTATCGTATTAAATCGTAACTTATCAGTGCTGAAGGGGGACAGCTCTTGCACGTCAATTTCAAAATGAATACCATTTGCTTGCTTCATATTCTGAAGGCAATCAACAATATTCAAAATGGTTTTTTTGACTGATATGGTCTCAATATCTAGCTCCGTTCTATTATTTTGTGAGTAGCTTAAAATCTTTTTGATAAATTCATCTAATCTTTCAATGCTATTCTTGATCATCTGAATATGTTTTAGAGTAGCAGGATCTTCACTTTCATCTTCGATTATTGAAACAATTCCTTGTACTGAAGTTAAGGGGCTTCGTAAATCATGTGAAATACTGTATACAAAACGGTCTAATTCTTTGTTTGTCTTGAGAAGCTCAATGTTAGTCAGAATTAACTCTTCGGCTCGTTTTTCTTTTTCACAATTTTGATAAGCAAGTTCTTTATTGGCAATATTTAATTCAGCAGCTCTTTTTACTTTCTCTAGGTTTTGAAAAGAGAGCTCCATATTATGTTCTTCTAATGCCTTTTGTATTGCTTTACTTTCAGTGATATCGGTTAGCAAATTTACAGCGCCAGTCACTTTACCTGATTGATCAATATACGGAACGGCATGGGGAAGGACATATCTTCTGTCGCCATTTTCACGTTCGATAATGATTTCCTTTCCGGTCATTGTTTTACCTTCTCTCAACACAACTGCTATTGGGTACATTTCTAAAGGGATTTCTTGACCATCGGTACTTAGAGCCTTCCATGAACCACACCATGAGTCTATTCCTATTTGTGGCTCTCTGCCCCATAAAATAGCCGCTGCCTTATTAAAGAGTGTTATTTTTCCGTCCACATCGCAAGAGTAGGCCGCAACAGGTAATTCTTTTATCAGTTGTCGGTATAGTTTTTCACTTTCTTCAATTTTCATGCGTGACAATAACTGTTCGGTAACATCTATCGCAAATACAAATATACCATCAATTTTTCCGTAGGCATCTCTGTGGGGCTGGTAGATAAAATTCATATATCTGTCGGCAAGTAATCCTTTACCATGAAAGTCTAACTGCACTAACATTTCGTTAGCGATGAACGGTATGCCTGTATTGTAAACGTCGTCTAATAGCTTAATAAAGCCTTGGTTCTTTAGCTCTGGCAATACTTCTATTATTGACTTACCAATAACGTTCTTTTTATTGATGAATTTTAAATACAATGGATTTGTAAGTTCATGTATGTGGTTAGGCCCCTTTAAAATTCCCATACATGCTGGCGACAAATTATACATGTCTAAAAATCTATCCCTTTCTACTTTATAGGCTTTCTTTAATTTTTTTTTCTCCGATATATCCTTGATTGTACAGTAGAGTAATTTCTCATCATCATCCCATTGTACACTCCACAGCATGTTAACAATACTTCCATCTTTATGATTAATTCGGTTTTCGAATATAGTCACAGGGGTGCCATTCGTTATGTCTTCATAAGTATTATTAGTAATTTTATGATCTTCAATATATATAAAATGGATATACTTTTCACCAATTAATTCGTGGGGTTCATATCCCCATAAACTTTTACTAGCAGCGCTTACGTTTACAAACCTTTTCTCTTCATCAATGGAGCATATTAAGTCCAAAGATGAATCCATTATTTTATTGAGGCCATTTAGAGATTCTTGCATCAGGATATTACTTGCGGCTAATTCCTGTTGGTCCTTTTTATATTCTGTTAAATCTTTGATTGTAATGGAAGTCATATCACGGCCCCATACATCTTTAAATACTACTGTGGTTATTTCGCCTGGAAACGACGTACCATCTTTTCGTTTAAAGTTGAGTTCACCTTTTGCAAGTCCTCTGAGATCACGCTCTTCTATAAGTACTGGTAAATAAGGATCGTTAGGATCTACAAGACCTAATCTTCCCGTTTTATAAATTTCCTCTTCAGTCATTTTAAAGATTTGACATGCGGCAGGATTAGCTTCAAGTATTGGGCCATCCTTTAGCGTAAGAAAAATTGCGTCTCGACTGTTCTCGGTTAAGCTACTGTATTTTGCTTTTTCCTTAAGATATTTTTCTTCTTGATTAGAGAAAATATTAAAATTTACAGTCGCAGTTTTGGTTAATGCTTTGGAAATTTTTTGAGTTAAAGAAGATATGTTTTGTCTTAATATAATATCGGAAACCCCTTTTTTTATAAGTTCTATACAGTTTTCTACCTCAATATGATCTGCAATAAGAATTAAAGGAGTTGAAGAATACCAGTTACGACTTATTTTGAGTGCTTCCTTTCCATTATTACCCAATAAAGAATACCCAGAGAATATGATGTCAGGATTGTAATTACTTAGACCATTTTCAAAGTGATTTAATAATTTGATATTTTTAGCTGTATAGTTAAATCCGTCACGATCTAATTCACGGAATATAAAATTTATATCGATAGTAGGGCATTCTAAAATTAATATTTTAGTCATCATATAATTTATGAGTCTTTTGTAAATTGTGATTTTAAATTGAATCTAACAGGAATCTTTTAAATCAATTGGTTTACGTTCAATGTAATTCATTTTATTGTTCCTAGCGTGGGGTATTACTATCTAGAATAGTATGTACATTAATGTAGTGTGTATTAGTAATCAAAATGCCTTATTAAAATTAATTTAAGACGAAGTGAAATTACGTTAAATTTTTAACTCTACTAAGTAAAAAGTAATAACTAGATAGTTTTTAAGGTTAAATGGGTTTAAAGGAGGATATGCGTTAGAAGTTTAATTAAAGATTGAGTGGTTCGTAATTTACAAAAGATCTCTGACTCAAATAAAAATCTATCCTCGAAAGGTACTTCTTTATTATTTTAGAGCTAAGTAAAAGAAAGAAAAAACACTTAAAATAAAAGGTTAAAATGATTATTCTAGGATTTGTCGTATACAATAGTAACATTTATCTATAGAATTTAAAATTAAATAGTTAATCAATATTAAAAATCTTTGCTATCTAAAGTCTGTCACTCTTCAAGCTATTTATTTTAGACTTAGGTTTACTTTTAGTGATATATATGTGGAAGGAATATTAAAAAGGCTATGAGTTTAGGTTGATTATTCAACAATCTACCGTTGGGAATATAAGTTTGCGCTATTTATTACGTCACGGATGAAGAAAAGGAAATGTTGTGTAGGTATGAGCTAGAGAATTGACGAAACTTATAAAAGTGAATGGATTCTGATATTATTTATATAGTGCATTTGATAAATCAAGTAATACATTTGATCTTCTTTTAACCAGATGCTGACAGAGAATAAGTATCCAGCACTTTACAATCAAAGCAATCAATATGAAAAGCAAACTTAAAGTAATAAATATTGATAAAAGTGGCTAAAATTTTGGAGCTATCAGTGTTTATAGAAAACGCTCATCCTTGAAGATCAAGATTTAACATTGTACGTACCTGAACAATATATCTGAGCAGGATCATAGCTTCAGAAAGTTGCGAATACAAAATGCTTTAGATTTTAAAAGTTTTGAATTTGATAGAATAATTCAAAGAGGAATGGCACTTATATTGATTTAGAATCAAATGGTTGGGTCATTGTAGCGGTGTTTATATTATTTTATAAATTGACCGCATTATTTTTATCTTTCTGATCTCTTTTATCTTGCAGATGCAAGACAGCCACTCTAAAAGATTGTATCCTTCTTACATTTAACATAAAAAAAGGGGCTATAAAGCCCCTTCGTCAGTAAATGAATAATAGCTCTCTGGAGTAATGATTAAATGATCTAGTAATTGGATATCAAGAAGCTTACTGGCTGCTTTAACTTTCGCAGTAATTTGCTTGTCAGCTTCTGAGGCGATTAGTTTACCTGAGGGATGGTTGTGAATCATAATGATCCCAGTGGCATTTGCTTTTAGAGCTGCGGCAAATATCAATCTTACATCCACTACGGTTCCAGTGATACCTCCTGATGATATTTCATAAGCACCTAGTACTTTATTACTGTTGTTTAATAGTAAGATTTTAAATTCCTCAAAGAATTCAATTGTATTGGGATTCCAAATCTGTAGTGCAATTTCATACGCAGATTTAGAGGATGTGATTAGAGGACGTTCTGCTGCTTTTACTTTTGATTTGTAATACAGTTGGATTTCTGAAACAGTACCCCAATTTGGATTTTTAGCATGATTTTCCATGATTTCTATAATTAAAGATTAATAATGGAACTCGAAAGGTCATGGGCGAGCGAGTGCAAAAAGCAACGCAATAAAGGGAGGGGAACCCGAGTATTTATGGGGGAATTTTTTGCTAGCGAACTGAAGCCCATTACCTAACTTTGTTATAATATTTGTCGAAGGTTAGTCTCTTAGAATTGGAACTATTTTGCTCAAATGTCTTTAATTTAAATTCCATTTTACGATCAGCTCTGATTGAAAGGTTATTAACAATAACAGTATGGTTTTAATGATATGATCTAAAGGTTAAGTAATAGATGTAGTAATTATTCGTTCTCACAAACAGTATTGGAAATGAAGTGGTCAGTCTCATTATTTTTCATAAAACACCTTTGATAAACTTTATGATTTACTTGCATACACTTTATAAATATCACTAAAACTGGGTATTGCTAAAAACCTTTAATCAACGTTTATTTACAATTGAACTAAGAAAGAAAATAAAGTCTCTTAAAACTTACTGGTTTAACTGAGCTTTATTGGTCAATTATACTATCTTAGAACTCTAAAATAAACATGAAGTAATACGATTAATGGCAGCTGAACAAAAACAAAAATTAGAACAACAACTCTGGAACATTGCAAATACCCTACGTGGCAAAATGGACGCTGATGATTTTAGAGATTACATATTAGGTTTCATTTTCTACAAGTACTTGAGTACTAAAATGGATCTATACGCTAACCAAATACTACAACCAGACGGATTGACTTTTCAAGATGTTATTGGGCATCCTGATGAAGCGCTGTTGATGCAAGAAGTTAAACAGTTAGCTATCGACAAACTTGGCTTCTCATTAGAACCAACAGAGCTGTTTTCGGAATTGGCTAAAAGAGGAAATGCTGGCGGAAAGAACAACTTCATCTTGGGAGATCTAGCCAAAGTACTCACGCACATCGAGCAAAGTACGATGGGATCAGAAAGTGAAGAAGATTTTGGAAACTTGTTTTCTGACTTAGATCTAACTTCTCATAAATTAGGAAAATCAGAGAGTGATAAAAACGAATTAATTGTAAAGGTGCTGACGCATCTTGATGAAATTGATTTCGATTTAGAGAATACAGACAGCGATGTACTTGGTGATGCTTACGAATACCTTATTGGGCAGTTTGCTAGTGGCGCAGGAAAGAAAGCTGGTGAATTTTACACGCCTCAACAAGTAAGCAGCATTTTGGCGCAACTGGTAACCGTAGGCAAAGACAAACTAAAGAGTGTATATGATCCTACTTGCGGGTCTGGTTCGCTATTGTTACGTGTTGCCAAAGAAGTCAAAGACGTTAGTGCTTTTTACGGGCAGGAGATGAACCCTACGACCTACAATCTTTGTCGTATGAACATGATCATGCACGACGTACACTACAAGCGTTTTGACATCAAGAATGAAGACACCTTAGAGCGACCACAACACATTGACCAGCGTTTTGAAGCCATTGTAGCTAATCCTCCTTTCTCGGCTAACTGGAGCGCTAGTCCTTTGTTTATGACAGATGAGCGTTTCTCGGCTTATGGTAAACTAGCACCTAGTAGTAAGGCCGATTTTGCTTTTGTACAACACATGGTGCATCAATTGGCAGATAACGGAACAATGGCGATTGTTTTGCCTCACGGTGTTTTGTTTCGTGGTGGTGCCGAAGGTCACATTCGTAAATACTTAATCGAAGACAAAAACTATCTGGATGCCGTGATTGGTTTGCCAGCGAATATCTTTTACGGAACCTCGATTCCAACTTGTATTTTGGTATTGAAAAAAAAACGCCAAAACCCGAAAGATGTTTTGTTTATTGATGCCAGCCAACATTTTGACAAAGTAAAAACCCAAAATGTACTGTTAGACGAACATATTTCTAAAATTATCTCCACGTACAGCAACCGAACCGAAGAAGACAAATACAGCAAAATTGCGACCCTTGATTTCATTGCTTCACAAGATTACAACTTGAATATTCCTCGTTATGTAGATACTTTTGAAGCCGAAGAAAGCATTGATATTAATGCTATTGCAAAGGAACTTAAAGCCGTTGACCAACATATTAGTGCAACCGATAAAACAATTGCTTCTTTTTGTGCTGAATTGAATATTGTAACTCCTTTTTAATATGGAAAGTCAAATATTATTGTACCAAACGGAAGATGGTGAAACTAAAATTCAAACTCGCCTCGAAAATGAAACGGTTTGGCTTACACAAGCGCAAATGGCAGAACTTTTTAGAAAAGACAGGACTGTAATTACAAAGCACATAAACAATATTTTTTCTGAAAATGAATTGAACGAAAAAAGCAATGTGCAAAATTTGCACATTGCAAATTCTGATAAACCCGTAAAATTTTTCAAGCTCGATGTTATTAAGGATTACTTAACAACTGCGTTTAATAAAAATTAAATATGGCAAAAAACAAAACCATTAATGTACAAGGCTTAGAAATAACAATTCTAAAATTTGAAAATCAAGATTACATTTCTCTAACAAATATGTTAGAGGCTAAAGATGGCGATTTTTTTATTTCAGATTGGTTGCGAAATAGAAATACAGTAGAGTTTTTAGGAATTTGGGAAAGCATATATAATCCTAATTTTAATTATGGCGAATTTGCCATAATTAAAAGTCAAGCAGGTTTAAATAATTATAAATTAAGTGTAAAAGAATGGGTAGCAAAAACCAATGCAATTGGTTTGAAAGCTACAGCAGGAAGGTATGGAGGTACTTATGCGCATAAAGATTTAGCCTTCGAGTTTGGAATGTGGATTAGTGCCGAATTCAAAATTTACCTAATCAAAGAATTCCAAAGACTTAAAGAAGATGAAAACGACCGATTAAATCTTACTTGGAACTTAAATAGAACGCTTTCTAAAATAAATTACCGCATTCATACCGATGCTATAAAACAGACTATTATCCCTGAAAATATCACCAAAGAACAAGCTCATTTTATTTATGCCAACGAAGCCGACGTATTAAATGTAGCCTTGTTTGGTAAAACAGCCAAGCAATGGAGAGCAGAAAATCCAACTGCCGATGGTAACATTAGAGACCAAGCTACTATTGAACAATTATTGGTTTTGGCAAATATAGAAAGTATGAATGCCGAATTTATAAGAATGGAAATTTCTCAAAGCGACCGCCTTTTAAAACTGAATCAAATAGCCATCAACCAACTCCAATCGTTGACCACAAACCCTAACATCCAAAAACTAAATTAACCATGGAAAATCGACAACCACAATTGCGCTTCCCTGAGTTTTCAACTACACTGGATAATTTTAAATTAGATGATGTTGTAACCTTTAAATCAGGAGGTACACCTTCAAAAGAAAATGAGTCATATTGGAATGGCGATATTCCATGGATTAGCGCCACTTCAATGCAGGGCAAATATTATTCGAAATCAGATAGAACTCTTACAGAAGAAGGCTTGAAAAAAGGTTCTAAATTAGCCTTAAAAGGTAGTTTACTCCTTTTAGTTCGAGGAAGTATGCTTTTTAATAAAATTCCAATTGGAATAACACAAAGAGATGTAGCATTTAATCAAGATTTGAAATCACTTATAGTAAACGATAAGTCAAATACTGAATATTTATATCAATGGTTTTCTTCACAAGAAAATTTAATTTTAGATAAAGTTGTGGGAACGGGAATAGGTGCTGGTAAATTAGATACCGAAGATATGAAAAATCTAAAACTAAATCTTCCCTCCCTTCCCGAACAAACCAAAATAGCTACATTCCTAACGGCAGTAGATGAAAAGTTAACTGCCTTAAAACAAAAGAAAACCCTTTTAGAGCAATACAAAAAAGGCGTGATGCAGCAAATTTTCTCGCAAGAACTCCGCTTTAAAGACGATAATGGAAATGATTTTTCGGATTGGGAAAAGAAAAAGTTGGGTGAGATTTCAAGAATTACGACAGGTTCTTCAAATAGGATTGATTCAAATCTAGATGGGGAGTTTACATTTTTTGATAGGTCACAAGATATTAGGTCTAGTAATAGATTTTTATTCGATACAGAAGCCATTATTGTTCCAGGTGAAGGTCAAGAATTCATTCCTAAATATTTTATTGGAAAATTTGATTTGCATCAAAGAACTTATGCAGTAATGAATTTTAAAAATCAAAACGGGAAGTTTCTATTTTATTCAATAAGTTATAATTCTAATCACTTGAATTCTCATGCGGTCGGCTCAACAGTAAAATCTTTAAGATTACCAATGTTTGAAAAGATGCCAGTCAATTTACCTATTCTTGAAGAACAAATCAAAATTGCGAATTTTCTATCGGCAATCGATGAAAAAATCAATCAATGTCAAGGACAAATAGAAAAAACGCAGGTTTGGAAAAAAGGATTGTTACAACAACTGTTTGTGTAATACTAATTGTTAATACGGTTATAAATAATAAACCTATAAGTTGATTAAATGAAAATAGATACTATATTTGTACCGTCATTATTTGCTTTCCGCTACGCTGGAGAAGTAGACAATGAGTATGATCGGCTAATGGATCATTGGACAGATGTTAGCTATCTTAGAAAATATGCAAAAGACAATGCCGTAGCAAACATCAATCAATTTGTAAAAGACAGACTAAAAGATGCGGAACAAATACAAGATGTATTAGAAGAAATCACAATAAATAATCAACCTTTAGAATTTTATTTTAGAACACTTTTTGATACAGAATCAGGGATTAAGATACTTTCTTTACAAAAAGGAAAAATTATAAAAAATGGAATTAGAATCTATGCCATTAAAATTGACACCAATTGTTTTGTCATTACAGGTGGCGCCATAAAGATGACGCAAACTATGCAAGATCATCCTGATTCAAATAATGAATTAACAAAAATTAAGACAGCAAAAGAATATTTACAGCAGCACTCCATATTTGATACTGATTCTTTTTACGAACTTATAAACGAATAAAAATGAGTAATATAGAAAAATTAACCGCATTTGTTTCTTCAAAAAACACCAATACAGTTGCCAAAAATAAAGATAGAATTAAAAATAGAGCGATGTTGAGAGAGTCTCAAAATATTGCTTTAAAAGTTCTGGATCGTTTGGACGATTTACATTGGACTCAAAAAAAATTGGCGGAAAAGTTAGAAGTAAGTCCGCAGCAAGTGACCAAAATAGTAAAAGGCCAAGAAAATCTCACCTTGGAAACTCAAATAAAACTTCAAAACATTTTAAAAATTCCAATTTTAGCCTCGTATTATGATACTATTCAAGAAAAAAATAGCGCGGAAATCGTAAAAACGACAACTGAAAGGTACTTTGCTCCAAAAGCAAAATTTAAACTAGCCGATAAAATTTTGCTGGCTAAAAAAGAATTTAAAATGGAGTACAACCCTATTTCTGAAAAGTATAACTATTTCGAACAAACTGCATAATGGAAAATGAATCTATCGGCTTTGCTTTAGCAGCAATTAAAACGGAACAATTTGCTTTATTTGAAGAGAAATATTCATCAAAAAAGGAATTGAATATTACAACCTCATTAGAATTTAAAATTAATGAGGAGCAAAAGTTAATTGGTGTTTTTGCTACTTTCACTTTTGAACAGTCAAAAAAAACATTTATTAAAATACAAGTAAGCTGTCATTTTAATATTGAACCCAATACTTGGACATCATTTCTAAAAGACAACAATGTGGTTTTTCCTAAAAACTTCATTTGTCATTTAACCATGTTAACTATCGGAACTTCTCGAGGGATTTTACATGCTAAAACAGAAGGTACAGAATTTAATAAATTTATTCTTCCTACTATCAATGTCAACCAGTTGGTTGATAAAGATGCTGAATTTAATCTAAGTACTTAGAAATGGTATTTGAGCAATTATTTATATAAAATTATGGCGCATCAATCCGAAGCACAATTAGAGAACAACTTAATCCAGCAATTAATTGGCTTAGGCTATGCATCTGTAAAAATCCAAGATGGAGATGCTTTGGTGGCAAACCTAAAAAGCCAACTAGAACTTTTTAATAAAACCAGCTTTAGCAATAAAGAGTTTGATGCCGTATTGAATCATCTAGCCAAAGGCAATGTATTCGAAAAAGCCAAAACCCTACGCGATCGTTTTCAATTGTCAAAGGAAGATGGTACTTCCTTTTATGTTCAGTTTTTTAATAGTGAAGATTGGAATGCTAATTTGTATCAGGTAACCAACCAAATTAGTCTGGAAGGAAGCTACAAGAACCGCTTTGATGTCACACTTTTAGTCAATGGTCTGCCTTTGGTGCAAATAGAACTCAAACGTTCGGGTATTGAAATCAAAGAAGCCTTTAACCAAATCAATCGTTATCAACTTCATTCGTTCTGGAGCAATCACGGTTTGTTTCAATACGTGCAATTGTTTGTCATTACTAATGGTGGAAATACCAAATATTTAGCCAACAACAAACTGCAATCAGTCAAACAAACCTTCTTTTGGGCTGATGCCAATAACAAGAACATAACCGAGTTAAAAGACTTTGCTGCTGCATTTTTAAATCCCAATCATTTGGGAAAAATGATAGCGCATTATATCGTAATCAACGAAACCCACAAAGTGATGATGGTGTTGCGTCCATATCAATATTTCGCTACCGAAGCTATTATTCAGCAAGTCAAACAGTCGAACGACAACGCTTACATTTGGCACACTACAGGATCAGGTAAAACCTTAACTTCTTTCAAAGCCAGTCAGATTGTAATGGATATGCCCGAGGTTCACAAAGTCGTTTTTGTAGTCGATCGAAAAGATTTGGATTACCAAACCATGAATGAGTTCAACGCCTTCAAGAAAGACAGTGTTGATGTAACTGACAATACGCAATCTTTAGTACGACAACTGACGGATAATACCAAACTAGTCTTAACTACGATCCAGAAATTAAACAATGCCGTTTCAGATCGATTCAAACACAGTATTGAACCATTGCGTCATAAGAAGATCGTCTTTATTTTTGATGAATGCCATCGCTCTCAATTTGGGGAAACCCATGAACGCATTACCAAGTTTTTTGATAAAAGTCAATTAATCGGGTTTACTGGAACTCCAATTTTTGCCGAAAACGCTTCCAAAAACGACAAGGGAAAACGAACCACCAAAGATCTATTTGGTAACTGCCTGCATAAATATGTGATTACCGATGCCATTAAGGATGAAAATGTTTTGCGTTTTGGAATCGAATACGTGGGAAAATACAAAAACAAGAGTAATTCCTTTATTGATATTGAAGTCGAAGAAATAGACAAGCAGGAAGTACTGGATTCGCCCAAACGTATTGATAAAATTGTCGATTACATTATTGTTTATCACGGTCAGAAAACATTTAACAAACAGTATTCGGCACTTTTGACGGTGAGTAGTATAGACAATGCCGTGCAGTATTATGATCTGTTCCAGCAGAAGAAAGAAGCGGGAGAACACGATTTACGTATTGCGACTATTTTTACCTATGGTACTAATGAAGATTCACCTAATGCAAAAGACGACCTTCCCTCTGATGAAGAATACGATTTTGATATGGCTGCCGAACCACAAAGCAGTTACTCATCAAGTCACAGCAGAGACAAACTGGAAACCTATATCGGTCATTACAACAAAATGTATAACGGTAGTTTTACAACCAAAGATCCTAAATTATTTGAATCCTATTTTAAAGATATTTCCAAGCGATTAAAAGACCGTGAGAAAGAAAACTTCAATGACGAAAAAGACCGTTTAGATATTGTCATTGTCGTGAATATGATGCTTACTGGTTTTGATGCTAAGAAAGTAAATACCTTGTATGTAGATAAAAATCTAAAACAACACGGCTTAATTCAGGCGTTTTCAAGAACAAACAGAATACTAGGAGAACAGAAGTCGCAAGGGAACATTTTATCCTTTAGAAACCTCAAAAAAGCCACAGATGACGCTATTACATTGTTTTCTAATAAAGATGCAATAGAAGTAGTTACAATTCCTGATTACGAGAAAATTGCAGAGAAATTTGATGAGGCCTTAAGGTTCTTACGTGAGATTACACCAACCTATCAAAGCGTAAATGATTTAGAAGATGAAAATGCCGAAGCACTATTTGTTCAGGCGTTCCGTAAATTGATGCGTACCATGAACGTGCTGCAATCCTACACTGATTTTGATTGGGATGATTTACTCATTGATGAACAAGAATTTGAGGATTATAAAAGCAAGTACTTAGACTTGTACGAAAAAGTAAAGCGAGACATCCAAGTAGAGAAAATATCTATTTTGGACGATATAGATTTTGAGTTGGAGTTAATTCATAGAGATAAAATTGGCGTTGCTTATATTTTGAAACTATTGGCACAAATGAAAGGAAAAAACACTCCTGATGCGAAAGCCCAACGAAAAGCCATTATCGACCTATTAGGTGGAGACATCAAACTAAGAAGCAAACGCGAGCTAATCCAGAAATTCATAGACGAAAACATGCCTTTCATAAAAGACGGTGATGACATCGAAGAAGAATTTGAAAAATACTGGCAAGAGCAAAAAGTACTAGCATTAGGTAAACTCTGCGAAGAAGAACACCTAGACAAAGCCCAATTCAAAGCCTTAATCGATGCCTACATTTATAGCGGTAGAGAGCCCATAAAAGATGAGGTTTTTCAATGCCTGGACAATAGGCCAAGTATATTGCAAGCTAGAGTCATAGGCGATCGCATTATCGCCAAAATGAAAGAGTTTGTGGAGGTTTTTGAGAAGGGGATGGTGGCTTAATCTGCGTAGGATTATAAATATAAAATATTTTTATTTGTAATAATTTAATTATAGATTAGCAAGAGTAAAAATATGACGTTTGTCAGACAAACTTATCCAATTTGGGAGTGCTATGTCTGAATTTGTAAGACCTATGTACAATTTAGAAGCAAGATGAAATCAAAAATATGGCAATAGACTACGAGAAACGATTACAGAATCTTAGTGCAAGAAGATTTGATGATGAACTGAACGAATCGATTTTGACAAAATCTTTCAGTTCAAACACTATTCCAAAGAATATTAAATACTTAATGGAATCAATGGTCAGAATTGACAAAAAATATAATGATAAAACTATTGAAGCTGCAAATAGAGTTCAAAAACATTTAGAAAATGGTTATGATTTACATTTTTCTAGAGCATACAGAACTCAAGGCTCAGTAACTACTTCGACAAATATTAAAGTTCATAGTGATTTTGATTTGCTTACAATTGTCGATAGGTATCATTTTACGGGAATAGGAGTTCCAAACAACAATCCATATACTGATTCAAAACCAAATTCAGATATTAAAAGTCTAAGAACTCAATCTGAAAAAATAATGGAAGAAATCTATGATGAAGTGGATAAGACAGGAAAAAAGAACATTTCTATTTTCAACAAATCTCTAAATAGAAAAGTTGACATTGTTTTTTGCTTTTGGTACAACTCGAAAAAATATGAGGAAACGTCTAGCGAATATTATAGAGGAATTTACCTCTTTGATTTCACAAAAGACGAGAAAATTTTAGACTATCCTTTTGCACATATTAGTCAAGTTAATACAAAGGGAGATAAAACAAATGATGGTTCAAGAAAAGGAATTAGACTTTTAAAAACTTTAAAAGCAGATGCAAATATAGAGTTAAGCAGTTTTCATTTAACAACAATAGTTCATTCAATTGGTGATAATGAACTATACTATTATCGGGGCAAAGAAATAAATATAGCTAAATCAATAAGCAAACAATTAGAGAAATTAATTAACGACGGAGAATATCGTAGAAGTATCGAGAGTCCAAATGGAAGTGAAAAGCCATTAAAAGACGATACTGTTGACGGAATGAAAAAGATAAAAGCTGATCTGGATGAGTTGATTGGAGATGTTCACAAAGAACTTTATTTAGGCTATTTTGAAAAAGGGGAATTAATATATTCATAATGAGAAAAAAAAGAATTTTTATAGGTTCCTCATCTGAAGAGCTTAGTCTTGCAAATGCGGCTAAATCAATACTCGAAAGAGATTTTGAAGTAACAATTTGGAATGATAGTGTTTGGGATACTTCTGTATTCAAGATAAATAATAATTTCTTAAATGATTTACTTAGAGCTTCCTTACAATTTGATTTTGGTTTGTTAATTGGAACAACCGATGATGAAGTTAAGTATCGAGGAGATTCAGTAATGCAACCTAGAGATAATGTGCTTTTTGAGTTAGGTCTTTTTATTGGTCGCTTAGGTTTGTCAAAATGTGCTTTTGTTATCGATAAGGAATTAAAAGTCTTATCCGATATCACAGGTATTTCACTTGCTCGATTTGAAAAATCGGATGCTCCAAGCTTTGTTTCGGCTATTATTCTAGTAAGTGAACTTTTTAGAAATCAAATCGACTCCGACATAAATTTCTTTCCTTCTTCAACACTAGCTTCTGGCTACTTTGAGAATTTATTGTTACCAACCTGTAAATTTTTGATAGAAAACGACGGTTTTGAAGTGGATGGTGTTAAATACAAAGACTGCAAAATTCAAGTCATAATACCAAGTAGACTTAATCCAGATGTTAATCTTCAATTTGAGCAACTGAAAAGAGGATTTAACTCTAAAAATGTATCATTTAACTATGCTGGTCGACCTAGATTTATAAGTCTGGAAACGGAAATTAAAGATGATAAGTTAGTTTTCATTGATTTTCCAACTACATTATCAGGTATAAACTATGCTATTTCAAATCTTTTGCCTAATGATTTTAATTCAATGAGTTCAGACTATGAAGCGATAATAAGTAGAGAAATTGAAAGGTTCATATACACAATCAAACAACTAGCATTAAGAAATAGTTTTGATACGTTAATTGAAATAAAAAGAGAACAATAAATCCAGCTGCGAACAGTCACTACAACCTATTTGAGCATTTGGCTTAATTTCAGTTGGTTTTGTATTTGGGATAATTAGGTAAATATGAAAGTTGGGTTTAATGGAGTCCCAAACCCGCTGTGATATCAGAACGTTATAAGCAAACGCCCAAAAATTGTCTTAAAAAAACTACTATGGAAAAATATGATTTTAATGGTTTTACATATATAAAAGACTATAATATTTCTGGTTTTTCAATTGAACATAATAAAGAAAAACCTGAAAATATTTTTAAATTTTACTCACTCAATAAGTTTGGTGTGGATGCTTTAATTAAAGGATATTTTTACGCGTCGCATCCTATCGAATTAAATGATTCATTAGACAGTAGTCGGTTTTTAATGTACACTTCAAAAAAACTTGAATTTGATTTTTATGAAAGATTAATTGACGATGCATTGACCAAAGATGAATTAGTAGAGTTATATGATAAAGACATAAACAATGAAAATTTATGTGCTTGGTATATAACTACACATTATGATATAACTACAAATCTTTTTGGTATAATATCTACTACAGCAAAAGAGAACAATGTTTTGATGTGGCCCCATTATACTCAAGAATTGGGCTTTCAAATAAAATTCAATACTCAAAAATTAGAAAATAGTATAAAAAGCAAACTAAAAGCAGAAGAGGAATATTTAGGACTTTATCCTATAAACTATTGTGAAAGATTATTACCAATAGACATAAGTCCTTTTGACCATATGTTTGTTCCTTTAGCATACTCAACAAATGTAAAACTGAATAAATGGAGTTACGAAGATGAATGGCGATTCCTTGTTGGAAAACAAAATATGGGAGTACCGTATAGTAAAGCTGGACTTAATCAAAATCAAGATTATTTTGTCAATACAGAAAACAGGTATGCTTTTTATAATAAGGAATTGATTGAAGAAATTACTGTCGCTCATAATTTTTTTAATGCTCGCCATTTTAAAATAGAATGGTTAGATTCAAAAAATATTCAAGTAAAACCAATCAATGAAAAATCAAATTGGGAATACCAAAGTCAAATAGATTTTTTAAATTATGTAGTAGAAAAATTAAGTGATAGATTTTATCATTCAGGAACTAAATACGAAATTGACTCTGATGGCGAAACAATTCTCGTACGAACGAAAGAACAAATGCAAATAAGAAAAGAAGTAGACGGAGTATTTATTTTATCAAGAACAGATAATTACAAAATCTTTATGGAATAAATACTCGCTGATAACAGCAATTTTGAGTTAGTTGGAGTTTAGTGGAATTACCGTTTCGCATTAAGTTTTTGTTAAACCGAACATTGAGCGGTTGCGAACCAAGCACTATATATAATCAGCAAAACGTTTTAATCAAATATTTTTGAACGATAACATATACTTTAAATAAAAATACTAAATTTCAAAAAAAATAAATGGAAAATAATTTAGATCATGATAATTATACAGAAGAAGAGTTAAAAGGATTAATAACTGGTGTTGAAGATGAAGAGGTTGAAGAAATACAACCTTTCGATCCAGAAAAAATTTCTATTGATACAAAGCCTGTTACAATGGATACATGTTTACGAAGATTAGAACAAAATACAATTATATTAAATCCAGATTTCCAACGCAATGAAGTATGGACTCATGAAAAGAAATGCCGCCTTATTGAATCTTTAATTCTTAAAATACCCTTACCGATGTTTTATGTTTCTTCGGATGAGGACGGTAATTTTTATGTAGTTGACGGATTACAAAGATTAAGCACAATTAGAAGTTTTGTTTTAGGTGACGAGTATTTAAAAACAAAAGATGCTTCATTGAAAGGTAATGGCTTCAGGTTGGGTAGTCTTGAATTTTGGGGTTTGCAATACAATAAATTAAATTTTAAGGAATTACCAATTAATATTCAAAATAGAATCCAAGAAACTGGCTTTACTTTTACTATTATTAATCCAGGAACACCTGAGGAAGTAAAAAGAAACATATTTAAGCGTATTAATACCGGTGGAGAACCGTTGACACTTCAAGAAATTCGACATGCATTATATATCGGTCAATCAACGAAATTATTACTAAAATTATCATTAAAGAAAGAGTTTTTAGATGCAACCGATTATTCTGTTAAATCAAATAGAATGATGGATCGGGAAATAATTTTGAGATGTCTGTCTTTTACAATCCGATCTTTTCAGAAATATCCGAGAGATAATGATATGGATGGTTTCTTAAGTGATACTATGAGAATTATTAATTTGGTTCATAATGACAAGCTGATTTCTAATTCTGACAAAAGTTTTCTCGATAAGGCAAATGATTATGACCCAATTGTAAATAAACTTGAACAACTTGAAATGCGTTTTACCGTTGCTATGAAAAGAGCCAAGGATATTTTTGGCGAACATGCTTTTAGAAAAAGTTACCCTGGAAAAAGAAGAACTCCAATTAATAAAGGTCTCTTTGAAGTTTGGGGTAATTTATTAGGTAGGTTAAGTGAAAAAGAATTTGATAACCTCAAAATAAATAAGAAAAAATTTATTAATTCTCATACAGAATTACTAAACGATGAAAATTTCATTATTGTGATTTCGCGAGATAGTCAGAAATTTAGTAGTGTTAAAACTAGATATGAAAAATTAAACGATTTATTAAACCAATTTATTTATGATTAGCACACTAAACCTGTCAGGATTTAAATCCTTTTTAGAAAATGAAATCGAATTTAATAATCTTACTATACTGACAGGAGTAAACAGTAGTGGAAAAAGTTCTGTTTTACAAGCTTTATTAATACTCCAAAATGCATTCAACAACCATTCTGATATTTTACTTGAAGATCATGGTAGTTTAAAAGATATTAAGAATCCTTATCAAAAGGAAAATATTGTTTTTACGGTTACTGATAGAGATAATCACGAGTCGGAATTAGAATTGGTGGATGATTTTCTGACTGGAAATAATTTCAAACTTTTTAAAGATCACTTGAATTTTCCTGAGATAATTTATATTTCAGCAAACAGAGTAGGTCCACGAAATACTGTTCCTATTTATAATAATTTATCCCTAGTAAATAAAATTGGAAAAAACGGAGAAAATCTTTTTCAGTTTATAAGATGTTACGAGTCACATACTCTTAATTCCTCTCTAATTCACCCTAATTCCGAAGGCAATACTGTTGAATTTAATATTCGAGGTTGGCTTAGCGTTATCTCGCCAAACGTAAAATTCACCTATAATATTGATGAAATAAGTGATACATCTTATGGAATGTTTAATGGTTATCGATCAACTAATGTTGGTTTTGGTTTGAGTTATTCTTTATCTGTTATTTCAGCATTACTTATTAGCACGTTAATACCAAATTCATTATTAATTATTGAAAATCCTGAAGCTCATTTACACCCAAAAGGACAAATTGAAATTGCTCGTTTAATTGCATTGTGTTCTAATTTGGGAACACAAATAATAATAGAAACTCATAGTGACCATGTTTTTGATAGCATTAGAGTTGCATGTAAAGAAATCCCTGGATATAATGAAAAAGTACAAATTCATTGGTTTGAACTAAATGAGTTTGGCAATACAAAAGTTATTTCTCCTACTATAGATGATGATGGACGACTTGACGATTGGCCAAAAGGCTTGTTTGATCAATTTGAAATAAATGCATCAAAACTTTTGTAAAAATGAGACACTTTTATTTTAACGAATGTTTTCCAAAAACATTTACAGATGATGAAACAGTTAAATGTTTTCAAAAAACAATTAAGGAGTATACTATTCTGAAGAATAAATTTGGCGAAAAGTTAACAGGAATTTTAACCGATCGATCTCCTGACAAGATAGCCGTATCTATCGCTTTGAACCTTACCCAAGCAATTAATTTACTTGAAAGAAATTACAAAATTATTGCACTTACGAATTTTAATAAATATCCGATTGATTATTTTTTTGATATTGAGCAAAATCTAGAATTACTTGAAAAAAAATTCATAATTAAGGTTGGTGACGATTCATTTGATGCACTTAATCCACAAATTTCATTTTTAAATAATGGAATTTTGTTTTCGCTTGGATTGCATGATGATATTCGAAAAAATGAAATCGATATTAATCACTCAACTGGTGAAAGTTCCCTGATCAAGAATCAATTTGGTACAAGTGAAAATACTACTTTACTTATTGCCATTATAGATGATGAATTAACACAAAGTCTTGACGGATTTGCAAAATTTATAAACTTATTTCATAGTCCAAAGTTCTTTAAGAGTTTAAAATCCGAATTTGAAAGGTTACCATTGAACTGTCAAAATTCAATTATTGCAGACTTTTCTAGAGCAATAGATCGGAACCTTGATACAAGATTTTCAGCTGATGGTGACTTAATAAAAGATGTAACTCCTGATAAGGAAAAATCGATTAAGGTTTATGAACTTCGCGTTTTTGACCCTATTGCAATCCGAATATACTTTTATGAAAATGGTAATGAAATTTATCTCGCTAAAATAAAGAGAAAACCTCCCAAGAAGTCACAGTCTAATGACATTAAATCATCAAAATCACTTATCAAAGAACTTATGAAGGTTAGTTGATAATTATATTTCCATATAACATTGATTTTGATGATGCAAAGTTTTAGTAGGTTTACCTTTTCGCATCAAGTTTTCGTCAAGCCGAAAATTGAGAGATTACGAATTTCCACCGATCTTAAATTGACAGAGCTTATGCGGTAAAAAAACAACTTAATACACCGCATTTTTGCGGTTTATAAATATTTTTTACACCGCAAAATAACTTTCGTACGGTAATTAAACACTATATTTACCGCAAAAATGCGGTAGTATGTATATTTATCAAAAGAAAGAGTGGCCAAATTTTACTTGGGATGCAGCTATTATTACGCCATTATTAGGTAAAGTAAGGCATCAACAGGGCATTATACTGGGTGTCATGCAAGGGCTAGGTTTTCGGTTACAAGAAGAGACAGTGCTTCAAACACTGACTCTAGATGTAATTAAGTCTAGCGAGATTGAAGGGGAACAACTCAATCATGATCAAGTACGATCATCAATAGCAAAACGACTAGGCATTGAGATAGCCGCAGCTGTACCAGCTGATCGTAATGTAGATGGTGTTGTAGTAATGTTACTAGATACCACACAACGCTACGAAGAACTGCTAGACGAGGAGCGTTTATTTGGGTGGCATGCAGCGCTGTTCCCAACAGGTAGAAGCGGAATGTATAAAATCAAAACTGCGGACTGGCGCGATGGTGTGATGCAAGTAACTTCGGGTGCTATGGGGAGAGAAATAATTCATTTTGAAGCACCAGTAGCGGATAAAGTACCCCATGAAATGGATGTCTTTTTTAATTGGTTTAATTCCGATCAATCGCTTGATCCTGTATTGAAAGCGGCTTTTGCTCATTTGTGGTTTGTTACCATACATCCTTTTGACGACGGAAACGGTCGTGTCACCCGAGCGCTTACTGATATGCAGTTAGCACGAGCAGATCAGAGTAAAAAACGATTTTACTCCATGTCAGCACAAATTCAAATTGAGCGGAAAACATATTATAGTATTTTAGAAAAAACGCAAAAAGGGGATCTTGATATAACAGATTGGTTAGACTGGTTTTTGAACTGTTTGTTCCGTTCTATGAAGCAAACAGACCAAACTATTGCCATGGCTTTAAAACGTGCTCAATTTTGGGAAATTAATCATAATATTGATTTTAATCATCGCCAACAGAAGGTTACTCAAATGTTACTTGATACTTTTTTTGGAAAACTAACCGTTTCTAAATACGCAAAGATAACTGGCGTTTCTACTGATACTGCGTTAAGGGATTTGCAAGATTTAATATCTAAAGGGATTTTAGTGCAAGAAGGGGCTGGTAGAGGTACTAGTTATAAATTAATTGACTTAGTATAAATATTTGTTATTAAGTGGATTATATAATTATAAACTTGATGCTTTTTGAGTATAATTTTTGCAGGATATAAAATATTGATCGATATAAATGTCAAGTTTTTTGAGTAAAAAACTTGACATTTTAAATTCGATTATTGCATGGTTTTATTTTAGAAATATTTTGAATTTTCAAATACATCATCAATAATTTTGTCAAGCTTTTTGTTTGGTAGCTTGTTTAAATAAGCCTGAGTGGTTCTAATATCGGTATGACCTAACATTTCACTAATAGCATCGATAGGAATGTTTTCAAACTTCAAAAACGTGGAAAATGTATGGCGAGCAGTATAAAAAGTGATGTGTTTGCTAATTTTTAAAATTGCCATCATTTCTTTCATAGCTGGATTTATTTGTCCAAGTAATTTATGACTTCAGTTTTTAATTTTTTTTATGGTCATGTTTTCATCTAGTAAAAGAGGAAATAGATAAGAATTCATGGATTTTTTGTTGTATACTTTTAATATCTCGAGCGAGTGATCACGCAGCTTAAAATCTAAATGTACTCCGGTTTTAGTTCTTAAATAGGATAGTCTTTCATCGTATAAATTTGAATTGTTTAATTTTAATAAGTAAATAAAATTCATTCCCCTACAGTAGAAACTGAATAGATACATATCTTTTGCAAATTAATGTTTTCTCATTGAGCTGCAATCTTTCTTTGGCGTAATAGTCAATACAATCGGCTACTTCTTCAACACCAAGTAAGCCAGTCCAGGATCATTCAGCAGACGCTCCATCTCAGAATGAATAATGTCTTGAACCTCCTGTTTAATTTGAAGATAATTACGCTGCACCGTGGCATTGTCTAACTTTCGAATAATTGGAATTTCTTTATAACTATCCTGTTCTTTTTTGAGTGCTTGATGGTCATTTAGAATTTCGCAATGAAATGTTTTTAGTTCTATTTTACAGTCAGGATCATCAGCTACCATACCAACAAACTCACCAGAACTGAGAGAAGAAATATTGGAAGGAGGAACAGCAGACTCTAATTGTTTAGACCGGCTTATAGAGGTATCGCCACTATTAATAGAAAGACTTTCTCTGTCTTGCATAATTTTCCCAAATCGCTCCGAAAGTTGTTTGGCAGTATCACCAGTAACCTGACCGCTAACAATATTTCCGGTGATATTCATAATCACATCAGCCTGTTCGCGGCCATACTCTTTACGAAGCTGACTGAAGTCTTGAATCCCCAAACAAGTAGCTACTTTATTAGATCGTGCAGTAGCAATAAGGCTATCCATATTATTGAGATAGATTGTTGGAAATTCATCAAATATCAAACTGCTTTTCTGTTTGCCTTTTTGATTTACTTGCTTGATCAGCCTACTTACATAGAGTGATAAAACAGCACCATATATTTGTATTTTTTGAGGGTTATTTCCCATACAAACAATCTTTGGCTCTTCTGGATTATTGATATCTAAAGTAAAATCATTTCCAGATAAAACATAATACAGTTGGGGAGAGGAGAGGCGTGCCATTGCTACCTTGGCGGAAGCGATCTGACCTTCTAATTGTTCCATAACATCGTTGAGGTAGGCATTGACAAAAGGATTTATTAATACTTCGACTTCCTTCTCCGTACGCAATAGGGTAAAGAGACTGTCATAGTCCGCTTGCATGAGTTCAATCACATGCGGTAGCGTACAGAATTGTCCCTCCTTGTATTTTTTTAAATACCAGATAATAGCGGTTAGAAAATTGATAGGAGATTCCACGAAGAAATCGCCCTGACGTTTGATCCATTCTCGGTTGAGTCCCATAAGGATGGTGCGGGCTGATTCGGCTGCATCTGTAATGTCCGTCATAGCTGAAGGGTCTAAAGGATTACATCGATGGGTTCGGGTTAAGTCATCAAAATTGATGATGTAAAATTTAGGAGGTATAGGATATTCGTGTTTGTGATTCAGCCAGGTATTATAAGCTATTCTGGAAAGATCATCGAATTTGAAATCATAGACGAACATGGTAAATCCTTTTCGAATATGTTGGGTGATCACATGCCGAATTACAAAATACGATTTTCCGGATCCTGGAGACCCTAAAACCATCAAAGCCCGGAAAGGATTGATAATATTAATCCAACTGTTTCGTACCTTATCTTTCAAATGATAACGCGCTGGAAGATTGATCGAGAATTCATTTTCGAGTAGGCGTTCTTCCTGCGGAAAAGTCTCATTTTCTTTGTTGAAAATATCTTTGCTGTTGAGTCTGTTTTTAATGATTCGAGAAAGTATAGTACCTCCAGAAAGTATCAATAGAAAACCAATCGAAGAAATCGAAATATACAAAATCGTTACTTCCGTAATCTTGATTTTTAGCAGTAAGCAAAGCGAACTTAAAAAATAGATTAACAGTCCAGTACTAATGTAAGCAAAAGCTGTTTTATGATTTAGTTTCTCTTGCTTCCTGCCTTTGGCACCCAATAAAGAAATGAGAAGAAATCCTAAGGCAAATAACTTTGACTTATGAAAATTACTAAACAAACCAGCCTTGTAAATAGTACCTAAAATCTGGTCGCTAAATGGACTATTGAATCCCCAGAATTTAAAAGAGGAATAGCAATAATAGTAAAAGTGCAATCCTAAAAGCAGGATGCTGATAAGCCGAGTCATATCTAATATTTTTCTCAAGGCTTGGTCGTTTTCTCCAGTTTGCATAGCCATAACTTAATAGTTTATTGATTGTCAGATTGTCCTTTTCTTTTCTTCTTTTTTCGCTTTCCTTTTAACTGCTTCGGTAAATAATCCGATGCTTGTTCTGGCTGTAGTAAGTGATCGAATACTTTTCCTAAATCGCTAATTGGGAGTACCGTCGAAGTCTCTTTTAAAATAGAATCTTGAGAATCCCATTGACGCTGACCCTCCCCAGAATTTTTAGTATTAAGAGTTGTTTTGTTTAGACCAGCAGATTCTGATTCGCAACGCTCTTGAATTGCTTTAGCACTGTATTGTTTTCCTAAAGCGCTACCATTAAAAACACACTTAGTTCTATGGTCAACATAGGTTATCCCAAATACTAAACCATCTGCATTCTGACGAAGGACAGCCTTGATACCTTCTTTTTCCAATCTTTCTAATAGTTCTGGAAGCCTTACCGGTTTATTCCCCAGTAATAGAAGATCTACCGTGTTTTTCACCCTTAGTTTATGAGGCTTTCGCCGCTGTTCGTTCTGAATGAATTTCTCTTCTAGAAATTTAAGCGTTGGCTTACTATAAAAGTCACTCGCTTTGATGGGAACTCCAACCTTATTTCCATTTTGATCTAGAATCCGATATAGTAATCCCTTGTTGACAAACACCCTAGAATTTTCGCTGCCTCGATCAGCCAGTATATTGTATTGTTGCAAGACTGCATTAAGTTCTGGAAGGCTCGTGTATTTATATTGGTTTAACACTACAACGAGCACATTAGTAATAGCTCTTTTAGTGGGAGTACGACCGTATAACACTTTAATAGCTGCCACTGGTTTGAGTTCATAATCTTGTTTTCTTTTATGACGTTCAGCGGGAACTAAACCAAAGGAAATTTCTATTTCTTTTCTGGCTATTTCAGACTGGTTTTGACCAATGTTTTGGGTATCAATTCTGCTTCCATCTTCCCTCACTTTTATGGAGACGATGTGAAGGTGAGGATGTCCCGCATCATGATGCTGATAGATCAAATAAGGTTGTTGGCCAAAGCCAATTTTCTCCATATAAGTATGCGCAATAGCCATTAGTTTTTCTTTAGATAAAGATGTTTCTGAAGGGTCAAAATTTAAAGAAATATGTACGCTATTTCGTGTCACATTTTCGTTTAAGGCAGTTTGTTTTAACATCCGATTCAGTTTCATATCTATTGCCAAATTAGCATCATCAATTGGGTAATTTCCTGCTCCCATAAATACCGCAACTCCTTCTTTGACTTTGTTTTCATTGTAGTTCAGAATACGATGAATAGAGTGACCTGTTTTGATTACCGTAACCATATTTCTGCAAATTTTTGGATGGATTTTTTAACTTCATCAATCTTATTAAAAAGAATTTTACTTTCCAGTTCATAGCGAATCAACCAACTTTTAAACTCAGGAATCTGCTGTAGAATATGAAGCTTTTTTACAGCCTGATTAAAGTTATTACCTATTGCATTTAGCTCGTTACGAAGCTGAATCATTTGCAACATAAATTCATCCAACGAAGCGTCTCTGTAGGTAGTTACAATAGGCTTATTAAAAAGACTTCTGCGTACATAATCACTTAACTTTCTACAGGTACTGGCTTTCCATTTTCGCTCTATTTTTGCATACTCGGCAGCTGTTAAACGCAGCCCAATTATGCGTGTTCGGTTTGAATTTCCTTTTTTCATCATCTCTAATTTTACTCATTAATTCAATATTTTTAACTTGTCCTTGCGGAACTGCAATACTTCATTTTAGTGTGTTTAGGCCTATTTTTGATTTTCAGTTTCAATGCCCACGAGTCCCGAGTGATAGGCAGCCAGACTCGGTTGTTTAACAACCGGACATCTGGCCGATTGCAGGAACGTGGCAATCTTTTAGCTACTTGTAATGGCCTTCGATCATTAAAGTTGTTTTTAGGGGATTGCATGCGGTAGTACTAATTCCTTATGAGAAGTGGGATAGTAGCTAACTGTTTTTATGCCTCAAATTATTCTTTTTTGACTTTCCAAAATTCACTGACCAATCGTTGAGGTCTTTATAATTTCGATAAAGGGTACTTTCATCTTTGTATTTAGTACTCAGAGAAAGTGCACGCTTGGTATAGGATTGACCTGTTTCGTCCCGGTCAAAATATAGCCGAATGGATTCATGGTTTTCCATAAAAGGACGTGCTCTTTCGAAAAAAGAAACAGAGTTAAGAATGACAAAATCCTGACTATTTTTAGGAAGGTTTTTGGTCATCGCTTTAAAGGATAAATAGTCAAAAAAGCCTTCAAAAACGACTACCTCATTACTGCCGTTTTCGAAGGTGGTTATTCCTTTTGGTGAAGCTGTTGTTTTGAAATAGGGATTGCGAATTTCATAGCCTCCCAAATCATTTTTAAAACCAATTCCATAGTAGGTATTATCATTTAAACTATAGTGAACTTCCTTGCAAAACTGTTGTGCAATTTCAACTGGTATAGTACGCTGTTCGAGATAGCGTAATAGCGAATATGAAGTCAGTGTATTTACTTCCACAATCTTAATTTTAGGTTCTTGCTGGCCACTATTTTCTAAAGAGGAAATTAGTGGCTGTTGAAGAGAAAGATTTCCACTTAGGTTGCGCAGTAATTCAGGAATGCTACACTTGTAATATTCGATACCAAAATCAATCAAGTTTCCACCTTTGCCAAGGCCGTGGTCATACCAACGATTTAATCTGCGATTGATTTTAAAAGAAGCTTCTTTTTCATCTCTAAATGGCGAAAGGTACGAGTAGTCATTGTACCTAATTTTTTCAGGTTCAAAACCCAAGGACTTTAAGTAATTAACTAGATCTATTGTTTTGGCTTGCTCTATTGAAAAGCTATTGTTGCTGAAATTCATAACATACATTTTATCAGGTTCATAATTCAGATTCCGCTTACTAAAGTAAAAAAGCTAAATCCCTTGACCAATCCTCATCATATTTTGACTGGGATAAATTGAAGTAAGCTTCTTATTTTTGGAGTACTGAATTATTAATTTAAAACGAGAAGATTATGCTAACAACAAATGAGGTAGCCCAGGTTTTTGATACGATCCTTAGTATCCCTGGCATGAATGAGCTGGTGAAGATTGATTTGAAAATCTCCCGTAAAAATGTATTGTTATTAAACCATGTTATCGAACGTGGATTATTAGCTAAAGTAGATGATAAAGCATCAAACTTATTGACCAGTGTTCCAGAAGACAATTTGGAAGAGTTGCGGTCGTTAGGAGGGGAGTGCTTATTAAAAGCTGGACTGATAGAACTAAGTGAAAAGCTAACTGCGTTGAGTGGTACCACGAAGTAGAATGTATTATTAAATAAAAACTAATAGAATGTCAAATAAGCTGATACTGCGTATTTGGCATTCGTTGGTTTTAATCAGCTGCGTTTCTAACAATAATAGCTCTTTTTGTTCTTTTACTAAAATTGGCTTGATTTTCAAATATTTTGGCTTGATTTTCAAAGCATGTTTCCAAAAAAAGGAATGTAATTTTGGTAAGTATTTAATAATGATTGTTTTAAATAAGCGTCAAGACTTTGAAACTTTAAAATATTTATCCAGAGGAACTTGAAAGTGGTGAACATTTAAACTTCATTCGGTTTAACCCAAAAAAGAACAGCAATGAAATTAAGCGCACCAATAAAGAATGGAACCATTGAGATAATTTGTCTGTTGTACTTACTGCTATTTGTGTATGCTGCAGTGAGTAAATTATTGGATTTTGAGAACTTGCAGGTGCAGCTGGGGCAATCGCCATTGTTGAGTGCTTTTGCAGGATGGGTGTCTTGGGGAGTTCCAATTGTGGAACTAATCATAGCCTTACTTTTACTTGTTCGAAGATTTCGTCTTGTGGGTCTTTTTGCTGCTTTTAGCTTGATGGTTATGTTTACGACCTATATCATTATTATTTTAAATTTTAGTTCATTTGTTCCCTGTTCCTGTGGTGGTATTTTAGAGAAGATGGGTTGGATGGAGCATCTTATATTTAATATTGTTTTTGTACTGTTGGCGGCAGTGGGCATCTTGTTGCTGGCTGGTGGAGTTTCTAAGGAACGCCGAATTTTAAAGCCCGCTACTCTTGCCACTATTTTTTCGGTATTACTACTTTTTAGTATTGGCATCATAGTGCTGTTGTTTATGCTGTCAGAAGAAATCATTCATAACCGTAATAATTTTGTCAGACGTTTTCCTAAACACCCTACAGTCTTACAAAATAGTATGGAACTTCCATTTGATACCTATTATATTGCTGGATATGATCAAGAGTTTATTTATCTAGGAAATCGCTCGGCCCCACTACTAGTTACAATAATTGATACTGCTCTTCAATCAAGTCGTGAAATAAGGATTAACCTTCCACAAAATGAGTTTCCCTTTATTACACCAAAATTAAAAGTAGTACCGCCAAATTTCTATTTTACTGATGGAACAGTTCCCTGTATTTATAGCGGAAGTATGAAAACTTGGAAAGCAGAGTTAAGACTTTATAAGAACACTTATTTTTCCATTTTTGAGCCAATCTCAATTGAAAAAGCTGCAATAAGGGCAATCGGTATTAATAGCAAAGAGCGAGTAATTGGAACAATAAATTTGGCTAATAAGAATAAACTAAAACTGAATGATAATCTGTTACAAAAACAGATTGATGGTTTTTTTGATACTGATGGGATGCTTCTTTATAATAGGCAGCTCGACACCTTGCTGTACACTTATTATTATCGGAATACTTTCTTAAAAATCCATCCCTCTTTAACTTCTTATAGTGTGGGTAATACCATTGATACGATTTCACAAGCTCAAGTGAAAATTGCTACAATCGAATCTAAAGGAATTACTACCCTTGCGCAACCGCCTTTACAAGTCAATAAAAATACGGCGACATACGGTCATTATTTATTTGTGGATGCGGCATTGATTGGAAAATTTGAGCCCAAAGAATTATGGCAGAAAGCATCAATCATTGATGTTTATGATCTTAGTAAAAACAAATATATTTTCAGTTTCTATATTTATAACAAAGACGACCAAAAGATGACAGAATTCATTGTAATCAATGATTTGATTATATCACTTTTTGGAAAACATTTGAAAGTCGAAAAGCTAAATACAACTTATTATATTCCGTGGAGCAATTAATGCAGTGGCGGTTCAATAGTTGTTTAAAATATACTGCGCAGTATCAGGGGAAGATCGAAAACCTGTAAAAGAGTAGATCAATAATCTTTAAATATATTATTATGAAAAAGACAATTTTAAAACCAGTTCTTTCTTTTTCGGCTGTTGCATTTTCGGTGTTTGCCGCCTTTGCTTTCAGTCCTACGCCACAGAGAGCGACTCTTGTGGATGTTTGGGGTTCAGATCCAAGCAATAATTGTGAGACTACAACTACCAAATGTACCACTGTAAGCGGAACGCCTGTGTGTACCAATCTTATTGATGGAAAGCAATTGTTTGATATGAATGCCAATCAAACCGACTGTAACATTGAGTTGTACAGAAAATAGAAGCTGTGCTAGCAGTTTTTAAATGACAATGCCGGAATCACTAAGTTGATTTCCGGCATTGTTCATTTTAATTAAGGCATCCCATTGGTAAGTGCAGACTTCTTTCCTTTTAAATAGTAATCGAACCAATTCTTAGTCTTTTTAGTTAAATCCTTCTGGAGATCGGAGGTGTGGATAATATGCGATTCATTGTCATATACTAGAAAAATGTTCTTTTTTCCTAATCTTCGCAACGCCATATGAAGCTCCGCACTTTGCTTCCAGAGCACATTAAAATCTTTACGCCCCGCCCAAGTAAATAAAGGTGTAGTTATTCTATTGGCATGATTCAGAGGAGAGTTTTCTTCATAGGATTCCCAATTGTCAAAAGGGGTATAGCCCATGCGGCCTTGGTGCGACTCATATCGCCAAGCATTGGATCGAGAAGCAACAGAATCGTATGCAAAATAGCCTGCAATAAGATTCATAATCCCAGATCCTGCAACAGCTGCAGCAAATGTATTACTCTGTGAAATTGCAAAAGCAACTTCATAACCTCCATAGGAGTGACCAATAATACCTATACTATCTTCAAGTACACTATTTTGTTTTTTTATCTCATTAACAGCAGATTCAATGCAATCGGCAGATGATAGGCCTGGTGATCCTATTTTAAAACTAATATCGGGGAGTAATACCATGTATCCATCAAGAAAATAATTGGAAGGAGTAAACCCCATTGCACTATATTCTGTGGGCGGATAATAGTCGTGAAATTTATACGATACCTTTTCGTAGACCAGCACTATTAATGGATATTTTTTACCTACGATATAGTCTGCCGGTTTATATAAAATTCCCTTTAGATTCTCTCCATTTTTATTTTGATATTTGACTATTTCGGCAGTTCCCCACTGGTAGTTTTTGGTGTGCTCATTGGATTGAAACAATACTTTAGATTGTGCCATTTCAGGGCTTTTTATCATCAATCTTGGTGGGATTGTTGCGGACTGTTCTATAAAAATATAGCTTTCACTGTTGGCTGCTTTGCGCAATCTACTATTTCCACTTTTGCGATAAACTAATTGTTTTAATTCAAGCTTAGGAAACCATTTAAAATAGCCACTTTCCATATTCTCAGCCAAGGCTTCTAATACTAAACCTTTAGATAGCTCAAAGCCTTGTGAAGGAAGATCTTCCTTATTTCGTGTTGGGCTTTCGCTATAAATTGTAGTGTCGATCCGATACCTCACCTTATCATTTTTTCCATTGGTTAATCTTTCATTCTTTTTTCCATCTGGGGAAAATAACCAAACATCAGTTGAATCGTATATAATTAATGATTTCTCATCGTGAGACCAGCCAGGGCTATCGTATGGCAACTTTACACCAGGATACTGATCACTAGAGTCTATTAACTGTAGTCCTAACCCTTTGGTTATATTGCGGTGAATGTTCTTTGATATATCGTACACCCACCAGTTTTCATCCTTAAAGTAATGAATGTAGCTTCCTTTAGGAGAACCTCCCATCATTCCTGGGGCTGTGGAATATTTTTCTAGGAACAAGTGAGTATTACCAGTGAATAAATCTCTTATGTAAAAATCTGCCGGAGAATAATGCTCGTATTGAGGTTCGTATTTCAATGAATTAAATACGAGAGCTGATTTTCGGTTGGCTGTAAATAAAATGTTGGGGTACTCTTTTGTTCCTACACTCATTAGTTTTCCCGACTTAGGTGTCCACATCCAGAGTTTTGGAATCTTTTTCTTATTGCCCAAGTATTTGTTTAGTGTGTATTCAAAGGGCGATTGAGAATTCCATATTTCATATGGTTGCTGTTTAGACTCCTGCTCGCCTCCGGTGGTTGAAATAAAGATGGTTTTCCCGTCTTCTGAAAATGTTAGAGCAGGAACTCCTCGTCTTAACGTTATGCGCTGCGAGTTTAAGGAATCTACGTCAGATGATTGAAGCACTTTGATTTTATCGTCAGCTCTGTTATACCAATATACTTTGTGATCCGGAGGTTTTATTCTATCATCTGGTAATTCTTGAAAAAAAGATAAAATTTTGCTGTTGCTACTCCAGTACAATTTTTTATAGCCATTGCTAGCTTCTTTCGTTACTGTTTTTAGCGAAAAATTTAGTGCAGGATCAATAATAGCTACCTCTTGAGACCTTAAAACCGCTATAGTTCCGTCATTCGCAATAGTAAAATCGCGGACATCCGTAAAAGATTGTTCTGTATTCGTATCGTACTGATAAATGAGAAGATCCGCTGAATTCCCATTTTCACGAAGAACTAGCCAGTAATTCCCTGATGAATAAAATTCATGGCTTCTTGTATTAGCGTAGGTTTTCAGGCTTCCAGACTCTAAATCTAATAAGGACAATCTTTTTTGCGTATCCATGGATGCAAACCACTTACTGTCCGCACTAAAAACGGGTGCACTGCCTGATGGGAAAGCTATTTTTTTACCAGATTTACAATGCTGTACAAAAAGAGTGTCAGCACCGTAATCGTAGTTTAAATTATAACTTAACCAATTGCCGTTTGGCGAAATTTCGGCGTTTTGCAGTGAACTCCATTTATGGTAGTCCTCTACTTTTACAGCACGTTTTTGAGACTGGCTATAACTCAATATCGTTGCAAAGAGTAGAGGAAAGAGAATTTTGAAAATTGAGACTTTCATTTTAGTATCCTGGATTTTGCGGTAGAAGATTCTTGTTTAATAATAGTTCTGATTGTGGTATAGGGAGCAGAAGCTGGCTGTTTTTCCATTCTGACTTTAGTGGTTCCAACACTTCTTGCGCTTGCTTGGTGCGCTTTAGATCAAACCATCGGTGTCCCTGTTCTGTAAATAACTCACTACGTCTTTCTATAGCAACTGCGTTCAGTAGACTTTCAACGGTGCTGGCGCTTGTATTTAACAGACCAGCACGATTTCTTATTTTGTTGAAATCCCCCTGTGAACCAGGAATGTTATTTAGATGTGCTAAAGCTTCGGCGCGAATTAAGTACTGTTCAGCGAGACGAAATAGGATGGTATATTCCTGTGGTGGAGTAGAGCCCAATGTCTTTTTATATTTATAAGCGTAAGGCCAACTTTCATTTGCACTTGTAACGGTACGTATCCATTGACTCCTTCTCTGATCACCTGGCTCAAATGAGGCCACAAACTGTGGGGAGAGAGCGGGTTTTGTTGGTGGGCCTTTTGAGAATACAAATGTTCTCGCATCTTTCGTATTCGCTCCAATAAAACCTGGATGTAATGCCCAGATTATTGCTTTTGATTCCCGGAGGAACTCTAGTGCTGGATTAGCAACCCACACGTATGTTGGATTTTCTATTACTGCCGTTGCTTTCACAGCGGCATTAGTCCAATCTTTCTTATATAAGTACACACGGGCTAACATTGCAGTAGCGACTGTCTTATTCGCTCTAACTCTTTCCGATGTAGGGTAATCTTGTGGCAGTAATTTTTCAGCCTGAATCAAATCTTCAATAATATGCTGCCATACTTTTTCTTGAGACAACTTTTGAATTTGTGTGTTTTTTAGATAATCGGTTGTTGTAATATAAGGAATATCACCAAAAACATTAACCAGATTAAAATGAATAAAGGCTCTTAGAAATAAAGCCTCTCCAGTAAGTCGCTCCTTATCAACAAGATCAATCGCTGTTGATTTTTTTAGACCTTCCAGAAGTAGGTTTGTTGCATAAATTTCAGAATAGCTAGCATTCCATAAGGATAGAACTAAACTATTTGATGATAAAATCGTATGGTTATTAAACTGCTTGATTTCTTCACTTGAACCAAAAAACTGCATTTCATCAGAATAATTGCTCATTAAACTAGAGAGACCTGAAAAAGAACCATTGACCATTCCTTCTTCTCGTATGCGAGCATATATGTCTATCATTGCTCCTTCTGCTGTAGCGGCATTCTCAAAGACGGCAGCAGTTGTGAGTTGTGATTGCGGTGTATCTACTTCAGTAAAGCTTTCACAAGCAGTGCAAATAAGGAAACTGATAATTGACACAATAAATAATTTAGATTTTGTAGTTTTCATCTTTTAAAATTTAGAATTAGAAGGCTAGGCGAAATCCTAGTGTAAACTGACGTAAAGGAGGTAATGAAGTGACCGATTGATTTTCAGGATCGGCACCTTTAAATTTCGTAAATGTTAAGAAATTTTGACCTTGTGCATATACAGTAGCAGAAACTGTTTTAGACCAAGGCGAAGGAATACGGTAAGACAAGCTTACTGTCTTTAAGCGTATAAATGAGGCGTCACTGAATGCTGCATTACTATCAAGGAAATTATATGCGGCTTGTACTAAGGTGCTATTTGCTCCAGTAGAATATTGTTGTGCTATTGCAGTTGAATTATCCTGAGGAAAATGGCTTACGATTTCTACTGGCTGATTTACAAATGTTCCAGCCAATGTTGAGGTATATCGATAATTGCGTCCTTGTTGACTTACAAATTGGAAAAGAAAATCGAAGCTCCAGTTACGAAGCGAGAGCTGATTAGAAAAACCACCATAGAACTGCGGAGAAGTATCAGCTATTTTCTGACGGTCTGCTTCAAAAGTTATTTGCCCGTCGTTATTATAGTCCCGAAAGGTGTAAGCTCCACTTACAGGGTCTATACCCGTGTAGTCAAATACTTTTCGTATGGAGAGCGACTCTCCAATCACCAAGCTGTTTGCGTAGGTCGATGCGTCTAAGTTAGGAAATGCAACTAATTTGTTTTTTGGCAGCGTTACATTTAGAGAGCTTATCCAAGAGAATTTATTGTTTTTTAGGTTTACGGTACGTAATTCCACTTCCAAACCGGTGTTCTGTACTGTGGCAGCAAGATTAGATTGTATCGATGAAAAACCTGTTGTGCCAGGTAGAGGAATACCAACCAACTGATTGGACGAGCGATTTTTAAACCAAGTGCTCGTGAGGAAAATGTTATCGCGCAAGAAACCCAACTCTAAACTAACCTCAAACTTTTTATTGGTCTCCCATCCAAAGTCGGGGTTGTAAAGTCGAGAAGGAGCTAAGCCTGCTATGCCATTATATAGATAATTAGATACTTCGTAGGTATCAAGGTACTGGTAATCCCCAATTTGGTCACTTCCAGAAGT
Organism: Flavobacterium weaverense; assembly: GCF_003688495.1. Lineage (GTDB taxonomy): Bacteria > Bacteroidota > Bacteroidia > Flavobacteriales > Flavobacteriaceae > Flavobacterium > Flavobacterium weaverense. Next base: position 129,926 of record NZ_REFH01000011.1, on the reverse strand, counting down.
CCCATAACTACTACGCAGTTTTCCAAAACTCAATATATTTTTGTTCTTTTTCAAGAACAATTCGTTTGAAAATATCCAAGCAGCACCAATCGCTCCAAAATTAGCAAAACGTTTTCCTGCCCCAAATCGGCTAGAACCATCGCGTCTGCCTGTTAAATTCAGTATATAGCGCTCATTCCACTTAAGGTTGACTCGTGCGAAGGCTGCATTGTATCGATATTCAATTCTTTCGTGATTGATTATCGATAATGTTGAAGCTGCATTCAAATTATTTATCAGCGCATCACTAGTAAACCCAGATCCCACTTGTGCTAGTCTACTCGTTTCTTGATTTTGAAATGTTGTACCAATCAGAAAATCCAAATCCAGTAAACCATAAATGCCCTTGTAATTAAGTTGAGGTTCAATAATCCAAGAACTTCCTGTTCCGCTGCCGATATAAAGTGATGCTTCATGAGTGCTAGTGTCAAATGGATTATAGCTGGTTAAAGGGTTCGTGATTGTTTGCATTAAGCTAGTTTCGGTATAACCAAAGCTTGTTTTTGCCTGTAGCCCTGTTAGAATTTCATAGGAAAGGAGTGCGTTTGCCACTATGCTCTTATTAGTGATTTTGTATTTGCTCTCGAGAAAAGCCAAAGGGTTATTGAAAGTACCGTCTTCCCAGTTTAGTTTTCCTTTACTATCATAAAGATCTGGGGCATTTGGGGCTAAAGTGTAAGCGCGTGATGTTAGATCACGACCAGGAAGATTATTGGAGTCAGAGGTGTAATTAGTTGAAAAGTTGAGGCTAAAACGTTGATCGACTGAAGTATGATTTAAATTACTATGAAAGGCCCCTTTACCATAATGCGAATCGCCAGGAAAAACGGTGGTTTCTCTTCTGAAGGTTCCACTAAGGAGGTATTGGGTAGTTGCGGTACCACCAGAAAATGATGCTTGTAAGTTATTGATTTGAGCAGTACCTCCTATGAGATTTTTAGCCCAGTTAGTTTCACGGTTTTGACTCCAAGTTCCATTTATGTCAAAGGCATCAGCTGGGTACTGACTTATGCCATCATTTGCAAATGCCTCCTTCCGCATTGCTAAATACTGCTTTGTATTCATGACATTTAAAGTACGACTAACTTTCCCTATACTCGTAAAAGAGTTAAGTTCGAAGCGAGTTGCTCCAATAATCCCTTTTTTAGTAGTGATCAAGACAACTCCGTTCGACCCTCTTGAACCATAGATAGCGGTTGCATCAGCATCTTTTAGTACTTCTATGTTTTGAATATCAGCAGGATTTAAATTATTTAAAGGGTTGGCGAGTCCCTTTATAGCACTGGCACCTATAATGGGATCAGCGAGTGATTGCGATGCAAATGGTACTCCATCAACAATATAAAGCGGCTCATTTCCCTCAGAACGAATACTATTTATCCCTCTAATTTGAATATTGAAACCTCCTCCTGGAGCACCAGTTTCCTGCGTAATATTGACACCAGTCATTCGACCTTGCATGGCAGCCAATGGACTATTAACTGGTTGCGTTTCAATATCTTTTGCCGTGATTTTTGCGATACTTCCCGTGCGCTCTTTTTCTTTGACCGAATAATAACCAGCATTGACACGAACTTCTTGAAGAGCGGTAGCATCTTCCTTTAGTTGGATATTAACTATTTTTTGCGAACTAATAACTACTTCAACGGTTTTGAACCCCATGAATGAAAAGACAAGAACATCAGTAGGAGAGGCAGTGATAGAATACTGACCAGTGTAATCTGAGATAGTGGTAGTGGATCTTCCTTTAACGGTAATAGTAACTCCAGGCATGGGGCCAATACCATCTGTAATAGTACCAGTAATTGGTGCTGGCTCTTGTTGTAACGTTGAATAGGTTACGCTATTGCTGGCGGTGATAGAAGGGGAGTACAAGTAAATTCCTAAAATAAAGGAATACCCTATTGTCCTTATACCCTTGATTAATGAATAATTTTTCATAATTTTGGTTATTGGTTAGATGAAACGAGCGTTTTATGCTACTATGACTCTCTATTTAGTTTGCCGACAGAGGTAGAGAGTCTTTTTTTAATTAATGCGCCGCGAAGGCACAAAGGTTTTTAGTTTTTTATTCAATCATAGGCTGTATTCATTTTTTTGTTAAAGATTTCTAGTTGTTCTTCCTAGTTAAAAAGCTCAATAGTATTTTGTTAATTTCAAAGTGAAAACGTTTTTTGTAACTTTATTAATCTTGCATTTAAAAGATTTTGCCAATCTTTACAATAGGTTTATTTAGGGTTGCCCGAAGCCAAAAATCCAAAGACATATTATTACTATTAATGCCAGTACTAGAGCAGTAGTTATTTGTTTATAATATTTCATATTGTTGGTTATTAGTTAGACATTATTTCCCGTGACTTTTTGTAACTATTGCTAAATTTCAGAATAATAAGAGAATTAGTACTTGAGAAATTATGCTAATAATTTTTAAAAATCTTAAACAACCTGCATCACTTGATTACTAACTCAAATTAAATTATGTCCATTGTATTCAAAGGATTTTTGGATGCAGGTGCTTGATTTACCAAATTTTAAATTCATGACTTTTGTCTTACAATTGATTGTAAGGATAATAACAAGCCTTTAGCCAACACTATTTTAATAAATAGACATTATGCCTTTCGGCTAGAAAGACTGCTTTTGCTCCCCGTCCCGAAACATATTCTGAAAACTTAAGACTACCATTTGGAAAATAGAAATAAAGACAATACTTTTAAAGTGCGAGTTTGAAAGATTAAAGTTTTAAATCTAAGTGCCTAGTGTACGCGAGGTTTACGTTGTGCTATAGGTTGGGATTATGATAGCTCATAAATCTCATTTTATTGCTGCTTAGGATTTCAGGTATCAGTACATAATAATACTGATGATTGAAGCTACTCTTACATGAGTACATCCTGAGCTAACACGTCTTTGTTTCGGTAAGGTTCGGCTAAAGGCAAGCTACATATTAGTAGATAATTAAGGTGGGATGCAGGTAGTAATACATAAAAAATTCGTTCTCATAATTTATAGGTTTATGGTTATGAAACGATGTATTTCGGGTATGAAGAGTGCTTGCAGAAAAAGCAAGGAGCGGCCTCACACTTTAGAGTCAAGGGCGACCAAACCCATCTTTAAAATCTTTTGATTAAAAAGTTACTATCTAAAGCTTACGTGAGAACCGCTCGCATGCCGTTTGCAAAAGTAAGAAACTTTATGACATGGAGCGACTTCACGATACTCTCGATAGTAAAATTGGTCGTTTTGACTCGAGATAACATCGTTTTAATTATGCCGAAAAGGCTAATTATCAATTCGCTAATACAAATATATGAAAATATTTCAACCATGCAAATAAGTTTTAAAATAAATACTAAATAACATTAAAAAAGTTAATTGCAATGACTCAAAAGTTTATAGAAGAGGAAAATAAAGCCTCATTATATCGAATCAACCTTGGTGTAAAACTTAAGGAAATTAGGCTTAAAAAAGGTTTTTCAATTAAAGATATAATTGATATGACGAGCATATCAAAAAGTAGTGTTTTAAAAATTGAAAAGGGAGAAGCAAAAGATATTGATAATTATGTTGAATATGCAAAAGCTGTGGAGTATCCTTTTGAAACTTTATTAGATTTTAAAATCAAATTAGAACCTTTGAATCAGTTATCTGCTTTGCGTAAACAAGCTACCAAATTAACAGCGAAAATTCGTAAGAACATTGTAAATACTTCTTTTTTAGAGGCTGGAAAAACAATAGCTGAAATAAGAGATGAACTGATCAGAAGAAATGAAATTAGTAGCACAGTCAAATCAATCGAGATTGCTGGAGTTATGAGGAATCTCGTCGATGACTGCATTATAAGAAAGGAAAAAAAAGGAAGTAAGAATCTTTATTTGAAGGTTTAAGAGGGAGCTTTTATAATTTAGCGATTTATTGATAGCGGGAGAAACTGATAGAGAAATTGGAAAGATAACATTAGCTGTAAATTATAGATTCCATTATTAAGCCATAAAATTATTAATATACAAAAGCAAGGTGGGGCTAAACTTTATAATGCCAAATGTTATTATTTGTATATAATTTCTTTTTTTCCTTTTGATTTCTTTAATGAAAATCGTGTTGGGATAAAATCATTTACATCGGGTAAAACTAAATTATCACTAAAAAAAAGAAGTTCTTTTCCCTCTCTTGATTCAAATGCTGAATGATTAAAACTGTATTTTTTCTTTGTTTTGTTTACATACAAATTTTCTATAAATTCATGTTCATCATATGAGACTATCCATTTTGAATCCTTTATTTTCAATATTCTATCACTAACAGATATATGATTCAAATCATTGTAATGATTCATGTATAACGAATCTGCCTTTAAATAATATGGAGGATCAAAATAAAAAATTGTATTGAGTTTGCAGGAGAATTCTATCTGGTCTACTAAATCTATAGCATCTAAATTATAAAGAGTTATATTTTTTGAAAAAGACGATATCAATCTAATTCTATTTATAATCTCATCCTTATTGAACCTGCAATCCATCTTGTAATTCCCGTCTTGATTTTTACCTCCAATCACTCCTGCTTTTAAAATTCCAGACCTGTTTGTTCTATTTAAGAAAAGTGTGGAAAACCCTAGACTTAATAAGTCAATATTTTCTTTGTCTTTCTGAATTGCTTTTTGTAAATCCCAGTTTGCTATACTCATTTCTGATTTTAAAATCATTTCACATAATCTTTCAGTTTCATTAAGAACAGAGTGCCAAAAAGCAAATAAAGATCTGTCTTTATCGTTTATGGTAATCTCTTTCACAAAACCTTCAATTAATAAAAACATTGCTACTGATGCTCCCCCTGCATAAGGCTCTACATAATGAGAATGAATATTATTATCAATACATATTTTAGCAATAAATGAAGATAATTTATTTTTTCCTCCAGGATAGCGTAAAGGTGAATAAAACATATATTTATGATATATTGGTTAAATCTATTGAACTTAAAAAAACATTTTCATCAGCTAATAAAAAATCTAAAATTGGTATTAACTCTGCACAATAATTAGTAGCGTTGGTAGGTATTCCAACTGCATTATAGTTGTGAATTATTTGTTGTAATTGATCCATTTTAAAATTTTCGAATGTTCTTTTCATTCCTTGGTTTTTAATTAATTTTATGAAATTTTTGTGCAACTCATCAAAATTAGTTGAAGGATAAGGTATATTTTTTTTATCTCGATATGCTGACTGAAAGTGATTTGATTTTGGTAATTTATTTTTAGAACTATAGTGTGTGTGTTCAACAATGTATTTTAAAGTACATTCATAAACAATCCTTACCAAGGCAAGTTTTGCAATAGGATTCTGAATTGCAGGAAGTCCATAGCATTCAGATATTCTATTTCTAACTCCTGCTGGTATTTTTTTTCGCACTATAGTGGGCTTAGTTTTGGTACTTCCTCTTTTTCCTGAATTTTTAACAGCACTTAAAGAATTATTATTTTTGTCCTCATTTGTGGTTGACCCATTATTATAACTTTTTTCAATATCTGTTTTGTCTTCATAATTTTCGTTGGAGTTTACATTTTCGTTTTCCGTAGCGCATTTCCCAGCAGTATGCTTAATAGATTCGCCAGTAGAAATTAGATCAGAATTATCAGATTTAGCCACTTCTATATCTTGTTTGTCTTCATCTGATTCTATAAAAAAGTAGTCAAATCCATAAGGTTTAAGTCTACTCATAAAGTCTTCTTTCTCTCCATCTATTGTGTCTGTTTTTATTTCATAGCCTAAATCGGATTCTAATAAGTTAATCAGTGAGAGAATATATGATTTAAATTTCGTTTCATCATGAATCGAAATTTCAAAACTTGGTTTGGCTTTAAATTTATATCCGCACTTGTCAGAATACTTAAAAAGTCTTTCAAAAATAATAGTTCTTCCTCCTGTTCTTCCTCTCCCTCTAGTTAATAGCTTTTTTAAACTATCTTCACCATATATGACTGCTGCTTTGTAAAAACTTGCAAGTTTTATTAATTGTCCTGGTTGAGAATCTAATTCGCTCATTAATTTGAGGTCTGTTCCAGATTTAAACAGTTTGTAAACCTCTATTGCCTGAGCTATTCTTTCCCAACTTCTAAAAGTATTATTAGCGTGTTCTAAAAAAATTCTTTTATTAAGATCTTCTTCATCATCATATACAATAATTGGTACTTCTTCAATAATCGTTTTGGGTAAATCAATAGCGAACTTTCCAGGAAGTTGTAAAGCTTTTACTGCAGCACATCTTCTGTTTCCATCTTTTACAATATACTCATGTCCTTTTTTTAAAACCCAAAGTGGTCTATCTGAATAAAATTCATCTGCAGCTATTATAGACTTAGCTACTTCAATTCCAGCCTCATTATCTAATAAATACTGAATGAGATTATCCTCTGATCCATTTCCGACATATAGCTCTGCAAATCTTGGATTGTTAATGTCCAAGGTGAGTTCTTCTACATTCTTATATTCTATATCTCTTGTTGCTTTCATGTATTTATTAGTATTTATTAACTTGGATTAAAATAAGTAAATTAAATCTTATTTAATGATTTTACAAAAAATATATATACCTTTCGTAATTAAAGTCCCTTCGAGCGGCATATACTGTTAATAATCTATACTTGCGAAAATTGATCAATGCTTCATAAGAGTTGGTATTAGGTTTATTGCAATCGGAGTGCAATCGAAGGTTGGAAACCTATCCCTAACCGCCGGATATGTTAGTTCTTAATCAAGTTGTGGACACGGAATTACATTTCGTGTCCACAACTAAACGCATAAAAAATGCCCTAATATACATTAGAGCATCTTTAATCTTTTACTTGATTACATTTCTACGAAAGAAAGAGGCTTGACCAAGTCTATATTTGGTAAATTTACAAATAAATATCGAACGTGCAACACATATGAAAAAAGAATTACGTTACAAGTATTTTTCGAGGCCAAGATATAATAGGTATTTGGCTGCAACAGCAAATAACAATGATAGAGCAAAAAGGCTATATAATGCAAATATAAGGTTAGCACAAGCATTTCATCCTATTCTAAGTCAGTTCGAAGTAATTTTAAGAAACAGTCTCTGCTTAAAAATGGCAACTCATTTTGCAGATCCTGATTGGATAATAAATCAAAAATCCGGATTTATGAGTCATCATTCTTTAAATAGTTCATATTATTATTTGAAAACATCTATACGAAAGACAGAAAACAAATTAAATAGGCGCGCTATACCAATTACGAATGGTAAAATAATTTCAGACCAAACTTTTGGGTTTTGGATTGCTTTTTTTCTGCCACATCATTACGCGTTAGTTAGCGGACAGCCTATACATATTTTCCCATATAAACCAGCTACTGAAGATAGAGCAAGTATATATTCAAAGTTAGATGATTTAAGAAGTTTTCGAAATCGAGTGAATCACTGTGAACCAATCTGTTTTCAAACGCATAATATTGATTGTTCTGAAGCAATTCAAATAAGGACGAAACTTTACAATCTTGTTGAATGGATAAATCCTGATTTAATTCCATTTTTGAAATCTATTGATAATACGCAAAGTAAAATAGATCAAATTATGAATATATAGAGGGGAGGTAACGACTAAGCCTTCGTTGGGCTTGAAAAGCCAACAATAAAGCAACGGTAGAACTGAACCGGTCATAAATCCATTGCTATAGAGTTATCGTAAATTTATAAGTGTCCCAAGTAGTCGGGATCAAGAGGCTGGATTGCATCCTTTTTCACGACATTCATATTAAAGAACAGTAGCGCTAAATTTTGAGAAAAACTTTGGTTTCGATGCTCGGGCGTCACACTATTTTGATGGTTTGAACTGAAAAATCTAAAGATGCGAATGATACAGCTTCTACAAAAGCATCTGTAAATCGAATAGGATTTTCTTGTGAAATACTGTCTTCTAATCCCGAAGTGCCGGGAGAAAAGACCTCCTGATTGCGCGGTATTCCTGTGATATGTTACATCATTTAATATACAACTATTCTTCCTTTTACTAAAATAATTTGACTATTTTTGAAAGAATTAAACGGAAGTTTTTTCATAGACTGACGTTGTGTATAACTAAAAAAAATAAATGTGTAAATTGATTCTAAATAATTATTTTCATTCATTATTTCCTATTCAAAAAGAAATTGTTGAAAAAATCACAGAATCATTTTGTGATTTTACATTAAATAAAAACACCATTTTAATTAACAAAGATACAATCAGCATTAAAACATATTTTTTACAAAAAGGATATGTACGTTCCTATATTTTAAATGAAAATAATGAAGAAGTCACAACAAATATTTATTCAGCACCTTGTTTTGTAAACGACTTTTTATCATTTTTCAAAAAGCAACCAACAAAAGAAATTTATAAAACTATAACAGATTGTTATTTTTGGGAAACAGATTTAGAAAATGTACAAGCAAATTTTCATAATATCGCAGAATTCAGAGAGTTTAGTAGGCTTTTATTTGTTATAAATTATTCTAAACTAAACGATAGGTTAATTGAAATGGTAAGTCAAAAAGCAGAAACAAGATATTTAAATCTTTTAAATCATCAGCCTCATATATTTCAACAGGTTTCTCTTAAAATTATAGCATCTTATTTGGGAGTTACAGATAGCACATTGAGTAGGATTAGAAAAGAAATTAGCAAAATATGATTTCTTGTCATTTATCAAGTTCTTATTCCTTAGCTCATTTGTATTTTTGTAAAAAATAAAAATGAATAAAAAAAATATCATGATTGTTGGTCTAGGTGGAGTTGGTGGTTATTTTGGCTTTAAAATTAACCAAATCAATGAAATAGATAAACAAAACCACATATCGTTTATTGCAAGGAATGATACCTATAAAATAGTCCTAGAACAAGGATTAACACTACTTTCAGAAGAACATAAAAATAGCGTTACTAAACCCGATACTATTTATCAAAATATTTCAGATGTTAAAAACCCTGATTTAATATTTATTTGCGTAAAAGAATATGATTTAGAGAATGTGTGCACCCAATTAACCAAAATTATCACAAAAAATACAGTTTTATTTCCGATGATGAATGGAGCAGATATTTATGATAGAATTCGTGAAATAATACCTAACAACACCATTTTACCTTCTTGTGTTTATGTAGCATCGCACATAAAAGAAAAAGGAATTGTTGAACATAAAGGAAAACCAGGAAAACTAATTTTTGGTAAAGATCCAAAACATAATTCTGAAAATATTAATTGGATAATTGATTTAATAGATAAAAGCAAAATTAGTTTTGAATTTAAAGAAAACTCTTTAGTTGATATCTGGACAAAATTTATTTTTATAGCAAGTTTTGGTTTAGTTACTGCAAAATATAATTCTTCTATAGGAGCAGTTTGCTCAAATGAATCTCAAAGAAAAGAAGCAATAAAAATAATGGAAGAAATAAAATCAATTGCTGATAAAAAAGGTATTTATTTACAAGATGATATTATTTCTAAAACATTTGAAAAAGCAAGCACATTTCCTATAGGAACCCCAACTTCTTTGCAGCTTGATGTAAACTCTGGTAAAGAAAACAATGAATTAGAATTATTTGCAGGTGCAATTATTAAATTTGGAAAAGAAATGAATATTGGAACAATTTTTACTGAATGTTTGTATCAAGAAATTAAAGCTACACAAAACAACTAAAGCTTTGTTGGGCTTAAAAAGCGAATAATGAAGCCAGGGTTGAACGGAACCGATTACATGCCGTCAACACTATGGAGTTATCGTAAAATGAGTAGAGAGATTATAAGAGGCTAAAACGCCTCTTTTTTTTTGTAGTATAAACAGAATGGTTTTTATAGTGATTTCCTTCACTTTAAGCTTCGGGATTGGGCATAAAACCCCTTACCCATAAAGTTAGCTCTTACAGGGATTTGAACTTTGGCTACTGCCAAGATACCAAGCAGGCGGACCACGCTGATGAAAAAGCTATCCGATGTAAACTGCCTTTTTAACAGCAAGGACATTTGGGCAAAAAAGGTTTTTTCTCTACCTTTTCTAGCACTTTTACGTGTAGTTGTTCTTGTAAAATCTCTAGTTTCTCCCGTTTCCAAGTGCTACTCAAATAGCGATATTGTCGGATTTTACAAAACGTTAAGGCAAAATATGCAACGTAAACCTTCGGATAAATTCTGCGTGAGTAAGTGTCATTTTTTTTTTGAATCCGTTTTGATGGTAATCTTTGTAGCAAAAAGTTACGTTTTGATCGTCTAAACTTTGGATTTGGTTGTTGCTAACGGCTATTTTATGGGTATATCTTCCTAAGCATTCCACCACTGATTTTGGACTTCCAAGTGGCTGGCGCGAGCTTGATTGCTGAGTAACGCTATTACGAACGTGCCCCGCGTAAAGAAAAACATAGGTAGAAAAATTTAATATAATATTATTTAGATTTTAAAAAATAATACGAAAAAAGGGTATGGTTTATATTGTGCGCACGAGCGGGATGCTTTCAATAGCAGGGGATTTGCAAATATTGTAATTTAATGAATGTCAACATTTGTATTTTGTCTTGCAGTGCTAAATCAACGCAAGCAGTACTGAATTTTATTTGTTCCAAACATTCAATAAAACTAAGAATCCAATTAACATCGTCAAACTAATCTGGAACTTTTATGCCATGAAAAAGTAACATACTTTTAATATGTGTCTTGGTTTGTTGCAGTTTTTTGGTAATTTGGGCTCTATGGCTTGCCAATGTCAGAAACGGTTTCTGCTCTTTCCAGAGAATATATAATGCTTTAAGGACAAGTACTTTTAATTGGTTCAACAAATTTTTAAACCCAAAGCTTCTGTTTTTTGATACTTTTCCTTATCGTGTGTCTTTGTATCGGCAGGTTTAACTACCAAAATAACCCTATCAAAGTTTAAAAAATTAGATGCTGTCTACAATCCACAAAAAAACAGTTTCATGGACTAAATTTACTTCGTGATCAGGAAATGTCTTCTCAACATACTGCCACAAATTTTCAGCAACAAAAGACATTAAATAGCAATAGCGGAACTAACGTCTTCTAAAGCATCTTCTTTTTAGCAAAAAATACTCTTCTCCAATTTACCCCAACCGCACTAAAAGCCAAGAATTTACAGTTGTTATAAGAAATAAAACAAAACAAAATTATTGCTTTCAATATTTTTTTTCTATTTTTGTATCAATCATTACAAAAAAAACATGAAAGGACGTCCAAACATATTTAAAGACAATGAGATCATTTTAAAAGCCCAAGAGATATTTTGGAAAAAAGGATACAGTGCCACATCTTTATTTGACCTTAGTAAAGCCACAGGTGCCGGAGCGGGAACCTTATATAATAAATTTAAGGGCGGAAAAAAAGAACTATTTAAAAAATCACTTCAACAACGAAAAGAAGATTTAAATAAATTTAAAGTAAAACTAGAGAATAGTGATAATCCAATTATACTTATTAAAGAATTTTTCATTTCTGTAGCAACTGAGTCACGAGAGCATCATTTGAGAGGATGTATTGTCGCCAATACAATAGTTGAAATGACTTTTGTAGATGATGATCTAGAAAATGAAGCTATTGAAATTTTAAAAGAAACAGAAAAATTATACACCAAAACTATTCTTAAAGAGCAAAAAAAAGGAAATTTGAAGTCAGAAATTCCTGCTGGTGTCTTAGGAAAATATTTAATTACTGTTTGGTGTGGCATCAATTCGCTACGGAGAATTTATCCAGAAAAGGAAATTTTAAGGATCCAAATTGAACTACAACTAAAAATAATCAATTGATTTTTTTTTTTTTTGGTTATTTATTTAATGAACATTACAATTAACAAATATGGATTTAAAATTAAAAGGAAAAAGCGCTTTTATTAGCGGTTCAACTCAAGGAATTGGTTTCGCTATTGCTCAACAGTTATTAGCGGAAGGAGTTAGCGTGACTATTAACGGAAGACAAAAGTTAAAGACAGAACAAGCAAAGGATAAATTACAAAATCAATTTCCTGATGCGGATATTTCGGCAATATTTGCTGATTTCACAAACAAAGATGACATTGAAAATCTACTTCAAAAATTAACAGATATAGATATATTGATAAACAATGTAGGAATCTTTGAAATTGAAGAATTTCAAAATATTCAAGACAAGGATTGGTACAAATATTTTGAGATAAATGTAATGAGTTCTGTTCGACTGTCTCGACACTTCTTGCCAGGAATGCAAAATAGAAATTGGGGACGTATTATTTTTATTAGTAGCGAATCTGGTGTAAATGTACCTGAAAATATGATTCATTACGGAATGACAAAAGCAGCTATTTCTGCAATAGCAAACGGAATATCTAAATTGACTAAAGGCACAGAGATTACAGTCAATACAATTTTGGCAGGACCAACATATTCTGATGGCGTTTCAAAAGTGGTTGAACAAATTGCAGGAGCTCAAAATATTGAAATTGAACAGATGAAAAATGCAATTATTCAGCAATCTAATCCACACTTATTAATCCAACGATTTATTGCACCTAATGAAATTGCAAATCTAGCATCGTACTTATCGAGTCCTTTATCTATCGCTACTAACGGAGCTTCTTTAAGAGCAGATTCAGGGGCTTTAAAAATAATTTAAGTATCAATGGTAGGGTAGCATTTAGGTGCTGGCTGGGCTTGAAAAGCCATCACCTAAGTGACAGCGAACGGCTGAACTAAAGAACCCTGTTGGAAATTCGCTAAAAATATTGATTTTGTCATTAGTTACTTTGAGCCAACAAATCACAAAAAAAAGTTGGGAATCTAATGTCTCAGGGAACACAAAACATTGTTAAGTCTTGCGAACAAAACGAAATAAAACAATTTGTATAACTGAGTGGATTTGTGCAATCGGATAGTGAAAATTTGTCAATATTGAATAGATTAGCAATTAAATTATTGCGTATTTATTACAAGCAATCGTATGAAGATAATGTAATTGCTGAGTCCTCAATTCAGAAAAGTAAATTGGATTATTATTAGGGCAGTTGCATTAACTTCTAAAATTCCAAAAAATGAATACAGAGCGGGTTTTGACATTAAAGCTAGTCCCTTTGATGCATTAACCTATGGTGATTGTGCTAAATGTTTATTAGTTGCAATAGATGATACTAAATGGACAATCGCAATTGTTTATTTTAAAAAAAAATAATAAAAAATGATATATGTTTTCAAAACAACAGTAACTTCTGAGATTCAAATACAAAACCTCAAAAAACATTTTGACAAGATACTGCAAAATGCGAAATGGAATTTTGACCTTGAAGACTGCGACAATATTTTAAGAATAGACAGCCAAACAGATATTAGAAAAATTATAATTAAGGAACTTAATAGCAATGGGGTATTCTGCGAAGAATTACAGTAAAATGAAACTTATAAAACTAACAATAATAATTTTATTTACAATAATTCTTACATTTTTAACTATATTAACAGTTTATATTATGTTCAATTCAAAATTTGGCAGAGCGCCAAAAGGAGAGAGATTAGAAAAAATAAAACAATCCCCAAATTTTAGAGGAGGCAGTTTTAAAAATATCTCTTCCACACCATTTGTAACTGAAGGTTATTCAATGGCAAGTGTTGCTTATGATTTCATTTTTACAAAATTTCCAAGAACCGAGCCATCAGACACAATTCCAGCGATAAAAAACAATTTGAAAAATTTACCAATTACTGAAAATGTTCTAATTTGGTTTGGGCATTCATCTTATTACATTCAGTTAAGTGGTAAACGATTTCTAATTGACCCAGTTTTTAGCGGTAATGCTTCGCCAATGCCAAACTCAAACAAATCATTTAAGGGTACAGACATTTATTCAGCAGATGATATTCCAGAAATTGACTACTTAATTATCACTCACGACCATTATGACCATTTAGATTATGAAACAATTTTAAAATTAAAACCGAAAATAAAGAATATCGTTTGTGGCCTGGGAGTTGGAGAACATTTTGAATATTGGAATTTTGACACTTCAAAAATTATTGAAAAAGAGTGGAATGAAGAAATACAAATAGCCGATAATTTTACTTTACATACAGCAACTGCGCGCCATTTTTCAGGTCGTTTATTTTCAAGAAATAATACACTTTGGATGTCTTATATTTTACAAGTAGAAGATTTTAAAATATACATAGGTGGCGATAGTGGGTACGATAGTCATTTTGCAGAATTAGGTAAAAAATTTAATGGTTTTGATTTAGTAATACTTGAAAATGGACAGTACAATAAGGCGTGGCACGAAATTCATATGTTGCCCGAAGAAGTTTTGAAAGCAGCACAGGACCTGAAAGCAAAACGAATATTTCCAGTACACTCTTCTAAATTCAAATTGGCATTTCATCCTTGGGACGAGCCGCTAATAAATATTAGTGAACTAAATAAAAAAAAATATCATTTACAATTAACAACACCTATAATTGGAGAAATAGTTAATCTTTACGACAACAATCAAGTATTTTCGCAATGGTGGATAGACGTAAAGTAAACACTGCCGGCCAATTATAGCTAAGGGTCCTCTGTAAAGCAATAAAATTATTAATAACTTTTTTAAGGGGGTGATAGATGGGTAATTTTCGATTATAGAATATAGTTGCAATTAATTGCTGGAAATGTTGCAAACAAATTTTGTCCAATTAATTCGAGAACTTTACGAATTGAAACAAAGAGTTTATATAAGTTTTTCAATCCTGATTCATTGTCTTTTTTCAAAATTTGAAACACTATCGTAATTAGTAATTATCGTGCTCAACAGAATAGCGGTCCTAAATTTCTAACACATTCTTCGTTGAAGTTCCTAGAATTTATTAGAACTTCTTAGACAATTTAGATAACCATGTAAATATTTTTTAAGAAACAGTTTAGTATCAAATCTAAGACGCATATCGGATTTGATCGTTTGAACCGAAATACCTAGGAGGTCTAAAGACAACGAGTCTACATAAGCCTCTATAAACCGAATAGGGTTTTCTGAGGAAATAGTGACTTATAATCTAAAAGATTCAGGACGAAAAGACCAATTAACCGTAAGGGATTCCTGTGACGTGCTTAATAATTGAACATACAAATTTTCTTGGTTAAAATAAAATATTTTATATATTTTTGAAAGAACGCAATTCATGTTTTTTCAATAACTGCCATTTTAAAAAAAGGAGAGAATTCAAGAAAGTTGGTAACAAATTGTAATTAATTTATACTTATTAGAATCAAATAAAAATCATCAATCATCAATCATCAATCAAAATCAATGAAATTAAAAGTCACAACCATCGCTTTAAGTCTTTTGACTTACTTAAGTGCATCTGCGCAAAAAAACGAATTTGTAAAACAGGATAGTATTTTTCATCCAATACATAATTCAAACATTGGCAAAGTTACATTTATGTCACAAACAATTGCAATCGAAAATTTTACGCAAACAGACTTTTTACAAACATTTGAACTCAAGGAAAAAACTGATTTGAACATTCGAGTTTTTTTAAGTAAATCTTTGACAAATAACCTTCATTTATTATCACCAAATTCAACTGCTGAGGAATTAACAAAAAATGGAAATTATCAATTTACATTTTATGTCGATAGCAAAAAAATTTATGTTGAAAATTTAAATATTGGAGCCGGAAGTACAGAAAGCAAAAATCAAAGAACACTTTTTAGAGTTCCGTTAATCAGTTCAACTAATGAAGATTCTTGGGGAAAATTTCTTTGGTATAGATTTTTTGGAAATGGCGGACAAGATGCACTTACAGAAGGAGAACATATTCTTCAAATTGAAATCAGACCATATTTAAAGTTAACTGAAGTTATAACAGGAAATGTTATTGCTGAAGGAAAATTGAAGATAATCGTACCTGAAATAAAAATTAACGAACAACTTGTTAAAGTTCAAAATATTAAACCAACGAAAGATTGGCAGATTTCATCTGATAAAATTGATTATGCTAAACTAGAGGAATTGAATAGAAAGATTGTAAAACAAACGTTTAAAAATGTTACAAGTATAGTTGCGATAAAGGACGGAAAAATTTTAATTGAAGAATATTTCAATGGCGCAAATAGAAAAACGCTTCACGACACACGTTCTGTTGGGAAATCATTTGCTTCAACTCTTTTAGGAATTGCAATAAATGACAAATACATAAAAAGTGAAACCCAAACTTTAAAAGATTTTTATAATTTGAAATCTTTTAAAAATTATTCTATATCAAAAGATAGTATAACGTTAAAAAGTTTACTTACAATGAGTTCGACTTTTGAAGGTTCCGATATGAATTCTGAATCAATTGGTCACGAAGAAAATATGTATCCTACTAAAAATTGGGTTGATTTTACATTAAATCTTCCAGTTGATGAAACAAAGCAACTATATAAACAATGGGATTATTTTACAGCAGGTTGTATAGTTTTGGGTGATATAATTGATAAATCTGTACCAAATGGTTTAGAAAAATATGCTGACAAGAATTTATTTCGTCCATTAAATATAAAAAAATACAAATGGCAATTTACACCGCAAAAAGTAGCAAATACGGCAGGAAGTTTACAATTGTGTTCATTAGATTATGCCAAATACGGACAATTATACAAAAACCAAGGAGCTTGGCACGGAAAACAAATTTTATCACAAGAATGGATAACAAAAAGTTTGTCACATCAAATGACAATATCGGAAGATGAATTTTATGGATATCTATTTTGGAATAAGACCTACAAAATAAATGGTTTAGATTATGAAGTTTACTACTCTAGCGGTAATGGTGGAAATAGAATTTTTATTTTCAAAAACCAGCCTATCGTAATTGTAATTACTTCGACAGCATACAATACGCCATACGGAGAAAAACAAATTGAAAAAATTATGCAGGAATATTTAATAGAATCAGTAACGAAATAGAAAAAGTGGGAGTTAATAGGTAAGTATTCGATGGGCTTTAAAAGCTAACAATGAACCCACCAGTTGAAACTCCGCAAATGTTGGGGATATTGGAACCGATTGCATATCTTCGATATTATGGAGTTAAATTTAAGGTTATTGCTGAATATCAAGAGGATTTAAAGTCATCTTTTTCTTTGCAGCATAATCTAAGTAGGTTCTATCGTAATTTCACCCTCTCGAATCTTCGATATTGGTCATAAAATACCTTACTCATAATGTTAATATTTATAGGGAATTCAACTTATAAACCGATTAGGATTTTCTGATGAAATAGTGTCTTCTAATCTCGAAGCTTCTGGAGAAAAACACGTCTCATTGCTCGGTATTACTGTGATGCGTTGTTAACGCATACAACTTTTCTTCCTTTTAGTGAAATAATTTGACTATTTTTGAAAGAATAAAGCGGAAGTTTTTTCACAGACTAACGTTGTGCGACCCTTTCGGAAATCGTACTGAAAAATGAAAAATTTAACTACATGAAAACACCAAATAAAGACATAAAATTTCCTCTTGAAAATTACGAAAGACTTTGTTTTTTAAAAAATATAATTATAAATCCAAATATAATTGTTGGCGATTTTACTTATTATGATGACTTTAAAAATGTAGCTAATTTTGAAAAAAATGTTAAATATCATTTTGATTTCATCGGTGATAAATTAATAATTGGGAAGTTTTGTATGATTGCTTCTGATGTAAAATTCATAATGAATGGAGCTAATCATTTATCAAAATCAATTAGTTCATTTCCTTTTGCAATATTTGGTGAAGATTGGAAAGATGCAATGAATGGAAAAGCATATCCGAATAAAGGAAATACTGAAATTGGAAATGATGTTTGGATAGGATTTAATGCGACAATAATGCCAGGAATAAAAATTGGAGATGGCGCAATAATTGCAAGTAATTCTACTATAACTAAAGATGTTGAACCATACTCAATTGTTGGTGGAAATCCAGCAAAAGAAATAAAAAAAAGATTTAGTAAAGAACAAATTGAGAAACTTTTGAAAATCGGTTGGTGGAATTGGGATATTGAAAAGATTACTCAAAACATACAGAATTTGACAAATGAAAATATTGATGCTTTAGAAATCTAGTAAATAAAATAGCGATCGCAGAAGAGCTCGTTGGGCTTGAAAAGTCAACAATGAACCCGCTATTGAATCCGCCACGGCGGACAAGCTGGAACAGCTCTACATCCATCCCTTATGGGGTTTACGATACATGAGTAAGAATAATTTCAAGAGGCTAAAACGCCTCTTTTTTTTGCAGTATAAACATAATGGTTTTTATAGTGACTTCCTTCACTCCAAGCTTCGAGATTGGGCATAAAATCCGTTACCCATAAAGTTAATTTTTGGGGTCCCGATAGCTATCGGGAGAACTTTGGCTATGCCAAGATACCATCCCGACGCTTCGGGAGGCGGACCACGCTGGTCAAAAACCGCTATTCGGTGTAAATTACCCGTTTTGCAACAAGGACATTTGGGTAAAAAAGCTTTTTTTTCTACTTTCTCTAGCAGTTTTACCTTCAGTTTTTCTTGTAAAATCTTTAATTTATCCCGCTTCCAAGTACTACTTAAAAAGCCATAATGGCGGATTTTGACAAAACGTTTGGGCAAAATATGCAACGCAAATCGTCGGATAAATTCTGCGTGAGTAAGTGTCATTTGTTTTTTGAACCCGTTTTGCCTGTAATCTTTATAGCTAAAAGTCACGTTTTGATCGTCAATACTTTGGATTCGGTTGTTGCTGATGGCTATTTTATGGGTATATCTTCCTAAATATTCTACTACTGATTTAGGGCAACCAAGAACATAAAACAATATTAGACAAGCGAATATGTATGACCTCATTATTTACATTTATAGTGAATAACTTATAATATTTCCAGTACTAAACGAATTGCATTTTTAATTCTTTTCATTCCTTCTGGCTCATTAATATCAATGCCACAAAAAAGAGTATCAGTTGATTTAGCATGTAATACCATGTAATAAATGCCAGCAACTAATAGTGCAGTTACGGCTCTTATATCTTTATTTTTATATTGCTCATCAGCTAATTCAAAAATTTTTGAACCAAGACGTTCTCTGTCTTCGCAAACTTCATACATAATTTTTGATTTTTCACTTATTTCCCATAAAATGAGCTTTTGCATTTCAGTACTATTATAAAAATAATGCAATTGGTTTTGTAATAAACTTTCAATTATTTCTTTAGAATTAAGGCTCTTTTTCTCTTCAATTATTTTGCTAAAATCTCCAGAAGCTTCCGTCCAATAATCCTTATTTCTAACATAAGTTTCTATCAAATCATCTAATGAATCAAAATACATAGTAATAAGACGACGGCTTAATCCTGCAGTTTTAGAAATATTTGTAGCAGTTAACCCAGCATAACCTTTAGTTTTTAATACTTCACCAACCGCATTTATGAGTTTTTGCTTTGATCGCTCTTTATCGTTTGTTTCACCCTGGTAAACTTTTTTAGCCATAACACTTAGTTGTACATTAATAAAAAAAATAAAAACCATTTTATATGCCAAAAATAGCTTCTTTTAGTCAAATTACGAATTTTTCTTATAATTTTCCCAATAGTGGGAATTTTTAGTATATTTGAAAATTAAAATATAAAAGTATATGAAAAAAATTATAGTATTAGTTCTGTCAGCTTTGTTTTTTGTTTCCTGTGTAAACGATTATTCCTTTCCGAAAACTGAAAATATAACCAAAGGCACAAAATGGAATCTTCGAATTGGAAGTAGTCCTATGGAAGTGTATAAGCAACTCCAAGATTTAGGAATTGAGAAAAATTTTGATGCTGTTAATGTAAACTACAGACTGCCATACAGCAAACCAGAAGATATAAAAAGCGATCTGAGTTTGTATAGATCGATTACTATAGATGCGCCATCAGAACGTATTGAACGTGTTCTAATTCAATTTGACCAAAACAAGGTAGAAGCGATAGAAAAAGGTGGAGGACTTTTAGATCCTATTACAAAATGGCCAGAGAATATGTCCGACCAAAACACAATTAATTTAAATGACCCTATTGATGGTATCCAACAGAAATTAGTAGCTATTTATCAAAACCCAACTTATGAAAATTATAAAATTACTTTATCTAATAAATGGCTTCAAAAAGCTTTTGATCCTGATATGAGTAATTTTAAGGAATGGTCTTTTACTTTTTCTACTGATGTAAGTTCTTCAAAAGGCGGAAGATCAGATGTTACTCTATATTTCAAGAACGGTAAATTAATTAAAATTAGAAATACTTATGAAGAATTTGAGATTGTATATTAAATTATAAAGAAAAAATGTAGTTCAACAAGAAGTGGTCAGTTTTAGTCTATTCACAAAGATTCTTGCATACCTTCTAGATGGTTTGTATTGGCTAACTATGATGACTTATCACGTAACTAACTGTACAAAATAAGGTTGATTACATAATTGATTAATAAAACCTTAAATTATAAAATTAAGTAAAATGAAATATAACAACCTACTTATCGGATTATTCATATCAATTGGATTAATCTCGTGCCATAACGATGAAAGTTCAATTTATGATGAACAGATATTAAAATCTTATGAATTAATTTCAATACAATGGAAATTGAACGCAACCGACGGACAAAGTATAGTAGAAAAAAAATTCCCGAATTTTATTTTCAAAATGATACTGATACAACTATGGAAATAATTATTGAGCCACTTAAGCATAAACAAGGCAGTTCAATATTCAAATTTAATGACTCGATATCATTTACAAAACTTAATCACAAGAAGGTTAGCGTTTCTATTACAAAAGAACTGAGTCTATTATCTGAAAATTACAGTTATCTAGAAGGAGGAGTTGAAGTACCTTTAACACAAGAAGAATCGTTTTTTCCATTTTCTGATTATGCTAAACTTTCCCTTATGCTTAATCCAAGAAATACATTAACTACAAATTACACCCTTTTTCTCAGAAAAAATAAAGCCAGTTTTTTGGCAACGTTCAGAGAAAAATCATCAGGGCATATTATAGAATTAACGGGTAATTGGACAGGCTTATTTTTCGATAATTTAACAGGAGAATCTGTGATAAATGAAATTTAGATATGTAAAATAGGTAAAAACAATAATAGAATAGAACATAAATTGAAAAAACAAAATCCTAACAATAAAACAATTGATAAGTTATAAATGAAAAAAGCAATAATTATAGGTGCAACATCAGGAATTGGAAGAGGACTTGCGAAAATTTTAGTTAATAATAATTATAAAGTTGGTATTACAGGAAGAAGAACTGAATTACTTAACGAATTGAAAGCAGAACATCCAAACTCATACTGTACTCAAAATTTGGATATTACAAATACGACGATAATAGTTGAAAAATTAGAAAAATTATTAACTGAACTTGGTGGTCTTGACTTATTAATTATTAGTTCAGGAACAGGAGATTTAAATGAAAAACTTGACTTTGAAATCGAAAACCGAACAATTGAAACTAACGTAATTGGATTTACTTGTGTTGCAAATTGGGCTTTTAATTATTTTGAAAACCAAAAATCAGGACATTTAGTTGCAATAAGCTCCGTCGGTGGACTTCGTGGAAGTAGTATTGCGCCAGCATATAATTCAACAAAAGCCTATCAAATAAATTATTTGGAAGGATTAAGACAAAAGGCATCGAAACTAAAAACTAAAATTTCTATAACTGATGTAAGACCAGGTTTTGTTGATACAAATATGGCAAAAGGAGAAGGACAATTTTGGGTTTCTACAGTTGAAAAAGCTACCCAACAAATTTTTGATGCAATAAAGAATAAAAAGAAAATTGTGTACGTCACAAAACGTTGGAGATTAATTGCAATAATTTTAAAACGAATACCGATGCAAATTTATGACAGAATGTAAAAGTTAAAAAAGTAACTAAAACTACAACAACGAAAAAATAAAGAATCAACTAAATAAATAGCCGTCTCGCAACAGGTGAGTTTGAAAAGCCAACAATAAAGCCGAGGTTGAATCCGCGACGACGGACAAGCTGGAAACCATTACATGGCGTCATCACTATGGAGTTATCGTAAAGTATATTTAAGAATGTCAAGAGGGGAAAACGCCTCTTTTTTTTGCTGTTTAATTAGAGAGGTTTTTTTCGTGATTCCCTTAAATAATTGAACAAAATAAATGATACTTAAAAGCATATACAAAAACGAACTTGATTATGTGGTATAATCGTATCTTCTAAACTCCAGATGTCATTTGCTCCTGCATGATCAGGTGTTTTTTTTAGTCGTTTGTAATTGGTTCGAGAGTATTAATTCCGGTTGAAGTAGGAGGCAATTAAAGACTGTTTACTCTATTTTAGAATCAATTTTATCTTTTCCAGTAATATAGGGAATCTATCTTCTATAACTAATGGCGGTATCTGCATTGCTAAAATTTCATTGGCTTGCGGATAGCTAAGAAATACCATGAGGCAACAACTATTTAAAGTCTAATTTGTTAACTTTTTTTCTTTGTACTATCTATTACTCCAGCATATTTTGAACGATTCAGTAGTTGGCTAACTTCAGCTTTGGCTCATATTTAAATTTACCGCTATAGTATTACGATACCAGGAGATATCTCCCAAAGCTATTATTTTGAGAAGTACAACTATATCTTGTGGTTTTAAAGTATATTTTAGTTGTGTCATATTGATGGGTAAAACGCATTTTGTCCTATGGAATATTAGATGATATTAATTTAGTAAACCAATGATTAACTGTACATATCGCTAATCGCAATATGCGATATGTAAAAATATAGTTGTTTACTAAAAAGATTACAATAATTTAGTTATGCGGAACTTCTTTACTGCAGGTGGATAAATTACATTAATAATCTATTTTTCAAAATTCCTACAACAAAATTCCTAAGTATAAATAACATTTCAAAATAAAGTTATGGCACAAATAAATCCTTACATTCATTTTAACGGAAATGCAGAAGAAGCAATTACATTAATATAATCCTTCCTGCTTAAATTCAGAATAAATGTTTAAATTTAAATTTTAAAAAAGTTTTAAACGAGAAAAATCATGAATAAAATCGCTAAATATAGAGAACAACTATTGTGCTTTTTAGAAAATGAGGAAGAACCTGATATCATATGGGATTGGGTTGAAAAACAACCCGTTCTTGATCAGCCAGATATTTTTAGAGAACTTAAAACTATTTTTAAAGAAAAAAATACACAAACAGACACTAAATATAACTACGAAATAAATGACAACTTCGACTGTTTTATCGAAGAATTTGAAGATTCTATTCTTGATGAAAAACTTGCCGAAAACCTATATATTACTGAAATACAAAGAGTTTTTAGTGACACTGAAAAAGTAAAGGAGTTCTTAACTTTCACTAGAAAAGCCTTAATTAATAGTATACTTACAAACGATGGTAATAATGAAATCACGTGGGTTTTAGTCCATCAAACAATAAAGGCAGAAAAAGAATCGGGCGTTTACGACCCAGACAATTGGAGTGCTATTATGTGATGGTAAATCACAAAAAAATGTTCTAATATTCCGGCAAGCCACGATATAATTATCACAAACTAAAGCTGGATAATCGACAAACTCTCCGAAGTGTATTTGTTCCTTCGACCGCGCGGATATATGGCTACGATAGGTCGCATTCTTTCCATGCCCAAAGAGATGTCTCGTGAAAAGTTGTATTGTAATCCCGAAACTTAGGGACGGAAAGACCATCTAACTTCTCGTTATTCCTGTGATATGATGCAGTATTATTCAGAAAAATTTGCTTCCTTTTATTTTATATCAAGTATTATATTTGAAGAAGAAAACGCAAGTTTGTTCAAAGGCTCACGTTTGCTGCCATTGTATCCTACCGCACAACAGACAACGAACGAACAAGGAAAACCTAATTTATATTTGCAACATATATAATATGACAATGGAAAAACAAATTTACTCTTGCCTTTGGTTTGACGCAAATTCGAAAGCAGCGGCAGACTATTATTGTACAGTTTTTCAGAACTCAAAAATAATTTCAGAAAATCCAATGGTGGTTATTTTTGAATTGAACAATACAAAATTTATGGCTCTAAATGGTGGACCACAATACAAATTTTCTGCGGCAACTTCACATGTAATCGAGTGCGAAACACAGGAAGAAATCGACCATTATTGGACGGAATTAGGCAAAGACGGAAAACATAGTCAATGTGGTTGGCTTGATGATAAGTTTGGTGTTACGTGGCAAATTATTCCTTCAATTTTAGGACAACTAATGGCTGACCAAGAAAAAGCACCAAGAGTAATTCAGGCATTTATGAAAATGACAAAATTTGATATTGAAACTCTAAAGAACGCTTGATAAAAATAAATTAAAAATCTAAAAAATAATTATTATGGCACAAATCAATCCGTACATTAACTTCAACGGAAATACCGAAGAAGCATTTACATTTTACAAATCAGTATTTGGCGGAGAGTTTGCGAGGATTACTCGATTTGGCGATATGCCGAATTCTAATATTCCAGAATCCGAAAATAATAAAATAATGCATATTGCTTTGCCTATTGGTAAAAATGTTTTAATGGGTAATGATGTTCCGGAATTTATGGGGCGAGTTAATGAAAATGAAAACAGGTCTAAGATAGCTATAAGTGCTGAAAGTAAAGAAGAAGCGGATCATTTATACAACGGACTTTCAGTAGGCGGACAAATTGAGATGCCAATTGCGGATAGCCTTTGGGGTTCCTATTTCGCAATGTTTAGAGACAAATACGGAATAGAATGAACAGTTGATTTTGATCCAAAATATAACGGAAAAATAGAGAAATAAAACCAACGAACAGCTTTCAACCAAAGATTTGTTGGGTGTGAAAATAATACAATGAGCCCGCGCTTGAACAGCCGTTACCATCTTTAAGGAAGAACGCCTTAGAAATTGCAAAAACTATAAAATTGTCTAAAAATATTTAAATATACGAGTACTCAGGATCAAGAGGTAAGAATGTCTCTTTTTTTTCGCAGTAAAATTAGTGTGGTAGTTATTGTGTTTTCCTTTAAATATATTTTAGTAAAATTAATAAAATTACTGCTGTAATGCATTTTTCTGAACTATAGAAATACATTTGAATACGCATTTGTATAGTAATGTACCGCGATTAACAAAAATTAAAACAGAAAATATGAAATTTATTTATTGTAATTTATTAATGTCAATTCTCTTTGTAAGTTGTGCAATTTCTTCACAAAAGAAAGACTGGATTCCATCTCATGATGAGTTTACAATAGAATCCAAACAAGTTGGAGAAAAAAGAAATATTAATGTTTGGACGCCGCCCGAATATAAAACAAGCGCTAATCCTTTACCTGTAATGTACATGGCTGACGGTGGAATAATAGATGAGGATTTTCCACATATTGCAAATACACTTGCTGAACTTATAAAATCTAAAAGTATTCCGCCAATGATTTTAGTAGGAATAGAAAATACGCAGCGTAGAAGAGATTTAACAGGTTTTACTGAAGTTGAAAAAGATAAAGAAATTGCACCAATTGTTGGTGGTTCAGAAAAGTTTAGGGCATTTATTCAGGAAGAACTTTTTCCTGAAATAAATAAACGATATAGAACAACAAATGAAAAAAGTATTATTGGCGAATCATTGTCAGGACTTTTTGTTTTCGAAACTTTCCTATTGACACCAGATATGTTTGACAATTACATTGCATTTGATCCTTCATTATGGTGGAATGATCATTCTTTAGTAAAGACAGCTAAACAACACTTAGTAAACTTTCCTAAAACTGAAAAAAGAATTTGGTTCGCAGCTTCAAGTGCAGAAGATATTTCAACTTTTACGAAAGAATTGTAAGAAATATTAGTTAATGAAAATATAGCTACATTAAGGTGGAATTATGTGCCTGAACCGAAAGAAGGCCATAATACGATTTTTAGGGCTGCAAAAGTAAAAGCAATAAAATGGACATTTGGAAAAAAATAAAACTAATACCAACAGCTAAGCGTTCCTATGTAAAGCAATGGAAATATAGTTGAGCCCAGGCTCTACAAAAGTAATGCATGTGCAATTTCTCTAATTAATGGATTTAATAAAGACATTTATGGAATAGGTGAGTAGTAATTTCACGAAGTTTATTCTTGAATTTGTCCTGTTCAATTTCCGAATTAAACACAACATCATTTGTTTTTACATTTTAATATCTAATTTTAGTATGGGATGAAAACGTGGGTAACGCACAAATTGCATGCTAAAATAGAATAACTGTATTATGGACATAATCTAAAAGCAAAAAAATAAACATAAAAAAACCTCGCTTAAGTTATTTTAAACAAGGCTTGTTCTACAAATGATATTACTTTTTAGATTGCTCCACAGAGATTTTTCTAAACTCCTTTAATTGTTTCTCAAGCTCCAATGTTGCTTTACGAGCTCTAGGTCCTGCTGCTTTAACCCCTTTTTCTACGAGAGATTGAGATTCTGTTTTAAAGGTTTCAAACTCAGCATTAATTTTTTGGATAAGATCTTTCATGATAGGTTTCTATTAAGTTAAGAAGTAAAAATAGTGATTTAGTCTTTAGCTCAGCTACATAACGGGTAAAATTGGAGTAGTTTCTTCTTTATAGTACCGCATTTGCCTCTTCTTTTGTAAGTTCTTCAATAAAATAGGGAGTAGGCATGCCAGTTCTGGCTTTAAATGCTGTCGCAAATCGTTGAGTAGAACTAAATCCAATTTCTTCTGCCAATGCCGCATTTTTGTATTTATGTAGCCCTTTAGAATTTTTGAACGCCTCGATCAGGTAATCTATTTTAAGATCATTAATGTACGTTATGAATTTTTTATGGCGGAAGTGAAATATAACTAGAGAAAGGTATTTTGTATTGGAATTAAAAGTAGCTGCTAACTTTACTAAAGTGATGTCCTTTTCTAGGAAATTCTTTGCCTTTTCCCATTCATCTAGTTGGTTTACTAATTCACTAACTGCCGAATCATTCATATCTTCGATGCCAGAGAGTAATGTTTTAGTGTATTCTTTTTTGGGTTGCGGATCTATACTCATCAATGCGTCGTAATTTTTTTTGTACAGCTTTTTGATTTTAAAATTGCGATAGCTCACGAAAACTAACATCAAGAATATGAATGTGCCAACGAGCACGAAAATTAAGTTTTTAGATTTTTGCCCATTTTCCAGTTGCTTTAGTTTTTGGTTTTCAGACAAAATGGTTTTGTTATCATACTCCTTATTAATCTTAGAGACAAGATAATTATTGGTTTCGCGTAATGCAGCTTCTGCTTTAAGTAATTGGTCTATGTAATACAAATGCAATTTGTCCTCTTTCTTTGTTTTATAGTAGTTGATTAATAGCACATAGGCCTCTAGCAAATCCTTTCGCATAAATTGAGTGCTATTTAAAATCTGGTCCACTTTAATAAAATAGGGGATAGCGGCAGATTCTTTTTTAAGTTCCAAATAACTTTTACCAATGTAAAAGCTTCCTACGGACTCATTAGCAAAATCATTGTTATTTTGTATCTCGGGGATAGTACTCTTTAGATTATCAATAGCCTTCTGATAATTTTTTAGAAAATATTGATTCACACCTTCGGAATGCTTAAAATAAGTTGCCATTTGAGGAAGAGCACGTTTGTTGCTTTCTTTGATTCCTTCTTCGTTAGTCTGAGTACACATGCCGTAATTTCCTATTTTATTATAAGAAAGTCCTAAAGAGTGAAGGGAATTGAGATAAGGTCTGTCGTGATTCTTTTTATAATTTCTTACACATTCTCTCAGTAAAACGATGGCTTCGTCATAAAACCCCATGGTGTTTTTTAGCTGTGCAATGTTGTATTTCACTTTATGAATGAGATATTGATCATTTGTTTTACTGATATGCTCGTTAGCAATCAAATAATCATCAAGCGCTTCTTTGTGTTTTTTGTCTGCAAAAGAAACGATTCCTTTAGTTAAAAAAGCACTTCCTATAATTGCGTTGTCTTTAGACTTTTTTGCCGCAAATACCATGCTGTCAGCGTAAACAGAACGCAATGATGCTGGGGACTGGTGCATTATGTTTTGATAGCCATTTTTTAGTTCCTCCCAGTTGCGTTCCCTTTTTGCTTTTTTGATGTAAGTATAAAGGTAAACAGCAGCTTTACTACTGTCATTTCTAAAATGATCAATTCGGTTTTCCAAATAACGGAAATCTCTTTTTTGAATGGAATCCGGAATTATTAAAGAGGTGTTCTGCGATTTCATCCACATGGGACCAATTAAAACTAAAATGAAAAATTTCTTCATAAGTGCATCAATTAAATTTGGGGATAGCGGCGAATTATTCCTTTTGTTTTAATTAGTAGGTACTAGAATATTCTCACCATAGTATATTTCAAAAATAATATAATCTACTGATAAATAGAGTTTTATTATAAGAAAAGTAGTGTGGATTTCGTGAAAATCCATACTTAATTCGTGAATATCCACTACCAAAGTGTTGTACGGTATTTTTTGAGCACATAGATTTGTAAGGAATTCAAAAGCAAAAAGTTTAGCATCGTGCTAAATAAAGGTTCTGCTTACCCGGGTAAATGAACGGAGAAATTATTCTCAGTCACATTTATAATTAGTAATTATGAAAAATTTATTTTTAGGTTTGTTTGTTATTTTGGTAATGATTTCCTGTTCTTCAGAAGAGTATGGAATGACTGCTGTAGAAAGTAATGGTATTTCTGCTCAAGCAAGCAGAGTGAAACAATTGGGACCCGCCAATGATGCTAATCCTTATGATGAAGTTGGGAAAAGATATGGTAAATGGCTTGCAGACTACTATCAGATTCATGGAAATTTTAAAACTATTCAAGATTTGACTGCTCAGGTAAATTATGTGGGAGCAAAGTTGAAGGTACACGATGTAATTGGTAAAAGTAACATTTTGGTATCTGAAGACGGTATTACTGTCAGCGTAAGTAATCCTGAAAACACGGTTACTTCAACACTTGCAACGAGCACATTAAGCGAGACGGCAAAAAGTAGTTTAGTCAGTTTCTTTGTCTCTCTCATTCAAAATAAAGAAGCAGAGTACAGCTTATTGTATGATTTCATTGTCGCATATGAAGCGGATATATTAGACTCTACCAATCTAACAGTTCAAGAGCTGGAAACGATTTTAGGGATTACCTCAGTAACCAGATATGCACTTGATGCCGAAGGAGGCCATAAGGATCGAGATTGGGAAATTTCTGTGGGAAACAAAAAAGTACCGTCAAAATTTAATCCTTTTCAGGCGTCCCTAATTTCAGTAATCGTTCATCTGCGTTTTTACCTATAATAGGAGAATCTCATTATATTAATAAATGATCTTTTACTGATGAAACTTCGCATTTACTTTTTTTTAGTGTTGGTCATTTTTAACCTCATTAGTCTCTATTTCATTATAGATTTATTAAGCTATGATGAAATAGTTGGCTATTGGATTGATGGTCGAAGGAAAAATGCCAGTACTCAATTCATAGGTTATTTATTGTTTGTTGGAACCCTGTCTAATCTGTATTTTTTCTTCTTGATTGTTATCGCAAAATTAGACAGTAAAGATTAGTCCAACTTTATTTTTCTAGCGGTCTTAATTATTTTAAATGAGTGAACTTATGTTAACGACTTTATTAAATATTGATTTAGATGAACTTCCCGTTAAAGGTTTGGATGTTCATATTCTAAAAGACTGTATACTCAAGAAACAGTCGCATGAGGCCTTCTTTATAAGGAATACAGTCGTACTACTTATAAAATCAGGCAGTCTAAGAGTTTCTTTTCAAGATGTCTTATTGGAGCTGTTCGCTCATGATTTAGTCGTGCTTTCAAAGGGAGCGACTTTAGCAATATTAGGTACAGATCCTCAGTTAAAACTTTTCTACCTTTCATTCAGTACAACCTTTGCGATAGAAAATTGTAATAAGCAAGCCCTTCTTGATGCTTTCTATTTTCTTAGTAGTAAAAATATTGGAAAGGTCAGTTTAGATCTTAAAAGTTCTTTAATCGTATCGCTAATCTATAAGTTAATGTATCAAGTAAATAGTGATACAGCAATTCAGCATGTAGCAACCGAATTACAGCGTATTAGTTTTAACCTCTTTTTGTATGAACTTCGCTGTATTTATGGGCAATTTGTGAGTGATTATCACCTGAATTTTACAAGAAACGAAAATTTGACTATTCAGTTTTTAAATATTCTAGCGATTCATTTTAATGAGCAGCACAGCGTACAATTTTACGCGGGTGTTTTACATGTAACAGCTGGGTATCTGAACAAGGTGGTCAAGCAGACTACAGGTAAACCGGTAAAGAAAATTATTGAAGAAACCCTTGTCATGGAAGCAAAAAACAGGCTTGATGACGACCAAATTACTATAAATCGTTTATCAGAAGAGTTGGGATTTAACAGTCCTTCTTCGTTTAGCACCTTTTTCAAAAAGCATGTTGGAATAGCACCGTCAGCATACCGTAGTAGTTTAAGCAAGTAGATTTATCGCTCCCTTAATTAATTGTTTTTCACAACCAATAAAACAATTCTATGATACAAACAAAATACCCCTTAGAATGGTTCGATTGTTTAATAGTGCAGGAACTTAACCCCAGGAGTGGCGTACTACAATCTATCTCAATTGCTGAAAGTAAGGAACTGGTTACTCATATTCAAAAGGAATCTCGTAGGATTCAAATACAAATCAAAGAAGAAGTTTTTTCTGTTCGAAAAAAGAGACAGTTTCGGCTTTTGGTTCGAAAATACCACTCGAGTTTTATTTATCTTTTAGATTGTACTATCGAAAACCAACAACATGAGCATTTTCAAGAACCCCATCTTCGTCATATTGGAGTAACAATTACATCCGTTTTAGAAGATTTAATATCGTTTGTCGAAAATCGATTTTATAAATATCTTAGTCTGGATGTACGTGTTCCGATCACCTATCAAATAGTCTCGAAAAGAGAAATACTGGCCAAGTTGGACAGGTTTAAACGCAACATTGTAATGTCTTCTGATACGGAACAACCTTTGCAACTAGTTATGACAAAACTGTATCAAAAAGTACTATCAGAGCACAGCAATAAGAGCACCTATAGGGAATTAGTCTATAGAAAGGAATTATTGAATGCCTTAGCTAACGATACGCTAGAACTTGTACAAAGCAGTACGTATTCGGTAGCAGATGAAATACTCATATGTTTTAATTTTAATTGTCAGGAATACAGTTCTTATATTAAGAATAGGATTATGCTCCAGCTCGATCACTATACTACAGTTGGAGAAAAGTTGGCCGCTATATTACTTATTTACAAAGAATTTGGGCAGCTCTATTGCAAGCCCAAAAGAATGTTTGACCCTCAAGAGCCTCATTTGAAAGAGGTTTTATATACTTGGTTTCAACATGAAATTCGCTACCTGGAACAGCAAATAAAAACCAAAGAAGAAGCTATTATCGTTACAGCTCCTCAAAGTGACATAACAGTAATCGATTCCAATCTTAAAATGGAATGTGATTTATCGTGTGATCAGATTGCTCTTATTTTGAGGGCTGCGGATGAATCTCGTGTCGTAAAAGCCCGTTCGATGAGTCAGGTATTTAAAAGTATTGTTCCTTATTTATCTACTCCGTTTAAAAAAGAGTTGTCCTATCAATCTGTAAGGAGCAAGTCTTATAATGCTGAAGACCGTGACAAGGCAGTTGCCATTAAGACGCTGGAGAAGATGATTACTAAAATTAACGGCTACTAAATCTTATTATATAAAATAGATTATATAGCACTTTTAATCAGGGGTACTAAAGGGTACAACTTAAAGTTGTACTTGTGAGCAAAGTTAACTAATTGTTCTTTTGACTTATGAAATCAAACATCAATTTTTTTTGTGTTTGAGGAAAAGAAAAAAAAGGAAGTTGAACACTTAATTAAGAAGCTATGTTTACAAACATTTCATGGGACAATTACATCTTTGTGATTGTACTGCTATTAGCCAGTTGGTATCTATTTATTGGATTTAGATATTATTTATTTGACATCACAGAAATTGTGACAGGAAAGCGAAAACTTTGGAATCACAGAATTAAGGATTTAGAAATTCATTATGACGTAGTTCACCCGCAAACTTTTACTGGTGCTTCTAAACATCCATCATTTGGAGAAACAGAAGAAACTATTCTTGATATAGATGCTTTTGCCGAAAAGCTAAAAAATATGGTAAAGGATGCCAATCAAAGAGAAGTCATCAAATCAGAATTTATTGGACATCTCAGTTCATTACTTACCGAATACTCAAGTATTAAAAACTCTCCTTTTAGATCCTCAGTTAGTGAACTGATTATTTCAGAATGTGAAAAATTAGATACTATAAGTTTAAGCCTCGAAGAGTTTGAAGACTTGTGGAACGAATAAAACAATATTACAAAGTAGAGGAATTGCCCCTGTCCATTTCAGTGCGGTATGGCTTGATGTGACAGGAATGAGAAATTGAGACAGTGGCATGCTCTACATAATTTAAAACGAATGGAACTTTAAAACAAGGAATTATGAAGAAGAACAACTGGAACATTGAAAGAATGAGCCGACAAAAAAAGGTGATCTGCGTTAGTATAATCGTATTGCTGGTATTTAGTTACCAAGGATATGGACAGGATGGCCTCGCTGGGATCAATGAAGCGAATCAGAAAGTGAGAAGTTATTTTAATGCAGGTACACAATTGATGTACGCTGTTGGTGCATTACTAGGACTGATAGGAGCTGTTAAAGTCTACCAGAAATGGAATGCGGGTGATCCTGATACAGGAAAAGTAGCAGCAGCATGGTTTGGCAGCTGTGTGTTTCTAGTTGTTGTAACCACCGTAATTAAATCCTTTTTTGGAGTTTAATGATTTGTAAATATGGGAAATAGCATCTATCATATCAATAAAGGAATTAATAAGAGTATCGAATTTAAAGGATTAAAAGCGCAGTACATCTGGTATTTTGGAGGAGGAATAGTTGTGCTAATGATTCTTTTTTCGATGATGTATTTTATCGGTTTACCCTCTTTTATGTCGTTGGGGATTATTGGCATAGCAGGAACGGTGATGGCTGTAAAGATTTATAAGTTGAGTCACAAATACGGAGAGCACGGAATGATGAAAGAGCTAGCAAAAAGACAATTACCTACAGTAGTTAAGACTCAAAGTAGAAGGATGTACAAAATGGCAAAGTAGAGGAGAACGGAATCAAGAATCAGTTAAATATAAATGAAGATGGAAAAGAGGATGGAAGCTATTTTACCGATAATGGATATAGAACATGACTGTATTCTATCAAAGCAAGGAGATATTACTGTGGTATTTAAAGTAGAGCTGCCAGAGATATTTACATTATCGGATCAGGAATACGAGGCTTTTCACCAAGCTTGGGTGAAAGCAATAAAGCTATTACCAAAGTTTAGCGTTTTCCACAAACAAGACTGGTTCATCGACAGTAAGCATCAACCGCATTTTGCCAATGACGACCATAGTTTTCTTAGCCGCTGCAGTGAGCGATTCTTTAATGAGCGTCCATTTCTAGATCATTCTTGCCACATTTTTTTGACTAAAAAGCCAGTAGGAAGAAAAACCTCTAGCTCGCTATTTTCTAATTTAATTAGGTCTTCAATTGTCCCTGAGGAAACCTTAAAAGAACAAGTGCGTCAAGATTTTGTCGATAGCACTGGACAATTCAGACGAATATTGGAAGACAGCGGATTTGTAAAGTTACAGCGTCTTAGCGATGATGAGCTACGAAGTCACAGCAGAAAGATTGGCATTATAGAACGCTATTGTTCCTTGTCTGAGAAACCGGAATCCTTTGTGTTCAATGACATTGCTTTCAAGGATAGTTTACAGGTGGGAGACAAACATTGCCAGATTTATACTCTAGGAGATGCAGCCGATTTGCCTGCGTTATGTGGTTCTAGAATTAACTATGATAGGTATTCAACCGATAGGACCAAATTTAGCATTGGTTTTGCTTCTACTCTAGGACAGTTACTTTCGTGTAATCACATTTTTAATCAGTACATTTTTATAGAAGACTTCCAAAAAACCTTGAAGAAGTTGGAAAGCAAAAGACTGCGACTACAATCTCTGTCAGCGTATAGTAGGGAAAATCTAATTGCTCGCGATGCTACAAATGATTTCCTTAATGAAGCCATTAGTCAGCAACGGCTCCCTGTCAAAGCGCATTTTAATGTCTTGGTTTGGACGGATCAAAAAGAAGAATTGAAAGACATTAAAAACAAGGTTTCTTCTGCGCTTGTGCAAATGGATGCAGCAGCAAAACAAGAAACAGTGGGGGCAGCCCAGATTTATTGGGCAGGGATTCCTGGAAACGCCGCTGATTTTCCGATGAATGATAGCTTTGATACGTTTGTAGAGCAAGCAAGCTGCTTTCTAAATATGGAAACGGGTTA
The DNA here is from genome assembly GCF_003688495.1 of Flavobacterium weaverense. GTDB lineage: Bacteria > Bacteroidota > Bacteroidia > Flavobacteriales > Flavobacteriaceae > Flavobacterium > Flavobacterium weaverense. Next base: position 95,399 of record NZ_REFH01000011.1, on the reverse strand, counting down.
TCGTTCGTCGCTAAGCCCAATTGGGATCAGACTAGGAGATCGTTTGACTGGAAAGCCAGTACATGTGGATATCAGTGATGAGCCAATAAAGATGGGGATATGCACCAATCGAAATAAGTTTATACTAGGACCTTCTGGAAGCGGAAAATCTTTCTTCACCAATCATATGGTTAGAAGCTATTACGAACAAGGAACCCATGTTGTACTTGTCGATGTAGGTCATAGTTACAAAGGGTTGTGTGATATGGTCAATGGATACTATTTCACCTATGATGAAAAGAATCCAATCAAGTTCAACCCTTTTTACATCAGTGAAGGCGATACTTTAGATACGGAGAAAAAAGAAAGTATAAAGACCTTGCTTTTGGCACTATGGAAAAAAGACGATGAGACTTTCAATCGGATTGAATATGTTGCCTTATCGAATGCTTTGCAATTGTATTATGAGAAACTGGCTGTAAATACCCAACTGTTTCCCAGCTTTAATACATTTTATGATTTTCTAAAAGAGGATTTTGTAAAAATATTGGAAGGGGATAAGGTAAAAGAAAAGGATTTTGATGTAAATAATTTTCTCTACGTACTGCGTCCGTATTATCAAGGTGGAGAATTTGACTACTTGCTCAATGCTACTCAAAATTTAGACTTGTTGCAAGAGCGATTTATAGTCTTCGAATTAGACAATATTAAGGATCATCCGATACTTTTTCCAGTGGTTACTATTATCATAATGGAGTTGTTTATTAGTAAAATGCGCAAGCTAAAAGGAATTCGTAAAATGATACTAATAGAAGAAGCGTGGAAGGCTATTGCTAAGGAAGGTATGGCAGAATACATTAAGTATTTATTTAAGACCGTTCGAAAGTTTTTTGGTGAAGCAATCGTGGTTACTCAAGAAGTGGAAGATATCATTTCGTCACCTGTAGTGAAGCAGGCCATTATCAATAATAGCGACTGCAAGATATTACTGGATCAGAGTAAGTATCAAAATAAATTTGAGCAAATTCAAGAACTATTAGGACTCACAGAAAAAGAAAAAGCATTGGTATTATCAGTGAATAAATCCAATGATCCAGACAAGAAATATAAGGAAGTATTTATCTCACTGGGAGGAATGCTATCTAAAGTTTACCGAACAGAAGTTTCCCTAGAAGAATATCTCGCTTATACCACTGAGGAAACGGAAAAACTAAAAGTCCAAGCCTATTCGAAAATGTTTGGAGGTGATATTCAAAAAGGAATCGCCGCATTAGCTGCTGATTTGCGAGCCCAAGCAAAATCATGAAAAAGAGACAATAACGCTCTAAATAGTGGATAAAGGAAACCTAATTTAAATGCATTATGAAAACAAAGAGAAAAATATGCTTGTGTTTGCTCTGTCTGCTGCTGGTCAGTAGTCCTGCAAGGCCAGCAACAACTGCGGCTTTGCCTATAGTTGGAGTGATAACTGCCGCAATTAAAAAAGTGATTTTGGCGATAGACTTGCGAATACAGCGGTTGCAAAATGAAACTATCTGGCTGCAAAATGCGCACAAGAAACTGGAGAATACGCTTTCTAAACTAAAACTAGGAGAGATTTCTCAGTGGACACAGAAGCAAAAGGACTTGTATAAGAATTACTACGAGGAGCTGATGAAAGTCAAATCAATAATTAGTTATTACCAGCGCATTAGGGATATTACTCAGAAACAAGTAAGGCTAGTAGATGAATATGACAGAGCTTGGAACCTCATTAAACAAGATCCACATTTTAATGTGGCAGAACTGGAGTATATGCATAAAGTGTATTCGGGTATAATAAACGAGAGTTTAAAAAACATCGACCAGATATTTCTAATTCTGGATTCTTTTACGATCCAAATGAGTGATGCCAAGAGATTGGAAATCATCAATACCGCCGCTGATCAAATTGATGCTAACTATGATGACCTTAGACTATTCAATAGTCAAAATAGGCAACTCATCTTACAAAGAGCAAAAACGAAGCATGATGCAGAGAAGATTAAGAAGCTTTACGGAATTCCTCACTAAAATAATAAGGCAATGAAAAAATTATTTTTATATCTATTATTTATAGGCTTGCTCACCAATAATTTACAGGGGCAAGCTAAGCAAAGAAAAGTGTTGCTGCAGCAAATTGCTGCTTTAAGGATCTATACGGATTATGCACAAAAGGGGTATTCTGTAGTCAAAAATGGACTAACGACAATAGGAGATTTCAAGCGAGGGGAATTTAATCTTCACAGCAATTATTTCAGCTCTTTAAAAACAGTTAATCCGAAAATAAAAAACTATTTCAAGGTGGCCGATATTATTGCACTACAGCTAAAAATCATTCATAGTTCCCGTTTCATTATTAAGCAAGTGCAAGGGGACGATTTATTTCACGGAGATGAAATAGCGTATATCAAAAGAGTAGTAGATCGTTTGATTAAAAATTGTGAAGCTAATATGGAGGAGCTCCTGACTATAGTAATGGATGGACAAGTTGAAATGAAAGAAGAGGAGCGAATCAAGCGCATTGACGCATTATATCTTAATATGTTAGAAAATTACAGTTTTGGTGAAAGCTTTAATAAGCAAACAAAATTATTGGCTTTGTCAAGAGCCAAAGAGAAGAAAGATCTGAAAACAAGTCGTAACATGCATGGCATTAATTCTAATTTCCAATGAAAAAGATAATAATTATAGGGCTTTTTTTCATGGGTTTCTTTTTCCCGTCTCGGATTTCAGCCCAATCACAGGAAATGCAGCAACTCCTGCTAAATATAGAAAAATTGGCTCAATTCAAGCAGATACTAAAGGATATGAAAAAAGGGTATCAAATCGTTAGTGGTGGGTACAATACGATCAAAGATTTGTCTCAAGGCAATTTTAGCCTCCATGAAACATTCCTTGATGCATTGATGCAAGTAAGTCCAACGGTACGTAAATATAAGAGAGTAGGTGAGATTGTGAAATACCAATTGCTTTTAGTAAAAGAATATAAAACCGCATTTGAAGGGTTCAGAAATGGTGGCAATTTTAGTCCCGATGAAATCGACTATTGCGCAAGAGTGTATGATAATTTGCTGCAACAGAGCCTCCGAAATTTAAACGAATTGGTCATGGTTATTACTGCTAATACATTAAGAATGACCGATGAGGAAAGACTTGCAGCGATTGACAAGATTTATGCTGATATGCAGGAGAAAGTTTTATTTCTGCGAAGTTTTAATAATAATACAACTGTACTAGCGATCCAACGTGCAAAAGAGCATAATGATGTGCGTGTAATGCGTAACATTTACAAGGGAAATAACTAAACAAAGAATGAGATGGCAAAGAGAAGTAAGGGAGTATTATTTACAGCCCTAGGAATACTATTGCCCTTTGCGATTCAGGCGCAAAGTGTAGCGGACGACATGAACAGTTTGCATGGTGTACTGGATCAACTCTACGAAGAGATGATGCCTTTGTGTAATAATTTATTGGGAGTAGGACAAGGAATTGCTGGTTTTGCAGCTATTTGGTATATAGGCTCAAGAGTATGGCGACATATTGCCAGTGCAGAACCAATAGATTTTTATCCGCTGCTAAGGCCTTTTGTTATCGGTTTCTGTATTATGATTTTTCCTTCGGTCTTGGATTTGATTAACGGAGTAATGAATCCTACTGTTACAGCAACAGCGGCGATGGTTGAAGGATCCAACAAGGCTATTGGTTTGTTGTTACAAAAGAAAGAAGAAGCTATTAAAAGTAGTAACTCTTGGCAGATGTATGTTGGTGAATCAGGAAGTGGTGATCAGGACAGGTGGTATAAATACACACACGATAATGCTAACCCTGATAGTCAAGGAATGCTTGAAGGGATCGGAAATGATGTCAAATTTGCTATGGCAAAGGCATCGTTTAATTTTCGCAATTCGGTCAAGGAATGGATGAGTGAAGTACTAAGAGTGTTATTTGAAGCAGCTTCATTATGTATCGATACCCTGCGAACATTTCAGCTGGTGGTTCTTTCCGTATTAGGCCCATTAGTATTTGGAATCGCTGTATTTGATGGTTTTCAACATACTTTGACCGTTTGGCTGGCGAGATACATCAATATTTACCTGTGGCTTCCTGTAGCTAATATTTTTGGTAGTATCATCGGAAAAATACAGGAGAAGATGTTGCAACTGGACATCGCTCAGGTAAACGATTATGGAGATACTTTCTTTAGTAGAACCGATATGGCGTATCTAGTATTCATGATTATAGGGATTGTAGGTTATTTTACAGTTCCTTCAGTAGCAAATTACATAGTTCATGCAGGTGGTGGCGGAGCATTGAGCCAAAAGGTAACCACTATCTTTAGTAATAGTACAAATTCTGCAGTAAGTAGCGTGGGTACTGGTGCCAGTATGATGGCAGATGCGATGGGAAATGCAGCAAGTCGTATGTCTCAAAGCATGTCGGGCTCTAGTAGTTCCACTCCGTACTTCAATGACAAGAATAGTCATATGGGTGATAAATTAAAAGGCAATTCTTAATTTCTAAATTCAAATATCATGTTTAGTAAAATGAAAAATATTGACACGGCTTTTCGATATGTTCGAGGCTTTACAATGCTAGTTATAATTGGATGCGTGATTCTCTGTTGCTTTGCTCTTTACAAAAGTTTCAGTCTGGTTTCGCAAATGCAGGATAAGGTTTATATACTGGCTAATGGGAAAGCATTGGAAGCATTTTCATCGAATACGAAGGACAATATTCCAGTTGAAGCAAAGGATCATGTAAAAACCTTTCACAGCCTGTTTTTCAGTCTTGATCCTGATGATAAAGTAATACAAATCAATGTTACCAAGGCTCTTTATTTAGCAGATGATAGCGCAAAAAGAGTGTATGATGATTTAAAGGAAAACGGTTATTATTCTGGGATTATATCCGGTAATGTCAGCCAAACTATAGCTGTGGATAGTATAACAATTAACATCAATGAATATCCCTATCAGTTCCGTTGTTATGCAACTCAAAATATCATAAGACCCACAAGTATTGCTTATCGAAGTCTAGTAACAGAAGGCAATCTTCGCAATGTTTCGCGAAGCGACAACAATCCACATGGATTTTTAATAGAGCGGTGGAACACTATTGAAAATAGAGATTTAAGTTCAAAAAACAGAAAATGATAAAAAACTGATTATGAAATTCATATTTAAAAGAAACAGCAGAAATAATCCTGAAAATGTCAAGCACAAAGAACGCTTTCTACTAGAACGATTCAACGAAGCCATTTTTTTGCTGCAGCATAAATGTGCTAAGTGGTTGGAAAATAGGACGGCAAATTTATCTGCAAAAAGCTGGATTGTAATTCTGTTCTGTTTTGTTGTATTTACAGTGGGCGGGAACGTTTATTTAATTGTAGATGGCCTAAATGGAAACTCAAACAAGATAGAACGCAGTCTGATCAGCAGGCCGATTAATGCAGTTGCATTCGATACTAAAAACACAATACTTAATACATCTTTAAGCAAAACCCAAATGGAACGAATGGCTCGTTTCCAGATGTACATGGATAGTTTGGGACGCAGTCCTACTGGAAAGCTAATACAGGACAGTATACTAAGATCCCGCCCTGGATTACTAGACAGCCTTGTTATCGTAGAGAATTATTATCGCTCACAATTTAAAAATTAATAGTATGGAACGAAAAACAGAATCACTAAAAATGCAAAGACAGCGCAAGATGCTTATGGTATTGCCGCTCTTGGTCCTTCCCTTTATTACAGCTGTATTTTGGATTCTAGGAGGAGGTAAAATGGATGCCGCTACTTTAGAATCAGTCGAAAAAACAGGTTTTAATACAAAGCTTCCAGATGCAAACGGAAGAGAAGCACTTTTCTTAGATAAGATGAAATATTACGAGCAAGCAGCAATCGATTCAGCAAAGCTGGATGAACTTATCAAAAATGATCCAAATTATCTGAGTCAATCTTTTCAGGACAATGGAATGGAAACCGAAACGGATACCGATTTTCAAGAAAGTAATTATTCCAATGGAAACGGCGGATTAAATACATCGGTTTATCGAGATTCAAATGAAGAAAAAATTCATAAAAAACTGGAAGCATTACAGAAGGCTTTAAATGGTCCAACGATAGTTATGGAACAGAATCATGGTTCGAATCAATATGCAAAACCCACTACTTCAGAAATACATTCTGATGATATTAATAGGTTAGAACACATGATAAGTACTATGGATGGGCAGAAAGGAGATCAGGATCCCGAATTGAAGCAACTCAGTGGAATGCTAGAAAACATACTTGATATTCAGCATCCTGAAAGAGTACAAGAGAGACTGCGAAAAGTTTCGAAAGAAAATCGTGGACAAGTGTTCACGATCAGCAGTAAAACGACGGAAGGGATAGTTTCATTAGTACAAAACAGTCTCATAAATACTTTGGTCACTAATGGACAATCCAAGGGTAATGGCTTTTATTCTTTTGATGAAAATGCTAGTAGTGTCGATATGCAAAATACGATATCGGCTGTGATTCATGAAACCCAAGTAATCGTTACTGGTTCGACAGTAAAACTGAGGCTAACCAATGCGATTTATATTAATGGAGTCGCAATACCAAAAGATCATTTTCTATTTGGAATAGCTTCTTTACAAGGAGAGCGATTGAGTATCAAAATAAATAGCATTAGATATAATAACTCCTTGTTTCCAGTAGCACTTTCAGTCTACGATATGGATGGATTGGATGGGATTTATATTCCAGGCACTATTAATAGAGATGTTGCAAAAACAACTGCAGATCGTTCGATGCAGAGCATTGGAATGGGAACTCTTGACGATTCCTGGGGAGCGCAGGCTGCGGGAGCTGGAATAGAGGCTGCCAAAAGCCTGCTAAGCAAGAAAGTTAAGTTGGTTAAAGTGGTTGTAAAAGCTGGCTATCAAGTATTGCTTCTCGATGACAACCAAAAACAAAATGATTCCAATTAAAATCAAAAAATTATAAACATGAAAAAAATTAATGTATTACTAGTGGCTTTTTTATGGATGTTTTCCAATGGAGCCTTTGCACAACAAACGGAAGGGAATTATTTTGAAGAAGTCGCATCGGACTCGCTTTTTATCGGGTATTCGAAAACTACGACTATCGTATTTCCTTATACTATTAAAACCGTAGACCGAGGGAGCCAAGATGTATTAGTGCAGAAAGCGAAAGGACTAGAGAACGTATTGCATATTAAAGCGGCACAGCAGGGATTTATTCCGACCAACCTTACGGTGATTACTTCAGATGCCAAGTTGTATTCCTTTGTGGTAAACTACGATGACGAATCACCGCAATTAAATCTCAGTCTACATACAACTAAGTCAGAAAGTCCAGAAATGTACTTTTCAGCGGAAGGTGCGAACGAAGAGGAGGTAGAAAAATATTCCAAAGTCGCTTTTTACAATGGAAATAAGATTTCAGGTGCAAGGGAAAAAAAGAATGAGATTAAATTCCAACTAAATGGAATCTTTATACGAGATGATGTCCTGTATTACAAGACAAGAGTTCTCAACGGTTCTAAAATAAATTATGATATCGATCAGCTCCGATTTTTTATACGAGACAGCAAAAAGGTAAAACGTACCGCTTCCCAAGAATTAGAAATCGTACCAATGATGAGTTATAATAAACCAATTGTAATAAAAGGAGAGTCTGAGAACACGGCGGTTTTTGCGCTTCCCAAGTTTACGATTCCAGATAAGAAACATTTAGTAATTCAACTAATAGAGAAGAATGGTGGTCGGCACCTTGAACTTAGGTTGAAGAATAAAAAGCTTTTACAGCTTACTGTTCTACCGAAATTATAAATAGTAATCATTTAAATATAAGTATCATGAACGAGAAAAATTTTGAATACTTGCGTAACCAGGTTAAGTACACTGGTTTTGGGGAAGGATTGGACAATGAATTAAAGGAGAAAATGCAGCAGCAAACCTCTAATTTCACATTGAATCATGAAGTGCTGTACGGAGTTGATCGTGCCAAAGCAACACTAAGTTTTAAAAAATCAGATCAGAGTGAGATGTATTTTTTTAATTCTTACAACGTGGATTTGCAGAAAGACAATTCTAAAGAATCGCTGGAGCAAACTTTCTATATTAATAAAGGAAGTAATATTACGATGAAGGAAGCTTACAATCTAATGGAAGGTCGTGCAGTAAATAAAGAACTGACTAACAAAGAGGGGCAGCTTTATAATTCTTGGGTTCAAATGGACTTTAAGGAGACAGACAGTAATGGAAATTTCAAACTAAATCAATACCATCAGAATTATGGTTATGATCTTGAGGCTAGCTTGAGCAAACTACCTATAAAAGAATTAGAAACTCCAAAATACAAAGAAGATTTAATGGATTCTCTCAAGAAAGGGAACTTACAATCGGCTACATTTTTGAAGGATGGTAAAGAAGTTAAGCAATTTATTGAAGTTAATCCGCAATTTAAGACCATCAATGTATATGATACGAATATGAAGCGCATTGACAATAGAGAAGCTAAAGTAGAAAAACAGTCGGAAGGTGAAAAGGCTTCCGTTAAACAGACCAATAAAAAACAAGGGTCAAGTGCCGATAACGAAGAGCCTGATATACCAAAGGAAGTGAAAAAAAGAGTGAAAAAGCAATCTAATTCAATTTGATGAATAATGGAAAGTCTAAAACCCCTATCTGATTTCTTTTCTGCTATTGAAAAGGATTACCGTATCAGTATCACGCATATCGGTGTTTATGCCGCATTGTTGAAGTACAGTGGGGATCGGGGGTTTACTAGTCCGATCCAGGTTTTTAGCTATGAAATTATGCACATAGCAAAAATTTCTGCATCAAGCACTTATCATAAATGTGTAAAGGAATTAAACGAGTATGGCTATATTAAGTACGAACCCTCTTTTAAGAGAAATCAAGGAAGTAGGATTTATTTTTCTTGTTCGGCACCAGGTTAGTCGCTAAGAATTTCAAAATAAAAGTGCGATGAAAAAAGTAACAGTTGGCGAACTTTCTGTTTCGGTAGGAGTATTATTTACCAAGATTGAACAATTCGAATCCTTACTCGGACAAAGGTATTCTAATACTTCAAATAGAGAAAGCGCTATAGGAAAAGGAAGTAGGTTTAAATGTGCTTCTCAATTTAATAAAAATGAAATAGCTCAACTATTTTATATACTTATGGACGAAGGAATCTTATTTTTTGACGATATAAACGAAAAAGAGAACAGAAGTAAGATGCAAAAGTTTATTGAAGATAATTTTACTTATTCTGGTGATTTTGGTAATCAAGTAAGTATCGGTACAATAAGCAAGCAGTTTTCAGAAGCCAAGGGTTTTACCTACGGAGATAGTCATCTTAAATTTCTGGATAAAATTATTAGGGTCTTGCAGAAACGAAGAGAAAAAATTAGCGTTAAATGATATTTCACCTAAAAGATTTCTGACTATTCGGTTGTGCTTCATTCTCTATTTAAATCATTAAAAATTCATAGATCATGTCAAAAGAAGGAAAAGCTAATATATTCGCATATCTGACAGCAATTAAAAATTTGCTTGAGCCTTTGCAATCCCGACTTGAAAAAATCGATTCTAAGATTAGCGGTCAAGATGTAAAACCACGATTGCAGTATTATAGAAATGAGGATTTAAAGAAAATATTCGGACTATCTAATAATACCATTATAAAATACCGCCAAACAGGTGTACTCCCATATACAAAGCTTGGTGATATATTTTTGTATGAGGCAAGTAAAATAGAAAAATTACTGAATAAGAATGGACATTGAAAATAGAAATAAAATTAAGAATTGGAGATTCTTGCGGTACGAATAGTTAGAACGAAAAAAGGATTCCTGCGGGAATCCTTTTTTGTTGAGTATACTTGGTTTGTTTAAAAGATATCTTCCATTAGGTATGGTGATAAAAGATTACATATATTTTTCCTTCAGTTTCGCCATGTCTTCCATTACGTTGACATCTAGAACCTTAGCGTAATGTTGTGTTTGTTTAATATTTGTATGCCCCATCATTGAAGAAACATTTTCTATTCTGACACCATTACCTAAAGTTACAGTGGTTGCAAAGGTATGTCTTGCGACATACCAGGTCAGGTTTTTATCAATTCCGCATAAATCTGCAATTTCTTTAAGGTAGGCATTCATTTTTTGATTTGATATCTTAGGAATTAATCCTATTTGTAAATCTTTATATTTATTGATAATTTTAAGAGTGGGAGGGAGTACAGGTACATTTGCCCTGATTGCTGTTTTTGTTCTGTTAGTCATAATCCAAAGCGCGTCATTATTATCTTGGAATATATTATTTGAAGTAAGATTGCATGCATCTACAGGTGCATATCCAGTGTAGCAACTAAAAAGGAAAGTGTCTTTTACTCGCTCTAGACGCTCAGCAGGAAACTTTTTATTTTCAATGCGGTTTAACTCTTGCTGAGTTAGGAATACTGCATCCTTAATATTTAGTTTACCATCGTAAAGAGCAAATGGATTTTTATCTATCAAGCCCATCCTAATGCAATAATAACAGGCTGTTTTATACATTCTCATATATTTTACTACCGAGTTGTTTTTAATGCCAACACGCCCTTTATAAACACTTTCGTATTTAAGGAAAGATTCGAGATTATAAATGAAAGCGCTGGAAATTTCATTTGATGAAATATCTTGAATTCCATATTGCTTTTTCATAAAGATGGTCAGTAGTTCTTTGGAGCGTTCATATTTTTGGAAAGATGCTTTAGATCTTTCGTCTGTATTGACCTTTTTTTGAAAATAGTTATTATGCGTTTCTATCAGGTGTAAAATACTTGTCCCTTCAGTTTTTGTTTTCCCTGTAAACTCATTTTTAAGTTGAGTCAAAGAGATTTCTGGATCAACTTTAGTCAACTCATTAAATTTTTTTTCGAGGTTCAACTCAAATATGTCCAAGGCATGTTTGAGTACTTTTTCTTTTTCAAGTTTAAGCACATTTCGAAGGTTGTTAGTAAATTGCCATCTCTCTTTAGAGATACGTTTACTGGTGGTCATATCAATAGATTGCTGATTGTGGGAGATTCGTGCAAAGACAGGAGATTCTCCTTTTGTATTTGCTTTTCCGGCTTTTAGGAAAAAAATTACTTTTAACATAATTTAGGTTTTTAAATTAATAATCAAATTGATTTAAAAACTTTGAAAGTATCTAGCATTCACGGGGAATTCCTAGGGAATACTTGAATTTTAGTGTCCCTATTTTTAATGAAAAATAAGAGGGTCACTAATAGGGACACTAGCCTTTGACAGTATATGTGTCTTTTGAGTCTTGACAGGAAACAAAAAAGCCTTTAAATACTAGTATTTAAAGGCTTTTGACTTTTAAAGTTTCTTTTGAAACTTCATGTGGCGGAGAAAGAGGGATTCGAACCCCCGGACCTGTTACAGTCAACAGTTTTCAAGACTGCCGCATTCGACCGCTCTGCCATTTCTCCAGTCTATCGCTTTCATTATCTGATTGCGAGTGCAAATATAAGCACCTTTTTCGATTTACAAAAACAATTTGAATAAAAATTTCAACTGTTTTCAGAACTATTTTTTAATTGTTTCATTTCCTTCATTTTAGCTTTATAAATATCTTTAGAATAAAACTAAAATATTCTAATAAGCGACGTATTCTGTGATTTCAAGACCGTACCCAATCATTCCAACACGCTTTTCTTGTTCCGTATTTGAAACTAATCTGATTTTAGAAATATCAATATCGTGTAGAATTTGCGCTCCAATACCAAAATCTTTATTATCGATTTTAATTTTTGGTGCTTTCATGTGTCCAGTGCTCTGTAATTCTTTTAATTCAGTAATTCTATTTAACAAATTAACCGCCTGCATATCTTGATTAATAAAGATAACTGCGCCTTTTCCGTGCTCATTTATTATTTTGAACATATCATCTAGCTGTTGGTCGCCATTGTTAGTCAAAGTTCCCAAAATATCGTTATTTACTTGCGAAGAGTTTATTCTTGTTAGAATTGATTCTCCAGAGTTCCAAGTACCTTTTGTCAAAGCAATATGAATCTGCTTATTTGTGGTTTGCTGGTATGCTCTCAATCTAAAATCTCCAAAGCGAGTTTGTATTTCGAAATCCTCTTTTTTAACGATCAAACTGTCATGTTGCATTCTATAAGCAACAAGATCTTCTATAGAAACTAGTTTTAAGTTGAACTTTTTAGCTACATCAACTAATTGTGGTAACCGAGCCATAGTACCATCTTCATTCATAATTTCAACAATCACTCCTGCTGATTTAAACCCCGCTAAACGAGCGAAGTCAATAGCTGCCTCTGTATGACCAGTTCGTCTTAAAACACCACCTTGTTTTGCTATTAATGGGAAAATATGTCCAGGTCTCGCTAAATCGTGAGGTTTAGTTTCAGAATTTACTAACGCAAGAACTGTTTTAGCTCTATCAGCAGCTGAAATTCCTGTAGTAACACCATTTCCTCTCAAATCGATAGATACTGTGAATGCAGTTTCCATTGGATCAGTATTATTTGTAACCATTACATGTAATCCAAGCTCTTTACAGCGACTTTCTGTTAAAGGAGCACATATTAATCCACGTCCATGAGTTGCCATAAAATTAATCATTTCTGGAGTCACCTTTTCGGCTGCAGCCAAAAAATCGCCTTCGTTCTCACGATCTTCATCATCAACAACAATTATTATTTTTCCTTGGCGGATATCTTCAATCGCTTCTTCAATTGTGTTAAGCTGTATTTTATTTAAGTCCATTATAGGTATTAGTTTTGTGTTGGAAATATTTTTTTAATTAATTTTTGGAAAGGAGCAAGGATGACATCGATATTAATTAATCCGATATCATTTGTGGCTCTGTACGTCAATAGAACTGCGAGAGGTGTCAAGATGAATGACGATAACCAAGCTCCCATAAAAGGAGTCATTCCGTTTTCTTGCGCTAATCGTTTTCCAAAAGTATTTATAAAGTGAAAAGTAATGAATATCAAAATTGCAAAAACGATAGGTAGTCCTAAACCACCTTTTCTAATAATGGCTCCTAATGGGGCACCAATAAAAAACATTAGAAAGCACGCAAAAACAATTACAAATTTATCGTAAAGTGCAAGTAAGTGATTGTTGATATTTTTACGTTTATTGAAAAACTCACTATTTGAAGCGTCAATGGAATAAATAGAATTTGCAATGTTACTGCTTGCCATTTTTAAAATATCTACTTGTTCCGCTTTACTAAAGACTGATAATATATCATTTGAAATTGGTTTGTTTTTCTTCGTGGCTGTTAATTTATTATTCAGTGGAAACACAATTTTACTGTTGCTATTTTCAGAGAAGGCAATTATATCAGTTTTGATGTTTTTATTTAATGAATCTAAAGTATAGTTCAATTCATTAACATTAAGCATTGTATTTGTATTGGCTACAGCTTCTTGATCGACATCAACTTTGTTAAGTTCTGATAAGTCAATATTAATAATCTGCTTTTTAAAAGAGCTTTTTGCAAACGGCATTTTATTGCGATCCTCATATTTTTTAGGAACAATATCTTCGTAATAATAACCATCATTAAGAACTAATTGTAAAATGCTTGATTTTTCGCTACTGAGTAATTCTCCGTTTTTAGCTTTGATAACGGTTTTACTTCCGTCACCTGTTTGAGATTTTTTATGGATTGTAATTCCAGTAAGGGTATTTCCTTCTGGTCCACTTTTCTTATTGACTTTAATATTGTAAAATCCAACATCATTAAACTGACCTTCGGCTATTGCTAAAGCCGGCTTGAGTTGCGCAATATTTTTTCGAAAATTAATAAACTTATACTCAGCAAATGGGATGACATTATTTGCAAAGAAAAAGGCCACGATACTTAAAAGAACGATAAATACAGTCAAGCTTCTCATAGCTCGTTGTAGCGAAATACCAGAAGATTTCATCGCAGCAAACTCATAGTTTTCTGCTAGATTACCAAAAGTCATAATCGAAGCTAATAGAATGGAGAGTGGAAGTACTAAGGGCACAATTCTAGGCATTGAAAAAGCCAGGAATTTTATGATCATTACTAGATCTAAATCTTTCCCAGCTAATTCAGCTATAAATAACCAAACTGTTTGAAGTATAAATATAAAAAATAGGATTACAAATACTGTTGTAAATGTAGTCAAGAAGGTTTTTAATAAGTATTTGTCAAGAATTTTCACCTAGTGCATTAATCTAATTTGTTTATGTAGTAATTTGGATATTTACTTCCCGCAAATGTAAATTGATTTTTTGACAAAGGTTGGTTGGTTTTGAAAGAATTAACCGTTAATGTAGTTTTTGTACCTTTTTTTCCTACTTCAATCAAATTGTAAATATGTTTTGTTTGTACATCAATACCTAGTAAAACTTCTTTTCTTTGATCTTTTGGATTTGTGGAAACTAATTTGATATACTGAATCTTTCTCCCTTTCACATTTTGAATTATATCCATATTATATCTGTAACCGCTATTGAAAAAAGTCAACATTTTAGATGGTGTAATTGCGCTATCGTCCTTTTCGTTAAAGGTTGAAACAGTCACTTCTTCGTCTTCTGGAACAATAGTATATGTCTTTTTACCATCAAAAATTTTAGTTACGCCCATGAAATTCAAAACATATTGATTTCCTTTCATGGTTACATTTCCTTTACTATCCTGATTGATATTTTCCTTAGAATTATTTAGAGAGTATTTAAAATCGATTGTAATATTATCGTAACTCTTTACCTTAGACGTGACTTGGTCAAGAAGATCTTTTGCTTTTTTATCTTGTGCTTGTATCGAAAAACCAAAAAGAAATAAAGCCGCTATAAAAAGAAATTTTTTACCCACGCTTTTTACTTGATTTTTTTTAGAATCTTGAATCATTGCTTTCATTGTATTATTTATTTTGTTCATTGTTGAAAAATTGATCAAGAGAACTCATATCTAGAATGTTTACACTACGTGCTTTACTTCCTTCAAAAGGGCCAACAATTCCAGCAGCTTCGAGTTGGTCGATTAATCTACCTGCTCTGTTGTAACCTAATTTCAGTTTTCTTTGTAGTAATGAAGCAGAACCTTGCTGTGCATTTACAATAATTTCCGCCGCTTCTCTAAATAAAGTGTCTCTGTCCGCAATATCCATATCAAGATTAATGCCACTTTCCTCACCTACAAATTCTGGAAGTAAGTATGCGGTTGCATATGCTTTTTGTGAACCAATAAATTCTGTTATCTTTTCAACTTCCGGCGTATCAATGAAGGCACATTGTACGCGTACCACATCATTTCCATTTGTGTAAAGCATGTCACCACGACCTATTAACTGATCTGCACCTTGAGTATCAAGAATTGTTCGAGAATCTATTTTAGAGGTAACTCGAAAAGCTATTCTAGCTGGGAAGTTGGCTTTTATCAAACCAGTGATTACATTCACAGATGGTCTTTGCGTCGCAATAATCAAGTGAATTCCGATTGCTCTGGCTAATTGTGCTAACCTTGCAATAGGAACTTCAACTTCTTTACCTGCGGTCATAATCAAATCGGCGAACTCATCAACAACCAGTACGATGTATGGAAGAAAACGGTGTCCATTTTCAGGATTTAGTTTTCTAGCCTTAAATTTATCATTATACTCTTTTATATTTCGAACCATTGCATCTTTTAGTAAAGAATAACGGTTGTCCATTTCAACACAAAGAGAGTTTAATGTATTCACTACTTTGGCGTTATCTGTAATGATAGCATCGTCCATGTCTGGCAGTTTCGCTAAGTAATGTCTTTCAATTTTATTAAAAAGTGTTAATTCTACTTTTTTAGGATCTACTAAAACAAATTTTACTTCAGCAGGATGTTTTTTGTATAGCAGAGATGTTAAAACAGCATTTAAACCGACAGATTTTCCTTGTCCAGTTGCTCCAGCCATTAATAAGTGGGGCATTTTAGCTAAATCCACAACAAATGTTTCATTTGAAATTGTTTTTCCAAGCGCTATTGGTAGTTCCATTTCCGCTTCTTGAAATTTGGCTGAGCCAATAACACTTTTCATAGAAACCATCGTTGGATTCTTATTAGGAACCTCGATTCCAATAGTTCCTTTACCAGGAATAGGAGCGATGATACGAATTCCTAAAGCAGATAGCGACAATGCAATATCATCTTCTAGGCTTTTAATTTTCGAAATTCGGATTCCGGCTTCTGGTACAATTTCGTATAAAGTAACTGATGGTCCAACAGTTGCTTTGATTTGAGCAATTTCAATTTTATAATTACGAAGCGTATCTACAATTCTATTTTTGTTCTCTTCTAACTCTTCTTGGTTGATTGTAATTCCGCCAGTAGAATATTCTTTTAACAAGTCGATTGTTGGAAATTTATAATTGGATAAATCTAAAGTAGGATCAAATAAGCCAAAATCAGCTACTAATCTTGATGCTAGATTTTCTTCAATAATATCTTCTTCAGGAGCTGTTTCAATTACAAATGATTCATCTGCAGAAGGGATCACTTCATTGAATGGAGGAGGAGTTATTTCCATTGCAATTGGTTTTACAACCGGATCTCTATTGATATCTGATGGATGGCCTATTGTAGGTTTTAATGCTTCCTTATTGATTTCAAATTGCGAACCTTTCTTTTTCAAGTGAATGGTATCAACTTCTTCATCAGGAACTGCAAACTCTTCTAGATTATAAGCTTCTTTATTAGTATTTAAAGGATTTGGAATAGACATGGCTTTTAAATCTTTCTTAGTATCGCTAAAAAAAGATTGAATACTCTCAGGAGATAATTTCATTTTGAAAATAATGTAAATTATCAGTCCAAATAATAAAACTAATAATGTTCCAGTTTTTCCAAGATAATCCTGCAGGAATAAATTTAATTCAAAACCTATTATTCCACCTAATTCAGGTGCAGATGTTGCAAAAAATCCAAATAAAACAGACAAAATAATAATGACAAACAAGTCCCAAAACCAGATGTTTTTTAACTTTCTTACAGTAATTCCTAAAACCATGTAAATACCAGTAAGAAAAAATAGCCTTACAAAGATAAATGCGGCAAGTCCAAAACCTCTATAAATAAGTAAGTCTGCTAAATACGCACCAAATTTTCCTAACCAGTTTTCAACGACTTCAGAACGATCTCCTAATTGCTGTACAGCGCTTTGATCTTGCTGGCCGTAAATGAAAAAAGAAATAAAGGCAAATAATAATGCAATCGAGAATAATACCAGTAGCGAACCAAAGACAACCTTATGCTGTTTCGTTAACTGTACCGGAATTTTAGTCTCTTTCTTTGTGTCGGTTTTTTTATTTTGGGGAGCTGTTTTTGTTGTTTTTGCCATTCTTGCTTGTAAAATACCTATAAAAATAAAGGTACATATATAATTAAACCAATTGCGATTGCAGTCATTGCTGCAAAAAATACCGCTCCAGCTGCAATATCCTTTATAAATCCAATTCTTTCATGATAACCAGGATGGATAAAGTCTGCTATTTTTTCAACAGCAGTATTTAATCCCTCAACACTTAAAACTAAACCGATAGCAAAAGTTTGACAAAGCCACTCTATTTTGGAAATTCCAAAATAAAAGCCAGCAATTGTCATTATTAATCCTAACGAGAACTGAACCATAATACTATGTTCAGTTGTAATCAGTTTTTTAGCTCCTTGAAATGCATATGTCATGCTTTTCATTCGGCCAGTTATGAATGTATTGTCTTTTTGAAATTCCATCATAGATAGATTATAGTACTGCTAATGCAGCGTCGTAATTAGGTTCGTCAGCAATTTCAGGAACTTGTTCTGTATAAACAATTGTTCCCGTAGGGTCAATAACAATGATAGCACGAGAATGCAAACCTGCTAATGGTCCATCTGTCATTTCTAAACCATTATTTTTACCGAAATCACCGTTTTGAAAATCAGATAAATTGATCACGTTTTCAAGTCCTTCAGCACCACAAAAACGTTTTTGAGCGAATGGTAAATCTCTTGAAATACAAAGTACTTTTGTGTTTTCTAAAGTAGCAGCATTTTCATTAAATTTTCTAACTGATGCAGCACATGTTCCAGTATCAACACTAGGAAATATATTTAAAACTAAATTTTTACCAGCATAATCACTAAGTGATATAACGGAAAGATCAGTGTTAATTAATTTAAAATCAGTCATTTTTGTACCTATAGCTGGTAATTGTCCTGAAGTGTGAATTGGATTTCCTCCTAATGTTATTGAAGCCATGATGTTTGTTTTTTTGTGAGGCTCAAAAGTATGAAAATTATTTAAGATTTTGTGCGTAATTGATCTTATAAAGTTTGTCTTTTTACCATAGAGGTTAAACATTTTAAGGTGAGAAAACTGCATTTTTTAAATAAAAAAAACGCACTCGGTAACGAGTGCGTTTTTCATTTGTAATCTATTTTTAGAAATTTATTTGTCGATTGA
The DNA here is from genome assembly GCF_003688495.1 of Flavobacterium weaverense. Taxonomy (GTDB): domain Bacteria; phylum Bacteroidota; class Bacteroidia; order Flavobacteriales; family Flavobacteriaceae; genus Flavobacterium; species Flavobacterium weaverense. The sequence goes on along the minus strand of NZ_REFH01000011.1, from coordinate 76,905 downwards.
ACCTAAAACACGTTTCATAAAAGTATTTAATGCTTCTTTTTTGTCTGTTCCAGATTTTACTAGTTTATTCACTTCTAGCGCACCGTACATGTTAGAAATTAATTCACCTATGACATCTAGCTCTTCGTCTTTCAAAGAAGAAATTTCAGTCATTGCTTCAAGAACTTCGATTGTTTCAATAATGTAATCTTCGTCGTTCTCCTCTATAAATTGCGTTAAATGCTTTATTACGGGTAATTTCATAGGTGTATTTTTTTACTATTTTAAATTCAAAAAGTTCAGACCACTTAAATAATCTCTTTCACTAAATCAATCAGTACTTCTTGTTTATTTGTTTGCGTTTCATTTACTAGTTTTCCATTTACAAAAGTGGCAAAAGTAGGCAGATTGCTTACGTTAGCTAATTTTCTAGATTCAGGAAAGTTTTCAGCGTCAACAAGTGCAAAAGTAATAGCTTCATTTTCAGTCGCTAATTTTTTAAACTTCGGTTTCATAATTCTACAGTTTCCGCACCATGATGCTGAAAATTGAACAACTACCTTCTCATTTTTTGAGATTAAATCTTGTAAAGTATCTTCGGTTAATTCGATTAACATATATTTCTTTTTAAATTTAATTTAGATTTCAAAATAGCAATGGCAATATCAAAATTGATAACTGCCATTGAAATATTTATTATTAGTTTAAGCTTAAGTATTCAGCTGTACTTTTTCTATCAGCACTCATTGCTTCCTTTCCTGCTTCCCAGTTAGCAGGGCAAACCTCTCCTTTTTCTTGGATGTGTGTATAAGCATCAACCATACGTAAGTACTCGTTTACGTTACGGCCCAATGGCATATCGTTTACGCTTTCGTGGAATATTTTTCCAGTCTCATCAATTAGATAAGTAGCTCTAAAAGTTACATTAGAACCTTCGATAATTACTGAATCAGTTTCTTCAGAATACTCTGTTGAATCAATATCAAGAATTCCTAAAATGTTAGATAAGTTTCTATTAGTGTCAGCAAGAATTGGGTACGTTACACCTTCAATTCCACCATTATTTTTTGCTGTATTTAACCAAGCAAAGTGAACTTCGTTAGTATCGCAAGATGCTCCAATTACTATTGTATTTCTTTTTTCAAATTCAGGTAATGCAGCTTGAAAAGCGTGTAATTCAGTTGGGCAAACAAAAGTAAAATCTTTTGGGTACCAAAACAAAAGTACTTTTTTGTTGTTTTTTGTAGCTTCTTCGAAGATATTGATTTTCATATTATCTCCCATTTCTGAAATGGCATCAACTGCAATACTTGGGAATTTTTTTCCTACTAAAGACATATTATTTTATTTAAAATTATTATTGTTTTTCTTATTGCAAAAGTACTAAAAAATGATAATCTAATCGATTAATTTTATGGTATTTTCCTATCAAATTATAAGTAAAAGTTATGACAAATAATTGTCAATGCTGTAACACTACATTGACCTTATGTTGCTAATTTGTAAGAAGTTGAAGCATAAAAAAATCCACCTATTATTGGTGGATTTTATAAAATTGAATTAATAATAGTTTCACTTTTAATTTAAATCAAAGCGATCCATATGCATAACTTTCGACCACGCTTTCACGAAATCTTTGATGAATTTTTCTTTATTATCATCTTGCGCATAAACTTCTGCGTAAGCTCTTAGGATTGAATTGGAACCAAATACTAAATCCACACGAGTTGCAGTAAATTTTGTTACACCAGATTTTCTATCAACTATATTGTATAAGTTTTCAGAAACTGGTTTCCAACTGAAATTCATATCCGTTAAATTTACAAAGTAGTCGTTTGTTAAAACTCCTTCATTAGTTGTAAATACTCCTTCTTTTGATCCAGCATAGTTCGTTCCTAGAACTCGCATACCACCAATTAAAACTGTCATTTCTGGAGCAGTTAATCCTAGCAATTGTGCTCTATCTAGTAGTAACTCTTCTGGTTTTACAGTATATTCTTTTTTTGTAAAGTTTCTAAAACCATCTGCTGTTGGTTCTAGATCATCAAAAGATTCTGAATCTGTCATTTCTTGTGTTGCATCGCCTCTTCCAGCATGAAACGGAACTTTAACATTAGATCCTGCTTCTTGAATTGCTTTTTCGATAGCAGCGTTTCCACCAATAACAATTAAATCAGCAATAGAAACTTTCTTACTTAATCCACTTTGAATTTTAGTAAGTGTCATTAATACTTTTTCAAGACGAGCTGGTTCATTTGCCATCCAATCTTTTTGGGGAGCTAATTGAATTCTTGCTCCATTAGCGCCACCTCTATAATCTGAACCTCTAAAAGTTCTTGCGCTATCCCATGCTGTATTAATCAATTCTGTACGAGTCAGTCCGCTATTTAGAATAGTTGTTTTGATTTCCTCAATTTCACCATCACTTAATATATAATCAACTGTTGGAATTGGGTCTTGCCAAATCAATACTTCTTCTGGAACATCAGCACCTAAATAACGATTTTTAGGACCTAAATCTCTGTGTGTTAATTTGAACCAAGCGCGAGCAAATACATCTTCAAAGTAAGTTGGGTCTTTGTAGAAACGCTCTGAAATTTCTCTATAAATAGGATCCATTTTCATTGCCATATCTGCATCAGTCATGATTGGATTATTTCTTCTCGTAGGATCAAAGGCGTCAACTGGCTTGTCCTCTTCTTTGATGTTTATAGGTTCCCACTGCCAAGCTCCAGCTGGGCTTTTTTTCAATTCCCAATCGTATGTAAATAAAAGATAGAAATATTCGTTATCCCATCGTGTTGGATTTGTGGTCCAAGAACCCTCTAAACCACTTGTTACAGTGTCGGCTCCATTACCATTGTTTGTTGGATTAATCCAACCAAATCCTTGGGTCTCAATTTCACTTGCTTCTGGCTCTTTACTCAATATTGTTGCATCACCATTTCCATGTGCTTTTCCTACTGTGTGTCCACCTGCAGTTAAAGCAACTGTTTCTTCATCATTCATTGCCATTCTTTTGAATGTAATACGAACGTCGCGAGCCGTTTTTAAAGGATCAGGAATTCCGTCAACGCCTTCTGGATTAACGTATACTAGACCCATCATAACAGCAGCTAACGGATTTTCTAAATCACGCTCTCCAGAATATCTACTTCCTTCGCTACCTGATTTAGCTAACCATTCTTTCTCAGCTCCCCAATAAACGTCAGTTTCAGGATGCCAAATGTCTTTACGTCCTCCAGCAAAACCGAAAGTTTTGAATCCCATTGATTCGTAAGCCATATTTCCTGCTAATACCATTAAATCAGCCCATGAAATTTTATTACCGTATTTTTTCTTCAACGGCCATAAGAGTCTACGTGCTTTGTCTAAATTTCCGTTATCAGGCCAGCTGTTTAAAGGTGCAAATCTTTGGTTACCCGTATTACTTCCTCCACGACCATCTGAGATTCTGTAGGTACCGGCAGAGTGCCACGCTAAACGAATCATTAAACCACCATAGTGTCCCCAATCTGCAGGCCACCAATCTTGACTTTCAGTCATCAGATTTTTTAAATCAGTTTTTAATGCTTCTAAATCTAATTTGTTAAACTCTGCTGCATAATCAAAATCGCTATCCATTGGACTTGTTTTAGAATCATGCTGGCTAAGAATATTTAGATTTAAAGATTTTGGCCACCAATGTTGATTGGTGCTTACTGTTCTCGAAGTATCTTCTTTATGGTTGAAAGGACATTTACCAAGTTCATTTGAATGTTCCATATATTGAATATTTAGTTTATAAATTTCTATTGCAAATTTACAATAAAGATACGTTATAATTATTGATTTTGATTATAAGATTTTATGAACTTATAGTTTTTTGCTATAACGAAAAAAAAGTACCAAGTCTTTTAAAAGAAATGGTACTCATCAAAAGAAATAAATTTTATTCGACCTAAATTTTAGCTTCAGTAACTAGCTGTCTAATTTTAATATTAAAAGCTGCGAATAGTAGCGTCATGAATGGACTAATAATATTAAAGAATGCGTATGGAAGATATTCAAATGTAGAAACTCCTAAAGTACCCGCATGATAAGCTCCACAAGTATTCCATGGTATTAAAACAGATGATACTGTACCTGCATCCTCTAAAGTTCTACTTAAGTTTTCGGGTGCAAGTCCTTTATCTTTATATGCTTTTGCAAACATTTTACCTGGAACTACAATAGCTAAATATTGATCAGAAGCAGTTATGTTTAGCGCTAAACAGCTTCCTACCGTAGCAGCAAATAAACCAAAAGTCGTATGAGCAAGTTTAAGTAAAGCTTGACTTATTCTAGAAAGCGCACCTATAGCGTCCATTATTCCACCAAAAACCATTGCACAAAGAATTAGCCAAATCGTCCCAAGCATTTTTTGCATTCCACCAGAAGTGAAAAGTGATGCTAGTGTTTTGTTTTCAGTTGCAATAGTAATATCCCCAGTAATTGCATCCATAACACCTTTATATGCAGATTGTACGCTCATAGTTTGGACACCTGCAATTTGATTTATAATATGCGGTTGGAAGATTACTGCAAAAACGCCGGCTAATAATGTACCTATTAATAATGCAATCAATGGTTCTGTTTTTTTGATAATTAAACCAATAACAATTATCGGTACTGCAAAAAGCCACGGAGAGATTGTAAAAGAGGCCTCAATATCTGTAAGCAGTTTGGCTATATTTACGTCTCCATGAATATCGACTGATAAACCAAGAACTATAAAAAGAATAAGAGTGATGATATAAGTAGGTATTGTGGTCAAAGCCATGTACCTAATATGCGTAAACAAATCGGTTCCAGCCATAGCAGGAGCAAGGTTAGTAGTATCAGACATTGGTGATAATTTATCACCAAAATAAGCTCCAGAAATAACTGCCCCAGCAACCATTCCTAAATCGAATCCTAAAGCACCTCCAACACCTATTAGAGCAATACCAACAGTTGCACTGGTGGTCCAAGAACTTCCCGTAGCAATTGATATTATAGAACATATTATTAATGTAGCTGGTAAAAAGATTGCTGGACTTAATATTTGCAATCCATAATAAATCATAGAAGGAATAATACCGCTAACTAACCAAGTGCCTGCTAATGCACCAACCATTAATAAAATTAAAATGGCGCCAACAGTAGATTTGATATTCTCTGCTACCTCTTCCATCATTTTACTAAAGGTGACTTTATTAAAAAAGCCAACAATAGCAGCAACCGCAGCACCTAATAATAGAACAAATTGATTACTACCACTTAACGCTTCGTCACCATAAACGTAAACATTGAAACCTAGCATTACTATAAGTGCGGCAACAGGAATTAAAGCTTCTCCAATTGATAATTCTTTATTTCTGTTAATTTTTGTATCCATTCTTTGTCTTTTGAGATTGCAATATAGATAAAAAAGTTACTATCAGCCTAAACAGATTTTAACAAAATTTTCATTTCTCTATTTTTATCGATTTTAGTTTTTAATTTTAAAAATTTTCGAAAAGTTTACAGCAAGAAATATTTTATCGAAAAATTATTCTAATTTTCATCTTTAGAAATAATTTTCGAAACTTAAAAAAAATGTACGGATTGTAATTTATAAATCGGTAATTATCACAGGTAGTGTTCCTTGACAAGCAGCGTTTGAGAGTAACTGATTAGCAGCTACTTTTTGAAACTCTGGAAAATCTTGGTAAACTTGGACAATTCCTAAAGCAGCTTTTAAGTTTGGAATTACTTGTAACGCGTAAGGATTCCCGAATACGTATAAGATACATTTCTTTGTTGTGAATATTTTTTCCAAAAATTCTAAAACAGTTTCTTCTATATCAAACTTATTCAAAGGTTTAGCTTTTGGAACGAACAAGGAGATGAGTATTGTGTCAAATTCAGCAATATCATTTTCTAATTCAGCTATTGCCAAATCATTGCCTATTTCATAGCTAAATTCTGAGGAAGGTAATACGGTAGACACATTTTTAAAAAATAGATTATCTGTATTTTTATAAAGGCTAATTTTAGCTAATTTATTCGCGCGCTGGGCTTCAAAAACAGTATTTGTATTTTGATTATCTCGTAATGTAGTAATACAATTTTCAGCGATTTTATAATTTAATTTTGACGTGGTTTCAAAATCGAAGTCGCCGTTTAAAATTGGATTTAAACTTGAATCGGGATTTAAAATTCCTGCTTTCTGCTTTGCTTTCCATAAACGATTGAAACTTTCATCAATTCGCTCTTCTGATGCATTTTTTAGTATTTCCTGAATTCCTTCCGCAACGTTAATTGCAAAACATAAAATATCATTGCCAGCGTTGAAAGCTTCCCATTCTAATTGTCCTTTTTTCGAATAAAGATCAGAAACACTTTTCATATTTAGTGCGTCTGAAATGATTAATCCATCATAGCCCAATTGCTTGCGTAGAAGTGTTTCTATAACAGGTTTAGATAAAGTTGCAGATGTATTCTTTCCATCGTTTAAGGCGGGAACCGCTAAATGACCTATCATTATAGAATCAACGTTTGCATCAATTCCTTTAATAAAAGGTAGCAATTCATTCTCTAATAGCTGCTCTAGATTTTCGTCTAAAATTGGTAAACCTAAATGAGAATCTACATTTGTATTTCCATGGCCCGGAAAATGCTTAAGACATCCAAGGACGCCAGCATCATTCATTCCTTTCACATATTCTATAGCAAAATCACTAACTTTTTCTTTCTCTTCGCCAAAAGAGCGATAGCCAATCACCGGATTATTCGGATTATTATTGATATCAGCTAACGGTGCTAAATTGTATTGTATTCCAACAGACTTTAGATCTAAACCAATTTGTTTTCCTACTTCGTACACTAAATGAGACTGTGATATCGGTAAAGCGCCAAGAGTGATTGCGTAAGGATATTGCGGTGTTTTTTCCACACGCATCGCTAATCCCCATTCAGCATCAATACTCATTAAAAGTGGAGTAGGAGCACATTTTTGGTAACGAGTTATCAGTTCTCGTAATCGTTGGCAACTATCATCGTTTAGAATAACTTTCTTCTTTGTTTCATAATTAGTCGCAGCGCTGGCTCTACTATGAAAAAAAGTTAGTCCGCCTATATTATGATTTTGAATTAAAAGTTCCATCTCTTGGATATTCTCTTCCGTGTCATTTATAAAAACTGCGGGAAAGAAAAATTGTCCTATTTTTTGTTCTAATGTCATGTTGTTAGTTTTTGAATAACGAGATAGCAGTTATTACTTGAATTTTTCAATTTTGCGAATCGAAATTAAATTATTTGTAGTACTATCTATTAATTATTCTTCATCTTTAGGTTTACTAGTCTGGTAATTAATATTCTCTGCTTTCTTACCAAATTCCTTTGGAAATATCAAATATCTTGAAAGTATCAATCCCGGAATTGTCGCTATAAAAACCCAAATAAAGAAATTTCCATATCCTAAATAATCCTGAATATAACCACTTACCATTCCGGGTAGCATCATTCCAAGCGCCATAAATCCTGTTGCTATAGAGTAATGGGAAGTCTTCGATTCACCATCTGCAACATAAATCAAGTACATCATGAAAGCCGCAAAACCAAAACCGTAACCAAATTGTTCTGCTATAACAGTGAGATAAATATAGAGTACTGAACTAGGATGAAAATGAGATAACAATACAAATCCAATGATCGGTAAGTGCATCGCTAGAATCATTGGCAACATCCATTTTCCTAATCCATCTCTTGAAATAGCAATTCCTCCTAAAATTCCACCTACAGTTAAGGCAATCAACCCGAATGTTCCATAAATAAGTCCAACATCTTCAGTTTCTAATCCCATTCCTCCGTCGCTTATTGGATCCACTAAAAATGGAGTAAGCATTTTAAGCAGTTGTGATTCGCCAAGACGAAATAAAAGTATAAAAGCTAAAACTAATACAATTTGTTTTTTCTTAAAAAAGCTGCTAAATACTTTACCAAAATTTTTCTCTTCCGTTTTACCGTCAGCAATTGGAAGTTCACTTTTTGGAGTAGCAAAATAGTTGTACACAGTTAGAATTGACATCACTATCCCTACAAATATCATTGTGTAAGACCAAGCCTGAACATTATTACTGAAACGATGTTCTAAATAGCCAGCCAGTAAGATTATCAATCCGTTTCCAGTAAGCATCGACGCTCTATAAAATGTACTTCTAATCCCTAAAAAGAATGATTGCTGTTCTTTCTCCAAAGCAAGTAAATAAAAACCATCACTAGCAACATCATTTGATGCGGAAGCAAAGGCAGCAACCCAAAAAACAGCTAAACTTAGTATGAAAAATTGGCTAGCGGGAATAATAAAACCTACTATTAAAAAAGCAATAGAAATAAGTAATTGCATCGATAAAAACCATTTTCTCTTCGTTCCATATAAATCAATGAATGGACTCCACAAAGGTTTTATTACCCAAGGCAAATACAATAAACTAGTATATAAACCGATATCTTCATTGCTTATCCCTAAGTTTTTGTACATCAATACAGAAACGGAGATTATGATTACATACGGGAAACCGGAAGCAAAATTTAAAACGGGAATCCAATACCAAGGTCTATTATCTGTTTTCATGTAAGGAATTTTAAATAGATTAATTTATAGTGCGAAATTCACTTCTGTAGCTTCACTTTCATTGCCATAATAATCAATAAAAGTAATCGCATATTTTGTGTTTTTATCAACTTGATAAGCAGGAATAATTACTTCGACAGTGTCGCTATTTAAACGATATGCTACTTTATCAACGATTTGGCTTGCATCAGTAATATCAATTTTTGAATTAAACTTTGCTGCGTAAACCATTAGGTAGCGCACTTTACTATACATTGGATATTGCACTGTAAAGCGAGAAGAAATTGGATCTGTTACAATATTTGCTGCTGTTGGTACAATGACCATATTTCGAACTGCATTAGGAACTACAGCAGGAATAGCAGGATATTTATATTGATTTTCGGATAACAATTTTGTGACACTTTGATTTCGATTCATAAATGATTTGGCACTAAAAAAAGCATTTCCTTGAATGTTTTTAAAACTTCTGGCGTAATCAATTTGATTTGGAATTTCTTTTGCATTATTCCATCGTTTATCTGAATCAGCATTTACTTTGTACGTTCCGTTTCCAATATAAACATTAACGTTTGTCGAATTTTCAGACCACCAACGTAAAAGTTTTGAATGAGAAGCTGTGGGATGATCCATACTCCAATACAATTGTGGAACTAAATAATCAATCCATTTATTCTCCATCCAAGCAATAGGATCAGCAAATAAATCGTCATAATTTGTTTGCCCAGACTTGGTGTCAGAACCTCTTGGATCTACTGATTTATTTCTCCAAACACCAAAGGGGCTAATTCCGAATTGCACCCATGGTTTGATATTTTTAATCGAAATAGAAATGCATTTTACGAATTCATTTACGTTAGATCTTCTAAAATCTTCCAACGTTCTTCCGTCTCCATATTTCTTGAAAGAAGCACTGTCATTAAATTTTTCGCCAGGAACTTTGTAAGGATAGAAATAGTCGTCAAAATGTATTGCATCAATATCGTAATTCGTTACTACTTCCTCAATCACGGCTGTTAAATGGTTTTGAACCTCTGGAAGTGCTGGATCATAATAATATTTCCCTGCATATTTTATCATCCATTCTGGAAATTTAAATAAATCGTGCTCCGGACTTAGCTCTTCGGTTTTTAAATTCATGGTTGCGCGATATGGATTCAACCAAGCGTGAAATTCGAAACCCCGTTGATGCGCTTCAGTAATCATCCATTCTAGTGGATCAAAATACGGATTGGGTGCTTTTCCCTCTTTTCCAGTCAAATATTTAGACCAAGGAGCTAATTTTGTTGGATAAAAAGCGTCACCAACACTTCTAATTTGGACTATAACAGCATTATAATTTAATTTTTTGTAAGTATCTAAAATTTCTAAATAATCTGCCTTTTGCTTTGCAATATTGTCATTGCCACTTTTGGGCCAGTCGATATTAACAACAGTTGCAATCCAAACTGCTCTAAATTCACTTTTAGGATGTGCTTTCAGTTCTTGAGCCTCACTTTTAGAAAAGGAGATTAATAGAAAAGGGAGTAGTAAAAGAATGTGCTTGTAAATTTTCATTATCGTTTTTTATTTTAAAGTATTCAAAAATAGCTTTTTTAGAGAAATTTAATCGCTAAATAGAGTTTATAATTTCAACTCTTTCCTGAAATCAATTTCTTTGCCAACTTTAACATGACTATTTAAATAGCTGTGTTTTTTAATTTAAAAGCTATACTTTAAAAATCAACTTATACTTGTAAAAAAACCACAATATTAATGACCAAAAAACAGCATACGACAATGCGTAAAATAACGATGCGTTTAGCGGATTAGCGAAAAGTGGAACGATATTATCATTGTAAATATAAGTCTGTAGATTAATTTCTTCCGTTGCTATTTTTGGGTTTTGTATTTTGATTGAACTTAAAATTCTTGGAATTATCCCCGAGAAGAAAAACACAATCATTGGATTAACTCCCCAAATTAAAAATAATTTTATCCATTTTTTATAATTTGCAACGTCAATGATATAGTATAAAATTGCTAAGCTTATTGTTGCAATTCCAGCAGTGTATATTGTGTAAGAGCTCGTCCACAATGATTTATTTATTGGGAATACAACATCCCAAACTAAGCCAAGAATTATTAAAGATGCACCCACAATTGACATCCTTTTTACAATTTCTACTTTAGTAATAGACATATTCAATACTTGACCGATAAACATTCCTAAAATCCCTGTAGCAATTGCTGGTAAAGTACTCAAAATTCCTTCCGGATCCCAAGTTTTTGATGCGGCCCACAAGTGTCCATTTAGTAATAAGTTATCGAGCCAAGCTGCTAAATTAGTTGCTTTATCAAAATTTGCTTTGCCAAATTCTGGAACAGGAACTAGAGCCATTAAAGCCCAATAACCCAGTAAAATAAATGCTACTACAGCGACTTGGATTTTTAAATTAGTTTTTAAATATAAAATGGATGTGAAGAAATAGACAATCGCAATTCGTTGTAAAACTCCAGGAATTCGTACGTCTTGATATGCGGGTATTCCGCTATAAGCCAAGAATAACATCACTGTAAAAATAATTAAAACGAGATATGTTTTAATTTTTAAAGTAAAGTTTCCTAATAGTGCATACGCTACCGCGAAAGTAATAAGTATTCTAGCTAGTAATAAAGGAATGCCTTCTAACGAAAAGACTTCAATACGACCGAAGAAATATAAAAATAAACCCAAGCAGAAAATCCTTAAGGAACGAACTAATATTTTATGAAAAACGGATAAATCAAAATGTTTAGTTGGCATTGCGAATGGAATAGCAGTTCCCATTATAAAAATAAAAAAAGGAAAAACTAAATCAGTAGGAGTGCACCCATGCCATTCCGCATGTTTTAATGGAGGATAAATTGACGCCCAACTTCCAGGATTATTTACAATTGTCATTAATAGAATAGTAAATCCTCTAAAAACATCGAGCGAAATTAAGCGTTCTTTTTGCATTATATAATAGTTGTATTAGTTTATTAATTAGGGAACGAAATTTTACCCATCGAAACAGATGGAATTCCTTTTCGCTTACCAAAATCAGATTTTCCTCCTGAGACTGTTTCATTGGCTAGTACGGCAAAAAGAATCGCCTCTTTGGCATCGCCAGAAATTCCCAAATCATCTGTTTTTGCAAAATTGCAAGTCAATAATTCTTTTAACCATTGAATTAATAGTGGATTGTGCGCACCACCACCAGATAAATAAATGATAAAATCTTCAATATTGTAAATAGTGCTTTTTATTGTTTCTTTTATAGCAGTTACGATCGTTTCAGCGCTAAATCGTGTCAACGTGGCGAGCAAATCAGGAACCGGAATATTTTGAGTACTGCTTAAGGCTTGAGCCTTTTTAACATATTCCATATTGAAAAGTTCAGGTCCAGTGGTTTTTGGATACGGTTTATTAAAAAAAGAATCAGATTTTAAACTTTCTAGAAGTGCAGCGTTTACAGTTCCAGTTTTAGCAATTTCGGCATCTTTGTCATAAGATTTTTCAGGAAAATTTAGTTTTGTAAAAGCGTCTATTAACGTGTTTCCTGTTCCTGTATCCGTTACAAAAACCTCTTCGGGATTATTAGAAGCTGGTAAATAGGTGAAATTTGAAATTCCTCCCATGTTCAACATAATTCTGTTTTCTCCTTTTTTAGAAAAAAGAAAATAATCACCATAAACTGCTAAAGGTGCACCTTCGCCACCTGCAGCAACGTGTTTTTGTCTAAAGTCAGATATCGTAATTATTCCAGTTTTTACCGCAATGTGATCACCATCTCCAATTTGTAAAGTACCATTTGGAAATTTTTCGTGCTGGTGCAAAATCTTTGGAGCGTGGAAAACGGTCTGGCCATGAGATGCTATTAAATCAATTTTATCAGCGGTAATCTTCCATTTATCAAGACATTTTAGAATCATCTCCGCATGTAACGTTCCAATCCATTCGTTTAATAAAACGAGTTTTTGAAATTCAATAGTTTGCTTTGCAAAAATAGATTTGATTTCTAATTTTATATCCTCGGAATAATCAACTGTTTCAAATTGAATCAATTTAATTTGTGTGTCTTCACCTGCTCCTGAAATCTCGCACAAAGCCACATCTAATCCATCTAGTGATGTTCCAGACATCAAACCAATAACGTTTCGTGATGGTTTTTGTGCAATTTTATAAAGTGATTCGAGATTTGAATTCATGATTCTATGTATAAATAATAAAAATTAATTCATTTTTTAAGCAAATAAAAAAGTTAAAATCAAAGAAGGTTTGATTTGATATTTTCGCAAATAGTTTTAGTTATCTGAATTGGTAAAGTTAAAAGTTTTATAGAAAATTCTATCTTTTAGGATCCTTTTTAATAATGGCATTTTGGATAATTTGTTGAATTTCTTCTCTAATATTTTCTTTGGCCAATTTGTTTCCTTCTGCTGTAACTTCTGGATAAGTTCTGTTTGAAAGAAAAACATATACGATTTCCGTCTCTGGATCAACCCAAGCAATATCGCCGGTAAAACCAGTATGCCCAAAACTAGCTTCCGAAACGCAGCCACATGTTGGTCCATCTTTTTTAATTCTCTTATCAAAACCTAAACCTCTTTGAACTCCTTCAGCAGCGTAATACGACGTATTGAATACATCGAAAGTGGCCGTAGAAAAATAGCTTTTGTTACCATAATTTCCTTTTTGTAAAAATAGTTGCATCATTTTAGCCACGTCCATTGCATTCGAAAAAATTCCTGCATGACCGGCAACTCCACCTTCCATTGCTGCAGCCATATCATGCACATGACCTTGTACAACTTGGTGACGGAAATAAGTATCTACTTCTGATGGAGCAATATTATTTTTATCAAACTTCGTTAACGGATTATATAATGTATTGTTCATTCCTAGCGAGCTGTAAAAATTTTTCTGACTTAAAACTTCTAATGGCTTTTTTGCTTTTCTTTCTAGATATTCCTTTAAAATAATAAAGGTAAAATCACTGTATTTGTATTCTTTCTTGAGTGATAATGGGCTTTCAGCAATTAGTTTTATTATGGTATCGTGATAATCATTTCGTAGAAAAAGGTTATCGGCTACTTTAGTTGAAAATTTTGCGTTTTCGACTTTACTGTAATACTTGTCCATTGGTGAAGTATCACTGTTCAAAGTCGCTTTGTAAAACGGAATCCATGCTTGAAGTCCAGCATAATGGGTTAGTAAATCCTTAAAACTGATGTTTGCTTTATCTGTTTTTGAGAAAAGTGGGACCATTCTTTTTAATTTTGTATCTAGTTTTACTTTGTTCTTATCATACAATTGCATCACATTTGGTATAGTCGAAATCATCTTTGTTAGAGAAGCTACGTCATACAAATCTGAATTACTAACTTGTTTACTGCCATTTTCGTAAGTGAAATTCCCAAAAGATTTTTGGAAAATTACATTTCCTTTTCGAGCAACTAGAACTTGCATTCCAGGAGTCATTTTGCCATCAATTGCTTTTTTTGCAATGCTATCAATTTTAGATAAAATTTGAGAATTCATATTTTCATTTTCAGGAGCTGTAAAACCCAATCGGTTTAGTTTCTCAGTTGATAGGCCATGATTTACAGGAAATGATTTATTTATTGATACGGGTAGTTTTCCTTTGGCAGCGACCGCACCAAAAATCAATTCTGCTGAAACGATTTGGCTTACGCTTGAGTTTTGATAAGAAACTACTAATCCTTCAATATCTTCAAAATTTGTGATAGGAAGTAATGTATATGGTTTTGCAAAAACAGCTAAGATTACTTTATTGTGCTTGGCTATTTCTTGTAACCACTTCATTTCTTTATCACTAAAATCTTGTTTCGCCCATGTTTTATTTTCTTTATGGTAACCAATAATTACCGTATCGTATTTTTTTAATTCTTTGTTTAAGCTATCAATATCTGTATTTGAAACTTCGGTTACTTCTGTATATTTTTTTAAAGTAGATATAAAAGAACTGTTAACGTCATCTCCTAGTTTGACATAGGCTATTTTTCGACTTAGATCTTTGATAGGAAGAATTTCTTTCTCATTTTTCAAAACTGTAATTGCATTTTCATACAATTTATAACTTAACGCTTCGTTTTGTACAGGATTAATGTCAGCGACAAGACTTTTGATTTCGATAGGTTTGTAAGTATTTAAACCAACTTTAAATTTGTAACGCAATATTTTTTTTACGGACTCTGACAAACGCGCTTCTGTTATAATTCCTTCTTTGTAATACGATTCTAATTTTATCATTGCAACAGGTACATTTTCTGGACCTAAAAAAATGTCATTTCCTGCAAGTAGCACCGCTAACTCGAGATCACCAGCACCTTTAAAGTCGCTAGCACCTTTCATCGCTAGTCCATCTGTTATTATCAAGCCTTCGAAGCCCATTTGCTTTTGAAGTAAATTAGTAACTACATTGTAAGAAGCGGAGGAAGGATAATTTTGCTTATTTTCTAAACTTGGAATATTAAGGTGCCCAACCATTACAGAAGCGAGACCTTCATCAAACATTCTTTTGTAAGGATAGAGTTCGACTAAATCAATTCGTTCTTTCGAAAAAGTTACTAGTGGTAATGTGTAGTGGGAGTCGGTGGAAGTGTCGCCATGTCCAGGAAAATGCTTACCTGTCGTGAAAACGCCTTGACTTTGAACGCCGTTCATTAATGCAACCGCTTTGTCAGAAACATTAGTCTTGCTTTCGCCAAAAGAACGATTCCCAATGATAGGATTTTTAGGATTAGTGTTAATATCAAGCACAGGAGCAAAGTTGAAATGGATTCCCATTCTCTTCGCTTCGGCGCCCATTTGTATTCCAACTTGTTCTATTAAAGATAAATCTTGGATCGCTCCTAATGTCATATTCCAAGGAAAAACGTAAGTAGAATCAAGTCTCATGCTTAAACCCCATTCGGCATCAAGTCCAATAAATAAAGGCACTTTTGCTTTAGCTTGATATTCATTTGTGAGCTTAGCTTGGCGAATAGGACTACCTTGGAAAAAAATAAGACCTCCAACTTTATACTCTTCAATTAATTTTTTGACACTGTCTTCATGAGCGGAATCTTTATTAGAATAAGCCGAAACCATAAATAATTGCCCGAGTTTTTCTCTGACAGACATTTTAGAATAAATACTGTCAACCCAACGTGTTTCAGAGTCTGAATCTTTTAAAAATGTCTTTCTTTCTAATTTAGGTAGTGCATTATATACTTTCGCATCTCCAATGAACGAATTCTTTTGTAAAGATGCTACTGCAATTGTTTTTTTTGAACTAGCGCAATTAGTTAGTACTAATAGAAAAAGTGTGTAGAAGCTAATTTTTATAAAGAAATTTTTCATTTAATTCATTTTAAGTAAATAGTGTACCTAACTCTGAATAGAGTGGTAAAAAGTCAGCAATAATCAAAGCTAGTTTGTACTGGAGACTAAAAACTTATTTTTGTCTTGCTGTGAGAGCTAGTTAATAACAATCCTAAGTATGTAAGCATTCCGTTAAGTACTATCAATTCATTGTCAAACACATATCCAGCAAACAAAGTTCTTGAATATTCATTTATCAAATAGGTAAATAGGGGAGACAACAAACAAATGTAAGGTACCAGTTTGTCATTTACATTTCTTGTTTTTTGGAATAATCCAAACGCATATAATCCTAACAACGGACCATACGTGTACGATGCTACTCTAAATATCATTCCAACGACAGAGCTGTCATTGATCGAATTAAAAACAAGAATAACTAAGAAAATTAATGCTGAAAAACTGATGTGAACTAAATGTCTTATTTTGACATTGTTTTTCTTTTTCAGATTTTCCTGTTTATCCATTCCTAAGAAATCCACGCAAAAAGAAGTTGTTAAAGCTGTTAAAGCAGAATCAGTAGTTGCAAACGTGGCAGCAATAATTCCAAGTAAAAATACAATTGCTGGAATAATGGAGAGGTGGTTCAGAGCTATTTCTGGGAAAAGTAAGTCGGTTCTAGGTTTTCCTGTTATTAAATCTGTTGGAATAGCAATACCGTTTTTATTGGCATAAATGTAAAGTAAAGCTCCTACGCTCAAGAAAAATATATTGATCACAACAAATATTCCCGTGAAGGTAAACATGTTTTTCTGTGCTTCGCCAATGTTCTTGCAACTTAAGTTTTTTTGCATTAAATCTTGGTCAAGTCCTGTCATAGCGATGGTGACAAACATTCCTCCTAAAATTTGCTTCACAAAATGGAATTTACTTCCCAAGAAATCATCAAAGAAAAATATTTTTGAATAATTACTATTCTTCACTTCTTCGAATGCTCCAATGGCACTCAAATCCATGCTGTCACAAATAAAATAAATTGTCAAGAAAACAGAACTTACTAAAAAAAACGTTTGTAAAGTGTCCGTAATGATAATTGTTTTAAGTCCGCCTCTGTAGGTATAAGAAAATATAAGTAATAACGATATTAAAACAGTCACAGCAAATGGAATTCCGTAATAGTCGAATACGTAGCGCTGTAAGACAATTACAACTAAATACAATCTAAAAGCAGAGCTGATCGTTCTACTAATTAAAAAGATAGACGCGGCTGTTTTGTAACTGTAAAAACCCATTCTTTGCTCGATATAGCTGTAAATGGAGGTCAAATTCATTCTGTAGTACAAGGGCAGTAATAATTTTGTAATTATTATAAAACCAATTGCGTTTCCTATAATAAATTGAAAGTACTTAAATTGTTCGCCACCAGCTGCACCCACTTCTCCTGGAACAGAAATAAAAGTAACACCAGATAAAGCAGTTCCAATCATTCCGAAAGCAACTAAATACCATTTTGAATTTTTGTTTGCTGTAAAGAACGCTTCATTTCCATCATCTTTCCGGCTCACTCGATGCGAGATATAGAATAATACTCCGAAGTAAACGATGATAAGGATCAGGATTGCGCTTGGTGTCATTTTATGTGGTTGTTGGTTTGTTAGTATTTAGGATGAGGATCAGCGTGTGACTTTTAACTCTCTAAATTTTTATTTTCAGCGAGTAAAACAGCTCTAACACTTTTATGTTTATTTAATAATTCTGAGGCCAGTTTTTCATCGATATTTAATTCTTCAATAATCATTTCAACACCTCTTTGAACTAATTTTTTGTTAGACAATTGCATGTCAATCATTTTGTTACCGTATACTTTTCCTAACTTAATCATCACTGAAGTAGAAATCATATTTAAAACTAGTTTTTGAGATGTTCCTGCTTTCATACGTGTACTTCCAGTAAGAAATTCTGGTCCTACCACAATTTCTATAGGAAAATCTGCTTCTTTTGAAATTAAGCTATTACTATTGCATGAAATACTTCCTGTAGAAATATTGTTTTCTCTTGACATTTTTAAACCACCAATAACATAAGGTGTATTTCCTGAGGCGGCAATACCTATAACAAAATCGGCGCTTGTAATATTATGCTTTTTTAAATCTTCCCAAGCTTGATTAAAATCGTCTTCAGCATTTTCAACTGCCTTTCTAATCGCATAATCACCACCCGCAATAATTCCGATAACTAAATCGTGTGAGACCCCAAAAGTAGGAGGGCACTCTGAAGCATCTAAAATACCTATTCGGCCAGATGTTCCTGCACCGATATAAAATAAGCGACCACCTTTTTGCATTTTTAATACAATGGCATTTACTAGTTTTTCAATATTGGGAATTTGTTTCTTAATGACACTCGAAACCTTTTTATCCTCTGCATTAATTCCCATAAGTATTTCCTCAGTACTCATTTTTTCTAGATTAGCATAGAGAGATTCTTTTTCAGTATCCGGATTATTTTTAGCCATTTTTTTATTTTTTAAATGATCAGTTTAATTTACAATAACAGTTTTAATTTCAGAACTCATAACACTAATAAAGAAGATAATTAGAGCGCATTTTCTTGAAGGAGTTCAAGTCTTTTTGCCAACTCTGTCTTATCTTACTTTCAGAAACACCATTTTCTATTTGGGTTTGCAATTTCTTAGTTCCTGCTAATTTTGTAAAAAAAGCGTTAAAGAAATTTTTCTTATCTGCTGTATTTTGATAGGCTTTAATAAGCCACTTCAGTTCTAATTTATTTAGCCTTTTATAAGATGATAAATCTTCGCCAAAGCATAGCTTACCATTGTGCATCGGGTCTTTAGCGCCAAAATTTGGTTTTGGAGTAAAAATAAAATCAAAACTTTTTTTATCTAAAAAAGGCGATCCATAAATTTGGAATTGCTTCTCCGTTCCGCGACCAACACTAACATTAGTCCCTTCGAAAAAACATAAACTAGCATATAGATTTATGGATTGATCGTTAGGTAAATTAGGCGATGGTTTTACTAATAAGCTGTAAGGCATATTATGTTTATAGTCGACACAAGGTATTACTGTAAGTTTACATTGAGCTGCGTTTTTTAACCACTTTTGTCCATTAATCATTTTTCCGTATTCTCCTATTGTCATTCCATGAAGTAGTGGAATAGGGTGCATACCAACAAAACTTGTGAACTCTTTTTCTAAAAGTGGACCGTCAATTATACAGCCATTTGGATTAGGCCGATCTAATATTATAAGTGGAATTCCGTTTTCGGCACAAGCTTCCATTACGTAATGTAATGACGAAATATAAGTGTAAAAACGTGCACCTACATCTTGTAAATCAAAAACCATTACATCTATTCCAGCTAATTGTTCTTTTTTAGGTTTCTTGTTATCTCCGTAAAGCGAAATGATACTAAGTCCTGTTTTTGGATCTTTCCCATCTACAACATGTTCGCCAGCATCTGCAGTTCCTCTAAAACCATGTTCGGGAGCAAAAATAGTTCTGACATTGATTTTTTTTGATAATAAAAAGTCAACTACATGAGTTTGATCACTTAAAATTCCAGTTTGATTTGTAACGATTCCTACTTTTTTATCTTTTAATAATGGAAGATAGCTTTCATAATTATCGGCACCGGTTTTTATAGGTCGATTACTAATTTCAAAATCTTTTTTTGAATCTAAAATTGGTATAGTAGTATTACAATAAGTTCCAATGTAGAATATAGAAAATGTAAAAACCAAACCTCTTTTTATAAGCTTCATCATCTTTATTAAAAATTAAATTATGGAATGCATTAGATTAAATAAAAGTAACAGTAATTATTTTTTAATTTAATAAACTGAATTTTATAAATGCCGAAAAGTAGTATTATATTTTATTACAATTGAAAAAATATAATAATAATGAAACAATATTATGAGCTACTTTAGTAGGTGTGTAGCTTTAAAATACTAGCTCTAGTTTAAAAAATACTAGAGCTAGTTAATTTATTTAAGTGTGGTATTTATTACCAACCTGGATTTTGTTTTAATTCTACTCCTTCAGCAAGATATAGACTAATATCATTTGTTGGAATTGCAGTTAAATAATGCTTTGGTGAAATAAATGTTCTTGAAATAGTATACGGAATTACGTAACCATCGGCATTAACTTTAGTTTTAGAGGCAGTTCCAATCAAAGAGGGAATTCTTGCTCCTAATAAAACGTCAGGGTTTTTAGCACCATCAAGATAATCTCCTTTTTTCCAACGCAAAATATCAGCTTTTCGAAGACTTGTCCAGCTAATGAATTCCATTCTACGTTCACGTCTAATTTCCCAGATAAGAGGGCTTACAGCGCCAGTGATTTGCTCTAAGCTTGATGTTCTTTGAGGATCGTTTATCTGAATTCCACCTACAGATGCATTTGATCCATCAGTAGTTAAAACTGCAATTCCTGCACGAGCTCTTACTTTGTTTAAAGATAAGTTAAGATCAGCGTTTGTTGCTGTACCAAGTTCTGCACAAGCTTCAGCATAGTTTAAATAAACTTCGCTCAAAGTAAATATTGGTGCATCAATTTGGTTTTGGCCAATAGTTGTAACCTCTGTGCCGCTAGCAGCGGGAGTGTTGTACAACTGAAATACATATCCAGTTATTGACGTTAGACCATTAAGTGGTTTGTCAGAGTAAGCGTAATCAACATTTCCAAAAGCCTTTGCAAAACGTGGATCTCTGTTAGCAAAAACATTTGTAATTGTATTATCTCCTAAATATTGAGGATTCCCTCCAATTTGTTTGATTGGCAAACCGTTAACTGTAGAATAACTCTCAGCAGCAAATTTAGACAAACCACTTTGCACAGTAGAAGTGTTAGTGTAGGCTTGAATAGAGTTACCAAGAACTCCTCTTAAATATCTTTTAGCTAAAATTACTTCAGTATTTCCTAATAACTCTAACGAATTGTATAAAGACTTCCAGTCAGAATTTAATGAATACGAAGCGTTATTCATAACCATTAATGAAGCTGCTTTTGCTTTTTGAAGATATTCGCTTCCTGGTTGTCCAAGATTATATTTTCTATTAGTTCCTTCGTAAAGACAAACTCTACTCAATAGTGCATAAGCAGTAAATTTATTAACTGTTACGTTTTTATCATCAACAGCAAGCATTAAAGAACTTGCTTCTTCTAGATCTTTAATTACATTGTTAATTACCTCAGTTCTACTTAAAGCGGGTTTATATACGTTAGCGTCATTTTGCTGTAAAAACGCATCGGTGTAGGGAACGTCTCCAAATTCCTGAGCTAATCTAAAGTACGTATATGCTCTGAAAAATTTAGCAACACCTAAATAATGATTTTTCTTTGCTTCATCCATATTAACTGCAGGCACTCTTTCTAGCATCAAATTACTGCGACGAATTAATGTGTAATAAGAATTCCAGTTTGAGTTAGTTGCATTAGCAGTTGTATTAAATGTTGTAAACACATTCATAGCTAGATTGTCATCAAAATTCGATGAATTATGAAAATAGAAATCTGCAGTTGTTCCTGCATTATTTCCATATCCTAAAAAGGTATCGTAATTCAACCAAGAGAATGTTTTAACGTTATTTTCAGAAGTCCAAAAATTACTATCTGTAAATATATCTTTTGGTGGTGTATCTAGAAAATCTGAGCAGCTAAAAGACATTCCTGCTATTGAAAGAGCAAGAACAGAAAGCTTTATCTTAGAGTTTATTTTTAATTTTCTCATTTTCTTTAATTTTTAATTTATTTTTTAAAATGCAAGTTGAATACCCATAGACCATGTTTTAGAATAAGGGAATGTTCTTCCCCAAGTCGCCTCAGAATCATTGATTTCTGGATCCACAGGTAAATTACTGTCTTTAAAAGTCAATAGGTTTAAACCAGAAACGTAAGGTCTGATCTTATCAACACCAATTCTTTTACTTAAGCTTTTAGGTAAAGTATATCCTACTGTTACGCTTTTTAATCTTAAGTATGACATATTTAATAAATATCTAGACTGTGACACGAAGTTATTTGATCCTGGAGCATAACCCCCAAAAGCATTTGCATCATGTTTAGGGAACGGATTAGGATAATAAGCATTTGTGTTATCTGGTGTCCAGTAGTCATTCATGTTCGCATACATTGCATCAGTTCTACTATAGAATGGTAAAACTAGATCTGAAGTAGCCCAGTATTGACGCTCACCAACTCCTTGAAAAAACGCATCGATATCAAAACCATATACATTTCCACCAAGACGAATACCATATTGATATTTAGGAGTAGCGTTACCTATAACACTTAAATCACCTGAATCATCAGCTGTTCCTTTTCCTCTAGATATTTTTCCATCTCCGTTTAGATCTTTGTACATAACATCTCCAGCACCGTATTTAAATGTCCCTGAGCGAATGTCTTTGTAATCAATTCCGTTAACAATAGAACCAGTTTGATCTACAACATCAGTAGCTTGAATAAGTCTATCTGTAGTTAAACCCCAAATTTCGCCTATTTTTTGTCCTGCGTAGAATGAACCTAAAAGTCTAGAAGAGTTATTCCATTCAGTAACCTCTGTTGTGTAATCAGATAAAGTTAAATCTGTGTAAACAGAAATGTCTTTAGTGATTTCTTTGTTGAAGTTAATTCCTAATTCCCAACCTCTAGTTCTTAAGTTTCCTGAATTTGTATTTGCTGCTGATTGTCCAAATGATCCTGGCAAAGTTTTTCCAGGAGATAAAACTCCTTTAGTGTCTCTTTGATAATAGTCAAATGTTAATCCAACCATATTGTAGATTCTTAAATCTAAACCAATATCTTGAGTTGTAACTTTTTCCCATGATAAGTTTGCGTCCACATTGCTTGGTAGCGATACAGAAGGTGGGATAGTAGCTCCACTTCCTAACCACCATGGATTACTACTTGTCATAACTGGTAAAAATGCATTGTTTGCAATATTTTGATTACCAATAGATCCTATAGATGCACGTATTTTTAAGTCATTCAACCAGCCTCTTGTACTTTCCATAAATTTCTCATTCGAAATTCTGTATCCAACAGATGCTGAAGGGAAAAAGCCCCACTGTTCTTGCGTTGGAAATTTTGAAGATCCATCATAACGAGCATTTAATTCTAATAAGTATCTTCCATCATAATCATAGTTAATACGGCCGAAGAAACCTGCAATTGCATATTCAGACAATCCTGGATTAATAGAAGAATTAGAAGAAAGAGGTGATGTAAATTGGTCACCAATTGCTAAGTTAAATTCTGGTTTATTTTTATCTAGCAAAGTATTTCTACGAGCGTAAGTTCTTTCGAATGATTGCCACTCTGAGTTTAAACCACCTAATGCTTTAAAGTTATGTACACTATTAAAAGTCTTTGAATAGTTTGCGTAGATATTAGCAACGTTAGTAGTGTAAGAAGATTTTGATTGAGCAACAAAATCATTGCCAGACTCCATCATTGTAGGTTTTCCAGCAACTAAATCTGCAGCACTTGTCCACCAATCCCATAAAGGTATTTGTCCACCATTAAATTTATTACTAAAGAAATTGTTGTTAATGCTGTATTCAGCAATAATATTGAAGTCTTTTGTAACTTGAGCTGTTAATTTCGCATTGATACGAGTATCGTTCTCTAATCTTTTATTCATTGAGGCATTATTCATGTAACCCGGTGCATGACGAAAAGAAATTCCGTTATAAGTACCATAAGGGAAATAAGAACCCCAACGCATGTAGTATCCAAAATATCCATTTCCAGCAGTGTCTAAACCACTGTTGTAATAATTAAAAGGAGATTTATATTCTTGCATAGAAGATAATACTTTGAAATCTCCTGAAAGCCAACTAGATAATTGAGTACTCATACCCATGTTCAAGTTAATTCTTTGATTATTTTCAGTATTTATATTCATAACCCCTTCTTGGTTAGAAACTCCTAACGAAACAATAAATGAACTTTTCTCTGATAAAGATCCTTGTGCTGAAAAGTTATGGAATGACGTTATTGCGTTTTTCTTAAGCATTTCTTTATGTGGATCCCAAACTCTGTAGAAGTATTCTTTTCCTCCAATAACATCAAAATCTTCTCCTAAGATCATATTCTTATCGTTACTGCTTCTTGTAGCTGCATACTTTTGTTGCCAGTTAATTATCCCTGGAAGTAAAGTTTTGTAGTTCATTCCAAAAGATTCTGGATTTGCATTTCCTGCACGAGCTTGCGCTTGAATCATTGCTGGAAGTTCGATTGTTGGGTCATTAAACTCAATTAATGAAATAGGATTGCTCCAACCGTAATTATTGCTGTATGCAAACCTTACTTTTCCTTTAGCGTCCTTACCATTTTTAGTAGTAATTAAGATTACTCCAAAAGCAGCACGTGCTCCATAAATAGAAGCAGAAGCAGCGTCCTTAAGAACAGACATCGTAGCAACATCTTCAGGATTAATTAATGACATATCAGATGGAACACCGTCAACTAATACTAATGGAGAACCAGTAGCAGTACCATTAATAATAGTTCCAGCTCCACGAATATTTATATTTGATGTTTTTCCAATGTTTCCAGAATTAAAAGTAATGTTTAATCCCGGCGTAGTACCTTGTAAACCTTTACTTATATCGGTAATTGGTTTACTTCCAAGTGCCTTTTCAACGTCGATTTTAGCAACTGCACCCGTTAAATTTGCTTTTTTCTGCGAAGAAAACCCAACCACTACAACTTCATCTAAGTTTAAAGTGCTCTCAAAAAGCGAAACATTAATTGTTTGTTGTTCTCCAACTTTCATTTCTTTAGTTGTAAAACCCATATAACTAAATACAAGTACATCTGCTGCTGATGCATTGATTAGATATTGACCATCCATATCAGTAACACTGCTTTTAGTAGTGCCCTTAATTAGAATCGAGGCACCTGGAATAGGGATTCCATCTGCATTGTTTTTAATAGTTCCAGTTATTGTTTTTGTTTGTGCAAATGTAACTTGTACTAAAAAAAACAAAAATGAAATCAGTAATAATTTTTTCATAATTATTGGTTTTTTAATGGTTATTATACAAATATATTTATTTAAATTACATTAGTGCAATATTTTTCGAATATTTTTTATTTTTAACATAAATAACGCAACATAACGCAAAAAATTAGTTTTAATATATAAAACTTTTGTTAAATTTAGTTAGTAAGCGCTTTAATTTCAATTGTATATTTTAATACATTTGCATTTTACCTATAAATAGCAATATGTTAAAAGCAGAAAGACACCATTATATAATGACTAAACTCGTTGCGGAGCATCGTGTGAGTACTATTGACTTAGCTGTGGAATTATGTATGTCTGAAGATTCCATTAGACGAGATTTAAACAAATTGCACGAGAAAGGTCTTCTTGAGAAAGTGTATGGTGGAGCAGTTCCTATTGCTGAAAAGAATAGAAGTGTTTTTGATATCGTCATTACTAATGAGCAAAAGAAAAAAGAGATCGGCTATAAAGCACTTTCTTTACTTCACGATGGTCAAGTTATAATCATGAGCGGTGGAACTACTAATATGGTTTTTTCAAAATTAATCCCTCCTTCCTTAAAAGCGACTATTTATACTTATAGTTTACCTATTGCTATGCAACTCTCTCAATATCCTAATATTGACTTGATATTTATTGGTGGTAAAATGCAGAAAAATGCAATGGTTACCATCGGAATGGATGTGCTCCAAGTTCTGTCAAAAATTAAAGCTGACATTTGCTTTATGGGTGTAAGTAGTATAGATGTAAAGCAAGGACTCACAGAAGAAGGATACGAAGTATCTATCGTTAAAAAAGCGATGATTGAATCCTCAGATAAAGTGATCGCCATGTTTACTGCTGACAAGATGAATACTAAAAAACCCCATGTAGTATGCGATTTAACGATGTTAGATACCATTGTTACCGACTTAGGATCGGATGATCCGCGATTAGAAGAATATAAAAAGTCAGGAGTTTTTATATTTTAATGAAATTCAATTGTATTTAGAATGCGTTATTTTGCGTTTTTCATATTTATTTATGTTAAACAACGCAAAATAAAAGAAATGTTTTGTTTTTTGTATATATTTGTTATTCTATTTCAACTTAGATACAAAATATGAAAAACAGCGCTCCATTACAATATGACATCCCTGGTAAATTTGAAGAAACTCGATTTGAAAAAAATCATAATGTAATTTTCAAAAGTGCTTCAGATGCTTCAAAATATGTTGCTGAGGAAATAGCGCAATTAATTCGCTTTAAGCAAAGTCGCTATGAATCATGTGTTCTTGGCCTTGCAACAGGTTCATCTCCAATTAAGGTTTATGAGGAATTAGTTAGAATGCATCAAGAGGATGGACTTAGTTTTCATAATGTCATTACGTTTAACTTAGATGAGTATTACCCGATGACTAAGGAAAATCGCCAAAGTTATCACTATTTTATGCAGGAGCATTTGTTCAATCATGTGGATATAAGGCCAGAAAATATTAACATTCCTGATGGTACAATTTTATTATCTCAAGTTAATCAATACTGTATTGATTATGATAATAAAATAAAACAAGCTGGCGGAATAGACTTGCAGTTATTAGGAATTGGTCGTACAGGTCACGTAGGTTTTAATGAACCTGGTTCTCATATTAATTCTGGAACCCGAATTATAACTTTAGATCATATTACGAGAATTGATGCATCGTCTGCTTTTAATGGAACTGCCAATGTTCCAAAAAGAGCTATCACAATGGGTGTTTCAACAATTTTGAGATCAAAGCGCATTTTACTACTAGCTTGGGGACAAAACAAAGCCGAAATAATCAAGAGAACAATTCAGGGCGAAATTACTTCTGAAGTTCCTGCTACTTTCTTACAAAATCATAATAATACTACTTTTGTTTTAGATCAATTCGCCGCTTCAGAATTGACACGATTCAAAACACCATGGTTGGTGGGAGAATGTATTTGGACGCAAGAATTAAAAAGCAAAGCTATAATATGGCTTTGTAAGGAAACTAAACAATCTATACTTAAACTTACAGATCGGGATTATAATAATAACGGCATGTCCGACTTATTGGCCCAAGAAGGTTCTGCATACGATTTGAATATTAATATGTTCAATGTTTTACAACATACAATCACTGGTTGGCCAGGCGGAAAACCAAACACAGACGATAGTAATAGACCAGAACGTTCTAATCCTTCTAAAAAACGAATTATTCTTTTTAGTCCGCATCCTGATGATGACGTAATTTCGATGGGAGGAACTTTTTCAAAATTGATTAAGCAAGGTCACGATGTTCATGTGGTTTATCAAACTTCTGGAAATATTGCAGTAACTGATGACGAGGCGCTAAAATTTGCAGAAGTATGTAATGATTTTATTTCGAATGAAAATAGTACTACTTTTTCATCAGTTATCTCGGATTTAAATACCAAAAGTGAAAATGAAGTAGACTCATTGGAAGTTAGGAAATTAAAGGGATTGATAAGACGTCGTGAATCTTACGCAGCAACAAGATATATCGGTTTGAAAGATGAAAATACACATTTTCTAGATCTTCCGTTTTACGAAACAGGACAAATTAAAAAAAATCCACTTGCTAAGGAGGATATTGATATCGTTGCAGCGATCATTTCAAAAATAAAGCCGCATCAAGTTTTTGCAGCAGGTGATCTGGCAGATCCACATGGAACCCATGAAGTTTGTTTGAATGCAATATTTGCGGCAATGAAGGAACTCAAAAAAGAGTCATTTATGGACGATTGCTGGTTATGGTTGTATAGAGGTGCTTGGCATGAATGGGATCTCCACGAGATAGACATGGCGGTACCGTTAAGTCCTGACGAAGTGTTGATGAAAAGACACGCTATTTTATACCA
The DNA here is from genome assembly GCF_003688495.1 of Flavobacterium weaverense. Classification (GTDB taxonomy): domain Bacteria; phylum Bacteroidota; class Bacteroidia; order Flavobacteriales; family Flavobacteriaceae; genus Flavobacterium; species Flavobacterium weaverense. Next base: position 49,068 of record NZ_REFH01000011.1, on the reverse strand, counting down.
TCAGTCTCAAAAAGATAGAGTTATGTTTCAAGGCAATGATTCTAGAGAATTTTGGGTTCGTGCAGAAGATAGAAATAAGAACACAGCCAAATTATATGATGATTTAGGGCTTGCTCAATATGAGGCAATTGAAGCTTTTAAGCGATTTGATTATTAAATAACCATTTTGAAAGCTCTAAAAATGTCTAATAATTAATTTATAAATCATAGCGTGAAAATTGTAACTATTCAGACAGCGAAATCAATTTATAGCACTAAATTTATAATTCAAAGTAGTACATTAAATTTCACTTTTTCGTGAAAATAATAATAAGAAAAATAAGTAAATGTCCATATCTCATAAATTAGCAAAATTAGCGGTGTCATTAGAAGGAACTCTTCTATACGACGAGCTAAATAAAATTTTATATTCTACGGACGCTTCTGCTTACAGAATCTTTCCCGTCGCTGCTGCAATTCCAAAATCGGAAGAAGATATTGTAAAGATTATTCAATTTGCTACCGAAAATAATATTTCGATTACTCCTAGAACAGCCGGAACATCATTAGCAGGTCAGACCGTTGGAAATGGAATAATTGTGGATGTCTCTAAACACTTTACAAAAATTGTTTCTTTCGATGCTGAAAATAAAACCATCACAGTACAACCGGGAGTAATTCGGGACGAGTTAAATATTTATTTAAAACCACACGGTTTATTTTTTGGCCCTAATACATCAACCTCAAATAGATGTATGATTGGTGGAATGGTTGGAAATAACTCTTCAGGTACAACATCAATACGGTACGGCGTTACCAGAGATAAAGTCGTCGAACTTAAAGCGATTTTAAGTGATGGAAGTACAGCTATATTTAAAGAAATTAGTTCTGCTGAATTCATTGAGAAAACAAAAGGAAATTCACTTGAGAGTTCGATTTATAAGAGTATTTATGAAGAATTATCAAGTACGGAACAACAAGTAGAAATAATAAAGGAATTTCCAAAACCTGAAATCCACAGGAGAAATACAGGATATGCCGTTGATTTATTGCTTAAGTCGGAACTTTTTGGTGGTACTGAAAAAACAATAAATTTAGGACAGCTGCTGTGTGGAAGTGAAGGAACTTTAGCGTTTACAACTGAAATAAAATTAAAGGTCGATACTCTTCCTCCAACTAGTAATGTAATGGTTGTTGCGCACTTTCATACTATTCAAGAAAGTTTAGAGGCTGTCGTAATCGCAATGAAGCATCATTTGTATACTTGTGAAATGATGGATGATACAATATTGAATTGTACAAAAACTAATAGAGAACAAGCTAAAAACCGATTCTTTATTCAGGGTGATCCTAAAGCCGTTATTATGTTGGAGGTTGCTTCACATAATAGCATGGAAGATGCAGAAACTCAAGCAAACGAGTTGATAGCTGATTTAGAAGCAAATAATTTTGGCTATGCATTACCTAAGATTTACGGTGCTGATATTGATAAAATTAATGAGCTTAGAAAAGCCGGTCTTGGACTTTTAGGAAGTATCGTAGGCGATAATAAAGCTGCTGATTCCATAGAAGATACAGCAGTTGAATTAAGTGATTTACCAAATTATATTGCTGAATTCTCTGCAATGATGGAGCGTCACGGTCAAAGTGCTATCTATTATGCGCACGCAGGTGCTGGTGAACTGCATTTACGTCCTGTTTTAAATTTAAAAACTAAAGAAGGATTACATCAGTTTAGAAATATAGCAACTGAAGTAGCAATTTTAGTAAAAAAATATCGAGGTTCTTTAAGTGGAGAACATGGTGACGGAATTGTTCGTGGTGAATTTTTACCATTTATGATAGGCGACAAAAACTACGAATTATTAAAGCGCATTAAAAAGGCTTTCGATCCAAATGCGATTTTTAACATTGGTAAAATAGTGAATGCGTCTAAAATGGATGACAATCTTCGAGTAGAGGCAGGAAGAGAAGAACCTGATATTAAAACAATTCAGAATTTCTCTGATAGTATGGGAATTTTACGCGCAGCGGAGAAATGCAACGGTTCTGGAGATTGTAGAAAGCTACCTTCATCGGGAGGAAGTATGTGTCCCAGTTATCGTGCAACGCGCAATGAAAAAGATACAACGCGTGCTAGGGCAAACGCATTGAGAGAATATCTAACCCATTCAGAAAAGGACAATAAGTTTGATCATCAAGAATTATACAAAGTTTTTGAACTGTGTGTAAGTTGTAAAGCTTGCGCTAGTGAATGTCCCAGTAATGTCGATGTTTCAGCTTTAAAATCAGAATTTTTATATCAATACCAAAAAGCTAATGGATTTTCATGGCGAAATAAAGCTTTTGCATTTAATGCGAAATTAAATGGATTGGGAAGTGTTGCTCCAAAATTGACAAACTTCATGGTTAATTTACCAATCGTAAAAAAAACTATGGGAATTGCTTCATTGCGTCAGGTACCACATTTAGCGCCACAGACATTTAGAAAATGGTATGGCAAAAATTGGAATAAGGAGCCTAGTGAATCTTTTGTAAATGGTACAGTATGTCTGTTTACTGACGAATTTACAAATCATTACGATGTATCTGTTGGAATAGATGCGTATGAATTACTTACTGCCTTGGGATACGAAGTTATCTTAGTAGATCATGAGGAAAGTGGTAGAGCATTTATTTCTAAAGGATTTCTAGAAGAAGCGAAGGCTGTCGCCAATAAAAATGTTAGGATATTTTCAGATTTTATTACTGCTGATTGTCCTTTAATAGGAATAGAACCTTCTGCGATATTGACTTTTAGAGATGAATACATCCGATTAGCAGATGATAAAGAGCGTGCAGTAAAGCTTTCGAAAAATGTATTTACTATTGAAGAATTTTTTAAAAACGAAATAACTACAGGTAAAATTAAGCCTAGTCAATTTTCTGAACAACCTAAAACAATAAAAATTCACGGACATTGTCATCAGAAGTCATTGAGTACAATTGAAGCAACTTTTGCAATGTTGAACGTACCAAAAAATAATTCAGTCACCATTTATAATTCAGGTTGTTGTGGTATGGCGGGTTCTTTTGGTTACGAAAAAGAGCATTATGAAATCAGTATGCAAATGGGTGAAGATACATTATTTCCTAAAATCAGAGCAACTGAAAATAACGTCCAAATTGCCGCAGCAGGAACAAGTTGTCGTCATCAAATTTTTGATGGAACGAGTAGAACTGCGCTGCATCCTGTCACTATTTTGAGAAATTGTCTTTAATGAATTGATATATTTTTAAATAATTCCCTTTAAACATAAGATTAAATCATGAATAAAATCCGATTTACAGTAGTAGTTTTATTTGTGTTTTTCTATGCACATGCCGCTAAAGTTGACACTATTCAAGTCTATAGTAAGTCTATGGGTAAATATATTAAAAGCTGCATTATAACTCCTGACACCTATAAAAAAAGTAAAACCAGATTCCCTGTTGTCTATTTACTTCACGGTTACGGCGGAAATTATGCAACTTGGGTTCAAAGTTTTAAGGATGTTGCAAGTCAAGTTGATCTATATGGCTTTATAGCTATAGGTGTAGATGGAAATACTTCAAGTTGGTATTTTGATAGTCCCATAGATTCTTCCTTCAAGTATGAAACGTATATCACAACTGAATTAATTCCCTTTATTGATTTAAAGTACAAAACCATTGTAAGTCCGAATGCTCGAGCTATAACTGGACTAAGTATGGGTGGACATGGAGCATTATATTTATCTTTTAAACATCAGGATATTTTTGGAGCAGCAGGGAGTATGAGTGGAGGAGTGGATATTCGTCCTTTTTCTGAAAAATGGGATGTAAAGAAACGCCTAGGTTCAATAGAAGATTTTCCTGAAAATTGGGAGAAAAACACGATAATAAACATGTTAGATTTGGTCCAAAATAATAAATTAAAACTTATTATTGACTGCGGTGTAGATGACTTTTTTATAGACGTAAATAGAAATCTGCACAATAATATGCTCTCTTCAAAAATAAATCACGATTATATAGAACGTCCAGGAAAACATAATACTGAGTACTGGGAAAATGCTTTAAAGTTCCAACTATTATTTTTCCATAATTTTTTTAAAGATTTCTCTAATTAATTTAAAATTACACCATGAAATATTTGTATTTAAAAATTGTTTTTCTTTTTGCAATTGCAGCTTGTTATTCTCAAAAAAATTACGAAAGGTCAGATATAAAATTTGCACATCTTACTGACTTGCATGTATCTGTTGGAAATGATAATGACTTTTTATTACAGCAAATTATTAAAGAAATTAATAGCTCTAAAAATGAATTTGTCGTAATCACTGGTGATTTGACCAATCGCGGTGACGACGATGAGTTGAATCGAGTACATGCAATTCTTACTGATTTAAAAATTCCATATTACGTCATTTCTGGAAATCACGAAACCACTTGGAGTGAAAGCGCAGGATTGACTTATAAAAAATTATGGGGAAACGATCGATTTGCTTTTTCTAAAGGAGATTATTTATTCGTCGGATTTCCGTGTGGTCCTTACATGAAAATGGGAGATGGTTTTGTAAAGAAAGAAGATTTGCTTTTTTTAGATAAAACTTTAAAAGACAGTCTAAATAACAGTGCAAAGAAAGTTTTAAGTTTTTCGCATTATCCATTAGACAATAGCCTTAGTAATTACAAAGAAGTTCTATCTATTTTGCAAAAATATCCAACCGTAGCTAGTTTTTGTGGGCACGGACATACCTTAAAAAAATATGACTTCTCGGGATTAAGTGGAGTGATGGGTGTAGCTATTGTTACCAGAGATGGTAAAACAAAAAGCTATAATGAAGTAGAAATAAGTAATGATAGCATACGCATCTATCAAAAAGAGATTGACAAACAAAAAGCATTTAGATTTTCAGTTCCTTCTCAGCCTTCAAAAATTAAAATTGAAAATGAGAATGGTTTTGCTAAAATAGTTCCTTTTATTACAGATATTGCTTCGATATACAGCGTTCCTGCATTTGATTCAAAAAACTTATATTTTGCAAATTCCGTTGGTGAGATACAGTCACTGAATGTAAAAAGTAAAGTTTCAAAATGGAAAATAGAAACAGGTAATTCTATTTATTTTACACCAACAATTATAAAAAATAATTTGGTTGTTGGTACTATAGAGGGGAATATTTTAGGTTTTGATAAAAAAACAGGAATTCAGAAGTGGAATACTGCAATAGGAGGAATTTTAGTTGGTTCACCCATTGTTGAAGATAGCAGAATTTACACTGCAAGTTCTACTAAATTTATTTGCGTGAATGGAGAAGATGGAACGGTGATTTGGGAAAATAAATTACCAAACTCTTATTCTCAAGCAACTCCATTGATCCATGGTAACTCAATTATTTTTGGCTCATGGGATTCTTATCTTTATTGTTTAGACAAGAGTACTGGAGAATTAGTGTGGAAATGGAATAATGGCAATGAAAAACAAGAATTATATTCGCCAGGTAATGTAAAGACAGTAGCTTCAAAAAATAGACTTTACTTAGTTACACCACAACGTTTCTTAACCATTATTGATATCAATACTGGTAAAACTTTATTGCGAACATCTAAATGGAAAGTTAGAGAATCGATGGGTAGGAGTGAAGATGGAAAGTATTTCTATGCTAAAACAATGGATGGTGAATTGTTAAGATTGCCATTAAATGATTTATTAGAGTTAACAGAAGAAAATTTAGTTAAAAACAGTAAAGTTCTAGATTTAAAGATTGGATATGAGCACAATCCTGCGCCAATACTTGAAAAGAATGGTAAAATTTATTTAGGGAGTCGCAAAGGCGAAGTTGTAATAATTGATGCTGATAAATTTGAAATTATAAAAATGCTTCATTTAGGAACTTCAAGTGTAAATGGTTTTACAACAGATAGTAGAGGAAATGTTTGGACCAGTCTTATTGAAGGAGGAATCTATAAGCTATAACAATTTTTGAAATTTTAGTAAACCTTCCTTTTAGCTTTAAATTAATCTTTACTATCGCATTACTCCAATTCCATTTTAATATCGAAAATGATGAAAAAACATCTTCTATTCATACTGTTTTTTTTAGGCTTTTTGAATGATTTACAAGCACAAAAACTTGATTTAATTCCTAAGCCAGTTAAGATTGAGCAGAAAGCCGGAGTTTTCTTGATTCCACCATCCGTTCAAATAATTGTAGATAAAAAAGCAAAGAAAAGTGCTAGTTTCATAAGTGAAAAGTTTTTAAAGAACACTGGTGTTAGTCCATCACTTATAATTGGAAATAAAAACAAAAAAAATGCTATTACACTTTTAGTTGATGAAAAGATGAGTGTGCCAGCAGATGGATATACTTTGAATGTATCAAAAACTGGAATGCTAATAAAAGGAAAGTCAATAAATGGTTTGCTAAATGGTTTCCAAACATTATTGCAAATCTTTTCGGCAAAAGAAGTTAAAAAAGGAACAATTCCATTTGTCGAAATTGAAGATTATCCGCGTTTTGAATGGCGCGGAATGATGCTTGACGTTTCTAGACAGTTTTTTGATAAAGAAACCGTTAAAAATTACATTGACTGGTTAGCTGCGCATAAAATGAATATCTTTCATTGGCATCTTACTGATGATAACGGTTGGCGAATAGAAATTAAATCGATGCCAGACTTAGCCTTAAAAGGAGGTTTTAGAGGTCCAGGAGAAGTATTGTTACCCTCATACGGGTCTGGAAATAAAAGATATGGCGGTTTTTACACACAAGAAGAAATAAAAGAAGTTGTGGAGTATGCATTGCAGCGAGGAGTTTCCATTATGCCTGAAATCGAAATTCCAGGACATTCCCGAGCAGTAACAGCGTCATATCCTGAAATAGGTTGCGTGACGACTCAAGAAACGAAAAGTGTTCAGGGCGAAGTAAAAAATGTATGGTGTGTGGGTCGTGAGGAAAACTACGAAATTTTAGATTCTATTATTAAGGAGTTTTCTCAAATGTTTCCATTTGAATATATACATGTTGCCGGCGATGAAGTGAACCGTGCCAACTGGGAACAATGCCCTAAATGTAAAGCGGTGATGGAAAAGGAAGGCTACACAGATACTTTCCAATTGCAAAATTATTTTTTTAGAAGAATTGAAAAAATTGTCGAAAAATATGGTAAAAAGTCTGCTGGTTGGAATGAAATTTTAAAAGGTGGCGAATTAAGTCCTAAAACTGAAATTTTTGCATGGCAAGGAATTAGCTACGGAATCGAATCTGTGAAAAAAGGTCACACTACGATAATGATTCCGGGACAATATACTTATTTTGATATGGCACAGTCTGAAAATGAGCGTGGACATCGCTGGGCAGCTATAACTGATACGAAAAGAGTTTATTCATTTGAACCTATTCCAGAGAAAGACTTATCACTAAAAGAACAAAAATTAATTAAAGGTGTTCAAGGAGCGTTATGGAGCGAGTATTTAGATTTGCCCGCTCGATTTATGGAATATCAAAGTTATCCGCGAATTACTGCTCTATCTGAAATTGCTTGGTCTAAAAAATCAGATAAAAATTGGGAGGACTTCTACAGCCGTTTAACAAATAGTCATCTAAGCAGATTAGATAATATGGGAATTGCTTTTAGAGATTTTCCACCTACTGCACTGTATAAAAATGGAAGTATAACGGTGACATTACCTTACGAAGGAGCTATTGTTCGTTATGATGGAGACGGAAAAGAGCCAAGTAACAATTCTCCGATTTATTCTGTTCCAATCCAAACTAAAGAATATGAAAAATACATGTTTCGTACTTTTTTTAATGATAATGTGTCGAGTCCGGCAGTAAAGGTTGATAAATTGCCAGTGGCGGTATGGAATACTTCAAAAGTTGAAGTTATAAATTTTTCACAGAATATATCTGAAAATATAGATAAGAATGGGATTTGGTACCTTGGTTTCAATCCCACTTCTGATGGTTCAACAAGCGGATTTATTAAAGAAGTATCTCTTTTTGAAAATGATAAACTAATAAAATCATATACAGCTGAAAATACACTAAAGTCAAAGTCCCGTTTGCGATTTGTGGTGGATAATTATAAAGAGAAAAATAAATATCGCTTGGATTTTATTTTCGAAAATAAAGAAGCTAAAGAATCTTCGGCTAAAGTAAATTTTGACTGCAGTCCCTACCAAGAGCCAGAAGTGAAAGTAACTTCATCAATGGCTGAAAATCCTAAATTTCCAATATCGAGATTAGAAGATTACAATATTGAATCCTATTTGCGTACAGATGTTCCTTGTGCAAATGGAGATTGGATTTTATATACTTTTAAAAATCCTGTGACTTCCTCTAAAATTGATGTTTCAACTGGAATTCCGCATCATCCAAGATTTATAATTAGTGGCGGTCATGTTGAATATTCTTATAATGGAATTGATTTTATAAAAGGAGATGCATTTGATTACGGTAATGCATCAATTTATCCTTCGAATGCAGTAAAGGCTGTAAAAATTGTTATCACGGAAACCAACAATGAACCAATTATGGCAGCCCAAGATTTAAGAATAAATCCTTAAAAACATGAAAAAGATACCACTAGCATTAGTTTTTGTTTCAACACTTGTATTAGGAATTGGTTGCAGTTCTACAAAAAAAGCATATACAGTTTTTGATACTCAACAAAATGAAATTTTCATTGATTCGATGATGGCCAATGCTTTGGATAAAGGTTTTTTTCCCGGTGCCCAAATCATTGTAGGAAATAAAGATTCTGTTTTTTTAAATAAAAATTATGGTTTCCATGATTATTCAAAGAAAGAATTAGTAACATCAGCTGACGTATATGACCTTGCTTCGATGTCAAAGGTTCTAGGAGCTACATTAGTCACCATGCGACTAGTAAGCGATGGAGAAATAAATGTAAACGAAAAATTAGCGGATATTGTTCCTATTTACAAAAATACTGCTATTGCTGATTTAACTATCTTCGAATTTCTTACCCATACGTCTGGTTTGACGCCGAGCATTACCTTTTATCAAAGTTTACTTTCTACGTCAGATGGTTTACCATTTCTAAATAAAGAAAAATCAGAAAATTATATAGAGTCATTTGATAATATGTATGTCAGTAAAAATATTCTTTACGACGATCAATACTTGGCTTTTGAGCCAAAAGCAAACTATGTCAAGGTTTTTAAAAATATGTGGTTAAATCCTGAATTTTATAAAATAGTTTACCAAAAAATCAGTAAAGCAAATACAAATAAGCGGGGTGAATATTTATATAGTGATTTAAATTTACTTTTGGTTAAGCAAATGATTGAAGCCAAAACAAATAAGAAATTAGATCAATTAGCCCATATACAATATACAGAAATGGGTATTAAAAATATTGGCTTTAATCCTTTAAACTGGACGTCTAATAAAAATGTTATTCCGACAGAGATCGATAACTTTTTTAGAAAAGATACTATTAAAGGTTACGTTCATGACGAAGCAGCAGCGATTTTTGGTGGAGTTTCAGGCAATGCGGGTTTGTTTGCAAACGCATCTTCGATTGCTGTAATTTGCCAAATGTTACTCAATAAAGGAAAGTACGAAGGCAAAAAAATTATAAAATCGCGCGTTATCAAAGAGTATACAAAATCGCCATTATCCAAAAAAGGAATTTACCGCGGACTCGGTTTTGATAAAAGAAAACCAAGTGAAATATATAAAAAGAACGATTTTGGACACACAGGATTTACGGGAACTTTTTTCTTCCTGAATCCTGATTCGGGAAGGTTTTTAATTATTCTTAGCAATCGTGTCAATCCTAGTCGTACAAATCGATTGATGTACAAAGATGACTTCTCATCTAAAATTTGGCAGCAAATAAATAAATAACCACATAGCATTTTATGATAATTCCTATTGTACAGTAATAAACGCTAATTCTATTTGTAATGGCATTGCTAAAATTCAAATCTTACAAAAAAAGTAGGTTTTAATTTTTTCTATTTGCTTCAAAAAAAATATGTGATCAAATCTTTCAGAATTAAAATTGTTTTATACATTTGGTTTATGAATAACCATTGCGTTATTTATAATAAAAGAGTGTTATAGTTACAAATTATTAATTTTTATTGATAAAATCCATTATATGGCAATAAGCGGTTTATTTAGAAAAAAGACGGTTCAGGATATTTTAAAACAAGTTGAAAAAAATAATGCTGACGGAGCTAATGCGCTAAGTAAACATTTAACGGGACGAGATTTAACTGCTTTTGGAATTGCAGCAATTGTAGGAGCAGGTATCTTTAGTACAATTGGAAAAGCAAGTGCTGACGGTGGTCCTGCTGTCATATTTCTCTTTTTATTTACTGCGATTGCCTGTAGTTTTGCAGCTTTTGCTTACGCTGAGTTTGCATCAATGGTTCCCGTTTCTGGGAGCGCTTATACCTATTCTTATGTTGCCTTTGGTGAGATAATCGCTTGGATTATTGGTTGGGCATTAATTATGGAATATTCTGTAGGTAATATAACAGTTGCCATCTCATGGAGCGACTATTTCACAGGATTACTCGAAAGTGGAGGGCTTAATCTTCCACAATGGATTCAAATGGATTTTCTATCAGCATCTAACGGATTTGATGATGCGACTGCACTTATGCAAGGCGGAAAAGAATTTTCTAATTTAAGTCCAAGTCTACAAAATGCATACACAGCATGGACCACTTCACCCGTGATTGGTTCCTTTCACTTTGTCGCTGACTTACCGGCCTTATTGATTATTGTTTTGATTACAGCTCTAATTTATCGTGGAATGAAAGAGTCTCGTAATGCGAGCAATATCATGGTGGTTGTGAAATTATGTGTCGTATTGTTAGTGATTGCAGTTGGTATATTTTATGTCGATACAGCAAATTGGGATCCTTTTGCACCTAACGGAGTTACTGGAGTTTTAAAAGGTGTTTCAGCTGTGTTTTTTGCGTACATAGGATTTGATGCGATTTCCACTACCGCCGAAGAATGTAAAAATCCGCAACGCGATTTGCCACGTGGAATGATGTGGGCCATAATTATTTGTACAGTTTTATATATTGCCATTGCTTTAGTGTTAACAGGAATGGTGAATTTTAGTTTATTAAATGTAGGCGATCCACTGGCTTTTGTATTCCAACAACTAGATCTTAAGTGGATGTCTGGAATTATCGCTGTAAGTGCGGTTGTTGCAATGGCAAGTGTATTATTAGTTTTCCAAATGGGACAACCCCGGATCTGGATGAGTATGAGTAGAGACGGTTTGTTGCCAAAACGCTTTTCAAAAGTACATCCTAAATATAAAACGCCATCTTACGCAACAGTTGTAACAGGATTTGTTGTTGCGGTACCAGCTTTATTTTTGAACTTAACTTTAGTGACAGATTTGTGTAGCATTGGAACTTTATTTGCTTTTGTTCTAGTTTGTGCAGGAGTTCTAGCATTACAAAATAGAACTGATATTCCAAGAGGAAAATTTAAAACTCCTTATGTAAATTCTAAATATGTGATTCCTTTTTTAATTGTAGCGGGCTTAGTATTTGCTTTTGGTTTTAATAAAAAAGCGACTATGGACTTTATTACTAACGAAGCGAAGACGAATACTTCAGAAACTATTGTAACTGCGCTAAACAAAGAAGACACAAAAAAAGTTTATGATTATTTGGTTCAAATCGATCCGAAAAATAGTAAAGATGGAAATGTAGACTTAGAACATTTGCTCGGTCAGTATCAAAAAGACGAAGTAAAATATTCTGAAGTTATTGCAGGTTTACCTTTAGCAAATTCAATCAAATACGAAAGTGGTTTTAGTCTTTTTAAACACAAAGTACCTATGTGGATTTTTCTTATTGTTTTAGTAGGATTGACCGTTTGGTCGTTTAAATCAAATCTGTCTTTAATACCTTTATTAGGATTGATTTGCTGCCTGTATATGATGGCTGAACTAAGCGTTTGGAATTGGATTTATTTCGGAATTTGGTTATTACTAGGTTTAGTAATTTATTTTGGCTTTAGCCATAAAAATAGTAAACTAAATTTGAAAGCACTTTAATTATTTAAAATAAACGGTTTGGTACTGTAGCGTGGCGGTTTTTTTGTCGAAAAAAAAATAAATATTAAATTTAGAACGACTTATTTGTTGACAGAAAATTTTTACCGAAATGTGAAATTATTTTATCTTATAAAAGTTTTTAAGTAATTTCTAAGCTGGTTTGATATGTGATTACGCTATCGCTTTTTACGAAATCAAAATGCTTTTTTTGATACATAATGTGAGAAAGAAATTGCTCATTTTGAAATTCAGACAATGAGAAAGTAAAATCGTCTAAGTTCAGATTTCTAGAGTCTACTTTTAATTGCACTGAATTGAGTAGTCCAATTGTTTTTTGAATGACGTACAATCCTTTTTCCAGTGATTTATCTTTTATAATATTTTCTTTTTCAATTTGGAATAAAGGAAATAGAAGCATTTCGTTAAACAGTTCATTTGGCTTTAATTTCAATACTTTGTGGCGGTTCAACCAAATTTCAATTTGACTTTTATGTCTGTCTAGAATTCCTGAAATTAATTTTGAGTTTAGATCAGTTATCGAGCGTACATTAGGATCTTTCAACTGATGGAAAAAAAATGAATCAAGAAGCAAATCTGATATTTTTTGATTCTTATGCGCCGCAATTTCAGACCATTGTTGATATCTGTCGTCATCGAGAATTATATGTCTGACTTCGATTCCTTCCCCGAAAGTATTAATTTTTATTTTCTGCAATTCAATTATACGTTTAGTTCCAATAAATATTGTTAATAACCGTCAAGATGCGGCGAGCTGTAAAATAGATTTTTTAATCCTTTAGACATTCGCACTTATTCTTTTTCGATTAAAATAGTGGTAGTCTTATTCAAAAATGAATTATTTACAAATGAAAACTTAGGATTAAATCAGTTGTAACTTTCGAAAAAATTCAAGAACCTCAATTTCAAAAATTGACTTTGGAATTCTATGAGTCATTTCACTATGAATTGCCAACTGAAAATTTGTAGCGTCATTTCGATTTTCAGCGAGCCATTTTAACGTATTATTCGCTTCGATCACATCATCTTTTCCTCCTAAAGCAAATTGTAAAAATGGTGAAGTATCTTCTAATTCTAGATTTGGAATATCCTGGTGCACCGGTCTATGTGGTAGAGCAGGATTGAAAAGTAAGGCAGGAACTTTCATTTTATTTGCGAAATAATAACTCATAAAACCTCCCATGCTACTTCCCATTACTACATCAAATTGGTGCTCTTTATGTAGTTCTAACAATAATTCAAAAACGGATGAATTTTTATAATAGTCCATATCAGGTGCAATTACGTTGCCGTGATCTTGCAGAACAGCTTTTTTCTCATCGCTTAATTTACTTTCTAGTCCGTGTAAATATAAAATAGTCATATACCTTATTTTTTAATTTTGATTAGCATGTCGAACGCTATTGAATATATTTCTTGTTGCTGAAGTGCAATATAGTTTGGGATGAGATACTTCGTTAATTTTTAATTACTAAAAGGATTACTCCAAGTTACTCCTAAAGCCAGAATATTAACATCAACTTTATTTGATTTTTTCCCTATTAAATTATAGCCATAACCTACATCAAATGTGAAAGGAATTTCTTTTGGCGTAAGAGAATAGAATAAAGAAAACCGACTTTCTTTATACTCAAATTTGGTCCATTCGTCTACTGGTTGGTTGCGTTTGCTAGTAGAAAATAACGCTTCGGCGCTTCCTATAATATGATGTAATTTTTGTGTTCCTAAATCAATATTTAATTGCGTTTTGAAACGTGTTCTTAATTGGTAGTCTTCACTACTTTTCGTAAAATCAGGATTAAAAAACTTTCTGTATTCTTGTCGTATTGTAGTTTTCCACTTTAATTTATCAGTTCCTGTTAAGTAGGCATAACGACCATAAATCCTAAATTCCTGCTTTATTGCGGGATCTGCAGTTTCATATGGAGCTGTAGATTCATACTCATTTTGGCGTCGATAACTTAAACCAAATGAGTATTGCCAGTTTTTAAGAAACTTATTTGAGAATTCTTGGTTGAGGACTAAAAGCCCCATTTTGTTAAAAGGATCACTATCATCAGGAGTGCTTTTTCTTCCTATACCAATGTATGTAGTTGATTCTTTTTTGCGTAAAGTATCTAATGATTGTTTAATTCCAAAAGCGAACCAAGATGCGTTTTTTACTTTTCCAAGACCTGGAGGACTAAATTGCGCATAAGTGCTCAAGGCAAATAAGGAAAGCATTGCTGTGATTAACGTTTTTTTTATGTTTAGTTGTAGTGTCATTATTCTTAATTGTAGCTTTTAGTTGTTGAGTAATAAGACAAATGTTTATTTAATAATTTCTTAATAAGTAAGTACATAAAAAAACTTATTTTTTTAGTATTTTAAAAAACATTATTTTTTTGAAGTAGCAAATTTAATATTTAAAAATTAAGAAATCATATTTATAAATTATTGCTTTTTTACAAATTTTAATTAAGATATTGCTGTTGCAAAAATAGGAATAGAAAGAATTACGATATAGTATCAAAATAATGAAAATACTGCATACAGCCGACTGGCATTTAGGAAAAAAATTGGATCATTTTTCACGTTTAGAGGAGCAGAGGCAAGTACTCAGTGAAATTTGCGTTATTGCTGATGCTCATAATGTTGATATAGTTATTGTTGCTGGTGATTTATTTGACACCTTCAATCCGCCTATAGAAGCAGTCGATTTACTTTATAAAACTTTAAAAAAGCTTACTAATAATGGTAAACGTCCTGTTATTGCTATTGCGGGAAATCACGATAGTCCTGATCGTATTGATTCACCAAATCCTCTAGCACGGGAATGTGGAATTTTATTTGTAGGTAATCCTGATGTTACGATATCGTTAATAACTATTGAAAATGGCTTTGCGATAACAAAATCTGAAAATGGTTTTTTAGAAATTAAATTACCTCATTATGATTTTCCAATTCGTATTATTACAACTCCTTATGCAAATGAGATGCGCTTAAAAACGTATCTCGGGTCTGAAGATAAAGAAGATCAGCTGAATCAATTACTGCAAGATTCGTGGGCAGCGTTGGCGGATAAATATTGTGACACAAAAGGTGTTAATATCTTGACAACACACTTATACATGTTAAAGCGTGGCGGTGAAATCCTTGAGGAACCCGATGGTGAAAAGCCATTGCGAATAGGTAATGCAGATATCGTTTACACAGATTGCATTCCTCACCAAATGCAATATACTGCTTTAGGTCATTTGCATCGTTTTCAAAACGTAGGTGGTCATGGTAGTCCAGTTGTTTATTCTAGTTCTCCTTTATCCTACAGTTTCTCTGAAGCGGGTCAAGATAAAAAAGTGGTTTTAATCGAAGCTGAACCTAATAATGCCGTTCAATATACTGCGATTCCTTTACAATCTGGTCGCGTTTTGCATAGAAAGCGTTTTGATTCGCTTGACGAGGCAGTCAAATGGTTGTTGGCTAATCCGTACTGTTTAGTTGAATTGACTTTGGTAAGTGACACCTTTATCGCTAGTCAGGATTTAAAACGTATTCACGAAAGTCATGATGGTATTATTCATATTATTCCAGTATTAATTAAGAGTGATAACGATGAATTACACACACTTAAAGTTAATTTAGAACAAGATATTCAAGGATTATTTACAGATTATTTTAAATCTAAACACAAGCAAGAACCAAACGATGAACTGTTAGACTTATTTAATGAAATTATCGGTACTCAATCTAAAAACGAATAAATAAATCCACTATGTTACCATTAAAATTAAATATTACGGGTTTATATTCCTATCAGAAAACGCAAACCATTGATTTTGAAGAATTGACTAATGCGGGTTTATTTGGAATTTTTGGCGCTGTAGGTTCTGGGAAATCTTCTGTTTTAGAAGCTATAGGTTTTGTACTATACGGCGAAACGGATCGATTGAATAAGGGGGACAAGCGCGCTTACAACATGTTAAATTTAAAATCAGATAGAGCAAATATCGATTTTGAATTCTTGAATCATGAAGAACGAAAATTCAAGTTTGTAGCAGATTGGAAACGAAAAAAACGCTTTGAGGAAACTACTACTATAGAACGATTAGCGTATGAATGGAAAGATGGGCAATGGATACCGTTGACTTCTGCTGATGCGACAGTTATAATAGGACTTACCTATGAAAACTTTAGACGTACTATTATTATTCCGCAAGGGAAATTTAATGAGTTTTTAGGTTTAAAAGGAAAAGAACGCTCTGACATGATGAAAGAAATTTTTCATCTAGAACGTTTTGATTTAAGTTATAAAGTTTCCGCTTTACAAAAAGAAACAAATAGTAAATTGGATTTCTTAAATGGAGAATTATCAGGATTTGAAGCTATTTCAGTAGAAGCGATTGCTCTTTTAGAAAATGAAGCTTTAACTGCTGTTGCGGAATTACATAGGGATAAAGTAGATTTGAGTTTAATCGAGAAGGAAGTGAATGAGCTCGCGGATTTGAAAACCAAATTTGAAGATTTAGAAAAAAAGAAAAGTCATCTTTCAAGATTGAATAATGAAAAAGTAGCGATTGATTTTTTAGAAGTTGAATTAAATTTATTCGAAAAAACGGAACGGAATTTTAAATCGAATTTAATCACATTAAAAACAGAGAAAACAGCCTTAGAAAAGGCAAAAGAAAATCTAAATTCGACTGAAAATCAGAAGAAATTAATTTTAGATAATAATATAAAAACGCAAGCTGCTTTAGATGTTCTCCAACCTGATTTTGAAACTCTCGAGAATTCTAAATATAAAGTTTACGATTTACAATCGATTGAAAAAGTAATTATAGCAAAGGCAGAAGCCAACATTATTGATGAAAAAATAAAGTTAGCAAGAGTACTATTTTTAGAAAGTGAGGAAAAAGAAAAGGGGTTAGCTGCAAAATTAGGAACTATTCAAATCCAATTGGTCGATGCCAAAAAGAACAGATTGGATCCTTCAGTTTTATTAGATGTAGGAGCTTGGTACCAGAAACAGCTTTATCTTACATCTAATCTTGAAGAGATTAATAAAAAAAAGGATGTTTTTCAAACGAATTTAAACTCAAAATCTGATGCTTTTCAGCTCTTAAAATTAACTGTCGAAAGTTGGAAAACTATTTTAAGAACCAAGTTAGAAACACTTTCTATCGAAAAGGGAAAAGCTATCGAAATCCGAACAAAACTTTTAGTTTCTAAAGAGCTAAGTCATTTTGCTGATAATTTACACGATGGTGAAAATTGTCCACTTTGTGGTTCGCAAGAGCATCCAAATGTGATGCAAGGTGAAAATGTCGCCAATCAATTAGAAATTATTTCTAATGCAATTATAAACTTTCAGGACGAAGAAACACAAATCAATTTAAAGAAGTCGGAATGTGAAAAATTAGAATTCGAAATCACTCATTTTCAGGATGAATTAGGCAAAATTATTTTAGAAAGAGAAAGAATTGAATACGAGCAAAAAATCCATTTGTCAAAATTCGTATGGAACGATTTTGATGTACAAAATTCGCAGATTTTTGAGTCAAAAAAAACGGAACAACAAGTTTTAGAAAAGACGATAATTGCTTTAGAAGAAAATCAAAATGAACTTCGCAAAGAGCAAGACACTATAGCTTTATTACTAAAAAATCACAACGCCGCTATAAGTGAATTTGAAAGCAAGAAAGCTTCTAAAGTTGGTTCCATTGAAAATGAATTATCACAACTTAAAGTACTTTCATTCAATGATTACGAAGCAGCTGCATTAGCTTCAATTCAAGCTGAAAAAATAGCTTTACAGACTAAAAACATAAAAGTAGAACAGGATTATAATCTTTTACAAGAAGTTGTCGCTAGAGAAAAGCAAGAACTAGCAACGCTAACAGGAGTTTTAGCAACTATCCAATTACAAATTGTTGAGAGCGAAAAAGCAGTATCTAAGACTCAAAAAATCATTGAAGATTTGCTTAATGAGCATTCTTTTTCGTCTGTTGAAGAAGTGCGTTCGATATTAATCAAGAACTGGAACTTTGAAGCTGAAAAAGAGAAGGTAAAACTTTTCACTGTAAACTTACTAACTGCAATTAGTTCCGTTTTAGAAGCTGAGAAAATGGTTTTAGGTAGAAATTTTGATAGTAAAGTTCTAGAGGAAAAAGCGATACAGTTTTCAGCATTTCATTTAAGATATGAATCGCAATTAGGAAAAGTATTTACTCTACAAGATAATCTAGAACGAGTTAAGAAGGAATTTATAAAAAAAGCAGACTTACTAGCTCAATTTGATGTGTTAAAAGCACGTTCGATTAACTTACAAACTCTAGCTAATATGTTTAATGCGAGTGGTTTTGTAAACTATGTTTCGAGTATTTATTTACAAAATTTAGCTGATGTGGCTAATGTACGTTTTCATCGAATGACTAAAAATCAATTAAGTTTAACGATTAGCAATTCTAACGAATTTGAAGTGATTGACTATCTAAATAATGGTGCTTCTAGAAGTGTAAAAACACTTTCTGGTGGTCAAGGTTTTCAAGCCTCACTGTGTCTAGCTTTAGCTTTAGCGGAAAGCGTTCAATCGCTAAATAAGAACGATAAGAACTTCTTTTTTATCGATGAAGGCTTCGGAACACAAGATCCAGACAGTATCTCAGTTGTTTTTGAAACCTTGCAATCTTTGTATAAAGAGAATAGAATTGTTGGGATTATTTCACACGTAGCAGAATTGCAAGAGCGAATTCCACGTTCGATAAATGTAATAAAAGATGAAGAGAAGGGTAGTGTAGTGAGTGAAAGTTGGAATTAATTAAAAAAAAAAGCACTCAGGAATTAATCAGCAACAAGTATTCGATCGTTTGTGTGTTTTTTAAACAGCAACGGCACTTGCAGCTTTCACTTCTTCTTTCATGGTTTCTTCGTCTTGAATTTCTACATCTCTAATGTATCCTTTAACAGATTTCCCTTTTAGACGTTTTTTCAATAACACAAGTCTTCTGGTGTTTAAACCCTCAAAACTGAGTAAAGAAACATAGATTAAAACAGAAGCTCCTACCATTATTAATAGCCCATAAATCCTTTTTGTAGAAATCATTAATGCATCAAGATTAATGATTCTGTATAAACCCATCGCTTTTTGTTGCGAGTAAGCAGATGCGTCGATTTTCCCGACTAAGTTTGTTAAGACTTCTAATTTCCAAATTCCATCGATGTAATTAAATGCTATACTCCATAAACCAGGTCCAATCATTGTTCGCACAATGATCAAAACAGCAGCTGCTCCAAGCATTGAGTCTGGCGGTAAATTACCAAGTGCGTAAAGCCAAATTCCAATAAATAAAACAGCCATCCCAAAACCACGAATTATGTTTGGAACAATTAATTTCTCGTAACTTAAACCTGGTGATACCAAGAAATACATAAATATGTAATAAAAAAGTAAGGCTGAGAAGCCAGTGAGAATATAAATTTTCAAGGATTTCTCTTTTACAAGCCATTTCATACTGTAAAAAATTGCAAGTAGCAAGCCCGGAATCATCCATAGATTAAATGAGTTGTCCATGAGAGTATCAAAACCTAATATTCCAATAGTTATTTTGCTCTGCAAAGAACTTCCCGCTAAGAAAAACCCTAACATCAATAACATAACGCTACCATGAATTACGCTATAATTTTTGAAAAAATTAAAATTGACAAAAGGATCATCTTTTAGACGTTGATTAATCACATATAGAATGCTTCCAAAAATCATTACTCCGAATGCGAATATAATATTATCTGATCTAAAGTAGTTTTGTTGTTTCGCAAACGCTATGACATATGCCAAAGCTAAAAACACGATCGTAAATAAAAACATCCCAGTCCAATCGATTCCTTTTCGAGACACTTTTTTATCATATCGTTGATTGTGCATAAAAACAATGGCTAATGCGGCAAGAAATAGCATAATGATTGCCATTAAAAAGTTAGAATTTTGCCAATAGGTATTAAATCCGTAACGTGTCATTAAATACCCAACCAGTTGTGGGAAAACAATTGCAGAAGGGTAAAAAATAGCATAAAAACGCGGGCGATTTCCATCTGGAGCAATAATAAACATCATTGGCATTATCAGTTCAATAAGTGCAAACATTTTAAGAAATCCTATAAAAAATGCGCTTGAAACTATAACTATATTACTATCTGTAGTTGCAATCATAAAATTAGCCAAAGCCATAAAGAGTAGCGTTCGAACCATAAGATACTTGGTATGGAATCGCAATTTATACCTAAAAATAATTGGTAAACTAACACCCATTCCCACAACTCCAGCATAGTTTGCAAAAACTATCCATTCATTTTGTGTACCAAGACTACTTACAATATAACTCAAGTTACCTGTGTAAATACCGCTTACCACTAAAACTGGTAAGAGAAATACAATAAGTAAAACCATCATCAATGGTTTTGGAACCCAATCTGCAAATAAGCCTTTATTATACATTTTTTAATCGTTTAAGGTCATCACTACATTCATTCCTACGCGAACAAGTTCCACTAATTTCGGATCATTATTTTGTGTAAATTCAATTTTAACGGGAATGCGCTGCTGTACTTTTACAAAATTTCCAGCGGAATTATCAGTAGGAATTGCAGAGTAAGCTGCTCCTGTTGCTGCTGAAATAGAAGTCACTTTTCCTTCAAATTTTTGTTTTTCCATCGCATCAACAGTAAAGTTAATTACGTCTCCTACTTTTACTAATGATAACTGAGTTTCTAATAAATTTGCTTCCACCCATTTTGAATTATCTTGAACTAAAGCAGCAATTTGCTGTCCTTGCTGTACGAATTGCCCAGCAGTAATAGTTCTTCTGCCCATAATACCATCTTTTGGAGCTAAAATAACTGTGTATTTTAAGTTAAGTTTAGCTCTTGCTAAAGTAGCTTCTGCTGATTTGATTTGTGCATCACTAACCGCTAATTGAGACTTGGTTTCATTTGTAGATAAAGACGCAGTGTTTTTCTGTTTATTTAAAGCATTGTATTGTGATTGCAAAGTTTTTACTTGCGTTTCAATTTGCTGGTATTGCTGTAACGTAACAGCATCATTATCCAGTAAATTTTTATAACGTGCTAAATCTGCTTTCGCATTACTAAGTTGCGCTTGAACTCCAAACATATTTGCTTCAACAGTGCTCTCACCACTACCAACTCGAGCAACGGATGATGATACAGCAATTTTTCCAGCTTGCGCCTGGCTCAATCCTGCCTCTGCCTGCATAATAGCATTTTCAAATTCGGTTTCATCAAGGATTAACAGCGTATCACCTTTTTTTACAGACTGATGTTCAGTAAAAAAAATGTCGGTTACATAACCTGGAACTCTCGAATTCACAGGATTTATATACGCCTTTACTTGTGCATCACTCACGTAAGTATCGTCATTAATATGCAAATAGTTTTTAATAACATACCAAATGGCAAATAATGTAATAACGAAAACAAAAGAATTTAAAAGAATTAAATAGAGCTTATTGTTTTTTTTCATTTTTGGTGTTGCTGCTGCTTCTGGTGTTGATTCTGTTGTTGCCATAATTTCTAATTCTTTATAGTGATAGTTTTTTATAGTTCACCCGTAACACGAAGAAGTCTCACGTAGTTTAAAATGATATTTGTTTGGTCGTCAAGTTCTTGTAATTCAGCTTGCAGTTTTGTGTTTGCAGCGTCAATAATTTCGATGTAAGTTACTAGTTGATTTTTATATTTTAATTCAGTAATACGATAATTCTCTGAAGCTGCTTCCTGATTAATTATGCTAACTTCTCGCTGTTGTATTGCTTGATGGTAATTTTTATAGGCTGCATTTACATCTGATTCAATTTGTTGTCTCACTGCTTCTTTTTGCTGCTCGGCTTGGTCAATTACTATTTTATCGACTGCTTCTTTTTTAGAGTTTTTATAAATCGATCCAATATTATAGGACAAACTCAAACCAACTTGGTACGTATTTGAATATAAGTCTATTGGTGTGCCAGTTGTTTGTGGACGATTTGCATTGTATCCGGCAAAAGCAGCTAGAGCGGGAAGTCGATCCGTTTGTGTTAATTCAAGATTCTTTTCAGCAATTGCAATCTGCATATCACTTCCAGTTATTTGAGGATTTTTTGAAAATGCAATTTGTCTGTAATATTGTTCGTCTTGTTTTCGAATGTTATGATTGATATTGTCAATCGTAGGGATAATCAATATGTTTTCATCTAATCCTGTAAGTAAAGTTAAATTCTTATTGGTGATAAAAATGGCATTTTGAACCTGAAGAATACTTTGTTCTAATTGACGCTCTAAAACTTGTGCACGAAGCATTTCGTTCTTGGTAATCATATTTTGATCGTAGAAGAATTTAGTGTTTTGTGTTCGCTTTGACGCTAAATTCTTATTGTTTTCAAGAATATTCTTTTGATTTTGAAGATTGTAAAGATTTAGATATAATTCAATACCATTTAATTTGATGCTCTGTTCTGTATTATTTAGTTGATTTTCGCTAAGACTTTTACTCAATTCAGATAGAGCGATTGATTTATTGATTTTTCCACCAGCAAATAGTAATTGATTTGCTTTTACATTAAATTGATTTCCAAAATTAGGAAGATCAACCTTTTGCAATTTCTTGAATCCCGTATCGTAGATAGTTACGTCACTTAAATAAAAGGCACTTACATCTGTAGAAATATCTGGAAGTCGATTCGTTTTTACTGCTCCAATTTTTGCATCGGCAACTTTTACAGAAGTGTTTGCAATTTTTAACTGAATGTTGTTTTTACTTAAACTTTCGGCTAATTCCTGAATAGTCATGATTCGTTCTTGCGTTTCCTGCGCTACAGCTGATGCGTTTCCTAGAATAAGCAGCATTAAGCTTAAAAGTGTAAAAAATATAAATTTTTTCATTTTTAAAAATTTCAAATTAATGATAAATTCTTTTTGATATCTAATTATATCTTGATTGTTAAAACTGGTATCATCGAATGATTTGCAACATCTTCGGATAAACTCCCTTTTAAAATTGATGCAATACCTTGACGAGCGTGAGTAGGAATAACAATAAAATCTGCGTTTACATCTTGACTAAAATTGAAAATTCCTTTTTCAATTGAGTGTTCTGAATAGATAGTGACATTGTTTTTAAATTCGGAACTGTCTTTTTCTCCTGCTTTTGTAAAGAAATTAGTAAGCATTAAATCTAATTCTCGAGTATTTTTAAACTTTCTTCCATTTGGATTTATATATACCATTTTCATCGTCGTTTGCCACTCTTTAAAAAACTCTTTTGCAGTTTTGTAAGCTTCAATACTGTCTTCTGAAAAATCTGAAGTATATACACCAATTCCCATTTTATATTGTGATGCGACTTCTTTAATAACTAACACGGGCACATTTGAATATCGTATAACCTTCTCAGTGTTAGATCCTATTACTATTTCATGTAAGCCGCTAGTTCCATGAGAA
Organism: Flavobacterium weaverense; assembly: GCF_003688495.1. Lineage (GTDB taxonomy): Bacteria > Bacteroidota > Bacteroidia > Flavobacteriales > Flavobacteriaceae > Flavobacterium > Flavobacterium weaverense. Next base: position 25,533 of record NZ_REFH01000011.1, on the reverse strand, counting down.
CTCATAACGATAAGCGACACATTGTTCTCGGTGAGCACCTCATTAATCTCACTGAAATTAGTGTTTTTCTTTATAATTTGACTAACTGACAGTCCTTTTAAATAGGGTTTATTTAAAAATTCTCCAAAGTTCTTTTCTGCTAATCTTATGTAAAACATAGTTTCAGTAAAACTCTCATCATTATTTTTTATAAGAGATGAATCTTTAATACCAGCGACATGTAAAACCAAAAGTTTAGCGTTTTGATGTTTAGCTATCAATGCTGCTGCTTTTAGCGCATTTTCACTATGTTCTGAGAAGTCAGTTGGTATCAGTATCGTTTTCATAATATTTAAGTTTTAATATAAACTAAAGTGCAAATTTACAACAAGTTCGTTTATTTACGAACTAAAAGAACTAAAAGTTTTGTTAATACGTACTATCTGTTATAAAAAAGGAGAAATTAAGCGAACAATTTTCTCCCATAAATGAATATATTTCGGTCTGCCAAGCCAAAGTTTAGCATCAATTTGTACTGATTCTTTTAAATCGTTCTCGAAAGCTACTGTTAACTCTCTCGCTGTTTTCTCATTATAAATCAAAGCATTGACCTCAAAGTTCAGATCAAAACTTCTATAATCCATATTAGCAGATCCTATAATGGCCAAATCATCATCGATTACCATTGTTTTAGCGTGTACAAATCCTTTGTTGTACTTATAAATTTTTGCACCATACTGTAATAATTCAGTATAGTAAGCACTTGCGGCTGCGTTGACCATTTTGGAATCTGATATTCCCGGAATTAACACTTTTACATCAAGACCACTTTGTATTGCAATAATTAGAGAATCCATTAAACTTTCGCCAGGAATAAAATAAGGACTAGTAATATATATACTTTTTTTAGCGCAGCTTATAGCTTCTAATAGAGAATAGAAAATAACGGGTTGTGAGCTGTCCGGTCCTGATGCAGCAATTTGCATTACTTCATTTTCGATTGTTTCATTATGATTTACAGTGGGAAAGTAAGTTTCAATGTAAATTAATTTTGTCGCGCTACAAAAATTCCAATCGCACAGGAATAAATATTGTAAATAGGAGGTAGCTTGTCCATTTATCATTAAATGGGTATCTCTCCAAAACAGCTTATTTTTTGTTTCCAAATCATTTCTGTACTTATCGCTCATGTTTATACCTCCAACAAAACCAGTTAATCCGTCGATAATTATAATCTTTCGGTGGTTTCTGTAATTAATTCGGTTTGCTAAGGCGTACCATTTTATCTTGTAAAAAGGGGCTGTTTGAACTCCGGCAGCGTTTAACTTTTCTATAAATTCTTTTCCTAAACCATGGCTTCCAAAATCATCATACATGAAACGAACTTCAAGACCTTCATTTGATTTTTTAATTAATAAATCTGCTATTTGATTACCAGTAACATCACTTTCATAGATATAATATTCTAAGTGAATGTGTGATTTTGCGTTTTCTAAAGCTATTAGTAACTCAGGAAATTTCTCCTCACCATTAATAAAAAGTTTTACTTTATTGTTAGCAGTTAACGGACTACTTCCTGAGCGACGAATAAACTCTGTTAATGTTTTATGCTTTTCGGCGATAAGGCCAGAATTAAGAATTGCATCAGAGTAAACATTCATTTTATTCTGAATTTTAACTCGTATTGGTTCATCAACCTCTAACTTTTTACTATATAACTGTCTCTTTCTGTAGTTGATTCCAAACGAAAAGTAGAAAAGCATTCCCGCTATTGGAACAAAAATGATGAATAAAATATAGGCTAAAGCTTTTGTACTGCTGCGAGTATCATAGAGAACGCGAAGGATTACAATAAAAACTGCTAATGAATAAATAATTTGAGTTGCTAATATCCAATTCATCATAAGATTGATATTTCTTATTAATTACAAAATGATTAAATTAAAAACTAGGGGAACACATTACACATTTAGAAACTATTAATTTTATTTTTAATACTAAAAACTATTTATAACAGCTAATTACACTCTTTTTTATACGTTTGACTTATCTTTATTTAATAAAACTTTTTATTAAGCCCTTTTTTATTTGCTTTAGGATCAAGTAGAATGCAAATTTTTAATACTACAAAATAATATGGCTTATAGAGATATCTTTATTAGAGAGTGTAAATTATAAAAAATATTTATAATATTATAAAAATGTAGCAGTAATTAATATTGTAAATTTCGACTCACAAAAAACAAATAAATTCTAATTTGATCGCTTACATTTTTATTTGCTTAGTGATTGTTTCTCAGCTCATTCAATATTTTACTAAAAGTTACTTTTGAATAAGAAATCAAAAATTAATTTTAAAATTTCACAAGCTGTTATTATTTTTTAAATCTGTAAAACGACGTAATTATAATTATCTTAAAGTAGTAGAGAAAATTAAATTATTTCAACAACACAATTATTTAAGCCTCGCCATCTACTAAAAACACACTATGACAATTACTTTGATAATTATACTTTGCTTACTGATATTAGTAGCATACGCCTTTGACTTGAGTTCAAAGCACACTAAAATTCCGACTGTTATCATTATGTTAATCATGGGATTTTCTATTCATCAAGGAATCAACTTTTTTGAAATTAAAATTCCCAACCTCGATTTAATGCTGCCAGTTATTGGAACAATTGGATTAATCTTGATAGTGCTAGAGGCAGGATTAGATCTTGAATTAAATAAAAACAAAAAGAAAGTTATAACTAGTTCCTTTTTCTCGGCTTTGATTCCGCTCGTATTTTTACTTTTAATTTTTGGATTTGCAATTAATTATTTTACAAATCAAGGTGTTATGATCAGTTTATTAAACGCAGTGCCATTTTGTATAATAAGTAGTGCGATTGCTATACCTAGCGTTCAAAATTTATCCTCTAGTAAAAAAGAATTTGTAGTTTATGAGAGCAGCATGTCTGATATTTTTGGTGTGATTTTATTTAATTTTTTTCTGACCAATGAAACGATTGGAGTAGGTTCTTTTTTTACCTTTTTTATACAAATACTTATCATGCTAGTAATATCGTTAGTCGCTAGTTTAGGCTTATCACTTTTGATTAAAAAAATAGACCATCATGTTAAGTTTATTCCCATTATGGTAATGATTATTTTAGTGTATGCTCTTGCAAAAATTTATCATTTGCCAGCGCTATTATTCATTCTAATCTTTGGATTATTTTTAAATAACTTAGATGAACTAAAAGGCTTTAGATTCATAAAGAAGTTGAATCCAGAAAAACTGAATTTAGAGGTTCGTGAATTTGCTAAACTAATTGCTGAAGTTTCATTTTTGGTTCGAACGCTATTCTTCATACTTTTTGGTTATACTATTACATCAGATGTCTTACTAAATAGTGAAACGCTTCCTTTTGCTTTCGGAATTATCGCTGTAATAATTTTAGCTAGAGTAATCCAACTTAAAGTTTTAAAAATTGAATTAGCGCCGCTTCTCTTTGTTGCACCTCGAGGCTTAGTGACCATTATGCTTTTTATTTCAATCCCTTTATCAAAAAGCATTAATTTTATAAATAGCTCTTTGATTATTCAAGTGATTATTCTGAGTGCAGTTGTAATGATGTTGGGATTGATGTTTAATAAAACCAAAGCTGAAAAAACATTGTAATTTAAGTCAAAAATCATTTTAGCTCAATTATTTATAATACTACAGAATAAATATATTTTTACAAGAATGAAAGAATTTTTAAAATATACTCTATTTACATTTGATGGATTTTCATTGCAAGTATTAGCGATTGTAAAGTTAATTTTATGGTTATTCATGGTTGGAATTTTGCTAAAAACTATAAAATCAATAGTATATAGGACTAGTCGTTTTGATGATGCTAAGAAATTTTCAATTTACACTTTGAGTAAATATGTAATTATTGTTTTTTCATTTATGATTGGTTTGCATCTCATTGGATTAGATGTTTCACTTTTATTAGCGGGTTCTGCGGCACTTTTAGTTGGTTTTGGATTAGGTATGCAAAACCTATTTAGTGATTATATTTCCGGATTAATTATATTAATTGATTCATCAATTAAAGTAGGCGATGTGCTTGAAATTAAAGGACTTGTATGTAAAGTGCAGCAAATAAAATTGAGAACTACGACGGTTTTAACAAGAGATGATAAGTGGATAATTTTACCAAATACTGATTTAACGCGAAATCAACTTATCAATTGGACTCACAGTGATACTACTTCAAGATTCTCTGTTTCTACTAGAGTTGATTTTAGCTCAGATGTCGATTTGGTAATGTCAATTATGGAGCAAACTGCTCAAAATTTTGACAAAATTAGATTGGAACCTAAACCTATAATTCGGTTTGAAGAATTTGCAGAGTCATCTCTTAACTTTACGATTCACTTTTGGTCTGATGATGTTTTTAGAATTGAAAATATAAAAAGTGAATATAGAGTGCTTCTTCTCAAAGCTTTTAATAAAGAAAACATCGTAATTCCTTACCCTCAAAGAGTTATACATTCCTCAATAAACAGTCAATTTACAACAGAATAAAGAGATAAAGTGAGAAGTCACTTTATCGAAAAATGCGTACCAATTACTTTCAGTTTTAGATGAGATTTTTTATCATTATCTATTTTTTAAGCAATACATTTTATAACAACATTAGTGTTTTGTAGTAGTAACAGTTAGCGCTTTTTTCTCTCGTATTAAGTAAATTCCAATTGAAATTAAAGCACCACCTATAATATACCAGAAAGTAAATTCTTCACCATCCAGTATTCCCCAAATTATTGCAACAACCGGTAATAGGTAACTTGAAATACTTGCAAAGACAGCTGACGTTTTTTGAATTAGCTTAAAGTATAAAAGCATAGCGATCGCTGTACCAAAGATAGTCAAGAACGACATATATATCATTGGTTCTATGTAAGTAGGTTGCATTTCAAAATTTTGAATCATTCCAGTGAAATACAATATTATTCCAGATGGAATTGCCCAGAAGCTATAGACCGCTGCAGTTAATTTTACTGCGTTAAGTTGGGGTAGTTTTTCTTTAACAATTAAAGAATTTACAGCATAGGAGGCACCGCCCAAAATGATAAGCATGGCATAACCAAACTGTGAATTTTCAGAATTTCCTTCTGAAAAAAAGATCAAACTTGCTGCTCCTATAAAACCAATTATTGCACCAATTACTTGGGTAATTTTGCTTTTGATTCCGAAGAGTAAAAATCCAAATGCCAGAATAAAAATTGGAACTAATGAATCCAAAATTCCTGCCAATGAGCTACTAACTTGCGTTTGAGCAATAGGAAACAAGAACATGGGAAGGAAGTTTCCAAAGAAGCCTGCGATAATCACCCATAAAAGATTATTTTTCCCCATTTTTAAAAGTGCAGGAATACCTATTGCTGCTAATATCAACCCAGATCCTAATACGCGAATCGCTCCAATTTCATAAGGTGTAAACACTAAGAGAGATTTTTTGATCAATATGAATGAGCTTCCCCATGTGATGGAAATAAATAGTAAAAGAAACCAGCGATTGTTATAAATTTTATCCATAAAAAGTAATGCCTAATATTTTTGACCGCGAAAGTAATACAAAATAGAGCCTAATGCAGTATAAAAATCTTAAGCAGTCAGAAATTAATTATTGTATTAGTGCTTCGAGTCATTAAATAAAAAGACGTAACACATTATCTAATTTTAAAAATAATTAGATTTTGTATTACGTCCTAAGTTTGTAATTTTCGATAAGATTTACATATCTAAAGTCTGCTCGCCACCACCATTGATAAAAATGATTTGGCCACTTGTCCAACTTGAAATTGGTGCTGCAAAATAAAGTACGGCTCCTGCAATGTCTTCTGCTTCACCCAACCTGTGGATAGGTGTGTGCTTCAACATAGCTTTTTCTAATTCTGGAGTTAATACTGTACTCAAAGCGTGCGTTCTTGTCGCTCCAGGTCCAATTGCATTTATTCTAATATTATCTGGCCCATAATCAAACGCTAGATTGCGCGTCATATGATTTATTGCCGCTTTTGATGATGCATAAGCACTTATTGCAGGACTTTTATTGATAGAAGCCATTGAAGACATATTTATTATACTACCGTAACCAGATTTTTTCATATGTGGTGCAACCAATTGACAAAGACGCCACATACTAAAAACGTTCATATCAAATACTTTTTTAAATTGTGCTACCTCAATATCGTAAGGGCTTTCTTTTCCTGCGCCACCACCACCAACGTTATTTACTAATATTTCGATGCTGCCAAATTTTTCAATAGTTTTATCTACTAAATTAATTAAAGCAGCGTCTTCAAGAACGTTGCAATCTATTGCGATTGAAGTTCCGCCATTGTCGTTTATTGCTTTTGATGTTTCTTGAGCAGCTTCTAAGTTATAATCTGAAACCACAACGTTAGCGCCGTAAGCAGCTAGTATTTCGCAACAAGCTTTTCCTATCCCGCCTGCTCCACCTGTTACTATTGCTGTTTTTCCTTTTAAATCAAAATGTTTTGATGTATCCATAATTGTATTTATTTTAATTTTTAATATCTATGATCTTTAACGCTGGTATTATTTCTTAAATATCGTTTTACCTTCTTTAATCGTTTCTAAAATTTGAATGTTTTTAATTTCCATTGGTTGTACTTTTAATGGATTTTTATCTAAAATTACAAAATCAGCTAATTTTCCAGCAGTTAAAGTTCCTTTTAATTTTTCGTCAAATAACTCGTAAGCGGCGAACGCTGTAATCGCTTGTAATGCTAAATAAGGAGTTGTTCTTTCAGATGCCCCAATTACTTGACCAGATCTTGAAACTCGATTTACGGCTGTCCAAATAGTGAAAATGGGATCGATAGGAGTAACCGTAGCATCAGAATGATTAGTTGGTTTTAAACCTAATTTTTTTGCCGTAACCATTGGACTTAAAAAATCAGCACGAGCTTTGCCTAAATTTTGTACGTGAACATCTCCCCAAAAATAAGCGTGATTGGTAAAGAAAGAAGGTTCCATGTTGTATTTTACAAACTTATCTAATTGCTCAGGACGTACAAATTGCGAATGAATAACAATCGTTCTTCGGTCTTTGTCTAAAAGTTGGTTTAATTTTTTGCATGCATTTTCGTGTGCTAACAAAACCATATCGATGGAAGCGTCTCCATTACAGTGAATAAACAACTGATTGTCTTTTGCGTAAGCAGTTTCGAATAAATTATTTAAATTTTCTTGAGTTAAGCTTGGCAATCCTCTACAGTCATGATGACAACCAGGAACTTCAGTTAAAAAGGGTTTGCTAAAGAAAGCTGTTTTTCCTTGTGGCGAACCATCGGCAACTATTTTTGTTCCTTGAATTTTAAATCCGTTTTTGTAGGTTTTAAAATGTAAAGTAGTATCTCCTAAATTACTTTCTAATTCTGAATATCCTGCTAAAGCAATCAAATCAATCTTAAATTTTCCTGCGTCAGCTTGCGATTGAAAGAATTTTATAGATTCTCTGCTAGTCATTCCATCTTGTGCAGTGGTAATTCCGTTTGAAGCATAATAATCTTGCGTAGTATCAAAAAATTCAGCTTGTTTAGAATCTAATTTTTCCATCATCAAACGTACAAAAGGATACATAGCTGTTTCTTGTACTAAACCAGTTGGATCACTTGAATTTGGGAAACGAACAATAGTTCCACCGTCAGGATTTTTTGTAGCTGCTGAAACTTTTAAAGATTCAAGTCCTAACGTATTAGCAACTCCCATATGTCCGCTAGTATGCTGAAGATAAACCGGATTATTTGGTAGTACTTTATCAACATCTTTTTTGGTAGGATGACGTTTTTCAGTTAATTCACCATCATCATAACCCCAACCAAAAATCCATTCACCATCTGGAATTTTCTTATCTTCTTTATACTTTTTAAGGTTTTTTAAAATATCAGAAATATTAGTGACATTTCCCACAGGTTTCGGATTCAAATCTACTTGTCCCATCGTATTAGAAACCATTCCAAAATGACTATGCGGATCAATAAATCCTGGTAAAAGTGTTTTACCTTTTAAATCAATTTTTTCAGAGTTTTTGAACTTTGATTCCGCTTTTAATTTTGTTCCTACAAAAACAATTTTACCGTTTTGCGCAACAATCGCTTCTGCATATTGAGGAGAGTCACCTTCCATGGTAAGTATGTCTCCATTATAGTAGAGCTTAGACGATTCATTTGAATCTTTATTATTTTCTTTACAACTGAATAAGTTAAAGATCAGGATAAGAGATAAAATGTGCTTCATATTGATAGGTTTTATTTTACTATTTTTTTTATTAAAATATTTTTTAATTACTTATAGTATCCTCGTTATTTATCGTGCATTCCTTCAAAGTCAAATAGTTAATAACTCCAGAAATTAGACCAGCAATTAAACCAATTATTATCAAAGCGGTAATTAATGAAACTTCAATAGTTCCCATATTCTTTTGCCATAACACGGCTAATGATGTAATAACTCCAAAAGTAAAAAAAACATGTTTTATAGCGAGCCAAAAAGCGGTTGGGAAAAACTTGACTTTTTTCTCTTTAATCGTGAAATACGCCACCACCGTCAGTAATATAGATAACGAAATTGCTAAAGAAACGGCTTCGCCTAACACCGTAGGAATATTATTTGTTATAGCATCAACTGAAATGGGTATTACTTTTAAATCTTTTAGAAAAAAGTACTGAATTCCTCCGTTAATAAACGCGTTGATAATCCCAGTGGTTATTGCGCCCTTTAATAATTTGGTTTGTTTTAATTTGGTCATAGTTTTGTTTTCTTAAAAATCTAAAAATAGTATTCTAAAATTTCATTTAATGGTTTTTTACAAGCTTGCTTTCGTACTATAAAAGGAATATTCACTATTTGAAATGTTCTTACTTAAATCTCTTTAAAAATTATGCAAAATCCTGTTCTAAATTATTCTCTTTTACTATTTAAAGAGATGTTAGCCCAACTAAATCAGGCAGCTAAATGGCTTTTAAGTAAAATTATGAAAAAGATAGAAATTTACTAAACGTTATTCATCTTCTTATTATCACACCGTGAAAAAATTTAATGCTATTTTCTAATGCTTTTTTAAAACTTTGAGTTTGAACAAAGTTTTTATGACTCTAGTTAAAAAAGGCATTCGTGTGTATTTTATTTTCTTTAAATTATTCTACATTATATCAATAGTACAAATATACGATAAGTTCGTAACAAAACGAACCAAAATGATAATACATTTTATATTTAAATTTATAAAGTCTAATTTATTTAAGGTATATCTTTTTATCTACTGATGATAAGCTTACAGATTTAAAGTATAAAATTTTTATTTTTCTTTATCACTAGCACTAAAATCATCGATTTTTTTAATAGTGTCTTGAATAAGAGTTTGTTTTTTAATTAGATAATCTTGTAATATATCTCCTAAATAGTTTTCATTGGTATATTTCGCACTATGGTACTTCTTATTGTAGGTATTGATTTTATCTATTAAACGGACCTCATTTGAGATATCTTGAAAATCAACATTTAATGTTACCAATGAAAAATATTTAGCAAGTCTAAAATACCTTTTTCTGGTACCGGATTTTGTATAAAAAGAAATATAATCCAATTGCAAAAGAACGTTAACGTTTACTGAAATTGAACTTTTACTAGCTGGAACAATAGTTTGAATTTCTTCAAATGTTAGACCTTCATTCGAAGAAAGAATTAGTAAAGAATAAATTCTTGAGGCAAGAGGAGAAAGTTTTATATTGTCCTCTAGCTGTAAACCTAATTCTTCTATAAGTCTTATTTGTTCTTCAGATTCAGTCATTGTCTTTGTTTCCTGTTTTTTATAAGAGGTAAAAATACGATTACTTTAGTTAAAGATCTTATTTTATGAGTTTATAATTGTTGTTATTAAATAGCAAAAAGAAAATAGTACAAATTAGAAATCTATAACGTTACTAGAAAATAGGAAAAGACATTCTAAATTTAGAATTAACAGTTTATCCCATTTTATTAAAGCATTTAGAGATCTAAAGTCCTTTAATCCTCTATTTACGATTATTATAAATGTGTGGTGATGTGTTTTTTTATATCGAAAAGCAGCGGCAATTTATATATACAAAATTAAATAGGTAAACTATCGAGAAAACTACTGTGTTGCAAATTTTAGATGAATGCCATTTTGTAAACGCAGTTCTTTTAAGAGTTTTATTCTATTCATTTGCAGATAAGTAAAAAGCATGAAAAGTGATTATAGAAAATCAATTATATTAAAGCATTTACTCCTTGATTTTCAAAAAAAATGCCTGATTTATAAAATCATGCACTAATTTATTAGTATTTTTAAGTAGAAAGTTCATGTTCAATTCAATTCTCAATTCAATTTATTTGTAAAATAAATGATAATGCTTCACTTCAACTGAAAAAGGATTGAATTTTAGATTACTATTTACAAAGCTAATTTTAATAAAATGGATGTTATAAATATCTAATTGATCATTTTTATATTTAAGGTCTTATTCTCTATCAATTCAAACTTACAGTCCTTAAATTTAGGTGGGCCAAATTTTGGCTTAAAATTATTGGAAAAGGCATAAGATTCTTTTGGCAGTCCCATAAAATTTCTATTACATTCTTTATCCGAATTTTCGTCATGATACATTGTAACTGCATATTCGCCCTTAGGTAAATCGGTAATTGTAATAAATGCGGTATTCTTTTCTACTTTGACAGTATAATTCTTTATTGCAGATCCCTCTTTAAGAAAGTTTTTGTCTTTGTCGAAAATACCTATTATAATCTCTCCCTTCATTTTTTCAATATTGGAAATTTTAATCGTTAACTGTGGATTTTCTGCTGAAAATAAACTTGTGATGAGGCTAAAAAATATAAATAAGTTACTCATAATTTGGTATTTTTAATTAAAATAATGTTTCATTTGAATTGGATCTTGCTGTTTAAAGGCCTGATATGGTTCTGATTTTTTTAACAAAAACCATTTAACCGGTTCTTTAATTATTGAAGTGGCAATTTTTCTAACTGAAGAAACTTTTTCAGATTCCATTTTAAAATAATCATCTAAAGTGTCTTGCCTAAAATGAACTATTTCTTCTAAATCATCGCCATCAGCATAATATCCACAATGGAAATTTTTATCTGCAAACGCGTGCTCGGGAAAATTTAACTTCCCTAATCCAAAGATAGCAAAAGATCGCTCTAAAAAAACTTTATAACTAGCGCGACAACTTTCTCCTCCTCCCAAGTTAAAAATTCGCTTAGAAAGTAAATGTTGTTTCTCAATTCCATTTACAAATGCTCGGGCAGTATCTCTTGGCGTTGCTATTTCTAATGCTGTATTTAAAGGTTGGTGAAACATTAGTTTTGATATTTTGTGATTACCCATAATTGCAGCTAATCTAAATATCGTGTAATCTAATTTACTATTCCGAATGTATTCTTCGGCTGCAATTTTAGTTGTTGCATAATAATCTCCTTCACTGGGTTGCAGTTGGTCTCCAACATTAATATAAGGATCTACTATTCGATCTCCATATACAGAAATACTCGAACTAAACATCATAAAAGCTGTAGGCGAATGCTTTTCTAACTGTTTTACTAAATTTTGAGTTCCATTTAAATTTACTTTTTTAGCTAATGGTGGAAAGTCATCAGCTACTGGCGGAATTACTGCCGCTAAGTGAATTGCAAAATCTATATTTCGAATAGCATCCAAGTCATCAAAATTGCTAATATCACCAAAGACTATTGTAATTTTATCTTTGAATGGAAGTAATTTTTCGCGAGAGGCTTCACTTTCTTGATCAAAAACAGTTATAGTATATCTATCAAGAGCAAGTAATTGCTTTAATGCCTCGAAACCTACAGTTCCAGATGCTCCAGTTAGTAAAATATTTTTCTTTATCATATCTCAGGAATGCAAAACAAATGCCGAAATTTAGCAATTCATGAATTTAACAATTCTTTATAACTTTTACTTTAAACTACATTAACGTAAATATTTATAATTTTTACTCATTTTCTAGCGTAAGTTAATTAACTCTTTATCGATAAATTGAACCATTGCTGCGATTACAATAATTATATTTCTTAAACTATTTAAAATTTAATCATTACGAAATTTCTAATTTTAAAATTCTAGTATAGGATAAAGATTTAATGTAAGTGCTTAAAAGTGTAAATTTTTAGATTAAATTTTATATGATTTTTTAATATGCAAGGAACAAATTTTATAGTCTTTAAATAGTGATTAAAAATAGAATTTGTTAATGCAGTAGTACAAATAATAACAGTTTATGCATCAGAGAAATGAATCAAGCATCTAAACTAATAAAAGAAATAATTACTATTCTCTATACTTAAGATTGATCCATTTTTTTTAGTTAAATAAAATTTTGGTATCAAGCATAAAAAAAAGATCTGATATACATTTGTATACCAGATCTTTGATTTTGTTACCACGCTAAAAAAAGTTCTTTGTAGTTATTGTAGAATTCTAGAACGATTATGTTAGTTCATGTAAACTGCTTCGAAAACAGCTAAAGGAGCTCTTCTACCTACGTTCAAAGATAACACATCATTTACAATCGTGTAATTATCAGCTAATTCAAAAACTTCTAAAAGTTCACTCTCGTTTAAATCTACATCCGGACACATTTTCATTGTAACTGCAACATTTTTGAAGCTAATTCTATTTCCTTCTTCTAACGTGTATTCACCAGACAAAGAATTACATCCTGCAAATCCTGTAAGTCTATTTTCATCTGTTTTCAAAGTAATAAAGATTTCGCGCTCCTGATTTTTTTTCATCAAAACTTCTTTACCATCTAAAGTTTTTAATTTCCAATATTTCTCAGTTATCGTCTCATCTTTCGATTCTGGATTTGACTTTTTTGTTGAATTGCATCCAATAGCTATAAAAGCTAAGAATACCAGAAGTAGGCTTTTAATTTTCATAATATTTTTATTTTTAAAATAATTGCAAAGATAGCCATACTTTAAACAATGAGGACTATAGATATTTTAAAGTGAATATTTAATTAATTAAAAACTTGTAAATTAAAATGTTACGATATATTATATGAAGTTAAGTAGCAAATTTTAATATTATTTAAAATAGCTTAAATATTGTTACGTTTTCGTTGTCAATACTTTACAATAACAGCAGTGATATTAAAGAAAACGCTTTAATGATATTTTATATCAAAGTTAAATTTGAAATAGGCATCGAATAAAAATTGAAACCTAAATATTATTAATAAGACTCTTTAATGATTTTATTTTTATTTACACCAATGGATAATAAGCTTTCATCAATTGCATTCATCATTGGCGGTGGCCCACATAAGTAGTAAGTATCAGAATTTCCGTCTACATATTTTTTAATGATTTCAGTGGTGATATAACCATTTTCATATCCTTTTTTATTTTCTTCTGATAAGACATTGATAAAATTATCACCCAAAATATTTGAAAAGAATTTTTTATCAATTATATCTTCTGCCTTTTTATTAGCAAAAATTAACTTGCTGTTTCCTACCGCTCCTTTTTGTTCTAATACTTTTAGAATAGCTATAAAAGGAGTAACTCCAGCACCACCAGCGATAAAAACTCCTTCACCTTGATTTCTAATGTCCCCAAAAGCATCTTGTAGAATAATTTCGTCCCCCACTTGCGAGGATAATAATTTATTAGTAACTCTTTGTCTTGCTGGATAGGTCTTAATTGTGAATTCTAAAGTTTCATCTTCTGGTAATGAAGTAAAGGTGAAACAGCTTTTTTTATCTTCCCAATTTGGCTGATTAACTGAAATGTCTGCTGCCTGACCCGGTATGAATGAATATCCTTTTGGTTTTTCAAAAGTCACTCTCAGCACGTCGTGAGTTATCATTTCTAAATCTGTAATTTTTACTACTTTTCCCATGTTTTATTTTTTGAGTTTTGTTTTCTAAATAGTGAAAGTACAAGAGATGCGCATTCATAATTATCTTTTTAATTAAAATAATAAATTTTCTTGCACTAACGTTCTTAAAGATATTGATTTTAAACGCTTTCATCAATATTTCTATATTTTATTTAACTTTTGTTGATTTATTAAACAGTAAATTTTTTTAAATTCTTCCGAAAAAGTAATTTTTAACAATCTATAATTATTAGTAAAATACCATGGTAATTTCAGTGATAATATTGTTCAATAGTACTTTAATTTGTAGTTATTAATACTATTACGATACTTTTTAGACCTTAAAATTTATGGAAGTAAAGTTGAACATAAAATTTCTTGTAGATTTGAAGTTGAAAGTAGGCTCAAACTAAAATTGAATTACTAATACATTTTGATCATTTCAACTGCACGATTCTTAAGATCATGTCGCAACTATTCGGGCTTCTATAAGTTATACTTCAGCACCATATTTCGATAATTCCATGGAGATGTCATTAGTAGGATTTATGAACAATTCATTCACTAATTTATCATCGCTATCGCTTATTATTTTTTGCGAACATATTATGAATTCGAATTACAAATGCTTTTTACAAAAAAAGCGCTGATTTTTCAACAGCGCTTTTAATCTTTGTGATTTAAAGAATAAATTTTTGATAGATTTATAGAGTAACTGTCTGAGAAATTGGTTTTCCGCATTCTTTGCCCTGAGGCATTGCAAACGAAATAGATTTCCCATTTAAGGTTACTACAATCTCTTTCAAGTCTTTATTCATTTCAGCATCGGTAACGCTTATGATATATCCATTACTATCTTTTTCTATCAAAACAGCGCAAGGAGCTGAAACTTTCAACGTAGTTTTGCCTGCTTTCATTATCGCATTTTTCGAATAAAATACAGCACCAAAAACTTTTCCATCCATAGATTGTACCGCTTGCAAAGTTGTATCGTTATTTGTTACAACCACTGGAAGTTCAGCATCAGGATTTCCTTTCCCCATATAAACCACATAACCATAGGTATCGTTTGTCGGCTTTTGTCCGTGATCCAACCATAATTTAAAAACTTTAACAGCTTTCGGTGCGTCTGCTTTGCTTTTATTAGTGAGATTCATTTTTATCCAATCTGTTTCTTTACTCTCTAAAGTATAATTCATTTTCTTCGAGAACTCAGGCAATAGGGTATAGGCAAACTTATTTTTTTGCTTAATCCAGATTGGTTTTTTATCGGCTAAAATAGAACCCATGTTTCCAGAAAGTGATTTTTCTTTTCCATTTTGTATTAAAGTGATCTCATTTTCCCATGCTGTTTGGTCAATAGTAGTGCGAATAGTTCCAACGAAATCAGGTTTGTTGTTCGTTACTCCAGCGCCAAGCGCTACCATGTAATCACCTATAATAAACCATGATTTATTTGCTTTCACACCATACAATACTTCGTTAGTAAGGGTAAGAGCTTTACCATTTTTATCCTTTTTATCATATGTATTATTTTTTTCGAAAATGAAACCAGAAGCACTATTTACTCCACCACTAGTTGTTGCTGCTGCAAAATTGTGTAAACTATTATATCCTTCCCAATTAGTAACAGGTGTAAGTTTTTCCATGCCTTCTCTAGCCGTTACTCCTGGCGATGCGGTTACATCATAAGCACCAAAAATAGATTTGTATTCATAACCAGTTCTTTGGAATAATGTCAATCCATCAGCAGTGTAAAAATTATAATTATCAGCAGTATTATCAGCACTTTCTAAACCAGAACATCTGCTAGAAGCCATATTAACGATGAGGTGATAATCATCAGTTTTCTTTATTAAATCATCATTATTAAAAAACCAGCGCGTGCCGTTATACATCCCCGCAGGATAATCTTTCATTTGGATGTTTTTTGTTTGAGCTTCTTTTTTTAATTGTGTTAATTCTTTTAATTCCGCTGTAGTCAGCACGTTACTATAGTTACTGATCAAATTGTTTACAATACTTATATAAGAGATAACACTCGTTTTATTATCATAAACCATTGAACCACGATCAAGACACGGCAGTATATATCCTTTATAGTAATAGAAATTACCACCTCGTATAAAATTTAGTAAAGCATCAACGTTTTCGCGATCGATATTCTTATTAAACGGAGTATCTTTTAGTAAATTCAGTATTCCAAATATTCCATTGGAGCCATGAATTGGATATCCCCAAATCAAACACTGTCTACCGTGTCCCCATCCTGCGCCATCTGCGGTCATGCCTTCATTCCAAAAATCAGTTTCATTTGTATTTTGCGCAGTATTGCTAAGTCCACCCGCTGCTACCTCTGCTAGTAATTCAATCATTGGTACCGATTTATACATTACAGCAACAGGCATTACTGCACGGTAACCAGACCAACCTCCTAATCCATTTCCACCGACCCACCAAACGTGATGTCTAAAGCGTTCTATTTGTACAACATTATTATCTGTAGCATCTTTGCGCAGTGGTTGTGTCCATGATTGTAATGCCGTAACTTTTAGCATGTCACAGGCTTCTTTTAATAATGGATTTTTCTCTTGTCCACTTTCAATAGCGTCCATTTGCTTTAAAAAACTAAAGTAAATGCTAACTGCCGAAGACGGAATACTAAAACAAGAATCGTGAAAACGATGTACATAGTTAGATCTACTAATTTCTAAATTACCATAATAAATAATAGATTTTAGATAGGAAGGCGTTAGCGCTACTTCTGCAGTTACTTCACCACGTCTAACAGATACTGCAATTTTAGCTAGTCTTTTATAAGCTTCAGCAACAGTACTTGCGACGTTTCTTTCTTTATCGATTAAATCCTTGAATGCACCATTTTCTTGAATTAATTCGCTACACTCTTTCCAACTTAATTTTACGCTGCCTATCCTACCATCTACTTCAGTTGAGGTAGCATAATGCGCTCTTAATTTTTCAATTGCTTGATCTTTCTCTGGCTCATTTACTTTTGGGTTGTAATATTTATAATAATTATCAAAAGCCCATTTGCGTGGTTCTGATTGCGCAAAAACTTGAGCTGATGCTACTAGTAATATTAGAATGTAGTAGACGTTTTTTTTCATTTTTTTTATTTTTTTTTTGCTAACACTTTTCTCTTCTCAAGAACCATGCATTTTTTAAATTATTGGCTATGTGATAAGCTAATTTTTTTGCTTTCAAAGCGGTAATGTCGAGATACTAAAGTATAATAAGTCTTGAATGTGAATTATTGGAATAATAACTTTTATAGGTTTCGCTAATTAAGTCAAAATTTTAATATAAATATTGAAATTAGAGTGATTTTTAGACTCTTTCTTACTAATGTAACGTATCATTTTTTCGACAATCTAATTATAACAAAATACTTTTGCTTTAGGTAAAAAATTTACTTCTAAGAATAAAAAACCCTAACAGATATTTGAGTTTTGTTTAATTACATATAAAATTTGCAAAACACCTTATAAAAGATTCAGCGAACTAGTTGGTTTTGCACATCTCTCTTTCGCCTTAATCAACTCCACACTAAGTGAAATTCAAAAGTATCTTAAAAAGCAAAAAGCTACTAGATTTCCCGATAGCTTTTTGCTTTTCACAACTCCAATGCCTTTAAAATAGTTTGATAAATATATCGTAAATCTGCAGTTGAAATACAATAAGGAGGAACCAAATAGAGAATATTCCCCAATGGCCGCAGTATAATGCCCTGACTCAAAAAATATGGATAGAGTCGTTCGTGCTGTTTGTTGAAATAAGAAGTTTCCTGTGTTATCTCTAGCTCTAAGGCCAGAATAGTTCCTCGTTGACGAACATTTTTTATGTTGGGATGTAAAGCTAATTCTTTTGCAAATTTTTTATGCTCATTGTAAATTCGCTGTATGTCTTCCTGCGTTTCTTCTTTTAATAGCAATTCCATACTGGCTAATGCAGCGGTGCAAGCTAATGGATTTGCAGTGAACGAATGTCCGTGAAATAAAGTTTTGTATGCATCGTCGGAATAAAAAGAATCAAAAATTACATTTGAACAAGTTGTAATTCCCAACGGAAAAGTGCCGCCAGTCAATCCTTTGGAGAAACACATGATATCTGGTTGTTCTATTAAATAATCTGTCGCAAATAATTTTCCAGTTCGGCCGAAACCAACAAAAATTTCATCCTGAATCATTAGGAGATTCTTTGAACGGCAGTATTTCATTAAAGCGCTCAAATCCTCGGGTTCATGCATTAACATTCCGGCAGCTCCTTGTACAAGAGGCTCATATATAAAACAAGCCAATTGGTCTAGGTGTTCATCAATGATTTCATTTATTTCCGGAAGATTTTCTTTTGTTGGTACATCGATAAAAATAACTTCAAAAAGCATTTCGCCAAAAGGCTGCGTCCAAATACTTCGGCTGCTGACCGACATCGCACCAAAGGTATCACCATGATATGAATTGTTAAAAGCTAAAATCTTGGTCTTTTTTAAACCTTTGTTGTGTGCATATTGAATGCACATTTTTAAAGCTACTTCAACAGCGGTAGAACCATTGTCAGTATAGAAAACTTTGTTTTGATTTTCCGGCAATAACTTCAATAGGTTTTCTGAAAGTTGTACGGCGGGTTCGTGGGTAAAACCTGCAAAAATAACTTGTTCTAAAACATGCAACTGTTCAGAAACTTTTTCTGCAATATAGGGATGAGCATGGCCGTGGAGCGTCACCCACCAAGATGAAACGGCATCGATGTATCGATTTCCTTTATCATCAAAAAGATAAGCTCCTTTACCTCTAACAATCGGAATGATGTCAGAGGCGGTTTTCATTTGGGTATAAGGATGCCAGTTTACTGCTTTGTCCCTTTCTTTTAAATCGTTGTACATGAAGATTGTCTTTCTTTAATCATTGGTTTTAATCCCAAGTTGTTAAACATTTCCATATCTTCTGTAAGGCCAGGATTTGGGGTAACCAATAAGGTTTCGCGTTCTCCTGTAAAAATAGAATTGGCTCCAGCCATAAAACACCAAGCTTGTTCTTCTTCCGTCATTTCAATTCTTCCCGCACTTAAGCGGACAACTGAAGCTGGCATGATGATTCTTGCAGTAGCAATCATTCTTACCATATCCCAAATAGCGACTTTTGGAAGATCTTCAAGAGGTGTTCCTTTCACTCTTGCTAATGCATTTACGGGAACGGATTCCGGATGTTTAGGCATCGTTGCCAAAGTCAGTAACATAGAAATTCGGTCAATATGTTTTTCACCCAAACCGATGATTCCGCCAGAACAAACAGTGATTCCTGCTTTTCTTACGTTGTTGATGGTATTGATGCGATTGTCAAATTTTCGGGTAGAAATAATTTCATCATAATATTCTTCTGAAGTATCTAAATTGTGATTATAGGCGTAAAGTCCAGCTTCCTGTAATCTCAAAGCCTGCTCTTCAGTAAGCATTCCTAATGTACAACACACTTCAAGACCTAACTCATTTACTCCTTTTACCATATCAATGATGCGATCAAAATCTCTGTTATCACGAACTTCACGCCATGCCGCCGCCATACAGAATCGGGATGATCCTCCGTCTTTTGCTTTTTGTGCATGAGCAATTACAGTTTCTGTTGGTAACAATGCCTGTACTTTAATATCGGTATGATATCGTGCTGCCTGTCCGCAATAAGAACAATCTTCGGGACATCCACCTGTTTTTACAGAAAGTAAGGTGCAGACTTGTATTTCTGAATGTTTGTGCCATTGACGATGAACGGTTGCAGCCTGGTAAACCAGTTCTAGTACCGGTTGATGGTAAATGGTATTAATTTCTTCTTTAGTCCAGTCGTTTCTTAATTTTTTTGTTTTTTGCATAATGTTAGGTGTTTTTTAAATTGTTAGCGATTTCTCTGATGGTGTTAGTATCGATTATTTCTAATTTTGGAATATTTAAAATAGTTGTGTCTTCATCAAGAAATTTTTTAATGACCCGATAAGTATCTTCATCAAAAGTTCCATTAAAAATGAAGTAGGCTAGTGGTATATTATTTTTCCGTAAGGTTTCAATTGATAATAAAGTATGATTGATACATCCCAAATAGTCATTAGCGACCAGAACTACCGGTAACTTTAATTTTTTGATAAGGTCCAGCATGAAAACTTCATCGGAAAGCGGAACCCACAACCCACCGGCTCCTTCTACAATCAAATGATTTTCAGTTTCTGGTAATTCAAAATCTTCTAACTCTATCGAGATGTTTTCTTGTGCTGCTGATTTATGGGGTGAAGCGGCCAATTCAAAACGGTGTCTTTCTGGATGGATTTTAATTTGATCATTAACGAAACCCTGAACAAGCATGCTGTCAGTTTTGTCTAAATCTCCGGATTGGATGGGTTTCCAGTAATCTGCTTTTAAATGTTCGACAAGTATAGCGGAACAAATCGTTTTGCCGATTCCAGTATCGATTCCGGTTACGAATAATTTTATTGGAGAATTCATTTTTTAAGTAATTGTTTGATTTTTTTAAACCACAAAAGGCACAAAAGTTTTTGGTCTTATCTGAGTTAAATAAATTCCTTGATAATTTTAGTTAATTGATCAATTTCTTCTTTTGAATTAAAAGAATGCAGGCAAATCCGCAATCGTTCTTCGCCTTCCTTTACGGTTGGAGCAACCGCGGCAAAAGTTAAAAATCCTTTGTTTTCTAAATGCTGTTGTGCTCTTTTTGCTGATGAAACATTCGCCATTGGTACAATCTGAATCGGACTTTGAGGATCTGAAAGTGTAGGCAGATTACTCTTTCTAAATTCACTGATGTTTTCCTGTAAATTTTGATTTAAAATTGAATTGTTTTCCAGAAAATGATATCCCTTTTTGATACTCATTGCATGCAAATCATTGCTGCCTGTCGTATAAATAACGGGAGAGGAAAAATTGACCAAATAACAAATCATTGTTTGATTTCCCAATATCGCTGCTCCGTGCATTCCCAAAGCCTTCCCATAAGTTACTATCGTGGCAAATACTTTTTTATGTAAGTTTTTTTGAGCCACTATACCATATCCGAAAACTCCGAATGCGTGTGCTTCATCAACAATTAAAGCAGCGTTGTATTTTTCAGCAAGCACTGCCAGTTTTTCTAAAGGCGCAAAATCACCTTCCATGGAATATAAACTTTCAACCGCTATAAAACGGTTTCCGTTTGCCTCTTTCAATAGTTTTTCTAAATGCTCTAAATCGTTGTGTTTAAATTTTAGTGATTTTGCATTTGACAATCTTAGGCCGTCACGAACTGATCGGTGAATGCATTCATCCATCAAAACTATATCTCCACGTTGAGGTATGGCCGAAAGTAAAGCAAGATTTGCGAGGTATGCCGAAGGTAAGAGTAAGGCGCTTTCAACCATGTGCTTATTTGCTATAAAAGCTTCAACTTCCATAGTGAAATTTGAATTACCACTGATTAATCTTGATCCTGTAGCCCCTTTTAAAAGCTGAGGTTGTTGATTAATTTCCTGTAAAACGATTTCTTGGAATGGTACATTTTGTGCCATTCCCAAATAATCATTGGAATAAAAATCAACACCTTCTTTCTTGTGTTTTAACGATCTTAATACATTTTCGGTATTTCGCTTTTCTAAACTGTCTTTAAGTTTTGATAAAGTGTTAAGCATTGGTAATCTCTTTTTCAATGTAAGCGATCCAGTTATCAAAAAGTTTGTGTTCTAAAGTCAGAATAGAAGTAGCGTACTTTTCCCAATCCGGATGAAAGGTTTTTAGTTGCTGAATCATTTCTTCAAGATGACCTTCTTCTTCTAGTATGATTGATTTCACCATTACTTTACTTTCTTTTTCAGTAAGCACTTGCTGGTATTGAGGATACAATTCGTCGGCACGTACTTCAATCGCATAGGTCACAAACAGATAGGCCGCATATTTCAATTCCTCTCCTGATAATTGAAAATTTTCTTTCAGATAGCGACAGGTTTGAATGTCTAATAACTGTAAATAGTAACGGGTCGCTTTAGCAGCGAGGAGTTCATCATTATCATAGTTTGAACAAATTTGAGAATTGATTTTGCCAATTTGCTTTTTTAAATAATAAGCGTGGCGGTGTTCTTCTGCGGCATGTTTAAGCTGGATTATATTCACTTTTGTGGGATGCTCGCATAAAGAGATTTTCCTAGCGCCAGCATTTTCCATAAAGGATAAGGTATTTAACCATTTTGCATGCAATTCATTATTATTTACAAGTTGTTGAAGTAATTTGTACATCTTATTTTTTTATTGTGCCAAAAGTATTATCTTTCCGGTCAATCAAATGGTGCCACTTTTTGTATTATGGGTAGTCCGGTTTTAATTCCTTTTCAAAGTTTTATAATTATCGATCGTGATTCGGCCACTTCCGTGTATATGCAAATTGCAAATCAACTCATCAATGCTGTTCAACGTGGATATCTTATAAAAGGGACAAAATTGCCTGGAACACGGGTGCTAAGTGAAATTCTGGAAGTACACCGCAAAACTATCGTTGCAGTTTATGATGAACTGGATTCTCAAGGTTGGGTAGAAACTCGACCAAATAAAGGAACATTTGTTCTGAGTAGAAATGATAGTAAACCCAGCCATTTTCAACCTTTGGCACAAAATAAGCTAGCCACTTATCCAGGAAATACTGGTTATTCTTTTAAAAAATCAAGTTTACTGGATAATCCATTTGAGCACTCAAAATGTGAATATATATTTAATGATGGAACGCCAGATATAAGATTGACTCAAATTGAGCATTTATCTCGATTGTACAGTTCGAGCATGAAACGTAGAAGCAATCGCCGTAAACTGGGATATTACAATCAGGACGGAAGTGAATACTTTAAAGAAAATCTTTCCAATTTTCTCAACTTATCCCGAGGACTGCATATTTCTAAAAATAATTTACTTATTACCAGAAGTACTGAAATGAGTGTTTATATTATTTCTGAAATTTTACTGGCTGCAAATGATATAGTACTTGTGGCTTCATTAAGTTATTTTTCTGTGAATATGATTTTTCAGAAATCAGGTGCTCGAATTCTTCAGGTCCCTATTGATAACGAAGGGATTCAGGTTGATGCTGTTCGGGATTTGTGCGGAAAACATCGTGTGAGAATGCTATATCTTACGCCACATCACCATTACCCCACAACTGTTACATTGAGCGCACAACGCAGAATTGAACTTTTGGAGTTGGCGAATGAATTTGGATTTGTGATCTTAGAAGATGATTACGATTATGATTTTCATTATGATAAAAGTGCTGTATTGCCTTTGGCAAGTGCAGATACCAACGGAATGGTCATTTATGTTGGTTCGTTTGGTAAATCTTTAGCGCCTGGATTTAGAACTGGCTTTATAGTTGCTCCCGAGAATTTGATGGATGAAATGCGAAAGTATTTAGGGATTATTGACCGACAAGGCGATGTCTTGATGGAGCAAGTTTTAGGAGAAATGATTGATGAAGGCGAAATTCACAGGCATCTAAAAAAATCAATAAAAGTTTACCATCAACGAAGAGATACTTTTACAGCACTTTTAGAGAACAACTTCAAAGACTATTTGCAATTTAAAAAACCATCGGGAGGTTTGGCAGTTTGGGCAGAATGGCAGTTGCCTATAAATCTTCTACAGTTAAGTACTAGTTGTGCAAAGGATAACCTATTTATTCCTAAAACATTACTGTATCAAAATCGTCAGTTAAGTGCAATGCGTCTTGGATTTGGACATCTAGACGAAGCCGAAATGCAACATAGCGTTGCTATTTTATTGCATCATGTGAAAAAATTTTCTTGAATATCTTTTTGGGATAAAGTTTAAAAGAAAATTTTCAAGGTTGAAATGTAGTAACGTGTTTTGCAAATGTTGCTCATATTTTCAGTATAAAGCATAAAAAAACGACATTTTACTGGTATTTTTTGCATTTTTTAGTGACCTTGACTACACAGTTGACAAATCATTTTATACAAGATCTAAAGAAATTAGCTGTTTGGAATCCATTATAAAAAGTAAAAACCTGCCTCTATCAAAAGTAAATTTTCACCAGTTTTTTTAGATAGTCCACATTATAAGATTGCTATGGAAAATATGTTTTTTAGTTGGAGAGAGAAACTTGATTGTTAAAAAAATAATTGAATTAAATATTTCAGTTTTCAAATAAAATAAGAGGGAAATTTTAGTCATTTTTTTTACTGAAAAATTTCATAATGTGATCAACAAACAGCATTTAGTCGGATACTAAAAGTACTTCCTAAGCCAAGCTCACTTTGCACTCCAATTATACCATTTTGTGCTTCAATAAATTCTTTGCTAATAGCTAATCCTAAACCAGTTCCTAATTTATGACTTCCTGGAATCTGGAAATATTTATCGAAAACTCTATTCTTATAGTGATCATCAATCCCTTTACCTCTGTCAATAACTTCAAAAAGTATTGTGCTATTCTCTTTTTTTACTTTGATAATAATTTTACTATTTTCAGAGGAGTAAGTGATGGCATTTGTTAAAAAGTTAATGAGAACCCAAGCTGTTTTATCGTTATCTGCCTTTACAAAAGGTAAGTTTTCCTCGGCATCGATTATTATATTTATTGCTTTTTGGTCGGCTTTTACTTTTGCAGCTGCTATGGCATAGTTTACTATTTCGTATGGATTGCTGTTTTCTATGGTTAGATGTATGTTTCCCGTTTCTACTTGAGATAAATCTAATAATTCTCCGGTAATTTTCAGCAATCTTTCGCTATCTTCTTTGATACTTGTAATTAATTGTTTTTGATCCTCATTCATCTTTCCAGTATCTTCTTTCTCAAGAATTTGCAAACTCATTTTTATCGAAGAAATAGGTGTTTTTAATTCATGAGAAACCGTAGCTATAAAATTAGTTTTTGCAAAATCAAGTTCTTTAAAAACAGTAATATTTCTTAGAATGATTACATCGCCAATATCAATTGTTTGATCTTCACCCGTTGGTTTAATGGTAATATTCACAATTTCTTTCTCGAAATAACTTTCGATGTTATCTGCAAATATTTTCATTGGTTCTGCTTTTTGCTTGTCGTTTTGAAGCGTACTTACGATCAATGATTTCAATAAATCGTTCTTCAATGCAAGAGTAGTAGCTAATTCTCCCACAACTTCTTCGGACTTTAGTCCGATAATTTTCAAAGCTTCATTATTTACAAATAGTATTGTTCCTGAATTGTCTAATCCAATAATAGGATCGTGCATATTATTGATCAGAGTTTCTAATCTTTTTTTCTCAAATGATAATTTGTGTAAGTTACTGCTACTATATTCTTGTAATTTCTCCGCCATTGAATTAAATGATTTTGCCAAATCTCCAAATTCATTATGGTTCATAAAATGTACTCGTTGCGAATAATTTTTGTTTGCAATTTCCTTGATACTATCTGTAAGTTCTCTAATAGGATTGGCGATATTATTAGGTAAATTCACTAATAAATTAAAAGCAATCAAGAAACATAACGTTCCTGTAATAGCAATCCATAAGTTGGCCGTTTCAGCAGTATGAGTTGCCACATCGCTTTTTTGCTTAAT
>NZ_REFH01000010.1 GCF_003688495.1 Flavobacterium weaverense | reverse complement strand
CTTAGTTTTGATTCGATTTCCATTAATTAAGTAAGAACGTCTGCGCTGTTGCGGGTGCAAAACTACAACGTTTATACCGTTATACAAGCTTTTTTTGTGAGTTTTTTTAAGATTTGTTGAAGATTGTTTTTAACTAACTGTAAATGTGAATATTGAAATGAAATTTTAATCACTGTATACACCGTTTGACCCAACATAATAGCAAAAACATAAAATCAGCGCACTTTTACTAGTGATTATAATCAATTATGTTATTTCTATTTTCAAAAACGTAGATATGATTACTAATATTATAAGCGATATCTATTATCTATAAACAACATACTCTAATAACGTTGTATCTATAGTACATATTACTTCCTCATATAGGATAGAACTATACTTCGCAACAAGTTTAAAAATTTCGACAATATTTACGAAAATTAAAAACGTATTTTAAAACCTGATCTTATATATAGAAGTAACGCTCTTAATGTGAAACCGTCGAAGATCATTAGAGGCTAATTTATAATCATTTTATAAATGGTAACGGCCAGTTATTGAAAACGCAGTTAATGATTTTGAATAATTAATGAACGTTTTTAATTGTACCTTATATATAGGACTAGCGACAATCATGAAAACTATTGGTTCGCGTTAGGGATAATAGTGAAAAGCCCGCAGGAAAGTAAAGTGCAACGGAACTTTGCGAGGACTTGTAGCGGATAGCCCGACCCTTTACAAAAGAGGTACTATTACTCAGGAAAGTAATAGTGCCTCTTTTGTAAAGGGAAACGCCCAAAACGATCTAAACTTAAAATGCCAAGTTAGTAGCAACTCTATTGCTTCACCATTACTTAAAAATTCAAAATAGAACAATATCTTAATGACAGATCAAATTAATCCACTTCATTATTAGCCAATTATGAGGCTACACGATTTACAAAAAGTTAGTTAAAAATAAACAATTCGGTATTAGTCATTTAATAGCTTACTTTTGCAAAAAAATTAGCATTGTGAATTACTTATCAGTTGAAAACATATCCAAGTCTTTTGGAGAAAGAACACTTTTTGAAAACATTTCTTTTGGGATTAATAAAGACCAAAAAATTGCCTTTATAGCCAAAAACGGCTCAGGAAAAACTACAATTATGAGTATCATCAATGGTTTGGAAGAATCAGATACTGGTCAAGTAGTTTTGAGGAAAGGGATTAGAATGGCATTTTTATCTCAAAACAACAATCTACAAGAAGAATTAACTATTGAAGAAAGCATTTTTGCTTCTGACAATAAGATTCTGAAAGTGATTGAAGCTTATGAAAAAGCACTAGAAAATCCAGAAGACGAAGAGGCTTATCAAAAAGCTTTTGACGGAATGGACCAGCATAACGCTTGGGATTTTGAAACGCAATACAAACAAATCTTGTTCAAATTGAAATTAGAAGATTTCAAACTGAAAGTAAAAAATCTTTCTGGTGGACAGAAAAAGCGTTTATCACTAGCTATCATCTTGATCAATCGTCCTGATTTATTAATTCTTGATGAACCTACGAATCACTTGGATTTAGAGATGATTGAATGGCTTGAAAGTTATTTTGCTAAAGAAAACATTACTTTGTTCATGGTGACGCACGACCGTTTCTTCTTGGAACGTGTATGTAACGAAATCATCGAACTTGACAACGGTAAATTATATAATTACAAAGGAAATTACTCTTATTATTTAGAGAAGAAAGAGGAACGCATTGCTTCTGAAAATGCAAGTGTGGATAAAGCGCAGAACTTATTCGTTAAAGAACTAGAATGGATGCGTCGCCAACCAAAAGCTAGAACGACTAAGTCTAAATCACGTCAAGATGATTTTTACGACATTAAGGAAAAAGCGCAAAGTCGTCGTCGTGAGAATAAAGTTGAGCTTGAAATAAACATGGAGCGCATGGGAAGCAAGATTATTGAGCTTCACAAAATCTCTAAAAAATTCAAGGATCATGTGATCATGGATAATTTTAGTTTTGACTTTCAACCAGGAGAACGTATTGGAATCATTGGTAAAAACGGAACTGGAAAATCGACTTTCCTAAATTTATTGACTGGAAGCTTGCCTCTTGATGGTGGAAAAGTAGTTATTGGAGAAACTATTAAATTAGGTTACTATACTCAAAGTGGAATTAACCCAAAACCGGGACAACGTGTTATTGATGTCATAAAAGAGTACGGAGAATTTATTCCGTTGATGAAAGGTAAATTGATTTCGGCTTCACAATTGCTGGAACGTTTCCTTTTTGACTCCAAAAAACAATATGATTTTGTTGATAGATTAAGTGGTGGTGAATTAAAGCGTTTGTATTTATGTACTGTTTTAATTCAGAATCCAAACTTTTTAATTCTAGATGAGCCTACCAATGACCTAGATATTGTGACTTTGAATGTTTTAGAAAGTTTTCTTCTTGATTATCCAGGATGCTTACTAGTTGTGTCGCACGACCGTTACTTTATGGATAAAATTGTAGATCACTTGTTTATTTTTAGAGGACAAGGAGTTGTTGAAAATTTCCCAGGTAACTATTCTGACTTTAGAGCTTATGAAGACAGTACTGATGTTGCTCAAAAAGAGGAAAACAAAGCAGAGAAAAAAGATTGGAAGCAAAATAATCCAACAGGAAATTTGACTTTCAACGAGCAAAAGGAATATCAAAAAACTGAAAAAGAAATTAAGGATTTAGAAGCTCAAAAAATTTCGATTGAGCAACTTTTTGCTGAAGGAAAAGTAGCTGATGATAGTATAGAAAAGAAAGCTAATGAATTGCAAAATATCATTAATAAAATTGAAAGTAAAGAAGAACGCTGGTTCGAATTGAGTGCAAAGATGGAGGGATAGATTTCTTTAGCACTGCAACGTTAGATGAATAAAAAATATAATTACATAAAAGCCCCAAAATTTCAATTCTTAACGATTGAAATTTTGGGGCTTTTGTATAAAAAACATTTTGTTTATAATTATGGGAAAATTTGAGAAATTTGGTTTTTCTTTTATATTAAAACTATATTTGATTTTATACAAGATAAATTAATTTATACATCACTTTTAATTTGTTTTCCTTAAAAAAAAAAAACGCATTAAAAATTAAAATAATATGAATCCAGAAATTTGGGGCTTAGTTGGAACATTAACGGGTGCAATATTAGTAACTGCATCTAGTGTCATCACAACTTTAATTAGTACGAAGAGTTCAACTAAAAATCAAATTATACTTGAAAAACTCAAAAGAGAAGAGCTTTTTAGAGATTTTCAAAGAAAAAATTTTCTAGAAATTCAAGATATCCTTTCAAAAATTTATCGCTATATAACAGTTCTTCATATTGAAGATTTGAAAAATTATAAAATCACTAAAGAGTGGCAAAAAGGAATGCTTAACGATGAAACTAATGATAATTTACTAATTTCAAATAGAAATTTATGTATTTTATCTGAACGAGTACAAAATGACAATTTAAGAAACCAGCTTAAACAAATAAGAACTAAAATGAATAGCGTTTCTAAAACAGTTAGTCCATCTGAAAGCAATGATAAAATGTTTCAACTAGTTGCAGATTTTGACAAAATCATGAATGATTTAGGAGTAGAACTAAGGAAAAACTATTAGGCTCCACTCATACAAGTCTTAAACTGTAAAGGTATTAAAACTCTTAAAGAAGTTAATTTTTCACATTAAAAAACATCACTCCAGAAGAATGAAAAAAATTGAAATTGAAGTTTTAGAAAAAATGAGGGAATATTTGATTAATTGCAAAAATAATTATTCAGAATCTGTTTCATTAGCTCAAATTCAGTTTTCTGACACCTATAATAAAATCAATGATTTATATTATTTAGCTGATGAATTTATATTTTTTTATAATACTAATCAAAATTTAAAAAATGAAACAGAGATTGATTTTTTAGAAAGCTTAATTAACAAAGGTACATGCTACCCTGGAGTTTTTGAAAAATTGGCTAAAATATATAGTAAAAATAAAAAATTTACTGAAGCACATGCTGTATGTGTAAAATGGTTTAATGGAGAATTTTGGAAAATACCCAATATGGCAACTACAAGTTTAAGACTTTTAGACCGATTTGAAAGTTTGGAAAAAAAATACTTAAAACTCAATCGAGCTCTTAAGCCTCTCATATGAGTTCCTAACTCTTATTTACAACGTGAGACAAAAACCACAATAGAACATAATTCTCTTGTGGTTTTTTATTTAAAACATCAAATTTTTTACCAAGGAATCGGGTTGTAATCTTTTAAAAATTTACCGCACCAATGTTTTCCCGTATTAATTCCGTCAAATAGCGGATCCATTACTCGGGCTGCTCCATCGACGATATCTAATGGCGGCTGAAAATCCTCCTCTTCTTGTTTCTTTTTGGCTAATTCTGCTGGATCTTCATCGGTTACCCAACCAGTATCAACTGCATTCATGAAGATTCCAACTTTGGCTAACTCTCCAGCTGCAGTATGGGTAAGCATGTTTAGCGCTGCTTTGGCCATATTAGTATGTGGATGTCGCGCTTCTTTAAAAAAACGATGAAACTTTCCTTCCATTGCCGAAACATTTATGATATGCTTTTTTCCTGTATTGTTTTTTTTCATTACTTCCGAAAGTCGGTTGCATAGTACAAACGGCGCTACAGAGTTTACCAATTGTACTTCGATCATTTCAGTAGTTTCTATTTGTCCTAATTTCAATCTCCAACTGTTCGTTTTTCTCAAATCGACTTGTTGCAAGTCGGCATCGAGTTCTCCTTCTGGAAAAACTTCATTTGCCACTAACGCATTATCAAACGAATAAGGAATTTGAGATAATTTGGCGGAAGCCCGCAAACCAATTCCAGGTTCAGGTCCATGCCAAGTCACCGGCATATTTTGGTTAGAAGAAGCTCCAGAAGTCAATATTTTCAGTTCATCAAGACAGTTCGTGTGATCTAACAATAATCTTTGCGTTTGTATTGGTAAATCAGCTAACATGCGTCCTTCATTCTCCATTAAATGAGTATAGAAACCAGCAGGGCGTCGCACTGTTTGTGCAGCATTGTTGATTAAAATATCCAATCTATCATATTTCTGTTCTATAAAATTGCAAAAGATTTCGACACTTGGAATATGTCGTAGATCGAGTCCATGAATTTTTAAGCGATCGCCCCAATCCATAAAATCAGGTTCTCTAGAAAAGCGAAGAGCCGAATCAACGGGGAAACGAGTTGTTGCAATGACCGTTGCTCCACCTCGCAAAAGCATCAATGTAATATGGTACCCAATTTTTAGGCGAGAACCAGTGATAACAGCCACTTGACCTTTTACATCGGCGGTTTGAAAACGTTTAGCATAATTAAAATCGCCACAATCCGTACACATTGTATCGTAAAAATGATGCATTTTAGTAAATGGCGTTTTACAAACGTAACAATTCCTTGGGGTTTCAAGTTCTAGTTGTTCTTTAATTTCTAGCTCATTAAAAGCTAACAGTTTTGGCGCTACAAAAATACTTGCCTCACGTGCGTAACGGATTCCAGTTTCCTTACGCGCGGTCTTATCTTGCTTTTCTTTTTTACGTTTAGCTACTAACCGACCGTCTTTTTTCCTGCGGGAAAGTTCATCGCGATCGGGTCTAGAAAATTGCCCAGCGGCTTTTATTAAAGCAGTTCTTTGTTCTTTCGGAATATCAAATATTTGGTCCGTATCATTATTAAGTTGAGCAAGTATTGCAATACAGCGCTCTATTTCGGCTGAATTTATAGCAGTCATCTCTTCCATTTCCTCTTGGTCTATCATAAAAAAAACTTCAATCTTGGCTTAAATTCCAAGGTTGCAAAGATAGTTTTTAAATGATTCTATTTACGCTCGGCGAAAACGATAAGAAATAGAAATATGTTATTTCTATTTAAGATTTTCGAGTTCGAATAATTTAATACCTACTTTTACTTTATTTTTTACAAAAAACTTACTTTACCGTTCTTTACTAGTTAAATCTCCATCCAATACTTATGAATAACTTATATCGCTTAATTCTAATTGCATTCTTAATCAGTTCAATATCTACAAATGCGCAAAAAAAAATAAACCTTTTTAATGAAAAAGATTTAACAGGATGGTATGCATTCGAACCTAAAACTGGAAAACACGAGAATGCTTCTGAAGTATTTTTTGTCGAAGACAAAATGATTCGGCTTTATGGTAAAGATGCTGGTTATCTAATGTCATTAGAAAATTTTGAAAATTTTCAATTGACAGCAGAATTTAGATGGAACACTGACGCTTCATTCGTTCGAAAATCAGATAACCGAAATAGCGGTTTAATGTATCTTGTTCCTGCTGAAACTGCTGATGAATTATGGCCACAAGGAATTCAGTTTCAGATTAAAGAGAACGCTACAGGAGATTTTATTTTACTACAAAATGTAACTTTAAACGTGAAAGGTAATAAAACCATAGCAGGAAAAAGCGTTGAATCAAAATTTTTTAAAGATGCCGAAAAACCTGTTGGAGAATGGAATAAAATTAAAATAACGGTAAAAAATGGCGTAGTAACACAAAAACTTAACGGAAAATTAGTTAATAAAGGAACTCAATCTTCGGTCAAGAACGGACGTATTTTATTGCAGTATGAAGGATTTCCAATTGACTTCAGAAGAGTTAGTATCAAAAAATGCATGTAAATTATTGTGAAGCAATTAATTCCTATGTGGTTTCCCATTAAATCCTATTTCCAATTTCTTTGGCACTCAAAAAATGAGCACGCCGTTCATTCCCCTTTTGTTTTTAATTTGATTGCAAAATGTTTTTATGATAAACAGTACAAACCAGAATACGAACTTTTAGAAAAATATAGAAATTCACTTTTAGCAAGCAAAGAAGTCATTAAAGTTACTGATTTTGGCGCAGGATCAAAAGTTTTCAAAACGAATCAAAGAGCAGTTTGCAAAATTGCTCAAAAGGCTGGTATTAGTAAAAAACGAGCTGAATTACTGTTTAGAATTACTAAATATTTCCAGTCAGAACATATTTTAGAAATAGGAACATCCTTAGGATTAGCAACTTCAGCATTATCTGCTGGAAATAAAGTAGCCAAAATTACATCTCTTGAAGGCTGCGAAAATACTTCAGCAGTAGCTGAGAAAAATTTAAAGCATTTCGAATTAAATAATATCGAAAACATAGTTACAGAATTCAGTGCTTACCTAAAAAATAGCAAGTCTGAAGCAACTATTTATGATCTGATTTATTTTGACGGTAATCATCAAAAACAAGCTACATTAGATTATCTCGAATTCTTACTTCCTACTATTACTAATGAAACAGTTTGGATATTTGATGATATTCATTGGTCCACGGAGATGACTCAAGCATGGGAATTAATAAAAAAACATCCAAAAGTTACTGTCACAATAGATACATTCCAGTGGGGATTTGTGTTTTTTAGAAGAGAACAACCAAAAGAACATTTCATCATTCGCATATAGATTATTATATTTGCATTCTAAATAAACCAAATGGACATCAAAAAAATTTTTGAAAATAACCGCAATTGGATTGCAAAAAAGTTACAAAGTGACGCCAATTATTTCGAAAAATTATCAGACGGGCAAACTCCGGAATTTTTATATATCGGATGTTCAGATAGCCGCGTATCTGCAGAAGATTTAATGGGATTAGAACCAGGAAAAGTTTTTGTACACCGTAATATTGCTAATATGGTTCCTAATACCGACTTGAATTCTATGTCAGTTATTAACTATGCCGTTACAAGTCTAAAAGTGAATCATATTGTAGTTTGTGGTCATTACGGTTGTGGTGGTGTACTTGCTGCGATGCAGCAAGCAGATTTAGGAATTTTAAATCCATGGTTGCGGAATATTAGAGACGTTTATCGAATTCATAGAGATGAGCTTGATGCTATCGAAAATCAAGACGAAAAGTATAAAAGACTTGTGGAACTCAATGTTCAAGAGCAATGTATAAACGTAATTAAAACTGCTGAAGTACAAAGAGCAAATAGACAAAGAAATCTAAAAGTATACGGTTGGGTTTTTGACATTCACACAGGGAAACTTATTGATTTGAAAATCGATGTAGATGCTATTTTCAAAGAGATTACTAAAATATATAAAATTGCTGACTAGTAATTATTAAAAAAGTTAATAGCAAAAAAAATGACAGTCATCACTAACTGTCATTTTCTGTTTTAATGAAATAATGCTTATTGTTTAGCTTTTTTCATTTCGCTTGTTTTAGCTCCCATTCTGTTCAATGTGTACATTGGTGCAAATTTGATTTTTAAACCAGCAATTTTTCTATTGTCTTCAGAAGATAGACCTTCTTTTTCAACTGTGTTTTTTCTGCTATCTAATGCTTCATACATCAATTTAACTTCATCCCAGTCTTCACGAGAATATTTATCTTTATTGTTTTCAACAGTATGAACAAATTGTTGGTAAACATTATGAATATTAGCGGCGTTAACCCATCCAAAATTCATATCATCTCCTATTTTTCCTTCTCCAAACAATGCATTTCTCAATGTTTGTTTAGTACTTGGAGTTGCAGCCGCAGCAGCTTCCATTTTCTGAGCTTCTACTTTAGCCTTTAAAGTTTCGTATTTAGCTTTACTTGCATCGATTCTTGCTTGAGCTTCTGCATTGTCTTTCATATCAGCAATTGCAACTTCAGCTTCTCCAACTCTTAACTGATAAGAAGACTCAATACCTTCCCAGTTTCCAGCTGCATCTTTTTCTGCAACATTTCCTAATGAATCTACGTATGTTACATAAGAATCTACTTTTTTCTCTGCTTGTTCAGCTTTCTCATCTTTACAAGATGTGAATCCAATTGCGATTAACGCTAATCCTAATACTAGTTTTTGACTTTTCATAATTTTTGATTTGATTAATTATTATGAAGCAAATGTAGATTACATTGCAATATATTCAACAATTAACCAATAATTATATAATTAATCATTTTAATTGTGAAATAACGCATGAAATGGTGTTAATTATATAAGTTTAAAAATTAATTCTATAAGGTTTGATTTAAACTTTTTAACTAACGTTTAAGCAGTTTTAGCAACTACAATAATATTTCTGATTTTGAGCAGCTTCGAAACACTAAATTTCAATACTTTAAATTGTAACAAATATTAAAATTGACTACTTATTAATAGTTGAAAAGTTTTTGTACTTTTAAAATCTGAATTAATAGCAGCTAAAGCAACGTCTAAGGCTAAAAATCATACATTCTAATGGCAAACCCGCTAATAAAAATAACCAATATCAAAAGAGATTTTGTACTAGGTAACGAAGTTGTTTACGTTCTTAAAGGAATTGATTTAGAAATTAATAAAGGTGAATATGTCGCTTTGATGGGACCTTCAGGGTCTGGAAAATCTACGTTAATGAACTTGCTAGGATGTTTAGATACTCCAACTTCGGGAACTTACATTTTGAATGGAAAGGACGTGAGCCAGATGAAAGACGATGAGTTAGCTGAAATTAGAAATAAAGAAATTGGATTCGTATTCCAAACATTCAACCTCTTACCACGAACAACTGCGCTAGACAATGTGGCTTTACCAATGATTTACGCTGGATTCTCAAAGTCAGAACGCAATAAGAGAGCAACAGAAGTATTGGAGCAAGTAAACCTTGCTGATAGAATGGATCACCAACCTAATCAATTATCGGGAGGACAAAGACAACGTGTCGCTATTGCTAGAGCATTGGTAAATAAACCTTCAATTATCCTTGCTGATGAACCTACAGGAAACTTAGATAGTAAAACTTCATTAGAAATCATGAAGCTTTTTGGAGACATCCATGGTAATGGAAATACCGTTATTCTCGTAACACATGAGGAAGAAATTGCAGCTTATGCACATCGTATCATTCGCTTGCGTGATGGAATAATCGAAAGCGATACAACAAAATAAATAATATCAGATTGATGAATTTAGATCTCCCATTTACTTTTTTGTAATAAATCGGCGCACTAAAATCACTAATCAACAATTTAAAACCAAAATGAAAGTATATACAAAGACAGGAGACAAAGGAACAACAGCCCTTTTTGGCGGAACTCGTGTCCCAAAGGATCACGCTCGAATAGAAAGTTATGGAACGGTTGATGAATTAAATTCTCATATAGGATTGATACGTGACCAAGAAATGAACAATCATTACAAGGAAATTTTAGTTGAAATTCAAGATCGCTTATTTACTGTAGGAGCAATTCTTGCTACTCCACCAGAGAAGGAAGTGATGAAAAATGGAGAACTAAGATTGAAAAAATTAGGAATAATTGAATCCGACATAGAATTATTAGAAAATGAAATTGACGCTATGGAAGAAGCCTTGCCGCCAATGACACATTTCGTGCTTCCTGGTGGACATACGACCGTGTCATATTGTCATATAGCACGTTGCGTATGCCGTCGCGCAGAACGTTTAGCAGTACATTTAAGTCACAATGAACCTGTCGCTGAGATTGCAATTAAATACTTGAACAGACTTTCTGACTACCTTTTTGTGTTGGCACGAAAGTTGTCTCATGACTTGAAAGCTAACGAGGTTCAATGGATACCGAGGAAGTAGTAATCAGTAAAAAAGTATTCAGAAGGCAGCTAAAAAATCTGATTTTTGATATGTTTTCAGTATTAACTGAAAACTAAAATCTGACCACTGAACACTAAAAGCAAAACGTTCTTAACTTTAAATAAAAATAAGTCATTTTTTACTTGTATTTGTGAGTAAAAATTTTATTTTTGCACAAAACTAAATCGACAAAAAATGTATTGGACATTAGAATTAGCATCCTATTTAAGTGATGCACCGTGGCCTGCTAACAAAGACGAACTTATTGACTACGCTATTAGAGCAGGAGCTCCATTAGAAGTAGTAGAAAACCTTCAATCTATCGAGGATGAAGGCGAAATATATGAATCAATGGAAGAAATATGGCCAGATTATCCTACTGACGAAGATTATCTTTGGAATGAGGATGAATATTAAAAGGTAAACCAATTAAAAGTCTCTAAAGAGGCTTTTTTTTGGTTTAAAGTCAATAAATTATACAATTAGTAATAAAATCAAATCATGAGTTTCCTAAATAGCATTATTAAAGTCTTTGTTGGCGATAAGTCACAAAAAGATGTAAAAGCGTTACAACCTTATCTTACCAAAATCAAAACTTTTGAAAATCCTTTAATGTCATTAACCAATGATGAACTTAGAGGACGCACAGCATTTTTTAAAGAAAAAATAAAGCAAGATCGTTCTGAAAAAGATGCGAAAATTGCTGCCTTGAAAAAGGAAGTAGAAAGTATTCTTGATATTGATAAAAGAGAAGATATTTACATCGCTATTGATGCTCTGGAAAAAGAAGCTTATGAAATTTCAGAAAAAACGTTGATGGATATTCTTCCTGAAGCATTTGCTGTTGTTAAAGAAACAGCGAGACGTTTTAAAGATAATTCACAAATAGTTGTTACGGCAACCCCAAAAGACCGCGAACTTTCAGCTTCAAAGAGTTATATTACATTAGAGGGAGATAACTCGATATGGAATAATACTTGGAGTGCAGCAGGAAAAGAAATTACTTGGGACATGATTCACTATGACGTCCAGTTAATAGGTGGAATGGTGCTACACGAAGGAAAAGTTGCGGAAATGCAAACAGGTGAAGGAAAAACATTAGTGGCTACTTTACCATTGTATTTAAATGCTTTGACTGGAAACGGTGTGCATTTAGTTACTGTGAATGACTATTTAGCAAAAAGGGATAGTACTTGGAAAGCACCAATATTTGAATTTCACGGTATGACCGTAGAATGTATTGATAATTACCAACCCAATTCTGACGAAAGAAGAAAAGCATATGATGCTGACATTACTTACGGAACGAATAACGAATTTGGTTTTGACTACTTAAGAGATAATATGGCACATTCGCCAAATGATCTAGTTCAAAGAAAACACAACTATGCGATTGTCGATGAAGTTGACTCGGTTTTAATTGATGATGCTAGAACACCTTTGATTATCTCTGGTCCAGTTCCTCAAGGAGATCGTCACGAATTCATGGAAATGAAGCCGAAAATTGAAAACTTAGTGGCATTACAACGTCAATTAGCTAATGGTTTTCTTTCAGAATCTAAAAAATTAATAAAAGAAGGAAATACTAAAGAAGGTGGATTTCAATTATTAAGGGCCTACAGAGCATTACCTAAAAATAAAGCACTAATTAAGTTTTTAAGTGAAGAAGGAATTAAGCAATTACTTCAGAAAACAGAAAACCAATACATGCAGGATAACAAAAGAGAAATGCACAAGATTGATGAGGCATTGTATTTTGTTATCGAAGAGAAAAATAATCAAGTTGAATTATCTGATAACGGAATTAAATATCTTTCAGGAGATACTGACGCTGATTTCTTTGTACTTCCAGACATTGGAACAGAAATCGCTGCCATTGAAAAGAAAAAATTAGACAAAGATACTGAAGCGGAAGAAAAAGAAAAATTATTCCAAGATTTTGGTGTTAAAAGTGAGCGCATCCATACGTTAACACAACTTTTAAAAGCATACGCTTTATTCGAAAAAGATGTTGAATATGTAATCATGGATAATAAAATCATGATTGTAGATGAGCAAACAGGTCGTATTATGGATGGTCGTCGTTACTCTGACGGTCTTCACCAAGCGATCGAAGCTAAAGAAAATGTGAAAATTGAAGCTGCAACACAAACTTTTGCAACAGTTACTTTACAGAACTACTTTAGAATGTACAACAAACTAGGTGGTATGACTGGAACTGCTGTAACCGAAGCAGGTGAGTTATGGCAAATATATAAATTGGACGTAGTAGAAATTCCTACTAATAGACCAATGGCACGTTTTGACAAAGAGGATTTTATTTACAAAACTACTCGTGAAAAATTCAATGCAGTAATCGAAGATGTAACAGAATTGTCAAAAGCAGGAAGACCAGTACTTATTGGTACAACTTCAGTTGAGATTTCAGAGTTATTGAGTCGAATGCTAAAAATGAGAGGTGTTATGCATAATGTATTGAATGCAAAAATGCACAAGCAAGAAGCTCAAATTGTTGAAGAAGCTGGTAAACCAGGAGTAGTTACAATTGCAACAAACATGGCTGGTCGTGGTACCGATATTAAATTATCTGCCGAAGTAAAAGCAGCAGGTGGATTGGCAATTGTAGGTACAGAGCGCCATGACTCTCGTCGTGTTGACCGTCAGTTACGTGGTCGTGCAGGTCGTCAAGGAGATCCTGGAAGTTCACAATTTTATGTTTCACTTGAAGATAACCTAATGCGTTTGTTTGGTTCTGAGAGAGTAGCTAAAGTAATGGATAGAATGGGACTGCAAGAAGGTGAAGTTATTCAGCATTCGATGATGACTAAATCTATTGAACGTGCACAGAAAAAAGTAGAAGAAAACAACTTTGGTGTTCGTAAACGTTTATTAGAGTATGATGATGTTATGAATGCACAACGTGAAGTAGTTTACAAACGTCGTCGTCATGCCTTATTTGGAGAGCGTTTGAAATTAGATATTGCTAATATGCTTTATGATACCTGCGAGCTAATTGTAGATCAAAATAAAGGTACTAATAATTTCAAAAACTTCGAATTTGAATTGATTCGTTATTTCTCAATCACATCTCCAGTTACTGAAAGTGAGTTCAATAAATTGAGCGAAATGGAATTAACAGGAAAAGTGTATAAAGCTACTTTAGAATATTATACTGAGAAAACAGCAAGAAGCGCAAGAGAAGCTTTCCCAATTATTAAAAATGTTTACGAAGATAAAAACAACCAATTTGAGCGAATAGTAGTTCCTTTCACAGATGGAATAAAATCTTTGAATGTTGTAACCGACTTGAAAATGGCTTACGATTCTGAAGGGGCACAACTAGTTGCTGATTTCGAGAAAAATATCACATTAGCAATCGTTGATGAAGCTTGGAAAAAACACTTACGTAAAATGGACGAATTGAAACAATCAGTTCAATTAGCCGTTCACGAACAAAAAGATCCATTACTTATTTATAAATTAGAAGCTTTTAATTTATTTAGAGCAATGATCGAAAATGTAAATAAGGAAGTTATCTCATTCTTATTTAAAGGTGATTTACCAGCTCAAGAGAATCAAACGATTCAAGAAGCAGTAGAAGTTGCTCCACAAGAAGATTACGAATTGAGTAAGGACGAAATTCCAAATAGTGAAGCTGCAAATCGTGAAGCGGGTCAAACGCAAGCACGTCAAATAACTGAAACTATCACCAGAGATATGCCAAAAATTAATCGTAACGATAACGTAACTGTTCAAAACGTGGCTAACGGACAAATACAAGAAATGAAATACAAAAAAGCCGAAAGCTTAATCGCTTCAGGACAATGGGTATTAGTTAACTAAGCCATTATATTACAAAACAATTACGAACTCCACTGCGCAAGTAGTGGAGTTTTTTTATGCTCTTTTTTTTAGTTTTTTTAGGAGCTACTCCTGCCCTACGCTACAAAGCATTTAGTAGCCAACGATTTTTCTAGGCGCTTGCAGGAGCTTCTTGCAGTCGCTCTGCAACCACCAGAAAAAAGCGGCTGGCTACCGGCATGCGTTTTTCGCTGCAGTCAGGGCTAGGCGATCTCGACAATTTGAGAGCTTTTACGGTCTTGAACAAAGCTATTCTGTTGAAAAGAATTACTTTTGAAGAATCATTTTATATCAGCAATTTCGGAATAAAATTATATATTTTAAGAGAGAGTAAAAAATACTATTAAATTAGGCCTATACTTTCAGAAATGGGTGTATTGGCGCTACTCTGTAGCGCATATATAAAAGTTTTAGGCAAGACTATGCTAAATGTGCAAAAAACGAGAATATTGTTAATAAGTTAAAATCATTTATTTATTAAAAGCTTCTAAATTTACAGTTTTAGACTACATATCAAAATTGGAATTTTTAAATTAATCATCTAGATAAATGAACGAAAATAAAGCAATAAC
Source organism: Flavobacterium weaverense (assembly GCF_003688495.1). GTDB lineage: Bacteria > Bacteroidota > Bacteroidia > Flavobacteriales > Flavobacteriaceae > Flavobacterium > Flavobacterium weaverense. Next base: position 514,671 of record NZ_REFH01000010.1, on the reverse strand, counting down.
TTATAGTTTATTGGCTCATATAAGAAATAATGGAACCTTGATGAAAGGTCCAGTTGATGTATTTGTACCATTAATTAAAAGAACTTTAAATCAAATTAATAATAAAGGAATTTTAAAAGGTGAATCAATTTTAGAAATACAAAATGAAGCTAATCAAATGTATTCAATTGATTTTCCAATTCCAGTATTAAAAATTATTTTGAACCAAATTGCGAATGAAGTAAATATTGAAGGCGAACTAAATTTTACAATAAATAAAGACAATTCCTTTATTCTAAAGGCTTTTTATTTTGAGGATTTTGAGGATAAAATACAGGAAAGTAAAAGAGATGCAGAAAATTTAGAGAAAATTTTTATTGATTTCTGTAAATTAAAAAATATTGAAGTCTCTAACAAAACTTCAATATTTGATTTTATAGATAAAAATAAAATTTCTATATCTAAATATCTTTCAAACCATCAAGTCTCCAATGGTTTAGATTATACAATTGAAGCACAATTTGTTGAATTTTTCAAAAAAGTACCTAAAGTATTTGATGCAGTTAGAAGAATATATTTAGGTTCAATTATTTCAAGTTTTTTAGAATATAAAACTGAAGATTTTAAACAAGATGTAGAATTACTTTTTGATACAAACTTTATAATTAGTTTGATAGATTTAAATACACCTGAATCAACTCATACTTGTAAAAAATTAATTGAAGTTGGAAAAAATTTAGGTTTTAAATTAACAATTTTAGCTGATACAATTGAAGAAACAAAATCATTAATCAAGAAAAAAGCGGAAAACTTTACGAATACTTTTTTAACAAGAAAAATAAATCCTGAAGATCTCTACAATGCTTGCGAAAGAAGAAATTTAAGTTCAAGCGATTTAGAACGAATTATAGATAATTTAGATGATATAGTTAAATCATTCGATATATCAATCTATAGTTTTACAGAAAGATTAAAGAAATCAGCAAAAGATTCTTTAGAATACGAAAAATTTAAACAAATTAGAGGTAATCATTTTTCTGCAATTCACGATACAATTGCACTTTTATACGTAAAAGAAAAACGTACAAAAAAAATTAGAGAGTTTGAAAAGGTAAATTGTTGGTTTGTTAATAATTCAAGTTCTCACGATTCAGAAGATTTTAAAAATTTCGAAAAGAACAATTATGAATATCAAAAAGAAACAATAAGAGTTGATGAACTGTTAAACATTTTATGGTTAAGCAATCCGCGATTAAACACAAACCTTGAAAACGAAGATTTAATAGATATTGGCTTGTCATCAATTGTTGCTCATACTCTGAATGATTCTCTGCCAAAAGCAAGCATAATCAGAGAACTAGATGAAAACATACAAAAATATAGAGCTGATGTAATTACAGATAAAGATATTTTAAATATATCTTCAAGAATTTCTAATCGTCAAATTAAAAACATTAATGAATTTAATAAATTAGCGAATACCAACTCTGATGAGTTTCAAAAAAAATTAAAAGAAGAATCTTTAATTCAAGAAAAGGAAGAAAAGGAAAGAATCGAAAAGTTTGATAAATTATACGAGCGATTTGAAAAAGAAGTGAATAATTTAGATAAAGCAAAATCTAATATAAAAGCTAAACAATTTAATTTAAATGAGAAGGAAATACAAATAGAGAATGAGAAAAAACAACTCGCTATCGATAGCGATCTGAATAAAGATAAAATTGCTTCATTATCAAAAGAATTGGAAATAGAGAAAAAAGAAAAAAACGATATTCTCAATAAATTAAGTGCAAAAAATCGAGATAATTTTATAGCTCAAGAGATAAAAAATTGGAGAAGGAAATCTTGGAATCAACTTATTTTCTGCACTATATTAATTATATGTGGTTTCATATATCTTTTTTATCTTTCTGATTGGAAAATTGATAACTTCGAAAAAACATTGAATAATTATAAAAGCAATATCGTAATTACCAGTTTAATTGCATTATTTGGCTTTGTGTTGAACTTTTTTGTATTGAGAAACATAAGAGATAAATATTATAATCATTCAAACATAAAGGCATTCAAAGAATTAATTGAAATTCCTGATGAGTTAAAATAAAACCCCGTTAAGCGGATTTACAATCTCGATAACGCGGATTTGCAATCCTTAACCATTCCAAAAAGCTTTTCATTAATTATTCTATGCCTAATTGTTACCTTAAATTATTCTGAGAAGTTTTATAAAACTCTTTAAATATTTTTGAAAGAACTAAGTGAAAGTTATTTCACAACTTACTTCATGTCAGATTACAAATAAAGTAGAACAATTTGAAAAGTTACCAAATTTTGGTAACTTCGTTAAAAATAAATTATGGGACGAAATACTTCTATCTCGCTTGGTACTCATTTCGAAAGTTTTATTGAAAACAGTGTTAGTGATGGACGATTTAATAACGCAAGTGAAGTTGTAAGAGCAGGTCTTCGTCTTTTAGAGGAGGAGGAAAATAAGATAATTGCTTTAAGAAAAGCAATCAATGACGGAATTGAGAGTGGGCGTGCAATTAATTTTGATCCTAAAAGTCATCTTGAAATTTTAAAAGCAAGAAAAAAATCAAATGGCTAAATATTATTTAACAAACCAAGCTGTTGATGACTTATCTGAAATTTGGGATCATACTATCGAAACTTGGTCCACAAGGCAAGCTGAAAAATATTATAATTTACTTTTAGCATCCTGTGATGATTTAGCTAATAATCCAGAACTTGGAAGAAACTATGATATCGTGACTAAAGGAATATTGGGTTTTAAATCAGGCGAGCATATTATTTTCTATTCAGTTCTATCAAAAAATGAAATTGAAGTCGCAAGGATTCTACATGGAATAATGGATTTAAAAAGCAAACTATAAGACACCTCACATAGTACTTAGTTCGTAAAAAATACCTTGAACTTCACTTTGAAACTGTAACAAGATCGAGTCAGATTAGAACAGATTAAATGCATTACAACTATAGAATTATCATATAGTACTTTCAATAATTTCAAGCGGCTAAAACGAATCTATTTTTTTGTAGCAAAAGGAGATTGATTTTTCTCGTGTCATCCCAAACTTTTTATTCACTGCAAAATCAATTATTATTAATAGTTAATTATTTCGTTTTTAAAACTATAGAGGTTTTTAAAAGGTTTGACTTCAGTAGCAGTGTAGAAAAAATTGAGAGAATTAAAATTCCATCCTTATCGATTTAAACACTATGAAGAAAAACTTCAGCTGGAATACTGAAATAATTTTTTAATTTTTGAGCCATTTTTAATGTGATTTCACGCTTTCCAGAAAGTATTGCAGAAACATGTCCTTTACTTCCTATAATTGATTCAAGGTCTTTTGCTTTTAAACCCATTTCTTCCATTTTGTATTTTATAACTTCTAAGGCATCAAGTTCTGGTAAATGATAATGCTTATCATCATAATCATTCACTAGAACTAAAAGCAATTCTAGTTCATCTCCTTCTAAGGTGTTGGGTTTTGCGTGAAATAGCTCCATTAATCTGATTGAAGCTTTATTATAATCTTCTTCTGTTTTTAATACTTTCCAGTTCATAGTTATTGTTTTTTATAGTTTAAAATCGTTGTATCAAAAAAAACGGTTTCAACATTAATTTTATCATACTCTTTATGAGTTCCGAACCAGATTACATAACAAGCTGTTTGCACAAAATTTATTGAAAAAACTAATCTAAAATCATTTCCTTTAATATTGAAAACAACTCTATCATTATTTACAATACTAGCATTTCTATAAACACTCTTAAGTTCATTGAAATTTTTAAAATTTAGTTTTGTAAATTCGTTATACCATATTAACAATTGCGTTTTTGCAATTGGATATTTTTCGATATAAAATAAAATTGTTTTCTTTACAAGAATTTTCATTTGACAAATATACCTTAAAGTTTTCAAATTGCAAACTTTTTATTTTTTAGTTAAATTATGATAAGCAACAGTAATTAGTAAAAAATACTTTTAATGAATGGATAAAAATATTTTTAATTAATATTTTTCATCGTAATAAAATTAAAACCCTCTTACAAACAAAAAAAATGTCTTGGAAAAAGGATATAAGAATTCACGCTGATTTACTTCTTGCCAAAGAACTACTTTATGACAGTTGTGATTTTGAATGTTCACTTCCTGAAAAGGAAAAAGAAATCGCAGACTATGGAGCATACTCATTTCAATTAAATAATAAATCAATTGTATTTCGTGTTGCTAAAATTACTCCAACAAAAATTGGACAATTTGTAACTTTATGGAAGAGAAATGGCAATGGACCAATTCAACCACTTGATTTCACAGATACAATTGATTTTATTGTGATTAGCGTTCGGAAAGAAAATCGTGTTGGACAATTTGTATTCCCTAAATCTGTGCTTTGTGAAAAAGGAATTATTTCTACAACTACTAAAGAAGGTAAAAGAGCAATCCGTGTTTATCCGCCTTGGGATGAAGCTATAAATAAACAAGCTCAAAAAACGCAACAATGGCAACTGAATTATTTTTTAGAAATTCCAAGTGATGAAACAGTTAACATTGAAGTTGTGAAGAGGCTTTACGGTTTATAGAACTGATTTTGGATTATCAATAAAATAACGCTCTTCTATTCTTTTAATATCTTTTATAGAGTTTTTAGCCCAAGCCAAACGTTTTTCTAAAATTTCTTGTTCGGATAAATGCCAGTTGATATCAGTCTTGCGTAATCGACTCGTTAAGTTTTGAATTATTATTGCAGCAGAAACTGAAATATTCAAGCTCTCTGTAAAACCTACCATCGGGATTTTAAGAAAACCGTCAGCACGTTCCAAAATTTCTTGTGATAAACCGTCTCTTTCCGTTCCAAAAAATAAAGCACTCGGTTTTGATATATCAAAATCATCCATCAAGCAATCTCCTTCGTGAGGAGTTGTGGCAATGATTTGGTAACCTTTGTTTTTTAAAGTATCTACGCAATTCGTAATACTATCGAATGTATTTATATCCACCCACTTTTGAGCACCCATTGCAATTTCCTTATCGATACTTTTTCCGTAACGTTGTTCGATTACATTTAATTCTTGTATTCCAAAAATCTCACAACTGCGCATAACCGCACTAGTGTTGTGCATTTGGAAAATATCTTCTACTGCAATTGTGAAATGCTTCGTTCTAGTTTCCAGTACTTTTAGAAATTTTTCTTTACGGTTATCAGTCAGAATGTTTTCAAGAAAATTCAAGTAATCGATGTCAATCATAAGGATTAATTTTTTGCAAAAATAGTAAAAAAGAGTAGCTTTATCACTTTGAAATTAGTTTCTACTACTATTAAAATCTTATTTTTGATTTGAAAAAGATTTGTGAATTTTTACCGAATATGCGTGAGGGATAGAGGCGGCATCCTTTTCTGGACTTTTTAGGACAGAAAAGATAAAGCCGAAAGCCCGGTCGCTTTTGCGAACACGCCCAAAATAAAATAATATGAAAAAGAAATTAGTTGTCCTTACTGGAGCTGGAATTAGTGCTGAAAGTGGCGTGAAAACATTTCGTGATAGCGGCGGACTCTGGGAAGGGCATAATGTTATGGATGTAGCAACTCCTGAAGGTTGGAATAGAAATCCAGCTTTAGTACTTGACTTTTACAACCAAAGAAGAAAACAGCTAAAAGAAGTAGAGCCAAACTTAGGACACTTGATTTTAGCTGAATTAGAAAAAGATTTTGACGTTTATATAATCACTCAAAATGTTGACGATTTACATGAACGCGCTGGAAGCACGAATGTTTTACACCTACATGGGGAACTACTCAAAGTGCGAAGTATTGCAAATCCAAATTACATAATAGACTGGAAAGAGGATTTGAATTTTGGCGATTTCGATGAAGACAAAAATCAGTTACGACCGCATATTGTTTGGTTTGGAGAAGAAGTGCCAGCATTAGAGGAAGCAATTACTATTACAGAAACCGCTGATTTCTTAGCTGTAATCGGGACTTCGTTGCAAGTATATCCTGCCGCGGGAATAATCGATTATGCACCTCGTAAAACTCAACTATTTTATATTGATCCGAAGCCAATAAAGATTCCAAATCTCAAAAATCCTATAGAGGTAATACCAGAAGTGGCCTCTAAAGGAGTAGAAATCATGAGAAATAAGTTGCTTTCTTTTCTTTAAAAAAACAAAATGGACAAAAGCGTGGTGTTAAACGGTTCAAATGTCAGAAATCGTAGGTATAATTTCTAATATCTGCTTATATTTGCGGCTTTCGAACAAACAACTAAACGATGACTACTTTAAACGAATTAAACGCTATATCGCCAATTGATGGCAGGTATAGAAATAGGACTATTTCACTTTCTCCATTTTTCTCTGAAGAAGCTTTAATTAAATACCGTGTACTGGTAGAAATTGAATATTTTATCGCTTTGTGCGAAACTCCTTTACCTCAACTAGCAAATGTAAATCCAGGTTTATTCGGTAGTTTACGTAATATTTATAAAAACTTTTCTACGGAAGACGCACTTTGGATTAAAGAAACTGAAAAAGTGACAAATCATGACGTCAAAGCAGTTGAATATTTCATAAAAGACGCTTTTGAAAAATTAGGTTTATCAGAATTTAAAGAGTTCATCCATTTTGGTTTGACTTCTCAAGACATCAATAATACAGCAATTCCACTTTCAACGAAAGATGCTTTCGAAAAAGTGTATATGCCTTCTTTAATTACTTTGACTTCAAAATTAAAGGATTTAAGTATCGAATGGAAGGACATTCCAATGCTTGCTCGTACTCACGGTCAGCCAGCTTCCCCTACTCGTTTGGGTAAAGAAATTGGCGTTTTTGTAGAGCGTTTAGAAGAGCAAATGCGTTTGTTGTTTAATATTCCTTTTGCAGCTAAATTTGGTGGAGCAACTGGAAATTACAATGCACATCATGTAGCGTATCCGCAAATTGACTGGAGAAAATTTGGTGGTAAATTTGTTGAAGAAAACCTTGGTTTACACCACTCCTTCCCGACTACACAAATTGAGCATTATGATCACTTTGCAGCATTTTTTGATGCTTTAAAAAGAATCAATACTATTATTATTGATTTAGACAGAGATATTTGGACGTATGTTTCGATGGAATATTTCAAACAAAAAATTAAAGCAGGAGAAATAGGATCTTCGGCAATGCCACATAAAGTTAACCCTATTGATTTTGAAAATTCAGAAGGAAATTTAGGAATTGCAAATGCAATTTTCGAACATCTATCTGCTAAATTACCTGTGTCAAGATTGCAACGCGATTTAACCGATAGTACGGTTTTAAGAAATATTGGAGTTCCAATAGGACATACTTTAATTGCATTTGAAGCAACTTTGAAAGGATTGAACAAATTACTTTTAAACGAGCCTAAATTTCACGAAGATTTAGAGAAAAACTGGGCTGTTGTCGCAGAAGCTATTCAAACAATATTGCGTAGAGAGGCGTATCCAAATCCTTATGAAGCTCTGAAAGGTCTGACTCGAACAAATGAGGCGATTGACAAAAAAGCAATTCATGGTTTTATTGCAACACTTGATGTTTCAGATGAAATAAAAGCCGAACTAATGCAAATTACTCCTAGCAATTTCTTGGGAATATAAATACTACATTTTATCTTTAAATAATCAATTCCCATTAAAAAGAACGAAACACTTCCTTTTAATGGGAATTTTTCATTTTTTTCATTCGAAAAGTACTCGTTTTAACAAAAATTACTGTTTATAAAAAAATATTTTATATATCTTACCAAAATACAGAAAACCTTTAAAAAACGACTAAACGCCAATGAATACCGCAGAAACAGTAGCAAATGTATCGCTACACTTAGAACCTTTAATAAGTGATTTAGGATTAATACTAATGACAGCTGCAGTTGCAGTTTTATTATTTAAAAAGATAAAACAGCCACTTGTCTTAGGTTATTTGATAGCTGGTTTTTTAGCAGGAAATCACTTCGATTTTTTTCCTTCTATAAAAGATTTAAAAAGTGTAGAAGTTTGGGCTGAAATAGGAGTGATATTTTTACTGTTTAGTTTAGGACTCGAATTTAGCTTTAAGAAATTAATGAAGGTCGGCGGATCTGCATCAATTACCGCAGTCACGCAGATAATTGCAATGATCGCAATAGGTTATATGGTAGGCCAATGGATAGGCTGGAAACCCATGGACAGTGTATTTCTAGGAGTTATTCTTTCGGTTTCATCCACGACAATTATCCTCAAAACCTTTGAAGAACTTGGTGTAAAAACACAAAAATTTGCTGGAATCGTAATTGGTTCATTAATAGTGCAAGATATCGTGGCCATTTTAATGATGGTTTTACTTTCCACTATTGCAGTGAGTCAGCAGTTTTCAGGCGCTGAATTATTTATGTCTGTTTTGAAATTAATTTTCTTCTTAACAATTTGGTTTGTCGGAGGAATTTTCTTCATTCCCACATTATTGAAAAAAGCAAAGAACATATTAACAGATGAAATGCTATTGATAGTTTCACTAGCTCTATGTCTAATGATGGTTATTTTCGCCGCCAATGTTGGTTTTTCTCCTGCTTTAGGAGCATTTATTATGGGATCTATTATCGCAGAGACAACACAAGCGGAACATATTGAACATTTAGTAAAGCCTGTTAAAGATCTTTTTGGAGCTGTATTTTTCGTTTCCGTTGGAATGTTAATCAATCCAGATACTCTGTATGAATACGCTTTCCCAGTTGCTATATTAACATTTGTTGTAATTATAGGACAATCTATAAGTTCGACGATTGGTGCTTTGCTTTCTGGACTACCACTCAAGCAATCCGTGCAAACAGGAATGAGTTTATCGCAAATAGGGGAATTCTCATTCATAATAGCTACGCTTGGAATGTCATTGAATGTCACTAGTGATTTTTTATATCCTATTGTAGTGGCGGTATCAGCAGTGACAACTTTCACCACTCCATTTATGATTAAATTATCAACTCCGTTTTCTGAATTTATCGAAAGAAAATTACCCAGAAGATGGATTAAAAGAATTGAACGTTACAGTGCCAATGCGCAATCAATAAAGTTAGTAACGAATTGGCAAATTGTGGTTCGTGCTTTCTTAACACAGGTTATCATACATTCAGTTATTATTGTAGCGATGATATTGCTTTCTTCAAAGTATATTCTACCGCTTGTGGAAGATTCTAAGTTTGCAAACGTATTTGGTGTGCTTATCACTTTAGTTATAATTTCTCCATTTCTATGGGCACTGTCATTACGACGTGTTGCAGTAAAAGAAGTTGCTATTCTTAGGGAAGAGCGCAGGTATCGTGGACCTATTTTAATGATGGTTTTATTGCGAATGGTTTTAGCATTATTTTATATTGGATTGTTACTAAATGTATTTTTCTCTCCAGTTATTGCATTCGTAGCATTAATATTGGTCGTTCTTGGATACTTTATTTTCCCTAAAAAATTAAATGCACACTACCACAAAATCGAAGATCACTTCCTGAAAAATTTGAATGCTAGAGAAATTAAAAAAGCAATAAGAAGTAGAAGCGAATTAACTCCTTGGGACGGACACATGTCTACATTTGAAATTGCAGCTACATCAAATGTCGTTGGTAAAACACTTGAAGAACTGCGTATTAGAGAGCAATTAGGTATAAACATCGCTTTTATAAAACGCGGTGAATTCACTATAAATATTCCTAATAAAAATGAGCGATTATTTCCTAAAGACGAGATCTGTATCATTGGTACAGATGAGCAAGTGAATGAATTTAAAGCTTATTTACATTTTAACGAAATAGAACTTCCAGAAATTATTGAAACAGATATTGTCTTAAAACAACTAGAAATACAAGACGAAGAATTCATTGGTTCCACAATTAGAGAATCACAACTACGCGAAAAAACAAATGCGCTGATTGTAGGAATAGAGAGAAGTGGCAAACGAATTCTAAATCCAGAATCCTCAATGATATTAATGAAAAATGATATTCTTTGGGTTGTTGGAAGTAAAAAATTAATTAGGACTTTTTTCAAGAATTAATCCCATTACAAATCAATGTTCAATCCTGCTGAATTATTTTTTGATTAAGCAGGATTTTATAATTTTAAGTATAAGAATTAATCAATATTTTATATCTTTCAGCAAATGAAATGTTCTCAAAAACATTGTATTTCAAATAATTATACAAAATAATGGATTTAAAATATTTTTTTTAAAAATAAATTTAATGTCAAAGAATAAAATCTTGATCTTGTTTTCTCATCCTCTATTCGAAAAATCACATGCGAATAAAGCTCTAGTGGATAATATTCCGCAATCTGACCACATCACCTTTCATGATTTATATGAAGAATATCCTGATTTTGATATTGATGTTAAAAGAGAGCAATTATTGTTAAGTCAGCACGATATTATTATTTGGCACCATCCAATGTATTGGTACAGCTGTCCGCCACTTATGAAACAATGGATTGATATGGTTTTAGAACACAATTGGGCGTACGGAAAAAAGGGAAAAGCATTACTTGACAAAATTATATTCCAAGTTTTAACCACCGGCGGTGACAAAGAAAATTATTGCGAAACAGGAAGTGATCGCTACAGCATTCTCGAATTATTAGAACCCTTTAATCAAACTGCAAAAGTATGTAATATGATTTATTTGCCCCCTTTTGTAGTGCATGGAACGCACAATATGACAGGGGAAGATTATGCGAAAAATGGTCTAGTTTATGGCTACTTTTTAGACTATCTACAAAACACCAATTTGGATACAAATGAAATCTTGCAACATAACTATTTGAACGAATGGTTTGCCACAATACAAGTTTAATATGGAAACTGATTTTTTATTACAAGCAATTATTTATTTAGCAGCAGCTGTAATTTGCGTTCCTATTGCAAAGAAGTTGGGCTTGAGTTCTATTTTGGGTTATCTTATTGCTGGAATTGTTATCGGTCCTTACGTCCTTGGATTTATTGGTCAAGAAGGTCAAGATATAATGCACTTTGCTGAATTTGGCGTTGTAATGATGCTTTTCCTTATTGGTTTAGAACTAGAACCGAGGAAGTTTTGGAAAATGCGAAAATTCATTGTCGGTATGGGTTCTGCTCAATTGATAGGAACTACCGTCATTCTTTTTTTAGGCTTTCTTTTATTTATGGATTGGAGTTGGAAAACAGGATTAGCAATCTCATTGGCTTTAGCTTTATCATCCACTGCAATCGTTCTGCAAACTCTTAAAGAAAAAGGATTATTAAACACTTCTCTCGGGCGCTCCTCTTTTGCTGTTTTACTTTTCCAAGATATAGCTGTCATTCCCATTTTAGCTTTTTTACCTCTTTTATCTACGGTAAATATCGATGCCGTAAGTGATGGCCCGCAATCTTTAATTGCTGGATTCCCTAGTTGGTTACAAACCTTAATCGTACTCGGAATTATCTCAACTATATACTTTGCTGGTCGCTACGTATTCGTTCCTTTATTACATATTATCGCAAAAACGAGATTGCAGGAATTATTTACTGCCTCTGCTTTATTGTTAGTCGTGGGTGTTTCTTATTCTATGCAATTAGTAGGTTTAAGTCCCGCTCTTGGTGCTTTTATGGCTGGAGTCGTTTTAGCAAACTCGGAATTCCGTCATGAGCTAGAAGGAGATATTGCTCCATTTAAGGGGTTGCTTTTAGGACTCTTTTTTCTTGGTGTTGGTGCATCAATAAACTTTAAATTAATAATCGAAAACCCGTTATTCATATTTGTTTTTGGAGCGATCTTAACTTTAGTTAAATTCTTAGTATTATTTTTCATTAGCAGATTCAATAAAAAAAGAGTAGACCAGAATTTTCTATTCGCTTTTGGTTTAAGTCAGGCTGGAGAATTTGGATTTGTAATCATGAGTTTCTGTATGCAACTCAACATAATTCCGAATGTTTTGGCAAACCAAGTTATGGCTGTAATTGCGATGAGTATGGTTGCTACTCCATTTTTGCTATTGATTAATGAAAGATTAATTTATCCATTTACTAGAGCGAAAGAAAAAGTCAACGAACCCAAAAAAGAAAATGATTTTATCGACGAGCCTACTCCTGTTATTATTGCAGGTTTTGGTCACTTTGGTAGCACCGTGGGACGTTTACTAAAAGCCAATAAAGTAAAGTTAACCATTTTAGATTATGACTCTGAACGGATTGATTTACTTCGAAAAATGGGATTCAAAGTATATTACGGCGATGCAACTAGACTAGAATTACTTAAAGCTGCGGGTTGCGAAAATGCAAAACTTTTTATTGCTGCAATTGACAATCCATCAGTGAATTTACAAGTGATCGAAACATTAAAAAAACACTTTCCTCATTTGAAAATTTTAACTCGGGCGCGTAATCGAAATGATGCGTATGAACTAATTGATCACAAAGTCAAACATATCTACAGAGAAACTTTATTTAGTGCCGTAAATATGGGTGTTGATGCTTTGGTAGCTTTGGGTCATCGTAAATATTCAGCAACGAGACAAGGTCAGCAATTTATAAAATATGACGAAATTACAACTCGGAAGTTGGCTGAAAAGCGTCATGATAAAATGGCTTATATGATCACTATAAAAGAAGAGGTTGAATTGCAAGAAGAATTATTAAAAACTGATATCTATTCGCAAATTGCTGCAACTAATCATAGTTGGGACAGTGAGCATTTAAAGAATAATTTAGCAGATAATAATGAGTAAGGATTACCGTATTTAAAAAATAAAAAAGCATAATTAAAATCCTAAATGGAAATTAATTATGCTTTTTTTAAATTATTAAAAGAAACTATTTTACTGGAATATTAGCTAAAATTTCCAGAACGAATTTCCAGAATTTCTGAGAAGAAGAAATACTAGCTCTTTCATCTGGTGAATGCGCACCGTGAATAGTTGGTCCAAAAGAAATCATATCCATATCAGGATAATTAGTTCCTAGAATTCCACATTCTAATCCCGCGTGACACGCCACCACTTTTGGTTTCTCACCATTTTGTTTTTCGTAAATCGGTACCAATAAATCTAGAATTTCTGATTCTGAATTTGGAGTCCATCCTGGATACGATCCTGAAAACTCTACTTCACAGCCCATCAATTCAAATGCAGAACGTAAAGCGTTAGACAAATCAAATTTAGAAGTTTCAACAGAAGAACGAGTTAAGCATTGAACCGTAAGCTGTCCATTACCTAAAATTACTTTTGCAATATTATTAGAGGTTTCTACTAGATTATCAAAATCAGCGCTCATTCTATAGACCCCATTAGGAGCCGTATACATAGCTCGTACAAAGTAAAATTGCGCAATAGATGGCATCACTTTAGCGGGAGCTACATCCATTTTTTCAAAAACTACTTCTAAATTCGGCTCTGTAGTACTGAATTCAGTTTTGATTTCATTTACGATCTGTTGCATATCAAAAACGAAAGCTTCATCATAAACACCAGCAATAATAACTTTAGCCGTACTTTCTCTCGGAATAGCATTACGTAAACTTCCACCAACAATCTCTGAAATTTGCAGTCCAAAATTATCAAAACCATCAAATAATAAACGGTTCATAATTTTGTTAGCGTTACCTAGACCTTTGTGAATATCCATTCCCGAATGTCCACCATTTAAACCTTTTACAGTAATTGTATATCCTACAGAACCTTCAGGAGTTTCATCTTCATCATATTCTGCAGTTGCTGTTACATCAATTCCACCAGCACAACCTATGTCGATTTCATCATCTTCTTCAGTATCCATATTCAAAAGAATTTCTCCTTGAAGGACACCACCTTTAAGATTCAACGCTCCAGTCATTCCAGTTTCCTCGTCAATAGTAAACAAAGCCTCTATTGCAGGATGCGGAATATCAGTACTTTCTAAAATTGCCATTATCGCAGCAACTCCAAGACCGTTATCAGCACCTAGCGTAGTTCCTCTTGCGCGAACCCAATCCCCATCAACATACATATCAATTCCTTGGGTATCAAAATCAAAAACGGTATCCGAGTTTTTTTGATGTACCATGTCTAAATGTCCTTGAAGCACAATTGCTTTGCGGTTTTCCATTCCTGCCGTTGCTGGTTTACGAATAATTACATTACGGATTTCATCTTCAAAAGTTTCTAATCCAAGGCTTTCGCCAAAATTTTTCATAAACTCAATTACGCGATCTTCTTTTTTAGAAGGACGAGGAACAGCATTTAAATCAGCAAACTTATTCCAAAGTGCTTTTGGCTCTAGATTTCTTATTTCTATACTCATTTATTTTTGTTTCAGGTTTAACATTTTAAGAATCCAAAGTTACAAAGTTTAAATTCTTTTTCGGTACTAATTGATATTGTAATTATATTTACATTTCGAAAAAACATATCGTGAAAAGCAAATACATTCTCCCCTTCTTTTTATTCTTTCAAATAATATTCCTGAAAATTGTTCCTTACTTTCCCGAAGTTGTGGAACAATATTACAGTAATGGCCTCTATCCAATAGTTTCTAAAATTGAGCGAATTATTTTAGGGAGTACTCCATTTTCTGTTGGCGACATACTGTATTTTATTTTGATTGTATTAGGAATCAAATGGGTTATTCAAAAGCGCAGAACTTGGAAAAAAGAATGGAAAGACAATCTTATCGGAGTTTTGAGTTTCCTGTCCGTTTTTTATTTTTGCTTTCATCTGCTTTGGGGTTTTAATTATTACCGCCAACCACTTTTTGAGAAAATGTCAATTGAGCGTGATTATTCAGATGCCGATCTTTTGGCTTTCACCAGAAAAATAATCGCTAAAACAAATGCTGTCCACATTCAGATAACAAAAAATGATAGTTTGAAAGTAGTAGTTCCTTATTCGCAAGAACAAGTTTTTAAGATGAGTTTGAATGGATATAAAACTTTATCTAATCAATATTCTTTCTTCGATTATGAAAGCCCTAGTATCAAGAAGTCATTATTCAGTTTACCGCTAACCTATATGGGTTTTGGTGGATACTTGAATCCTTTTACTAATGAGGCCCAAGTAAATTACTTAGGTCCGATGTATAGTTTTCCAATGACGACCACTCACGAAATGGCACACCAAATAGGGTTTGCCAGCGAAAGTGAATGTAATTTTATAGGATTTCTAGCAGCTGTAAAAAATGACAATCATTACATTCAATATTCTGGTTACAGCATGGCTTTGCGCTATTGTTTAGGAAACTGGTATGCAAGAGATGAAAGAGTGTATGACGAATTATTAAAAACTGTACATCCAGGAATTTTAAAAAACTATCGAGAAAGTGAACTTTTCTGGAAACAGTATGACACTATTATTGACAAAGGTTTTCATGCTTTTTATGACCAATTCTTAAAGGTAAATCAGCAGCAAGACGGTTTGGAGAGTTATAGTAAATATGTCAATTTGCTAGTGAATTACTATAAGGAAAGAGAGTTTTGATTTTTGATTTTTGATTGTAGATTAACGATTTTTGACTTTTGATTTTGGAGCAATTAATAACAAGGTAAACTTTATTTAAATTCCATTCAAAGACTTATTACTAGTTACTAATTACTATTAACTCACTACCTCAAAAAATAATACTTTTTATATCTCATCGCTTATAAAAGTGGTGAAACTTTTCTTTTTATATGGTCTAATGATCAATCGACCTTCACGGTCGAAGCGAATGTAATTGTAAACCCAGTTCAGGAAAACTACTGCTTTATTTTTGAATCCAATTAGTGAAAATAAGTGAACAAACATCCAGACAAACCAAGCAAACACACCGCTAAAATTGTAGTTAGGTAAATCAACCACTGCTTTATTTCTACCAATTGTTGCCATTGAACCTTTATCTTTATATTCGAAAGCTTTCATAGGTTTATTTTGAAGTAATCGCACTAAGTTTTCTCCTAGCAATTTCCCTTGTTGTAAAGCGGGTTGCGCCATCATAGGATGTCCTTGTGGATACAATTCTGACTCCATTGAAGCAATGTCGCCTAAAGCAAAAATATCGCTATAACCTACCACTTGATTGAACTCGTTAACCCTAATTCTTTCTACTTTTTCAACTAATGATTTACTATCTAATCCAGCAACAATTGCACCTTGTACTCCCGCAGTCCAAATTACGGTTGCAGTTTCAAAAGTTAAATCGGAATTTGTCGTTATGGTACGACCGTCGTAATTAGTGACACGAACATTTTTCCAAATTTTCACTCCTAAGTTTTCTAAAAACTTCTCGGCTGCTGCAGAGGATTTCTCACTCATCGTGTTTAGTATTCTATCCCCACTTTGAATTAGGTTGATTTGCATTTTTGCAATATCAAGATCTGGATAATCTTTTTGAAGAATCGCTTTTTTCATTTCTGCCAAAGCGCCTGATAGCTCTACTCCTGTTGGTCCACCGCCAACGAGTACAAAATTGATTAAACTATTTTGCTCCGCTACATCTTTAGTTAAAACTGCTTGTTCGAAATTCTCTAATATCAGACTTCGAATGTTTAGTGATTGCGGTATGGTTTTCATAGCCATACTGTTTCGCTCTATTTCTTTGTTACCAAAATAATTAGTCTTCGAACCCGTCGCTATTACCAAATAATCATAACTCAACTCTCCTATTTCGGCAATTACTTTTTTATTGACCGTATCGATTTCTTCAACATTCGTTAGTCTGAAATAAAAATCATCATATTCTTGAATCACTTTCCGAATTGGATAAGCAATCGAGCCTGCTTCGAGTCCTCCCGTCGCAACTTGGTACATTAAAGGTTGGAAATTATGATAATTGTGCTTGTCTAAAAGAACGACTTGTACTTTTTTATTTTTTAATTTTTTAGCTAATGCAATTCCTGCGAAGCCGCCGCCAATAATAACTACTCTAGGTAATGTTGAATGTGGGATATTCATATAGATTCTTGATGCTGAAATTAAGATTTGCTAATATACGAAGTAATATCCTCTCCCCCAACCCCTCTCCGAAGGAGATGGGAGCCGAGTCTTGAAAACAATTGACGAATATTTAAATTGAAAACATTTTTGATTTGTGATTGATGAATAGTGTCCCGAACTTTCGGGATTGATTGTAGATTGAAAACCAAGTGTTAAACTTTAATGACTTTTTAACTAAATTGACTTTGTCACAAGAGTGTATTGAAAATAAAACGTGGTCATTTAGCCCTGATTGTAGTGACATCCCTTGCTGATTGTGTGCGTAGCGACACAATTAACAAGGATACAGCGCAAAGCAGGACAAAATAACTTTTTGAATTAATATGTATGTGCTCCTAAAAAAAAGCCGCTACTTTGTAACAAAATCCATCAATGGATTACTAACCTATATATGAGTGAAAATTTAGAACATTCTTTTGTCAAGCAGCTGCGTGAAAATCAGAATATAATCCACAAGATTTGTAGGTTATATACTAATGACGATGATGCCCACAAGGATTTGTTCCAAGAAATCACGATTCAGTTGTGGAAAGCATTCCCGAAGTTTAGAGGTGATAGTAAATTCTCCACTTGGGCTTATCGAGTAGCACTGAATACCGCAATTACGCTGTACAGAAAAACAAAGCGCTCCATAAATACAGTAGAATTTGAAGGAAGGCAGCATTTCCTGAATGATGTAGAGTATGATTATGAAGAAGAAGAACAAATGAAATTGATGTATAAGGCGGTTTACCAACTAAATGACATTGAGAAAGCGTTGATATTTATGTATCTTGAAGATAAGGATTATCATGAAATATCAGAAACACTAGGGATTAGCGAAGTTAATGCTCGTGTAAAAATGAATAGGATAAAAGGGAAATTAAAAAAAATATTAAATCCATTAGGAATATGAAAGAGCTGGATTTATTAAAAAAGGATTGGCAAAAGATCGATAATTCTTTTGCGCAAGTATCGGAAAATGACATTTATAAAATGATTCATAAAAGATCATCTTCCATTGTGAAGTGGATTTTTATAATTAGTATATTAGAATTTATAGTATTGAATTCATTAAGTTATTTAATGCCAACTGAAAAAACGAGTGAATCACCAATAGTTGAGATACTAATTAGCTTTTTAGATTATTTAAGCTATGGAGTGGCATTATTTTTTATGTATTTATTTTATAGAAATTACCGTTCTATTACTGTTACTTCGAATACAAAAAAGTTGATGGAATGCATATTAAATACTAGGAAAACTGTGCGCTATTACATTATTTTCAATCTAATGCTAGTTTTTGTTGTTTCAGTAATAGTATTCTTTAATGAATTCCAAAATGAAGCTGCAAATAGTCCGGGTGGAAAAATGGTTTTAATCTGTGTTCTAATGTTGTTTTTCATTGCATTTTTAATTGGCGCTGTATGGCTTTTTTATCAATTAATTTATGGAATTCTTCTAAAAAAACTAAATAGAAACTACATCGAATTAAGAAAAATTGACTTGTAAAATTGATAGTTTTGCAGTTGTCAAAAAATACTATTTTTAAATTTTTTATCAGTTAATATCGTTAAAAGAGTGAACTACTACCTTATTAACAGATCATTTTTAAAATACTTCGTTATTTTGTAAAGTTTAGACTAACAAACATCACCTATTTATTGCTTGTCTTTTCCTAATAATCTATCTTTGCATTCATAAAATTTTAAAAAATGATTAAGATTACTTTACCCGATGGGTCAATTAGAGAGTATGCTTCTGATGTAACTCCTATGGATGTTGCAAAAAGCATTAGTGAAGGATTTGCTAGAAATGTAATTTCAGCTTCTTTTAATGGTACAACTATTGAAACCTCTACTCCATTGACAACGGACGGAAATCTTACATTATTTACTTGGAACGACGAGAATGGTAAGAAAGCTTTTTGGCATTCTACTTCGCACGTTATGGCGCAAGTTTTAGAAGAAATGTATCCAGGAATTAAATTAACTCTTGGGCCAGCAATCTCTAATGGATTTTACTATGATGTTGATTTTGAAGATCATAAAATTACAGATGCTGATTTCAAAAAAATTGAAGACCGCGTTCTTGAAATTTCAAGAGGAAAACATGAGTTTAAATTACGCCCTGTAACTAAAGCAGAAGCTTTAGAATTATACAAAGACAACGTTTATAAAACAGAATTAATCACAAATCTTGAGGACGGAACAATTACATTCTGCGATCATGATACTTTTACTGATTTATGTCGTGGTGGGCATATTCCAAACACTGGGATTATCAAAGCGATGAAAATCATGAGTGTTGCTGGCGCTTACTGGCGTGGTGATGAGAAAAATAAGCAATTGACTCGTGTTTATGGAACATCATTCCCTAAACAAAAAGATCTGACAGAATACTTAGCGTTACTTGAAGAAGCAAAACGTCGAGATCATAGAAAATTAGGTAAAGAACTTGAATTATTTGCTTTTTCAGCAAAAGTTGGTCAAGGTTTACCTTTATGGTTACCAAAAGGAGCTGCTTTAAGAGAGCGTTTAGAGCAATTCTTGAAAAAAGCACAGAAAAAAGCAGGTTACGAGCAAGTGGTTACTCCACATATTGGTCAGAAAGAATTATATGTAACTTCCGGTCACTATGCAAAATACGGAGCTGATAGTTTTCAACCAATAACAACTCCGCATGAAGGTGAAGAGTTTTTATTAAAACCGATGAACTGTCCGCATCACTGCGAAATTTATAATGTACGTCCGTGGTCATATAAAGATTTACCAAAGCGTTATGCTGAGTTTGGTACTGTTTACAGGTACGAACAAAGTGGTGAATTACATGGTTTAACCCGTGTACGTGGTTTTACTCAAGACGATGCACATATTTTTTGTACGCCTGATCAATTAGACGAGGAATTTAAAAAAGTAATTGACTTGGTACTTTATGTATTTGGTTCTTTAGGTTTCGAAAATTTCACAGCTCAGATATCATTGAGAGACAAAGAAAATAGAGAAAAATATATTGGTACTGATGAGAATTGGGAAAAAGCAGAGAATGCGATCATAAGCGCTGCAGCCGATAAAGGATTAAATACTGTTATTGAATATGGTGAAGCTGCTTTCTACGGTCCAAAACTGGATTTCATGGTAAAAGATGCTTTAGGAAGACAATGGCAGTTAGGTACAATTCAGGTAGATTATAACTTACCAGAACGTTTTGATTTGACATACAAAGGTTCTGACAATGAATTACATAGACCTGTGATGATTCACAGAGCTCCATTTGGTTCAATGGAACGTTTTATAGCAATATTATTAGAACATACAGCAGGGAATTTCCCACTTTGGTTAATACCAGAACAGGCTATAATATTGTCTTTGAGCGAGAAATATGAAATATATGCGAAAAAAGTTTTAGATTTGCTAGAAAATCACGAAATTCGCGCCCTCATTGATAACAGAAACGAGACTATAGGCAAGAAAATTAGGGATGCAGAGATGCAAAAAATCCCATTCATGTTAATCGTAGGTGAAGAAGAAGAGAAAAATGGAACAATTTCTATCCGTCGTCACGGTCAAGAAGGGAAAGGAAATATTACAATTACAATCGATGAATTTGCTGCAATTGTAAATGATGAAATCAGCAAAACATTAAAAGTATTTACAGTTTAACTTAAATTATAAAGTCATAGCAATAAGAAGCAACAGAGGTTACCAACCTCGCGTAGAAAAAAAAGATGCCCATAGAATAAACGGCCTTATTCGTGGTATACAAGAAGTACGACTTGTAGGTGAAAATATAGAGCCTGGAGTTTTTAAACTTACAGAAGCGCTAAGATTGGCAGATCAATTCGAATTGGATTTAGTTGAAATCTCACCTAATGCTGAGCCGCCAGTTTGTAAAATAATGGACTACAAGAAATTTGTTTATGAACAAAAGAAACGTGATAAAGTCCTAAAAGCAAAATCTACTCAAGTTACTGTTAAAGAAATCCGTTTTGGACCACAAACAGATGAGCATGATTATGAATTTAAGAGAAAGAACGCAGAGAAATTCTTAAAAGAAGGTGCTAAGTTAAAAGCATTCGTTTTCTTTAAAGGACGTTCTATTATCTATAAAGATCAAGGTCAAATCTTATTATTAAGATTAGCAACAGATCTAGAAGAATTTGGTAAAGTAGAAGCTATGCCGGTTCTAGAAGGAAAGAGAATGATTATGTTCATTGCTCCTAAGAAGAAGAAATAAATAAGTCCAAAGTCGCAAGTTGTAATGTCTAAAGTTTTCACTTTATGACTTTAAAACTTTCTACTTTAAGACTAGAAGATAAGTAAGTAAGAATAAATTAAAACACTAGGAAAAAATGCCTAAAATGAAAACCAAATCTAGCGCCAAGAAACGTTTTAAAGTTACTGGTTCTGGAAAGATTAAAAGAAAGCATGCTTTTAAAAGTCACATCTTGACTAAAAAATCTAAAAAACGTAAATTAGCATTGACACATACTGCGCTAGTTCACAAAACAGATATGAAAAGTATTAAACAACAATTAAGAATTATCTAATAAGTCTAAAGTTAGAAAGTCTTAAAGTCTAAAGTTAATTACTTTCGACATCCGACTTTTGACATTTGACTAAAGATTTCTTTAGGTTAAAACAATTTAAAATAACCTTGGAGTATGGCCATTAAGTGCTTTTGATTAAATTCAAGCCGCCTGCTACAAAAAAACAATAAAATTATGCCAAGATCGGTAAATTCAGTTGCAAAAAGAGCAAGAAGAAAAAAAATAATGAAGCAAGCCAAAGGTTTCTTTGGTAGACGTAAAAACGTTTGGACAGTTGCTAAGAACGCGGTAGAGAAAGCAATGTGCTACGCTTACCGTGATAGAAAAGTGAATAAAAGAAATTTCCGTTCATTATGGATTCAGCGTATTAACGCTGGAGCTAGATTAGAAGGAATGTCTTATTCTCAATTCATGGGTCAGGTGAAAAAGAATAATATCGAATTGAACCGTAAAGTTCTTGCAGATTTAGCTATGAATCACCCAGAAGCTTTCAAAGCAATACTTAATAAAGTAAAATAAACGTTTTATCAACATAATTTAGATTACTTACTTATACAAACCCCATCCGCAATGCGAGATGGGGTTTTTTAATTTATAACGAAATATAAAACTAAAATAATTAATAGGTGTTCTTTTAAATATTAATTTCAGTAATTTCGTGCAATGAATTCAAATAACAAATATCCTCTCATTTGTATTAACGTAGTAATAATTCTTACTCTACTGTTGAATTCATGTGCTAAAGAAATACCTGAATTACCTAAAAAAAGAGACAGGACCACTATAAATAAGTATCTTGAACTTGGTTATAAGAGTAATGATAACAGTAATTTTGATAGTTCTTATTACTATTTTAATAAAGCAAGATATACTGCAGAAATACAAAAAGACACTTCGATAATCATTCACTCATTATCATGGATGGCTGAAATGCAGCGCAAACAGGGAGATTATTCCGGAAGCGAAGATACTAGCGTAGAGGCATTACCTTTCCTTGAAAATAACAACAAATATCCTTATGGAGAAACTAACTTATATATAGGCTTAGGAAATAATTACTTATTGACCTTTGATAACAAAAATGCTATATTTTATTTAAAAAAAGCTATAAATTCAAAAACAGACGAGCTAATAAGATGTCATATTATTAATAATATAAGTTTAGCTTACACGGAAGAAGGCAATTATCAAAAAGCAGTTGAAATTCTCTTACCATTAATTCAAAAAAAAGAGCTTATAAATAATCCAGAACATTATGCTTATGTTGTCGATAATCTAGGTAACAATTACTTTAAACTAGATAATGCAAAAGCACTTCCACTTTTAAACAAAGGTTTAGAACTCAGAAAGGAAATTAAAGATAACTGGGGATTATTATCGAGCTATTATAATTTATCAGAATATTACAAAAAGAAAAATCCAAACTTATCTAATACTTACTTACTTCTTGGTTTAGAAAAAGCTACAATACTAAATGTCATTGAAATACGTCTCAAATTTTTAAAAAGCTTAATAGAGCAAAATACAGGAGATGATTTAAAATCATTTGCTTTAGCTTACTTGCATCTGAACGATAGTATTCAAAAAGTCAGACAAAATTCTAAAAAACAATTTGCCAAAATAAAATATGATTCTAAAAAAGAAAAAGAAGAAAATATTAATCTTAGAACGCAAAAAATAGAGTCTGCACTTCAATTAGAAAAACAAAAAAATAAGAATTTATTACTTTATTTGGTTGTTGGACTTATTACCGTTATCGGTAGTTTTATTTACTATTTTTTATTTCAAAAAAGCAAGAAAGAAAAAATAAGAATATCTTACAAAACCGAAATCAGAATTGCCAAAAAATTACATGATGAGTTAGCAAACGATGTATATCAAGCGATGGCTTTTACTGAAACACAAGATTTATCTACCATTGAAAATAAAGAAACTTTACTTACCAATCTAGATACCATTTATTCGAGAACACGAAACATTTCAAGAGAAAATAGCAGCATTGAAACTGGAGTTTCATTCGTGCCAAATCTCAAGGAAATGATGTCTGGATTTAATACGACTTCCTTAAATATTATAATTAATGGATTGGAAGAAGTTAACTGGTTAAATATTGACGAAACTAAAAAGATTACTATTTATCGCGTAATCCAAGAACTATTAGTGAACATGAAAAAGCATAGTAAAAGCTCATTAGTTGTTTTAACTTTCAAAAAAATAGACGATAAATTACAGTTGGACTACAGTGATAATGGCGTTGGATTAGAACTTGATAAAATAATTTTGAAAAATGGTCTTCAAAATGTGGAAAACCGTATTCAAGCTATGGACGGAACAATTACTTTTGACAGTAAATCCAATAAAGGATTCAAAACGAAAATTGTTCTTCCCATCTAATTGAAAAAGTTATGTTTACCAAAGTTTTAATTGCTGAAGATTTAGATACTATTAGTTTTGCCATAATTCAATTATTACAAAAGTTAGGTATTAATGAAATCAACCATAGTAAATATTGTGATGACGCGTTTTTAAAAATTAAAAAAGCACTGCATGACGGTTTGCCTTATGATTTAATCATTAGCGATTTATCATTCAAAAGAGATCATAGAGACGACAAACTTACATCAGGAGAAGAACTTATCGAGGCGATAAAAAAGGTGCAACCAACTATAAAGACAATCGTCTTTTCAATTGAAGACAAATCTTTCCGAATTAAATCATTGTACACTAATTTAGGAATAAATGCTTACGTATGCAAAGGACGAGATAGCATTCAAGAACTTGAATCTACAATAAATCGTTTGTGTAATAATGAAGAAATAATAGTTTCAAACGAAATAGAAAGAAACTTAAGAACTAACACTCTACTTGAGATTGAGCGGTACGATATTTTACTTTTAAAGTCACTAGCGAAAGGATTAACAATTGAAGATATTTCAGCAGAATTCAAAAATTCTGAAATAAAACCTAATGGGAACAGCAGTCTAGAAAAGCGCGTTAATAAACTTAAAATATATTTCAAAGCTACTAATAATGTGCATCTGATTGCTATTACTAAAGATCTTGGTTTAGTATAAATAATTTACATTTAATTGTGAGAACTTTAGCCTAACATTCATTCTAAACTATTCAAAGCCGCAAGTTCATTTGCTCTCTTCAAATAGTAAAACAATTATAGCATTACTGCGTCTAACTATATAAATGACATTTTTTTTACAATGGGTTCGAATCTTTGGACTTAGTAGTACATTAAATAAAACTGCAATTAAAAATATTTAATGTTTATCGAATTTTCTATAAATTTTCAACTTAGAAAACCTGATTAACTAATTAACTTACAACACATTAGATCGCTTCTCCACATTCTTTAAAATACTACTACACTTCAATCTCTAAAATAATTTTAAAAAGTGCTTTTTATTATTATTTCTACTTCTTAAAAAAAAAGGTTGTTCCCTTCATCAATAGACTAAATAAAAAGCATTTCGGATAATTCAAATCTAATTTATGTCGTTAATGTTATGACGCTAATTACATTAATTTAGTTATAAAATTAATTTTTTTCTCGCTTTACGGTTTCCCGTAAACTTAAATCTTTCCATATCAGTAGTTTTGATGAGTTCTAATACCAAAATCAATTTAAGTTCTAAACTATCATTTCATACAATCAATTATAATTTCTGGACAGATAGTTTTTAACATTTAACATCAGAATATTCCGTTAGAAAAGATAATAACAAATTAAAATTGAGAGAGTTACAATAGAAATAATCCATATTTCAAAAGATAAACCATAAATAAAGTGAAAAAATATATTGTAGTTGGACTAATCTTCGCTTTCATATTGTGCTACAGCATTAAAGTAATTTACAATTCTAAATCTATAAAACAAGACCTTTTGCAAACGACCTACGAAACAGTAGAATCATCCTCAAAAGTTAGCAAAGGTGTAAAGACAGAAAAACTAAATAATGAAGGTGAAAAGATTAACTATTTTGAAAAACACAAAAAGAAAATTAACATCGATTATATACTAGAAAATAAAAATTTTACTGAATCACATTCATTTAGCAGACATAAAAAGGGAAAAATTTTTTATAGAAAAAATGTTAAAGCAGAATAATGGTTTTCTAAAGACCAAAAATTTAAATAGGAATTCATTACCAACGAAAGTAAATCTCTAAAGCAAACCAAATGTCATTATTCACTTTCGATCTACTATTTTCGGCTCAAATTTTCATCATCATATTAGGTGCAGTATTCATATTTTGTTTAGTTCATAGCATTTGGAAAAATAGATAAACCATAATAATTTAAATTTTAAAAAATCCAAGTAAGAAATTAAAGCTTAATGCTTTATAATTACAAATAATAGTTTGAGACACCGTCATTAAAATTGCACTCAAAAATTAAATTTATAATGCTACAAAACAATGATTGAATCACTCATAAAATTTATAAAAATTTGTAAGAATATCACTAAAAGTGGGTATTGCCGACTCGCAAAAATTGATGTTAATTTACACTTTCTCTAGAAAACAAAATAGCGTCTAAAAAACTATGAGTAGTATTGTGAATAGACCATTTCCTAATTACCATTCAACCATTTGATTATAAATAAAATTTTTGCACTTTAAAATAAAAAGCAAACAAAACCACTATTTAATCTTTATTCATAATTATAAAATGAACCTAACACACACTTTCGAAATTCTGAATATCGAGAAAAACAGATTAATTGCTATTTCTAAGAAAACAGTAAAAAAAGAAATAATGTTTTCTGATCTTGATGCAATCTACATTACTGTTCGGAAATCATCAAATTTTAATAATGCTGTTTTTTTACTTTTATCGGTACTTCTTCTTAGTGTTTTCTTGTTCTTCATATCACATGATATTGCACTTCTTATCCCACCTGGATTAATCATTCTTACGATAATCAAGATGAATTACTACAAAGGTTACGATTTAAAAATACGTTTGAAAAACGGTACTATTTTTAAAATGAAGTTTCCTGTCGAACTTAAAAATGAAAACATAAACATCGTAAATCTTATACGAAAGCGCGTTTATGATTATAGAATTGCAAATTAATAGCCTTAGATGTTAATATAAATTAATTTATTGTCACTTGAGCTTGAAATTAATTAGCTACATTTTAACAATAATCATTCAAACTATCCAAGTAATAAAAAAATATAAATATCTAATTACTAATTTCTACTTGATTCATGATAATCTGAAATAGTAAAAGTTTCGTTTTAAAATATAAGCACTAGTGCATTATTATAACAAGAGACAATTATTTATTTAGTACTATTGTAGTAACTTAAAAAAAGTATAAGTGTTTTAGACAGTAACTTTAAATTACTAGAGCAGGAATGATATACAGTTTAAAAATCAATTATACCAAAGCATTTACTATAATATTATTATTACTTTGCTTTTCTACTACATTATCAGCACAAGTCAAACTCCTCTCTTGGAACATCGAAAACTTAGGCAAATCAAAATCAGATTCTACAATCGTTTACATCGCTGACACAATTAAAAACTATGACATTATCACCATACAAGAAGTGGTTGCAGGTTATGGTGGCGCACAAGCAGTAGCGAGATTAGCAGATGAACTGAATCTTAAAGGAGCTGAATGGGATTATACGATTAGCGACCCAACAAGCAGTAGCGCTTATAAAACGGAACGCTACGCGTTTATTTGGAGAACAAGCAAAGTAAAGCAAATAGGAAAAGCTTGGCTGGAACAAAAATACCATTTAGAGATTGATAGGGAGCCTTACTTCTGTACTTTTCAATATCAGGGCAAAGAATTTACGGTAGTTAATTTTCATGCGATCACTAAAAATAGACAGCCGGAAACTGAAATTAAATATTTTAAGTTTTTACCAGCGGAATATCCTGATCTAAATTTAATTTTTGCTGGAGATTTCAATTGTCCGCAATCGCATACCGTTTTTAATCCTTTGAAGAAAATGGGCTATCAATCTATTTTAATAGGACAAAAAACATCACTCAAAAAAGAATGTCGTGAGGATCTATGTTTAGCATCAGAGTTTGACAACATGTATTTCAATATTGCTAAAGTTAGGTACATTAACTCAGGTGTCATTCCCTTCTATAAAAGTTTCACTAAACTAAAAGAGGCTAGAAAAATTTCAGATCACATTCCAATTTGGTTTGAATTCTCCGTAAATTAAAAATGATCATTTGAAAATATCTAAAAGATAAAAGACAACCAAAATAATTTATACCTCAACCCAAAAATTACGTTTTCATTTTCTTCTTTCTTGCTGCTGGAAATAAAACATTATTTAAAATCAATCGATATCCTGGTGAATTTGGATGTAAATCTAATACTGTAGGAGCATCACCTACTTGGTGTTCGTAATCTTCTGGATCGTGACCGCCGTAGAAAGTAAACATTCCTTTTCCTTTTTGTCCATGAATGTAGCGCGCTTCACCGTTTATCTCACAAGTTCCCATAGTTAACACATTCGACTTGATAAGTGCAGCATCAAATGCGGTAGTTTGTCCCATAAACCCTTTTACTAATTGTGTATGGTTTTGACAAAGCATGCTCGGAATTGGATCCCATTTTGCAGAAAACTCCATTAACGTAAAATAATCTTTGGCAGCGGGAAGCTTTCGTTTTGATGTCATATCAATATCTGAGAACTCATAAACTTCTGGTCTTCTTTCCAAAGTAAAATCTTTAAACGCAAAAGAATTACTAAAATTAATTTTCAATTGATAATTTCCTTCGCTTGCATCCCCATCAAACATTGCCTCACAAATATCCAATCCATCAGCTGCTAATGCAATATCAAAACTGTCAGTTGCAGAGCACATAGCAAACATAAATCCACCACCAACAACGAAATCTCTAATTTTTTTGGCTACAGCTCCCTTTTCTTCAGATACTTTCGAATATCCTAATTTTGCAGCTAAATTTTCGGCTTCCTTCTTTTGGTCAATGTACCACGGAACATTTTTGTAGGAACCGTAAAATTTGCCATATTGTCCGGTAAAATCTTCATGATGTAAGTGCAACCAATCGTAAAGCACTAACTGATCACCTAAAACTTCTTCATCATAAACAGCTGTAAAAGGAATTTCAGCGTAGGTAAGTACTAATGTAACGGCATCATCCCACGGTTGCTTTCCTTTTGGAGTGTAAACAGCAATTTTTGGTGCTTTCTCTAATACCACTGATTCCATATTTTGAGAAGGACTTGCAATTTCATTCAAAATAGAAATTTGTTCAGCATCAGAAATAACTTCGAAATTAACGCCTCGTATTTGACATTCCTTTCTAATTTCAACTGCATCTGGAAGTAAGAAAGAGCCACCACGATAATTGAGTAACCAGCTCGCTTTATAATTTTTATCCAAGCACCAAAAAGTTATTCCGTACGCCTTCAAATGATTTTGTTGCGTGGTTTCATCCATTGGAATCAAAATAAAAGAACCTCTAACTGAAAAGGAAGCAAGCAAAATTAAGATCCAGAGTAACCGTGATAAAAGCATGGCAGTTTGTTTTTATTTCAAAGATAAACGAATTTACAGAACTTAAAAGATAAAAAAAATCCGTCTTCTTTGTTAAGAAAACGGATTTTAAAATATCTTTGGTATTCCTTAAAAAGGAACATCACTATCATCTTCTGGATCATTAAAATTACTTCCAAAGGCTTCATTTGGCGATGGTAAGTTTTTAGTTGTAAAAGGATTGTCATCCTGATTCATACTTGAAGGTAAATCATCATAATTACCGCTATGATCTTCGAGATTATCAAACTTTCCTAAATGTCCAATAAATTTCAATCTTACATTTTCAATACTACCGTTACGGTGTTTTGCAATCATAATTTCGGCTTGACCTGCAGTAGGAGAAGCTTCGTCATCATCCCACTCATCAATTTTGTAATACTCAGGACGATATAAAAAAGAAACGATATCTGCATCCTGCTCAATCGCTCCAGATTCACGTAAATCTGATAATAAGGGTCTTTTACTAGATCCACGAGTTTCAACCGCACGCGACAGCTGAGACAGCGCAATTACTGGCACATTCAGTTCTTTTGCTAAAGCTTTTAAGTTTCTAGAAATTGTTGATATCTCTTGCTCCCTATTTCCACCACCTTTTCCATTTCCTCCAGCGGTCATCAATTGCAAATAATCGACAATAATGATCCTAATTCCATGCTGTGAAACTAATCGTCGCGCTTTGGCACGTAAATCAAAAATTGATAAAGATGGAGTATCATCAATGTAAAGAGGTGCTTTTTCTAAATTTTTAACTTTGGTACTTAATTGTTCCCATTCGTGCTTTTCTAATTTACCAGTACGCAGTTTCTCTGATGACAAACCTGTTTCTGATGAAATCAAACGAGTAATTAATTGGACAGATGCCATCTCAAGCGAAAATAATGCGACAGGCATACCATAATCGATTGCCATATTTCTTGCCATCGATAAGACAAAAGCTGTTTTCCCCATTGCTGGTCTCGCAGCAATAATAATTAAATCGCTTGGTTGCCAACCCGAAGTTATCTTGTCTAATTTATCAAATCCAGTAGCTACACCACTCAATCCTTCTTGTCCTGCAATTTCCTCAATACGTTTTTTAGCCTGCAAAACTAAACTTTGAGCTGTTTCAGAACTACGTTTTATATTTCCTTGCGTTACTTCGTATAGTTTTGTTTCTGCACGATCTAGTAAATCAAAAACATCTGTTGTTTCATCGTAGGAATCTTCGATAATTTCTGTTGAAATTCGAATCAAACTACGTTGTATAAATTTTTGAAGAATAATTCTAGAATGAAATTCAATATGTGCTGAAGAAGATATCTTTTGCGTAAGCTGAATTAGATAAAAATCACCACCTGCAAGTTCTAATTTGGCATTTTTCTTTAGTTGTGCCGAAACGGTTAACAAGTCAATTGGTTGCGTCTCCGTAAACAACTGAACGATAGCTTCAAAGATATATTTGTGTGCTTCTTTATAGAAAGCGTCGGGCTGTAAGATGTCAATTACATCATCAACTCCTTTTTTGTCAATCATCATTGCACCCAACACAGCTTCTTCTAAATCAAGAACTTGCGGTTGCAATTTTCCTTTTTCAAGGCTTATTATAGTAGTTTTATCAACCTTAACTGGACTGATATTTCTAAAGTTTTCCATAGAGCGAAAGTAACTAAAATTAAAAAAAGATAGCCGTTGAGTTATTACTTTTAATTGTTGATAACCAACTATTTTTTGTTCATAACCCAAAAAAAATCCGTCTCATTTGTAAACGAGACGGATTATATATTTGATTCAAGTTATTTACTCTCTGTAAACACCCATATCACAGTATTTCTCCATTCGCTTAGCGATTAATTTCTCTGTTGATAAGTCTTTCAACTCATTATACCCTTTCATTATATACTGCTCAACCGTCTTAAAAGCAGTTTCTCTATCATAGTGAGCTCCACCTAAAGGTTCTGGAATGATATCATCAACTAATTTTTGTTTTTTCATATCTGCAGAAGTCAGTTTCAAAGCTTCAGCAGCTTGCTCCTTATATTCCCAGCTTTTCCATAAAATTGAAGAGCAAGATTCTGGAGATATAACAGAATACCAAGTATTTTCCATCATATAAACCTTATCACCAACACCTATTCCTAATGCTCCACCAGAAGCACCTTCACCTACAATGACAGTAATGATCGGTACTTTTAAACGAACCATTTCAAATATATTTCTAGCAATTGCTTCTCCTTGACCACGCTCTTCAGCTTCTAATCCTGGATAAGCTCCTGGAGTATCAATTAATGTTAATACAGGAATACCAAATTTCTCTGCCATCTTCATTAATCTTAAGGCTTTTCTATAGCCTTCTGGATTTGCCATACCAAAATTACGGAACTGTCGCGTTTTAGTATTAAAACCTTTTTGTTGACCAACAATCATAAACGACTGTCCATCAATTTTTCCTAAACCACCTATCATGGCTTTATCATCTTTAAAACCTCTGTCTCCAAAAAGCTCTAAGAATGTATCACCACACAAAGCACGTACGTGATCCATTGTGTATGGACGACTAGGATGTCTTGATAATTGAACTCGCTGCCAAGCAGTCAAGTTTTTATATATACTTCTTTTGGTTTCTTCTAGTTTTTTGTTGATTTGCTTGCAAGTATTCGTTACATCAACATCTGATTCCTGTCCGATTATAAGACATTTATCTAACTGCTCTTCTAGTTCTTTTATTGGAAGCTCAAAATCTAAATATTCCATAGGATTTTTGCGTTTTTGTTTTATTTCGATTGGCAAATATAAAATTTTTAATCGTTCAAAATGGCTATTTGTTTATTAAAATGTAAAAAATGAATTCTACAAAGTGCTCATATCTTTCTTTAATTTTACCTTTTGATATTGTTTAATAACACCATTTAGTATAACAGTCAGAACTATAATTATGGCACCAATATAAAACTCAAAACTCATTTTTTCTTTTCCTCCAAGAATAAAATAAGCCAATATAATGCCGTACACTGGTTCTAGGTTTGTAGTTAACATTACCGTGTAAGGCGTCAATTTCTGCATTACTTTTACCGATGCTGTAAAGGCATAAGCGGTACAAACAGATGCTAAAACCAATATTAATATCCAGTTATTAGTCGTTAACACAAAGAAATCAACAGTGATTTTTTGCTGAAACAGGAAGTAAACTGATATAAAAAAAGCACCTGATAAAAATTCGTAGAATGAAATCACTGATGGATCGTGATCTGCTATCAATTTTCCATTCATTAGCGTAAACAAAACTCCGAGTATAATTGCTGCTAGAGCATATAACATTCCATCAAGATAATTTATTTCGACTTTCATGATCAGTGCTAATCCAGCAATAATAATCAATCCGAAGAATACTTCATACCATAAAACCTTTCGACCATAAAAAAGTGGCTCTAAAATGGAAGCGAAAAAAGCACCTAATGAAAAGACCGATAATGTAATGGAGACATTTGAGACATGAATTGCTTTGAAAAAAAAGATCCAGTGCAGCGCGATTAAAAGTCCGACAAAAATCAATTTAAGAAATGATTTTAATGGAATTCTAAAAGGTTTCTTTTTGTAAACCAAAAATGCACCTAGAAAAACAGCTGCAAAAATCATTCGATACCAGACCAAAGCATCTGCATTAATTGTAATTAAAGCGCCTAAAATGGCAGTGAAACCCCAAATAAAAACAATTAGATGGAGGTTTATGTAACTTTTAAAGTTATCGCTTTGCATTTCGTAATAAATAAATAGCTAAAATTCCAAAGGCAATATTTGGTAACCACACGGCTAACATAGGTGGTATACTTGATTTTTCAGCAAGTACACCAAATATTTTATCAAAGAATACAAAGGCAAAGGCCAGTGCAATTCCAATAGCAAGATTTGTTCCCATTCCTCCTCTTCTTTTCATCGAAGAAACCGCCACCGCGATAATTGTTAGTATAAACGCAGAAATAGGTACACTATATTTTTTATATAAAACAACTAGGTAAACATTGATGTTTGACGAGCCGCGTTCTCTTTCCTTTTTTATAAAGGCGTTTAGTTTTCCTAAACTTAAGGTTTCAGCTATGTAGACTACAGGAGTTAAATCTTCCAAATCAAAATTAAAGACTGCTTTTTTCTCAGCTGCCTTTTCGATTTTATCGTCAAACTCACCAACCGTTCTTTTTGAATAATCATACATCGTATAATTCTTCTCTTTCGGATTCCACTTTATTCTACTTGCAGTAATTTTATGAACTAATTTTTGTTTTTTGAATTTCTCTAATGAAAAATTAAAAGCAGTTTTAGATTCTGTATTAAAACTATTAACGTAGATAAATTCATCATCACTTATTTGGCGATACACATCAGTGCTATTCCCTCGCATGGCTTCCTTGCCTCCTCCTTTTAAATATGTATATCTAAAATTGTTAAATCCCTCACTAGCCGCTGGAACTACAAAGAATCCCATAAGTAAAACAAAAATAGAAACAATTGAAGCACCTATAATATAAGGCCTTAAAAAGCGAGTAAACGAAATTCCTGAACTTAAAATAGCAATTATCTCAGTATCATTTGCCAGTTTTGAAGTAAACCAAATCACCGATAAAAATAGAAATATAGGAAAAAGTGAACTTGCAAAATAAACGGTGAAGTTGTAATAATAAAATGCAACCTCCATGATTGGCACTTTATTCTCAAGAATTTTATTGATCTTTTCAGCAACATCAACGACAATTCCAATGGGAATAAACAACAATAACATCACCAAAAATGTGGCTAAATATCTCTTTAGGATGTATTTATCAATTATTGTAAGCATATTTTGCACCAAGTTTAAAGTTTCAGGTTTTATATTTCGTTAAGTAGAAATCTAAAACCTGACTCAAATATATTATAATCGCTGATTCATATTTTTAACCATCATTTCTTTCCAAGGCTTGAAATCACCCGCTAATATATGTTTTCTAGCTTCACGAACCAACCACATATAAAAACCAAGATTATGAATAGTCGCAATTTGCTTACCCAAGTATTCATTAGCAGCAAACAAGTGTCTTAAATATGCTTTTGTATATTCCGTATCAACGAATGTCATTCCCATTTCGTCAATTGGAGAGAAATCGGCTTCCCATTTTTTATTTTTGATATTTATGGTTCCGTTAGCTGTAAAAAGCATTCCATTTCTAGCATTACGCGTTGGCATAACACAATCAAACATATCAATTCCTAAAGCGATATTTTCAAGAATATTGATTGGAGTTCCCACTCCCATCAGATAACGCGGTTTGTCTTCTGGTAGAATTTCGCAAACCACTTCAGTCATGGCGTACATTTCCTCTGCAGGTTCTCCAACAGACAATCCACCAATTGCATTACCAACTTGATTTGAATTTGCAATATATTCTGCTGATTGACGGCGTAAATCTTTATAAGTACTTCCTTGAATTATAGGGAAAAATGCTTGATCATAACCATATTTTACAGGAACTTTATCCAAATGATTAATGCAACGATCTAACCAACGGTGCGTCATGTGCATAGAGCGTTGCGCATAACGATAATCGCAAGGATAAGGTGTACATTCATCAAAAGCCATGATAATATCAGCACCAATTGTACGCTGAATTTCCATTACATTTTCAGGCGTAAAAAAGTGATAAGATCCGTCAATATGTGACTTAAACTTTACTCCTTCTTCCTTGATTTTTCTATTTGCTGAAAGCGAATACACTTGGTATCCACCAGAATCAGTCAAAATATTACGATCCCAATTCATAAATTTATGCAATCCGCCTGCTTTTTCAAGAATTTCAGTTTGCGGACGCAAATATAAATGGTACGTATTTCCTAATATAATATCTGGATTTATATCTTCTTTTAATTCCCTTTGGTGCACTCCTTTTACAGAAGCAACAGTTCCTACAGGCATAAAAATAGGCGTTTCAATAACACCATGATCAGTAGTAATAGTTCCCGCTCTAGCTTTTGATAACGGGTCTGTTTTCAATAAATCAAATTTCATCTATCTCTCAAATTGTTTCATTATAAAAAGAATTAATCAGCGAGCAGTTCCCTTTTTAAATAAGGACTACTAACAAATTTTGTAATAAATTCTCTTTTTTCCCGACCATTCGGGAGCGCAAAGATAGGTTAATTCAACAATTTGAAAATTACATAACAGAAAATTTAATTAAGATTTGGGATTTAGTTATAATCGCTCTATTTCGAAAATTAATAATCGAATTAATTTCATTTAATTTTAAACAAATACCTTGTCGCCTTATCTCATCTATAAGTAGAATTCAAATTATTTAATTGATGTGATCTTGTGACAAAATAACAATTGTAAGTTCCAGCGATGAAATAAAAACAATATTATCTTCAAGCACCTGAATCAAAATTATTCTTATGTTTGTTTCGAAAAAAATATAAAATCCATATCATGCGCAATAAAATGTTTTCTCCTACTTCTTGGTCTACCAACGCCAATGATATTGCTTCACTTTTATTAAGACTCTCTTTAGGTCTGTTAATGTTAAGTCATGGTATTCCAAAAATGATGAAATTGATAAATGGAAATATGGAATTTGGCGACCCGCTTGGTATTGGGAGCCCTGCATCATTATTTTTAGCTGTCTTCGCAGAAGTTATCTGCTCGATATTGACAATCATCGGATTTTCGACAAGACTAGCATTAATTCCTCTAATTACAACCATGGTAGTTGCTGCATTTATTGTTCACATAAATGATCCCTTGGGAACTAAAGAATTAGCTTTGATTTACTTATTCGGCTACTTTGCCCTGTTTTTACTCGGAAGTGGAAAATATAGTGTAGACGCTACATTAAATAAATAATCTATCATCAATTTCGTAAAAGTTTAATCCAAAATCATGGAACAGCTGCCAATAACAAAAATTAGTGTTTATTTTTTTTGAGCATTTATGAATGAAATAGTTTCATCAAATCGATCACTCCAAGGATTGAAGTATTGTAGCACCATTGGCACATGTCTTTTATTTAAACGAATTGTTTGAACCTCAGGCTGAAATGGTTTCAACGCATTTAAAAAACGGCTATTTGCAACTTTTATCGAATTATAGGTTTTATCACCAACATAGATTAGGAAAGGCGGTGTGTTCTTATTTAAAAAATAAATTGGAGAAGCGTCTTT
This sequence comes from Flavobacterium weaverense, assembly GCF_003688495.1. Classification (GTDB taxonomy): domain Bacteria; phylum Bacteroidota; class Bacteroidia; order Flavobacteriales; family Flavobacteriaceae; genus Flavobacterium; species Flavobacterium weaverense. The sequence goes on along the minus strand of NZ_REFH01000010.1, from coordinate 478,471 downwards.
CCATTTTACTGGATCAGAAGTCCATGTTGCCAAATAATCATCTTTAACAGTAGGCGGATTTCCCTCTAAATAGTTTTTCATATCTAATCCAGCAGCATCATTTAAAATAATCCCAGAAATAGTTTTAGGATCAATTCCATATTTTGTATTCATCACAGCGAGCGCTCCCAGATGCCCTCCCGCAGAGTGACCAGTTATAAAAATTTGATTTGGATCACCATTATATTCACTAATATTTTTCTGAACCCATTTAATAACAGCAGCTATTTGCTTAGTCATCACATCATAGCTTGCATCTGGACTTAAAGTATAATCGGGAATCACAGTTACTATTCCTTCACTAGCAAAATTTCTACCTAACAAATCATAAGTTCCTTTCCTTCCACTATTCCAATTTCCTCCATGAATAAAAATTAGAACGGGAGCTTGTTTAGTAGTGGACTTACGAGCTGTAAAAACATTCATTTTAGGCGCATTTGGACTATCTTTTGCACTATTTTCCAAGTAGGAAACATTTGAATTTTTTTTTGAACTACAATTTAAAAACAGAAAAGGCATCGCTAAAATGAAGATATAAAATGTAAAACGCATATTTTTTTTTTACGAATATACTATTAAAAAATTTATATTATTACATCTACGCATACCAGAAGAGCCGTCTAAAATGGAATTTAACTGCGATTTATGATTTGTTAATCTAAAGCGATCGTGGAGTATAAAAATTATATTTTCTTTATTACTAAAAGATTCTTCTCAACCTTTCGAAAAGAAAACTGTACCTTCAAGTCACCATATTTTTTTTCAATTAAAAATTTAAATAAAATTCTCTTGTGTAACAAAAGTTACCTTCGAATACTCTTTGTTGCATTACTTTTGTAATATATAAATTGACATTGTGAATTTGAAACAATCAGTCATAATCATAAATACGGTAATTTAAAAAAATATGAAAATTGAAAATTTGATAAAAGAAAAAAACTGCACGATCGTCGACGTTCGCACACATGAAGAGTTTATGGGCGGTCACGTTGCAGACTCCATTAATATTCCACTAGCGGAATTACAAGAGAGAATGGAAGAAATAGAGAATCTAAAATCACCTTTAATTCTATGTTGCGCATCAGGAAATAGAAGCGGACAAGCGCAGCACTATCTTTCTCAAAAAGGAATCGACTGTTACAATGGTGGTTCTTGGTTAGATGTAAATTATTATCAATCACGAACAAACTAAAAAAAATGATAGACGCAATTAAAAAATTATTTGGTTTTGGACCAAGTACTAATTATGCTGAATTAGTGAAGCAAGGAGCGATCATAGTTGACGTTCGTAGTAAAGGAGAATATTCAGGCGGACATGTTAACGGCTCAATAAATATACCTCTTGATACTTTAAGCAGTAATTTGGGTAAACTAAAAGATAAAAATAAAGTAATTATTACGTGTTGCGCCTCAGGAATGAGAAGTGCATCAGCAAAGGGAATTTTAAAATCTAAAGGGTACACATCAGTTTACAATGGTGGCGGATGGAGCAGCCTTAATAACAAACTTCGATAAAAATAGAATTTGAGCACTATTTAATGTGAACTTCTTCTCGATCTGTTTTTTCTTAAAAAGTAATAAGCCCGCTTCACGCGGGCTTATTTATAAAATGTAATTCTTAAAATAATGTTTATTTTGTCATTGATGGATAATCAGTATAACCTTTCTCAGTAGGCGTATAAAAAGTTGCTTGATCAGGAGCATTCAAAGGAGCATCTGCTTCAAAACGCGCCACTAAATCTGGATTAGCAATAAATGGCACTCCGTAAGCCACTAAATCAGCATAGCCATCTTCAATAACTTTAATTCCGGTCTCCTTTGTGAAACTTTTATTAATGATTAATGTACCATTATATAAAGGTCTAAAATGTTTTGCAACTTCTGTTACCGCAAAAGGAATATCATCTACTGGCGTAAAAGGCTCTGTTAAATGAATATAAGCTAATCCGTAATCATTCAAGCGTTTTACAATATATTCGTGCGTCGGGATAGTATCTTTATCAAGCATCATTCCTTGAGCATTATTCAAACTTGGATTTAAACGAACTCCAACTTTAGAATAGTCAATTACTCCTTTAAATGCATTTAAAATATCAAATAAGATACGGGATTTATTTTCCATTGAACCACCATAATCGTCTGTGCGATGGTTCGAGTATCTATTAAAAAATTGCTGTAATAAATAACCGTTTGCAGCATGCAACTCCACACCATCAAAACCTGCAGCTAATGCGTTTTTAGCTCCATTTGTAAAATCTAAAACAGTTTGATTAATATCCTCAATCGTCATTTCTTTTGGAACTACAGTATCCACAAAACCATCGTTGGTAAATGCTTTTGCAAAAGGATTTAAAGCTGAAGGAGCATGAGGTAATTCACCCGCATGTAAATCAGGATGCGATAATCTTCCTGTGTGCCAAAGTTGAGCAAATATTTTTCCTCCTTTATCATGCACCGCTTTTGTAACTAATTTCCAACCTTCTATTTGTGCTTCGCTGTAAATTCCTGGGACATTTATAAAACCAACTGCTTTAGTGCTCACAAAAGTTCCTTCTGTAATAATTAAACCTGCGGTAGCTCTTTGCTCATAGTATCTAGCAGTTAAGTCCGTCGCAACATTTCCTTCGTTATTAGAACGGCTTCTGGTCATTGGTGCCATTACTACTCTATTATTTAAAATTATATCTCCTAGAGTGTAGGGCTGGAATAAAAGTGATTTGCTCATGTTTTTTTTTTAATTAAAAAGTATTGATTTTAGAAACTATATTGATAAAAATTTAACCTGTTTGTGTATAAAAGTTTGTTCTCACTTCATCAAGACGTATATTACAATGGTAACATAAAGTCAAAACTCTCAATTTCTGCTTCAGTAATGCTTCTCACATTCGAATAAGGAAAAAGAGATAGCAGCGATTCAGAATTTTGGAAGTCATCTTCTTTTTTCTCATTATCATTTACGATAATAACAGTTTTACCAGTAGAAACTTTTGTGATTTTCTTTATGGATTCTGCTTTTCGAACAAAAGAATCTGAAATTACAATAACATCAGCTTCCCAACTCGCATCAATTGGACAAGTGGCTATTTCAACTTCTAAATTTGGAACTACAGTTCTACTTTTCGAAAAAACCTCATCAGTAAAAGATGAAGCACCATCAAATATCAGCGCGTTGTTATTTTGTCCAATTTTAGACAATACAGAAATGATTCCAAATTTTGAAAGACCAATTACTGCAAATGTTTTCCTAATTGACATTGACTTTTATTTACAAGACAAATTTAAGGCTGCAGCAGTGCAATTGTTGTTGATGTAAAACAAGAAATTCTGTTGATTTAGGTCAACAGAGAAATTAAATGCGAGTGCTAATCTGTTTTCTAACTCTACTCAGGGTTTCTGGTTTCAAACCCAAGTACGAAGCAATCATGTGTTGAGGAACACGTTTGATTATTCCAGGATAGGCTAAACCAACTTTAACGTATTTTTCTTCGGCAGTTTCAGTAAGCGCTGAATTAATCCTAGCTTGATTAGCAATGTAAGCGTTTTGTAATAGTAGTCGCTGGTATCGTTCAAACATTGGGATTTTATCGATCAGAGTTTCTCTCGCTTCCATGGTTAATAATAGTAGTTCACAATCCTCAAGCGCTTCAATAGTATAAATCGAATTACTTTTAGTCAAAAAACTAGACAAATCAGTAATCCACCAACCTTCGATTGCAAATTGAACGATATGTTCATTTCCTTTTTCGTCAGTAAAAAAAGAACGCATAATACCTTTCTCCACAAATGCATTATGAATGCAAATGTCACCTTCTTGCAATAAAGTCTGCTTTTTACGCAACTTTTTAGGTATGAAAAAAGTTTTGCAAATGTCCATTTCTGCTGGAGTAACTGTTACTTTTTCTTGAATGCTATCGAATAATTGTTGGAACATTTTGGCAAGGTACTAAATACTCGGTTGTTGCAGAAAATAATATTGTTGAAAAAGTTGGAAATCCTTGATAACTATTGATAAATCAAAAAATGGAAATATCCATAAATCAAAATATCTGTTTATCTTTGCCAAGTCTAATTTTTAACACACAAATGAAACCAAACACACAACAATTAAACGATTTAACTATCCAAGTGCGAAGAGATATTCTTCGAATGGTACACGCAGTAAACTCAGGTCATCCAGGTGGTTCTCTAGGTTGTACTGAATTTCTTGTAGCCTTATACCAAAATATAATGGAACGTAAAGAAGGTTTTGAGATGGACGGAATAGGAGAAGATATTTTCTTCCTTTCTAATGGTCACATTTCTCCTGTGTTTTACAGCGTATTAGCGAGAACAGGATATTTTCCAGTTTCTGAATTATCGACTTTCCGTTTGATTAATTCAAGATTGCAAGGACATCCTACTACTCACGATGGTTTACCAGGAATAAGAATGGCTTCAGGCTCTCTTGGTCAAGGTTTATCTGTTGGTATTGGAGCTGCTCAAGCTAAAAAACTAAACGGTGATAAACACATTATCTACACTTTACATGGTGACGGTGAATTGCAAGAAGGTCAAAACTGGGAAGCAATCATGTACGCATCTGCTAAGAATGTAGATAATCTAATTGCTACAATCGATTTAAACGGAAAACAAATTGATGGTCCTACTGACGAAGTTCTAGCAATGGGAAGCATAAGAGCAAAATTTGAAGCTTTTGATTGGGATGTTTTAGAAATTGAAAAAGGGAATGATATCGAAGCTATCATTGCTGGGATGAATGATGCAAAGTCAAGAACAGGAAAAGGAAAACCAGTTTGTGTATTGTTGCATACTGAAATGGGTAATGGAGTAGATTTCATGATGAATACTCATGCTTGGCATGGTAAGGCACCAAATGATACACAGTTAGAAATTGCATTAGCTCAAAACTATAATGTTGGAGGCAATTCAGACTACTAGGAAGTACGCTTCCACTAAGTAATTAGTGTTCATTTGAATGCTGCAAAAAATCTAAATTAGAAAATGAAAAAATATACAAATACAGGAAGTAAAGATACTCGTTCAGGTTTTGGAGCGGGAATGACAGAATTAGGTCAAAAAAACGAAAACGTTGTTGCACTTTGTGCTGATTTAATTGGATCATTAAAGTTTGATGATTTCAAAAAAAATCATCCAGAGCGTTTTTTCCAAATCGGAATTGCTGAAGCAAATATGATTGGAATCGCAGCAGGATTAACTATTGGTGGTAAAATTCCTTTTACGGGAACTTTCGCAAACTTTTCTACTGGAAGAGTTTATGATCAAATCCGTCAGTCAGTTGCTTATTCTGAAAAAAATGTGAAAATTTGTGCATCGCACGCCGGATTAACTTTAGGAGAAGATGGTGCAACTCACCAAATCCTTGAAGATATTGGTTTAATGAAAATGTTACCAGGAATGACTGTAATCAATACCTGTGATTACAATCAAACTAAAGCAGCGACTTTAGCAATTGCAGATCATCAAGGTCCAGTTTATTTGCGTTTTGGTCGTCCAGTAGTTCCTAATTTCATGCCAGCTGATGAACCATTCGAAATTGGTAAAGCAATTGTTTTAACTGAAGGAACTGATGTAACTATTGTAGCAACAGGACATTTAGTGTGGGAAGCTTTAATTGCAGCTGAAGCTTTAGAGGCGCAAGGTATTTCTGCTGAAGTAATTAACATTCATACTATTAAACCATTAGACGAAGAAGCTATTTTAAAATCTTTGGCAAAAACAAAATGTATCGTTACTGCTGAAGAGCATAATATATTAGGAGGACTTGGCGAAAGCATTTCTAGAGTTCTTGCTTTAAACGATCCAGCTCCTCAAGAGTTTGTTGCTGTTAATGATAGTTTTGGAGAGTCTGGAACACCAGAACAGTTAATGGATAAATACAAACTAAACAATCAAGCTATTGTTGAAGCTGTAGAAAGAGTGATGAAAAGAAAATAATACTTTTCATTTAGAGCAAAAAAAAAATCCAGTTGGCATTGACCAACTGGATTTTTTTTTTGCTTTTTATAACCTTAATTACATTTAACTAAGTGTCTTTTTTTCCTAGCAGGATCTGTTGTGTTTCCATCACATGCTGGAATTAAGTCAAACGGTATTACTTTACCATTTGCATCTGTTATTTCTTTTCTAGTACTTACTCCATCACCATCATCATCTGCATCTAGAAAGTTAGGTATTCCATCTCCGTCAGTATCATCAGGATTTGTAACTCCTGCTGGTAATAAACGCATGTAACCATCACCATTTAAATCTTCTTGGAAATCCATTATTCCATCTCCATCTGAATCTACTCTGTTAATTTCATATAATTTCACACTAAAAACTAAAGGCGCATATGCTGGAATAGTAGCACTTCCTGCGTTATAGTAAGCAAGACCTGAAGGAATAAATAATACTCCAGCTCCAAAATTACTATAAGTAACCGTACCGTCAGCATTTGATAGGTATGTTCCAGTTTTAAATTGTGGAAAAAGCTCTTCCCAACCTTTAATAAGCGGAGCATTTGGATTATACAAGTAAAAGAACTGCTGTGGAGTTTTTGATTCTTCAAAGAAAGTTGCACCTAAATTCTGAACTTCAGCTACTTTAGTTCGCGATAAATATTCGCCTTTATAAGCTGTAAGAACACCGTCAGTATTAGTTGGTGACAACCCTACTCCTTCTCTTAGCACTAAATAATATAATTTATAGGTAATATTATGAAAATTTAACTCACGATATAAAAGCTTCGGGAACGTAGTTTTATTTAAGTATGACATTAGTGAAGGTTGAGTTCCTCCAGTCGGTATTTTTGTTATTTTAGTATCAGCGTCTGCAGAAACATCTTCGATATAATAATTATTCAAATATTCCTCAATATCTTTCAAATCAGTTGCATATTGCTCTGCGTAATCTCTTGGTGGAGTAATATCTGCTGTGTCATTATCCTTTGAACATGAAAATAAAGACAGGGTTGTAATTAATAGAATAAAATAATACTTAAATTTGTTCATTATAGCTAATTTTTTTAAGTGCGCAAGATACAATATTGATTGATTTTTGTAAACAATTTAACTCCGATTTTAGAAAATTTATGAGAATAGATAAATATTTATGGTGTGTGAGGTATTACAAAACCCGAAACATGGTTACCGAAGCCTGTAAAAAGAACCACGTGACTGTGAATGGTCTAGTTGCCAAACCTTCTAAGGAGGTATTTCCTACTGATAAAATCACATTTAGAAAAGATCAAATCACCCAGATTATAACGGTTTTAGACATTCCTGAGAACCGTGTGGGCGCAAAACTTGTTGACATTTATAGAAGGAATGACACTCCAGCTGAAGTCTATCAACATTTAGAACTCTTAAAATTATCGAAGGAACATTATCGAAAAAATGGCACAGGAAGACCAACAAAAAAAGATAGAAGAGATATCGATGAATTTGGTAACGAAATAAAAACAGAAGAAGAAGATTGATTTAGCATCGCTAGCTAATCCATTAGCCGAAATAATATTTAAATCTACCAATCTGTTAATAACAACTTACAATATATATAATGAACAAAGATATAATCCTAACCAATCAGGAAATTGAACATAAAATTAGAAGAATTGCGTATCAAATTTATGAAACGTTTGTTGATGAAGAAGAAATTGTAATTGCAGGAATTGCTAATAACGGCTTTATTTTCGCAGAAAAAATAGCTTCTATGTTAGAAACTATTTCTCCAATAAAAGTTTCAATTTGCAAAGTGCAAATCAATAAACAGAATCCACAGTTACCAATCCAAACTTCGTTAGCAAAAGAAGATTATGCAAACAAAGGTTTAATTTTAGTTGATGACGTTCTTAATTCAGGAACTACATTAATATATGCTGTACGTCATTTTATTGATGTTCCATTAAAGAAATTCAAAACTGCAGTGCTAGTAGATAGAAATCATAAAAAGTATCCTGTAAAAGCTGATTTTAAAGGAATCTCTCTATCAACGTCGTTATTTGAGCATGTCCAAGTTGTATTTGATGAAGACGGCAGCAGCTACGCTTATTTAAGCTAAGATGCATTCAATATCAAGAACTACCTGATCAATTGTTTTTTCATCAACAGTCACTTTAAATTGTGCTTGATTGTAATAATAACTTCTTTCGAAAAGGTGCGTCGCAATAAACTCCTTCATTTCCACATCATTTTTTTGTGAAATAAGGGGTCTTTTGCTTTTATTGGTAGAAAGTCTTCTAAATAATGTATCAATTGAAGCTTTCAAATAAATAGAAGCAACATTTTCTCCGTTTAATAATTCATGATTATTGGCATAACATGGAGTTCCTCCTCCTAAACCAATTATTTGTTTATCGGGTGAGTTCAACAATTCGACAAAAACTTGATGTTCTAACTTTCTAAAGTATATTTCGCCGCGAGTATCAAAAATCTCATTTATAGACAAATTTGCTTTTTCTTCAATTTTTTCATCCAAATCTACGAACGGAATTTTTAGACTTTGCGATAATTTATTTGCAATTGTGGACTTACCACAACCCATATAACCCAATAATATAATTTTTTTCATCTTAATAAAACCTTACAAATTAAGGTGTTGAGAATTTTTGTTTAAAAAAGACAAATTTATAATAAAAATGCTTGGAAAACTCCAAATAAAGTCCTTATATTTGCACCCGCATTCAAGGAAAGAATATGACTCGATAGCTCAGTTGGTAGAGCACATCACTTTTAATGATGGGGTCCTGGGTTCGAGCCCCAGTCGGGTCACAATTTTAGTGATCAACACATAATTTTCTTGAAAGCATTGACTCGATAGCTCAGTTGGTAGAGCACATCACTTTTAATGATGGGGTCCTGGGTTCGAGCCCCAGTCGGGTCACAAAAGGTCGTTCGCTATGCGAATGACCTTTTTTACTTTTAGGCCACGTGGAGAAACGGTAGACTTGCCAGCTTGAGGGGCTGGTGCTCGCAAGGGCGTGTGGGTTCAAATCCCACCGTGGTCACGAATTAACAAAATCCCGAAATTAAAAAACAGAGCTTGCTTTGACTTTTTAATTTCGGGATTTTATTTTTAAAGCTTAATTTTGTTGGTAAAGTGGAAGTTAATGGCGTCTTTACCAAATTAGAAATGAAAATTTAGTTTGTAAATTATTTTCTAACCAAAAAATAAATAGTCTATACTTTAATCAAAGCTTGATTATTAAAAGTTTTATCGACCTCGACTTAAAATAAAGTCGCTTTAAAGCGTTTTCATCGAAATGACGTAAGGAAGTTGTGGAAACTCAAAACGTGCGATCTAACCGCTAGCAAAGTCCTTCAAACACTTATTTAAGAAAATATATAAAAGGTGTAAAAGTTCGCTCAAAACTTGATGAAAAATGTGCAATGTCATTTGACTGCATGAAAAATTTAAATCATCTATCGATCTTAAATTTTCAGCTCAACGTATTTGAGTGCAAAAAATTTCAATAAATTTACGAAAGCAGAATTTTTTAAAAGAAATAAGTAGGGTTTGCAACGATCAATACTATTAATACAGCAATAGAAATAGTTAAAGTGGCAACGAAGAAAGTACCAAGATATAAAAAGACTGAAGTAGTTTTTGAACTGTTCGATCTATTATTTTGTTTATACTGTAATTGATTCATCATTTTAGAACTGCAGATTAGTATTTTATACAAATTATGTATTCTACTACAAAAATAGAGCTATAGAAGTACTTCCACAATACCCAGAATTAGTGATATTTAAAAAAATTTCAGATCGATAATTTTATTTACGGCATTTGAATTTATAATTTAAAATACTTAAAACAATACCAATCAATATTTTAAGCATTCTTAACAACCCAATCAAATAAATTCGATTTTAAATCGTTTACTAAATTATAAAGCAAAAAATGAATCTTTATTTGATTAATGAAATACTGTTTATAAAAAACAAGCCAACTTAAACTTTGCCTTTATGAAGAAACAATTTGTTCTCGCATTATTATTGTGCTCCGTCGTTTCGTGGAGCCAAAGTCCAGCTGCCTACGATCTTTTCGATAAAGCTTTAAAAAAATCAGAAACTGGAAATACTAAAGGAGCGATTGATGATTACACAAAAGCTATTCGCATCGATCCTTTGTTTGCTGAAGCGTATTTAAATAGAGCACTTCTGAAACAAAAGCTGGGAGATGTCAAAGGCGCTTTAGCTGATGTTAATACAACAATAAAAATAGAACCATCTAAAGGAGATGCTTACACAACAAGAGCTGATTTAAATTATAAGGCTAAAGATTATGCTAGTACTATTACTGACTGCACAGTATCGATAGAATTAAATGCCAAAGATTATATTGCTTATAATCTAAGAGGTCTTTCTAATTTTCATCTCAAAAATAAGAAAAATGCGTGTGCTGACTTTGCTAAAGCAATTCAATATGGTAGTCAGAGTGCCATAAAAAACAAAAACATGTTTTGTAAATAATATTGTAAAACTTCTAAAGTTCAATCATCTAAAAATAATTGCGGCAATCTATTAAAAACAAAAGCGTCTTGAGTAAATTTCAAGACGCTTTTGTCATAATATATTTTTAATCGATAAATACTTATTAATAAAATTATTTCATTAACTGCTGCAATGGTTTCAATTGCTCTAGATCAATATTTGAATGTTGCAAAACGCTTAACATCGTCATAACGTCTGTTGGATTCATATCTTTTCCTAAAATTCGAACTACGGCAAAACCATTTTCTTTTTTATTAGCATAGAAAACAAACTCTTTTATATGGTCATCAGTTCCAACAAAACTAACAGAACCACCTTCTTTACCAGAGCCAAATTTCATCAATTGCTGGTATTTTTTATCTTTTAAAATTAAATCAACCTTTGCACGCTCTACTTCAAACTCTGCTTTATTTGTGTCCGTAAGTTTAAAAGCTAAAACATTCATTTTCTCAAATGATTTCAAAGCAGCGGTTTGAGCAACTGATAACTTATTCTTGTCGACGTTTAATATCTCCGGAGATACATCTAACGCTATAAAGTTTTTATTTTCAGTATTTTCCACAAAATACTTTTGCAAACTTGGCTCTGAATTACAACTAATTAAAAATAAACTAAAAAACAGTACGATTATGTTTAGTGCTTTCATAGTATTATTTTTTACCTTTTGTCGCTTTCTTCAAGTCTTCACCGCCTGGAATTCTCATTTTATCCGTAAGAATAGAAATTTCGTTCAGGTCAAAATTACCAGTTAATGACATTAATACGCTATCTGTATTTTTAGCTCCTTCGATGAACATTAATAATTCCCTGATTTGAGAATCAGTTGTTCCAGACTTCACTAAAATTTTGACATTTCTTCCATTTTCATTTACACGCATCAACTCTTCTAAACCAGCTGTTTTAATATACTTATCAGCAACTAGTCGCATTTCACCTTCAACTTTTGCGTTCTTTGTGGTAAACACTTTTAAATTATCTAATTTTTTAATCAGACTAAGATATTGTTGTGTCTCTTTATCAGAAGCATCTACTTTAACCTTACTCATTAAATCAAACATTTTTTTATTGACAATAATTGAAGTGACATCATCTTGACCGTCGAATTTATCGAAAGCTGATTGCGCAAAAGTTACAGTCGAAGCCATAGCAAATAATAGTGTTAGAAAAAAAGCCTTTCCAAAACTGAATTTACTGTTTAGTGTTTTTTGTTGTGCTTTCCCAGAAAAGCTCGCATTTTGATTGATTGATTTCATTTTATAAATTTATTAGTATTATTTAAAGTAATTACTGCAACTATTAATATTGCCCTTGATTATCAAGAAGCTTTACAGCCCTTGAGAATTATTTTTAGAACTTCTAAATATCCTGTTTTTTGTGTTTTGATATTCTTCGATATACTGTACACTTTCTATGCCAACATTTACTTTGAGAGATAGCAACGACAACGCTTTCTGTGTTTCTTCAAAAGCAACTTTAGGATCATCGTAAGTTCCTAGTTCGTCATTGTCAATTCTGTTATCCGATGCGTAAAATAAGTAGGATCCCACTCCTAACAAAATAAGCATAGAAGCGGCAATTGAAAGCCAATAAAAATTTCTCTTTTTAATAATCTTTTGATCTTTGTTCATTTTAAATTCATATTCTGTATTTGTAGACTGTTGGTTTTTTGCATTCGCTAAATGCTGAAATAAAGGTTTATGTTCCGTTAGATGAGAGGCCACTTGATTAGAAGAAAAATATTCCTTTAACTCTATTTCTTCATCAATCGAGGTTTCTCCATCAAAATATTTCTGCAGCAGCGCTTCGACTCTATTTGATTCCATAATTGTGTGCTTTTATCATAAATCCTCTAACTTCTTTTCTAGCTCTTGAAAGCGAAACTCTAATTGTACTTTCACTCAAGTCTAATATTTTTGCCATTTCTTCAAACTCATATTGTTCTATATCCCGAAGCTGAATAATGATTCGCTGTTGCACTGGTAATTTATTAATACATCTCTCAACCCAATACAAACTATCATAATCCTCTACTTTTTTCTCCAATCCCGAATCATTATTTTTAAAATCAGTATCATTTAAAGTAATATTTCCTGCTCTTTTTGACTTCAGCTGATCTAGACAATAATTCTTTGTAATTGTCATAGCAAATGCTTCCAGACTTTTAAAAGTTGATAAGTCACTATTCTTATTCCATAATTTTACCAAAATCTCCTGAGTTGCATCCTCCGCTTCCTCTCTACTTATCAATAGACGTTTAGCGAGTCTAAACACTTTTTCTTTAAATGGCGATACGAGACTTATAAACTCATTTTGGTTCATAAAGAGTAGTTATTAAAGTGATTCTAATTTTAAGACGATTCAGATTTCTTTTTGTTACAAAGAAGAGGAAATAAAACTAAAGTTAGTATTTTTACGTTTATAATTGATATCGATATCCCAAACATGAAAAAAACACTCCTATTTTCGTTTTTATTATTTTCAGTTCTTTTTACTTTTCAAAGTTGTCAAGATAATGATGATGTTGCTCCTCCTGCAACTTTAGAGGTTCAAGATTTTATTTGGAAAGGTTTAAACCAATATTATTTATGGCAAGCAGATGTGCCAAATTTAAGTGATGATCGCTTTGCCAATCAAAAAGCTTTAAACGTTTTTTTAAATAAATATCCAGTTCCCGAAGAACTATTTGATGCTTTAAGAGTAGATGAGTCTATTGATAGATTTAGCTGGATTGTAGATGATTACTTAGAGTTAGAAGGACAACTTCAAGGTACAACTAAAAATAATGGTGTTGAATTTGGATTGAGTTATAAAAACGGAAGTCAAACTGAAATATTTGGTTACGTTCGTTACATTATTGCAAATTCTGATGCGTCAACTAAGAATATAAAACGTGGTGATATTTTTACTGCAGTCAATGGAACGCAATTAACAGCCAGTAACTACTCAGCCTTACTTTTTGGCCCTAATGAGAATTACACATTAAATATGGCAGATTTGAATGGTACGACTGTAGTAAGCAATGGAAAATCAGTTTCATTGACAAAAACAGTATTAACAGAAAATCCAATTTTAATTAATAAAGTCATTACATCTGGAGCAAATAAGATTGGTTATTTGATGTACAATGGTTTCTATGGTGATTTTGACAGCAAGTTAAATGATGCTTTTGGAAGTTTAAAATCGCAGGGAGTAACAGATTTAGTTTTAGATTTAAGATACAATGGTGGAGGATCTGTCTTAACTGCTACACGATTAGCTAGTATGATTACAGGTCAATTTAAAGGTAAAGTTTTTGCTAAGCAACAATGGAACTCAAAAATTAACGCCTATTTTGAAAGAGAAGATCCTTCTCAATTATTTAATTATTTCACTGATACAATTGAAGCTACACCACTTAACAGTTTAAACTTAACTAGAGTTTACATATTGACTGCTAGCGGAACTGCATCAGCAAGTGAATTAGTAATTAACGGATTAGAGCCTCATATTAATGTGATCCAAATTGGTGATTTAACCGTTGGTAAAAACGTAGGTTCTGTAACCTTATACGACTCTCCTGATTTCACTGATAAAAATAGAAATCCGAAACACAAATACGCAATGCAACCAATTGTTTTAAAAATTGTAAACTCTGTTGGTTTTGGTGATTATTTCACAGGTCTAAAACCTGATTTTGCAATAAAAGAAACTTTGAGCACATTTGGAACTCTTGGCGAAAGCTCAGAACCTCTATTAAATGTTGCAATTGGAAAAATTACAGGAACAGGAAGAATGTTAAAACAAAATTCGACAGAAACTTTTAAGTTTTTTAAAGACTCTAAATCGATGACACGATTCCAAAACGAAATGTATATTGATAAAGCTCCCGAAGGACTTTTAAAAGCTTTAGAATAAATAAACTCTCCTATATAGTTATCGTATTACTATTTTTAATTTAGTATTACGTTTTACTTTAATACAAATGCTATTAAAACCAAAAAAGCACCATTTTTCGTAATGAAAAATGGTGCTTTTTTAATATTAATAATAAGGTTGAAGAATTAATGACTCCTTATCATTTTTTTTTAATTATTAGCGTAGAAACTATTTGGTCCTAAACCTACAGTAACCGATTTTAGCTCAGTACCAGTATTAGAGAATACTTTTGCAGTACCTGCAGCTGTAAATCCATTAGCATCAGCTGTATAAATTTTATTTCCTATTACACTAAAACCATACAAAGTAGAAAAATTATTATCAACAACTGAAAACAATGGTGTTTCATTGAAAGTAGTAGCATTTAATGACATAGCATAAATTCCTGTTCCTTTAGTATAATATATTTTATCACCTTCGATATCCATATTCAACGCTTTCGTAAACGTAGTTGATTCTATAGAAGTTGCAGTGTCATTGGTTGTATTAATTTTAAATAATTTACTTTTCGTGCTGTTACCACACAAAACATAAACAAATCCATTTTTCTCTTCAATTGAATTAACTCCATTCTCAACTATGATCGTACTCATAGCATTGTTACTTGATGGATTGATTACCGTGACATTACTTCCACTTCCAAAAGCACCATTAGTAACATATAATTTACCATTAGCAGTAATTATTTTCTCTGATGTTTTATTAATCACAATAGTTTCTAAATAACTGTACGTTTTTGCATCATAAACCGTTACTGCTTTAGTTTTCGAATTGGTCACATACAATTTATTGTTTAAAACAACACTGTAACGAGGGTTTTTAAGTTGATCTGTAATAGTTGCTATACTTTTAAAAGTATATCTATTTACTACTTCAACCACATTTGAATTGTTTAGTACAATAAATGCTTTATCGTCTGAAAAACTTAGTGATTGCGCTACATCCCCTAATTTTTTATCGCTGTTTTCTATGCCAAAAATATTATTTACTACTGTAAAATCATTAGAAATATATGAAACAGAAGCATTTGGTGTACCAAAGTTACCTTCATTCAAAACAAGAACTCCATTATCATATGCTCCTAAAGGAACATTATTATCAGTGGCATCATCATTACTACAAGAAGCAAGTAATAAAGCACTTGCGAAAATTCCTAAAAAAACATTTTTAAATTTCATTGTTTAATAATTAAGGGTTAAATAAAGAGTTAAATTCCTTCCGGGCATCATACGACTAGGAAGGCTTTCATATTTTTCGTTCCAGACATTGGCTATTTTAAAGCCAATTTTAAATATATCTTTTTTACTGAAATTATAATCCATTCCTATATTTGAAACATTATAATCAGTTAAAATAGTATTAGGATCATTATCAGATGTTGTGAAAACTTCGCCAATAAACATAAATTGATAGTACAGCGCAAAGTTTTTATATGCGTAAGAGGAGGATGCTGTCATTTTATGATAAGGAACATAAAATAATTGTTTATCATTTTTGTCATCGGTAGAAACGGTGTATGAATACGTTCCATTAAAACCTACAGAATGTTTATTAAAATGTTTTTGCCAACCTAACAACGCTTCTGCACCATAAATAGAGACCTTATCTGTATTTACAGGAGACCAATTACCACTGTTATTAGGTAACCAGCGAATCATATTATCGATTTTAGAAGAGTAAGCATTAGCGGATAAAGTAAAATCTTTGTATTGGAAATCATTACTCACTTCTACCTGATACGAGTTTTCTGGTTTCAAATCAAGGTTACCGCTTCCTAACCAATATAAATCGTTAAATGTGGGCGTTCTGTAATTGCGTGATACGTTAAGTTTCAACTGATATAATTTCGAAAAATCAAACTTTGATCCCGCTGAAAAAAGAATTGGACTCTTATAAACGTCGGAGATTTCTTTTCGAAAACTGAGTTCGTAATTCCATCTTTCGGTAAGGCTATGTTTTAATAAAACACTTACGCCTCCTATTTCTCTGCTTTCCGTCCCGATGCCAGATCCAATACCTTTACTTTTATTGTAATCTACAATTGTGTTGAGAATCATTTTTGGAGTAAAAGCATAGAGAAAGTCATATTTTGCAATAAAACTATTTACTCCACCCGACTCATATTCTTTAGTATCGATATCCTCAAAGTAGTTGTAATGTTCAGTGATATAAGCTACTTTCAAATTGGAAGTAGAATTCCCTACAATGCTCGTCCATGTCACTAAATTTCTGGTATTGAAGTCCTGATACTTTGTTTTGACTGCGTATGGTGACGTTAATGAAAAATGTCGTTCGCCATCATAAAGTTCACTGTAAAACTTAATACTATTTTTAGCGTTAATCTTGTACCCTATTGCTGTACTTAAATTATTATTGTAATACTGTCCATTGACATTTCTATCCTCTTGACCAACAAATTTAAAATCATTATCGGAACTGTTTCTAGTTAAACTTGCATTTACGCTCCATTTGTTTGTTGCAGCTGTAATTCCGTAAACTGCGCTCAGCGTATTAAAGTCGCCGTAGTATACTTCTAGATTATTTTTGAAAGTGTTTTTAAATTTCAAGTCATTATTCAAATGGATCGTCCCTCCTATTGCGCCACTTCCGTAAATTACACTTCCTCCACCCGCTTTAATATCTATTGAATTGTAGCCTCTCGTCGAAATCGTATTGAAGTCGGTTTGCCCTAATAATTGCGAATTGATATTAATGCCGTTCCATATTACGGCAGTTTGCTGTGCTGTGGTTCCTCTGAAAGACGGTGAAGAAACCATTCCCAAACCATTTTCTTTAAAATAAATTACCGAATTGTAGTTTAAAAGTGAAGTCAGAGAAGATTGATTTTTACTAATGATCGAATCGTTCAGTTTAAGAACAGATTGTGAGTCAGTAAAATTCTTGAGTTGGTTATCAGATACTATAACTTCATTTAAAGGTACTGCTGTACTATTTTGAGCAACAATAAGTTGACCAAATAACAAAATGCAAGAAAGAAGAAATTTTTTAGTTGCCATAATTTCTGAACCTTTTTCCCGAAAGTTCGATATTAGTTAAGAAATAAGGCAGGTCTCCTGGCTTGCGTCTTGTTGTTTACCTTCCCATCGCGCAAGGCGTGACAGTGGTTTTGTAGATAACAACAAGCTTAATAGCGTACAGTTGCGGGAACAGCTTAGGTTTTAAACCTAATTCCCTTTTAATGTGTTTTGCATAAAACAAAATACAACCTTAATTCGGGTGCAAAGGTAGAAAAATAAAACAATGTAAGGTTAAAGAACAAGGATTATAAATTTAAACTCACTTAAAATTCTAGTAAACAGTTATTTAAACTATTTATTTACTCTTATCTTCCTTCTTAGTTAATTTATAAACTAAATAAGCGAAACCAACTATAAAGTGCAATATGATAACACCGGCAACGATATATATGAAGGTATTTGAATTGTCTCTCATGATTTATTTTTTGTCAAAGTTACGCTATCGATAGTAGAAAATAAGTGCCTAATATCACACAGCAGTTTTTTTATTGAAACAAAACTATACTTTTGTAAAAAAAAATTGCTTTATGAAATTCGTTAAAAATACAATTTACTTTTTTCTTATCTTTTTGCTATTCGTCCAATGTAAAAAAGAAACTAGTGCTGAAAACACAGTTGCAGTAAAAAACGAAATCTTATACGCTAAAGGACTTGAAATTTACAAATACAAAGGTTTTTCGATACTTAAAATAACAAAGCCTTGGCCTGGAGCCAAAGAAAATTTCAATTATATTTTACAAGAAAAAGACGGAATTATTCCAGATAGTTTGAAGCAATTTCCTGTCATACCAATCCCCTTAAAATCGATCGTAGTAACCTCAACTACTCACATTCCAGCCTTAGAAATGTTAGGTGTCGAAAAAACATTAGTTGGATTTCCAAACACAGATTATATTTCATCTGCACTAACAAGAAAATTAATTGATTCTGGGAAAGTTAGAGAAGTTGGAAAAAATGAATCACTTAATACCGAAGTGCTTATCGATATGGCACCGGATTTAATAGTTAGTTTTGGTTTGAGCAATAGTAATCCCACCGTTGACAATTTACAAAAAAGTGGTTTAAAAGTAATTTTTAATGGCGACTGGACCGAGCAATCACCACTTGGAAAAGCAGAATGGATCAAGTTTTTCGGTGCGTTATACGGATTGGACAATAAAGCAAATGAAATCTTCACTGAAATCGAAAAAGAATACAATAGCACTTTGGCTTTAGCCAAAAAAGCGCTTTCAAAACCTACTGTTTTAAGCGGAGCGATGTATCAAGAGCAATGGTACGTTCCACAAGGCGAAAGTTGGGCAGCACTATTTATGAAAGACGCACAATCAAACTATTTATGGTCAAATACTAAAGGAACTGGAAGTTTAACTTTGCCATTTGAAACCGTATTAGATCAAGCTAAAAGTGCCGAATTCTGGGTTAGCCCTGGAGATTTTTCCTCTTTAAAACAGATGGAGGATAGTAATCCACATTATAAGGAATTTGATTCTTTTAAGAATAAAAAAGTATATTCGTATAGCGTAAAGAAAGGTTTAAAAGGAGGAATTGTGTATTTTGAATGGTCGCCAACACGCCCAGATTGGGTGCTAAAAGATCTAATTAAAATATTTCATCCTGAATTACTACCGAAGCACGAACTTTTTTTCTTTCAGAAATTAGAATAAATTGAACAACTCAAACCGAAACTCCTTACTTTTTGTACTCCTAACCTTTGGAGTTATCTTGTTGTTCTTAATAAACATTAGTTTAGGATCAGTGTCCATTCCTTTAAAGGAAGTTTTTAATAGTCTTATTGGAGGAACTCCCACTAAAGAAACTTGGCATTATATCATTGTTAATTATCGCTTGCCTAAAGCTTTAGCAGCTATTCTTGTGGGAATGGGCTTATCTATAAGTGGTTTATTAATGCAAACTTTATTTAGAAATCCTCTCGCTGGACCGTACGTTTTAGGACTGAGTTCTGGCGCTAGTTTAGGAGTAGCAATAGTTATTTTAGGCGCTGCACTGATGCCTTCATTTTTAGCGACATTTTTATTGTCTTCTTATGGAATTGTTTTGGCATCTAGTCTAGGAAGTTTTGCAGTTTTACTGGCAGTTTTAACGGTTTCACATCGTTTGCGCGATACTATGGCGATATTAATTGTCGGGCTTATGTTTGGGAGTTTAACCAGTGCAATTGTAGGAACACTAACTTATTTCAGCACTGCAGAACAATTACAAAAATTCACTTTTTGGTCATTAGGAAATTTAGGAAATTTATCGTGGACTGCAATTGTGATTTTAACTTGTTGCGTTGTGAGCGGTTTACTATTAAGTATTTTAAGCATAAAACCTTTGAACGCTTTACTTCTTGGCGAAAACTACGCAAAAAGTTTAGGATTGAACTATAAAAAATCACGAATGATAATCATATTTGCAACTAGTATTTTGGCTGGAAGCATCACCGCTTTTGCAGGTCCTATTGCATTTGTAGGATTAGCAGTTCCTCACATTGCAAAACTAGTTTTCCAAACGAGTAACCACACAATATTATTTTGGAGTACGATCCTATTTGGTGCATTAATTATGCTTATTTGTGATAGTATTTCCCAACTTCCGGGAAGTGACATTACCTTGCCAATAAACGCTGTTACAAGTATTTTTGGCGCACCAATCGTAATTTGGCTCTTGATTAGAAAACAAAAAATGATCAATTAATGAAAAACGAAATCATTTTACAAGCTTCCAAAATATCCATTGGTTACACTTCCAAAAAACACAATACTGTAATCGCATCTGATATTGATTTATCTCTGAAAAAAGGAAAGTTGATCTCTTTAATAGGCGCCAACGGAATTGGGAAATCTACCCTATTACGAACGATTACGGGAATTCAAAAGACAATATCAGGAACCGTACTACTAAACCAAGTTAATATTCACGAACTAGATGCTCTAACATTAGCCAAAAATTTAAGTGTAGTGCTGACTGAAAAATTACCACCTAGCAATTTAACTGTTTTCGAATTGATCGCGTTAGGGCGACAACCGTACACGAACTGGATTGGAAAATTAACCGCAGAAGACATTACTAAGGTAAATGAGGCAATGGAGTTAACTCAAATTACTCATTTAGCTGATAAAAAGCATTTCGAAATAAGTGATGGTCAATTACAAAAGGTTTTGATTGCAAGAGCGCTAGCTCAAGATACACCTTTAATAATTTTGGACGAACCAACGACGCATCTTGATTTGTTACATAAAGTTTCGCTATTTAAATTGCTTAAAAAGTTAACAAAGGAAACAGATAAATGTATTCTTTTTTCGACACATGATATCGATATGGCAATACAATTGAGTGACGAGATGATCATTATGACACCAAAAACTGTAATTCAAGACGAACCTTGTAATTTTATTGCAAAAGGCAGTTTTAGTAGATTATTTAATGACGAACATATTGTTTTTGACCCAGAAAAAGGAAAGTTTATAATTGTTTAAACTACTTATCTAACATAATTTGCCTTTTGGCTTCACCAATAACGAAAGCTACGGAATTTGCAATATTAAAACTTCGTATTAAATTTGACATAGGAATCGTAAGATGATTCTCAAATTGCTCCAAAACCTCAGCACTCAATCCTTTGCTTTCTTTTCCAAAAACCAACCAATCACCATCTTGAAATTCTGTTTCTAAATAGGATTTTTCGGCATGCGAACTCATTAGAAAAACGCGTGATAAATCAGAAATTTGCGCTTTCCATTCCGCTACATTTTCATATTCAGTTACATCAAGATGCACCCAATAATCGAGTCCGGAACGCTTCAAGTTTTTATCATTAATCACAAAACCAAAAGGATGAACTAGATGCAACCGACTTTCAGTACCAACGCACAAACGACCGATATTTCCAGTATTGTTAGGTATTTCTGGTTCTATTAAAACAATATTTAACATTTAGATTTTTGATTTTTTATTAAAGTTCTGAGGTTGCTTGATTGATTGAAGATTTTTTATTTCATCTGAAATTACTATTGCTATTGAAAACTGTCAACTACAACAACTTCTCCAGCTTGTAAGTCATTAAGATGCACATTTCCTATTCGAACGCGTACTAAGCGCAAAGTAGGAAATCCAACAGCAGCAGTCATTTTGCGAACTTGACGAAATTTCCCTTCATTTACAGTAATTGAAGCCCAAGATGTTGGTCCGTGTCGTTCATCCCGTATCTTTTTACCTCTCGCTCCAAAAGCAGGAATTTCTGTAATTAATTTAGCGTGACAAGGCTTCGTAATGTACTTAGTTCCGTTAAATCCAATTTCAACTCCTTTTTGCAATTGTTCTATTGCGGCTTGAGTAATGATTCCGTCGACTTGAACGTAATACTCTTTATCTACTTTTTTACTCCTGATCGTTTCACTCATCATTCCATCTGTAGTAAGTAAAAGTAATCCCTCGGAGTCCTCGTCTAGACGCCCTATAGCCATGGTTCCTTTCGGAAAATCATACAATTCGCCTAGCAGTTTCTTTTTCCTTTTTAATTCGTAAATAAACTGACTTAAATAGCCGTAAGGCTTATGAATAATGAAATGACAATGCGACATGAAGCGATACGATTAGTAAATGCAAAGATAGTTTTGTTTTCACTAAATGTGAAATGGTAAGTAGCTGCATTTAGATCATTCTACATAAAAACATGTTAAATAATTCAAATTCACCGCTTAATATTCGTAATATTATACCTAAGTAAAATGATATTCATTAAAATTAATCATTATGGAAAGCAACGATTTAGGTTCAAAAAAGACAAATAATAAGCAGAATACAAATGAGGGATTTAGTGGCGAGAACATTCCTGAAGATTACAATTCTGCTACATCTAATATTACAGAAGAAGTAGAAATTGACGCTAATGGCAATAAAAAAATTGTGCAAAGAGCGCGTAATGTGGATGGAAGTGTTGCATCAATTCCTGACGAAGAGAGAAATTGGAACGAAAACGAAAGTTTAAGTCGGGCTGTATCTTCTGAAAAAGAAGAAATGCGAACTGTCGAAAATAAAGATTTAAATTCAGACATTACCGCTCATCGTTATCCTGCATCTCATCCAGACAATCACGAAGATCGAGGCAATATCAAATTAGACGAATAGTTTTTATATTTTTTTCAAAAAAAGCCAATAGAGATGAAAATCCTTATTGGCTTTTTTTTTGTGGAACATTTAATATTAAAATTTTAAAATAAAAGGAGAAACGGAATTAAAATTAGGGGATTAAAGCATATTTGGAGTAAGGTCAAGCAAATTTAGAATCAGCCCATTTTAATAGAAAACTCAACTCAACTACGGTTGATTGTAGACAGGTTAATTAATATAAATTTTACTTAATAATCTTGCCTTCCAATTATCGTTACAATTTCAATTTCGTCACCGTTAATATTATAATAGATTGTGTCGACGCCGCAAACGCAATAGCGCTCGACATCTTTATATCTTAATACTGCTGGAAATAAAAAGGGATTTAAAGCAATTTTGTTAAAACATTCAAATAACATACTGTAATACTTATTTGCCTGAAGTAAACCAAATCTTCCCAAACCAAATTCAAAAATCCTGGTAATATCCTCCTCTGCCTCAAACGAAAGGGTAAACTTATACATTCAAGCGACTTCTAATTTGTTCTAAAAGCTCTTCTTTAGTTTTAGTACTAAATCCGCTTTTTAAACCTCTATCAATTTTCATTTGAACGTATTCATGATACTCTTCACGCTCACGCGCTTGCTTAATTAAAAAATTCACAGCTTCACTTTTACTCGAAAACTCTTGTTCAGCAACTTGATTTTTTAACCATTCATCATTTTTCTCTGCTAATGTGATACTTTGTCTTGACATAATTAAAATATTAGTGGTGTAAATATACACCAATATAAATTCAATATTAAAAAATTTATTATAAACCTAAGCAGAATATTTCCTAATTAGAGTCTTTTATGCTGAAGAAATCAGCTCCAAAAAAAAACTATTAAATCAATCACCGGCACTAAACGCCTTTTAAATCTTACAATTCATATTATTCCTTACTTTTACTTTTCAAAACCTATTTTTCATGTCTACTATACTACCGTTTTTAGTCGTTTTTATCATTGCGCTACTCCTAGGCATTTTTCTTGGCAAACTAATATTCTCATCTCGATTCCTTTCGGAAAAAATTAGTTTGGAAGAAAAAATGATTGCTGCTAATGCGCAGATCAATCAATTAAAAGAACAAATTGATGCTGAAAAAGCCAATTTCGACAAGCAGTTACAAAACAGCAATTCTGAAAAAGAATCGATCCGAACGGAGAAAGACAGTCTAGCTATTCAGCTTTCTAAGAAAGAAGTTGATTTTGAAAATCTGTGGGAACGCAACAAAGAACAAAAAGAAGAAGTCGAAAAGCTGCAAGAGAAATTCACAAAGGAATTCGAAAATTTAGCCAATAAAATTCTGGAAGAAAAATCGAATAAATTTACAGAGCAAAACAAAGAGAATATGAAAAATATCTTGACTCCACTGCAAGATAAAATTCAGTTATTCGAGAAAAAAGTAGAAGACACACATAAAGAAAGTATTGATTATCATGCTGCATTGCGCCAACAAATTTTGGGTTTACGCGAAATGAATATTCAAATGAGCAAGGAAACCATAAACTTGACTAAAGCATTGAAAGGCGATAGCAAAATGCAAGGTAATTGGGGTGAATTAGTTCTCGAACGTGTGCTTGAAAAATCAGGATTAGAGAAAGGACGCGAATATGAAGTGCAGCAAGCTTTTACAACTGCAGAAGGAAATCGCGTGTTTCCTGACGTAGTCATTAATTTACCAGATGGTAAAAAAATGATTGTAGATTCGAAAGTTTCATTGACAGCTTATGAAAAATTCATCAACGAAGAAGATGATATCGTAAAGAATGGTTATTTGAAAGAACATGTATTATCTATTAAAAGACACGTCGAGCAATTAGGAAATAAAAACTACCACGAATTATACCAAATCGAGAGCCAAGATTTTGTACTTTTATTTATTCCCATTGAGCCTGCATTTGCGATGGCGCTGAATGAAGATACTAGTTTATACAATAAAGCATTCGAAAAAAATATTGTAATTGTGACTCCCGCAACTTTATTAGCCACTTTGAGAACTATAGATAGCATGTGGACGAATCAAAAACAGCAAGAAAATGCATTAGAAATTGCGCGACAAGCGGGAGCATTATATGATAAATTTGAGGGTTTTGTGAGTGATTTAATTCGGATAGGAAAAAAGATTGACGAAACAAAAACGGAGTATACGGGCGCAATGAATAAATTAGTCGATGGAAAAGGTAACTTAATAACTAGCGTTGAAAAATTAAAAAAAATGGGTGCTAAAGCTAAAAAAGCACTTCCTGAAAATATTATAAATCGAGCAGAAAAAGACGAAAATCATCTATTAAATTAATTATCCATGAAAAAATTTCTATTAATAATAGTTGCTATAAGTGCAGTGGTAGTCGGAGTCTATTTTGGCTTTTTGCACAATGCATCGTATAGCGAAGGCGTTCGTTCAGGCGAACTTATAAAAGTGAGTCATAAAGGAATTCTGTTTAAAACGTGGGAAGGCGAAATAAGTCAGGGAATTTCAGGAGCTCAAATATTTTCTTTTTCAGTTTTAGATAGTGAGAAAAACGTAATTACAGATTTAAAAAATATGGAGGGCCAATATGTCCAAGTAAGTTATAAGGAACGGTATAAAACTTTTCCTTGGTGGGGCGACACGCGCTACTTTATTACGTCTGTTAAAAAAGTCAATTCTCCATTTAAAATAAAATAAATGAATCCAATTTTTAAAACTGTTTCTTCGTCTGATATCAGTATTTCACAATTAATGCTTCCTAGCCATTCCAATTTTAGTGGTAAAATTCACGGAGGCTATATCTTATCCTTATTAGATCAGATCGCCTTTGCTTGTGCTTCAAAATTTTCAGGTAATTATTGTGTTACCGCTTCCGTAGATACAGTAAATTTCCTGAATCCTATTGAGGTCGGTGAATTGGTTACTATGAAAGCAAGTGTTAACTATGTTGGTAAAAGCTCCATGATTATTGGTATTCGAGTAGAAGCTGAAAACATTCAGACCGGCCAAATAAAACATTGCAATTCCTCTTACTTTACAATGGTTGCGAAAGATAAAGATGGAGTAAATATTCCTGTTCCAGGACTAATTTTATCTCAAAAGAAAGATGTGAGACGCTTTATAAATTGTATCAAGCAAATTGCATTAAAAAAAGAGCAAAATATTCACGAAGAGGAATTTGATTACAGCTCTGAGGAGTCGATCGAAAGTCTGAAGAATTATAACATCAAATTAGAGCTAAAATAAGTTTCATTAATAACTTCAGCTCATTCCCATAACAACGATCTATTCTACCTTATATAATAGGACAACAATCTTTATACATTCAGCGCTAGCAGCGGCCTTTCTTTTCGTTTTGAATACGGATTATTTTTTGTAACTTTAAGTAATTAACTCATAGACTAATATGAAAAAAATTACTTTTTTACTTTTAACATTACTTTCATTTACATTACATGCTCAAGAAAAAATGATGTCCAATAATGGCATCGTAAATTTTGAAGCATCCATTCCTTTATTCGAAGAAGTGAAAGCTACAAATAACAAAGCGAGGTGTGTACTAATTACAAAAACGGGCGAGTTTACTTGTTGGGTTACGGTTAAGGATTTTAAATTTGAAAGAAGCTTAATGGAGCAGCACTTCAACAGCAACTACATGGAAAGTGATCGTTACGCTAAAGCTATATTTTAAGGAATAATCGAAAAATTTAATTTAGCTACTATTACTTCTCAACCAAACTCTTATCAAATTAATGGTAAAATGACACTACATGGTCGTTCTAAAAAAATGTCTGTTAAAGGAACTTTAAGAAAAGTCGAAAAAGGTATCGAATTTACGTCAGAGTTCCCTTTAAATACGGATGATTTCAAAATTGAAATACCTTTATTAGTTCGAAGCAAAATTTCTAAAAATGTAAATACACAAATTATCTGTTTACTTAAATAAATCTAATCCTTTACACAATCTTTAAGCGCTTCTTCTAATTGTTTGTATTTAAAATTAAAACCAGTTTCTTCAATCTTTTCAGATGAAACTCTTCTTCCAGTTAAAACAATTTTTGACATTTCCCCTAAAGCCATTTTTAATACAAATTCAGGAACGTTCGGCAACCATATTGAATAACCAAAAACACGAGCCAAAGTTTTAGAAAAAACACTATTGTTTGTATTATCACATACAGCAGCATTATATGGTCCGGCCATATCTTCCTTAATTATAGCTTGGTAATACATGCCACATAAATCATCTATATGAATCCACGGCATATACTGTTTTCCAGAACCTAAAGCCGAACCTAATCTATATTTAAATAGTGGAATCAATTGCTTCAAGAATCCGTCGTTTCTACCCATTACTAAGCCTGTTCTTATTTTTACCGTGCGAATGTTTAAATTCTCAATGAAATCAATGGAGTCTTCCCACTTCTGACAGGCGTAACCCAAGAAGTCATTTGCTGGAGCATCACTTTCTTTACAAATCTCTTCTCCATTAACAGCGCCATAGTAACCAACAGCTGACGCAGAAATAAAAGCATCCAATTTCTTGTAATGTTTTTTAAGTACCATATATAGGAGTTGCGTTGATTTCTCCCTACTATCAATAATAGCCGCTTTCCTTTTTGCAGTCCAACGCTTCTCAGCGATATTCTCTCCTGCAAGATGAATAATATAATCTGCTTTCAAGACTGCATCCTCTTCTATAAACTGAGCCGCGACGTCCCATTTATAATAGAAAATATCTTTTTTATTCTGTTTTTCCGACCTGCTTAGAATTGAAACTGTGTAGCCTTTGCTAATCAATAAATCAGTCAAATGTCTACCTATAAATCCTGAACCACCACTAATTAAAACGTTCTTTTTCATAATACCGTAAAGCTACTCATTTTTAATACTATAAAATTATATTAAATTTTGTTTAACTTTATTAAAATATCGTTAAACATTTATTATCTTTATACTCTAATTTGAAATACACACAAAATGGCTACTAAAAAAACAGCAATAACAAAAGACAAAATCGTTTCAATGTACATGGATTATGTATTGGAGCATAGTGAAAAACCAAAATCTGTTTATCATTTCACGAAAATGAATGATTTTACTGAAACTGAATTTTATGCTTTTTTTGGAACATTAGAAAGTATTGAGAAGGAAATTTTCAAAATGTTTGTCGAAAAGACTACAGAACTTCTTGCTAAAAATGCAGATTATGAAACTTATGACATGAGAAGCAAGATGCTAAGTTTTTACTTTACATTCTTTGAAATCCTAACGGCAAACAGAAGTTATGTGATGTTAGTTTTAAAAGAGCAGAGTAATCAGTTGAAAAAATTAATGCAATTATCTGGTCTTAGAAACAGCTTTAAAAATTATTTGACTGAAATTATTTCAGATGATTTTAGAACACAACAAGAGAAACTTCAAAATTTTCAAGAGAAAGCATTTCAAGAAACTTCATGGATTCAACTGCTATTGACATTAAAGTTCTGGATGGAAGATTCATCACCTGCTTTTGAAAAAACAGACATCTACATTGAAAAATCAGTAAAAGCGACTTTCGAATTAATGAACATTGCTCCAATAGACAGCTTAATCGACTTTGGAAAATTTATTTTCAAAGAAAAAATATACAACAAATAATGAAAACGATAGACTACATACCAACTTCAAAAATTGAAAGAGCTACAAAACTAGTGCAAACTGGTGCAAAAGTAGGAGTAAATTATTTGAAATATTACGGTGAGAAAATGGTCAATTCAGATTTGACACGGGATAAACTCAACGAAGATAATGCTGAGGATATTTACGATGGTTTGAAAAGCCTAAAGGGAAGTGCATTGAAAGTTGCGCAAATGTTGAGTATGGACAAAAGTTTCTTACCGCAAGCGTATGTAGAGAAGTTTTCACTTTCTCAATTTTCAGTTCCACCATTATCTGCACCTTTAGTGTTGAAGACTTTCAAAAACAACTTTGGTAAAACACCTTATGAGATATTTGATGAATTCAATGCAACTTCAGTAAATGCAGCAAGCATTGGTCAAGTCCATGTTGCTATGAAAGATGGAAAAAAATTAGCGGTCAAAATTCAATATCCAGGCGTGGCAAATAGTATCTCATCTGATTTAGCAATGGTTAAACCAATAGCTATTAGAATGTTCAACTTACAAGGAAAAGATTCTGATAAGTACTTTAAAGAAGTAGAAGATAAATTAATTGAGGAAACTAATTATTTATTGGAACTAGAACAAAGTCAAGAAGTTGTCGAAGCTTGTAAAAAGATTGAAAATTTAGTTTTTCCAGAATATTATGCTAAATATTCTTCTGAAAAAATCATCACAATGGATTGGATGACAGGAATTCACTTATCTGAGTTCACTAAGAAAAACACAGATCAAGCGGTAGCTGATAAAGTTGGTCAAGCGCTATGGGATTTTTATATGTACCAAATTCATATTTTGAAAAAAGTACATGCTGATCCGCATCCTGGAAACTTTTTAGTAAACGATAAAAATGAATTAGTTGCACTGGATTTTGGTTGCATGAAAAAAATTCCAACCGACTTCTATATTCCTTACTTTGAATTAATAGATAAAAACGTAATTAATAATGCTGAAATCTTTAATGCAAAATTATTTGAATTAGAAATTTTACGCACGGATGATTCGAAAGAGGAAATAGCCTATTTCACTGAAATGTTTCACGATTTGCTTTCTCTATTTACTAAACCATTCCAAGATAAAACTTTTGATTTCTCTGACGAAACGTTTTTTGAAAGTATCGCTCAATTAGGCGAACGCTTTTCTAAGGACACGAATTTGAAAAAAATGAATGGAAACAGAGGTTCGAAACACTTCATATACATGAATAGAACGTTTTTTGGCTTGTATAACTTAATGTTTGATTTGAAAGCTAAAATAACAGTGAACGAATTCGAAAAGTATAAATAGTGAAAAAGGAAAATCTGCCTACTAAAATGTGTTTGGTTTGCAACCGACCTTTTACATGGCGGAAGAAATGGGAGAAAGTTTGGGAAGAAGTCAAATATTGTAGTGAAAAATGCAAAAGAAACAAAAAGGGTTAGTTTGGTTTAGAAACGATTTAAGAGTAAATGATAATGAATCATTGTCTAATGCAATTGCTGAAAACGATTCTGTTATTGCAGTATATTGTTTTGATCCCAGACATTATGAAGTGACAACTTTCGGATTTAAAAATACTGAAAAATTCAGAGCTAAGTTTTTAATTGAAACAATTACGGAACTTAAGGAGAATTTACAAAAACTGAATATTTCTCTTTTGGTTTACAATCAAAAACCAGAAGACCGCATTGCTGAGATTACAGCATCACACGAAATTACTTCAATATATCTTCAGGAAGAATGGACAACTGAAGAAATGGAAGTTTTAAAAAATGTAAAATCTAAAGTTTCTAGCGAGATTGAATTTAAATCGACTTACAATCAGTTTTTATTTCATCCAGTCGATGTTCCATTTGAATTGAATTTTATTCCAAATGTGTTTACACAATTTAGAACAAAGTGCGAAAAATATACAAAGGTTAGGGCTGAGTTTGTAGTAAATAGAGTGGCAGAAGAGAATCTGATAACAAATGAAACTGAGATCCCTTCATTGGAGGCATTAGGTTTTAGTGATTTTGCTACAGATTCTCGAACTGCTTTTCCGTATCATGGTGGCGAAAATCAGGCGTTAGAAAGAATTCAACACTATTTTTGGGAAACTAAAAAACTTGGTGTTTATAAATTAACGCGCAATGGTTTAATAGGTAAAGATTTTAGTTCAAAATTTTCTCCTTGGTTAGCTAATGGAAGTATTTCAGCTAAAACTATTTATTGGGAAATATTAAAATACGAACGAGAAATAGGCAAAAACGATTCGACTTATTGGTTAATTTTCGAATTAATTTGGAGAGATTATTTCAAATACGTTTCTCTTAAAAATGGCAAATCGATTTTTAAAATCGGAGGCATTTTAGATAAAAACTACGATTGGAAAACAAATCCATCGGCAATTAACGCTTGGATAAATGGAACAACAGCTGAGCCTTTTGTAAATGCTAACATGATAGAATTAAAGCAGACAGGATGGATGAGCAATCGTGGAAGACAAAATGTAGCGTCTTACTTTGCTAAAAATTTACTTTTAGATTGGCGTATTGGAGCTGCTTACTTTGAGTCAACGTTAATAGATTATGATGTCCACAGTAATTATGGCAATTGGATGTATGTATCTGGTGTGGGCAATGATCCAAGAGATCGAAAGTTCAATATTCCATTGCAAGCGGAACGATATGATGGAGAATCAAAATTTCAGAAGTTATGGTTGCAACAACAATTATTTTAGAAACACATGAGCACAAATAAAAAAATTATCAATGTAGTTTGGTTTAAAAGAGACCTTCGTTTGCAAGACAACGAGGCGATTTTTAATGCGTCAAAAACAGGTATTCCAACTTTATTGCTTTATGTTTTCGAAAAATCATTAGAGCATGATTCGCATTATAGTGCGAGACATTGGAATTTTATTAAGCAATCGATTATAGATATTAATACTCAATTGCAACCGCTTAACACACATGTTTTAGCCGTTTCATCTGAAGTAATTCAGGCGTTGAATATTATTGAGGAAACTTATAAAATTGATACAGTATTTTCTCATCAAGAAACCGGTTTAAAAATTACCTACGAAAGGGACAAAAGTTTTAAAAGATTTTGCAAAAACAACCAAATCAATTGGGTAGAAAATATCAATAATGGAATTTTCAGAGGTTTAAGTAATAGATCAAATTGGGTTACTAATTGGGAGAATTATATGAACGATCCTTTATTCGTTTTTAATCCAAACCCAAATGATTTCTTGAAAAATAGCGAAATTATAGAACTTGAAAATGTATTAGATAAGAAAAATTTAGAAACCATTCCGGATGCTATTTTCCAAAAAGGAGGATCAACCATGGCTGGGAAATATCTACAGACTTTTCTAGATGATCGGTATCACAGCTATAGCTACAATATTTCAAAACCTTTACTTGCTAGAAAAAGCTGCAGCAGATTATCGCCTTACATTGCTTGGGGAAATTTATCTTCGAGACAAGTTTTACAAAAGGCAGCGACATTCCGACTTACGTGTTCTGATAAAAAGCAAATTGACTCTTTTGTATCTCGATTGACGTGGCAAGCACATTTCATTCAGAAATTTGAAATGGAAGAAATCATGGAATTCGAAAGTGTTAATAAAGGTTTTCATTCTCTTAAGAAGAAACAAAATGAAAATTACATAGAAGCATGGAAAACAGGCCAAACAGGATTTCCCTTAATTGATGCATGTATGCGTTGTTTAAATGAAACCGGCTACCTGAATTTTAGAATGAGAGCTATGCTAGTTTCTTTTTTTACTCATAACTTGTGGCAACCGTGGCAAGATGCTACATCTCACCTATCGCAAATGTTTTTAGATTTTGAACCTGGCATTCACTTTCCGCAATTACAAATGCAAGCTGGCGAAACTGGAATCAATATGTTACGTATTTATAATCCAATAAAAAATAGTTACGATCACGATCCAGACGGAGAATTTATAAAAAAATGGGTTCCAGAATTAGACAATTTACCTAGAGCATTTGTACATGAACCTTACAAAATGACCTATTTAGATCAAAAGTTTAATGATTTCGAATTAGGAGTGAATTATCCAAAACCTATTGTAAATATGGAACGGACGAGAAAATTTGCAAGTGACTTTTTGTGGAAAATGAAGAAAAATCCAATGGTAAAAGAGGAAAGTCTGCGAATATTAAAATTACATACTATGTCTGACATTGGCGACAGCGAATAGTAAAAAATAGAAGTACAACAAATCATAAAACTTAAAATCGTGACGACAAAAAAAGAACTAAACGATATTGACAAAGATCGAATTATAGAAATGGCTTGGGAAGACCGAACCACTTTTGACGCAATTTTAATGCAGTTTGGCTTAAAAGAGCAAGAAGTAATCGACTTGATGCGAACTGAAATGAAAGCCTCTAGTTTTAGAATGTGGCGCGAAAGAGTTCAAGGCCGAAAAACAAAGCATGAAAAATTAAGGGATTTTCGAGAAGGTCGCTTTAAATGTAGTATGCAGAGGCAAATTAATAATAATAAAATTTCAAAGCGTTAACCTTCGCTAAAAGTAAAATAAGAATAATAACTGATTGGTATAAAATATGAAAAACATTGTAATCATAGGTGGTAGCAAAGGAATTGGTAATGCGATTTTGTTACAACAATTAGAAACGAACGCAGTCTACAACATTAGCCGCAATGCTCCTGAAATTGAACATGCTAATTTAAAGCACTTTTCATTAGATGTATTGCAAGATGCACTGCCGGAAATTGAAAGCATTGATACCTTAATCTACTGTCCAGGTTCTATCAACTTAAAACCAATAGGAAGTTTAAGTATTGAAGATTTCAGAACTGACTTTGAAATAAACGTTATTGGTGCAGTAAAAGCAATCCAAAAGTATTTACCAACACTAAAAAAAGGAACTGATCCATCAATAGTTTTATTTAGTACAGTTGCGGTAAAATTAGGAATGCCCTATCATGCTAGTATCGCTACTGCAAAAGCAGGAATTGAAGGTTTAGTAAAATCACTAGGTGCTGAGTTAGCTTCAGTTGTTCGTATCAATGCGATTGCTCCTACGATTACAGAAACCACACTTGCTGCTGGAATTTTAAGGAATGATCGAATGAAAGAAAATATGGTAGAACGTCATCCAATGAAAGGATACTTAAAACCAGAAGAAGTAGCAAGTATGGCTAACTTCTTAATATCTGAAAATGCGAAATCTATTTCAGGACAAATTTTTGAAATGGACTACGGAATCGTAACATTCAAAATCTAATAAAACCCCAATAGTAAAATATATAACCATAATAATAAGAGATGAAAAGCTACGAAAAAATAGAACAATACGATACAGAAGTTACTGCGGCACTAGCTGGTAATTATAAAACAATAATTGGTACATTAGGAGAAGACGTTGATAGAGAAGGTCTTGAAAAAACACCAGAAAGAGTTGCAAAAGCAATGCAATACCTAACGCATGGTTACGGATTAGATCCCTTAGAGATTTTGAAATCAGCAATGTTTACTGAAGATCATAGACAAATGATAGTTGTGAAAGATATCGAAGTATATTCTATGTGTGAGCACCACATGTTACCATTTTTTGGAAAAGCGCACGTAGCATATATTCCAAATGGAAAAATTGTAGGTTTAAGCAAAATCCCAAGAGTTGTTGATGCTTTCGCAAGAAGGATGCAAGTTCAAGAAAGATTGACGGACCAAATTAAAGATTGTATCCAAGAGGCGTTACAACCACTAGGAGTTGCAGTTGTAATTGAAGCTCAGCACATGTGCATGCAAATGCGCGGAATTCAAAAACAAAACTCTGTAACAACTACATCTTCTTTTACAGGAGCTTTTGAGAAAAATAAAACTAGAAAAGAATTTATTAGTTTAGTTTCGAATAAATTAAGCTAAATTTAGTCCTTAGAGTAAAGGATATATTTTAATCAATTACAGATTTAATTGATTGTTCAAGTATGGAATCTTTTATAGATTCCATACTTGTTTAAAAAAGTGGCAAATGTGATAAATGTAGAAATAAATCTGTTTATTAATCATGGCATTACAAATTAAATAAACAGGGAATTAATTTATAGCGAAATTTAATAATTCGCAATCATAATTTCCTTAGTGTCCAAAATCCAAACAAACTTGAACTATGAAAATTCTCTTAACAGGTGCAACAGGTTATATCGGTAAACGACTTTTACCATTATTGATAGAACAAGGACATGATATAGTATGTTGTGTAAGAGACAAAAACAGGTTCTACGCTCCTGCTGAATTGCAAGATAAAATAACAGTAGTAGAAGTTGATTTTCTCAACAAGGAAACGATTTCAAATATTCCAGAAGATATTGACGCCGCTTATTACTTAATACATTCAATGTCGGGTTCAGCAACTAATTTTGATGAACTAGAAAGTGATTCTGCTTTGAATTTTGTCGAAAGAGTAAATGAAACTACAGCTAAGCAAGTTATTTATTTAAGCGGAATTATAAATGATTCATCCCTTTCTAAGCATTTATCTTCCCGTAAAAAAGTGGAGGAAATATTGACCTCTGGAACGTTTGCGACCACTACTTTAAGAGCTGGAATTATTGTCGGCTCAGGAAGCGCGTCTTTTGATATTATTCGGGATCTTGTGAATAAACTACCTGTTATGGTCACTCCAAAATGGCTAAATACAAGATGCCAACCTATTGCTATACCTGACGTCCTTGAATTTTTATCAAAATCATTACTAAATCCTGCAACTTTCAACCAAAGTTTTGATATAGGCGGTCCCGATATTTTAACATACAAGGAAATGCTAATGGGTTTTGCGGAGGCAAAACATTTAAAGCGCTGGATCTTCACTGTTCCAGTAATGACTCCAAAATTATCTTCTTACTGGCTGTATTTTGTAACCTCAACATCATATCGCCTCGCATCTGCATTAGTGAGCAGCATGAAGGTGGAAGTCGTTTGTAATGACACCAGAATAAATGAATTACTCGATGTCACTCCAATGACTTATGAACAAGCACTAGCCCGTGCGCTAATAAAAGTTGATGAAGATAAGGTAGCGTCTAGTTGGAAAGACTCGTTAGTTAGTGGTCGTTTCAGCAAAAATATGTCTGCATATCTAAAAGTTCCAAAAAAAGACTGTTTTATTGATCGTCGTAAGATGGAAATCATCGACCGCGATTTTACAATTAATAGAATATGGTCAATTGGTGGAGATACGGGTTGGTATTATGGTGACTGGTTATGGAGTTTAAGGGGATTTATAGACAAATTGTATGGTGGTGTAGGATCTCGAAGAGGTAGAACAAATAGACACGACATTCATTCTGGTGACGCGTTGGACTTTTGGCGTGTTTTATATGCGAATAAGGAAGAAGGGAAACTGATTCTTTTTGCTGAAATGAAATTACCAGGGGAAGCTTGGCTGGAATTTAAAATAATTCACAACACGCTTTATCAAGCTGCTACTTTCCGACCTAGGGGAGTTTGGGGAAAATTGTATTGGTATTCTGTTTTACCGTTCCACGGATTTATTTTTAAGGGAATGCTGGCGAAGTTAATTAAGTAATTTTAAGTTTAACCACACGTTGATTGTATTTGCCGCAAAGTCACGAAGGCACAAATTTTATATTAAAAAATTTTCACACAGATTTCACAGATTAGCACAAATTGATGAAGTGTAAAAAATTTAATCTCATAGCCGGGCGATCGCGAACTGACGAATTAATTGAATTTAGCTTATAATATGTGGTCTCATTGAAGAATATTGCACGAAGTAGTACTTAATTAGTAGTCAATATAAAGTAAACATGAAACTTAACTTTCTTAATGATGTATAAAGTTCAATTGTTGAAACATTCCTAATTTTATAAATTTAAGCAGCTCATAAGTTCAAAAAAACACAAAAGAAGAATCTGCGTTAATCTTTTAAATCAGTGTAATCTGTGTTCAAAAAAACTTATTTTTCTTAAACCCTACTTCATAAACTTACTAATTGTGCAAAAAAACTTAAATGACTTACATGGCAAAAAAAAATTATTTTATAATTCCAGCCTTATAAGTAACAATTGCGCGGTCTCTCGCCATAGCATGTTCAACCATGGGTTTTCCGTATCCTAATTCGAATTCTTTAATCCATTTACGAACGTACACTCCCTTTTCGTCAAACTTCTTTTGTTGGATTTCGGGATTAAATACTCTAAAATATGGTGCAGCATCGCAACCCGTTCCTGCAGCCCATTGCCAATTCCCAACGTTAGCTGACATTTCGTAATCAAGTAATTTTTCAGCGAAGTAAGCTTCTCCCCACTGCCATTGAATTAGTAAATGCTTGCATAAAAAACTAGCCACAACCATACGAACTCTATTGTGCATGTATCCAGTTTCGTTTAATTGGCGCATTCCTGCATCAACCATTGGATATCCTGTTGTTCCGTTGCACCAACGTTTAAATTCCTCTTCATTATTACGCCACTGGATTCCGTCATAAGCAGCTTTAAAATTTTGAGTAACTACTTTTGGAAAACTAAAAAGGATTTGCATAAAAAATTCTCTCCAAATCAATTCACTCAAAAAAACATCGTTTTTATGAAATGCCCAATTCACCAATTTTCGGATGCTTACTGTTCCAAAACGTAAATGTGCTGATAAATAACTAGTCTTATCTAATGCTGGAAAATCGCGTATGTCTTGGTAATTAGAAACAAATTTTAAATTGTGATCTCTTACTTTTATTTTACTTTCTTTAAAACCGATATCTTCTAATGTAGGGAAATGGAATTTACGCTTAAAGCAGTTCTGCAGAAGGCTTAAACTGTCGTATTCAGCAACAGGGGCCATTGTTTTATACTTCTCTAACCATTTATTTTTAAAAGGGGTATAAACGGTGTATGGCAATCCATCAGCTTTTGTAATTTCTTTTTCTTCAAAAATTACTTGGTCTTTAAATGAACTAGAAAGAACACTATTTTTTTCTAATAGTTCGCTGATGAGTACGTCTCTTTTTATTGCGTAAGGTTCGTAATCTTTATTGAAGAAAACTTCTTTGATGTCGTACTCCTCTAAAAGTGCTTGCCAAACGTTTAGCGTTTTACCTTTTTTAATTAAAATAGAGCTTTGACTTTCTTTTAATTTCTCATTAATCTTTGAAAGATTTTCATGAATAAAACCAACTCTGGGATCAGTCTCAGGTAAACTTTCTACAATAGCATCGTCAAATATAAATAAAGGAATGACGGGATATTTAGATTGCAAAGAATGAAACAAACCTACGTTATCTTCTAAACGCAAATCACGTCTAAACCAAAAAAAAGAAACTTCTTGCTTGCTCATTATTTTCCATTAAACATTTCGTCCACCTTAGTTACGCGGTATTCGAAAATAGATTTTAATTTATTCTTAACCACTAATGTATTCATAATACGACCTATGAAACCAAGCGGTAAACCATAATGAACAACATCAGTCATTTTTGTACCTGTTGCAGTTGCTTCGAAGAAATGCTTGTGATGCCAAAAACTGTAAGGCCCAAACTTCTGCTCATCTATAAAATAACTATTTTCTTTAACGTTTGTAATCAGTGTCATCCAAGATAATGTGATACCAAAAAGTGGCGTTACTTTATATTGAATTATCTGTCCTGGATACATCGATTTATGATCGAAATCTGTGATTTGAAAACCCATTCCTTCAGGAGTTATCTTTTGTAGATTTTGCGGATTTGAGAAAAAAACCCAGCATTCCTCTACTGTTGCGTTTACGTGCTGAACGGTTTCTTGTTTGTAAATTTTCATGATTGATTTTTAAGAAAAATGTTGATGAAATCTGTGAGCCACGTGTGGGACCATGCCTAAAGCACGGCAGGTAACGTGGAGGTCTTTGTATAATTGGCTTTTGCTAGGTATAAAAAAGCGGGAACGGATAGCCCAACACCGCTATCACTTCCGATTTGTCGGAGAGTGAAAGCGGTGTAACGCCATGATAAAAATGATGCTATATTAGAAAAAGATTTTAATGTTTTATAACCACAAATTACACAAATTATCAAAAATTAATTACTTAATTCTACATCTGTTATTTGTAATAAAATATCTAGCTTAAAACCGTTTAAATTTTATAATACTTGAAAGGAACGAAAAGCATCCCGAAGCATTCTCCGTGCTCTTTGCCTAAGTGCTTGTGATGTACTTTGTGTGCTTTTCTAAGCCCAATTAAATATTTGTTGTTAGTGTGCTTGAACCATTTAAAACGCTGGTGAATTAATACATCATGTATCATAAAATAGCAAAAACCATAAAACATTATACCCAAGCCGATGAAGAATAAATAATTCAATCCTCCTTCTACACCAAAGTAAAAAAGTGCTATACTAGGAATCGCAAAGATTACAAAAAACACATCATTTCGTTCGAAAACGTTGGCATATTTTGGTTGGTGGTGATCTGCGTGGAAATACCACATTGATCCGTGCATTACGTACTTATGCGTTAACCAAGTAACACATTCCATTATTAAAAAAGTACCGAAAAAAATCAGAAAAAATATCATTTCTATTCTCTATTTAATTTAAAATTCCTTTAAAAAACTAACAGCTTATTGCACTAACTTTAATTTGTAAGACACAAAAGACCTTGCTAAAAGTCCCGCTTTAGTATAATTAGAAACCCTGATTCTTGCGCTTCCTATTTCTTCACAAGGTGTGTTTTCTAATTTTTTAAGCAGTTTTTTGTAATATACAAAAGCAGTGTAAACACCAAATTTTGCTTCGATAGGTAATTTTACAATCCCTTCATAAGCCACTCTAAAATCTTCATTAATCTCATTAATGATTGCTGTTTTCGCATTTTCATCAAATGAATTCAAATCAACACCAGGAAAATAATTACGATTTAAAACTAAATTATCATCCTTTAAATCACGTAGAAAATTCACTTTTTGGAATGCTGAACCTAAACGCATCGCTTCATCTTTAAGCTGATTATAACGTTCATTGTCACCAGCTACAAAAACTTTAAGACACATCAAACCGACAACGTCAGCCGACCCGTAAATATACGCATCATATTCTTCTTTGCTGTGGTAATCTGACTTTATCAAATCTAACTTCATACTACGTAAAAACGCCTGAATCAAATCGTCAGTGATGTTGTATTCCTTAACTGTTTGTTGGAAAGAATTCAATATTGGATTCAAACTAATTCCTCTATCAAAAGCTTTGTAATAGTCTTCTTCAAACTCGGTAATTAAATCTTCCTTTTCAAAACCATGAAAACTATCCACAATTTCATCCGCAAAACGAACAAATCCATAGATGCTATAGATGGCGTCTCTAATACTTGGCGACAACATATATACCGCCAAAGAAAAAGAAGTGCTATAGTTTTTAGTAACTAGCTTACTACACTTAAAAGATACATCGTCAAATAATTGCTTCATATTATTGCTCTGAAAATTGCTTATTAATTAATTCCGACACTAATTTTCCAGAAATTAATGCAGGTGGAACTCCTGGTCCTGGAACAGTTAATTGTCCCGTAAAATATAAATTCTTAACTTTTTTACTCTTTAACTTCGGTCTCAAAAATG
Source organism: Flavobacterium weaverense (assembly GCF_003688495.1). Lineage (GTDB taxonomy): Bacteria > Bacteroidota > Bacteroidia > Flavobacteriales > Flavobacteriaceae > Flavobacterium > Flavobacterium weaverense. The sequence continues at coordinate 438,632 of NZ_REFH01000010.1, read as the reverse complement.
CAGTTTGCAACAGCGTATTCGCCATTCCATAAGCATTCCCTTTGTATGAGTTGTATTCAGAAACAAAATCATTTTTGCAAAACGATTGTTTAAATATAATATTATTTCTGACACTTTGCTTTGTCAGCGACTCAAAACGATCCATTATCTTATCAAAATATTCTTCACGTAAGGCTTCAGTGTCATTTATCCCAGGCGCTAATGGCACTAGAAAAAATCCAGATTCCATTCCTTCAGGAGCAGCAGTTTTATCAGTTACCGATGGAAAGTTAGCATAAAACAAAGGTTCTGCAGGCCATTGCGGCTCATCATAAATATCTCTTGCATGCTGGTAAAAATCAACATCAAAGAATAAAGCATGATGTGATATATTTTCTATTTTTTTGTTGAAACCAACATAAAACAACAATGACGAAGGTGCAAACACGCGGCTGTCCCAGTATTTCTCTGAATAGGCTCTGTGTTCCTGATCCAATAAAGTCTCTGTATGTTGATAATCTGCACCACTTAACACTAAATCAGAATCAATTCTTTTTCCATTAACAACAATCGCTTTAGCCGTTTTATTCTCAACGATTATCTTTTCAATATTGGCATTCATAACAAACTGCACTCCCAATTCTCTTGCTAATGTTTCCATAGCACGAACTACGTCAAACATTCCTGTTTTTGGGTGCCAAGTACCTAAACCAAAATCAGCATAATTCATAAAACTATAAAATGAGGGTGTATCTGATGGCTTTGCGCCAAGAAATAAAACCGGAAATTCTAGAATTTGAATTAATCTTTTATTTTTAAACTTCTTTCTAACGTCCTTACTGATATTACTAAAAAACTGTCCTACTTTCATAGCAGTTTCAGGAGTAATCAATTCTAGAGGAGAAACACCCGGACGATACACTAATTCTTTTATAGCAATATCATAATTACTTTTGGCTTCAGCCATAAAGTTTTTCAATAACTTTCCACTACCATTTTCAATTGCTTCAAATGAAGTAATAATTTCTTCTAAATTATCAGCGATAGTAATAAAATCATCAATTCCATAATACACGCGGTACGCTGGTGACAGCTTTATTAACTCATAATAATCTGTAGTTTTCTTTCCAAAATCAGCAAAAAATCGTTCGAATACATCCGGCATCCAGTACCAGCTCGGCCCCATGTCAAATGTAAAACCTTCTCTTTTTAACTGTCTGGCACGACCACCAATACTTGAATTTTTTTCGTAAACGGTAACTTGATGTCCGCTTTTAGCCAAATAGCAAGATGCTGCCATTGCTGAAAATCCCGAACCTATAATTGTAATTGTATGTTTCATTTGTTTAGCAAATATACAAAAAGATTAAACAAAATACTAAATTTGATTTACTAAATCGCCAATAGAGGCAAAAATCGAAATATTCTCTGAAAGTCCATCTCTTTTTATAAATTCTACCATTCTACCAATATACCATAATTCTGTAGTATCATCAACTAATTCTTCTGACATTTTATTGATATATCCGTCAAGTAAATCACGTTCTGGTTGAACTGTAAGATAAGAAACATAAACAATTGAATCAAAATGCTTTTTTAAATGCTTTAAGTTATCGACTGGCATGCTTTCGCCTAAATAAATCGTCTTATAACCTTGTAACAAAATTTCATAATTTAGATACATCAAACCTAATTCGTGAATTTCGTTCATTGGTAAAGAAAGAACAAAAACCTTATCCGTTTTACTCGGTTTTAGTACTTGTAATTTCTCAGTATTAACTAATAATTTTTGTTTAATTAGGTAACTTATGAAATGCTCATGTGCTGGTGTAATCGTATCAGATTGCCATAACAGACCTAATTCGTTCATTAATGGAATAAAAACCTGATGAAAGATTTCTTTGAATGATTTTTCAGCGATAAGCCAGTTGTATGTATTGAAAAATAACTCCTGATCAAAATTCATCATCGACATTTTCAGCTCACTAATCGCATGACTTTTAGCTGTTTTATTCGAAATTATTTCGCGTACTAATGATGGTATTTTGTCCTGCGGGTAAGTAGCTATTTTTGATATTTTATATCCATAATCATGTAACAATGTGATATTTAAAAGCTTTTGTAGGCTGGCCAAATCATATAATCTAATGTTCGTATCGGTACGCATGGGTTGCAAAATATCATATCGCTTTTCCCAGATTCGTATCGTATGCGCTTTTATCCCCGAAAGGTTCTCCAGATCCTTAATGCTGAATACATTTTTTATATTGTTCATCGTTACTTCAAATTTATTAAACAAATGTAAAATAAATTTCATTACAAACCTCGCAATACACTCTAAACTTTGCAAAAAAGTTCGTTTTTAAACCAAAAAGGTTAAACAAAACCAAAAAAAAAAATTTCCTACTTTTTTATAGATAAATTAATCTGTTGCAAAAATAATAAGAGTAGATGCTAAAGTAAGATATCAAAAGCTTCAATAATAACCATTTCCAAATCTAAAATTATGATAATCAGAATAATCTGTTTCAAGAATCTTACTACTTTAAAATAGCTTTACATTCTAACTACAGTTAAATGATAAAGATGTATTTAAAAAATAAAAATATGGACTTAGCTTACCCTGATACTCTCAACTTCCACTAATTCTCAAATTATTAAAAAAGTAATCCTTTAAATCATAATAATCTGTGGCTAAAAAATCACATTGTAAAACTAAATACAATTACATACCTCTTACCTAAACTACACTCTTTTCCCTCTTAAAAAACTTTTTAATCATCGCCATCATTTAACTAAAACATTAACAATATTAGTATTGCATCAAAAAAAGTTTTTTTCTTACATTAGGTGTCTGAAAAATTAGAAATGAACAAACTAACCAAAGAAGATATAAGTCAAGAAGTATTTGACTTATACGATGATTACGCCCACAATAAAATAGAGAGACGACAATTTGTTGAAAAACTATCCTTGTTTGCCGTTGGTGCGCTAACGCTTCCGTCATTACTTAGTTTCATGACCCCTAATTATTTGGATTCTATTTTGATAAAATCAGATGATCCCCGACTGAAATCAGCATTTATTACATACAATTCGCCAAAAGGCGGAGGCTCAATCAAAGGACTTTTATCACAACCAGCAAAATCTAATAAGAAATTACCCGGCATTATTGTGGTCCATGAAAACCGCGGACTCAATCCATACATTGAAGATGTGGGACGCAGAGCCGCAATGGAAGGATTTATTACATTGGCCCCTGATGCGCTATCACCTTTGGGCGGTTATCCTGGAAATGATGATGATGGAAGAGAATTACAAAAAAAGCGAACTCGCGAAGAAATGCTTGAGGATTTTATCGCAGCTTATAACTTTTTAAGGTCACATAAGGATTGTAACGGGCAAGTTGGCGTTGTTGGATTCTGCTTTGGTGGTTGGATTGCTGCAATGATGGCAGTCAGAATAACAGAACTTAATGCAGCCGTACCTTATTACGGTGGACAACCCACTCCCGACGAAGCTGAGAATATCAAAACTCCACTCCTATTACATTATGCTGGATTAGATACAAGAGTAAATGAAGGTTGGCCCGCATTTGAAACCATTCTCAATAAAAATAAAGTGGAAAATACTGCTTTTATTTATCCCGCAGTCAATCACGGCTTTCACAACAATACAACTCCTCGATATGACGAAGCAGCTGCTACGCTATCATGGCAACGAACAATCTATTTTTTCAAAGAAAAACTAAATAAGAAATAAATTATGGCTTCAGGAATTTTTGCATTACTAGATGATATCGCTGCACTTATGGATGATGTGGTATTAATGAGCAAGATCGCTACTAAGAAAACGGCTGGAATACTTGGCGATGATTTAGCCGTAAATGCCGAAAAAGCATCTGGTTTTGTTTCCTCTAGAGAAATACCAGTATTATGGGCCATCACTAAAGGCTCATTTTTAAATAAGTTAATAATTCTACCACTTGCTTTTCTATTAAGCTATTTCGTACCATGGCTAATTACTGTTGTACTTATTTTGGGTGCCGTTTATCTCGCCTATGAAGGAGCCGAAAAAATATACGAGTACATTGTACCGCACGATCATGCTGAAAAAATTACTGATGCCGCAGAGCTAACACCCGAAGAAGTTTTAGTTCTAGAAAAGCAAAAAGTAAAAGCAGCCATCGTAACCGACTTCATACTATCAGTCGAAATCGTGATCATAGCATTAGGAAGTGTAGAAGGAAAACCCATTGCCACCCAAGTAATGGTTGTAACCTTTGTAGCCTTACTCGCCACCGTAGGAGTTTACGGAATCGTAGCTGCTATTGTCCGCATGGACGATTTTGGAATGGTATTACTTAAAAAAGATTCTAAAACTGCTAAGTATATAGGAAAACAATTAATCCGTTTACTTCCATTAGTTATTAAAGGTCTAGCCTTTGTAGGAACAATCGCTTTAATATCAGTAGCTGGCGGAATATTTGTACACAAAATAGAATACGTGCATCATTTAGTGCAAAGCTTACCGCAGTTTGTAGGCGAATTTCTCGCAGGAATAGTTGGCGCAATACTTTCATTCGCCTTTGTCAAAGCGCTAATGTACCTTTGGTCTAAGATTAAAACCAAATAATTACCTATTTCTAAAATCTCTTTCCAAAGCATACTTTCATTTTGGGCGTTTCCGCTGCCGCGGCCGGGCTTTCCACTACAATCTTTTGTTTTTTGTCAAAAACAAAAGGATTTTCACTTTAAATGAAATTCATCGAATTCCGATATTAAATATTAACCAATGAGATAATCCCTAACGCAAAATTGTGGTGAAATGAGGATTTAGTTTATCATTAACGGCCTGAAAGAAGCGGTTGAGAAATTATTTATGTAAATTTAAATTAAGTATTAAAAAATAATATTGTAAATATTTACTCTTTTACGGTTTTACGTATTTTTCTTTCAAAAGGATTGTGTATTATTGTAAATAATTATTTTTTTTTCTTATAACTTAGTCCAGTATCTAAAAGAAAAGATATAGCTATTTATAATAAAAAATAAACGGTATATAGTATAATCATCATTGCAAATATAAATTATATTAATCTAAACTATTCATAGTTTATAATTCATAAATTAAGAAGCACAAAATTTGCTTTAATAAAATTACAATAATTAAAAATGAATAATTTAACAGTATTAGATTTTTTTTGCGGAGCAGGTGGCTTTTCCGAAGGTTTCAAACAAAAAGGATTTGAAATCAAACATGGTTATGATCATTGGAAACCCGCTATTGATACATTTAATCATAATTTTAATTTAGAATGTCAAGTAAAAAATATTTTAGATTTCAAGAAATCAATTGAAGAAATAGAAAACCTTCCTGACACTGACATAATAATTGGTAGTCCACCCTGCGTAAGCTTTTCAAGTTCAAATAAATCGGGTACTGCAGATAAATCTCTAGGTGTTGAATTAACTGAAACATTTTTAAGAATAGTTGCAGTAAAGAAACATCAACCTAATTCCGTTTTGAAAGCTTGGTTTATGGAAAATGTAGTTAATTCTAAAAGATACTTACAAACTCAATATACATTTAAAGATTTAGAATTAACTGAATGGGCAAATAAACACAGAATTAGTCCATTAAAAATTGCAATTGATTTATTTGATAATACTTCAGTTATAAATTCAGCAGATTACGGTTCAATTCAATCAAGAAAAAGGGTTATCTCAGGTGAAATTATTAAAAAGAAAAAGTTAATTGTACCTCAGCCAACTCATCAAAAAAAAGAGTCACAACTAAATTTACCTCTTTACAATTCAATTAGTCTAATTAACAGAAATTTCCCTTCTCCTTTTGAAAAAGAGAGTAAAGCATTGATTGAGGATATTCAATATCCTATTCAACTTGAACAAGACAAAATTACGGATCATTTCTATGACACAGGTGTGTATGAAGCAGAATGGAGATTTTCTAAACACTGGAAAACTAACCATCCTTTTATGGGTAAAATGTCATTCCCTGAAAATGAAATTAATCCAAGCAGAACGATAACTGCCACTAAAATAGCCAATTCACGAGAATCTATAATTTACAAATCTGAAATTGATAGAATTGGTGATGGGGAATATAGACTCCCAACAGTTAGAGAAGCTGCAATAATTATGGGATTTCCAATTACTTATCAGTTCGTTGGCTCTGAAAATGCTAAATGGCGTTTAGTGGGTAATGCAGTTTGTACTTCAGTTAGTAGAGCGTTTGCATCAACTGTATTAAGTGCTCTAGGTATTAAACAGGAATTTAAATTAATTATAAGTAATGCTCCTAATTTAAAAAATGTATTAAATTTAAATAATTATTCCAGAAAAACATTTGATAATCCACCAATAAAAAATAAAAATGCAAGATGTAGATGGCAACCAGTAAAAGAAGGAAATCTGACAGTTACACTTTCAAATTACAATATTGAAAAAAATAATAAAGCTGATGGAAAATGGAGAACGTCAATACAATATGGCACTGGAAAAGGATTTCCTATTCAGCACATAGAGGATGAATATTTTAAAAAACTTGAGTCTATTATTTTAAAATTTAAAGGCGGGGCTAAATTTTTAGAAGTCATAAATAACGGGTTTTCTGAAAAAATAGGTAGTGCTAACAAACTTCAAGAAATGTTTGAATTACAAAAGTCCATTGGAGATTTTTTGGAACCAACTCGTCTTGTTGATGAAGTAGGTAATATTATAGAAAAAACTATAATTGATGAACCAAACTTTGTCCAAATTAACACTACTATTTTTCTTAAAAAGACAGTGCCAACAAAACAACTTTTTGCTTTATATGCTATTAATAAAATAGCAACTATTGCTAATTCAAACTAAAAAATATGCCAATACATTTTATTGATAATTATGCTAAAAAAAATTTAGAAGCTATCATTATTAATCAAGATGGATATACCCTATTTGGTGAACTTTGGTTATATGAACAATTTCTTTCCTTTAATAAAAATAAATTTGTTGAGGATGAAATTTGGTATTTTAAGCATAACTATAATTTATCAACTCATCCGTCTAGCAAAAGAAAAGTTGAAGGGCAAGTTGATTTTCTTTTACTTTCTAAACAAGGTTTGTTAATAATTGAAGTAAAAGGTGGCGGTCTAAGAGTTGACGAAAATGATTGCTATTTCTCTTCAGGTGAAGGTAAAGAATATGAAACTCAAAATCCATTTACTCAAGCTAAAGAATATGTCCATACTTTTAAAAAACTGATTGACTCTTCTGTTTTTGTTTACCGAGCAGTAGTTCTTCCACACGAAGCTGGTTTCATTTTAAAAAGTCCTCAGTTAATTGGTTATAGAGATATATTCTTTTCAAAAGCAGATATTACTGGTTTGGATGAAAGAGCAATTCAAAATATTTTTTTCAAGTTTATTAACGAATTAGGAAGAAAAGCAAGAATTAGAACGGTAAGGGAACTATTCCCTAATTTAAGTGCCGAAGCTATTTCAAAAAAAGCTTACGAGCAATATCCTGATTTGAGTTCAAAAGAATTAAAACGATTAAAATCTGAACTTTTCCCAACTCAAACCACTTACGGTTATAATCCTGATAGAATAAATACTGAATTAATTTTAAAAGAAAACTATGAAGTTTTAAAAGGTTTAAGTCGCAACAAAAATGTTATAATACAAGGAGCTCCTGGTACTGGAAAAACGGCACTGGCAATAAAGTTTTTAGCTGAAAAATTATTAAAACAACAAAAAGGCATTGTTTATTGCGCAAATAAATTAATTAGATCCAAATTAGAACATATTATCCTTAATGATTATCAATTAGACCCTAACAACATAAATTTTAGAATATTTTCGGATGTAGTAACGCAAGAAAGTGTTGCATCGGATATAGATTTTTTAATATTTGATGAGGCACAGGAATACTTTGATAAAGGATTATATGATTTCATCGAGAAATTAAATTCAAAATTAGGCAAACCTAAGATTTTAGTTTTATATGACCCTGATCAAGCAATTGCATCTAATCTGAAGGAATTAGCTTGGTATACAGATTTCTTTATTGAAATTGGATATACACACTATTATTTTGATGAGAATTATCGTTGCGCCCAAAATATAGAAATAGGAGAAATTTCAAATTGCTTATTGTATAATGAATATGGAAAAATAAAAAACAAGTATAAAAGCAGCTTGATTTGTGTTGATGATTTAAAGCAAAAGTTAGAATTATTTAGCTTTATTTTAAATGATGTAAATTTTACAAGTTCGGAAAAAATCATACTAATACATAGCAATTTAATTGAAGATTTTACAAAAATAGTAAGTGAATTCTTTTATAGAGATATTGAAGAATTAACAGAAGCCAACATTAATATTTCTTCAAATAAAGTTAGATATAGCAGTCCCATTAAATACAGAGGTTTAGAAAACGAATCGGTTTATTTAATTACTAAGGAATTAAATGACAGTACCAAAGTTCAAAATTATATTGGAGCAACTAGAGCAATGAATTCGCTTAAAATTATATTATGGAAGTAATATTTAATAAAATTCATGATGTGGTTCTTGAGACTTTAGAAATTCAAGATAATAGACCTTATATTCTGGAAGTGATTGGTAAATGGTATTATAATTTTTTGATATCAAGCCAAGAAAAATTAACTCTTTACTTACCTAGTTATGATGAAAAGTTATTAAATATAATTTACGATTACGTTCGTCTATTTTCACTTACCTATAGACTTTTAAAAAAGAATCCAGTTTCGAATCTTGAAGGTACTTGTCTCTTAAACATCTTTGATTATAATACAAAAAGGAATAATTTTAGTTCTGGAAAATCAACAATTGACTTTGTGAAAAAGTCTGGTAATTTCTTGATATGGTCAGATAATATAATAGTTGGAACAAATAGATTTTTGCCAATATTTCGTAAAGAACAAATTGAAAATTCCCATTGGCGTATCACAAATAATACATTTAAATTATTTAAAAACATAAGTAATCAAAGATTGATAAATCATCCAATTTTAATTGATTTTAATTTTGATTTATGTCTATCAATTCATACTGGAGAACAAATTAGACATTATGAGTATATTCTTTTTAATACTTTAAAATATAATTCTGATATGTCTTTAGAAGAAGTTATTGAATATGAAGATGAAACTTGCAAACAAGACATTGTAAATCTTATTACACTAAAGTATCCTTATCACAAAAATATTCATGATTACCTGTCAAATATTGGAAAAAAGAAATTTGATTTAAATATTAATTCTCGCTTCTGTTACAATAATTTACAAGAGCATGATATTATTTTATTACCAGAGGAGATTAAACCTAACAATACTAACTTACCTGTATTAATTCCTGATTTTAAAATATTTGAGACTAATCATAATTTAGAAATATTTGAAATTTTAAGTAGTTTTAAAGTCCATTGGAATGAATATGAATTTAATAAATTTACTAATCCATTCCCAAAATATTGGTTTTTGTTCATTAATCCATCACTCCCAAAAGAGGACTGGTTTGAAATGTTTAAAATTGACTATCCTATTGTTGCGGAAAAACCAATAATTAATGAAATAAAAAAAATAATTTATTTATTACATGAATTGGACTGGGGTAAACAATTAATTAATGACATAAAAAAACCAGTACTATTGTTACCTGATATAAAAGGGACTCGAAAGAAAAAACTAGAGAAATCATTAAATTCATTTAAACACTATTTACATGATTTAAATAGTAGGGTACTTTTTATTGATAAAAACGAAATTGATTACTACCTCAATGAAAAAAATATATTATTATTAGATGCCTTTAACATTATTAATCTAGTCAATATACTTTCAAAAAAATCTGATTTTAATGTAATAATTCCTGATTTCATATATTTTAATTATCAGCCTTGGATAAAATACCATATTTTAAATTATCAGTACGAGCCATTATTGAATTCTATTAGAGAAGATATTGATTCTCAATTTTTTAATAACAAAGAAAAATATCAAAAATCAAAGTTAGAATTAATTCAAAATATAAAAAAAGATATAATAAATTACAGAAAGAAATACAAGCAAGAGAATATTGAAATTGAAATTGAAAATGTAAATATTGAAGGTGAGGATATTATTTTTTATAATGATGAAGAAATCGAGTTCAATAACAAAGTAAAAAAAGAAAGTGATAACAAGGAGTATTTAATACATACCATTCAAGGTATAGAATATGTTGAAAAAGGAAATACTACTATTTTAATTAGAAAAAATACTCTTATTTCAAGTTGTATTTCTCAATTAAATATTGGTGATGATTTTATAGTACAAAGAGAAGTCAGTTCCGCAATAAGTAGGGATAAATTAGTAGACAAATTAAGTAAAGTACCTGATACAGTAATCGAATTTCAAATACAATTATCAAAGTATGACAAAGTCTATAATACGCTAGAGAAATTAGGCTTAGAATATATCCATAGTAAATATTTTAACCAAAAATATGTAATTAATTCAAATGACTTTAGTTTGGATAAATTTATTCTTCCAAAGAAGAAAGAGCACTGGAAAATTATTTGCGAATTTTTAGGAATTAATTCAAATGATATGTTTCAAGCATGGGTTGCCCATTATGGAAGAAAACATTTGAATGAAATAAAAAAAATATACAAACAAATATATGATTTGTGTTTGCAAAATAATTATTTAAATGAAATTGAAAACCCAGATTTAATATCAAAAGCTTCTATATATATTGAAAATAATATTTCAATATTCGAAAACGATGAAGAAATTAACACAAAAGAAATAGCAAAATCAATTCTATCTTCTATGACAAATGAAATAAATTTTCAAGAAGTAAAAGAAATAAAAATTTTAAATTGATGAATGATTTTAGAAAAAAAAGAAAAAGTCTTGAGTTATTTGTTCGTGAGCAGATAATTGGACCTGGTGCTTTTAACAACCGTTTTTTCTTTTTAGAGAAATGGGATACAAGTGAATTCAACGGAATTGACTTTAAAGTCAAAAATATAAATGCAATTGATAACAAGAGTGAGATTTTAGCTGAGGTTCCAGCTTATCAATATAGTTCTGCAATTCTTTTTCCTGAAACAAGGGTATCAAAAGGAACGGAAACACAACTCAAAGAGAAATTTTCAGAATCGGATATTGATGGAGAAAATCCAGATACAGAGGATATAGAAAAGGGTGGAGATGATGATAGAAATATTGACAATACTGAGGAAAGTTTAGTTAGTAAACAGCAGAACTATCCCAATTCATTTGGTCTCTCATTTGTTGTAGGTAAAGAAACTAATTTGCAAGATGATTTGACCGTGAGTGTTTCATTTAGAAAATATCATAATATAAATAAAAAGGAATGTTTCAGCAGTAAACTATCTTGTTTAGTTTCTGAATATGATAATGAAATTGAAATTGCAATTGAGAATTACTTTAAACCCTTATTTACATCAATTAGAAAAAATAACAACCTTTTTATATGTCTTAATCAAGAAATTAATAAGAATAATATTTATGATGTAGATTATATTCATTTAAATAATTATTTCCAAGCAACTCTTTTAAAAACTATAGGTGATATTTTCAAAACAGAAATAGTCGAACTAAAACAAAAAAATGGTGTTATATATTATGGTATTAAAGGTGATTATGATTTGCAGTTTTATTCAATTTCAGAATCAATAAATTATAGCGGTAATGAATATAAAAATGTAGCTTCACTTTATGATAACAGCATAATTAATCATATTAAAAGTAAGCTAAAAGAAGATTTATCTAATTATTCATATTATAAAAAACTTATAAAGGAAATTGAAATATTCAATCAGTTAAAAAATTATGTAACGGATTTAAAATCTGTATATAAACCAAGAAATTCTTCTCCAATTTGGGAGGCAAAAACTTTTGAAAACATTTTAATCTCTTTACCAAAACATGATGGAACCAGTAAAATATTTAGATTAAATAATCAAGTTATTGATAATAACATTAAAGAGGTTTCAGATTTAATATATTCGGTACAATATATTCGTAAATATGAAGAAATATTTGTTAAAATATTATTGATTAATAAGGCAAATATTATTCTTAAGGAAAATGAGCCTCCTCAATTAAACAAAAAAGATGAAGCAAACTTAAAGGCATATTTTGGTATTCAATTAAAAGTTGACGAGATTAAAGAAAATACACTAAAGCAATATAATCCTCCTCAATTATTAGATTTTGATGAAGAAGATAACTTTAATAAGTTACTATACAGAAATTTCCATGACTTTGGTGAAGGATACAACACATCTGTAAATTGGGGTAATGTTAACAAATGTAAGTTTATAATAACAGAATTTCTTCCAGAGCAAGAAACGCCAAAAGTAGATTTTAAACCAAGTAAAATTGTTAATGGAAAAATAGTTTCAAGAATTGAAAATGATTCTATTTTATCTATGCGATACCTTTCAACTTTATCCGACGTTACGGATAGTGATGTTTTAGAGGGTTTAAAAGATTTTGTGAATGAATACAAAATATGGATTGAAGAGAAACAAAAGAATCTTAATAATGAAAATTTACTTAAAGGAGAAGAAAAGGAACTCTTAAAGAAACAACTATTAGCTTGTGATAAAGATTATATAAGATTAGTAAGGAACATTAAATTACTTAGTAATGATTCGAAAGCAATGGCTGCATTCAGGCTAATGAATACAGCTATGTTTATGCAATTACATCATAGTATTAAGAAACCTTTTACTCCTACTTCAAATACAGAAGAATTTTATAAAAATATAAATCTTGGAGGAAATGATTATAAATGGCGTTCATTTCAAATTACTTTTATTCTACTAAACATTGATGCATTTGTTAGACCAGATCTGGACGACAAAACTGTTGAAAACATATTTTCCAATGGTTGGCCTGAAAGAAATGAGATAGCAGATTTAGTTTGGTTTCCAACTGGAGGGGGTAAAACAGAAGCCTATTTAGGGATAATTGCATTCGTTATTGGATATAGACGTTTTACCAATGGTGAAAGAGGTACTGGAACAACCGTTTTAATGCGTTATACATTGAGGTTGTTAACATTGCAACAGTTTCAAAGAGCAACGATGTTAATTTGCGCATTAGAAGCAATTCGTAAAGATAGTTTTTCAATACCTAATTCTTATAGTCTAGGTGTTTCGAGAATTACAATTGGTTTATTTGTTGGTTCTGGCTCATTGCCAAATCAATGGAAAGAAACCGGTAATTCAAATGATACGAGCATGGAGAAAGAACTTCAAAAAATAGGAGATTGTATTCAAGTTGGTAAAAAAGTGAGTACAAATTTGCCATTTACTGAATGTCCATGGTGTGGTAGTGATTTATTTATTGAAAAAGAATTAAATAATGTTGCTACCTCAAGTCCAAAAGGAAAAATGGTTTATGGAGTAGATGATCAATTAAATATTTGTTGTAATAACTCATCATGCACTTTTAAAGGCAGAGGAAGAAATAGACCTCACGATGATTTTAGCCTGCCTCTGAGATTATTTGATGAGGACATTTATAAATTTCCGCCTACGCTACTTTTTGGAACGGTAGATAAATTTGCTGCTTTAGCAAATAATGTATCCACAAATACTTCTGAAAGAAATAAAGATTCTAGGAGATTATTTGGAAAAGGATACAATCATGATACTTTACCACCAGAACTAATAATACAGGATGAGTTACATCTATTACTTGGCCCTTTAGGGTCAGCTGTGGGGCTTTTTGAAAAAAGTATAGATTACTTATGTACAGAAAATGGTATAAAACCTAAAATAGTTACATCTACAGCAACTACAAGAAATACAGATAAACAAATATTTGCTCTTTTTAATAGACGATCTGAAATATTTCCAAAACAAGGAATAGTATCGGACGATTCATTTTTTGCATATTATGAAAGATACATCGATGAAAATAATGATGAAAAATATATTTCAAATCGAAAATATCTAGGGATTTTACCTGTTGGAAAAACACAAGTTTGGATGCAATTAAGGATAGCATCAATTTCACTTACGCATAGATTAAAATACCTTAAGGAGTGTTATACTAATGATGAAATATTTGAAAAACCAGAGTTAATAAACGAGCATAAAGATGTGTTTGATTATTATCATACTGTTTTATCTTATTTTAATAGTCTAAAAGATGTTGGTAAGACACAATCACAATTAAGTCATTATTTACCTGGAGATGTAAATTTTGTAACAAAAAACACTGTCTTATGGAGCTTTTTAGATAAACTAATTAGAAACGAAAGTAACATTGATTATTCAGAACTTACAGGAAGATTGACAGGTGAAGATGTAAAGTCTAATCTGTCAAACATTGAAAAAAAATGGAATCTAATTTCAAATGAAGATAATACATTAAAATTAAATTCTAATAATCCTCCAGAGTTTGTGATATCTACAAATATGATTTCAGTTGGAATTGATGTATCAAGATTCAATACTATGATAATAAGTTCAATGCCAAGAAATATTGCAGAATATATCCAAGCTTCAAGTAGGGTTGCAAGAAGTAAAGAAGGAATTGTATTTACTGTTCATCATCCATTTAGATCTAGAGACATTTCACACTATCAAAAATTTAAAGAATTTCACGAGAAATTTTACAGTTATGTAGAACCAATTTCAGTTACCCCATTTGCAAGTAAAGCAATGGAAAGATACTTAGCAATGTTTTTATCAGTTATGATTAGACATGATGAAACTTTGATGCTAATGAACAATGCAGATGCGAGTAATATTACCGATATTAAAATTAATCAAATCAAAGAGATAATTACTAATCAAATTATTGAAATTGAAACCAATGCAATTAAACTAGACAATTATTTAAAATCAAGAACTCAAAATGTAATATCAAGTGTTGATGGTATTATTTCTGAGGAAGAGTTGATAGATTTAAATAATAAAGTTGCAAGACTTTTAAATAATTGGTTTACAAGATTACAAGGAAGTGAGCCTATTCCTGAATTATCCTTTTATAAAAAAGATATGAATTTGAATTCTTTATTTATTAGATTAAGTGACAATAATTATCCTGATCACTGGAAGGTAGGTTATTCACTAAGAGAAATTGACCCTTCAGTAGTAATAAAAACTGTTCAACAATAAAATTATGGCAGCAAAACAATATTTTGATAATACACAGGCAAATGAAGCAATAAGTAAATTTAAACTTTTATCAGCTTATGGTGGCCCTGGTTCAATTGTACATACTGCATATGGTAGTATCATTGTTTCATGTATCGAAGAATGGGGGTTTTTAAAAAAAATACTGGATATTCAAAAGGATGCAGTTGATACAGGAGTAAAAGAAAAGAATATAAAGGATTATGTAGTAAAACAAGCAAAACTAGAGAGAAACGGCAATATAGGTATTTCAAATGACGCCAGATTACTTGAGTCTTTGATAAATAGAAAAGGGTTAACTGAATTAAAATATTTAGTTCTTATTCCTGATATCGCTGTTCAAGATTTTTCTAATAAAATTAAAAATAGTGGAAATGAATTAGCAATTAATAGTTCTTTTATGCCAAAAGTATTTTTCGACAAAAGTAAACACTACAAGTTTTACAAAGAATGGTATAATGAATGGTGTAAAAATAAGAAAAATGATGATAAATATGGAGCAAAATTCTTTCCTCCAAAATATAATACTGAAAATAGTATATCAAATTTAACTCAAGATAATATTGTCCTAATTTGTGATCATGGCCATATCAGTGATTTCCCATGGTCAAAATTTTTAAGATGGAGGAACGATTCTCCTATGGAAATAAATTCTGAAAAACCTATTGAATTATTTAAATCACAACCATGTTGTGGTACAGAAGATTCAAGTACTTCCATAATTAAAATTACTTCAAGCACAGCCAACGCATCAGGTTTTGATGGAAAATGGCTAAAATGTGAAAGCTGTGGTAAACAAACCTCATTAAAAGGATTGATGAGTGTGAAAATTAAATGCCCAGGGCACAAACCATGGGAAGCCATAACATCTAATAATGGTGAACTTAAATATCATTCTGGTAATTCTAACTCAAGGTCTAAAATGCCTCCATTAGAAAATTGTTCATCAACGAAAGCGATGAAGGTAGCCTTAACAACAGGAAATAATTTATACTATTCTAGAATGCTTTCTAGTATATATATGCCTGACGAATTGTTTTTAGATGATAATACCTTAAAATTAAATACGCTTAAAAAAGAGTTCGAATTAGCTATGGATAATGAAAATTTAGACGAAGCCATGAGGTTAAAGAGCATAATGACTTCCTTAATAGAAGAAAGTCAAAACAATTCATTAGTTCAAGAGATTCAGGATTCTGAAAAAGATATACGATATCGCTTCGAAGAATATAAAGCTTTAGCATTAAAAGATGAAGATGAAATAAATGTTGATAAAGTTGAGCATTTAAAAGTAAAAGATGTAACTGCAAACATTAGTGGTTCAAACTTAGAGAAGTATTTTTCAAGAATACTTAGAATAGATAATATGAAAATTACTTCCGCTCAACTTGATTTTTCACGAGTTGTTCCTGTAGATTCTGATGCCGACAATATTAGCTCGAAAAATATTTTTAGCTCTAAACCTGATAGTGTTCAAGTATATCCGGTAGTTGAAAATTACGGTGAGGGAATCTTTTTTTCTTTTAATGAAGAACTAATTAATGAATTTTCAAATTCCAAAGGAATAGAATCATTAAACGAAAATTTATATGAATTAAATCAAAAGAGCGATACTTTTTCAGAAGGTGCTATTAAATATGGATTAGAGAATAATTGGCAGTTATATCTAGTACATACTTTTGCTCATTTAATTATGCGAGAATTAGAATTCAAATGTGGTTATCCAACAGCATCTTTATCCGAAAGAATTTATGTCTCAAATGATGAAAAGTACAAAATGTATGGTTGCATGATATACACAGCTGAAGGAGCTGAAGGAAGTATGGGAGGACTGATTGCTCAGACAAGACCAGATAATATCAAAAACCTCATTTTAAGCGCTATGAAAAGATCAACTATTTGCAATAGTGATCCATTATGCTGGGAATCAGATGGTCAAGGTTTATTTGAATTAAATTTCGCTTCATGCTTTTCATGTAGTCTTGTAAGTGAAACATCTTGTGAGCACCGAAACATTTATTTAGATAGAAGAATTTTAGTAGATGAAAATAACGGTTTCTTTAAAGAATTAATAAAATGAGTTTTTTTTCTAAAAATGAGAATTTCATTAAAATCAAGTTTCATAGCGATATGAGAGGAATGTCTTTAGAGCAAAAGATATTTCATTATAATACATATTTAAAAAAAGATACCTTAAAAAGATTAAAAGAGTATTTAAAAAGCTCTGAAGAAGAACTTGAAAATTTAAATTTAAATAGTGAAGATTTTAACTTATTTACTTCATCTCAAAATGAGCTGCAAAATAAAACAAGAGATTATTTAGAAGTTATAGATTTATTAAAAGATTTTGAATTTTCATCAATTTTAAACTCAATTTACTTTGAAGATTCTAATAAACAATTACTATCTGTACTTGGTGAACAATTAATTAAAAACAAACCTATTGATTTCCAAGATAAATTTTTAATTTTAAATCCATTAAAAAATAATGAAGATTTAACGAAAATAATTTTAACTGAACAATTAAACTTAACAAACAACGATTGGTTTATAGAAAGTGTTAACCAAAATCCAATAGTAAGAAAACTAACCGAATGGATAGGATTGAAATTAATTGAAAATAATTCAGAATCTGAAATTACGCTAGTATTATTTCATTACGCTAAATTTTGGAAAACAAAATATTCAAATCCTTATAATGAGATAAAAGGTATTGTATTATTAAATGATTTGATTTTAACTTTAAAAAAAGAACTTCTAAATTTGAAAATAAATTTAAAAATAGTTTTGAATGAATTATATCAGATACTTGACTCTTTACTTTTTAATATTAATTTACCTCCATTTTTAGAAAACGAATTCACTTTAAGAAACTCAAAAGTGCCAGGATATGGGAAAAAGTTGAATGAATTTAATTTATTACTAGAACAATCATGTAAGTATTTAGTTAATTATGATAAACTTTCTAATAAAGAGCTTTTTAAGAAATATTTTGATTCAGATGAATCAATTCAAAAATTGATTTTTGAAATTATTAAGAATAGATTTTCAAATGAATACATTCCAAATAGTAATGACATAGATTATTTTCATGAAAATTATTTGCAATGTATAAATGATAGTCAAAAATTAATTAATTATTTTATTCGTATTAATTATTTTTTTGAAATGAGAACTTATTGAATTAGTATCTCCAATGTATTTTGAACATTTTAGATTAATAAATTATTAGATAATTATTTATAATATTACATATAAATAAAATTAGATGGACAAAATTGAAAAAGAACATATTCTAGATGCGATTAAAGAAATTGAAGCTAATCCAAAAATAAGAAAAGGTAGAGCTTCTAGCACTTATGATTTAATTTATAAAGGTAAAGACTACCCTCCTAAATTAGTTATAAGTATTGCAAATAGATATGCAACTGGAAAAGAGTTACATGCTGATGAATTTTCTGGTGGTCCAAACAAACCAGCATTTGATCTTTTAACAAAGGAGGGTTTTACTATAGTTGAAAAAAGTGAATCATATAATTTCAGTATCATAAAAGAATATATTTCAAAATTAAAGTCAGGAGAAGTTGCAGATGCTAAGTCGATAAAATCTCTTATTGAAACCAATAATTTTAAGAGCAACCTGGAAATTCTTGATGAAATTTTCTTTAAAAATAAATTAAAAGAAATTAATTCAAGAAATTATAAAGATATCATTGCTTGTATAAGAAAATTACACAAAATTAAATCAGGTAATACGATGATTTTAATATATGGAGTGCTTCTAAAACACATCTAAGTAAAACAAATGATAAATTAATCAATAGGCATGACGACTTAAATAAAAATGTTGGATTTCCTGATATTGGTAATGGATTATATAAATTATTTTTAGGTGAAAAGAATCTAATACAATTTATAATAAATAAATTTACTGCACTTAAACAAAACCAACATAAATAAAATTATCACAAAAAACCTCATTTTATCTGTAAGGGATTAGAATAAACTACCTTACAAAGAAAATAATGGCTATAGAGCACAAGGTTCGATTGGTTGAAGAATTATTCGACCGTCTTGAAAAAGAAATTGCAGTATTCCAGTCAGAAACCCATTTACATTGTGTTGCTGGATGCGGCAAGTGTTGTTCTACTCCAGAAATCGATGCATCGCCATTAGAGTTTTTGCCTTGGGCATTTCATTTATTTTTAAATGGAGAAGCCGAAGATATGTTGCTCCAACTCCAACAAAAATCAGATTCCAACTGCCATTTATACCGCCCTCATTCTTTTATTGATAGAAGTATGGGAAGTTGTAGCGACTATAGACATAGAGGTTTAATTTGTAGACTTTTTGGATATGCAGCGAGTAAAGATAAATATGGCCAACTCCATTTAGCCACATGCAAAATAATAAAAGAAGGACAGCAAGAAAACTACACCAACACTGAGGAAGCGATTAGTAAAGGACTTTATGTTCCTGTATTTACAGATTACTACATGCAATTGTCACAAATAGACAATAGACTCGCTACTACTCTACTTCCTATAAACCAAGCTTTGGCAACAGCCATAGAAGAAGTCTTGCATTATTACGCCTACCGACCATTACCAAATGGTTTAGGAAATAGTGCTTAAAACCACTAAGAAAGTTAAGTTTAGTTAAGTCTTAATTTTACTCAAATCACTTAATGGTTAAAAATTTAAAATAGTATTATAATTAGACGGAAAAAAACATAATTTACAAACTCTCACTGCAATCTCAGTGAAAATTACTTCGTCAGTTCCCTATCACACGGTTGTGCAATTTGTGAATAAAAATTAGAGAATGTAAAAATACAAAAGATAAATTAGTTAATTGTTCATAACAAATCATGGTGTTATTTTCCTTGTTAGAACCTTCACAATAAAGTAGCTCATATTTGTGGAGACGCTTCCAGCGTGACAAACTAAGTGGTGATGTTTGCCTGTAAATTAAATTCTATTCTTTAGTCGAAATACCTGAAATAGTTCTAGTATTTCTAAATAATTATTTGATTAAAAATACTCTAGAATACGCCATAAAAACAAAATCAAATAGTTTCACCCCGCAAAAAAAGCCCCAAACGGGGCTTTTTCAATATATTTAATCCAAGTATTACTTACTCAAATACATTTTTCTTATCGAGTACAATTCGTAGAACTGATCGTCTTTTAATTCATCAATAAGCAAGATGCTTTCTCCTGTTGATTTTTTTAATAAAAATTGATTCATTAATCAGAACTCAAAATGAATTATCTTTGATAAATGAACAAGAAACTTTACGTCATAGCAGGTTGTAATGGAGCGGGCAAAACAACTGCCTCGTTTACAATTTTACCTGATATCTTAAGCTGTAAAGAATTTGTAAACGCTGATGAAATAGCCAAAGGTTTATCTCCTTTTCAACCTGAGAAAGTTGCCTTTGAAGCCGGAAGAATAATGATAAAAAGAATCAACGAACTACTAGATGCAGAAAAATCATTTGCTTTTGAAACCACTCTAGCTACTAAAAGCTATAGAGGAAAAATTATAAAGGCAAAAAAGCACAACTATAACGTAACTCTTTTGTTTTTTTGGTTAGAAAATGTAGATCTAGCAATTGAAAGAGTCAGAACACGAGTTCTGGAAGGTGGTCACAACATCGATACAGACGTTATAAAAAGAAGATATAAAAACGGTATTAAAAATCTTTTTGAAATTTATGTTGATATTGCAGACGAAGTACTTATTTTTGATAATTCATTTGGAGTACCGGAGTTAATTGCTGAAAAATCTCTCGATAGTGAAATGAAAATTTTAAGTCCTATTAAATTCAATAACTTAAAAAAAAATTGGAATGAAAGAATATAAAAGATCGCTGAACCAACAAAAAATAATTGATGGAATGAGCAAAGTATATGAAAAATTAATCGAGTTCAAAAAGAAATCAAATAGTGAACTAGTCATTCTTAAGGATAATAAAATAGTTAGAGTAAAACCATAATAAATGCAAAAAGCCCCAGACGGGGCTTTTTCGATATATATAATCTAAGTATTACTTACTTAAATACATTTTTCTTCTAGAGTACAATTCGTAGAACTGATCGTCTTTTAAGTCATCGATAAATAAAATGCTTTCTCCTGTTGATTTCATTTCTGGTCCTAATGCTTTGTTTACATTGTGGAACTTACTGAAAGAGAAAACCGGTTGCTTAATTGCATATCCTTTCAATTGTGGATTGAATTTGAAATCAGTTACTTTATTGTGACCTAACATTACTTTAGTTGCATAATTCACATAAGGCTCACCGTATGCTTTTGCGATAAAAGGAACCGTACGAGACGCTCTAGGATTTGCTTCAATAATATAAACGGTGTCATCTTTAATCGCAAACTGAATGTTGATTAAACCAACCGTTTTTAATGCTAGAGCAATTTTATGCGTATGATCTTTTATTTGCTGCATTACAAATTCTCCTAAGTTAAAAGGAGGCAAAGTCGCGTTACTATCTCCAGAGTGTACTCCACAAGGTTCAATGTGCTCCATAATTCCTATGATGTACACATTTTCACCGTCGCAAATTGCATCTGCTTCTGCTTCAATAGCACCATCAAGATAGTGGTCTAATAGTAATTTATTCCCTGGAATAGTTTTCAATAAATTGATAACGTGCTCCTCTAGTTCTTGTTTGTTGATTACAATTTTCATTCCTTGACCACCCAACACATAAGAAGGACGAATCAATAGAGGAAAGTCTAAAGTATCTGCTAATGCAGAAGCTTCATCAGCCGTTTCAGCAATTCCAAACTGTGGGAAAGGAATTTTTAATTCGGTTAATAATTCAGAAAAACGTCCTCTATCTTCAGCTAAATCTAAAGCATCGAAGCTAGTTCCTATAATTTTTATACCGTATTTTGATAGTTTTTCCGCTAATTTAAGAGCAGTTTGACCACCAAGTTGCACGATTACACCTTCTGGTTTTTCATGCTGTATAATGTCGTAAATATGTTCCCAATAAACAGGCTCGAAGTACAATTTATCTGCTGTATCAAAATCAGTCGAAACTGTTTCTGGATTACAGTTGATCATTATCGTTTCGTAACCACATTCTTTAGCGGCAAGCACACCATGAACGCAAGAATAATCAAATTCGATTCCTTGACCAATTCTGTTTGGACCTGATCCAAGAACAATGATTTTCTTTTTATCTGAAACTACACTTTCGTTATCCACGTAGCGCGTTCCGTCAGCTTTTTCTATTTCAGCTTCAAAAGTTGAATAGTAATACGGTGTTTTTGCTTTAAATTCAGCTGCACAAGTATCTACTAATTTAAATACACGATTCACATTCATTACATCACGCAAACTGTGTACTTCGCTTTCTAGACAAGCCATCATGTGCGCAATTTGTCTGTCAGCAAAACCTTTTTGTTTGGCTTCTAGCAATAATTCTTTTGGCAAAGTATCCACTTTATAATTAGAAATTTCTTTCTCTAAAGTGTAAAGCTCTTCATATTGTTTCAAGAACCACATATCGATTTTAGTGATTTCGTGAATACGGCTCAATGGAATTCCCATCGCAATCGCATCATAAATCACAAAAACACGATCCCAACTCGCATAAGTCAGTTTCTCGATAATTTGTTCGTAGTTTGTATATCCTTTTCCATCAGCTCCTAGACCATTTCTTTTAATTTCTAATGATTGAGTAGCTTTGTGCAATGCTTCTTGGAACGAACGTCCAATTCCCATTACCTCACCTACTGATTTCATTTGAAGCCCTAAAGTTCTATCAGCACCTTCAAATTTATCAAAGTTCCAACGTGGAATTTTCACAATCACATAATCTAAAGTTGGTTCGAATAATGCCGAAGTTGATTTAGTAATCTGATTTTGCAATTCATCTAAATTATATCCTAAAGCTAGTTTAGAAGCAATTTTTGCAATTGGATAACCAGTCGCTTTCGAGGCTAAAGCCGAAGAACGAGAAACACGAGGGTTAATCTCGATTGCTACAATATCTTCTTTATCGTCTGGCGAAACGGCAAACTGCACGTTACAACCTCCTGCAAAGTTTCCGATGCTACGCATCATCAAGATCGCATAATCACGCATTTTTTGGAAAGTAGTATCCGATAAAGTCATTGCTGGTGCAACCGTGATTGAATCTCCAGTATGAATTCCCATAGGATCCATATTTTCGATCGAACAGATAATAACTACGTTGTCGTTTTTATCTCTTAACAATTCCAACTCATATTCTTTCCAACCCATCAAAGCTTTATCAATCAAAACCTCATGAATAGGTGATGCTTCTAAACCTCTAGTTAAAAGTTCGTCAAAATCTTCTTTCTTATATACAATCGCAGCTCCAGTTCCACCAAGTGTAAATGAAGGACGAATTACTAATGGAAATCCAAATTCTTGTGCAATTTCCTTACCTCTAAGGTAAGATGTACATATTTCTGCAGGTGCAGACGGTACATTTATTTTTTTAAGCAATTGTTTAAACTGCTCTCTGTCTTCAGTAATATTGATTGCGTTTACATCAACACCAATCATTTTTACACCAAAATCCTTCCAAATCCCTTTTTCATCTGCTTCCAGACACAAGTTCAAAGCAGTTTGTCCACCCATTGTAGGCAAAACAGAATCGATTTGAGGATGCTCTTTCAAAATTTCAATAATCGACTTAGTCGTTAATGGCTTCAAGTAAATATGATCGGCCATAGATGGGTCGGTCATAATCGTTGCTGGATTCGAATTTATTAAAATAACTTCAATTCCTTCTTCACGAATAGAACGAGCAGATTGTGATCCTGCGTAATCAAATTCGCATGCTTGACCAATAACAATAGGACCTGAGCCTATTATTAAAACTGATTTTATGGATGTATCTTTTGGCATTTTATTGTAATTATTGTGTTGTGTAGTTATATTTTGAACAGATAAAGCGGTGTCAATTTACTGCTTTAAGCGCTGACTCCTAGGCTTTAAGTACCGATTAGGTATAAAAAAAGGCGATACTAAAGAAAGTAACGCCTTATTTATGTTTATACAAACATTATTTTTTGTGTCTTGGTTCGCAAGATACAGTCAATTTATGTCTTCCTTTAGCTCTTCTTCTAGCAAGAACTTTTCTTCCATTCGCAGAAGCCATTCTGTCCATAAATCCGTGCTTATTTCTTCTTTTTCTTTTCGATGGTTGAAACGTTCTTTTGCTCATTGCTTTGTATCTTTAAAAACTTATTTATATCTTTCTTAATTCGGATACCTGTTACCCGAAATCCGAGTGCAAATATACAAAGACTTTTTTTCCTCACAAGTAGTTTTGTAAAAATATTTTCAATTCATTTTACTATATTTGTGATCTTAAAATAATCACACTATGTTTCACAGAAATATTAAACTTATTATCGCCGGACTTATCATTGCTACTGGCTTTTGGCAATTTACTGAAAGTAATATTGGTAACGGAATTTTCCTTATATTATTAAGTGCAATTCCTATTTTCCTTTACTTCAAAAATGAATTCATCTTATTAGCGTTCTTAAAACTAAGAAAACAAGATTTTGAAGGTGCTAAAAAATGGCTAGCCTACATCAAAAATCCAGATACAGCATTGGTGAAAAAACAACAAGGCTATTTTAATTATTTACATGGTATCATGCTTTCTCAAACCAATATCAACCAAGCAGAGAAATATTTCAAAAAAGCAATCGAACTAGGATTATCAATGGATATGGATTTGGCTGTAGCCAAATTAAACCTAGCAGGTGTAGCAATGTCACGAAGAAGAAAGTTAGAAGCGACAACTTTATTGAATGAAGCTAAAAGACTTGACAAGCAAGGCATGTTGAAAGAGCAAATTGTAATGATGAAAGATCAGATGAAAAAGATCTAAATTTAAATAAGGGCCAAATGATACACATTTGGCCCTTTTCATTTTCACCCAATCAATATCCTTTTACTGGAATTTCGATTTGGTATTTTTTACCTTCTGCATTAATCAATTTTGTTTCCCGAAGCCACGGGTTGTGAATTTTTAATATTTTATAATTAATCCCTTGCGCTTTAGCGAAATCAGCCAAATCACTTATGGAACTATCCACTTCGATTTTGCGTGTTGGTAAACCACTATACATTTCATCTTTTGCAATAGTATACCCGTATTTCACCGGATTATTCATAATTTCCTTTAAAGCTAAAATTCTGAATACATAGCGATACGTTTCTTCTGTTAACAGCAAATCATAATAATTAGAAACTTTCTGAATCGCAATTTTTTTATTTACACCTACCATTCCTCCATTGTATGAGGCTGCAGCCAAAGTCCAACTTCCTAATTTTGCTTTGGCATTTAGCAAATAACTACAAGCTGCTTGAGTAGATTTTGCCAGATCGTAGCGCTGATCAACATTGTCATTTACTTCCATACCGTGCTCTTTGGCCGTTTCTGGCATAAATTGCCAAATCCCTCTCGCACCAGCCGATGAAACTGCATTTACTAATCCACTTTCAATAACTGCTAGATATTTAAAATCATCTGGAATCCCATTTTTCTTTAAAATAGGTTCAATAATTGGAAACGCACGATGTGCTCTTTTTATGGCTAAAATCGTCGATGCATGTAAATTTACGTTTACCAACAATTCACGATCAAATCGTTCTCTTACATCATCTAATTGTAGTGGTGTGTTCTCACCAGCAAAATCTAGTTTTGAGGGAAAAGGGCTTTCATTTTCTACCGCAGCACTTTTATCTTTGACAGTATAGGTGCTCGCGTAAATAAAGATCCCACTTACAAGAACAACGGCCGTAAGTAGCAGTATTTTATGAATTTGTTTCATCATCTTTTATTATTTGATTTTTATCCTCTTCGTCCTTCCATGTACCCATTATTATCGCAGGTAAGTTTTCATTCAACCACTTGTATTTGTTCAATATCATAATATGCGTCCCTCCTTTTACAACAATGCAATTACTTATATAATTGATAGGGAAAATATCATCCGCATCTCCATGAATATGAATTACACTTTCATCAATTACTGTTCGATCCCACAGTATAATTTGCTCCACTGCCCATTCTAAATATCCAATATCACGAACCGAAAGAAACTTTTCATAAAGCTTGATTCGTTTATTAATAGTTGCACCAAAAGAGAACTTTGCTAAATTCTCAATATTCAACAGCAAGCTCATAGGAATTAATTTGTATGCTTTTGTGGTTTTACCAAGTTTAAATCTGCGTGGAAATTCTAGATTACTTTTAGCGCTAGAAATAATAATCACTTTTCTAACCTTTATAAATCGAGCCATTTCTTGAACTAAAATACCTCCAAAAGACACGCCTATCAACACTGGATTGGGATGTTTAATTTTCTCTACCATTCTTTTAGCGTATTCGGGTAAAGATTCACTCTTTAATGGGATTTCCCACTCTAGTAAATGAATTTCAAAATCAGCCTCTGGAAGAACAATTCTTTCAAAAATAGCGGTGCTAGCAGCCAATCCTGGCATCATATAAACGGGTATTTTACTCATAAGTGTTTTAACGATTTTATAACAATATTCTGATTTTTAATCTCGAATTTTGTATAAAATTAATTTTTTTTATTCAAAATCACGGCTCTTCTATCTTTATTACCATTAATTTATGAGAACACAATTTATAGAATCAAATACTAGAGGTACCGCTAATTTCGGTTGGTTAAACGCTAATTTTTCGTTTTCCTTTGGGAATTATTACAATTCGGACCGAATGCAGTTCGGAATGCTTCGCGTTTTAAATGATGACACTATTGCTGGTGGAACTGGCTTTGGAACACATGGTCACGCCAATATGGAAATTATCACTATTCCGCTTGAAGGAGGCTTGGAACATAGAGATAGCATGGGCAACGAAGGAGTAATTCGATTTGGTGAAGTGCAAGTAATGAGTGCCGGATCGGGTGTAGAACATTCTGAAATGAATGCAAGCAAAGAAGAACGAGCAAAAACACTGCAACTTTGGATTTTTCCAAGTAGAGAAAATGCTACACCAAGATACGACCAAAAATCATTTGATATTGAAAATCAAATCAATACCTTTGTAAATATTGTTTCGCCAAACGATATGAATGATGGGAATGCACTTTGGGTTTACCAGAAAACCTTTTTACATTTAGGAATTTTTGAAAGAAATACCACTTCAAATTATACAGTTATAATCCCTAAAAATGGTGTCTATTTATTTTTAATCGAAGGCGAAATACAAATAAATAATCAAGTTTTAAAGGCAAGAGATGCCATGGGAATAACAGATTTTGAAAATTTTGAAATCGAGATTATAACCAAATCAAAAATACTTTTGGTCGAAGTACCAATGAATTAGAGTTAATTATCATGGATGGATTAATCACTATCGAAATTAAAGACAACACTTTTGCACGACAATTTGAAACTACGGTTGAAGAAGGATTAGTTTCAGTAGAGTATTCTTTTCAAGAGAAAAAGATATTTTTAACGAAAATCAACGTTCCAGAATCGTATGAAAATGAAGAGTTTATCTGTAATTTTTTAAAGAATATTATGGAAATCGCTTTAGAAAGAAAATTTAAAGTAGTTCCTATTCTTCCAAAAATAGTGGTGTTTTTCAAGAAAAACCCAGTGTATAAAGAGTTGCTTCCTCCGGGAATTAGATTGTAAAGAAGAAGAGGCTGTATCGTAAAATACAGCCTCTTTCTTTTAATATAATAAAATCGATTATTTATCAATTTCCGTCATACTATCCATTTTCTTGTGCGCTAAGAAACCAGCTATATCTTCAAAGTGCTCCACTACTCTTTTATTGCCAAATTCAAAAACCTTAGTTGCTAAACCATCAAGAAAATCTCTATCGTGGGACACTAAGATTAAAGTTCCGTCAAAGTCGCGCAAAGCATCTTTAATAATATCTTTAGTCTTCATATCTAAGTGATTTGAAGGTTCATCCAGAATTAGCAAGTTTACTGGTTCTAACAATAGTTTTATCATTGCCAAACGTGTTTTTTCTCCACCAGAAAGAACTTTTACTTTCTTAGTCACATCGTCACCATGAAACATAAAAGCACCTAAAATATCTTTGATTTTTGTTCGAACATCACCAACAGCAATATCATCTATAGTTTCAAAAATGGTAGCGTTTTCATTTAATAACGAAGCTTGATTTTGAGCAAAATAGCCAATTTGAGCATTATGACCAATTTCGAGACTTCCGCCATCGATTTCGATTTGTTTCATAATGGCTTTAATCATTGTCGATTTTCCCTCTCCATTTTTTCCGACGAAAGCTACTTTCTCTCCTCTTTCAATAACAATATTTGCATCTTTGAAAACAACATGTTTGCCGTAGGTTTTAGATAAATCTTTTACAATTACTGGATATTGACCAGAACGAACTGCAGCAGGAAATTTTAATTTTAATGCTGATGTATCAACTTCGTCAACTTGTACAATAACCAATTTCTCTAACATTTTAACACGCGATTGAACTGCATCCGTTTTAGAAAAAGTTCCTTTAAAACGATCAATAAAAGTTCTGTTATCAGCAATCATGCGCTGTTGCTCGTCGTATGCTTTTTGCTGATGCATTCTGCGGTCTTTTCTCAATTCTAAATAGTGAGAATACTTCGCTTTGTAATCATAAATACGTCCCATCGTCACTTCGATAGTACGATTAGTAATATTATCAACAAAAGCTCTATCGTGCGAAATTACGACAACCGCTTTAGCTGAATTTATTAAGAAATCCTCAAGCCACTGAATACTTTCAATGTCCATGTGATTCGTAGGCTCATCTAATAATATTAAGTCTGGTTTTTGTAAAAGGATTTTTGCCAACTCAATTCGCATTCTCCAACCGCCTGAAAACTCAGAAGTTTGACGACCAAAATCTTCTCTAACAAATCCTAAACCGATTAATATTTTTTCGACTTCCGCTTCGTAATTCACTTCTTCGATAGCGTAAAATTTCTCGCTAAGATCAGAAACTCTTTCAATCAATTTCATGTACGCATCACTTTCGTAATCCGTACGAATTGTCAGCTGTTCGTTAATGTCATCTATTTCAGCTTTCATAGAGAAGATTTCTCCAAAAGCTTTAGAAGTCTCTTCCATCACAGTTGCGCCATCAGTAGTCAACAAATGCTGAGGCAAATAAGCAACGATAGCATCTTTTGGTGCTGATATATTTCCAGTTGATGGTTTGCTTTGACCTGCGATTATTTTAAGCAGCGTAGATTTTCCAGCTCCATTCTTACCCATGAGGGCAATTTTATCATTTTCATTAATTGCAAAAGAAACATCACTAAAAAGAATTGTTCCACCAAATTGCACGGAAATATCGTTAACTGTAATCATTATTATATCAAGTTGTTTATTTGCTAATCGTCGTTGAATCAGCGTCATTTTTTAAAAATGCAAATATAGATTAATTCAGTTATTGAGCAATTGATAACGCTACAACATTTTAATCGTAAAATAATATAAAAATAAATTAAAATTATGTAACATTAATAATATATTTTATTAGTTTTGTAATTGATAGACAGTTGTTTAAAGAAGTATTATCCCTGTTCTATCGGACTGATATTAATTGCCGCTTGTTCAGTGTTAAAGCGACAAAAGTATAATGAACAATACCAATACCACAACAAAAAACCCACTCCATAAGGGTTTGAAATCTTAACCAGAAGTTCATGAAAAAAATACTAACATTGATTTTATTAGGTGCTTTACATTCAATGGTCGCACAAGGCAATGAAGAAATTTTAAAAAAAGCGAGTGAAATTGGAACAAAATGGGGTTCTAAAGCTAAAAATAAAAGTATTATTACGTTGATTGATTTTTCAAAATCAATAGATGAAGCAAGACTTTATGTTGTTGATGTAAAAAATAGTAAAATACTTTTAACAAGTAATGTTGACCACGGTTTTGGTTCTGGTACCGGACAAACTCCGAGCTCTTTTAGTAATGTAGTAGGCAGTAACGCCACTTCATTAGGTTGTTACGTTACCATGCAAACATATAATGGCACATGGGGCTATTCTTTAAGACTTAACGGATTAGAAGAAGACAAAAACTCTAATGCGCTTAAAAGAAATATAGTAGTACACTCTTCTAGAAAAATGTATAGTAAATTCAGCTTAGGTTGCTTTTCTGTTCCAGACAAAGATTCAAATGCACTAATCGATTTGATTAAAAATGGTTCGCTAATTTATGCTTATCAGTAAGAGTTTAAGATTTCTCTCTTAGCAGATAAATTACTTTAAAACAACAAATTAAAATTGCCGTAATCAAATAAAGTTTAGTTAGTAGAAATAAATATTTAGTGCAACAACGGCGTTTGTACTTTCAACTTTATATACGATTCCATTAAAATAAAAAAAGCTTCTTAAACAGATTTATATCTGCGTAAGAAGCTTTTTGATTTAGAAGCAATTGTGTGTTTACAATTGCTTGTTGTTATTTATCGTGTGCCAAATATGAGCATTGCTAACTCCTATATCATCAGGATTGAAAGTAGGATCTAAACCTTGTTTCTTTTGCTTTTCATAATCTTTTAAAGCAGCTAAAGCAGGTTTCTGTAGCAAGAGAATTGCAATGATATTAAACCAAGCCATTAATCCAACGCCAATATCGCCAATATCCCACGCTAATTTTGCTTGATTAACGGAACCATACATAATAACTAGCATCATAATTATTTTAAGAACATAATTAAAAACTGGCGATTCAAATTTTCTAGTCAAATATGAAATATTAGTTTCTGCAATGTAGTAATACGCTAAAATTGTTGTGAAGGCAAAGAAGAATAATGCAATGGCAACAAAGTACGATCCAAAACCTGGAAAAACACTATCCATAGCACTTTGAGTAAAACCTGGTCCTACAGCAATATTCTGAGCACCAGCATATAAAAATTCAGCTGTATCGCCTGCGCCATACGCTGGATTATAAACGTTATATTTTCCAGTCATCAACAACATAAATCCAGTAGCCGAACAAACTAATAAAGTATCAATATAAACAGAGAATGATTGTACTAAACCTTGTTTGGCTGGATGCGATACATTTGCCGCAGCAGCAATATGCGGAGCCGTTCCTTGTCCTGCTTCATTAGAATAAATTCCTCTCTTTACACCCCATTGAACTGCTAAACCAAATACAGCTCCAAAACCTGCTTCCATGTTAAATGCACTTTTAAAAACTAATAGCACAACATTAGGTAAGTTTTGAATATCAAATGCAATGATAACTACAGCTATTAACATGTAACCAATTGCCATAAAGGGAACAATATATTCAGTGAATTTTGCAATTCTCTTAACACCACCAAAAACAATTGCTGCAAATATTAAAACTACTCCAAGACCAGTAATCCATGTATCTAAATTAAATGCATTTTTTATTCCATCAGCTACTGAATTGGCTTGAACACCAGGCAATAAAACACCCGCAGAAATTACGGAAACGATTGCAAATAAAACGCCAAACCATTTTATACCTAATCCGCGTTCAATATAAAATGCTGGTCCACCACGAAACTGTCCTAAATGTTTCTCTTTATAAATTTGGGCTAAAGTAGCTTCAATAAATGCTGTACTTGCTCCTAAAAAGGCAACTAACCACATCCAAAACATTGCACCAGGTCCACCAAAGGCAATCGCTGTTGCAACTCCCGCTATATTTCCTGTCCCTACTCTACCTGCTAATGACATTGATAATGCTTGAAAAGAAGAAACGCCCGATTCTGTGCTTTTTCCATCAAATAATAAACGAAACATCTCTCTAAAATGTCGCACTTGTAAAAAGCGCGTACGTAAAGAAAAATAAAGACCCGTTCCTAAGCACAAAACAATTAAAGCATTACTCCAAACAATGTCGTTTACGACACCAACAAAATTCTCCATATATTTATTTCATTTATAATTATCATAAAACCAACAAAACAATAGTTTTATTACTAATTTTTGATAAAACTAAAACATACTTACAAAAAAAACTAACTATTAGTATTATAAAAATTAAAAAAACATTAATTGGCTAAAAATCAACTGTTAATAAAAATTAGATTTATTACTATATAAGACCATTATTAACAATAAATTTTCATATAACGAAATTTTATTCCAAAACTGAAAGACATAAAAAAACTGCCTCATTACAATCAATGAGGCAGTTTTTTAGTATATATTGGTTTAGATTAAAGAAATTAATCTTTCCTCCACTTTTTACTTTCTTCAAAAACATGTTCTAAAATAGCAGCTTCTCTTTCATCAAACTCTATTTCTCTACGTCCCATTACTAAGCGCGCCGTTTCAAATGCTTTTTTAGTTATGTATGTAGTAAAACCAGCAGCTCCACCCCAAGAAAAACTTGGTATAAAGTTACGCGGGAATCCGGTTCCAAAAACATTAGCACTCACCCCAACGACAGTACCTGTGTTGAACATTGTATTAATTCCGCATTTACTGTGATCACCCATCATCAATCCACAAAATTGCAATCCTGTTTTTGCAAAACCCTCTGTTTCATAACTCCAAAGTTTTACTTCTTCGTAGTTATTCTTTAAATTTGAATTATTAGTGTCAGCACCCATATTACACCATTCCCCAATAACTGAGTCACCTAAATAACCTTCATGACCTTTATTAGAATGTGCGAAAATCACTGTATTTTTAACTTCACCACCTATTCTAGAGTGCGGACCAACTGTAGTAGCGCCATATACTTTTGAACCCATCTTAACTGATGCGTTATCGCATAAAGCAAAAGGACCTCTAATCATCGAACCTTCCATTATCTCTGCATCTTTACCTATATATATAGGACCAGTTGAAGCATTAAGAGTAACAAATTCTAACTTAGCTCCTTCTTCAATAAATATATTGTCAGCAGCGATAACATTTACGCTTCTTGGAATAGCTTGTGATTTTCTACCTTCTGTTATATATTTGAAATCCTCTTCGATTGCTAGGTTATTTTTCGAAAAAATATCCCATGTGTCTTTAATTGTAATACACTCGTCATGGAATTCGATAATGTCATAAGTATCAAAATCTACTTCTTCTTGCTCATCATTAGTATAAAAAGCAATGACTTCGTCTCCTTTGAAGATAGCTTGATTGGATTCTAAGTTACCTACCATTTCCGCCAAAACATCATTAGGAAGAAAAGAAGCATTAATCATTACGTTTTGTTCTAACTCGACCATTGGAAATTTATCCGATAAATATTCCTCTGTCAAAGTTGTTGTGGTCGAACCCAAACGCATCTCCCATTTTTGACGAATCGTCATTATCCCTACAAGGATGTCAGCAACTGGACGTGTAAAAGTGAAAGGCAATAATGCATTTCGTGCAGGACCGTCAAAAAGGATATAATTCATAAAAAGAAGTTATTTGTTGGTTTTAATATAGTATTGTTTTTTAAACGCGAAATTAATCATAATAATGCATTTTTTAACTTAATTTTAAATAAAAATTAGACAATTATATTAAATAATTGAACCAAAAAAGCCACGTTTATAAAACGTGGCTTCAGTATATTTAAAAACAAGCTATAATTATTTAGCGTGCTTAGCATATTTAGTTTTAAATTTATCAATACGTCCTGCAGTATCAATAAGTTTAGATTTACCTGTGTAAAAAGGGTGAGAAGTTCTAGAAATCTCCATTTTCACTACTGGGTATTCAACACCATCGTGAGTAATTGTTTCTCTAGTATCTGCAGTAGATTTAGTGATAAAGATTTCGTCATTCGACATGTCTTTAAATGCAACTAATCTGTAATTTTCTGGGTGCGTTCCTTTTTTCATCTTGTTAATCTTTTTTTATTTGTTGGTTATAACTTGTTTTGAAGCTTTTCCTCTAACAGAAAAGGTATAAACTCATTACAACTTTTTGTTTTACAATATTATTTTGAGTTTGCAAATTTACAATTATTTTTCAATATTCAACTCTTTGCTTCACTTTTTTTATATAATCGTAAAAATAGATTTTTACACCTCTATATATTGGGAATTGCTATATTTGTGGCTTAAAAATTTAATAGTATTATGGAAGAGAAAATATCCCCTGCAAAATCCGGACTCCTATATGGCGTTTTATTTGGTGTAATCATGGTTCTAGAATTTGTTATTATGTATGCTATTGGTATGAAAACTCTCGTAGGCACTAGTGCTGGTGTAGTGGTTAATATTGCTAATTATTTAATACTTCCATTAATATTTATTTACTTAGGATGTTATAATTACAAAAAAAATATCAATAATGGCTTTATCACTTTTGGCGAATGTCTAAAAACAGGAGTTTCAATCGCTTTTATAGCGGCCTTAGTTTACGCTATTTTTACAGTAATTTTCAACTTATTATTTCCAGAATTTATAGAGGAAATGCTTTCAATTTCTAAAAGTGAAATGACTAAGCAAACGCCTAACATGACTAGTGAGCAATTAGAAATGGGTTTAAGTATGATAAAAAAATTCATGAATCCATTTATAGTATTCCCTGTCACGCTGGCAATGTATTCATTTTTTGGTTTAATTTACTCTCTAATTGTAGGTGCGATTCTAAAAAACGAAAATCCTCAAAGTCTTTAATTTAATGAATTTATCCATACTCATACCACTTCTCAACGAAGAGGAATCACTTAAAGAATTGTACACTTGGATTATTAAAGTGATGCAAGAAAATAATTATAGCTATGAAATTATTTTTTTAGACGACGGTAGTACTGATGATTCGTGGTCCATTATTGAAAGTTTTGCACAAGAAAACACTGCTGTTAAAGGAGTTCGTTTTATGAAAAACTTTGGAAAATCTCAAGCTCTACATGCTGGATTTGCTAAAGCGCAAGGTGACGTCATCATTACTATGGATGCGGATTTACAAGATAGCCCTGAAGAAATTCCTGGACTGTACGAAATGATTGTCAAAGGCAAATATGATTTAGTCTCTGGTTGGAAAAAGAAACGATACGATTCAGTAGTTGCTAAAAATCTGCCTTCAAAATTATTTAATTGGGCTGCTAGAAAAACATCAGGAGTAGAATTGAATGATTTTAACTGTGGTCTAAAAGCATATAAAAATATCGTTGTTAAGAACATCGAAGTTTCTGGGGAAATGCACCGTTATATTCCTGTTTTAGCAAAAAATGCAGGTTTTGGAAAAATTGGTGAAAAAGTAGTCCAACATCAAGCTAGAAAATATGGTGAGACTAAATTTGGTATGGAACGATTTGTTAATGGTTTCCTTGATTTAATTACCATTTGGTTTCTTTCTCGCTTTGGCAAACGACCTATGCACTTATTTGGCGCCATAGGATCGCTGATGTTTATTATCGGTTTTATAGTTGCAGGTTTTATTGGTGTTGCAAAATTGTATCATATGTATAATGACATGCGCTATACATTAGTAACTAACAATCCGTGGTTCTACATCGCACTGACTTCAATGGTTTTAGGGACACAATTATTTCTTGCTGGTTTTCTTGGCGAGATAATTTTGCGCACTAAAAACAACGAAGAACGTTATAAAGTGTCGAGCGAAGTGAATTTTTTGTAAATTAGAATTCTGATTTAAAATTGAATCAACATTCGCAACTAAAATTGATGCAAAACTTAAATATAAAACAACAATACGCTTGACTTACCCATTTATCTTATAAAATATTGAATATAATACATTTTTAGCTGTAATTTTTCGAGCAAACAAGATTTCAAGAATATGAAAAACTTATTTCGCGATTAATTATATGAGGTGCGCTAGATAATTAGAAGAATAACAAAATAATTTAGAAATTAGATTTGCTGACAAAGAAGATCTAATGCAACTAAAACCAATTTTTTTAGTTGAGTTTAACGGATTAAATTCTCGAAATCAGAAATGTTCTTTTTTAGATAAATAATACAAAATCACTCAAAATGGAGATCAAACAAAACATATTAGACGCTGTAAATGAATGGTTAACACCAACATTTGATAACGAAACTCACGTTGCAATTAAGGAATTGATGACTACATCTCCTGCAGAGTTAGAGGAAAGTTTTTATAAAAATTTAGAATTTGGTACAGGCGGAATGCGCGGTGTGATGGGCGTTGGTAACAATCGCATTAATAAATATACTCTTGGAAAGAGTACACAAGGCCTTTCTAATTACATGCGCCAAGTATTCCCTAACAAAGATTTAAAGGTTGCAATAGCTTTTGATTGTCGTCACAACAGCAAATCGCTAGCTAAATTAGTTGCTGATGTTTTTAGCGCTAATGGAATTTCAGTTTATCTATTTTCTGATTTACGTCCTACTCCCGAGCTGTCTTTTGCGGTTAGACATTTAGGTTGTCAAGCTGGAATTGTGCTTACTGCTTCTCATAATCCACCCGAATACAATGGTTACAAAGTGTATTGGGAAGATGGTGGACAAATTGTTCCTCCAGAAGATGAAGGTATAATTGCTACTATAGAAAATTTAAATTATAACGAAATTAAATTTACAGCTAATGAAAGTTTGATTCATTATATTGATACAGAAGTTGATAAAGCATTTATAAAGTCTTCAATCGAAAATGCAAGTTTTAATACTTCGGCTGAAGCCAAACAAAATTTAAAAATTGTTTTTACATCGTTACACGGTACATCAATAACATTAGTCCCTGATGTTTTAGCTCAGGCAGGTTACACAAATGTTCACATTGTTCCTGAACAAGCAGTCCCTAATGGAGATTTCCCAACAGTTAAATCACCTAATCCTGAAGAACCAGAAGCATTAGCTATGGCTACAGCATTAGCTGAAAAAACAAACTCAGATATCGTGATTGGTACTGATCCTGACTGCGACCGATTAGGAGTTGCTGTTCGAAACAACGAAGGTGAAATGACTTTATTGAATGGAAACCAAACCATGATATTAATGACTGCTTTTCTATTAGAACAATGGAAAAAGCAAGACAAAATAAATGGGAAGCAATTCGTAGGTTCTACAATTGTCTCTACTCCTATGATGATGGAGTTAGCAACTAGCTATGGTGTAGAATGCAAGATCGGATTAACAGGTTTTAAATGGATTGCAAAAATGATAAAAGACTTTCCAGAACTTGAATTTATAGGTGGTGGAGAAGAGAGTTTTGGATTTATGGTAGGTGATGCCGTTCGTGATAAGGATGCAGTTGCTGCTACTTTATTAATTTGCGAAATGGCCGCTCAAGCTAAAGCAAAAGGAAGCACAGTTTACAAAGAGTTATTAAAACTTTATGTAGATAATGGATTTTATAAAGAACATTTAGTTTCATTGACTAAAAAAGGAATGGACGGTTTGCAAGAAATCAGTCAGATGATGATTGACATGAGAGAAAATCCTTTAAAAGAAATAAATGGCCAACGTGTTATTATGTTAGAGGATTATCAGTCTTCAACTGCTACAAACTTATTGGATGAGGAAGTTACAACTTTAGATATTCCAAAATCAAATGTATTGATTTACTATTTGGAAGATGGCTCTAAAATTTGTGCGAGACCAAGTGGTACAGAACCTAAGATAAAATTCTACATCAGTGTAAACACAGAATTAGAAGATGTCGAAGATTTTAAAGAAGTAGAAAACATCTTAGACAATAAAATAAAAAACATTATTGCAGCGATGCAATTGAGTTAATTACAATACAATAATTTTTCTGAGAGACCCGACCCGCTTTAAAACCGGTCGGGTCTTGATGGTAAAAAAAACATAATGAGTAATTTTAAGAAAATTTTCCCCTTTATAGTTCCTTATAAAAGATATGCTTACTTAAATATTTTTTTTAACGTTCTCTATGCCCTATTTAGTACTTTGTCTTTCATGGCGCTGATACCAATGATGCAGGTTTTATTTGACCAAACAAAGAAAAATACAGTTCTACCATTGTACAATGGATATGTAAGTACTAATCATTTTTTTGAGGATGTAAAAACGTATTTTGAAAGCACTAAACTATTCTTAGAAAATTCTTTGAGCTACTATATTACAACTACTACTGCAGCAAACGGTGTAGGATATACGTTGTCAATAATGGTGGGAGTAATAATTTCGATATTTTTACTCAAGAACCTATTTGATTATCTCGCAATGTTTTTCATTACCTTTTTAAGAAACGGTATTTTGAAGGATATGCGAAATGCGATGTATAAAAAAACAATCAACTTGCCATTAGCATTCTTTTCAGAAAAAAGAAAGGGAGACGTTATTTCTAGAATTTCTGCAGATGTAAACGAGGTTCAAACTTCGTTCTTATCGATTCTTGAACTCATCGTCAAGGAACCATTAACAATTATCTTCACCATCATTGCAATGCTTTCGATCAGTGTAAAACTGACATTATTTGTTTTTATTTTTATTCCCGTTTCTGGTTATATTATATCATTAATTGGAAAACAATTAAAAAAGCAATCGACAAAGGCACAACAAGAACAAGGAATCTTTTTATCAACTATTGAGGAAACATTGGGCGGACTTAAAGTTGTAAAAGGATATAATTCTGAAAATCATTTTTACAAAGTTTTTCAAGAATCAACTCAGCGCTTTTTCAATTTATCAAATAGCATAGGAAATCGTCAAAATCTAGCTTCACCAGCGAGTGAATTTATGGGAATAATGGTTATCGCTATTCTATTGTGGTATGGTGGACACATGGTTTTAATTGAAAAGACACTTAATGGAGCTTCTTTTATTGCTTATATGGGACTTGCTTACAACATTCTAACTCCAGCAAAATCAATATCTAAAGCTTCTTATGCGGTAAAGCGCGGTAATGCCGCAGCAGAGCGCGTTTTAGAAATTTTAGACCAAGAAAATTCAATTACTAGCAAAGTAAATGCCATTAAGAAAGACACATTTGATAGCAATATAGTAATCAAAAACGTCAACTTTAAATACGAGGAAGAAAGTGTTTTGAAAGATTTTTCTTTAGAAGTAAAAAAGGGACAAACCGTTGCTCTCGTGGGACAATCTGGTAGCGGTAAAAGTACAATTGCTAATTTACTAACTCGATTTTACGATGTAAACGAAGGGACAATTTGTATCGATGGTATAGACATTAAAGATATGAATTTACGATCTCTTCGTGATTTAATGGGTCTTGTTACCCAAGACAGCATTCTATTTAATGACACTATTAAAGCAAATATTGCTCTAGGTAAACACGATGCGACAGATCATGAAATCATGGAAGCATTGAAAATTGCGAATGCTTATGAGTTTGTAAAAGATTTACCTCTAGGTATACATACAAACATTGGCGACAGTGGAAACAAACTTTCCGGAGGGCAAAAACAACGTTTATCTATCGCAAGAGCTGTTTTGAAAAACCCTCCTATAATGATATTAGATGAAGCTACATCAGCTTTAGATACTGAGAGTGAGAAATTTGTTCAAATAGCACTTGAAAACATGATGCAGAATAGAACGTCGATAGTCATTGCGCATCGTCTTTCAACTATTCAAAAAGCTGATTTAATTGTAGTGATGAAGAAAGGAAGAATAGTCGAACAAGGTAAGCATGACGAACTAATAGCACTTAATGGAAATTATAATAAATTAGTATCCATGCAATCCTTTGAGTAATAACTTACTGGTAAAGCACCTTTTATAAAAACAGATTGAAATGTACATTCATAATCCAAACATAAAACTACCTGAGGATCCCAATACTATTATATGGAAGTACCTTGATCTGTCAAAATTTTTGGATTTATTGAT
Organism: Flavobacterium weaverense; assembly: GCF_003688495.1. Taxonomy (GTDB): domain Bacteria; phylum Bacteroidota; class Bacteroidia; order Flavobacteriales; family Flavobacteriaceae; genus Flavobacterium; species Flavobacterium weaverense. Next base: position 398,704 of record NZ_REFH01000010.1, on the reverse strand, counting down.
GTCGCAAAAGCTATTTATGTCTCGATCGGATAAATTTGAAGATCAGTACGAGGGAACTTTTAGCGAACCTACTTTTGAAGAAATTAAAAAACTTTCCATCGATAATCCTGGGTTCTTAAAGTTTTATAAAAGTCATCGAGAAAAAGTGGCTATTAGCAGTTGGCACATTAATGAATATGAATCGTTTGCTATGTGGCAAATATTCACTCAAAATAGTGAAGGATTAGCTATTCAATCCACAATAGGAAGATTGCAAAAATCCCTTGCTCAAGAAGCAAATTTTAAGCAATATATAGGCGAAGTAAATTATATTGATTACAAAAAAGAACACATTCCATTTGATGATATGTTCTTTCCTTTCTTATTCAAACGAAAAAGTTTTCAATATGAAGGTGAAGTCCGCATCATTACAGACATTGGCGATAGCGCAATAAAAATTAATGAAGGACTTAAAATAAATGTAAACATTGATGAGCTAATCGAAAAAATATACATTCATCCAAAATCAGAGAATTGGTATAAAAATTTAGTTATCCAATTAGTAAAAAAGCTTGACTTCGATTTCACAATCGAAAAATCAGATTTAGAAAGTGATATTTTAATTTAAGAATAGAGCTTAAACGGGTTCGTAACTAATTATCTTCCATTCTTTATTTGACAAGTCGATATAATAATAATTGACAGCATCCTTCTTATCAAATTCGCCGTTTTTATTCGTATCCTCAACAGTTCTGTAATATAATCGATTTCTAGAAGTAATCAATTTCCAGTCGATTAACTCTTGATAATCAGTTGAAATCTTGGTAAATCTATCGCCACTAATTTCGCTTAAATACAGAGCTTTGATATCACTTGTATCTAATCTTCCATCTTTATTAGTATCCATATCAAACATGGTGTAAACCATGACTTGACTGTTCGTTCGATCAGCAACCGACTTTAAATAAGTAGCTGTTTGTATTAAAACTGGTTTGTCAGTTAATTTATGAATTGAATCCGAATCAATTTTTTGAAACTTTATATTCTGCAAATAACCTGTTATTTCAAACTCACCATAATTAGAAATAGTAAAACTTAAATCATTCACATTTGAAGAGCCATAACGCGCCTTAATTCCTTTTTCACGAATACTTAAGTCAGCTACAGGATGCAATAAATAATCCGTTCCATCCATTTGAATAGGTAAATCAGCAATTTGTATTTGCGAAGAATCAGCTCTTATAGATTCTTTTGTCTTAATTGTTTGATCATAAGTTACTTTTGGTTTTTCAACTTCTTCTTTGCAACTACTAAAAAGCAAAACTGTAATTCCTATGAGTGTTATATGTAGTTTTTTCATATTGTAATACTATTAAAATTCAAATGTAAGCATTTTTAAAAAACGGTAACCGTTATTAGCGCTGATTTAACGAATTCAATAAACCTGAAAATCTCTTTAAAACTGAGATTTTGCTTGACTACAATTTAGCCGTTAATTTCACATTAAAAACACGCGTGGTCATATAATTAGGAATTGCATATTGATTTTTCGAATAAACATCTCTCACCCACGTATTTGTAATTGCATTTTGGTTATTAAATAGATTAAATATTTCTAATCCCACTGCCAGTTCTTTAAAATTATTTAACCAATCACTCTTTCTTTTTCCCATTTTACTATCAATAAGCACCTTAAAAAATCCAACGTCCACACGACGATAATCATTCAATCGGTTTTGGTACAAATAAGAATCTGCATACGATGGTGAACCACCTGGCAATCCTGTGTTGTAAACCAAATTCAAGTACAATTTCAAGCTTGGAATATTTGGCATATAATCTTGAAACAACAACCCAAATTTCAAGCGTTGATCAGTAGGTCGTGAAACATATCCTTTTTCATTACTGTTTTCCTCTGTCTTTAAATAACCAAAACTTATCCATGATTCAGTTCCAGGAACAAATTCGCCATTAAGTCTAACATCTAATCCCTGTGCATATGCTTTTGCATTATTATTAGCTGCATAGCGAATGCGAACGTTATCAATAGTGTACGTATTTACGTCAGTGAGTGACTTATAATAAATTTCAGATACTAATTTAAATGGACGAGTCCACATCTTAAAACTATAATCATTACCAACAACAAAATGTACTGATTGTTGTGCTTTAGTATCTGGTTGAACGACCGCTTCTGCATTTCGTAACTCTCTATAAAATGGCGGCTGATGATATAATCCTCCCGATATTCTAAAAACCATATCTTTTTCCCAATTTGGTTTTACTGCAAATTGTGCTCTTGGGCTGAAGGTAGTTTGTGACTTCCCTTGCAGAGTTTCCCCTTGAACTTCCCAGTTGTGTGCACGAATTCCTGCATTATACGAAACTTCAGTTGAACCAACAGTAGATTTCAAACTCCATTGAAAATAACCTGAAAATCTATTGATCGAATTAAAATTAGTTGCTCGCACATTTTGATATGGTAAAAGAGGACCAACATATGGATTATAAGGTTGATCATTTTTAGGCAAATTAAGAATTGGTGGATTTACTGAAAATCCAGCCGAATCAATTACCTCCCATTCTATAATTCGATCTCTGATCGACTCTCGAGTGTATTTAATTCCCCACTCTAATTGACTTTCCTTCCAGTCATGAAATCCTTTAATCTCCGTATTGACAATTAATGCGTCTAAGTCATTTCGAGCATGATTCAATTGTGATCCTATTCCGCTTGTATACGCAACATCTCCAAAATTTTGCGACCCAATACTAGAATCCACTTCGCCAATTCGGTACTGTGCAAAAATATCAAAATACTCTTGTTCCAAAGTGTGAAATATCGAACCTATGAACTTTAAAGTAAAATTATCTGTTGCGTTAAATGTTGTTTTTAATGCTCCAAAATAAGTATCGTACTTATCTTTTTCTTGTCCTTCGTAAAAAACAGTTAGCAGCATCGGGTTATCTATAGTTCCAAACCGAGTCTGTCGTGTTAAAGGTCGGTATTGGTATTTGTTTTGTGAAATATTACCTAAAAAACTCCATTGCCATTTGGGTGAAGCAGTGTAATTTATATTCGTTTGAATATCTGCAAACGAAGGCGTAAAATTCGTTTGTGTTTCTTGACTTTTAACTAAAAGACTGTTGTTGCGATAACGAGCACCAGTGACAGCAGACCATTTTTTATCTTTAGAAACGGCATCTACATACAGGCTTCCGCCAAGAAAACTCGCTTCTATCCCTGCTCCAAAATTTGTCGGCTTTCTATACGTTATGTCCAAAACGGAAGATAATTTATCTCCAAACTTGGCTTGGAAACCTCCAGCTGAGAAATCTACATTTTGAACTAAATCAGTATTTGTAAAACTAAGACCTTCTTGTTGCCCAGAACGAATTAAAAAGGGACGATAAACCTCAATTTCATTAACATAAACCAGATTTTCATCATAGTTACCACCACGTACGGCATATTGTGTACTCAATTCATTATTTGAATTTACTCCCGGCAGTGTTTTTAAAATATTTTCGATTCCTGCATTCGCACCTGGGATTTTGCGCATCATTTCAGGCTCTATGGTCGTTACACCAGTAACCACTTTTTTATTATTTGATGAAACAATTACTTCTCCCATTTGTTCTTGTTGATCACTCATAACGGGATTAAATTCCTTGTTTTCATTAGCACTTAAAACAAAACTAACGGAAATCTTTTTCAAAGAAACATGCGTAAAAACTAGAGTTATTTTTTGATTTGCAGGGACCTTTAAATCATAAAAGCCGTTTTTATTAGATTGCGTTGCCATATTGAGATACGAAACATTTACGTTTTCTACCGGCTCGCTATTTTTATCTAAAATAACACCTTTAATTCGAGCAGTCTGAGCCGACAAATTCAAACTCAACAGGAATAAAACATATACAGAAAAGAATTTGATTGCACTCAAATGATATTACTTTTTGTGATTTCTAAAAAAACGAGTCTCAAAGGTAGTTGAATTTCCTACATTGTCAGTTACTACAACTTTTAATTCGTTAGCTCCATCAGCAACAATTCCGTCTTCAAAAAAATGAGTTAGTTTTCTTGTTTTATTATCGTATTCCATAAGAATCCATTTTCCATTTAAATATCCATTATACGATTTTATACCAGACAATTCATCGGATATAGAAACTTGAATTGTTTTTTGAGAGCTAATCCACTTTCCTTCGACAGGAGTGGCAATACTTATTCTAGGCGCTATATTATCGCTTACTAAAGCATAGTTTCCTAAAATTCTAGACTTAGTGTTAAACGTATTTCCTTTTCTATACGTCGAGTTATAGTTTATCTTCTTACCGTCAATTCTTCCAATAAACATTTTCTCTTTCTGAGCTTCTGTAGATTTTAAATCTTCAATAGTAATCGTAAAATTAGAATGAGCTGGAACAGTATCATCGTGAAGAACCAAGGTATCATTCTTAATTGCAAAGTTAAATTCGAAATCTTCGTAGAAAGTTCCCGCAGGGAAAAATACGGACATATTGCCAAGTGCAAAATTGCTGTCTTTGTTCGCTTTAATAAAATAATTAGACTGAACAGGTTCTGAACCTATAATAGTAGTTAACAGGTCATATTGAATGGGAATAGAAATAGTTCTTTTGTTACCAAAAAAATCTGAAACTTCTATACGATAAAGCGATGTAACATTTGGTGAAACTTGCAAAACTCCATTATTACTATCTGCTTTAATAATACTTAAATTATATGGGGTTTTCATGTACAGTTTCTGAACACGCTGTTGTAATTTTTTATATCTCGAATAATCTACTAGAGCATTGATGTAACGCATTTCGTCAAAAGAGTACGTATTAAAGTCATAACCAAAATTAGGTTTTCCGTTGAAAAACGACTGCACTTTATAAACTCCGTTGTTATTGAACGAAACATCGTCAGTATCATAAGTTGAAACACCAAAACCAATCGCTCCATTAGAAACCACCTTTTCAGAAAGATAGGTACCATCTTTTTGCAAAGAGAGATTAAGCATTAATGGTCGCTTCGCTCGGTTTACTGTTGTTTTAGCATTAAGAGGATAAACGTAAACACCAGAAACAGTAGGTTTCTTGGTATCCTTTATAAATTTATCATAACCAAAAAGCATCGGATTGATAACATACTCCGTTTTTGAATCCCTAAATTCAAAGTGAAGATGTGGACCTTCAGATGATCCAGTATTACCTGAAAATCCAATAATCTGACCCTTTTTTACAGTCATCTCATCTGGTTTGAAAAACATTTCAATCTCAAAACTCTTTTCCTTATAATGTGTATTCTTAATATACTTTTCTATATCACCATTAGCCGTTTTTAAATGACCGTACACCGAAGTATATCCATTGGGATGATTGATGTAAATCGCCTTGCCGTTACCAAAAGTTGAAATTTTAATTCGGGAAACATATCCATCTGCTACAGCATAGACATTTAAACCTTCTCTTTGCTGCGTTTTTAAATCGAAACCAGCGTGAAAATGATTGGGTCTCAATTCCCCAAAGTTTCCAGACAATTGCATTGGGATATCTAAAGGCGATCTAAAGTAATCTTTTGGATATTCGACCTGAGCAAAAACTGAGAAGCTAAAAAATAAAAAAAGTACTGAAAATTTCATTGTTTTACATTTTTGCTAAGATAAAAAAACTAATCAGAATTGCAGTAAAAAAAAATGTTTATAACTATTTGCGCTACTGATAATTATCTAAATTAAGACAAAAAAAATAATAAAATATTGCAAAATTAAAAAGGAATACTAACTTTGTATGATTATGTAATGAATAAGATATATAATGAGTGTAATTGCAGAAATTATTGATACTCTTGAAAATAAAGTCGAAAAACTTTTCATTAAAATGAAAAGTTTAGAGAAAAATAATCAAGATTTAAAAAGTGAATTAATAAATACTGCATCGATAATACAAACTCAATCTGAAGAGATTCAGTCATTGAAATCACAGTATGAAACACTCAAAATAGCCAGTTCATTATTAGGCAGTGACGATAATAAAAGAGATACAAAGCTTAAAATAAATTCATTAATTCGCGAAATAGATTATTGTATAGCACAACTATCAGATTAAGATAAGATATGGACGAAAAGCTTAAAATTAAAATATCGATAGCAGACCGGGTTTATCCTTTAACGGTAGATCCCTCTCAAGAAGAAGGGCTTAGAAGCGCTTCTAAAAAAATTGATAAAATGATTAAGCAATTTGAAGAAAATTACGCCGTACGTGATAAACAAGATGTATTGGCGATGTGTGCCCTACAATTTGCTTCGCAAACAGAACAAAAACAAATTGATAATGCTATTGACGGTGAAGCAACCATCGAGAGAATTAAAAAAATCAATGCTGTTTTAGATCAATATCTCGACAAATAAACGTTCTTTACAAAAACTAAGATACTGCCTACATTAGTTCACAATTGGTAAACTCAACACTAACAATTTAGAATGAGCAAATCATCACTACTAAAGCATGCCACGCTTCGGCGAGGAAACTTGAACAGTGAGTTAGCTCAAAACTTGTCTTTTCGAGTTTATTCAAGCAATTAATGTAGGCTTTTTTTATATATAAATTTTAACAAACATGGACATATTAACGATCGTAATCTCAGGTATTATAGGTATTGCAGCGGGTTTTGGGATAGCCAAATTAATAGAAAAAAGCAATATTTCTAACTTAATAAAAAATTCTAAGAAAGAAGCAGCTTCAATTTTGAAAGATGCTAATCTCGAAGCAGAAAACATAAAAAAAGATAAAATTCTTCAAGCAAAAGAAAAATTTATCGAATTAAAATCAGAACATGAACAAGTGATTTTATCACGTGATAAGAAAGTTGCTGAAATAGAAAAAAGAGTTCGAGATAAAGAATCTCAAATTTCAAATGAATTATCGAAGGCTAAAAAAGTGAATGATGATTTTGAATCTAAAACTTTAGAATACAGCACTAAGATTGAAAGTTTAGACAAGAAACAATCAGAAGTTGACCGTTTACATAAAAGCCAATTACAACAGTTAGAAGTAATCTCAGGATTATCTGCAGAGGAAGCTAAAAATCAGTTGGTAGACGGGCTAAAAGCAGAAGCTAAAAGTTCTGCAATGGCACACATACAAGACACGATTGAAGAAGCTAAGCTAACAGCTCAGCAAGAAGCAAAGAAAATCATTATCAATACGATACAGAGAGTTGGAACAGAAGAAGCAGTTGAAAACTGTGTATCTGTATTTAACATTGAATCGGATGATGTAAAAGGTAGAATCATTGGTCGTGAAGGTAGAAATATACGCGCGCTTGAAGCTGCTACAGGGGTAGAAATTATTGTAGATGACACACCTGAAGCAATTATCCTTTCTTGTTTTGATCCAGTACGAAGAGAAATCGCTCGTTTAGCCTTACATAAATTAGTTACTGATGGTCGTATTCACCCTGCACGTATTGAAGAAGTAGTTGCTAAAACTGCTAAACAAATTGATGACGAAATTATTGAAGTTGGTAAACGTACTGTTATCGATCTAGGAATACATGGATTACATCCTGAATTGATTAAAGTAGTAGGTCGTATGAAATACCGTTCGTCTTATGGACAGAATTTACTACAACACTCTCGTGAAGTTTCAAAACTGTGTGGAATTATGGCTGCTGAGCTTGGCTTAAATGTAAAATTAGCTAAAAGAGCAGGTTTATTACACGATATCGGAAAAGTACCAGATGCTGAAAGTGATTTACCTCATGCATTGTTAGGTATGCAATGGGCTGAAAAATTTGGTGAAAAAGAAGAAGTTTGTAACGCTATTGGAGCGCACCACGATGAGATAGAAATGAAATCTTTATTATCTCCTATCGTACAAGTTTGTGATGCTATTTCAGGCGCGCGACCTGGAGCTAGAAGACAAGTATTAGATTCTTACATTCAACGTCTTAAAGACCTTGAAGAAGTTGCTTACGGGTTTAACGGAGTTAAGAATGCCTATGCTATTCAAGCAGGTAGAGAATTACGTGTTATTGTAGAAAGTGAGAAAGTATCAGATGAAAATGCTGCTTCCCTATCATTTGACATCTCTCAAAAAATCCAAACAGAAATGACTTATCCTGGGCAAGTAAAAGTTACTGTTATTCGTGAAACGAGAGCAGTTAATATCGCTAAATAAAAATTACAAAATAGTTTTAAAAAAAACTTCTCATTGCTGAGAAGTTTTTTTTTGCTTTATTATTAGAAGGCGTTTCTTGTACTTAAATTTACGATGCAGAATAATTACTATGATTCCTATAAGATGTCTTTAAACACTACTTTAAAGGTTGAACCTACGCCTACTTCACTTTCAACAGCGACAGTACCATTCATCGATTCGATTTGATTCTTTGTAAGATGTAAACCTAATCCTCTAGCATCATCGTGTTTGTGAAACGTTTTATACATTCCGAAAAGTGAGCTACCATGCTTTTCTAAATCTATTCCAAGGCCATTATCAGAAATTGACAATGTTTTTTTACCATCTTCGATCGAAAATGAATATTTAATACTCACGCCACGTTCAACACAGGAATACTTAATAGCGTTTGTCGTAAAGTTTAGTAATACGCTCTCTAAATACGCCGGATTAAAATCTACATAGGTTTCTGAATCGATATCATTTATGATGGTTACTTGATCATAGTTTTTGACATTCTTTATCAAATCTAAAGTCTTATTTAAATAATGTTTTAAATTTAGAGATTTGATTGGAATATTAGAATTACTTTGAATCAGCACAAGCTGCGTCAAATTTTCGATTGTTTCATTCAAATCATTCGAAACAGTTCGCAAATCAAACAGCATTTCTTTAGTACTCTCTGAATCATCATCAGCTTCTATAAAATCTAGTATAGATTGAATATTTCCAGCTTGCGTATTTAAATTATGAGAAACTATGTGCGAAAAATTTAAAAGTCTGCTATTTTGTTTACTGTATAATTCCATTGTTTTTACTAATTCCAACTCTCTTTCTTTCTGAGCAGATATATCAGTATGAGTTCCAATTACGCGCAGTGGTTTCCCATTATCATCACGCTCAATAACTTTACCTCTATCTAAAATCCATTTGTAATTTCCGCTCGATGTTAATACTCGATGCTGGTTTTCGTAATAAGGAGTTTTATTAGCAAAATGCTCTTCAATATCTGAGTAATATTTTTTTAAATCATCTTCATGTACAATTTGATCCCATCGTTCAGGAGTATCAAAAACATCCAATGAAGCTTGCTCTAAAATTTTCATTGATTGTGAAGAATAGAAAACGGTATTGTTGACGACATCCCAATCCCAAACACCAGCAGTTGATGCTTCCAAAGCAAACTTAAAGCGTTCTTCAGAAATTTTCACCTGTAACTGTTGCTTCTTGATTTCTGTCACATCAGAAATTCTTCCGTAAAAGGCAATGTTCCCATCAGGATAAAGCTCCGGTTTTGATGAAACTTTTAACCATCGCATCCCTTTTTTAGGAAGTGATACACGGAATTCATATTCCCATCTTTCAAGTTTACGTTTTGCTTCTACCAAAGAATCAAAAAATGGAATTCGATCCGCTTCAAATATTCTTTCGTAGACAAGAAATTTATCACTATCATTAAAATTATTAGAGGATAATTCGAAAAGCTCATTTACTGATTTACTTACTAAAGGAAACAGGTAGGTGTTGTCAGGAGTGATCACAAATTCAAATATTAAATCAGGAATTTCCTCAAACAGTTTACTGTAAAATTCATTTACCTCTTGGCAATTTCCGTTATTAATAAAGTTCGAAATCATAGCGCTTTAGATAAGGTATTATTGTATCACAATTTACTCAATAATTTTTTATTTATGTGCTAAAATATGAATAAATTCTTATCTTTTTAAACAAATTTTGGAATATTTGATTAGAATTATTACTACGTTTTGATGAATAAAAATTCACGACGAGTATGATAAATAAGTATATTAAATAACTACTTTCTAGGATGAAAGGAATTTAAAACTTCTGTCAAAAATTTCCTATCAAGATGTACATAAATTTCAGTAGTGGTAATTGATTCATGTCCTAACATTAATTGGATAGAACGCAAATCTGCTCCGTTTTCTAGTAGATGCGTAGCAAAAGAATGACGGAAGGTGTGTGGGCTTATTGTTTTGTTTAAATTTATTTTTACAGCTAAGTTTTTTATGATTGTAAAAATCATAGCGCGCGTTAACTGTCGTCCCCGCCTATTTAGGAATAAGGTGTCTTCAAATCCTTTTTGTATAGAAACATGGTTTCGAACTGTTTCTCTATATATTTGAATGTACTTTTGAGTTATATCACTTATAGGAACAAAACGCTGTTTATTTCCTTTTCCAGTAATTTTGATAAATCCTTCGTCAAAGAATAAATCAGAATTTTTTAAAGTGATTAATTCTGAAACTCTCAATCCACAACCATAGAGTGTTTCAAGCATTGCTCGATTTCGCTCTCCTTCATTGGATGTTAATTCAATTGCGTCAATAAGTTGGTCAATTTCCGCTACAGATAAAGTATCTGGGAGTTTTCTACCTGTTTTGGGCGTATCAATAAGATCTAGTGGGTTGTCTTTTCGATAATCTTCAAATATTAAGTAGTTAAAAAAGCTTTTAAGTCCAGAGATTATTCTCGATTGCGAGCGCGGATTTACTTCCTTCGAAACGCTATAAATAAATTGCTGCAAACACTCTTCTGATATATTGATTGGAGATATTTCTATCTTATTTTGGGTTAAATGTAAAAGTAGACGCTCGATATCATAGGAATAATTATCAATCGTGTTGACCGAAAGTCCACGCTCAATTTTCAAATATGACTGATAACTTTTTATATACGAATTCCACTCCATCAATACAAAGTAACAACTTTTTAAGCAAAAAAAAACCTCTCAAAATGAGAGGTTTTAAATTGATATCTAATAAAATTAGAATCTGTATCCAACACCAAAGCTTCCTGCAGCGAATGGATTAGCAACATTTCCATTTAAGTCAAAACCAAAGTTCGAAGAACTTTTAGCTCCTGGAGCATCAACTTTAGAAGTATTGTAGCTTAAAATGTTTCTTAAACCAAAGTTCAATACGATTCTTTCTGTTACGAAGTAGTTAAGACCTAAACCTACTCCAACTGCTGTACCATTAGATTTAACTTCAGCATTTCCTAAACCTGATTTTGCACTTCCAAAATCAATGTTAGCACTACCGTAAGTTTTAAATCTTTTTCCTAATTCTAGGAAGTAATAACGTCCAAATACTCCAGCATTAAAACTAGAACTTTTTGAAACATCAACTCCGTTTAATTCACCTTTAGCGCTACCAACTCCTACTTGAACACCAATTGCTACATTATCACTAATGAAGTAACTAACTTTTGGAGAAAATTGTACAGAATTTGTTTTTGCGTTTGTGTTTTTGTTATCCGTAGAAGTAAAACCTAAATTACCTTCAACAAAGATGTCATTCTCTGCAAATCCGAAAGTTTTTGCTGAATCATTTTCGCTTTGAGCGTTAGCAAAACCAAATGCTAGTACAGCTGCAGCTGTAAAAATTAAATTTTTCATTCTTTTATTATTTTTAAAAATTAAAAGTGCAAATATAGACCTAAACAATCTAATTTTAATCGCTTTTACCCAATAATATTAGCTCTTTTTGTCAGTAAAAAATTATAAATATAAAAAGGTAAAGTAACTATTTGTTGGACAGCTTGATACAATACTATTCTAAATTTAATTACGTAAAAAAAGTCTTTTTTGACTGAATTATAAGGATTTTCATAGGAGCATTGTTAAGGCAGAAAAAATACAAATTATGTGTAAAATTGGGACATCAGTGGCATTAATATCCCTTTAAATACCGTCACTATTACCACTTAGGAGTAAATAAATTATTTATTCGAAAAAAATATAAAAATAAACACATCTAAAATAGTTCTCGAATATTTAAGTAAAAATCGTCCAAAATACTTAAAAGCAAAGAGTTATCAAATAATAAACTAGATTCAAATTAATTATAAGTTACATGACACGTTAAACTTGGTCATATTATGATTTATTGGAACAGTTCTTGAAATGGAGGATGTTAATTAGTAAACAATAATTATTAAACTAAGTAGTTTAATAAAAGACCCATTTCAAGTATTAATAAACATTAAATTAAAAATTATGAAAAGAGTAATTCTAGCAGCAGTAGTTCTATTAGTAGGTTCAGCAACTATGCAAGCGCAGTCAGTACGTTTTGGTTTTAAAGGTGGTTTAAATTTTGCAAATCAAACTGGAAGTGAAATCAGAGTAAACAGCACTAATTACAAAACTGATGCGATTACAAGCTACCACGGAGGTTTGATAGCTGAAATAAAATTAACGGAAGGTTTTGCAATCCAACCTGAATTGCTATACTCAACTGTAGGTGCATCTTATAAAAACGCAGTAGAGGAATTTGAGAATGAGTTAGGTTATTTGTCTATTCCCGTTATGGCTAAAATAAGCTTAGGTAAAGCGGTTAGTTTAGACCTAGGACCTCAAGCTTCTATTTTATTGAGTGAGAAAAATAAATTTGATGCAAAAAATGCAGAGACTTTTGATTTTGGATTAGCAGGCGGATTAAGTTTTAATATCACTGATAATTTCTTTTTACAAGGTCGTTACGTTTTGGGTTTAACAGACGCATCTAAAGAAGCACAAGTTAAAAACTCTGTAGTTCAAGTTTCTGCAGGATTTAAATTCTAAAAAATATAAAAATTAAATTTTTCAAAACCGTTCTATAAATTAGAACGGTTTTTTTATTTTTACAAAAAAGGAATTATGAAAATTATTATCATCAACGGACCAAATTTAAATCTTTTAGGAAAACGCGAACCAGAAGTTTACGGTAGCCTAACTTTCGAAGAGTATTTTACCACTTTACAAATTCAATTTCCAACCATAGATTTATCGTACTATCAAAGTAATATCGAAGGAGAGTTAATAGGGAAGATACAAGAATTTGGATTTTCATACGATGGAATAATACTTAATGCTGGCGCTTACACACACACTTCTATAGGAATAGGTGATGCAATCAAAGCAATTACTACTACTGTAGTTGAAGTACATATTTCCAATACATTTTCACGTGAAAGCTTTAGACACCAATCCTATATTTCAGGAAATGCTAAAGGTGTAATTCTGGGCTTTGGATTAAAAAGCTACGAATTAGCAATACAATCGTATTTGTAAGATCATGAGCATATAAATCTCTACTGTAAATGTTTAACAAATAATTAATACGCTATTTTTAAACTTCTTCTATTTTTGTGAGAGAAATAACTTTCATGAAAACAAACTACTTATTACTATTATTTTTCTTTTCGATTATAAGCACTGCACAAATAAAAGGAACCGTTTCAGATGAAAAAGGAAATCCACTTCCTTTTGTAACCATTCTTCAACAAGACACCTACAATGGTACCAGTACAAACGAGCAAGGATATTTTGAGTTCAATTTAAAAGGAAAAGAAAACGCTACAGTAATCTTTCAATATTTAGGTTTTAAAACGCAAAAAATAAAAATTGATAAGCTTCCTTATACACTAGACATCAAAATGATTGAGGAAAGTTTCTCACTTAATGAGGTAGTGATAAATAAGAAAATTAATCCCGCTCTTGCGATCATAAAAAATGCAATTGCTAGTAGAAAACAAAATACAGAGAAAACTAACAGATTTAACGCTGATTTTTATTCTAGAGGGATTTTCAAATTAAAAAATGCACCCAAGCAAATATTAGGTCAAAAAATTGGTGATTTAAATGGCGCACTAGATTCAACAGGAACAGGAATTATTTCACTCTCTGAAACTTTTTCGAAAATATCCTTTGAGAAGCCTAACAATTTAAAAGAAATAGTCACAGCCTCAAAAGTTAGCGGTAGAGATAATGGATACAGCTACAATACTGCCCGATCTTCCTTCTACGATTTCTATGACAATACCGTTGAATTTGGTATAAAAATGATTTCTCCAATCGCTACTAATGCATTCAATTATTATAATTACAAGTTAGAAGGGACCTTTTTTGACGAGAATAACACTATGATCAACAAGATTAGAGTTATTGCAAAGCGAGATAGTGAACCCGTTTTTGAGGGTTACATATACATAGTTGAAGATTCATGGGCAATTTATGCTGTAGACTTAAATATAAAAGGGTACAGAATGAAAGAAGAATTTGTTGACCAAATGACCATAAAACAGAACTTTAGCTATAATCGCAATAATAAAATTTGGGCAAAAAACACTCAAAGTCTTGATATTGAAGCTGGAGCATTTGGTATAGGATTCACTGGAAAATTTAATTACGTCTACAGTAATTATGAATTTATCAAGGCATTCATTCCAAAAACATTTTCGAGCGAAATTACTCGTATCGAAATTGATTCAAATAAAAAGGATAGTCTTTTCTGGAATAGCAATCGACCAATTCCTTTGACTGTAGAAGAGAACACCGATTATAGTAGAAAAGACAGTATTTATAAAGTTAGAAATTCTGAAAAATATCTTGATTCAATAGATAAAAAAGGTAATAGATTCAAAATACTAAAGTTAGTTATGGGATACACGTTTAAAGATAGCCAAGAGAAATACAGTCTTAGTTATGAAGGACTGCTAAATTTAGGATCATTTAGTTTTAATACTGTTCAAGGTTACAATTTCGATTCTGGCTTCAAATATATTAACAGAAAAAATTTAGAAAAAAAAGGAGCTTACACTTCTATTAGCACCAAATTTAATTATGGAATCGCAGAAGATCGACTACGTGCTACGGGGCAATTTTTGCATCGTTTCAATAATCAAAATTATGCCACTTTGTATATTTCAGGTGGAAGCACAGTCAAGCAGTTTAATGCTACTAACCCTATTAGTGAAATAGTCAATACTGTTAGTTCTCTGGCTTTTAAGAATAATTTCATGAAATTGTATAATTTAGAAGCAGCAGGCATTGGCTATAGCCAAGATGTTGCCAATGGAGTAAATATAAACGGTAAGTTAGAATATCAGCAGCGTAAACCACTATCTAATAATACTGACTATTCATTTTTTAGTAAGAATGATTTGTACACATCGAATAATCCTTTAGCTCCAAACGACTTTATAACTCCAGCTTTCGACACACATCATTTAACCAAAGCAACGATAAACGCTAGAATACATTTTGGAAATACATATTCTTCTAGACCAGATGGTAAATTTAATATTCCAAATGAAAAATATCCCACTCTTTATATAGCGTATGAGAAAGCATTCGCATCAAATGAAAAGAAATACGAATTTGATCATTTCAGTACGAGAGTTACGTATGATTTAAAATTAAGTAATAAGGGTGTTTTAGGTATCAATATAAAAGCTGGAAAGTTTCTAAATGCAGAAAACATCTCTTTTATCGACTATAAACATTTCAATGGTAATCAAACTCATGTAGGACAAACAGAGCGTTATTTGAATGTCTTTAACTTGCTTCCTTACTACTCTAACAGTACAAATAATTCCTATTTTGAATTGCATGGTGAGTACAACGATAAAGGTTATATTATGAACAAAATTCCATTACTTAATAAATTAAAATCTACATTAAACTTAGGTTTCCATTCGCTTTCTACACCAGAAAATAAACCATATACTGAAGCGACAATTGGATTAGACAATTTAGGATTTGGTAAATTTAAAATGTTACGAGTTGATTATGTTCGATCGTACCAAAATGGTTTTCAAGGTGACGGAGTAGTCTTTGGATTAAAATTTTTAAATATTTTAGAATAATTTTATTCCAAAACCTATCTTGAGGAAAGTAAATAAATAGAATAGCATCAATGAGACAGAAATGTAATAATACATTTATTCATCATTTATAACTACACTTAATTTTAAAAATAAAGATATTTTTTAACTACAAAAAGACTAAACGAGAAATTATTAATTTTACAATACTCTTTAGTTTTTGAGATTTAAATCTACTCATTTGGCTCTACATGAATCAAAACATGTCCAAGCTCCGGTATTGTCTCCCTCAAAGTGTCCTTCAATTTATGTGCAAGATCATGTCCTTCTTTTACTGAAATCTTTGAATCCACTGTAGCATGCAAATCAACGTGATATTGCATCCCTGCTTTTCTAATAAAGCATTTTTCAGTGTCTAAAATCCCATCGACTTTTAAAGAAACGACTCTTATTTGCGCAATTAAATCATCATGTAAATTCTCATCCATAATTTCGCCTAAAGCGGGACGAAAAATTTTGTAACTATTATACAATATGAATCCAGATGCAAAAAGTGCTGCCCAATCATCAGCTGCTTCATAACCATCACCTAAAAAAAGAGCGATTGAAATACCAATAAATGCTGCTACAGAAGTGATCGCATCGCTACGATGATGCCAAGCGTCTGCTTTCAACGATGAACTATTTGTTTCTAAACTTTTCTTCATCACCACTCGATACGAATATTCTTTCCATATAATTATGGCGCCTAAAACAATTAAAGTCCAAGGTTTAGGGAGCTGATGTGGAGTTTGAATATTAATAATACTTTCATAAGCAATTATTGTCGCAGACGTAATTAGAAAACCCACTACAAGAAAAGTAATTAATGGCTCTGCCCTTCCGTGACCATAAGGATGATTTTCATCTGCAGGTCTGTTCGAATATTTAATACCAAACAGAACTAAAAATGAAGCAAAAATATCAGTAGTAGATTCTATTGCATCTGCAATCAGAGCATAAGAATTTCCAAAAAAACCAGCTAAGCCTTTTACAATAGCCATACACGTATTTCCGATAATACTAAAATAAGTTGCTCGTATTGCTGTTTTTTCGATTGACATTCTATCTTTTATAAATTACATTAAAAATAAAATCGTTTAAGTAAACCCAATTGAATTTAAAATCCTGTTTGGTTCACTTAAACGATATTTTTTATTGAAGAGCGTATTTACTCCCTTACTATTTTGGCTCCTATAGCTCTCAATCGTTCGTCTATAGCTTCGTAACCTCTATCAATTTGCTCAATATTTTGAATTGTACTTGTTCCTTTTGCAGAAAGCGCAGCGATCAATAAAGAAATTCCAGCACGAATATCAGGAGATGACATTGTTGTAGCTTTAAGTTGTGATTTAAAATCATGCCCCATAACCACAGCACGATGCGGATCACATAACATGATCTTCGCGCCCATATCAATCAGTTTGTCAACAAAAAACAATCTGCTTTCAAACATTTTTTGGTGAATTAAAACATCACCTTTTGCTTGAGTTGCAACTACAAGAACGATACTCAGTAAATCTGGAGTAAATCCAGGCCAAGGTGCATCAGAAATTGTAAGTATAGAACCATCAATATCAGTTTTCACTTCATATCCATCCACGTGAGCAGGAATATAAATATCGTCTCCTCGACGTTCTAAAGTGATACCAAGTTTTCTAAACGTAGTAGGAATTAATCCTAAATTATCCCAACTAACATTTTTAATGGTAATTTCAGATTTTGTCATAGCAGCTAGACCTATCCAACTTCCTATTTCAATCATATCAGGAAGAATTCGGTGTTCGCACCCGCCTAAAGTTGTAACTCCTTCAATCGTTAATAAGTTAGAACCAACTCCTGAGATTTTAGCACCCATAGAGTTTAGCATTTTACACAACTGTTGCAAATATGGTTCGCAAGCAGCATTGTAAACAGTTGTTACGCCCTTAGCTAAAACAGCAGCCATAACAATATTAGCAGTACCAGTAACTGACGCTTCGTCAAGTAACATATCAGCACCAGTTAAACCTTCATTTGCTTCAACACCGTAAAAATGATCTTCTCTATTGTAACGGAATTTAGCTCCAAGATTTATAAAACCTTCAAAATGCGTATCTAATCTTCTTCGGCCTATTTTATCTCCACCTGGTTTTGGGATATATCCTTTTCCAAAGCGAGCTAATAAGGGACCAACAATCATGATCGAACCCCGTAATGAACCACCTTCTTTCTTAAAAGCTTCGGTTTCTAAATAGTCAATATTTACTTCGTCTGCTTGAAAAGTGTACGATCCATGACCGTTTTTTTGAATTTTTACACCCAAATTTCCAAGAAGCGTAATTAGTTTATTAATGTCAATAATATCAGGAATATTGTTGATAATCACTTTTTCAGGTGTTAAAAGAACAGCACACAAAATTTGTAATGCTTCGTTTTTAGCTCCTTGTGGCGTGATTTCACCTTTAAGACTAATGCCTCCTTCTATTTTAAAAATTCCCATCTTCTATTTATATTATTGGTTATTATTTATGATTAAATTGCTTGTACTATGAGCAACATCCTTAAAAAATAACTGTTTTACAAAGGTTTTCTATTTTGATTTTTATGCGCTGGATTTGGCTTTCCGCTTTTTGGATTCTTATTGCTAAGAATTTTGGGTTGGCCTATCGGTAGAATTTTATTCGAAACTCGTTTATTCGTTCTTAGTAAATCGGTAGTATTTAATAACTCCTCTTCACTTTGAAGCAAATTTAATTTACCATCTGAAAGTTCATATAAATGTTCAAAAATGACATCATCCTTAACGGTGTCTTTATTCCAACTCAAATATGATTTCTTCATGTGATTAGCAATTACTTTTACTAATGCACTTTTCATATCGCCATCTTCCCATTTATTTGCCACATCAATCATGTATTTTATGTTGTTACCATAAAACCTGTATTTAGGAAAATTTTGTGGATAAGGAAGCATGTCAGGTTTCAACTGTAATACTTCACGAGAGGGAATTGGATAAGGAGAATCAGCTACCAATTTAAAATCAGACATAACAAAAAGCTGATCCCATAATTTGTGCTGAAAATCTAGAACATCACGTAAATGCGGGTTCAAACTTCCCATAACTTGAATAATGTATTTTGCAGCTTTATTGCGCTCTACATCATCTTCAATTTTTGTTGCTTGATCTATTAGTTTTTGTAAATGGCGGCCATATTCAGGAATAATTAAATGAGATCGCTCTGCATTGTATTCCAAATGATGCACCACATCGTTTGAATTTTCTTTAATATATTTTGAATTCATATTTGAATTTATATTTTTAAATTTAGCCGACAATTAACCTCTTGATTTAGAATCATTTCAGCTTGTCATTTAAAATTATATTTTTTATTTAAAGGGAAACAATACCTTCAATTGTAGAAACTTCGAGGTATTTATCTACTATTTCTTGAGAATCTTTCATCGTAACATCGATGGATATGCTAGTGAATTTTCCGGTTTTAGATTTTCTAGTATTGATAACGGCTCCCATACAATCAAATGCAGCTTCAACACGCGCTATATTATCATCTACTGTAGGTACAATAAATTTAAACAAGTATATGCTTGGCCATGTATTACTCATATCCAACTCTACTTTTAATCTATCATAGAATTCTTTAGTCTTGTTATCCATTTTCTATCTTAAATAAGGGCAAATATACGGTTTCATTAGTAAATTACGATTGCTGAATTATGATTTTTTGCCTAATCGTATTTAAAAAGCAATCATTTTTTCAAATCCCAATAAGTTTAAGTAAATTTGCGCCTTATTTTTTAAAGGTGCAAACAAAAATCATAGTTATCATTGGCGGTCCAGGAACAGGTAAAACGACTATCATCGATGGATTGGTCGCAAAAGGCCATTGTTGTTATCCAGAAATTTCGCGGGAAGTAACTTTAGAAGCAAAAAAGCAAGGAATAGAGCAATTGTTCCTTGAAAAACCTCTTTTATTTAGCGAACTATTGTTAGAAGGAAGAAAAAAACAATTCGAAAGTGCTACAAATGAACCACATGAAGTAGTTTTCATTGATCGTGGAATTCCAGATGTTCTAGCATATATGCACTACATAGGCGATAGTTATCCATCTACTTTTGATAATGCATGCAAGGAACACAAGTACGCAAAAATATTTATTCTTCCACCCTGGGAGGAAATCTACATCAGTGATGATGCACGTTATGAAAACTTCGAGCAAGCGAAATTAATCAATTCTCATCTTATAGAAACGTATCATAATTACGGTTACGAATTGATAGAAGTTCCAAAAGATACTATGGATAACAGAATTCTTTTTATATTAGAGGAAATTTCTAAATAAAATACCGGTTTAGAATTTATTTTTTGGAGATATTTTTCAATCTAATGAAACTTGTTAACTATGCCAGAAGCAGTTGCGCTACTCCAGAAATATTGGAAACACGACAAATTTAGATCCCTACAAAAAGAAATTATTACTTCAGTTTTAGGCGGCCACGATACTTTTGCAGTAATGCCAACAGGTGGTGGTAAATCCGTTTGTTTTCAGATTCCAGCTTTAATGAAAGATGGCATTTGCTTAGTGATTTCGCCATTAGTAGCTCTAATGAAAGATCAAGTCGCTAATTTACAAAAACGAAATATCAAAGCTATTGCTCTAACGGGCGGCATTCGCTCTGAAGAAATGATAGATTTACTCGACAATTGCCAATTTGGCAATTATAAATTTCTCTATGTTTCACCTGAAAGACTGCAGTCTGATTGGATTTTAGAACGGATAAAAAACCTCCCAATTAATTTAATTACCATCGATGAAGCGCATTGTGTATCGCAATGGGGACATGATTTTCGTCCAGCTTATTTAAAGATTTCTGAATTAAAAAAACATTTTCCTACTATACCTTTTTTGGCTTTGACCGCAACAGCAACGCCAAGCGTTAAAATAGATATTATCACTGAATTAGGATTGCATGAACCTCATGTTTTTGAGAAATCATTTGCAAGGGAAAATATCGCTTATATGGTTTTTGAAGTAGAAGATAAACTTTTTAGAATTGAACAAATTCTGAAAAAAAATCCACAACCTTCTATAATCTATGTTCGAAATCGCAAATCCTGTCTAGAAATTTCTTCTCAATTAAATTCTTTAGGATTTAATGCTACTTATTATCATGGAGGACTTTCGTCCAAAGAAAAGGATAAAAATATGGAGGCGTGGATGGATGAAAAAGTCCAAGTTATTGTTGCTACAAATGCTTTTGGGATGGGGATTGATAAAGCCAATGTAAAAACTGTGATTCATATACAGCTTCCAGAAAACATGGAAAACTATTATCAAGAAGCTGGAAGAGCAGGTCGAAATGGAGAAAGAGCATTTGCGCTCTTGTTGACAAATCCATCTGATATTACACAAGCCGAAAATCAATTTATAAAAATACTGCCCGATAAAAAATTCCTAAATTTGATGTATGTCAAGTTGAATAATTATTTCCAAATCGCATACGGTGAAGGAATTAACGAGAAATTTAATTTTAATTTACATCGATTTTGTTTAAAATATGAATTCCCAACCTTAAAAACGTACAACGCTTTACAATTTCTAGATCGGCAAGGTATTATCACGCTATCTCAAGAATTTTCAGAAAAGATAACACTGCAGTTTCTCATTCCCTCTAAAGAAGTTATGCGCTACATGAGTTTAAATCATAACGATGAAGAAATTATTTTAGCAATATTAAGAACCTATCCTGGAATTTACGAGATGCAAACAGCCTTTAACTTGCAATTAATTTCTAAAAAATCTAGTCACAAGGAATCAGAAATTTTAGCTGTTTTACATAAATTAAAAGAGAAAGAAATTATAGATTATCATTCGAAAAATAATGACGCTACAATACTATTTAATGAAGTACGCGAAGACGAACGGACAATAAGTCGGGTCTCTAAACATTTAGAAAACCAAAATCAGTTAAAAAAAGAACAGCTGAAAGCTGTAGTAAATTACGTAAGCGAAAAATCAATATGTAAAAGCAGGCTAATTCTTAATTATTTTGGCGAGGAGACAAGCGTAGATTGTGGTATCTGCTCGTTTTGCATTACTAAAAAAATTAAAAAGAAAGACACTAAACTTCTTTCGAAAGAGATAATAAAGCTGCTTGACGAAGATGATTTAAACTCAAGGGATATTCAAAATAAAACGAGAAGTAGTCCGGACGACGTTATCTTTGTTCTACAAGAATTATTAGAAAATGAAATAATTTTGGTTAAACCAAATAATAAATATACTTTAAAATCATAATGGAAAAATTACGAATTGTTTTTATGGGAACACCTGAATTTGCTGTAGGGATCCTAGATACTATAATTAAGAATAATTATGAAATTGTAGGTGTCATCACGGCTGCAGATAAACCAGCAGGACGCGGACAAAAGATAAAATACTCTGCGGTAAAAGATTACGCACTAGCAAATAATCTTAATTTATTACAACCAGTGAATTTAAAAGATGAAGCTTTTTTATTAGAATTAAACGCTCTTAATGCTAATTTACAAATTGTAGTCGCATTTAGAATGTTACCTAAAGTAGTTTGGGAAATGCCTACACTCGGAACTTTTAATCTACATGCCTCTTTATTGCCAAATTATCGTGGTGCTGCGCCGATAAATTGGGCTCTTATAAATGGAGAAGCCAAAACTGGAGTAACTACGTTTTTTATAGATGATAAAATTGATACGGGCGCGATGATTTTGAGTTCGCAGATTGCAATTGATGAAGATGAAAATGCAGGACACTTACACGATCGCTTAATGAATTTGGGTAGTGAAACAGTTATTGAGACCTTAAGGATGATTGAAAAAGGAAATTTAACCACCATTATTCAAAAAGATGATTCCCATATAAAAACGGCATACAAACTCAATAAGGATAATTGCAAAATTGATTGGAATAAATCAGGTGTAGAGATACATAATTTGATTAGAGGCCTAAGTCCTTATCCTGCAGCTTGGAGTTTTTTTACAGATAAAACAGAAGAATGGAATGTGAAAATTTATGAGTCAAAGATGATTTCTGAATCTCACGATTATAAAACCGGTAGTTTAATTTGCACAAAAAAGGAAATGAAAGTTGCTGTAAAGGATGGATTTATTCAAATATTTCAGCTACAATTTCCTGGAAAGAAAAAAATGAGCACAGCCGAATTACTAAATGGAATTAAATTTTCAGAGGAAGCTAATGTGCATTAACATCAACAAATGCGGGGGTAATAGAAGTTAAAGGTTAAAAAACTAATCATTTATCAACAAAAAAATTAAGTTATCAACAAAATAAATTAAATTAACATAAAACACTTGCAAGGAACGTATTTCCTACTAAATTTGTGTATTAACAATTTGTATAACCAACAATTAATAACTATTTATTATGAACAAATCAGAATTAATCGATGCTATCGCTGCTGATGCAGGAATTACAAAAGCTGCAGCAAAATTAGCTTTAGAGTCATTTTTAGGAAACGTAGGAGAGACTTTGAAAAAAGGTGGAAGAGTATCTTTAGTAGGTTTCGGATCTTGGTCTGTTTCTGCTAGAGCTGCTAGAGATGGTAGAAATCCTCAAACAGGTAAAACTATCCAAATCGCTGCTAAAAATGTAGTGAAATTTAAAGCAGGTGCTGAATTAGAAGGTGCGGTAAACTAATTCTATTCTCTTGTATATAATCAAAACCTTCCAACTGGAAGGTTTTTTTATACTTTTTATCGATTTTATTTGGCAGTATTATAATAAAAAACTTAAATTTATTAAAAAATCCAGTCTAATGATTAAAGATAAATTAAAAAAAGGATATTTGCTTATAGCAGAGCCCACTATAATAGGGGATTTAGCATTTAACAGATCCGTAATTTTATTAGCGGACTATAATGAAGAAGGTTCCGTAGGTTTTATTATAAACAAACCTTTAAAGTACACCATTCAGGATTTAATTCCAGAAATCCACGCCCGTTTTAAAATATACAATGGTGGTCCTGTAGAACAGGATAACTTGTACTTTATTCACAACATTCCAGATTTAATTCCCAATAGTATTGAAATATCTAATGGTATTTACTGGGGAGGTGATTTTGAATCCACTAAAGACCTCATCAATAGAGGAGAAATAAGCAATGATAATATCCGCTTCTTTTTAGGATATACTGGTTGGGAGGAAAAACAATTAGAGAGCGAAATGGAAAGTCACTCTTGGATCATTAATTCTAACAGCTACGAAAATAAAATAATTGGGAAATCAGCAACTCATTTTTGGAAAGATCAAATTAAAGAACTTGGTGGCGATTACTTAATTTGGTTAAACGCACCAGAAAATCCTTATTTAAACTAAATAGTTCCAATCATTTCGTTAAGTTTTTCTAAAATTTCAGCCGATCTAGTCGTCGCAAAGCTCTTTTTACGATACTGAGTAATTGGTTGTATTCCTTTAATTACATTCGTAA
Source organism: Flavobacterium weaverense (assembly GCF_003688495.1). Classification (GTDB taxonomy): domain Bacteria; phylum Bacteroidota; class Bacteroidia; order Flavobacteriales; family Flavobacteriaceae; genus Flavobacterium; species Flavobacterium weaverense. Next base: position 374,399 of record NZ_REFH01000010.1, on the reverse strand, counting down.
TAAATAACTCATCAGCTTTTTGAAGATCAAATGGAGAAATAATTTCTTCAACCACTTCCAAGTTTGCTATTTTGTTTGCTAAACTAAGAATTTGCTTTCTCATTACACCATTTAAACAACCTTCGGACACTGGTGGCGTAATCAATTTATGACCCAATATCATAAAAATGTTACCTTGTAAAGCTTCGACAACGTTCTTACTGTCGTTTAATAATATGCAGTTGTCAAGACCATTCTCATCTGCAAATATACTTCCTGTAATATTAATTATTTTATTAGTAGTTTTTATAGAAGAAAGTAGCTGCTTAGTAATATAAAAGTCTTTGTATAAATCTACTTCATAAGTGATTTTCTCAAAAGAATACAACTGCTTTTCTAAACCAACAGCGCTAATTATGAAAGAGACGGTATTAATTTTGGGTAAGTAATAACCGCCATCATTTCTATATACTGTTATGCGCGCACGAGAAGAATGCGCTATTGAATTTTCATTTACAGTTGAAAGTATTTGCTCTTCGAGATATTCCATAGTAAAATTCATTGGAATTTCCATACGAACAACTCTCATCGAAGACATTAATCTAAAGTAATGATCCTCCAAGAAAAGTACTTTATTATTTAATACTTTAACCGTTTCAAAAACTCCATCACCATATAAAAAAGCACGATTTTGAGTCAGTAAATTAGCGTCCTCAGACACGATAGTTCCATTAAAATTGATCATAAAAAAGCCCTAAATAAAATTTAGGGCAAATATATGTTATAAAATATGATTTTACTAAACCGAACCTATTAGATGTTTCAAATCAGAAATTTGATTTTCCCACAATAAAGTTGCTTCGTCTACTTCATCTTTTTCAGCGAAGTCCACTACCATTAATGAGACGTCTTTAGTAAGTTCATCAACTAAAATGTGTAGTTCAAAAAAGTATTCAGTATCTTTTCCTTTATCATCAACCCATTTGAATTTCACTTTTTCGCCCGTTTTTTTAGAAGCAAGTCTTGCCTTCTCTTCTGAGTCATCCCAAATAAAAGTAAAGAACTCACCACGAGAATTCACATTATCGGCAAACCATTCAGACAAACCTGATGGAGTCGATATATATTGATACAATAATTGAGGCGAAGAATTTATAGGAAACTCGATTTCGTAACGTACTTTCTGATCCATGAGCTGCATTTAATTTTTCCGAAATATATAGAATATAACTACAAAAAGAAAGCATTTACAAAAATATATTTTTTCTTTAAAATATGTTTGCAATCTTTAATATAATTTATATATTTGCACCCGCATTCAAGGCCAACAAACCTTGAGTATTTGGCGAGGTAGCTCAGTCGGTTAGAGCGCAGGATTCATAACCCTGAGGTCACGGGTTCAACTCCCGTCTTCGCTACAAAAACAAACCCTTAAACAACAGCTGTTTAAGGGTTTTTTTGTGCTTTCAATCAAGTAAAAAAGTATATCAAAATATTAGGAGTGAGGAATTAGAGTCAGGAATTATGTCCAAATATCTTTATTTCGACAGCTCCCCTTTCAACTACCGATAAAATTTGAGGATCTATATAATACGATTCCAATACTTTTGTAGTCGAATGTGAAGTTAGTAACCCTGTTTCTTTTTGCATTACTTGATGCACCCATGTAATGTATGTTTTCCTTAAACTTTTCAAACTAATATCTTTTTCAATGCCCGCGCCATTTTTGTAATGTGTAAAAGATTTTGAAATTGAATCCATAATTGTTTTTGATTTGACTTTTCTTTCAGGTAATAAAATATAATCGTCAGTTTGCTTTTTTTCATGATAACCCATCTCCACCAGTAAGTCAAACAAATCAGAATTTATTGGAATGTATTTATACAATCCATCAACATTGAGGTTTCGCTCCACTTTTAAATTTTGGATTCTAAAGAATTTTACTCCACTAACAGATACATAAATATGACTCCAGCGCAGATCTACAATTTCTTCTCGCCTTCCACCAGTTAACAAAAACAATCTAAAACCATCTTTCAAATACGGTTTAAACATGTTTTTCCGCTCTCCTCTGCCCCCAAGAACTACAAAAGGACTAAATGTATCAACTGCCTCAAGAATTTTAATAAACTCTTCTCTGGTGACAGAATCAATATTTGTTTTTTGTATCTGTTTCCGAGAATACTTTCTAAAAGGATTCTTCATTTCAATTTCTTCAATATCTATGAGAAAATCAAAGAAACCTTTGACTCCATTCAAACATTTATTAAATGTTTTCGGATTATAATGATTATCAGCCCAAGAATAAAAATTTGATACATCTTGCCTACTAACATCTTTAATTCTAGTCAACTCAATGTTTTTATTTTTCTTTAATGTCTTAGCAAAATATTTACAAAATCGTATTAATTCTTTACGGTGTTCATTAGTAACACTCTTTTTAAATTGAGCATATTCGCTTTCACCATTTAAATATTGATTATACTTTATTATGGAATCAATAACAGAATAATCATTTCCTTCTGCCGAATCAGCTACTATTGTTTGATAATTATTGGTTATTAAGTGCTTTTCAAAATTGATAGCTTCAATTACCGCATCACTATAAATCTTTGAGTTTAATATTTTAGACTTGACACTCTTTTGAGTTCCTGGGATATGAACTCTTACTCTATACGTAAAGCTTTCAAAATGATTACATTTCGGATTATCTACTTTACATATTCTACAATAAATCTTAATTCCTTTATATTTTTTCTTTGGTAATACTAACTTATTCATTTCATTAAATCATTATATAGTTTCTCATCCTCTATATTCCTTTTCACCTTAGTGGTTGGAACGTAATCTAACTCTCCTTCTAGTTGTAAAACCAATAGTTCATACACATTCTTATCTTTAACCAGATTTCTGTATATTTTTTTCCATCTTAATGGGTATTTTAACCTTAAAGATTTTACAAAAGGTTTATCAATTTCACAGATCACTTCGATTTCGTAAACAATATTTTGTTTAGAAAATTTATGAATTCTGATTCCTCTTTTTTCTATCCATTTTTTAGCTGCTTCGCTATTAATTAACTTTAATTTCAGAGCAACTTCTCGAATTGTTAAAATTGACAAATTGCTTGACTTACTTTGATTATTTTCATTATTTTTTTTAGCATTGTAAAATGATTTTTTATCGACTTCAAGAGTTAAACTCTCATTCTCCCTATGAAACAACTCCAAAGCTTTCTCTACAGTGATTCTTCTTTTTTCATTTTCCTCTTCATTTTTCATCACGCATCTCCTTTTTTTAAAAGTAAAAGAACGTCTTGAGAGTCTTTCACTAATTAGTCATAAATCACACTTCCTTCAAAGATAGAATTGTTTTTTGTCTAAATCATAGTTGAAATATGGTGAGGATCGGAGACAATAAAAGAGTAATCTACCCTCCAAATTTTAATTCTCAGGAATAATATCCTGATTTTCCTTTAAAAGCAATTCCTTTGATTTGTCTAAAAATTCTGCTTCTTCATAAGGTAATAGTTGAAGCGCTATCTCTAACATATTCTTTATATTAGTTGGTGGAACCGGTACTTGTTTAGAACATGTTTCATCTGAATCAAGAGCTAAAATGGAGACCTTTATTAAATTAGCAACAGTAAAAAGTAAATCCAGATATCCTTCCACAACTAAGTCAACACTATATAAACCTTTCTTATGATGGTTTGATCTAAGAGTCTTAAAACTTCTTCCCGACAGTTTGCGCAATTCCTTCAATGTTTTTATGTCATTCGTTTCCATAGTTATATTGATTAAATAATATTTCTAAACATTTCGTTGTAGTAGGGTATAGGGATCTTTTATAAACATATGATGTATTTCATTCTAGTTTTTAATCTTATTTACTTCCATGATCTTTAATCTTTTGTTTTGTTATTTTAATACGTTCCTCAAATAATCTTCGAACTTCTTTTTCAGCCCAATCCACTTTTGCAAATGCTACTTCCACGGTTTTCTTACTGATTGGTTCGATTTCTGCGTTGAATTGGATTGAAGCACGAGCATTTTCCAGTTGTTCTAAGACAAACCACTCCTCTTCTTTATTTGGGTCAAATGTCTTGCCTACAGTGCTGGAAAACTTACTCAAGTCTTTTTGAAGTTTTACTAGACTGTGCTCGCCTATCCATTCTCCCGTCAGAAACCATGTGGCAAATACAAAAATTGAGCGCATTTCATGATGTATATTATAAGCTGCCATAGTATAATTTTCACATCTTAAATGAAAGTTTCGATCCCGCCCAATAACCACACTCTCTTTAAAATCAAAGCGAAACGTATCTTTAGCCTCCTTTATAAGCCGTTTGGCATTTATTTTTTTGAGGACGACAACACTGCTACTTTCATCAATACTGTAAACCAATTCGTGTTCACTACAATGCATGATAAAAAAAATATTTCCACCTCTGAGCGACTCCTTTACCCAATCTGCATTAAAAACTCGAAATGAAAACTCAGGATAGGCTTTAAAAAATTTCGAGCCGTACTCGTAAATATCTTCCCAATTATGCGGATTATTTTCACTGACAAGAACCGTGATAATACCTATGTTGATTTTCTCTTCAAGATGGCGTGAGAAATAAATGGCCTCTGTCTCAATAAGCTTAATTAAAAGTTTGGTCATTTTCTTTAATTGACTATAATTTGGATAGTCTTTCTGAGTTAAAATATTGTGGTACATAGTTCAAATTTTTAGAGTTCTTTATTATATAGATTCTCAATACGCTCCAACTCGGCTTCTACAAGTTCACAAGCTCTTTCATGGAATAGCTTGCCTCTATTCGCTAGAAGCTCAGTATCTATTCTACTTGAATTTTTCAATTTAAACCATCGAAGTGAACCTGGATGTGTTTTTAATAAATCAAAGAGTCTTTTATCTTCAACAGTAGTTTGTGGAAATATTTCAGATACAAGTGGCGTGAATATTTCACAGATTTCAAATAAATAAGCTAGTGAAAAATGATTGGGATGATATCCTAAAAATACGTTGATTAGTCCTAGACAGATTTGTTCTACAGCAATATGAATCATAGCTTCGTGAACCTCTGCACTTTCCAAAAAGTCAATTTGGTTCTGACTATTTATAAAATTGTCAGCAATTATATTTCTATTTTTCCAATAGGATCGGATATAATCGACATTACGCTTTGGAACCTCATTAAAGACTATATTCGGAGGCATGTTTTCACGCTCATACACTTTATAACCTTTGGTTAAAACCTCATGATAAAAAAATGTTTGATGCGGTGTGAGGTAATTACCCGATTTCCCTTTATGAAGTAACATCGTTACTGTATAGCGACCTTTTGTTTTGTTTTTTACAACATCACAAATATCAGAGACAGTTTTAATTATATATTGATCAGTTAAAACCAATAAATAAAAATGGGTGTTTCTTTCCTTTTTAGAACTATTTTCTAAAAAAGGATTTAAAACCGATTGGCTTTTCTTTCTCTCTCCAAAACAGTAAACACCACTTGTACTGATACTTTCAATAATAATGTTCTTAACTGTCTTTAATCCTGCGTTGTCAACTGCTTTCATAATTTTAATTTTTTAGTTAATACTAGTCCGAAAAATTGTATTTTTGTTTAATACACAGCAAGTAAGCAATAGATTGTACCGTACCGAACTAATGGGAATTGTATCTTACTAAAGCAATCTTGTTTTTTACCAATGCATTTTTTTTGACAGAATTTTAAATATCTTTGGACTATGAACACAGCAACAAAACCAAAACATATAGGCAGAAATATCAGCCGAATCAGAGAATTACGAGGAATGAAACAAGAAGCATTGGCTATTGCAATTGGCATAAGTCAACAGTCAGTTTCTAATATAGAAGCAAGTGAAACTGTAGACAACGAAAAACTTGAAGAAGTTGCAAAGGCACTTGGTGTAACTGTAGAAGCAATTAAAACTTTTTCAGAAGAAAATGTGATTAATTATTTCAATAATTTTTACGATAACAGTGCTAGTAATGGCCAAGGTGCCTTCGCTCCTATCTTCAATTTTAATCCAATAGAAAAGTTGATCGAATCTTATGACGAAAATAAAAAACTTTACGAACGTTTGGTTCAAGCCGAAAAAGATAAGGTTGAGTATTTGGAAAAATTATTGAAGGCTAAATAATCCTTTTATAAAAGATATAATTAATTCCAAGAAGAGACAGTAACAAGTCTCTTTTTTGTTTGTATAATAGACAGTAAATCTAAAAAAACTTCACAATATTTTACGATTGCGCATCAATAAAGAATAACCCCATGGATAAAACTATTAAGCTAAGAGTTAAAAAAGAAATTGATAATAAAAGTGAGCTTAAAGTTTTGAAATTAAAAGGCACTTTAATTTCGAAAGGTTACACTGAGATTATTCATATTGAAGATGAAAATACAGCGTATTATCTTAACTCATTTTCCACTTCTCCCGACAATAAAAAAGAGGTTGAAATTTTTGTTTTAGATTATATTACAGAACATGATCTTGCCGACACCGTTTCGTTAATTAAAGTAAAAGAATAAATGATTTTAGACTGCTGTAATCTTTTTCAAATCATGTTCAAAAACCTTCCTGAAAACAGTCAGAATTTTGAACATTAATTAAAATATATTCTTTTGAAAAAGTACGCTCCATTATTCAAGATCTAATAATTATTTAGGAACATTTTTCTTCTATATTGGCACAAGGGAGCGTACACTTTCAAAGACCTCTTAAATAAATATTCCTACAGCTTTAATATATCTTAAAGACGTTAAAAATATCTCGATAAAAAATCATAAAAAGTTCAGCCAAGGTATTGGACATTCATCAACTGCGAGCCCATAATGTCACCACTCATTCTTCGCTGTGCCACCCTTCGGGACTTATAGCACTCCGTTTGATGTATATCCAATTTTTTACTGCTTTCTTTTTTTTCTTTTTCTTTTGAAAAATTTACGGGCAGTCTGACTGATTCAAGTACTGCTATCTCCTTTCATTTATCGAAGTGCTATCCTAGCCGAAATATAGCTATGATTGTTTATTTCGAGCATTCGCTTTAAATTAGACTTAATCCTTTAAAAAGCTAAAAAATTGCAACGTTCCTGCAATTGGCAAGATGAACGGTTGTTAAACAACCGGATCTTGCTGCCCCACACTCGGAACTCGTGGGCAGTGACACTGAAAGGATGAAAAGAGTTTGAAAACAATGAAAATGATAGATGATGGAAGCCGAAAATTCAAACAGGACACGCATAATCGGGCTACGACTAACTCCCGAAGAATATGCAAGAATTGAACGCAAATGGAAAGCCAGTACGTGCCGAAAATTAAGTGACTACGTCCGAAAGCACCTTTTCGATAAGTCAATTGTAACTACCTATCGCAACCAATCGCTGGACGATTTTATGGAAGAAACTATAGTACTCCACAATGAGCTGAACGCCATTGGAACCAATATTAATCAGGCTGTAAAAAAACTACACACTTTGCAGCAGATTCCTGAATTCAGGAAATGGATAATTAGCTTTGATCTGGATAAAAAAATCCTTTTCAACAAAGTAGAAGAAATCAAAAAACACATTCAAAAAATTTCGGACAAATGGTTACAATCATAAAAACTAGTCATTCAATCCGCAGTATTTTTAACTACAATGAGAACAAAGTTAAAGTTGGAGTAGCTGAGTGTATCTCGGCAGGAAACTATCCTGTCGATGTTGACAAAATGAGTGATGCTTTAAAGCTAAATCGTTTTATAAAACAAATAGAATTAAACGAAAATGCAAAACGGAATAGTGTACATATTTCCCTAAATTTTGATCCGTCAGAAAATCATCCCAAAGAAAAGCTAATAGCTATTGCCAATAGTTATATGGAGAAAATCGGTTTTGGAAAACAACCATATTTAGTATACCAACATCGCGATGCAGGACACCCTCACCTACACGTTGTAACCATAAATATTGAGAGGAATGGTAAGCGGATTGATTTACATCATTTGGGAATACGGAAATCCGAACCTGCCCGTAAAGAAATTGAAGAACTCTTTGGACTCGTTAAAGCGGAAGGAAGAAAAAAGAAAGAGGAATTTATATTGCAACCTATTACTGTTGGCAAGATTCAGTATGGCCGCATGGAAACAAAGAAGGCCATATCCAACGTTTTGAATGCAGTTCTCAACCAATACAAGTACGCAAGTATTCCTGAACTAAATGCAGTTCTAAAACAGTATAATGTAATGGCTGATCGAGGCAGCGAGAATTCAAAAATATTTTTAACAAATGGATTGGTGTACCGAATTCTGGATGAACAAGGCAAACCAATTGGCGTTCCAATTAAAGCAAGTGATTTTTATAGTAAACCAACTTTAAAATTTCTAGAAGAAAAATTTAAACGTAATGAAGTTAGAAGAATAACGGACAAAATACGGCTAAAAAACGCAATTGATATTGTACTACTAAAGGAGCGAACAATGTCAACAAACCAACTGGCAAAATATTTGGAAAAAGAAGGAATCCATACTGTGTTTCGAAAAAGTGCAGAAGGCCTACTTTATGGTATTACCTATGTTGACCACAAGACTAAAAGTGTTTTTAATGGTAGTAGTTTAGGGAAAGAATACAGTGCAAAGGCGATTCAAGAACGTTGCGGATTAAAAATAACTGGTGACGAAAAAAGAAATCAGAGTCATGAAAAACTTCCCTCTAAGGAATCATTATTGTATCACCTTCAACAGCAAAAAGATTCACTCACTATTCCTGATTTGGTAAAAGTATTAGATATGCTCATTCAGGCAGAATATGCTACAGATTATTTGCCAAACCAACTGAAAAATAGAAGAAGAAAGAAAAAAAGAAAGGGACTGTCAGATAATTGAAAAAACATTTAATTCAAAAAGGATATCGTAGCCCAATCCTAAACATTCTAAAAACTACTATAATGGGCAAATTTCACTGCGCAAGCGGTACAAAATAATAATTAAGTTTTGGCAAAAAAATAAATTTAATGCCAAAACTTAATTTATTTAATTTAAAAAAAGATATATCCTTTATGGTTTTACACATTCTGCTCGAAATTATTTTCGACACCTTAGGAAAAACTCATAATCTCCCTCTTTTTTAAAGCTATCTTATGAAGTTTAAAAAGTATATTTGAACAAAAATAACGAACTATGCACATTGTCTGCACTCGAACACCTTAGGTTTGTCGTTTGATACTACAATAACGTGAATAGTTCCCAATTTATTAATGAATAACGATACCCCTATATAATGATCACAGGCGAAATAAAATCTCAAATAGACAAAATCTGGAACGACTTCTGGACAGGCGGAATATCAAACCCACTTACGGTAATTGAACAATTTACCTATTTGATTTTCTTAAAACAACTAGACGACAAACAACTCCTGATCGAGAAACGCGCCAACATGCTTGGTGTTACCACCGATAAAGCTATTTATACACCAGAGCAAAAAGAATTGCGTTGGAGCAGCTTCAAGGATAAAGATCCTGAAGTAATGTTTGAACTATTCACACGTCCGCAAAGGCATTTGAATGACGTGACTGTTTTTGACTTTATGAAAACCCTAGGTAAAGACGGTGGTGCTTTTACGGAATACATCAAAGGCGCAACTTTTATGATTCCTACGGCTAAATTACTAGACCGTGTGGTACAGCAAATTGATAAATTACCACTTAACAATCGTGATACCAAAGGTGATTTGTACGAGTACATGTTAGGTAAAATTGCCGAAGCGGGAACCAACGGACAATTCCGTACCCCGCGTCACATCATTCGCATGATGGTTGAAATGACCCAACCCAAAAAAGACGATACAATTTGTGACCCATCTTGCGGAACTGCGGGTTTCTTGGTAGCCGCCTCACAATACATACACGAGAAACACGAAGATTGGTTTATGGAAGAAAGCTTCCGGAATCATTACAACAAGAATATGTTCAACGGAATTGAAATAGATCCATCGATGATGCGTATTTCGTCCATGAACTTGCAATTGCACGGCATGGAAAACCCAACGCTTATTGGTAACAGCGCTTTGAGCGAAAGCGGTGCCATTAGTAGTCAGTATTCCTTAATTTTAGCCAATCCCCCTTTTAAAGGCGCATTAGATTATGATGAGGTGGAAAGCAGTTTACTGGCGGTGACCAAAACCAAAAAAACGGAATTATTATTCCTGGCATTGATATTACGCCAACTCAAACTGGGCGGACGAGCAGCAGTGATTGTGCCCGATGGTGTATTATTTGGTAGCAGTGCCGCACACAAAAGTATTCGGAAGGAACTGATAGAGAACCAGCAATTACAAGCCATAATCTCTATGCCAAGCGGTGTTTTCAAACCTTATGCCGGAGTCAGTACCGCTATTCTATTCTTTACGAAAACCAACTCAGGTGGTACTGAGAACGTTTGGTTTTATGACATGCAAGCCGATGGTTTTAGCTTAGATGATAAACGCAACCCTTTAATCACCGAAGAGCAATTAGAGCAATCTTTCAATAATCCTGACAGCGTTGCAGTCGAGCTAAACGGGAAAAGCGATATTGCTTCAATTCTATCAGAATGGGCGGTTATTAATACACAGCAAACAGCGGACAACCACCAAGACCGTACTCAAAAATCATTCCTTGTCCCTAAAGCTGATATTGTTGCCAATGATTATGACCTGAGCATTAACCGTTACAAAGAAGTAGTCTATGACAATGTAGTCTATGAAAAACCCGCTACACTAATGGCCGATATCAAAGCGATTGATAGCAAAAGACAACAAGCGATTCTTGATTTAGAAAAAATGTTAAGGTAATGGAGAAAGTAACATTAAAAGAACTTTGTTTTATGCAAAGTGGTGGAACTCCCTCACGAAAGAAATTAGAATATTACGTTGGAGATATTCCATGGGCAAAAATTAGTGATTTAGAAAAAACTAAGGATGGTTACATATCATATACGGAAGAACATATTTCTATAGAAGCCTTGAAATCAATTAACAATAGATTCTTTAAATCGGGAACTCTACTATTAGCAATGTATGGCTCCGTTGGAAAAACTGCTATTACTAAAATTGATTTAACGACAAATCAAGCAATTTTAGGTATTAATATTCTCGGTAAAAGTAAATTAGATATAAAATATTTAAGATTTTGGTTTACTACTATTAAGGAGCAATTATTAGATAGAGCAGTTGGAGCAGCGTTAGCTAATATATCATTAGGTATCGTAAAAGAACTCGAAATCCCACTTCCTCCACTCCCAACCCAACAAAAAATAGTCGCCATTCTCGACAAAGCTGATGAATTGCGTCAATACAACAGACAACTCATCGAGAAATACGATGCGCTAACGCAAAGTTTATTTTTGGAGATGTTTGGGGATCCAGTTCATAATAGCAAAAAATGGGAAATAACACAATTTTCTGAAGTTGGAAAGTTAGACCGAGGAAAATCAAAACATAGACCACGCAATGCTCCCGAATTATTAAATGGTCCTTATCCTTTAATACAAACTGGGGATGTTGCCCGTTCTGGTGGATATATCACTCGTTTCAAATCAACTTACTCTGAATTTGGATTAAAACAAAGTAAATTATGGCCAAAAGAAACTCTATGTATTACGATTGCTGCAAATATTGCTCAGACTGGAATTTTAACATTTGAAGCCTGTTTTCCAGACAGTGTTGTTGGTTTTGTTCCAAACGTAAAAACAAATAACATTTATGTTCAAAACTGGATGTCTTTTTTACAAGTTATGATTGAGGAGAAAGCACCAATGGCGGCACAAAAAAATATAAATTTAGCAATACTAAAACAGTTAGACTTTATGTTACCACCTATCACCCTCCAAAACCAATTTGCAGAACGTGTACAAGCAATCGAAGCCCAAAAACAACAAGCACAAGAAGCTTTGGAGAAAAGTGAACAGTTGTTTCAAGGATTATTGCAGCAAGCGTTTAAGGGAGAGTTGAATTAAAAAAAAATACTATGGAAACACAATCAGTATTACAAATCCAAAAATTAAGAGACCAAATCAAAGAAAAATTAAATTCATTTGATTCTTCACAATTCAACAACACTAAATTTGGTAATGAAAATGAATACAATGGGAAAAGTATTTATTTGGGGCTTGATGCTATATTGATAGATGTTTCCTATTTCTTAAAATCTCATAATATTTTTATTCAAGTCTCGACACTAGAGGAAAGAAACAGTATAATAAATCATATGACAAATATACTTTCTTATATTGAATCACCACAAACGCTGTTTAAATTCATCGACAGTCTAAAAATAGAATTAAGAAAATACAATGTTCGCAACAATAAAGAGAGATGGGAGCACTTCCAAGATATAAATAGAGAACTTTTAGAACAAACAAATCAGTTTAAAGCAGCATTAATTTTTATAAATGAAATAAAAGAAGAGGCAAGCAATTCAAATACTTCAGTCGAAGAAAAATTAGATGCCATAACTAAAAAGTTCAAAGAACTGGAAGAAAAAATTGCGGAGGTTGAAGAGGTTAAAACATAAACAGTAAGTAATTCTGAAAAGTTAAAAACCATAAATACTGCACTTGATAAAGTAAAAGAACTGGCTGATGAAAACTTAGAAGGAATAGTTGAAAGTTACAACGAAGCCAAAAACAATGAGAAAATCATAAATTCCTTTGCTTTAAAAGTTCAAGAAAGAGACAACCGTATTGGAGAATTACAACAACTTACAGAAGAAAATAAACAAAAATTAGCTAATTATAATACGGAAAGAATAACGATTTTAGAAGAAGCTAAAGAGTTAATTGACAAAGCAAAAACGGCATTAAATTACAAAACAGCCGAAGGTATTAGTGCTTCATTTAGTACGCAATTAGTAAATGCTAAAAAATGGTACTTTTCTTTATTCTGGATTTTGGGTGCTTTCTTATTCATAATTATTGGTATTAGTTTAGGAGTGTGGATGTTAACTGATTTGACAGACAAATTACACATCATAATTGGACGCATAGCTTTGATTCCCTTTCCTATCATAGGAGCAATATTTTGTGCCAATCAATATGTCAAACAAAAAAACATTATTGAGGATTATGCGTATAAAATGGTTTTAGCTAAATCAATTGTAGGTTTCTCTGAACAGCTCAAAAAAGATTCTTCAGAAGATAAAGGCGAATACATTCATTACATGAAAGTAGCTTTAGAAGAAATTCACAAAGACCCTTTGAGAAGAAGAAATCAGAATCAAAAATTACCAGAAAATAAAATTGAAAATTTTTCAATAAAAGATATTGTTGAGATGGCAGAAAGAATAGTGAAAATTGGAAAGTCTTAATAGATAACCCTACTAGGAATCTAAAAAGCCAGCAATTGTTTCAAAGTTTATTGCAAAAAGCGTTTAAGAGAGGGTTAGTGTAGTTAAAAAAGCTAAATTTGAAATCACCGTACTAAAAGACAAAGGTTGAAACGAGCTAAATAATTCGATGTATTACCGACAATTCAAAAAAGTAAAAAATGAAAGATTTAAATAATTCGTCCATAGATAGAAAAAATATACTCAACAATAACCTAGCAATACAAGAGGTATATAAAAATATTGGTTTTTACGGAATAAAATTTGAAGAAAAATACCGCTTTACTAAGCAACAAGTAGCTCAATACTTTGAGGTTGATGTACGCACAATTGAACGCATTTTAGAAGATCACAAAGAAGAATTTATACAAAGTGGTTATGAGGTATTCGCAGGACTTCGATTAAAGAAATTTAAAGAAACTGTACTAGAAAATGTCCCCGACACCAATGTCGGAGACATAACCGAAAGTCCCGAAAACACTGATCTTATCAGTAAAGCACCTAGTCTTGGAATTTTTACCTATAAAGCATTTTTAAATTTAGGAATGTTGCTCAGTAATTCTGATAAAGCCAAAGAACTCCGTTCTGCAATACTAGATATTGTGATTGATGTATTAAACAAAAAATTGGGCGGAAATACCAAATATATCAACCAACGAGAAGAAGAGTTTGTACCTAGTGCTATTAGAGAGTACAACTATCGCCAGGAATTTACAAATGCTTTAGATACCTACATTACCGAAAACAAATTTAAATATGCACAACTGACAGATAAGATATACAAAAGTATATTTAAAGAGAACGCCAAAGAATACCGTCAAATATTAAAATTAAACACCAAAGAAAGCATTAGGAACACTATGTATTCAGAAGTCCTAGATCTAATTTCCAGTTACGAAAATGGCTTCGCAGATTTTTTAAAAAAGAAGTATAGCAGTAAAGGTTTGAAATTATCACTTTCTGAAGCACATCTTTTATTCAAAGAATTTGAAGAATTAACACAAGCTGTTTACAATCCATTAAGAGAAAAAGCACGAAGCTTAATGGCAAGTCGTGATATGGTATTCCGCGATGCGCTTCATGAAAAACTTAAAGAATATGTAAATGCCGTAAGTGCCGAAGATTTCGATAAATTTTTAGGCGAAAAAAGCAAGTCATTGGAAGCACGATTAGAAGAAAATAAAGAGGTTTTCAAACGATTAAAAAACAGATAATCATGGATCTAGAATATTTTACTTCAGAATATGCTATCAAAACGCATGATAAAATAATTGAAATTTCAGGTGGGAATCCAGGAATAAAAATTTTTGGAAATATAGATAGTCCATTATATCATATGCAAAATGATGATTATTATCCAACTTTTGAAGAAAAATTAACGCATTTAGTCTTCTCTTTCAATAAAAATCATGGCTTCAATGATGGAAATAAAAGAACTTCTATCGCTTTAGGTTTGTTCTTTTTAATAGTCAATGATTTGGACGTGTTTTCTAATAAGTTTGTAATGGAAATGGAAAATATTGCAGTAACAGTGGCTGACAATATTATCGATAAAAATTTACTCTTAGAGATTATTTATTCAATAATTAATGATGAAGATTACAGCGAAGAATTAAAACTAAAAATAGTTAATGCTTTACAGCTTATAGTTAAAAATGAGGAAACAGTCGAGCTGAATTTTGGGCTTGATAATTATTACCAATTTTTATAATTTATCAATCAGAATGACTCTTTCAACAATTTGGAGGAGCTTAGTCACTTTTTAAACACACTTAGTGACCCAAGCTAGTGACCAAGCTAAATCCATTGATAGCAAGGGAACAGGGGTTCGGGAGAACATCTTAGCAAAACTTAGTGACCAAGCTAGTGACCAAGCTGTTCAAATTATAGAAAATGATCTTAATGATAAAGCTCTGACTATTCTGAATATTTTAGACGAACCAAAAAAGAGAGTGGAAATTCTCGAACACATAAACCTCTCAAATCACTCCAGAAATAGAGAAAAATATTTAGATCCTTTAGTAAAACTAGGATGGATAGAAATGACTATCCCAGAAATACCAACACATCAAGACCAAAAATACAAACGTAGTATTCAAGGAGAAATACTCCATAAATTGATCGTTCAAGGAAATTGAAAATAATGTAGTACTTTAGCTCTATTAAGATACGTTTATGCAAAGCAATTTTACCTTTCTACATCAAGAATTTCCAGAAATCTACCGAGAGATTGTAGAAGCCGAAAAGCACACCTTTACGGCACCACGGTACGCTGCATTGTTGTGTAGAAGTACTTTGGAAAAAACGATGTTTTGGTTATACAAAAACGATGAAGATCTAGAACTGCCGTATGATACTAAATTAGGAGCCCTACTCCACAATGAAAGTTTCAAAAACATACTTAAACCAAGTATGTTGATGGAACTAGATATCATACGCCTGAATGGTAATAATGCAGCACATGGCAAAACCGTAAAAGCCTTAGATGCCTTACAATCGTTAAAAAATAGTTTTCGTTTTTTGACTTTTCTAAGTAAATATTACAGCGAAAACAATCCCAATATTCCAGCTTTTGAGGAAGGAGTAATTCCCTACGGAGACACTAACGATAAAAACACCAAACAACTCCAAGCACTAGCCGAAAAGCTAGAACAAGAACGTGCAGAAGCACAGAAAGCACTAAAACTACAAGAAAAACTAGCCGAAGAAAATGATTCCTTGCGCAAGCAATTAGAAGAGCAATTACAACTCATTGCCGAGCGTAAAGAAGTTCGTTTTCAAGAAACAACAGTAGAACAGGCCATTCCGGAATTAACTTCGGAACACAACACACGACTTATTCTAATCAATTTATTATTAAGAGAAGCCGGTTGGGATAATTTTCGTGAAGGCCGAGAAATCGAATTTGAAGTAATCGGAATGCCCTTAACCACCAATCCATCAGGCAAAGGTTTTGTAGATTATGTATTGTGGGGAGACAATGGGCTACCATTAGCAGTGGTCGAAGCCAAAAGCACAATCCACAGTGCCGCAAAAGGAAAACATCAAGCCAGTTTATATGCGGATTGTTTAGAAAAAAGTACAGGGCAGCGTCCTGTTATTTTTTACAGTAATGGTTTTGAAACCCATCTTTGGGACGATACTTTTTACCCAGATAGAAAAGTGCAAGGCTTTTATACCAAAGAAGAGCTACAACTTTTAATAGAAAGACGATTCAATCGTACAGATTTGCGAGAGTTTAGAGTCAATACCGATATTGCGGGAAGGTACTACCAACTGGAAGCGATACAAAGGGTAGCCGAAAGTATGGTGACAAATCACCAAAATCGGCTAAAAGGGAAAAGTAGAAAAGCGTTATTGGTAATGGCGACAGGCAGCGGAAAAACAAGAACCGCTGCGGCAATGGTAGATATGTTTACCAAATGCAATTGGGCAAAGAAAATATTGTTTTTAGCTGACAGAACAGCCCTAGTAACCCAAGCCAAAAATGCGTTTAAAGAACATTTACCCCATTTGTCGGCAATTGATTTAACCAAAGAAAAAGAGGATAATGGTACTAGAGTAGTGTTCTCTACCTACAAGACAATCTTGAATAAAATTGACAACCTTAAAAACGAGGATGAACGGTTTTATGGAGTAGGCCATTTTGATGTCATTATCATTGATGAAGCCCACAGGTCAGTATATTCAAAATATCAATCCATTTTCTCTTATTTTGATAGTATCCTACTAGGATTAACAGCAACTCCAAAAAAGGACATTGACCATAATACTTACTCTCTATTCGAAATTGAAGATGATAACCCAACCTATGCTTACGAGCTAAATAAAGCTGTAGCAGATAATTTTCTAAAACCACCACATGCCTTTAAGATACCGCTCAAATTCCCTAGAGAAGGAATTGTTTATGAGGATCTTTCTGAAGCTGATAAAACAAGATTCAGAGAAATTTTCGGTGTGCAATTTGGCGATGAAAATGAGGTAGTAAATGTAAATAAAAACCAAATCAATACTTGGCTGTATAATAATGATACCATTGATAAAGTACTAGATTATTTAATGACTAATGGTCAGAAAGTAGCTGGTGGTGACAAAATAGGTAAAACGATTGTTTTTGCTAAAAACCATAAACATGCCGTGTTTATCGAGGAGCGTTTCAATAAAAATTATCCGCAGTATGGAGGGAACTTTTTAAGAGTAATTGACAACTACGAAGAAAAAGCACAAGACCTTCTGGAGAAATTCTGTTTTGACAAAGGAGATGAAAAAGACCCACAAATAGCCGTATCTGTTGACATGATGGATACCGGTGTGGATGCACCACGTGTATTGAATTTAGTTTTTTTCAAAGAGGTAAAATCGTTTTCAAAATACTGGCAAATGATTGGGCGTGGAACGCGCTTATGCCCTGATATTTTCGAACCAGGAAAAGACAAAGAATATTTCCTACTCTTTGATTTCTGTGGAAATTTTGAATATTTCGGTGATAATCCAGATGGCGAAACACAGAAAACGAGTCTTTCATTATCGCAACAAACTTTTAATACAAAACTTAAAATTGTGATGGCAGTTCGCTTGTTAGAAGATCCAACAGCTGAGCAAGATAATATCCAAATCCAATTTACAGACGATTTACATCAATTGGTAGATCATTTAGATGACAGTCGTTTTGAAGTGCGCAAACATTGGAGATATGTTAAAGAATATAAAAATAGGGAACGTTGGAATAATCTTATTCAAGGCGATATCCTCAACATTCAAAATAACTTATCTCATTTAGTAGATTACAACAAGGATAAAGATGAGTTTGCCAAACGGTTTGACTTGTTGGTTTATAAACTACAATTGGCATTAATTACCGGAAACAAAGCCCAGGTAAAACATATAGAAAACATATTCACCATAGCAAATATGTTGTTTACCAAACGAAATATCCCGGCCGTACAATCCAAAATTACGACCATTAAAAAAATACAAAACGAACAATTTTGGAGTACCGTTAATGAACAACAGTTAGAGGAGATTCGTCAAGAGATTCGTGAGTTACTACAGTTTCTAAAAGATGAAAAGAAACTTGATCCTATATACACGTCTTTTACAGACGAACTCGATTTAGATAGTGTGCAAGAAGTTGATATAATGGCAACATACACAAGTTTACAAAGCTATAAAGACCGTGTAGAAGCCTTTATTAGAAAAAACAAATCCCATTTGGTTATTGATAAATTGTACAAAAATTCACCCATTACTGAAAACGAATTAGAAGTATTGGAAGATTTTTTATTAAAAGAGGCCTTAGAAAGTAAAGATCGTTTTACCAAAGAATATGGCGAACAGCCTTTAGGAAAGTTCGTTCGAAATATCATTGGCTTAGACATAGAAGTCTCCAATCAATTGTTTGCCAATTTTATTTCTAAAGGGAATTTGAATGCCAATCAAATTACATTTATTCAAAAAATGATCACCTACCTCAACCAAAACGGAACAATCGAAAAGAGCTTATTAACGCAGGCACCTTTCAATGAAAATCACGGTGACGGTATTTTTGGTATTTTTCCTGAAGAGGATAAAGTGTTTAAAATCATTAAAGTCCTTAATCAGGTAAATGAGAATGCTGGGTTTGCTTAATCTAAGGTAACTATTGCTGTTGTGAGGCTGAGCGAGGTCGAAGCTAATAATTAGCTAAACTCGTTTGCAATCGTTGTTTGATAATTGCTTTAAAAGAATCGGGAGCCATTACTTTTAAACCTTCTCCAAAAGACAAAATTAATTTTTCCAATTCATAATTTGGAATTACGGCTATCGAAAAAGTAAAACCAGTTTCATCATTGGTGATGTTTTTCTGTGATCCGTGTATGGGTTTGGTTATAATGTATGGAGCTAAATCTATTGCAGCATGCAGGGTGATTTTTGTAGCCGTACCATCTTGAGGAATAGAAACACCTATGACATCATCAAAATGCTCATTAAAATCAATAACAGTCATCTCATATATTTTATCAACTTCAGTAAAAGAAACAATTCTATCCAAAGCCAGATTAGTCAAATTCATAAATTCAACTCTATTGCCTATCAAAAACCAACGATTGTTATACTGTTTTAGATAATACGGATGAATTTCAAAACTAGTTACAGCCTCGCTTTTAAAAGATTGATAGTCAACTCGTAATACTTTTTTTGTAAAGTATGGCATTAAACAAATCACCCAGAAAATGAATGTTTTTTAGATATTCATTAGCATCAAAATTGATGATTTCTCGATCATGCGATTGCAGTTTAAATGCTTCTTGTAATTTCAAAATCAATTCATTTACCCATTCAAACTGTGGCATCCCTTTAAAACGGGACAAAACCAACAAAGCAGCTTTCAATTTTTCGGCCTCCACTTCATTCATGGGTTGCTTGTTAATAGAAAAATCGTGCGTTTCATAGCGATAATACACTTTCCTCCCTTCTTTTATTCGTTCTAGCGGCACAGACCATCCCTGACTACTTTCCATAAACTTAATGTCTTCAAAAAGCTGACGTTTTTTTATGCCTTCCGCATTCGGATTCAACTCGTACAAAGCAGCATTACAATACGCTAACAAATCTTCTAAATAAAATTGTTTCCCAAAATTACTAAAGCATTTGTCTAAAGCGTGAAAACGAATAAGTGCATTTTTATTGACGGCCATGGCTATAAAGTTTGATGAAGTAAATATAAATACAAACGATGCAAATAGACTGCACCACTAGAAAATAAATTTGTAATCTAATTTAAAAAGAACACAGTATGTACAAGAAAATTATGATTATCGCAGGGATTTTGACTTTTATGTTTAATGGAAATGTATTTGGCCAGGAAATTAAATTTAGTGATTTGGCATCATCAAGCAGAGGTGAATTCACTACTTATATTAGTAAGGATGGATCACTTTATAAAATTGGGGATCGAATAAAAATAGGCGTACCTTCATCTAATAAGACATTTGCTTTTATTACGGAAGGTGATGGTTTTTTATTGCCAATTACTCCTCTTTTAGTGCAAGCCAGTGGACAAGAAAGCGAAATCAAAAGGATATTCGTTACAGGAAATAAAAGAGCTGGATATTCCGTTGCTTTTAGAACAAAAGGCATTACAGGTTTATCAAACTATTCGATTATGGTTGAAAATGCAATTGAGACTGGAGAAATTATATCCTTTGGGATGACCAGCAATGAAGCATTAAAGGCATTAAAGGAAGCAAAAGACAAATTAGATCTTGGGTTAAAAACTCAAGAAGAATATAATGCCTTCAAAGCAGAATTAGTAAAATATATAAAATAGAAACTATTGGAAAAAGCTTTTAAACAAGCAGCTTCCCGTTTTTGTAAATAACTTCCAACTATAAAGATTGTATTATAGCCAAAAGAAAGTCTATTTTTATAATATATTAGGAATAGACTTTCAAATATACGCATGTTGTGAATAGCATTTCAATTATTCTATTATCAATACCCTATTTAAAAAAAATATAAATATGAAAGTTTTATCCATTGATTTCGAAAACTGCTTTGGCATTGGAAAATTACAGCACGAATTTGACTTTAGTAGCTCAAATTCTTACTTAATATATGCCCCAAATGGCACGATGAAGACCTCTTTTGCGAAAACGTTAGATCTGATTGCTAAAAATGATAAAAAAAATCAACCGAAAGACCGAGTACACACTAAGAAGTCAAAATTTGAAATTTTAGCAGACGGTGAAGAAATCAACCATAATACTATTTTGGTAGTAAATGCAGAAGATAATTCTTTTGATGCAACACAGAAAATAACATCATTTATTGCACGTAAAGAGCTCAAAGAAGAGTATGACTTTATCTATTCAGAACTAAATACAGCGAAAACAGAACTTCTAAAAAAGCTTAAAGCCATATCACAAAGTTCAGACTGCGAGGGAGAATATATTGGGACATTCAATGATGATGATGACAATAATAACTTCTTTGAAGTTTTGTCAAATCATGTACATGACCTGCTAGATGATGCACCCAAGATTTCATTTAAATATAATAGCGTATTTGACTCAAAAGGAACAGTGAAAAATTTCCTAATCAAAAATGAAGAATTGCTTGATAGCTACATTAAGAATTATAATGAAATATTGTCCAATTCAAAGCTATTTAAACTTACGGGCAGTAATAATTTTGGTACTTATCAAGCTAGTGAAATGTTAAAATCTATTGAGGATAATTCATATTTTGAAGCGGGTCATAAGTTTGTTTTAGAAGATGGTACGGAAATTAATGACTCCGCTGAATTAAAAAAATTATTCGAAGAGGAAGTTGAGAAAATTCTAGCAGATGAAAAACTAAAAGCCTCTTTTGAAAAAGTTGACAAAGCCATTGGCGCAAACACTGATTTGAGAGCATTCAAAAAAGTAATTGAAAAAGACAATTCTCTTTTAGTAAACTTAAAAGACTACAATGGTTTTAAACAAAAGGTATGGACAAGTTTCTTATCTGAGATCAAGAGCGAAGCTGAGTCACTAACTATACTCTATAATAAACAAAAGCAAAAATTAGAATCAATTATAAATGAAGCAAATAAAGAACTTTCCTTGTGGAGTGATATTATTCAGAAGTTCAATAACCGATTTTACGTACCATTTGAAATTAGAATAGGAAACCATCATAATGTTATTCTTAAACAAGAAGCTGCAAATCTAGAATTTATTTATAAGGATAGGGATGAAGAGCCTTCGAAACAGACTAAAGAAAATTTATTAAAAATACTTAGTAAAGGAGAACAAAGAGCCTATTTTATTTTACAATTTTTATTTGAGATTGAATCAAGGAGAATTTCTGATGAAATAACCTTATTAATTTTTGACGATATAGCAGATTCTTTTGATTACAAAAACAAATATGCTATAATTGAATATATTAGGGATTTACATTTTTCTGAAAAGTTTAAATCAATTATACTAACACATAATTTTGACTTTTACAGAACTCTTTCTTCAAGACTTGCATTGTATAAGTATACCTACATGGCAACCAGAAATTATGATAGATCTATTAATTTAGAAAAGGGACTTTATATGAATGACCTTTTCAAAGAATATTTAAAGAATCATAAGGAGCCTAAAGTTTTTATCAGTTTAATAGCGTTTGTTAGAAATTTGATTGAGTACACCGATTCGTCGAAATCAGAAGACTGCCTGACACTAACTAGTTGCTTGCACCAAAAAGAAGATTCGGAGACTATTAATTTACATAAAGTTTTTGCTATCTTTAAAAATCGTATCAAAAAGCTAGACGACATTGAAATTGCTTTCAACGGTGATGAAAAAATTTTAGACTTCATTTTTTCAACTGCCGACTCGATCGAAAATGAAGATGGTATAAACGAAATTTTATTGGAAAATAAAATTGTACTGGCAGTTGCTTGCAGATTGAAAACTGAACAGTATCTTATAAAATCTTTACCTGAATCTGATTTAACCAAAATAAAAGCACATCAAACAAGAGAATTATCCTCGCAATATAAAGTAAAATATCCCGAAAGCAAAAACTTAAAAATTATTGACAAAGTGAATTTAATGACACCAGAAAATATCCATATTAATGCGTTTATGTATGAGCCTTTAATAGACATGTCTGTTTATCATTTAATCGATTTATATAAGGATATAAAAGAATTAAACTAAGGCCAATTATTTTATTATTTACGTTTGGACATAACAAGTTAAATAACCTATTTTTGTAATACTAAACAACTCATAGTGATTTAAGTAAATGATTTTATTAATTTAAATCATCAAACTATGAAAAATTGTATAGCGTGTGCTGGTCATAGACCAATTTTTGTAAGAGCTTATTTGAGAATGCGCTTCGGCCGTTTAGAAAATGTAATTCAACATTGTAGGTCTTATCCAGGCCAGTACAGATTATTTTAGAAAGTAGGGTTTCGCGACCCTACTTTTTTTATAAACCTTTGGCATAGGTAATTTTATGGATAGCAATATAAAAGGAAATATAGGTGAGGATTTTGTAAATGAATTAGCATTCAAATCATTTTTAAAGTATTGGTGTTATCCTAGTCCAAAATTTGAAAATGGGAATAAAAAAGAAATCTGCGATTTATTAATTATATTCGACAATGTTTGTATTATATGTTCTGTTAAAAACTATGAGTTTAAAGGTAACTATGATAGGTATCTCAATAAAACTATAGAAAAAGCTGTTAGGCAAATTAAAGGGGCACATAAAATCTTATTTAACTCAACTGAATTAAAGATCAAACATCCAGATAGAACTATCGAAATTTTTCCTAAACTGAGCATATCAAAAATTTTCAAAATAATTATAAACCTAGGAGAAGGCTTAGACTTTTATGATATAACTCGGACAACAAAAGAAAATGATTTTATTACAATTTTTGATAAAGATACATTTAGAACGATAATTTGTGAACTTGATACTATTCCAGACTTTATAGATTATTTAGAAAAAAGAGAAAATTTATTTAAGTATAAAAATACAAAAATTCTAAATTCAAAATTTGCAAATGAATTCGCTAAAGCAGATTACTTACACTTAAATAAAAATCTAAATCAATCAATTACTATAATTGGCTCCGAAAAGGATTTACTATCATATTTTTTTAAAAACACAAGGAATTTTCCGGATACGTTAACTAAAGATAAATATGATAGTGCATTGTTAGATATTTCGGGTTCATGGGATGAATTCAAATTTTCGTATAAAACCATTAGGAAAGATAAGGCTGATACTATTAGCTACTTTGTCGATGGATTTGTTCAAAATGAAGTACTCAATAATGAGTATCCTTTAAAAGAATTAATTGCAAAAGAATTGTTATCACTAAACCGCTTACAAAGAAGGGCGATTGGAAATAAGTTTTTTGAATTTTATAACAGGATAAAACAAAATAATAACAGAGTTTTACATAGAAGATTTTTGGATCATGGAAAATTAGGTATTGTTCTTTTTAACTATTTAGATGAATCCGATATAGTACAATTAAGAAAGCTTTTCGATATCATATTTGAAACTTTCGCATATTACTATAAATATAAACACGAAACCTTTATACTAATTGGAATAAATAAAATCCCTCATTTTACTTATCACATATATAAAAACTATGAAGAGTTCAGTAAAGAGGACGAAGAAATTATACAAAAAAATATCAAAGAATTAAACTGGTTTACCAACTATAGCGAAAATACCGAAATTGTAAATGAGTTTCCAGAATAAAAGCTAAGCGTAACAAGGCTATAAATCAACTGCTATTTCATTAGTTGCAACTGACAATAAAGATCATTAGAATATACATTGCATTAAAGATTTTTATTTAACTTATTCAAATCTTCTATAAAATGGTTCGAGAATTGCCCCGTTATGGCTACACAAACAAACCCTTAAACATACATTCAGTTGCTAAAATTTTGTTTTTACTCATTTCATATGATTAAATCCATCACAATAAGTGTTTTTCTCTAAATTGATAAAAAAACAAGTTCTTTTCACCAGGCATAAGTATTTTTCACTTATTTTTGAATAATTAATTTTCACCAATAGGAATGAATAATAATCAATTTTCACTGAGAATAAGTATTTTTCACGGTCGTAAAGTACCTGAAGAAGGAATACTGGTAGGTTATGGCGCTTTAATAGAAGCTTTAGCTTTGGCTATGCCATTACCTAATCGTTTATCATTGATAAGTACTAAAAAACGTCAATATAAAACTGATCATTGGCAAGTGCTTACTTCTCGTCACGAACCAGAAGACACACTTTACAAACAATTGGTATTTGCTTTAAAATACGAAGGAATAAATTTATTGTTTTTTAAAAAACTATTTGAACAACTATCAGAAGAAACAATAACTTCATTGGTTCAAATAGAACCGCAAGGACAATACAGCCGTAAAGTTTGGTTTTTATACGAATGGCTTATGGGGAAATCACTTCCAATTCCAGATTTAAATAAAGGAAATTTCGTTACCCTAATTGATGAAGATATACAATTTGCTTTGCCTATAAGTACAAATTCCAGCCGACATCGTATAAAAAACAACTTGCCTGGTAATGTTAATTTTTGTCCGCTAATATTTAAAACTCAAAAGTTGAATGATTATATAGCTGATGATCTTTCCCGTAAAAAAAATATTTATTTAAACGAAATTCGCAAAGATGTCCTACAACGAGCATCAGCATTTTTATTGCTACAGGATTCCAAAGCATCTTTTACCATAGAAGGAGAAACTCCTACTAATAATAGAGCAATTAGGTGGGGAAAAGCCATAGGTCAAGCAGGTTCAAAACCATTAGAAAAAGAAGAACTATTGCGATTACAACAAATAGTGATAGAAAATAGTCGTTTCCTAAAAATGGGTTATAGGGACGAAGGGGGCTTTGTGGGGGAACATGACCGAGTTAGAGGAGAACCAATGCCAGATCATATTTCAGCAAAATGGCAAGATGTTGAAAAATTGATGGAAGGATTAATTGCAACTTATAAAAACATTGAAGAAACTGGCTTTAATGCTCTTTTGACAGCTGCAAAAATAGCTTTTGGATTTGTTTTTATTCATCCTTTTGTAGATGGCAACGGAAGAATACACCGATATATAATACATCATATTTTAAACAAAATGCAATTTGCACAACAAGGAATAATCTTCCCCGTTTCTGCTTCCATTTTAAATCATATTGATGATTATAGAATAGTATTAGAATCCTATTCACATCCATTGTTAGACTTTATAGAATGGAAAACTACAAAGTCGAACAATATAGAAGTTTTGAATGAAACGATTGATTATTACAGCTATTTTGACGCAACAAAACAAGCAGAGTTCTTATTTGATTGTGTTAACGATACTATTGTAAATGTAATCCCTATTGAGGTAAACTATCTACAGAAATACGATGCTATGAAAAAATATTTAGATGATGTATTTCAGATGCCCGACAAAACAGTTGCCTTGCTCATTCGCTTTTTAGAACAAAATAATGGAACACTTTCAAAAAGAGCTCTAGAAAAAGAATTTAATGTCCTATCTGA
This sequence comes from Flavobacterium weaverense, assembly GCF_003688495.1. Classification (GTDB taxonomy): domain Bacteria; phylum Bacteroidota; class Bacteroidia; order Flavobacteriales; family Flavobacteriaceae; genus Flavobacterium; species Flavobacterium weaverense. Next base: position 347,981 of record NZ_REFH01000010.1, on the reverse strand, counting down.
AATTGAGATAAAGGAAATTGAAGAAAATTACATTTCAATTTTTTATAACTAACTTTGTTTACTACACTAGATAAAACGAGCTTTAACTATCTTTATAATGTTAATATATCCACAAAAAAAAGAGTGAGGAAAAAGAGTGAGGAATAGTCAGAAAAAAAACAAAAATCGAAGCATTCAAGATTCGATAAAGTTCTATAAAATGGCAAAGTTAGGGTAAATGTAGAAAAAATAGCAATTTTCATAACCCTGAGGTCACGGGTTCAACTCCCGTCTTCGCTACACATAAACCCTTAAACATCAATTGTTTAAGGGTTTTTTATTTAATGAAATTTCCTCACTCCATGACGAATCGGAGTGACTAATATAAAATAACGAACGTGTTATCACATTAATAATGTGAACAATACACCTTACAAACCTCAGGAATATTACTATTCAGGCTTCTTAAGCACGGTATTCCTGTGATGTGTTGCATTATTAAATATACAACTTTTCTTCCTTTTACTAAAATTATTTGACTATTTTTGAAAGAACAAAACGGAAGTTTTTTCACAGACTGCCGTTATGTGCAAGAGCTGAAGAACCGTGGCGAATTCAGAAAGTTAGCGAAACAGAAAAAAATGACATTCAACGATTTAGTTAAATATGCAGTGAAAATGAATTATAGGATTGAGTCGCAAAAAGATTACAATGAACTAATCCTTGAAATTAATGATTTGATTAAAATTATAATGATATTTCCAAATGATGAAGTCGAAAAGAATTTAGGAGATCATGTAAATATAAATTGGGAATATACTGTAATTAACAAAGAGAATCAAAAAAAAATTCATAGCGATTGGTTAGACTATTATGGCGGCACACCAGAAACAAAACTTCAGGACATGAAAAATGATATTTTGGAATATATAAACAACTTTGCGTTACGAAAATTCGAAATTGTCGAAAAATCAGTTTTTTCGTTATTTGGAAAAAAGTTTTTAAGATATAAGGAATTAATTTTTCAAGATAATTAAAATATAAAAAAGCTCAAGCATATAATCGAGTAGACGGCTCCGCCCCTAATGGAACAGAGTGCGCCTCTCACGCCACCGTACGTAAGGGTCTCGTATAGGGCGGTTCGCAAAGTAATGGGTTAAGTTGAATGAAAACATCCTTCAATGATTGGTAGCCTTTCCTCTTGAGTCGTTGTAGGGTAATTATATATACTGAGTTTAATTATTAATATGTATTTTTGCCTGTCTTGGTGTCGGCAAAAAAGTTTAATATATTTTATTATCACAAGAATATAAATGAGATTGACTCCAATTATTCTCATTTAATAGAATTAAAACTCTAAAAATATGTGTATTGTCTTTAATTTGAGAAAAAATAAGTGATTTTCACCAAGTATAAGTATATTTCACTTACTTTTGAGTAATCATTTTTCACAAATACACATGGATATTAATCATTTTTCACTTAAGATAAGTGTTTTTCACGGCTACAAAACACCCGAAGAAGGAACTTTAGTGGGTTATGGTGCTTTGATGGAAGCATTTGGTTTGCCTATACCATTACCTGCTCGTTTATCATTAATAAGTACTAAAAAACGTCAATATGAAACTGATCATTGGCAAGTACTTACCTCACGTCATGAACCGGAAGATACACTCTATAAACAGTTAGTATTTGCTTTAAAATACGAAGGAATAAATTTATTATTCTTTAAAAAACTATTTGAAAAACTATCAAAAGAAGCAATAACTTCATTAGTACAATTAGAACCATTAGGACAATACAGCCGTAAAATATGGTTTTTATATGAATGGCTTACTGGTCAGACTTTGGATATTCAAGATTTGAATAAAGGCAATTTTGTTACTTTAGTTGATGAAGATCTACAATTTGCTTTATCCATAAGTGTAAATTCCAGCAGACATCGTATAAAAAACAATTTGCCTGGCACGGTTGATTTTTGTCCGTTAATATTCAAAACCCCTAAGTTAAACAATTATATAGTTGAAAATCTTTCAGGTAAAAACAATATATTTTTAAATGCTATTCGAAAAGACGTATTACAACGCGCATCAGCATCTTTATTATTAAAAGATTCCAAAGCATCCTTTACCATAGAGGGAGAAGTTCCTACCAATACTAGAGCAACTAGATGGGGAAAAGCTATAGGTCAAGCAGGTTCAAAACCCCTAGACAAAGAAGAACTATTGCGACTACAGCAAATAGTAATAGAAAATAGCCGTTTCCTAAAAATGGGTTTTAGAGATGAAGGTGGCTTTGTAGGAGAACATGACAGAACCAGCGGAGAACCTATACCAGATCATATTTCAGCAAAATGGGAAGATCTAGAAAAATTAATAGACGGAATACTTGCAACTTACAAAATTGTTGAAGAAACAGGATTCAATGCCGTTTTAGCTGCTGCAAAAATAGCTTTTGGATTTGTTTTTATACATCCATATGTGGATGGTAACGGCAGAATACACCGTTATTTAATACATCATATTTTAACCAAAATGCAATTTGCACAACAAGGAATAATCTTCCCTGTTTCGGCTTCTATTTTAAATCATATTGACTATTATAGAATAGTATTAGAATCCTTTTCACATCCATTATTAGACTTTATAGAATGGAAAACTACAAAGTCGAATAATGTAGAAGTTTTGAATGAAACGATTGATTATTACCGCTATTTTGACGCAACTAAACAAGCAGAATTCTTATTTGATTGTGTCAATGATACTATTGTAAATGTAATCCCTACTGAGGTAAACTATTTACAAAAATACGATGCTATGAAAAAATATTTGGATGATATTTTTCAGATGCCCGACAAAACAGTTGCCTTGCTCATTCGCTTTTTAGAACAAAATAATGGAAAACTTTCAAAAAGAGCTTTAGAAAAAGAGTTCAGTGTCCTATCTGAAATTGAGATAAAGGAAATTGAAGAAAATTACATTTCAATTTTTGATAACTAACTTTGTTCACTAACGCAATAAAACTGACTTTAACTTTCTTTGTAATGTAATATATCAACAAAAAAGAATGAGTGACGAAAAGGAGTGACGAAAACAATAAAAAACAAGTTTAAAACAAGATTATTGAAAATATAAATATTGATTTACAGGTGCTTACGTATTTTAGTAAGATAAATCTGGGATTAATAACCCTGATGTCACGGGTTCAACTCCCGTCTTCGCTACGCATAAACCCTTAAACATCAACTGTTTAATGGTTTTTTATTTAGTAAAAAAACGTCAAAAGCACTTCTAGAAAATTATAACATCTTAGACATAATTAGTTAGTATTCCGTTACATAATTTGGGCAACCAAAACACTTAACATTCAGATCAAATTGATAAGTCAAAGACAATTCGTAGATCCCACCTGTCTTTCCAATTTTTGACGTACTAAAGTCGTGAGACAAACCAAATTTTAAATGTTCGTATTGTAGTCCTGCAAAAACATTCAATGAAGTTACAAGATGACTATCTTTCGCTTTTGTCCCTGGATTTGTTGCCGCTGATAAACCAAAAAATACATTTCTAAACATTATTGAGGATCCAAGGTCTAAGCGATTATACTCTCCCTGATTCATATAATTTGCAGTAAGGAGGAATTTCGTTTCGTATGGAAAAAACGCTACATCTAAATAATCAACGACTAGAAATTGATATCCTGCGCTTGCAGACAAAAACATATTTAGCGGGATATTTTTATCGGCTACAAACGAGATGTTAGGTTTATTAAGATGTTTTAATGAAAGTCCAAACCAAGAGTTTTCATTGTTCACAACCATTCCAGCTGTAAAGTCAAAAAAATTGAATCTATCATTTATCAACGTTGGATCAATGGTGGTAGGATTTATAATCCCTGATCCAATATTAATCTGGTCCCCTAATAATAAATTACTAAAACCGAAAGATTTTGTACCAAATCCGATCTCGATTGCAGGTCTAAAAAACCAATTTTCATTTAGTGTAACTCGATAAGCATAATTAACATTGAACTGAGTAAAGCTATATTTTGTGTTATTCTCCCTGTGATTTAGAATACTAAAACCCACACCACTATTAGCCTTTTCGCTCCATGTATTAATGAAAGCGTAATCAGTATTAATTTTCAACTCTAAATCTGGCCATTGTGATCTGTGTATTACACCTGCATATGTAGTTTCTAAAAATCCAGAAAAACCGGGGTTAAGTGTTTCTGGGATTAAAAAGTATTGCGTAAAGATGGGGTCCTGCGCTTTTACTTCTGAGAAAAAGAGGCAAGAAAATATCGCTAATAGTATTTTAAATTTCATTTCTATTTTATTTTATGAGTACAAATGCACCTTGATCCTTTATCATTTTTCCATAAAATGTTTTACCACTTATTTTATAGTAATAATTACCATTCTCAGCTTCTTTATTGTTTATTTTACCATCCCATCCTCTAATATTATCCCCTAATTCTGAATAAATTAGTGCTCCCCATGTATCATAAACAGCAAATTGGATTTCGTTTAGTCCCAAAAATTCAGGAGCATAGTAATCGTTAAAACCATCATCATTAGGCGTAAAAGCTGTTGGAGGAATTAATTTGTAGCCTTTATCTATTATTAAAGTGACATTACTATTGTATACGCATCCAAAAGGGTAAGTTACAGTTTGACGCACGACATAAGAGGCTTCTTTTTTATAGCTATGAATTGGATTTTCTTCATTCGAAAAAGTACCATCTCCAAAATCCCAAGAAACATTAGTATAATCTCCAGTTGCAGTATTAAAAAACTGAATGGGATCTTCGATTGAATAAAATCCATATGTTTTGTAAGCAATTGAATTTGAATTAAACGATGGCGTTCCCAACTCAGGAATCGCAACGTTAAAAGTATACGTAGCGCTACATCCCCTAGAATCTATAGCATTCAGAACAATTAATCCATTTTGAGAGGTTTCCATGTTTTCATTATTTGGTCCACTAACAGTTCCGCTTGACCATACAAATTGATAAGGAGGAATTCCACCAGTAGTTTTGGCGATAAATGATTGGTTAACTACTTTAGTTACACAATCAAAATTAGTTACAGTTTCAACTTTCACAACGATTGGAGCTGGTCGCAATATAACGTAGCTTGCAGAAGCCGTGCAATTTCTAGCATCTTTTACAGTTACTAAATAATTACCAGCTGGAATAGTATTTAAATCCTCAGTGATTGAGCCATTTGACCAGGAGTATGTGAAAGGAGGAGTTCCCCCAGAAACTAGCAAGTTGATTGCTCCACTATTAGCATCATTACAATCTAGGGCGTTAGTTAAGTTTGCATCTAAAACTAATTTTTGCGGTTCAATTATGATAAAGGTTCTTACTATTTCGCAAGGAGTTCCATCAATTATCGTAGCCGTATAAGTTCCAGCTTTAAGATTATTTCGAGTAGTGCCTGATAAACTACCATCACTCCACACTAATTTTAAAGTGGGTTTTCCTCCTGCTAAATTTAACTTTATACTTCCATCATTTGCTCCAAAGCAAGAAATTTGGGTGACAAGTGGGTTTACGGTAAAAATAGGAGGGCTTGGTATATTAATTATCTTAGATTTTGTACATCCAGAATCATCAGTCACAGTAATGGTGTAATCGCCAGGAGCTAAATTATTTTGATTCAAACCAACTGCTAAATTAGCCCATTGAACTTGGTAAGGCGCATTTCCACCAGAAATAGTAACCGCTATTGTTGCATCATCATCTCCGTAACATACTATTGCTGTGGTAACCGCATTAATCAATATTTCTGTTGACTGGGTTAGATTAACTGATAAATTTTTGTTACATCCTAAATCATCTGTTACGGTTAAATTATAAGTACCTGATTTGAGATTAGTCAAATTTTGATTTGTACTTGCAAAACCATTTGGCCCAGACCACAAATACTTATAATCAATAGCAAAAGTCCCTCCTGTAGCATCAATATCGATGGATCCACTTGATGCACCATAGCACTCTATATTATTTTTACTCACTAACGAAACTACTAAAATAGGAGGTTCAGTTATTGAAAAACTAGCGGTTACTGGAGTGCAGCTGTTGGCATCGGAAACGGTTACTACATAATTTCCTGCACTAAGATTTGAAATGTCATCTGCACCAGCATAAGGATTTCCATCTTTTGTCCATGTATAGCTGTAGTTCCCTACTCCACCTTGGGCAGTTATTGCAATTGCTCCGTTTGCACTTCCAAAACAAGAAATATTTGCTGTAGTGTCAGTTGTTATTGTAATAGGTGCTGGTCCATTTATAGTGTAAACGTTTACAACAGGACATCCCCCAGCATCATTGATTGAAAGTGTATAAAGTCCAGGAGCAAGAGCGCTTATCGAAGGATCTGTTGACGTAAAACTATTTGGCCCCGACCACGAAAACAAATAAGGAGCTCCTGTAGAAAAAGTAATTCCACCAGTGCTGCTAGTAGTTATAGAACCATTATTTACCCCAAAACAAGTGCTATCTGTTTTTACAGCATTAGGATTTGTTGCCGGGTTTACTGTAACCATAATTGTAAATGCGGTTCCTACACATGAACCTGTGGTAGGCATAACGGTATAAACTACCGTTGCCACTGAAGTTGTACTGTTTGTTAAAGTCTGACTGATAACATTTTGTGCTGCTGTGGCTGCGGATACACCAGTAACAGATCCGCTTGGAATAATTGTGGGGTTTGACCAAGTATAAGTAGTTCCAGTTGGCACAATATTTCCAGAAGTATTAGTAGGTACTATTGTAAATGTAGCACCACTACATATTGTTGCAATTTCAGATGTAATGGAAGCTTTTGGACTTACTATTATTTGAGCAACATTAGAAGTTATAACTCCGCATCCCGCCACTAACGAAGGAAAAGTCACGATACAATAATAATAGTTTGTTCCAATGACAGCAGTTAAAGGTTGAAATGTAGCCCCATTAGCAGAAGCTATTGAAGTTCCTCCAACATTAGAATTTGAAGTATTAATGTACCATTGATATTGAGCAGTTCCCGTACCATTAGTATAAGCAACACTTAATGGTTGAGTTGATTGTCCCAAACAGATTGTACTCGACACAGGTTGCGCTGTGAAAATTGGTGCCGCTGCAGTTGTAACTAAAGCAGTTGCACTAGTAACTGCGCATCCTGCAAATCCATTTTGAGTAATTACATAATAATATTTTGTTCCTACAGTTGTCGTTAGCGGGGAATAAATACTACTTATAGCACCGATTATTATAGTTCCTCCCGTTGCATTATTTGTCAAATTACTATACCATTGATAGGAATATGTTCCACTTCCTCCAGACATTGTAACGGATAAATCAGTAGCTGTTGCATTTTTACAAACGGTTTGGGAGTTTAAAGGTTGTGTTGTAATTGTTGGATCATTATCTATAATTATTTCAGCAACTGAACTAGTAATGTTTCCACAACTTGTTCCACTAAAAGTTATTGTAACATAATAAAAATACGAACTTGCCAAGGTAAAAATTGGGGGAGTATAAGTCGAATTTGTCGCCCCCGAAATTGAAGTTCCACCAGTATTTGAATTAGTTGTATTTATAAACCATTGATATGACGGTGTTCCTGTCCCCCCTGAATAAGATACTGCTAATGGATTATTTATAGTAGCTCCAACACATAGATTTTGACTTACTAAAGGCTGAGTGATTATATTTGCCGAATTTACTACAGTAAGCGAAGCAGTAGCCGATGTTAAACTAGAACAACCACCAGAAGTCAAAGTAATAATGCAGTAATAATAAGTCTTACCAATTGCAGAAGCAAGAGGTGAATAAGCAGGGTTTGTCTCCCCAGATATTGCAGTTCCAGTTGTTGTGTTATTTAAAGTATTAGAATACCACTGATACGTTGGCGCCCCAGAAGAATTATTTAAAGCTATGCTAAGAATTGCTGGAGTTCCGCCAATACATAATGTGCTTGAAGTAGGTTGTGTTACTATACTAGGTCCTGGATTTATTGTAATAACATAGTTTACTGCTGTTCCAGCACATCCATTTAATGTTGGTGTAATAACATAAGTTACCGTTCCGGCTGTTGCACGAGTATTTACTATAGTTTGTGATGGAATTGTATTTGTTATACCCGAAGGAACAAAACCAGTTATTCCTGATGTTGCTGTTCCGGTCCAACTGTAAGTGGTTCCAGTCAAACTAGAGGTTAAGTTAATTGCCGAACTAGCTGTTCCTGAGCAAATATTTTGAACTAAAGGAGCTATAGTTAAAGTAGGAACATCGCTGATTGTAAAGTCTTTTGTGAAATTAACTGAATATCCACATTCGTTTTTAACAATTAAAGCAACTGTATGCGTACCAGAAATAGCATAACTAATTGCAGTAGGATTTTCATCAGTTGAAGAGGCAGGTAATCCTCCAGAAAAACTCCAATCATAGGTAAGTGTTCCTGTTAATGGAGTGCAAGAATTAATTATTGCAGTAGGGTTAATTGTTGCAGTACCGCAATAATTTGAAAGTATTCCATTTATTGCAGAAATTATTGGAGGCTTTTTTACCGTAACCGTTTTTGTAGTAACAAAATCCCCACAGGAATTCGTAGCAGTTAGTTTTATAGTATAAGTTCCTGGCTCGGTAAAATTATAAGAAGCATCTGTGGTAGTTTGATTCGCTATTGGAGCTATACTTGTTCCACAATAAGCAGATGCATAAGTTACGCTCCAAACATAGGTGGGAGGAGTACAACTACTAACAATTAAAGGAGTAGTATTAGTAGCCACAACAGAGAGTGCACTACCACTACCGTTTGCAATACAACCCGAAGCTGTATTTAATTTGAAATTGGGTGCCAAAGGAGGTTCGATGCAGATTGTTTTGGTTTTGATATCAAATCCACATCTATTTCCGGTTTTGATAGTTATAGTATATGTTCCAGGTAAAGTAAAATTTACACATAAGTTATTTGAACCTGACAACCACAAACTTGAATCTGCTGATGAAAAATCATTACCTAGCGAGCTACCTCCAATTAATGTATAACCATTTGAAGGAAATATAGACCACACGATCATTGCACTTGAGCAGGTATTACTAATAACCTGATTACCTAATGATGTATTTGTAAAACAAATTTGTTTATTAATACACCCTGTAAGTGTTCCACTAAAATCAGCTTTTGGATTTTCAGAAACGTAAATAGGAACAACTCCTACAGAAGATGTACTACACGGATTTGTTGCCACAATATTTGCAGAGAATGAATTTGGATATGAATTACTCCCATCAGAACTTGTCGTACCACAAGATGATTTCACAAATGTATGGGTAACATTTGGTGGTGGTGGATGATTAAAAATTCTAGGTGCTGAACCGTCATTAAATGTAACTGTATATATTGTTCCAGGTGGATTATTATCAGTTCCAGTTATTGGAAAAGTTAATGACTCTGCATTACATATATCTGTATTTCCTGGATTTCCTAATGACACTGCTGGATTTGAACCAACAAAAACTATGTAATTTTTAACAACATCACATCCGTTGCTACTTTTTACAGTGTAGACCATATTCCATAAACCCACCGAATATGTGTGCGTCATAATTGACCATGTTGTCCCATTAAAATCAGGAGAGCCATCGCCCCAACTTATTGTGTAGTTTGTATTTGAAGGCGAGGTTAATGATGTATTTGTAAAGGTAAATATAGATGCGAAATTATTACATTGTCTAAAAACTGCCGTTCCACCAAAACTTGAGCCTGATCCCGTTCCACTCATATTAGCATTAGCTTGAGGGTTAACAATGATTCTAGATGTCTGTCCTAAACCAGTAATAATTTGGGGTATAGCTGAAGAGTCTGTTACACTTTCCAAAACATAATTAAACGTTCCAGCACTAGTCGTTGTAACAGGTATAATTATTGAACCATTAGTACCTGTTGTTACTGCTGTTTGCAAAACACCATTAATAGTATATGTAAACGTGTAAGGAGCAGTTCCTCCATTACCAGTCAAAGTAACTGTTGTACTTGTTGCATTTTGACAAACTGATGTTGCGTTAGCTTCAATAGTCGCTGAAGGCGGTGCTAATACAACTGCAAGGCTGTCTAAATCTTTTCCAGGATCTATATAACTAACATTTGAAACTTTTGCACTTAACGGGTTAATTGACAATAGTAAAACAAATAAAAATACAATTGAGTAAAGTTTTTTCATAATCATATTTTTAAGACTAATATATATTAACCTAATTCCCTTATTTGGAAAAAGATAGATTTGCCAAATATAGAGTATTAGTCTTAATTAATTTTATGATTTCTTTCACACTTTTATTCTTAATATGTTAATTTCATTAACAATTATTTCGTAGTCGTATTTTTATAGTCAAATGAATAGAATAATAATCAATTCCATTAATAAATACGAAAAAACCTGCTAAAAAGCAGGTTTTTTTTAAATATTCATTCACAATATTATTGAGCAAATTCTAGACTTTTCAATTTATTCCAACCACCACGTGTGAAATCTGGGATTTCAACTGGTGCAGAATTATTATCAAGAGATTTCTCAGTTAATGGTGCTAGACAAGACCATTCTGCTAGATCGTAAACATCCATATCTAATGGCAATCCATTTTGTAAACAATAAATTAAACGGTAATCCATGATAAAATCCATACCACCGTGTCCACCTACTTTTTTCGCTTTTTCTTCAATACCTTTAACGATAGGATGCTTGTATTTTTCCATCAATGCTTTTTTTACCTCTGCCGGAACAAAACTATGCGCATTTAAATTTTCGTGATTCGGCGCTACATCGTTTCCGATAGCTTTTGAATCTAATGCATAACCTTCTGTTGGGTATTTATTAGCAAAACCTTTAGTTCCACTCAATTGATACATGCGGCTATAAGGACGAGGTGAAGTTACATCATGTTGGATTTGAATAGTTTTTCCTTTTTCGGTACGAATCATTGTCATAGTGTGATCACCATTTCTAAAGTCTTTCACATCTTCACCCGTTTTTTCTTTAATGTACGCCGGATTTCCAACTGCCTTAGTATCCATAGAAACCAAGTAGTTCATTTTGTCACCACGGTGAATGTTTAATGCTTGACAAGCAGGTCCCATTCCGTGTGTCGCGTAAACATCTCCACGATGTTTCTTGTTGTAATCCATTCTCCAATTCCCTTGGTATGCTCCCCAAAATGGTTGCAAACCGTGAATATAAGCTCCTTCAGCATGAAGAATTTCTCCAAACAAACCTTGTTGAGCCATATTTAATGTAGTTAATTCGAAGAAATCGTACACACAGTTTTCTAACATCATACAGTGCTTACGAGTTTTTTCAGAAGTGTTTACCAAATCCCAAATCTCCTTCATTGTCATCGCTCCAGGAACCTCGATGGCTACGTTTTTACCATCTTTCATTGCTTGAACTCCCATTTCTGCATGGTGTTTCCAATCTGTTGCAATATATATAAGATCCACATTAGGCAGCTTAGTAACTTGACGCCATCCTTCTTCACCAAAAAACTCTTGAGCTTTAGGTAAACCAGCCTTTTCTAAAATTTTATTAGCTGATTTTGCTCTGTCTTCTAATAAATCACAAAGTGCTACAATTTCGACACCTGGAATATGTGTCATGCGCTCAACAGCACCTGGACCACGCATACCCAAACCAATAAATGCTACGCGAACTGTAGGTATTGGATCAATTGCTAAACGCAAAACATCTGTTTGTCCTTTAGCACGTTTCGGTGTTGGGGTTTTAATCATTTGGGCAGACATATTAGCCCATCCTACAAATAGACACGCTATTAGTAAAAATTTAGAAATACTACTTCTCATGTTTAATTAATTTAGTTTGTAATTTTTATTACGGCGCTTTATGCGCATTATTTTTTATATTTATCTATCAAAACCTTTACTGAGGTAATGTATTGAAATCAATATTTGGCTTTCTATTCGTGAGCGGTCTTGTGAATAAACTACCTTTAATTGTGAATTCATTGTAAAAACCACCGTTTTTTAAATAAAAAGCATCTTTCTTTGTACCTCCTGAATAATCCATTCTGTAACCTTGCTCTGCCGTATTATCAGCAGAAAATCGAGCCGTATTCAGTTCATTCCAATTTCCTTTCTCGTCACAAAACCATTGATTATTGAATTCGACCATTCGAGACAAATCACCTTGTTCTGGAATAAAATTTTCTAAAAACGAATGAAAACGCTTTAAATAGGTATTCGTTTGCGGACGACTGAAACTTGCTATCAATTTCCATTCGCTAGTTTCAGGAGCAAAAAAATAAGCCGTATACGTTGTTGAATTATTACCTTCTGGTTTACCCCTTAATAGAAACTTATAAGTATTTCCCGCTATCCAATTATATTTAAAATAACTTTGACCGCCTGAACCTTCATTACCAAATTCTCCCGTTGTGACATTCACCCCTTTTTTTAATAATTTTATTTTATGAGACTCAGGAATACTTTTAGGGTCATCCGTAGTAAAAGGACTCCATACAGAAAACAAAACTCTTCGTTCTGTAGCTGAATTAACTTGAATTCCAAAATAACCTTCGCCAAAACCATTAGCCATAAAATAAGAACCTATTTTATCTTGCCCTACAGGCACAGTCAATTCATTGTAATACCATTCGGCATTTACTGTGTCTGGTACTTGATAATTTAAGTGAACTGATGCTCCACGCCTACCCCAATGATAAAAACCTCCTTCATTGTTAGGGACGTATGAAATTTTACCATCAAATTTAGCACTGCTAACTACTAAACGATTTATAGCGGGAAAGCTTTTTTCAGTTTTATTTAATCCTTTAATTACGACTGCTATATAACCTTCACTTTTAATTTCCCAAGTTCCCACAACAATTGCTTTTTTTGCAGAAGATGAGTCTAATTTTATTCTTTTAGATATATTGTTAATTGAAAATTCTAGTTCAGATTTTCCAGTAATAAGGACAGAATCGGCAATTGAAATTTCGAATTTACCTGGTTTAGAAACTCTGAAATAAACAGTGAAATATTCCTGTGGATTGGTCCAATTCTCTATACCATTATCTGTAATCGTTCTGTTTCCTTCACTACGTTTCGAACTATACGCGTTACCCGCTAAAGGTATTGATATTTGTGCTTTTTGCTTGCTATCATTATCTTTCTTTACCAAGTATTCATTGCTAGTAGCGCATGCGGCTAATGCAAGTAATAAATAAAAACAAATGAATTTAAAGTATTTCATTCTATATTAAAAATAAATTATTACAAAATTCACTAAGTATTTTAATAATCCCCCTAATTCAATAGAGGGATTATCAATAAATAGTATGTGTTACGGATTTTGGGTTAAGGTACCAGGATACGCATTAATTTCAGATTGTGGAATATATTGTACCACTCTTAAACTAGTTGCTGGATAATCAACCATCGGTGTATGTGGACCTGGATAACGACGCGTCATCGTTTGACCATTTCTATAAACATCATAACCTCTGTGAGCTTCAAAAGCCAACTCTAATTGACGTTCTTCATCTATTAATGTCGAAGCATTAGTAGCTGTCAAAGCTGTATAACCACCGCCAATAATTGATCTTTCTCTAATTAGATTTAGATTAATTTTTGCATTTTGATAGTCTCCTTTTTTAGCATAAGCCTCAGCTAAGTTCATGTAAATTTCTCCTAACCTAGAAATAATAGGAGAGTTTAAATGAGAATCATTATTTTGTAAAGAGGCTTTTGTTATATAATACATTGGATACACACGATTCAATAGCATCATAAAATCTTTCTCTCCTACATATGTTTTACCTTCATAATTAATTGAATATTTGTTTTCAGCTGCATCTACTACTGTTAAATTATATTTTACATTCGATATGGTGATAAAAAAAGAACCATCGCTATTTGTTTCTAGCGGTTGTTGCAAATAATTAAAACCCATTTGTACGCCGCCATTATCTTTTAAATCGTAAATAAATCGAAAGGCTTGAGTTTTATTATTTGTAGCATTAGTTACATATTGAGGATCAATAAATGCCCAACGTGCATCATTTTTTTTACCTGCTTTACGCAATAAATCTAAATACTCACCACTTGCATACATTTCGCCCCAACCTTGACCTTGAATATTAGCATACATCCCACCTATTCCATAAAAGTGATCAAATCCCGAGAACTCTGAAGCTACACGCTTCACTGCAAAAATTGTCTCTTTCTGTGCTGCATCATCTGGAGCATAGGTATTGTATTTCATGAAATCTGACCTACTCAATAAATTATATCTTCCACTAGAAATCACTTTATTTGAATACTCAATTGAAAGATCAACATATTGTTGATTTGGATTTGCGTAAGTACCACTCATGTACAAGTAAATTCTTGAAAGCATGGCTTGAGCAGCTTCTTTTGTAGCGTAAGCAGCATTTCTATTTTCCGTCATCAATGCTTCTCCTTTTTTTAAGTCACTAATAGCTTGCTCATAAGTCGCTTTCACGGTAGCACGATCTGGAAGTTGCAAATTATCAATATCATCCGGCATACCGTTTACGACAGGAACTCCTAAATTAGATTCAGGAGAATCATAATATGGTCTTCCATAAGCACGACTCAAGTAAAAATAAATCATTCCTCTTAAATAGTACGCCTCACCTAATTTCTGATCGATTTGACTACTTTCTCCTTCTTTAATAATTTTTATTAAGTCACTTGATTGGGATATAATTTTATAACTATTGTTCCAGAAAACAGATAATCTATCATTATTAGGAATATGCTGGTAGGATATAAAGGAGTAAAATGAATCAGTAGAAGTACCTCTAATCATAATATTATCACCAGGGTATTCACCAATTCGATGCATTATATCTGACCAACCTTTTAACTGTGCGTAACAACCATTTAGAAGCACATCAACTGAAGCCTCTTTATCTGCAAGGATTTTATCTTCAGTGTACGAATTAAAGGGTTCTCTATCCAACTCACATGAAGTTAGGAATGAAACGGATAGTATTAATATAAATATTTTTTTCATGATTTTTGTTTAAAGTGAAACATTAAGTCCTAATACAATTCTACGAGTTTGAGGATAAACTGATGTAGCTACTCCCGTAATCTGTCCATTTGCTGGTGGAATTTCAGGATCAACTCCAGAAAAATCTGAAATTGTAAATACATTTTCTGCAGACATGAACAATCTAATACTTGTTGAATTCAGTGCCTTGATAGCAGGTAAATTATATCCTAAAGTTATATTCCTCATTTTCAAGTAAGATCCATTTTCAAGAAAACGAGATGATGATTTGTTTGAGTTACTGGAGTTATTGTAAGATACCTGAGGATGCGTAGCGATGTCTCCAGGTTTCTCCCATCTACTCCAGCCACTTTGTAAATTCATTTGATTACGATCTGTATAAGCTCCGTCTGAGTCAAACTCAGCTCTCGCATAATTATAAATCTCACCTCCTACGGAGTAACTAAAAACAGCTGATAAATCAAAATCGCGATA
Organism: Flavobacterium weaverense; assembly: GCF_003688495.1. Lineage (GTDB taxonomy): Bacteria > Bacteroidota > Bacteroidia > Flavobacteriales > Flavobacteriaceae > Flavobacterium > Flavobacterium weaverense. The sequence goes on along the minus strand of NZ_REFH01000010.1, from coordinate 332,478 downwards.
AACAAGATTTGTAGAAAAGCCTCCAAAGAAATCAGGTGTATAAGCTCCTATCACAATGGGATCTTTAGCTGCTTCACTATAACTAAACGTCTTAACACGTTCGCCCGCTGCATTCGTTTCAAACCACTGTGGCTTTCCAGTTTGTGCATCTACTCCTGCCCATTCTGGCAAATACCATGAATCTACATCTAAACCAGGTTTTAATAATTTAGAAGCTGATCCAGCAATACCACTCCCATCACCTACTATTATTTGACTTCTTGTTCCATATAAGCTTGAAACCTTGTTTTTATTGAATCCTATATTGGCTTCAACTGACCATTTTAAATTATCACTATCAATTAAATCCGCTGAAACAGTGGCTTCAAAACCTTTATTATTAACTGCTCCTACATTTTTCCAAATACTTGTAACTCCAATCACACCCGGTAATGGAACTTGATAAAGTAAATCAGATGTATCTTTATCATAATAATCTAATGTTAAATTATATCTTTTTAAGAAAGAAATGTCCAATCCTAATCCAGTGGTAAATGTTTTTTCCCAACTTAAATCTGGATTAGATATTTGAGAGATGAGTGCTCCTGGATTTTCATTGTATCCAGTAGTTAAAGAATATAATGCTTGATGAGGATACAAGCTATTAGGTCGATTCCCTACAGAACCATAACTAGCTCTAAGTTTTAAATTCGTAATGTAATCAGCTTTAAAAAACTCTTCATTATGTACATTCCATCCACCACTTACCGAAAAGAAATTTCCGTATTGTGCATTTGGACCAAAGTTTGAAGCACCATCTCTTCTAATTGAAAACTGTCCTAAATAACGATTATCATATGAATAATTGGTATTTGTTAATAATGACTGAACAGCCCATTGTGATCTATTTCCTTTAACTTTTTCCGGTACAGAAGCTACATCTGTTACAATAAAACCAGGTGCAATTCCAGTTGCAATTCCACTAGTATATTTCGAATTATATTCATTCCATTCATATCCAGCGATTGAGTTGAGAGAATGCTTTCCAAAAGATTTATTAAATTTGAAAAGTTGATTTGTGTACGCTCTATTATAAGATGAAGCATCTTGCTGAATTCTTCCTTGCACTGCTAATCCGCTTGAAGAACGTGGATCTGAATAATACATAGATTCTCCGGTAGAAAAAATATAATTATTAGTAGAAGTAAATGTTAACCAATCTGTAAGTTTAACATCAAAATCAAAGTTACTTCTTATGTCATAAGTTTGAGACTCTCCATAATTCCACTGCAAATCGTACAAATAATTAGAACCTGTAGTGTTTACCCATGTTGGATTTGGTGAATTACCTACTAATGAACCATCTGCTAGATACGGACTATCCCACGGCATATTACCATACATTGCGCCAACAGAATGTTGCTTATCTAATACATCTTTTCTTGTTGCATTTACCTGTGGACGAATTGTTAACCAGTCATTCAATTTATAATTTATTTTAAGCAATAAATTATAACGATTAAAATCATAGCCTTTAACCGCTCCTTTTTCATCATATACTCCTAATGAAACATAAGTTTTAAAGTTTTCACCACCTCCACTTATTGATAAGTTGTTATCTCTTACTAGTCCAGTTCTTGTTGCATTATCCCACCAGTCAAAGTTTTGATCTCTTAATGCGGGAGTCCACCAAGAATTAGTAGAAAATTGAGTTTTATTAGAAAACGAATCGTACAAATCATATAATTCAGCACTGTTCATTATTTTAAAATTACCAGTGCTGAGCGTTGTTGCAGCCATTTTTGAAGAAAAATTTATAACTGCTTTACCGTTTTTACCGTTTTTAGTAGTTACGACAATAACACCATTAGCTCCTTGAGACCCATAAACAGCTGTAGAAGCGGCATCTTTAAGAACAGTCATCGTTTCAATATCAGATGGATTAACATTACTTGAACCTGATCCTACAATTACACCATCAACAACCCATAAAGGATCTGTACTTCCGTTCACAGTACTCTTCCCACGAATAACAATTTTAGCCGTTCCACCTGGTTGTCCTGAACCTGTGTTCACAGAAACTCCTGTAGCCTTACCTGCTAATAAGTTTTCGACAGAGGACGTTGTTGCATCTACTAATTTTTTATTATCTAAAGTCTGTAAGGAGCCTGTTAAACTTTCTTTTTTTACACGGCTGTATCCCATAACAACAACCTCCTCTAATTTCTGCCCTGTTTCGTTCAAGACGATCTTCATTGGAGTATTCTTAACCGTTACTTCCTGATCCTCCATGCCTAAAAATGAAATAACTAGCAAATTTACATCGTTAGGAATATCAAGTGTGAACGAACCATCAACATTTGTTTGAGTTGAAATTTTAGTTCCTTTTGCAATAATGTTAGCTCCGGGCAATGTCTCACCATTTTTATCAAATACGGTACCACTTACCCTCCTTTGAGCTTGCTCAAATTTGACATTTAACTCATTGTTCCTATTTGAAATTAAGTGGTTGTTATCCATATTAATTTCTTTTCCATACATTTTATTTTCAGCTGAAATAGCTGAAAATGGGATGGCCATAGTCAATAAAGAAAGACTCGTTAACCTAACAGCGCTTTGCTTAAATGCAATTCCCCATAAATTGATAGGTTTACTTTTTTTTAATAAATTCATACTTGTTAATCGTTTTTGGTTAATAAATTCTCTTTTTTTAATCTATAATAATTCGTACTACTTGCGTAGAGATTATTACGTCCTGGTGGTTGATATTACTATAAAATTCATGAAAACTTCGCTCCAATTTCCATCGTTATTATCTATTAATATTTACAATATCGAATAAATAAAAAACTGTGTACGAGCACAAAAAATAAAAAATAGATACTTTTTTTCTTATAAAAATAAAGTTGCACAATTACTCCGAGGAAATTAATTTAAAGTAGCAATCTCAAAGTAGATCTTAACAATCTCTTACAATTTGTGTTAAACGCTTCGTCTATCTTAAAAAATATAATAAGGGTAAATATATCCCTATTAATTAAAATGCAAAAATTTAAACTTCAAAAGTTAATAAAATAAGTTTTTTATCCTTTAAATTGAAATAATTTAGATATTTTTGCTTTAAGACGTAATGAAACACTTAACATAAAGCAATTTTAACTGGATATGGAAAGACTAGACGAAATAGATATCAAAATATTAAGGATTTTACAGGAAGATTCAAAAAAAACCACTAAAGATATTGCTGAATCACTGCATTTAACCACATCGCCTGTATATGAAAGAATTAAATATTTAGAACGAAAAGGATACATAAAAAAATATGTAGCTTTAATTGATAAAAAGTTAGTTAACAAGCCGATTACCGCAATTTGTATGGTTTCCTTACGATATCATAATGAAGGATTTATTGATAAATTTGACAGTCAAATTAAAGCAATTAAGGAAGTTCAAGAATGCTATCATATGGCCGGGAAAGTTGATTTTTTTTTAAAGATAAATTTAGAAAGCCTTGATGCTTATCATGAATTTATAAGATCTAAGCTTTCAAAAATTGATAACATTGGGGTATTAGAAAGTTACTTTGTACTAAAAGAGATCATGCACACTACGGAATATGATATCTAATATTAGGATAGACTTTTTTTAAAATTGTATTAAAAATAGCTGTCATGGAATCAAATATCATAAAATCACATTAAATTTCCTTCCGTTGGCGACACTAGAAGTTAAAATCACCATGAAATAAAAAAAGTACCTTTAAATAATAATGAGAAGATTTTTGAATGCGATTTTTTTTTAAAAATAATAATGATTTATTTAAAAATAAAAATGAAAGTAAATGGTGTGAACTAACAACGATTAAATCTAACTTTATTGAAGATCTAATGTCTTTCGTTCCTTTTCGATGTTGGGGTTTTAATCATCTGCGCTTAAACATAGATCTATCCTTATATAAGGTAAACAGAGAGGACGAATTTAGAATAAGCGCTTTTTATATTATATCATTTTAAATTAGGATTACTGCAATTTCAAAATGAATTATTTTATGAATTATTCTAAAACTGCAATCTAACAAAATATAAAATATTTGGAAGCATCCAAATCTCAAAAAGGGACATCTGACTTTATATCTATTAAAAAAAAGAAGTAACTAAATATTAAGTTAAATAAAAAAATGCATTTTCCGAATTTACTATATCAAGCGGTAGTAAAGTGACTGCTGGAATTTCTTTACCAAAAATAAAGTGATCGACTAATTCTGCTAAGCCAAGATAAGCCTGGCGCTTCGGATTTTGATGAATTAAGAAATCGATCACACCGCGATTTAAATAAGATATATTTTCTTGAATTAAGTCATAACCAATTATTGCTATATCACTGCGGTTTAAATCATCTATAATTTCTGCTATTTGATATGCCTTGGAGGTAGTTATAAAAACACCTTCAATAGTTGGGTTTTCATCAATAAACTTTCTAAAAGTAGATTCTATATTTGGATTTTTTAGTTTCAAAGTAACTATGTTAGAATCTTCTATACCACTTTCAAAACAGTATTTTCTAAAGCCCCGTTCTTTTTCCTGCATGTGAACGGCGTTCTTATATCTCTCGTTAATATGTATAATCGCAACTTTCCCAATTCTTGATATCGAATGTAGTAATTTGGCTGCCACTCGACCACTTCTATATAAGTCTTGACCAACAAAATTTAAGTTTTGGTCGGTTTGCAGCTGATTATTAAATGTACTTACAATTATTTCTTTTTCCTGATACAAACCTATAGCTAGTAGCGCTTCTTTATAAAATAAGGGAGCTAATAAAACAGCATCTGGTGCAAGCGCTAAAACTGTATTATTAACTTCAACAAATGATTCAGTACTTTCAGGATCAAAATAATGACATTTTATAGACAAATTAAAGGCTTTGAATTCTTTAATTGCTTCATCGATTCCTTTAACACAAGGAAGCCAGTATGAATCGAAACTAGGATTAGGAAGAACTACAGCAATAGAATAGATCTTATTATTTTTTAAATTTCGAGCAATTAAATTGGGCTGATAATCTATTTCACTTAAAACAGCATTTACACTATCAAAAGCTTTTTGAGATACCTTACCTCTTTTATGCAACACTCGATCTACTGTGCCTTTAGAAACCCCAGCCAATGCAGCAATATCTTTAATTGTAAGTTTTTTATCCATAATCGACAAATATATAAAAACTTTGTATGAAACCGTTTTGATTTTTAATTTCTATTTGCTCACCTCCATCTAAAATTTTAAGAAAATTAAATGTTGTCACAAAAATTACTATCTTCCTACTTTTATTTTTAAAGATAAGAGTAGATTACGTTTTTAAAAAAATTATGCTTTCCATATTAAGATCTCAAAGTTTAAATACCGAAGTATCTTTTTAAAATCTGAATTTTGATTCAAGAAACAATATTTATTTTCGAAAAAAAGAAAGGCGTTTTTTTTCAAAATTTTCAATAAGTAAGCAAAAATTTTAACTGAAAGGTTCTTGTGAGATGAAAACAAAATCAAATATATCATTAATCAATAATAATCCAATAAGGGCAATTCTTAATAAAAAATGTGTTCGAACACATTTTTTATTAATTCATTTGTTTTTATTAAATAAAATATATAGTTTCGTAGTTCAAAGCTATTAAAGTAGTAATTTTTTCGACAAAAGACTTATATTAATAGTAGATAAACCTAGTTTTTACAACCGTTTAATAATATTTTTAACATATTTAAAGTGAAAGAAATAATCTCATTAGCACCCGGCAGAACATGTCTTTTTGGAGATCATCAAGATTATCTTGGATTACCAGTTATTGCTTGTGCAATCAGCAGAAGTATAAAACTGACAGCAAAGCAGAACGATACGGGAGTATTTAAAATAAATATGGTCGATATCAATCAAGTGCGAATAATCGATATCAACGAAATATTCACTGATTTAGCACCACGCGATTATTTTGCCTCTTCACTACGCGTCCTGAGAAGAAATGGTTGTGTGCCAGATTTTGGTTATGACATTACAGTAACTGGAAATATCCCTATAAATTCAGGAACCTCAAGTTCATCTGCATTATTGCTTGCTTGGATTAATTTCTTGGTACATGCATTTGGCGCTAACGAGGAAATCACTCCCGAGTTTATTTCTAAAATGGGGTATCTTTCTGAAGTGGTTGAACATGGTGAACCTGGAGGTATGATGGATCATTACAGTATTGGTGTTGGAAACATCGTTCACATTGATACTAGAGATCCTTTTTCTTTTACAGTAATCGGTACAGAATTAGGAGGCTTAATAACAGGTGTTTCTGGAGTTCCAAAGGAGACAATTGGATTAATTGGCGATTTAAAAGGAAATGCACTGATGGCAATTGGCACAATTAAAGAGCATTTTCCTGAATTTGATTTAAATACTACAGAAATCGAAGATTTAGACAAGTATCTTAACTATTTGCCGGATCGCTTAATTCCTTTCTTTGAAGCAGCTATTAAAAATCACCATTATACAAAAATGGCTTTAATTGAATTTCAAAAACCAGCTCTTGACTTAAAGAAAATAGGATCATTAATGAATCAGCATCACGAGGTGTTGAGAGATTTACTAAAAATAACTGTTCCAAGAATTGACGATATGATTAATGCGTCATTGAAAGCTGGTGCTTATGGTGCAAAAATTGTTGGTTCAGGCGGCGGCGGAAGCATTGTTGTAATGGCAGAACCGGGTAAAGAAGCTCCTATAGTTGAAGCTTTACTTGCAGCTGGTGCAGTCGAAGCGTACGCAGTAACTGTCGATCCAGGATCGAGAATCGAATAAATATATTAAAATTTAAAAAAATAATTATGCATACTAATTTAGTGATTTTAGCTGGTGGAGCTTCATCAAGAATGAAAAAACAAGTTGGATTAGAAAACTTATCTGCTGAAGAAATTGCACAAGCTAACGAGAGAAGTAAAGGTTTAATAGGTGTTGGACCAAATGGCCGACCATTATTAGATTATCTTTTATTGAATGCAAAAAGAGCAGGATATAAAAATATTTACATCATTATTGGAGAGCAGGGCGATTTATTTAAGGAGTTTTATGGTAATGAAACTAAAAATAATGATTTTCATGGCCTTAATATTTCTTTTGCAACTCAATACATTCCTGAAGGTCGAGTAAAACCATTTGGAACAGCTGATGCGTTATATCAAGCTGTTGAACAATATCCAGAATTAAATTCGCAATCATACTCTGTTTGCAACAGTGATAACTTATATTCAACCGATGCTTTATTAGCATTAAGGGAAACTGATTGTCCAAATGCATTTATCAGTTACGATAGAGACGCTATGGAATTTCCACTAGAGCGCATTTCCCGTTTTGCAATCGCAAAACTTAATAAGGAAGGATTTTTATTAGACATTCTTGAAAAACCTTCGGCTGATGTTCTGGAAGAATATAAAGACAGTGAAGGAAAATTAAGAGTGAGTATGAACGCTTTTAAATTTAATGGCGAACTACTTTACCCTTATCTTAAAAATTGTCCCGTTCATCCCGAGAGAGATGAGAAAGAACTTCCAACAGTTCTTTTAAACTCTCTAAAAGATAATCCAGACAGCGCATTAGGAATTCCTTTTTCTGAACATGTACCAGATTTAACGGCAAAAGAAGATATTGCTGAAGTAAAAGAATATTTAAAGAAGCATTATCCTGAATTAAACTGGGAAAACTAAAATAAGCTCGTCTATAAAGTAGAGTTGATTCCAAACAATCGAAATATAATTTTCATCATTGCTAAAAATATAAAATATGACCCAAATTAAAAGTACTGCAGGTAAAGAACAAGGCAGTGTATTGATTCCGATGGTTATTTTAACCTTATTGTTTTTCATTTTAGGTTTTGTAACTTGGTTAAACGGACCGCTAATTCCGTTTTTTGAATTAGCGTGTGAGTTAACGGAGTCTCAAGCTTACTTTGTTGCTTTTGCTTTTTACATCGCGTACTTTGTTATGGCAATCCCATCATCTTGGGTAATCGAAAAAGTAGGTTATAAAAATGGAGTCTCATTAGGCTTAATTGTTATTGCGATAGGTGCTTTTATGTTTTATCCTGCTGCTGAAACAAGAACATTTTTATTTTTCTTAGTTGCACTATTTGTTATGGGAACTGGATTAGCAATTTTACAAACAGCTGCAAATCCTTACGTTGTCGTAATTGGGCCACGAGAAAGTGCAGCTGCGAGAATTAGTATTTTAGGACTTGCCAATAAATTAGCAGGTTTTATCGCGCCATTAGCACTGACTGCACTGGTTTTGTCAAACATGAAGGACTACACAGCAGATAAAATTGCTGCACTTGATGCTGAGACAAAAGCTCAAGCTCTTGACGCATTAGCTTTACAATTACAAACTCCTTATATCTACATGGGAATTGTAATATTAATTTTAGCGGGAATAATTCGTTTATCGCCTTTGCCAGAAATAGATTTAGATCAAGATGGTAATGTTTCAAAACAAAATATTTGGAAACAAATGGCTAATGCTTTTAAGTTTCCGCAATTAGTTTTAGGAGTAATCACTTTGATACTTTACGTTGCAGCTGAAGTTATTGCAGGAGACACAATAGGAAAATTTGGTAAGCAATTAGGAGTTTATGGAGAAAATGGAGATTTATATTTAAAACTTACTTCCTTTACTATGACTGCGATGGTGATTGGATATCTTTTGGGAATTTCATTAATACCAAAATATGTTTCACAAGTTACTGCACTTAAAGCTTCAGGAATTTTAGGAATTATTTTAGTTTTATTAATTGTTTATATTGATGCTTCGATAATGATTCAATTACCATTTTTACCAGCGATGCCATTAGTAATTATACTTGTTGCATTAATGGGACTTGCTAACGCATTGTGTTGGCCGGCTATTTGGCCATTGGCACTTCAAGATCTTGGTGGCTACACAAAAATAGCAGGTGCTATTTTAGTAATGGGTATTATTGGAGGAGCTGTTTTCCCATTATTTTACGGCTATCTCGCTGAAATGATAAATGTTTCAAATGAAGAAGCAGGAATCACCGCAACTGCCAAAAGCGGAAACCAACTTGCTTACGTAATGCTTTTACCTGCCTATTTTATGATTCTTTTCTTTGCGATTAAAGGACATAAATATAGAAGCTGGTCAAGAAAATAATAAAAAATAATACCATAATTTCTAAATAAAACAGATAATGTTAAAAAGTAATATCGACAAGGCTACTGATTTTGAAAAAAGATTTGAAAATATCGATACCATCGTTTTCGAAAATTCATCTTATGCGTCTAAAGCTGTGGCAAAACAAATTGCAGCAGTTATTAAGTCAAAACAAGAAAAAAATCAACCTTGCGTCCTAGGATTAGCAACTGGGTCTTCGCCAAAGGGTTTGTACGCTGAATTAGTTCGCATGCATAAAGAAGATGGACTGAGCTTTAAAAATGTAATCACTTTTAATCTTGATGAATACTATCCAATGGAACCAGATTCTATTAATAGTTACGTTCGATTCATGAAGGAATTATTACTAAATCACGTAGATATTTTACCTGAAAATTATAATATTCCTGATGGAACTTTATCAAAAGAGCAAATCGCAGATTATTGTGCTAGTTATGAAGAAAAAATTGAAGCTCTAGGTGGAATCGATTTACAAATATTAGGAATTGGAGGAAACGGACACATCGGTTTCAACGAATCAGGTTCACTTCAAAACTCTAAAACAAGATTAGTTGCTTTAGATCATATTACAAGAGTAGCTGCAAGTAAAGATTTTTCTGGATTGAATAATACGCCTCGTACCGCTATCACATTAGGTGTTAAAAAAATAATGGAAGCTAAGCAAGTCATTTTAATGGCTTGGGGAGAAGGGAAAGCAAATATTGTTGAATCTTCAGTTGAAGGAGCAGTTACAAATCAAGTTCCTGCTTCATTCTTACAAGAGCACAACAATGCCGTTTTTGTTTTAGATAAAGAAGCAGGTTCGAAATTGACAAGAATTAATAGACCGTGGTTAGTTGACAAAATTGAATGGACTGAAAAATTGACTCGTAAGGCCGTTTTAGGATTAGCTCTTGATCTTAAAAAACCAATTTTAATGCTAACAGACGCTGATTACATCGAAAATGGGATGAGCGATCTACTTGCAGATTCTGGTCCAGCTTACGATATCAACATTAAAATTTTTAATAATTTACAGAATACCATTACAGGTTGGCCAGGCGGAAAACCAAATGCTGATGATTCCAATCGTCCAGAACGAGCAGAACCAGCTCGTAAAAGAGTCCTTATCTTTAGTCCACATCCAGATGATGACATTATAAGTATGGGCGGAACATTTATGCGTTTGCAGCAGCAAGGTCATGAAGTGCACGTTGCCTACCAAACTTCCGGAAACATTGCTGTCGCTGATGATGAAGCGCTGCGTTTTGCACGTTTTGTATGTGATTACAATGATAAATTTGGAATAAAAAGCCCAGAAGCTGATACTATTTATCAAAAAGCAATAGAATTTCTAAAAAACAAAAGGAATAGCGAAATAGACATTCCTGAAGTGCGATATCTAAAAGGATTGATTCGAAAAGGAGAAGCGCGTTCTACAAGTAACTTCGTAGGACTAACTGATGACCAAATTCATTTTATGGAACTTCCGTTTTACGAGACTGGAAAAATTGAGAAAAAACCTTTAGGTCCAGAAGATATTCAATTAACGATGGACTTAATTGAAAAAATAAAACCACACCAAATTTATGCTGCTGGAGATTTAGCAGATCCGCACGGAACACACAAAGTTTGTTTAGATGCTATTTTCAGCGCTGTGAAAAATCTAAAATCAAAAGACTTTATGAAAGATTGCTGGGTTTGGTTGTACAGAGGTGCTTGGCAAGAATGGGGAATTGATGAGGTTGAAATGGCAGTACCAATGAGTCCTGATCAAGTATTGGATAAAAGACATGGAATTTTTAAACATCAATCTCAAAAAGATGGTGTAGTATTCCAAGGATCTGATGCTAGAGAGTTTTGGCAAAGAGCCGAAGATCGAAATAAAGAAACTGCTGAATTATACATCCAACTTGGACTTTCAAATTATGCAGCAATGGAAGCATTTGTGAGATGGCATTACTAAAGATTTAAATTATAGTTTATAACAAGCCCTAAAGTAGAAAGTGATTTCGATTTTAGGGCTTGTTGATTAAAAACCTCTCTTAATCGAGAAGTTTTTTCCCCTAACAATACTTCTAATTTTAACTGGGTTAAATCAAACTCATTAACATGCTTACAATTATTTAAAAAGTAATGGAAGCGTAAATTCAACTTTAACTTATATAATTTTGCTTTAAGCAAATAATATTAAGATTTATAAAATTGATTTACAATATTGTATATATTTGAATACTAACTAACAGTAGAAAAAATAAATTAAAGTTTTAAAAATATAATCCATGAAGAAAATAGTGACATTTTTAGCAATTGCATTCTTAACTATCAATACGAGTGCGCAAGAGGTAAAGACTAGTAGTAAAGATAAAGCGAAAAAAGAGTCTTGTTGTGTTAAAAAAGACTCCAAATCAAAGGAAATGACTGCAGCTGAAGTAGCAAAATGTCAAGCAAAATGCAAAGCAGAAGGAAAAAAATGTGATTCCGGTTCAGGTAAGAAATGCTAATTTTAGTACTTACTTTTTGTATTAAATTCAAAAAATGCCTCTGAGATTTCAGAGGCATTTTGTATTTATAGCTTTTAATGGTAATTATTTATTTTGCTCTTACGCTCCATTCAAAATCCATTTCAGATACTTGAATTCCTTTTTCATCTGTTCCTATGGACTTCATCCAGAATGTTTGACCCTCTCCTGTTGCTAGAGTTTCTTGAATCGCTTTTTCTATTAAATGTCCGTCGTTACAAACGAAAGTTATTCTTCCAGTCGCTTTTTTAGTAAAATTACCTTTATTATTCGCAACCAACATAGAAATTTTTTTACCGCTTTTTTGGATTTGGAACATTACTAATGCACCAGTCGCAAGCTCTGCAGCCATTGCTTGTACTGCAAAATACATGGAATTGAAAGGGTTTTGATTAATCCATCTATGTTTGACAGAAACTACACATTTGTTTTCGTTAATCTCCTTTACTCGTACTCCACAGATAAATGCAGAAGGTAATTTAAACAACAAAAAATTATTAAGTTTTGATACGGTAAGTTTCATTATCAGTGGTTTTTTTGCTAAAATACAAAAAAATAGTATGCGTACATATAAAATACATTTGTTAATTTTATGTTAATTTTAGGTACTATGCGAAACAAGATACTGTCTTTTAGATATATATTTGCATAAGAAATTACTAGGTAGGCCAATTAGTATTCTAAAAAAGTTTCAATCATCATCAAAATCAAAAAATCATGGAATCAACAACTGACAAAAACATCGCAGCTTTTACACACTTAATTTCATTAACACAATATTTTATTCCATTTGGGAATTATATCTTTCCAATACTACTTTGGAGTTCTAAAAAAGACAAATCAGAATTTGTAAATCATAATGGAAAGCAAGTTTTAAATTTTCAATTAAGTCTATTCTTATATTCCATTTTGTTAATTATGATCGCCATTCCTTGTTTTCTAATTTCAATTTTCAATAATATTCCGTTCACAACAATTATTAATGAGAATAGTTTTAATATGTCAAATTTCAATTTGCATGATAATATTGGATTATTAACTCTTGGCCTAACAAGTCTTCTAATATTTGGAATGTTGAAAGTGGCAGAGTTTTTTCTAATTATTTATGCAGGAATCAAAACATCAAATGGAGAATACTTTAAATACCCAATAACAATTCCGTTTATAAAATAAATAGAAAAACGAAATTAGAATTCGAGACATGAAATAACACGAATACCCTAGCCCAGATTGCAATGAAAATCCTTTTTTTTTTAGCCGCGGCAAAAAAAAGATTGCAATGTAAAGCGGGAATTAGCTCCAAGAAAATCAAAATCATCAGCACGCCAGGTAATCAGACTGGCACATCAATCAAAAAGAGAACAGTTTAATCAACACAAAAACAAAACAAACGAATTATGAACATTGAAAACACAAAAGCCCAGATGCGCAAAGGTGTTCTCGAGTTTTGCATCTTATCAGTATTGAAAGAAAAAGATGCATACACATCTGAGATATTAGACACTTTAAAAAACGCAAAATTACTAGTGGTGGAAGGCACAATTTATCCGCTGCTCACAAGACTCAAAAACGACGGTTTGCTAAACTACCGTTGGGAAGAATCTACATCAGGACCACCTAGAAAATACTACGGTCTAACCGAAATAGGACAAACATTTTTAAACGAACTAAATAGCACTTGGACTGAATTGTCTGATGCTGTAAACCTTATAACCAACCAAAAACAATAGTCATGAACAAAACTGTAAATATAAACTTAGGTGGAATGTTCTTTCACATCGATGAAGATGCATTCCAAAAACTGACTCGTTACTTTGATGCCATAAAACGCTCTATATCTAACTCTTCAGGTCATGACGAAATAATAAAAGATATTGAAATGCGTGTTTCAGAATTACTTTTCGAAAAGCAAAAAAGCGATAAACACGTAATAGGATTAAAAGATGTAGATGAAGTTATAGCGGTTATGGGACAGCCTGAAGATTACATCATCGAAGATGAAGCTACTGCGGGACCTACTTACAATAACACTACTTCAAGAAGCACTAAAAAATTATATCGTGACAAGGAAAAAGGTATGATAGGTGGCGTTGCTTCAGGATTGGGATACTATTTTGGTATTGATGCTGTTTGGATAAGAATAGTTCTAATATTATTAGTTTTTGCAGGTTTTGGAACTGGAATTTTAGCATATATCATTCTTTGGATTGTAACTCCTGAGGCTATTACTACGACTGAGAAACTTGAGATGACTGGAGAACCTGTGACGATTTCGAATATTGAAAAAAAAGTAAGAGAAGAGTTTGAAAATGTTTCTGACAAACTAAAAAATGTTGATTACGACAAATACGGAAATCAAATTAGAAGTGGCGCTGATAAATTGGGAAACTCTTTTGGAGATTTTATCACTACCGTTTTTAAAATCTTCGCAAAATTTCTAGGTATAATTTTAATTCTTGCTGGTTTAGCAATGATCATTGTTTTCTTAGTAGGAGCATTAACATTAGGTTCAACAAATTTTAGCAACTTTCCGTTTCATCAATTTATAGAATCTGGAAATTTTACAGATTATCCTATCTGGGTTTTTGGATTATTACTTTTCACAGCAGTAGCTATTCCTAATTTCTTTTTGATGCTTTTAGGTTTTAAATTAGTGTCTCCAAGTTTAAAGTCGGTTGGAAATGTTGCAAAATACACTCTTCTAGCTCTTTGGATCATTTCGATAGCACTATTGATTTCTATTGGTGTAAAACAAGCCAGTGCCTTTGCAGTTGATGGAAGAGTTGTTAAAAAAGAAAATATTAATTTACAAGCTACAGATACACTTTTTATCAAGTTTAAGCACAGTGACTACTTTGCAAAAAATATTAGAGATCGTAATAATTTTATGATTACTCAAGATTCAACAGGAACGGATGTTATTTATTCGAATCAAGTAAGTTTGAGAATTGAAAGAACAGATGAAAAAGTAGCTTACATTCAAATTGAGAAGGAAGCGAAAGGTAAATCATTATCTGAAGCAAAAAACAGAGCGGGACAAATCAAATATAGTTACAGCATTGAAGGAAGTCATTTGACTTTAGACAATTTCTTACTAACTGATTTGAAAAACAAGTATAGAGATCAGGAAATTGAAATCACTTTATATCTACCAAAAGGTACTTTGTTGAAACCAGATGCTTCGATGACGAGCTACGATCGCACAGATGGAGATTATTTTTTATGGAACTCAGACTCCACAACTGAAATTTACAGAGTTGAAGATAATAAAATAAAATGCATCAACTGTAGTGATAAACAAACTGATGAGTACGAAATAACAACGGATAACGACAGCACTCAAACTTCAATTACAATCAATGAAAATGGTGTTACAGTAAAAGGTGATACTGTAAAAAATAGTACAAAGAAGTTTAAAGGATTGACGATAAACAAAGATGGTATAATCATTAAAACAAATTAGTCATGCTAAAAATAATCACGTTAATCACAAAATTTATTTTAGTTACTCTAGCTGCTGTACTTTTTGCATCTTGTAACCAATCATTAAGTTTAAACGCAATAAAAGGAAGCGGAAATGTCACAATCGAAAAAAGAACCATTGATGGTGATTTTAAAAGTATTGAAGTCAACAATTCTCTAGAAGTAATTATTGAACAAGGAGATAAAATCGAAATAATAGTAGAAGCTGACGATAATTTTCAAAAGCATATTAAGACGGAGATCGAAAATGGAACGCTCGTTATTTCAAGTGATAAGAACTCTTTCATGGACATGACTTCGAAAAAGATAACTGTTAAAATGCCTATAGTTGAAGAATTAGAGTCTACAACTAACTCAACAATCACAAGCAAAAATGTTCTTAAGGGAGAAAGTATCCGATTGAGTTCTTCAAGTGCTGGATCTATTAACATCTCCATTGAATCAGAAAATATCAGCTGTGATACAAGCAGTGGAAGTAGTATTACTATTAATGGAAAAGCTTTAAAGCTGAAAACTAATGCCTCTAGTGGAAGTGAAATTATAGCAAAAGCGCTCCTAGCAAACGAAGTCGATGCTGATGTATCAAGTGGAGCAAGTATTACTGTTTACCCAATTGTAAATTTAGTTGCAGAAGCATCTAGTGGTGGAAGCATTACTTATGAAGTCCAACCTAAAACGATTCAAAAACATGTCAGTTCTGGCGGAAGCGTAAGTAGAAAATAACATTATTTAGTATTATAGAAAAATCATCCACCAAAAGTGGATGATTTTTCTATATTTGTAATTCCGCTAATTGTTATTATCATGAAAAAATACAGCACCATACTCCTACTCGTTTTTTTTACAACGCTAACTTTCGCACAAAAGAAGGAAAAAATAAAAGGGTCAAAAACAGTAACCACAGAGCGTAGAGAAATAAATAAATTTACTGCTCTTATTGTGGAGGACAATCTTGAAATTCACTTAGAAAGAGGCGAACGAGCAGAATTAAAAATTGAAGCCGACGAAAATTTACAGGATATTATTTCGATTGATCAATATGATAATACATTACGAATTTTCACTACTAAACATGCTAGCAATTACAAAAAAATGATTGTAAGAGTCACTTATACTGATAATTTAAACCTAATTACTTCAAAAAATGAGTCTTCAATTAATGCAATTCAAGAACTATTATTGAACTCAGTAACTATAAAGGCGCAAGATGCCTCGAAATTATTTGTTAATGCTAATACCAAAGATTTTTTACTTCAAGCAGGCGACAAAACGAAAACAGAGCTCAATCTAAAATCAGATAATACTACAGTTGAATTAAATAAAAACGCAACTTTAAAAGCGTTAATCAGTACTTCTATTTTAAAAATAGATCAATATCAAAAAACAACTGCTTCAATAGAAGGAAATGCAACAAGCACATTAGTGAGACTTGATAATAACTCAGCGTTGACCGCTAACAAATTTGTCACAAAAAACGCTGAAATAAAAACCGAAAGTTATACCAACTGTAGCTTATTTGTCGAAAAAGAGGTAATAATCGACGCTACTAATAAATCAGAAATCCAACTTTTAGGTAATCCTAAAATAGAGATGCGCAAATTTGCTGATGAAGCTAAATTGATCAAGAAGCTGAAATAGAGCCTCTTTTACAAAGAGGTTAAAATTAGGATCGAAGTTATATTTACTTTAATTTGAATATCTTAAACTCATTCCAAATATCTACGTAAATGAAGATTAGCTATAAATAAAAAGTCCCAATTTTAAAAAATTGGGACTTTTTATTTACTTATATGATATGAAGATTACTCCTTTGCAGCTAAATATCTTTCAGCATCTAGAGCAGCCATACAACCAGTACCTGCAGCGGTAATCGCCTGACGATAAACGTGATCTGCAGCATCTCCTGCTACAAATACACCTTCTACATTAGTTTTCGAGCTTCCAGGAGTATTAATAATATAACCTGTTTCATCCAGTGAAATATATTCTTTAAAAATATCTGTATTTGGTTTGTGCCCAATAGCTACGAAGAAACCAGTTGCTGGAATCTCAAAAGTTTCGTTAGTAGTTTTATTTAAAGCTTTTACACCTGTTACTACTTGCTCGTCTCCTAAAACTTCAATCGTATCGTGATTCATTAAGATCGTAATATTTTCCGTTTTACGAACACGCGCTTCCATAATTTTAGAAGCTCTAAATTTTTCACTACGCACTAGCATCGTTACTTTTTTACAAAGCTTAGATAAATAATGTGCTTCTTCACATGCTGAATCTCCTGCACCTACAATTACTACTTCTTGATTTCTGTAGAAAAAGCCATCGCAAACTGCACAAGCAGAAACACCACCACCCATTTTCAAGTAATGTTGTTCAGAAGGTAAACCTAAATATTTAGCTGAAGCTCCTGTCGAAATAATTACTGATTCACAGTGTAATTCTTTCTCTCCATTAATCCATACTTTAAAAATATCTCCTGAAAAATCAACTTTGGTAGCCCAACCGTCACGCACATCAGTACCAAAACGCTCTGCTTGTGCTTGAAGTCCAACCATCATTTCAGGTCCAGTTATTCCTTCAGGATTACCTGGCCAGTTCTCCACTTCATTGGTTGTGGTTAGTTGGCCTCCAGGTTGCATTCCTTGATATAAAACCGGAAACATGTTAGCTCTAGCAGCATAAATTGCAGCAGTATAACCTGCGGGACCAGAACCTATAATAAGACATTTTAATTTTTCGATTGTATCAGACATAGTACGATTGTATTATAATTTTTAGTGCTGCAAATGTATGTTTTTTATTAAAAATTAAGCTCAAAAAACAATCACATTTAGCTATTTTCAAATAATCACAATCAATTTAGTATTATTCCTTGTGAAACAAAAAAAAAGTTTTACATTTGCACCCGATTACGGGGTGTAGCGTAGCTCGGTTATCGCGCCTGCTTTGGGAGCAGGAGGCCGCAGGTTCGAATCCTGCCACCCCGACAAAAAGCCGAACAGCAATGTTCGGCTTTTTTTGTAATGATAATTTAATGCATATGTATGTGGTTTATATCCTTTTTAGTAGAACTTCTTTAAAATTCTACACAGGGCAAACTGATAATCTAGAAAACAGATTACACAGACATAACGCTGGTTTGAGTCTATCAACTAAATATGGAAAACCTTGGGAATTAATTTATAAAATTGAATTGGTTGATCGTTCGCACGCCTTGCAATTAGAAAGTAAAATTAAAAAAAGAGGAGCTAAAAGATATTTAGAAGATATTAAATTCTTATAAAATTCAACGAAACACCCACCCATTGCGTCCCGCAATGGCGGGAAGACCAAGGGTTCGAATCCTGCCACCCCGACAAAAAGCCGAACAGCAATGTTCGGCTTTTTTTGTAATGATAATTTAATGCATATGTATGTGGTTTATATCCTTTTTAGTAGAACTTCTTTAAAATTCTACACAAGGCAAACTGATAATCTAGAAAACAGATTACACAGACATAACGCTGGTTTGAGTCTATCAACTAAATATGGAAAACCTTGGGAACTAATTTATAAAATTGGATTGGTTGATCGTTCGCACGCGGTGCAATTAGAAACTAAAATTAAAAAATGAGGAGCTAAAAGATATTTAGAAGATATTAAATTCTTATAAAATTCAACGTAACACTCACCTATTGCGTCCCGCAATGGCGGGAAGGCCGCAGGTTCGAATCTTGCCACCCCGACAAAAAGCCGAACAGCAATGTTCGGCTTTTTTTGTAATGATAATTTAATGCATATGTATGTGGTTTATATCCTTTTTAGTAATACTTCTTTAAAATTCTACACTGGGCAAACAGATAATCTAGAAAACAGATTATATAGACATAACGCTGGTTTGAGTCTATCAACGAAATATGGAAAACCTTGGGAATTAATTTATAAAATTGAATTGGTTGATCGTTCTCAAGCAGTGAAATTAGAAACAAAAATTAAAAAAAGAGGAGCCAAAAGATATTTAGAAGATATTAGATTATTATAAAGTTCAACCAAAAACTCAGCTACAGCGTCCCGCAATGGCGGGAAGGCCGCAGGTTCGAATCCTGCCACCCCGACAAAAAGCCGAACAGCAATGTTCGGCTTTTTTTGTACCCCTATTTTTAGACCTAAAACTTGAACTTGAGACGCAGCGAAGATACTTTCTGATTTCTGTGCAATCTTTACATACTTTTAATCCATAGCAATTACATGCATTTAATCTATAGTATAAGTCTTCTTATTAGTTAACTACATTATGTTTAAAGATTTAGACAAACCTGAATTTTGGTATTTCTGATTGAATCTATGTTCGAGAGTCATAAAAACTCCAAAATACTAAAGTACTTAGAATTATCACTCAATTCCTAGCCCAGATCGTAGCGAAAAGCTTCGATCACATTCCATTTTTTCTTGACAGAAAAGAGCGACCGGAGCGAGCTCCTTTTAAGGCTTTAGAAAAAACAGGAATCAGCGCGAGAACTTGAAGTGTATAGCTGGAATAGCTCCTTTAAAAATTAATCGTCGATAGAATTAAAAATCATCAATCAGCAAGGAATCAGACATTAAGAAATGTTTGCAAAATAGATTTTTAGAAACCATAAATAATTGTATTTTTACGGTTCAAAATTTACAAAAATAAATGGGCAAAATCATTGCGATTGCTAATCAAAAAGGAGGCGTTGGAAAGACTACAACATCAGTTAATCTTGCCGCTTCATTAGGCGTTTTAGAAAAAAAAGTACTTCTTATTGATGCTGATCCACAGGCAAATGCCAGTTCTGGATTGGGAATTGACGTTGAGTCTGTTGTCATTGGTACGTATCAAATTCTGGAACATAGTAACACTCCTAAAGAGGCTATAATCAAATGTTCCGCTATAAACGTTGATGTTATTCCTTCACATATCGATCTTGTTGCCATTGAAATAGAATTAGTCGATAAAGAAAATCGTGAATATATGCTTAAACAAGCATTAGAAAGCGTGAAAGATGACTATGACTTTATCATTATTGATTGTGCACCATCACTAGGACTATTAACATTGAATGCTCTTACTGCAGCCGATTCCGTTATTATTCCAATTCAATGTGAATATTTTGCCTTAGAAGGTTTAGGAAAATTATTAAATACGATAAAAAGTATCCAAAAAATACACAATCCAGACTTAGATATTGAAGGATTACTTTTAACCATGTTTGACTCTAGATTACGTTTATCGAATCAAGTGGTTGAAGAGGTTCAAAAGCATTTTAACGATATGGTTTTTGACACAATTATTCAAAGAAATGTGAAATTAAGCGAAGCACCAAGTTTTGGCGAAAGCATTATCAATTATGATGCAACTAGCAAAGGCGCAACTAATTACCTCCACTTAGCTCAGGAAGTTATCAAGAAAAACAGCAAATAGTTTTATGGCAAAAGCAATAAAAAAACAAGCCTTAGGAAGAGGTTTATCGGCATTACTAAAAGATCCTGAAAACGATATCAAATCTGTAGATGATAAAAATGCAGATAAAGTTGTAGGTAATATTATTGAGCTTGAAATTGAAGCTATTGAAATAAATCCATTTCAACCTAGAAGTAATTTCAATGAGGAATCATTGAGAGAGTTAGCTACTTCGATCAAGGAATTAGGTGTAATCCAACCTATTACTGTTAGAAAATTAGATTTTAATAAATACCAATTAATCTCTGGTGAACGACGTCTTCGTGCTTCAACTTTAGTTGGATTAAAAACCGTTCCCGCATACATCAGAATTGCTAATGACAATGAGTCGCTCGTAATGGCACTTGTGGAAAACATTCAGCGTCATGATTTAGATCCTATCGAGATTGCACTTTCATACCAGCGATTGATTGACGAAATTCAATTGACACAGGAGCAAATGAGTGAGCGTGTTGGTAAAAAACGATCTACAATTGCAAATTATTTACGCCTTTTAAAACTAGATCCAATTATTCAAACAGGGATTCGCGACGGTTTTATCAGTATGGGTCACGGTCGTGCAATTATAAACATTGAAGACCAAGACATACAAACTGATATCTATCAAAAAATTGTTAGTCAAAATCTTTCGGTTCGCGACACAGAAGCACTTGTTAAAAATTACCAAGAAAGCTTAAAACCAAAGCCAGTAAGTAAAACAAAAGCTGCTTCATTTGAAATAGGCGAATCTCAAAAAAGTAAGTTTACAAATTACTTTGGCACAAAAGTGGATGTAAAAGTCGCTGGAAATGGCAAAGGAAAAATTACAATTCCATTCCATTCTGAAGAAGACTTCAACAGAATCATTAAATTAATTAACGAGTAGTGAGTAAGATTATATTCATAGTTCTATTCTTTCTTACAACTGGAACCGCAACTGTTTTTGCTCAAGCGAAGACCGAGGGAGTTCTAGTTGCTAAAGACACATTAAAGTCTAAAGATATTGATCCATTGACTCCTGCCAAAGCTGCGTTTTTTTCAGCGGTATTACCTGGTCTTGGACAAGCATATAATAAGAAATATTGGAAAATACCTTTAGTTTACGGGGCTTTAGGAACAAGTATCTATTTTTATGTGGATAATAATAAAAAATACCATCAGTATAGAGATGCTTACAAGAGTAGACTTGAGGGCTATGTGACGGATGACTTGGCTTTTCTAGACAACAATAGATTAATCGCTGGGCAAAAGTTCTATCAAAGAAATCGTGATTTATCAGCCTTAGTTACAATTGCTTTTTATGCTCTGAACATTATTGACGCAAACGTAGACGCGGCTTTAATCCAATTTAATGTTGATGAGAATTTATCAGTAAGACCAGTACTTTATCCTAACGATGTAACATTCAAAACAAATGTGGGACTAACGCTTAACTATAGCTTTTAGTTTAGTGCTTATAAAGATGGATTAGTAATAGAAATTATGTCCGTTATTAAATTTCTGAATAAAATTAGAAAGTTATAATTTTTAATGAAAGTAGATTTAGTTTTAATTACAGTAGTAAATTATTTTAATTACTGAAGATTGAAAAAGTTTTGAATGAATAATTTTTGTTCGAATATTATAATGGAATCTTTAAAGCGTTTTTACTTTAAGTCATATCAAATTACACAAAAATTAAAAAAAATAAAAGAATGAAAATTGCGCTTTTAGGATACGGAAAAATGGGACAAGTGATTGAAAGAATTGCGATTGAAAGAGGTCATGAAATCGTTTTGAAAAAAGACGAAAACAACACCTTCGAAGGTCTTTCTAATGCTGACGTCGCTATCGATTTTAGTGTTCCATCTGCGGCAGTTTCAAACATCTCAAGTTGTTTTCACGCTAATGTGCCAGTAATTTCAGGTACAACAGGATGGTTAGAGGATTACGAAGAAATGGTTCAATTGTGTACCGATAAAAAAGGGGCGTTTATATCTAGTTCTAATTTTAGCTTAGGAGTAAATATATTTTTTGAAATCAATGAGTATTTAGCAAAAATCATGTCTAAATTTGATTCCTACTCCGTTGGAATGGAAGAAATTCATCACACTCAAAAACTTGACGCGCCCAGCGGAACTGCGATTTCACTTGCAAAAGGTATTATTGAAAATAGCTCATACAATGAATGGACTTTGGAAAACGCAACTGCAAATGAAATACATATCGAAACCAAAAGAATAGGTACTGTACCAGGTACACACAGCGTAACGTACAATTCAGCTGTTGATGCAATAGAAATCAAGCATACCGCGCACAATCGTGAGGGTTTTGCTCTTGGTGCCGTAATTGCTGCTGAATGGATTGTGGGCAAAGAAGGTGTTTTCACAATGAAAGACGTACTCGAGCTTTAAAAACGATTTAGAACAGAAATTAGAGTTTCTAAATCCAAGAATAAATTAATAAAAGAAAAGACTGCCAAAATAATAAGATTGGCAAATATCAAAATCAAAATAGCATATTATGTCAGTATATCAGTGGTTTATATTTTTTCTACTTGTTCAAATCGTACATTTTTTAGGAACATGGAAACTATATGAAAGTGCAGGAAGAAAACGTTGGGAAGCAGCTGTACCTGTCTACAACGCGATTGTTTTAATGAAGATTATAAAACGACCTACTTGGTGGACTATTTTATTATTCCTTCCGATAATAAATTTAATCATTTTTCCAGTAGTTTGGGTTGAAACCTTACGCAGTTTTGGAAAAAGATCTGCCTTAGATACCTTCTTAGGAATCGCTACGCTTGGCTTTTACATTTATTATGTAAACTATACTCAAAAATTAGAATATATAGCAGATAGAAGTCTAACACCTCAAAGCAAAACAGCTGACACAATCAGTTCCCTACTGTTTGCAGTTATTGTTGCTACAATAGTACATACTTATTTAATTCAGCCGTATACTATACCAACTTCTTCACTTGAAAAATCATTACTTGTTGGTGACTTTTTATTTGTGAGTAAAATGAATTATGGAGCGCGTGTTCCTATGACAACTATTGCTTTGCCAATGGTCCACGACTCGATTCCATTGACAAAATTAAAATCTTATTTGACCTATCCGCAACTTCCTTACATGAGATTGCCCGGAATTCAAAATATTGACCGCACTGATATTGTAGTTTTTAACTGGCCTGTCGATACCGTTTACAAATTTTTTGACACATCAAAAAGACGCGCTTACAAACCTGTAGATAAAAAGTCAAATTATGTTAAAAGATGTGTTGGAATTCCTGGTGACAGTCTATCAATCAAAGATGGAATTGTATATATAGATGGTAAAATATTGCAATTACCAGAGCGTGCAAAACCACAATTTTCATATAAAATTGCTTTTGACGGAAAAACTCCTGTGAATTTAGAATATTTGTTTAAAGATTTAGACATCACAGATCCGGCATTTTTTACTGATGACACTAAAAGAGACACACTAATTTTAAGTGCGTTAACTGAAGCTGGAGCTTTAAAATTCGAAAACACACCTGGCATTACAGCCGTTGTAAGACAAATATCTAAAACTGCTGATAACGGCGTTTTTCCTCATATTAATAAGTGGAATAAAGATAATTATGGTCCAATATATGTCCCTCAACAAGGAAAAACGGTGGCTTTAACAATGGAAACATTACCATTGTATAAAGCGATAATAACTGATTACGAGAATAATGAATTGAAAGTTACCGGATCAGAAATTAGAATTAACGGTGAGGTAGTAAATAGTTATACTTTTGCTCAAAATTATTACTGGATGATGGGAGATAATCGTCACAACTCTGAGGACAGTCGTTATTGGGGATTCGTCCCTGAAAATCATATTGTAGGTAAACCAGTTTTTATTTGGCTAAGTATTGATCCAAATGGTAAAGGAATAAATAAAATACGTTGGGACAGAGTGTTCACTACGGTGAGCGGCGAAGGTCAACCACAATCTTATTTTAAGCTATTTCTTCTTGGATTAGTAATTTTCTTCGTTGGAGAATACTTTTGGAAAAAACGAAAAGAGTCTAAAGTTTAGTTACTAGAATTTAAAGTTTGAGGCAGTAACTCAAATTATTTCCTCGAACTTTAAACTTTAAAATTTAATAAAAAAATGAATACGCTATTGCACCCTACCTATTTCCCATCAATAAGTCATTTTGTGGCTATAGCGCAATCTGAAAATGTAACTTTTGAAGTAGAGGATAATTTCCAAAAGCAAACTAATCGCAACCGCACCTACATTTACAGTCCTAATGGAATTCAGCTATTAAATATTCCCATAAAACATTCGAAAGAAAACAGACAAAAAACTAAGGATATTAAAATTGAGCCAGAATTTGATTGGCAAAAACAGCATTTTAAATCTTTAGAAACCGCATATAGAAGTTCGCCGTTTTTCGAATTTTTTGAAGATGACCTTCGTCCCATTTTTGATCGAAAGTATATATTCCTACTTGACCTCAATTTTGAGGTACTTGAAATTGTGCTAAAATGCATGCGAATGAAAGTAGACTTTGGCAAAACTCTCGAATACTTTCATGAAATCGGGGATAATTCTGTTATTGATTTACGAAATTTAGTAGAAGGAAAAAAAGACAATTCCACATTTCAAAATTACACTCAAGTATTTGATGATAAATATGGTTTTATAAATAATCTGAGTGTTTTAGATTTGCTTTTTAATGAAGGTAAATACGCGATGGACTATTTAAAAGAGCAAACCTTAATTATAAAATAGGCAAATTTTATTTAGGCGTGACCCTAAATATTGCTTCGTCATTCCTCCTCACAAATTTGGGTCGGGCTTTTTGTTCCCGCTTTTTTATTAAAGTGATAAACATCACTCCAATAAAAAGAGCTTCACTTCAATCCCTCACGCAAAAAAGTATTGAAATTAACAACATATTTATTCGTACGATAACCGAGTCATTATAGGAAAATGATCTGAATTGACAAAATCAGGAAAGCTTTCAAAACTTTTAACTGTCATTTTATCATCAGCAAATATGTAGTCAATTCTCGCCGGATAATATCTAAATTTATAAGTTGCACCAAAGCCCGTTCCTGCTTCTTCGAATGCATCTTTCATCTTCCCTTTAATACTTCTGTAAACGTACGAGAAAGCACTATTATTCATGTCTCCACAAATAATAATGGGATACTTGCATTCGTTTTTATGCTCTCTAAAGATTTCTGCTTGTTGCTGCTGTTGTTTAAAAGCTTTGCTAATCCGTCTAAAAAGTTTCTGTGATTTTTGCTGATTAATAACATCTATATTTTCATCAATTTCATTGACGTCAGGAGAGATTTTGATTGATTGCAAGTGCATATTATAAACACGGATAATATCCTTTCCTTTTTTGATATCTGCAAAAACGACATTATTATTAGAGTTTGGAAAAACAATATTTCCTTGATCAATTATAGGGAATTTGGAAAATATGGCTTGTCCCGTTTTTATCTGATTTCCGGTCGTAAAAATATAACGATGTGGATAAACTTTTAAATCAATCTTAGCGGAAGCAGCATATTCCTGAATGCACAAAATATCAGGGTTTTTATCATTTATAAAACCCAAAATATCAGCTGGGACGTCATCTCTATCTATCCATTTAAAAACATTCAACAAGCGCACGTTATAACTCATTACTGTAAAATCTTTCTCTTCGACAGAAAATGGAGGAGTAGAAAATTTATAGAACTTATTAATAAAAGTTATTCCTAGCAGTAAAACTAAGCCGGATACAATCAATTGTTTTTTAAATTGAAATGCCCAGTAAATAAAAAACATAGCGTTTAAAACGAAAAATAGCGGCATAAACAATGTCAAAACCGATAACAGAGGAAAAGATTTTGGCGCTAAGAATGGTAGAACATAAGCAATGAAAGTCACAAGAGTAAGGACAATATTAAAAAAAAACATTCCTTTATTAAACCATGACAAATTTTTCATTTCGTATATTTTTTTGATTTTAAGAATACATAAAACTAGCTATAAAAGTTTACAAGCGCAATTTCCAACAATTGTTTGGACTAGACGAGCTATTTACCAACTTTAAACAAGAATTCTTTTTCTTCCTTAGTAAGACTGTCGTACCCAGACTGACTAATTTTATCCAGAATTTCATCAATTTGTTGTTGTGACTTATCTTTGGTGATTATTTTAGAAGTGGGCTTCCCAATTGGTTTGCTATAATTCTTATGTACTTTCTTAAAAGGAGTTCCCTCCTTCTTTCGAAATATATTTACGAAAAAATCTAAGACTGCAGTTACGATTTTACTTAAATCGGTTCCATTTTGTAGCAATTTTATGAAGATAAATCCAAAAAAAGCTCCTGCAAGATGCGATATATGTCCTCCCATATTTTCAGATCGCAATTGCATTAAATCAACAATTATAATGAAAGCAGTAACATGCCATAACTTAACATTGCCTATAATAAATAAACGAAGTTCCATTAAAGGATGATACGTAGCTGTTGCTACTAAAATTGCCATAATAGCTGCTGAAGCACCAACGATAGGTGCGCTAATATTTAAAACATAAAAGACTAAAACATATACAATCCCTGCAAAAATAGCACTTAACAAATACAAACCTAGTAATTGCTTACCTGTGAAGTAAGTCATAAACAACCGACCTGCAAAATTCAAAACAATCAAATTGAAAAGAATATGCATAATTCCAGCGTGAAAAAAAGCATAGGTAAAAAGCGACCATGGCTTCCAAACCAAATTTTCAGGATTTGAAGACAAACTCACAAATTGCATATAATCAATATTCAATCCTACAAATGACAAAAGCGTAAAAACAAGCCAAGGAATTATAAATAACCCAGCGTTCCAGAAAATTAGTTTAATAACTATTCCTCCTGCTTTATACTGCAATTTTAAGTCGTCAATTATATTCATTACCTAATTAAATTTTAGAATTAATTCCAGCGATTTTGGTTGAACTGATTTTTCTTCCAGTACCACATTATAATAAATCCAAACAAGGCACCACCAACGTGAGCAAAATGGGCAATTCCTCCACCGCCAAAAATAGATTGACCAGAGATTCCTAAATATAAATCGACTAGAACTATTCCGGGAACAAAATATTTAGCTTTAATTGGCACAGGAATAAACATCAAAGCAAGTTCTGCGTTAGGAAACATGAAGGCAAAAGCAACTATAGTTCCATAAATAGCACCTGATGCTCCTACCGCTGTTCCTAAGTAAGCACTAGTGAAATTTTTAAACTCAGAAGTCGTTAAAACTTCTTGCCAACCTGTATTAATTTTACCTTCATTTAGAAGCTGTAGAATATCTAGTTTTTGGAATCCATTCGCTAGAAGTGTGCTCAAGCCATCTTGGAAAAAATAATAATTCACGCCAGTGTGCATTAAAGCCGCACCCAATCCACAGGAGATATAGAAAAATAGAAACTTTTTGCTTCCCCAAATGCTTTCTAACGCTGAACCAAAAGAATATAAGGCAAACATATTAAAGAAAATATGCATATAACCACCGTGCATAAACATATGCGAAATTATTTGCCACAATTCAAAACTAGGATTTTCAGGAAAATATAAAGCTAAATATTTATAGGCTACATCACCTAAAGCTAAAGTGCCCACAAAAAACAATACGTTAATAATAATTAATTGTTTAACGGTTTCAGTTACGTTTCTCATATTATAAATTTTTTATCTAAATCTTCCACACGCATTGTGATGAAAGTGGGTTTTTGAAATGGGGAAACATTTGGATCTTTACAAGCAAAGAGACCATTTACTAAATTTTCCTGTTCTTTTTCTGTTAAGTGCGTTCCAGTTTTTACAGCTAAACTTTTAGCCATTGACTTGGCAATCGTATCATTTTGACTAAAACTACTTTCGGGGATTCCATCTTGTAAATCACTTAATAATTGCTCAAAAATAATGGAAACTTCACTCTCAGTGACATTAACTGGAATACCTGAAATTACAATATGATCTTTATTGTTCTCTTCAAAAACAAATCCAGTATTCATCAACGAAAGTTGTAATCCAGCGATTAACTCCATTTCACTTGTGGAGTAAAATAAATTTAATGGAAAAAGCAACTGCTGACTAGACGCTTGATGAACAGTCATATTGATAAGAAATTGCTCGTATAAAACACGCTGATGTGCACGCTGCTGGTCTACAATCACCATCCCTGACTTTATCGAAGATATAATATACTTTTTATGAATTTGATAGGTTTTATGAACAGACTGCTCAATCTCTTCATCATGAAATAAAGAAGAGGTCATTTCTTCATTTTCAAAAGTGAGATGATCAATTTCCTGCGGTTCTTGCTTTAGCCCTACATATAAACTCTCCCAGTTTGCTGTGGATTCTTGCTTTCTATACGTTGAAAATTGCTTGCTAGGTTTTTCTTCAGAGAACGGATTAAAACTACCGTCTACTTGAATAGTTGGAGTAGCACCATCTAAATCTTTGTAATGGTAAGGCGTATCTAAATTTGAATCACGATCGAAGTCTAAAACAGGCGAGACGTTAAATTGACCTAAACCATGCTTAATCGACGCTCTCAAAATAGCATATAAAGCTTGCTCATCATCAAACTTAATTTCTGTTTTAGTTGGATGAATATTAATATCAATTGTATGTGGAGGCAAAGTTAAATTTAAAAAATAACTAGGCTGCGTACCATCTTTCAAAATCCCATCATAAGCGGCCATAACTGCATGATGTAAATAACCACTTTTTATAAAGCGATCATTAACAAAGAAAAACTGTTCTCCTCTGCTTTTTTTAGCAAATTCCGGTTTGCTAACAAATCCTTCAATTGTAATGATATCGGTTTCCTCTTGAACAGGTATTAGTTTTTCATTAGTTTTACCTGAAAACACATTGACAATTCTCTGACGTAGAGTCGCAGGAGGCAAATTAAACATTTCGCTACCGTTATGATAGAACGTAAAATGTATTTTTGGGTGTGCCAATGCTACGCGTTGAAATTCATCAACTACGTGTCGGTACTCAACGGTATCTGACTTTAGAAAATTGCGACGTGCAGGAATATTAAAAAATAGATTTTTTACGGCAAACGAAGTTCCTTTAGGTAAAACTGCTACTTCTTGCGAAATAAATTTACTTCCTTCCACAACAAGGTGCGTTCCTAACTCTTCTTGATCTTGCTTGGTTTTCATTTCCACATGGGCAATCGCAGCAATAGAAGCTAAAGCCTCTCCACGAAAACCTTTAGTATGTAATGAAAATAAATCTTCGGCTTGACGTATTTTAGAGGTTGCATGACGTTCAAAACATAAACGAGCATCAGTCACACTCATTCCTAAACCATTGTCGATAACTTGCACCAACGCTTTTCCAGCGTCTTTTATAATTAACTTGATATCTGTCGCCCTAGCATCAACTGCATTTTCAAGAAGTTCTTTAACTACCGAGGCAGGTCTTTGAACTACCTCTCCAGCAGCAATTTGATTCGCAACATGATCAGGAAGTAATTGAATAATACTTGACATTAAAGAATTTAGATTTAAAGTTTTTGATTTTATTTTTTGAAATCAAGGAATGCAAATTTAATGAATTTCCTGCCGGAATAGTAGCTTGTTTAGTCATAAATAAAACAAAAAACCTATACTATTTAAAACAGTATAGGTTCAATATCTTATTGACTTTTTTACGATTTATTCTTTTAATTCTAAGGGTGCCGCTTCCTCAATTTGTAAAGCACCAGACGACAATAAGTGCTGATTGTCTATTTGATGAGTTAATGAAGCTTGTTGACGGATAAAAGCCATTTTAATAGCAGCTATTGCTGCCTCTGTGCCTTTGTTACCATGTACTCCACCACTTCTATCAATCGATTGTTGCATCGTATTGTCTGTTAGGACACAAAAAATAACGGGAATATCTGTTTGAACATTCAAATCTTTAATTCCTTGTGTTACTCCTTCGCAAACGAAATCAAAATGCTTTGTTTGACCCTGAATTACACATCCTATTGCAATAACGGCATCAACGTTCTGAGTTTGTAACATTTTCTTCGAACCATAGATTAATTCGAAACTACCAGGAACATTCCATCGAATAATTTGGTGTGCTGGAACTTGGTTTTCTAAAAGTGCTTCGATTGCACCTTTACAAAGTCCTTCGGTTATATTTTCATTCCACTCCGCTACTACAATTCCAAATCGGAAATCTTTTGCGTTTGGGAGTGAGCTTTTATCGTACTCTGATAAATTTTTATTTACAGTAGCCATCTTGAGATTAGATTTTAGAATTTAAAAGTTAAAGATACAAGAGAAGGTTAGAAATTACAAGTTATTTAGAAAAAATCCAACTAACTAGTACCCTCTAACCTTCAACTTTAAATTGCTAACTTATATTTACTGTGCTGACCCAATTAAAACGTCAATCGTAGACGCTTCAGGAGAACCATCGTAATTATCTTTGATATCTTGAAAATATTTTAATGCATCAGCTTTATTTCCTAAAGCTAAAGCTACCTTACCCGCTTTCAATAAGAAACGTGGAGAAGTAAAATCATTTTTATTCATATTAGCCGCTTTAACGTAATTATCTAAAGCTTCTTTTGGTTGATTTTTTTCAGAATAAGCATCTCCAATAGCTCCTTTTGCCAAAGCTCCTAAAACAATATCATCAGAATTGAATTTGTTCAAATAGTCAATAGCTTCTGTATATTTTCCAGTATTTAAGTAAGCAATACCCGCATAATAATTAGCTAAATTCCCAGCATCAGTTCCAGAATATTCATCTGCGATTTTCAAAAATCCAAATTTACCTTCTGATCCATTCAATGACAATTTGTATAATGAATCACTAGCTACACCATCAGTTGCTTTTTGAAAATTTTGCTGTGCTAAAAACATTTCATTAGCAGCTTCATCTTGTTTAGGTGAAGCAATAAAACGTTGATATGCCAAATATCCAATAGTAAATATAGCTGCAGCTGCAACTAATCCAATAATGATTTTTTGGTTTTTAGCTACCCAGTTTTCAGTCAATGAAGCAGTTTCGTCTAATTTTGAGAAAACTTCAGCAGTTGTGCTATCTTTTTCATCAATTACAGTTGCGGTAACTGCATCATCCTTTACTTCTTTTTCTTTTGGTGCTTTATATCCTCGTTTATTGTACGTTGCCATTTTTTATAATTTAGTGAAGCGCAAAAATAAAATTTTAATTCATACCCACACAAGAAAAATGCTTTAATATTTAAAAAAAACGCTTTATGTGATTCTTTACTACTAAAGGCAAAATAATTACCAATGAAACGGAGACAAATGGGCGTTTTATCGATAATTTTCAATAATTTGCACCCTCTTTGAAAAATCCATTTAAAAACAGCAAAGTTCTCAATACCAGTAAGCCTTACCCATGTATTTAAAAAATATTTCACTCTTCAATTATAAAAATTTTTCCGAAGCAAATTTTGATTTTGATGCCAAAATAAATTGTTTCGTTGGTAAAAACGGCATTGGAAAGACAAATGTCCTTGACGCAATTTATCATTTGTCGTACGGGAAAAGCTATTTTAACCCGCTTGCCGTTCAAAACATTAAGCATGGAGAGGAATTTTTTGTGATTGATGCTGAATTTGAGAAAAATGACCGCAGCGAACAAATCGTTTGCAGTTTGAAAAAAGGACAAAAAAAAATCCTAAAGCGAAATGGTAAATCGTATGAAAAATTTTCAGATCATATTGGATTTATACCTTTAGTTATTATATCTCCAGCTGACAGAGATTTAATTGTCGAAGGAAGCGAAACGAGGAGGAAGTTCATGGACAGTGTTATTTCGCAATTAGATTCGCATTATCTGCAGCAACTCATCCAATACCAAAAAGTAATAAGCCAGCGAAATGCTTTACTTAAATATTTTGCTTTAAATCATGTATTTGAGAATGACACGCTTTCTATTTACAACGAGCAACTAAATGGTTTCGGAAACTATATTTTCGAAAAAAGGAAAGAATTTATTGAACAGTTTATTCCCATTTTCAACAAGCATCATCAAGCTATCACTGGTTCACAAGAAACAGTGCAATTGGTTTACGAAAGTCACTTATTCGAAAAAGATTTACTCACTCTTTTGCAAGAAAATATCAATAAAGATCGTGCGTTGCATTATACAAGTGTTGGAATTCATAAAGACGATTTAGCATTTGAGATTGATAATCATCCGATAAAGAAATTTGGATCCCAAGGACAGCAAAAGACCTATTTAATTGCTTTAAAACTAGCTCAATTTGAATTTTTAAAGAAACAAAGTGGTGTAAAACCTATTCTACTATTTGACGATATTTTTGATAAGCTTGATGAAAGCCGTGTTGCCAAAATAATAGAAATGGTAAACAGCGACACTTTTGGCCAACTATTTATTTCAGATACTCATCCAGAACGAACAGAGACAATTCTTAAATTAACACAGCAGACGTATAAAATTTTTAATTTGTAAGTCAAAATAAAGTAAACATTCAATGAAACTAACTGTCTTTTATTTTTTAGTACTCATATCTATAACTTTCTCCTGTAAAGAAAAAGCTCAAAGCACTATTATCACGCTTGAGGCGAAAGAATTTCATGATAAGACTACAGCGATATCACAGCCTCAGATTATAGACATTAGATCACCGAATGAGTTCGCGACCGAAAATATTAGTAACGCAGTTTATGTGCAGTGGAACGGTAAAAAATTTGCTCACAATTTACAAGAATTTGACAAACTTAAATCATTATTCATTTATGATAATGACGGAATTACAATCGAAGACGCAGCAAAAAATGCACATTCATTAGGCTTCAAAAACATCTATTTACTTAAAGGTGGTTTTAATTCTTGGAAGTCTTCAATTTATAATAAAACTACAGATAAGCGAATCGGAATGTCAAATCAACAATTCAATTCCTTATTAAATGGCGATAAAAATATACTAATTAACTTTTCAGAGAAATCATGTGATCCTTGTGAGCAGATGACGCCATATCTAACTGAATTGCAAAAAGAGTTCAGTAAAAATCTTATTATTATTAATATAGATACAGAAGAAAATAAAACTTTAATTCAAGAAATGAACATTGAAATAGTTCCTTACTTCATCTTATATAAAACTAAAAATATAGTGTGGCAGCATGGCGGTCTTGTCACTAAAGAAGAATTGAAAAAGCAATTTCACTCCTTAATACAGTAGTAAAAAATAAGAGTAGTTTAGTACTTTGCTTTAAACTGCTTCCACTTCAAGAAAATAAAGAACCGATCCTTTTACAGTTACCAACATATAACTTTAATTTAGTAATTTTTAAGATTCTAAAACTTAAAAAATTAACTAATTTAGCCTAAACAATTTTAAATCAAAATATCGTGAAATTTAATCCAAAAATACTCGTAATTATATCGTTTTTTATCTTGTCATGTAATGGACAAACAACAAAAGAAACTCAAACGATCGATGTAAAATCTTTTGCTGAAAAAATGGAAGCAACTCCAGATGCACAAATTTTAGATGTGCGAACTCCAGAAGAATTTTCGACAGCACATATTGACAACGCTGTAAATGTGAACTGGCTTGGAGATAGTTTTGTTTCAGGAGCAGAAAAATTAGACAAAACAAAACCTGTTTTTGTTTATTGTAAAAGTGGTGGCAGAAGTAAAAGCGCTGCAAGCAAACTTGAAGAGTTAGGATTCACAAAAATCTACGAATTACAAGGTGGAATTCTAAAATGGGACGCAGCAGGAATGTCAAAACCAACTGGAAGAACTATTGGCCTTACAGTTGACGGGTATAATAAGTTAATAAATTCAGACAAAAAAATTCTTGTGAATTTTTACGCTGAATGGTGTGCTCCTTGTAAAAAAATGGCACCTTATATTGCGAAAATGCAAAAAGAGAATAATGACGAATTTGAATTAATTAGATTAGATGCCGATAAAAATAAAACATTAATGGATGCGATGAAAATCAGCGAACTTCCTACAATGTTTTTATATAATAAAGGTGAAAAAAAATGGCAACATTCTGGATATATTAGTGAAGAAGACTTAAGAAAACAAATACAGTAGCGCACTATGCTTTCAAAAGAAACACTACAATTTCTAGATGATTTAAAAGCGAATAACAATCGAGATTGGTTTTTAGAAAATAAAAAGCGCTACGAAGCTTTTAAAAAAGATTACTATCAATTAGCATCTGATTTATTAGATGCTTTGAAACCACTTGACGCATCACTTGAAATGCAAGAAGTTAAGAACTGCACTTTCAGAATAAACCGTGACATTCGGTTTTCAAAAGATAAAACACCTTACAAATCACATTTGGGTTTTTGGTTCTCATCTGGAGCAAAAGGCCAAAATAGGTCTGGATATTATATTCATTTAGAGAAAGGTGCAAGTTTTATCGCCGGCGGTCTCTACTGTCCCGAATCTGAGGACTTAAAGAAAATGAGAAAAGAGATTGCCTATTTTCATGAAGACTTAGAAGAAATTCTTGAAGAGAAAAATTTTAAAAAAGAATTTAAGGATTTTGATCGCAATGAAAAAAACACCCTAAAAAATCCACCAAGAGGTTACGAAAAAGAACATCCCGCAATTGAGCTACTTAAATTAAAAAGTTTTGAGTCATCTCAGGCAATCGATCTTTCTGCAGTCGCTAAAAAGGACTTTGTGGCGGTAATGAGTAAGAAATTAATAGCCTTGAAACCGTTGAACGATTTTATAAATCGTGCTTTAACGTCTGAATAATTATAATGAAAAAGAAAATACTTTTTCTTGGCGAGTCCTACAGAGCCGATGCAATTACTTGGATGAATGGACTTGAGGAATTTGGTGATTTCGAAATCATTACGTGGGAATTAAAAACGCCCAGCGACAATAGCAAAAATAGAATCAAACGCGTTTGGGAATTTTTATTTGCGATATCTAAAATTAAATCTCTAATTAAACTCGAAAAACCAAATATGGTCATTGCGGAGCGAACTACTAGTTATGGTTTTCTCGCAGCAATGAGCGGCATAAAACCAATAGCAATTGCACAGCAAGGCAGAACGGACTTGTGGCCAGAAAAATCTATTAGTTTACCACTAAAGAAAATAATTCAAAATTATGCTTTTACTAAAGCAGATTTAATTCATGCATGGGGTCCAGTGATGACAGAATCAATGATTGAGAATAAGGTAGATATGAGTAAAGTTCTAGTTTTGCCAAAAGGTATTGATTTAAATAAATTTGAAAATAAAAATACTGCTACACCAGAAAAAATTCATGCAATCGTAACGCGGTCTTTATTAACAGAATACCGTCATGTAACTATCCTAAAATCATTTGCGGTTTTGAATGAAAAAGGAATAGATTTTTCATTGACAATTGTTGGAGACGGAAGTCAACTAAATGCATTGAAGGATTTAGCAAAAGAACTTCAAATCGCTAATAAAGTAAAATTCACGGGTCGAATTGCTAATACCGAATTACCAAAGTTATTACAAGAATCTAACTTTTACATCAGTATGCCAATAACTGAAGGAGTATCTGCCTCACTGTTTGAAGCAATGGCTTGTGGTTGTTATCCAATCGTCAGTGACATTCCAGGAAATAGGAGTTGGATAAATCATCGTCAAAATGGTCAACTAGTAACTATAGATAATGACAAGCAATTAGCCGAGGAGCTAATATGGTCTTTTAATAACCCTGAATACAGACGGGAAGCAGCACGGAAAAATCGAATTTTTATAGAAGAGCATGTAAATTATAACACACATATGAAAATCATTTCCGATAAATATCACCAATTAATTAATGCTATTGATTAAAGCTCTTTAATCAATATTTTTTATAAATATTTAAAACAGTTAAACTGTAGTTTTACTAAAAACCTATTCCACTAAATTTTAATTATTATTTTTGAAATTAGAATTTAATAAATCCACTTATTTTATGGAAATACAAGATCAATATTCTTTAAAAAAACATAATACTTTTGGCATTGAGGCAAAAGCAAAAAAGTTTATCGCAGTGCATTCCATCGATGAATTAACACAAGTTTTACATCAAAATAAATTAGAGAAAAAATTCGTTTTAGGTGGTGGAAGTAATATGCTTTTAACCAAAGATATTGACGCTTTAGTCATTCATATCGATTTAAAAGGGAAGAAAATTATAGATGAAGATGAGGATTTTGTTTGGGTTGAAAGTCAAGCTGGTGAAAATTGGCATGAATTCGTACTTTGGACAATTAGTCAAAATTTTGGTGGCTTAGAGAACATGTCACTTATTCCCGGAAATGTAGGAACCACTCCGGTACAAAACATAGGCGCTTATGGTACTGAAATAAAAGACACCTTTATTTCTTGCAAAGCAGTAGATATAGAAAACCAACAACTTAAAGAATTCAGTAAAGCAGAATGTCAGTTTGGATATCGAGAAAGTGTTTTTAAAAATGAGCAAAAAGATAAGTATATAATTGCTTCTGTTGTTTTCAAACTCACTAAGAAAAACCACAAAATCAATATTTCTTATGGAGATATTGCTGGAGAATTAAATAAAAATAATATCGTCGAACCAACTTTAAATGACATAAGTAACGCTGTTATTACTATTCGTCAAAGCAAACTACCAGATCCAAAAGAATTAGGGAACAGCGGAAGTTTTTTTAAAAATCCAATTGTATTAAAATCTGAGTTTAATGCTATTCATAAAAGGTTTCCTGAAATGAAATATTACGACATCTCTGAAACCGAAGTCAAAGTACCCGCAGGTTGGTTAATTGAACAAGCTGGTTTCAAAGGAAAGAGATTTGGAGATGCTGGAATTCATAAAAATCAAGCGCTAGTTTTAGTTAATTATGGAAATGCAACCGGACAAGAAATTCTAAATATTTCAAAAGATATTCAAAATACAATCTTTGAAAAATTTGGAATTCGAATTGAAGCGGAAGTAAATGTGATTTAATGCAGCGATTTTTGACACATTAATTCGGCAACTAAAAATAGTATTTCCTCAAATTAATATAAAACTCAACATGTATACTCCTGATATTTATAAAAACGAAAATCAAGAAGAAATAAAAAAATTTCTAAACGATCATGGTTTTGGTATTTTGGTAAACCAAACGAATGGTAAATTATGGGCTACTCACATTCCTTTGTTGTTACAAACAAGAGATGATGGGAAAACAATTTTAGAAGGACATATTTCGAAAGAGAATTTACAATGGGAAGGATTTAAAGAAAACGATCAAGTATTAGCTGTGTTTTCAGGACCTCATTCCTATATTTCCTCTTCTTGGTACGATCACGAAAATGTACCGACTTGGAATTACATTGCAGTTCATGTGTATGGTAAAATTAAAATTATTGAAGGCGATGCCATTATACAGTCATTGAAAAATTTGACGAATAAATACGAGATGAAATCTGAAAATCCCGTTCGTATTGAAAATTTATCAGAGAAAACGATGATGCAAAGTCGCGGCGTTGTTGCATTTGAAATAGAAATTACCGAAATTCAAGCCACGCGCAAGATGTCACAAAATCGTGATGCCAAAAATTATAATACAATTATATCTGAATTGGAGAAAACTGAATTACCAGAAGCTATTGCTACCGCTGCTGAGATGAAAAAATGTCCAATGTAATTTATTCAATTTCCTAAATTTATAGTTTACAATTCATGATTGTATTTCATACCTTTGCACTTTCTTAAAATTTAGTATTTAAAATTACACTAAACTCTGATGCTTATTATTATTCTTTACTTTTTTATATTTATTGTTGCGATTCAAATTCTGTACTATCTAGGTGTTTTTTCGAAATTTGCATTCGCTAAGGCCCAAAAAATTACACCAAAAAGAATCTCGATTTCTGTTATTGTTTGTGCAAAAAATGAGGAAGAAAATGTTGCAAATTTCATCCCTTTATTAGCAGAACAAAACTACCCCGATTTTGAAATTGTCTTGATTGACGATGCTTCAAGCGATAATACTTTGCACCTATTTGAAGGTTTTGAAAAACAATATCCTAATATTCGTTTAGTGCGCGTTGAGAATAATGAAGCTTTTTGGGGAAATAAAAAATATGCTTTGACTTTAGGTATTAAAGCAGCCAAGAAAGAGTATTTATTATTCACTGATGCGGATTGCTACCCAACTTCCAAAGAATGGATCACAGCTATGAGTTCGCAATTTACAATGCAAAAAACGATTGTTTTGGGTTATGGTAAATATGAAAAAATAGCCAATTCATTTTTGAATAAAATTATTAGATTTGAAACATTACTAACGGCAATCCAATATTTTTCATGGGCTAAATCAGGCCATCCCTACATGGGTGTCGGAAGGAACTTAGCTTACAAAAAAGAAGAGTTTTTTAATGTAAATGGATTTATAGAACATATGCAAATTCGCTCTGGAGACGATGATCTTTTCGTAAACCAAGCGGCAAATGCTAAGAACACTACAATTGCTTATACGCCAGAAAGTTTGACACTTTCAAAGCCAAAAACAAGTTACAAAGAATGGATAGTACAAAAAAGAAGGCATGTTGCTACTGCCAACTACTATAAATCATTTGATAAAATTCAATTAGGCCTTTTCTATTTTTCACAACTTCTGTTTTTAATATTGCCAATAATTTTACTTGCATTTCAATTTCAGTGGATTATAGTAGTAAGTTTAATAGCATTGCGTTATCTAATTACCTGGATTGTAATAGGATTTTCAGCTGGGAAATTAAAGGAAAAAGATGTTGTATATTGGTATCCAATAATCGAAATCGTATTGATATTTACCCAAATTAATATATTTATTACAAATATCTTCTCAAAACCAGTACATTGGAAATAAAAAAACAAATAGAAAAAGCAAAACAAGGTGACCAAATCGCTTTCACTTTTCTATTAAACCATTACTGGAACGAAGTTTACGGTTTTATGCTGAAACGTACTGAAAATGAAACTAACGCTGAAGATATTACAATCGAAACATTCTCAAAAGCTTTCGATAAAATAGCTTCTTACAATTCTGAATTCCAGTTTAACACTTGGCTTATCGCTATTGCGAAAAATGTACATATCGATTTATTACGAAAAAGAAAAGCTAGTCTCTTTGTCGAAATTACAGATGAAGAGGATCATCAAGCATACAATATCGCAGACACTACTCCCTCTGCAGAGGATATGCTAATTACAGAACAAAATCTCTCGCGATTACTCCAATACATAAAAGAGTTAAAACCACATTATCAAGAAGTAATTCAACTCCGTTATTTTCAAGAAATGAGTTATCAAGAGATTGCTAGTAAAATTGACGAACCACTCAGCAACGTAAAAGTTAAGCTACTTCGTGCAAAAAAATTATTGGCAGAAATTATTCAGAAAAAGAAATAATTTCTTTTACACTTTTGCTAAAATCTAGATTCATACAAACTAAATTATTGTCTCCAACACTCCTTTGACTTCTGGATTTATTCAAATCACTTGTTTTAATTCACAATTATTTTAGCACGATTACAATCTAATATTTACAGAGATATTTAAATTTATCAAGATTTAGTTTTCCCAAAATAATATAAATCGAAATCATTGTAGGCTACAATAACTTCATCTCTTGCTCTACTAATGTGTTATTGTTCTAAAAACAACAAAATAGATAAAAATAAGTTAATTAAAAAGTTAATTATATAAATAAATTTTCAATAATTAAAAACTTTGTTGCTAAATTTACATAATTGATTACATTAGTAAATGTTTCTTTTTAATACTTTAACTGCTTATGATTTAAATGTTACTTAACCATTAAATCCATCAATTATGTCAAAATTAAGCATCTACGAAACTAGTTGGGCGAATCTTGTTTTTGAGAATAGAAACAAAGATTATGGAGCGTACAAACTCCGCCAAGAGAGTACAAAAACTTCTTTACGAGCATTATTTATAGGCGTGCTATTTCTAGCCGTAGCTGTAACTATTCCTAGAATTGTTAGCTACTATAATCCAAGCGTGGATGAAGAAGCGGTTGCAACTGATTTCTTAAATACAATAGTGCAAGTCTCTGCTATTGCTCCTAATAAGTTAGAAATCAAAAAATCAGTACCGGCAGTAAAAACTAAAGTTGCAACAATTCAAACGAAAAGCGACCAACTTGTAAATCCTACAATTGTAACAGCAGATCAAGCAGTACAAGACATTGCAAAAAATACTGACAACGTAAGTACGACAGAAACACTAAATTCTGGAAGTGGAATTGCAGGCATTAACGCTACGCCAGGTTCAGAAAATGGTGCAAATACTTCGGCTACTATAGATTTAGGAAACAAGATCGTTTCAACTGTTGCATTAGACAAACTTCCTGAGTTTCCCGGAGGAATAAATAAATTCTATTCATATGTTGGAAATAATTTTGAAAAACCTGAAATAGACAATAACAATACAATCCGAATTTACGTTTCTTTTGTAATCGAAAGAGATGGAAGTATGACTGACATTCAAGTGAAAAGAGATCCTGGATTTGGTTTAGGTAAAGAAGCTATCCGAGTATTAAAATCTTTGAGGACCAAATGGTCTCCAGGAATGATTGACGGTAAAGCAGTCCGCACTTCTTACAATCTTCCCATAACGATAAAAACAGAATAGTGAATAAGCAGATAAGCAGTATCGAAAAGTGCTGCTTTTCTACTTATTAGTTTTTAACAAATAATCTTTAAGACTAAAAAAAGTTCTCTCATAGCCCTGATTGAACCGATATCCTCGCAGCGCAGCGAAGAGATAAAGGTGAAAGCAGGACAAGTGTACTTTTAAAAACCAAGATTAGTGCTCCAAATATTTGAATTGCTATTGCTTTAAATAAACAGTTAAAGAAATCTACAACTAAACTACAATCGTTATCTTTGCGTTTTGAAAATTGATATATGGAAACTGTTTTAGAAAATACTTTACCGGTTGGAAAACCGAAATGGTTGAAGGTGAAACTCCCTATTGGCCAAAAATACACAGAGCTTCGTGGCTTAGTTGATAAATATAGTCTTAATACAATATGTACTTCGGGAAGTTGCCCTAATATGGGTGAATGCTGGGGTGAAGGAACTGCAACTTTCATGATTTTAGGTAATGTTTGCACACGCTCTTGCGGTTTTTGTGGTGTAAAAACAGGAAGACCTGAAACGGTTGACTGGGATGAACCTGAAAAAGTGGCACGTTCTATTAAAATCATGAATATCAAACACGCAGTAATTACTAGTGTAGATAGAGATGATTTGAAGGACGGAGGTTCTATTATTTGGATTGAAACTGTAAAGGCAATTCGAAGAATGAATCCGAATACGACTTTAGAAACTTTGATTCCAGATTTTCAAGGAATGCAAAGAAACATCGATAGAATTGTAGAAGCTAATCCTGAAGTTGTTTCTCATAACGTAGAAACTGTTCGTAGATTAACTCGTGAAGTACGTATACAAGCAAAGTACGATCGCAGTCTAGAAGTTTTGAGATACTTGAAAGAAAAAGGAATTAAAAGAACAAAATCTGGTATAATGTTAGGTTTAGGCGAGCAAGAAGATGAAGTCTATCAAACGATGCGTGATCTTCGCAATGCAAACGTAGATGTTGTAACAATAG
Source organism: Flavobacterium weaverense (assembly GCF_003688495.1). Lineage (GTDB taxonomy): Bacteria > Bacteroidota > Bacteroidia > Flavobacteriales > Flavobacteriaceae > Flavobacterium > Flavobacterium weaverense. Next base: position 290,222 of record NZ_REFH01000010.1, on the reverse strand, counting down.
GTCAGTACTTACAACCTAGTAAGAAACATTTACCAGTTAAGGAATTCATAACACCTGAACAATTTGCAAAATACGAAGCATTTGGACTAGAACTTGGTTTCCGTCACGTAGAAAGTGGACCTTTGGTTCGTTCTTCTTACAAAGCACAAAAACATATTTTATAAGTGATTAATACCGCGTAGACGGCGAACTAAATACTGTGGAAAATTTAAAAACAAGAATCGCTATAAATGGTTTTGGACGAATTGGACGTAATTTATTTCGTCTTTTACTCAATCATACAAATATTGAAGTAGTGGCTATAAATGACATTGCTGATACAAAAACGATGGCTCATTTAGTTAAATACGACAGCATTCACGGCGTACTTCCATTTGACGTAACTAGTGATGAACAAGGGCTTATTATTGATGGAAAACACTTTCTATTTTTTCATGAAAAGAAAATTTCGAATTTAGACTGGAAAAGTTTAGCAATCGATTATGTTATTGAATCGACAGGCAAGTATAAAACTTTTGAAGATTTAAATTCTCATATTTTGGCTGGAGCCAAAAAAGTAATACTTTCTGCTCCCTCAGAAGTAGAATCTATAAAAACAGTTGTATTAGGTGTCAATGAAGATATTTTAGATGGCACTGAAACAATTATATCAAATGCTAGCTGCACTACTAATAACGCAGCACCAATGATAAAGGTCATTAACGAACTTTGTGGAATTGAGCAAGCTTATATTACCACTATTCACTCTTTTACAACAGACCAGAGCCTGCACGATCAACCTCATAAAGATCTACGCAGAGCAAGAGGTGCGAGTCAATCTATTGTGCCTACAACTACTGGAGCCGCAAAAGCTTTAACTAAAATTTTTCCAGATTTTGAAGGTAAAATTGGAGGTTGCGGAATTAGAGTTCCCGTTCCAGATGGTTCACTGACAGATATAACTTTCAACGTTAAAAGAGCTGTCACCATTGAAGAAATAAACGAAGCTTTTAAAATTGCTGCTAAAACCACATTAAAAGGAATTTTAGACTACACCGAGGACCCAATTGTTTCAGTAGATGTAATTGGCAATAGAAATTCGTGTATATTTGATGCACAGCTGACTTCAGTTATTGACAAAATGGTAAAAGTTGTTGGTTGGTATGACAATGAAATAGGATATTCTTCTAGAATAATTGATCTAATTCTTTTGACGAGCGTGAGAAACAGTTAATACTAAAATTAGTAACAAGTGAAGTGGCTATTAGTTTATTTGCTTTTTTTAAACACAGTCCTGTATTCTCAACACGTCGAGAAGACAGATACATTCGCTTTTTACACTAGCTCGTTATATCCCGAAGTTCACAACAACAATTACAAAGATGCTCTTCAAAAAGCCCAAAAAGCAATACTTGACGCAGAAGCTAAAGGAAATATTAAAGAGCAATCCACACAGCATTACAATTTAGGCAAACTTTACTATGATCTAAATAAGTATGACGATGCAATTGAATCTTTGTCAAAAAGTAGTGTTCTGTTCAAAGATTTAAAACCAGACGCAAAGCAAGTAGCTACTTACTACGTTTTAGGTTTGTGCTATATGGCAAAAGAAAATGAAGACCTGGCAGTATTACAATTCAATAAAGCAAAGTCAGTCCTAAATAAAATCAAAGGTAAAGATGAAGCAGATTTATTAAAACTTCAAAACGGACTCGTTTATAAAGCCAAAGACAATTTAGATTTAGCACAATCTGTGTTTGCGTCTATTATTGCAAAACCTGATAATCCTTTTTTAATAAATACTAAAGTAGAAGCACTCTTTCAAACGGGTTGTATTGAAAATCAAAGAAATAAAAACAATTTAGCTCTAAATTATCTCAATAAAGCACTTGAACTAAATGCGACGATAGATAATCTGGATCAACGCTCTAATATTCTGTTCGCATTAAGTACTGTGTATGACAAAACTTTAGATAAAAGCACTGCTTATTCCTATTTAAAGCAGCATCTAAATATAAAAGAGCGTATTTCAATTAGAAATAATAGAAGATTGGGCATTGATGATTACACTAAATTTAAAGAATCAGAGCGTTTAAAAGAAATTATTCAAGCGAATAATGAAATTAGAGAACAAGAAAAAACCAATAAATTTTCTAAATTAATCAGCATATTAGCGATAGCTCTAATTTCGATCCTCTCTTTGCTAAGCCTCTCTTTGTATAAGAATAATATCATTAGAAATCAGTCAAACTTATTATTATTAGAAAAAAACAATGAGCTAGAAATTGCTAAGGATAAAGCAGAGAAAGCGTCAAAGGCGCGCTCCGAATTTCTTTCAACGGTGAGTCACGAACTCAGGACACCCTTAAATGCTATAAATGGTATTGCGCATTTGTTACTACAAGAAAATCCTAAAAAAAACCAATTAGATTATTTGTCATCTCTAAAATTTTCAGGGGATTACTTGACGAAATTTATTAACGAAATACTAGAAATTAATAAAATTGAGTCTCATCATGTAGAAGTGGAGCAAACGACTTTCAATTTAAAACAACTTTTATTAGGAATTAAAAATTCACTTAAAGAATTGGCTATAGCCAATAGCAACAACTTAATTCTTGACATCGACGAGGCTATTCCAGACTATCTCATTGGTGATCCCACAAAACTGTCACAGATTATTCTAAACTTAATTAACAATGCATTAAAGTTCACTAAAAACGGTGAAATCAAATTAACAGCTAATCTTGACACGCTAGAAGATAAAAAAGCAAAACTTTACTTTGAAATTACTGATACAGGTATAGGAATTCCTGAGGACAAGTTAGTCAGCGTTTTTGATAGTTTCTCTCAAGGATCGATAGAAGTGAATCGCAAATATGGTGGAACAGGCTTGGGCTTAACTATTGTAAAAAAATTAATTAAGATTCTTGGTGGAAAAATAAAACTGACTAGTATTGTTGGAGAAGGCTCAACTTTTTCCTTTAAGTTAGAATTTGAAATAAGCGAAAAGCCAATAGAACTTAAACCAATCAAAAAAATAAATTACGATTCAAAACTCGAAAATAAAAGAATTTTGGTGGTGGAGGATAATAAAATCAACCAGATGATAACGCGTAAAATGCTTCAGAATAAAAAAATAATATGTGAAATCATTGACAACGGCGAAGATGCAATTGAAACGGTACGAACAACAAAATATGATTTAATTCTAATGGATGTTCACTTACCTGGAATAAATGGAACTGTAGCAACTGAAAATATCCGTGTATTTGATAAAACAACTCCAATAATTGCGCTTACTGCTATATCGCTTCATGAAAATCGCGAAATGCTTCTATCCTTTGGGATGAATGAAGTAATAACTAAACCATTTGTCCCAGAGGATTTCTACACTACAATTGCGCTACACATTTAATAGACTAATAATTCAAGATTAATTCTCTTATTAAAGTTCGAACTTTTGGCTCTGCTCCTTTCGCAGCTTCTAATACTTCGTCATGAGAAATAGTTCCAATACTTTCCTCATCGCCCATATCAGTTATCACCGAAATTCCGAACGTTTCTACATCCATGTGACGAGCTACAATTACTTCTGGAACAGTTGACATCCCTACGCAATCGGCACCAAGAATTTTTACCATTTTATATTCTGCCAAGGTTTCAAACGTAGGACCTTGCAACCCTAAATAAATTCCCTCGTGAACTTCTATGTTTTGATTTTGTGCAATTTCAGTCACTTTAGCAATCATTTTTCGAGAATAAGGCTCACTCATATTTACAAATCTGGGTCCAAAACGCTCGTCATTTTTACCGCGTAATGGATGCTCAGGCGTCATATTGATATGATCAGTAATCATAACAATCGATCCTACTTTGTAACTAGGATTTACTCCACCTGAAGCGTTTGAAACTACTAGTTTTTGAACTCCTAGAAATTTCATAACACGCACTGGAAAAGTAACTTCAGTCATCGAATAGCCTTCATAGAAATGAAATCTACCTTGCATTGCAACTACGTTTTTAGAACCAATTGTTCCAAAAACTAAAGCTCCCTTATGCCCTTGTACGGTTGACACGGGGAAGTTTGGAATTTCATTATAAGGCAAAGTAAATTCTACTTTCATTTCGTCAGTAAAACTGCCTAATCCTGAACCTAAAATTACACCATATTCTGGTGTGAAATTAATTTTATCTTTAATGTAACTAACGGTTTCTTGAACTTGTTCCCACATAATTTATAATTGTTTTATCAAAATTACTAATTGAATTTTCAGTGCTGAGTACGAATTTGCTTTGTATTGGTAAGTAAAAAAGCTGATTGTCAGGTAAACTTCCTTTCAATCTTACATAATCTTTCTCAGTGGTAATGATCTTATTATTCTTAGCTGCAATTTTAATTCCTTCCAAGTCTTTATCAGTAAAGTTGTGATGATCAGGAAAAGACATACAAACATCACTACTCTCTTTCAAGTGCTCAAAAAATGGTTTAGGCTTTGCAATTCCTGCAATCAATAGCTTCGAAGATGATCGCAACTCACTAAGAGGAATCTTCTGGCCTTCACCATAAATAAAATCATCATAATCAATAAAAGTAAAGTATAATTCTTGCTCTGCCGAGAGTTTTAACTTCTTTCTAATAGCGTCCTGATTTTCAAGTGATAATGTAGAAGGACATTTTGTAACAATAATTACATTAGCTCTAGAAACTCCGCTTCTACTTTCACGAAGATTTCCAGTAGGTAATATAAAGTCATCTATATATAAATCACCATAAGTTGTAAGCAAAATATAAAAGCCGGCTTTTACTTTTCTATGTTGGTAAGCATCGTCTAACAAAATAACTTCTGGCTTACTATTTTGCGATAGCAATTGTTCAATACCATTTTTCCTATCGGCATCAACTGCAACCTGAATGTTTTTAAATTTTTCGAAAAATTGAAAAGGTTCATCTCCAAGAATCTTAGCATTTGAGCTTTCATCCGCTAAAATGAATCCTTTAGATTCTCTTTTGTAACCCCTACTTAAAGTGGCAACTTTATAATTTTTTGAAAGCAACCGAATTAAATACTCTATTTGAGGAGTTTTTCCTGTACCACCAACGCTTAGGTTTCCGACAGCAATAATTGGTAAATCAAAAGAATATGATTTCAATATCCCTTTATCAAAAAGAAAATTACGAAAGCTCGTTATCAGACCATACATGATGGCGAATGGAAAAAGTATTTTTCTAATCAAATTCATGTTACGAAAGTAACAATTTGCTATGAATTGGCGAATTTAAACCTCTTTATTTCATCAAATGATTTATATTTGGACTGATTGATTTAAAGGCTACGTTAAAAAAATACCAATTATCACAAGCTAAATCTATTTAAGCATTATAAGAAATTTAAACAAAAATAATTGAATCATAACGCATAGATGAAATACTAAATTTGGTAAAGTTTTAAAATATCGGAGAAGTAAAAGGGTGCATTCTTAAAACAAAAAAAATGAGAAAATTTACAAATCATAAAAAGTGAATCTTATCTCCTGCCTTAGAAAATTTCCAATTCTAAAGTAAAGTATACAAATGGCGCCATAAATTAACAATAGCTTTTTTGATTTATTTTTTCTCGAAAACTGCAACTTTAAAATTGAGAGTTAAAGAAAATACAACCGCATTGAATTGATATAAAATGAAAATAAAAGAAATTCTGTCTGTACTTGAAGAAATGGCTCCTCTAGCTTATGCTGAGGATTTTGACAATGTTGGATTACTAGTAGGTGATAAAAATACCGACGCAACTGGAGTATTAGTCTGCCACGACGCATTAGAAAATGTAATTGACGAAGCAATAGCCAAAAAATGCAATCTAGTGGTTTGCTTCCACCCTATTTTATTTAGTGGACTAAAAAAAATAACTGGAAAGAATTATGTAGAGCGAGCAGTTGTCAAAGCCATTAAAAATGACATTGCAATTTATGCTGTGCATACTGCTTTAGACAATCATCAATACGGCGTCAATAAAATTTTCTGTGATGCCCTTGGACTAATTAATACTAAAGTTCTAATTCCTAAACAAAATTTCATCAGAAAATTAGTGACGTTCACAATACCTGAAAATGCAGGAAAAGTTCGAAATGCACTTTTTAATGCAGGAGCAGGAAACATTGGTAATTACGAAGACTGCAGTTTCAATTCAAAAGGCATCGGGACTTTTATGGGCAATGAAAATAGTAACCCGCAATTAGGGAAAAAATTTGAATTTGTTGAGGGTGAAGAAATAAAAATAGAAGTTACTTTCGAAAAACATTTAGAAAATAAAATTTTAAAAGCTCTTTTTGAAAACCATGTATATGAAGAAGTAGCTTATGAGATTTATGAGTTAAAAAATGAGCATCAAAATATTGGAATGGGAATGATAGGTGAACTACAAAACCCAATGAATGAGCGTGATTTTCTATTATTTGTAAAAGAAAAAATGATGGCAGATGGAATTCGGCATTCAAACTTTCTTGGAAAAGAAGTAAAAAAAATAGCAGTCCTTGGAGGAGCGGGAAGTTTTGCAATAAATAACGCAATACAAGCTGGAGCAGATGTCTATTTGACAGCTGATTTGAAGTATCATGAGTTCTATCAAGTCGAAAATCAACTTTTATTAGCAGATATTGGACATTTTGAAAGCGAACGCTATACAAAAAATTATATTGTAGAGTATCTTCGAAAAAAAATCCTTAATTTTGCCGTTATTTTATCAGAAGAAAATTCAAATCCAGTTAAGTACTTATAGAATATGACGAATACGAAAGAATTAAGTGTTGAGGACAAGTTAAGAGCGATTTACGATTTACAACTTATTGACTCCAGAATTGACGAAATCAGAAATGTAAGAGGAGAACTTCCTTTAGAAGTGGAAGACTTAGAAGATGAAGTGGCTGGTTTAAGTACGCGTTCTGAAAAATTGAAAGGAGAACTTGAAGTTGTCGAGGATCTTATTAAAGTTAAAAAGAATGCAATTGAGGATCATAAAGAATCTATCAAAAAATATACTAAGCAGCAAGAAACTGTTCGTAATAACAGAGAATTTAATTCGTTGACAAAAGAGATTGAATTTCAAGAATTAGAAATTCAATTATCTGAGAAGCAAATTAAAGAAATGAAAGCTTCAATGGAGCATAAGAAAGAAGTTATTGCTAGCTCAAAAGAAAGATTAGAAGCAAAATCAAATCACTTAAAGCATAAAAAATCAGAGTTAGACGCTATCATGGCTGAAACTGCAAAAGAAGAGGCTTTCTTATCTGAGAAATCAGCAGAATACCAAGCTTTAATTGAAGAAAGATTGTTGAAAGCATACACTAGAATTAGAACAAGTGTTCGTAATGGTTTAGCTGTTGTATCTATCGAAAGAGGTGCTTCTGCAGGATCATTCTTCACTATTCCACCACAAACGCAAGTTGAAATTGCCTCTAGAAAGAAAATCATTACTGATGAGCACTCTGGAAGAATACTAGTAGACAGCGTTCTAGCTGAAGAAGAAAAAGAAAAAATGGATCAATTATTTGCTAAGTTTTAATTATATTTAAGTCCCGATTCACATCGGGACTTTTTTTTTATGAAAAAATTAATTTACTTTCTTTTCACTAAGTCTATTGGAGTTTACATTAACACTTTAAGTTTTGTATTTCCAAAGAAAGCATCGCGATTAGCTTACGCTCTTTTCAGTGAACCAAGAGACGGCAAACTTCATAAAGACAAACTACCAGAAATACTCTCAAAAGCCGAAGCTGAAACATTCCACCTCGATGGAGATTCGATCCAAACTTACACTTGGAAAGGAAATAAAAATACCATTCTTTTAGTACACGGATGGGAAAGTAACGCCTCACGCTGGGAAACAATGCTTCCTTATCTACAAAAATCAGGAAGTACAATAATTGCGATAGATGCGCCTGCTCACGGCTTATCAAGTGGAAAAGAATTTAATATTCCTCAGTATGCAGCTTTTATTAATATCGCTGTTAAAAAATTTAAACCACAGTATTTAATAGGGCATTCTCTTGGAGGAAAAGCGTGTCTCTATTATCAATCCGTTTACCAAAACGACATCTTGGAAAAAATGGTTGTTTTGGGATCACCTAGCGACTTCAATATTATTCTTAATAATTACATCAACCTTCTAAGCTTAAACAAAAGAATTTTTAAATCTTTAGAAGCCTATTATTTAGATAATTTCAAACTTAGCTTAGACCAATTTTCAGGTAAAGTATTTGCCTCAAAACTAAATATTAAAGGACTAATTGCACACGACTTTGACGATGAAATAGTTCGATTTGAAGAGTCACAAAAAATTAAAAGTGCATGGAAAAATGCTGTTTTTATTGAAACTAAAGGATTAGGGCACAGCATGCATGATGACCAACTTTATAAAAAAGTAAGTCAGTTTTTATTTGATTGATTTGCCTCAGATTTTTGTACCCTGTTTTCTACCAAACATTATTTATTTATTGTGATATCAACTTCCAATGATAGCTCACTTTGTTTTATATCTTAAAAACTTAAGCACTTCTATTTTCTAAATTTCACAATATCTAATTATCAAATTGCTTACTTTTGCAATATGGAAGAAAATCTAAAACGCCTTAATAAATTCATAGGAGAAACTGGATATTGCTCTCGTCGTGAAGCGGATAAAATAATTGAAGAAGGTCGCGTAACCATTAATGGAATCGTACCAGAATTAGGAACTAAAGTTTCACCGAGTGACGAAGTTCGTATAGACGGCAAATTAATTAGAGAGAAAAATGAAAAACCGGTCTATCTCGCTTTTAATAAGCCAGTTGGTATTGAATGCACCACAAATTTAGAGGTTCGCCATAACATTGTAGATTACATCAATTATCCAAAGCGCATATTTCCTATTGGAAGATTAGACAAAGCAAGTGAAGGATTAATTTTCATGACTAATGACGGTGATATTGTAAACAAGATATTGCGAGCAAGAAATAATCACGAAAAAGAATATACGGTAACCGTAAATAAACCTATCACTGATCGCTTTATAGAAAGAATGGGTAATGGAGTTCCAATATTAGATACTATTACTAAAAAATGCAAGGTTGAACAAATTAGTAAATTTATTTTTAAAATCATTTTGACACAAGGTTTAAATCGCCAAATTAGGAGAATGACCGAATATCTTGGATATGAAGTTACAGCTCTTAAACGTATTAGAATTATCAATATTTCACTTGATATTCCTGTAGGTCGTTATCGTGATCTTACCGATGCCGAAATCATAGAAATGAATCAACTAATTGAACCATCAATCAAAACTGAAGAAGGAAGTATACCAGAAGAGGAAAAGCCAAGAAGAAGAACAGAATTCATAAAAAGAGAGGACCCTAGGTTTAAAAATAAAGGAGATTATTAAAAAATAAAAAAGCGTTTCAACAGTATTGAAACGCTTTTTTTATAGGCTTAAAACCATCTTTTTCTTTTAAATAAAAACACTCCAGAAGCTGAAAGCAAAATCGAAACTGCAATCAAAATCCACATGCCGTATTTATTATCCTCTAATGAATTAGGCACATTCATCCCATATAAACTGGCAATCAATGTTGGAATCATTAGTATGATCGATATTGAAGTCATTTGTTTCATTATTGTATTCATATTATTTGAAATCACAGAAGCGTATGCATCCATCGTTCCCGTTAAGATATCACTGTAAATATTTGTGGTTTCTTGAGCTTGGCGCAATTCAATTTCAACATCTTCCAGCAAATCAAAATCAAAAAATTCACGTTGAGATTTAATATTCTTGATTCGATGTAAAAGAATATCATTCCCTTTTAACGAAGTCATAAAAAAGACCAAGCACTTTTCAATTTGGAGTAAAGCTTGTAGCTCTTCATTTTTTATGGATTTCTCCAAATTGTCTTCGGCTAATTTAATTTTTTGATTTACTTGTTTTAAGTATTTTAAAAACCAAACACTAGATGACAATAACAATTTCAAAACTAAGTCAAAATTATCCTTGATATCGATGTTCTTACGCTTAGTGTAGGTTACAAAATCTGATAACATTTCCGTTTTATGAAAACTAATCGTCAAGCAAATCGCGTCTTTAAAAATAATACCAACAGGAATGGTGTGGAAAGGTAATTTAACATCGTTACTTTTAACTGGAATACGCATGATAATTAAGGTCCAACCATTCTCGATTTCGATTCGTGGTCGTTCATCAATATCTTCAATATCATTATAAAAAGCTTCGGGAACTTCTAAATCTTCAAGTACGTATTTTTTTTCTGCTTCAGTTGGACATTCAATATTTATCCAGCAGTTTGGAATCCATTCGTTAATGGACATTAATCCGTTATTGTTTTTGTAAAAAGCTCTCATATCAAAATTCTATAGGTTCATATATAGCCTCTTGATATTTTATCAAGTGCTACATTAGTTCAACATTTCCGAATAATAGTCGTCCATTTTAAAGGCTGTTTTTTTTAAGTGGTGCAAAAGTATTATTTAAATTTTATTTAAGCATCACCCTATTTATCTTTTTATTATTTTATTAAGACCAAAAAAGCCTTAAACTTTCATTTAAGGCTCTTCATTAAATTTAAAATATAATTTTATTTATTTCTCTTCATTTCTCTTGCTAAAAGTGTGTTTTTCAATAGCATTGCAATAGTCATAGGTCCTACTCCACCAGGAACTGGAGTGATAAATGAAGCTTTTTTACTTACCTCATCAAAATCAACATCACCAGTAATTACGTATCCCTTAGCGTGAGTCTCATCAGGAACGCGCGTAATACCTACATCGATCACAACAACACCTTCTTTAACCATATTCGCTTTTAAGTAATTAGGCACTCCTAAAGCCGTTATTATAATATCTGCTTGAATTGTAATTTCCTCAATATTTTTAGTGTAACTGTGTGTCAAAGTTACCGTTGAATTTCCAGGAAACCCTTTTCTTCCCATTAAAATACTCATTGGCCTTCCCACAATATGACTGCGACCTATAACAACAGTATGTTTACCTTTAGTTTCTACTTCATATCTTTCTAATAACTCTAGAATTCCAAAAGGAGTTGCTGGAATAAAAGTCGTCATGTCTAATGCCATTTTTCCAAAATTCTCTGGATGAAATCCATCCACATCTTTACTTGGGTCCACTGCCATCAATACTTTTTGCTCATCAATTTGTTCTGGCAAAGGCAATTGAACGATGAAGCCATCAATGTTGTCGTTCTCGTTTAATTCTTTTATTTTTTTAAGCAATTCAATTTCCGTAGTCGTACTAGGCATTTTAACTAAAGTAGACTCAAATCCTACTCTTTCACAAGCCTTTACTTTACTTCCCACGTAAGTTAAACTAGCTCCATCATTTCCAACAATTAAGGCTGCTAAATGCGGCACTTTCTCGCCTTTATCTTTCATTTTTTGTACTTCAACAGCGATTTCACTTTTAATATCTTCCGCTGTTTTTTTTCCGTCTAGTAGTTGCATTTTTATTTTAATTTAGAGCTTACTATTTTTCAGTTAAAAATTCATTTTGAAATTCGAAACAAAAAATAGTAACTGAGTATTTGTTGTAATTGTTTTATTAAAAAATTGAGGTTTAAAGCTTCAAGTAGTTTGAATCTTTAAACCTCAAAAATATTATTTCATTCCTGGCATTCCGCCTTTCATTCCGCCCATCATTTTCATCAAGTTCTTTCCTCCTGGACCTTGCATCATTTTCATCATCTTACTCATCTGCTCAAACTGCTTCATCAATTGATTGACCTGTTCGATTTTTGTTCCAGAACCTTTTGCAATTCTAGCTTTTCTTTTGACATCGATTAAAGCGGGTTTACTTCTTTCGATCGGAGTCATTGAATGAATAATTGCTTCAATATGTTTGAAAGCATCATCTTCTATTTCTACATCTTTCATGGCTTTTGAAGCACCTGGTATCATTCCAACCAAGTCTTTCATATTACCCATTTTCTTTACTTGCTGTATTTGAGAAAGGAAATCGTCAAAACCGAATTCATTTTTAGCAATTTTCTTTTGGATTTTTCTCGCTTCATCTTCGTCAAATTGCTCTTGAGCTCTTTCAACTAAAGACACAACATCACCCATCCCTAAAATTCTTTCGGCCATACGAATAGGATAGAATACATCAATAGCATCCATCTTTTCACCAGTACCGACAAATTTAATTGGTTTATTAACTACAGATTTAATTGAAATCGCAGCTCCACCACGAGTATCACCATCTAATTTAGTTAAAATTACACCGTCAAAATTTAATCTTTCGTTGAATGTTTTTGCGGTATTTACAGCATCTTGACCTGTCATTGCATCAACTACAAATAATGTCTCATGAGGTTGTATCGCTTTGTGTACGCGCTCAATTTCATTCATCATTTCCTCGTCAACCGCTAAACGACCTGCTGTATCTACAATTACAACATTAAAACCATTTGCCTTAGCATGCTTAATCGCGTTTTCAGCAATTTCAACAGGATTTTTATTTTCTGGTTCTGAGTAAACCTCAACCCCTATTGAATCTCCTACAACATATAATTGCTGGATTGCTGCTGGACGGTAGATATCACAAGCAACTAATAACGGTTTTTTATTCTTTTTAGTAAGAAGATAATTAGCTAGTTTTCCAGAGAAAGTAGTTTTCCCTGATCCTTGTAGACCAGACATCAAGATTACTGTAGGATTTCCTGAAAGATTAATTCCAACAACATCACCACCCATTAATTCGGTTAATTCATCTTTAACTAACTTTACTAATAATTGACCTGGCTGAAGTGTTGTTAATACATCTTGTCCTATTGCTTTTTCTTTTACTTTAGTAGTAAAATCTTTAGCAATTTTAAAGTTAACATCGGCGTCAAGCAAGGCTCTACGAACTTCTTTTAGCGTTTCGGCTACATTTACTTCGGTGATTTTTCCGTGACCTTTAAGTATATGAAAGGCTTTATCTAGTTTATCGCTTAAATTATCGAACATAGTATTGATTTATTTAGAAATGCAAAGATAAACTAATTAGATAATTAGGCAATTAGAATAGTACTTAATTGGATAGCATTTTTACCTAAAATCGTAGAGCTTTTAGTTATAACAGTAATTCTTTAATAGCATTTTTAAGAATTTTTAACTAACCATTATTTTAGCAAAATTCTTAGGTACTCGAATTCGTGAATTTAGAAAGTTATTTTCTCAATTATTCCTATGTCAATAGCTAGCAAGAAAGCAATATTAGCTATCGTTAGTTACAATCATAAACAAAAAAAAACGACCTCATTACGAAATCGTTTTTTAAAAATCTATAGACTGTTTTACATTCTATCTGGAACATTTATTCCTAGTAATTTGAATGAAGATGCAATTACATCGGCTACTTTTTTAGAGAGTTGTACTCTGAATATTTTCTTCTCTAAATCTTCCTCGCCTAAAATAGGAACTGCTTGATAGAATGAGTTATATTCACGAACTAAATCATACGTATAATTAGCTAATAAAGCTGGACTATGGTGTTGTGCTGCATTTTGAATCACTTCAGGAAACAACTCTAATTGTTTCACTAATGCTTTTTCCTTTTCGTGAAGCGTTTCTATCTGAGATTTATTTGAAAAATCAAAATTAGCTTTACGAATGATCGATTGAATTCGAGCATATGTATATTGAATAAACGGACCAGTATTTCCTGCAAAATCAACAGATTCCTCAGGATTAAACAATATTCGTTTTTTAGGATCTACTTTTAAAATATAGTATTTCAAAGCTCCCAGACCTATAGTGTTGTATAATTTAGCTTTTTCTTCAACTGAATAGGTATCTAATTTACCTAAGTCTTCAGCAATTTTTTGAGCAGTATCGGTCATTTCTTGCATCAAATCATCAGCATCGACAACTGTTCCTTCACGACTTTTCATTTTCCCAGATGGTAAATCTACCATTCCGTAAGACAAATGGAATAAGTTCTTAGACCAATCAAAACCTAATTTTTTCAAGATTAAGAATAACACTTTAAAGTGATAATCTTGCTCATTTCCTACAGTATAAACCATTCCGCCTACATCAGGAAAATCTTTAACACGTTGTATTGCTGTTCCAATATCTTGAGTCATGTAAACGGCAGTTCCGTCAGAACGCAAAACAATTTTGCGATCAAGACCTTCTTCTGTTAAATCAATCCACACGGAACCGTCAGGATCTTTTTCGAAAACACCTTTATCTAAACCTATTTGAACAACATCTTTTCCTAATAAATAAGTGTTACTTTCATAATAATACGTGTCAAAATCTACACCTAGATTCTTGTAGCTAATAGCAAAACCATCATAAACCCATTGGTTCATCATTTTCCAAAGCTTGATCACTTCATCATCTCCCGCTTCCCATTTTAGTAACATCTCTTGTGCCTGTACAATGATTGGTGCTTGCTTTTTAGCTTCTTCTTCGGTTTTACCTGCGTCCATCAGTTGCGCTATTTCAACTTTGTACGCTTTATCGAAAGCAACATAGTAGTTACCAACTAATTTATCTCCTTTTAAACCTGTTGATTCTGGAGTTTGTCCGTTGCCGAATTTCTGCCACGCCAACATTGATTTACAAATATGAATTCCTCTGTCATTGATGACTTGAGTTTTATATACTTTTTTACCAGATGCCTTTATAATTTCAGCAACTGAATATCCTAATAGATTATTTCTAACGTGACCTAAATGGAGTGGTTTATTTGTATTTGGCGAAGAATATTCCACCATAACCGCTTTTTCATTTGGATCAGGAGCTACGAAACCAAAAGACTCAACATCTTTAATTTTGCCGAAGAAATCCAAATAATATTGATCTGAAACAACAATATTTAAAAATCCAGAAACGACGTTGAAACGACTAACCTCAGCCAGATTTTCAACTAAATAGTTTCCAATTTTATTTCCTAACTCAACAGGATTGCTTTTCACTAATTTTAATAAGGGAAAAATAACCATTGTTATATCTCCTTCAAATTCTTTCCGCGTTGTTTGAAATTCGACTTTATCGATAGCAACATCAAATAAAGCATTTACAGCTTTTTGAATCGAGGGCGTAAGAATCTGTGGTAATGTCATGATATAATTTTAAGAGTGCAAATATAATTCTAATTCCTTATAATGACTATAAAAGTTAGTCAATTACCTTTTAAAAGCATTTCTAAATTAAAATATTGCAACTAGTTTAGTTCAATATATCGACTTAAGACAAAATTTCCGTATCTTTTACCTTCAATTTCAGTTTTCGCAATTTTGGTTCCACAAAACTAACAAAATGAGAGATGAAAAAAACAATTATTTCTTTATTGTTATTTGTTTTTTATAGCGGTTATTCCCAATCAATAACTGTCAACACAACAAATTATACTCCTGAACAATTAGTAAATAAAGTACTTATTAATTCCCCTTGTGTAGTGGGTACGAATGTCAAATCAAGGACAGGAACTAACTACAACTCTTCCAACGGTGTAGGTTATTTCGAAAATACAAATCCTGCATTTCCTTTTGCAAATGGTGTTGTTTTAAGCACAGGAGACGTAAATAAAATTCCAGGTCCCAATACTTCTATTTTAAGTGATGGAATAGCAAGTTGGTTAGGTGATGCAGACTTAGAAGCTAATTTACTTTCGCAATCCGGTATAACGATCAATTCGATAAATGCGAGTTATATTGAGTTTGATTTCCAACCAAAAACTCCCGATTTTAATTTTTCATTTCTGTTTTCATCAGAAGAGTACGGCACATCACAATGTAATTTTTCTGACGCATTTGCATTTTTGTTGAAGGATGTCACTGCTGGAAATACTAATGTAAATCTAGCAGTAATCCCTAGCACAACTATTCCTATATCTGTCGAAACAATACGAGATTCTAAATATAACTCCAATTGTCCTTCTGCAAATCCTAGTTATTTTGGTAAATTCAACGGTACTGGATTTGGTACTGCAACAAATTTCAATGGTCAAACCATCAAAATGCTCGCATCAGCAAATGGCCTGAATGTCAATCATGTGTATAGAATTAAGCTTGTTATTGCTGATGGTGGGAATAATACAGGCTACGATTCTGCTATATTTTTAGAAGGAAATACTTTTAATATTGGGCAAAATATATTGGGACTTGATTACACTTCAGCAAATGGTTCTGCAATTTGTCCGGGGAGTACTTTACCCATCTTAAGAGCAAACGGATTAAGTCCGGGAACAACTTTTATTTGGAAAAAAGATGGAGTAGCATTTTCGCCTCCACAAACAGCTCAAACATTAGATTTAAATAACATCACACCAATAGTAAGTTCTGGAATTCATATTTATAGTGTCGCCTATAAAGAACCGACTTGCATCGAAGTAACCGACGAAATTACAATTGAAATTTATCCTAAAATAGGAATTATCGCTACCGTTCCTAATATCTATCTATGCGATACTGGAACACCATTTTATAATTTTGATTTAAGTAAAAATTCAGCGATTATTATGGCGGGAATAAATCAGGCTCAAACTGCTACTGGAGTATTAGATGATTTACCAACTTCGACGCTTATTTCCTATCACAATAGTAACACGTTTGCGATGAGCAATACCGGCCCAATTCCATTGACACAAACGCTTACACTATCACAAAGTGGAAAAGTAATTTACGCTAGAATACAAAATCCAATGACTTTATGTTTCGAAATTAGAGCATTTCAATTGTTAGTTACCCCTTCTCCTCAAATTCCAAATAATCTACCTGATTTAGAATTGTGTTCTCGAAATTTAACTGAAACTCCATTGAAAGCAAATTTTAATTTAACATCCCAAATTAATTTAATTTTAGGAACACAAAGTCCACTTTATACCATATTGACTTTCCACTCCTCTGCTGCTGGAGCAAACAATAATAATAAAATAGTTAAATTGAATGCTGGAAATCAATTTCCATCTGCTAATACAACTTTGTGGGCGCGTTTACAAAATATTTCAGATGGTAGTTGTTTTACAGTCGGCAGTTTTAAACTAATCGTAAATCCTTTACCTGCAGTAGACATTTTTAGTGATGTATTTGTCTGTAACTCTTATAGACTTACCGCATTAACTACTTCAGGATCGCAATATTGGACAGGAAGTAATGGTACTGGAACGCAACTTTTTGCAGGAGATGTCATAACTGCAACCACGAATAGTTTATATGTTTTTAATCAGTCGGGAGTTTGTACTAACCAAGATTCTTTTAACATAACTATTATCGATTTAGATGACATTACACCTGTTTCTAAAACTTTTTGCACACAATATATACTACCGGCTTTACCATACGGAAGATATTATAAACAAGCTGGCGGACCTTCAACTTCGGGCAATATCCCTATTAATTCAGGCACTGTAATTAACTCTGCTGGTATAAACAGGTTTTATGTCTGGTTTGAAGATACCACCGTTACTCCATCTTGTATAGAAGAAAGAGCTTTTGACATTACTATAATTCCCTTTACTGTATTACCTAACTATGACAATCAGTTTGGATGCATTTCTTACACTTTACCTGTAGATAATAATGGAGGTGTTTACTATAGCGGTCCAAATAAAACTGGATCTATTTTAGCGGCAGGAACAGTAATAACTACAACAACTACAATATATGTTTATAAAGAAACTGCTACATCTCCAACCAATTGTTTCTCAGAAAAATCATTTAAAATTTTTATTAATTTATCAAGTATTTCACGTCCCACAGATGTGAATTCTTGCTCAGCATATATATTGCCTGCGTTAAGAGTTGGTGAATATCGAACAGCGGCGGCAGGTGGAGGATCACAAGTTCCAGCTGGGACATCAATTAATGCATCAACAACACTTTGGTATTATATTTCGGGGCAAACTTGTACAGATTCATTAGACTTTACCGTTACAGTAAACATTCCTCCTTTACCAATAATACCAGATACGGGTCCGCAATGTGATGTGTACTATTTACCAGCAGTCGCGCACTCAGGAAATTACTTTACAGGATCGCTTGGAACTGGACGATTGCTTCCCGTGGGATCTGCAATAACTACTTCGCAAAAAATGTATTTTTATGACAAACTCGCTACAGGTCCTTGTTATGTTCAAGAAGAATTCCAAATAACTATCAATAATTCACCAGCTGTCGATTCTAAACCTGTTGAAGTAATACGTTGCGGCGATAATTATATTTTAGATGATTTGACCAATGGAGAGTATTATGAATTTGCAGGTGGACCATCTGCCACAAATCCAATTTTATCACCTGGAACCGTAATCACCTCATCAAAAACAGTTTACGTATATGCTGCTGCAACTGCACCAAATACTTGTGTTTCAGAATATAGTATTGATATTTTAGTCACTTTTGTAAATGACATCCCAGACCAGTCTTCTTGTGAAAGTTTTGATTTACCAGCAATAGTTGGAATGGGAGATTATTACACTGCAACTGGCGGACCTTATGGATCTGGAACCAAATTATCGCCACCTTATTCACCCATCACAACCACTACAACACTTTACGTTTACGTAGAAAATAATAATAGAGTAAATTGTACTGCCGAAGATTCGTTTACAGTTACCATATATAATAGTCCTATACTTAATCCTATCGCTCCGGTAACAAGATGCGAATCATATGAATTACCACCATATATTTTTCCAGTCACAAGGTACTTTACAAATTCAGGCGGAGCTATAAGCAGCAACACTGAAAAATTTCCTGGTGACGTAATTATAAGTTCCACCACTATTTATGCGTATGCTGAATCAGGCCTGAATTCAACCGTAACTTGTCCCTCAGAAACACCAATTAGTATTACAATCACAGATAAACCAAAACCAAATCTTACTATTCCAGCAATTTGTATTGATGTTGATACTGGAATTATCACTAACGCCAACATCAAAAGTGGTTTTACAGCACCACGATATTCATTTGAATGGAAAAGTGAAGACGGAAATATTGTAAGTACAGATGAAAACTTTTCAGCTGCGATTCCCGGAAATTATACGCTTGTTGTTACTGACCTTTCTATTTTTGGTTGTACTTCTGAGATTTTTCCTTTTACAGTGATAGAATCTGCACGACCTATTGATGTGACGTTTACCACTAGCGGATGGTTTACAAATAGTCAGTCGATAACAATTATTGCTACTCCATTTATAGGAGACGGGAGTAACTTTCTCTATTCGTTAGATGGAGGCTCACCACAAATAAGCAATATATTTGACAATGTGAGTTCCGGAATACACGAAATAAGTGTTGGAGATGGAAATTGTGGAACGTTCACCATTCCTCTGGAAATTACACTTGTTAATAGTCCAAAATATTTTACTCCTAATGGAGATGGATTCAATGACACTTGGCAAATTAAAGGACTTCCTGAAGAAGAAAATTATAAATTGTTCATTTTTGATCGCTACGGAAAGTTGATAAAAGAACTTGTAAAAAATAGTCCTGGTTGGGATGGAACTTTAAATGGATATCCACTTCCTGCCGATGATTACTGGTTTTCTCTAAGCTACACTGAGAATAATATACGCAAAGAATACAAATCACATTTCTCGTTAAAACGGTAATTATCAAACAACTTAATTGAAGGACTTTCTTAATTGAAAGTCCTTTTTTTTGCATAAAAAATTAATTAATCAATAAATACTGTAACAAAACGCCACTAAAGTTGTCTATTAAACAAATCATAATATCGCCAAATGAGTTTTTTTTTTTACTGCAATCGAGTAAAATAAATACTTTAAAACAAAAATTACATTATTATGCATTAAATAGTACTTTGTTATACATAATATTAAAAATATTGTTTTATATTTGCATCATCAATCAAACTAAATAACAATCAATCATGAAAATCAAATTAACATTACTATGCTTTATTGCAACATTATTTTCGTTGCAAGCACAAACTTCAGTCAAGCCAACTCTTTCCGAAAACAGCGGAAGTATTTCCGGTAAAGTAATTGACAAGAAAACTAACGAACCTTTACCGTATGTAAATGTTGTTATCAAAGAAAATAACAAAGTCGTTACGGGCGGAATTACAGCAGACAACGGAACTTTCCAAATCAAAAATCTAGCTTTAAAAGAATTCGTTGTCGAAATTCAATTCATTGGATACAAAACAATCCTAAAGTCGGTTAACTTATCTGAGAAAAACATCATCAACTTAAATACAATTGCGATTGAAGAAGATGCGATTGAATTAAAAGGTGTATCAATCATCAGTGAACGTTCGACAATCGAACAGAAAATTGATAGAAAAATTATTAACGTGGGTAAAGACCTTACCACTGCTGGAGCCACAGCTTCAGAGATAATGAGTAATATTCCATCAGTAAATGTTGATCAAGACGGAAAAATATCTTTGCGTGGTAATGAAAACGTTAGAATCCTAGTGGATGGACGTCCTAGCAATATTGAAGCTTCGCAGTTACTAAAGCAAATACCTTCGACCTCAATTAAAAAAATTGAGTTAATTACAAACCCAAGTGCTAAATACAATCCCGAAGGAATGTCTGGTATCATCAACATTGTGTTACATAAAAATGCAAATGATGGCTTTAATGCAAGTATAAACACCGGCATCACTTTCGCTAAAAAACCAAAAATAAATAGTTCAACAAATATGAATTATAGAACTGGTAAAGTAAACTTCTTTGGAACGTACGGAAATAACTTTGGTGAAAAATTTAATGAAGGTAGTATTCTTCGATTAGATGACCTTTCTAAACAGTCACTTGACATTAAAAATAATGACAAATCACATTTGTACAAAATTGGAATGGATTATTATATCAATGATAAAAATACATTATCGGTTTATACGAATCAAAATAAACTTATTGGAGACGGCCGAGTAGATGTTACCATTAGCAATCCTAATACGATAAACAATCTGTTTCAAACTTCAAAATATAAAGGAACAAGCGCAGATGGAACTTACAATTTAGCATTCAAACATTTAACAAAAAAAGAAGGTGAAACGCTGGATTTAGAAATTAACCACAGTATTTATTCAGGTACTCAAAATGCTAATTTTCTAACCACATTTAGCAACCCAACATTCCCTACTAATGCGTACAGAGACGACATTATCGATAGCAGAAAAAACTCTACTGTCAATTTAGACTATGTGAATCCTTTGAATGAAAAAAGCAAATTAGAAATAGGTGCAGAAACTAGAATTGTGCGAACTGAAAACAATTATCTCACAAGCAGCAGCGCGCTATCAAACTCTAACTACAACTATGATTTAGACATCCATTCTGCTTATTTAACCTTCGGACAAAAGTTTAGCAAAATTGGTTATCAGTTAGGCGCACGTTTAGAAAGCTATAAAGTAGATGCAAAACTAAATAATGCTACTGCATTCAAAGACGACTATATTACGGTTTATCCATCGGCATCGATGACATATTCACCTAGTGAGAAAGACCAATTCCAAATAAGTTTTAGCCGTCGCGTTGATAGACCTAGTTTAGAGCAAACTAAACCGATTAGAGAATTTAGTACGCCAAGAATTACCTCTATTGGAAATCCAGAATTAGAACCACAATTCACTAATTCGGTTGAATTAAATTATACTAAAACAATAACGAAAGGATCTATTACTACAGGTGTATTTGTTCGAAAAATCAATAACGAAATTAATAGAATTATCTATCCCGATCCTCAAAATTTAGACCAACAAATTTTAAGTTTCGATAACTTTGATAACAACCAATCTTACGGTTTTGAAGCATCGTTAAATTATAAAATCAATAGCTGGTGGGATATTCAGCCAGCAGTAGATTTTTCTAGTATCACTCAAAAAGGATTAATTTCTGTTTTTAACTCCGGTACAAATTCATTTGATCTTGTAAAAAAAGAAGTTGAATCATCAGCTTTCAATGCTCGTTTCAATAGCAATTTTAAAGCAACTAAAAATCTGCGTTTCTTATTATTTGGATTTTATAGATCAGGCGTTGACGGCGTGCAGTTTAATGGAAAAGAAATGTATAAGATTGATGCAGGTGGTCGTTATTCTTTCCTAAAAGACAAAGCAACAGTAAGCATTCGCTTCAATGATATTTTTGACACCATGAAAGCAGGCTTTAGTGGTGACAATCCTTATCCTCAAGTAGGACAATTCAAATGGGAAAGCCAGTCTGTATATGTTGGTTTTAACTACATGTTTGGTGCAGGAAAAAATAAAAGTTTACAGCGTAAACAAAGAGACAACAACACTAAGCAAGTTGGTGGCGGACTGTTCTAAAAAATAATTTTGTAGAGTTAGTTTTAATATTTTGTTTCCAAAGAAAAACCCGGAGTATGCCAACTCCGGGTTTTTTGTATTACAACTATTTTAGTACTTTATTTTACCACTTAATAATTGCACTAGCCCAAGTAAATCCACTACCAAAAGCAGCTAAAACTACTGTATCTCCTGGTTTAATTTTACCTTGTTCCCACGCCTCAGTTAAAGCGATAGGAATAGATGCTGCAGTTGTATTACCGTATTTTTGAATATTATTAAATACTTGGTCGTCTCTCAATTTGAATTTATTTTGGATAAACTGAGAAATCCTCAAATTAGCTTGATGCGGAATCAACATATCGATATCTGATACTTCAAGATTATTTGCTTTTAAACCTTCATTGATTACTTCACTGAAACGTACTACAGCGTTCTTAAACACAAACTGTCCATTCATGTGCGGATAGTAACTTTCATCCTCTGGATCATTATCAGCCAAAATATCTGAAACCCAACGACCACCCATTCCTGGGGCTTTAAGAATCAATTCTTCTGCATGTTGTCCTTCAGAATGTAAATGTGTAGATAGAATTCCTTTCGTTAAATCTTCCTCGCGACTTAACAAGGCTGCTCCAGCTCCATCACCAAAAATTACCGAAACCCCTCTACCGCGAGATGTCATATCCAATCCAGATGAATGCACTTCTGAACCGATAACCAAGATGTTTTTATACATCCCTGTTTTTATATACTGATCTGCAACAGACAATGCATAAATAAAACCAGAACATTGATTTCTAACATCTAATGCACCAATGGTTTTTAAACCTAAATCTCTTTGCACTAAAACTCCAGGTCCTGGAAAATAGTAATCTGGACTTAAAGTCGCAAATACAATAAAGTCAATATCCTCTTTAGCAACGCCGGAGCGCTTAATCGCAATTTCAGCTGCCTTAACTCCCATCGAAGTCGTTGTATCTTCACCAGGTATGATATGTCTTCGCTCCTGAATACCCGTTCTCTCCTGAATCCATTCGTCATTAGTGTCAATGACTTTCGATAAATCGTCATTTGTAACTACGTTATCGGGAACATAAAATCCTAATCCTGTTATTTTTGAATGATACATATTATACGGTTTTATTAAAATAAGATTGCAAATTTAAAACATACTTTAAAATTTAAGCTAAAAAGTAGGCACTATTTATTGATTACATAGTAAAACACTTTTGCCGCAAACTTAAAATAGTATTATTATACAAGTTTATGATTTTTTCAGTGATTTTCAGCGACTTGGTTCAAATAAAAATCGAAAAAAAAGCTACTAATGTATCGAATAATCTAAATCTATAGGTTGTTCAAAAGTTAAATAGCTATATTTATTTCGAAATCTAATTACATTCAATTATTTTCGAACAAATATTGCAACCATTAATTTAAAATTACTCAAATTATGAAGTTAAAAATTCCTTTCTTCCTTTTTCTTGGACTGAGTTTAACAACCTTTGCACAAGAAAATCTAAATTACCAAAAACCATCTAAATCAATACTAGAGCTTGCTGATTACGAGAGAGCTCCTTCGGTTTCTATGGATACCAAAAAAGAGTATTTACTATTATCTTACAGAAATACTTACAAGTCGCTAGATGATTTAAATCAAGACGAATTGCGTTTAGGGGGATTGCGAATTAATCCTACTACAAATATTTCAAGTACAGTCACTTACATTAATAATTTAAAGTTACGTAAAGTAAGCGACAAAAAAGAAGTTCAAGTTTCGGGATTGCCTGAAAATGCTAAAATCAGTAATTTGTCTTGGTCTCCAAATGACAAAAAAATTAGTTTTTCTAATACTGCAGTAAAAGGAGTTGAACTTTGGGTTATAGATGTTGTTTCGGCGAAAGCCATGAAATTAACAGAAGCGAATGTAAATGCAAATATTGGAAGTCCATTTAGCTGGCTGAACGATAACGAAACTATTTTGGTTAAAATGTTACCAAAGAATAGAGCAGCACTTTTAGATTCGAAAAATGATTTACCAACAGGTCCGATAATTTCGAACGCAGATGGAGAAAAATCTCAAAATAGAACTTATCCAGATATGTTGAAAAACAAAAATGATGAGGCTAATTTTGAAAACATCATGACATCCGAATTATACAAAGTTAACTTGAACGGAACAGCAACCTTGTTCATGAAGGCTGATATGTATGCAGGAGAGAGTTTTTCGCCTGATGGAAAATACTTGATGGTCAACACTATTCAAAAACCATTTTCATACATAGTTCCTTTGAGCCGTTTTCCAATAAAATCTACAGTTTATGATAATAATGGAACAGAAGTGAAAGTTGTTAACGAAGTTCCGCTTACGGAGATTATTCCTAAAGGCTTTATGGCAGTTCGAAAAGGAAAAAGAAACATGAGCTGGAGAGCTGACAAACCAGCGACATTAGTTTACGCAGAAGCTTTAGATGGTGGAGATCCAGCAAATAAAGTAGAATTTAGAGACGAAGTTTTTCTTTGGAACGCACCTTTTAATACGGCTGCTACTTCAATGCTAAAAACGCCACAGCGTTACAGCAGAATGATTTGGGGTAATGATAATATTGCTATTGCAACTGATGAATGGTACGATACTCGTAACACAAAAACGTATTTAATCAATCCATCTGATGCGAGTCAAGCTCCAAAAGTACTTTTTGATAGAAATTCTCAAGATGCTTACTCAAATCCTGGAAATTTCGAAACAAGAAAAAACGAATACAACAGATACGTTTTAGCGATTGAAAATGACAACGCTTTTTTACTAGGTGACGGATTCACTAAAAACGGACAATTCCCTTTTATTTCAGAGTATAATTTGAAAACATTAAAAGCAAAACGTCTTTATACATCAACGTACACAGATAAAAAAGAAGATATAATTGAGATTGAAGATTTTAAGAAAGGAACTGTATTAGTCCAAATCCAATCTAAAAATGAATATCCTAATTACTACATTAGAAATATCAAACAAAAAAATAAATTAACGCCAATCACAAGCTTCAAAAATCCTTTCGAAAGCATTAAAAATGTTAGTAAAGAAGTAATTAAATACAAGCGTAAAGATGGTGTTGAATTATCTGGAACTTTATATTTACCGGTAGGATATGATAAAGCTAAGAAAGAGAAAATGCCACTATTGATTTGGGCTTATCCAGCAGAATACAAAGACAAAAATTCAGCAGGTCAAGTAACTCAGAATCCAAATGAGTTTACATTCCCAAGTTACGGTTCATTCATTTTCTGGGTAACTAAAGGTTATGTAGTTCTTGATGATGCAGCTTTCCCTATTATTGGTGAAGGAACTACTGAACCAAATGATAATTTCATCACACAGTTAGTTGATAATGCAGAGGCAGCTATTAATGCAGTTGACGCATTAGGATATATCAATAGAAAGAAAGTAGCTGTAGGTGGTCACTCTTATGGTGCGTTTATGACTGCTAACTTGTTAACACATTCTAACTTATTCACTTGCGGAATTGCTAGAAGTGGTGCTTATAATAGAACATTGACTCCTTTTGGATTCCAAAGTGAGCAACGTAACTACTGGGAAACTCCATTAGTGTACAACACGATGTCACCGTTTATGAATGCAGACAAAATGAAAACACCAATGCTTTTAGTTCACGGTGAAGCAGACAACAATCCTGGAACATTTACTTTACAAACAGAACGTTATTTCCAAGCATTGAAAGGTCTTGGCGCTCCTGCGAGAATGGTAATTTTACCAAAAGAGTCGCATGGTTATGCAGCTAAAGAGAATATCCTTCACTTATTATGGGAACAAGATCAGTTCTTAGAAAAGTACTTGAAGAATTAATTTAATTATTGATGATAAAAAAAACGTTTTGTAGCCAAAAAGTCACGAAGTCACAAAGTTTTTAGGGGTGATTGGTAATCCAATAAATTCAAGTCTTTATGCCCTAGCTACAAATGATTGGTAAAATTAAGATCTGCGAATCTGCGGTAAAAAAAGTTTACCAACAATAAATAGAAAACCCCGAAAGTCTAACGATTTTCGGGGTTTGTTTTTTTAAGCTAGCATCAAGAATACTTCCTGATTTAATTCTAGTTCAGAATCGTGTTCAAAGAATATAGCTCTTCGTTCGAATGCAGCTTTTACTAAGTAATGACTGCCTTTAAAATAACACTGTTTCACCACCACTTGCATCATTCCATTTTCAACTACTTTCAGTTGATGTGGATATAATAAAAGCAGTTGGTCCTCTTCTGGTTCTACGTCAATTAATTGCGTTAATCGCAACTCGTTCACTTCCCCAAAAAGAGAGGCGATATATTTTGTAGTTGGGTTTTCGTATAAAGTTTTTGAAGGCCCTTTAGCGACTACTCTTCCATTTTGCACTACTATTGTTTCATCAGAGAAAGATAAAGCATCTGTGCTATCGTGAGTTGCTATAATACAAGTAACTCCTTTATGTTTTAAGTATTTAAATAAATTTCTACGCAAGGAGTTTTTTCGAAAAGTATCAATTTGGCTAAAAGGTTCATCTAATAGTAAAATTTCTGGTTCTAATGCTAAAACTCTCGCCAGTGCTACTCTTTGTTGTTGTCCACCACTTAAAAACTTAGCTTTTACTTTTGCAAAAGCGGTCATTTCAACCATATCTAATAATTCTTGAACGCGCACTTTCTTATCTTCAGGATACATATTCGACAAGAACTTACCCACATTTTCCTCAACGGTTATGTATGGCATTAGATCAAAATCTTGTGCTAAGTATTTTATGTAATCTTCTCCTGGAACAAGATTGTGTTTTGGTCCTAAAATAGGTTTATCGTTATAAGTGATCGCTCCACTATTTAGATCGTAAAGTCCGTAGATTAATTTTAGCAAAGTACTTTTACCACAACCGCTTTCGCCAATAATTGCTGTGTTTTTACCTTTATCAATAGTAAAACTAACTTCTTCAAGAACGGGCGTTTCAGTATAAGCGAAGGATATATTTTTTATCTCGAGCATCATCATTATTTAAAGGTGCAAATTTACAATGTTTAGTTTGTTTACACCACGATTTGTTTGGGTTTATGATTCATTTAATAGCTAGAAAAAAGAGTATCTAAATCATCATAAAATATATTGAACCATTAAGAAATTTAAGTTAGTTAAGTGTTAATGAACTTAATGGTTTAAAATGTAATGAGCTTACTATAAATCATAAAAAAAGGCCGTTTCACAAAATTTGTTTACACCACGATTTGTTTGAGTTTGTGATTCATTTAATAGCTAGAAAAAAGAAGATCTAAATCATCATAAAAGCTTAATTGATCTTGTTATTGTTAACCTTTAGAAACAAAAAAAATCACACCTTAAAAAAATTGAACCATTAAGAAATTTTAAGTTAGTTAAGTCTTCATGAACTTAATTCTCTTAATGGTTTAAAATGTATTCCGCTTATTATAGATATAAAGAAGGCCGTTTCACAAAATTTCATTATACCACGATTTATTTGGGTTTGTGATTCATTTGGGTTTGTGATTCATTTAATAGCTAGAAAATAGAATATCTAAATCATCATAAAAAATTGAGTAATGATCTTATTGTTGACCTTTAGAAACAAAAAAAACCATACCTTAAAAACATTAAACCATTAAAAAAGTTAAGGTAGTTAAGCCTTAATGAAGCTTCATGTTCTTAATGGTTTAAAATGTGATGAACATACTATATTTCATAAAAAAAGGCCGTTTCGCAAAGAAACAGCCTTTTTTTATGTAGTAATTACTGGATTACTATTTCCCTTCAGCTTCCGCGTCTTTAATCATTTTTTCGTTTGCTGTAATAGCAAATTCAACACGACGGTTTTGGCTTCTGCCTTCTAATGTTTCATTTGAAGCAATTGGGTCGGCAATTCCTAAACCAGTAACTTGAAATCTACTAGAAGAAACTCCTTTACTGTTTAAATAATTTTTAACTGCAGCAGCTCTTTCTCCTGAAAGTTTCAAATTGTATTCTGCTCTACCAGTATTGTCAGTATATCCGTAGATAGTAATATTAGTATCTGGATATTCAGCAAAAACAGGAACTAATTTATCTAAGTTCGCTTTCGCAGCAGCAGTCAATGAAGATTTGTTTGTATCAAAACGAACAGCATTTTCATTCAAAACTAATTTAATTCCTTCTCCTACACGCACTACTTCAGCACCAGGAAGAACTTCATCAATTTGTCTCGCTTGTTTATCCATTTTGTTACCAATAACTCCACCGGCAACTCCACCAATAACTCCTCCTAAAACAGCACCCATTGCACCTTTACCACCTTTACCTACGTTGTTTCCTAAAACACCACCTAGAACGGCACCTGCAACAGCTCCTATTCCTGCTCCTCTTTGTGTTTGGTTAGTATTTTTAACCGCTTCACAACTAGTAAACATTGAACCTATAACCATTATCGTTGCAATTGCAACTACTGAAATCTTTTTCATATCTCTATCTTTTTAAATTAATTAACTTTTTGAAACTGATACACTACGTCAGTCATTTTTCCTCCAACGTCGATTTTGTCAACCAATTGGAAAGAAGTTTGTGTTTGATTTGCTAAAGATAAAATGTAACCATCTTTTACTTTTCTAGCTTTCTCTCCTGCATCTAAAACTTTAAGAACGAATTGTCCGTTTTTGTTAACGAACCAAGTAATTGGTGAACTGAAAGCAACACAATTAGCTTTTGTCAAAGCCATATTTCCTTTGTTATTATTGGAAATAAATTTCCACTTACTTCCTACGAAACAATCTGAATCCGCTAGTTGGAAAGTTTCTACCTTAATATATTGTGATCCTGGATATGTTACCGAAGTAATTTCCCAGTTTCCTTTCATTGCAACCTGCGCCTTAGTATCTGTATTTGTACTCGTAGCTGAAGTTGACTTACATGCAAACATTAAAACTGCTAATGTGCATAATAAAATTACTTTTTTCATTTCTCTAAATTTTAATGAATTAATACTTACACAAAGATACATCTGATTGCGATTAATATGTTTCACAATTATATTATTTTTTATCAAAATTAACGCCTACGACAATTTGTCACTTCCTTTATATTTGGTACTCTATTTGAAAGAATAGAAGGCTATAAAACAAACTTAAAAACTCATAATATGACAACAGGTAAAATTAATGTTTCAGTTGAAAACATCTTTCCCTTAATCAAGAAATTCTTATACAGTGATCATGAAATTTTCTTGCGAGAATTAATTTCGAATGGTACTGATGCAACTTTAAAACTAAAACACTTAACAAGCATTGGCGAAGCTAAAGTGGAATATGGTAATCCTATTATCGAAGTAAAAATCGACAAAGAAGGAAAGAAATTACACATCATCGATCAAGGTTTAGGAATGACCGCTGACGAAGTAGAAAAATACATCAACCAAGTTGCTTTTTCTGGAGCTGAAGAGTTCCTCGATAAATACAAAGATTCTGCTAAAGATTCTGGAATTATTGGCCACTTTGGTCTTGGATTCTACTCGGCTTTTATGGTTGCTGAAAAAGTTGAAATTATCACTAAATCTTTCAAAGACGAACCAGCTGCACACTGGACTTGCGATGGTAGCCCAGAATTCACATTGGAACCAGCTGACAAAACTACTCGTGGAACGGAGATCATTTTGCATATCGCTGAAGATTCGCTAGAATTCTTAGAAGAATCTAAAATTAGCGGTTTACTAAATAAATACAATAAGTTCATGCCTATTCCAATTAAATTTGGAACTAAGACAGAAAAAATTGAGCAAAAAAAGGGTGAAGAAGTTGCTGAAGAAGATAAAGACAAAACTTTTACTGAAATAGAAGTTGACAATATCATCAACAATCCAAATCCAGCTTGGACAAAACAACCAAGTGAATTAACTCCTGAGGATTACAAAAGTTTCTATCATGAGTTGTATCCAATGCAGTTTGAAGAGCCATTATTCCACATTCACTTGAATGTTGATTATCCTTTTAACTTAACTGGTATTTTATACTTCCCAAAATTAGGTTCTGATTTACAAATTCAGAAAGACAAAATCCAATTGTACCAAAATCAGGTATATGTAACGGATAACGTAGAAGGAATTGTTCCTGAATTTTTAATGATGCTTAAAGGTGTTGTTGATTCACCAGACATTCCATTAAACGTGTCTCGTTCTGGATTGCAAGCGGATGCTGCGGTTAAGAAAATTTCAAACTACATTACTCGTAAAGTAGCCGATAAATTGAAATCATTGTTTACTGAAAACCGTGCTGATTTTGAACAAAAATGGAATGACATCAAAATCGTTCTAGAATACGGAATGCTTTCTGAAGATAAATTCTATGAAAAAGCAGGCGCTTTTGTTTTATACCCAACAGTAGATGATAAATTCTATACATTGGAAGAATTAAAAACAAATCTTGCCGCTAATCAGACAGATAAAGACGGTAAACTAGTAGTGTTATACGCTGGAAATAAGGAAGCGCAACACTCTTATATCGAAACAGCAAAAGAAAAAGGATACGAAGTTTTATTATTAGATTCTCCTATTATCTCTCACTTGATTCAAAAAATTGAAGGTGATAACAGCAATATGACTTTTATCCGTGTCGATTCAGATCATATTGATAACTTAATCAAAAAAGAGGAAACTGCTATTTCTAAATTATCTGAAGAAGAGCAAACAAACTTGAAAACGGTTCTAGAAGCTATCGTTCCTAAACAAACGTACTCCGTGCAACTAGAAGCTTTAGACAGCAACGCATCACCATTTATCATCACGCAACCAGAATTCATGCGTAGAATGAAAGAAATGAGTCAATCCGGTGGTGGCGGAATGTTTGGAATGGGTAATATGCCAGAAATGTACAATTTAGTGGTAAATACGAACTCTGAATTAGCGACTAACATTTTAAACAATAAGGACGCAGCAGCTCAAGAAAGCTTAATCAAACAAGCCCTTGACTTAGCTAAATTATCACAAAACCTTCTAAAAGGAGAAGCGCTTACGGCTTTTGTAAAAAGAAGTTTTGAGATGATTAAATAAATCCTCCCCTAACCCCTCGAAAGAGGGGAGCTAAGACCTGCGAGTGCAAACTTGCGGGTCTTTTTTTTTTGGAGCAGTTCGAATGGTTTTTATAAGAAGTTTTCTCCCGCTATTTACTGCAATCTTTGCTTTTGGCTATCGCCAAAGCAAAGGATTTTTGCTGCTATCGGGGCTAAGCTAGAGCGTCTTGTTCTTATAAGCACTTATAAATAAATTGAAAATTTGTAAGAAAATTTTAATATATTTGGTTTAAATAAAGCGAAACAAACTTTCGGATATCACACCAAAATTAGGTGTATTTACGAATGTTTGTTTCGCATATATACATGTTAGCTGTAATACCACGGGACCTTACCGAACAAAATACTTCCAATATTTCAATGAGCGACAATAATATAAAAAGGCTTTCGAGATTGACCGCAATTTTAACTCATTTACAAACAAAACGTTTGATTACTGCAACAGAACTTTCAGATAAATTTGATATTAGTGTAAGAACAATATATCGGGACATACGGGCTTTGGAAGAAGCAGGAATTCCTATTTTAACTGAAGAAGGAAAAGGTTATTTTTTAATGGATGGCTACAAAATTCCACCAGTAATGTTTACCGAAAGAGAAGCATTATCTTTAATTACATTAGAGCAAATTGTGTTGAGAATGTATGATGATTCTTTGAAAAATGAATTTTCCTCTGCAATATCAAAGATAAAAGCAGTTTTAAAACTTTACAATAAAGAAAAAGCAGAAATACTATCGGAAAAGCTTTTTATCGGTAAAAATTTTGAAAATATAACTAAAAGTTCTTGTCTTATTGATTTACAAATGGCATTGGTTAATCAACAATGTGTAAAAATATTTTACGAAACTTTGGACGGAAAAGAATCGGAACGAATAATAGAGCCCTTTTCATTTTATCATAATCCAGAAGATAATTGGCTTTTAGCCGCTTTTTGTAGATTAAGAAACGATTTCAGAGTGTTTCGTATTGATAAGATTACTCGACTTTTTCTCGTGAATGATAAATTTGAACCGCATCAAATTACAATGAAACAATTTGTAGAAAAATATTTGTAGTTTTTATTTTAACCTCTGACATACCCTTGTCGCAACCTCGAGATACCTTTGTGTAATAAAAAGTAGAAAATGAAAAAACTATCCTTGTTTTTGTTCTTAATCATTGTTGGAACATCACAAAATTTAATTGCACAAAATTCAAAATCTTACAAAATGGAACCTTTTAAAATCAACATTGCAGACAATGTACTTGCAGACCTTAAAACCAGATTGAAACAAACAAGATGGACAGACGAACCCAAAAACGCCAATTGGAATTATGGCACAAATCCAACATATCTTCACGAGTTGGTAGATTATTGGCAAAATAATTACGACTGGCGTAAACAAGAAGCATTGCTTAACAAATTTCCTCAATATAAAACCTCAATTGATGGAATAGATATCCATTTTATTTATGTAAAAGGGAAAGGGAAAAACCCTAAACCGCTTATACTCACGCACGGCTGGCCTGATAACTTTTTTAGGTTTTACAAAATAATTCCTATGCTTACAGACCCAGCCAATTTTGGTGGAAATGCTGATGAATCTTTTGATGTGATCATTCCTTCAATTCCAGGCTTTGGATTTTCGGAAAAGGTTGCTTTAAATACAGACCAAACTGCAGTTATTTGGTCGAAATTAATGACGGATGTATTAGGTTATAAAACATTTGTAGCAGCAGGTGGAGATTTAGGAACGCCAATTACTAAATCTTTAGCCAATCAATTTCCACACTTGGTTACCGCAATTCATCTAACAGATGTTGGTTATCCGACAGGAAAAGAAAATTGGTCAACAATGTCAAAGCCAGTACAAGATTTTGGGAAATTTATCCAAAACTGGTGGTACTCAGAAGGTGCATACAATATGATTCAATCAACAAAACCGCAAACTTTAGGTTACGGGCTTAATGATTCGCCAGTAGGTTTAGCGTCTTGGATTGTTGAAAAATTTAATGCTTGGAGTGATAATAAAGGAAATATTGAAAACAGTTTTACAAAAGATGAATTACTAACGAATATAATGATTTATTGGCTAACACAAACCATTAATTCCTCTATCAGAACTTATGCCGAAGATAGCAAAACAGCTTGGTCTGGAGGTCTACGTTCTCAACAACGAGTGGAAACCCCGACAGGTGTAAGTATTTTCCCTGCCGAAGCACCAATACCAAAAGAATGGGCGGAACATATGGCGAATGTAACTTCTTTTCACAAAATGGAAAAAGGTGGCCATTTTGCAGCGATGGAGCAACCAGAATTATGGGCAAATGAATTAAGAACATTTTTTTATGATGACACAAATTTGAAGTAAAGGTACTACAGCTAACAGCTAAGGGTTCGTTGGGCTTGAAAAACCCCGACCGCGCGGATATATCAACACGCTGATAGCGCGGATTTGTAATCCGTGCCCACAAACTAAAGAAATTAAATAAACATTGATATCAGCAAGCTAGCAAAGAAATCAAGTAACATTACCAGACCGCGCGGATATATCAACACGCGGATAGCGCGGATTTGCAATCCGTGCCCACAAACTAAGGCAAACTATAGAAATAAAAATGTCAACAAAATACAAAGCAACAACAACAGAGGAAGCTTTTTTTATAACCATCACAACTGTAGGTTGGGTTGATGTATTTACCAGACTAAATCAAAAATATGTCATTATAAATGCTTTGCAGCATTGCCAAACAAATAAAGGATTAGAAATTTATGCATATTGCATTATGAGTAGTCACATTAATTTGCTTTGTAAGGCAACAAATGGTTTTATATTATCGGATGTTATGCGTGATTTTAAAAAATTTACGTCAAAAAAGATTATTCAGACAATTATCGATGAGCCCGAGAGTAGAAGAGAATGGATGCTAGATTATTTTGAAAAAGCATGTGCACATCTCAAAAGGGAACAGCATTATAAGATTTGGCAAGATGGATATCATGCAGAAATAGTCGAATCGAATTGGTTTATAAAACAAAAATTAAATTACATACATAATAATCCTGTAAAGGATAAGATTGTTTTGTTAGCTGAAGATTATTTTTTCAGTTCAGCGAGAAATTACGCCAGATTAGACAATGATTTAGAAGTTGTTTTATTAGAATTATTTTAATTAAAAGTAAGAGTTTTGTTATTGATAATATTATAGTAGAAATCGCTGTGGGCACGGATTGCAAATCCGCGCTATCGTTGTGAGTAAATTATCGCCGCGGTCAGCTTTTATTATTGCTAAAGGACTATTAGAACATCGCTATGGGCACGGATTGCAAATCCGCGCTATCGTTGTGAAGCTATCGTTGTGAATAGATAGTTTTGCGCGGTCAGAGTTTTAATGGGATTACCGCTATTTATATTATCATTGTTACGATACAAAATGGTAAGTTATAGATGCTGCATGAAACTCGCCGAGATACGGTTCGCTAGCAGCATTTTAATTAAAAAAATAGAAAAAAAAAACAATGTCAACTTATCCAATGAAAAACGATTTTTTATACTTTTTAAAAAATCCTCATCAAAAATTTACTGGATTTTTCAGAAAAGATTTTACTTTATTTCTACTACTAACAATCTTGAGCTTTTTTGCGGGATATTTAAAGTCATTGATTACTCAAGAATCTTTTATCGACGAAAGTGATTTAAATGAATTTAATTCATCAAAAATTTTTCCAATTATATTTCTCATTCCATTAATTGAAGAATTAGTATTTAGAGGATTTTTACAATATAAATCTCGATTAATTTTTATAATGAGTTTTGTGTCAATGATATTTTTTTTGACTTCATTTATTAAACAGGATAGCAAAATTACCCATGTTTTAATAGTGTTGACTGTTTTGGGGCTTTCAGTATTTTTTAACAAAAAATTATATCAAGAAATGTTGAATTTTATTGATGCAAATACAATAATTATCATTTTGATTTCCTCTATATTTTTTGGTTGCATACATTTATTAAATTACGACAATTTTCTATGGGTGAACTTACTACCAATCTCTGAAAAAATTATTGCTGGCGTATTTCTATGCTATATAGCCAAAAAATATAATATTTGGCATTCTTACTTTTTTCATTTGATCAATAATTCCATACCTCTTTTGATCATTTGGGTTTACAAATTAATGTAATAAAAAACTACAGTTAATAACACTTTAGCGCGAATTTGATTTCTGCAGGATTAACGATTTCTATCATATTTTGTCTTGATATAGCGACCATAGTAAAAAACTAATGCTAGTGCGACCATCCTTCTAGTACGAACCAACATCGGCAAGAAGCTTTTGTAAATTATTGTGGCAAATGGAGGGTAGCTTTTTCAATAAAAATAAAAGTATTACTTATTTTACGGGCACGAGCGGTGCGCTCGCTAGCAACTTAAAGTATAGATAGCATAGTTTTCGATTGTAGCAAGTTTAAATTTCACAAAGAAATTCTATCTTAGCATAGAAAACGCAATTAGCGTGGATTCAGGATGAATGTTAAAAGCAAAATCTAAGTAAATCCCTCTCCCACATCACTATAAAAACATAACGATACAGACATGCAAACAAAAAAAATAATTTATTTAGGAACACTTTTTTTATTCGTTGCAACAATTTATTCTTGCAAAACAATTCCTGAAAATGCAACAGCAGTGAAGCCATTTAATAAAGAGAAATATCTCGGAAAATGGTATGAAATCGCTAGATTAGATTTTATGTTTGAGAAGAATCTAAATAATACAACAGCAGAATATTCTCTAAGGGAAGATGGGACAATTAAAGTCGAAAATAAAGGATACAATATAAAAAAAGACAAGTGGACACAAGCGATTGGAAAGGCTAAATTTGTTGGTAACGAAGATATTGCAATGCTAAAAGTATCTTTCTTTGGTCCATTTTACGCTGGTTATAATGTAATCGCAATTGATAAAGAGTACAAGTATGCCTTAGTTGCAGGAAAGAGTACAAAGTATCTATGGATTTTATCTCGAGAAAATACTATTCCGGAGAATATTAAAAAAGATTACTTAAAAATTGCCGAGAATATCGGATACAATATAAAAGATCTTATTTGGGTAAAACATGATAAACAAAAGTAAGATTAACATACAATAATCTCATTCAATTGTGGAAATTGGCTAACTCTGCAGTTGATTTTTTTTAGATGTTCTGTAAGATATTTTTAAGCAAATTTAAATACAATTAACCAATAAAATATAGAAATAAATGAACGACAATAGGCTGTCAAAAAACCATAACGAAGATCTAATAAATGAGAAAAAAGATGTACATCCAAGTACTATTTTTAACGCAGTTCTAATTGGACTTCTTGTTGGGATTTCAATTTACAGCACTGTAAAAAATGGACTTGGATTTTTTACCTTTTTTCCACTATTCTTTGTTTATCTGTTGATTAGAAGAAGAAAAATAGTTAAAAAATAATATATTTTCACTGCTTTTTATACGTACAATTCTAGCGTATAAGTAATTTTAGCCAGCAATTAAAATAAATCCCGACCATGAATAAAATTCTTAAAGCAGCTTTATTATTTACACTGTACATTTCAGCACCAATAGCTTTTGCTCAAAAAAATGACTTCAAATATTATATTGCTGGTACGGATGAAAAACTCTACATTTTAAACCAAGATGGTAAACCGATTAGTAACGAAACCTATTCTTACATTGGAGAGTTTTCTGAAGGGTTATTTTTAGTTGAAAAAAGTGGGAAATTTGGATATATTGATAAGAAGGGTGCAATCGTCCTACCTTTTATATACGATCAGGCATCTAAAGTAATGAACGGAGTTGCAGCAGTCCAAATTGATGGGAAATATGGCCTGATAGATCAAAAGGGAAAGTATAAAATTATACCACAATATGAAGAACTTTATTTTGAAAATAATGATTCTGCTTTTTTAAAGTTTAAAAACAACGGATTATACGGTCTAATTAATAAAAGTGGCAAAGTAATCATTCCTAATAAATATGATAATCTTGGCGATATTGAAAATGGTTTTGTTGCAGCACAAAGTAATGGTAATTATGGTCTGATAGACCTTAAGGATAATGTTATTGCACCATTTATTTATACTTATTTAGGCAGTGTAAAAAACGGATATTCATTTTCTTTTAGTGAAAAAGGTAATCCTAAAATGGGTCTGATGAATTTAAGCGGTAAAGTGCTTTTAAATCCAGTTTACGACCATATTTATACGTCACTTGATGAAGTTCGATTAATCGAAAACAGAAAAAAAGGCATCGCTAATAAATACGGAATTGTACTGCTAAAACCGGAATACAGAAGTGATTTTGAAGGTTTCAACGACGGATTAATGCTTTTGGAGAAAGATGGAAAATTTGGTTTTACGAACATAAATGGCCAAATTGTAATTGATTTAATTTACGACGCGGCTAGACCATTCAGCGAAGGTTTAGCTCCAGTTTTAAAAGATGGGAGGTGGGGTTTTATCAATAAAAAAGGTGAAACCAGTATTGATTTTAAATTCGTTGGCGTGATGGTGTCTTTCCACGATGGTTTTGCAGCCTATGGAAAGCGAAAAGTTTCATCAGGTGGGCATTACACCACTGATAAATGGGGATTGATTGATAAAAAGGGAAACATTGTGATTCAAAACAAATACGACAATGTAATGGTTGCTTATAACAATAATTTTATAGTTGAACTAGACGGTAAGAAATTACTAATTAATGATAAAGAGGAAGTTATAGCCCTATTAAATTACGAGGAAAGTCCAGTGACAATTGGCAATTAAAATTAGTTCACTTTTAATATTATTACAGTTCATCTTTTCTAATCGTAGTACCAAATGGAATTCGTTTACGTAACTTACAATCAAATGTTTCTAATTCCAGATTCTGACAACGCATAAATATTGTTTTCATTACTACTTTAAACAAAGTACTACTACTTGCATTTAGGATATAATTCCTTTAAAAAAGACTTTATCAATAGGCAAAATTACACAAGAAAAGTATTTCAGCATTACACGTATTTAAATTGTAGTTTTGACCCTCATCCCCAAAACGTAAAAATTAGCATTCTTGTTAATTTAGCGTAGCAAAAAATCCCAAATCTATGTGGTGGCATTATCTTTTAGTTTTCCTAGGTGCGTTATTATTTGACATAGTGCCTTTTCCGTTTGCACCAGCGTTTACCATAATGGTCTTTTTCCAAATCCTTTTTAGTTTAAATGTTTGGGCTGTAATTGTTATTGGAGTTTTAGGTTCCGTGATCGGTCGCTATATTCTGCTTCTCTATGCTCCGTTAATGGCAAATAAGCTTTTAAAAGCTTCTAAAAATGAAGACATTAAATTTCTTGGTGATAAAATGAATGAGAACAAATGGAAAGGAGCTTTAGTAGTGCTTGCGTATTCATTGTTACCACTTCCTACGACGCCTCTCTTTTTAGGGGCTGGAATTTCAAAAATTAAACCCATTTATATTATTATTCCTTTTTTAATTGGGAAATTCACTAGTGATACCATCGCTTTACACCTAGGTAAATTTGCTGCTGAAAATCAACAAGACATTATTGACAACATTTTTTCGTGGCAGTCTATTGCTAGCTTTATGCTTGGATTCTTTATGTTATTTTGCTTGTTTTTTATCGATTGGCGTACTTTGATCCAGAATAAAAAATTAGCTTTTGATTTCAAAATCCTAAATTAATTTGTTCGCTCACTATTTTATAAATCCCATTTTGAATTGACAATCCAGCATCTACTTTAACACATTTGTTTTTTTATCTTAACTTAGGATTAAAATTAAGACGATGAAAATACTTTATATTATTCTGGGAATTACTGCTGTTGTGTTTGTCGCAGTTCAAATATTCGCCATTAGCGGCCAACAAAACATTGAAACTTATTCTTATAAAGTTGTAAAAAAATACAGCAATTTTGAAGTGCGCAATTACGAAGCAACATTATTTACGGCTGTTAAAATGTCGGGGAATAAATATAAAGAATCCTCTAGTAAAGGATTTTCAGTGTTAGCGGGATATATTTTTGGTGGAAATAAAGAGAAGGAAAAAATCGCAATGACTTCACCTGTAGCAATGTCATTAGGAGATTCAACTACCATGATGTTTATGGTTCCTAAAAAATTTAAAAAAGAAACGCTTCCGCAACCTAATGAATCCCAAATCGAATTCCGGGATGAACCAGCTAAAACTGTTGCTGCAATCACCTTTGGAGGTTGGGCTGATGATCAAAAAATAGCAATTAATAAGCAAAAGTTAATCGAAGCTCTTGAAGTTGAAGGAATTAAATATACCAATAGATTTTACTTCTTAGGCTATAATCCACCTTTTGAAGTCTTCAATCGAAAAAATGAAATTATTGTAGAGCTAGAGAAAAGCACCGCAGATAATTTCAAGTCATAAAAAATTCGTACGCACACAAAGTTATTGTTCTTTGATCTGTCCAATTCAGACGCCACACAAATTGCAATGAAGCAGTAATTACTAGAATTACATCAGTTTAAAATCATTTTTTAAATAGTAAGATATTGTCTTGTAGAATCTCTTTTACAGGATTTTTTATTTTTAAAAACGAGCGTTAAACCTTTTAATCCTATTACAGTCTTATCAATAGTTTTAACCCAACTCGCAATATTATGGACAATAACATACTTTGGTCATTACGCCTCGGTTTTTCAAGTAAAGAAGCAAAGGCTATTTCAGATTTGGGTTTGACAAAATTCCTTGAAAAGTCTTTTGCTTCGAAAGTAAAAAATGAAATTCCTGATTTCCTTGCAAATAGCCCTAAAACTGTTGACGATTTCAAACAACTCCGAATACAATATAAAACTGATGGAATTGAAGCGCGAAAGAAACTTCGAATTGCAGAAGCAAAGGTTTCATTGGATATGAAAACATCTTGGATTGAAAAAATGAGAACGGAAGAATTTCCGCTTCGAGAGAAAATGACTTGTTTTTGGCATAACCATTATGTGGCTACTTTTCAAAAAGTAAAAGTCAATTATTACATTTATCAACACCAGCAAATACTTGAAGAAAATGCATTTGGTAATTTTCGAGAGTTGACTAAAAAAATCTTAAAGAGCAATGCCATGGTTCGCTATTTGGATAACACCGATAATAAAAAAGGCAAAAACAATGAGAATTTGAGTCGGGAGTTATTAGAATTATTTACTCTTGGAATTGGAAATTATACCGAAGCTGATATTAAAAACGGCGCTAAAGCTCTTGCTGGTTTAGGAATTGGTGAAGACGGAGCTAAATACCGTCGCGCATTAGAAGATAATGATTCGAAAACTTACTTTGGAAAAACTGGAAACTTTAAGTCAGATGATCTAGTTGATATTATTTTCGAACAAAAAGAAATTCCTTATTTGATCACCCGAAAAATCTTGGCTTGGTTTATTTACGACACGCCACAAGATGCCTTAGTTAAATATTACGGTGACTATTTCAGAGAAATAGATTTTGAAATCAAACCTTTACTGACCAAAATTTTTACTGAAGAATTCACAAAAAATAATGCAGGTTCAAAAATTAAAAATCCTCTCGAATATACTTTACAATTAGTCTCAGAATTAAATATTGAAAATGTTAATCCTAAAACGATTGTATCTTTTTTAAAAGAACAAGGAATGGATTTATACAATCAACCAAATGTAAAAGGTTGGATAGGTGGTAATTCTTGGTTGACCTCACAAGTTTATTTGCAACGAAATACTGTTGCCGACTTGCTTTGCAGTGGACGTGGCGTGAATAGAAAAGCGATTAAATCGAAAGAGGAAATGAATGACAACAATCGCAAAATAAATAGTGCTAAAATTGAGTGGAAAAACAGCGGAAATAACAAACAAATTATTGCTGAATTAAAAGAGCGCCTACTTTATAATGTTGATGAAGCCACTCAAAAAGACTTTGAAACGATTATAAAATATGATTTCAATCCAAAAGCCGTAAATGCAGACCAAGTTGTTATGCGATTAGTAAACGCAATGGTAAAATTGCCAGAGTATCAATTGATTTAATTTAAAATTCTTGACAATGAACAGAAGAAACTTTTTGACACTTACGGGTACATTTACTGGTGGAGCACTACTATTGCCTGATTTTCTACATGCATTTGGTTCGCAAAAAAGTACAATTATTGGCGATCAATGTGTTGTTTTTGTCCAACTCAGTGGAGGAAACGATGGATTAAACACGTTTGTTCCTTTTGATAATCCGCTATATTATGACTTGCGTCCAAAAATAGCTTTGTCTAAAAATGATGTGGTAGGGAAAAATCAAGGCATGGCTTTTCACCCTGCTTTAAAAGGTTTTGCAGAGATGCAGCAAAATGGAGATTTATCGGTGATTCAAAATGTAGGATATCCAGAGCCAAATCGCTCTCATTTTCGAAGTCAAGAAATTTGGCAAACCGCATCAGCTTCTAATCAATATATCAATGAAGGTTGGCTGGGTCGCTATCTCGATTTACAATGTAAAGAGCATCAACCTACCGCTGGAATCAACTTAGATAACATTGACAATCTAGCTTTAAAAGGTCTAGAACCTAATTCTATTACTGTTAAGAATCCAAATATTTTTAAAACTAAAAATCAAAAAGAGGAAGCTGGCACTTTATCTTCAAATCCCCACTTAGATTTTGTTCGAAAAATCGCCAATTCAGTAACAGAAGGTTCTGATGAAATTCAGAAGGCATTGACAAAGTCGACATCAGAAATTAGTTACCCAAAAACAGGTTTGTCTACAAATTTAGCTTGGATTGCCCGATTAATAAAAGGAAATCTAAATTCAAAAGTCTATTATACATCGCTCAATGGATTTGACACACACGATAATCAACTGGGAATTCAAAATAATAAATTAACGGAATTGAATGATGCGCTTTTCAGTTTTTATACTGATTTAAAAAAGGCTTCGTTGATGCAAAATGTAACGGTTGTGGTGTTTTCAGAATTTGGACGACGAGTAAAAGACAATGGAAACGGAACAGATCACGGAACTGCCGCACCTATGTTCGTTATTGGCGGAAGAAACAAAGGAAAAATTATTGGAAATAATCCTAATCTCTCTGATTTAGATCAAGGAGATTTAAAGTATGAAACAGATTTTAGAAGTGTTTACGCCAGTTTACTGAAAGACAAATTAGACTTTGATTACACTACAATAGGAATTCAAAACAAAGCTTTAAAAGGACTATTTTAGAGATTTTTGATTACAGATTAACGATTTTTGATTTCAGATTTTGTGTTCGAAAATAAATTATTTACTTATCGAGATTCTCACATCAGAAATCAAAAATCGTTAATTACAGATCTTAAATAAAAATTACTGATTCAATGTTCCTTCGCTCTCTTCTTTCTTTTCTTTGTTTAGTAAACTTGGATCTTCTTTCGCTAACTTATTTTTAGTTGGAATTTTATAATTTACACTAAATCCAAAACGACGCGAATCACTTTTATTAGATAATAGTAAAGGCGTGTTGTATGAACTTACAACGGTGCGATTAGAATTGAAAATATCATCAGCACTAACAGATAGCGAAACTTGTCCTTTGAAAAACTTTTTTGAAAAGGTTAAATCAACTGTATTTCTCATTGGTTTTTCTACAATAAAATAG
The DNA here is from genome assembly GCF_003688495.1 of Flavobacterium weaverense. Lineage (GTDB taxonomy): Bacteria > Bacteroidota > Bacteroidia > Flavobacteriales > Flavobacteriaceae > Flavobacterium > Flavobacterium weaverense. The sequence goes on along the minus strand of NZ_REFH01000010.1, from coordinate 247,235 downwards.
AAATAATTCCCTTTTGGAAACATATAATTGAAGTTGGCAATAAACTTAATTTCTTTTGGTAATACAATTTGTGACATCAAATTAAACATCCAGAAACCATTGGTTTTTATATCTGGAATTTGGTGATATTGATATGCTGTATAAACATATAGAAAGTTCATTGTATCAGGATTAACATTCATTTTCATAGTTTCTTTCAGTCCTTCCGTAAACAACATATAAGGAATAGGCATTCCAATATTAAAGTTATGAACCTTGATTTCTGGTACATTCACACTAGTATTAACAACAACGTCGTTTGTCAATAAAACTCTATTTACCACCTGGTTTTTAGCAGAACTCACATTATATCCAATAAATGCGTAATCAAAAGCACTTAATTTAACTTCGTAGTTATCGAAAATAGTAGGCTGTAAATTCGGGTTTCCAGTGTAATCTACATTTGGATTTTGATAGTTCGTATTATTTGGATTTAAAGAAGTTGTGCTAGGTAAACTAATTTTCTTATTATAGTTAACATTAAAATAAATAGCATCATCAAAGTTATATTGCGCGCTTGCATTTGGAAAAAAACGAAACTGTTTAAAAGGAATTAATGCAGCGGTATTTGTTTTTCCACTGATGTTATAATCTTCTGCTCTACCACCAACAATAAAATTAAATTTTTTAAATTTAGTTTGTAATTCACCATAAGCGGCGATAGTTTGTCGTTGATAATCCAAATTAACAACATTCATATTTTGAGCTTCAAAAAGTAGCGATTCGTACAGAGCGCCGAAACTTAATTTCCCTTCATCAGAAAATGCGATTGGTTGTGAATAATCAACCTTGGCATTGTATAATTTCTGATCAGATGCGTTATCTAATATAGAAGTATTGTTAATTCTTGAGTTTAGTATAAAGTCATTTTGACTGTCTTTAAAATTGAACTTAAATTCTAATTTCTTTGCCTTATCATCAAACTTTTTTTGGTACGTTACAACAAAATCTTGACGTAAACCGTCTGTAAATGAATCATCATTTGTAGTAAAACCAACTCCATTTCCTATGGTGTTACTGCTATTATTACTATAGTTCAAATCATAGTTAAGCAACAAGCGATCTTTGCCTAAGTCAAAAGTCAAAGCTGACTTTACAAAATTAGTTCTTCCTATTCGATCAGCATTTGTAGCAGAAAGTATTGAGCTTGCATTATTCTCATTTTTGGTCAATGAAGTAAATAAAGTGCTCTCATAATAACTTTGACCTAGATTTAGCTGCCAACCAAAATATTTATTTTTAGCACTCAACAGTAAACTATTATTTACGCGCCATCTTAAGCGATCGTAACTCGTTACATTAGTGCTATTAGTATAAGTAGCACTCAAATATTTTTTAGCGTTTGCATTAGTAATAATATTCATAATCGCGCCACCTGAAGTTGCTGGAAATTCAGCACCTGGTTGCGTTATAATTTCGATTTTTTCAATCGCATTTGCTGGCATTCCTTCTAGAAATGAATTTAGTTCATTTGTAGTAATGTTCAATGGTCTTCCATCTAAATAAACATCTAGTTGCTTCCCTTGATACATCATTCCTGCAATATCAGAAGCGATAAGACCGGGTAACTTTTTAATTCCTTCTAACACAGAACCGGAGTTCAAACTAGGTTGATTTGCAAAATCAAATATGGTACGGTCTGCTTTTTGTTCTACAGCTTTTTTGACTTTCACGATAGATACTTCGTTTAACTCTACTGCTTTTGCAGGCGTTTCTTGAGCTGTTATTGTAAAAAGACCTCCTAAAAGAAATAGGACTAAAAAGAAATTATTTTTCATCATTTGAGTTTTACTACCTATATAGACTCTTGTTAGGACTAATTGTTACATTTAAAACAGCTTATTATTAATGAAATACAACTTTGCTAATAATTGCTTCAGTTGTTTTAGTATAATTGGCGTGCTATTTTTAGTAAGAATTTAAAATAGAATTGTAGTTGCAGGATATAAACTAAGGATTAATCACGCTTACCTTGTAACTAAAGCCTATCTTTGCCCGCTTTTTAAAATTTAAAAAAATGACAAAGAACAGCGTATTAAAAGGAGTTTTCTTAGTTGCCATAGGAGCAACGAGCTACGGAATGCTAGCTACTTTTGTAAAAATAGCTTATGGCGAAGGGTTTACAACTGCCGAAGTAACTACTTCGCAATTTATATATGGGATTATTGGGATATTTATTTTGAATCTATTTCAAAAGGTAAAAAATAAAAACACAGCAATAAAAGCTACAAAAAAGAATATTGTTCATTTAATGTTGGCAGGAACTTCATTAGGAACGACCAGTCTTTTTTATTATTTGGCTGTTAAATACATTCCCGTATCAATTGGTATTGTCTTACTGATGCAAACGGTTTGGATGGGAGTTTTGTTAGAAATGATTTTAGAGAAAAAAATCCCTTCGACACAAAAAATAGTTTCAGTGGTTATTGTTTTAATTGGAACGGCACTTGCAACTAATCTGATTAATAACGAGGTTCAACTGGATTGGCGCGGAATTATGTGGGGCTTTTTGGCGGCAGCCTCATTCACGACCACTATGTTTACAGCAAATCGTGTCGCAGTTAATATTTCCTCTGCACAGCGCAGTCTATATATGATTTTAGGAGGTGCAGTAATTGTTTTTACTTTTGCTTTGTTTACACAAGTTACTCCGTTCAACTATGATATTTTTATTAAGTGGGGAATTATTATGGCTCTTTTTGGAACTATTATTCCACCTATGCTTTTAAATGCAGGCTTTCCACTGACTGGTATTGGACTGGGAAGTATTGTATCAGCATTAGAGCTTCCGGTTTCAGTAATGATGGCTTACACTCTACTAAATGAAAATGTAGAACCGCTACAATGGTTTGGAATTCTATTAATTATAGTTGCTATAGTAATCATGAATGTTAATTTCAGAAAAGGAGTTTCAGCAAATACCCATTAAAACTTTAAAAAAACACAATTGAAGTCATTGATTTTTTCATAAATTCGTAAGAAACAAATTTAGTATGGAATTACATTGGCATATATATGTGATGGCGTTTATCTATGTAATCGCAGGAATCAATCATTTTAGAAATCCTCGTCTTTATATCAAAATTATTCCGCCCTATTTCCCAAATCCAAAAGCGTTAAATGCGATAAGTGGAGTTGCCGAGATACTATTAGGCATTGGATTATGCATTCCTGCCGTTTCTAATTATGCTGCATGGGGAGTGATCGCTTTGTTGATTGCAATTTTTCCAGCACACATTTATATGTATTTTGACGAAAAAGCTCGAATGGGATTGCCAAAATGGGTTTTACTTTTGCGAATGCCTTTACAGATAGCTTTAATCTACTGGGCTTATCAATATACGTAGACCAATGAGTTCATTATTCGAATCCTCACAAGAACCTTTATTTCTAGGATTAGCTGATGCTGACATAATTTACTATCCTGAATTTTTCGATAAAACATCTGCCAATTTAATGTTTGCTGAATTACAAAAAGATGTTTTGTGGCAGCAGGATCAAATTAGAGTTTATGGCAAGGTTCACCCACAACCGCGACTAACCGCTTTGTATGGAAATGAAGGTCTGAACTATTCCTATTCCAATATTAAAATGCAACCTCATCCATGGAATTTGCTTTTGCAAAAGATAAAAACAGCAGTTGAAAATGTTTCCAAAAATGAATTTAGTACTGTCTTACTTAATTATTATCGCAATGGCAAAGACAGTAATGGCTGGCATGCTGATAACGAAAAAGAATTAGGTATAAATCCAACAATTGCATCGGTAAGTTTTGGTGCTGAACGTGTTTTCCAGTTAAAACACAATACTGACAAAGAGCAAAAAAGAAGTATTGTTTTGCAACATGGTAGTTTACTGCTGATGAAAGGAACAACTCAACATTTCTGGAAACATCAAATTCCCAAAACGGCGAAGCCTATTGAATCCCGAATAAACCTCACGTTCAGACTTATAAAGTAATATTTGTATTCAAAATTTATTATATTTGATATTAGTACTTTTATTCATGAATGATATCATTTCATATTTTTCTACAATATCCTCCTCTCATAGAAGTCTAATCCTAGTGAGTGGAATTACCATATTTTGGCTAATCGAAAATGCCTTTCCACTCTTTAAATTTAATTATAAGAAATGGCATCACGCAGGAATAAATATTTTCTTGACGGGAACTACTATCATAGTTAATTTTTTCTTGGCTTTTATTTTATTAAAAACAGCAGATTGGACTATTTCCAATAATTTTGGCATCTTGCAGTGGCTTCCTGAAATGTCGATTTGGCTTTATGCGCTTGTGGGACTACTTTTACTCGATTTAATTGGAGCTTACTTGGTTCATTTAGTGGAGCACAAAGTGAAGGTTTTATGGCGCTTCCACCTTATTCATCATACTGATACTTGGATTGACACTACAACGGCCAATAGACACCATCCTGGGGAAAGTATTATTCGATTTACATTTACAGCATTAGGAGTTTTAATTATTGGAACACCGATGTGGATGGTGTTTCTTTACCAAACTTTATCTGTAATTGCGACACAATTTAACCACGCTAATATCTCACTACCAAAAAAATTAGACACGCTTTTAAGTTATATTATCGTTTCACCAGACATGCATAAAGTACATCATCATCACGTTTTGCCCTACACCGATAGTAATTATGGAAATATATTTTCTATTTGGGATCGCTTGTTTGGCACTTTTATGAAATTACCTAACGAGGAAATCGTGTATGGAATAGACACGCATCCCAACGCAAAGCAGCACAATGACTTAAAAAATTTATTGAAAATACCTTTTCAAAAACAGCCAATTAAATAAATAAACGAAATTGTATAAAAAAACAGATCTTTTGATAAAATCTAAGTAAATTTTTCTTAATATTGGTACCAAATTAGAAATGTAATTTATTAATCATTAACAACTTATTTGAATTAATTTTCACGTGATGAAAAAGAGTAACCGAAAAGAATTGAACTGGGAGCAAACAGAAAAACTTGTTACAATGGCTTTAGAAGAAAAGAATCCTTTTGAAACTATAAAAAAAGAATTTGGTCTGGCCGAAAAAGAAATTCTGGAAATCATGAAAAAGAAGATGCCAGCAGAAAAATTCGAAATGTGGAGAAAAAAAGCAGTGGCAAATAAACCAAAACCAAAACCAGTTAAAATTGATGATTTTGACGAAGATTTGGACGGTAAATATTATATAAAAAATAAACTAGACTAGTTTTATAACTCCCGTACTACAGGAGTTTTTTTATTTAAATAAAAAAATCCAATCTTTGAATTTTACTTCAGAGATTGGATTTTTTAATAAACCAATTTAAATATTATTTTTCGACTTTTTGAAAATCTTGTCTTACTTTCTGTTCTTTTAAAATACTTTGCATAAAAGGAGCGGTTGCACTTTCAATTTCACTTTCAGTAATAACTAATGCATTAGCATCCTTTACTAATTTTAACCAAGGTTTAGGAGCTTTAAAATCATAAGCACCAAAAACTATCACTGGTGTACCTTTTACTTTCACAGTTTCAGGATTTGCTAATTCCCATTGCTCAGCCCATTCATATAATTTACGTGCATCTTTTTCTTGCAATCTCAAACAAGAGTGAGAAGCTGGATAACCAGGTAATGTATATTGATGCCATCCTACACCCAATTTGTTTTCAATATTAAAGTTCCAACGAAGTTCCCACTCATCGTCAAAAGTACTTGTTGTTTCCTCCGCTTTCCAGTTTGTAAAAAACAGTCCCGTTGGAGTTTTATCTTTTTCTCTCCCCATATTAGTAGGACCAGTATAAATCAATTCCCCTTTTTCATAAGCCGCAAATGTTTGCGTAGGATACGAGAAGAAAACAATTTTATTGATTTCTTTTAATGCTGGCACAGATACTGGAAATGGTAAATAAAACTCGATGTCTCCAGTCATATCATCTGGAATAACAACTGAATCCATTTTTCTAAAATTGGCAGCATCAGTTCTATTGACAGCATAAGCAATATTAAAATTAGTGCTGTCACTGCTGTTTTTTGCTAACCACTCTTTAGCACTTTCTAAATGGAATGATCTATTTTTAGGTTCGTTTCTTTCTTTAACAGGAACAGTTTCTACTGTAGAGTCCGTTTTTTCTTGTTGTTTACAAGAAAATATTAAAAGCGCCGTGCTAAATGTTAGAAGAAGGGCTATTTTTTTCATAATCGATATTCTTTTTGTTACTATAAAATTAAAACTTTGATTTTACAAAAATGAGCTATTTACACAGATAAAACATTACACAATTAATACCTTTTCTTGTCTAATTCATACCTAACAAAATCACTAACTTCGGTCACTTTATACAAATGTTAATAGTATGCCATTTTACTTTTTTAAAGTCAATTAAAAAATCTAATGTTTTAACTTTGCTAATCACAGTACAAAAACTATCAAAATGAACGATTTAAAAAATAAAAATGCCCTTATAACAGGCGCTGGAAAAGGAATTGGTAAAGCAGTAGCGCTTGCATTAGCGAAAGAAGGCGTTAATGTAATTTTAATGTCGAGAACACAATCTGATTTAGATGAAGTAGCAAAAGAAGTGAATGCATTAGGTGTAAAGTCTCTTACTGTAATAGCTGATGTTGCTGATATAGATTCAGTGAATTCGGCTGTGGAGCAAGCTTTAACTGAGTTTAAAACAATTGATATTCTAATTAATAATGCAGGAATTGCTGCCTTTGGCAAATTCTTAGAATTAGAACCAGCAGCTTGGGAAAATATTATCAAGATAAATTTAATGGGAACTTATTATGTAACGCGTGCAGTATTACCTAATATGATTGAAAGACAAGTGGGTGATATCATTAATATTTCGTCAACTGCAGGACTTAATGGAAACGCAATGACTAGTGCGTATAGCGCATCTAAATTTGCAGTTTTAGGATTGACTGACTCGTTGATGCAAGAAGTGCGCAAATACAACATACGTGTTACCGCATTGACGCCAAGTACAGTTGCTACAAACATGGCTAAGGAATTAAATCTTACTGATGGTAATCCAGATAAAGTAATGCAAGCTGAAGATATGGCGGAGTTAATTATCGCGCAGTTGAAATTAAACAGAAGAGTATTTATTAAAAATAGCAGTATTTGGTCTACTAATCCATAATTACATTACCTCCTAAACAACAAAACCCCTCATAAAAAAGGGGTTTTGTTGTTTTTATATTTTAATTTTTCATAATAACCAAACTTCTTTTGAAGATGACCGAGAATAGGATTTAAATTAAGGCTGAAATAAATTCCATTCTAACACTTCCATCTTCATCAATTTTAGTCAGATTGATTTCATGTAATGTATTCACTAATTCTGGGTTCCATGGTGTTTTTACTTTTACGTAATTTTCGGTAAACCCGTGAATATATCCTTCTTTATTTTCGCTTTCAAAAAGCACTGTTCTATTACTTCCTAATTGGCTTTCATAAAATGCACGACGTTTTTTAACTGATAATCCACGCATCATTTTACTTCTCTTTGCACGAACATTAGCGGGAACAATTCCTTCCATTGTAGCAGCTTCTGTATTGTCTCTTTCTGAATATGTAAAAACATGTAAGTAGGAAATATCCATTTCGTTCAAGAAATTGTAAGTCTCTAAAAAGTGTTCATCAGTCTCGCCAGGAAAACCAACAATTACATCCACTCCAATGCAGGCATGTGGCATAACTTCACGTATCTTATTTACTCGCTCAGTATAAATTTCGCGCAGATAACGACGCTTCATCAACTTTAAAATAGCATTGCTGCCTGATTGTAAAGGAATATGAAAATGAGGTACAAAAGTTCTACTTTTTGATACAAATTCAATGGTTTCGTTTTTTAATAAGTTCGGTTCTATAGAAGAAATTCGCAAACGTTCAATTCCTTCTACTTTGTCTAATTCCTGCACTAACTCAAGAAAAGTATGCTCGTGTTTTTTATTACCAAACTCTCCTTTTCCGTAATCTCCAATATTTACTCCTGTAAGAACAATTTCCTTTATATTTTGATCAGAAATGTCTTTAGCGTTTTTCAACACATTTTGTAATTCATCACTTCTAGAAATTCCTCTTGCTAATGGAATGGTGCAATAGGTACATTTATAATCACATCCATCTTGCACTTTTAAAAATGCACGAGTTCTATCACCAATGGAATAACTTCCTACATAAAAGTCAGCTTCTGAAATTTCGCAAGAATGTACTTCGCCCATATCATTCTTGGACAAATCATTAATGTAATCAGTAATTTTAAATTTTTCAGTGGCACCCAGAACTAGATCCACACCGTCAACAGCAGCTAATTCCTCAGGTTTTAGTTGGGCGTAACAACCTACTGCAGCAACAAAAGCTTTGTTATTTAATTTCATTGCTTTCTTTACAATCTGCTTGAATTGTTTATCTGCGTTTTCAGTAACTGAACATGTGTTTATCACATACATATCAGCAACTTCTTCAAAATCTACACGGTCAAATCCTTCATCCTCAATAGAGCGCGCAATAGTTGATGTTTCTGAAAAGTTTAATTTGCAACCCAGCGTATAAAAAGCAACTTTTTTTCTATTTTCCATAATAACTCTTAAACTAATGAAATCGTTGTCAAAAAATTTAAGTGTGCAAATTTACAAACTATAATCCACTAAATCGAAGCAGTGCAATATTTATTAATAAGGAAATCCGATACTTAGACTACTTTATAGAATAAATATCGGATTATAAGTTATTTTGAATACATTCTCAATTCAATATAAATCTTCTCACTACTTCAGCAACTCCATGATTATTATTTGAGGCAACAATAACATCAGCAATATGTCTTAAATCTGAATCAACATTATCAACCCAAACTCCTAGTCCTGCATATTCAATCATCGATAAATCGTTACCAGCATTGCCAACAGCGATAATTTCACTTTGAAGAATATTTAATCTATCTGCTAGAAATTTTACACTCGCCGCTTTATCAATTCCGTTTGGTGCCACTTCTAAGAAAAATGGCTTTGACATAGAAACACTCAAATGAGGCATCGCTAATTTTAGGTCGGTTTCAACCTTTTTCAGATAACTCGGTTCCTCTAATAATATGCATTTTACTGCCGATGAAGTAACCGCTTGCTTAAAATTAGGAACTTTATTATGTTGTAATCCTGTTATATTTTTTTCAATTGCTATATATTCTGAATCCGTTTCGCTGACAATTTTACCATCAATATAAGTAATGATATGTGTTTTGCTTGCTACACTGTAATCATACAATTCATGAATTTGTTGTTGCGTCAGAGTTTGTTCAAACAGCACTTTATCTTCCTTCAAGTCAGTAACGACTGCACCGTTAAAAGACAGCATGTAAGAATTATTTTGATCTAATTTTAATTCCTTAGCGAAATTAATCATTGCTAAAGTAGGTCTACCAGAAGCCAAAACAACGTAAACACCTAACTCTTGAGCTTTAAAAAGCATCTCTTTATTCTCATCTGAAATTTTATGGTCATCTGTCAACAAGGTATCATCCATGTCCAGTACCAGCATTTTATATTTCATTTAATTCTTTTAGCAATTAAAATTTGAGTTTAGATACTCATTCTAAACTCTTCAATTACTGGATTTACTTTTGCAAATTCTGTTTCTTGAACAAATAATTCTACTGCTAAATCTGAATTTCCAAAACCACCCAATCGAGCAGATTGTATATTATTTTTAGCTACAACATCTACACCTATTGCTTCAATTTTTTCTTGTAGAGCCATAGCAAGAATTTCGCTTCCTGAAAATACTTTCATTAATCCCATGATATTGTTTTTTATTTATTAGTACTAATTCTTTTCTTCTAAATCAGATTCGTCAACAATGTCGTCTTTATCCTCGTCTTGAATTTCTTCGTCTTCATCATCTTCATCTTCATCCTCTTCATCCATTTCAAAAATGAAAGGTTCAACCAACATTTTTTCAATTAAAATCTCTATTCTTTCTGTGATCTGATTAGCAAAAACAATTCTTTGCGTTTTACTAATACTATTTGAAAGACGCATAATTTTAGTTTCATGGCGCAATTTCAACATAGGATCTGGATCATCTACAATAAACATTTTTAAACGGTTCACATTAAAACCTGCTGTAGTGAACATATCGTTTAATTTATTTGGTGTACCAATCAATACGTCTACTCCTGTAGAAATATAATTTTTGTCGTACTCCATATCTCCTTTGTCGTGCACTCCATAAACTTGTAGCTCGGTATGCTTGCCGTATTTTTCAAAAAGCGCTTCCATTTCTAAAACCTTTGCTTTATCTTCTACAATGATTAAAGCGCGTGGTGACTCTTCCGTCTCTTTAGCTAATTGCTGAATAACATTCAGAACAATTGTAGTAGTTTTTCCACTTCCTGCTTCAGAGATAATTAGACAGTCTGCACCACTTTTTATCGTCGAGAACGTTTCCTGCTGCAGCTCATTAGCTTCAGTTAAACCATTCTCAATTAAAGCTTCTTGTAGCTTTTCGTTTATTTTTTTTAATTTCATTTTTCTATAGCTTAAAGCTTATTCAATATTTATTCGAATGGAACTCTTTAAATTAAGTAACACACTCGTTTTTTTCATAATCCCATTTTAACTCGGCATCTAAACAACTATCGATTTGAAAAAATCTAAAAAGTTTAAATCCTAAAAATAATACAAGAAGCATTATTAATACGATGGCAGCGTTTTTAAATTTTATCATAAATGTTACCGCTGAAAAGAAAATCTATTTACTAGCAAACAACTTTACATCATTCTCTGAGATTTCTGTTCCTCCAAGAATAATTAATCGTTCGACTACATTTCGCAGTTCACGAATGTTTCCTGTCCAGTCATATGCTTGCAATAGGTTTATAGCTGCCGCTGAAAACTTCTTCACTGCATTTCCTTGTTCAGTAGCGATTTTATTTGCAAAGTGACTAATCAACATTGGAATATCATCACGTCTTTCATTTAAAGCAGGAACTTTTATTAGTATCACTGCTAATCGATGGTACAAATCCTCACGGAAACGACCTTCCGCAATTTCCACTTTTAAATCTTTATTAGTAGCCGCAACTACTCGTACATCGACTTTTATATCTTTATCTGCTCCTACTCTAGTAATCATGCTTTCTTGTAGAGCTCGTAACACTTTAGCTTGAGCTGAAAGGCTCATATCACCAATTTCATCTAAGAAAATAGTTCCTTTATCTGCTGCTTCAAATTTTCCAGCACGATCTTTCACCGCTGATGTAAAAGCTCCTTTTACATGACCAAACAATTCACTTTCTATTAATTCTGACGGAATAGCAGCACAATTTACTTCGATTAAAGGAAAATTAGCGCGCACACTTTTTTCGTGTAACTGATGCGCAACTAATTCTTTACCAGTTCCATTTGGACCCGTTATAAGAACTCTAGCTTCCGTTTCTGCTACTTTATCAATCATTACTTTAATATGATTAATAGCTTCGCTTTCGCCAATCATTTCGTAGTTTTTACTAACCTTTTTCTTTAAGATTTTGTTCTCTACTACGAGTTGTTTTTTGTCTAAAGCATTTCGAACTGTATTCAATAAACGGTTTAAATCTGGTGGTTTTGATATATAATCAAAAGCACCTAAACGCATTGTATTTATTGCAGTTTCCATATCACCGTGACCAGAAATCATAACCATAGGGATTTCAGGTTTGATTTTCTTTACTGCTTCTAGAACCTCAACACCGTCCATTTTAGGCATTTTGATATCACATAAAACAAGATCGTAATCGTTATTTTTTATTTTCTCAAAACCTATTAAACCATCTTCTGCTTCTTCTACTTGATAGGTATCATTTTCTTCAGAAAGAATTTTATTTAAAACTCTACGTATTGCAGCTTCGTCTTCTATTATTAATATTTTCGGCATGTTTTTACTTTTTTTTAATGGCTTAAAATTTACTTTGGCTTATAATTTCGATTTTGTCTTAAAACCTTATATCAATTTGCAAATAATATGCCCTAGCCCCGATTGAAATGAAAATCCTTATATAATTCGCCCTAGCGAGTAATAAAAGATTGTAATGTAAATCGGGAAATAGCTCCTTAAAATTAATTATTTTTTTGTGGAAACTCAAATAATTGGGATTTTAATATTTCAACCATTTGTATAATTCCATCCAACTTGGTTTTTTACCATACATCAAGATTCCTATTCTGTATATTTTTGCTGCAAACCAAACTACAGCAAAAAAGCTAGCAAATAACAGTGTTACTGAAATTGCGATTTGCCACAAAGGTACGCCAAACGGAATTCGCATAAGCATTACAATAGGTGAAGTCAACGGAATCATTGAAAAAATCACTGCGACTGTGCCGTGTGGATCATTGATAACGGTGAAAAAACCGATATAAACGGCTAATATTAGCGGCATCATAATAGGTAATAAAAACTGTTGCGAATCGGTTTGATTGTCAACCGCGGCACCAATGGCAGCATAAAATGAACTGTAAAGAAAGTAACCGCCAATGAAATAAACTACAAAACCAATTAAAATACTAGCAATAGGTAAATTCCATAATTCCTTGATATACATTTGGACTGTGCCAGCCATTTCCTGTTGAGCTGCATCCATTAACTCAGGTGATATTCGGGCTGTTGGACCAACATTTACACCAAAAAATGCAGAAGCCGCAAACATTAATAACAAACCAATTGCTGCCCAAATAAAGAATTGTAGCAAACCTGCTAACGATGTTCCGATAATTTTCCCAATCATTAACTGGAATGGTTTCACCGAAGAAATAATAATCTCTACAATTCTGCTTGTTTTTTCCTCTATTACACTGCGCATTACCATGTTACCGTAAATGATGATAAACATCATAATCAAATAACCAAATGCGCCACCAATTCCGATTTTGATCTCATTGAGTCCTTTAACACTTTCTTCTCCAGAAGCTTTAGTCAAGTTAATATTGACATTTGCTTGCGCTTTATTTATGACTAAAGTATCTAAATTTGCATTAACAAGATTAGTCTTTGTCAATTTAGCTTCGATGATGTTTTGAATTTTCTGCGTAAAAGAAATACTTGGACTATCGTTTGAAATGAACTGAATACTATTTTCTAATTCTTTTGAGTTAGTTGATTTTGGAATATATAAAAGCCCTTCGTAACTTTCATTAGTAATACTATCCTTCAAATACTGCAAATCGACTAGCGATAAATCTAGGTATTTATAATCGGCGTCTTTTTTATTCTTAGACGTAAACTCTTTTACAAATAATCCCGATTCATCGTGAATGGCAATTTGTTTTGTATCTGCTTTCATCGAACTCAAATAGCCCACAAAACCTGCTAACGCAACAAACAGTAACGGACTTAAGAAAGTCATAACTATAAAAGATTTATTGCGAACTTTCGAAATAAATTCTCTTTTTATGATTAATGAAATTATGCTCATTTATATGTATGATTTTAGATTAATGATTTTAGACTTAAAATCACAATAGTAAGGTTTATTTATCGCTAACAGTTTGGATGAAAATGTCGTTGACTGTTGGTATTTTTTCTACAAAGTGATTCACTTGACCTCTTTTAGTTAACAAACTTAGCAAATCGTTAGGAGATGCATTTCCTAATTGGATTTCCAACTTTAAAGAATCATTTAAAGATTTAAAATTAGCTGGTCTAACTGTGAATTTTTGCGTGATGTCATACATTAATCCTTCCACATTATCTGATAAAATTCCAACTTCATAACTATTCGTTTTGAATTTTCTTTTTACATCATTTAGCTTTCCTTCAATCAACTTATTTGACTTATGGATTAATGCGATATGATCACAAAGTTCCTCGACGCTTTCCATACGGTGTGTAGAGAAAATAATAGTAGCTCCATCTTCACGAAGTTTTAATATTTCATCTTTTATAATATTTGCATTCACTGGATCAAAACCAGAAAAGGGCTCGTCAAAAATCAACAATTTTGGCTTGTGGAGAACACAAACGACAAATTGAATTTTTTGCGCCATTCCTTTAGATAATTCTTGGATTTTTTTATTCCACCAACCTTGAATTTCTAATCTATCGAACCAATATTCAAGTTGTTTTTTAGCTTCAGCTTTTGAAAGTCCTTTCATTTGCGCTAAATACAAACATTGCTCTCCTACTTTCATAGTATTATACAATCCCCTTTCTTCTGGAAGATATCCTATATATTGTACATGCTTGGGTTGCAACTTTTCACCATCTAATAAAATTTGGCCACTATCTGGCAAGGTAATTTGGTTTATAATTCGGATAAGGGAAGTTTTTCCTGCACCGTTTGGACCTAAAAGTCCGTAGATACTTCCTTTAGGGACAGCTAATGTAACTTCATTAAGTGCTACATAATCGCCATAGCGCTTTACTACTTTATTAACCTCAAGTATATTACTCATGCTTTATTTTTAATTGCTGTAAAAGTAAATAATTACTGCCGAAATACTTATGATTATGACACAAAAAACCCATCCTTATTTAATTAAGGATGGGTTTTAGTATAATAACAGCAATACAATAATTTGCAGAGCTATCTATGAAAACATATCTTTTACTTTCTCAAAAAATGATTTGTCTGTTTTCTCTGGATTTGGAATAAAATTATCATCCGTTAAAGCATTTTCAAAAAATTGTTTTTGCTCTTTATTTAATGTCTTAGGCGTCCAAACATTTACATGAACTAGTAAATCTCCATTGCCGTAACCATTAATACTAGGAATTCCTTTTCCTTTTAATCTAAGAATTTTACCAGACTGAATTCCTTCTTCTAACTTAATTCGAACCTTACCGTTGATAGCTTCGATATCCTTAGAAATACCAAGAACTGCTTCAGCAAAACTGATATATAAATCATAGTGTAAATTCTCTCCTTCACGTTTCAAGAATTCATGTTCTAATTCTTCTATAGCAACAATTAAATCACCTGGAATACTGTTTCCTGGTGCATCATTTCCTTTGCTTGAAACTTTCAATTGCATTCCATCAACAACCCCAGCAGGTATTTTAATAGAAACCGTTTCATCTTCAAGAATCATTCCTTGAGAATCAGCGTTTGCTGGCTTTTTATCTAATATTTGACCTGAACCACTACAAGTAGGACATGTAGAAGCTGATTGCATACGACCTAAAATAGTATTAGTTACACGCATCACTTGCCCTTGGCCATTACAAGTAGAACACGTTTTATAACTCACACCAGGTGCTTGTACTTTACGTTTTACTTTAACTTTTTTCTCAACGCCATTAGCAATTTCTTCAAGCGTTAATTTTACTTTTATACGAAGATTACTTCCTTTAGCACGACGAACACCGCCTCCGCCGCCACCTCCGAAGCCGCCAAAACCGCCTCCGAAAATATCACCGAACTGACTAAAGATATCGTCCATGTTCATGCCTCCATGACCACCGCCGCCACCAAAACCACCAGAACCATCAAAAGCTTGATGACCATATTGATCATATTTCGCTTTTTTCTGAGGATCGCTTAAAACTTCATAAGCTTCAGCGGCTAATTTAAATTTTTCCTCTGCCGATTTGTCTCCAGGATTTTTGTCAGGGTGATGCGCTATAGCTTGCTTTCTATATGCTTTTTTAATTTCGCCAGCATCAGCACTTTTTGTAATGCCTAAAATTTCGTAAAAATCTTTTTTCATTTTTATATTTTCTTGCAAACGTAAAGACGTACCTATCTACGACTCTAAATTGACGAATTACTGACCTATAACAACTTTTGGGAAACGAATAATTTTGTCTCCTAACTTATATCCTTTTTCAAGAACATCAACAATTTTACCTTTCATCTTTTCAGATGGAGCAGGAATTTGAGTAATTGCTTCAGCAAAGTCAGCATCAAATGCATCTCCAGCTTTCACATCAACTTGCTCTAAACCTTTAGATACTAAAGTCGTTTTTAATTTCTCATTAATAAGCGCTACACCTTCTAATAAAGGTCCGTCATCAGTTTTGCTAATTTCAGTAATTGCTCTGTCAAAATCGTCTAAGATTGGTAACAATGCTAATAGCACTTCTTGATTAGCCGTTTTGAACAACTCAATACGTTCTTTAGTAGTTCTTCGTTTGTAATTTTCAAATTCAGCAAATAATCGTAAATATTTATCTTTCTCTTTCGCTAAGTCTTGAGTTAATTGCTCTTCTAAGCTTAATTCTTCAACAACAACTTGCTCCTCACCAGCATTAGTATTATCTAATGTTGTCTCCTCTAATTCTTGATCGATTTCTGTATTTTCAGTAGTCATATTACTTGTATTTTTAAAAAAATTCTTAAACTTCATGGTTAATCTTTTCCATGGATTGCAAAAGTACTGCCAATTGTTTTAAAATGTCAAATTGTCATCTTTTTAGAATTTTGACTTTTTAGGAAGTAAGACGGTTAATTAAAGTAAATTTTAAGATTATTTTAAGACTATCTATACCTTGTTTTTATATTTTTGTAAAAGTTAGTTTTTGACCAATTCATTTAGTCAAAATTCCAGTGTTTATTCTACACAATTATTAATTCACCATTATATTTAAAAAAAAGCTTCGTTTATTAAAACGAAGCTTTTTTTATACTCTTTAGTCAGATATTACAGCAAGGCATCCTTCAATTTTTCGAAATCTACTAAAATCTGCTCACCAGTTACTAAATTTTTAAGTGAGTAGGATTTAGAATCTATTTCTTGATCTCCTATTATAACTGCAAATGGAATTGCTCTTTTATCAGCATGCTGAAATTGCTTAGCTACCTTAGCATTATCAGGATATAATTCTACTTTTATTCCTGAAGCTCGTAACTTTTGTATCGCTTGCATCGCATAAAAAGCTTCTGCATCGCCATAATTAATAAACAAAGCTTTTGAAGTTGCAGTAACTGTTTCCGGAAATAAATTTAACTCTTCAATAACCAAATAAATGCGGTCTAGTCCAAAAGAAATTCCGACTCCACTCATATTTTTCAATCCAAATATACCAGTTAAATCGTCGTATCGTCCACCGCCACCTATGGATCCCATTGCAACTGATTTAGGTGGAGCAACTTCAAAAATAGCACCCGTGTAATAATTTAGACCTCTAGCCAAAGTTACATCTAAGTCTAATGTAGCGCTAGTTAGTCCGAGTTTTGCAACATTATCGCATATAAAACGAAGTTCCTCTACTCCTTTCATCCCTTCATCAGAAGCGGAAAGTAAGGAAGATAGTTTTTCTATTTTTTCTGAAATACTTCCTGTAAAGTTGAACAGAGGCTGTACTTTTAAAATTGCATTTTCATCAATTCCTTTCTCTATCATTTCCTTTTTCACACCATCTTCGCCTATTTTATCCAACTTGTCTAGGGCAACAGTAAAATCAATCAATTTATCTGAAGCGCCAATAACTTCAGCAATTCCAGACAAGATTTTTCTATTGTTGATTTTGATTGTTACGCCCTCTAATCCTAAAGTTGTAAAAACAGTATCATATAGTTGCACTAATTCCACTTCCTGCCATAACGATTTAGAGCCAACTACATCAGCGTCACACTGAAAAAACTCTCTGAAACGTCCTTTTTGTGGACGATCCGCACGCCAAACCGGTTGGATTTGGTACCTTTTAAAAGGAAATTCGATTTCGTTTTGATGCTGCACCACATAACGTGCAAACGGAACAGTTAAGTCATAACGCAAGGCTTTTTCAGAAATGCTTGACGTTAGCTTTGTACTGTCTTTATTTTCCAAATGTGCTGAATTGGCTTTCCCCAAATAATCGCCTGAATTTAAAATTTTAAAAATCAATCGATCTCCTTCTTCTCCATACTTTCCCATTAAGGTATCGGAATTTTCGAATGAAGGTGTTTCTATGGGTTGGAATCCGAATTTCTCGAAATTACTTTTTATGATTTGAATGATATACTGACGTTTTGCCACCTCAGTTGGTGAAAAATCTCTAGTTCCCTTTGGGATGCTCGGTTTTGATGCCATTTTATGAGTATTGAATTTTATATTTTCAAAAAGTGAAGCTTCTAAAAACTTCAGAATATGATTTGGTGCAAATATCCTATTTTTTAAATTATTCCAATTACTTAATTCATCATTTTATCTACCAGCTCATAGCCCCGATTGAAGTAAAAATACAGCTGAAGAAAATAATATTGTTTTCTTGCCTAAAAGAGCGACCAGCGGAAGCTCCTTTTAGTCAATTGAAAACAAATTATTTTCTTCAGCTGTATTGTAATGTAAAGCGGGAAACAGCTCCCAATTATAACGATTATAATAAATTACATTCTAGCTGAAGAAAAATTGTAACAAAAATTGTATTTTCGTGTCAAACTTGTATGATGTTAAAATTATTTAAAGAAAATATCCGAATTGCTCTGGGTTCTATAAGAACGCAGTTGCTGCGAACCGTACTTACTGTGATGATTATTGCGATAGGAATTACGGCTTTAGTAAGTATTTTGACCGTTGTTTCGGCTCTTGAGAATACTATTTCTACTGATTTTGCATCAATGGGAGCGAATACTTTTAATATTAAACAATACGAAAATACGACACGAAATCGTGGCGGAAACGAGCGTGAAATCATCAATCCAATTATATCGTATCCTGAAGCAGTTGCTTTCAAGAATAAATTCCAATATCCATTTACAGAGACTTCTCTTTCTTTTACAGCTACCTCAGCGGCAGAAGTAAAATTTGAATCCATAAAAACAGATCCTGAAAACTCTATTCTAGGAGTTGATGAATATTTCATGTCAAATTCTGGTTTGGAGACAAGTTTAGGTAGAAATTTTACTGGATTTGATATTGATAACAATGCTTATGTATGTGTTGTAGGTTCTGATTTTGAGAAAGGATTATTGAAGGATGTAAATCCAATAGATAAGGTAATTTCCATAAGAGGTGCTAAATTTAAAGTTATTGGTGTTTTGAAAGAAAAGGGATCCACTTTTGGTAATAATCAAGATTTGAGAGTTTTAATTCCAATACAAGTTGCACGATCATTATTTACAGCGCCCAACATTAATTATACGGTGAGTGTAATGGTGGATAAAAAGGAACTTCTTGAGCAAGCCTTAGATAATGCAACGAGCACAATGAGAAGAGTTAGAAAATTAAGTCCGATAAAGGAGAATAATTTTGGGGTGGTTCGTAGTGATGATTTGATTAATAGAATTCTAGGAATTACACAATATCTTGGACTTGCATCTTGGCTTATTGGGATTATAACCGTTTTAGGATCTTCAATTGCTTTGATGAATATTATGATTGTGTCTGTGACAGAACGTACTCGAGAAATTGGGGTTCGAAAAGCATTAGGCGCTAAGAAAACAACCATTGCTATTCAGTTTTTTATTGAAACCTTGCTTATCGGTCAATTAGGTGGATTAGTTGGAATCATTTTCGGAATTCTGATTGGTTTCGGAATTGCGACTGCAATGGATTTTGCATTTGTCATTCCTTGGGGAGCAATTATGGCTGCTTTTATAACTAGCTTCATTGTTGCTATTGCTTCTGGATTATACCCTGCAATTAAAGCAGCAGTATTAGATCCTATCGAGGCGTTACGTTATGAATAAAGGGGACGAAGGGGAAAGAATAAAGAGCAAAGAATAAAAAGGAAAGAATAATGAGAAAAGAATAAAGAGGAAATGACTTTATATTTTGTTGCTTGTATCTAGTGATTTTTATCTCTTATTTTATGTATTTATTTTAATTACAACAAGAACTATTTTTATTTTTAAGAAATTTATTATTTTCATTCCAAAAGAGGAGTACTCTCATCAAAGGAGAGCAATAAACAGAAATTCTTCCTTCGTCAGAATGACAAAGTTGGAGAGCTAAAACATTAAATTGATAACACTTGCCTCTCACTTCGTGCCTTTTATCATTCTATCATTACCGTAAATATCTTTTCGTAATTCTACATTTTTAAAATTCATCTCTTCAAGAAGTTCAATCATTTCTTTACCTAAATATTGATTAATTTCAAAATAGAGCGCTCCATTTTCAGACAAGTTTAATAGCGCTAATTGAGCTATTTTTTTATAAAAGATTAAGGCATCATTATCATCAACAAAAAGTGCTAAATGCGGCTCATTGTCTAAAACATTTTTCTTTATTTCTTGCTTTTCAAGATTTCGAACGTACGGAGGATTTGAAACTATGATATCAAACTGTTGTTCTAAATCAGTTGTTTCTAGAATATTTTTATTTAAAAAAGTAACTACTACATTATTTATTTCTGCATTTTTTTGGGCTGTGGCCAAAGCATTTTCAGAAACATCAATGGCAAAAACTTTAGAATCAGCAATATTTTTAGCAATAGAAATTGCAATGCAACCACTGCCAGTACCAATGTCTACGATTTTTAATCCTTGACTTTTAGCTTTTACATTAGAGCTTTCAATTATCCACTGCACTAATTCTTCCGTTTCTTGTCTCGGAATTAAGACATTAGGATTAACTTCGAAATCCAGTCCGTAAAAGCTAGTTTTCCCTAACAAATATTGCACTGGAATTTCTTTTTTCAATTGCTCTAGAATTATATTCCAATTATTTATTTCATTCTCAGATAAAACTAAATCAGGTTGTAAAGCAAGATCTATTCTTTTAAGTTGGTACTTCTCTTCTAAGATTAAATAGAAAAAACTTTCCGCTTCTCCTTCGTCAAAAATGGGTGTTAGTTGTTGGATAAAAGAAGACCTGTATTCTTTAATTTTCATATTTATTTTTTAGAAAGAAAACGACAATAAGAGTGAAGGGTCAGTCTATAATTTTTTCAGCATCCAAACGGGACAACTTACATGACCTGTGCTACCCATGGGAGCATCTATATTTTCGAAGCCTGATTTTCTATATAGTTTTTGTGCATCAAGCATGAATGGCATCGTTTCTAAATAGCAACTTTCAAAACCAAAAGCGATTGCGCTTTGCATGCACACTGACATCATTTCACTTCCAATTCCTAAACCGCGAATTTCTGGAAGAAAATACATTTTTTGTAATTCACAAACTGTATCAGCTTCGTTTTCTAATTGCGCAATCCCTGCACATCCCACTACTCTATCGTTATGTTCCACCACGTAATAAGCAGCTTTGGGCTTATTGTACTCTTCAAACATAAGATCCAAGCAAGGATCAGCATAAGCTGTTCCTACTTTAGGAATATCCATTTCATCAAAAATGGAACGTATCAACTCAGCAACTTGCTGATTGTCTTCCTTATTTATTTTTCTAATACTGTAATTTTCCATTTTCTAAAAAATCTAATTATACTCGCAAAAATAGAAATAGTTTGTGTTAAATCTCAAAAGTTTTGAAACAAAATCATCAACTCAAAAATTACTACTTTTACATTGTGAAAATACATGAAAAATACATAAGAAGGTGCATCGAATTAGCTAAAAATGGACTTGGCACAACCTATCCAAACCCAATGGTAGGGAGCGTTATCGTTTATGATGGTAAAATAATTGGAGAGGGTTGGCACAAAGTAGCAGGAGAACCGCACGCAGAAGTTAATGCCATACACTCCGTTAAAGATAAATCCTTACTTAAAAAATCCACTATTTACGTTAGTTTGGAACCTTGTAGCCATTTTGGTAAAACACCTCCTTGCTGCAATTTGATTATTGAAAATGAGATTCCAAATGTGGTTATTGGCACCGTAGATCCTAATATAAAAGTAGCTGGCAACGGAATTAAAAAGTTAATCGCTGCGGGAATTAACGTTATTACTGCTGTCTTAGAAAACGATTGTAATGAATTGAATAAACGTTTTTTTACTTTCCACCAGAAAAAGCGACCTTATGTAATTTTAAAATGGGCAGAGAGCGCAGATGGCTTTATTGCTCCTTCGCAAAAAACGGAGCAAAAACCTGTTTGGATTACTACTACTTACTCGAGGCAGTTAGTACATAAATGGCGTAGCGAGGAACAAGCAATTCTTGTGGGAACACAAACAGTTATTGATGATAATCCAAAATTAGACGTTAGAGATTGGTATGGTAAAAATCCAGTTCGTGTCGTTTTAGACCAAAAGAGTAGAGTTTCTAAAAATAGTCATGTTCTTGATAATCAAGTCAAAACTATTTTATTCTCTAGTATCGAAAGCGCGAATGCAGAAGAAAACACTATCTTTGAAAGTATCAATTTTGAAAAAGACCTCGCTGATCAAATATTAAATTCGCTTTATAAGCATAACATTCAATCGGTGATAATTGAAGGCGGAAGAAAAACACTACAGACTTTTATTGATGCTAACTTATGGGATGAAGCGAGAGTTTTTATTGGTGAAAACAAATTTGTTTCAGGAACTAAAGCACCACTTTTTCAGCACAAACTAGTAGAAAAATTATTCATAGATAATGACCAACTTATAATTTCAAGAAATGATGATTAATACAATAATATTTGATTTTGGCGATATATTTATCAATTTAGATAAACAAGCAACTGTATCAGAATTTAAAAAATTAGGAATTACGGAATGGAGTACTGAAATGCATGATTTAAATATGCAATTTGAGACAGGAAAAATTTCACGTGAAAATTTTATTAAAGGATTACAAAAAAATATTCCTAATGCTTCTGGAGATGAAATAATAAAGGCATGGAATGCTATTTTACTTGATTTTCCTTTGTATCGACTGGAATTTTTACAATTGCTTTCTAATAACTACCGATTATTTTTACTTTCAAATACTGATGCTATTCACATTGACACTTTTGAACAAAGAAATGGCATTTCATTTTACAGCGATTTTTACCAATGCTTTGAAAAAGTTTATTTCTCATTCGAAATTGGTTTAAGAAAACCAGATTTAGAAATTTACAAACATTTGATTAGCAATCATGAGTTAGATCCCAAACGAACACTTTTTGTGGATGACAAAAAAGAAAATACTGATGCAGCTCTTTCATTAGGATTTCAGGTTTGGAATTTACAAGTTGGACAAGAGGATGTTGTTGAGCTACTTAAAAAAATTTAATTTAGAAAACACACTTTTTTTTGGAAATTAAAGATACCTACAATACAATTGAATATTCCTCAGAAGAATTATTATTCAAGAAAAAAAACAGTAAATTTTTCGGATATGCTTTCCCAATATCATCCGAAGATGAAGTCAAACCACTAATTGAAACTTTACGCAAGCAGCACCCAAATGCTGGACATTTTTGCTACGCTTATCAAATAGGCACTGATGCTTTTACCTATCGTGCAAATGATGACGGCGAACCTAGTAACACTGCTGGAATGCCCATTTATGGTCAAATCCAGTCTTTTTCACTGACAAATTTACTTATCGTAGTAGTACGGATTTTTGGTGGTGTAAAACTGGGTGTAGGAGGTTTAATTTCTGCTTATAAAACTACTGCTCAATTAGTTCTTGAAAGTTGCGAAATTGTGGAGAAAACAATAGATATTCACTTTACCATTTCATTTGATTATAAAAACATGAATAAAGTAATGCGCGTAATCAAAGAGAAAAAGCTTGATATTGAAAATCAAGAAATGGAACTAAATGAAATTTCAGGATTGCCAATGGGAAAAATTGAAATTAAAACGCGAAAAAAAAATGCCGAAATGATATTCGACATTTTTAATTCTATGTTTGAAATTGAAATAAATCGCATTTAATTTCTTATTAAAAAGCTTTTGTTTTACTCTTTAATCAAGTGTATTAAACAATTCTAAAATATTATCTGGAGGAGCTGTTGGTCGTCCTGTTTTTAAGGACACAAAAACCAAAATAAAATGGGCAGTTGTTAATAACTCATCAGATTCATTATAAATAGTACAATCAAATTCAATCTTTACGGACGACCGCCTTTTAAAAACGGTATGAACCGTCAACAACTCATCATAACGCGCTGACTTTTTATAATTTATATTCATTGAAACAATTGGAAGTGCAATACCGCTTTCTTCCATAGCTTTATACGAAATCCCTTTATCTCTAAGCCATTCCACGCGTCCTATCTCAAAATAAGGAATGTAATTTCCGTGATAAACGACTCCCATTTGGTCTGTTTCTGAGTATCGAACCCTTACTTCTGTTTTATGATCTTTCATAAGTTTTTTGTTAAAAATTTTGATTCTAAAGAACCCCTTACGACAATTATTCGGGAAATTATAACCCCATAAATTTTTTTTTATAGAAATTTGTTCACATATTTGTTACCCCGATAATAGATAACAAAACATCTTTTTTTTAGTAAGATAAAAATTACCAATTAAAAAACAACTTAATAGAATATATGAACAAAACTGCTCAATCAGTATGGGAAAACTGTTTGTCTTTTATCAAAGACAACATCCAAGATCAAGCTTACAAAACTTGGTTTGAACCAATCAAGTCAGTTGAACTTACCGATAACGCTTTGTATATTCAAGTTCCAAGTAAATTCTTCTATGAATGGTTGGAAGAGCACTATGTGAAATTATTAAAAGTGGCCCTAACTAAAGAACTTGGAAAAAACGCTAAGTTACTTTATAAAATTAGAATGGAAAACACTTATGGCAATAAACAACCGTTCACAGAACAGTTACCAAGCGCCAATAGGGTTCCTATGAAACCACAAGAAGTTGATGCTCCATTTAAAAACTTAAATCCTGAATTAAAAAATCCTTTTGTAATTCCTGGAATTCGCAATTTAAAAATCGAATCTCAATTAAATGCAAATTATAGTTTTGACAATTTCTTAGAAGGTGATTCAAATAGATTAGCGCGTTCTGCGGGAATGGCTGTTGCCAATAAGCCTGGTGGAACATCGTTTAATCCATTGTTAATTTTTGGTGGAGTTGGTCTTGGAAAAACACACTTAGCGCATGCTATTGGTGTAGAAATAAAAGATAAATATCCAGAGAAAACAGTTTTGTATATCTCTGCTGAAATTTTCACACAACAATACATCGATTCGGTAAAGAAAAACAACCGAAATGACTTTATCCATTTTTACCAATTAATTGACGTTTTAATCATTGATGACGTTCAATTCCTTTCTGGTAAAACGGGAACTCAAGATGTGTTTTTTCATATATTCAACTACTTGCACCAAAATGGTAAGCAAGTGATTTTGACTTCAGACAAAGCGCCTGTTGATATGCAAGATATCGAACAACGTTTGTTATCTCGTTTCAAATGGGGATTATCTGCTGAGATTCACCAACCAGATTACGAAACACGTATTTCTATATTGAAGAATATACTTTATAGAGATGGAGTTGAAATTCCTGAAGAAATTGTAGAATACGTCGCCCGTAATATCAAATCAAACGTAAGAGAGCTTGAAGGAGCAATCATTTCTTTGATAGCACAATCTTCTTTTAATAAAAAAGAAGTAACACTTGAACTTGCAAAAAGCGTTGTTGAAAAATTCGTTAAAAATGTAAAAAGAGAAATCTCCATTGATTACATTCAAAAGATTGTTTCGGATTATTTCCAATTAGATTTAGAAACATTACAATCAAAAACGAGAAAAAGACACGTTGTACAAGCAAGGCAATTAGCTATGTTTTTTGCAAAGAAATTCACTAAAGCTTCATTAGCTAATATTGGTTCTCAAATTGGAGATCGCGATCATGCTACCGTTTTACATGCTTGTAAAACTGTTGACAATTTAGTTGCAACTGATAAGCAATTCAAGAAATTTGTTGAAGATATCCATAAAAAACTAACGCTATAAACGCTTTTATGTCTGTTAAAATTTTAATGGTTTGTTTAGGAAATATTTGTAGATCACCTTTAGCCGAAGGAATTCTAGCTTCTAAACTTCCAAAAGATAAATTCAAAGTTGATTCAGCTGGAACAGGAAATTGGCATGTTGGCCATTCGCCTGACGAACGCTCTATTGCTGTTGCAAAAAAAAATAAAATAAGCATCTCCGATCAAAAAGGACGTCAATTCAACGAATGTGACTTCGACAATTTTGATTATATCTATGTTATGGATAGCTCTAATTATAGCAATGTAATAGCACTAGCCAAAACGCAAGATCATAAAGATAAAGTTCAAATGATTTTGAACGATTTATTTCCAAATGAAAATGTAGACGTACCAGATCCTTATTTTGGTTTACCAAATGGTTTTGAAATTGTTTACAATATGCTCGATGAAGTATGTGATGTGATTTCGCAGCGATTAATAGAAAAACACCAATAATTTTATAAAAATTGTTGGTGTTTTTTTTCTACAGTCTTCTTATCTATTTTTCCAAATTATAACTAATTATCAAAGTAACTAATTAACGTTAGGAATATACAAACACTTATGAAAGCAAGCACTAACTTAGGAAAACTTTATCTGATCCCAACTACAATGGGTGATTGCGATCCTATGGATGTTTTACCACAAACCATAAAAAGAAGTATTGATCTAATTGATTATTACATTGTTGAAAATGACAAAACTGCACGAAAATCTATAAAAGAAGTTAGCGCAGAGAAAAAGCAATCAGAGTTAAAACTATTTGTTTTAAACAAGCATACGGAGACTAAAGAACATTTAGACTTTATAAAACCTTTATTAGAAGGAATTAATATGGGTTTAATGAGCGAAGCAGGTTGTCCTGGCGTTGCTGATCCTGGCGCTGTAATTGTAAAATTAGCGCACGAACGAGGAATACAAGTTGTGCCATTAGTTGGACCTTCTTCAATTTTACTTGCTATGATGGCCTCAGGAATGAATGGACAAAGTTTTACCTTTCATGGTTATTTACCCATAGAAAAAGACGAAAAGAAAGCGAGTTTCAAAACATTAGAACGCGTATCATTCGAAAAAAATCAATCTCAAATTTTTATTGAAACTCCATACAGAAATAATAAATTATTAGAAGATTTGCTGCAAACGCTGCATCCTGAAACGCACTTATGTATCGCAACTGATATTACGTTGCCTACAGAGTATATCAAAACTAAAAAAATAGTGGCTTGGAAAAAAGAAACAATCGATTTACATAAACGACCTACAATTTTTATCATCCATAAGATGTAGATCTTAAATCAATAGCTTTACTTGAAATGATTTCAAAATTTTAAAAATTGTTTTTTTAAAGCAAATTATTCGAAAGTAAAAAGCAAAACAGTAATCATTAATTCTAATTATAAAATGTCTATTTTTATAATTAGAATTAATGATTTTTTTATGAGCAAACTCCCAAAAATTGGTACAAGTATATTTACAATAATGTCAAAAATGGCCGCTGAACACAATGCCATCAATTTATCGCAAGGTTTTCCAAACTTTCCGGTTGATAAAAGATTAACAGATATTATTGCAAAACTCGCCAGCGAAAATGTGCATCAATATACTCCAATGTCTGGTTACCCGCCTTTACTTTTAAAAATAGCTAAACTCACAAATCAATCTTACTCAAGAGTTATCGATCCTGAAGCTGAAATTCTAGTAACTGCAGGAGCGACGCAAGGAATATTTACTGCGATAACTGCTCTAATAAAAGTAGATGACGAAGTGATCATTTTAGATCCAAGTTATGATTGTTATGAAGCACCAGTTTTACTTTGTAATGCCAAGCCAATTAGAGTAGCATTAAACGATGATTATACTCCAAACTGGGAAAATATTGAAAATGTTTGCTGTTCTAAAACTAAGATGATCATCATAAATAATCCTCACAATCCTACAGGAAAAATTTTGAAGCAATCAGATTTTGAAGCATTGGAAAAAATTTTAGAAAAATATCCCAAGATGCTCCTTTTATCTGATGAAGTGTATGAATACATCACTTTTGAAGAGAAACATATCTCAACAAATACAAGAGAAAAGCTACTCGATCGTTCAATCGTTGTGTCTTCTTTTGGAAAATCATTTCATATTACTGGATGGAAAATAGGCTATTTGATTGCTCCAGAAAATTTAATGATCGAAATTAAAAAAGTACATCAATTTTTAGTTTTTAGCGTTAACAGCATTTGCCAAGTGGCTATCAGTGAATATTTAGAAGTGGTCTCTACTGATGACATCAAGAAAATGTATCAAGAGAAACGAGATTATTTTAGAGGCTTATTACATGGAAGTCGTTTTAAACTGATGCCTTGTGAGGGAACTTATTTTCAAGTTGCTTCTTTTGCTGAAATATCAAATAAAAGTGACATAAATTTTTGTAAAAGATTAATCATAGAACATGGCGTTGCTGCGATTCCAATCTCCACTTTTTATGGCGATGGAAAAGATCTAAGTCTAATTCGCTTTTGTTTTGCAAAAGACAGTGCGACATTAGAAGCAGCTGCTAAAAGATTGTGTAGCATATAAAGATACTGATTTATTTATTTTTATTATGCACGCATACTATTTGATTTCGTTATATTTACAATTGAAAAATTATATATTATGAGTTATACAGATAAAATGTTACGTGATGATGCTTTAAAAGGCAAAGTTATAGTCGTAACAGGAGGCGGAAGTGGATTAGGAAAAGCAATGACTAAATATTTCCTAGAACTAGGAGCTAAAGTTGCTATTACCTCAAGAGATTTAGAGAAACTAAAAAACACTGCAAAAGAACTAGAAACAGAAACTGGCGGGTCTTGTCTTCCTATACAATGTGACGTGCGTCACTACGAAGAGGTTGAAAATATGCTACAAGAAGTACTAAAAACTTTTGGTAAAGTAGATATTTTACTTAATAATGCAGCGGGAAACTTCATCTCACCTACTGAGCGTTTGTCAGCTAACGCATTTGATACTGTAATTGATATTGTACTAAAAGGAACTAAAAATTGTACGCTTGCTTTCGGAAAACATTGGATTGACACTAAACAAAAAACTTCAACAGTTTTAAATATTGTTACAACTTATGCCTGGACAGGTTCTGCTTATGTCGTTCCAAGCGCTACTGCAAAAGCTGGAGTTTTAGCCATGACTAGAAGTCTTGCTGTAGAATGGGCAAATTACGGTATTCGTACTAATGCGATTGCCCCCGGTCCTTTTCCAACAAAAGGTGCTTGGGACCGATTGTTACCTGGAGATCTAGCCGAAAAATTTGATATGGCTAAGAAAGTCCCTGTGCAACGTGTTGGCGATCATCAAGAATTAGCCAATTTAGCAGCGTATCTCGTTTCTGACTTTTCAGCTTATGTAAATGGTGAAGTAGTCGTAATAGATGGTGGTGAGTGGTTAAAAGGTGCTGGTCAATTTAATTTATTAGAAGCAATTCCAGAAGAGCTGTGGGATCAACTTGAAATGATGATCAAAGCAAAAAAGAACAAATAAGATTAATAGAACAACATGATTTATAGAAATTCCCCAAATAGTGCCTAAATTTTTGGGGAATTTTTAATTTCAAATTAACGCTGATATTTACTATGGAGTAAGCACTATAGTTTTCATTTATAGATGAACTAATGCACGATTAATATTCGCCAAATTATAATTCCATAGGCACTTCCATCAATAAAATTTCTGCTCCTTCGGAAGTAGCATTTATATGTATTGATTTTCTGTTCCAAATTCCTAAACCATCACGTTCATTAAGATGAATGTTGCCTACCGTAAAATCACCTTTTAATACAAAGGCATAAATTCCGTTTCCTGATTTTTTTAATTGATACGAACTTGAGAATTCTTTATCAAATTTTCCTATGTGGAACCACGCATCTTGATGGATCCAGACACCTTCATCATCTGGATTAGGAGATAAAATTTGTTGTAATTTATTGTGTCGATCTTTAAGATCAAGAGAGATTTGGTCGTAACGAGGGGTTACATTTTTTTTGTTTGGATAAATCCAAATCTGTAAGAACTTCACAAATTGATTGTTGTTCTTATTTTTCTCACTATGGAAAATACCTGTTCCGGCACTCATAACTTGGATATCACCTTCTTTAATAACCGTAGTATTTCCCATGCTGTCTTGATGCTCTAAATCACCTTCAAGAGGAATAGAAATAATCTCCATATTATCATGTGGATGTTTCCCAAAACCCATTCCTTGATTTACTCTGTCATCATTTAATACTCGCAATACTCCAAAATTGATACGATCCTCATTTTGGTAATTTGCAAAACTAAAAGTATGATAGGATTCTAACCAGCCATGATTGGCATGACCGCGAGTATTCGCTTTATGTAAGATGTAATGATTTAATTTGTGATCTTCTAAACTATTGTTACTTTCCATTTTCTTTTACTTTAATTCTACAGTACAAATTTGCGCCAAAAGAAAAGCAATTGCATTGAACTAGGACAAGAAATGGAATAATTGTAATTTAAAGTTTTGTCATTTTTTTTCTAATCTTACTAAGAAATTCAGCAGAAATACCTAGATAAGAAGCAATGTAATGCTGCGCAACACGTTGAGGAAGTGCTGGATATTGTTCTAGAAACTCAGCATATTTTTCTGTTGCTGTTTTAGAAATAGTATTGAATAAGCGGTCTTGAGTAACGGCTAAGCTACGTTGCATTAAGATTCTAAAGGCACGTTCAAATTTCGGTGCTCTACTAAACAATTCTTCTTTAGTTGCGGGGTTGAATAGGAAGAATTCACAATCTTCTAAAGTTTCAATATAAACTCTGCTTGGATTTTCCTCATAGATACTAAACGAAATATCACTTATCCAAGCATTTTCTATCGCAAACTGCAGAATTACTTCAAAACCGTTTGCATCAATATAATATTTACGCACACATCCTTTAATTACAAAAGCTTCAAAGTTGCACCTTTCACCTTCATGAAGGAGAATAGTTTTCTTTGGAATAGCTTTATATTCTAAAAGAGAATTAAAAATCTTTAATTCATCTGCATTGAATGACACATACCGCTCTATATTCTTGTTTATTTGGGAATACACTTTTGTAATTTTTAGAAACTAAAGGTAAAAAATGTTTATCAATACCACTCAATACATATATTAAATTAGCAAATATTCTACTAAAACAAAATTCACTCCCGATTAAATTCCTATTTTTGTGCTACTATAAATATAACAAAAAATTTATGCTGATTATTGGAATTGCAGGTGGTACGGGAAGCGGGAAAACAACCGTTGTACATCAGATTATGAATGAGTTACCAGAAACAGAAGTCGGTATCATTTCTCAAGACTCGTATTACAAAGAAAATCACGGACTTTCATTCGATGAAAGAGCGTTAATTAATTTTGATCATCCTCGTGCAATAGATTTTGATTTGTTAGTGGCTCATTTAAAGGAATTAAAAGAAGGGAATAACATTAATCAGCCTGTTTATTCCTTTGTAACTCATAATAGAACTGACGACACCGTATTTACACATCCTAGAAAAGTAATGATTGTGGAAGGTATTTTAATACTAGCAAATCCAGAATTAAGAGAGTTATTTGATGTTAAAATTTTCGTTCACGCTGATTCTGATGAAAGATTGATTCGTCGTATGAAACGCGATATTGCAGAACGTGGTCGAGACATGACCGAGGTAATCAATAGATATCAAACGACTTTAAAGCCCATGCATGAACAGTTTATCGAACCTACAAAAGCATTTGCAGATATTATTATTCCAAACGACAAATATAACACCGTGGCTATAGACGTAGTACGGGCGGTTATCAATCAAAAAATACTATAACTTAGTTGTTATTTACTTTTGTTAATGATTAGGAGCTAATCCCGCTTTACATTACAATCTTTTTCTCTCTTAAAAAAGAGGTAAAAAGGATTTCCATTGCAATCGGGGCTAAAAATAAAAAAAATGAAAAATCCACATAAAGATAAATCCTGGTTTAAATTTTTAAGTAACAAATACGTTTGGGTTTTACTATTCTTTTTTACGTGGATGATTTTTTTAGACAACTACTCTTATTTTGACCACCGAATTTTAGATCAACAAATAGAAGATCTCGAAGATAACGCTGCTTATTATAAGGAAGAAATAAAAAAAGATCAACAAAACATTAAGCAGTTGAAAAACCCTGAACAAATAGAAAAATATGCTCGCGAAAAATATTACATGAAAAAAGAGAACGAAGATATTTACCTTATCGAATTTGAAGGCGACACAATTGAAAAAAAATAATTACGCACATAATTATTAAAAAATCATATAATAATACACAAAATGGCTGCTACACTTTTTGACGATTTCAATCCTATTTCTTCTAAACAATGGAAACAAAAAATCCAGTTTGAACTAAAGGGAGCAGATTATAATGAAACTTTAGTTTGGAATTCTCCCGAGGACATACAAGTAAAACCATTTTATCATAAGGATGAGCTGACTAAAACATACTCAGTGGCCACTAAAGCGACCGAGTTTAAAATATGCCAGAACATATTTGTTTATGACGTTGAAAAATCAATAGAAAGAGCCATCGACACCTTAAATCGTGGCGCAAATAGTTTACGATTTTCAATCGAAAATGAATCCATTGATGTTACAAATTTATTAGAAAACATACCATTAAACGACGTTACAGTATATTTTAATCTTAGCTTTATTTCAATCGATTTCGTTAAAAAGATTGATGCTTTTGCAAGTAAAAACAACACCACTATATTTTGCAATCTCGATCCCATAGGACAATTAGCAAAAGATGGAAATTGGTTTTCAACCACAGAAAAAAATAATTTTGAAACGCTAGATTTACTTTCAAAACAAACAAAATCAATTTCTTTAGTAAGCATTAATTCTGCTTTGTATCAAAATGCAGGTGCGACTATTGTTCAGCAAATAGCGTATAGTTTAGGTCAGGCAAATGAATATTTCAATAGAATTGATACTATCAATCAACCCATAGTTTTTGAGGTAGCAGTTGGTACAAATTACTTTTTTGAGATCGCAAAACTGCGTGCGTTACGATTATTATTTAAACTGATAGCAAAGGAATACAATCATAATTTAGATTGTAATATTATTGTTTCGCCTACTAAACGAAACAAAACATTGTACGATTACAATGTGAATATGTTGCGAACTACAACAGAATGTATGAGTGCGATTATTGGTGGAGCAGATGCTATATCAAATCTACCCTACGATGCTTTATATCATAAAGACAATGAATTTGGTGATCGTATTGCTAGAAACCAATTGTTGATTTTAAAAAATGAAAGCTATTTTGATAAAGTGAATAATCCAGCTGATGGAAGTTATTACATAGAAACGATAACAAATCAATTAGCTGAAAAATCACTCACTTTATTTAAAGACATCGAAGCAAGTGGAGGTTTTCTGAAGCAGCTAAATGACGGAATTATTAAAAGGAAAATTCAAGAAAGCGCGGACATCGAGCAAAATTTATTCGATACTGGAAAAGAAATTTTATTAGGAACAAACAGGCACCCTAATAAACAAGACAGAATGAAAGGTGATTTAGAATTATTCCCTTTTGTAAAACAAAACCCAAGAAAAACGCTTATCAAGCCAATTATTGAGAAACGTTTGGCTGAAAAAATTGAGCAAGAACGATTGAAATTAGAAGATAATTAAACGTTTTAAATAATTGATTAGCAGTTTTAAATTGGTAAAATACAAATGAGAAAAGACATACAACATATAAAATTAGAGCAATCAGAAAATAAATCAGTGGGTTTAGAGGAAAAAAGCTTTCTAACTGCTGAGAATATCGAACTGAAAGCAACTTATTCTGAAAAAGATACAGAGAACCTTAATCATCTGGACTTTGGAGCTGGCTTTGCGCCAAATTTAAGAGGACCTTACGCTACTATGTACGTCCGTCGACCTTGGACTGTTCGGCAATATGCTGGATTTTCAACAGCTGAAGAAAGTAATGCTTTTTACAGAAGAAACTTGGCTGCAGGTCAAAAAGGACTTTCTATAGCTTTTGATTTACCTACGCATCGCGGTTATGATTCTGATCACGAGCGTGTTGTAGGTGACGTTGGAAAAGCAGGAGTTGCTATCGACTCTGTAGAAGATATGAAAGTATTATTCGACCAAATTCCATTAGACGAAATGTCGGTTTCAATGACAATGAATGGAGCAGTTTTACCCATAATGGCTTTTTACATAGTTGCTGCTGAAGAACAAGGCGTTAAACCTGAGTTATTATCGGGAACAATTCAAAATGACATTTTGAAAGAGTTTATGGTGCGTAACACGTATATCTATCCGCCTACACCTTCTATGAAAATAATTGCTGATATATTCGAATATACTAGCAAGAATATGCCTAAATTCAATTCAATTTCAATTTCAGGATATCACATGCAAGAGGCGGGAGCAACTGCTGATATTGAGTTGGCTTACACCCTAGCTGATGGTTTAGAATACATAAGAACTGGATTAGCTACTGGAATGAAAATTGACGAGTTTGCACCACGACTATCTTTTTTCTGGGCCATTGGAATGAACCATTTTATGGAAATTGCTAAAATGCGTGCAGGAAGAATGATTTGGGCAAAATTGGTAAAACAATTTGAACCAAAAGATGACAAATCATTAGCTTTAAGAACGCATTGCCAAACGTCTGGTTGGAGTTTAACAGAACAAGACCCTTTCAATAATGTGGCGCGTACGTGCATAGAGGCAGCGGCGGCGGCGTTTGGAGGAACCCAATCACTCCACACAAATGCTTTAGATGAAGCTATAGCGCTACCAACGGACTTTTCAGCGAGAATTGCCCGAAATACGCAACTTTATTTACAAGAAGAAACAAAAATAACTAAGACAGTCGATCCGTGGGCTGGAAGTTTTTACGTAGAAAGTTTAACCAATGAGATTGCAGAAAACGCTTGGAAACTTATTGAAGAAGTTGAAGAACTAGGTGGAATGACAAAAGCTATTGAATCTGGTATACCTAAACTGAGGATCGAAGAAGCAGCAGCGAGAAAACAAGCGAGAATCGATAGCGGACAAGATATTATTGTAGGAGTAAACAAGTTCCGATTAGAAAAAGAAGATCCATTGCAGATATTAGACGTGGATAATCAAATGGTTCGAAAGCAACAACTGGAACAACTAGACCAAATAAAATCAAACAGAGATTCAGATAAAGTACAGAATGCCCTAAATAAATTAATTCTTTGTGCTAAAACTGGAGAAGGTAATTTATTAGAAATTGCTGTTGAAGCCGCTAGAGAAAGAACAACATTAGGAGAAATTAGCGATGCCTTAGAAACGGTTTTTGGCAGATATAAAGCACAAATTAAATCTTTTAGCGGCGTGTATAGTAAAGAAATAAAAGACGACAAAAGCTTTGAAAAAGCAAAGCAAATGGCGGATGAATTTGCAAAGCAAGAAGGACGCAGACCGCGTATCATGATTGCAAAAATGGGACAAGACGGCCACGACCGAGGAGCAAAAGTAGTTGCTACTGGTTATGCTGATGTAGGTTTTGACGTTGATATAGGTCCACTTTTTCAAACGCCTGAGGAAGCTGCTAAACAAGCTATTGAGAATGATGTTCACATTTTAGGCGTTTCCTCATTAGCTGCTGGTCATAAGACTTTAGTTCCGCAAGTGATTGCCGAGCTTAAAAAATATGGAAGAGAAGATATTATGGTTGTTGTAGGAGGCGTTATCCCTGCACAAGATTATCAATTCTTATTTGACGCTGGCGCTGTAGCAGTTTTTGGTCCTGGAACTAAAATTAGTGAAGCTGCTATTAAAATATTAGAAATATTAATGGGCAGTTTTGAGTAAAAAACAAATGAATTAAAAAAATAATTTTACTCTATCAAATTGTAAAAAAAAGAGGCTGTCGAAATTATTGACAGCCTCTTTTTTTTGACTAATTACATTTTTTAAATATTCTTTGCTTTTGCATTAATGTCTGCTACTATAAACGAAGTATCGTATCCTCCAAACATTTTCATATAGCTTCTAATTGATGTTCCATAAGCATCAGTAAAGTTGCGTTTTCCCTTGTATCTAAAAAACTTCTTCACTGATCCCGCGCCACCAAGATGTGCAGCAGCTAGAATACCTGATTCTGTAATTCGAAGGCCATTAATAACTGTACCTTCATATTTTTCAATTTCTTTCTTTAATTCCCATTTGTTCTTTGCTAGAAGCGCTAAAAAAGCCTTTTCTTGCAATTCAGGACTATTCAAAAAAGCATTTCTATCATAAATACCAACAGACTTCAAAGTTTCAATACCAAACTGATATTTACCTATATAACCTAAGGAATTAATTTTTTTGTATTTGCTTTCTGATTCTCTGAAGCCAACAGCTTCTCTGAAACCAACGAAGAAATTTCCTGTAAATGGAATACTTAAGTTTGTGTATTCTTCTACTTCTTGAGATGGATATAAGTAGTGTGTACCATCTTCTTCATTGATAAGAAACCAAGGGTTGGTTTCTAAATTAGCAGGTCTAAAACCTGAGCTTAAAAAAACTGTTATTACAGTTAGACTTGAATAAAAATACCATTTCTTTATCATAAATTGTTTTTCTTCAAACGCTGTCCCGTTATGAAATTTCTGCCCGCAAAGATACAACAAAATTATTTATACTGAATATCAAGTAGTTAAAGTTTTCTAAAAATAGATTAAGTGGTATTTAACGTGGTTTAAGCGCGAGAATTCGACTGTTGGTGCCGGAATTTTTATAGTATTTACGACAGAAAAAACGGAATTTAAAAAAGAAGATTTAGTTTTTATTTTCGATAAATCTACATCAAGACTTAGATAAAACTGTCTGAATCTTTGCTGTTCTGCAGGTGTAGATGAATCTTTGTTTTGAGCGGTTCCGCTGATCATTCCTTCAGCTCCATAACCCACCGCGACGTTGAGCCATTTTGGTATATCCGAACCTTTAAAAAATGAATATAAATGAACTGATAGCCAATATGTTTGTCCGTTGTAATCTTTTAAAATTTGTTCAGCAGTTGAACTTCCTAAGATATTTGGACGATAGTTGGCAAATTTGGTAGTATGAAATGAAAATTTTGGCGTAATACGCTGTTCTTTCCATAGTAATTCTTGAGATATGTATAAAGCTGTTCCTGTTGCATTTGCTATAATATCGCCTGAAGATGCTCCCCATTCAGCAGAGTATCCATCAAAAACCTCAACGGCTGTAAGAAACGCAAAGCCTAAACCTGCACCATATAATAATTGCTTATTTTTGTCAGTACCACTCCAATTTAACATTTCAGCACCAAAACGACCTAAATGGTAGGATGAAAAAACGTGTCCTGCTTTATCCATCTGCAACCAATCAGAATTGTCGTTTATAAAATGAAATTGAGAACGAGGATAATCAGCATACCACAGTTGGTTTAAACCAACCAATGTTGCAGTACCTAACGCCGCTTCAGAAATTAAAACTGCATTTTGGCGTCTTAAATTTAAGGAATCAGAAGGAGTAAAGAAGTTTTCAAAATCGCTATTTTGGGAATAACAGATTTGGCACGTGAGACTATAGAAAAATAGAAGAAGAAGTTTAATATTCAAAACTATCTTTTAACGCCTTGACTATTAATCCACTCTGAATATTTTTTAGCATTTTTATTGTGCTCCTCTAAAGTTACAGCAAATTCATGGTAACCAAAACGCTCTACGCTTGCACAAAAATAAATATAGTCATTTTTTTCAGGATTTAAAACAGCTTCCAGCGCTGTAATATCGGGCATAGCAATAGGTCCTGGTGGCAATCCAGTATTCATGTAAGTATTATAAGGATGACTCGTCGTTAAATCATTGTAAAAAACTCTTTTAATAACTTGTTCGAAATCATTTGACTTCTTTTTCATTGCAAAAATTACTGTTGGATCAGCTTGAAGTGGCATTCCTGCTCGCAAACGATTCAAGTATACGCCAGCAATTCTAGGCCTTTCATCTTTCTTAACTGATTCTTTATGAACAATAGAAGCTAATGTAGTGGCCTCTACTGGAGTTAAACCTCGCTTCTCTGCCTTAGCGATTCTTTCTTTAGTCCAGAAATTGCGATATTCCTTAATCATTTTATCTCGGAATTTAACAGCTGTGGTGTTCCAATAAATTTCATAGGTATTAGGAATAAACATAGCAATTACATTGTCTTCATTAAACCCGTTTTCCTTTAAAAAAATAGAATCTTTGAATGATTTGAGCAATGAAACACTATCTCCCTCTATTTGCGATCCTACTCGCCCTGCTAAATCCTCAACACGTTCTTGATTATTAAAGGCTAATTTCACCGCAGAATTTAATCGCATTGTTTTAACTAAAGCATAACTGTTCATTCCTTTAGTCAATAAAAAACGACCTGGAATAACATTATCGTCATAACCTCTTTTATTTGCAACAAGATCAAAGCGATCCATTTTCTCTACATAAGGAGCAAGAATTTTTTGCACATCTTCATATTTTGAATCTGTTGGCACATAAACGTAAACTTCTTTATCTTCAAATTTAGTGTTAGCAGAAAAAATTTGATTTAAAAGGACGAATCCATAAATCATTAATAACGTTATCAATACAACAGCCGCTATTGTTATAATTTTTTTTAAGCTCATAAGTGATTTATTTTTTTAGTGGAATCAACTACTTGATTCGCTACATTTTCTTTTTTAATAATAAAGTGATGATAAAGAAACTGCAAAATTTAGAAATTAGTATTTATTAATTGAAAAATAGCTTCGTCTTTATATTTACCCTTCACTAAAGTCCAATCTTTTTTAACTCCAATCTTTTCGAAACCAAATTTAGTAAAAAGCGCTATACTTGCTACATTGTCAGTGCCAATATTTGCATATAATTGATGTAAATTTAAATTATCAAAAGCATACTCAATTAATAACTCTATAGCTTCTGATCCAATATTTTGATTTCTATTTTCATTCCCTTGAATCACGATCCCGACTCCTGCTCTATTGTTCTTTGGGTCAAAATCAAATAAATCAACTAAACCTAATGCTGGAAAGTCTTCATCTTGACAAATTGCTAATCGAAGTTGCTTAGCTTCATAAATGTCTTGATGTGCATTTTCTAAATATTGCTTAACTAAAAAACGACTATATGGAGTATTCGTATTGCTAACTTCCCAAATAGTTTGGTCATTTTCTATCGCGTAAATAAACTCAAGATCATTAGGCTCTAGCGCTCGAATGTATATGGTACTACCTTTAATTGTCTTCATTTACAACAAACATTTTAATTAAATTTCAATAGTTCCTTGATACACAAATTCAGCTGGACCTTTTAAAGTGACTTCAGTGAATAAAGAATTATCTCTATTAAAAGAAACTTCTAATTTTCCACCTCCAACGTTCAAGTGAACAACTGACTCGTTTGTTTTTCCTAAAAAATTCATAGCGATTGCAACTGCCGTCGCTCCCGTTCCGCAAGAAAGTGTTTCGTCCTCCACTCCTCTTTCATACGTACGTAACGAAAAAGTCCTATGATCTATTTGTTTTACAAAATTTACATTAGAACCTTCTTTTCCATACAAATCGCTGTATCTTATTTGGGCTCCGCTACTTTTAACATCGTACTTGTCTAAATCATCAACTAGTTTGACGTGATGTGGAGATCCTGTATTCATATAAACATAATCTGAATTGACTTTTACTTCATCAACATCAATCATTTGCAGCGCCACTAAACCTTCAGAATCAATACTTGCATGATGTAAACCATCTGTTGCTATGAAAGTAGTTTTGTTATCTATTACCTTTAAATTTTTGGCGAAAGCCACTAAACACCTTCCACCGTTTCCACACATCGAACTTTGATTACCATCAGAATTATAGTAAACCATTTTGAAATCAGTTTCCGCATCGTTTTCCAATAAAATTAGACCGTCACCACCAATGCCAAAACGTCTATCGCATAATTTTTCAATTAGTTTGATGTTGCTTTTTGGAAAAAACTCTCCGCGATTATCAACCATTACAAAATCGTTGCCCGTTCCTTGGTATTTAAAAAATTCTAATTGCATTATAAGATATTTTAAGATTAACAAAAGTACGAACTATTAATGAAATGTTAATCATTGTTAAAGAGCGTTAAACAGTATTTTATGGAATGATTTTAGCTTTAAATTTGTATAAAAAATATTTTAAAACGAATTTAATATGAAAAAATTTTCTACACTTTTATTGGTTTCGTTGCTAAGTGGAGTTGTCACACTAGGCGCATACAAAGTATTATTTGACACAAATGGCTATTTCTCAAATGAGAGAAATTCAGGAATAACTGTAGCATCAAATTCCTATGGTAAAAGAGTAGGATTGTCATCAGAAGTTCTAGATTTTACAGATGCTGCCGAAAAAACAATTCATAATGTAGTTCACGTAAAAAATGTTTCGAGAAGGACAGTTAGTAATCCCATTCTCGAATATTTTTATGGTTATAAAGGAGGACAAACACAAGAGCAAGTAGGAACTGGATCTGGTGTTATTATATCAGAAGATGGTTATATTGTAACGAATAATCACGTTGTAAAAGGAGCATCTGAAATTGAAATTACATTGAATAATAAAAAGACATACACTGCAAAACTTATAGGAACCGATTCAAAGATGGATATTGCATTACTTAAAATTGATGCTAAAGAAAAGTTGTCTTATACTGTTTTTGCTAACTCTGACTCTGTGAAAGTGGGCGAATGGGTTTTAGCAGTTGGAAATCCTTATAATTTAACCTCAACGGTGACTGCTGGGATTGTTTCGGCAAAAGCTAGAGATTTAGATACTAGTGGAATTCAGTCTTTTATACAAACCGATGCGGCAGTAAATCCAGGTAACAGCGGTGGTGCATTAGTAAATACGCGAGGAGAATTGATAGGGATCAACACTATGA
Source organism: Flavobacterium weaverense (assembly GCF_003688495.1). Lineage (GTDB taxonomy): Bacteria > Bacteroidota > Bacteroidia > Flavobacteriales > Flavobacteriaceae > Flavobacterium > Flavobacterium weaverense. Next base: position 206,485 of record NZ_REFH01000010.1, on the reverse strand, counting down.
TTTCTTCTATGACTGGTTCGTATGTAGGGTACTCCTTTGCTGTACCTTCTAATATAGCAAGAAAGATAATTGAAGATTTAATGGAATTTGGTAACGTACAAAGAGGAATTTTAGGAGTAGAAGGTGGTGAGCTTAATGGAATCGCCTCTAAGGAATTAGGAATTGCACAAACTGAAGGATTTTACATCAACAAGGTTACTCAAAATTCTGGTGCAGAAAAGTCAGGATTATCTAAAGGAGATATTATTATAAAATTAGATGAGCAGAACATTGCTACGTTTGCTGATCTGTCTGGTTACATCAATACCAAACGACCAAATGACAAAATACAAGTCACTTATATAAGAGACGGAAAAACTAAAATTGTTCCTGTAACACTTAGTAAGAACGAGTTTTTTAGTACCGAATTTAAAGGGATAGAATTAGAAAACATCGATGCTGCTGACAAGAAGAAATTTAAAATTGATTACGGTGTGAAGATTAAATCAATCACAAGTGAAAATTTAAAACAGTATGATTCTGAATTAAGAGGCAATATCATTCTAAGTATAGATAATGTTAAAGCAACCAATATTGAAATGGTATCTAAACTTTTAAATAAAAAAGGAGAGAATCAAACAGTACGTATTGAAATGATTAATAAAAACGGTGAAATAATTAGGGTAATAATCTAATCTAAATTTTTAGAAAATTTAAAGTGTTATAAACAAAGCCATCTTATGATAAAGGTGGCTTTGTTTGTTTTACAAGTTTGATAAGAATTAAAAATATTAAATAGACTATTTAAAATTAATTAAAGTGTTTTATGTCCAGTAAAGATTATTTCATAAAATTTTCCGCCTGTAATTCACGTAAAAAGCTTTCAATTCAATACCAGTATTAGGATTCACTGATAATTTGCAAAAACTAAAATCAAATCAAAAAAACACTACTGTTATTTTTTTAGAAATAATTTAGAAAATAGCTTACGAAATCGATTGAAATAGGTACTTTTGCACCAAATTTTAAAAAATACACTAACTTATTTTCATTAAATTTTCAACATGGCAACTACAACTTTATACGAAAAAGAAGTATCTTTTCAAGCCGACAGGCGACGTGCAGGAGTAAAACTGATTAAAATTATCAGTGATTTATGGTATGATAAATCCATCGAAATGGTTTTATTCCGCAATCAATTAATAGATCGTAATGTTAGCGATATTATCAATTTGCATGGTTACGCTGCTGAATTTGTAGGTAAACCTATTTCTATTTTTGATTCTGTTAAGATTGCAAAAGCGATATTAGAATTAGACCTTCCGCCAGCAAAATTAGATATTGGAAAATTAGCGTATGAATTCGCTTTAGAAGAAGATAAATATCCAGATGCTAAATACTTTGTTATTGATAAATTAAAAAACGCAAAGAATTCAGAGGAAATTCGTCCTAAAGATGTTGTCTTATATGGTTTCGGTAGAATTGGTCGTTTACTTGCTAGAGAATTAATGTCTAAAACTGGTAAAGGAAGTCAATTGCGTTTAAGAGCGATTGTTACTCGCGATAAAAACGATGCTACTACTCTTGAAAAAAGAGCTTCTTTATTAAGATATGATTCTATTCATGGTGATTTTGAAGGATCAGTGACTGCTGATACTGTTAATAACGCTTTAATTATCAACGGAACAACTGTGCATATCATTACAGCAAATTCTCCAGAAGAAATTGACTATACATTATACGGTATAGACAATGCTTTAGTGATTGATAATACGGGTGCATTTACTACTCATGAAGCATTAAGTAGACATTTAGTTTCAAAAGGAGCTGATAAAGTTTTACTAACTGCACCAGGAAAAGGAGTTCCAAATATTGTTCACGGTGTAAACCAAAACGAATACAATCCAGATGAGATTGATATTTTCTCGGCTGCATCTTGTACTACGAATGCAATTACGCCTATTTTAAAAGCTGTTGAAGATACTTTAGGTGTTGTCAAAGGGCATTTAGAAACGATTCACGCTTATACAAATGATCAGAATCTAGTTGATAACATGCACAAAAAGTACCGTCGCGGAAGAGCAGCGGCTTTAAACATGGTAATAACTGAAACAGGTGCTGGTAGCGCTGTCGCGAAAGCGTTGCCTTCACTAGAAGGAAAATTGACTTCGAATGCAATTCGTGTACCGGTTCCAAATGGTTCATTAGTAGTTTTGAATCTTGAAGTTTCGAAAACCACTTCAGTTGAAGAAATTAATACAATAATGAAAAAGTACGCTTTAGAAGGCGAACTTGTAGAACAAATAAAATACTCTATGAATAATGAGTTAGTATCTTCAGATATTGTAGGTACACCTCAACCAGCCATATACGATAGCAACGCAACTATTGTATCAAAAGATGGTAAAAACATAGTTCTTTATATCTGGTATGACAACGAATATGGCTACAGTCATCAAGTAATTAGATTAGCAAAATATATTGCTAAAGTAAGACGTTTTACTTACTACTAGTCTATAGCTTACAGGTTGTTAATTGCTTGTTATCTTTTTTTAGTAATTAGTTTTTAGTCGGTAATTTTTAAAACTTAATAACTGCAGTCCAACCTGAATTTAAATATAAAATCCGTCTCGTTTAATAACGGGACGGATTTTTTAGTTAATTCATTTTTACATCAAAAATAAAACTGTCTCACAAACTATAAATGATTAGATGATTATTTACAATTATATAGAAGAACTATTCTTTTGCTTTCGTTAGATAATAGATTGGAATCCCAGCTAACATTATTAGTACACCCCAACCGCATGTACTTGTTTTTACAACTAACAAAGCAATACAAATTGCTGTAGATACTACAATGTACAAACCTGGTAAAAAAGGATAGCCAAAAGCTTTATAAGGACGATCCGCATTTGGTAACTTCCTACGAAGGATGAATATTCCTAATATAGTTAGCATATAGAAAATCAAAACAACAATGACCACAAAATCTAATAAATCTCCATATTTCCCAGTCAAACACAGCACAGAAGCCCAAAGACATTGTACCCAAATCGACCAAGCTGGAACACTCGCTTTATTAAGTTGAGCGGCTTTTTTGAAAAACAGACCATCTTGAGCCATTGTGTAATAGACTCTTGCTCCTGCCATAATCATTCCGTTGTTACAAGCAAAAGTGGAAATCATAATCATCACCGCAATTAAAAATGTTCCTATCGGACCAAAAATATATTGCGACGCTACAACTGCAACTCTATCTGACTCGGCTGTCGCGATCCCTTGCAAAGGCACAACTGCTAGATACATTAAATTTGCTAGCACGTAAATAACACAAACGATAACTGTCCCTAAGAATAAACTTAAACCTACATTCCGCTTAGGGTTTTTAATCTCGCCTGCAATAAAGGTAACTCCTTCCCAAGCTCCACTTGAGAATAGGGAACCAACTAATGCTGCAGAAATAGCAGAAATTAATGCCATACCACTTATTGGCAACCAATTACCAGTTTCTACATTGAAGGATTGCGAAGCCCAAGCATTAGTCCAGTTTGCATCCCATACCTCAGCCTTAGCTGCCATGAAACCAAAAATTATCAAACCGGCTAATGAAACAATCTTAATCAAAGTAAGAACCGTTTGTAATATTTTAGAGTTTTTTACACCGCGACTATTGATATAACTTAAAAAAATAATGGTAATTATAGAGAGAACTTGCGCAGCATTAAGTTTAAAACTTCCTATTTCATATAAAATGTTTTTATCGCTTAACGGTGCGTATAAATAAGCTGAAAATTTTGCAAAAGCAACGCCTACTGCAGCAATAGTACCTGTTTGAATAACAGCGAAGAAACTCCAACCGTATAAAAAACCAACTAACTTTCCGTATGCCTCTTTAATATAAACATATTGCCCTCCTGCCTTTGGAAACATCGCACTCAATTCTCCATAACTTACTGCTGCAATCACTGTAATCACACCAGTAAGAACCCACATAGCAATAAGCCAACCTGAAGATCCTAATTGGCGAACCATGTCTGAACTTACAATAAAAACCCCTGAACCAATCATGGATCCTACAACGAGCATCGTTCCGTCTAGTAACCCTAATTCTCTTTTAAAATGCTCTGGTTTATTTTCTTCCATATAATAGTTTTTGGTTTTGGTTGGCTAAAGATATACTTTTTTTTAAAATGAGAAATCAAATTAATAATTGTCTTCAAAATACTATTAAAAAAATAAATGTGCTCTCGCACAATAATAGTAAAGTACTAAAAAACAAAAAGACGCTCTCGCACTTTTGATGCGAATAGCGTCTTTAAATAAATTTATATTTATTTTGAAATAGGAAAACTAGTAATTAGTAACAGAATCCAATTTTAAAAGTTCGAATATTTATTTGGTTTTCATTGGCGGTAAATCAAATGCTTTAGCATCATGCTCAAAGTTATTTCTATGAGAACCGTCACAAAAAGGTTTGCTTTTTGATTCTCCACAACGACAAAGACCTAAAGTATTTCTACCTTCTAACCCATAAACGTTTCCTTCACTATCTGTAATTTCAAAATCTCCTTCAATTTTAATAGAACCATTACGATTAATGGTAAGTTTTGTTGTGCTCATAATTTACTTATTTTTATAGTTCAATAGATGCAAATATAGCTTGATGAATCATTATTTATATACTTTTTACAAATTCTATTTATAATTTACAGTAATTCTATTTAAAGGAAAAGACAAAAGATAAAATATGTTCATTGATAGAAAATTAATCAAACGTATCTATTTAAAAAATAAAATTCGCGACCAGTTTTGTTAAGTAGTCGAATGTTTTTGATTAAATTCTAAATTGTACATTTGCGATGATAAACATAGATTCTTTTATAAAAAGTTAATCAGCATCGCATTTTAATATCCCATGTTCGAAAAGTCTATCCAGTATTAAATCTAAACCTACTATCCAAAAAAAATGAGTGCTATAAAAAAAATAAATGAATTCCGAAGAATTATAACCCGCGGTTTAACTAAAAATATAGGTAGCTCACAAAAGAACCAGCAGATCGATTTATCTGAAAAGATAGAAATAAAAAAGGTTTTAATTTCCAGACCTAATCATCGTTTGGGGAATCTTTTACTAATCACACCTCTAGTGCAAGATGTTGCATCGGTTTTTCCGGATTGCAAGATCGATTTATTTGTAAAAGGTGGTTTAGCGCCAATTATCTTTGAAAATTATAAAAACATCAACTATATAATTGAGCTGCCTAAAAAACCATTTAAAAATCTAATTGATTATTTCAAAGTATGGATCAAAATCAAAAATCAGAAGTACGATATAGTAATTAACGTCGATAAAAACTCTTCATCCGGAAGATTATCGGCACAGTTTGCTGATGCAAAATATAAATTTTTTGGCGAATTGGATAAGGAAATGCAATTAGCAAACAGTGATTATGAGCACATAGCGAAATACCCTATATATGAATTTAGATCATTTTTAACTAAATTAGGATTTGCTAAAAACGAAAATGCTATACCATCAATAGACTTGAAATTGAGTTCACTAGAGATTAATACAGGTTCTAAAATTATTGCCGATTTAGTAAAAAACGACAAGAAAACCATAAGCATATTCACTTATGCTACCGATGATAAATGCTACTCCGAATTGTGGTGGGAAGAATTCTACGCACGATTACTAAAGGAATATCCGCAGTATAATATAATCGAAGTTTTACCTGTGGAAAACATTTCGCAAATTGGGTTTAAAGCGCCAACATTTTATAGCAAAGATGTGAGAGAGATTTGTGCAGTGATTGCAAATACTGAAATTTTTATTGGCGCAGATAGTGGGATTATGCACTTAGCAAGCGCATCATTGACACCAACAGTTGGATTGTTTTCTCGCGATAATATTAATATGTATAAACCGTATAATAATAACAGTGAGGCAATAAATACAAACACTGGAACTATTGAGGACTGGATTAAAATCATAAATATGGTTCTCTCGAAATCAAATTAGTAATGGGAATAAATAACAAAAGCCGCCAAAATAAAATTTTGGCGGCTTTCTTATATAGATAGATCTTAATTAAAAATTCTTCTTACTTGTTATTTCTCAATTATTGACCACTAGTTCAATAGCGCATCAAACTCAGCTTCAATTGTTGGGCTAGATGGTCTAGGAGCATCGGCTTTTACAATTTTACCATTTGGATCTATTAATATAAATCTCGGAATACCAGTAATATTATAGTCTTTGATGAATTGAGAGTTCCAGTCATTATCAGCAAAAACTTGTACTCCACCTAATTCTTTGTCTTTGATTAATTTTCTCCATTTTTCAACATCTTTTAATTGATCAATAGAAAGACTTAAAAAAACAATATCTTTCTGATGGTATTTTTCTTCAAGTTTCTTTAAAAAAGGTATTTCAGCACGACAAGGAGCGCACCACGTTGCCCATACATCAATGTAAACATATTTACCTCTAAAGTCTTCTAGTTTGGTTTTTCCACCCTTATAATTATCATAATTAAATGAAGGAGACATTGCACCATCCATTTTTCTTGTTTTAAGACCTTCCTCGTAATATTTAGTCAATCCAACAAATGAATTTTCAATATTCTTTTTCTGTAGCATCACAAAGCTAGGATCAAACTTCTTATTCTCTAGTGCACTTAAATCTGAAGCTTTCTTCTCTACTATAGTTTTATTAAAACTATCTTCTGTCGAAGCTAAAAGTAAATCATAATCATACTTTGCATCTTCGATAGCATTTTGAGCTAGAAAATTATTTTCCAAAGCACCTTTTCCTGAGTATACTATAGATTCATCAAACTGTTTAGCATCCATTTTTAAAGTTAAGTCGTAACCATTTTTCAAGAAAACTTTAGTATACTCCTTACCGTCAAAAAGCATATAAAAACCTTCTTCAATAGGAAAAGAGTCTTTAAAAAATCCGTCCTTATTAACTTCAATTTTTTTGACCTCCTTACCATTATTTCTATCTAAGAAACTAATAGCATCGGTATTTCTGTTGGCAATTTCTGCTTTAAAAGACAAAGCGGTTTTCGATTGTCCTATCACGTTAGCCGTACCAATAAATGCCAATGCGATAAAAAGTAATTTTCTCATAGAGTTAATTTTTTATTTAGTAACTCAAAAATAATTTATTAATGTTAAGTGATATTAACAATTAACATAAAATTAATTAGAATTAATTCTCGATATCATTATTCAACAATAAAATACAATAGTTAGAATAGCTAAAATGATACGACTACACAGATATAAGGAATTTCCAAAATGCAGATAAAACACTTATCACAGTATCAGATATTTAAAAAATGAAACATTTAGAATAAATTGTATAATTAATTTTCCTTGAATCTTTGTCAACTTTGTAATTCAACGTACAATATAGAATTAATTTTAAAGATAATAATTATGAGTGCTAAAGGAACTGATTACACGATAGAAGGAATAGATAAATTAAAGAGTTTAGTAAAAGATATCACAATGTGTCTTTTCTGTACTGATATTAAAAACAATGATGGTTCAACTGCTCGACCGATGAGTGCAACCCATGTATGTGATAAAGGTAATATTTGGTTTTTTGACCAGAAGAATAGTGATAAAAACAAAGAGATTGCAAAAGATCCTAACGTTCAATTGTTTTTCTCCCATCCTCCAAAAGGAAGTTATTTAGTAGTGAATGGTCATGCATCAATTGTTTTAGATCGCGACAAGATTGACGAACTATGGTCACCGGCAGTTGGAATATGGTTTGAAGGAGGAAAAGAAGATCCAAATGTTTCATTAATCAAGGTTGAACCAAAAAGTGCGTATTTCTGGGATACGGATGGTAACCAAATGATCAACTTCATAAAAATGGCTGCTTCAGTTGTCACTGGAACAAACTTAGTGGGTGGAACAGAAGGTGAAATTAAAGTATAAAAAGAGCAAAAAAAAACGCTCCAACATGTTGGAGCGTTTTTTTTTAATAAGTCTAGATTTACTGCAAAACTCTATTTATTTGAGTAAAATTTTTCTGGTAATACTTCTCTTTAGTAGAGGAAATAATAACACCGTTACTTACTGAAGAGTGAATAAATTTAATTTCTCCTTCATTGACCTCAACAACCATTCCTACATGGTTGATCTGGCTTCTACCATTAGTCTTAAAGAATATTAAATCTCCTTTTTGAGCTTCTTCTGTATTTATTTTTGTTCCTATACTAGATTGCTCACGAGAGGTTCTTGGTAATTTTATGTCAAATGCACCAAAAGTAGTGCACATCAAACCTGAACAATCAAATCCTGATTTTGATGTTCCTCCAGTTCTATAACGAGTACCAATGTTTTCTGAAGCATTTTCAATTAACTGATCTAAAAAATCATGATTAAACGCTGTCCTCTGTGAATTATTAAAATCAATCTTGCTGTTTTTGATGTCAATATTATTAGCTATTGCATTATTTTCTTTAATAGCTATATCGGATGTGATGGTCAATTTGTGACCTACACGAAGTTTTCCTTTAATTTCTGGATTTTGTTTTTCTAATTCCTGAACTGTAATTCCGTATTCTTTTGCAATTGCATATTTCGTCTCTTTTGCTAAAACCTCCCTTACAAAAGTGTTTTTAACAGAATTATTTTCTTCAATGATTTTAATATCATTTTGAACTAATTCCACTTTAGGTTGCAATGAAACTTTATCCTCAATCTTTAAAACTTCTTTAGATTCAACAACTGCGACAGCGTTTGCAGGAATATTTACTTTCTGACCAACTCTAAGTGCTTTAACTCCTAACTCAGGATTTGCTTTATCAAATTCTTTGATACTAATCCCGTATTTTTTAGTAATCGAGTATTTAGTTTCTTTTGGTTGCACTTCCCAACTAAATGATGACGAAATTGGTGAATTTTGGTTGTAATCTTGCTTGTTAGCAACTTCCTTACTAGCAATAACTGGAGTTTCGTTTATTAAATTTGAAGGAATATTTATTTTTTGTCCAATTTTTAAATCAGAAGAAGCAAGTGCTGGATTTAAATCATTTAGTTCTTTGATTGTAAGTCCGTATTGTTTAGCTATACCGTAAAGTGTTTCTTTAGCTTGAACTTGGTGTTCTTTGGATGAATTATTAACTACTTTAGGGTGTGTAGTTGCTTTTGTGTTACTTTTTGTAACTATTGTAGTTGGTATTAATAAAACAGAATTGAGTTTTAATAGGTTCTTTGCTTTGGGATTTAGCTTTAAAATTGCGCTTTGCTTTACTTCGTATTTCTCAGCTATACTTGAGATTGTTTCCCCTTTTGATATAGTGTGTTTTGTGATTTTTTCCTGTGAAAAAAGAACCATGCTATTCAGACAAAATAGCGCTACAATTACTCTTAAACTCATATTCATTTATTTCAAATTACTTACCCCATGGTATTCTAACTGACAATTTCGGGATATAATTATTAAATTTCGTCAGCATAAATTTCTTGAAAGATGTTCAAGAAACACGTTTCTTAAAAATGCTTTGTTATTTGATAAAAAAATTAAATCAATAACTAAAGCTAGTGCATTTTTAAAAAAAGCTAATATAAACTTATTAATCAAAAAAACGCCTATTTAGTTTCACAAATTTTAAAAATTCTTATATAATAGCCACATTTTCGTTCTTTAATGCTGTTTTTTGAAGCAAGGAAGTAACTGTAATAGAGTATTGAAAATTAAAATACCTAAAATTTACGGAGATTGGATTAAAACTGAGCGAAAATGAATTTTAACCTTTATAAAACAATTGTTAGCCCTGATCGAAATGAAAAGCCTTTTGAAATAGAATTGTATTTTTTCTCGACAAAAAAGAGCGATTGAAGTAAGCTCCTTTTTAGTCTTAGAAAAAAGCAATGCTATAATAAAGCTTGAAAGGAAGAGCAGGATAAGCTCCATCTAAACAATAAAAAAGTGCTCATTAATTTAAATTACAGTCAAAAAAACTGGATTTTAAATTATCGAACACTTTTATTTATTACAAACTAAATCAATTAGCTCAGTTCCCATACATAATTATGCTTCAGCAGCTATTAAATTTAATGCTGAACCGGCAACGAACCAACCTATTTGTCCTTCATTGTAAGTATGATTAGCCATTATAATATCTATAGAACCATCAGCATGAACAAATTCTAATGTTAAGGGTTTTTCTGGAGCAAAATGAATTAAATCTAAGAAATTGATTGTATCATCCTCTTGGATTTTATCATAATCTGCTTCGTCAGCAAATATTAATCCCAACATACCTTGTTTTTTCAAGTTTGTTTCGTGAATACGGGCAAAAGATTTTACTAAAACGGCTTTGACACCAAGAAAACGAGGTTCCATCGCCGCATGTTCACGAGAAGAACCTTCCCCGTAATTGTGATCTCCTACAACAATTGAAGGGATACCCGCTGCTTTGTAAGCACGTGCTACCGCAGGAACAGCATCATAAACTCCAGTCAATTGATTTTTAACTGTATTTGGTTTTTGATTGAATGCATTAATTGCACCAATCAACATGTTATTTGAAATATTATCTAAATGTCCACGGAATCGCAACCATGGTCCAGCCATAGAAATGTGATCTGTTGTACATTTTCCAAAAGCCTTTATTAATAATTTAGCTCCTGTAATATTTTTTCCATCCCATGGATCAAATGGTTCTAATAATTGCAAACGTTCTGAACTACTGCTCACAGAAACTACAACACCTGATCCGTCTTCAGCTGGCGCTTGAAATCCAGGATCTTCAGCGTCAAATCCTCTAGGAGGCAACTCATTTCCAGTGGGAGCTTCTAACCGAACTTCCTCACCATCTTCATTAATTAAAGTATCAGTTAAAGGATTGAATCCTAAATCTCCAGCAATAGCTAAAGCAGTTACAAGTTCAGGCGAACCTACAAAAGCTAAAGTATTTGGGTTACCATCAGCACGTTTTGAAAAGTTACGGTTGAACGAATGCACGATTGTATTGCGTTCTTCTTTTTCAGCTCCATCTCTATCCCACATTCCAATACATGGTCCGCATGCATTTGCAAAAACTGTAGCTCCCATTTTATCAAAAATATCGATAAATCCGTCACGCTCTATTGTATATCGAACAACTTCAGAACCTGGTGTAATTGTAAACTGAGACTTAATTTTTAGTTTTTTGTCAGTAACTTGCTTAGCAATTGATGATGCTCGCGCAATATCTTCGTAAGAAGAGTTTGTACAAGAACCTATTAAAGCTACTTCAATTTTTAACGGCCAATTATTTTTAATTGCTTCCTCTTTCATTTTTGAAATAGGAGTTGCTAAATCTGGAGTATATGGTCCATTTAAATGTGGCTCTAATTCATCTAAATTGATTTCGATCACTTGATCAAAATACATTTCTGGATTTGCGTAAACCTCATCATCACCTGTTAAATATGGTGCAATCTTATCTGCTTCATCAGCGACATCAGCTCTATTTGTAGATCTTAAGTATCGTCCCATCGAAGCATCATAACCAAATGTAGAAGTTGTAGCACCAATTTCGGCACCCATATTACAAATTGTTCCTTTACCTGTACATGACATAGAAGTTGCTCCTTCGCCAAAATACTCAACGATAGCGCCAGTTCCACCTTTCACAGTTAGAATACCTGCAACTTTAAGAATAACATCTTTAGGAGCTGTCCAACCAGAAAGTTTTCCAGTTAATTTAACTCCAATTAATTTTGGGAATTTTAACTCCCACGCCATTCCAGACATAACATCAACCGCATCAGCTCCACCAACACCTATAGCTACCATCCCTAATCCACCTGCATTTACAGTATGTGAATCAGTTCCAATCATCATTCCTCCCGGAAATGCATAATTCTCAAGTACAACTTGGTGAATAATTCCTGCTCCAGGTTTCCAGAAACCTATACCATATTTATTGGACACAGAAGATAAAAATTCAAAGACTTCATTACTTTGCGTTTTGGCTCTAGCCAAATCTGTAACCGCATCTACTTTTGCCTGAATCAAGTGATCACAGTGAACAGTCGTAGGAACAGCAACCTTAGATTTACCAGCATGCATAAATTGCAACAAAGCCATTTGGGCTGTTGCATCTTGACAAGCTACTCTATCGGGTGCAAAGTCAACATAATCAGCACCTCTAGTAAATGCTTGAGTCGGCGTGCCTTCCCATAAGTGATTGTATAAAATCTTTTCTGTTAAAGTAAGTGGGCGACCAACTATCTCACGTGCTTTGTCAACACGAGTAGTCATATTGGCGTACACTTTTTTAATCATTTCTATATCAAATGCCATAATATTAAATAAGTTATATGTATAATTCCTTTTGAAAACACAAGGTACAAAAAATAGAGGAAACATTAAAAAAAAAGCCCGAGTATATCACTCGAGCTTTTAAAATATGATTGACAAATCTATATCACTATTTATTGACTAATAATTTGTGAGATGGTGCAAACTGCGTAAGATTAATTCCTGTTACAGCCGCTTTATACTCATCCATTGTAGGTGTTCTACCTAATATGGTTGATAAAACTACTACCGGAGTTGAAGAAAGTAACGATTCTCCTTTTTTCCCTTCAGCATCTTCAACTACTCTTCCTTGGAAAAGACGCGTTGAAGTAGCCATTACAGTATCCCCTTTTGCTGCCTTTTCTTGATTCCCCATACATAGGTTACATCCAGGACGCTCAAGATAAAGTATATTTTCATATCCAGTTCTTGCCACACCTTTTGGAGCATTATCATCAAATTCAAAACCAGAATACTTTTGAAGTACTTCCCAATCTCCTTCTGCTTTTAATTCGTCAACAATATTATATGTTGGCGGAGCAACCACTAGAGGAGCTTTAAACTCAACTTTACCGTATTGCTCATCAATATTTTTAAGCATTTGAGAAAGAATTTTTAAATCGCCTTTGTGGACCATACATGATCCAACAAATCCAAGGTCAACTTTTTTAACACCTCCATAAAAAGAAAGCGGTCTAATGGTATCGTGTGTGTAACGTTTTGACACGTCAGCATTATTTACATCAGGATCAGCAATCATTGGCTCGGCAATAATATCCAAATCAATAACAACTTCAGCATAATACTTAGCATTTGCATCCGGCGTTAAAGCTGGTTTCTCACATGATTTAATTTCAGCAATTCTCTTATCTGCTTTGTTTATTAATCCTTGAAGAACTTGTTTGTGGTTGTCCATCCCTTTATGAATCATAATTTGGATTCTGCCTTTTGCAATCTCCAATGATTCGATTAAAGTATCATCCTCAGAAATACAGATAGAAGCTTTCGCTTTCATTTCTGCAGTCCAATCTGTAAAAGTAAACGCTTGGTCAGCAGTTAATGTTCCAATGTGAACTTCGATAATTCTACCTTGGAAAACATTTTCTCCACCAAATTGCTGAAGCATTTGAGATTGAGTAGCGTGCACTACATCACGGAAATCCATATAGGTTTTCATATCCCCTTTGAAAGTCACCTTAACAGATTCTGGAATTGGCATTGAAGCCTCACCAGTAGCAAGTGCTAGCGCTACCGTACCTGAATCAGCACCAAAAGCAACTCCTTTTGACATCCTTGTATGAGAATCACCACCGATAATAATAGCCCACTCATCAATAGTAATGTCATTTAATACTTTGTGAATTACATCGGTCATTGCATGATAAACGCCTTTAGGATCACGAGCAGTGATCAAACCAAAGTCATTCATAAACTTCATTAATCTAGGAATATTTGCTTTTGATTTGCTATCCCAAACCGACGCAGTATGGCAACCTGATTGATAAGCTCCATCCACAATTGGTGAGATAACAGTTGCAGCCATCGACTCTAATTCCTGAGAAGTCATTAAACCAGTCGTGTCTTGTGAACCAACTATGTTTACTTCAACACGAACATCAGACCCTGCATGTAAAACTTTTCCAGCAGTTATTCCAACAGCGTTTCGATTAAATATTTTTTCAACAGCAGTAAGACCTTGTCCTTCAATAGAAACTTCTTTTGATGGCGCATAAACGGGAACTGCTTCGATACCTAATGTACTACATGCAAATGTTTGAAGTTTTTTTCCAAAGACAATTGCATAAGATCCACCAGCTTTGATAAATTCCATTTTTTGCGGAGTAAATGATTTAGAAATATCAATTAATTCTTGCTCTCCGTTATATAATTTCTTTGTCTTTGTATTTATTGTAAGTACCGTGCCCGTTGCAACAGAATATACTTCTTCTAGAATAGGATCACCGCTTTCATTACGAAGAGGGTCTCCATTTTGATCTAATGTCTTAACCCAGTTTTGAAGATCAAGACCAATACCTCCTGTAACATCAACAGTAGTAAGGAAAATTGGAGAAATACCATTAGTACCAGCAACTATCGGTGCTATATTAATAAAGGGAACATAAGGACTTGCTTTTTTACCTGTCCATAATGCTACGTTATTTACACCAGACATTCTAGATGAACCAACACCCATAGTCCCTTTTTCAGCAATCAACATTACACTTTTATCAGGATGTTGAATTTGTAGCGCTTGAATTTCGTTTTGTGCCTCTGGAGAAATTAAACATTTACCATGAAGTTCACGGTCTGAGCGAGAATGCGCTTGATTACCTGGAGAAAGTAAATCAGTTGAAATATCTCCCTCACCAGCAATATAAGTCACCACTTTTATCTCTTCTACTACTTCAGGAAGCTTTGTGAAAAACTCTGCTTTTGCGTAGCTCTCTAAAATTTCTTTTACAATTACATTACCGTCTTTAAAAGCCTCTTTTAAACGATCTGTATCCGCGTCGTATAAAAATACTTGTGTTTTAAGGACAGCAGCAGCCTCTTTTGCAACAGCAATATCATTCCCTAAAGCTAAGTCAAGCAAAACTTCAATAGAAGGCCCACCTTTCATATGAGATAATAACTCAAAAGCAAAAGCATTGCTGATTTCTTTTACATCAGAAGCAGCAGTAATAATTTCTTTTAAAAACACTGCTTTAACAGCAGCAGCAGGCGTAGTTCCAGGAACAACATTGTAGATAAAGAAATTCAAAGAATCTTCTCTATGTACATTATTTACATCTTTAATTTGTGTAATAATTTCACTTAGTAATTCAGCACCATCAATTGGTTTAGGATGAAGGCCTTGTACTTTCCGGCCTTCAATTTCTTTAAGATAATCGTTATAAATACTCATATTATAATTCTTTTTCAATGTTAAAAGGCACATTACTTTGATCATCTCAAAATACAGAACCGAAAATATTTAGGTGTTTTTTATTTTTTTGATGCGCAAATTTAGTTATTTCGGTTGAAATTAAAAAGAATTTAATAAAACAACACTTTCTAAATATTATTATTATAAATAAACCAATTACATCACATTAAAATGCGGATATAGCAAAATTTAATTGATTTTTTAAAAAATTCACAGTATTAGTTTTAATTCTTTGCAATACATAAAAATTTGTAGGAATCGCTTTGATCCTCGCAACAATTAGGTGCGTTATGAATGTGGAATTATAGCAACTTAGTTATTATCATTTCTTCAGTGATTCCCTCAGCGTCGGCTTTATAATTTTTAATAATTCGATGACGCAAAATACCAATTGCTACTGCTTTTACATCTTCGATATCCGGAGAAAATTTGCCGTTAAATGCAGCATTAGCTTTAGCTGCCAATATTAGGTTCTGAGATGCTCTTGGACCTGCTCCCCAATCTAAATAGTTTTTAATAAACTCATTCGATAAGGCATTGTCAGGTCTTGTTTTACTCACTAATGACACCGCGTACTCAATTAAATTATCTGCAACTGGTATTCTTCGAATTAGATGTTGGAAATCAATAATTTCTTGAGCAGTAAATAACGGATTAACGGTGCTTTTAATATCAGAAGTAGTTCTCTTTACCACTAATACTTCCTCTTCAAAAGAAGGGTATTCTAGCTTGATGGCAAACATAAATCGGTCTAATTGGGCCTCAGGCAAAGGATAGGTTCCTTCTTGCTCAATTGGGTTTTGAGTAGCTAGAACAAAATAAGGTAACGCCAATTTATAATTAACTCCTGCAATGGTAACCGATCGTTCCTGCATAGCTTCTAATAGGGCAGCCTGAGTTTTTGGAGGTGTTCTATTGATCTCGTCTGCTAGAACAATATTAGAGAATATTGGACCTTTTATAAATTTAAAATTCCGGCTTTCATCTAGAATTTCGCTTCCTAGAATATCTGACGGCATTAAATCTGGAGTAAACTGGATTCGCTTAAAGTCAAGTCCTAAAGCCTGAGCGAGCGTATTCACCATCAATGTTTTGGCTAATCCGGGAACACCAACTAATAAAGCGTGCCCTCCTGAGAAAATACATAGTAAAATCTGATCTACTACAGCATCCTGTCCCACAATGATTTTAGCGATTTCTTTTTTTAACTCTTCTCTCTTTTGAACTAGGTTTTGTATTGCTGCTACGTCTGACATTTATGAGGTATTTAAAATTAAAAAGAGTTAGCGTTATGAAATCATAAAACTAACTCTTTTTATTTATTTAAAGAAAACTTTTTTAGAAGTTAAAGATTGCTAAAAGCATTATGAAATATTACTTTTTAAGCCAGTTATTAGTGAAATCACAATCTCTATATTCACCAATAATTTTAATATAAGTTTCTTTTATTTTCTCATCAAACCATTTACCAATAGCTGTGATTTGCTTACTTTTTAAAGCTAAATCTTTAATTTTAATATAATCTTTAGCGTAGTCAGCAGCGTGCTCGTCAATTCTGTTCGTTACAGTAACTAATTTGAATTTCTTTTTACCTTCTTCGCCTTGATCTAATATAGGCTCTGAAATTTGATTTGTTTTCAAGTTAGATACCTGACTGTAAAAAGCAGGATCCATTTTTGTCAATTCAAAACGAGTATCTTGTGTCTTTGGATTAATTAACGCTCCACCGTTTGCTCTTGTTTCTTTCTCATCAGATAATGTTCTTGCCGCTTCCGCAAAAGTGATTTCTTTATCTTCAATTCTTTTCTTAATCAAAGTAATTTTTTCTTTAGCTTCAGTCAATGCTTCGTCTGTAACAGTTGGAGCTAATAAAATATGTCTCAACTCTACTTCTTGTCCTTTAATTTTTTCGACGTAAATAATATGAAATCCAAAATCAGTTTCAAAAGGAGCTGATATTTCACCTTCCGCTAAACTAAAAGCAACGTCCTTAAATTCTTTGACAAAAGGTGTTTTACGATTCATTTTGTAAAAACCTCCAGTTGATCTTGAACCAGGATCTTGGGAATACAAAACAGCTTTAGTAGAAAAACTGGAACCTTCTTCTATTTCCTTTTTAAAACCATTCAAGCGATCAATCACTTTTTGTTTATCATCAGCTGAAACTTTTGGAGTGATAACGATTTGTGCCACTTCTAATTCTACACCAAAAAATGGTAAATCACTTTTAGGAATTGTTTTGAAATAATTGCGAACTTCTTCCGGAGTAATTTCAACAGCGTCAACTATTTTCTTTTGCATTTCTGAGGTCAGTTTTCCTTCCTTCAAAATGTCTGAGAAATAACTTCTAAATTCCTCTTCCGAATCCTTTTTATAATACTGAATTACTTTTTCTAATGAACCGATTTGGTCAACCATGTATGTAAGACGCTCTTCCATCATTCCTTTAACTTCAGAATCTGTAACAACGATACTATCCTGAATAGCTTGATGAGCATATAACTTATCTTCTAATAATTTTCCAAGCATTTGACATCTAGTAATATCTTTTACAGTTCCACCTTGCGCAGAAATTTCTAAAAATGACTTGTCAATATCTGAATCTAAAATAATATAGTCTCCAACTGTTGCAATTACACCGTCAATTTTAAGTTTTCCTGTAGATTTTTTTTGAACTACGGTTTTTGTAATAACAGAATCTTTAATAATTTCCTGAGCACTTGCTATAACACCTGTGAAAAGTAAAAATATAAAAGTAAGGGCTAACCTATTATTAATAGATCTAAATTGTAATGTATTTATTGACATTGGTATAATTAGTATTAAATGTAAAGATGGTTATTATTAGCTTTTAAAATTTGCGCAAAAACCAAAATAATTTTTGCAAATATACACTTTTAAGAATCAAGTTCGCGAACAGCTTTTATGGTCACAATGAACTGATATTCTATAAATTTAAAACGAACAAAAATAGTAATTCCATTATATAATACAAGTTTAAGAACTAGTATTAACAAAAAATTATCGTGAGTCATTTTTAAATAATTCTTTATATAAATTCCTAAAAATCTACAGCTGATTTGACTTTTAAATCTTGTAGGTCAAATAGTTAAATTAAAGGTTTTAAACTTGATAATTAAAAATTACTTTAATTCGGGCTGTTCTATCAAAGAGAAAGTTAAATCTAAGTTCAAATTTTAAAACATAATAATATAAAATGAAATCAGCTCTGACTTACAAATCGCAAATAACAGTTAGTAACGGATAAAGCTAACCATGTAAGGGTTTTGAAAGCAGACCGCTATAATTAAGGTATACTATTTTTTCAATTGGCATTTATAAATAGTACTTTTGCACCCTATTTATACAAATATGAGCTTTTTAGAAGAAATACAACGCAGAAGAACTTTCGGAATTATCTCGCATCCTGATGCAGGAAAAACAACACTTACTGAGAAGTTACTACTTTTTGGTGGTGCCATTCAAGAAGCAGGTGCCGTGAAGAATAATAAAATTAAAAAAGGTGCTACGAGTGACTTTATGGAAATCGAGCGCCAAAGAGGAATTTCGGTTTCTACCTCTGTCTTAGCATTTAATTACAAGAATAACAAAATTAATATTTTAGATACTCCTGGCCATAAAGATTTTGCCGAAGATACTTTTAGAACTTTAACCGCTGTTGATAGTGTAATTGTTGTTATTGACGTAGCTAAAGGTGTGGAAGAACAGACAGAAAAACTAGTTGCTGTTTGTAGAATGCGCAAAATTCCAATCATTGTTTTTATTAACAAATTAGACCGAGAAGGAAAAGACGCTTTTGACTTGATGGACGAAGTTGAACAAAAGCTAGGACTTAGAGTAACTCCTTTAAGTTTTCCAATAGGAATGGGTTATGACTTTAAAGGAATTTATAATCTTTGGGAGCAAAACATTAATCTTTTTAGCGGAGATAGCAGAAAGAATATTGAAGAAACAATAGCTTTTTCAGATATTAAAAGCTCCGAATTAGAGAAAATTATTGGTCAAAAGCCAGCCGACACATTACGCGAAGAAATAGAACTGATTGATGAAGTATATCCGAAGTTTGATCGCCAAGAATATTTAGACGGGAAATTACAACCTGTATTTTTTGGTTCAGCTCTTAATAATTTTGGAGTACGAGAATTGCTAGATTGTTTCGTTCAAATAGCTCCATCACCTAGAGCAAAAGAATCTGAAACGAGATTAGTAGATCCAAAGGAAGAAAAAATGACAGGATTTGTATTTAAAATCCACGCTAATATGGATCCTAAACATAGAGATCGTTTAGCATTTATAAAAATTGTTTCTGGAACATTTGAGAGAAACAAACCGTATTACCACGTTCGCCAAAAGAAAAATTTAAAGTTCTCTAGTCCAAATGCTTTCTTTGCAGAAAAGAAAGAGATTGTTGACATATCGTATCCAGGAGATATTGTAGGATTACACGATACAGGAAACTTTAAAATTGGTGATACATTAACTGAGGGAGAGATAATGAGTTTCAAAGGAATTCCGAGCTTCTCACCAGAACATTTCCGTTACATAAACAATGCTGATCCAATGAAAGCAAAACAATTGGACAAAGGTGTTGACCAGTTAATGGATGAAGGTGTTGCTCAGTTATTTACGTTAGAAATGAATAATAGGAAAATTATTGGAACCGTAGGAGCACTTCAATATGAGGTTATACAATACCGTTTAGAGCATGAATACGGAGCAAAATGTACTTATGAAAACTTCCCTGTTCATAAAGCCTGTTGGGTAAAACCTAACGATCTTAAAAGCGATGAATTCAAAGAATTTAGACGTATTAAGCAAAAATATTTGGCTCACGATAAATACGGACAGTTAGTATTTCTAGCCGACTCTGATTTTACGATCCAAATGACACAAAATAAATATCCGAATGTAAAACTGTTCTTTACATCTGAATTTGAATAGTACCTATTTAAGAACATTATTGTGAATGATACAATTCGAAATAAAAAAAAACGCTAATTTAATAAATTAGCGTTTTTTTATGTTTGTATCGAAAGCTTTTTAAGCAATCATCGTATCTAAATCTACTGCCTTTTTCAAAAAAGCTTTGATTAATAAACGATTTGGTGCCATACCAGATGTTATGACTTGTTTTTTAGTGTTTGTTCCCTCAACTGATATTGTGCTATTTGGATCTTGTTTTGTACCCATGAACCATAAAACAAAATTCACACTGTTAGAAGTTGAAACTGCTGAAGTAGATTGTGTTTTTACACTTGAACTATTTTCTATATCATTGTCAACTGCGATATCATTGCTAGTTTGTGCAAAAGCAGAAGTATTTGTCAACAATAAAAAAACAAACAACAGAAGACCGTTTACGATACTTTTTTTATTTGTTTTTAAAGAAATATATTTCATAGTAAGCTTTTTATCTATCAGAGATATAATTTATACCCCATTTCAAGTGCGAAAGTATATCATATGTAAATTAGTAAAAAATATTTCCGACAAAGCACCATTATACTCGTTGAAGCACCAAATTAGGGATAAATTTTAAAGGTATGAGCCAAAATTTAAACGCGGTCAATAAGTAAACTAATCAATCTATTTAAAAGGAAATAAATTAATCTGAAACGATTACTGGCTTTCAAAGTAGAGAGATAATAAAGTCATTTTTTGAAAATACTCAATTTTTTGCCAAATCTCAAATAGTATAAAAGACCATAACTCTAAGTCCACTATCATTTTGGAATCTAAAAAGTAATTCATTTAAAAAAAGTCATAAAAAAAAGGCTTTCACCGTAGCGAAAGCCTTTTTGAAATATTATGCTTGTCCCGCAGGACCAAAGTTCAGCGGTATCGGTGCTTGCTCCGTGTCTTTTATTTCGCCATGAGCGACTTCAAAACGGTGGATATTTTCACCTATTGCCTTTAATAATCGTTTAGCGTGTTGGGGAGTCAAGACAATTCTTGATTTCACCTTCGCTTTAGGAATACCTGGCATTATACTAACAAAATCTAAAACAAACTCTGATGATGAGTGATTGATAATAGCTAAATTAGAATAAATTCCTTCAGCGGTTTTTTCATCTAACTCAATATTAATCTGCTCTTGTTGTGGATTAGAGTTACTCATATCTTAGTAAATATATTCCTCTTTGTTAGCCATCATATCATTGTAATCTTCTTTCGAACCTACAATTGTATTATCATATTCTCTCATACCAGTTCCGGCTGGGATTCTATGTCCTACAATAACGTTTTCTTTCAATCCTTCTAAGTAATCGATTTTACCTGCAACTGCAGCTTCATTCAATACTTTAGTAGTTTCCTGGAACGACGCAGCAGATATAAATGATTTAGTTTGAAGAGATGCTCTTGTAATACCTTGTAAAACTGGTGTTGCTGTTGCAGTAACAACATCACGAGCTACAACAAGATTTTTATCTGTACGTTTTAATAAAGAGTTTTCATCACGCAACTCACGAGGCGTAATTATTTGTCCTTCTTTAAGCGCACCAGAATCTCCAGCATCTTCAACCACTTTCATACCATATAATTTATCATTTTGAACGATAAAGTCTTTAGTGTGAATCAATTGATCTTCTAAGAATAAAGTATCACCTGGATCTTGAACTCTAACTTTACGCATCATTTGACGTATTACTACTTCAAAGTGCTTATCGTTAATTTTCACCCCTTGTAAACGGTATACTTCTTGAATTTCATTAACCAAATACTGTTGAACAGCTGCTGGTCCTTGAATTCTTAAAATATCATCAGGAGTAATTGCTCCATCAGATAAAGGAACACCTGCTCTTACAAAGTCATTTTCTTGAACTAGAATTTGGCTTGATAATTTAACCAAGTATTTTCTAATATCTCCGAATTTAGATTCGATAACAACTTCACGGTTACCTCTTTTGATTTTTCCAAAAGAAACAACACCATCAATCTCAGAAACTACAGCTGGATTAGAAGGATTACGAGCCTCTAACAATTCAGTAATTCTTGGTAAACCTCCAGTAATATCTCCTGATTTAGAAGAACGACGTGGAATTTTAACTAACACTTTACCTGCTTTAATTTTCTCACCATTGTCAACCATCAAGTGGGCTCCAACTGGTAAGTTATAAGAACGAATCAATTCATTGTCTTTACCGTAAACCAATAAAGTTGGAATTAATTTGCTAGCTCTAGATTCAGAAATTACTTTTTCTTGGAAACCAGTTTGCTCATCAATTTCAACCATGAATGATTGACCTTGCTCTAAATCTTCATAAGCAATTTTACCAGTAAATTCAGAAACGATAACTCCATTATAAGGATCCCATTTACAGATCACATCTCCTTTTGCTACTGACTGACCGTCTTTCACAAAAATACTTGAACCGTAAGGAATATTATTAGTACTTAATAAAATACCAGTTTTTTCATCAACTAATTTCAATTCTGTAGAACGAGAAACTACAATATCAACTGCGTTACCTTCACTGTCTTCACCTTTAACCGTTTTCAAATCTTCGATTTCAAGTTTACCAGCAAATTTAACAACAATGCTAGATTCTTCAGATATTCCACCCGCAACTCCACCAACGTGGAATGTACGTAATGTCAACTGTGTTCCAGGCTCTCCAATAGATTGCGCAGCAATTACACCAACTGCTTCACCTCTTTGAGTCATTTTACCAGTAGCTAAGTTACGACCGTAACATTTAGCACAGATACCTTTCAACGCCTCACAAGTTAATGGTGAACGAACTTCAACTTTCTCGATTGGAGCAGCGTCAATTGCTTTCATTATAACTTCTGTGATTTGCTCACCTGAACGAATCAAGATTTCATTATTCAAAGGATTAACTAAATCTTGTAATACTACACGACCTAATATTCTTTCTCCTAATGTTTCAACTATTTCCTCATTTTTCTTCAATGCTGAAACTTCAACACCTCTTAGAGTACCACAATCATCGATATTTACAATTACATCTTGCGATACATCATGCAATCTACGAGTCAAGTAACCAGCATCCGCCGTTTTCAATGCCGTATCCGCAAGTCCTTTACGAGCACCGTGAGTAGAAATAAAGTACTCAAGAATCGAAAGACCTTCCTTAAAGTTAGAAAGAATTGGATTTTCAATAATTTCACCACCACCAGCAGTCGATTTTTTAGGCTTAGCCATCAAACCACGCATACCAGTTAACTGACGAATTTGTTCTTTAGATCCCCTTGCTCCAGAATCAAGCATCATATACACCGAGTTGAAACCTTGTTGGTCTTCTCTAATGTTTTTCATTGCTAATTCTGTAAGCTGAGCATTCGCTGAAGTCCATACATCAATAACTTGGTTGTAACGTTCGTTATTTGTAATAAGACCCATATTATAGTTCATAGAAATACCTTGAACTTGTTCTCTGGCATCTGCTATTAATTTTGGTTTTTGTTCTGGAATTCTAATGTCTCCAAGTGAGAATGACAAACCACCTTTAAAGGCAAATTTGTAACCCATGTCTTTCATGTTATCCAAGAAAGCTGCAGTTGTAGGTACATCAGTAGAACTTAAAACGTGACCAATAATATCTCTAAGGTTTTTCTTAGTCAATACATCATTGATATATCCTGCTGCTTCTGGTACTACTTCATTAAATAATACACGACCAGCAGTTGTTTGAATGATTTGGTAAACTAATTCACCTGCTTCATTAAAATGCTTCGCTCTAATTTTGATAGAAGCATTCAATTCTAATCTTCCTTCATTCAAAGCAATATTTACTTCTTCAGCGGAATAGAAAGTGATTCCTTCACCTAAAATTTTCTTTTCAGGAGTTGACAAACGCTCTTTGGTCATATAATAAAGACCCAAAACCATATCCTGAGAAGGTACAGTAATTGGCGCTCCATTTGCAGGATTCAGGATATTGTGAGAACCCAACATTAATAGTTGCGCTTCCAAAATAGCTTCTGGTCCTAACGGCAAGTGAACTGCCATTTGATCCCCATCAAAATCCGCATTAAATGCAGTACAAACTAAAGGATGCAATTGGATTGCTTTTCCTTCAATTAATTTTGGTTGGAATGCTTGAATACCTAATCTGTGCAAAGTAGGAGCACGGTTTAGTAATATTGGGTGACCTTTAATTACATTTTCAAGGATATCCCAAACTACTGGCTCTTTCTTATCTATTATTTTTTTAGCTGATTTTACAGTTTTTACAATTCCTCTTTCTATCAATTTACGGATAACGAAAGGTTTGTATAATTCTGCTGCCATATCCTTAGGGATACCACACTCAGATAATTTTAATTCAGGTCCAACAACAATTACCGAACGAGCAGAATAATCCACACGTTTTCCAAGTAAGTTTTGACGGAAACGTCCTTGCTTACCTTTAAGTGAATCTGATAATGATTTTAATGGTCTGTTTGATTCTGTTTTTACTGCAGATGCTTTACGAGTATTATCGAAAAGTGAATCTACAGACTCTTGCAACATACGTTTCTCATTTCTCAAGATAACTTCTGGAGCTTTAATCTCCATTAATCTTTTCAAACGGTTGTTACGTATAATTACACGACGGTATAAATCATTTAAATCTGAAGTTGCAAAACGACCTCCATCAAGTGGCACAAGAGGACGTAATTCTGGTGGAATAACTGGAACCACTTTCATAATCATCCATTCTGGGCGATTCTCACGGTTCAAGTTAGACTCACGGAAAGATTCAACTACTTGTAATCTTTTTAAAGCTTCAGTTTTACGTTGTTTAGACGTTTCATTATTTGCATTATGTCTCAATTGGTAAGACAACTGATCTAAATCAATTCTAGCCAATAAGTCCATAATACACTCTGCTCCCATTTTGGCAACAAATTTATTAGGATCAAAATCATCCAAGTACTGGTTGTCTGCAGGAAGAGTATCAAGAATGTTCAAATATTCTTCTTCTGTAAGGAAGTCTAATCTTTGTACTGATTCACCTTCTGCATTTTTAGCAATACCTGCTTGAATTACTACGTATCTTTCGTAGTAGATGATCATATCTAATTTCTTAGATGGAAGACCAAGGATATAACCAATTTTGTTTGGAAGAGAACGGAAATACCAGATGTGAGCAATTGGCACAACAAGATTGATGTGACCTACTCTATCTCTACGTACTTTTTTCTCTGTAACTTCAACACCACAACGGTCACAAATGATCCCTTTGTAGCGAATTCTTTTATATTTTCCACAAGCACATTCAAAATCCTTTACTGGTCCGAAAATACGTTCGCAGAAAAGACCATCACGTTCCGGTTTGTGAGTTCTGTAGTTGATAGTTTCTGGTTTTAGAACCTCACCTCTAGATTCTTTTAAAATAGATTCTGGAGAAGCTAATCCTATCGAAATTTTACTGAATCTTTTTACCGGATTCTTGTCTTTATTATTGTTATTTCTATTATTGATCATAGTTTTTACTATTGATTTATTTGCAATTAAAAAATTGATTTTTATTATAATCGAAAAGTTGAAAGCTGAAAGTAAAAAGTCACGAATAACTTTAAAACTTTGTAACAGTAAACTTTTAGACTATTAAAACACCTCGAGTTACTTCTCTAAACTCCAAATTGATTATGAAGCGCTAGTTATAAAAATTTAATTTCTATAAAAAATCGGAACGGTTTACGGGTATAAATCTCGAAAACTAATTAAAACAAGTGTTCAGTGTTCAGTATTTAGCGGTCAATTTATAACTGAAAACTAAAAACAGAACACTGAATACTTAAAATTTATTCTTCTAAACGAATATCAAGTCCAAGACCTTTCAATTCGTGCATCAATACATTGAATGATTCTGGTAAACCTGGTTCTGGCATTGACTCTCCCTTAACGATTGCTTCGTAAGTTTTAGCTCTACCAATAACGTCATCCGATTTAACAGTTAAGATTTCACGTAAAGTACTTGATGCTCCATAAGCTTCAAGTGCCCAAACTTCCATCTCTCCAAAACGTTGACCTCCAAATTGTGCTTTACCTCCAAGTGGTTGTTGTGTAATCAAAGAGTACGGTCCGATAGAACGGGCGTGCATCTTATCATCAACCATGTGACCAAGTTTCAACATGTAGATAACTCCAACTGTTGCTGCTTGGTGGAAACGTTCTCCAGTACCACCATCATAGAGGTAAGTATGTCCAAAACGTGGTATTCCAGCTTCGTCAGTCAATTCATTAATTTGGTCTAAAGAAGCACCATCAAAAATTGGAGTAGCAAATTTTCTACCCAAGTTTTGTCCAGCCCAACCTAATACCGTTTCATAAATTTGACCAATGTTCATACGTGAAGGTACCCCAAGTGGGTTCAACACAATATCTACTGGCGTTCCGTCTTCAAGGAAAGGCATATCTTCGTGACGAACGATACGAGCAACAATACCTTTGTTACCGTGACGTCCTGCCATTTTATCCCCAACTTTCAACTTACGTTTTTTGGCAATATATACTTTAGCAAGTTTCAAAATTCCAGCTGGTAATTCATCACCAACAGTAATTGTGAATTTCTCTCTACGTAATGCACCTTGTAAATCATTCAATTTAATTTTATAGTTATGAATTAAATCATTAACCATTTTATTAGTTGCATCATCAGCAACCCATTGACCTTTACTTAAGTGAGCAAAATCTTCAACAGCATAAAGCATTTTTTGAGTATATTTTTTACCTTTTGGTAAAACTTCTTCACCCAAATCATTCATTACACCTTGAGATGTTTTACCGTTCACAATTACGAAAAGTTTCTCTACTAATTTGTCTTTTAATTCAACAAATTTAGTTTCAAATTCCATTTCTAAAGCGCCTAAAGCATCTTTATCTTGTGTACGTTTACGTTTATCTTTTACTGCTCTTGCGAACAATTTTTTGTCTAAAACAACACCATGTAAAGAAGGAGAAGCTTTTAATGAAGCATCTTTTACATCACCTGCTTTATCACCAAAGATTGCACGAAGTAATTTCTCTTCTGGAGTAGGGTCTGATTCTCCTTTTGGAGTAATTTTTCCGATAAGAATGTCGCCAGGTTTAACCTCTGCTCCAATTCTAATCATACCATTTTCATCTAAATCTTTAGTAGCTTCTTCAGAAACGTTCGGTATATCGTTAGTTAATTCTTCGTTACCTAATTTAGTATCTCTCACTTCTAATGAATAATCATCAACGTGAATAGAGGTGAAAATATCGTCACGAACTACTTTCTCAGAAATTACAATTGCATCCTCAAAGTTGTATCCTTTCCATGGCATAAATGCCACTTTCAAGTTACGACCTAAAGCCAATTCACCATTTTGAGTAGCATATCCTTCAGATAATACTTGACCAAGAACCACTCTATCCCCTTTTCTTACAATCGGTTTAAGGTTGATACTTGTTCCTTGATTGGTTTTTCTAAATTTAATTAGATTGTATGTTTTCTCATCAGATTCAAAACTAACCATTCTTTCTTCCTCAGTACGGTCGTATTTGATAGTTATGATATTAGCATCAACATATTCAATAACTCCATCTCCTTCAGCATTTATCAATACTCTAGAATCAGAAGCAACTTGACGCTCTAAACCAGTTCCAACGATTGGCGCTTCAGGACGAATTAATGGTACGGCCTGACGCATCATGTTAGATCCCATCAAGGCTCTATTCGCATCATCATGTTCCAAGAAAGGAATTAACGAAGCTGAGATAGAAGCAATTTGATTTGGAGCTACATCGGTATAATCAACTCTTGTAGGCTCAATTACAGGGAAATCTCCTTCTTGACGTGCAATTACGTCTTCAGATGTAATTTTTCCTGTAGCGTCCATAGGAATATTTGCCTGAGCAATCATCATTCCTTCTTCTTCTTCTGCGCTTAAGTAAATTGGAGTAGACTCTAAATCTACAGTTCCATTAGTTACTTTACGGTAAGGTGTTTCAATGAAACCCATTCCGTTTACTTTAGCATAAACACCAAGAGATGAAATCAAACCAATGTTTGGTCCCTCTGGAGTTTCAATTGGACATAAACGTCCGTAATGCGTATAGTGAACGTCACGTACCTCAAATCCAGCTCTTTCTCTAGAAAGTCCACCTGGGCCTAGTGCAGATAATCTTCTCTTGTGCGTAATCTCAGCAAGTGGATTCGTTTGATCCATAAACTGTGACAACTGGTTTGTACCAAAGAAAGAGTTAATAACTGATGATAATGTTTTAGCATTAATCAAATCAATTGGTGTAAACACCTCGTTATCTCTAACGTTCATTCTCTCACGAATAGTTCTAGCCATACGAGCTAAACCAACACCGAATTGTTGAGACAATTGTTCTCCAACTGTTCTAACACGACGGTTTGATAAGTGATCAATATCATCAATCTCTGCTTTAGAGTTGATCAATTCAATCAAATATTTCACGATAGTTATGATATCTTCTTTGGTCAAGACTTGCTTTTCCATTGGAGTATCTAAACCTAATTTTTTATTTATTCTATAACGACCAACTTCACCTAAGTTATAACGTTGATCAGAAAAGAATAATTTATCTATAATACCACGAGCAGTTTCTTCATCAGGCGGTTCTGCGTTACGCAATTGTCTGTAGATATGCTCAACAGCTTCTTTTTCAGAGTTTGTTGGATCTTTTTGTAAAGTATTATGGATAATAGCATAATCACCTTGATTAGCATCTTCCTTATGTAACAAAATAGATTTAACGTTAGAATCAATGATTTCTTCAACATTATCTTTGTCGATAATTGTATCTCTATCAAGGATTATTTCGTTACGTTCGATAGAAACTACCTCACCAGTATCTTCATCTACGAAATCCTCATGCCATGTATTCAATACACGTGCAGCTAATTTTCTACCGATATATTTTTTAAGACCTGTTTTAGATACTTTAATTTCCTCAGCAAGGTCAAAAATTTCAAGGATATCCTTGTCTCTTTCGAAACCGATTGCACGGAATAAAGTAGTTACAGGTAGTTTTTTCTTTCTATCAATATAAGCATACATTACGCTGTTTATATCAGTAGAAAATTCTATCCAAGAACCTTTAAAAGGAATTACCCTAGCAGAATAAAGTTTTGTTCCATTTGCGTGGAATGATTGACCAAAGAAAACACCAGGAGATCTATGTAATTGAGAAACAACTACACGTTCAGCACCGTTGATAACAAAAGTACCACTTGGCGTCATGTAAGGAATTGTACCAAGATATACATCTTGAACAATTGTTTCGAAATCCTCATGTTCTGGATCTGTACAATATAGTTTCAACCTTGCTTTTAAAGGTACACTGTAAGTAAGACCTCTCTCAATACATTCTTGAATGGTGTAACGTGGTGGATCTACAAAATAATCAAGGAATTCCAATACAAAGTTATTTCTTGTATCTGTAATTGGGAAGTTTTCCATGAAGGTATTGTAAAGCCCTTCATCGCCTCTTTCGTCAGATTTAGTTTCTAATTGAAAAAAATCTTTAAACGATTTAACCTGAACATCTAGAAAATCTGGATATTGAGGTATGTTTTTTGTTGAGGCAAAATTTAATCTTTCAGTCTGATTTGTAATCATCAATGGAGAAATTTTGATTAAAAAAAGTAGTTTTTGTGCTAAACACTGTTTAATTTATAAAACAATCTATACTTTTTTTTTATAACCGATACATCTTTAAAAATACTTAAAGAGAGACTCTTTCCATATTTTCTTTCATCGTATTGATTTAAAAACCTGTTGTATTTATGCTATTTTATAATAAAACTTAAATATAATTTTATTATACGAAAAATGGTTTAGGCCTTGGACATACATCCAAGACCTAAACCTAAATTCTTAAAAGAGAGATAAACTATTTAAGTTCAACCTCAGCTCCTGCTTCTTCTAAAGATTTTTTAAGACCTTCAGCCTCTTCTTTAGTAACACCTTCTTTAACGTTACTTGGTGCGCTATCTACTACATCTTTAGCTTCTTTCAAACCTAAACCTGTAAGTTCTTTTACCAATTTAACTACAGCTAATTTAGAAGCACCTGCTGCTTTTAATACAACTGTAAATTCTGTTTGAACATCTTCAGCAGCAGCTTCACCACCACCTGAAACTACTACAGCTGCAGCAGCTGGTTCGATTCCGTACTCATCTTTTAATATTGTTGCTAATTCGTTAACTTCTTTAACTGTAAGGTTAACCAATTGTTCTGCGAATTGTTTCAAATCTGCCATTTTTTCTATCGTTTTAAAATGATTTGTAAAAATATAATTTATTTATTGTGCGCTTGTTTAAATTAAATTAGAGTGAACTCTATTTTAATTATGCATCTACTTCTTCTGTAGCCTCTTCGCCTTTTGCGAATTGGTTTTGAAGAGCAGAAATAACTCTTTGAGCTGGTGATTGAAGTAATCCAATGATTTCTCCAATAAGCTCTTCTTTAGATTTGATCGTTGCTAATGCATTCAATTGATCATCACCAATATAAACTTCAGCATTGATGTAAGCTCCTTTTAAAACCGGTTTGTCCGATTTTTTACGGAAATCTTTGATGATTTTTCCAGGTGCATTTGCTACGTCTGAAATAAATATAGCACTACTTCCAGTTAATACTGAAGGTAAATCACCATAATCATTATCAGAAGCTTCCATTGCTTTTGCAAGCAAAGTGTTTTTAACAACCTCTAATGTGATACCTGCTTTGAAACAAGCTCTTCTCAAGCTTGAAGTTGCTTCTGCATTAAGTCCAGAAATATCAGATACATAAATAATATTTGTACCAGCTAACTGTGCAGTTAAATCTTCAATCGCGATTGATTTTTCTTCTCTAGTCATACTAAAAATTTTTAACTACCAATTATACTGCTTTAGGATCCAATGCAATTGCAGGACTCATAGTGCTAGTTAGGTAAATACTTTTGATGTAAGTTCCTTTAGCCGCAGTTGGTTTAAGTTTGATTAATGTTTGAATAATTTCGTGAGCATTGTCAATGATTTGTTCAGCTCCAAAAGAAACTTTACCAATTCCTGCATGCACAATACCAGTTTTATCAACTTTGAAATCGATTTTACCAGCTTTTACCTCTGCAACAGCTTTTGCAACATCCATAGTTACAGTACCTGTTTTAGGGTTAGGCATTAAACCTCTAGGTCCTAAAATACGACCTAATGGACCTAATTTACCCATAACTGAAGGCATAGTGATGATTACATCAACATCTGTCCAACCGTCTTTGATTTTTTGTAGGTAATCGTCAAGACCAACATAGTCTGCACCAGCTGCTAAAGCTTCCGCTTCTTTATCTGGAGTAACTAATGCTAATACTTTAACGTCTTTACCAGTTCCATGAGGTAATGTAACCACACCTCTAACCATTTGATTCGCTTTTCTTGGATCTACACCCAAACGTACCGCGATATCAACAGACTCATCAAATTTTGCAGAAGCAACTACTTTTATTAACGCCGCAGCATCTTTAAGAGAGTATAATTTGTTCTTTTCAATTTTTGAAGCAGCCTCTTTTTGCTTTTTTGTCAATTTTGCCATGTCTTTCTCTTAATTAAAAAGGAGCTTCTCCTGATACAGTTATACCCATAGATCTAGCTGTTCCAGCAATCATGCTCATAGCAGATTCGATTGTGAATGCATTTAAATCTACCATTTTAT
This sequence comes from Flavobacterium weaverense, assembly GCF_003688495.1. GTDB lineage: Bacteria > Bacteroidota > Bacteroidia > Flavobacteriales > Flavobacteriaceae > Flavobacterium > Flavobacterium weaverense. Next base: position 174,593 of record NZ_REFH01000010.1, on the reverse strand, counting down.
CTTCAGCAATTGCTTTGATAACATCCCAAGTAACGCTAGCTACTTTTTTACGATTTGGCTCACCAGATCCAGACTTTAGCTTTGCAGCTTCCATTAACTGGACTGCCGCTGGAGGAGTTTTTACAACAAAATCAAATGATTTGTCTTTATACACAGTAATTTGTACTGGGCATATTTTGCCGGCTTTATCTTGAGTTCTAGCATTAAATTGCTTACAGAACTCCATGATGTTTACACCAGCAGCTCCTAAAGCAGGTCCAACCGGTGGCGACGGGTTCGCAGCACCTCCCTTAACTTGTAGTTTAACTACCTTACTAATTTCTTTAGCCATTTTTTAAAAAATTTAACATTACAATCATTGGAAGCGATTATAATGGATATTATAGATGTAACAAAAAATTATACTTTTTCAACTTGCATAAAACTTAACTCTAATGGAGTTTTTCTTCCGAAAATTTTAACCATTACTTCTAGTTTACGCTTTTCTTCATTAATTTTTTCAACAGTACCGTTAAACCCATTAAAAGGTCCATCGACAACCTTAATTGTTTCACCAAGGTTGAAAGGAATTGCACGAGTATCAGTATTAACTGCTAACTCATCTACTTTTCCTAACATTCTGTTTACTTCTGAAATCCTTAAAGGAACAGGTTCACCACCTTTAATCTCACCTAGAAAACCAATGACACTTGTTATCGATTTAATAATATGAGGTATTTCTCCAACAAGATTTGCCTCGATCATAACATAACCTGGAAAATATACCTTGTCTTTGATTATTTTTTTTCCTTCTTTTACAGTAACGACTTTTTCAGTAGGAACTAGAACTTGAGAAACATAATCAGTCATCTCTAATCTTGCGATTTCGGTTTCGATGTATGCTTTTACTTTATTTTCTTGTCCGCTTACTGCTCTAACGACATACCACTTTTTAACATTATTATCTGCCATAACAAAAAATTTAAGCTTTTATCCAGTTAAAAAATCCAGCTAAAGCTTTTGCAAAGACTTCATCAACTCCCCAAGTTGCCAAGGCGAATAATATTGAAAAAACAGCAACAACAATCGTTAGACGTTGTACTTCAGGCCATTCTGGCCAAGTTACATTTGACTTTAATTCTTCAAATGCTTCCGAGATATAATTTACAACTTTTGTCATTATCATTAGTTTTTTGCACGGGCGGAGGGATTCGAACCCCCATCAACGGTTTTGGAGACCGCTATTCTACCCTTGAACTACGCCCGTAGTTAAGCCAGTTATATTTCAGTTAAGAAAAATAACTGGCTTTCTATAATTTTTAGGATTAACCTACAATTTCAGTTACTTGACCAGCACCTACTGTTCTACCACCTTCACGGATAGCGAAACGTAAACCAACGCTCATTGCGATTGGGCTTAATAAAGCAACATTGATAGTTAAGTTGTCTCCTGGCATTACCATTTCAACTCCTTCTGGAAGAGTAATAACTCCTGTTACGTCAGTTGTACGTACGTAGAACTGTGGACGGTAGTTATTATGGAATGGTGTGTGACGACCACCTTCTTCTTTTTTCAAGATATAAACCTCAGCTTTGAAAGTAGCGTGTGGTTTTACTGATCCTGGCTTAATGATAACCATTCCTCTTTTAATAGATTCTTTATCAACACCTCTTAACAATAAACCTACGTTATCTCCAGCTTCACCTCTATCAAGGATTTTACGGAACATCTCAACTCCAGTAATAGTAGAAGTTAATTTTTCAGCTCCCATTCCAATGATTTCAACTGAATCTCCTGTATTAGCAATACCAGTTTCGATACGACCTGTAGCAACAGTTCCACGACCAGTAATTGTAAATACATCTTCAACTGGCATCAAGAAAGGCTTCTCAGTATCTCTGATTGGCTCTTCGATCCAAGCATCAACAGCTGCCATCAATTCAAGAATTTTCGGTACCCATGTTGCATCTCCGTTCAATCCTCCTAAAGCAGAACCTTGGATTACTGGACAGTTGTCACCATCATATTCATAGAAAGACAATAAGTCTCTAATTTCCATTTCAACAAGCTCTAATAACTCCTCATCATCAACCATATCCACTTTATTCATGAATACAACCATTCTAGGAATACCAACTTGACGTCCTAATAGGATATGCTCACGTGTTTGTGGCATTGGCCCATCAGTTGCAGCTACCACAAGAATAGCACCATCCATTTGAGCAGCTCCTGTAACCATGTTCTTTACGTAATCCGCGTGACCTGGACAGTCAACGTGAGCGTAATGACGATTAGCAGTCTCATACTCAACGTGAGATGTATTAATTGTAATACCTCTTTCTTTTTCTTCAGGAGCATTATCAATTTGATCAAATGATCTTGCTTGACAGTAACCAGCATCAGATAATACTTTTGTGATTGCTGCTGTTAAAGTAGTTTTACCGTGATCTACGTGTCCGATCGTACCAATATTTAAGTGTGGTTTCGAACGGTTAAAGGTTTCTTTTGCCATTTTACTTAATTTTTAATCTTGTTATATATTAATTTTTAATTCTTACTTACTTGAGCCAATGTCGGGAATTGAACCCGAGACCTCTTCCTTACCAAGGAAGCACTCTACCCCTGAGCTACACCGGCGGTAAAGACTTTATTGTTTAAGATTTAGAGGCTCACACTGCGTTTTAGACAAGTAGAATCTCAAAGTCATTAAAACTTTCTTTGATTGTGGGGAGAGCAGGATTCGAACCTGCGAAGTTTACACAGCAGATTTACAGTCTGCCCTCGTTGGCCGCTTGAGTATCTCCCCTTTTTCTTATCAATAAAACAATGAACTCTTCCAAATCGTATTGGAATTTTTGAGCCGGCGGAGGGACTCGAACCCACGACCTGCTGATTACAAATCAGCTGCTCTAGCCAACTGAGCTACGCTGGCATTATCAATAAAAAAAGTCCGCTATTTCTAACGGACTGCAAATGTAGAGATTTTATCTCTCAATCAAAACATTTTTTTAAAAAAATTTATATTAAATATGCGAACTTATTTTTTCTTTTCTTTTTACTAACAAGCGTTCTAGCGATTCTGAGGAAAGTTCAATTGCTTCTTCAAAAGTTTTACATTGCTTTTTAACTAAAAAATCATCTCCAGGAACATTAATTTTTATCTCTGCAATTTTATTTTCTTTATCACTAGTGTTTTCAACTTTTAAGAAAACATCTGCAGACACGACTTTGTCATAATACTTTTCAAGTTTATCCAATCTCATTTGAACAAAATCTACTAGCTTTTTGTCAACTGTAAAGTTAACTGCATGAACACTTACCTTCATAATTTTCTTTTTTAATTATTATTTATTTTCAAAATCATTTTCGTCCTCTAGGATGAGCATCCTTATGCACACTTTTAAGACCCGCTAAACTGTTATGTGTGTAAACTTGAGTAGAGGCTAAACTAGAATGTCCTAGTAATTCCTTAACCGAATTCAAATCTGCTCCATTATTTAACAAATGTGTCGCGAAGGTGTGCCTTAAAATATGAGGGCTTTTTTTTACCTTTTCTGATACACTACTAAAGTAAGTATTTATTAAACGATACACAAAAGATTCAATCAATTTTAATCCTTTTTTATTGAGAAAAAAATAATCGCAATCGACAACGTCAGGCAGCTCAGACCTTTCTTCTAAATATAAGTCTATTTGATTGATAACAATAGGCAAAATAGGAATCAATCTTTCTTTATTGCGTTTTCCTAGCACTTTAATCATACTATTCGATACATCAACATTTTCCATTTTTAATTGAATCAGTTCTGCCCTTCGAATTCCTGTAGTATATAATAAATCAATTACGAGTTTGTTCCTTACTTCCTCAAATCCAACTGCAAGTTGCATTTGGTTTAAAACTGAGGAAACTTCTTTTTCAGAAAAAGGAATTTGAATTGTTTTAGGAACTTTTAAGGCTTTATGTTTTAGCAGCGGATTAACTTCTATTTGCTTCGTTTTTAATAAAAACTTGTAGAACGCTTTTAGGGAAGCTATTTTTCTATTTACAGATATATTCGAAACCTTTGAATCTATTAATGAAACAATCCAGTTTCTTATTTGGGCGTATTCAACGTGATCAACATTTTCCTGATCGAAATTGATTTTATTGAAAATTTCAAAAGAGTCAATATCGTTGCAATACGCAGTTATAGTATGCAATGAATATTTTTTCTCGAATTGGAGATAATCGCGAAATGCATCCTTATTTTTTGACATAAAAAAACCGTTAGCATCAAAGTTATAAAATTTTGATGACTAACGGTATTTTAATTTAATGGAATCGATTAACTCTCTAAGTTATCTCTCATATTTTGGATATAAGCCGCTTTTTGAATTTTGATTCTATTCGATACTGAAGGCTTAATAAAAGCAGTACGTGCTCTTAGTTGACGAACAGTTCCTGTTTTATCAAATTTTCTTTTATAGCGCTTTAATGCTCTATCGATATTTTCTCCGTCTTTAATTGGTATAATTAACATAATATAGACACCCCCTTTCTTTAAGTGTGCAAAAGTAGGATAATAATACCAACTAACAAGGAATTGTGTATATTTATTTAACTTTACCAATTAATCGAAGCAGCATGTGGTTTATTATCATTTCAACACTTTTACTTCTCGCTAGCGCATTACCGTACTTACCATTGACGCACTGGTTCTACAGATTTTTCGAATTTGGTAAAATCCAAATACTTGTACTTCAAATATTTGCATTATTTTTTAGCTTCATTGCGTTAGAAAATTTTTCAATTGGAATACGTGTTTTACAGCTGCTGACTTCCGTGAGTATTGTAATCCATATTGCAACACTTTATAAATATACATCATTTTATAAATCAGTAGAAAAACAACATTGCGATAATTCATCTAAAATGATTAAGGTCCTTTCGGCCAATGTCTATCAAGATAATACCGATTACCATTCGTTTATTGCTTTAATAAATAAGTACGATCCTGATATATTTCTAACTATGGAGTCAGATGAAAAATGGGAGAACGCACTCTTAGCACTTGATTCATCTTATAAATATAAAGTGAAAGTGGCACAGAGTAATACTTATGGCATGCACTTATATTCTAAGGTAAAGATTGTCTCTCATGAAGTTCATTATTTCGTTGCGAATGATTTACCAAGCATTGAGGCAAAATTAGAGACAACAGATAATTACAAGTTTACTTTTTTTGCAGTTCACCCGCCACCGCCAAGTCCAACTGAAGAAGAAAATTCTAAAGAGCGCGACGGAGAGCTTCTCAGCATAGCTAAGAAAATAAAACAGAATTCAGATACTTGTGTAGTAGTAGGAGATTTTAACAACGTAGCATGGGCCAAATCATCAATTCTATTTCGAAAAACAAGTTTAACACTAGATGGTAGAATAGGGCGAGGTTTTATTTCGAGCTTTCATACTAAATACTGGTTTTTGAGATTCCCTATTGATTTAATGTTTCATACTCCAGATGTTTTCATCGAAGAACTAAAAAGTTTAGAACATTTTGGCTCTGATCATTTTCCAATATTTGCGAAATTTTTTATAAATAAAAAAACAGTGAAGCAAGAACCATTGATTGAAAACTTAGAAGAAGGAGAACGTGAAATAGTGGCGGAAATAATAACAGAAGGTAAAAACGAAAAAAGCGACAATCGTAATTGATTGTCGCTTCTCTGTATTTATTATACTACTTGTAACTGTGTTTTTAGCTTACAGCTGGCTTATAGTTTTTATTATCGATAATCATTTTTGACAAAATCTCTTTTAAGATCTCAGATGTTCCACCACCAATTGGCCCTAATCTACTATCTCTTAAAAGACGTGCTAAAGGATATTCTTCCATATAACCGTATCCACCTAACATTTGCAAGCAACTATAGATTGTTTCGTCAGCAACCTTAGTTGATTTTAATTTGGCCATTGTAGCCTCTTTAACTACATACTCCCCTTTATCTAAACGCGCTACAGCAGCATAATTAAAGACTTTGCAGTGCTCGACATCTGTTGCATGTTCAACTATGGTGTGGCGCAAAGCCTGGAACTTATCAATAGTTTTTCCGAAAGCCTCACGTTGTGACATATATTCTATCGTATAATCAATAGCATACTCCGCTCTCGCATGTCCGTTGATCGCCATAATTAAACGCTCTAATGCAAAATGCTGCATTATATATGGAAAGCCTTTACCTTCTTCTCCCATTAGATTTTCTGCAGGAATTTCAACATTGTTAAATGCTATCTCTGCAGTATCAGACGCTCTCCAACCTAATTTATCTAATTTAGTTGCAGAAACACCAGCTGTTTTAGTATCTACTAAAAAGATACTTATACCTTTATTACCTTGAGTTGGATCTGTTTTAGCAGCTACAATGTAATAATCAGCATAAATACCATTTGTAATAAAGGTTTTAGAACCATTTATTACATATTTATCACCTTCTCTAATTGCAGTTGTACGCATACCAGCAACATCACTACCACCAAAAGGTTCACTAATACATAAAGCACCTATTTTTTCACCAGCGATACTTGGTGCTAAATAATCTTGTTTAATTCTTTCATCACCTTCAGCATTTAAATGCGTCATCGCTAAATAAGAATGTGCCCACATTGCTGCGGCAAAACCTGATGATTTTATTTTTTGTAATTCCTCTAGAAAAATTACTGTGTAAAACAAGTCTAAATTTAGACCACCATATGCTTCAGGATACGAAATTCCGAAGAAACCCATATCTCCAAACTTTTTCCAAATAAAACGTTCAATCGTTCCTGTTTTTTCCCACTTTTCAATATGAGGAACAACTTCTTTTTGCAAAAATTCCTGTAAACTTTTTCTAAATGATTGGTGTTCTTCTGTGAAATAAATTGATTCCATATAAATTCTATCTTTTTTTTAACAAATTTAATTTAATAGAAATGCAAAATTGCATCTCAATAATAGTTTTTTTTATAAAGCACTAAACACTGCTTACCAACTGAATTTACACGTTGAAAATCGTTTATTTCCTATAAAATATAAGATTTAAAAACAGCAGTTTTGTCAAGTTCTAATTAAAGTCCAAATATAAACTAATTATTTTTGCTTTATCAACAGGAAAACCCTTAACTTTTGTTAAATCCTCAATATTCTTAAAATCTCCGTTCATACTTCTATAAGTCAAAATATCTTTTGCTAAAGCGTATCGAAAGTAATGAAACTGCGAGAGATCTTTAAGTGAAGCGTTATTAATATCTACTTTTTTAATAGCTGGAACTTTCAAAACCTTAAAATGCAGATTTAATTTCTCAATAACTTCAGGCGATAGACCCCAGACATCTGTCATTTGATCCATCGAAACAAACCCTCCTATAATTTCTTTCTGTTTTAAAATTCGAAGAGAAATAGCTTCTCCAACACCGTACACTTTTATTAAGTCCTCCTTGGTTGCTTCATTAATATCTATTACAACTATTTTATCATTTTTGGCGAAAGCCTCTACTGGAAATTTATTATAACTTTTAAATTCTTTTCTATTATTTAACCAATCTGGAAATTTAAACAACGGCGCTATTTCTTTTAGCAAGGAATCTGACACTTTAGTTACCTGCTGAAATTCCTCTGCTGAGTTTACATATTTATTTGTTTTTCTAAATTCAAATAAGCGATCAATTTCTTCCACAGACATTCCTAGCTTATATCCCTTATAATCCGTTATGAAGTTTGGATTAAAAAGATATATTTTCGGACTACTATTATTCCGATTTAATTTCATTGAATCAACTTCCGCCTGAAGTGATAACCATTCTTGTTTTTGCGGATCACTTTCAGTTTTACTAGAAAAATCTGTAAAAAAATAAATGCATTGCAAACTAATGATGATTATAAACAACGACAGTATTCCTGTACGTTGCTCCTTTGAAAATTTAAAATAAGTCTGCAATTCTTTAAAACTCATTTCTTCCGAATTTAGCTATGTAATTAGAAATCTAAAATTATAAATTAAAATAATAGGTAATGCATTTGAAAGAAATTATTTCCAAAATAAAAATAATAAAAACACCTGATTATCAACAATCAATGATAAATCAAGCATTCAAAATTTTGTTCCTTAGACAGCTAAACCACTTTGCCTTGTGATTTTAAAGAAATAATAGCATCAATCTCAAAACTGAAATCAATAATAATTTACTTTTTATGACTTAAATCACTAAATATTATTTTTATTTTTTATAAAAAAGAATACATTTGAAATCTAATAACAAACAAAAACTAAATAGCCCATGTCAATTTGGAAAACTAAACCACTTTCGGTTTTACTAAATGAAGCCTCAGACGATGAAAAAGGATTAAAGAGGACACTTTCTGCAAGATCACTTGTAGCTCTAGGAGTTGGTGCAATAATTGGTGCTGGATTATTCTCTTTAACAGGAATAGCTGCAGCAGAAAATGCAGGACCGGCGGTAACTTTATCTTTTATTCTAGCAGCTGTTGGATGTGCATTTGCAGGATTGTGTTATGCTGAATTCGCTTCAATGATTCCAGTTGCCGGAAGTGCTTATACGTATTCTTACGCTACTATGGGTGAATTTGTAGCTTGGATAATAGGTTGGGATTTAGTTTTAGAATACGCATTAGGAGCCGCAACTGTTGCCGTCAGTTGGTCACAATATGTGGATAAATTTCTCGGGAATTACGGCATTCATATACCGCAATCCATCTTGCATGGACCATGGGATGCTAAACCAGGACTTATAAATTTGCCCGCCATAGGAATTATTTGTTTACTGTCGGTCTTATTAATAAGAGGTACCAAAGAATCTGCATTAATAAATAATATATTAGTTATTTTAAAAGTAACAGTGGTAATTGTGTTCATCGCTTTAGGATGGGGATTTATAAATAGCGCAAACCATACACCTTTTATTCCTGTAAACGAAGGTGAGGCACTTTTAAGCTCTGGAAAAATGTCTTTCCTTAATTTCTTTAGTAGTGATTATTTTGGTCATTATGGTTGGAGTGGTATTTTAAGAGGTGCTGGTGTTGTATTTTTCGCATTTATAGGTTTTGATGCAGTATCTACAGCTGCACAAGAGGCAAAAGATCCACAGAAAGGAATGCCAATTGGTATTTTAGGTTCATTAATAATCTGTACAATATTATATGTTCTATTCGCTTTCGTATTAACTGGTTTAGAAAACTATATTAACTTTAAAGGTGATGCGAGCCCTGTAACAACGGCATTTGCAAAAACAGGATATACATTTTTAAATTCAGCACTTACAATAGCTATTATTGCAGGATATACGTCGGTAATGTTAGTAATGTTGATGGGACAAAGTAGAGTTTTTTACAGTATGAGTGTGGATGGATTGTTGCCAAAATTCTTTAGCACATTACATTCTAAAAACAGAACTCCGTATAAAACAAATCTTCTTTTTATGATATTTGTTAGTTTATTTGCAGGTTTCGTTCCAGTATCAGACCTAGGCCATATGGTGAGTATCGGTACATTATTTGCATTTACACTTGTTTGTATTGGCGTAATTGTAATGCGTAAATCTAATCCTGATGCGGTTAGAGGTTTTAGAGTACCGTTCGTTCCATTATTCCCAATTATTGGTGTTGTAATATGCCTAGTTTTAATGGCTGGTTTACCAATTGAAAGTTGGGAGCGTCTAGCAATATGGATGATACTTGGGGTAGCTATCTATTTCTTTTACAGCAAGAAACACAGTAAATTAAATAATCCTGGAAAATAAAATTAAATAATTAATACAAAAAGGGGACTAAAAAGCATAAGCTTTATAGTCCCCTTTTTATTTCCAGAATTCTAATTACAAATCAAAAACAGAAGTTCGTTTCGCTCTCACCAGATCTTTCAATCTAATCCAAAAAGCTAAAGTTAAATAAATTCCAAAACCCAATCCAGCGGTTACAAAAGAAATGTAAATAAAAAATATTCTTACGCTACTCGCACGCATACCTAAAGTATCTGCCAATCGAGAAGAAACATGGAAACCATGTTTTTCAAAAAAGAACTTAAGTTTTATAATTGCAGACATATTTTTAAAATTTAAAACGTTAGAGCAAAATTACTAAATAAAATACTTGGGTTATTTTAATTGTACTATTTCTTTTTTAACAGCTCCATCCCTATCGCGCATTCTAGGCATCTACTTTTATTACAGTACTCATTTTTAAGTTGCAGTAAAGATTGTGTTTCAAAAGCATTTAAAGGTTTTATTCCAAATGATGTAAATTTATCTATTATCGCATTTTTTTCTGGATGAATATCTTTCAGAAGCGCTATCAGGTTTTCTGATATTTCTTTCCCCACACTTGAAGAATAAGCAAACTGTAGTGGAATAATCGTATTGATGACAAGCAAGTCAATAAAAGATTTAGAAAGCATCTTGTTCTTCTTAGGACTTTCTTTATCAAATTGATAATGATTTTTCCAATATTCTGATGTTGTAATTTGAAATACATCGTAACAGCTTTTTAATGACTTCAAATCCTTTATTTTCGAAAATAAATTTTGATGCGTAAAATATAAATTAGCTAATTGAGACAATCTAATAGTAGGAAAATTATCTGGCCGATGCTTAAAAAATTGAAGTGGTTCAATGCAACTTTTATCCAATTTATATTTATGCAAGAGGTAAAAGTATCTAAACTTTAAGTCTTTAAAATAGTTATCTTCCATTTCACTATCTAGTAATCCTGCTGTTCCAAAAAGTAGAGCTTCTAAATTCTCTACTTCAAAACTTTCTTTCCTAATAATAGAAAATGGGATAGCTTCTGCGATTTTTCTAAAAATCGGACCATTAGTATTTAGACCAAAATTCTTCGCTAAAAGAATAAATGAAACTGCTTCCCAATCTTGCTGAGAATCTTTCAACAAATCAAATATAGGTTTTGCTTTGCGTTCCAAACGTTCAAAGAACAAGCGTTCTTGCCAGTTTTTAAGCGTAAAATCATCAATATATTTTAATTGCTTTTCGCAAAAAATCCATGATTTAGGGGCTACTAATGATTGATAGTTATCCAACGTTTCCTTATCAACATAGTCTTTAAGTTCCAAGACTGCTATTTCACTATTATCAACTCTAAAAACCGCCGCGTCATTCTCCCAAACCACATGCAAGATTACATTTTCATATCCAACATCTTTCTCATGATGATGGACATACCAATCTGAAGATTTTAAGTGAATTTCAACATTTCCAGCCCATTTTTGATTGCTAATTGTGATTTGGGCATTGAAAAAATCTGGACCTGCAAGCTCCGTATATTGTCCAACATTACTAATGGTAATTTCCTCTCCGGTAGAAGTTTTTAGATTTAAAGTATCAAACTTCTTGTATTTCCAAATATAGTGGAGAAAGTCTTCTTTCATTTACAACGTATTATATTGAATACTAATGTAGTAAAAAAAAATGAAAGTAATTAAAATCTTATAGATAACTAATTAAGAATATAGTTAAAGTCGTAGTAAATTATCGCATTAAATATAATTTTGCGCATGCTCTAGCATCAGAAAGGGCTTCATGATGATTCAATTGAATTTTCATTTCCCGACAGCAATCACTCAATTTTGTGGGTTTTAGACCTTTAGCTTTGTAAATTTTTACGGTGCATTCCCATCGAGAGGCGATATTTAAAGCCGCATAATCTAAGTTGTAAATTTCCATAGATTTTGCTAAAACATTTCGGTCAAAGCTTTCATTGTGGGCAACAACAACTCTGTTCTCTAGTCGCTTTCTAATTTCAGGAAAGATTTGCGCAAAACTCTTTGCGTTCATTGTATCTCGTGGATAAATTCCATGAACTTGGATAGTATAGGGAGAATATAGATTATTAGGTGGCTTTATTAAGCTCACAAACTCGTCAACTATAATTCCATTCTCAACTGTAACAATGCCGACAGAACAAGGATGAAAACCAATAGCAGTTTCGAAATCAATAGCAGTAAAATTCATAAAAAAATTAATAGTCGTATTTAAACAGCAAGCTTTGTTTTATTATTGTATAATAATTAATACAACAGTTCAATTGCACTTGAAAACAAAAAAAGCCACAAATTAAAATAGCTAACATAAATAAATTTATGCTAAATAATTTAAACCATGGCTAAAAAAAAAATTATTTTATAGAACCAATAATATCGTACTTGGTGATAATATGGTGTGTTCCGTTTTCTAATTCTAATAAAACAGCAGCGTTGTCTTTTGTAAATAATTTCGAAACTTCTTCAATGGCCGTTCCTTGTTTTACAATTGGGAATGGCTTACCCATTACATCTTTAATTGGTTTATCAGCAACATCTTTGTCAGCAACGTAGCTTTGAAACAAATCACTTTCATCTACCGAACCTACAAAACCGTTTACATCAATAACTGGTATTTGAGAAATTTTATATTTACGCATGCGCTCTATTGCGTGTGAAACTAACTCTTCTGTTCGCACTACAATTAAAGGCTTATCGATATGATCTTTGATGACATCTTCAGCTTTTGTAATTACTTCTTCAAGAAATCCTCTTTCACGCATCCAATCATCGTTGAACATCTTACCTACGTAACGACTTCCTGAATCATGGAACAAAACCACAACAACATCTTCTGGCTTAAAATGATCTTTCAACTGCAGAAGTCCTTTAATTGCAGCTCCTGCCGAGTTACCTACAAAAATTCCTTCCTCTAAAGCAATTCTACGGGTATAGACAGCTGCATCTTTATCAGTTACTTTTGTAAAACCGTCAATTAAAGAAAAATCAACATTCTTAGGTAATATATCCTCTCCAATTCCTTCAGTAATGTACGAATAAATTTCATTTTCGTCGAAAATTCCGGTTTCATGGTATTTTTTGAAAACAGATCCGTACGTATCAATTCCCCAAATTTTCACATTTGGATTTTTCTCTTTTAAATATTTAGCAACACCAGAAATCGTTCCACCAGTTCCTACACCTACCACAAAATGAGTTATTTTACCTTCTGTTTGAGCCCAAATCTCCGGACCAGTTTGCTCGTAGTGTGCGATTGCATTTGATGGATTGTCATACTGGTTAACGTACCAAGAATTTGGCGTTTCTTCAGCTAATCTTTTTGACACCGAATAATAAGAACGTGGATCTGTTGGTTCTACATCAGTAGGGCAAACAACAACCTTTGCACCAACAGCGCGAAGAATGTCCATTTTTTCTTTTGATTGCTTGTCAGATATCACACAAATTAGTTTATATCCTTTTATAATCGCTACAAGAGCTAAGCCCATTCCTGTATTCCCCGAAGTTCCTTCAATAATGGTTCCACCAGGTTGTAAACGACCATCTGCTTCAGCATCTTGAATCATTTTCACGGCCATTCTATCTTTTACAGAATTTCCAGGATTAAATGTTTCCACTTTTGCAAGAACAAGAGCGTCCACTTCTGCGGTAATTTTATTTAGTTTCACTAAAGGTGTATTTCCTATCGTACCTAATATATTTTCTGCGTATTGCATTTTATGTATAATTTTAAAGATTGTAATATGTTATAAAACTTTTGTAAAGATAGTATTTTGTTACAAAACATTATAGCGAAGGATATATTGCGTTAGTGATAGCAGCGACATCCTTTACTTGCGTTCTTACGCAAGGAAAGATACAGCGGATAGCACGTTTAAACGCCCAAAAAAAAATAGAATTAGAAAAGTAACTGCGTAGAAATTTAATTGAAAAAGTTCCAAATTAAACCAAAACGTATTGTAAAGTCACGGGAAGGATTATTAGGTGAAGCATAAAAATCATTACCCATAAATGAAGAATTAAAATGTTCTGCTTTAAAATAAATTCTTGTTCTTTGGACTTTTGCATTTATAAAAAAATCTAGATTAGGATGATTTCCTATCTCTTTCTGATTCTGAACAAAGAACTCTCCTATTACTGGATTGTAATCATTAGCATAGTACTTTGAAAAATAATTTAGCGTAAGACCAGTTTGCAAGAACAAGGCTTTCTTAAACATATAAGTAGTGAAGTAAAAAGTATTTCTTGTTACTAGATCAGGAACATTTAGAATTTCGTCAGTTTGCTCCACCTTTTGATATAAAATGGTGTTGTCTAAAGCAAATTTGCCAAACTTAAATTCTCGACTCGCCTTAACAGACAAATAATTTATTGTTCCGTTATATTGCGATGGTGAAATGATTTGCACTTTATCAGCAATTTGCGCAGCAGTTGAAATATTTTTAAAATACAAATGATCATTTAGAACAGAAAACTGAACTTCGGCATTTACCCATGGAGAAATAGCATTTGCTTTAAGAACATTAATTTTTTCATTCTTAAAATCATTTGACCAATTGTACTGAATGTAACTACTTTGATGCAAATTGTAATTGTTGTTAGGCAGTTTATTAATGTTTTGATACTGCGCTGATAATTGAATTTCATCATTCCAATCATACTTCAATTTAGCATCAAGATTAGAAAGTGATTGTGCAGTCACTGACCTCGAATATAAAAATTTTCCATTCCACTTATTGTGACGGTATTCATATTGTCCACCAGCAGAATTTATTACTTGGCTGTACGCACTAGGAATCGTATTTTGATTATCGAAAATTAATATTCTGCTGTAATAGTAATTCGATCTAAAATCGTCAGCAAAAAACATAAAATTACCTAATATTGTATTCTCATATACAAGTCCTACACGATTGTACATCTTGTTATATTTTGTTTGATCATTGATTCCACTATCTAAGAAAGAGTCGCCAAAGCGATTGATGATTCTATTACCTACAGTAGATTGAACAGTTGCCTGATTGTATTCGAAAAATTTATTTTCATAATTGAATTGATGCGTGAGGTATAAGTTGTTTGTTCCCTTTTTTGAATTAATTCTGAAATTATGATCTAAAAAAGCTCTTTTTCCTTTCAAAAATGACTTAGCATCGTTGAAGTAAACCTCAAATCGCTGTCTGTTATTAAAATTTGGATCTTCGCTTTCAAAATCTTCGATAGTAGTGATTCCGCCATTTTCTCTATTTAAAATATCTTGATAGGTATAATGCGCATTTGCAAAATAACGTTTGTTCTTAGTATTATAGCTAGTTGTAAATCTAAAATTACCTGTGCTAGATAACTGATTGATATATTCACCCTCAGAACGCAATCCTTTATAAGCAATTGAAAAATTAAGGTTTTCTGAAGTATTCAAAGTTATAAAAGCATCTACCGATTGCCCTTTTTTGATTGTACTTTTAAAATAAAGTTCCGTAACAGGAGTCGCAACAGAATAATATTTGATTTGGTTTGCTTCTAAAAAATTAAAATGCTTGGCTTTAAAGCCAAATTCAGGAAGAGGAGAAAAATCCGTTAAGCTATATTGTAGCGTATTATAGGTTTGGCCATCATTTGCAAAAGGCAAAAGGCCAAAAATATCTTTTCGTAAATAATTATGACTGTATTCTTTTTGAATGGTAAGCGAAGTATCTATGTAGGTAGTATCGCGATCTATGGTAATAACTCTGTAAAGATCTATCGAAGCAACCTTAACTTTTGTAGTATCACTTAGAGGTTGTTCAAATTTATTGTTCGTTTGAATGTCTTTACTATTTTTATCTTGAGAAAAAAGCAATTTAGGGAAAACCAAAAAAATTAATATATAGAAAATCCTCATTTAGAAAAGATATAATTAAGTAAATATTTAAAACGTGAAATCGACAGTAAAGATATAAGTTAATAATTGCAAATTTAAAAAACATAAGATAGTAAGTTGCTGTTATTTAAAAAAAAGAAAAATTAATGATTATTTATTACAAAAAGAAAATCCCGATTGCTTGTGCAATCAGGATTTTTCAAAGAACTTTAAATTCTTGTTACATAAGAACTATCTCGTTCCTCCTGCCCACCAAACTTTTTCAGTGTATACATAAGAACCGTCTCCAAATGCTTCTTTTACTTTTAAATTAGCTGAAACATCTGATTGACCATATCCAAATCTATTTGGAAATTTCTCAGTTTGAGGATTTACCATTGGAATTAAATCTCCATTACCCATTGCCTTTAAACGTCTAATATCATTAAAAGCTTCAATTCCCTCATTTTCGTAGAAAGAAATGTATTTCTCAACCATTATCTTTTTCAACAAAGCATTGCCCGTCAAAGTACCTATTGAAGCGATATATGTATCTGCTTGTTGAGTAGTAAAAGTTTTCTCCTGTGCTTTAGTGTAAGCAGCTTTAATCGCACTATTCATTGTAGCCTGTGCTGTTGCTAGACCTAATCTTGCCTGCGCTTCAGCTTTTAGAAACAATAATTCATGATAGCTCATCAAGTATATTGGATTTTTATCATTCATTAAAGCTGAGTTAGAATAAATTGTTTGACCCTCAACTGGGAAAACTAATGAGTTGTCAAATGTTGCAACTGAGCCATCAATTTTAGTAAAAAATTCTTGATTACGAATATCAGCATTTCCGTTAGCTTTCAATATATCATAAAAACTTTTAGCAACGCCTAAACCATCTCTATCTCTCTTAAATAATGCGTAAGGATTAGGAACATTTGGATGAACTAACTTAAACTCCTCTGACACATTAGAAAAAGAAGCGTCTACGTAAGAAATAACAGCTGCATAATCAGCTTTTCTTAAAGACAATCTCATAGTATATCTCGCTAATAATCCATTTGCTGCTTTTTTCCATTTTGCCGAATTACTTGCGTAAATAATATCTTGATTACCCAATTTGTAAGGTGTAGCTTTATCTAAATTAACAATTGCATCTTTTAAAAGAGCAAATACTGAATTATAGATATCTTCTTGCTTATCTAATTTAGGCTGAAGAAACTCACTCGGTTTTGATGCCTCGCTGTAAGGAACATCCCCAAAAAGGTCTGTCAATATAGCCAAGTTGTATGCATACAAAATTTGTGCGACACCTAATGTTTGATAATTACCAACTTCACTTCCGCCTTCAGAACATTTAGCAATAATTGTTTGAAGTGTTTTCAATTGTCTATAACTAGCATTCCAAGGGTTGTTATAAGTGGATTCTGCTGTTGGCTCTCCTTTTCTAATTTGAGCATTGAACATTTGATTGTGTTTCCCTGCGTTTAGTTCAGCGTAAATACCTGCGTAAAATGAATAATCAGATCCAGTAATCGTGAATGCAGAAGCACTCATAACATCAGTTATGATTAGACGACTTGGAATATTTGTTGGATTATTTTTGTCGGCGTTAATTTCATCCATCTTGTCCTCAGAACAAGATTGAAATAAAAATAATGCCATCACTGCTGTGATTGTAATTTTTAGATTTTTCATTGTAAATTAATTATAGATTAGAAAGT
Source organism: Flavobacterium weaverense (assembly GCF_003688495.1). Lineage (GTDB taxonomy): Bacteria > Bacteroidota > Bacteroidia > Flavobacteriales > Flavobacteriaceae > Flavobacterium > Flavobacterium weaverense. Next base: position 157,261 of record NZ_REFH01000010.1, on the reverse strand, counting down.
AGCACTTAGAGAGAAACCAACGCTCTTAGCTTGTGGGATTGACCATTGTTCAAATCCACCACCAATATTATTGTTACCTTGCGACGCCTCTGGATCTAGATTAGGCAATTTAGACCATAGTAAAATATTTCTTGCAAAAACGGAAGCTCTTACATCTAATAATTCACCCATCAACTTTGGTAACTGATAACTCAAAGTAATTTCTCTAAGCTTAACAAAACTAGCATCATAAACATTTGCCTCAGCAATCCCATTTAAAGTATTCGCTAATTTTTGATATCCGTTTGGATTGGTAGCACCACCTAAAATAATATTGTTTGGGGTACCATCAGACTTAACTCCTGGATAGATATACTCAGATGCTCTGTCAGCTGTTGATGCATCAACACCGTAAAAACGCATTAAGTTATTTGAACCACTGTAGATGCTTCCACCGTTTTTCCAATCAAATGTTGCCCCTAATGACAGCTTTTTATAAGTAAACTGTGTAGAACCTCCTAAGTTGAATTTTGGAGAAACCTCACCGATAGCTTTGGTTCCGCCTACTAGAGGAGTACCATCCGTATCAACCATTATATTATTATCTGCATCTCTTTTAAAACTAGTTCCGTAAATTACTGGAAATCTATCTCCAACGCTAGCTCTAATTTGAGGCGTTACAAATCCTCCTAAAAAGATATTTGGAACACCAGGCGCTAATTTGTCTACAAAAGAGTCGATCTTAGAGAAATTTACATTGAAATTCCAGTTAAAGTCTTCACTTCTTATTGGATTAACATTAAGAACAATTTCATGTGCATCTGTATGAATTTTTCCACCATTAGTTACGAATGAAGAAATTCCAGTTGAACCTGCCATTGGGACAGAGAATATTTGATCAATTACATTTTGTTTAGAAAAAGTATAGTCTAAACCTATTCTGTTGTTAAAAAATCTAAAATCAAAACCAACTTCATACGATTTTGTGTTTTGCGGTTTTAAATTTGGATCGTACTGCGTCGTACTCGGTATGAATGAACTTACTCCTCCTAAAGGATACTGAATAGGAACTCCTGCCCAAAATCCTCCACCATAAGAAGGCTTCTCAAAATAATCTGGAAGATAAGTTCCTGCTTGACCAACCTCAGCATAAGAACCTCTAATTTTAGCAAAAGATAAAAAAGAATTACCTTTTAAAGCCTCAATTTCAGTTAATACAATCCCTAAAGATGCTGATGGATAAATAAAATCTCTATTACCTCTTGGCATAGTTGAAACAATATCTTGACGGATTGTCCCTCCCAAGAAAATCATATTTTTGTATGCTAGTTCAGCGTTACCGAAGAAACCAACTGTACGCCTTTGCACTCTAAATTCTTCAGAAGTTACATCATTTGCATTTGCAATTGTTGCAAATCCACCAAAATTTAACCCTTGTCCGTAATCATCGTATCTCTTACTGTTTTCATGATTATATTCATTTCCTGCTAAAACATTTAATGCTAAATCAGTTGAAATATCTAAATTATAATTTACTGTAAATAACGAGTTAATCACATCAGATGTTATTCCGTATAGGTTAACATTACTGCTACCACCTGATAAATCATGCTTATTCCCAAATTCAAAAATATCTCTGTAATTTGTAGTGTAAGAATCTAAACCAGCTTGATATTTAAATGTAAGTTTTTGACTTCCATCTTCACTAATTACTGGAGAATACTGAACATTACCATTACCATAAAATCTATTTGTTTTTTCACCAAATTCATTATTTTTAGCTGCCCAATAAGGATTATTAAAAACGTTCGGTCTAAAAAAAACTTGATCGTAAGGATCACTAACTGAAGCAAAACCATTACCTTTTAAATCGTAACTTCTAGGAGCTCCAAAAACACCAGGCAAAACACCATCATTTGCTGATGTGCTTTTAAACAATTTTGTTTGTACGTAATTTACAGAAAAACCTGTCTTCCATGTTTCGCTCAAATTTGTTTCTACAACTGCTTTTAGTGTATATCTATCCATAGAAGTTCCGAGCATCATTCCTTCTTGATTAGCTGAACCAACACCAAATGAATAGTTTGTTTTTTCAGTAGCCTGAGCAATATTGAATGAAGTATTTATTGTTTGACCCACTCTAAAGTAATCACCAATATTATCATAAGAATTAGGAGTTACCCAAGGGTCTAATCCTGATTTAGCTCTTTGCGGAACGTAATACATTCCTGGTCTTAGTGTACCACCATTAATATCATTAGCAATATTACCACCATACCTTGGATCATTTGGTAATTCTGAGATTTTTGGTCCCCAGCTAGTTGAAGCAGTAGGATTGAATAAGCCATTTGAACCTTGTGCGTATAAATTTTGAGTTTCTGGTTTTTTAGAAATAGACTCAAAACTTGAAGATGTAGTAAAACTAATAACAGGCTTTCCACCTTTAGCTAATCCTCTTCCACTTTTAGTTGTAATAAGAACTACTCCATTTGAAGCTCTAATACCGTATAAAGCTGATGCTGCTTGTCCTTTCAAAATAGAAATTGACTCAATATCATTTGGATCAATATCTACTGCTCTGTTTGAAGAGTCAGAACCAGTAACACTATTACCTGTAGAATAGTCAGCATTAGAGGCTACTGGCATTCCATCAATAACATATAAAGGAGTATTGTTGCCTGTAAAAGATCGTGCTCCTCTAATAACAATTTGAGAAGAAGCTCCTGGCGCTCCACTAGAAGGTGTTATTTGTACACCAGCTAATTTACCTTGTAAAGCTCCTGATAGACTATTATTACCACCTTTTGTCAATTCAGCTGCTTTGATTTCCTGAACAGCATAACCTACTGCTTTAGAACTTTTTTTAACTCCTAAAGCCGTAACTACTACTTCATTTAATTCGTTAGCCGCATCTTTCATGGTAATATTTATCACCATTGATGAACCAACTGTTGCAAAAGAGTCATTCATTCCGATGAAAGTAAAAACTAATTGATCTCCAGCAGAAGATTGGATTGAATACTTCCCATCAAAGTTAGTTTGTACACCTGACTGAGTTCCTTTAATTAAAACGTTTACTCCAGGAATTGGACCCGAAGCATCTGAAACAACACCCGAAACAGTTTTTTGCTGCGCGAAAGAAAACTGCATAGATAACGCTAATAATAGCGTAAAAATCCATTTGAATTTTAACCTCATATTAAATTTATTTGTGAATTAGTTATTTCGCAAAACTGACAATATTTTTCTATAAAAACAAACCAAAAAGTCTGGAAAATTGCGAAAGCTAGAGATTAAATAGCCCGTAAACATTGCGATTTAACACAAATAATAGAGGAAACATATAATTTTATATTCAAAAGTAGAAGTAAATTTATTATAGTGACAAATTTCAAAATTTTCCATATTAATTGATTTTTTAGCTCTTTTATCAAAATAATAAAAATAGCTGTATTTGTCGCGAATAATTGAAAGAAACCTCATATAGAAGTACTTTTTTTCTACCTTTGACTTATGTTTTCAATATTCAAATCAAAATCAGTTTTAAAGGATTTAATTCCAGATCATCACGTTGACATTCATTCTCACCTTCTGCCTGGAATTGATGATGGAGCTAAAACTTTTGATGATACTTTACGACTTACTATAGCACTTCAAAAAATGGGGGTAACTCAATTTGTTACTACACCTCATATAATTCAACATGTTTGGGAAAACACACATGAAATTATAGAATCAAACAAAGTAAAAACAGTCTTACAGTTAAATAAAAACAACATTAGTGTTCCATTTAAGGCTGCCGCCGAATATTTGATGGACGATCAATTTGTGCGTCTTTTTCAATCAGGTGAATTGCTTACCTTAAAAGATAATTATGTATTAGTAGAAATGTCATACATAAATGCACCTATACAATTATATTCCATATTATTTGATTTGCAAGTAGCTGGATATATACCAGTTCTTGCGCATCCCGAGAGATACCTTTTTTACCATAATAATTTCAGCGAATACCAAAAATTAATCAAGGCAGGTTGCCGCTTCCAACTCAATCTTTTATCCGTAGTAGGTTATTACGGAGCAGGTATTACAAAAATAGCAGAACAACTTCTAAGTAAAGGAATGTATAGCTACGTGGGATCTGACGTCCATCACAATAATCATATTGCTGCGTTTAATCAGAAAGTTCAAATCAAAGATCTAAAACCTTTAACTGAAGCAATTTCTAATAATCAGTTCTTTAAATTTGGTTAGCGCTATTGTTTATAAAATGCAGTTAAAGTAAGTAAAGAATTGTTTCACTCTAATGTCCAACAAAACCGAGACAAAAATCAAAACTATAATTTTTACGTATTGTTCCAAACAAAAAAAGTTCGAAGAGAGTTATCTCTTCGAACTTTTTTTTTAAAACATCAATTTTTAAATTACTTATCTAATAATTGAAATGTCGAGTTCATACTCTTAAATTCAGGTACGATTTTTTTCATCTGCATTACAATATCATCATTTGTTAAGAAGTTTGCTTTATGAATTAATTCTTCAATACTGCTATTTAAAATTTCGTAATCATCTTGCTCATCTTCGGCAATCATAATTTTTTCGTGATAAGTTGGTAATGTTTTTGAAGTATCGTTCAATAACTCTTCATATAATTTCTCCCCTGGTCTTAAACCAACAATTTGAATCATAATTTCCTTGTCTGGAATAAAGCCGGCAAGTTTAATCATCTTTCTTGCTAAATCAATAATTTTAACTGGTTTACCCATATCAAAAATATAAATTTCTCCACCATTACCCATCGCTCCAGCTTCTAAAACAAGCTGACAAGCCTCGGGAATAGTCATAAAATATCTTATTATATCTGCATGAGTTATGGTTACTGGACCACCCTCAGCAATCTGCTTTGTAAACAATGGCACCACCGATCCGTTAGAACCTAAAACATTCCCAAAACGTGTTGTTATAAACTTTGTTGTTATTTTCTCATCGCCATTCTTACTCTTTAACTGTAGAGATTGTACATATTTTTCAGCTATCCTTTTACTAGCTCCCATCACATTACTTGGGTTTACGGCCTTATCTGTAGAAACCATAACGAACTTCTTAACTTTATATCGGCATGATAAATCAGCAATGTTCTTAGTTCCTTCAATATTAGTTAAAATTGCCTGAGCTGGATTTTGCTCCATTAACGGCACATGTTTATAAGCGGCAGCGTGAAATACAACTTGAGGTTTATAGCGACTAAACACCTTTTCCATCGCTTCTTTATTTCTTATATCTCCAACCAAAGATATTATTTTACTAGTCGAGTTTAAAGTTTCAGTCTCTAATTGTAAATGATGTAAAGGAGTTTCCGCCTGATCTAAGATGATTATTTTCTTAGGGTTAAAAGTTAAGACTTGTCTAGCAATTTCGCTACCAATCGAACCAGCAGCACCGGTGATTAAAATCGTTTTATCTTTTAATTGTTTCGAAATTAACTTACCATCTAGAATAATAGGTTTCCTTTCGAGTAAATCTTCAATCTGTATTGTTTTTACTTTTTGAGAGATTTCTTTCTGATTTTCCCAGTCGGTAATTTTAGGCACATTATAAACCTTGTAATTAAATTCAAGACATTGGTCAATAATAACCAATTGCTCGTCTTTTGTTAAGCTTTTATCAGCTATAATTACTGCCTCCGCACCGATTGAGCGCATTAACGTTGGTAATTTTTTCTTTTGAACTAATATGGGTAAGTCCAACATTCTTTTCGAGGCATTTTGATTCCTCTTATCAACGAAGCCAACAATCTTAAAACGAGTAGGAGTTTCGAACTTTAATGCATTAGCAACCGAAATGGCATTAGCATCTGTCCCGTAAATTATTGTTCTAATTAATTTTTCTTTTCCTGTTTCAGAAAAGTAAAGTTCAAACGTTTGTTTGATGATGACACGATATACAAAGAGACCGCAAAACGAAAGAACAATATTTATAAAAAAGGCAGTATTTAAAAATAATTTTATACCGTAAGCAAATTCATAGGAGAAATTTAAAAAAAGAAATACCACAAGAACTCCACTTTGAGAAAACAAAAGCTTTACTGCATCAATGTATGACGAGTGCCTAATAATTCCGGAATAGGTTCTAAATATCCAAAAAAAGAAAATATTTACGAAAAAGAAAGAAAGAGAAAATAATATACTGTGCGGAGTGATGATGTAGTCTAAACCGGTGCCTCTAAAAATAAGCAACGTAAAGAAAAACGAAAGTAATAATACACATAAATCTATTAGTACAATTACCCACCTTGGTAAATACCCTAAATTATGAATACTAAATTTAAAATTCTCTCTTGAAAAAAGAAGAGAACTCAAGGCCGTCGAATCAAATTTTCTATTTGTATTCAAAGTGATTTTTTAGGGGTTATTATTTTACTGCAACAAAAATAACATTAAATGATGTGCAAAAAAAATGCTAGTCAATTATTCTTACTAATTTCAAATATAAAATTAATGTAATGCAATAATTTTCTGTTTGAAAACCGGACTACACCGAATAAGGAAAAATACAAAATTAAAGAAATTATTATTACAACTTTTATTTTAACAAGCTTAAAAGGTATTCACCATAACCTGATTTTCTAAGTGGTTCAGCAAGTTTTTTCAACTCTTTCTCTGTAATGAAACCTTGTCGCCAAGCAATTTCTTCAATACACCCCACCTTTAAACCTTGACGTTCCTCTATGACCTGAACAAATTGTCCAGCCTGCATTAAACTATTGAAAGTACCTGTATCTAACCAAGCAGTTCCTCTACTTAAAATCCCCACTTTCAGAAGCCCTTTCTCTAAATAAACTTTGTTAACATCCGTGATTTCATATTCACCACGGGCACTTGGCTTAATATTTTTTGCGATTTCAACAACTGAATTGTCATAAAAATACAATCCTGGAACTGCATAATTAGATTTTGGCTCTAATGGCTTTTCTTCGATAGAAAGTGCCTTTAAATATTTGTCGAATTCTACTACACCATAACGCTCAGGATCCGACACGTGGTATGCAAAAACGACTCCACCCTCTGGTTTTGTATTCGATCGTAATAATTGATCCATATTAGCACCAAAGAAAATATTATCTCCTAATACTAAAGCAACACTGTCATTACCAATAAATTCTTCACCAATAACAAATGCTTGCGCTAAACCATTTGGAATTGCTTGTTCTGCATAACTGAATTTGCAACCTATTGATTTTCCATCTCCCAATAACTTTTTGAAATTTGGTAAATCATGTGGTGTCGAAATAATTAATATTTCACTTATTCCAGCCATCATTAAAGTGGATAACGGGTAATAAATCATGGGCTTATCATAAACAGGCATCATTTGTTTACTCATTACAAGTGTCAACGGATGCAAACGTGTACCGGATCCGCCGGCTAATATAATTCCTTTCATTTTTTATTTCGTAATTTGTAATTCGAAGATCGTGATTCGAATTAAGTAATTATTTGTTATTTACGTATCTAATAAGACCAAAAAGCATTTTTTTAATTTTTTCAATCTGATGTAGATAAATTTCAATTGAATTTACAAATTGCAATCGATTACATAATATTAATTGTGTTTCTAATTCTGATAATGACCCCATTGCAATATATAAAAATTGTATAAATTCTTTGTCACCTTTTCTGCTTGCTCCTTCCGCTATATTACTTGGGACTGAAACCACTGCTCTTTTTATTTGGCTAGATAATCCATATTTTTCATCTGAAGGGAAATTCTTTGTTAATGCATAAATGTCTTCAACTAGCAACATCGATTGAATCCAAACATCTAAATCTTTGTGATCTTTCATGTTTTATTTCCTAATTAATAATTCGAAATGCGTAATTCGAATCAATTCTTATTTAGTATTTATACATCGTATAAGTCCAAAATATGTTTAGTTATTTCCAAACTACGGTTACTCACATTTTACGCAGTTACAATGTATACAACATGAAACATTGATACTAATTCATTTTAAACATTTCACGAATTACAATTCACGATTCACGAATTACTTATACTGCTTCTCATAGTAAGTTGCGTATTCTCCCGAAGTAATGTTATTCAACCACGTTTCATTTTCAAGATACCAATTTACTGTTTTTTCCAATCCCTCTTCAAAGGTTACGGAAGGCTCCCAACCTAATTCTTTATTAATCTTCGTAGCATCGATAGCATACCTCAAATCATGTCCTGGACGATCTTTCACATAAGCAATTAATTTTTCTGAAGTTCCTACTGCTCTTCCTAACTTTTCATCCATGATTTTGCAAAGCAGCTTTACCAAATCGATATTTTGCCACTCATTAAAACCACCTATATTATAGGTGTCATGATTTATACCTTCGTGAAAGACCAAATCAATTGCTACCGCATGGTCTTCTACAAATAACCAATCGCGCGTATATTTTCCATCACCATAAACCGGCAAAGGTTTATTTTGAATTATATTATTTATAAATAACGGAATTAATTTTTCTGGAAAATGAAAAGGTCCGTAATTGTTAGAACAATTAGTCAAAACATACGGAAAATCATATGTTTCACCATAGGCTCTTACGAAATGATCGGAGCTCGCTTTAGAAGCGGAGTACGGAGAATTAGGGTCGTAAGACGTAGTTTCTGTAAACAATCCTTCTGAACCTAAACTACCATAAACCTCATCGGTGCTTATGTGATAAAAACGTTTATTTTCCTTATTGTCTTTCCAGATCATCTTAGCCGCATTCAGCAAATTGACCGTTCCAATAACATTTGTTTTCACAAATGACAATGGATCAGTAATGGAACGATCTACATGTGACTCTGCTGCCAAATGTAGTACTCCATCAAATTGATGTTCCATAAAAAGAGCATCTATAAAAGCAGCATCGACTATATCTCCTTTTACAAAAGTATAATTTGGAGCATCTTGAATATCCGTAATGTTTTCTAGATTTCCTGCATAGGTCAACGCATCCAAATTAAAAATTTGATAATTAGGATATTTATTTACAAAACGTCTTACAACATGTGATCCTATAAAACCCGCTCCACCGGTTATTAAAATTTTTTTCATTTCTATTTTCTTTGTTACGAATTTTACGAATTATTTTTTTTTTAAAAGTCCATGAAAGATTCTTCATCAACTACCTCTACAAAATCAAAGTTCTATAAACTATTTAATGATTAAAATCTATCCGATTAATTCATTGTTAAATTCGTTTTAATTTATAATAACTCCATCATCTTTCTCAAACTTTCTTTATAATGAGGAACAACCACACCAAAAGTAATTTTTATTTTACTTTTATCCAATAACGAATAGGCTGGTCTTTTAGCAGGTGTCGGATAATTAGAGGCTGAAATTCCGTCAACTTCACACTCAAAACCGCCAATTTCTTGAATCGCTAAAGCAAATTCGTACCAACTAATTTCACCTTCATTCGAAAAATTATAAATACCAGGTTGCCAATTTCTATGTTCGATGATGGTCATGATGGCTCGTGCTAAATCAGCGGCATAGGTTGGGCTTCCTATCTGATCATTAACCACATTTAGACTATCCCTTTCTTGCATCAGGCGAGACATCGTTTTTACAAAATTATTCCCAAAACTGGAATATACCCATGAAGTGCGGATAATTATTGCCTTTGGATTTTGTTGTACACAAGCTTTCTCTCCTGCCAATTTAGTAACACCATACACATTAATAGGATTCGTTTGTGCGGTTTCGGTCAAAGCCACCGCTGAGTTGCCGTCAAAAACATAATCAGTAGAAACATGTATTAACTTACATTCATTAGCCTGACTCCATTTTGCCAAAATCGCTACCGACTGATGATTTAATACATCTGAAAGTTCCACTTCCGTCTCTGCTTTATCAACAGCAGTATGTGCTGCGCAATTAATAATGATTTGAGGATTGATTTCTGCTACTTTTTCCTCTAAATTAGTTAAATCACATAAATCCAACTCTTGATAATCAGTAAAAATCCACTCGTATTGGGTTTTATTTACAGCAATTTGTCTCAGCTCTGAGCCTAATTGACCATTGGCTCCTGTAACTAGTATTCTTTTTTTCATGTAATATTATGTGTTTTCTAAAATTAATGGTAATGGTAATTGCAAAAATCAATAGCAATGACAAAAATCAATGACAGTGGCAAAAATTAATGGCAATGGCAAGTATTAATTACAAAAATCAATAGTAATGACAATTGTAACAATTAATAACAAGTGCCTCAGCTATGTTTACTATAATTTAGCACTTTTTCTTACTCCTGCAAAAATAGTTAATTAATCAAATATAAATAATTTGAACTGAAAATTATGCTGCATTTTTAAACCATAGAAGATACATCCGCATTAGAAACATATAGCACAACTTGTAATCCACTAGCTAACAGACACCTACCTAAAGAACTTGACTGAACTGGTTATTGAACTAGTTCTCTGAATCTATGAAAAGGTATATGAGCACTTTAACTCAACTGTTTAACCCACAATCAGCGGCTGTACCAGTTCTAATTTTAAGCCCGTATACAAACAAAATTCTTCAATGCTTACGAATTGATGTTCTTGTTTATTTAATTGCTTTTTAATAGTAATTAAAAGTAATCGTGCATAACGATAACTTTTTCCTGTAATCCTCTGAACGTCTTTCGGGTAAATACATACTCTTTTCAGTTCTGTTTTCATGCTTTATCCATGCTTTATCCATGCTTTTGCTTGCTAGTATCTCTATTTTTATTTGCAGAAGCAGAATTTGCTTTTCAAAGTTATGGAATATTATTTATTTAATAAGTAAATGCTTATTTTTTTGAGTTATCGATTGTGGGTTATCCGTTTTCTGTTATGGGTTGTCTGTTTTCCGTTATGAGGTAGCTAGTATGTGATTAGCCACAAAGGCGCTAAGGTTTTCTGTTTGCGATTATGAGTTATGAATTATGAGTTATGGGTTATCTGTTTTCCGTTATGCGTTATGCGTTATGCGTCAGCAAGTTTGTGCTTAGCCACGAAGGCGCTAAGGCACGAAGGTTTTTATTTTCGGTTATACGGTATCGGTTATGAGTTATGGGTTATCTGTTTTCCGTTATGCGTCAGCAAGTTTTTGTTTAGCCACGAAGGCGCTAAGGCACGAAGGTTTTAATTTTAGGTTATACGGTATGGGTTTTATGCTTTGGGTTTTGTTTGTAGAAACGGAAAAAATTTGCATCGATCGTCTTTTAGAGTCGTTGCGAGGAACGAAGCAATCGTACTTAGTGATGAATTATACGCGTTTTGGATTAGCGTTTTGGTTAGTAAATAGTTACCACCCCACCCGCTGCTGCGGGCACCCCTCCAAAGGAGGGGAATTAGATAACGGAATTAGATAGGGGAATTGGATAGGGGAATTGAAAGAGCAGCTGAGATGGTTAACTGTTTTGCAAGAAGAAATCTGTTCCATCTAATGGTTTATTTTATCATTCTCATGAACGGATTAATCTCCTAGATAGGTAAAATTTCCTATTTTTTAAGGATTAGGAATAAACAATCTGACTAGTTTAAAGTAAAAAGGCATTCTTATTTGGTATTGAAATGTGGCTTGATAAAAGATATTGAACACTGTTTTCCAATGAAACATAGAATTCTATGGTGTCAAAATAGGCTATTATGATCTTATTAGTCTTTTATGGTCTTTACAGAACCCTACGCTATTGATTTACAATTAATTAAACAGAGATTTGTACTGTAAATCCGCTTTTAGATGCATCGAAATTGGTTTTATCAGGTTTGAAAAAATGTACCTAACATTTTATACATCTACATTTAACAATTAGAAATTATGGCCCAACAAAAAGGTATTATTAAATTAAGAGGTACTATCGGAGATATTACTTTTTACAAGACTAAAGATGGTCATCTAGCCCGCGAAAAAGGAGGCCTTGATGCAAAAAGAATTGCAAATGATCCTGCTTTTCAACGTACACGAGAAAATGGATCTGAATTTGGAAGAGCTGGAAAGGCAGGTAAAACATTAAGATTATCACTGCGCACCTTGCTTTTGAACTCTTCTGACAGTAGAATGGTGAGCCGTTTGACCCAGTCTATGATTAAGGTTATTCAAGCTGATACGACTAGCATACGTGGTTTGCGTAATGTAATTGATGGAGAAGCCGAATTGTTGACAGGATTTGACTTTAACTTAAACAGTACCTTAGGCTCTTGCCTGTTTGTTCCCTACGTTAGTAACATCGACCGTGTTACTGGTGAAATATCGGTTACCATTGCTCCTTTTGTTCCAGCAAATATGATTTCTGCTCCCTCTGGAACGACTCATTTTAAAATTATTTCCGGAGGAAGCGAAGTTGATTTTGAGGCCGAAACCTTTGTTTCTGCCAATAAAGAAACTGCTCCTCTACCATGGAATATAATTCCTACAGTAGCGATAAATCACGTTAATACGGTAACTGCGAATAGTACAAAGCCTCTTTTTCTAGCAGTGGGTATTGAATTCTACCAAGAAGTTAATGGTCAGATGTACAGTCTAAAAAATGGATCGTATAACCCATTGGCGTTAGTTGCCGTAAGCGGACTTTAAAATGGTTTTGGTTTTAACCAGAACTTATTTTCCCGTAGGAACCAATGGAAAACTTGTATATCAAGGTCGGTTAATATGTTATACGATTGAGCTGCCCTACAAGCGTAACCTACCACAAGTTTCCTGTATTCCAGAGGGAGAATATTTTATCGAGAAGCGTTATAGTAAGCGATTTGGCTGGCATTTTGAAATTTTGGATATTCCTAACAGGAATTTGATCTTGTTTCATCCTGCGAATAATGCCCTAACTGAACTTCGAGGGTGCATTGCACCCGTGAGTCAGCTTTCGGGTGCCGGTTCTGGAACCCAGTCTAGAAAAGCTTTTGACACGCTTAAAAAGTTGATTTATCCTCAGTTGGAAACCAAAGAGAGTATTTTATTACTTGTTCAATCTTATTCCTTATCGGAATTATAAAAAGATAAAATTATGACTATATTAAAACGAGCTAAGGCTCCTACTCCGAAATTTTTTAAATTACTTCGTACTATTGGTCTTGTTATGGCGGGAGTTGGTGGCAGTATTATGGCAGCCCCTGTTGTTCTGCCGCTTACAATAGTTACCCTAGCGGGATATTTTACAGTTGCCGGTGGTGTTCTCTCGGCAGTTAGTCAATTGACTAGTGATCATAATTCGGAACTTAATGCAAGGGAGTAACAGTCCTTTAATAGGGACTGCTAGTGGTACTTTTTTGAGTGTCTTGCCGAATTTAAATTCGGATGATTTATTGAAAACTATTTTACTTGGTGTTATTGGCGCAGTTGTTAGTTTCAGTATTTCTATACTGCTTAAAAAAGTGTTTCGAAAAGAGAAGTAATTGAATTATTTCTTTTATGATGTTTTTGTTTGAGAGTCCAGACTTTGTGTCTGGACTCTTTTTTTTTAGGGGTTTCTGTTATCGGTTATCTGTTTTGGGTTATATGTTTTCCGTTTTGGGTTATATGTTTTCCGTTTTGGGTTATCTGTTTAACCATTAAGGCGCTAAGGTTATCTGTTTTCCGTTATGCGTTATGCGGTAGCTAGTATGTGATTAGCCACGAAGACTCTAAGGCACGAAGTTTTTTGTTTTCGGTTATTCCCTTCGACAAGCTCTGGGTGAAATTGTTATGGGTTATATCGGTAGGCACAGAAACAGTTCGGGTTGTGGAGTCATTGCGAGGAACGAAGCAATCGCATAACGAGAGTCATTCATATTCGTTTTTGTCTACTTGCCTTTTTTTTTAAATGAGTTTCTTTGAAATTAAGTTTTCAATTTTTTGCTTGATGAACTCTGCGCCTCCGGTTATGATGACGGTAACAACTAATCATTGATGGTTACTCCAGTTTTTACTTTTTTCATGGATGATATTGTCATTGATAATGGTTAACGATTTAGTTTTTGAGTAAATATTTACCACCCCACCCGCCGCGGCGGGCACCCCTCCAAAGGAGGGGAATTCGAAACGGAATTGAGAATTAATTGATGGGAGGTTATATGAGAAGTATTGGAAATAAGGTTATTTATTATGGAGCTATACTTTAAAGGGGGCATGTATATATTATGGGGTGTGTACTGCAGACATTCTATCTTAAAGTATTTATATCTCCAAAGTGTCTGCTTCTGAAAAGTTAAATAACTGAACTGAACTGGCTTTAAATGGATTAAAAGTAGGTATGTATTTTATATAACCTTTATCATTGAGTTCTCGCATACACTTGTGATAAGTAGCTCTAGATCCTATTTTACTGCTGAGCATCATTTCCTCACGGGTGATGCTGATGGGGTTTTGGAAGTGATTGATGTTCCAATACTGAAATAAAGTAAAGTACAAACTGATGTGGGTGGGATGAATTGTTTGGTCTTCAATTAAGCGATCAAATAAGCAAGTCAGGTGTTTGTTTGGTTTCATTTTTTTTAGATGTGGGTTACTGTTAAAATGATTGTTTATTCGTAATCGTAGGTTAATGGTTTAGTGTCTTTTTCGGTGCTGCTCGTTGATTATAGCAGCACTATTGCATATTGCTTTGGATACAAATCCTATATATTTGACATGCATCATTTGTAAAATCTTCTTTATAGAATTTCTATTATTATACCAATTTCGTTTTAAATATACTGTTTTGTTTTTTGTCAAATCGAGCCCTTCGCATGCGCTCAGGACAGGCTTTTAGTCGAGATTATAAATGACTTGTAAAAAAGGTTTCGACTGCGCTCAAACGGACAAAAATGAATAGCCTTTTGCAGTATATTAAAAGACGAAGTGGTATTAGTGATTAGTAAATAGTGATTAGTAAATAGTGAATAGTAGATAGTAATTATACCAACTGTGCTTTAAATTTACTGTTATGTTTCTTGTCAAATGGAGCCCTTCGAATGCGTTCAGGACAGGCTTTTAGTCGAGATTAGATATGACTTGTAAAAAGGGTTTTGACTGCGCTCAACAGGACAAAAATGAATGGCCTTTTACAGTATATTCAAAGATGAAGTGGTTTTAGTGATTAGTAGATAGTAAATAGTGATTAGTAAATAGTGAATAGTAGATAGTAATTATACCAACTGTGCTCTAAATTTACTGTTATGTTTCTTGTCAAATGGAGCCCTTCGAATGCGCTCAGGACAGGCTTTTAGTCGAGATTAGATATGACTTGTAAAAAGGGTTTCGACTGCGCTCAACCGGACAAAAATGAATGGCCTTTTACAGTATATTCAAAGATGAAGTGGTTTTAGTGATTAGTAGATAGTAAATAGTGATTAGTAAATAGTGAATAGTAGATAGTAATTATACCAACTGTGCTTTAAATTTACTGTTATGTTTCTTGTCAAATCGAGCCCTTCCCCTTCGCTTAGGATAGGCTTTTAGTCGAGATTATAAATGACTTGTAAAAGGGTTTCGACTGCGCTCAACTGGACAAAAAAAATCAGCAGTATTTTACTGTATATTCAAAGATGAAGTGGTATTAGTCCACAACTGATAGCTCAGCTACATTTATTGTGGTTCTACTGATTGAAGATTATCTTAAAGTTTCGTTTTGTAACATTCCCATTAATTCCATTGAAAAATTATCTCTTGCTTGGATGTAGGCTATTTTAGGATACACCATAGCGCCCAGCTTTTTCTTTTCAAAAGTAGCTGAAAAGCCAAAGTCAATTTTTTTAAAATTAGCTGTTCGCGCTCTTTTAATTGTCTGATATAAGAGTTGTCTATAAATTTGGAATTTTAAGGAGTATGTATAATCCATTCCAATTAGTGCAGGAACGTACGTAAAATTGCTATTATTATAACAAAACATAACCCCCACGAGCTGCTGCTTATTTTCTTCACTTTCATTACTAGATAAATATAGCAGAATGAACTCCCAATTTGGATGATTTATCATTTTGTTAAAAATCTCAATGGGATATGTAAATGTATTGATTGAAAGGTTGTTGTTTTTTACATTTTTGTAAAGTTTATAGCATTGCTCCATTTCATCAGCGTTTAATTTATCTTTTATTACTATATCAAAAGATTTTTCAAATGGTAATACCTCTTCATGGAAATGTCTTCGAGAGCGAGAAGAGAGGCTATTTATAAATTCCTCAGTAGATTCCCATTCTAATTTTTGAATTTTGGCTGTTTCAGGCATACTGATTTTTAAAAAGCCATGATTGTGGAAAACAGTGTCTAACTCTAAACTTTGATCAAAGTCTCTAAATACTAAAAGATTTGCATCTAGGGTGTTATATAATATATCAACTTGCTCAAGTAAAACTTCCATCGCTTCTTTAGCTAATGGATGTGACTCGTTTCTGTAGCAATGGTTTCCTTCCGTAAATAAACAACCCATGGCCAGCACTGTTGATGTAAGGTATAGCGGATCTTGTTTTCTTGTCTCCTCCAATTGCAGCGATATTGATTCTGGTGCTAGCATGTCGTCTTTCCAGAGTCCGAAAGTAAAAAAAGTAGCTAAAACAAGCTTATCTAAGTCGTCTTTAATAACAAAATAATAAAAGTCCCAGTCATTCTCCGTACTATTGTTATTTGAAAAGGCATCTTCTAAAAATTTCATTCCTTCCCAGTCAAAAGTACTTTGTTTGACTAAAATTTCATTCCAAATGGTTTTGTTTATCTTTGTAATGGATTTTTCATACTGTACCTTTAAACCTGAATTATTCGTTTGTTTTTCTTGCACGTATATAGTTTTATCCCGACCGAATGCTCGATTTATTTTATACAGTGAGTTAGCCGTTTCTTCCAATGCTAATGGGAAAAATTTTTCAATTGCTTCTACTAATTCTTTTATTTCTTCCTTTTGATTGTGCCTAGAGAGCGTAATCCGAATGCCTGTATTTTTTACTGGAACTGCTGGATAAATTGCTGGATTTACAAAAAAACCTTCTTGGAACAAACTTTGTACTAGTTTATATGTTGTTAAAGGCATTGCAGTTCCCAGAAAAAATACAGGTGAGTTATTTTGAACTATAATGGGCAAGGAAGTTTTAGAAAGTAAGTCGTTGAAGTACCCTATTTTCCCCGCTAATTCAGCCTGTAACACTTCAATTTCAGTAGAGAGGTGAATATCTGCGGCGGCTATTGCGGCTGCAACCGATGCTGGTTCCAATTGTGCGGAAAAAGTAAGTGGTCCACCGAAATTTTTAATTTTTTCTCGTAGCTTTTGATCCGAACAGATTAAAGCGGCTCCGCTGGCACCAAAGGTTTTACTTAATGTTGCCATAATCATCACGTTATGTGGTAGTTCTTTAAGGACACTTAGCACATAGCCCGTTCCATTTTTTCCTTGCCAACTCATACCGTGAACATCGTCGAAATATAGGTACAACTGTGGATATTTTTTGCTTAATTCCATTAGTTCAGCCACAGGTGCAAAATCACCAAACATAGAGTAAACTCCATCGGCCATGTACCAAATTCTTTTGCACTTAGAGGAAAGTTTATTGATTTGATATTCGAGCATATCCATATTGCTATGTCGGATCATCTCTACAGGAATTCCTCTCAATTTTAGTAGTTGACAAGCATTTTGAACACTCCAGTGGACCTGGTGATCCAGAATTACCCCATCTTCATCCCTAACAGCAGTAGGAATTACAGCGATGTGACCTAGTGTACTATTTTTAGCTATAATGGGTGGTATGCCATACATTAACTCTATTTTATATTCTAGTTCTGCATATAATGGATTGGATATGTATGATTTGGACAAAGGAAATTGTGTTCCATATTTTTGTATCGCTAAAATAGCAGCTTCTTTGAGACGACTGTCTTGTTCTAAACCTAGGTATCCAGTTGTTCCAAAATGGAACATTTTTTTACCTTTTATAGTAATCGTTCTACCGTTTAAATATTCATCTTCAGCGTAAAGATGTAAAACTCCTTCTTTTTTTGCTCCTGCGAATACCTCATCGACCGTATCGATAAAGTTGTTGTGTTTAATTTTTGCCATTTGTTAGTAGATTTTTAGTTGGTTAATTATTTAAAGCACTAAAATTCAGCATAATAAATGAAAGTTTTTTCATGTTATAATGGAATACTCCCAATATGACAACAAAAACTCCCGAATTGACAACAAAAGACATAAAAAACAACTAACATTCCCGAATTGACATGTAAATCAATTGATATTCTTTCTACTTTTGTTAATTATACACCTCAAAATTCATAAAACATGATTGCAGCCCATGATTTTTATGAGAATCGATTTGCGAAATTTTGGATCGCTGATGGTATTCTCTTTTTCGAATACAAACCCAGTACGCTTATCGATCTTAAAGTTGCTCAACTTGTTGTGACTGATCGAATCCATTTTCAACGGGAACGAGCTTACCCTATTTTATGTGACCTACGTGGTGTAGTTAGCATCGATAAAGCGAGCAGAGATTATTTAGCACAACTTGGCTCTGTATTAGCAACTGCTGTTGGCTTCGTTGTTCATGAAAAACTACTGTTGACTATAAGCACTTTTTACTTACAAGTCAATAAGCCCTCCGTTCCTACTCAGATTTTTTCTTCTGAGGCTGCTGCGTTGCAGTATTTGAAAGGAGTTGTGATTAGTAAATAGTGATTAGTGAGTGGTGATTAGTAATTGGTAATTGGTAATTGGTGATTAGTAATTGGTGATTAGTAATTGGTGATTGGTAAATAGTAATTAGTAGCTGGTGAGTAGTGATTAGTAAAGAGTGATTAGTAATTGGTAATTGGTGATTAGTAATTGGTGATTAGTAATTGGTGATTAGTAATTGGTGATTAGTAATTGGTGATTAGTAATTGGTGATTAGTGATTGGTGATTGGTGATTGGTGATTGGTGATTGGTGATTGGTGATTGGTGGTTAGTAAATAGTAATTAGTAGCTGGTGAGTAGTGATTAGTAAAGAGTGATTGTTAAAGAGTGATTAGTAATTAGTAAAGAGTGATTAGTAATTGGTGATTAGTAATTGGTGATTGGTGATTAGTAGCTGGTGATTAGTAGCTGGTGATTAGTAAATAGTGATTGGCTTTTAGGATCAATTCGATTGTAAGTAGTGCAAAATAAGTGGAGGGACAAAAAAATAAGTTATTATGGATGGGATTTATGATCAAAAACGAATTG
Organism: Flavobacterium weaverense; assembly: GCF_003688495.1. Classification (GTDB taxonomy): domain Bacteria; phylum Bacteroidota; class Bacteroidia; order Flavobacteriales; family Flavobacteriaceae; genus Flavobacterium; species Flavobacterium weaverense. The sequence continues at coordinate 138,118 of NZ_REFH01000010.1, read as the reverse complement.
TTAGTGTTCACCAAATGCTGTTTGATATGGCTAGCGGTAATTTTAATACTCGCATTCCGCAAAGTACGCAGGATGACGAATTAGAAACCATTGTGGTTTTGATTAATATGGTTGCAGAGGAAATGAAGGATTCCCTTAGCGATTTTATTAACACTCATCGTAATCCTGAATTCATTGCTCCAACCACTCTAGTAGTGGATGCCCATTACTTTATTACCAACTTCAATTCAGAACTCCTATTATTTTTAGGCTATTCCGAAATCGAATTGCTTGATCAGCCTTTAGCTACCATTTTAACACCTGCTTCCTTAGAGCAAATTCAAGACCTATTTGAAAGTAGTGTTTCCGTACCGACGATTTTATCCATTGATTTCATTAACAAAGCACAATTGCCTTTTATTATTTCTTGTAATGTAGGTCGAATGCTTCCCCGTTCTGAAATCATATTCACTTTTGCTATTCCAAAAAATTCTGATTTCTATAATCCACTTTTTGACGAGACTCGCCATAAAAAACAAATTAAATCCAGAAAGGTTGATGCTTTTTTAATACAACAGCTGTATGATTACATCCTAGCGCATTTAGACTCTCCGCTCCCATCGATCCAACTACTGGCTCGTAAATTTGGCACTAATGAGTATAAATTAAAAGTGGGTTTTCGTCATTTCTTCAAAACTAGTATTTACAAATTTTACAATCAAGAGCGTTTGAAAAAAGCTTATTTTATGATTGAACATACTACCAAATCATTAAAAAATATTTCTGTGATGGTTGGTTTTACTACTTATTCAAATTTTTCAAAATCTTTCAAAAAGCATTATGGGTTTTCGCCATTTGAGGTGCAACGGAATCAAGCTAGTATTACTACCTCAACAGTAAACCTGACAGGTTTATAAAACCTGTCAGGTTTAGTTAACACTAATTAGTTTGTGAAAGTCAATAGATTTGGTTTGGCAGACTGGAATTCTACAACGCTGGATTACAAATAATGACTGCAGATCCGCAAATTATTCAAAGTGTAATTATTTTTAAAATTGTGGAAACGCTGGATTACAACTATTGACCTCCAGCAGAAACAGTCACCGTTATTAGGTGCTTTTGCTTCGAGGGTTTCTACGCTAGTTCCGTTATCAGAATTTATAATTGGATTATTGCTCTAAATTCCTGAGTATAGATTTTTTTTTAGGTTGTCAGGCGCATTCTTGCTTATGAAAATGTTTTCTGCTTATATCTAAATTATACCAATTGTGCTTTAAACTTACTGTTTTTGTTTCTTGTCAAATCGAGCCTTTCGCATGCGCTCAGGACAAGCTTTTAGTCGAGATTATATATGATTTGTAAAAAGGGTTTCGACTGCGCTCAACCGGACAAAAATGAATAGCCTTTTGCAGTATATTAAAAGATGAAGTGGTATTAGTGATTAGTAACTAGTGATTATACCAATTGTGCTTTAAATTTACTGTTTTGTTTCTAGTCAAATGGAGCCCTTCGCCTTCGCTCAGGACAGGCTTTTAATCGAGATTATATATGACTTGTAAAAAGGGTTTCGACTGCTCTCAACTGGACAAAAATGAATAGCCTTTTGCAGTATATTAAAAGATGAAGTGGTATTAGTGATTAGTAACTATTGATTATACCAATTGTGTTTTCAATTAATATAAAAAACCAAACAACCATAATGGAATTTTGTTTTGAAATCCGTACTCAATATCATCTGCTGCGATAAACGAATTTTCGATGGTTGCAATTTGTTTTTTCGACTTATCTTTGCCACCAATTTCGAAGACATACTTTTCATCTATCAAAAAATCACTCTTTTCAGAGTAAGCAACTTTATGAGAATATCCAAGCTGATTGGCAAAAAAAGTGTCCCGTTTATTACCTGTGTTTACTGCCTTAGGCGATAATGCATACATTAAGTTTGAATTTTCTAAATATACTTTAAGCGGTTTTTGTAATCTACTAATCCCTCCCGCCTCTTTAAACAAGTTGATTGTTAGACCAATTTCGGCCAAATAATGAAAATACAAAAGTAACGTACCTCTTGCTATTCCTATTTTATCACTTAGTTTACTAACATTTGGAACAAAAGGAACAGATTCTGAAATAATAAGTAACAATTGTTTGATTTTATAAACATAAGCTAAATCTAGTCCCCGCAATAAAGGAAGTTCAATTTCCAGCATCATATTAATAACCTCCTCCAAACGAGGGGTATATAAATCCAGTTCTTCTTTATAAAATGGATAATATCCTTGTTTAAGGTACGCATCAAAATATTGCAAAGGCTTTACGACCGTATTAATCAGAGTAGCTTCTTTTGCATGATTTTTCAAAATTGACTCTAAAGACAATCTATCAAAACGATGTCCTGTCTCTATACTAAGATATTCACGAAAGGAAAGTCCTTGCATTGTATAAATAATGGCTCTGCGACTCAAATCGGCTCTAGCGTTTAAAATCTCTAGCAATGATGACCCTGTAAAAACAACTTTTAACATGGGATAATCATCGTAGATATTTTTTAATTCTTGCGACCAATTGGAATATTTATGCACTTCATCTAAAAAAAGATACTTTCCCCCTCTTTTTACAAAATCGTCAGCTAAATTAACCAAAGTATTATTACTGAACCAAATAGAATCTAAAGTTACATACAAGGTATTGTCCAATTCCTCTGCAAAACTAAATTTAATATGCTGTAATAGCATTGTCGTTTTTCCAACTCCCCTAGCCCCTTTAATACCTATTAACCTAGCATTCCAATTAACATCCGTTTCCAAACTTCTCACGAAATCTGTAGTAATATAACTTAACTTAAGGCGAAATTTTTCAACTAATGCTTCCATATTGTTTACTTTACAAAACAAAAATACTTATTTTTGTTCGGTATACAATACAAAATAATCTTATTTTGTTCACTTTGGAAAACAAATAGGGTAAATTTACAATGAATTTCTCATTTTTAAAAAGAAACCCTGCCAGGGTTTAAAACCCTGGCAGGGTTATTAATAATCCATAATGTTATCTTATTAAATAATCCGTTTTAGTCCCTTTTTGCTCCCGTAATGACAAGCACTTTTATTTTTAAATTCAGAAATTTGCTTTATAGAATTTAAACTATAACGCTATGAAACTGACTGTTAGAATGCAAAAGGTGATTTTAGAGCTAATTTGTCTGCTCTATATTTTATTGTTTGTTTATGCGGCAGTGAGTAAGCTATTGGATTTTGAGAACTTTCAGGTTAAGTTGGGGCAATCTCCTTTACTTAGCGCTTTTGCCGGGATATTTGCAATCGCTGTACCAACCATCGAATTAACTATTGTCATCTTGTTCTGTATCCCTAGATACCGCATCACTGCTCTATTTGGTTCATTCTGTCTTATGGTTATGTTTACAACATATATTTTCTTAATCCTCAACTATAGTTCTTATGTTCCTTGTTCTTGCGGAGGCATCCTTGAAAAAATGAATTGGTCCGAGCATCTGATATTTAATCTTGTCTTTGTTATTCTTGCATTAGTTGCAATCCTGTTATCAGGTTTTGAACCAGCAAATTGGTTTACTAAAATGAAGCCACCTAAGAATACATTAACCTTAATCTCAGCAGCAACTGGCAGTTTCCTTCTCATTTTGGGTCTTCATATCATATCAGAAAATAGGGTTCATCAACGCAACAGTTTTGTCAGACGATTTGACCAACACGCAAAACCCGAGGATAAAAAGATGAATCTTAAAGTGAACTCATACTATTTTGCAGGCAAAGCAAATGGACAAATTTATTTGAGTAATAGCACGGCACCACTTGTTATGACAACCGTGGATACTTCGCTCACTAAGTTAATTGTCAATCACATATCTTTGGACATTATGGGTTTTGGGTACCAATCCATTCAGGTTAGAGTGCTAGCTCCTTACTTCTTCGTTTTCGATGGAACTGTTCCGTGTATTTTTAGAGGAAAAACGGCTGACTGGAAAGCAGTACTTCTAAAAGGGAAAGTTAATCGTTTCACTCTTGCCGAACCTTTAGATGCAACAACTCTTGCCGTGAGAATAACAAGTCCTGCATCGGCGTCAAATATCCTCGGTATATATACGCTCACGGACAGCCTCAAACTTCAGGTAAACCAAGAGTTGTTAAAAAAGCAAAAAGATGGAATTTTTGATACGGATGGAATGCTTTTAATAACTCACAAAGAAAAACTGAATTATGTTTATTACTATAGGAATGAGTATCTAACTATTAACAAGTTGTTACAATTAAAAAAAACTGGAAGAACAATAGACACTGTTACTCAGGCAAATATCAAAGTTGCAAATATCGATAATGAAACTACAATGGCTGCTCCATCGGTGGTAATTAATAAATTTTCAGCAACCTATAAAAATCTGCTTTTCATCAATTCGGAACGTATCGGCAAATATGAGGATCGGAATATGCTAAAACACGCATCGATGATTGACATATATGATTTGAATTCTGGAAATTATATATCAAGTATGTATCTCTATAAGGTCGACAATCAAACTATATCTTCTTTTATGGTTTATGGAAATCATCTTTTTACACTTACCGGAAATAGCCTGACAATGCTAAAACTAGATAAAAATATTACGGAGCATTACACAAATTAGAAAGTCGAAATCTTAATGGCAATAATTAGGGGAAGCTGAAAACCTTTACAATAGAGTAAGCAATAACAATAAATTAATTTATTATGAAAACAGAATTTTCAAAACTGATTTTGCCTATGCTAGTTATTGTACTAGCGGTAACGAGTGCTTTTACTACTGTAAACAGCACTACGAAAAAGGCGCTTGCTGTCACTCCTTATGAAAAACAAACCATAGGTGGTGAAAATCTATGTGTACCAAGACTGGAAAGTTGTAGTCTTACAAACAACGGTGTTTTTTGTACGGTAGGACAAATAAGCGGAAACCCTCGCTTGTATGAAATGGATGCAAATGATGATTGTACAATTCCATTGTACAAACCTTGATACATCTAATTTTTCAAAAAAACAATGCAGTTCTTTATGGGAACTGCGTTGTTGTTTCTAATCGGTTTTATTTTAGGTCGGATTGATCCAGTTAGGTTTATTTTTATCTTTTAAAAAATATGCAAACCATTGCTCAATTTTCTCAGTTAGATCCGCATCACGAGTCCTGTCCAAAATGCCATGACCTTCGTCTGGAAATGCCAGCAAAATATGAAATTTGCCTAAGCGCCTCATTGCCATATAAAATTCAAAAGACTGGGTGTAATTTACCTGATAATCTTTTAATCCTGTCCACGAGAGTAATGGGGTTGTAATGCCTGCGACTAAAAGCACGGGTGAATTTCGCAAATAAATGTCAGTATCATCAAAAAGGGATTTACCCATACGTGCTTGTCCATATTCAATCATAAAAAAATTAGGCTGTTTTGTATTTTTCGCCTCCGAAAGATAATTACTTATATAATTCGTAGGTGCGGAACCTGCTACGGCACAAGCAAATAGTTTGCTTTTAGCTATTATATAATTCGTTTCGAATCCACCAAAGGAATGACCAATTAATCCTATCTTCTCCTCATTAATTTCCTCTTTCTGTACTACAGCCAAAACAGCTGCTTCCACGCAATTTAATGCAGAATCACCAATGTTCCCCATAGTGTATGTAATATCTGGAAGGAATACAAAATAACCCTGTGCTGTCAGGTTTGCTATATTGAATCCAGTACTATTATAAAGACTTGGTCGTATAAATCTATGAATTTCAGCGAACTGTTTTTCGTAGATATGCATGACCATTGGAAACTTTTTGCCTACCTCATAATTATAGGGATAATAAAGCATACCTTGTAAAGTCTTCCCATTAGCATTCGTATAATTAATAACTTCGGCTTCATGCGAAAAATAGTTATGATGTTGCGGATTTGTGGCAAGCAAAATTTTAGGTTTTTGCGCCTCATTAGAAGTCATTATTTGCGGCGCATTATTGTAGTTTTCTTCAATCCAAGCAAATGTATTCGCTTTGTTTGCTTTGGTTATATTGTATATTCCCTTTTCTTTAAAAACAATCTCTTGTAGTGATTTTGTTGTTAAGTAAAAAATACCATTTTTGAGATGGTTACTTGTAGTCGCACGCAATACTATACCTTTTCCCAGATCATAGTTTCCCAAAATTGTGTGATGGTTGTCTGATGACCCCCTTTCAGTATCATTTTGTGGCACTATTCTAAACACAACTCCCCTCTCCCTTCCATTAGTTAATTTTTGCTTTCCAGAACCATCAGCTGCCACTGCCCAAATATCAAATTGATCATAAATTAACATTTTTTTTTCATTAGCCATCCATCCCGCCAATCCATAGGCGGGGCTTTCTCCGGCCATATCAAATTCAACTTCGTCTAAAGGAATCTTCCACTCAGCAGTCAGATTAAGATGTGTCTTTTTGCCAACATCAAAAACAAACCAACACTTTTCCTTAAAGTAACTTAGATATTTACCCGTTGGAGACAGCAGTATATTGTCATCATCACCTCGAAATCGCTTTAACAACATTTCCTTTTTATTGGTCGAGAGCTCAGTCAGGTACAAATCTACATCTGCTTTTGGTTTTGTCTGCGGCTCATATTCCTTAGGGTTGTATGATACGGAGTATCGCTTGTCAGCAGTCAAAAAGCCTTTTGGAAATATAGTGTCAGTAATAAACAAAAAGCGTTCTGTATCTGGCTCAAACATACCTATTTTGGGATTAACTGTCCAGCCCTTGATTATTTGTTCTGCTGAATAAATCCATTTATCGGCTGCATTCCAAATTTGCACATCGCTTTTGCCAGTTGTGTTCGTAGGAATTATGACTTGTCGCATCTTAAAAAAAATTCGTTGATTATCCTTTGAGAAATCCAATGGTTGGCCAGCATCTATGTAGCTATTTTTCGGAAAATTAGTTTTATCGGAAGGTCCAAATGAAATCATTTTTTCACCATCGAGTCGATAACAGTAAAGCTCCGAAGATTTATCTCCAATCTGTAAAAAAGCTAAACTCTTACTATCTGAGGACCATGTTAGTCGCTTACATTGTGCTGAAGCATTTTGATAAATATGGTGTATAAGTATCCTTTCTCCCAATGTAATATTTTTCACAAAATAGCTTCCGTCAGTATAAATAGTCACCGCAACCATATTATTGTCAGGACTGATTTTAAATTCAATAATATTCTTTTCGGTATATCGCTTTTTAGCTGTTGCGTCGGAAATAATAAGGCTCTTAAGCCCGTTCTCCTGTCTAAGAATAAGTAAATATCTTCCTGCAACGGCATAGTCAGTTACTTTATCAAAAGACTTTTTATTTCCTGTTTTAAGATTTACAATGCTAAGGAGGCTATCTTTAGTTTGACAAGCAAACATTCCTCTATCGAAGAACCGCCCATTGAAACCCGAGGCAAACTGATAGTTCTTACCTCCCTCAATGCCTTTTACGGTTAGTGTATCTGCCTTTTCGTAATTAATCCTATAGGTCATCCACTTTCCGTCAGAAGTAATCTCTCCAATACTCGGTAAACTCCACAAATGGTATTCTTGTGCATCTAGTTCTTTCATTTGCTTAAACTGCCCCCAAGACGGGCAGTTACCTAAAGCAAGGAAAATAAAAAGTATAAAATCCTGCAGGCACAAACTATTTAGAAATGCCCTGTTGCTATTACAATGTAGTGCCCTCATTAGTACCCAGGATTTTGTGGTGCAATTGCAGGATTTAAATTGATTTCGTTCTGTGGTATTGGCAGAAGTTTGTCAGTCGTGTTCCAGCTTTCCTTCACATTTCTTAAGGCGAGATCTAGTTGTTCTGCGCGTTTCAAGTCCATAAATCTATGTCCGAATTCCGTAAAGAACTCAACACGTCTTTCTTTTAAGATTGCAATTACTATTTCGGACTGACTTACTGCTGTAGTACTTGGAAGCCCTGCTGTATTTCTTATTTTATTTAAGTCTTCCTTTGCACCTATAAGTTCTCCTTGTTGCGCGCGAGCTTCAGCTCGTATCAAGTACTGTTCAGAAAGACGTAGGACAATACTATACTCCTGTTGAGGGTTACTTGTGCTTGATTTTTTATATTTATAAGCATGGTGCCAAGTGTTTGGACCATTGGTTATAGCGCGAGTCCAAAGTTTTTTGCGTAAGTCCCCTGACTCAAAGGAATTGACTAAGTTCATGCTTAATGCAACTTGCGGTGGTGGTCCTGAATTAAATATAAACGTAAAAGCATCATCAGAGTTCCGTATTGCGGTACGAGGCATAAGCTGCCAAATTGCGGTCGTACTAGTTTTTAGAAAAACGTTTGAAAGATCCTCTTGCCAAATGTAAATTTCAGTATTGTTTAGTACAGCTGATGCACTATTAGCCGCTTCATCCCAATTTCTATTGTAAAGATAAACACGAGCAAGCAACGCTTTTGCCGCATAAAAGTTTGGTCGCACACGTCCTTCCGAAATATAATTTTTTGGAAGCAACTCGCTGGCTTCATTTAGATCCTTAATTATTTTATTATAGATTTCAACTTTCGGCATTCTGCTCACTTTTACGTTTACAGTATAATCAGTAGTTGTAATGTAGGGTACATCTCCGTAAAGCTGTATCAGATAAAAATACAAAAGTCCTCGAACAAATTTTGCTTCCCCTAATAATTGATCCTTATCAGATTTTAATAGTGCTGTAGAAGCCGTAACACCTTCAATAATTGCGTTACTGGCATAAATTGCATTGTACGCTGAGTTCCACCATTCTGCTATAACAAGATTATTAGCTTGTACACTATTACTGTAAAACTGCTTTGAGGGATCGGCGTCTCCACCCCACCAAGAAAGTTCATCTGTATAAAGTCCCAATATTTTACCAGTTCCATATGTTTTACCGGTTAATATACCATTATCTCTGATCTTGGCATATATGTCAGTCATAGCTGCATTTGCAGTATTTTTTTGCTCAAACACTGCAAATTCGTTGAGTTCTGATGTAGGTATGTCGGTTTCAGTAAAGCTATCACAACTACTGAGGCAAATAAAAAAAAGAGATACGAAAGTTATCCTAATTTTCCATAGTACTTTCGCGCTGTTAGTGGAGCAAAAGTGATGTAAGTTATTTGTCGTCATTTTAGTTTGTATTTAAAAGTTAGAAGTTAAATTGGAGACCCGCAGTGATGACACGCAAAGGAGGTGTAAAACCAATACTGGTTGATTCAGGATCGGAGCCTTTAAAGGAGGTAATGGTCAGCAGATTCTGAGATTCAAGCCTAGCCTTACAATTCATACTAGGAAACCATTTATTTGGAAAGTCAAAACTTAGTGCAATGTTTTTTAGTCTTACATACGAAGCGTCCAAAATTACGCCATCACTTGCAACATAATTATAAAGTGCCTGTACAGCAGCTTGGTTAGCCCCAGAGGTGTAAATTTGAGTAGTACTTGCATCGCCAGGTTGCTGCCAATGGTCTAACACTGCTATTTGTTGGTTAAACTTTGTTCCTGGAACGGCAATCATAGCAGCGGTATTAAAATTTTTCTGCTTCACGAACTGGAAGAGGAAATCAAGATTCCAGCGTTTATATTTAAATTGGTTATGAACACCTCCAAAGTAAGATGGATTCAAATCCTTGATTGTCTGTTTGTCTTCTAATGCTGTAATTTTACCGTCTCCATTAACATCTTCAAAAGAGTACATTCCAGTTTGCGGATCAATACCATTATATTGATACACTTTTTGTATATTTAAAGGTTGACCAATGACATATTTATTGCTGTATGTAGACTCTTCAAGATGCGGAAAACTTATCAATTTATTTTTTGCTGTAGAAAAATTTAGGCTGCTTATCCAGCTAAAATCTTTTGTTTGCAAATTTACCGTTCGTATAGTTAATTCTAAACCGCGATTCTCCACTGTAGCATCAAGGTTAGATTGCAGGGATGCAAACCCGGTAGTACCGGGAAGAGGAATACCTACAAGCTGATCTGAAGAACGATTGCGATACAGCGCAGCTGTAAAAAATAATCGATCATCAAAAAAACCAGTCTCAATAGCTATTTCTAGTTTTTTATTAGTTTCCCAACCAAAGTTTGCATTATACAATCTTGTGGGCTGCAATCCTATAACACCTTGGTAATAAGCATTAGCCGGACTGTAAGAGTTTAGAAATTGATAATTACCAATCTGATCGCTCCCTGTAGTACCATAACTTGTCCTAAGTTTTCCTGAACTTAGTATATTGTTGTCTTTAAAAAAATCTTCTATGGAGAAAATCCAAGCAAAGCCTACAGCACCAAACCATGCAAAGTTGTTCCCAGGACCAAAACGACTAGATCCGTCGCGACGTCCTGTTAAGTTCATAATGTACTTTTCTTTCCAGTTAAGGTTGATTCGACCAAATAAAGAGTGGTATTTATAAACGGATTCATTGTGCGCCATTACTTGTGTCGTACTGGCAGCTGCGGGGTTGTAAATCAAACTATTACTAGTGAATCCGCTACCTTGAAAAGCCTGTAGTTTATTATTTTGCTGTTGAAATGTACTTCCAATTAAGATGTCCGTTTTAATATCACGTAAAGATGCCTTCCAGTTCAATTGTGGTTCAATGATCCAAGATTGCCTTGCAGTAGTGTTGTAGAATATATAGGACATATCACTCCCGAAGCTGAATGCAGGATTATAGATCGTAGAAGGAAACGTACTACTTTCCCCGTGGTTCAGGTCTGTATAGCCAAGATTTACCTTGACTTCTGTATTTTTAATCAATGAATAACTTAGTAGTGTATTAGCAACAAGATCATAGGTTTTACTTTTAAATAATCCGTTTAAATTGCGTAGAGGATTATTGAATGAATTATTTTCCCAATTCAAATTACCCGCTTCATCGTATAATGCTGGCGCATTTGGGGCAAGTAGTGAAGCCTCTGTAGTCAGATCAGTAGAAGGTTGATTGTTACCTTGCAACGTATAACCTCCCGTAAAATTGATACGGAACTTTTTATCTTCTGATTCGTGATTAACATTAAGGCGTACATTTGCTTTCTTGTAGGCAAAATTACCTGGAAATACCGTGGTTTCTTTTGAATAATTAGTACTTATTAAAAATTGCGTTAAGTCAGAACCGCCGGATACTGATGCATTTATGTTAGTTATTTGTGCTGTACCACCAATCAGTTCTTTCTGCCAGTCCGTATATCGATTTTTATCCCAAGTCCCATTGATATCGTAGGCGTCGTCTGGGTATGTTGTGATACCGTCATTGGCAAATGCCTCGGCACGCATTGCCAGATATTGTTCCGTATTAAGCATCTTCATATATCGCACTACTTTTCCAGTGCCTTGAGATAAAGCTCCACTAAATTTCGTTTTACCCTTTTTTCCTTTCTTGGTTGAAACAAGCACTACCCCATTCGATCCGCGTGAACCGTAAATGGCGGTAGCATCGGCATCTTTCAATACGTCGATACTTTCAATATCTGCGGGGTTAATATTATTAAGGGGGCTGGTAGGGCCGGGCATATTGGTTGATGTTATTCCATACCCAATTGATTCCGAAGAATAGGGTACACCATCAATAATATATAGTGGGGCATTCCCATCCTTACGTAAACTGTTCAAACCACGAATCTGTATACTGAAGTTGCTACCGCCGGTTCCAGTCTGTTGCGTAATATTAACTCCAGCCATCCTGCCTTGCATAGCAGCAAGTACATTCGTTACCGGCTGCGTCTCAATATCCTTTGATGTGATTTTCGCAATACTCCCAGTTCGTTCTTTTTCTTTGACGGAATAGTATCCGGCATTGATTTTTACTTCTTGAAGAGCTGTGGCGTCTTCCTTGAGTTCTACATTTACTATTTTTTGTGAGCTAATGCTTACCTCTACTGTTTTGAATCCCATGAAGGAGAAGACCAGAATATCAGTTGGAGAAGCTTCAATTACATACTCCCCTTTGTAATCTGATATTACGGTGAGGGATTTTCCTTTGACAGCAATAGTTACTCCTGGTACGGGCCCAATACCATCTGTGATCGTACCACTAATTTTTGATGGTTGTTGTTGCTGAACTGTTGCATAGGCCAATGTATTATTGGCGTTGCTTGAAGAGGAGAACAAGGATACTCCCAAAATGAAGGAATACGCCATTGCCCTTATCCCCTTGCCTAATGAATAATTTTTCATAATTTTGGTTTAAAGTTTAATGAGACGTCAGTTTTGTTTGCTGTGGTCCTCTATTCGTCCGCCAAGAAGAGTTAGAGGGCCTTTTTTTTATAAGTCTTAAAATCCTCAAGTCAAATGTCTTAAAGTCTCTAAGTATGTTTTTTATTCTGTCATAGGCGATTTGTGTTATGTGGTTAGATGATTAATTGGTTAGGTGGTTATTTGGTTAACTGGTTAAGGGTACCGGTTTAGTATCATGTAATGTGCTGTTAAGGCGATCTGGTTTTTTTTCTAGTTGCGGTTATCGGTTATCTGTTGTCGGTTATCTATTATCTGTTTTCCGCTATGGGTTAGCGAGTATGTGATTAGCCACAAAGGTTTTTATATTTAGTCATAGGCGTTTTGTGTTATGTGGTTAGGAGTTTAATTGGTTAATTGATTAACTGTTTAGAAGTATCGGTTAGGTATCATGTTATGTGCTGTTAAGGCGATCTGGTTTTATTTTCTGTTGTGTATTGTCTTTTTTCCGTTGTCTGTTTTCCGTTTTCGATTATCTGATTTCGGTTATGTGTTTACGGTTATGTGTTTTTGGCTGTCTATTTTATGTTATTAGTTTTATGTTGTCGGTTGTCTGCGAGCGATTGCTATTAAATAAGCTGCACCATTTAATACTAAATTCAAATTAAATTAAAGAGGTGTTCAGTTCAAGGAACCATTGCGGTGCAGCTGTTTTTAGTAGTTGTAGTTTTTTATTTCGCCATAAGCTGGATTATTAGTTTATACTATTTTCAATTATTTCTTAGTTGTTACGCGCGATTTATTTAAATGCCATCCTCCACCCTATTTGGCGCGGAGTTCTAAGGTTTTTGTAATGTCAACCTTGAACGAAGTTAATTGTCCTAAACTTCTTGCCACAGATTGCGCAGATTATAAATGATTTTTATGTGCTTACTGCATAGGCAGATGGATTTAGCATTTTAAAAACAGGAAAGTACACCGCCATTGCCAGTTGCAGCCCGACTCAGGCAGCGTATTTCTTACTAATTCAATAAATTGATTGTTATGCGAAACTTTAAATAAGAAGAAGAAGATTTGCTAAGAATAGTAGCGAGTGACTTTTGCGCATAAAAAATGGCATGGAACTCAGCTTATTGCCTTTGGGGTACTGGTATACCTTGCAACAATAAGTGAGCCCACGCCATGGGGCGTGAGCATCTTACTTATCATCTCGTTGCAAAATTACCAGTTTTCAAAGGCGAGATTCAAAGCGAATGCTTCAAATATTTTAAATGAAGAAACGCAAATATATGTATTCAATTACAAACATAGTAAAAAAATATCAAACTGTCACTATCGTGACAGTAAATATCGTTAATAATATATTCTTTTGTCTCAATGGCTACAAAAACAAATAATAAATCTTCAGATACTAATAAAGAGGCAGTTGTATTCTTGCTTGATCAATTCATCTGTGATTATATTAGGAATGAATGGTTGAATGTTAATAGACCTATTTTACCCCAGGCTCAAGAACTAGGAGTGCATCGACATATTATAAAAAAAATTATAGAGGATCAACCTTATAGAGTACCGATATCAACATTAGCGATTATTTGTTTTTACAAAAAAATTGATTTATCAGATTTTTTTAAATTAATTGAAGAAAAATATGGTTCCAGAATAAATGATGATTTCGTATTAAAAACAAAAAAAGATGCTCAGTAGCATCTTTTTTTTTGTTTTATCTAGAGCAGAAAAGTTGTTAATTCGGAAGTAATTGTTGTCAAAAGCGGAGCATTTCTCTTCTAAGTATTTAGTCATTCTATCTTTAAGAGATGGAATGGTATGAGATAATAGGGGGGATTGCAATTTAGTTTTGCGGTGTTTAGCTAACAGGGAGATAAGTGGGGATAAAAAAAGGCTCATATTAATATGAGACTTATATTTTTTTAAAAGACCTTTCAGAGAAGAAGTCCTGCCTTGCGGCTTTTTCAGAAACCTTGTAAAGAACAGTAGTAGTAAAAAAAAATGTATTTCACATAGCGCCTAAGACTCGTTGACTGCTGTAAAACAAACAATTAAACCTGTGCTGAATCTGCCACGGCGGACAAGCTGGAAGTTTACCTTGTGAAAAGGGTTACAATTTTCGGTTTTCCCCTCCCGAAGCGTCGGGACTAAAGGGAGCCGAAAATTTAGGCCGTTATTGTTATATCTTTAAGAGATGGGATGGGATGGGAAGATATAAGGAGGGGCATTGGACGTCGGTTATAGGGTTTTAAGGCTTGTGGAAGGTACCACCCCACCCGCATCCGCGGGCACCCCTCCAAAGGAGGGGAATTGGGAGAACGGTGGAAGGGAATTGAGGGAAAGATGGAGGGGAATTGAGAGAAAGATTGATTGTATGAGATATTTGGAGAGATGGTTCTGGGATTTGAGAGGGGGGTTACGAGAGGTACCACCCCACCCGCATCCGCGGGCACCCCTCCAAGGGAGGGAATTGGGAGAATGGTGGAGGGGAATTGGGAGAACGGTGGAAGGGAATTGAGAGAAAGGTGGAGGGAATTTGAAGGATAGTCATTACACTGGCCTCATTGTCCTGAATATAGGTTTTGATTAAGACTAACTGTCTTAAAGTAAAAAACCCTGATTACGTAATACGTATCAGGGTTTGTGAAATGTGTTTAAAATTTTAAGGAAAGGCTATTTGTTTTAGTACTGTAAAAGAAAAAGCTGTGCTTAATAAATGTAATTAATACCTCTAAATAGCCGTAAGTTCCTTTAAAATTCCAAATCAATTTGGTCAAAATTAGGTAAAACTAAATCCTTCTCAGAAACAATTACATCCTCAAGATTTATTTGCCAATCAATAGCTAACATAGGATCATCATAGCGAATTCCTCTTTCACTATCTTTATGATACAGTTGATCTACTTTATACATAACCGACGCAGTATCACTCAATACTGAAAAACCATGAGCAAAACCATGTGGTACCATCAATTGTTTTTTATTTTCCGCACTCAATCTTACGCTGAAATGTTGCCCGTATGTTGGTGAATTTTTACGTAAATCTACGGCCACATCAAGGATTTCTCCTTGTAATACTCGTACTAATTTTGCTTGTGCAAAAGGATTAATTTGCAAATGCAAACCACGAATCACTCCTTTTGTAGAAAATGATTGATTATCTTGAATGAAATTGTACATAATTCCATTTTCGTTAAATTTAGTTTTATTATATCCTTCAAAAAAATAACCGCGCTCGTCATTGAATACGGTTGGATTGATTACAACTAAATCTTTTATTGAAGTTGTTTCTACTGTCATTTAAAATTTTATTTTTAAGGGATTCAAATCCCAGTTATTAAAAGGATTGTAAATTATATAACTTTATTTCATAAAAAGCTCCATGTAAAGTTTTGTTTTATGTGTATTGAAAAGGGTGTAAATAAATATGGGAAGTAATAAAACACTGAAACTGTTCAAAATACGCATTAATTTAGTGTATTTAATTTCTTCAAATGGAAAAAATAGCAAGGCAAAAAGCAAATACGGTGAAAATCGATGCGCAACGACAGGACTTATTAAAAAAGCAATAAAGTAAATTAACAGCGTAGTAACCAAAATAGGATGCAACATTTTATTTCTATACAACAAAAAACCTACTGCAGTTAAAACTATTATAAATACAAAAAACAACAGATGCATCAATGTATTTATAGGGAACCCATTTGAATAAATACTAATTTTAGACAAAATACTATCAAATTCTCGCACTGAAGTCAAAAAAGGTTTTAATACTAAAAAAGAAAGAAAAACTATGATAGGAGCTACAAATAACGCTCTAAAATAGTATCGCCAATGATGGAAATAAGTAACCAACATAAAACACGAACTTATGTGCATAAATAGCGCTGTAAAAACCCAATTAAATTTCCGTTCCCTAAACGAATAATAAAAATACATCGCAAACAAGATATAAGCAGGACCATTCCTAAGAAGGACAAAACCAAACATAAAATAATACAAAACGAAAAGAAGTATTTTTTTCCATGTTTCTACATCTTTTATATAAAGTAACCATATATAAAAAATAGAGTTTATTAAAAAATTAAACCAATACAAAGCAAGAAAAACATTCGCTTTTGTATCGATAAACGTACTAAAAAAAAAATACAATGAATAAAGATAGGGCTCATTTAGTGCAAATGAAAGAAAACTTGTAGGTTTATGAAAAATATCAAAATTATAATAGTAATAATAGTCGTTATTTAAATTAACATTTATTAGCACTCTTAATAGAGAAGAAAATACAATAAAACAACCTGTAAAAACTATTTTCCGTTTTATTGTGACACCGGTTAAGCAAGCAAAATAAAAAGATAAAAAAGTGCATATTAAAGCAAAAAAAACTAGTGTCATCTAATAAAAACAAGAATTAGTACTAAAGTAATGTGCACTAAAATACGACTCGAAGTTAAAATTTGAATTTCTTTATATCCGCCTCCATCATCTATTGCTCCCATTATTTTTGGATCAATAAAAAGTATTAGCATAATAGAACCAAACATATTAATCACTTGCGTCATCGAGCTTAAAATTAATGCCTTTTGAGGATAAGAAAAACTTACGTAGTATAGAAAGGTTATACTGATTGAAAATAAAAAACCAGCAATATAATTAGTAATAAATAATTTCCACTTTCCAGATAAAACTTCTTCATTACTGGAATAACCTTTCATATTTTCATAAACTATAGGTTTGGATTTTCCAAAAAGGAGATTCAAAAGCTGAATAATTTTTAATGAAAAAGATGAAGTAAATTTAAAAGAATACAGCGGTAATAAGAACAAAATAACTAGAAAATGAGCTAATATAGTAATCATCCAAACTTCATTTTTATTCTTTATCGACTCGGTTGTATAAGCCATAATTGGAATGAAGATCAAAATAAAGCCACGCGAACAATATTGAAAAATATTTATCAAAGATAATAGATGTCTTGTATTTTTATTGTCTTGTATATAATATTTGAAGTGATATACTGAAACATCAATAAATATTGAAAATGCATACGCTATCGAAGCAATTATAAACATAGATACAAATAATAAATGATGTAAACTCCAAAAGAAAATTTAAACATATTTAGAGTTTACATCCTTTGATCTTAAAATACAGCTTCAAATTTCTTGACAAAATAAATCTGTAAAAAAACATTTTGTTATAATCAATAGAAAATTATTTAAAAACATTAATTACAACTTCTTTTATTCTTTCTCTTTCACCATCCGTCAAATTGGATCCTGATGGAAGACACAAACCTTTTTTGAATAAATTTTCAGCTACATTGCTTCCATAGAAAGGATATTTTTCGAAAATAGGTTGTAAATGCATTGGTTTCCATAACGGTCTAGATTCAATATTAGCCTCTTCAAAAGCGAGTCTCAATGCTTCCCGATCGATTCCTTTAACAACATTAGATTCAATAACAATTGCTGTTAACCAATAATTGGCAAAATAATGATCATTAGGCACCGTAAAAACACTAACTACATCAATATCCTGAAAAAGTTTCACATAAAATTCATTCATATCCCTACGCAATTGTACATGCGCATCTAAAACCTCCATTTGGCCACGACCAATTCCAGCACAGATGTTACTCATTCGGTAATTGTATCCAATTTCTGAATGTTGGTAATGTGGTGCGTCGTCTCTCGATTGAGTGGCATAAAAAACAGCTTTGTCTTTCAAGACTTCTGATTTTGTTACTATTGCTCCACCTCCTGAAGTAGTGATAATTTTATTTCCATTAAACGACAGAACACCAATATCGCCAAATGTGCCACACTTTTGACCTTTATAAGAACTTCCTAAAGCCTCGGCGCTATCTTCAAGAACTGGAATATCATATTTGTCAGAGATTGCTTTTATAGCTTCAATTTGATACGGAACACCATATAAATGCACTGCTATAATAGCTTTTGGTTTCATACCTTTAGCGATACGATCTACAATTGCTTCTTCCAATGCTTTAGGGCAAATATTCCAGGTCTCGTCCTCACTATCAACAAAAATAGGAGTTGCTCCCAAATATTTAATTGGATTAGCTGAAGCCGAAAAAGTCATACTTTGGCAAATAACCTCATCACCAAATTGTACACCTAATAAAATAAGTCCTAAATGTATCGCAGCTGTACCAGAGCTTAGCGCACCGACATGAGATTCATTACCTAAGTAATTTTCAAGATCCAGCTCAAGTCCATTGACATTAGGGCCCAGTGGAGCTACCCAATTCGTATCAAAAGCTTCCTTTACAAATTTTTGCTCGTTACCTCCCATGTGTGGAGAAGAAAGCCATATTTTAGAATTTTTCATTTGATTTATTAACTTTAATTTTTATTACTTTACCTGGATTACCTACAACAACAGCAAAGTCAGGAACATCTCTAATTATAACAGCTCCCGCGCCAATCGATGTCCATTTACCAATTTTAACACCTTGAATTACGCAAGCACCAATACCAATATGACTTCCTCTCCCTACAATTACACCGCCTGCCAAGGAGGCATTAGGCGAAACATGCACATAATCATTAACAAAGCAGTCATGCTCAATTATTGCTCCTGTATTAATAATACAATGTTTTCCTATAGAACTCCCTGCGTTTAAAATTGCTCCAGCCATTACTACTGTACCTTCTCCAATTTCTGAAAAGGAAGATACAATTGCTTTAGCATGTATCCCAATATGAAAACGACTATTAATAGTTTTAGAAATTTTCTTCCTAATACTATTATTTCCTATCGTAATTAGAATTTTTTTACTGTTCAAATCTTTACAATCGGCACTAGGAATAACCGGAATGCCTAATAAACTTGCTGCTTTTGGATTGTCATCCAAAATAGCTTCAATTTTTTCGTTATTAGACTTTAGAATATCTACAACTACTTTACAATGTCCACTTGCTCCGTATAAATATATTTTACTGTCCATTAAAAGGTTCTATTGTTGCTGCGTCAGCAGCATTAATACCTTCACTTTTCACTACTTTTTGAATAGTCATGAATAAAATTTTTATATCTAACAGTAACGAAATATGATCTACATACCATACGTCTAATTCAAATTTAGTATCCCAACTAACCGCATTTCTACCATTGACTTGTGCCCAACCAGTGATGCCTGGTTTTACTTCATGTCTTCTGTTTTGAAAATCAGAATATAGGGCTAAATATTGAGGCAAAAGTGGTCTAGGACCTATTAAACTCATTTCTCCTTTAATTACATTCAGCAATTGAGGTATTTCATCTAAGGATGTCTTACGTACAAAAGAACCTATTTTTGTCAATCTCTCTGCATCTGAAAGAAGGTTGCCCTTTGTGTCTTTCTTGTCGTTCATGGTTTTGAACTTTATAATTTTAAATATCTTACCATTTTTACCAGGACGAGCTTGAAAGAAAAAAGGTTTACCATCATTAGCAAAAAACAATCCAATTGTAATAATAATAAACAGCGGAATTAAGATCAGAAATCCAATTAACGATCCAATAAAATCAATTATTCTTTTAAAAAAGTATTTATACATTTTTCTCTAATCTTTTATATTCAGCTAAAATAGCGTCCCAAACAATTTGTTGTTCATATCGGGATACAATCATTAGGCGAGAATTTTGTTGCATTCTATTTCTAATAAAGTCATTATCTATCATTTTTTTCATAGCATTATAAATTGCGTCCCCATCTTTTACCGGAATAATCACGCCGTTTTCACCCTCAATGATTATTTCGTTACATCCATTAATATTGCTAACGATACTTGGTAATCCCATAGCACCAGCTTGCAGCACAACATTTGGGAATCCTTCTCTATAGCTGGGAAATACTAAAGCCGTAGATATCGCAAAATAAGTTCTTACATCAGGTTGAAAACCAACTGAGATTATATTTCTATTGCTTTTTATTATTCCTAAAGTTGATGAGCTTAAAGGATCTAAGTCGGATTCAAAAGGGCCTACTAATAGTAATTTTATCTTTTTAACTTCATTAGAAAATCTTTCAAAAGCTGCTATCAATTCATTAACGCCTTTGTCTCCAACTAAGCGACCTACAAAAATAAAAACAAAATCATTTTCTAAAATACCTAGTTCTTTACGTAGCTCTATTTTATCTTCTGAGCTATACAATGCAGGATTAAAATAATCTTTATCTATTCCATTGACATTTCCATTTACCAGCACTTTTAGTGGTTTTGAAGTAATTTTATAATTAATTAAATCTTCTTTCACTCCATTACCTTCTGGATAGATATTTGTTGCAAACAGACATAATAACTTGTCCATGAGTATTAATATTCTTTTTAAAATTCCTGTCTTTGATGGAAATATTAAACCAGTAAAAGTATGAATACGTATAGGAACACCAGCAAAATAAGCTGCTATCATACTCAATAAACCTGCTTTTGGAGTTATTGAGTGTACAATCAGCGGCTTTTCCTTTTGAAATAATCTAAATAACTTCCATAAAGATAAAAGGTCACGCAATGGTTTTATTGCTCGCTGCATTTGAACATCTACTATACGAACCTTTTCACGGACTGCAACTTTTTCTAAATGCTCATTTTGACCTGAAACTGCAATTACTTCATATACATTATTCAAGAAAGATAACTGACCTCTTAACAAATAATCAAGTGATAGCGAAATTGTAGAAGTTCGTATGACCTTTCTTTTATTAATGTCTACCATAAATATTTAGAAATTTACCTAAATTACATTAGATCGTTGTACAATTCAATTTGCCTATTAACCATAACATTTATATCATATTGCTTAGCATGTTGAAAACCAGATTCTGAAACTTTATTATAAAATTTCTCATCATTTAGCAACTCATTAATTGCTTTTGCAAGATCTCGCTCATTTCCCTTTTCAAATAATAAACCGTATCCCTCAACAAGTTGAAAAACCCCAGGTACATTTGATGCGACAACTGGTTTGTTTGCTGCCATTGCTTCAATAACAGACAAAGGCATTCCTTCCCAATGTGAACTTAACACTGCAACATCCGCCATTTTTAGCAAGGCCGGTACATCAGTGCGTATACCCAAAAAACATATTCGACTTTGCAAACCAAGAGCATTTGCAAATTTTTCACATTCATCCTTAAAGATTCCATCACCGACAAATAAAGCTTTGACATTTGACGGTAAATATTTCAACGATTTAATAACTGTTTTTTGATCCTTTTCAATTCTGAAACCTGCGACTTGTATTATTAAAACATCACCCTTCTCTATTATAGTGTTTAAGTCAGATCTATTAAACATTGAAGTATCATAAATTAACTGGAGATCTACACCATTCTCTATTATTACAAATTTATCGCATTCCAATTTTGTATGCACTCTAAGTACATCTCTTACCTCTTGAGTAATACAAACAACTTTATCATAAGACGAATAAATTAAGCGATCAATAAATTTTAAAAAAAATGATTTTATTCTTCTATTAGACGTACTGTGTTCTGTGAAAACCAACTTTACATTTGAAAAACTAATAATCTTCGCCATTGCTACCCAATATTGAGCTGGAAATAAGTGAACATGTATTATGTCATATTGTCTTAAGTAAGGAATAATCCTAAATATATTAGTGGGGCTATAAATATTTTTTGAATTAAGGGTTAAAACTTTGCAGCTTTTTTTTTCTATTATTTTATTTAGGTAAGGATATTCTGTTCCATCAATAACTAACAAATCGACTTCAACTCCCTTTTGATTAAATAATGGAATTGTGTCTAATAACAATTTTTCAGCACCACCAGTATTCAAAGAATTTATGACATGAAGTACTTTCATCTTAGCAAAAATATTTTAAAGATTAAATATTTACTACTTCCTCTAACTTTAAATTTATTTTTACGAACCAATTGAATCCTTTTACTAAATGATGTTTTATTTTCTACTATTTCAAAATAATCATTTAATATATTAATATTCTCTGTATTTATATTGCTTTTATAAAATGACGCAAAATCTTTTAGATAATTTAACATCTTTTCATTATATAAAATAGAATCCCCCTCAAATAGACACTTTAATCTACCAAATAAAGTTAAATTTTGCTTTGTGGTAGCATCACTATGTCTTCGATATAACATTAAAGGTGTATTTATAAAACACACATTACCAAGTAACAATCCGATTAAAGAAATATGATAATCGTGTACACAAGAATTAGCTAAAAATGGAAGTGCCATTTGTTTTAACTTCTGATTAAATATCATTGCGGCTCCCTGATAACCAGCGTTACCAAACAAAAAGCTCTTCAAGGTAACATCTAGATCCTGCGAATAATTATTTCCATATTCTTTATCTAATGTCTCACTAGACAAAATTGAATTAGAAAAGACTAATACAGGTTTATCTATTAACTCAACTTTTTTAATATATGAAAGAGAGACATCAATTTTATTTTTAAACCAAACATCATCCTGATCAGCAAACATTATATAAGGTGCTGTACAATAAGTAAGTGCTTGCTCGAAATTACGTGATACACGAAGATTTCCTAAATTGTCATCAATAAAGTGTATGCGGCTATCCTTTTTAGCATAAGATTTAATTATTTCAATTGTACTATCGGAACTACCATCATCCCTAATAAATAAACGAAAGTCAGTAAATGATTGAGAAAGAATACTCTCTAATTGCGCCAATAAATATTTTTCTCCGTTATATGTTGCCATTGCAATATCAACTACACTCATAAATCAAAATTAAAGTTAAAAGGTCTTAAAAAATCACTAAGAATATACGTAAAAAACATCATACATACGCATAACAAAATCAATATTAAAGTGCCAAACCAACGTGGATTAAACAATACGACAAACATAGGTAACAGTAAACACTCATTTACCCAAAACAACTCCGCAGTTCTAAACGCACCGCTTTTAAAACCAGAGAAAAAAATAAAAAAGAAAAATCCTATACTATATAATTTTAGATAAATATAGAAACCGTCAAATCTACTAGCTAAGAATTCCCGGTAAATTACCAACCAAAAAAGAATTAATAATCTAATTAATATTAGAAATCCAAATACATTTGCATTAGCAACTACATCTTTACCAACTTCATCGTATAAAATAACCAACTGTTGTAACTGAGGGAAAGGAATCATCAACAATAACGAAAGTACATCAAGCTTTACAAAGTAGGCTAAATATGCTATTGGGATTAGACCAATAAATATTTTTAGATGTTTACTATCATCTTTTACTAAGAAATAAAGAGGAAAGAAAATAACGAATGAAAAGTGGAAAAGTGAGGCAAGAGTTAAAAAAAAAAACACCACTTTTTTTTTCCTTTGGATCCAATATTTTAAAGCAAAAAAGAAAAGTCCAATTCCTACTCCCGCTCTAATCGCATTAAATCCATAAACGGAAAAATAAAACGAATAATAAATTAACAACGACAAATAAAAAAAACGGGCTATTCCTTTCAGACCAAAAAAAAGCAATGGAATTATTAAGGCAGCAAATATTACGAAAACTAATTTTGTAGAACCTAATAAATTATAAGATAAATACGAAATAAATGTAAAAGCAGGTTCCCTAATGCCCCAATTTTCCGTAATAGCCATTAAATACGTAACATAGTCGTTATCTACTCCCTCTGCCCTGAATGCAGTTATAAAGAAAAGAATAAAACCAAGAATCCAAAAAAACCAAACACTACTCTTTGTAAGCTTGTACTTATAAAAAGCGCCAAAAAATAAAATCAGAAAAAACAATAAAAAGTAAACCCACATGTGTTTTTTATTTTAAAACAAAATCAATTAACTTGAACGGTTTGTTTTCGCTATATAGTTTAGAATATATTTGATGATTCTTTAAACTTTTTGAAGGTTTTAACTTTTCGTTGTCTAATTGATCTAAAGTTATATAGTTAAAGCCTAACTCTTGAAAATCACCAATTTTATTATTCAAAGTAATACAAGTTATTCCGTAAGCAAGATATTCAATAATCTTTGTAGGACAAGCTACATTATTAACATCTATATCATCACGCAATACAAATCCATAATGTGCTTTTCTGTAATATTCATTTAAATCACTTGGATTAACAGAGTCAATAAATATATTATCTTTATTACCTAATCCGTTTTGAACAAAATTATCTATCATTTCTTTTCTCTGACCTGTGAGAATATAAAAATAAATATTTTTAGTATTTACCATTTTCTTAATACTTTTAATCATCAAAGATATATTTTGGTATCCTTGCATATTTCCAGCATAAAGAATATTTAATTTACCATCATTTATTTCAAATCCGTCTTCAACATTTATTGTATTAGGCAGAATAGGATACACTAAAATTTCTGATTCTAAATTATTATACTTTTTAAGTAAATGCCTCTTCATGGCATTAGTTACCACTATTACCTTGGTCACTTTACTAATCAATAATCTCTCAAGTATTGAATAGACAAAAAATTTTAAATCCCCTCCTTTTGCAAACTTTATTTCCTCAGGAATTATGCCATGAACATCCCACACAATTTCCTTCTTTTTTAAAAAAGGTAAAAAAAGGAATCCTGCTAAACTCAATCCATAAAGAGAGTGACAATAAATAACATCTGCACTTTTCAATTTTCTTAATAGCAATAAAAACGAAATCCAAATAGATAATTTAATTTCTACAGTATTTTCATCAACTTGTTTGCATTTCGTTTTTAGAGCCTTAATCCTCGGAATTATATATGTTTTATCATATTCGTCATTTCCGAACATTTTATCAATAGCATAAACTCTTTGCATCATTCCCTCTTTAATATTCTCTGGAGTTGGAAAAGGCGCCATAAAAACTACTTTCTTCATATTCACTACTCTACTTAAGTATATTGATAATTCTAGAACAAGCCTTTCCATCACCATAAGGATTATGTGCCTGACTCATTTTTTCATATAATTTAGAATCAAACAACAATAACTTAGCTTCTTCAACAATTTTGGAACTATTTGTCCCAACCAAAGTAACCGTTCCTGCCTCAACTGCTTCAGGTCTTTCAGTTGTATCTCGCATAACCAAGACAGGTTTTCCTAAACTTGGAGCTTCTTCTTGCACACCTCCGCTATCTGTGACGATTATTGTAGATTGTTTCATTAACCATACAAACGCTGGATAGTTTAGCGGTGGTATTAATTTAACATTTTCAATCTCACCTAAGATCTCATTAACAGGCTTTTGAACATTCGGATTTAGATGAACTGGATATATTACTTGAACATTTTTTTCTAAAGCTAATTCTTTTAATGCTAAACAAATGTTGACAAACCCGTCTCCAAAATTTTCCCTTCGGTGCCCAGTAACTAAAATTATTTTTTTGGAAATGTCAACTATAGACTTAAGCGACTCTATTTGCGAATCTTGAATATCTTCAACTTTATCTTTAGCGTACAAAAGTGCATCAATCACACTATTTCCAGTAACAAAAATAGCATCAGAACAAACTCCTTCCTTCAATAAATTTTGCTTTGCTTGTTCCGTTGGTGCAAAATGGATATCTGTTAAACGTCCCGTAAGCTGACGATTCATTTCCTCAGGAAATGGTGCCCATTTACTAAAAGTTCTTAAACCCGCCTCAACATGGCAAACTTTACAACCAGCATAAAATGCAGCTAATGCAGCAGCAGTGGATGTACTAGTGTCTCCATGAACAAAAACGTAGTCAGGTTTAAAACTTTCTAGTATTGGTTTCATTGAAACAATAACATCGGCAGTTAAAGTGTATAAATTTTGACCAGGTTTCATAAGATTTAAATCAAAATCTGGTACAATATCAAAAAATTCTAGCACTTGATCTAACATTTCTCTATGTTGCGCAGTTACACAAACTTTTGTTTCAAATATATCAGAATGCTTTAAAAATTCTTTTACCAAAGGTGCCATTTTGATAGCCTCAGGACGTGTTCCAAAAACCAATAATATTTTTTTCATGTATTTATTTTTAAAATAATATCTTACAAACTCTATTTTTTATCAGTTTTAAAAATCAATTCCCAAATTGTAAAAATTGTACTTCTAAAAATAAATAATAATATTATAAAATAAATCACATAATTAATAAAAAAGGCAAACGTTACACCATTTAAACCTCGATATTTTATTAATAGGAATGACAATATATATAACATTAACGCAAAAAAAGATTCCGTAAAAACAGCAGTCTTAGTCATAGCTTTTGCAACCAGTAAATAACCGATTATGCAAGAAGCAACTTTCATTATATCACCTAATAATTGATAAAAAAACAAATCTTCCATCGAGTAAAACTCCTTTGTGTATAACACATCAATTATGAAAAACCTTAGAAAATATATACAAATACAACCAAAAATAGTAATGGGTATATAGACCTTAAATGCAAAAATAACTTCTTTTGCTAAGTCCAAATCTGTTTTTAATGAGGATAGTTTAGGTAAATAATACAAGTTCAGTGATGTCACAATAATCATTAAATAACCATCCGAGACTCTCATCATACCTTGCCAATAACCAGCACTTTGTAAATCAATTTGACTCACTATCAAATCCCTCACAAACATTTGAGACAATGGTACACATATAGCTCCAGTAATTGCAATCAAACTAAATCCACTAAGTTTACCTAAATATTTTTTATTTATCTCGCCTTTAAAATTTGAAAGAGAAAACCATTTTTGATTTCTTAAAACAAATAGTGAATAAAAAAATGTGAAAAAATGTATAATACAAACAGAAATCAATGCACCATACAATTTAAAATATTTCACTAAAATTACACTAATTATTACATTTACAATTGTTGTAATAATATTGATACTCGAAAAATATTTTATGTCACTTTGACCGTTTAAAATAGAACTGAAAAGTGTGTTTAGCGAAAAGAACACGATTGCTAAACCAAAAATTATAAATACGCTATAATAACTATCATTAAATAATACTATTTTTGACAAACTTTGACAAAAAAGAACAATAACAAGTCCGATGAAAACCGAACAATATAATGAAATTCTAAAGGCTGTGCTAAACAATTTTTTTGTTTCCACATCATCTTCTTGATATTCTGCAGTATATTTTACAACTCCTGTACCAATTGATCCATTAGACAAACTAAACACGATAGTTGAAAAATTTGTAAATTGCCCTAATAATGCCACGCCAGATGGCCCAACAAATAACGCTACAAACTTAGAAACTACAAACCCCGACAATACTTTAATTATTGTAATGAGGCTTGAAAATAGTGATACTTTAAAAAACTTCACGGATAACTCTTTATTTTTTTATTCAAATAATTGTACAATAACTTCCCAATTAATGTATGTATGGGTTCAAAAAATCAATTTTCAATATTAAAATGAAATTTTATTTTAATATCCTCATCCTTGATAAAAAGAATAGCGCTTTCAACAACAAATCGTGGCGGTTAACAAAATCTCTTTAAAATCCTTCTCATAATCAAAACCAATACAATTAATAACCCAGCAAGAATACCACCTAACACAATTCCTTTTGCTTTCCCAAACTTCTCCTTTTTCAAAGGTAAAATTGGTTCATCAATTACTTGGATTAAAGGCGTTTCTTTACGTAATGCAACTTTTGCCATTTCATTTTGCTTTACTAATTCTGTTAAAATAGCTGTATTGGCTTGAACATCTACTTGCCTTCTTGCTGAAGGCGTGCGACGTACATTCAATGCAGGATTTAGCATAAAAGTATTGTCATTCGCCACAGCAACACCAGTAATGGCTCCATTGAGTTCTCCACGAACGGAATCCGTTTGTCTTTGCAGGATAGACATATTTTCTCTAGCCTTCTTACTTTTAGTATCAATATAAAAATCTGACACATTTTTAACTAATGCTTCCGTAAAGTACTTGGCAAACAATTCATTAGTGGAATTAACATCGATAGTCGTAATTGCTATTTTCTTATCCTTTTGACCAACTGACAATCCTGTTTTAGATAGGTTGTCATATATTATACCCAAAATACTGTCATGTACTCTTGTAAAATACTTTCGTTTCGTTTCGGGTAAAAACTGTAATGATTTCAATTTTGGCTTAGTTTTCCATTTTTCTCTCCAGTCATTATCTTGAATATACATTTCTGCAAGAGAAATCGTTTTATTTTCATACACTACAGGAGTCAATAATGTTTGTTCCACCATAGAACGGGATTTGAATAACTCGGTCAGATTCGATCCAGTAAAGATACTTCCGCCACCGCCACCTAAGTCAAACCCAAAAGAACTTGCTAAACCTAAAGCACCACCAAGCCCTCCGCCACCTTTTTCATCTTCTAAAGCAAAAGATAAGGTTGCTGTATATATTGGTTTTTTATACAACGAGTATGCTAAGCCCAAAGCTGCACCAATTATTCCAGCTAATAGGATTATTTTCCATTGTGATAAAAGGTAGCTGAACCACTCTTTTCCTTTTTCTATTAATTCCTTTAACGATATTTCGTCGTTTTGGGTTTGTTCGTTCATGTTATCTGTTTTCCGTTATCGGTTTTCCGTTATTTGATTGGGAGGTTAACTGTTTAATTGTTTAACTGGTTAGGGGTTTAATTGGTTAAATGCTATCTGTTTTCCATTATCTGTTATCGGTTTTGTATGGTTGTTGCAAGAATGTAAGAGTTTAAGAGCTTAACTATTTAAAGTCTTAATTGTTTAGAGTCTATTTGTGTACGGTGTTAAGATGTTTGTGGGTTTAATTTGTAATATATTTAACCGCATAGCCTTGCCATCTCAAAACCAACTGAACAACTAACCACATAACCGATTAACCACATAACCAATTAACCATTTAGCTGATTAGGGGTTAAATGTTGTCTGATTTCGGTTACTTGCTTACTAAAAACTGAACACTGTTTACTGAACACATCTATCTCTAGCGCACTAAAAACTATCTTCTTAGAACTGCAATTACA
The DNA here is from genome assembly GCF_003688495.1 of Flavobacterium weaverense. GTDB lineage: Bacteria > Bacteroidota > Bacteroidia > Flavobacteriales > Flavobacteriaceae > Flavobacterium > Flavobacterium weaverense. The sequence continues at coordinate 108,959 of NZ_REFH01000010.1, read as the reverse complement.
ACTCCAGCTACGCTAGCTAGTACTCCTGCGAATCCAATAATCTCCGCTAAGCCTGTCTTTTTGACTTCTGGTTTTTCTGGCACTATTATTTGAGAGCCTGGTTTTACTTTAGGATACGATCTAATAAAAAGGAAAGAACTAGTTACAGCCGCTTTTCCATTTGGATAAATAACATACGCTTTTTTCTTCCACGCTTTTCCATCTACACCACCTACAGCATCTAAGTAATACCCAAAAGAGCGTCCTTTCTCATAAGGAATTTCAGATGTCAACACTACGTTACCTGAAACTTTAACCCCTTCTGTAAATGTTGCTACTTCAATCTCATCTCCTGGAAATAAAATTACATTAGTATTGCTTAGCTGATCCTTAGCAATTGATTTCCAATCTACTGGTATTGTTGCAAATTTTATTTCATTTTTTAATTTATCCACCAATTTATTTTGAATAGAATCTTTTTTTCCTAAATTTAAATTTACATTTTCAACATCTTCAATTTGTTTTGTCTGAATGGGTCTTTTAATTTTCACTCCTTCTACATTAGCAACAGAAGTTAAACCACCTGCTCTTTGTATAACATCATAAATTTTGTCTTTTTTATTAGCTAAAACATATTTTCCTTCATAATTAACTGCTCCACGTATGGTCACCATCTGTGGACGCTCATACACAGCCATTCTACGGATATTAATCACGTCAAAAGGAAGCAGTTCAAAATTTTTGGCCTGCTCGTTATTATCTGGAGTAATTTCGATATTAAACAATTCTGCCTTTGCTGGATTATTGTCGTCGATTTGATCCGACATTATCATTCTAGCGATCTCCACTCTTTTAGAAGCAGATCCTGTTAATCCTCCAGCCTGAACTAAAAAGTCATTTAAAGTGAGTCCCTCGTCAAAATTGTAAATACCTGGATTTTTTATCTCGCCATCGATGGTTATTTTGTACTCCTCTACAAAATCTAAAATTGAATAAATAGTCACAACATCTTCTTTTCTCAAACTAATGTTTGCTTCTGCATCTCCGTTCAACGCTTTTTCTAGGTTTACATTAACAATTTCAGTTGTTAAATCTGATTTTAATCGAACTATTCTTGCTCTTTTACTATATGCATCTTCTTTTAATCCATCCGCTTTCGTTATCAAATCTGCAATACGCATTCCCTCAAAAAACGAATAAACATCAGGTCTGAAAACAGCACCATTTATAGTAATTCTATTTTCGAACCGATTTAAAATTTTAGTAACTCTAAATATATCACCAGCTAATGGCTTGTATGTATTAAATTCTGAAGATTTTATATCACGAACTTTATATTCTTTACTTGTTTTTTGAGAAACATTTACTGAGGCCGTATAAGCAAGATCTGTAAAACCAGAAGCGAAAGTTAGTAAATCTGCAAAAGTTTCTCCCTTTTTCATTTCGAAAATTCCGGGACGTTTTACTTGACCCTCCAAAGTAACTCTTTGGCTATATGCTGGAATTCTAATAACATCATTATCTTTTAAACCGACATTATCTGACTGATCGCCATTTACTAAAAAATGATAGATATCAATAGTTCTATATACCTTATTGTCACGCAACAACTCAATATTTCTATAACTTCCATTCGTTCCTGGTCCGCCACCTAAGAATAGTGCATTATAAACCGTTGCTAAAGAAGAAATTGAATAATTACCAGGCTGCTTGCTTCCAATAATCGTGATTTTTATAGTCCTAATTCGACTTAAACTTATACTAACTTGTGATTGACCAGAACTAACCGTGCTGTATACTCTAGCAATAGCACTCCTGATTTTTTGGGTTGCTGCCTCTATGCTCATTCCAGCAACTGGAATTTCACCTACATATTGAATGCTCACTTTACCTTCAATACTAACAGGAATACTAGCGTTAAACTCTTGTACGCCGTAAACGCTCACCTGCAACTCATCCCCAGGTCCTAAAATATAATTTACAGGAGTGGCTAATTTAAGATTTGGTTCAAAATTTAATGTTGGATTATCGAAGAGCTCTGATCCAAAAATCAACGGATCTAAATTGCTTTTGTTTTTTGTATTTAAAATTTCTTCCTGTTTTCTTCCAGAATCTTTCGCCATAGCTGAATTATCAGTAGTCGAAATATTGCTTTTTGAAGCTGCAATCCTAGTTTTCAATTTAGAAAATTCACCCGCAGACATTCCTTTTCCTAAAGCCATTGGTTCTGCTTGCTCAATAGTAATATTATTTGACTGCAGTTGTGATTTTACTTTTGCAATATCATTATCTGATAGATTATCCACTTGTATAGTACTTAAATCTGACCCTTTAAATAAATCTTGTGCCAACATTGCTGATGATTGTGTAAGAGCAACAAATAGTACAATGATTGTAATAATTTTTTTCATAAATTTTGAATTGGAAAAACTGATGTTAATTTATTGTAGATTTACTCTCGTTGACAAATATTAAGTAAGGAAAACAATATTTGCAATAGTAAAAAACTAGTTGTTCAAATGGCTTCGCCGCAGCGAATCCCATAATGGCTTCACTACTTTAAATTTAATTAAGATTTCATAAAGAAGAAATACCTACTAAATATTATTTTTTGCAAATATAGTTTTTAATATCACACATTTAAATTTTCTTTTTTGCAATTACTCGTCCTAAAAAATAAGATTTTAAAAATTAAATTTAAATCATTAAAGAACAACTAACTAAATTTTTAAAATTTTAATATCGGAAAGTAAATATCACTGAATTTAGTGAGTTATTTGAACAAATTTCTCTGATGATTTTGTTCGCTTTAAATTAAATTAAAAAATTATATTTTAAATTAATAGACAGTACGGTAAATAAAGCTTAAAAGGTAATTAATCGAGCAAATTAGATTTTTTTCTTTCTAAAGCATTGTAAACACTTTTTACATCCTGAGAAAATTCTTTTTTCAAAATTAGATTGGCATTCTCAGTATGAACAAAAATAGTGTCTTTGACACCTATAAAGGCGGTGTAATTATTTGTACCAATAACCATATTTCCATTTTCATCTACACTATGACCAATCGTAATTAGATAATCATACACAGATTCAAAAGAACCTAAATCAGACCATTCAAAATGGGACGAAACTACTTTGATTTTTTTTGACCGTTCCATAATCGCATAATCAACACTTATGGAAGGAATCGTAAGTGATAATTCTAAATTGAGAATACCGTCTTTATTACTTTCCCATGCTAGCTTAGAAGTATCATAAACGTCCGGAGCATAAACTTTGAGTTCTTCTAAAAACACATTAGCTTTAAAGCAAAACATTCCACTGTTCCAAAGGAAATTTCCTTTAGCAATAAAATCACGTGCAGAAACTTGATTTGGCTTCTCCCGAAATGACACTACATTATCTCCTTTGCGCTCGATATAACCATACCCTGTTTCTGGTTTAGTCGGTACAATTCCAAAAGTAACGATAAAACCTTTAGCTGCTTTTTCAATCGCCTCTTGAATCGCTTGCTCGTACAATTGTATTTCACCAATGATATGATCTGAAGGAGTTACAATTAATATATCATCGGCTGACGAAGCAAAAGCAGCAAAAGCAATTGCAGCTGCCGTGTTTCTAGGCGTGGACTCAATAATATCAATATATTCGGTATTTGACTTTTCTAATACTGCTTTACTCAAATGACAATTGTCAATATTACCAACAACCATTACTTTATCAGCGAGATTTTTATTGCGATCTACTGTCATCTCAAACAATGATTTCCCATCAAAAATATCGAGATACTGTTTGGGTTTACTTTTTCGTGATAGTGGCCACAAACGACTACCAACACCTCCTGTAAGTATCACATGTGTGATTGAATTCTTTTCCATAGTTAATATATATTTTGAAACCCATTGGCATAATTAATTTTCATCAATTATACCAATATTTGATAGAATATAAAAGTATCGAGAATATTTATAATTTACTTAAAATCGACTAAATCAATTTAACAAAAAAATTTTTTTTTATGTTTTTTTTAGATTTCTCTACATAAAAAACTCCAACAGTTACGTCAAGCTAAAAGTAAAGAAAATTTATTTTCAGTAATTAAATTTTCTTTTTTGCTTGATCAACCCTTCTACTTCGCTCAGGGCAACGGAAACAAAAAAATACTTCAATCTTTTTATTTTTTTTTTGGATTCAGTGAATCTTCGATTTCAAGTCTGCGTGTCCTCGTCGGTCAAATTAGTTTTTGAATGCTAAAAGAAAACAGGTCTCCGCCGCGGCGGATCAAACAGCTTTTCTTTTTACACATTCTTCAAACATTTGACGCTCGACTGCGGATACTAAGGACGATTAATTCTCACAAAGAAAAATCTTTTTTTTGCAATGTAAAAAAATTTAAAGGCCTTAAATAATTAATTAATACACTCCCTTTTTATAATAAATAAACCCTAGAATTTACTTTTTCAATTAATTACCATATACGACAACTGTTTTAAAACTAAAACCTATAATCGTCCATCAGCCTTGTCGCCCAAAACTCCTTTCACATCGTACACAATACTTTGAGAGTTTCTCAAGACAGATAGATCTAGATTTAAAAACTCTTGATGTGCTACTCCTAATGCTAACGCATCAAACTTTTGATTCGGTATAGTTTGAGTTGTTTCCAACTGATATTCATGCTTTACCGCTGATGGATCTGCTAACGGATCATAAATAGTTACAGTTACTCCATAATCTACTAATGCGGCAATAACATCAACAATTTTTGTATTCCTAACATCTGGACAATTTTCTTTAAATGTGATCCCGAGCATTAGTATCGTTGCACCACTAACTGAAATACCTCTTTTGATCATCAGTTTAATTATTTGTGCCGCAACATAATCTCCCATACTATCATTTAAACGTCGGCCTGCTAATATAATTTCAGGATGATATCCAAATTCTTGAGCGCGCTGCGCTAGATAATAAGGATCGACGCCAATGCAGTGTCCTCCAACTAATCCCGGTTTAAAAGGTAAAAAATTCCATTTGGTACCCGCAGCTTCCAAAACTGCTTGCGTATCAATATTCATTAAGTTGAAAATCTTAGCTAATTCATTTACAAATGCGATGTTAATATCGCGTTGCGAGTTTTCAATTACTTTAGCTGCTTCAGCAACTTTTATAGATGGTGCTAAATGTGTTCCCGCAGTAATCACTGATTTATATAAATCATTTACTTTTTGTCCTATTTCTAGAGTCGAACCAGAAGTCACTTTCAGTATTTTATCAACAGTGTGTTCCTTATCTCCGGGATTAATGCGCTCTGGCGAATAGCCTGCAAAAAAATCAATATTGAATTTAAGTCCGGAAACGCGCTCCAATACTGGAATACATTCTTCTTCAGTCACTCCGGGATAAACCGTAGATTCATAAATTACAATATCTCCTTTTTTCAACACTTTGCCTACAGCTTCGCTTGACTTGTAAAGAGGTGTTAAATCAGGGCGGTTGTTTTTATCTACTGGTGTTGGAACGGTAACAATATAGTAAATACAATCTTTAATGTCTTCTAAATCTGTAGAGCAATATAATCCGATCGAGTTTTCGTTTTTTTCTTGCAAAACACTTTGCAATGTTTCGGAATCAATTTCAAGGGTTGCATCATATCCTGATTTTAATTCAGCTACACGCTTTTCATTAATATCGAATCCTACAACAGAGTGCTTTGTGGCAAATAAGCGTGCTAAAGGCAAACCTACATAACCCAAACCGATAACTGCAATCTTTATATTAAAACTCATTGATTTGGATAATGACTATTATTAAAGTAATACTATTACACAAGAAGTTATCGCTCACCCTAAAATTAATAGTATAAGACAATTTTTCAAGAGTGCAAATATATGGAGTATGAACCAAAAAACAGTCTTATTTATGATTTATACTACTAAAAGACATTTAACACTCTTTAATTTTGTCGGAAATAAAGATTTAAATTTTTTACAGACAACATTAAACGCTGTTATCCTTACAACATTCATTTTCAAAAAAGATAAATATATAAATTGCCCTAAGGAATAAATCTATTTGGTAATTATTTTATTTTCATTTTTAAAACACATCCTAGCGATTCCAAAACTAAAACATAGTGAGTTTTGTTTATCTCTTGAATGACGGCTTTTTGACTGGTGAATGGTCCTGACTCTAATTCTATTAAATCACCTATTTTATATGCTTCTAATGTCACATCTGAAACATCTGGATTATTCATCCATTTTTTTATAACCTTGATTTCGTCTTCACGAACTATTGCCGGTTTTCCTAACCAAAACAAATAACGAACTGCTCCAGAAGATTGAAATACATTCGAGCGTTCCATTTCGTCGATGTAAACAAAAACATAGGAGTTAAAGAGAGGAACTTCTACTTTTTTCTTACGGTCAGACCACTGTCGCACTTGAGTTATAAGTGGACAATAACATTCGATTCCGTAATTATTTAATTGCTCTGCGACTTTTTTTCCCCATTTGGGTTTTGTATAGACTACATACCAGTTTTTCATGTGATCGTTTTTGAAGTAACTTCTTGTGCTACTTCTTGATTTAAAATTGATTGCGACCTAGCAATTTTTATTAATACTATTTTATCATCAAATGCAAAGTAGTAAATTTATTTTCACATTCAAATAGGAAATGATGGTTTTAATTATCTCATTAAATTCAAGAGATTCCTCTTTAGAATATCTTCGAAAAAACATTTACTTCCGCCTTTAAATCTTTTTATAAGTAGATGGAACTAAGGAAAACCATTCAACCTTCCCTATTCTTTTTTCGAACTTATGAATTTGAAAATTGACAATAATCAGATAAAAAATTTAAAATTAATATAGAAAATGTACTTCAAAAGATATTCGGTGTAAACTTAAAAGTTGATCTTCAGGATTAATTCCCTTAAGAATTCTATCAAAAAAAAAGAATAATAGGAATTAAAAATTTGCTAAAAAAAAACTTACGAACCTATTCCTTTATAAATAAAACCAATTTCGGTTAATTCGATACCATTTAATACATTTCTACCGTCAAAAATAAAGGCCGGTTTTTGCATGGAATCATAAATCTTTTGCCAGTCGTATAATTTGAATTCATCCCATTCTGTTAGTATTGCAATAGCATGCGCATTCTGGCAGGCTTCATACGGATCTAAATGTGAAGTAATACTATTTGCATTATTTTCTATAGATCTTGTTTCTAAATAATTTAAGTCATCTAGTACTTTTTTACTTGATACTTTTGGATCATAAACAGCTATTTTTGCATGCTCATTAATTAAATCATTTGCAACGTAAATAGCTGCTGATTCTCGGGTATCATTTGTATCTTTTTTAAATGCCCAACCTAAGAATGTTATTTTCTTATCAGAAACTGTATTGTAAAGCGTCTGAACAATCTTGCTGGAAAATCTTCTTTTTTGGTGATCATTCATTATAATCACTTGTTCCCAATAGTCAGCTACTTCATTTAAACCATACGATTTTGCAATGTAAACCAAGTTCAAAATATCTTTTTGGAAGCAAGATCCTCCAAAACCAACAGAAGCTTTTAAAAATTTCGAACCTATTCGACTATCCATTCCAATCGCTTTTGCAACTTCATTTATATCAGCACCTGTTTTTTCACAAAGTTCTGACATTGCGTTAATCGACGAAATTCGTTGCGCTAAAAATGCGTTTGCAGTTAGTTTTGACAGTTCTGATGACCATACATTAGTGGTCAATATTTTATCAGCATTTACCCAATTTGAATACACATCCACTAAAGATTGGATAGCTTTCTGTCCTTCAAATGTAGTGTCACCACCAATTAATATGCGATCTGGGTTTAACAAGTCTTGAACAGCAGTACCTTCAGCTAAAAACTCAGGGTTAGATAGGATTTGGAATTGTACGCCGTTACCAGTATTGTCTAAAATACTTTTGATAGCTTCGGCAGTTCTAACAGGAAGTGTCGACTTTTCAACAACAATTTTATTGTCTTTCGCTACTCTTGCAATTTGTCTCGCACACAGCTCAATAAATTTTAAATCAGCCGCCATACCTTTTCCTTTTCCGTAGGTTTTAGTTGGCGTATTAACAGAAATGAAAATGATTTGCGCTTCATCAATTGCTTTGTCTACTTCTGTAGAGAAAAATAAATTTCGATCTCTTGCCTCACTAACTATGGCGTCTAAACCTGGCTCGTAAATAGGTATATTATTTAAATCTTTATCGTTCCAAGCTGCAATACGTTCTTCATTCAAATCAACTACTGTAACTTGAATGTGTGGACATTTTTGAGCTATAACTGCCATTGTTGGTCCACCAACATATCCAGCTCCGATGCAACAAATTTTTGTAATTTTCATTTATTCTATTTTCTGTAATTAGTTTTCGGTATTCTATTTTTGTTTTCGCTGCCTAGTTCTGCAGTGGGAATTATTATTTTTTGAATCAGATAAGCATTGCCATCAAATTCATAACGGATGAGCTACAAAAGATACCTGTCTATTTTAAATTATCCCAATACCAACCCACTGCTTCTTTTAATCCTTGCTGCATAGAGAATTTTGGATTGTATCCTAAAAATTTTTTAGCTTTATCAATACTCGCCAAAGAATGCGGAATATCTCCTGCTCTATTTGGTCCATATTCAATCTCAACATCTGCAATTTTAGAATCGTGCTCTGATAAATATTCTTTCAGATAATTGACCAAGTTGTTCAACGTATTTCTATCTCCAAAAGCAGTATTGTAAACTGTATTAATAGCTTCAGGATTTTGAGTTAACATTGCTAATTCATTCATTTGAATGACATTGTCAATATAAGTGAAATCTCTAGAATAGTTACCATCTCCATTTATTTTTGGATTTTCATGCTGCATCATTTGCATTACAAATTTTGGAATAACAGCAGCGTAAGCTCCATTAGGATCTTGTTTTCTACCAAAGACATTAAAATATCGCAGTCCTATTGTTTGTAATCCGTAAGTTTTGCTGAATATTTCAGCATATAATTCGTTAACGTATTTAGTTATCGCATAAGGAGAAAGTGGTTTCCCAATTACTTCTTCGACTTTTGGTAACGATTCTGAATCTCCGTAAGTAGATGAACTAGCTGCGTAAACAAATCGTTTTACTTTCTCATCTCTTGCCGCTACAAGCATGTTTAAAAAACCGCTTACATTGACATCATTAGTAGTAACAGGATCATTCAAAGATCTTGGTACAGATCCAAGTGCTGCTTGGTGCAGAACATAGTCTACTCCTTTTACTGCAGCTACACAGTCAGAAGCATTGCGAATATCTCCCTCGATTAGTGTAAAGTCAGGATTACTGATGAAATCTTTTAAATTATGTCTGTGTCCTGTTGCAAAATTATCCAAGCAAACGACCTTATTTCCTTTTGCTAAAAAGTATTCACAAAGATTAGAGCCAATAAATCCAGCTCCTCCAGTGATTAAGATTACCTTCTTATTTTCGTTTCCCATTTTATTTTTTTTGTTTTGTAAAGCACTTATGGTTGCTTTATTTTTTTAATATTTTCCTTGCTATTTTTTGGTAAACGCTAGTTGATTTTTCTTCCTCATAATAACCATTAGCATAACTTCCATAGCCATAACCGTATCCATAGCCGTAACCTGTTCCGTACTTCGCTTTATTTTCTAAGCCATTCAAAATGATACTTGTATTATTTAATTCACCACGTTCTACACGATTGTTCAATAAAGCAATCATCTCCTTTTTAGTGAAATTCTGTCTGACAATATATAAAGTTACATCACAGTACTGTGCGAGTTCTAGAGCATCCGAAACTAAACCAACCGGCGGCGTATCAAGAATAATATAGTCGTACTTTTTCTTTAGTTCATCTATCAATTCTCTCATCCCTTCGTTAATAATCATCTCTGCCGGATTAGGAGGAACGGGACCAGATAAAATAACGTCTAGATACGGAATGTGAGTATGATTGATAATCTCGTCTACCGTTTTTTGCTTTATTAAATAATTGACAACACCAATATCATTTGACAAGTTAAACTCTCCAGCTAACTTGGGCTTTCTCAAGTCCAAACCAATAATAACAGTCTTTTTTTCGCTCAAGGCGAAAACAGTAGCGATGTTTATCGAACAGAATGTTTTTCCTTCTCCACTTATCGAAGAAGTAATCATTAATGTCTTTGCGCCATCAACATTTTGTTTCTTGTATAAAAACTGCAGCGAGGAACGAATGGCTCTAAAGGATTCTGATAATGCAGATTTTGGCTTATCATAAACTGCCAAATTCGTATTCTCTTTATTTACACCTACAACTCCAATTAAAGGAATTTTTGTCATCTTACTGATATCTTCCGCATTTTGAACTGAATTATTAATGAAGAATACTGCAAAAACAAAAATTAAAGGAATAAGAATTCCTAAAAATAAAGCCAAAACATAATTCACAGATGTTTTCGGACCTATTAATCCTCCGCCTACATCTTTAGCAGGATCGATAAAGTGTATATCTGATAAGTTAGCTGCTTTTACAATATCTGCTTCACTTCTTTTTTGAAGAAAAGTACTGTATATATTATCGCTTAAATCATATTTCCTTTTAATTTTAATCAACTCTTGCTGATCCTCAGGAAGCTGTTTAATAGTGCTTTCCTTTTGATTTATTTTACTACTTACAACAGCTAAATCATATTGTAAAGAAGATTTTGCACTTGCTATATTTTCTAACAAAACGTTTTTAACCGCTTCCATTTGGTTATCAAAGTCACTGAATATCTTATCACTTTTTACAGCGTAAGCCATTTCAGAACGTTGAGCAGAAAGCGCAATCAACTTTGAAACATTTACTACAATATTTGGGTCTTCGATACCAGCTACCGATGGCGCTGGAAGTTTCGCATAATTCACACTATTCTTAAGATATGATTTTAGCGAATTGTAATAGGCCATTTTACGATTAACTTCATCTTTTTTGACATCAAATTCTAATATTTTCTCTGAGAATTTAGCTCCGCCATCTTCAACATCATAAATATTTTTACCTTTTCTAAATGTTTTTAATTCATTTCCCGTCTCCTTTAGTTGCGATTCCATTGCTACCAATGTGCTATCTATAAAAGAAATAGTATTAGTCGCAAACTGATTTTTCCCGTCCAATTGCCTTTTGATAAGCATCTTAACGGTCGCATTTAAGTACTCGACCATTCTAGCTTTGTTCGTTCCTTGCATTCCCAACGTTATGATGGAACCGCCCTTATCATCGGAGCGAACATTTATTCCTTTGTACGCAGACACTGTACCGTTATAATCATTGAAACGCACAAAATATTCATTCCCTTTGTAAAAACCAGGATTATCGTTTATTTGTAATTTCCAATTTAAAAAAGGAAGTGAAACTTGTTCTCCAACTTTATATCTTTTCACGAAATCTCCAATTTCAACATTGGTACTTCCATATGTATTGTTGGAGTATGTTAATGTGGATACGCTTGAATTTTCAAAAGGTATTTTAATTTCATACTCGCTTTCGCTTAAAAATTTAATACTGATTAAAGCTCCAGAAAGTTGTCCTTTTGATTTATCGATATTTACATAGAAGGGAACTGCGCCGTATGCATCCACCAAATTATATTTTCCTTGCGCTAGGTAATCAATATAATATTGTAGTTTATCAACTACTAATTCATTATGCGATCGCGATTGTAGTGTTGTTGAAATCGTCTGCACTTGATCAGAAGTGCCACCCCAGTTAAATACTAAGCTTGTATTTGAAGTAAAAAGAGGATTGCTTTCTTCCTTAACAGAAATAAGCGTTTCCATACCGTAGATTTTCTCTTTACGAACGTTTACTTGATAGGCAATCGTAAAAGTGATCAACAAACTGATGAGAAACCACTTCCAGTAACTTCCAATTTTTATCAAAAACCCTTTAAAGTCAAAACTGACTTGATTTTCAAAAATTGAAAAATCTTTTATATCTAACATTTATAATTTCGGTTTTTATTTTTTTAATAGCAAGAAAGTCGTGGTCGCTAAAGATAATAAAGTAATTATTGTACCTAGTGATTCTATTCCTGTTTTTCCCGTTCCCCAGGTTTTTTGTTTGAGTGGTTTAATATAAACATAATCATTAGGTTGCAAATAGAAATAAGGAGATTTCATTACATTAATGTCCGTAAGATCGAGATCATGCATTTCCACTCCTGTTGGTGTTTTACGCATAATAGTCACTGCTCTTCGATTTCCCGTAACCGTTATATCTCCAGCATTTGCAATTGCTTCCATAATATTGACATGTTCTTGAAATAAAGTTTTTGTTCCAGGACCGCCAATCTCACCATTAATCGTATATCGAAATCCTGCTAACTTAACCGTCACAAAAATATTAGCTTCCTTATTAAAATATTCGGCTAACAGCTGTTTTTCTATTCGCAACCGCACTTCATCTAATGTGTATCCAATCACAGTAACATCGCCTAAAACTGGAATTCGTATACTACCGTGATCATCTACAGTAAAGCCGTCAAAATACAATCCTGTTTCCGATTTTCCAGCAGTAGCATCACCATTAGTAGTATTAAAAATACTAACTAATTTAGGATCAATTGCTTTTATAGTAATACTTAAAACATCGTTAATTTGCAATCGATATGGCTTTGTTTCCACTGCTGCAACCACTGATTCTACTTGCGAATTATCTTTTTTCTGAAGATAAATTAAGTCTTTAGTTGGAATACAAGAAGACAACAGCACACATATAATTAAGGACAAACAGAGTACAGATTTGCTCATTTGATATTTTATTTGAGTAACAAATATAGCTTTTCATTTAATAATTAAAAGAATCACTATTTTTTTAACTTTATTAATTATTTTTAAACCCTTTTTCGAAAGGTATTCGATGTAAAATACTTCTTCCTAATGTTACTTCATCAGCATATTCAAGCTCATCGCCAACAGATATTCCTCTAGCAATCGTTGATATAATAATATTGCTCTCTGTGATTTGTTTGTAAATATAGAAATTTGTAGTATCTCCTTCCATTGTTGAGCTTAGCGCAAAAATAATTTCGGTAACGGTACCAGATTTTACTTTCTCAACTAAAGAAGTAATATTTAATTGGCTGGGGCCAACACCATCTATAGGAGATATTTTACCACCAAGAACATGATAAATACCTCTAAACTGACCCGTATTTTCAATTGCCATAACATCACGAATATCCTCAACAATACATATTATCTGATGATTTCTGTTTTTATTAGCACAAATTTCGCACATAACACTATCAGAAATATTATGACAGCTTGCACAATATTTTATATCTTGTCGCATGGCAACTAAAGCTTGCGACAAAAAACCCGTTTGTTCTTTTGGTTGTTTTAGTAAATGTAGAACGAGTCGCAGCGCTGTTCGTTTACCAATACCCGGTAATTGAGACATCTCATTAACTGCTTTTTCTATTAATTTTGAAGAAAATTCCATAACTGCAAAAGTAGTTAATTTGCAACTAACGTTTAAGGTAGATATTTCAAAATTAGAAATTTATTTTGGAGAGAAATAATTTTTAAAAATCTGCTAATAAAGTTAAACTACTACTGCTTTCAAAAGTAAATCATCTATAAAAAAAAATTCAGAGTATCCGGCATTATAGCGGTATGCTTTTCTTATTCCAAATTAAATAAGGAACAAGAAAAGCATAATGTGCACTAGAAAATAAAAACAGATTAACTTCCTGAAAAATTTAGTATTGATTTGTTGTCAATAAAACAAGAGTACAAGCTATTTCAACTTTAATATCGTTCAACTTTAATAGTTGGTAGAACTCTGGGTTTTCAGTTCCAGGATTAAAAATTACGCGTTTTGGCTTAACCTCTACGATGTAGTTGTAATAATCACGCTGACGCGCTGGATTTAAATATAAGGTAACCGTATCAATATTTTTTATTGGAACAGCTTTAGTTTGAATTTTTATTCCGGCAACTTCACCAGCATTTTGACCTAAGGCAAGAACAGAATGTCCTTTATCAACTAACATTGTTATTGCTTTAAATGCATATCTTTCTGGCTTTGTAGTTGCGCCAAGAACTAAGGTTTTTTTACTCTTCATCATAGTATATAATTGTATTTGACAAAAGTAAGCAAAAAGCCTTGTTAGTGTAACTAATTTAGTGTTTTGTTATAAATCAATAAAAAACGTTAGCTTAACATTAAACTATAAAAAATGAGTATTTTTGCTTACTTAAAAACAAAACATGGATTTATTTATTTATCTTTTTGTAGCCCTTTTTTCGGTGTTAAATCCTATAGGAACCGTTCCTATTTTTGTTGGATTGACGCAACATGACACTAAAAAAGAACGCTCCCGAATCTCTTTATGGACTGCAATTAACGTATTTATAATACTACTCGTTTCCTTTTTTATTGGACAATATGTTTTGATTTTCTTTGGTATCAGTATCGATGCCTTACGCATAGCTGGTGGAATTATTATTGTTAGTTCTGGTTTCTCATTACTTTCTGGGAAATTTACAAAAAAGAGAGGAATCAATAAAAAAGCAGAAACAGATGCACAAAAAAGGAATGATATTGCTCTGACACCTTTAGCAATTCCTATGCTTGCGGGTCCAGGATCTATTTCTCTTCTTATCGCTTTTTATCAGGAACACGATGAAACGTGGGAAATAATAGTTTCTTCAATGGCAATACTCGCAATTGCTGTTGCCATTTTTGTAATACTGAGAAGTGCACATTATTTAGCTAAAATTCTAGGTGCTTCTGGGATTGTAGCGATTTCTAGAATCGTTGGTTTTATCGTAATTGCAATAGGAATACAATACATTGTTAGTGCTATCATTAACATTATTAAAACCAATTTATAAGTAAAAATTAAAACGCTCTGAAATTTTAAATAATTTTCAGAGCGTTCACATATTATACTCTTGGTAGGAAAATTTCTGCCATCATACATCTGGCACTTCCACCACCACATGCTTCAATTGTGTCTAAGCTTGAACTTAATATTTCAGCATGCTTTTCTAATTTCTCAATTTGCTCCGCTGTTAAAGATTGATGTGCCGCAGCGCTCATTATTAAATATCTTTTATCATCTGCTCCACGCACTTCTAGCATATTACCTACAAAATTATTTACTTGATCCTCACTAATTGTAATTACTTCTTTGTTGTTTTCTTTTAGATTATCCAGAACCATTTTACGTTCTTTCTTATCATCGATACAATCTGAACAGATAACTGCAAAAGTTTCACCCAAACACATCATTACATTCGTATGATAAATTAATTTACGCTCGGAACCAACTGTCTGAAAAGCTTCAAAAATTACTGGAGCATAGTCAAAATCTTCACAAAATTCTATGAATAATTCCTCATCTGCTCTTGGAGATAATGCACAGTACGCTTTACTATTTGCTCTATCTAGCAACAAACTTCCAGTTCCTTCAAGAAAGAAACCATCCTCTTCAGCAGAAGTATAATCAACTATATTGTTAATTTCAAAACCTTTCTCTTCTAGTAAATCTAGTATTTCTTCACGACGCTCGTTACGGCGATTCTCAGCAAACATTGGGTATAATGCTACGTCTCCATTTTGATGAAAAGATATCCAGTTGTTTGGAAAAATACTGTCAGGAGTATCCGGATCCAAAGTGTCATCCACTACAGTCACATCTACACCAACAGCCCTCAATTTCTCTACAAAAGTATCGAATTCTTGCTGTGCTTTCGCATTTACTGTCGCTGGCAAAAGTCCGTCTAATACTTTTTGATAATAATTATTTACAGCCGTTTGTTCATTCATTCGAAACGCAACAGGGCGAATCATCAATATGGAATTTGTCGTTTGTTTCATAATAGCTACCCAAAAAAAGGGATTTATTTTATGTTATTTTATATCTTTTTTTCTATTTTCCTGGAAGTAAAGTAGTTTTTTACTCTCTAATCAAAGGCAAGGTTGAACATCTCAGCAATCCTTCTTGCTTTGCAATTTCAGCGTAAGGAATTTCCTCTACAATAAAACCGTTAATTCGCAACCAATTATTAAGGCGAGTGAAATTTCGCTCAGAAACTACAACATTCGAATCAATAGAAAATACATTCGAATTCATATTGTACATTTCGTCTCTCGTTATGTGAAATAAATTTTCTTCACCAAAAAGATTTACTAAATAAAAATAATCAGCTTCCTCTCTAAATCCATTTTTATAAATAATTCCTTTGTCTCTTCCAACAGGTTGAAAACAACAATCTAGATGGAGTGCGTTATCACGAGCTTCTATTTTAGATTTGACCAAATCAAATTCTTTTACAATTTTATCTGGGAAAAGCGATTTTATATAATCAACACCTTCTTTATTAGTTCTTGCTGTAATATATTCTTTGTAGTCACTTCCTTTATACGTTCCAATAAAAATATGCTCATTCCATAACATAACATCGCCACCTTCAATATGCACTTCCTCAGGTGGACGCACAACTTTGTTAGGACTAACTTGGTCAATAATAAACTGAATTGCTCCCAATTCTCGTTCTCTATCCGGTAAAATATTTGATTTCACAAAAACATCACCAATGACAAAACCGATGTCTCTCGTGAATATTTGATTGTAATTGTAGATATTCTGTGGACGTAAAATAGTTACATTATATTTTTTTAGTACTTCTTCAAAGGTCTTCATCTCACTAACCATATCAACTTCTACAGGATAAGTTCCCGCTAAAATATGCTCTAATGATTTTGGATCGTATGCTTCTTCTATTTTTGGTGTGGGGCCACTGGAGAATGCTGAACCTAGAACCACGGCTTTGAGTCGTGATGTTTCATTGTTTATATTTAATTCTAACATTAGTATTGCTTTTGGTAAATATAAAAAAAGCTCCACTACTATGTGAAGCTTTTAAAATTGAATTTATCTTTTATCAGATGCTTTAAAATCTCTCAAAGGATGTCCTGTGTAAATTTGTCGAGGTCTTCCAATTGGCTCTTTATTTTCACGCATTTCTTTCCATTGTGCGATCCAACCTGGTAATCTACCGATAGCAAACATTACCGTAAACATATCAGTAGGAATTCCTAAAGCTCTGTAAATGATTCCAGAATAAAAATCTACGTTTGGATATAATTTTCTAGAAACAAAATATTCATCGACAAGTGCAGACTCTTCCAATTTTTTAGCAATAGCAAGGATAGGATCGTCAACACCTAAAGTTGCTAAAACTTCATCAGCTGCTTTTTTAATGATTTTTGCTCTTGGATCGAAATTTTTATAGACTCTGTGACCAAATCCCATTAAACGGAATGGATCGCTTTTGTCTTTTGCTTTAGCCAAATATTTATCTGCATCTCCACCTGTTCTATGAATTTCCTCCAGCATTTCAAGTACTGCTTGATTCGCTCCACCATGTAAGGGTCCCCAAAGTGCAGAAACACCTGCAGAAATAGAAGCGAACAAACCTGCGTGAGAAGACCCAACCATTCTAACTGTAGAAGTTGAACAGTTTTGCTCGTGGTCTGCGTGAAGAATAAATAATTTATCTAAAGCGTCAACTACAACTTGGTTTGGTTTGTAAGGCTCGTTAGGCAATTCAAACATTAATCTCATAAAGTTTTGCACATATCCTTTTGTATTATCGTAATAATTCAAAGGATAACCCATACTTTTTCTATATGTCCATGTTGCAATAACTAAGAATTTACCCATAGTTTTACAAACTGCTTCATACATTTCTTTTTCATTCTCCGCGTTAACTGATTTTGGATTAAAAGCAGTTAATGCGCTAGTCAATGCAGCCAAAACACCCATTGGATGAGCAGTTTTTGGAAAACCATCTATGATGCTTTTCATTTCCTCATTGACTAGAGTATATCTTCTGATATCTTTTTCAAATTGTTCTAATTCAGCTGCAGTAGGTAATTCACCAAAAATAACTAAATAAGAAACTTCAAGAAAATGTCCTTTTTCAGCTAAATCTTCAATGGAATACCCTCTATAACGAAGAATTCCAAGCTCGCCATCTAAGAAAGTAATTTTGCTAGTACATGAACCTGAATTTTTATAACCTGGATCGAGAGTTATCATTCCTGATAAATCACGTAATTTACTAATATCAACAGCAACTTCATTCTCACTTCCTATTACGATAGGCAGCTCAAATTTCTCACTATCAACTTCTAATATTGCAGTTTTTGACATAATATAATTGGAATAAACTTTTAAAAATAATAATTTACCAAATCTAGGGAATTTAACATTAAATAAAAAGAGAATAACCCAATGAATGTGTTAAATATAACAAAAAAACTGTCCTTTTGTGAAAGACAGTTTTAGTGTAATGAAAAATATAAAGTGAAATTATTTTATTTTAAAAGCATTTTTACCAGGAAAATATGCAGTATCTCCTAATTCTTCCTCAATTCTTAATAATTGATTATATTTAGACATACGATCAGAACGAGATGCAGATCCTGTTTTGATTTGACCACAGTTTAATGCAACTGCTAAATCTGCAATTGTATTATCTTCAGTCTCTCCTGAACGGTGTGACATAACACAGGTATAACCAGCATTTTTAGCCATATTAACCGCAGCAATCGTTTCAGTAAGCGTACCAATTTGGTTAACTTTTATTAAAATTGAATTAGCTATTCCTTTATCAATTCCAGTTGATAGACGCTCTACATTAGTGACAAATAAATCATCTCCAACTAATTGTACTTTATCGCCTATTTTCTCCGTAAGCAATTTCCATCCATCCCAGTCGTTTTCGTCCATTCCGTCTTCAACAGAGATAATTGGATATTTAGAAACTAACTCAGCTAAATAATCTACTTGTTCAGCAGAAGATCTGATTTTACCAGTTTCTCCCTCAAATTTTGAATAGTCATATTTACCATCAACATAAAATTCTGCCGCAGCACAATCTAAAGCAATCATGATCTCATCACCAAATGAATATCCAGCCTTTTCAACTGCATTTTTAATGGTGTCTAACGCGTCTTCAGTTCCTCCAGGAAGATTTGGTGCAAAACCACCTTCATCACCCACAGCTGTCGAAAGACCTCTATCATGTAATACTTTTTTCAAACTATGAAATATCTCTGTTCCCATTTGCATTGCGTGAGAAAAAGAAGTTGCTTTAACTGGAAAAATCATGAACTCTTGAAAAGCGATTGGCGCATCTGAATGCGATCCACCGTTAATGATGTTCATCATAGGAACTGGTAGCGTATTAGCTGAAACACCACCTACATATCTGTATAATGGCAAACCTAATTCATTAGCGGCAGCTTTAGCTACTGCAAGAGAAACACCTAAAATAGCATTTGCTCCAAGGTTAGATTTGTTTTCAGTTCCATCCAAATCGATCATCATTTGATCAATTAAATTTTGTTCAAAAACTGAAACTCCTAATAGCTCCTCAGCAATAAGTGTATTCACATTTTTCACTGCATTTAAAACACCTTTACCAAGATAGGCTTTACCACCATCACGTAATTCAACCGCTTCATGCGCTCCTGTAGAAGCTCCAGAAGGCACTGCTGCTCTTCCTAAAATACCATTGTCGGTAATTACATCTACTTCAATAGTAGGGTTTCCTCTTGAATCGAAAATTTGTCTTGCGTGAATTTTGATAATTATACTCATATTACTAAATTTTAAAATTTAAAATACAAATATATCCTATCTTTTTGATTCATTATATGAAAACAATGAATCTTATTAACGAAAACGATGTAATTAATTTTAAAAAGTTCACATACCACTTTTCACAACAAGTACAAGAGAAATTACCACCGAAAAATTTTTCACTAATGAATTTTAGATTTATAATAATAAGAGATTATGCAATTATTACAGATTCAAAACCACTTGAAATAAAAAAAGGATTGACTCCACAGTGAAAGTCAATTCTTTTTTTTAATAAGCTAAAATTATTTATTAATATTTTCGATAAACTGATCGAATAGATATGAAGAATCATGTGGACCAGGACTTGCTTCTGGATGATATTGAACAGAGAAACAATTTTTGTTTTTCATTCTCATTCCAGCAACTGTTCCATCATTCAGATGCAAATGCGTAATCTCTAAATCAGCATTAGCTTCTAATTCTTCTTTGTTAACTGCAAAACCGTGGTTTTGAGAAGTAACCTCGCCTTTACCAGTAATAATGTTTTTTACAGGATGGTTGATACCTCTATGTCCGTTGAACATTTTATAAGTTGAAATTCCATTAGCTAAACCAATTACTTGGTGCCCAAGACAAATTCCAAACAAAGGCTTGTCATGCTCCAGAATCTCTTTTGCTACCTGAATGGCACTAGAAAGTGGCTCAGGGTCGCCCGGACCATTAGATAAGAAGTAACCATCTGGACTAAAAGAAGATAAATCTTGGTATGTTGCGTCAAATGGAAATACTTTGATGTAACAATCTCTTTTAGCTAAATTGCGTAAAATATTCTCTTTAATTCCTAAATCAAGAGCTGAAATTTTGTATTTAGCATCTTTATTACCGTAAAAATAAGGTTCTTTAGTAGAGACTTTTGAAGCTAACTCTAAACCTTTCATATCAGGAACTTCGGCTAGAATCTTTTTAAGATCTTCGACAGAAGTACCATCTGTGCATATTACAGCGTTCATCGCTCCGTTATCACGAATGTAACTAACAAGCGCTCTTGTATCTACATCAGAGATGCAAATAAGATTTTGTTTAATAAAATAGTCTTCCAAACTTCCTGACGCATCTGCACGAGAATAATTGAAACTGAAATTTTTACAAATTAAACCAGATATTTTTATGCTTTCTGATTCCACTTCAGAATCATTTACACCATAATTTCCAATATGTGCATTGGTTGCTACCATTAGCTGACCGAAGTAAGAAGGATCAGTGAATATTTCTTGGTAACCCGTCATTCCAGTATTAAAACAAACTTCTCCAAAAGTAGTTCCACTGATTCCAATAGATTTACCGTGAAAAATGGTACCATCACTCAATAAAAGTATAGCGCTTTGTCTTGTTGTGTATTTCATTAGTTGATTTCTTTGTGTTGTAAAAGTTGATGAAACTCGTTAAGCAAATTTCACTTGTAGTTAAATATTATGCAAATTTAATTTTTTAAAATAGTGAAAGCAAAAAAATAAAAGAAATAAATGCTTTTATACTGTATTTCTAAAAGCTATTAAAAAATAAAATTTCTACTATAGCCGTGATGGCAGCGGCATCCTTATTGCCCATGGTTTGGGCAAGAAGATAAAGCTAACAGCAGGACATCTTATGTTTTGAAATTGAATTCTGTGCTCATAAAAAATCAAAAAAAAAAAGGATAAACTATAAATAGCTTATCCTTAAATTTTATTGAATGATTATCTTCATAATTATTCAGCTGCGTCAGTAGTCGTTTCAGTTTCGGCTGCTGGAGCAGAAGCTTCAGTAGCATCATCTGCTTTTTTAGCTTTAGCACCACGACGGCTTTTTGCTTTTTTAACTTCTTTTTTACCACCGTTGTAAAGTTCATTGAAATCTACAAGTTCGATCATTGCCATATCAGCATTATCTCCTAAACGATTTCCAACTTTAATGATACGAGTGTATCCACCTGGACGGTCACCTACTTTAGCTGCAACATCTCTAAACAAGTCAGTTACTGCATATTTGCTACGTAAGTAAGCAAAAACGATACGACGATTGTGAGTTGTATCAGATTTTGATTTTGTTATTAAAGGCTCAACAAATTGTTTAAGCGCTTTCGCTTTAGCAACAGTAGTGTTAATACGTTTGTGCTCGATAAGAGAACAAGCCATATTAGCTAACATAGATTTTCTATGTGCTGTCTGTCTGCTTAAGTGGTTGAATTTTTTTCCGTGTCTCATGACGTGTTTTTTTATACTTTCATCTTGATGCTATCCATTTTGGAGATCAAAATATGAAGTAATTTATTCTTTATCTAATTTGTATTTCGCTAAGTCCATACCGAAGTTTAAATTTTTAACTGCAACAAGTTCATCAAGTTCAGTTAAAGATTTTTTACCAAAATTACGGAATTTCATTAGGTCATTTTTATTGAACGATACTAAATCACCAAGTGTATCAACTTCAGCCGCTTTCAAGCAATTTAATGCTCTAACAGAAAGATCCATATCTACAAGCTTAGTTTTAAGCAATTGTCTCATATGTAATGATTCTTCATCATACGATTCTGTTTGTGCAATTTCGTCAGCCTCAAGTGTAATTCTTTCATCAGAGAACAACATGAAATGGTGAATAAGAACTTTTGCAGCCTCAGTAAGAGCATCTTTTGGATTGATTGATCCATCAGTTTTAATTTCAAAAACTAATTTTTCATAATCTGTTTTTTGCTCTACACGGAAGTTTTCAATAGCGTATTTTACATTTTTTACCGGAGTAAAAATTGAATCTGTAAAAATAGTTCCAATTGCAGCATTCTGTTTTTTATTCTCTTCAGCAGGAACATATCCTCTACCTTTTTCGATTGTTAAATCAAAATTAAGTTTGATTTTACTATCTAAATTACAGATAACTAGTTCTGGATTCAAAACTTGGAAACCTGAAATAAATTTTTGAAAATCACCAGCTGTTAGTTGGTCTTTACCTGAAACAGAAATAGTAACTGATTCATTATCTATATCTTCAATTTGACGTTTGAAACGTACTTGTTTAAGATTAAGAATAA
Organism: Flavobacterium weaverense; assembly: GCF_003688495.1. Lineage (GTDB taxonomy): Bacteria > Bacteroidota > Bacteroidia > Flavobacteriales > Flavobacteriaceae > Flavobacterium > Flavobacterium weaverense. Next base: position 86,250 of record NZ_REFH01000010.1, on the reverse strand, counting down.
TTTCGGTAACGTCCTCAACAACTCCTGAAATAGTAGAAAACTCATGATCTACACCTTCAATGCGAACAGATGTAATTGCATAACCTTCTAATGCTGAAAGCAAAACTCTTCTAAGTGCATTACCAACGGTCAATCCGTAACCAGGTTCTAAAGGTCTGAATTCAAACTTACCTTCAAAATCGGTTGAATCGATCATGATAACTTTATCGGGCTTCTGAAAATTAAATATTGCCATAAATTTCGACTAAGTCAATTATTATTTGTTGTACAACTCTACGATTAATTGTTCTTTAATGTTTTCTGGAATTTGAAGTCTAGCTGGTACAGTAACAAAAGTACCTTCTTTAACGTCGTTATTCCAAGTAATCCACTCATAAACATGACTTGAATTAGATAAAGAACGTTCGATAGCATCTAAAGATTTAGATTTTTCACGAACTGCAACTTTGTCACCTGGTTTTAGGTGGTAAGAAGCGATATTAACAACATCACCATTAACAGTAATGTGTCTGTGCGAAACTAATTGTCTAGCACCTCTTCTAGAAGGAGCAATACCCATTCTAAAAACTACGTTGTCTAGTCGTGCTTCACATAATTGTAAAAGAACTTCACCAGTAACACCTTTAGTAGCTGATGCTTTTTTGAATAAACCTCTAAATTGCTTTTCTAATATTCCGTAAGAATATTTAGCTTTTTGCTTCTCCATTAACTGGATTGCATATTCAGATTTTTTTCCTCTTTTTTTAGCCATCCCGTGTTGTCCAGGTGGGTAACTTCTTCTTTCGAATGCTTTGTCGTCTCCGAATATTGCTTCGCCAAATTTACGAGCAATTCTAGTTTTTGGACCAGTATATCTTGCCATTTCTAAAAATTATTAAGGTAGAGATTATGAATTCAGGTCATATCCTTCGATAATCGTGTATTCTACCTAGTTATACTTAAATATATTATTAAACTCTACGTCTTTTTGGAGGACGACATCCGTTGTGAGGCATTGGAGTAACATCGATAATCTCTGTAACTTCAATTCCACCGTTATGCAAAGAACGGATAGCAGACTCACGTCCGTTTCCTGGTCCTTTTACATAAACTTTAACTTTTTTCAATCCAGCTTCAAGAGCTACTTTACTACAATCTTCTGCTGCCATTTGGGCTGCGTATGGAGTGTTCTTTTTAGAACCTCTAAAACCCATTTTACCAGCTGAAGACCATGAAATAACCTCACCTTTTTTATTAGTCAAAGATATGATGATATTGTTAAAAGTAGCAGAAATATGAGCTTCTCCCGTTGATTCAACGATAACTTTACGTTTTTTTGCAGTTGCTTTAGCCATATTACTTATTATTTAGTTGCTTTTTTCTTGTTAGCAACAGTTTTTCTTTTACCTTTTCTAGTTCTAGAGTTGTTTTTAGTTCTTTGTCCTCTTAAAGGAAGACCAGATCTATGACGGATACCTCTATAACATCCAATATCCATTAAACGTTTGATGTTTACAGAAACTTCAGAACGTAATTCTCCTTCAATTTTGAAAGTTGATACTGCTTCACGAATCGCTCCGATCTCATCATCATTCCAATCTTGAACTTTTTTATCTTGGCTAACTTGAGCTTTTTCTAAAATCTCAATAGCTCTACTTTTTCCTAATCCAAAGATGTAGGTAAGTGCTATAACACCTCTCTTGTTTTTTGGGATATCTACCCCTGCTATTCTTGCCATAATTATCCTTGTCTTTGTTTAAATCTAGGATTCTTTTTGTTTATTACGTACAATCTCCCTTTTCTTCGCACAATTTTGCACTCGGGACTTCTCTTTTTTACTGAAGCTCTAACTTTCATTTTGAATATCCTTTAATATCTATAAGTAATTCTTGCTTTTGACAAGTCATAAGGGCTCATTTCTAGTTTCACTTTATCACCAGGTAATAATTTGATGTAATGCATACGCATTTTTCCAGATATATGTGCGATTACAATATGTCCATTCTCTAACTCTACACGGAACATTGCATTTGATAATGCTTCAATGATCGATCCGTCTTGTTCTATTGCTGATTGTTTTGCCATAAAGTTAAGCTACTGCTTTTCTATTTTTACCACTTTTCATTAAACCATCATAATGTTTATTCAACAAATATGAATTGATTTGCTGCATTGTATCTATGGCAACACCAACCATAATTATTAATGATGTACCTCCAAAAAACATTGCCCAAGATTGTTGAACATCCATCACACTTACAATTATTGCTGGGAACACAGCAATCAGAGCTAGAAATAAAGATCCTGGAAAAGTTATTAAAGACATCACTTTGTCAAGATAATCAGATGTTTCAACTCCTGGACGAATTCCTGGAATAAAACCACCGCTTCTCTTTAAGTCGTCTGACATTTTGTTTGTAGGAACTGTAATGGCAGTATAAAAGAAAGTAAATACAATAATTAAAGTTGCAAATACTAAATTATACCAAAATCCAAACATATTACTAAAAGCACCAACGACAGACTGTGATGCATCTGATTTAGATAAACCTGCTAAAGCAGCTGGAATAAACATAATCGCTTGAGCAAAAATAATTGGCATAACCCCTGAAGCATTAAGCTTTAAAGGAATCCATTGTCTATTTCCATTTAGCATGTCTTGTTCGAAATCACCTGATGTTGTACGACGAGCATATTGAACAGGAATCTTACGAACTGCCATAACTAATAGTACACAACAAATAATAACTAGCAACCAAACTATGATTTCAATAACTAGCAACATTGGACCACCATTATTATTGGTAACCCTAGTTGTAAACTCTTGAATGAATGCTTGTGGCAGTCTAGCCAATATACCAACCATAATCAACAATGATATACCATTCCCAATTCCCTTATCAGTAATTTTTTCTCCTAACCACATGGCAAAAATTGTACCTGTAACTAAAATAATAACTGAAGAAAATAAGAATTCAAATGAATTGAATCCCAATAAAAATGCATTACTAGGTAATGTTCTATATAAATTATAGATATAAGTTGGACCTTGAACTAAAGTAATTCCAATTGTCAACCAACGAGTGATTTGATTAATCTTTTTTCTACCGCTTTCTCCATCACTTTGTAATTTTTGTAAATAAGGAATAGCAATTCCCATTAACTGAACTACAATAGAAGCAGAAATATAAGGCATAATTCCTAAAGCGAAAACTGACGCTTGAGAAAATGCACCTCCAGTAAACATGTCAAGAATTGAACCAATTCCTTCTTTGGTTTGCCCAGCTAAATTACCTAACTGTGTAGCATCAATGCCTGGTAGGGTAACTTGTGCCCCAAAACGATAAACTAAAAGTAGACCTAATGTTATTAAGATTCTATTCTTTAATTCTTCAATTTTCCAAACATTACTTATTGATTCAATAAATTTCTTCATATTAATAGAAAAATTACATTGTTACAGCTTCTCCACCAGCAGCTTCAATAGCAGCTTTTGCAGTAGCAGTAAATTTGTGAGCGGTTACTTTTAATTTTGCTGTTAGTTCGCCTCTACCTAAAATCTTAACGATTTCATTTTTAGTAGCTAAACGGTTAGCAACGTAAACTGTCATATCAACAGTATCTTTGATAACACCATTATCAACTAAAAGTTGAAGTGTATCAAGATTTACACCTTCGTAATCTTTACGATTGATGTTTGTAAAACCAAACTTAGGTACACGTCTTTGAAGTGGCATTTGCCCTCCTTCAAATCCAATCTTTTTAGAATAACCAGAACGAGATTTTGCTCCTTTGTGTCCTCTTGCAGAAGTACCACCTTTTCCAGAACCTTCTCCTCTACCTAATCTTTTATTTTGATTGTGTGTAGAACCTTCAGCAGGTTGTAAGTTACTTAAATTCATAACAGTATTTGTTATTTAGTTTCTTCAACAGAAACTAAGTGTTTAACTTTATTTATCATCCCAAGGATTGTAGGGTTTGAATCATGCTCTACAACTTGTCCCATTTTACGTAGACCTAAAGCTTCTAATCCTCTTTTTTGAGTAAGTGGACAGTTGATTTTGCTTCTAACTTGTTTTACTAATAATTTAGCCATAATTTCCTTGAATTAACCTTTAAAAACTTTTTCTAAAGAAACACCTCTTTGTTTTGCAACAGCGTAAGCACTTCTCATTTGTAATAAAGCATCAAAAGTTGCTTTTACTACGTTGTGAGGATTTGAAGATCCTTGTGATTTAGATAATACATCATGAATTCCTACTGACTCTAGAACTGAACGAACAGCTCCACCAGCAATAACTCCTGTACCATGAGAGGCAGGAATTAAGAATACACGTGCACCACCAAATTTACCTTTTTGTTCGTGAGGAACTGAAAGACCGTTTAAAGGAATCTTAACTAGATTTTTCTTAGCATCTTCTACTGCTTTCGCAATTGCTTCAGAAACATCTTTAGATTTACCTAAACCGTGTCCAACTACTCCATTCTCATCACCTACAACTACAATAGCAGAAAAACCGAAAGCTCTACCACCCTTTGTAACCTTAGTAACACGATTTACACTCACCAAACGATCTTTTAATTCAAGACCACTTGGTTTTACTAACTCTACATTCTTGTATTTACTATTAGACATACTATATTAGAATTTAAGTCCAGCCGCTCTTGCGCCTTCTGCTAATGATTTAATACGACCGTGATATAAATAACCTCCTCTATCGAAAGTTACTACCTCTATTCCGGCTTTTAAAGCTTTCTCAGCAACTAGTTTTCCAACTGCTGTAGCCACTTCAATATTCGTACCGTTACCTATTTCTTTTTCTCTTGAAGAAGCTGCTAGTAAAGTAACACCGTTTACGTCATCAATAAGTTGAGCATAAATTTCTTTGTTACTTCTAAATACAGATAGTCTTGGATTTGTAGCAGTACCACTAATCGTTTTTCTAATTCTGAATCTAATTCTTTGTCTTCTTTCAGGTTTTGTTAATGACATAATCTTATTTTTTAAGCTGATTTACCTGCTTTTCTTCTTAATACTTCACCTACGAATTTAACACCTTTTCCTTTGTACGGCTCTGGCTTACGGAAACCTCTGATTTTCGCAGCCACTTGACCTAAAAGTTGTTTGTCAAATGATGTTAATTTAACGATAGGGTTCTTACCTTTTTCAGATATTGTTTCTAAAGTAACTTCAGGAGCAATTTCTAAAACTATATTGTGAGAGAATCCAAGTGCTAAATCTAATTTTTGTCCTTGGTTTGAAGCTCTATAACCAACTCCAACCAATTCTAAAGACTTAGTAAAACCTTCTGTAACACCGATAATCATATTATTGATTAAAGATCTGTACAAACCGTGCTTTGCTCTTTGGTCTTTGTGATCCGACGATCTTTCAACTTGAACTTGATCGCCTTCAACTGTAACAGTAACGTCCGAAAACTCCTGAGTTAGTTGACCATTTTTTCCTTTTACTGTAATAATACCGTTTGCAACTTCAACAGTTACACCAGCTGGTATTGTTACTGGACTTTTACCTATTCTTGACATCTTTATATAGTCTTTAAATTAGTATACGTAACAAATAACTTCACCACCTACGTTCAATTGTTTTGCTTTCTTTCCAGTCATTAACCCTTTAGAGGTAGACACGATAGCAATACCTAATCCGTTAAGGATTCTAGGAATAGATGAAGAACTTGAATATTTACGTAAACCTGGTTTACTAATTCTTTGGATATCTTTAATTACTGGCTCCTTAGTATCTTTGTCATACTTTAAAGCGATTTTGATTGAACCCTGAACAGCGTTGTCTTCAAATTTGTAACTCAAGATATAACCTTGATCAAATAAGATCTTAGTTATTTCTTTTTTTAGATTAGATGCAGGAATTTCGACAACTTTGTGGTTTGCAGCCACAGCGTTACGAACTCTTGTCAAATAATCAGCAATAGGATCTGTATACATTATGTATCAATTTGCGGTTTTGGTTTTCAATGAACTATTCACTGAACCTGAAACCAGTTTATAAATATGAATGATACAGACGTAACTAAGTTGCGTCTGTATCAGAACGTAATAAAATTACGTTTTTACCAAGATGCCTTTTTAACACCTGGAATCAATCCGTTATTTGCCATTTCACGAAATGTAACACGTGAAAGACCGAATTGACGCATATATCCTCTTGGTCTACCCGTTAATTTACAACGATTGTGTAAACGAACTGGTGAAGCATTTTTCGGTAACTTTTGCAAACCTACGAAATCTCCAGCTTCTAACAAAGCTTTTCTTTTCTCAGCATACTTAGCTACTGTTTTTTCTCTCTTAACCTCGCGGGCTTTCATTGATTCTTTAGCCATGTCTTAATTCTTTTTAAAAGGTAATCCTAATTCTGTCAATAGAGACTTTGCTTCTTTATCCGTTTTTGCTGAAGTTACAAAAGTGATATCCATTCCTGATATTTTGTTTACTTTGTCAATATCAATTTCTGGGAAAATGATTTGCTCTAAAACACCAAGATTGTAATTTCCTCTTCCGTCAAAACCAGTAGCTTTAATACCACTGAAATCTCTTACACGTGGTAAAGCTGAAGTTACAAGTCTATCTAAAAACTCATACATTCTTTCTCCACGTAGAGTAACTTTTGCTCCAATAGGCATCCCTTTTCTCAATTTGAAAGACGCAACGTCTTTCTTAGAGATAGTAGATACTGCTTTCTGTCCAGTAATCTTTGTTAACTCATCAACTGCATAGTCAATTAGTTTTTTATCAGATACAGCTGCACCAACTCCTTTACTTAAAACGATTTTCTCCAATTTAGGAACCTGCATTACGTTTACGTATCCGAATTCCTCTTTAAGAGCAGCAATTACTCTGCTCTTATATTCTTCTTTTAGTCTAGGTATATACGCCATTACTATAGTACTTGATTAGATTTTTTTGCAAATCTTACTTTCTTATCTCCTTCTACTCTAATACCAACTCTAGTTGCTTCCTTAGTTTTAGGATCAATTAAAGAGATGTTAGATATTTGTATAGAAGCTTCTTTCCTTACGATACCACCTTGAGGGCTTTTTGCACTTGGTTTCGTATGTTTAGAAACCATATTTACACCTTCAACAATCGCTTTGTTCTTGTCTTTGTACACACGTAATACTTTACCTTCAGCACCTTTATGGTCTCCAGCAATTACTCTTACGATGTCACCTGATTTTATTTTTAGCTTTATCATCTTAAAACGAATTAAAGCACTTCTGGTGCTAATGATACAATTTTCATGAATTGTTTTTCACGAAGTTCTCTTGCTACTGGACCAAAAACACGAGTTCCTCTCATTTCCCCTGCAGCATTCAAAAGAACACATGCATTGTCATCGAAACGGATATAAGAACCATCAGCTCTTCTCACTTCTTTTTTGGTACGTACAACAACTGCAGTTGAAACAGCTCCTTTTTTAACGCTTCCGTTAGGTGCTGTATCTTTGATAGAAACTACAATTTTGTCACCAACAGAGGCATACCTTCTTTTGGTACCTCCTAAAACACGGATAGTTAAAACTTCTTTTGCTCCCGTATTATCTGCTACTTTTAATCTTGACTCTTGTTGTACCATAATTATTTAGCTCTTTCTAAGATTTCAACTAACCTCCAACATTTAGTTTTACTTAAAGGACGCGTTTCGCTAATCCTTACCGTATCTCCAACGTTGCAGTCGTTCATTTCGTCGTGTGCGTGATACTTTTTAGTTTTCAACACGAACTTACCGTATAATGGGTGTTTTACTTTACGCACTTCAGCAACAACAATAGACTTGTCCATTTTGTCTGAAGTTACAACACCAATTCTCTCTTTTCTTAAATTTCTTTTTTCTTCCATCTTTCAGCAGACTACAGTTATTGTAACTCTCTTTTAGTAAGTTCTGTAGCTAATCTAGCAACAACTCTTCTCGCACTTCTAATTTGAAGTGGGTTCTCAATTGGTGAAATAGCGTGAGCCATTTTTAGATCAGCATATGTTTTCTTAGACAAGCTAAGCTTTTCTTGCAACTGTGCTGCAGAAAGATCTTTTATTTCTGATTGTTTCATAATATAATATAGATTATGCTTCGAAATCTCTAGCAACAACGAATTTAGTTTTTACTGGAAGCTTTTGAGCTGCAAGACGTAACGCCTCTTTTGCAACTGACAAAGGAACTCCTCCAACTTCGAACATAATTCTTCCGGGTTTAACAACAGCAGCCCAATATTCTACGGCTCCTTTACCTTTACCCATACGTACCTCAAGAGGCTTCTTAGTAATTGGTTTGTCTGGAAATACTTTGATCCATAATTGTCCTTCTCTCTTCATAAAACGAGTTGCAGCAATACGCGCAGCCTCGATTTGACGTGAGGTTAAGAACATTCCATCTTCATGTACAGATTTAATACCAAACATTCCATTTGAAAGTTCATACCCTCTATGAGAGTTACCCTTCATTTTACCTTTTTGTACCTTACGGTATTTTGTTCTTTTAGGCTGTAACATTTTTCTTTAATTTAAAAATTTACTTTCTTTTACGAGCGTCTGGTTTTCCACCTTTGTTAAAAGGCTTTCTGTCTCCTCTCGGAGAATCGCCACCTTTACCTCCACCAGTACCAGATTGTTTTTTGTCCATTCCAGCAAGCGGAGAAAGATCTCTCTTTCCATAAACTTCACCTTTCATGATCCACACTTTGATTCCCATTCTACCATAAGTAGTATGAGCTTCAGCAAGCGCATAATCAATATCGGCTCTGAAAGTTGATAGAGGAATTCTTCCTTCTTTGAAACCCTCTGAACGTGCCATCTCTGCACCATTCAAACGACCAGAAATCAAAACTTTGATACCTTCAGCGTTCATACGCATAGAAGCAGCAATAGCCATTTTGATTGCACGTCTGTAAGAAATACGGCTTTCGATTTGACGACAGATGCTTGTAGCAACTAGATACGCGTCAAGTTCAGGTCTTTTTATTTCAAAGATGTTGATTTGAACCTCTTTGTCAGTAATTTTTTTAAGTTCTTCTTTCAACTTGTCTACCTCTTGTCCACCTTTTCCGATAATGATACCAGGTCTAGCAGTAGTGATAGTAACGGTTACAAGTTTCAAAGTTCTCTCAATTATTACTTTTGATACACTAGCTTTTGATAAACGAGCATGGATATACTTTCTGATTTTGTGATCTTCGGCAAGTTTATCACCATAATCATTTCCACCATACCAGTTTGAGTCCCATCCTCTGATGATACCAAGTCTATTTCCAATTGGATTTGTCTTTTGTCCCATCTTGTATTAAATTGCTTGTGTGTTATTAATAGATCCAAGCACGATTGTTACGTGGTTAGAACGTTTTCTAATTCTGTGAGCACGACCTTGTGGAGCTGGACGAAGTCTTTTCAACATCATTCCACCATCAACTGTAATCGTTTTAACAAATAAACCAGCTTCTTCCATATTAGCGTCAGGGTTTTTTGCTTGCCAGTTGGCAATAACAGATAAAACCAATTTCTCTAATTTTCTTGAAGCTTCTTTAGAACTGAATCTTAAGATGTTCAATGCTCTCTCTACCTTCTGACCTCTTACCAAGTCCGCTACTAAGCGCATTTTTCTAGGTGAAGTAGGGCAGTTATTCAATTTTGCGAAAGCAATAGACTTATTAGCCTCTTTTCTCGCATCTGCTGTTTCTCTTTTACGAACTCCCATTGCTTCTTATTTTTTACCTTTATTTTTTGCTCCAGCATGACCTCTAAAAGATCTAGTTGGTGAAAATTCTCCTAATTTGTGACCTACCATGTTTTCTGTTACGTAAACTGGTACAAATTGACGACCGTTATGAACTGCGATAGTTTGTCCAACAAAGTCTGGAGTAATCATAGAAGCTCTAGACCAAGTCTTAACCACTCCTTTATTTCCACCTGCAATGTTTTCTTGAACTTTCTTGTCTAACTTATAATGTACAAAAGGTCCTTTTTTTAATGAACGTGCCATATCTTATTATTTCTTTCTACGTTCTACGATATACTTGTTACTCGGGTTTTTCTTAGAACGAGTTCTATAACCTTTAGCTGGTATTCCATTTCTTGAACGTGGATGTCCACCAGAAGAACGTCCTTCACCACCACCCATTGGGTGATCGACAGGGTTCATTGCAACAGGTCTTGTTCTAGGTCTTCTACCTAACCATCTTGTTCTACCTGCTTTACCAGATACAACTAATTGGTGGTCTGAATTTGAAACCGCTCCAATTGTAGCCGAACAAGTTAACAAGATTAATCTTGTTTCACCAGAAGGCATTTTGATTGTAGCATATTTTCCATCTCTTGCCATTAATTGAGCAAATGTTCCAGCAGAACGAGCGATTACAGCCCCTTGTCCTGGTCTCAATTCGATACAAGAAATTACAGTTCCTAATGGAACTTTACTTAAAGGTAATGTATTACCAATTTCAGGTTGAGATTCTGGACCAGAAACTAATTTCTGACCAACTTTCAATCCGTTTTGAGCAATAACATAAGTTTTCTCACCATCAGCATAAGCTAATAATGCGATAAACGCAGTACGATTTGGATCATACTCAATTGATTTCACTGTCGCAGGAATTCCTTCTTTTGTACGTTTGAAATCAATAATACGATATCTCTGCTTGTGACCACCACCCGTATAACGCATGGTCATCTTTCCTTGACTATTTCTACCTCCAGAGTTTTTTATCGGCGCTATCAAAGAGCGTTCCGGCTTATCAGTTGTAATGGCGTCATAACCATTCACAACTCTAAATCGCTGACCTGGGGTAATAGGTTTTAATTTTCTTACTGACATTTTATCTTAGATATTGTTGTAAAAATCAATTGTTTCTCCTTCTTGTACTTGTACAATTGCTTTTTTAATAGCATTTGTCTTTCCACTGATTAAACCACTTTTAGTGTATTTAGTAGTTCTATCCGGCCTTACGTTCATCGTGTTAACACTCAAAATCGTTACTCCATAAGCAGCTTCAATAGCTTTCTTAATTTGTACTTTATTTGCTTTTTTGTCAACAACGAATCCGAAGCGGTTTAAAACTTCACTTTCTTTGGTTACTTTTTCCGTTACTATAGGCTTAATTATGATGCTCATATCCTATTATTTACTTAAATTTTCTTCAATTATCTCTAAAGAACTCTCTAAAAGAACTAAGTTATTAGCGTTAAGAATAGCATAAGTACTTAATTCTAAGCTACTTACGACGCTAGACCCTTTTAAATTGCGTGAGGACAAATATACATTTTTATTGGTATCACCCAACACAAATAGAGATTTTTTATTTTCTAACTCTAAAGCTTTCAAAACGTTGATGAAATTTTTAGTGTTTGGTGTTTCAAAATTAAAGTCTTCAAGTACAATAATATTTGACTCTTTTGCTTTAATCGAGAAAGCAGATTTTCTAGCCAAACGTTTCAAGTTTTTATTCAATTTGAATGAATAACTTCTTGGTCTTGGTCCGAAAACTGTTCCACCACCTTTAAACAATGGATTCTTTGCACTACCCGCACGAGCAGTACCAGTTCCTTTTTGTTTTTTAATCTTACGTGTACTTCCCGCTACTTCAGCTCTTTCTTTAGCTTTGTGCGTTCCTTGTCTTTGATTAGCAAGATATTGCTTTACATCAAGGTATACTGCGTGATTGTTTGGTTCTATACCAAATACTGAATCAGAAAGTTGAACTTTTCTTCCAGTATCTTTTCCGTTGAAATCTAATACTTTTGCTTCCATTACTTCTGAATGATTACATAAGAGTTGTTATGACCAGGAACACATCCTTTTATAACAAGTAGATTCTTTTCAGCAACTACTTTTAAAACTCTAAGGTTTTGAACTTTTACATTTTCTCCTCCCATTCTTCCAGCCATACGCATTCCTTTGAATACTCTAGATGGATAAGAAGAAGCTCCTACAGAACCTGGTGCTCTTAAACGGTTATGTTGACCGTGAGTTGCTTGTCCAACACCACCAAAACCGTGACGTTTAACAACCCCTTGGAAACCTTTACCTTTAGATACACCTTGTACATCTACAAATTCTCCTTCTTCAAAAATAGAAACATCAATAAGATCTCCTAATTTTTGTTCAGTTGCAAAATCTTGGAATTCAACGACTTTTTTCTTAGCTACAGTTCCCGCTTTTTTAAAGTGACCTAAAGCCGCTTTTGTGGAATGTTTCTCGTTTTTGTCATCGAAACCAAGTTGCAACGCTTCGTACCCGTCAACACCTTTGGTTCTGACTTGGGTAACAACGCATGGTCCAGCTTCGATTACTGTACAAGGAATGTTTTTCCCGTTCTCGTCGAAAATACTAGTCATGCCGATTTTTCTACCAATTAACCCAGACATAATTATTAATTATTAATTATTAAATATAAATATAGAACGCAGCTTTTAACCGAATCCTATTTTTTTAAAGTGGTGCAAAAGTATAACTTATTTACACACAAACCAAAAAAATATTTTTCAATCAAAAGCAGCGTCCCTTTTTACTCTTAAACTACTTAAACTTTGATTTCTACTTCAACTCCACTTGGCAATTCAAGTTTCATTAATGCATCAATAGTTTTAGATGAAGATGAATAAATATCAATCAATCTCTTGTATGACATTACTTCAAATTGCTCTCTCGCTTTTTTGTTAACGTGTGGAGAACGCAATACAGTGAAAAGTTTTTTGTGAGTTGGCAAAGGAATTGGTCCTGTTACTACTGCACCTGTACTCTTAACAGTTTTTACAATCTTCTCAGCAGACTTATCTACTAACATGTGATCGTAAGATTTTAATTTTATTCTGATTTTTTGACTCATTTTCTTAAAGATTAAGCGTTTCCTTTTGCTTTTTTGATTACTGCTTCTGAAATATTAGCAGGTGTTTCAGCGTAGTGTGAAAATTCCATTGTAGAGGTTGCTCTACCAGAAGAAAGTGTTCTTAATGTTGTAACATAACCAAACATCTCTGATAACGGAACATCCGCTTTAATAGTTTTAGCACCAGCTCTATCACCCATGTCATTTACCTGACCTCTACGACGGTTAATATCACCTACGATATCTCCCATGTTTTCTTCTGGCGTAATAACTTCCATCTTCATTATTGGCTCAAGAATAACAGCTCCAGCAGCTTTAGCTACTTCTCTGTACCCCATTCTAGCAGCTAACTCAAAAGATAGTGCATCTGAATCGACAGGGTGGAAAGATCCGTCTGTCAAAGTTACTTTCAAACTATCAACTTGGTATCCAGCTAATGGACCAGTTTTCATAGCTTCTCTGAAACCTTTTTCAACAGATGGGATATATTCTTTAGGAACGTTACCACCTTTTACAGCATTTACGAACTGTAACCCAACAGCAGGCTTACCATCAACTTCATCAGCAGGCTCTAATGTAAATACGATATCACCGAATTTACCGCGACCTCCAGATTGTTTCTTGTACGTCTCTCTGTGTGTTGCAGATCTTGTAAAAGCTTCTTTATATTCAACTTGAGGCTCACCTTGATTCACTTCAACTTTAAACTCACGTCTCATACGATCGATAAGTACATCTAAGTGAAGCTCACCCATACCTGATATAATAGTTTGACCTGAAGCTTCATCAGTTCTAACTGTAAACGTAGGATCTTCTTCAGCTAATTTAGCTAAAGCCATACCCATTTTATCAACATCAACCTTAGTTTTAGGTTCAATTGCAACCCCGATTACCGGTGCTGGAAATTTCATTGACTCAAGAATAATTGGGTGTTTTTCATCACACATTGTATCTCCAGTCTTGATATCTTTAAAACCAACTGCTGCCCCAATATCTCCAGCTTCGATAAAATCGATTGGATTTTGTTTGTTAGCGTGCATCTGGTAGATACGAGAAATTCTTTCTTTGTTTCCTGAACGAGTGTTCAAGATATATGAACCTGCATCTAAACGTCCTGAGTAAGCACGGAAAAACGCTAAACGACCTACGAATGGGTCAGTAGCAATTTTAAAAGCTAAAGCCGCGAATGGCTCAGCTACAGATGGCTTACGCAAAATTTTAACTTGATCTTCTTCTAATAATTCAGCATCATCAGGATGAATTCCCCAAATACCTTCTTTCTCCATTGGAGACGGTAAGTATTTACAAACTGCATCTAATAAAAACTGAACTCCTTTATTTTTGAATGAAGATCCACATAACATAGGAATAATCGCCATGTCAATAGTAGCAGCTCTTAATGCGTTGTTAATCTCTTCTTCAGTGATAGAAGTTTCATCTTCCATGTACTTGTCTAAAAGATTCTCATCGTAATCAGCAACAGCTTCAATTAATGCAGAACGGTATTCTTTAACTTCATCAATCATATCCTCAGGAATAGGCACAATATCATAAGTAGCACCGTGATTTTCATCATGCCAAATCATAGCTTGATTTTTCACTAAATCAACTACTCCTTTGAAATCGTTCTCTTCACCAATAGGCAAAGTGATTGCAACAGCGTTAGATTTTAACATGTCTCTAACTTGCTGACAAACTCCTAAGAAATTTGAACCTTGACGGTCCATTTTATTTACAAATCCCATACGTGGAACTCTATATTGATCTGCTAGTCTCCAGTTAGTTTCTGATTGTGGCTCAACACCATCTACAGCACTAAATAAGAAAACTAAACCATCAAGTACACGTAATGAACGATTTACTTCAACAGTAAAATCAACGTGTCCTGGAGTATCAATAATATTAAAGTGGTACGGTAAAGATTCAGGTAATTTCTCACCTTGTTTTGTTGGGAAGTTCCACTCACAAGTTGTAGCAGCAGAAGTAATTGTAATACCTCTTTCTTGCTCTTGCGCCATCCAGTCCATTGTTGCAGAACCTTCGTGCGTTTCACCTATTTTGTGGTTTTTTCCTGTATAGAAAAGAATACGCTCTGTTGTTGTTGTTTTACCAGCATCAATGTGTGCAGCGATTCCAATATTTCTTGTATATCTTAAGTCTCTAGCCATTTCTCTATGAATTAAAATCTAAAGTGAGAGAAAGCTTTGTTAGCTTCTGCCATTTTGTGAGTATCCATTCTTTTCTTAACAGCAGCACCTTCTTCTTTAGCCGCAGCTAAACATTCTGAAGCTAACCTTTGAGCCATAGACTTTTCATTTCTTCTTCTTGAATAAAGTATTAACCACTTCATTGCCATAGAGATTTTTCTATCTGGTCTAATTTGCATCGGAATTTGGAATGTAGCTCCACCTACTCTACGACTACGTACTTCTACGTGAGGCATAACGTTAGTTAAAGCATCTTTCCATATTTCTAACGATGGCTTTTCAGCATCTTGTTTTTTAGACTCAATGATGTCAATAGCATCATAAAATACTTTAAACGCTGTCGATTTTTTTCCATCCCACATTAAGTTGTTCACAAAACGTGTTACCAGTTGATCATTAAATCTTGGATCTGGTAAAAGTGGTCTCTTCTTTGCCGCTCTTTTTCTCATGTCTTTTTTTTAATAAAACTACACACCTATAAATCACGATTACTCGCGTCTACAAAATGCAAAACTTTAAATTACTTTTTTGCTTCTTTTGGGCGTTTTGCTCCGTACTTAGATCTTCTTTGCGTTCTTCCTGCTACTCCTGACGTATCAAGTGCACCACGAACGATGTGATATCTAACTCCTGGTAAATCTTTTACCCTTCCACCCCTAACTAATACTATCGAGTGCTCTTGTAGATTGTGTCCTTCACCAGGGATATAGGCATTTACTTCATTACCATTTGTCAAACGTACACGCGCTACTTTACGCATTGCAGAGTTTGGTTTTTTAGGTGTTGTAGTGTAAACACGCGTACAAACCCCTCTTCTTTGAGGACAAGAATCTAAAGCAACCGATTTACTCTTCTTAGTCATCTGAGTTCTTCCTGTTCTTACTAATTGTTGAATTGTTGGCATAATTAATACTAAAAATTTCTTATTATATTAAATTCCCGCTTTTTACGGGGTTGCAAATGTAGAAAATATTTTTTATTCCACAAACGTAAAATCATTATATTTTTTATCGACCAATAATTATTCTTTAATACGATACCAAATAAGCTTCAACTGATTACCATTTTAAACTACTACTTTTAACCATTCTTTAAACGAGGTATATTGTACCGTTTGAATTCTATAATAAACGACAGATATTTGCATTACATTTATCAAAACTATCAATCATTTGAAAACATTACTTCTTTTAATTTTCTTCTTATTAATTCCTTTCATACCTCGTGCTCAAAATTTCGAACTGAAAATCATTGGCAGGAATGATGTAGAAACAAGAGTAATTGACTCGGTAGGCTACTCCAGTAAGCATACGAACACTAAATTAATAAATGACGAAATATTACAATTATCTGAAAAGTTATCCAATTTAGGATTTATTGACAACAGTGCAACGAAAGCAAAACAATTAAATGATTCTACTTTTCTAGCAGAAATTTATTTAAGTAAGCGAATAAAATATGCATATATATATATATATATATATAGGTACAAATAAAACAATCATAAATTCGCTTTCGTATCCACTAATAGACGGGAAAATAAAGATTCCATACATCAGATTAGATTCTTTTCTAAACAACACTATTCAAAAATTAGAGCAAGAAGGATATTCTTTATCAAAACTACAATTAACAAACGTTGAACGACAAGACTACACACTAAACGCTGATCTATTAGTTGAAATTGACAAAAAAAGAAATCTTAATGCCATAATCGTAAAATATGCAGAAAGCAATCGTTCAGATATTTTTCCAAAAGGACATTTAAAACAAATTAATAATAAGTATCGCAAAAGCATCTTCAATCAGAAAACCGTAGAAAACATTAATTCAGATTTTAACAAATTTAGCTTTGTTAGTCAACTTAAGTATCCTGAAATATTATTTACTAGTGATACTACCGCTGTTTATGTTTACCTCGAAAAAAAGAATTCAAACACATTTGATGGGTTTCTCGGTTTTTCAAATAATGACGGCAAGAAGATCTCGCTAACGGGATACGTTGATCTTACTCTTGAAAATATTTTAAAATCAGGTGAACAAATAGCAATTAACTGGAAAAGCGATGGAAACGACCAAAAAACATTTAAAGGAAATATTGAACTACCATACTTATTTAAAACTCCGATAGGAATCAAAGCCGAAATAAATATTTTTAGACAAGATTCTACTTTTCAAACTACTAAAACATCTGTTGACTTAAGTTACTATTTAAATTATAACTCTCGCTTTTACTTAGGATATCAAACTAGCACTTCGAGTGATATTCAAAATTTAACCAGAACTGGAATAAGTGATTTCAATAATTCTTTTTTAACTGCAAAATTCGAATATTTAAAGCCTGAAATATCAAATTCTTTATTCCCTACAAAAACAAAACTAAAAAGCTCTTTAGGAATTGGTCAAAGAGAATTGAGCACGGAATTCGAAAACAGAAAAAACCCACAAATAATATTAAATATCGATTTTAGTCATAATTTTTATTTAAATAAAAATAATTCTATTTATTTAAATAGTCAAAATAATTATTTGAGCAGTAATGCTTATTTAATCAATGAATTGTTTCGTTTTGGAGGTATGAATAGCATAAGAGGATTTTCGGAAAATAGCTTACAAGCATACTTCTTGACCGTATTACTCACCGAATACAGATATACACTATCAACAAACCTATACATTCATAGCATATTGGATTACAGCATTTTAAAAAATAAATTAACAAACGAAAATATTACAATTACGGAAAATCTTTTTGGTATCGGAATAGGATTAGGATTACAAACCAAAAACGGTCTGTTTAAATTTGCTGCAGCCAGTGGAAAGGATGATAAACAGGAATTTGATATTTCCAACACTATTATCCATGTAAGTTACAATGTTAAATTTTAATTTAGACGTAAAATTTGCAAAATATATATTAGGAATGTTAACAAATTATTATGAAGTTTGTGAAACTAATTCAAAATATTATAAAATGAAACTAAAATTTAATGGATTCTTAGTACTACTAGTAGTACTTGTGGCGCAAATTACTTTTGCACAAGAAAGAGTAGTTTCAGGAACAGTTTCCGATAATGCAGGATTGCCCTTACCAGGGGTAAGTGTATTGATTAAAGGAACTCAAACTGGAACTCAAACAGACTTTGATGGAAAATTCTCTATCAAAGCAACACCAACCCAAGTCTTATTGTTTAGCTATATTGGGATGAAGTCGCAAGAAGCTTCAGCTAGCTCAACAAAAATTGCAGTTAAACTTAAAGATGATTCAGTTCAACTTGAAGGAGTAGTTGTTACTGCATTAGGTATCAAAAGAAAACCGAAAGAGCTTTCTTATGCAGTAGAAAACATTAAAAGTGAAGATTTAACAAAAACTAAAGCTGTAAACGTTGCAACTGCATTAGCAGGTAAAGTTTCTGGTTTACAAGTTAACGTTACTAATAATGGTATTAATCCTAGTACAAGAGTTGTATTAAGAGGAAACAGATCACTACTTGGAAACAATGAGGCACTTATTGTAATTGATGGTTTTCCATCTGCAAGAGGTGTACTTGATCGTATCAACCCAAATGACATTGATAACGTAACGATCTTGAAAGGTGCAAATGCATCAGCTCTTTACGGAACAGAAGCTGCAAACGGAGTTTTAGTTGTTACTACTAAAAAGGGTTCAGGTAAATTATCTATTACTTACAATTCTTCATTACAAATGGAAACTGTTTCTTACTTACCTAAGCTTCAAGACCAATTTGGTGTAGGTGGATTTCCTGATGGAACATTATTACCTCTTGAAAACGTTAACTGGGGACCTCGTTTTGATGGCCGTTTAGTTGATGCAAGTGAAGTTACACTTGACGGTACTACTTTGCAAGTGCCATTTTCTCCGATCAAAAATAACGTAAGAAACTTTTTTGATACGGGAATTTCTACAAGACATGGTGTTACGTTTAAAGGTGGTGATGAAAATAGCGATTTTTTATTCTCTATTGACCAAACAAACACTAGCGGTATCGTTCCAAAGGATACTTACAACAGAACAAACGTTAGATTAAAAGGTAGCAGAAAATTTGATCGTTTAAGTGTTGGTGGAAACGTTAGTTTTTTCAGAGCACATGCTAATCAAGTAAGTGAAGTTGCTGGAAGACAAGGTAGACCATTGTACTGGAATGTATTAAATACGCCACTACATATCCCTTTAGATCAAATGAAAAACTGGAAAGACGGTAGATATAGCAGAAATGAAGTTTCATTCTTCCGTTTCTACGAAAATCCATACTTCATCGTTGATACGCAAAGAGAAAAATCTAACTATACAGAATTCAATGCGTTATCTAACATTGATTATAAAGTAGCTGACTGGTTTACAATATCTTTAAACACAGGTTTCACAACTTTCAATGATGATTTCAAAAGACAATTTGGAGCATTAACTTATGCTTTCGAATTGGACGAACCTTATGGACAAATAGATGCATACGGTGCTAGCACAGCTTCTAGAATAACAATTGGACAACGTTTTAATAATGACTTATTGTTTAAATTTGATAAGGAAATTAACAAAAACTTTTCTACTAAATTAACTTTAGGTGTTAATACAAGACTCACTTCATCAAATGGAGTTGCAGTTAGTGGTGATAACTTAATTATCCCAGACTTCTACAACGTTTCTACAAGAACAGGAGATTTAATAGGATCAGAAGCTCTTAATCAATTTAGAAGACAAGGTGTTTACGGTGATTTCACTTTAGGATTTAAAGAATATTTATTCTTAAACGTAACTGCAAGAAATGACTGGTCTTCTGCATTGCCAAAAGACAGCAATAACTTCTTCTATCCTGGAGCAGGTTTATCATTTGTAGTTTCAGATGCATTTCCTGGAATCAAAAGCGATAACGGAATTGATGTTTTAAAAGCTACAGTAAACGTAACTAAAACAGGTAATGACCCATCAGCTTACGATATTCAAAGTATTTTTGCAGCACCAGCAGGTTTCCCTTATGGTACTACAACAGGATTATCTCAAGGAGCTAGAGATCCAGATCCATCATTAAATCCTGAATTTACTTTATCTAAAGAGGTAGGTATTGAATTAGGTTTATTCAACAGCAGATTAATGTTTAATGGTACATTGTACCAAACTAATACTACTGACCAAATCGTTCCGATTAACGTTTCTGTTGCTTCTGGAGCAACAAGTATCCTTGCGAATATTGGAGAAATTCAAAACAAAGGTGTGGAACTAGATTTAAAAGGTACAATTATTAGATCAAACGATTTTAGCTGGAAATTAGGAGCTAACTACTCAGGATATAAATCTAAAGTAGTTTCATTATTTGAAGGTGTTGATGAAGTAGTTATTGGAGGTTTTACTGATGCAACAGTTATAGCAAAAGTGGGAGAATCTTATCCTTTAATTAAAACAACATCATATGACAGAGATCCTCAAGGTCGTGTAATCGTTGGAGCTAATGGTAACCCAGTGAAATCTTCAGATTTGAAGGTTCAAGGTAAAACTACTCCTGATTACATTGTAGGTATGAATACAACTTTTTCATACAAAGGATGGACATTATATGCTGTAGCAGATTACAGAACTGGACATGTTTTTTACAATAACCTAGATGATTTATTATCTTTTACAGGTTTATCTGAGCGTACAGCTAGTGCAGGAAGACAGCCATTCGTTTTCCCAAACTCAGCATATTCTGATGGAGCAGGTGGATTTACAGCAAACAATGATCGCTTAACAGCAGGTGGTGGAAATGCTTTCTGGGATGAATACGGAACTATTAAAGAAAATTTTGTAAGTGATGCAACAACTCTAAAATTAAGAGAAGTATCATTATCTTATGACTTTTCAAATGACTTTACTTCAAAAATTGGTATTCAATCTATGAATGTCGGTGTTTTTGGTAGAAATCTATTAACACTTAGACCAAAAGACAATACAACAACAGATCCTGAATTTAACTTAAATACAGGTAACGGAGTTGGTGTAGGATCTCAAGCTCAAACACCTCCTACAAGACAGTTTGGTTTAAACTTTAATATAACATTTTAATACATAAAATATGAACACAAAAACAATCATAAAATCATGTGTAGTACTTTTAGTTACTGCCTTGACTACCGTAAGCTGTAGTGATTATTTAGATGTCAATGATAATCCAAATAGCCCTGCATCTTCAACGCCTTTCCAAACGTTACCAGTTGCACAGAGAGATCTAACGGCTTTAAATGCTCGTGAGATGACTTATTTAGGGAATTTTATTTCTTACAACTGGGCGACTCCATCAAACTGGTCAGCTAATCAGGATTTCTCTAGATATACAATTAATTCAAGTTTTTATTCAAATATCTTTGAAACTTCATATGCTACGATTTTCAAAAACTTGACTTATGTACAGAACTATACTGATAAAACAGGAGTAGTAGATTATAGCGCATATAAAGCTATAGCTTCAGTTTTGAAAGGTTTTCAGTACCAATATTTAGTAGATCTTTATGGTGATGTTCCTTATACAGAAGCTAACTTAAGAAGTGGTAATATCACTCCTAAGTATGATGATGCACAAACGATCTACAAAGCGGTAATTGCTGATTTAACTTCAGCTGCTGAATTAGCATTAGATTTACCAGACAATGCAGAGAGTCCAGGAAAACAAGATATTATCAATAAAGGTGATATGACTAAATGGGCTAAATTTGCGAATAGTGTTAAATTAAGAATGCTTGTTCGTTTAAGTAACACAAACCAAGATGCTTACATTAAAGCGCAAATAGCATTAATCGATGCGAATGGTGCAGGTTATATTACAGCTGACGTTGCAACTCAACCTGGATATAGCGATAATGCTGACAAGCAAAATCCTTTTTACGGATATTTCAGAAAACCTAGCACAAATGCGGAACAAGATAGAGGAGATTATACTGTTGCAACTGATTACGTTGTAAACTATTTAAGTGGTACAAATGACCCTCGTTTAAATAGATTGTATGCAGGAGCTAAAACTGGTGGAGCTTTCAAAGGAGCTCCTCAAACTACAACGCTTCCTGGAGTAGGATTTACTTCTAATGATCTAGCAAAAATTGGTCCTGGATTAATAGTACCAACTACAGGAATGACAGCAGCTCAAACGATAATGAGTATGCCAGAAATTTTATTATTGCAAGCTGAAGCAATAGCTAGAGGATATATCGCTGGTGGAGATGCTGCTGCAAAAACTAAGTACGAGCAAGCAATTACCGCTTCATTTACTAGACTTGGAGTGCCTACTGCCGCAACTGCTGCCGTAACTTACTATTCTCAAGCATTACCAAATGTTGCTTGGCCAACAACAGGCAACTTGAGTGCAAAAGTTCAAGCAATCATTACTCAAAAGTGGGTAGCATTAAATGGTACATCGTCTATTGAATTATGGATTGAAAAAACTAGAACTGGCTTCCCAGCTGGATTACCTCAACCTGCAGAAGGAGGAGGAATTAGACCAGTTAGATTGCTTTATCCAGGATCTGAAAATTCAAGAAACTCGTTAAACGTACCAAAACAAACTGCACAAACTGCTTTTACTTCTAACCCATTTTGGAAATAAAAAATATAATTATGAGAAATATTTCAATAAGATCAAAAGTCGCAGGACTTATAATGCTCATGGTAGCTTTTAGCTCCTGTGATGCAGTTTTGGAACAAGACAAAACTGAATTTGGAAAAGGGCCGATTCTTGCTCAATTTGCTAAAGCAAGCACAACTGCTAAATTTTTGCAAGATGGAAAAATTCAAACTTACAATTATCCATTAACAATTATTGGCGGTAACAATGAGCCAATAAACGAGCCAGTAACTATTACTATTAGTGTAGATCCTAGTTCTACTGCAGTTTCTGGAAAAGAATATACGTTAGAAAAAACTACGTATACTATTCCAGCTGGAGAGATGAGTGTAAATGCTGAAGTAAAAGTAATTACAGCTAACCTTGACTCTTTCAACGCTAAAACATTGGTTTTAAAAGTTGAATCTTCAAGTAAAGGTGTTTCTGATAGAAATAAAGCTAAAATAGTTTTACAAGCAGTATGTCCTTTAAACTTAAATAGTTTTTTAGGTAACTATACTTCTACTACTGGTACAAGTTCTAAAACTTCAGTAATTACCTTAGGAGCACAACCAAATACGTTATTAATCACGACGGGAGCAGAGAAGATTTTAATCGAATTAAATCCTGATCCAGTTAACGGTACGATTACTTTTGTTCCTAAAGGAGCAGTATTATCAATGCATCCTTCATATGGTCCAATATGGGCTACAACTATAGAAGCAGATGCTTCTAACTATAATTCATGTGACATGTCTATGGATCTAGAATTTAAGAGGTGTGTTAGTATTGGATGCTTTGCGGGAACAATAGAAACAAGTTTCGTGAAGCAATAAAGAGTAACATTTTTATATTAGTTAAACGTCCTTTTAAATAAATTTAAAAGGACGTTTTTCATTTACAGATATTTAGAATAATTTACCACAGTATTGACACTTTTATACTATTTGAGTATAATTTTTAAACAGAACTTTATTTTATACTACAAATAATTTTTAATGCGAAATTGAACTCTAAAATCAACATTTTCATAATAATGCTGATAAAATAAATTTTAAGTGAGTTTATATTGTAGATAAGTAAATATCCTACATAAAATGATAAAAAAATACAGTGAAACCTTACTATCAGTGCGATACCAGTGAATTCTCACAATTATTAAAAATGAATTTTGAATCATATTTTGTTAGATAAAGTACTTTTAATATAATAAAAACAGCCACTTGGTGTTAAAAGTTAAAAGAAATTAGGAATTTTAACGATTTATTAAGAGGTTTGCGAGACTAATTCAAAACATTATAAAATGAAACTAAAGTTCAATGGATTCTTAATGCTATTAATAGCATTAGTGGCGCAGATTACATTTGCGCAAGAAAGAGCCGTTTCAGGAACTGTTTCCGACAATTCAGGATTGCCTTTACCAGGCGTGAGCGTATTAGTCAAAGGAACTCAATCTGGAACACAAACTGATTTTGATGGAAAGTATTCTATCAGAGCAACACCTAGCCAAGTGCTTGTATTTAGCTACATCGGGATGAAATCTCAAGAGGTTAAAGCAAGTTCAAGTTCTATGAACGTCAAACTAGCAAGTGAAGCAATCGAACTAGAAGGTGCTGTCGTTACAACAGCATTAGGAATAAGAAGAGAGAAAAAATCTCTTACTTATGCTTCGCAAGAAGTAAAAGGTGGTGATATCACTGCAGGTTCAGGAAGTGGAAACTTCTTCAATGAACTTTCAGGTAAAGTAGCAGGAGTAGCAATTAGAAGAAACAACAACTTTGGTGGTTCTACTAACATTGTATCTCGTGGTATTAAAAACCTTACTGGAAGTAATCAGATGCTTGTAGTAATTGATGGTGTTCCATTGAACAATTCAAACGTAAACTCTAATACTGGTGGCCAAACTACAGGTTCTGGTACAACATATGACTATGGAAACAGTGCAATGGATATCAATCCTGATGATATTGAATCAGTAAACGTTTTAAAAGGAGCGGCTGCATCAGCATTATACGGTTACCAAGCTGGTAATGGTGTAGTAATGATTACGACTAAAAAAGGAAGAGCTAAAAAAGGTTTAGGAGTAACCATATCTTCTGAAGTTACAGTTGGTAGTATTGACAAATCAACATTTGTTAAATACCAAGATAAATACGGAGCTGGTTATGGTCCTTATTACGGTCCAACTGGAAAAGGTCCTTTTGACAGAGCAGACATTAATGGTGACGGAACAATTGACAATGTAGTTCCTACTTATGAAGATGGTTCATGGGGAGCTGCTTATGATCCAAGTATTATGGTTTATCAATGGAGTGCATTTACACCATTTACTGATCAATTCGGTAAAGCTACTCCTTGGCAAGCTGCAAAAAACACTCCACTTTCATTTTTTGAAACGCCACTTTCTATTGGTAATTCAATCTCTTTGGAAGACGGTAATGACAAAACTAATTTTGTTTTAAACTATAATAATTTCAGACAAACTGGTTTAATGCCAAATTCTGAAATGAAGAAAAATAGCTTTAGTTTGAAATTTAGTCACGAAATTTCAGATAAATTATCTTTATCTTCTTATGTGAACTACAACGCACAAACTACAGTAGGTAGAAACTCAACAGGATATAGCGCTAACATTACAGGTTTGTTCCGTCAGTGGTGGCAAACTAACGTTGATATTAGCGAACTAAAACAAGCTTATGATAGATCAGGTGGTAAAAACATCTCTTGGAACATGACAAGCCCAATTAAAGGTAACCTTATTCCAGCTTTCTGGGACAACCCTTACTTTGAAAGATACCAGAATTACCAAAATGACGAAAGAAATCGTTTTAACGGTTACGTAAAATTAGATTATAAATTTACAGACTGGTTAACTGCAACTGGACGTGTATCTACAGATACTTACGCTGAATTAAGAGAAGAAAGAAGAGCTTTTGGTGCAAAAGCACAAGCATTTGGTATTAACCGTTTGTCAGAATCTTCAGGATACCAAAAATTCAACCGTAATTTCTCTGAGCAAAATTATGATTTCTTCTTAGCATTCAAGAAAAACATCAGCGAAGACATTACTTTCAACGGAATCCTTGGAGGTACTGCAAATAGAATTAGAACAACGTCTATCTTAGCTTCAACGCAAGGTGGATTAATTGTTCCTGGAATCTATAGTCTATCTAACTCAGTTGCAGCTAACCCTTTCCCAGTTGAATCTGAAGTAAATACAGGAGTTAACTCTTACTATGCTTCTGCTTCTTTTGGATACAAAGATTTTATCTTTGTTGATGGAACTTATAGACGTGATGCATTCTCCGTATTACCTGCTGGAAATAACTCAATGCCTACTTCTTCGATTTCTGGAAGTTATGTATTTACAAAATCTATCGATGCTCCATGGTTATCTTTTGGTAAATTAAGAGCTAGTTATGCTGAAAGCCCATTAGGTTCTCCTTCACAAGCTTTAGTTGACGCTTATGATAAATCAGATCCATTTGGTTCAAACCAAATTTATTCCGTTCCTTCTACTAAGAACAACTCAGCTTTACGTCCAGTAAAATCAACGACACAAGAACTTGGTTTAGAAATGCAATTCTTCAAGAGAAGACTTGGATTTGATGTTGCTGCTTACAAAACGTTGAGTGTTGATCAAATTTTCCCAGTATCTTACCCAACATCTACAGGTTATTCTTCAAGATATGTAAATGCAGGTTCTGTTGAAAATAAAGGTATTGAGGTTCAATTTAATTTGACTCCAGTAAGAACAAATGATTTCACGTGGGACATATTTGTTAACTGGGCTACTAATAAAAATGAAGTAGTAAGTTTAAATGAAGGTCTTCCAAATTTACAATTAGGAAGTTTCCAAGGTGGAGTTACTATTAACGCACAAGTAGGACAAGCTTACGGAGCGATTAAAGGAACTGACTTTACATACCTTAACGGTGAAAGAGTTATTAGCCCACTAGGACGTTATGTAATCAATACATCTACCAACAATGTAATTGGTAATGTTACTCCAGATTGGACTGGTGGTGTTCGTAACAAATTTACTTACAAAAATTTATCTCTTGGTTTCTTAATTGATATGCAAAAAGGTGGAGATATTTTCTCTCTAGATCAATCATACGGTCAAGCATTAGGAATATCACAATCAACTGCAGGATTAAATGATTTAGGTAAACCAGTACGTAATACACTTGCAAACGGTGGAGGTCTAATCCTTAAAGGTGTTCAAGCAAACGGAACTCCAAATACAGTTAGAACATCTGCTCCGGAAGAGTACGGTAATGTTTTTGGTTATAGAAGAGCTCCAAATGCTGCTTTCATCTATGATGCATCTTTCGTGAAATTAAGAGAAGTAAATATTACTTACAGTTTCCCTACTTCAATTACATCAAAATTAAGATTAACAGACATGAAATTCAGTGTTGTTGGTTCTAATCTTTGGATCATTCACAAAAACCTTCCAGAAGCAGATCCAGAATCTGGTTTAGCATCTGGTAACTTATCTTCTGGTTATTCAGCTGGTTCATTACCATCGACAAGAAATATCGGTTGTAACCTAACATTTAAATTCTAAATTATGAAAAAGATAGTATTATTAATGGCGTTTGTCGCACTATCAGTTTCTTGTACTGATGATATTACCGGATTAAATGAAGACAAAAAAAATCCGACCACAACACAACCTGAGTATTTATTTACATCTGCCCAAAAAGCAATGGTAAACCAAATGCAAAGTACTAGTGTAAATAATAATGTTTTCCGTTTATTCGCACAGCACTGGACTGAAACTACTTATCCTGATGAAAGTCAGTATAATATCACGACACGTTCTATTCCAGATACGCACTGGACTGTGTTTTATCGCGATGTAATTACAGATTTGAGAGAATCAAAAATGCTATTAGACGCTCAAACACCGCTAAATGCTACTGAAACAGCTATTTTGATTAACAAGAAAGCAATTATTGATATTCATATCGCTTATTCTTACAGTATTTTAGTTGATACTTTTGGTAATATTCCTTACACTGAATCAAATGACATTTCAACTAAACCATTACCTAAGTACGATGATGCAAAAACAATCTATAAAGACTTAATCACTAGATTAACTGCTGATGTAGCTGCGTTGTCAACTACAGCAGGTAGTTTTGGAACTGCTGATTTAGTTAATGGTGGATCTGCTGCAAAGTGGAAAAAATTTGCTAACTCATTGCGTTTACGTTTAGCTGTTAACATGTTTGATGTTGAACCAGCTTACGCAACTACTGAAATATTAGCAGCTGTTGCAGCTGGTACGATTGCTTCAAATAGTGAAAATGCAAAATTAAATTACTTAGGAGCACAGCCAAATGCAAACCCACTGTTTGTTGATTTAGTTGCTTCAGGTAGAAATGACTTTGTTCCTGCTAATACTTTGGTAGATAAAATGAATGCTAAATCTGATCCAAGAAGAGCAAAATACTTCGCATTGAATGATGGAGCGACTACTTATTCAGGAGGTATCTACGGAGCTGGAAACACTTACGAAAATTTCTCTAAAATCAACCCAAGTTTAACTGTACCTTCTTACCCAGGAACTATCTTTGACTATGTTGAAATAGAATTTTTATTGGCAGAAGCTGTGGCTAAAGGTGTTGCTGTAGGTGGTACTGTTACAACTCACTACAATGCTGCAATCACTGCATCAATGGAAAGCTGGGGAGTAGGCGCTACTGATATTGCTACTTATTTAGCTAGACCTGATGTTGCTTATGCAACAGCTACTGGTACTTACAAACAAAAGATTGGTGAACAAGCTTGGTTTGCATTATACAACAGAGGTTTTGAAGCATGGAGTTCTTACAGAAGATTAGATTTCCCAATTTTAGTAGCACCAGTTGCTGCTTATAACGGAATCGCTGCTGTACCAGTTCGTTATTCTTACCCTGCAAGAGAGCAGACTTTAAATACTGCTAATGTTGACGCTGCAATTGCTGCAATAGGCGGTAATGCTCTTTCAACTAAAATATTCTGGGATAAATTCTAATTTAGTCCAAAATTAAATACTTAAAAACCCATCAGTACCAACTGATGGGTTTTTTTTATATCTTTGCACAATGGAAAAAGAACATCAAATATTTGGGATTAGAGCGATCATTGAAGCAATCCAAGCAGGCGCTACAGTAGATAAAGTCTACATTCAGAAGGAAGCTAGCAGCGGACTAATGAAAGACTTAATGAAAGTGATGAAGCGAGGAAATATTAATTTTTCCTATGTTCCCGTTGAAAAACTAAATAGACTAACGCCTAATAACCATCAAGGTGCTGTAGCAACAATTTCTCCTATTTCATTTTTTGACTTAGAAACTTTAATAGAATCAGTTGTTGAAAACGGAAAAAAACCGTTGTTCTTAATCTTAGATCAAATATCTGATGCACGTAATTTTGGTGCAATAATTCGTACTGCCGAATGTACAGGCGTAAATGGAATTATAGTTCAAAAAGCAGGTTCTGCACCTGTAAATGGCGATACAGTAAAAACATCCGCTGGAGCAGTATTCAATATTCCTATTTGCAAGGTGGAACATATTAAAGATGCTATTTTTCTTTTACAAGCTAGCGGAATTAAAACTGTTGCTGCAACTGAAAAAACAGATAAAAATATCTACGAAATTGCATTAGACGAACCGGTAGCAATCATTATGGGTTCAGAAGATCGTGGTGTAAACCCATCTGTTTTAAAAATCGTTGATGAGAAAGCTAAATTACCAATGTTTGGAACTATCGGCTCACTAAATGTTTCCGTGGCTTGTGGTGCTTTTCTATATGAAGCGGTAAGACAAAGACAACAATAAAACGATCATTCTTTTTAAAAAAGATTTAGAAAATATATAATAAACGAATCAAGACTCCGGTTTTGATTCGTTTTTTTCGTTTACCACAATTATATAATTAACTGATAAATCAGTCGAAAAGTAGCTTATAACTGGCTCCTCCTCCACTACTACCGGTAAATTGACAAAATTACCACTATCATCAAATCGCTGCATAAATTTATCGTTTATTGGATCGTAGTCAGGCATTTCCCATTCATATTTGGCCACTTTTTTAAATTCAGGTGTTTTATAAATAATCGATAGAATAAATCCAGTCAACAATCCTGCTAAATGTCCTTCCCAAGAAATTGATTTTTCACCACGAACATCAGGTGTTGGAAAAATGTACCATACTAGTCCACCGTAAACAACGATAACGGCAAGCGATAAGGCAACGAGTCGGATATGTTTTGTTTGAATTCCTTTGAAAAAGATAAAGCTAAATAACACATAAATCAATCCGCTTGCGCCAATATGGTAATTTTCCCTACCAATAATCCATGTTATCATACCCGACAATAAAATGCCATAAACTATTACTGCTAGAGATTGCTTTGGGTAAAAAAACTGCAATGCTGCTAAAAGAACTAAAATAGGAATTGAATTATTATATAAATGTTCTAAATCAGCATGGATAAAAGGACTAAAGATTACACCTTGTAAACCAGAAAAAGACCGAGGGTAAATTCCGTTTTGCACAAATTTAAAATCGAATCGAAAATCAAGCCAAAATACTAGCCACAATACAACAACAAATAAAAGAGGTGCTGTAATCAAAGCGTTAGTAAATTTAAAATGTTTGTCGCTCATCTTTTATCGTGTTGGATAGTTACTTATCTTTTCAATAATGGAACCAAAGTAAAAATAGTGCTATTTTGTCATCTTTATGCTGAAGATGATCACGGTTAACAATAATAGAATACCTTCTAGAGGAATTTATTATAGTGTACATCTTTGTCAAAGTTCTAAACTTTGACAAAGATTCCTTTAACTAGCCGAATATCATCGCAAAGCGGAAAGTAAGAATCGAAATTTAATCTACCTATTAACGATTTTCTTTTTGAATAATACTCTAATAGCCCAGATAGAAATAAAAATCCTTGATTGCCGGTGTTCGGCATGCAAGATTGCAAAGGATAGCTGGAATAGCTCCTAAAAAAATAGTAATTTTACACTGTATTAGCAGCGCTAAACTGAATTGTACAAATCTTTATCTCGGAATAAAAGTAATAAAATGGAAGCACCACTTGCAGAACGCATTCGCCCTCAAAAACTTGAAGAGTATATTAGTCAGGATCATTTAGTTGGCCCAAACGGATCTTTAACGCAACAAATTATAAAAGGAATTATTCCTTCAATAATTTTTTGGGGTCCGCCGGGAACAGGGAAAACCACTTTAGCACAAATTATTGCGCAAGAATCTAAACGTCCTTTCTATATTTTGAGCGCTATAAATTCTGGTGTTAAGGATATTAGAGATGTTATTGAAAAAGCAAAGCAAAGTGGCGGTTTGTTTACTGCACGAAATCCTATTCTTTTTATTGATGAAATTCATCGTTTTAGTAAATCGCAGCAAGACTCTTTATTAGCAGCAGTAGAAAAAGGTTGGATAACACTGATAGGTGCTACTACAGAAAATCCGAGTTTTGAAGTTATTCCCGCTTTACTTTCTCGCTGCCAAGTTTATGTATTGAATGCTTTCACAAAAAAAGATCTAGAAGCACTTTTAGACCGAGCGATGACAACTGATGCCTATTTAGCAACTAAAGATATAAGACTAAACGAAACAGAGGCTTTACTGCGTCTTTCTGGAGGCGACGGACGCAAACTATTGAATATTTTTGAACTAGTAGTAAACGCTTCTAATGAAGACGAAATTATCATCACTAACAAACGCGTTTTTGAATTAGTGCAACAAAACACCGTTTTGTATGACAAATCAGGTGAGCAACATTATGACATCGTTTCTGCATTTATAAAATCCATTCGCGGTAGTGATCCTAATGGAGCCGTTTACTGGTTGGCTAGAATGATTGAAGGTGGCGAAGACGTAAAATTTATTGCAAGAAGGATGCTTATCTTGAGTAGTGAAGATATTGGTAATGCAAACCCGACAGCTTTTATCATGGCAAATAATACATTTCAAGCCGTAACAACTATTGGTTATCCAGAGAGCAGAATTATTCTCAGTCAATGTGCCGTTTATCTTGCAACTTCAGCTAAAAGCAACGCTTCGTATCTAGCAATAGGAACTGCGCAACAATTAGTAAAACAAACGGGGGATTTACCAGTGCCGATTCATTTGAGAAATGCACCAACCAAATTGATGAAAGAATTAGGATATGGTGAAGAGTATAAATACTCGCATGATTATGCTAATAATTTTGCAGAGCAAGAATTTTTACCAGACGCTTTAAGTAAAAACCCAATATAT
The DNA here is from genome assembly GCF_003688495.1 of Flavobacterium weaverense. Taxonomy (GTDB): domain Bacteria; phylum Bacteroidota; class Bacteroidia; order Flavobacteriales; family Flavobacteriaceae; genus Flavobacterium; species Flavobacterium weaverense. Next base: position 54,340 of record NZ_REFH01000010.1, on the reverse strand, counting down.
ATTCCCGGAAACAATTCAAGAGAGAATAGCATCCGGGAATTTCTTAAAAACCGTTGGAAAGATAAATACGGATATTAAATTCTAGCTATTAGCTATTGGCAATTGGCATATAATTAAAGTACTAAAACTTAACATTCACCCTCTCAGAAACTAATTGGTCATTTTTATAGTATTCAAAAAACCATTGATTTTCTTTTAAAATCAACGAACCTTGAATCGCATCTCTAATAGCGATAAAGGAATTTGGTTGCGAAGTTTTCATCAATTTCATTACTACTTTTGGTGTGCTATCAATCAACTGAAAACCTGTCGCAGTTGCCTGAGCATACAACATATTAACATCATTTAAAATCACAGCCGATTTTGTTACTTCAGCAGGAATCGCTTTATCTACTGCAGGCGCTATCACTGTTTGCTGAACAACTGCTTCTTGAGTTTTTACAGTTACACCACTATACTTATACTGTAAATCATAAATAGACTTAAAAGCCTCGTTCAATGCATCAGCATAAGCAAGTTTAAATTCTTTTTCTTTGCTGCGTCCTACTGCGGATTTAAAGACAACTTTGTCATTACAATCCCTTAATGTAATATATAACTTTGTTACTAAAAACCCATTTTCCTTCTCCACATTAGCACGTAATACACTGCAACGATCATTATATTCTGCAGGAAGAGTTTCCTCAGCGTAAAACGCAACAAAACCTGCATTGATGAAATTGTATTTTGTCAAGGTGTTCAAACGATATTGATTTTCCTCTTTCAAAAAATCATATTTTAAGGGCACGATAACAGCGCTATAATCATTAATCGATTGCGCGAAAGAATTACTCACTACAAGTATCAAGAATAATATGAATGACTTTTTCATAATTATAAATATTTTTTAAGTTCTAATAAATGATTAATATGTTTAATGTGGTCTTCGACAGCACTATTGCTCTCATTGAAATAAATTGCGTCTAAACCGGCATCTAGTGCTCCTTGAACATCAGCATCTAAACTATCACCAATCATAATACTATTTTCTTTATTGGCTTTTGCCAAATCTAAAGCAAAGTCAAAAATTATTGGATTTGGTTTTTTGACACCGGCCATTTCAGAATTAGTAATTGTCGAAAAATACGAAGTGATTTTAGAATTGTTCATTTTTTTAAATTGAACCTCAGCAAAACCATTTGTTATAATATGTAAATTATAATTTGGTTTTAAGTATTCTAAAAGTTCCATTGTGCCTTCAAAAAGATGATTATTTTCAGGTAAAAAAGCAATATATTCATCTGATATTTTATCTATTTCAATATCTGATATTGAATAATTTATTGCGTCAAATGAATTTTTCAACCGATTGTACCGCAGTTCCTCATGTGTAATTTTATCGTACTGGTATAATTTCCAGCATTCTTGATTAATAGGAACATATTTTCCAATAAAATCTTTGATTTCAATTTCAGGATGGCTCCTACTAAATATGCCACCAAAGGTTAACTCTGAATTTTTGTCAAAATCCCACAATGTATGATCTAAATCAAAGAATACGTCTTTTATATGTGTTTGTTTCATTTTATAAATTTAAAATATTCCTTCATCTGCAAAGCTAAAATAACTTGCTTCGGTAACGATAAGATGATCTAATACCTTTATTTCTAAACTTTCTCCTGCTAATTTAAGCTTTCTTGTGATTTGTTTATCAGCTTCACTAGGAACCAATGTTCCTGAAGGGTGGTTGTGACATAATATCAATGCCGTTGCTCCCATCTCGAGTGCAGTTTTGAATACTATTCGAACATCAACTAAAGTGCCAGTAATTCCACCTTTACTGAGCTGAGATTTTGATATTACTTTATTAGAATTATTCATGTAAATGATCCAAAACTCCTCGTGCGGCAATTCACCTATTATAGGTTGCATAATTTCAAAGATTACTTTACTAGAAGTAACTTTTTTTAATTCTACCGCTTCTTCTGAACGCCTACGTCTTCCTAATTCTAAAGCCGCTATAATCGATATCGCTTTCACCTCTCCTATTCCTCTAAAAGTCATCAATTGTGAAATTGATAATTTACCTAATGCATTCAAATTATTGTCGACACTTGACAAAATCCTTTTACTTAAATCAACCGCCGATTCATTTCGACTGCCCGATCCTATCAAAACTGCAATCAATTCCGCATCACTTAAAGCGCTTTTACCTTTCAGCATTAGCTTTTCTCTTGGCCTATCGTCTTCGGACCAATTCGTAATCGGGAAAAAGGAATTTTCAGCCATACTTTTGATTTTATATTTATTTTTAGTAACGACTGCTAACCCAAAATTAAATCTTTTACTTCGTCAAAATTTAATCCTCCATAATTACCTGAACTCATCAATAGTAAAGCCGAATTTTCAAAATCTTGATTGAATAGGAAATCTTTAAATTCATCAGGATTGGTGTAAATTATTAAGTCTTTACGATTGAATGCATTTGCAATTTGGTCATAAGTTACTTCTTCAAGTTGCTTTATTTTTACAGCGTCTGGCGAATAGAATACAACAGCTTTATCTGCATATTCCAGCGCACCTTCATACTCTTTGAGAAATTCAGCATTTAAACTGCTATACGTATGCAATTCTAAGCACGCAATCAAAGTTCTATTTGGATATTGTTCCTTCACCGCTTTTGTTGTTGCTGATACCTTACTAGGCGAATGAGCAAAATCTTTGTACGCTACTCTATTTTTACTTTCAGCTATTTTCTCTAAACGTTTTGATGCTCCTTTGAAACTAGCAATTGCCTCATAAAAATCAGCTTCGTCAACTCCCATGTTTTGACAAATCCATTTGGCTCCAGCCAAATTATTTAAATTATGCGCTCCAAAAACTTCTATTGGCATATCGCCCTCAGGAGTTTCAAGTAATGTTATCCCATCCTCAACTGAATACTTAGGCGTATGATATGCCATCTTACGGATTGGATTTGTTGCAGCTTCGGCAACTCGTTTTACCTCAGGATCTTCTTCATTATAAACTAGAATTCCGCCGTTAGTAATTTTGCCAATAAAAACCTCAAACTGCTCCACGTAATTTTCATAGGTCGGGAAGACATTAATATGATCCCAAGCAATACCAGAAATTAAGGCAATATTGGGTTGGTATAAGTGAAATTTAGGTCGCCTATCGATAGGTGATGATAGATACTCATCCCCTTCTAAAACGATAAAATCATTTTCTTCAGTAAGATGAACCATAGTTTCAAAACCTTCTAATTGCGCACCAACCATGTAATCGACAGCAATATCATGATAATGCATAACATGCAGAATCATTGAAGTTATTGTAGTTTTTCCGTGTGAACCACCAATTACGACACGCGTTTTATTTTTAGATTGTTCGTATAAAAACTCAGGATAGGAATAAATTGTAAGTCCTAATTCCTGCGCTTTTAATAATTCCGGATTATCAGCTTTTGCATGCATTCCAAGAATAACGGCTTCAATATCAGTGGTTATTTTTTCAGGAAACCAACCTAATTCTGCTGGCAAAATTCCTTTTTTATCTAATCTAGATTTTGATGGCTCAAAAATGGCGTCATCACTACCTGTAACTTTGTATCCTTTGTTGTGTAAAGCAAGTGCAAGATTGTGCATCGCGCTACCGCCTATCGCTATAAAATGTGTACGCATTCTAGTTATTTAGTTTAAATTTTTTACGTCAAAGTGATTACATTCTACTTTGATTTTTTTTATCATTATAAGATTCTAAAACAGACTTAGCTTTTTCAGGTGTTCTCATTTTATTTTTATAAAGATTCGCTAGCTTATTGTAGCTTGTCTTGGAATCTGTTAGCGAAATCGCTTTTTTGTATTGTTTTTCAGCTGCTTCATACCGTTTGAAGTACTCATCAATATGTCCTCGAGATAAGTAGCCATCCACTGCCGAAATTTGCAACAATTCATTAGAATATTTTATTGCTTTTGATTCGCTTCCGCCAATAATGCCAGGAAGTTGAATATATAATTCTATTAGAGCCCATCGTGCTTCAATGTGTTTTGGATTTAAAGTGATGGCTTTTTCGAATGACCCTTTAACCTCATCAATCATTCCAAGTGCTTTAAACTTATTTGCATCTTTAGCTTTCATTCCTAAAGCTCCACCATATTTGTAATAGTAATTTGCTTCTAGAGGTTTCAATGATTTGAGTTTCTTATAATACGCAATAGCTTTATCCCACGACTGATTTTGTCCCGCAATATCTCCTAAATATTCGATACTTTTTAAATCAGATGGATTAGAACTAATAAGCGATTCAAACATTTTTTGCGCTTGTTCGTACTTTTGTTCTTGAAACAATTTCTCCGCTTTTTCAAAGTTTGATTGAGACCACATCATCATTGGTATAAATAAAAAAATAATATGTTTCATTGTTCAAAAATAACGAAATTTATAATTGAATTCTATTTTCAACTGAAAAGGTTTGTATTATAAAAAAAGCCTCTTAACTTATTTTTAATTACAAGTTAAGAGGCTTTTAGAATTTATAAGTCTAATCTATTTGACAATCGTCATTTCGTCAATGATATGTTTAGCACCTGCGTACTTATCAATAATCCAAAGTACATAACGTATATCTACGTTAATTGTTCTTTGTAATTCTGCGTCAAAAATAACATCTCCTGCCATTGCTTCAATATTTCCGTCAAAAGCTATACCTGTAAGTTCTCCTTTTCCGTTTAAAACTGGCGAACCTGAATTTCCACCTGTAATATCATTATCAGTCAAGAAATTTATTGGCATGTAACCGTTTTTGTCTGCATATTGTCCGTAATCTTTAGCTGCATGCAACTCTAACAAACGAGCTGGCAAATCAAATTCTTGATCACCTGCTTTATACTTTTTAACCATTCCGGTCATAGTCGTATAATTGTTTATTTGTGCATCATTGCGTTTATCAGCTGGCAAAGCACGAACTTTTCCGTAGCTCAATCTCAAAGTAGAGTTAGCATCTGGATATTTAATAGAGTTCATTTTGGATTCACGTAAACCTGCTACTAAATTGCGAAAAGCGATTTCAAAATCATCAGCTGCTTTTATTTGTTCTACTGATCTTGCTCTCATTTTCACAGCTAGTTCATTAGAAACAACATATAAAGGATCATTTACAATATTTTCAGGTTTTGGATCTTTCATGAAAGCCATAACGCTTTCTTTAGTAGCAAATATACTTTTGGCAACAGCCATATTTACATAAGCAGTAAAGTCACCTTTGTTCTCTGCTTTCAATTTTGAAATAGCTTCAGGCAGGCCATAAGCAGCTCCTTTAACAGTATACAAATTTAATTGAGCAGCAAAAATATCTTTCTCCAATGGAGCGTGAAATTTACCATAAACATTCTCAACATATGCATTTAATCTAGGAAGCATTTCTTGTCTTTTCGCATCATTTTCTTTGAAATAAGCAATAAGTGAATTACCTAAATTAGCGGGAACACCACCATAAGCAGCTGTTCTCATTAATTGAGACAAATAGTTATCATGACTCGTTTTTAAATTTGTTTCAGCGTAATATTTATTAATCGTAGCGATCACAGTACCATATTTAGCTTTGTTTGCTTTCTTATTTGCCCAAGCATTAAATTTAGCTTCTTCTTTAGATTTAGTTTGTGCAGTTCCTGCCTTAGTCAACGCATCAATCATTCCTTGACGGTTTTTCCAGTAGTTAGCAGTTGAAGCGTACTTAGAAGCATATTCTAACTTTACAGCTTCATCTTTATCCATGTAGCGTTTCATTACATCCATTCCAGTTTTAGCACCTTCAACCCACGCCGGATAAGCAAATTTTACATTTTGCTCAATTCCACCTGCTGGCATCCAACGATTTGTACGACCAGGATATCCTAAAATCATAGCAAAATCATTTTCCTGAACACCTTTGATACTCACTGGTAAATGGTGCTTTGGTTGCAATGGTACATTTTCTTTAGAATATTCTGCTGGATTACCATTGGCATCTGCATAAACTCTAAACATAGAGAAGTCACCTGTATGTCTTGGCCATTCCCAATTATCAGTGTCTCCACCAAATTTCCCAACACTTTCTGGAGGAGTTCCTACTAAACGAACATCTTTATAATCTTGATAAACGAAATAGTAATATTCATTCCCTTGAAAGAAAGGACGAACCGAAACAGTATATTTTCCACCTTCGCTATTTTCTTTTTCAATAAGGGACATTTCTTGTTGAATTGCTTTATTTCTTTCTGCTTCAGTCATTTTATCGTTTACTTTCGACAAAATTCTTTTAGAAACATCATCCATACGAACGAAGAAACGAACGAATAATGATTTGGGTTTCATCTCAGCACTTCTATCTTTAGCCCAAAAACCATTTTTTAAATAATTTTGTTCTTCTGATGAAAGCTCAGCAATTGCATCGTAACCACAGTGATGATTTGTAAGCACTAAACCTTCTTTTGAAACCATTTCAGCAGTACATCCACCATTGAACTGAACGATGGCATCTTTCAAACTATGATTGTTGATACTGTAAATTTCTTCTGATGTAAGTTGTAAACCCATTTTCTCCATATCTCTATGGTTCAATCTTTCAATAAACATCAAAAACCACATTCCTTCATCTGCTTTTGCTGGAAAAGCAACAAGGCACATGGTAAAGAATAAAATAATTTTTTTCATAATATAAATATTTTTTTAGTTCTGCGAATATAAATCATTTTCGCAATCTCGGCATCTATTAAGTAAACAAACATCAATACGTCTCTAATTTTTAATACAATTTTAAGAATTTAATAAAATTATAAAAAAAAGGTGCTCTATTTCTAGAACACCTTTTTTACAAAAATTTTTATTATTTATTCATTTAACATTTTCCAAAGTTTGTCTTTCAATTCTGTCAATCCTTGTTGCGCAACAGAGGAAATAAACATGTATGGAATACCTTTAAACGATACGTCTAATTCTGCTTTTAATTCGACTTTCAACTCATCATCAAGCATATCACATTTAGAAATAACCACCATACGTTCCTTATCCAACATCTCTGGATTGTATTTAGTCAATTCATTCACTAAAATGTCGTATTCTCCTTTTATATCTGGAGTATCCACAGGTACCAAGAATAGCAAAGTTGAATTACGTTCAATATGACGTAAGAAATAATGTCCTAATCCTTTTCCCTCTGCTGCTCCTTCAATAATACCAGGAATATCAGCGATTACAAAAGATTGAAAATCTCTATATGCTACAATTCCAAGGTTAGGTTTTAAAGTTGTAAAAGGATAATCAGCAATTTTAGGTTTTGCAGATGTCAGAACTGATAATAAAGTTGATTTTCCAGCATTAGGGAAACCTACTAAACCTACATCAGCAAGAACTTTTAATTCTAAAATTACGTCCATCTCTATTCCAGGTAAACCCGGTTGCGAGTATCTAGGCGTTTGATTTGTCGAACTTCTAAAATGCCAGTTCCCTAAACCACCTTTACCTCCACGAGAAAGAACTTGTTTTTCACCGTCTTCAGTAATTTCAAATAATATCTCTCCGGTTTCTTTATCTTTCACTACAGTACCTAATGGGACTTCGATGTATTTGTCATCTCCATCAGCACCCGTACTTCGGTCTCCACTACCGTCTCCACCATTTCCTGCTTTAACGTGTCTTGCAAATTTTAGATGAAATAATGTCCAAAGACTTTTGTTTCCAACTAAAAAAACGTGTCCACCACGACCACCATCACCACCATCAGGTCCACCTTTTTCAATAAATTTTTCTCTATGCAAATGCGTTGATCCTTTCCCACCTTTTCCGGAAGAAACAAATATTTTTACGTAATCTACAAAATTCCCCTCTGTCATTTTTTCTACTATTCAATTTTCAACTATATCCATCAAAACTCATTTTGAGTTTCTAAACGATATATAACTATTATTACATTTGTAATGCTTTGACCATTACTTTATCAATCTTCACTCCATCCATGTCAATTACTTCCAACTCAAATTTTTGCCATATTAACTTCTCTCCTTGTTTTGGGATACGAGACAATTCCGTCATAATTAATCCGCTAACCGTAGTCACTTCATAATCATTGATTAATTCGTCTAATTCAAAATAAGTTAAGAAATCATGTAGTGAATAATGTCCATCAACTAACCACGTTCCATCTTCTCTTTCTATTAATTGGAAATCATCCTTATAAAATTCAGAAGCATCACCTACAAGGGCTTCTAAAATATCGTTTAGTGTTATTATTCCTTGAAAAACTCCATATTCGTCAGACACAAATGCGTAATGAATACCTGTTTTCTTAAAGTTTTCAAGTGCAACATAAGCCGTAGTTTGCTCCATCATAAAAGGAGCCTCAGTCATAATATTTGCAAGATTGAAATTTGGATTTTCAAAATTGGCGAAAATATGTTTAAGGTTAACAACACCTACAATCTCATCATAATTCCCATTATAAACCGGATAAATAGAATGCAGCTCTTTAAGCATGAACTCCTTTACTTCTTCCTTGTTGGCATCAAGAGGCAAAAACATTACTGCTTTCCTATGCGTCATCAAAGAATTTATTTTTCTATCTCCAATGTGAAAAACGCGTTCCACAATATCTTGTTCTATCTCTTGTACTTCTCCACCTTCAGTTCCTTCTTTGATGATTGCTTTTATTTCCTCTTCCGTTACTCTTCCGTCGGCGGTAGGTTTTATTTGCAATACATTCAATAAGAATTCTGTGGAATGTGTTAGCAACCAAATGAAAGGTGCTGTCACAATAGAAACAATTTTCATAGGTAAAGCGACTGCCTTAGCGATTGCTTCGGGATGATTTAATCCTATTCTTTTAGGCAGTAACTCTCCTAAAACTAATGAAAAGAATGTCAAGATAACAACTACAGAACCTACAGCCAGCGGATGTGCGTACGGTAAAAGCAATTGAAATCCTTGATAAAAGGTTTCAACATCTTTAGTGATCTTGTCACCACTATAAATACCAGTAAGAATACCTATCAAGGTAATCCCTATTTGTACAGTTGACAAAAATTTATTTGGCGAGTTTGCCAAATCTAAAGCAATTTTCGCGCTCTTATTTCCTTTTTTTGCTGCAGTTTCTAATCTATTTTTTCGTGCTGAAATCAAGGCGATTTCTGACATGGAGAAAACCCCATTTAGCAGTATTAGAAAAAATATTATTATTATTTCCAAGTTCTTATTTTAATTTGTTTAGGTATTCTAAATCGATTTTTCGTTTTTTAAAATCGAGTGTGTTTATTATTTAATACTTTAGCCCAGATTGCAGTGCAAAGCCCGGAATTTATAAAAGGTAATTTTCTTGACAAAAAAGAGCGACCAGCGGAAGCTCCTTTTATGACTTAGAAAATACTTTTTAGAATTGAGGACTTGCAACGTAAAGCTGGAATAGCTTCTATAAACTATCTATAACTTTACTCACTCTATCGGTAATTTCTGCAATTGAACCAATTCCATTTACAGAGTGAAATTTATTTTGAGCGTCGTAATAACTAATTAGCGGAGCTGTTTTTTCATTATACTCTTCATAGCGATTTCTGATTTTGCTTTCATCTTGATCATCTATTCTACCACTAGTTTTTCCTCTTTCTAACAAACGCTGTACTAAAATCTCATCATCAGCTTCAAGAGCAACTGTTGCTGATACTTTTGAACCTATTGAAACAAGAAATGCATCTAATGCTTCAGCTTGAGCAAGTGTTCTTGGATAACCATCAAATAAAATCCCGTTAGTATCCGAGTGTTTATTCACCTCATCAATCAGCATTTTAGTCGTTAATTCATCTGGAACTAAATCTCCAGCATCCATGTAAACTCTGGCTTGTTTGCCTAGCTCTGTATCGTTTTTTAGATTAAAACGAAATACATCTCCAGTTGATATGTGCGTTAATTTATATTTTTCTTTCAAAAACTCAGCTTGAGTTCCTTTACCAGCTCCTGGCTTTCCAAATAAAACAATATTAGTCATGTTGTGGTTGTGTAGTTATTCTTTTAGTTTATATACTTCTGGTAAGTTTCTTCCTAAACCATCATAATCTAATCCGTATCCAACAATAAATTTGTTTGGAATTCTAATCCCAACGTAATCTATTTTAACGTCTTTAGTATATGCTTCTGGTTTAAAAAATAGTGTTGCTATTTTAAAATGTTTCACGTTTTGTTTCTTGAAAAGCTCTTTTAACTCTACTAAAGTGTTTCCGGTATCAACAATATCTTCTATTATAATGACACTTCTTCCAGTTAAATCTTGATTAAGACCAATCAATTGTTTTACGTCATTTGTGGTCTCAGTTCCTTCATAAGATGCCATTTTTATAAAAGAAACTTCACAAGGTTTTTTATATAATTTCATAAAATCAGAAACTACCATGAAAGAACCATTTAATACTCCTATAAATACTGGAGTTTCACCAATAAAATCATCCTCTATTTGAGCGACCATTTTAGTCAAAGCAAATTCAATTTCTTTGGCAGTAATAAATGGAACAAATTGTTTATCGTGAAGTTGTATCATTTTTTCAAGTTTAAAATAATGGGCAAATATAGCAATTTATGAATTGGGAATTCAGATTTAGAACCATAAGAATAATGTACATTTGAAAATAATATGTTTTTTCTATAATGAATAGTGATCTTTATAAAAATATAAATAATAGTAACGCTCATCGGTCTAGCAGAGATTCAATTGCGAAAGAGGTCTTGAAGCACGGAAATCTCTTTGCCGATTTATTTGAGATTGCTTTAAATACCAATGACAAAAACCACTACAAGGCTTGCTGGATTATGGAGTTAGTTTTACAGGAAAAAATCGAGTTTATTAAGGAATACCTTCCTAACTTTTGTGACAAACTAACAGAATTTAAAAATGAAAGTGCATTGCGCTCTATTTCAAAAATTTGCATGTTTTTGAGCAAGTATCATGTTTTAGCAAAATTTCAAGAAGAACAAATAATCGAAAGTTGTCTTGACTGGCTAATCACTGACAGCGTTAAAGTAGCCACAAAAGCGTACGCTATTAGAGCTCTTTTTGCATTTGGTAAAACCAACAAGTGGATATATCCTGAATTGCAACGCATCCTAATTGATGATTCTCATAAACATTCGTATGCCTATAAAGCCGTAGCTCGAGAAATTTTGAAGAAAATTAAATAGCATTTTCGGAATTAGTGTTTAAAAAGTATCTTTGCCAAAACATACAACTACACAATGAATTATTTTTCTTCTGATTTTAAATTAGGAATACTTGGCGGTGGACAACTAGGTAAAATGCTATTGTTTGACACTCGAAAATTTGACATACAAACATACGTTCTAGATCCAAGCGACGAAGCGCCGTGCAAAATTGCGTGTGACCAATTCTTCAAAGGAGACTTGATGGATTATGAAACGGTTTATAATTTTGGGAAGTTAGTAAATGTTTTAACTTTTGAAATCGAACTAGTCAATCTCGACGCACTCGTTAAATTAGAAGATGAAGGATTAAAAGTTTATCCTTCACCTAAAACATTAAAATTAATCCAGAATAAAGGAATTCAAAAAGATTACTACACCAAACACGCAATTCCTACAGCTAATTACACAAGATTCGATGACATAAAATCTTTGATTGTCGCCATATTAGAATCAAAAATACAATTACCATTTGTGTGGAAATGTACTGAATTTGGTTACGATGGCAACGGCGTAAAAGTGATAAGAGAAATTGCCGATTTAGATAATCTAGCGAATGTAGAATGCATTGCTGAAGAAATGATTCCGTTTAAAAATGAATTAGCAGTGATCGTTTGTCGTTCTCCGTCAGGACAAATAAAAACGTATCCTGTGGTTGAAATGGAATTCCATCCTGAAGCCAATCAAGTAGAATATGTAATTTGTCCCGCTCGCATCAATCCAGAAGTCGCTGATAAAGCGAGAGCAATCGCGCTAAATGTTTCTGAAAAATTTAATCATGTTGGTCTTTTAGCTGTTGAAATGTTTCAAACGGAAGACGATGAAATCATCGTAAATGAAGTAGCTCCACGACCACATAATTCTGGACACTATTCAATCGAAGCGAGTTATACGTCACAATTTGAAAATCATTTACGAGCTATTTTAGATTTACCTTTAGGGAATACAGATAGTAAAGTAGCTGGAATTATGGTTAACCTTGTGGGTGCCGAAGGATTTTCTGGTGATGTTGTTTATGAAAATATTGAAAAGATTTTAGCTTGGAATGGTGTTACGCCACATATTTATGGAAAGAAACAAACACGTCCGTTTAGAAAAATGGGACATGTAACAATTGTAAATAGTGATATTGTTGAAGCTAGAAGAATTGCTGAAGATGTAAAAAATACGATAAGAGTTATAAGTAACACATAAACACAAATTTGACAGATTGCAGCTTATATAATTGCAGCTAATTTGTAAAATGAGTTTTCAAAAATAAAAAAAATGAGCAAAGTAGCCATAATAATGGGAAGCATTTCAGACATGCCTGTAATGCAAGAAGCGATAGATATTTTAAAGGCTTTTGAAATCGAAATCGAGGTAGATATTGTTTCTGCGCACAGAACACCTGAGAAATTATTTGATTTCAGCACAAATGCACACACACGTGGAATATCAGTGGTGATTGCTGGTGCTGGTGGAGCTGCTCATTTACCAGGAATGGTCGCTTCTATGTCTCCACTTCCAGTGATAGGAGTTCCTGTTAAGTCTAGCAATTCAATAGATGGATGGGATAGCGTTCTTTCTATTTTACAAATGCCGGGCGGTGTTCCCGTTGCAACCGTAGCGCTTAACGGAGCAAAAAATGCAGGAATATTAGCGGCTCAAATCATAGGAAGTCACGATAAGACTGTGATGGAAAAGATCATAAAATATAAAACAGAATTAAAAGAATCAGTTATTATCGCATCTGACAGCCTGAATAAAAAATAAAATTGATTTGAACTTTTCAAATTAATTTTAAATTTTTAAAACCTAAAATGCCCTCAAAACACTGATATTTTGAGGGCATTTTGCATTAATTTAAGTCGATACTTAATTTATTCAATCTCAACTGGAATTTCTAAGACAGCTTCATATTGTGAAGAATTAACATCATCCTTACTTAACCAATACTCTGAAGTCGTAATTGTAAAATTGACATTATCTGAAGTTGTAACATCCCATAGTACATCTTCTGCCTCAGGAAACGGTGCGTTTTCATTCATAGCGTGATCAAATAATCGCTTAATCAAGTTACTATCTGACAATCCATAATTCAATAATTTTAAAATATTCTCTTTGGTTAAAGCATTTTCATTCTCACCTTCTATTAATTCAAAAGAACATTCAAGGATCGTTGCTTTAGCATTTGGAAACTTTCCATTATACGCTTTAAAAAGCAACTGATTAATATGGAACAAAGTAGAGTGCAATCTAATTTCAGGATATTCCTCGCAAACTTTGTCTAGTAACATATCATTTGAAATTTGATGAATTTGTCCATGGTTCAAGTCTTCTGCTAACTTATACTCTAGCATTATGACAGCAGCATCTTTTGGTTCGAAGTCTGAAATTGCCATGAACAACAATTCTTTTAAAGTCGCTCTATCGGAACCATCTGCATCTGGATAATCAAATTTTGCTAACAATTTTACATAATCGTCATTTATCCAATATTCTTCTATCTCATCTACCGTATTCGCTCTATTTATTGTAATCTGATATTTCATGTTTTCTTATTTTTTTTTGATTTGCTTATTTAAAAACCAATCATTTTTTACAATTTAAGGCTTTCTTACTGAGAAAAGAAATAAATAACATTTAAATAACAGATTTACTGTCGCATTAAATTGAGCCAAATCATAATCTACTTCAAGTTCAATTTTTAAATTATTCGCTACCTTTGTTATAATTAAAAATAGATTTTTTTATAAAAATAAATTCAAATGAGCATACTAACAACACTATTTAATACACTTCATAATACAGCCCCTTTTTCTAAAATAAAAAATGAAGATTATCTTCCAGCATTCATAGAAGGTATCGCATTGGCAAAAGCCGAAATTGACGCGATAGTTCAGAACGAAGTAATTCCTACTTTTGAAAACACAATAGAAGCTTTAGATTATAGCGGTTACATTCTGGATCGAATTTCTAGCATTTTCTTCAATCTGAATTCAGCAGAAACTAATGACGAAATTCAGAAAATTGCGCAAGAGGTTTCGCCATTACTATCAGACTTTAGTAATGACATTACTCTAAATGCGGCACTTTTTGCAAAAGTAAAAGCAGTATATGATCAGAAAGCATCATTGAACCTCAACCCGGAACAAACCACTTTATTAGACAAAAAATATAAAAGCTTTTCTCGCAATGGTGCCAATCTTAGTGAAGATAAAAAAGCAAAACTTCGAGAAATCGATAAGGAATTATCGAAGACAAGTTTAAAATTTGGTGAGAATGCATTGGCTGAAACGCAGGCTTTTCAAATGCATCTTACAAATAAAGATGATTTAGCAGGATTGCCAGAAGGGACGATAGAAGCCGCTCGTTCTTTGGCTCAAAGCCAAGAAAAAGAAGGTTGGATATTTACACTTGACTATCCAAGTTATATTCCTTTTGTTACTTACGCTGACAGTAGAGAATTGCGTAAAAAAATGGCTATTGCTTCTGGTGCTAAAGGTTTTCAAAATAATGAATTCGATAATCAACAGAATGTTCTTAAAATTGCAAAACTCCGTTTTGACAGAGCGCAATTGTTAGGTTATGCAACTCATGCGCATTTTGTTTTAGAAGAAAGAATGGCACAAAGCCCAGAGAAAGTACTTTCCTTTTCAAATGATTTACTTGCAAAGGCCAAACCAGCTGCATTAAAAGAATTTGCTGAATTGACGGCTTTCGCCAAAGAACTAGACGGTATAGAGCAATTAGAAAAATGGGATGGCGCGTACTACTCTGAAAAGCTGAAACAAAAATTATTTGATTTAGATGATGAAAAGTTAAAGCCTTATTTTCAATTAGAAAAAGTACTAGAAGGTGCTTTTATAACTGCTGAAAAATTATTTGGTTTACATTTTGAAGCAACTAAAGCGATTGATAAATACCATGAAGAAGTTGCAACTTATGAAGTGAAGGACGATAACAATAATTTAGTTGCAGTTTTTTACGCTGATTTTTTTCCAAGAAAAGGAAAGCGCAATGGAGCATGGATGACATCCTATAAGTCACAGTATATAAAAGATGGATCGAATGAGCGTCCACACATTTCTATTGTTTGTAATTTTACAAAACCAACAGAAACTAAGCCATCACTTTTAACATTCAATGAAGTGACCACTTTATTTCACGAATTTGGACATGCTTTGCACGGAATATTAGCAAATACTACTTATCCTAGTTTATCAGGAACTTCAGTATTTTGGGATTTTGTAGAGCTGCCAAGCCAAATTATGGAAAACTGGTGTTACGAACCAGAAGCGTTATCATTATTTGCGCACCATTATCAAACAGGCGAAATGATACCAATGGATTTAGTAGAAAAAATTAAAGAAAGCGCCAGTTTTCAAGAAGGAATGGCAACAATGCGTCAGTTGAGTTTTGGTTTATTGGATATGGGTTGGCACGGACAAGATCCTTCAAATATTACAGATATTAAAGCTTTTGAAACGGAACAGTTTGCGGCAACGCAGTTGTATCCTGAAGTTGCTAAAAATGCAATGTCGACTGCATTCTCTCATATTTTTCAAGGAGGTTATTCATCTGGATACTATAGTTATAAATGGGCAGAAGTTTTAGATGCTGACGCTTTTGAATACTTTAAAGAAAAAGGAATTTTTAATAAAGAAGTCGCTAACAAATTTAAAGGCAATATACTTTCTAAAGGTGGAACTGAACCACCTATGGAATTATACAAACGCTTTAGAGGTCAAGAACCAAAACCGGATGCTTTGCTACGAAGAGCGGGATTAATCTAAAGCTTTTTATCAAATATAAAAACCGGAGTAGCATTGCTTCGGTTTTTTATTACATTTAATTCGATCGTATAAAAAAATAAAAGTTATGAGTTTTTTAAAAGCAGAATGGAATAATCTAGCTATGATCAATTATGAGGTCAATCCAGAGATTCTAAAAAAGTATGTGCCAAACGGAACAGAACTTGATTTATGGAATGGGAAATGCTATGTGAGTTTCATTGGATTCCTTTTCGAAAAAGTTAGAGTTCTAGGAATAAAAATTCCATTTCACTCTGATTTTGAAGAAGTCAATTTAAGATTTTATGTTAGAAGATTTGAAAATGGAACTTGGAAAAGAGGTGCTGTCTTCATTAGCGAGATTGTACCTAAATTTGCTATTTCATTTATAGCAAACACTTTTTACAATGAACACTACAGCACTTTGCCTATGAAGCATAAGTTGAGTGTCAATAAGAACTCACGAGAATTCATTTACCAGTGGAAAATAAATAATAAGTGGAATACCATTCAGGTAGAAACTGAAAAAAATGCCGTAGAAATCGAACCCAATTCAGAAGCTGAATTTATAACTGAACATTATTTTGGTTATAATAAGGTCAATGAAAATGAAACTATTGAGTACCAAGTAACACATCCAAGATGGCAACAATACAAGGTGATAAGCAACACATCAGTTATCGATTTTGGAGGAGTTTATGGAAAAGAATTTGCTTTTATTAAGGATCTAGAACCAAGCTCCGTATTTCTAGCGGTTGGTTCTGCTATTACAATTGAAGTCAAGAGAAAAATTAAATTATAACTAATAATTAATTGGGAAAATAAACATTTGAGTACCTGTAAAGAGGTTTTCAGCAATAGTTTACTGATAACTCTAAAATTGTCAAGCGCTATTTATTTTTCTAAATAAAAACGACCATTAACCACCATAAAACAGGAATTCCTTCGACCCAAAATGAAGTGTAATATCTAGAGCGGTTTTCATTAGCGAAAAGAAGTAAGAAAGATAACAAAACAAACAAAACAGCATTGACTAACAGCTGCTTTTGATCAAAACCATTTTTCAAAAATTCTAAAAGATAAAAGAGAATCATCAACGATATACCTAGCGTTTTTGTTTTCCGTACTCCTATTTGCTGAGGAACTGTTTGTAAATGCGGATCATCATTTGATAAATCGATGATTTCAAAGACAATTACTAAGCAAAAAACAAGAATAAACCTTTGTATACATTTCAGATAAAAATCGGATGTGATAGGTATTTCTGCATTTAAAATTGGCAATCCTATCGTTACACCAACCCAACATAATGCTACAATATAAATTTTTACTCCAGCCCAGTTTCTGGCATTTCTTCTGTTGGGAAAAAAAGGTAATGTATATAACAATGTAATAGCTAAAAAAACTACCGCTACAATTTGGGTAATTCTTTCTAATTGAAAAAAATAATAACCAATCATAATTAGTGAACAAAAACTAAATAAGGCAATTAGCTTTAATTCCGTTTTCATTTTTTCTTTTTTGGCTCGAGCCAAAGCATCGTATTTTACAAAATTATAGCCCACTATGGTTCCAAAAAAAACAAAATTAGCAGTTGCTTCATCATTAGGAATGTGGAACATATAATACGTCATTCGGACTAAGGTATAACACGACAAAGCCACGTGTATACTGCTATTTATGTAAAAATCAAGAAGTAGCTTAAAAATCCTCATTAGACAAAATTAATCAAAGTGTTAATAAGAACGGCTTTTAGTTGAAAAATTCACAGAAAATCAACTTAAAAAAGGCTATTTATAGCATATTAATATTTAATTTTACAGCCTTTTAGAATAACAAACACACAACACATTTTATATACAATGAAAACAGACGCTTTTGCATTAAGACACATCGGTCCAAGAGAAAATGATTTAGAACATATGTTGAAGACAATTGGTGCCGACACTCTAGATCAATTGATTGATGAAACTATTCCAAGTGACATTCGCTTAAAATCAGATTTAGATTTAGAGCCTGCAATGACCGAATATGAGTTTGCAAATCACATTACTCAATTGGGGAACAAGAATAAAATGTTTCAATCTTACATTGGATTAGGTTACAATGCGGCAATTATTCCTGCTGTAATTCAAAGAAATGTTTTTGAAAATCCAGGATGGTACACTGCTTACACTCCGTATCAAGCGGAAATTGCTCAAGGTAGACTTGAAGCAATTTTAAATTTCCAAACAATGGTTATCGAACTAAGTGGAATGGAAATCGCAAATGCTTCACTTCTTGATGAAGCAACTGCAGCTGCTGAAGCAATGGCATTGTTATTTGATGTGCGAACTCGTGATCAAAAGAAAGCGAACGTATGTAAGTTTTTTGTTTCTGATGCAATTTTACCACAAACCTTGTCTGTTTTACAAACTCGCTCAACTCCTATTGGTGTTGAATTAGTTGTAGGAGATCACCAAGAATTTGATTTTTCTACTGATTTCTTCGGAGCAATCCTTCAATATCCAGGAAAATTTGGACAAGTTTATGATTATGCAGATTTTATAGCTAAAGCAGCAGAAAACGAAATTAAAGTAGCAGTTGCTGCTGATATTTTAAGTTTAGCAAAATTAACTCCTCCAGGCGAAATGGGAGCGGCTGTAGTTTTAGGAACAACACAGCGTTTCGGAATTCCGTTAGGTTACGGAGGACCGCATGCAGCTTATTTTGCAACTAAAGATGAATACAAACGAAGCATGCCAGGAAGAATCATTGGTGTAACTATTGACACTAATGGTAATCGCGCACTTCGTATGGCGTTACAAACACGTGAACAACATATCAAGCGTGATAAAGCAACTTCAAACATTTGTACTGCGCAGGTTTTATTATCTGTTATGGCAGGGATGTACGCTGTTTATCACGGTCCAAAAGGACTGAAATATATTGCTAGCAAAGTGCACGCTTCAGCGGTAACTTTAGCTAACACTTTAGAAAAATTAGGTTTCGAACAAACGAATACTGCATTTTTTGATACAATTGTAATAAAGGCTGATGCTCAAAAAGTAAAAGAAATTGCAGTTCGAAATGAAGTGAACTTTCATTACATCGATGAAAATGCGATTTCAATCTCTTTGAATGAAACAACAAGTATCGCTGATTTAAATAAAATTGTCAGCATTTTTGCTTCTGCAAAAGGAACTCAAGCACTAACAATTGATACTTTATCTAAAACCAATCATTTTCCAGAAAGCGTTGAAAGAACTTCAAGTTTCTTAGAACATGACGTTTTTGCAAAACACCATTCTGAAACAGCTTTGATGCGTTACATCAAAATGCTAGAGCGTAAAGATTTAGCGTTGAATCATTCTATGATTTCTCTTGGATCTTGTACAATGAAATTGAATGCAGCTTCAGAAATGTTGCCTTTAAGCAACGCTCAATGGAACAACATTCACCCATTTGCACCTTTAGATCAAGCGCAAGGTTACCAAGAAATGCTGACTAAATTAGAGCAACAATTAAATGTAATTACAGGTTTTGCTGGAACTACTTTACAACCAAATTCTGGTGCTCAAGGAGAATATGCAGGACTTATGGTTATTCGTGCATACCACCAATCAAGAGGAGATCACCACAGAAATATTGCTTTGATTCCATCTTCAGCTCACGGAACAAATCCTGCGTCTGCAGCTATGGCGGGAATGAAAGTAGTTGTTACTAAAACATTGGAAAACGGAAATATAGACGTAGAAGATTTACGTGCAAAAGCAATTTTACACAAAGACAATCTTTCTTGTTTAATGGTTACTTATCCATCTACTCATGGAGTTTTTGAAAGTGCTATTAAAGAAATTACGCAATTGATTCACGATAATGGTGGACAAGTATATATGGATGGCGCGAATATGAACGCACAAGTTGGTTTAACGAACCCAGCAACTATTGGTGCAGACGTATGTCATTTAAATTTACATAAAACATTCGCTATTCCTCACGGTGGTGGTGGACCAGGTGTTGGACCAATATGCGTTGCTCCACAGTTAGTTCCATTTTTACCTACAAATCCAGTGATTCCAACAGGTGGCGAAAATGCTATTACAGCTATTTCAGCTGCTCCATGGGGCTCTGCACTAGTTTGCTTGATTTCTTACGGATACATCTGCATGTTAGGTGCAGAAGGTTTAAAACAATCAACTGAATATGCAATCTTAAATGCTAATTACATAAAAGAGAAGTTAAATGGTCATTATGACACATTATATTCTGGTGAAATGGGTCGTGCAGCTCACGAGATGATTCTAGAATGTCGTCCATTTAAAGAAAAAGGAATTGAAGTAACTGATATTGCAAAACGATTGATGGATTACGGCTTCCACGCTCCTACTGTTTCTTTCCCTGTTGCTGGAACTTTGATGATTGAACCTACTGAAAGTGAAAACTTAGAAGAGTTAGATCGTTTTTGTGATGCAATGATTGCAATCAGAAAAGAAATTGAAGAAGTTACTTTAGATAATTCAAATAATGTTTTGAAAAATGCGCCACATACTTTAATGATGGTAACTACTGATAATTGGATTTTCCCTTACAGTCGTGAAACAGCAGCATTCCCATTAGATTACATAGCTGAAAATAAATTCTGGCCTACAGTTCGTCGAGTCGATGAAGCTTATGGTGATAGAAATCTAAATTGTTCTTGTGCGCCAATTGAAGCGTACATGGAAAGCTAGAAAAAAAACTAAATGTCTCGAGAAATCGGGACATTTTTTTTTGAAATTTAAACTTCTAAATAATTGAGGTAAAAAATTTATTTATTGATTTAAATGAACGGAGTGACAAAATCACATTTTTATTTTAGATTTATAATAAAATATTAAATAATATAGCTAAATACTTGTTATTCAATAATTATATGCACGCATAGTAAATATTGTGATAGTAATAATTTTTTTATGTTTAAATTAGCATAAAATTTGGAAAGAAACGCAATGAAAATAAAAATAACCGGCATAGGAAGTTATATTCCTGAAAAGAGAATAAGCAATGCAGACTTTGGAAACCATGTATTTTTAAACGATGATGGAAGTGCATTTGGTTATCCTAATGAAGTTGTTATCAATAAATTCAAAGGAATCACAGGAATCGAACAAAGACGCTATGCAGAAGACCACTTATCTTCTTCTGATTTAGCTTATTTCGCCGCTCAAAAAGCTATTGCAAGTGCAGCCATCGATCCAGAAACAATAGATTATATCATTTTTGCACATAATTTTGGAGATGTAAAAAAAGGAGCCATTCAGTCTGACATGCTTCCTAGTTTAGCAACAAGAGTAAAGCATAAATTACAAATAAAAAATCCTAAATGTGTTGCATACGATATCCTTTTTGGATGTCCAGGATGGATTGAAGGTGTGCTTCAGGCTAACGCATTTATAAAATCAGGCATGGCTAAGCGTTGTTTAGTTATTGGTTCTGAAACTTTATCTCGTGTTGTTGATGAGCACGATAGAGACTCAATGATTTATTCTGACGGAGCTGGTGCATCTATAATTGAAGCATCTGATGATGATTCAGGTTTACTATCTTATGAAAGTGGTACCTATGCAATGGATGAAGCTAATTACTTGTTTTTCGGAAAATCATACAATCCAGATCTAGATCCAGATACACGTTACATAAAAATGCACGGTCGTAAAATATACGAATTTGCTTTAAACACTGTTCCAGCAGCTATGAAAAGTTGTTTAGACAAAAGCGGACTCGGAATTGACGATGTCAAAAAAATACTAATTCACCAAGCTAACGAAAAAATGGATGAAGCAATTATTCATCGTTTTTATAAGTTGCATGGGAAATCAGTTCCACAAGACATAATGCCGATGAGTATTCATGAATTAGGTAACAGTAGTGTCGCTACGGTTCCTACTCTACTTGATTTACTAGTACGAGGCGAAATTAAAGATCAAAAAATTGTTAAGGGCGATATCCTTCTCTTTGCTTCTGTTGGAGCTGGAATGAATGTTAATGCTTTTATTTACAGATACTAAAACTGTTGTTTTTAAATTAAAGAAACAATTAATTGCTTTATTATAAGCAGCAGCTAATCCAGCTGTAGATTGCAATTCCTAACTCCAAAATTTGTTTTTCAACGATGCAATGAAGCTTCTTACATTCGCTTTTTGCATCTTGAAAAACTACATCTTGAAGCTCCGGGATTTTCTCCCGAAATATCGAGACCATCTGAGCTAAAAAACAAGAATCAAAAACACTTTTATTAGTATATTTGCACGCAGAATCTTTATGAAAAATGATTCTCGCACAAAATTAACTAAGATAAAGAACGAAATAGAATTCCGTTCGTCGAAATCGCCATGTACGAAAAAACGTTTCCTAATAAAAGATTCAAACATACTTTAGAATTCCTAAATAAACATATTACAAATTCCTCCACTATCTTAGATTTAGGCGTTGAAAATCCTTTTTCTAAAATAATGAAAGAAGACGGATATACTGTTACAAATACTACTGGGCAAGATTTAGACAACGACCAAACTGTTTTTCAGTCAGCAAAAACTGATGTTGTTACTGCTTTCGAAATTTTCGAACATCTTTTGAATCCTTACACGATATTAAACGAAATAAAATCAGACAAACTTTTTATCTCTATTCCGTTGCGTCTTTGGTTTTCGCCGGCTTATCGAAGTAAAACAGATATGTGGGACCGACATTATCATGAATTTGAAGATTGGCAACTAGATTGGCTTTTGGAAAAAACAGGTTGGAAAATAATTGACCGCCAAAAATGGACCAACCCAGTAAAGAAAATTGGCATCCGTCCTTTGTTGAGAAAATTCACTCCGAGGTATTACATTGTTTATGCTGAAAAAATAAAATAAACTTGGTAGCTTTCTAAAATTTAACGCCTTTGAAAAAGTTACAAAGTCAAACATACATTTAATGAATTATTACATCGTTATTCCAGCTCACAATGAAGAGCAATTTATTGCACTGACATTAGAGTCTTTAGTTTCTCAAACGCTTTTGCCAAAAAAAGTGGTAATTGTAAATGATAATTCTACTGATACAACAGCTGAAATAGTTGAATCTTTTGCAAAGCAAAATCCATTTATATCATTGGTCGAAAAAAAATCAAGCGCTATTCATTTACCTGGAAGCAAAGTAATTCAAGCTTTCCAAACAGGTTTTGAAACCTTGGATGATAATTACGATGTGATTGTAAAAATTGACGCCGATTTAATTTTCCCTCTTAATTATTTGGAAACGATTGACAAGCATTTTAAATCAGATCCTCAAATAGGTATGGTTGGCGGATTTTGTTATATCGAAAAAAATGGAGAATGGATTTTAGAAAATCTAACGGACAAAGACCATATTCGCGGGGCATTGAAAGCGTATCGCAAAGAGGTCTTTAAACAAATAGGTGGTTTAAAACCGCAAATGGGTTGGGACACCGTTGATGAATTGCTTTGTAAATTCTACAATTGGAAAGTAGTCACAGATGAGTCTTTACAGGTAAAACACTTAAAACCAACAGGAGCTAACTACAACAAAACAGCTCGATATAAACAAGGTGAAGCTTTTTACACCTTAGGTTACGGATTTACAATCACCGCTATTGCCTCGGCAAAATTAGCGATGATGAAAAAGAAACCACTACTCTTTTTGGATTATATAAAAGGATTCTGGAAAGCTAAATCAGCTAAAACACCACTAATGGTAACGGCAGAACAAGCAAAATTTATTAGAAAGTACCGCTTAAAAAAAATGAAAGAAAAGGTTTTCTAGTGAAAACTAAACCAAATTGACAAATAACTCGTAACTAATTTTGTAATTTAGCCCTTATTCACATAACTATGATGCTCCTTCGATATATAACGCAAATAGGAAGATATTTCCTGATGCTAAAAGAAATCTTTAACAAGCAAACCAAATGGTCTGTAATGCGGAATTTAATTTTCAAGGAAATTGATGACTTGATTATTGGATCTCTAGGAATTGTAGCCTTTATTTCCTTCTTCGTTGGAGGTGTTGTGGCAATTCAAACTGCATTAAACCTAACTAATCCGCTGATACCTAAATATCTTATTGGATTCGCTACAAGACAATCTGTGATTTTAGAGTTTGCTCCAACATTTATTTCAATCATTATGGCGGGAAAAATGGGATCGTTTATTACTTCTAGCATCGGTACAATGAGAGTTACGGAGCAAATTGATGCTCTAGAGGTAATGGGAGTTAATGCTTTGAATTATTTAGTATTTCCTAAAATTATAGCGCTTTTATTATATCCTTTTCTTATTGGAATTGCAATGTTTCTAGGTATTCTAGGTGGATGGATGGCTGGTGTTTATGGTGGTTTCATATCAAGTGCTGAATTCATTAATGGAGCACAAATGGATTTTATTCCATTCCATATTGCATATGCCTTTCTAAAAACATTAATTTTCGCATTATTATTAGCAACTATACCTTCTTTCCATGGTTATTACATGAAAGGTGGAGCTCTTGAAGTTGGTAAAGCAAGTACAGTTTCATTTGTTTGGACATCAGTTTCAATAATACTTTTCAACTATATATTAACGCAACTGTTACTAGGATCATGATAGAATTAAAAAACATAGAAAAATCATTTGGTGGAAATAAAATCCTTAAAGGTATTTCGACAGTTTTTGAAACTGGAAAAACCAATTTGATTATAGGACAAAGTGGATCTGGAAAAACAGTTTTACTAAAAAGTCTTTTAGGTATTCATACACCTGAATCAGGACAGATATGTTTTGATGGTAGAATATATTCTGAATTAGCGCCAGATGAGAAGAGAGACCTTAGAACGGAAATAGGAATGGTATTTCAAGGAAGCGCACTTTTTGATTCCATGACTGTAGCTGAGAATGTTGGTTTTCCTTTGCGAATGTTCACCAAAGACAATAAAGCTATGATTAAAGAGCGTGTTGACTTTGTACTTGAAAGAGTAGCACTTAAAGATGCGCATCATAAATTACCTTCTGAAATATCAGGAGGAATGCAAAAAAGGGTTGCCATTGCACGAGCAATCGTAAACCGACCAAAATACCTTTTTTGTGACGAACCCAACTCTGGTCTTGATCCAAATACTTCCACCCTAATTGACAACTTAATTAAGGAAATCACTGAAGAATACGATATCACAACCGTGATTAATACACACGATATGAATTCGGTTATGGAGATTGGTGATAATATCTTGTTCCTAAAAAATGGTCTAAAAGCTTGGCAAGGAACCAAAGAAGAAATTTTTATTACCGATAATGAAGCAGTAGTTGATTTTGTTTACTCTTCTAATTTATTTAGAAAAGTAAGAGAAGCATATTTAAAGGAGTAATAAAATCTATACTAATTTTCGATTTTATAATTCCATTTATCACGCTTATGCTGTTTACCTATTAAAGGTACAATGATAAATACAGAACCATAAACCATAGGGATTATACCAACTGAAGCTAGATAGCCACCTGAGGTGAGAACTGAGACACCTGCCATTGTTAAAAGACCTCCGCTAGCAATAGAAATAGGACTTAAAACTGTAGAGAAAGTTGAAGCTTTTCTAATTTTTAAAATTGAATCTATTTTAATTTCAGTTCCTTTTATAACGATGGTTGCAGTATCTATGATTTTAAAATTTCCTGCAATTTTTTGATTATTATGCAGTTTTACTTTTATTCTTCTGTTCTCTACGAGATATGTGTGTCCACTTCCTTTTTTTGAAGTTAAATAAATTCCGCGCTGCTGTGCATAGCTGAAATTAATAAAAAAGAATAGAAATAGTACTGTTGTAAATGGATTCATTATTCTACTTTAGAAATTGATTGAAACAAATATAAAAATAATATTTTATAATCCTTTTCTTTCTATAAAATGAAGCAATTAAACAGTAAGATAATGATAACTAGTTCGTTTTCAACAACTCTACCTCAGCGTTAGGATTAAATAAATACATCTTGCCTGAACTTATCTCCAGACATTCAAAACGTTTCGTTCGGACCGCTATTTTCTTGAAAATTTTACCATTCGAAATTCTAAAAATACTTCCATAAGGAATTTCGAAAACATAATTTTTATCGTTTACCTGATCAAACTGTTTCAATGCTAATGCTAAAGTTGTGTCAGTGTCGCTACTAGCAGTTGGGTTTTTAAAGTGTCTTGCTAACAGTGGCAATAATTGAGCAGGGAAAATCTCTGGTCTAATATAAGGAACCATCAAGCGCTGAAAAGAAAATTTCCACTCATTACCATGTGGTTTTATGTTTCTTCCAAATTTTTCAAAAGCAACTAAATGAGAGATTTCATGAATTAATGTAATCAAAAACTTGTATTTATTTAAGTTTGAATTAACCGTTATTTCGTGCTTTCCATTTAATCCTTTTCGATAATCTCCATGACGAGTTTGTCGTTCATTGACGATTTTAAGATGCACTTGATTAGCTACAATTAGTTCGAAAACTGGTTTTACGGCGTGCTCGGGAAGATATCTTGATAAGGTTTCACTCAAAATTAAATCTAACTTAAAAGTTTTATTTATGGATTAGTTGAAGATACTTGCAACACCTTACCATTGAAATATTTATTTCCTGTCAAAGTAAAATTGAAAATATAATCAGCCATTTCGTTTGCTGAAATTGGAGCTTGATATCCTGGAAAAGCTTCTTCGAGCATTTCTGTTTGCACAGAACCTAATGCTAATACATTAAAAGAAATTCCACGCTCTTTATATTCCTCAGCTAGTAATTCCATAAGTGTAATAACAGCTCCTTTACTAGAACTATAGGCTGCAAGTCCCGCAAATTTCAAGCTTCCTTGAATTCCGCCCATCGAACTAATAGTTACCACATGACTTCCTTTTTGCAAATAAGGCAATGCAATCCGAGTCAAATTAGCAACCCCAAAAACATTGACTTTATAAATGTTTTCGAAATCTTCTTGCGAAGTTTCTGCAAAAGGTTTCAAAATTAAGCTTCCGGCATTATGAATAATAGCATCTATTTGCTTCCACGATTTCGAAACAAAATCACTTACTTTACTTAATTCTGATTCATTAGATAAATCAACTGAAAGACAAGTTATATTTGCATTTCCCAATAATGTCTGTGGAATTTTTCTCGATATTGCTAGCACTTGATGTCCTGAATTTGCAAACTGCAGTGCTAACTCATGACCTATACCTCTACTTGTACCGGTAATTATAATATTTTTCATTGTACAAAAATAAGCAAAAACGTCAAAATAGCCTCGCTTTAAGCAAAGGATTGTTTTTGGATTTTAAAAACAAAGCGTAATTAAATTTTTCTTAATTTTGAATAAACACACTAATTTAAATTTTCCTTTTAATGATAGAAAATATACGATTTGAAATAGCAACTTTAAATGACATCGAAGGTGTTCTGGCATTGCAAGAACTTTATTTAGTTTCGAATTTATCTGAGGAGGAAAAAGTTGGTGGTTTTGTGACAACGCCATTTACAATTGCACAGTTAACAGAAGTTATTGAGTGTCAAAATTTATTTGTGGCAAAAGATAAAACTAAGATTATTGCTTATATTTTTACTGGAAGTTGGGATTTCTTCAATCAGTGGCCCATATTCAATCACATGATTTCGCTATTACCTGAACTTCACTTTTTAGATCATAAATTTAACACTGATAGTAGCTTTCAGTATGGACCTGTTTGTATTCATAAAGAATATAGAGGCAATGGTTTAATCAGTCCGTTTTTTGAATTCATGCGTGTGAACATGAAGAGTAAATACCCATTAAGCTTGACTTTTATTAACAAAACTAACATACCATCTCGTAAAGCACATATTGAAAAACTAAAATGGGAAATAATAGCTGATTTTCAATTTAATAGCAACGACTATCTTATTTTAGCTTATGACATGAACAAAAGTGTCTAAAAGAAAAACCCTTTCTAACCGAAATTAGAAAGGGTTCTATAATTAAAATAATATTTTTAAGAAATCAAAGTTCTTGAAATTACAATGCGTTGAATTTCAGAAGTACCTTCATAAATCTGAGTAATTTTAGCATCACGCATCATACGCTCTACATGATATTCTGAAACATATCCATTTCCACCGTGTATTTGAACTGCTTCGATTGTGGTGTCCATCGCCGTTTGGGAAGCAAACAATTTTGCCATTGCACCAGATTGAGAAATGTCTTTTCCTTCATCTCTTTCTGAAGCTGCTTTTAGAACTAGCATTTTGGCTGCCATAATTTGCGTCGCCATATCTGCTAATTTAAAAGCAATTGCTTGGTGTTTGAAAATTTCTTTTCCAAATGCTTTGCGTTCTTGAGAATATTTTAAAGCAAGATCGTAAGCACCAGTTGCTATTCCTAACGCTTGAGAAGCAATTCCAATTCTACCACCATTTAAAACAGCCATTGCAAAATTAAAACCAAATCCATCTGCTCCAATTCTGTTTTCTTTTGGAATCTTTACATCAGTAAACATTAAGGAATGCGTGTCTGATCCACGAATACCCATCTTTTTTTCTTTTGGACCAATATCAAATCCAGTCCAACCTTTTTCAACGATAAAAGCGTTGATTCCTTTATGTCCTTTCTCAATATCAGTTTGTGCAATTACAATATAAGTAGATGCCGAAGAACCATTGGTAATCCAGTTTTTAGTACCATTTAATAAATAGTGATCTCCTTTATCGATTGCAGTGGTTTTTTGTGAAGTTGCATCTGAACCGGCTTCTGGCTCTGATAAGCAAAAAGCACCTATGACTTCTCCTTTAGCAAGGGGAACTAAGTATTTCATTTTTTGTTCTTCATTACAGTATTTTTCAATACCTGCACATACTAATGAGTTGTTCACAGACATAATAACAGCTGCAGAAGCATCAATTTTAGAAATCTCAGTCAATGCTAAAACATAAGAAATACTATCTAAACCTGAACCACCATATTTTGGATCGACCATCATTCCCATAAACCCTAACTCGGCCATCATTTTCACTTGCTCTGTAGGAAATTTTGAATGTTCGTCACGTTCAATAACACCAGATAATAATTCTGCTACAGCAAAATCTTTAGCTGCTTGTTGAATCATTAAATGTTCCTCTGATAGATTAAAATCCATATGTTTTTTTATAAATTAAATGTTCTTAAATTGGTCCTCAAAAGTAATTATTTAATATTTAATTTCAAACGTTTTCGTGAATTTAGCAATTGTTTAAAGATAAAAAATCATACTAAAACTACAAATTCAAACTAAGACACATACTATTTTTTAATGCTCCACTATTATCGAGTAATTTTTAGTTTAGTATCCAAAATTTAAAACAATCTGCAAGATTTAAAATAAAACTCAAAATACATAATTCACATTACTCTATTATTTATATTTGCCTAAATTAAACATATCGTAAAAAATGAAAGATTTATTAAATAAATTCGAAAATAAAGAACCGGAAATAGTTTTCCATTGGAAGGACGCTGAAACAGAAGCAGAAGGATGGACAGTCATTAATTCACTACGTGGTGGAGCTGCAGGTGGTGGAACTCGCATGAGAAAAGGTTTAGATATGAATGAAGTTTTGTCTTTGGCAAAAACTATGGAGGTAAAATTTTCAGTGGCTGGGCCAGCAATTGGTGGTGCCAAATCTGGAATAAATTTTGATCCAAATGACTCGAGAAAAAAAGGAGTTTTAGAACGTTGGTTTAAAGCAGTTTCTCCTTTATTGAAAAGCTACTATGGTACAGGAGGTGATTTAAATGTCGACGAAACGCATGAAGTTATCCCAATGACGGAAGAATGTGGTATTTGGCACCCGCAAGAAGGTGTTTTCAATGGGCATTTTAAACCAACTGAAGCAGAGAAAATCAATAGAATTGGACAATTGCGTCAAGGCGTTGTGAAAGTAATTGAAGATACAAAATATTCACCTGACGTTTTACGAAAATATACCGTAGCAGATATGATTACAGGTTTTGGCGTTGCTGAAGCAGTAAAAAACTATTACGATATTTACGGCGGAGATGTTAAAGGAAAAAAAGCAATCGTACAAGGTTTTGGGAATGTAGGATCGGCAGCTGCATTTTACTTAGCAGGTATGGGTGCAAAAATTATTGGTATAATTGATAGAGATGGTGGAATTATAAACGAAGAAGGATACACTTTTGACGAAATTAAAGCTTTTTACCTTACAAAAGATGGAAACAAGCTTGTCGCTGAGAATATGATCCCTTTTGATGAAATCAATGAGAAAATCTGGACGATAGGTGCTGAAATATTTACTCCTTGTGCAGCTTCACGTTTAGTCACTCAATCACAAATTGACAGCTTAATCGCTAATGGACTTGAGGTTATTTCTTGTGGTGCAAATGTACCTTTTGCCGATACAGCAATTTTCTTCGGACCAATAATGGAGCATATTGACAACAAAATCAGCTTAATTCCTGACTTTATCTCTAATTGCGGAATGGCTAGAGTATTTGCTTTCCTTATGGAGAAAAGAGTTGAAATGACCGATGAAGCTATTTTTCAAGATACTTCAGCAACCATTAAAGCAGCGATAGAAAAAGCTCACGCGCTAAATAATTCAAAAACAAACATAAGTGCGTCAGCATTTGAAATTGCTTTGAAACAATTAGTTTAAATCAATTTTACACGATAGTAGCTTTTGTTATTTAGACGGAGGTAAATAATTAGTCAGTTTAATGCATTGTTATAACAACAAATGCATAAACTGACTTTTTTTTATTCCTAAATTTACACCTTAAATAAATCCTTTGAGTTGCTAATTATAATCGAAGTAAATAGCAATTTTTATAATATATTAGCGTTTTCATAATAAATAAAATTTCTATGAGTCTATTGTTACAAGCGGACAGCCTATCTGTTGCGAAAGAAAGTTTAGTTGATGCAGTTCCTGTTGAAAAAACATTATCTATAATCGAGCTACTAACTAGCGGAGGACTAGCAGGTCAAATTATAATGACTGCTTTATTTTTAATGTTTTTTGTTGCTTTATATCTTTATTTTGAACGCCTACTGGCTATCAATGCTGCTTCAAAAATTGATGTGAATTTCATGGCACAAATCAAAGATAATATCAAGAATGGCCGAATCGATAACGCTAAAATCGCATGTGCTCATTATAAATCACCTGTCGCACGTTTAATTGAGAAAGGAATTTCAAGAATTGGAAAGCCGCTCGACGATATTAATACTGCTATCGAAAATGCTGGAAAGCTTGAGATTTATAAATTAGAAAAAAATGTAAGCATGTTAGCTACTATTTCTGGAGCAGGTCCTATGACTGGATTTTTAGGAACAGTTGTTGGTATGATTCAAGCATTCCACAAAATGGCAAGCTCTGGCGGACAAATTGAAGTTGGTGCACTTTCTGAAGGAATTTATACCGCAATGACAACTACTGTTGTTGGTTTAGTCGTTGGAATTATTGCTTATGTGGGTTACAACCACTTGGTAGTAAAAACAGATAAAATCGTTCACCAGATGGAAGCGAACGCAGTTGACTTTTTAGACTTATTAAACGACCCTGCATAATTATGAATTTAAGAGGAAGAAATAAAGTTAGCGCAGAATTCAATATGTCTTCAATGACTGATATTGTGTTTTTATTACTGATATTTTTTATGCTTACATCAACAATGGTTACGACTAATGCATTAGATTTAGTTCTACCAAAAGCAAAAGGAAAAACGGATAGCAATAAAAACATTTCAGTGAGCATCAATAAAGAATTACAATTTTTTATTGACAAAGAACCAGTGTCTGAATCTGAATTAGAATCAAAATTACTAGGTCTTTTTTCATCAGATAAAGAAAAAGCTATTGTTCTAAGAGCTGAAGAAGGAGTTCCTATTGAGAAAGCGGTAAACGTTTTAGACATTGCTAATAGAAACCAGATTAAAGTAGTTTTAGCGGTTAGACCTAAATAGTTTATTTGTCTTAAAAAAAGATTTATTCTACATGAAATATATAGAAACAAAAGAAGAAAAGAAATCATTTGTAATCACATCAGTAATTTTTGTGATTCTTTTTGTTTTGTTCTTTTATTTAGGATTGACCTCATTAGATCCTCCTCCCGAAAATGGAATAGCAATTAATTTTGGTACGACGGAATTTGGTTCTGGAAATATCCAACCTACAGAAGCCATCCAATCTGCTCCTAAAGCGGAGGCAGCAAAAGAAGCGGCGGCTAGCAATGACGATGTGCTTTCTCAAGATATTGAAGAAGCTGTCGTAATAAAGGAAGCTAAAAAAATTCAACCTACTAAGCAAACCGCTAAAGAGGAAGTAAAACCGAAACCAAAAGAAAATCCAAAGCCTTCAAAAAGTACTTCTGACGCATTATCAAGTTTGATAAATGGTCCTAAGTCGGATGGAAAAGCACAAGGCGGAGAAGGTAACGATAATCTTCCAGGAGATAAGGGAAGTCCAAATGGAAATCCTTACGCAAATAGTTATTATGGCTCAGGAACTGGAAGCGGTAATGGAAGCGGTTGGGGATTAAATGGCCGCAGCATTAGTTCTAGAGGAAAAGAAGTACAAAAATGTAATGAATTTGGAACTGTTGTAGTACAAATTACAGTAAATAGAAGTGGTAATGTAATTGCTGCAAAATATACGAAAGGAACGACCAATACCAATCCGTGTTTGATAGAACCTGCATTGGCCACAGCCAGGAAATATAGATGGCAACCCGATTCAAAAGCGCCTGAAACTCAAATTGGATTCATAACCGTGAATTTCAAAATTGGAGAATAATCATAACTATAAATAATAAAAACTCAAGTATCTTTGAGTTTTTATTATTTATAGACCTCATGAATTATCAAGAAACAACGCAGTGGATGTTTAATCAACTACCAATGTACCAAACTCAAGGCGCATCGGCTTACAAGGAAGACCTGACCAACATTATTTCATTATCTGAACACTTAGGCAATCCTGAAAAAAAATTAAATTGCATTCATGTAGCCGGAACTAATGGAAAAGGCTCCACATCTCACATGCTATCCTCAATTTTACAAGAAGCAGGATATAAGGTTGGTCTATACACATCACCTCATTTAAAAGATTTTAGAGAACGGATAAAAATTAATGGACTGGAAATCTCTGAAGATTTTGTTTGCGACTTTATTAAAAAACATAAATCCTACTTAGAAAAACAGTCGATGAGTTTTTTCGAAATGTCCGTAGGTCTAGCATTCGATTATTTCGCAAAAGAAAATGTAGATATTGCTATTATTGAAGTGGGCTTAGGAGGCCGATTAGACGCTACTAACATTATTACACCTCTTGTATCTGTAATAACAAATATTAGCTTAGATCACACGCAATTTCTTGGAAACACAGTCGAATCGATTGCGTCTGAAAAGGCAGGAATAATCAAATCTTTAGTTCCAGTAGTAATAGGAGAATATGATGTAGAATCAAAAAAAGTTTTTTTGGCTAAAGCCAAAGAAAAAAGTTCGGAGATCTATCTTGCTTCAGATTTAATTTCGATTAATTTTCCTTCTGATTTAATAGGTGATTACCAATTTCACAATAAAAAAACTGTACTTCAAACTATTGCCGTTTTAAATAAGCAACAAGAATTTAAAATAAGTGATGAAAATATAAAATCGGGACTACTAAATATTGTAAAAAATACTAACCTACAGGGTAGATGGCAACAAATAGGTGAATCTCCAAAAGTTATTTGTGACACCGCACACAACAAGAGCGGTCTTCAAATCGTGATGAATCAGATCAAAAAAGAGAGTTTTGATAGATTACACATTGTATTAGGAGTTGTAAATGATAAAGATTTAGATGAAATTCTACCGCTATTCCCTAAAAATGCAATTTATTATTTCTGTAAACCAACTATTTTTCGTGGACTAGACGCAACAATTTTAAAAGAAAAAGCAACTTCTTTTCAACTCATAGGACAAGTATACAATTCAATTTCAGAAGCTTACCAAAACGCCATAAGTAATGCAGCAAAATCCGACTTCATCTACATTGGCGGAAGCACTTTTGTTGTAGCAGAAATTTTATAATTTTTTTTATTTTTTACTTGCAATTGTAGAAAAGTGATGTATATTTGCACACGCAATAACGGAAACGAAAGTTACTAAATTGTAGTAGGGCGATTAGCTCAGCTGGTTCAGAGCACCTCGTTTACACCGAGGGGGTCGGGGGTTCGAACCCCTCATCGCCCACCAAATTTACAAACCTCCAAATTCATTTGATTTTGGAGGTTTTTTTTTATTTCATAAAACTGAACTTTAAAAAATTTTATTTAATACTGAATTTAGTAAAAGCAAATATCTAGATTTTACTATTTCCCCATGACTATATGTATTGATCCGTTACTATACATTTCTATGCATAAAAAAAATCGTCTCAATTTGAAATTGAAACGATTCTTTGATTCACTTTTATTTTAAGTTTTTGTCAAAAATGAAGTACTTAGCACATCAACTCTTCATTAATAAATTGAGAATTAAACGAAAGTAAACATTTCAAAAAAAATTATTTTACTGGCAATTCTCTAGTTAACCAACCGCTTTTTCCAGCTGTAGCTATCGCATATGGAGAGATCCAAAATAATCCAAAAGTATATAAAACACTATATGCGTATGCCCATAAGGATTCTGCCGCACTGTACTTTTTAGCATAAAAGAAAACTGGAAAACTCGCAAATATCAATATCGCCAAGAGCGTTGAACTTAGAAAAAGCAAAGGCTGAACGATTATAAAATACAACATAAAAATTAGAAAAGGATATGTCATTACCAAAGTTAAAAACTGATTTGTAAACAGTAACCTTGCTCCTAACTTAGATTCCTTTCTAAAATTAGTGAAAACAAACTTAGCCATAACTAGATTTTCACGAACGTTACTTCTACCCCAACGAATGAACATTTTATACAATCCTTTATATTGCTCGGGAACGTCTGTTAGCACAATTGCATTACGCTGAAAAAGAACTTTCTTTCCTTGTTTTAAAATCATATTCGTCATGGCTCTATCTTCACCAATGTCTGATGCAACTCCCATAAACTTTTGATCAATCCATTCTGGCAAGCAATTGAAAACTGCTGAACTTTTATATGCAGCTAGCGCACCAGGAGTACAAAGCACACTTCCTACTTGACTTTCCACAGACCTTACAAATTCAAAACTCATCACAAAACTAACATTAAGCATCTTAGGCAAAATGGCGTTTTTATTATTCAGTACTCGAACGTTACCTGCTACAGCTCCACAGCTCTCGTCAACTATAAATGGACTTACTAAATTTCTTAAAGTATCTTTTTTAATAATGGAGTCACTATCAATTGTTACAAAAACATCTCCAGTCCCTAAATTGAAACCACGATATAAAGCGTGTCTTTTACCTTTGTTCTCTGGTTGTTGAAAAACAGATATCCTATCACCTAAAACTTCCTTAGCTTTATTCATCCAATACCAAGTATCATCTTTACTTCCATCATCAATTGCTAATATCTGCAGCTTATTTTTAGGAAAATCACTGTTGGCAATACTCACTAATGTTTCATAAACTAATTTGCCTTCGTTATATGCCGGTACGATGATAGTGCAAGTTGGCAGTAATTCATCAGTTACAGATTCTATAGATTTATATTGAAAGTATAGATAGACATTGTAAAAGAAGAACAACACTTTAAATAAAAGTAAAGCAGAAGTGATTATGATAAATGTCAAACCAATTGAGGAATTGATTCTTGTTTGATTAAAATTATAAAAATCAGGTTGTAGATAATAAACGAAAGAAGCTCCAATAATTAATAACGCCATTGTTGCTACTAAGACAATATTATTAGCGAAGCTACTTGCTGAAAAACTAGAATCTTTAGATAGCGTATTGCTTTCATTGGGTAAAAAATTTTCTTTGGTTGGGATAGTTTGTGTTTTCATATTAAGAATTAATTGATTAGGATTTATTTTCTAAATACTAAGCAACTCTCATTCCAATAAAACAAGGACTGTAATTCAAACGATTACGATAAATTTCAGATTATAAAACTGTATAAAATTTACCCAACACTTGCCCAATACCCATTTTATATTAGGATAGCTATAATAAGAGTTAAGAAAAAAAATTTGAATACAGAAACACCTACATGAATCACTATCTAAAAATACCTTAAAAGTTAAAAAGCTGATAATTCGTAACTTGTAGAATCCTAAAACTTCGAGAAACAATCGTAATTAAAATGCCATCAACATATAATGTGATGGCATCTTTAATTTCTTATCAAGAAAGGAATTTATTAAATAAAATCTAGCGTACGCTCTAACGCCATTCCTCTCGAACCTTTTATTAAAATCGAATTGTTCTTAAAAATAGAATTAGATAAATCAACTGAAAAACTATCAAAAGAATCATAAAAATAAAAATTATCAGCTTCCACTCTCGCTTTATAAAAAGCAGCACCAACAAAATAACACTTTATATTTTTTTCGTTTTTAAGCATGTCAACAATTTCTTGATGTTCTTTGTCGCTTTCGTCTCCTAACTCAAACATATCCCCTAAAATCATTATTTTATTTAAATCGCTCAACTGTATATAGTTTTCAATAGCTACTTTCATACTACTAGGATTTGCATTATAAGCATCCAATATGATTTGGTTCGAACCTTTTTTAAGTAACTGCGATCTATTATTTTCGGGAACATATGCTTCTAAAGCACTTTTTATATCCGCATCTATAACTTTGAAGTATTTTCCAATAGCTATAGCAGCATTAATATTGTTTGCATTGTAAAGCCCTATTAAATGAGAGTTAATTGTATTGCCTTCATAACTAACCGCCACTAAAGGATTTGCCGTTATATTCGTTATATTAAGATCAGCTGTCGATCTGTTAACACCAAATGTATAGGATTTTAGACTTTTAGACTTCTCAACCTGAATAGCATCTTCTAAATTGATGAATACAATCTTGCTCTCATTGGATAAGTAATGATACATTTCGCTTTTCCCTTGAATAACACCTTCAACTCCGCCAAATCCCTCTAAATGTGCTTTTCCAAAATTAGTTATATAACCATAATCTGGTTTTGCTAATTCGCATAAAAACTCAATTTCTTTTTTATGATTCGCTCCCATTTCTACAATACCTATTTCTGTATCCGAATTGAAAGAAAGCAATGTTAATGGCACTCCGATATGATTATTTAAATTTCCTACTGTAGCTTTAGTTTTAAACTTTTTTGAAAGAACAACATTAATAAGCTCTTTTGTAGTTGTTTTTCCATTGCTTCCCGTAAGCGCTATAATCGGCAATCCTAAATATTCCCTGTGATACATGGCAAGCTGTTGCAACGCAACTAAACTATCCTGAACTACAATTGTGCGTTCGTCGACAAAACAAGAAGCATCATCAATAATAACGTATGAAGCTCCTTTATCTAATGCTTCATTCACAAAAGTATTAGCATCAAACCGATCTCCTTTTAAAGCAACAAAAAAAGAGTTCGCTACTATTTTACGTGTATCTATAACTACCGCATTACACTTTAAAAATAAACCATGAATGTACTTAATATCCATCTGAAAGGTGTTAAAAAAACAAAAGCCCTAATCAAAGGGCTTCTATTTTTATTTTTAATATAAATTTAATTTCTTGCTGATCTTTTCTTGTCTGCTTTTGGACCTACTCTAGACATTGCACATCTAAAACCAATGTAGTCCGTAGCCATATCTTGAGGAAAGTATCTTCTTTGAGCCGGATCTAACCAATAGGCTCTATCTCTCCATGAACCTCCTTTGTAAACTCTTGATTCATCATTTATCAAAGTAGTTCTTTTACTAGACTGATCATATTTTCTAACCATTCTACCTAAGCTGTCTGTCGTTACATTGTGTTTAGGCGAATTATACATTAATTTATCAGATTTCGATTTATCATCTGAAGACTCGTCGTTAAACTTATAATATCGGGTTGACTGCTTGTCACCATCTCTATAGTTAACGTTGTCACTCTTATCAAAATTCTGTCTCAAGTAAGTCTCTTGTTCATCAATTGGAACTTGTGCAATTTGACCTGGAAAATTTCTTGCGATTATTTTACCATTACTTAAAGTATCAAACTTCATATTGTCCTTTGTAACAATTTCAATTTTGCCATCAGGACCAATTTTGTTCTTAGTATACTGATTCCCTCTAAAGTAGTTGAAATCATTAGCTTCATTGTCAATTATAGGTCTGTAAACATCTTGAACCCATTCTGCAACGTTTCCAGCCATATCATACAATCCGAAATCATTTGCTGGGTATTTTTTTACCTCATTTGTGATATCAGCACCATCATCAGACCAACCCGCGATTCCACCATAATCACCATTACCTTGTTTGAAGTTAGCCAATTGATCACCTCTATTTTGTCTTTTTCCAGAACGGGTGTAACCACCTGACCAAGGATATTTCTTCTGACCTTTGTAAATGTTATATTCTCTTTGACCTACATCTGCAGCAGCAGCATATTCCCATTCAGCTTCAGTAGGTAATCTATATTCAGGAAGAAGTATTCCTGAAGAGCGCTGTGCATAAACATTTTTAGGTTGAACTACAGTACCATTCTTTCCTGCTTTTGGACTCTTTTTAGCTCCTTTTCCACCTTTCAATACGATAGTTTCATCTCCACCGTAAGCAGAAGTTGGTGAGTTTAGATATGTTTCAGTGTCAAAATTACTCTCAGCCGTAACATCAAGTGTTTTTGCATTCTTTTTCAAATATCCGTTTTTTTCTAACAGTGCTTCATTCACACGTTGCGTTCTCCAGTTACTAAATTCAACCGCTTGAATCCAATTAACTCCTACAACAGGATATTCAGCATATGATGGATGTCTAAGGTAATTATTAGTCATCGTTTCATTATAACCTAAT
The DNA here is from genome assembly GCF_003688495.1 of Flavobacterium weaverense. Classification (GTDB taxonomy): domain Bacteria; phylum Bacteroidota; class Bacteroidia; order Flavobacteriales; family Flavobacteriaceae; genus Flavobacterium; species Flavobacterium weaverense. Next base: position 15,446 of record NZ_REFH01000010.1, on the reverse strand, counting down.
CTATTTCTCCATACTAAAGTATCTGGAGATGCACCTTCATAAATGTTTTTATAATTTTCCTCTGTTGGTGGATACACACTTTTCAACCAATCTAAATAGTCTAAATACATTGAATTTGTAACCTCTGTCTCATCCATATAAAAAGACTGAACGTGCTGTTGTGTTGGCGTATTATTCCAGTCATGCATAACATCATCTTGAACTCTACCCATAGTAAAAGTACCGCCTTCAACAAAAACCAATCCTGGCCCTGCTTCTTGCTTTTTCTTGCTCGAGCCTTTCTTGCTATCCATGTTCCAACCCGTCGCTCTAGAAGTGTTCTTAGAACTGGATTTTTTACTGCAACTAGAGAAACCAGCAACCAAAACGATTGATAGTAACAACTGTATGCCCATAATTCTCTTTGCTTTCATACTCTTTAGTAGGTAATAATTTTAGTGGCGCAATATAATAATTAACAATTAATCGCCTATACGTTTTTTGACAAATCTAACTTTAACATTAATTTATCTAATATAACGCAAATTTATAATTTTTATTATTACAATTACATGAAATGATTTATTTTTACTAATTAATAATAAGCGCTCAATATTTACGTTTAGAAAAACAATGAGAAAACTATTTTTGGCAATCTTAAGCCTACTTCCGCTTGTTTCTTTTGCCCAAAAAAAAGGAGATATAAATATAGAATGGTTAGAAAAAAAAGAAATGTCTTACGGCGACTACAAAGTTGTAATTCCTCAATTTACAGGAAATAGTTTTCATTACGACAATGCTACAAAAACAATTCTTTTTACTTTAAAATCACAAGCGCCAGTCGCATTTGATGAAGGAAAAATTATGTTATCCAATATTAAATTCGAAAATATTTCAAAGGATCAACTAGGCGATTTATCTGCTGCTAATATTCCAACAACAGTAAATCCATCTCTAATAATCTCAAAATCTCGCGAAATCAAAGAAGCTTTTATAAATCTTTCTCCTATTATTAAAGATGAATTTGGCTTCAAAAGAATTATTTCTTTTTCTTACGAGATAGAAAGCAGCAACTTTAGAACCGCACAAATAAATAACACCTCAAATGTTATTTCTAATTCTGTTTTGTCCAGCGGAAATTGGTACAGATTTTATGTCGAAAAATCAGGGATTTATAAAATCTCTAAAAATTTTCTGCAGCAACTTGGTCTTGACCTTAATAAGGTAGATCCCCGAAAGATAAAATTATTCGGGAACGGCGGTCGCATGTTACCATTATCAAATAGCATTTTATATCCTAATGACTTAGTCGAAAATGCGATCCAAATAAGTGGTGAGAGCGACGGTATTTTTAACAACGAAGATTACATTCTATTTTATGCCGAAGGTGTTGATACTTGGAATACTGAAAGTAGAACTAATCTTAATTTATATGATAAAAACTCATATTACTATTTAACCGTTGAAGGTGGTGATGGAAAAAGGATAAAACCAATGGTACAACCCACAGGAAGTAGCACTTTAAATCTTAATACATTTGACGATTATCAATTCCATGAAGTTGATCTTGTTAACATTGCAAGATTGGGTAGACAGTGGTTTGGCGAATCATTTGATGTAAAAAATGAACAAGAATTTGAATTTAGCTTTCCAAATGTTGACCCTTCAGTTCCTGTAAAAATCATGCTTACCGCTGCTTCTGCATCATTTACTGCAACTAATTTTGAAATAGTTGCAAATGGAACTGCGCTTCCATCGTTAGCATTCTCTGCAATAAGTCCGGGTTCTGAAATCGAATTCACAACAGCGTCACTACCCGCAAATATTACCTTCACAGGGGCAGAAACTACAAAAATCAAATTGAAATACAATAACAATGGAGTTCCAGGCTCTAAAGGTTTTCTGGATAACATTCGGCTTATAGCCAAAAGAAAACTTCAAGGTTACGGGAAACAATTTCGATTTCAGCACGATCAATCTGCTATCATTAACGGAATTGCTAATTACGAGATTTCAAATGCGATGGGTATAAGTCAGATTTGGGACATTACTGATCTGTATAACGTGGGTAAAATTGAAAACGCAAATCAAAATACGGTTAGCTTTAAGGCTAATTTAGGCGAACTTAGAAAATACATCGCAATAGATGAAAATGATTATTACACTCCTTTAAAAGAGAATAAATCAAAAATAGCAAATCAGAATTTAAAAGGTACATTATTCAAAAACAGCCAAGGTCAGTTTAAAGACATCGACTACATTATAGTTACACCTGATTTTCTAACCTCTCAAGCAGAAAAGCTAGCTGCTTTTCATAGAAATCGTTCAAACCTTAACGTAAAAGTAATTCCACTAGATTTAATATATCAGGAGTTTTCTTCCGGTAAACAAGATATTGCAGCGATACGCAATTGTATTAAATATGTTTACGAAAATGCTTCGTCAACAGAAAAAAGAGTGAAATATGTCAACCTTTTTGGCGATGCTTCCTATGATTTTAAAAATAGAATACCCAATAACACAAATGTTGTTCCTATCTATCATGCACTAAACGGTAATTCCTCAGGAGAATCCTCTTTTGCTTCTGACGATTTCTTTGGATTAATGGATCCTGCTGAAGGGAATATAGTTTCATTTTTTGGAGGTATTGATATCGCTGTTGGAAGAATGCTTGTAAACAATCCAAAACAAGCTGACGAAATGGTAAACAAAGTCATTGAATACCACGATTTAAAGTCTTACGGAAGTTGGAGAAATAATTTTGTGCTACTTTCTGATGATTCAGATATTGCCGCAGATGCTAGTTTACAAAATAGACAAAACAAACTTGCGAACAAAATTAGCGCTGAAAAGCCTTTTTTTAATGTTCAAAAAATATTTCTCGATTCCTACACTCAAGAAGCTTCGGCAGGTGGAAATCGATATCCTAAAGCAAGAACCGACTTCTTTAATGCTTTTGAGAAAGGAGCGTTAGTATTTAATTATCTAGGACACGGTGGTGAAGATGGATTATCAGCAGAGCGAATTTGGGAAAAATCAGATGGACAAACTTTGAGTAACCAGTATAAATATCCTTTATTTATTACCATCACATGTGAATTTTCGCGTTTTGACAATCCTTTTAGACCAACAGCAGGAGAATTCACGTATTGGAATCCTAAAGGTGGAGCAATTGCAATGATTACAACGATACGTTCTATTGGTCAGTCTAGTGCTGAAAATTTTAATGATTTGCTCACTAAAAACTTGTTGTCATACGGTTCAAACCAATATACTTCTATCGCTGAAGCCTTGCGAATTTCTAAAAACAGCAATCCAAATTCAGCTACAAATGTTGTATTTTATATTGGCGATCCTGCATTAGTTTTGGCGCTGCCAAAACCAAAGATCAAACTCACAAAGATTAATGACGTTCCTGTGACACAAACAACTGATAATTTCAAATCTTTATCGAAGATGAAATTGACTGGTGAAATAACAGATGAGAACGATAATCCGTTAACCAACTATACGGGCGAGATAGCTACAACATTATTCGATAAGACAATTTTAAGAGCAACTTACAATAACGATGGCTATAGTCCTGCGATGAACTTTAATGTCTTAGGTGAAACTACTTTTAGAGGAAATGCTTCCGTTACTAATGGTCAATTTGAGTTTAGCTTTGTGGTGCCAAGAGATATTAGAGTTCCATTAGCAAACGGAAGAATCAGTTTTTACGCCAAAAAGGATAATGTTCTCGAAAATGAAACTGGATATGATTCAAATATCTTGGTAGGAGGAATTAATGAAAATGCAGTCGCAGACAATATTAGTCCAAGAGTGAAGTTATATATGAATGATGAAACTTTCGTTTCAGGAGGAACGACTAATGAATCTCCATTCTTAGTTGCCATACTAGAAGATGAAAATGGAATAAATACCGCTAGCGGAATAGGTCATGATATTGTTGCAATTCTTGATGGAGATGTAAGCAATCCTTTTATTTTAAATGATTATTACCAAACTAAGTTAGATGATTTTACAAATGGAACACTGCGTTTTCCATTGCGTAAACTATCAGCGGGTTTACATATTATTTCGTTCAAAGCTTGGGATGTTTATAACAATCCTGTAACTGCGGAGATTCAATTTATAGTTGCGGGAGATGATAAGCTTTCACTAAGTAATGTTTTGAATTATCCTAATCCATTCGTTAATTACACAGAGTTTTGGTTTACTCATAATAGACCTTACGAACTGCTAGAAGTTCAAGTTCAAGTAATGACAATTACTGGGAAAGTAGTCTGGACTAAAAACCAGATTATTAGCACCGAAGGTTTTTTATCTAGAGAACTTAGCTGGAACGGTAAAGATGATTTCGGAGATAAAATTGGAAAAGGGGTCTATATATACAAGCTCACAGTAAAATCTACGTTAACGAATTTGAAAAGTGAAAAATTTGAAAAACTTGTTATACTTTAATACTATATTTGTTCAATTAACATTATTCCTACAATGAAAAAAACTTTATTCATTATCCTTTCTTTAATAATTATTTCTTCTGCGAAAGCACAGGATCGTGTTATCTCACCAGGAGTTCCATTTTTATTAGTTGCTGCAGATGCTAGAGCAGCTGGTATGGGCGATATGGGTGTTGCGACATCTGCTGATGCTTTTTCACAACAATGGAACCCTGCTAAATACGCATTTGCTACAGATAAGCAAGGTTTTTCAGTAAGTTATACTCCTTATTTAACTGACTTAGTAAACGATATCTCACTAGCTCAATTGACATACTATAACAAATTAAATGAGAGAAGTGCATTTGCTGGAAGTATCAGATATTTTGGCTTAGGTGATATTGAGTTACGTAAAACAGGAGATTTAAACGAAGATTTTGCAACTGTTTCTCCAAACGAATTTGCAATAGACGGATCGTATTCACTAAAATTAAGTGAGAAATTTTCTATGGCAATTGCTGGTCGTTTTATAAACTCTAATTTAAAATTTCCTGATGAAAACAATGATGCTACTTCTGCAAGTTCATTTGCAGTAGACGTTGCAGGTTTCTTTCAATCTGAAGAGATAGCTTTTAGTGAATTTACTGGAAGATGGAGAGCAGGATTCAATATACAAAATTTAGGCCCAAAGATTAGTTATGATAAGGACGATTATAACAATAATTTCTTGCCGGCTAATCTAAAAATCGGAACTGGTTTTGATTTTATTTTAGACGATTACAATGAAGTGGCATTGAATGTTGAATTCAATAAATTATTAGTGCCAAGTCCTCAAAATCCAGATTTAAATGGTGACGGAAATATTACAGATGAAGAATACAGTAAGAATAATGACAACTATCGTTCTATAGGGTGGACTTCAGGAGTTTTTAAATCATTTGGTGATGCACCAGATGGTTTTAGTGAAGAAATTAAAGAAATCACTTATGCAGTGGGAGCAGAATATTTATATCAAGACTCATTTGCAATGCGTATGGGATACTTTCATGAAAGTCCTTTTAAAGGAACAAGACAGTTTTTCTCACTTGGAGCAGGTTTCAAGTATAATGTAGTTAAAGTAGACGTTTCCTATTTATTTTCTGCATCTAAAGTAAAAAACCCTTTAGAAAATACGCTGCGATTCTCATTAACGTTTAATTTTGGTGATAAATACGACGAATATTAAATAATAATTTATTTACAAATAATAATCCAAATTTCGAACTTTTGAAATTTGGATTTTTTTTCCCTTATAAATATGAAAGAAATTACATTTACAACAAAGTTTAATGCATTTGATACTGTTGAAGAGTTGCCAAATGATGTTCAAGAATTAATGACTGAAGCTATTGAAGCAAGAAAAAATGCATATGCTCCATATTCTAAATTTAGAGTTGGTGTAGCTATCGCTTTAGATAATGGAGAAGTTATAGTAGGGTCAAATCAAGAAAATGCGGCTTATCCGTCAGGATTGTGCGCTGAACGCGTTGCGATATTTTATGCGGGTGGAAAATATCCAAATGCCAAGATTGTAAAAATGGCAATTACGGCAGCTTCAGATACAAATCAAACCACTGCTCCAATACCTCCATGTGGGTCTTGCAGACAATCTATCGCTGAGTATGAAATCAAACAAGAGCAGCCTATACAAATATACTTTATGGGAGAAATTGGAGCGATATACAAATCAGAATCTTTAAAAAACTTACTACCGTTTATGTTTGATAAAAAATTCTTGTAAAAGTTCTAAATATCACCTATTAAATTTTAGTTCTAAGTTGGAATGTGTTATTTTTGCATTTCGCAAATTTGTATGAGGAAACTATTTTGCACTATTAGGCATAAATCGATAACACTTTAGCAAAAGAAAAATCAGATGAAAGAAGTTACAAAAGAAGTATATTTAAAGTGGTATGAGGACATGCTACTTTGGAGAAAGTTTGAAGACAAACTTGCAGCATTGTACATACAACAAAAAGTTAGAGGTTTTCTACATTTATATAATGGTCAAGAGGCAGTCTTAGCCGGAGCATTGCATGCAATGGACTTGACAAAAGACAAAATGATTACTGCATATAGAAATCACGTTCAGCCAATAGGTATGGGAGTTGATCCTAGACGCGTAATGGCAGAACTTTTAGGAAAAGTTACTGGTACTTCAAAAGGTATGGGTGGTTCTATGCACATTTTCTCTAAAGAACACCGTTTTTATGGTGGTCACGGAATTGTAGGTGGACAAATACCTGTAGGTGCTGGTCTAGCTTTTGCTGATAAGTATTTTGAAACTGGCGGTGTCACTATGACTTATTTTGGTGATGGTGCGGCGCGTCAAGGTTCTCTACATGAAGCGTTTAATATGGCAATGTTATGGAAACTTCCAGTTGTGTTTATCGTTGAAAACAACGGTTATGCAATGGGAACTTCAGTTGAAAGAACAGCTAATCATACTGATATTTGGAAATTAGGTCTTGGATATGAAATGCCTTGTGGACCAGTTGACGGAATGAATCCTGTTAAGGTTGCAGAAGCAATGACTGAAGCAATTGATAGAGCTCGTCGTGGTGATGGACCAACGTTCCTAGAAATGAAAACATACCGATATAGAGGTCACTCTATGTCTGATGCACAATTATACCGATCTAAAGAAGAGGTAGAAGAATACAAAAAAATTGATCCAATTACTCAAGTACTTGATATTATAAAAGATCAGAATTACGCTACAGAAGAAGAAATCGAAGCAATCGATAAACGAGTTAAAGATCTTGTTGAAGAGTGCGTTAAATTTGCTGAAGAATCAGAGTATCCTCCAATTCAACAACTTTACGATGTAGTTTACGATCAAGAAAACTATCCTTTTATACCTCACAAACTATAAATCACTATGGCAATCAAAATAACAATGCCTCGCTTAAGCGATACCATGACAGAAGGAACGGTAGCGGCTTGGCTTAAAAAAGTAGGAGATAAAGTAAGTGAAGGAGATATTCTTGCTGAAATTGAAACAGATAAAGCAACAATGGAATTTGAGTCTTTCAATGAAGGAACTCTTTTGCATATTGGTATACCTGAAGGTGAAACTGCTCCAGTAGATTCTTTATTAGCTATTATAGGAGAAGAAGGTGAAGATATTTCTGAATTACTATCAGGAAAATCAGCCCCAGAAGTGCCGGCTAAAGAAGAAGAAACAAAGATTAGTGAAACTAAAGTTACAGAGGAAGTTACAAAAACTTCAGCAGCTACATCAGAATCTTTACCTAAAGGTGTCGTAGTAGTAACTATGCCACGCTTAAGTGATACAATGACTGAAGGAACTGTAGCAACTTGGTTGAAAAAGGTAGGTGATAGTGTAACCGAAGGAGATATTTTAGCTGAAATCGAAACTGATAAAGCAACAATGGAATTTGAATCTTTCAATGAAGGCACACTATTATATATTGGAATAGAAGAAGGAAATACAGCTCCTGTAGACAGTCTTTTAGCAATTATCGGACCTGCGGGAACGGATGTAAGTGGAATACCTTCTAATTATAAAGCTGGCGGAGCTCCACAAGAGACCGCTGCGATTGATGAAACTAAAGAATCTGTTGCTGAGAAAACTGTTGAAAAAGCTTCAGAACCAATAGTTCAAGAAGAATCAAATGACGGGAAAAGAATATTAGCTTCGCCATTAGCAAAGAAAATTGCTAGTGATAAAGGAATCCAATTAAATCAAGTAAAAGGTTCTGGTGAGAACGGACGTATTGTAAAAAGCGATATCGAAAACTTCACTCCTGCCGCCGCTGCACCGAAAGCTGTTGATGCACCAGCGAAAGCAGATGCTGCTGTAGCTCCTGCTGCAAAATTATTTGTTCCTGCTGGAGAAGTAGTAACTGAAGAAATTAAAAATTCGCAAATGCGTAAAATCATTGCGAAGCGTTTAGCTGAATCATTATTTACTGCACCTCATTACAACTTAGTTGTTGAAGTGACAATGGATGATGCAATGAAATCAAGAGCAATTATTAATAGCGTTCCTGATACAAAAGTATCTTTCAACGATATGGTAATTAAAGCTTGTGCTTTAGCATTAAAGAAACATCCAAAAATAAATTCACAGTGGAAAGAAGATGTAATTATCATCAATCATCACGTGAATATTGGTGTTGCTGTCGCTGTTGAGGATGGACTAGTAGTTCCTGTATTGAAATTTACAGATGCAATGAGTTTATCTCAAATAGGTGGAAGCGTAAGAGATCTTGCTGGAAGAGCGAAGAACAAAAAACTACTACCTACTGAAATGGAAGGAAGCACATTCACAGTTTCTAACCTTGGAATGTTTGGTATTACTGAATTCAATTCTATTATTAATCAGCCAAATTCTGCAATCCTTTCTGTGGGAGCAATTGTAGAAAAACCGGTTGTTAAAAATGGACAAATAGTTGTAGGAAACACAATGATGTTATCTCTTGCTTGTGATCACCGTACTATCGATGGCGCAACCGGAGCACAGTTCTTGCAAACTTTAAAACAATATATTGAAAATCCAGTAACGATGCTTGCATAATAACAGATTTTTATAAATACTAAAAACCCGTCATTTTTAATAAGTGACGGGTTTTTTATTTGGGCGTGTCCTCGCTTTCACTATTGTTTCAGTTCGGTCGGGCTGTACGCTATATCTTTTATTCCATTGCATTTCATAAAAGGATGCCACTTCCATCCCTCACGCAAAAGCAACAATTTAAGATTCTACAACTTATTTTTCTCCTCAATCCACTTTGACATATACTTAGTACTCCTTAAGGTATGATGTTGCAACAACTCACCTATAAAGTTATTTAAGCGATGATCCTCAAGATTAGTAATCATTTCATTAATTCGATTTTTAAAATCATCTTCAAATAAGGATCTTAAATAGCGTTGCTGTATAATCAAGTTTCCATTTTTCTGAGCATCTAGCCAAAGTTTTTCATCTTGATACAATTGAACCGCTTTATTTGCAAAAGCTTCTGGATTATTTTCAACAAAACCATTCCAATTTAATTCTCCCTGCATTGATTCAGCGCCAATACTCGTCGTTACGCTTGGCGTTCCCCATTGCATTGCTTCTAACAATTTCCCTTTTATTCCTGCACCTATCCGCAACGGAGCAAGAACGATTCGAGCATTCTTAACTACCTCGTTCGCATCTTCTGCACGGCCTTTAATTAAGAAACCTTCCCTTGTATTATTTAATTGCAGAACTTTTTGCGACGGATAAGCTCCATATATATTTAAATTAGCCTGAGGAAGAAACTTCCTGATTTGTGGCCAAATTGTATCTTTTAGATATTGAACGGCATTCCAATTAGGTTCATGAAGAAAATTACCAATAAAAACAAAATCCTTTCGGTCCTCAAACGATGGCAACTTATTTAAAGCACTGACTTGATCAAGTTCTAATAAAAGCGGTAAATACCAAAATAAACTGCTTTCAATTTTAAAAGTAGACTTGAGCAATTCTATTTCAAATTCTGATATCATTAGAGACAAATCACAACGTAAAATACTTGCAATTTCTCTTTTTGCAACCTCTTGCTTTAATAAATCTGTAGTCTTAAATTCACGGTTTTCTTTGAATGCTTTTTGCCTTGCTAGTCTCAAACAATGTAAATCTTCAGTATCTAAAATTCGTAAGGCAGTTGGACAATTCTCGGCAACACGCCAACCAAATTGCTCTTCCATCATAAAACGATCAAACAACACTATTGCTGGATTAAGTTCCGTGATGAAAGTATCAAAACTAGAATTATTTAAGAGAATAGATATTTTTTCAACATCATAATCAGCTAAATCAATCATAAATTCACTGTCTTGGGCGGGACTTGCAAATACCACTTTAAATCCCTGCTTTTTAAACAGCGAAATTAGCTGCATCATACGCCCACCTGCTGCCGAAGAATTAGGTTCAGGCCAAACAAATCCTAGAATTAAAAGCGTTTGCATTAGATTATTGTTTTTGAAATTTGTTGCAAAATAATACAATTATAATGGTCTTTTGGGAAATAATTTCTGTTATAACATATAAATCTCTCAACTATTGCAACTTGCGTGAGGGATAATAGTGGAAAGACCGGAATCTAGATGAAGCGTAGCGAAAACAAGATGAGGACTTGCAGCGGATAGCCCGACAGCGATATAGAAATGGCTATGCTATTACGTTGTTTTGCCATTTATTTATCGCTGTCACGCCCAAACTACAAAATAGGATACTATTTAATTAATGAAGTAAATCAGCAATAAATGACTAATTTTGTAACTAAATCAATTTTTATATTATGTTAGGACTAAAATTAGCCACCGACCCAAGATGGGTAAATATAGTTGAATCAAATATTGAAGAAATATTGACTGACCACGCATGGTGCGAGCAAAAAGCAGCGTCAAATGCAATAAGTATTGTTACTTATAATTCAGAGTTAGAAGAATTAGTAACAGAAATGTTAATTATCGCTAAAGAGGAATTAGATCACCTGCAGTTAGTACACGAGTTAATCAAAAGCAAAGGACTTACTTTAGGAAGAGAGCGAAAAGACCATTATGTCAATGAGCTTTTTAAGTTCATGAAAAAAGATGGTAGCCGAAAAGATGCACTCTGCGATCGTTTATTATTCTCGGCAATGATTGAGGCGAGAAGTTGCGAACGATTTAAGGTTCTTTCGGAAAATATAAAAGATGCGGAATTAGCCAAATTCTACCGTGACTTGATGATTAGTGAAGCGGGCCACTACACTACTTTTATTGGTTTTGCGAGGAAATATGCAGATAATGTGGATGTGGATAAAAGATGGCAAGAATGGATTGAGTTTGAAACTTCAATTATTGTAAAATACGGTAAGAACGAAACAGTGCACGGATAACTCTTTAGAAATTAAAAAGGGACGTTATATTTTAATATCCCTTTTTTATATTCGTTTACTTTATAATGATAAACTCTAATCGTCTATTCATTGCGTGATCAGCATCAGAGCAATTATCATTACAATTCACTTTAGGTTCTGATTCGCCAAAACCTTTAGCTTCTAATCGATGTACAGCAATTCCTTTTGAAATAAGATACTCTAATGTAGAATTAGCTCTTTTTTGAGAGAGATTTAAATTATATTTTTCATTTCCCACATTATCGGTATGTGATTTTATTAAAATATTTAATTTTTTATTCTGAGCCATTATATAAGCTAGCTTATCTAATTCTGCAGCAACTTCAGGAGTAATCTCACTTTTATTGAATTCGAAGTAAATTGCATTTAATTCTATTTCGTTTTCTGTTATCGTTAATGCAAGAGGATCAAGCGATATCTCCATTTTCTGCATTCCATTGGTATTGATTAACAACGAGTCTGCATTACGCATAAATCCATCTTTATAAACTACAATCGTAAATTGTTTTTCACATGAACTCTTATATATCACTTCACCTTTATTATTTGTTATTTGAGATTCGACACTGGTTTTATTTGAATTTAAGAACGTAACATTTGAATTTGCCAAAAAAGCTCCAGTTTTTGAATTTTTCACAACCACAGTTACTTCTGATTTACACAAGGGAACTACATTGTATAAGTCATCTAATCCCGACCTGTTACTAGATAAAAAACCGAAGTTTCTATTTTTATTAAATGTAAATGCAAAATCATCTTTTTCGCTATTAATTGGAATTCCTAGATTTATCGAATTATCACTTACATTACTATCAAACCAAAAAACATCTAAACCACCAAATCCACTTAAACCGTTGGAAGAAAAGTAATGTACATCATCATCTGATATAAAAGGGAAATTCTCATTACCTACAGTATTAATTTTATCACCAATATTTTGCGCTGTGCCAAAACTTACATCAGAATTAATATCTACTTTCCATATATCTGTTCCTCCGATAGAACCGGGCATATTTGATGCAAAATGCAGAACGTTTCCATCCTTGTTTATTGCAGGATTCCCAGTTAAATAATACTTACTATTAAATGGAACGGCTACAATTGAAGTCCATTTTCCATGAATTTTGGGAGCCTTAAACAAATTAACTTGTCCGTATTTTAATTTATTAGCGTCATCTTTTACAATTAATTTATCGTTGAAACTTTCGCTAGAAAAATACATAGTCATTCCATCGCTGCTAATTGTAACTGGTCCTTCGTGATAAGATGTGTTCAATTCTGATAACGATAATGGTTGAGAGAAGGTTTCATCACTGTAATTATAAAGCGATTGATATAGGTCTAGAAATGGCTCGTTAGTGCGTTTATATAACTTAGCACTCTGCTTTCTAGCACTCACGAAATAAAGAATGTCATCATAAAGCACTGCACCAAAATCAGATTTATTAGAATTGATTGTCATTTTCTTGACTTCAAACATCTGATCAGCACTTTTTATTTTTTGTAAATAGCATGAATTTTGATTGAATTTTAACGCTCTATTATCATTTGGTAGCAGAGAACAGAATAATTTCATTTCGCGCTCTGATTCTTCGTGTTTACCATTAGATTTTAAAACCTGTGCAAAGTTAAAGACCGTTTCAGCATCTGTTATAATGGATCAAGAATAAAACATGGAGAGGAATGTTAAAAAAAGTTAGAAATTTGTCGATTAAAAAATTTGAGCTGACTTCTACAGAGCTTTTGAAATTTATGTTACTTGGTTTTTTAATTGACCATTTTGATGTGGTTTCTGCTAATGACAAAGAAGAAATACTGCACCTGTCTTTTTAGGAAAAAATAAAGCCTCCAAAAAAATTCAATACTCTTGAATTAATATCAAAAAGATTTCTTGATTAAATTACCATTTAGGATTTTCCTGTAAGAGGTAAGTTTGTGTATTTTCATTTCAAAAGACGCCACTGCACCAATAAGACCACTGAAGAAATTATTAAATGAGACTGGACTTTAGTTGCAAAAGCAACCCGCATGACTGAATAATTTTCGGCTTTTTTAAAAGAAATTAATAGATTACAGCACTACCGACTGCCACACTATCTGTATACTTTTTGGGCTGAACGGGAATCAATACATATTGTTGTGTGGAAATATTAAAATCTAGATATTTGTAATTCCAAATTATAGCAAATGCAAGATTTCTACAGCGAACTAATCAAGCTACAACTACCCGAAATAATTGTTGAATACTTTGAATTGATTTCTTATAAAAAAAGGAAGAGGAGATACTTCATTTGTATCTAAAAGAGATTAATTCGATTCCCAAAGAATACAGACCTTTTAAATTAAGTTCAAAAGGCTTCTTTGATGAGATAACTGTTCAGGATTTTCCTATTCGTGGACATCAAGTATACCTGCATATTACTCGAAGAAGATGGCTGAACGAAGACACTGGAAAAGTAGTTTTTAGAGATTGGAATTTAGTAGCTGACGGAACTCGTGTAACACAGGAGTTTGCGTCTTTTTTAAAAGAGATCAATAGATTCCAACCCAAATAATTGTAAAGCTATAGCCTCTTTCTATGGGGTTTCAGGAAGAAATTTGCAATATCAGTACAAAGATTACCTAAGTGATTTTAAAGCTTGGAAACAAAAGTCGCACGCAAAACAATGGCTTATTTTTCCTGAAAACATTGGAAAAAGATTATCAATAGATGAAACGTCTCTCTCTAATGGCGAACTCTATACTATTGTAACCAATAAAGCTGGCAAAGGTAGAAAGGGAACTATAGTAGCCATGATTGCTGGAACCAAAGCAGAAACAGTAATTGCTATACTAGAAAAAATACCATTAAAACTAAGGAATTCAGTTACTGAAATAACACTCGATATGGCGGCTAACATGGGTCTTATTGCTAAGAAATGCTTTTCTAATGCAGTAAGAGTTACGGACCGATTCCATGTCCAAAAACTAGCGCTCGAAGCTTTACAAGAAATCAGGATTAAATATAGATGGCAAGCAATTGACATCGAGAATGATGCTATTGAAAAAGCTAAATTCACAAAAACTAAATTCGAACCCAAAATACTATCAAACGGTGATACCATTAAGCAACTATTAGCTAGAAGCCGTTATATCTTATATAAAAACAAATCAAAATGGTCTGAAAACCAATCTGAAAGAGCGAGATTCTTATTCGAATTGTATCCTGATATTGAAAAAGCATACCAGCTATGTCAAGACTTACGAAATGTTTTTGAGAATACTACCGATAAAATTTACGGTCTAAGTAAATTAGCTCGATGGCATGAAAAAGTAGCTCAAGCTGAGTTTAAATCATTTAATACAATATCTAGATCAATACAGAATCATTATCAAACAATCTTAAACTATTTTGATAACAGAAGTACCAATGCTTCAGCGGAATCTTTCAATGCTAAAATAAAAGCTTTTAGATCTCAATTTAGAGGAGTGAGAAACATAGAATTTTTCCTGTTTAGACTATCGAACATATATCCCTAATTTTTGCTACTACACAGGTTTTCGTTATGATCAGTTTAAATCATTGAATACAATATCTAGACCAATAAAGAATCATTATCAAACAATCTTAAACTATTTTGACAACAGAGGTACCAATGCTTCAGCGAAATCTTTCAATATCAAAATAAAAGCTTTAAGATCTCAATTATAGGAGTGAGAAATATAGAATTTTTCTTGTTTAGACTAACGAACATCTATGCCTAATTTTTGCTACTCCACAGGTTTTCGTTATGATCCGTGAGTTGTCCTTGTTCAATTTCTTGAACAATTTGTAATTTAAAAGACATTGAATAGTCTTTTTGGGGGATCAATCCTAAAAGTTGGTAAGGAATGAAAGATTTCCTAATTTAGCTGATTAAAATAACAAGCTTTGGAGAATTACATAGAACTTTTAAAACTGATCCTTCCTGAATTAATTGTGGAAC
This sequence comes from Flavobacterium weaverense, assembly GCF_003688495.1. Classification (GTDB taxonomy): domain Bacteria; phylum Bacteroidota; class Bacteroidia; order Flavobacteriales; family Flavobacteriaceae; genus Flavobacterium; species Flavobacterium weaverense. The sequence continues at coordinate 122 of NZ_REFH01000010.1, read as the reverse complement.
ACTTTGATTTGGTCAACACCAAAATCTAACAAGAGAAAATGCATCTATTCTTTGAAGAAAAAAGTACTCCTCCAAAAGAATATAATAACAGACAACTTGTCTCCAAAGGTTTCTTAAATGAG
>NZ_REFH01000009.1 GCF_003688495.1 Flavobacterium weaverense | reverse complement strand
CCTTCCCGAACAGAGTAGTTAAGCCCGCCTGCGCAGATGGTACTGCAGTTATGTGGGAGAGTATGTCGTCGCCTTTCTTTAAAAACCCTATTCATATATTTGAATAGGGTTTTTTGTTATATAAAAAGTTGGGAAATTATATTTAATTCAACCCTTACCATTAAAATTTATTCGAAACCTTGATTCTTGTGAGTCAAGGTTTTTTATTTGAATTTTCTATGCGGTAAATTACTTAAGTGTTTATTTTAAATTCAATGGTCTTAGGTTTGTGATAAATAGTTGTAAAATACTTCTTTGAAACGTGTCATGAATTATCCGATATATACGATTCTAATGAATTAGTTTTTTCTAATCAAATCTTTAAGGATTGGTGCAGCAACTTATCTTATATCGAAATCGGAAACTGTAATACTAAATTGATAATTTCATATCTAGCTTTTCATTTAGAAGAGTTAAGTACTTTTTCTAAGAACTTATTAGTATTTATTAAGTGACTCCTTTTACTGGATTAGGTATTTAACGACTGTAATTTTAATATTTTACACTGGTACTACTATCTTGACAATTTTTTTTTTTCAGTCAAATTATAGGTTCAACTCTTCTTATTTTTAAACCTAAAATGCATTGGTAAATAATTAAAAGCTTTTCATAAGGTTCGTTTTATTACGAAATGCTATCTTTAAAGTTACAAGAGATATATAAGCTTTATAATATATTGATATTTGAAATTTGAATGATATCAACATCAAATCGATGAGTACTAATGTAGGAAATTCTTTGTTTGACAAAAAAGTAAGTAGTAAAGATTACTATCGAAATTATTTAAGTTCACTACAATCATTATTACCTCTAATGAATTAATCGTCTCTGTATATTATTAATGCTATTTATTAAACTTTTTCTTGAAGATTAGAAGATAAGCTAATATTGTAACCGAAATAAATAGTACAGTTCAGCACCTAAATGGTGACTTGAAGCTTTATTTTTTCTCTCTATTAGCTGGAATATCAAAACGGTAGAGAGCTTCGGCTTTTAGTAAAACACTGCTATTTAAATTATTATTTAATTTTGTTCTGTTATTACCAAATTTTATTGGAGTTAGAGATAAATCAATTTTATCAGAAACGTTATATACTTCATAACTGTTTGCTGAATAACCAACTTTTAATCTCAAAAGTAAATTTTTTAAGAAAGAATTATTTTCTACGTAAGTTGAAAACTCTAGAGTGCTATTTTCAGCATAGGTGGAAGGATGGTTATTGTCATGTAGTTTAAATGTTTCAGAAATTCCTTTATAATCAATTCCTACTTTAAAGTTTTCTGACAAAGCCAAATTAGCGTCAAAAATTCCTGGCATCAACGCAGTGACTTCAAATTTTGAATTTGGACTCAAGTAATACATTCCAATCAAAGGTGTAATAAAATATCCAAAAGCTTCGGTGCCAGTGTAAACTCCAAATTTGTAATTAAGGGTTTTACGCTTTTTATAAGTCCAAAAAGCAATTCCTCCCATATAAACATCTTTAGAATTTAAATTTTTGTAATCAGATGAGATTACTGGAAGTAAAACATATGTTCCTGTCCATTTATCAGAGTGCTCCGTAGTCAAGCCTAATTTAAGTCTGGTGTAATACAGATTTGTGTTTTCTTCTTTTGGAAATAACTGCAGTTTCTTAATACTAAAATCAAATCCTGTAATAATTGCTGTTTTAGTATTTATCACAATTGGCAATATAACTTTCGAATCAAATATTGATATGGAAGTACTTTCATCAATGTTTTTAAATTTTGTATCTCCAGTTTTAGAGTAATTAACAGTTATAACATCGACATATTCTTGAGCACTACTTATCATTGGAAGTAATGCAATTATCAAACCTAGTAATTTTTTTAGCATGGTATAAATATAGCTTTTTTTCTTAAAAGATAATAACTTTTAGAATTGATTGAAAAATCGATTATGGTTTTATTTTTAGACAGGTAATCATTTGTTTGAAAGGCAGTATTTACACTTTTTTAACATTAATAATATAGTATTTAGGATTTCAGATTAATAGAGTATCTATTAAAAATTATTATTTTATCAGAAAGAATGATATAGAAGATATTAATATACTAAAAGGAATTTCTACTTGTTTTGTAGAGAGTTTAGTTGAACTTTAATTTGTATTTTTGTTTAAATTATAAAATCACAATATGAAAAAGATTGTTTTGTTTTTGGTATTTGTTTTGTCTGTTAATTTACAAGCACAGCAGCGTCCCAAATTGGTGGTAGGTATTGTAGTTGATCAAATGAAAACGGAATATTTATATCGCTTTTCAGATGACTTCTCCGCAAATGGATTTAAAAGATTGATGGATAATGGTTATACTTTTCATAACATGCATTATAATTACATGCCGACTTACACAGCTCCTGGACACGCCAGTATTTATACAGGTGCGACTCCTTCAGTTCACGGTATAGTAGGTAATGGATGGTTTAATCGTAGTTCAGGTAAACAAATGTACTGTACGGATGATGCAAGTGTGTCGACACTAGGAAACGGCACAAAAGAAGAAGGCGCAATGTCACCGCTAAATTTGCAAGCAACTACTGTTACAGATGAACTAAAAATGGCGACTAATTTTAAAGGTAAAGTCATTGGTATGAGCATGAAAGATCGAGGAGCTATATTACCAGCAGGACATTTTGCTGATTGGGCATTTTGGTTTAGTGGCACAGGAGCTTTTATCTCTAGTTCTTTTTACGGAAAAGAATTACCTAAGTGGGTAACTAAGTTTAATGATGAAAAAAAGTTTATGCCTTATTTAAATAAAGCATGGGATTTATATAAACCTGCCTCTACTTATAATGAAAGTATGGCTGATAACAATCCATATGAAGGTAAGCTTTATGGAAGTGAAACTCCAACTATGCCTTACAATCTTAAAAATATGTATGATAAAAATGGTGCTGGAGTAATTCGCTCAACTCCATTTGGGAATGATCTTTTGGCTGAGTTTGCTAAGGAAGCAATTGTTAGAGAAGAATTAGGTAAAGATGATATTACGGATTTTTTAACTGTAAGCTTTTCTAGCACTGACTATGTTGGTCATTTACTTGGACCACGTTCTATGGAATTACAAGATACTTACTTGCGTTTAGATCAGACTATTGCTGACTTTTTAACTTATTTAGATAAAACGGTTGGTAAAGATAATTATTTGCTGTTTTTAACCGCTGATCATGCAGGTGCTGAAAATGTTGGATACTTAAAAGACAATAAATATGCAGTTGATTACATTGGTGCTAAAAATATTCGAAAGAGCTTAACTGAATTTTCGACTAAAACATTTGGTGCTGATTTAGTTTTAAATTATTCAAACTTTAATTTATTTTTTAATAAGGAAGTAATTAAAAGTAAAGGATTAGATCTTATGAAAGTAAAACAGTCCTTTAAGGATTATTTAATGACACAAGATTATATAAAACGTGTTTACACTGAAGAGGAAATTCTATCTTCAACTGGTGCTGATTACTTTTTGAATTTTATTTTCAAGGGATATGATCCTACTCAAAATGGAGATTTAGTTTTACTTGAAAAAACAGGTTATTCAGAACATGCTTTACTTGGAACCTCACACGGAACACCATACTCTTATGATACGCATGTCCCTGCAATATTTTATGGTTGGAATATTAAGGCTGGAGAGTCCTTTTCTAAAGAAGAAATAACTTCAATTGCACCTACAATTTCTCAAAAAATTAAAATTTCTTTCCCAAATGGTACTGAATCGAATGTACTAGAAGAAGTTTTAAATAAATAGTCAATTTATTTTCTTTCTACAAGGCTGTATCAATTTTGATATAGCCTTTTTTTTTTGTTAAAACTGTGTTCAAATAAAAGATAATTTACATATCGATACAATCATTTAAATGTAAAGCTAGCTTGCATAATGATAAAAGTAATTCAAATCAGAATGTTGCAAACTAGTTTTTTGTAGATTGCTGTTCCGCATTATAACTGTCTCAGTACTGAAATACTTTGAAAAGAATAGAGAGTATATGCATTATCCTCTACGGTCTTTAGCTTATTCGATAAAAGGTAAAAAATAGTAAAGAAGATTGTAATTAGAAAATCGCTAGAAATTTATTTTAATCAAGGTTTTCAATTGAAAGTAAGAGAAAGCTATAGTTTTATTTTTTTAAATTTTCCTTCATCAAAAAAACGGGACTAAATTTACTTTAGTCCCGTTTTTATTAACATTTTTTTTTATTATCTATTCTGCGTTTATTGCAGTTGGTAATGGTATCTGATTTTTCATTAAGTCCTCAAAAGTTTCGTGCGCTCTAATTAAATGTCCCTCTCCATTCATCCACAAAACTTCTGCTGGCTTGTAGCGCGAATTGTAGTTGGAAGCCATTGAAAAACAGTAAGCACCTGCATTTCTAAAGCATAATATGTCTCCTTCTTTTATCTCTGAAATTCTTCTGTTATTAGCGAAAGTATCAGTCTCACAAATGTATCCTACAACAGAGTAAAAACGCTCTTTTCCTTTCGGATTTGATATGTTTTCGATGTGATGTTGCGAACCATATAACATTGGTCTAATTAGGTGGTTAAAACCGCTGTCAATTCCAGCAAATACCGTCGAAGTAGTTTGCTTCACTACATTTACTTTTGCTAAAAAGAATCCTGCTTCACTTACTAAAAATTTTCCTGGTTCAAATATCAATGTTAGCTCTTTACCATATTCTGTACAGAAAGCATTAAATCTTTTTGATAATTTTTTACCTAGTTCTTCAATATCAGTTTCAATATCATCTTTTTTATACGGCACTTTAAAACCACTTCCAAAATCTAAGAATTCAAGATTTTTAAAACTTTTAGCTGCATCAAACAATATTTCTGCTGCGTATAAAAACACTTCGATATCAAGTATGTCAGATCCGGTGTGCATGTGTATTCCTACGATGTTCATTTTCGTGTTTTCAACGATTCGAACTAAGTGCGGTAATTGATGAACTGAAATACCAAATTTACTATCAATATGTCCAACGGAAATATTTGCATTACCTCCAGCCATTACGTGAGGATTTATTCGGATGCAAACAGGTACATTTGGATATTTTGTTCCAAATTGTTCCAATATCGATAAGTTATCAATATTGATTTGGACACCCATAGCATTTACTTCCTCAATTTCTTCTAATGAAACTCCATTAGGAGTATAGAATATTTTATCTGGCTCGTAACCTGCATGGAGTCCTAACATTACCTCTTGAATAGAGACAGTGTCAAGACCTGATCCCATTTCTCGTAATAATTGAAGAATAGCCACATTTGAAAGCGCTTTCATAGCGTAGTTGATGCGTAGCTTATTTACTTTCGAAAAAGCTTTAGATAATCTGTTGTATTGAGATTTTATTTTTTCGGCGTCGTATACGTATAATGGACTACCGTATTGTTCTGCTAGATGAACTAAGTCTTTTGATTGCATGGTCGTTAATTTTTGGCAAATTTATTACTCTTTATTTAGTCGTACAAGTTAATAAATGATTTTGAAAAAAATATAACAAAAAGTTTTAAATTAAACATTATTTTTAAAATCTGTATTTAATTTTTTCGAGAGTAATTTAGAAAATTTTAGAGTCGGCAGTCTAGTGATGTTATTTATGTAGTAGTGCAGCGAAGTATTTTTAATTTTAGTCAAAATTTAATAGTTGGTACACCCTACTTTAAAAGTGAATTTTAAACTTGTAAATAATTTTAAAACTACAATTTACCACTTCCTTCTTAGATAGGAAGCTATTATCTTTTTTTTAGTATCAAAACATTTCTCTATTCAGATGAATTTTGCTATTTTTGTCGCACTTTTATTCTGAAAGAAATTCAGAAGCCAGACAAATTCTATATTATGAACATACACGAATATCAAGGAAAAGAGATTTTAGCAAGCTACGGAGTTCGCATTCAACGCGGAATCATTGCAAATAGCGCAGCAGAAGCTGTAGAAGCTGCAAAACAATTAACTACTGAAACAGGTACAAGTTGGTATGTTGTAAAAGCCCAAGTTCATGCAGGTGGACGTGGAAAAGGTGGAGGAGTAAAACTTGCCAAAAACTTACAACAAGTAGAAGAAATTGCAGGACAAATTATCGGAATGCAATTAGTTACACCTCAGACTTCGGCTGAAGGTAAAAAAGTAAGTACAGTATTAATCGCAGAAGATGTTTACTATCCTGGTGAAAGTGAAACTTCTGAGTTTTATGTTTCTGTATTATTAAACAGAGCTACTGGACGTAACATGATTATGTATTCTACTGAAGGTGGAATGGATATTGAAGAAGTTGCTGAGCACACACCACATTTAATCTTTACTGAGGAAATTGATCCTTCTGTTGGACTGCAAGGTTTTCAAGCTAGAAGAATTGCTTTTAACTTAGGTCTTTCTGGAAATGCTTTCAAAGAAATGGTGAAATTTATCGATTCTTTGTATAATGCTTATATTGGATCTGATGCTTCGATGTTTGAAATTAACCCAGTGTTAAAAACATCTGACAATAAAATAATGGCTGTAGATGCTAAAGTAAATATCGATGATAATGCTTTATACAGACAAACTAAATATGCTGAAATGCGCGACATTCGTGAGGAGAATCCAATCGAAGTTGAAGCTAAAGAGGTAGGATTAAACTATGTAGATCTTGATGGTACTGTAGGATGTATGGTGAACGGAGCTGGTTTAGCAATGGCAACTATGGATTTAATCAAGTATGCTGGTTTTGAGCCTGCAAACTTTCTTGACGTAGGTGGAACTGCTGATGCAAAGCGTGTTGAAACTGCTTTCCGTATTATCTTAAAAGATCCTAATGTAAAAGCAATTTTGATTAATATTTTTGGAGGTATCGTTCGTTGTGACCGTGTAGCTCAAGGTGTTGTTGATGCTTACAAAAACATGGGTGACGCTATAAAAGTGCCAATTATTGTTCGTTTACAAGGTACTAATGCTGCTATTGCAAAAGAATTAATTGATAATTCAGGAATGCCTATTTTATCTGCTGTGGAATTCCAAGAAGCTGCAGACCAAGTTAAAGCTGCACTTTCTTAATTACTTAACTGTTATATATTATTAAGTCCTGTTTGCTTCGGTAAACAGGATTTTTTTTTGCCATCTCGGTAAATAATTAAAAAAGTTTCAATCATCATATAAAGTTATCGTAAAAAAGGAGTTATCTCTTTTGTATCGAATATCTTTGTATTCTACTCGAATTAAATATTTCGTGTTCACAAATATTTTAAGCAATGAAACTACATATTCAAAATAATTTCACTTCCCAACTGCCTGCTGATGCATTAGAAACTAATGTTCCTCGACAAGTTTATGAGGCATGTTTTTCGTTTGTTGATCCTATAAAACCTTCAAAGCCATCATTAATGCACGCATCATTTGAAGTAGCTGCAGAAATAGGTCTTTCAAAAGAAGATTTACTATCTGATGATTTTCTAAATGTCTTTTCAGGTAATACAATTTATTCAGGTACTAAACCCTTTGCCATGTGCTATGCTGGACATCAATTTGGAAATTGGGCTGGACAATTAGGAGATGGTCGTGCCATAAATCTTACTGAAGTACTTAATAACGATAAATTTTTGACGTTGCAGCTAAAGGGAGCAGGTCCAACGCCCTATTCAAGAACAGCAGATGGTTTTGCAGTTTTGCGATCATCAATTAGGGAGTATTTATGTGCAGAGGCGATGTTTCACATAGGTGTTCCTACAACGCGTTCCCTATCACTGATGCTTTCTGGTGATCAAGTTTTGCGTGATGTGTTATATAATGGAAATCCAGCTTATGAGAAAGGAGCTATCGTTAGTAGAGTGGCGCCTACATTCATACGTTTTGGTAGTTTTGAGATTTTTGCTTCTCGAAAAGATGTAGTGAATCTTAAATTATTAACTGATTTCACAATCAAAAACCATTTTCCCAATATTAAAGAAGATGGTGTTCCTAAATATTTAAGATTTTTTGAACAGGTTACTCAAGCTACTCTAAAAATGATTGTAGAGTGGCAACGTGTTGGCTTCGTTCACGGAGTTATGAATACTGATAACATGTCAATTCATGGTATAACTATAGATTACGGACCTTACGGATGGCTAGAAGATTATGATTCTGGCTGGACACCAAATACTACAGATAAACAACATAAAAGGTACCGTTTTGGAAACCAACCTGAAATTGCGCTTTGGAATTTATACCAATTGGCAAATGCTCTTTATCCCTTGATTGAAGATGCTAAGGCATTAGAAGCTATCTTAGAAGCGTACACTTCTAATTATGAAAAGGAATATTTGAGTATGATGCAAGATAAATTAGGTTTGCAAAACAAACTCGATGATGATTTGTTTTTAGTGAATCGATTAACTGAATTGCTTGAAAAAGCGGAGACAGACATGACTATTTTCTTTAGAAATTTAAGTAACATTGCAAAGCAAGATTCAGCAGTATTGGCTTTTGATAAAATCAAAGATGCTTTTTATAATGAAAAGGATTTAAATGAAGTGATATTGAAGGAATGGTATGATTGGTTTGAAATTTATAGTTTCAGAATTAACGAACAAAACTCAACTGATCTTGAACGTAAAGAAAAAATGAATCTTGTAAATCCTAAATATGTATTGCGAAACTATATCTCGCAGTTATGCATTGACGATGCAGAGAAAGGTGATTATTCTTTGTTAAATGAATTATTCGAAATACTTAAGAACCCGTATGATGAGCAACCTGATTTTCAAAGATGGTTTGCCAAAAGGCCTGATTGGGCACGTAATAAGGTAGGATCATCAATGTTAAGTTGCAGTTCTTAACGTCTATTTTATTTGATACCAATCGACTCGTGGCCTTTCAATATAATTTTGTTTTTGTTGTCTAAGTTTTCTTTGGTTCTACCCAAAATATTAATGATTTCATGTTTAGTGCTAGTTTCTCTTAATTTATAAAAATCTTGCGAATTTGTAACTTCAACCTTTAAAATGTAATTGCGATCTAGTAGGACGGAATTTAGATTATCTTTTATTATTTCCCCATTAATCATAAAGACAACATCACTTTTTTTAAAAGTTGTAAATTCAGATTTGATTTGTTCTAAATTTATAAAATCAAATTTATGTGGGTTTTTAGAAATGATGCTAACTACGCCTGAAAAATGTTTATCATTTATTATCGTGTCATTCTTTTTGATATTTACGGATTCTATATCGTCAGAAATGAGATGCTTTATTGTTATTTGTGATACTAAATTAGAATCAAGCAAATAAGCCGCTTCATTGCTTTTAATAGCTTGTGCGTAAAATAATGATGTTGTCGACAAAAGGATAATCGTTAGGAATGTTTTCATTGTACTAAATTCGATTAATATCTCTTTTAAATTATAATTTTACTATCAGTGGCATGTTGTCACTCAAATGCAACCAGTTTAATTCAGTACCTATTTTAAAAGATTTAGGACAATTAAAAGTTTCTCGATCTGCAAATACATAATCAATGTGATAATGTTTTACAGTATTTTTCTGTAAATAAAAACTAGGAGACTTTTCTTCACCTTGCTCTTCATTAAAATATTCATGATACAAGCTTCTAATTCCAATTTCTTCTAACTCTCGAACCACGTCGCTGTGGTTCCACCATCGATCCCATTTATCCCAAATTTTATTACTATTGAAATCTCCAACGATTATAGATTTCGTCATTATCAATTTATTAATTTGAATATATTTCCAAAACTGCCCAATATAGCCAAATGTGGGAGAATTTGCGTGATGGTTCCATAGACCAATTATGTTAAAGCTGTCATTAATATTTGCCGAGATAAAATATTTAAGGCCGTTCGTTTCCCAATTATTATCAGACAAATTTACTGATTCTTTGCAGAATATCCCTAACCCTCTATTTTTATTATCTCCAATCCAAATATAATTTTTTGCCCATTCTTTATAAAATATATCATTTGATCTTTTAGGGTCTTCACATTCTTGAATTACTGTAATGTCAGCGTCAAACTGTTCCAGAAACTTAAATTTTTTTCGAAAGGCGCCGTTACAATTCCAATTAATTATTATCATTGGTTGATTTTTACTCTGTCCAAATATAACTAAAAAATCCCGCTCGTTAAGAGCAGGATTTTGGTATTCAATTATTTTCCGATTTCTTGAATCATATCTGACTCATATATTTTAAAACCTACATTACTTCTCTGTGCAATTGTAAAAAGTGCTTTTGCGACGGTTTTACCCTCAATAGGTTTGTATTTTTTTAAATTTCCAAAAAATACAAATGAAAGTACTTTCATGAAAAAACCACCTACTTTTTCTGCTAATCGAAATTCAGTTCGATCACCAAGCAGCAGCGATGGTTGCAAAACAGCTACGGTTTCGAAATCAGTTGCTTTAAGATATTCTTGAATTTCACCTTTCGTTTTTAGATAAAAATTAGAAGAACCTGCATTTGCACCTAAAGATGAAATTATTAAAAACTGAGTGACATTGTTTTGCAATGCAAATGAAGCAAACTGTTTTGGATACTCAAAATCTACTTTTCGAAACTCTTTCTGACTTCCTGCTTTTTTGATGGTTGTACCAATGGTGCAAAAGAAATCATCGCCAACTATTAATTGAGAATAGGTTTCAGGTTGATCAAAATAAATAATGTGCTGTACTAATTTCGAATTCTTAATACCTAAATCTCTTTTAGTAAAAGCAATTACTTTGCTATACTCCTTACTTTCTAAAAGTATATTTAAGAGGTGTGAACCTATTAAACCTGTACTTCCTATAACTAATGCCGTTTTCAAACTTATGATTTTTTATTTTTACCAAAGTTGAATTTTACTTTCTCAACTACTTGCGGCTTGGAATTACCTTTAGGATATTCCTTTTTTTTCGTGCTTTTTGTCGCTGGTCGCGATTTAGAAGGTGCTTCATCACCTCTTGACTTTTCTTCGTCGCGTGGTTTTGCTTTAAATTCAGGTCTCTCTTTCGATCCTTCCTTCGAAGGGATTTGAGCTTTATGTTTTGCTAAAACATCATTTGGATTTTTCGGATTTTCTTTCGTTCCACGTAAATGAATTACCAAAGCATTTAGGAAATTTCGTAACACTTGGTCACCGCATTCCATATAATTTTCATGTTTCTCATCTCTGAAGAAAGCACCTAATTCTGATTTAGTGATTCTAAAATCTACCAATTCTAATATTTCAATTATTTGATCATCACGCAACATTAAAGCTACGCGAAGTTTTTTAAAGATATCGTTGTTAGTCATCATTTTTATTTTTTACAAATGTACGTTTAAAATGCAATTACACCACTTTATTTGAATCACAATTGGTTTGCGTTTAAAACGCTAATAATAGCATCTAGGTCCGCCTCTCTGTGGTTAGCTGTGATTACAATTCTGTTTAAATCGGAAATACCAGTTGCGTATTTAAAATTAGTTGTGATTATTTTATGACGTAATAATAGTTCTTTTAACCCTTCTATTTCAGGATAGAGTAGGGGATAATTTTTATCAAAGTGAACCGCTTTATTTTTCACCAAATGAGATTGAATGTAATCTAGATTTGCTTTCATTTTTTTGTGCTGATCTACATAAATATTTTCAGCGTCAGCTACTGTTTGTGCAAAAGCTGCATTCAGTCCTGCACTTGAAATAAATGTACTTAAATTTTTAATATTATTTATAAATGCAGCATCACTTGCAATTACACCTCCAGTTAATCCCCATGCTTTTCCTAAGGATGCAATCATTATTTTTCTCTTACATTTTGGCAGTAGAGTTGTAGCATATATTCCGCAACCGTTTGTACCTAAAATTCCCAAAGAGTGTGACTCATCAATAACTAAAGTAATTTCTTTATTCGATGGAATCGAGTTAAGAATTGTAAAGTCAGTGGCTGTAGTACAAAAAGAAGGCACCGAATCTGCTAAAATCGTGATCCTCTCAATTTTAGCATCAAGTAAACGTGGATTTAATTCGAGTCCAACAAAGAATGGAAGGCTAAACGAATGCTTTAAAGCAGTGTGGGTGTTTGGAAAGTGAAAAAAACAATCCGTTTGTTCTTCTAAAGCCTCCACAACTAACTTTCCTGCAAGCATTCCTGAAGAAACTGTTACTGCTGATTCTGAATTAATAAAATTCGCTAAAAATTTTTCGGCATTATCATAAGCTGATAATTTAATATTTGCATTTCTGGAACTGCCGTAGGCTGTACCCCATTTTAAAATATTCTTTATAAGTAGCTGTTGAAATTCATGATTTGTAGGTAAACCTAAGTAGGCTGTTCCTCCAAAATACAGGTATTCTTCACCATTAATTTCTATTGTTCGATCGGGAAATTGGTCGACTTTCATTCTTCAATTAAATTAGTGTCACACCGGTTCCATTGAGTTCAGAATACCTAATTTTTCCAAAATCTATTGTTACTCCTGTGGCAATGTCTTTCGCAAGTAGTAAAGCTCCATCCATATCAACGTAATCTAATTGGGGCAACAGTTGCGCAATTGCTGATATTCCTATTGTAGATTCTGTCATGCAACCTACCATTGTTTTAAGACCTAATTTCTTAGCTTCTTGAATCATTCGTCTTCCAGGCGTCAATCCTCCACACTTTACCAATTTTACATTTACCCCGTGAAAGTGATTGTGACATTTTGCTACATCTTCTTCAATGATGCAACTCTCATCTGCAATTATTGGCAAAACTGAATGTTTAAAAACTTCTTTATGTCCATCCCAATTATCTGCTTTTAAAGGTTGTTCTAGGAACTCAACTCCTAATTTTTTTAAAGCTACAGCATTATTAATAGTCTCTTCAACACCCCAACCACAATTAGCATCGATTCTAAAAATTGCATTGGTACGCTTTCTTAGCTCCGTGACAATTGCAATATCTTCTTTTGTTCCTAATTTGATTTTATAAATAGGCCATGGAAGTTCTTCCATTTTTTCAACCATTTTTTCAATTGAAGCAATTCCAATAGTGTAGTCTGTCAATGGATTTGTTTCGGTTGTATAATTCCATAGTTCATATAATTTTTTTCCTTTTTGACGAGCATATAAATCATTATACGCCATATCTAGTGCGCAGAGCGCAAACATATCATGTTTTAAATGTGGATGAATTTTTGACCAAAAGTCTTCTGGTGTTTCATTTACTGTACTTTCTATTAGTGTGCGAATTTTTTCCAAATCCTGCATCATTACTGGAACAGTAGTTTTATAGTATGGGTTCGAAGTGGCTTCACCAAAACCTGAAAAACCGTCTTCTTGAAGTTCGACAATCAAAGAGGGCTGGAAGTCAATTGATTCTCTTGAAATTGTAAACGTATGTTTTAATTTGAGGTTGTATTCTCTAAGGATTAGTTTCATTTGATTCTAAATTTAAAGATTAAAATTAATGATTTATTGTTAATAAAGTGTTTAATTGTGTTCTTTTTGTTAAGAATTTAAATTATTAGTAGTCGGTACTTCACGTTCAGAATTAGGATTTCAATACTAACGTTTTCTATTATGATATTAAAATGATATTTTAGCTAAAAATATAATGCAATGAATTCATTTGAAGAAAAAAGAAGTTTACTTTTAGAAATGATCGCCTTTTCTACTGTTGATGGACATTTACACAAAAGGGAATTTGAATTTCTTGAAATTGTGGCAAAGGAACTTAATTTTGATAGCGAAATTTTTAAAGATTTCTTTCATCAGGAATTACCTTCACTACCTATAAAATCAGAGTTTCAGAGAATACAACAGTTTTACCGACTTGCCTTATTAATGTATTGCGATGGAGTTTTGCATAAAAACGAAGCTATTGCAATCCAACAAATTGCGCTTGAAATGGGTCTTAGTCCAATAGCGACAAAACGTGTTTTGAAATTGATGTACGAGGCTCCAAATGCGATTATAGATCCTAAAATTTTATTAAGTATATTTCAGGAACAGCACAATTAAGTTAATTGGCCTTGTAATTTTTTAATGTCATCGCGTAGTTTTGCAGCTTGTAAAAAGTCTAATTCTTTTGCAGCTTTCTCCATTGATTTCCGTTTTTCTCTAATTAGCTTTTCGAGTTCAGGTCTTGGCATGTAAGCCGTATCCGGTTCTGCAGCGCTGTCTAGCGTTAAACCTAATTCATAATCAACTAATGGATTTTTAGTAAAAGCACTTTCTATTTTCTTATTAAGCGCCATCGGAACTAAATTATGTTCCGTATTGTAGTTAATTTGTTTTGTTCTTCTGTAGTCGGTTTCATCAATCGTTTTTTGCATGCTTTTAGTAATTTTATCTGCATACATGATTGCTTTTCCGTTTAAATTTCTCGCTGCACGACCAATTGTTTGCGTAAGCGATCGATGGCTTCGTAAAAAACCTTCTTTATCTGCATCTAAAATTGCAACAAGTGAAACCTCAGGTAAATCCAGTCCTTCACGAAGCAAATTGACTCCAATCAACACATCAAATATTCCTTTACGCAAATCTTGCATAATTTCTATTCTCTCTAGTGTATCCACTTCAGAGTGAATATAACGACAGCGTATATTAACTTTAGTCAAATATTTAGCCAACTCTTCTGCCATTCTTTTTGTCAAAGTGGTTACTAAAACGCGCTCGTCTATTTCAGCTCTAACTTGTATTTCTTCAATTAGGTCGTCAATTTGATTTAAGCTTGGGCGAATTTCAATGATTGGATCTAATAATCCCGTTGGACGAATTACTTGTTCCACAACAACACCTTCCGTTTTTTCTAACTCATAATCAGCAGGAGTTGCTGAAACATAAATCACTTGATTTTGCATTGCTTCAAATTCTTCAAACTTCAACGGACGGTTGTCCATCGCTGCAGGAAGTCGGAAGCCATATTCAACTAAATTTTCTTTTCTGCTTCTATCTCCACCATACATTGCGCTCACTTGTGAAAGTGTAACGTGGCTTTCATCGACTACCATTAAATAGTCTTTAGGAAAATAATCTAGCAAACAGAAAGGTCTAGTTCCGGGTAAACGGCCGTCTAGATAACGAGAATAGTTCTCAATCCCTGAACAGTAACCTAATTCCCGAATCATTTCTAAATCAAAATTAGTCCGCTCCTCTAGTCTCTTTGCTTCTAAATGTTTTCCTATTTCTTTAAAATAATCAACTTGTTTCACTAAGTCTTGCTGAATTTCCCAAATAGCGCCTTGCAGTACATCTGGTGATGTCACAAACATATTAGCGGGATAAATCGTTAATCTTTCAAATTTCTCAAGTACTTTAGAATCTTTAGAATCAAAACTTTCTATTTCTTCAATTTCATCTCCAAAAAAGTGAATGCGATATGCTTCATCAGCATAACTTGGATACACATCTACGGTGTCTCCTTTTATTCGAAAACTTCCCGGATTAAAGTCGGCTTCTGTTCTCGAATATAAACTTTGAACTAATTGATGTAGTAATTTTGTTCTAGAAATTATTTGCCCTTTTTCAATAGGAATTAAATTTTTCTGAAATTCTATAGGATTCCCAATACCGTATAAACACGACACAGAAGCCACCACTAAAATATCTCTACGTCCAGAAAGCAAGGAAGCCGTAGTAGACATTCTCATTTTTTCTAGTTCTTCATTAATAGATAAATCCTTTTCAATAAAAACTCCTGTTACAGGCATGAAGGCTTCTGGTTGATAATAATCGTAGTAGGACACAAAATATTCTACTGCATTATTAGGGAAGAACTGCTTGAATTCTGAATACAATTGTGCAGCCAAAGTTTTGTTGTGTGCTAAAACTAAAGTTGGTCGTTGTACTTCTTGAATAACGTTAGCAACCGTAAAGGTTTTTCCAGAACCTGTAACGCCTAAAAGTGTCTGAAATTTATCACCATCAATAATTCCTTGAGCTAATTTTTCAATTGCTTGCGGTTGGTCGCCTTTTGGCTGATAATCGGATACTACTTGGAAATTCATTTAATTAAGGGGCAAAGATTTAGAGATGCAAAGGTACAAAGTTTGAATTATTTTTATACTTAAGTTTAAGCCAAAAAAAAACCACCATGCTATGCATGATGGTTTTAATAATCTATAAAATTAGTTTAGAAACTAAAGCTTAATCTAGCAAAAAGGAATCTTCCGTTCATGCCAAATTGAGATGTGTTTCTTGAATATACAAATTGATTTGCATTCGATAAATCAATTGCAGATGGAGCAGCATTATAGTCAACAGCTCCACTAACTAATCTTGGCTTAATAGCATTTTGTGGTCCAAGATTTTCATCTGGGTAAATATCAAAAAGGTTATTAGCTCCAATAACAATTTTAGCAGCTTCAGTAAGTTTAAAACCTACAGATAAATCAGTAATTATTTTCGCTCCCCATAGTGGGTGTTCTACTTCAACTACTTGACCGTTTACAAGAGCTCCTTCAACTCTTCCATCTCCGTTAGCATCAGCTGTGTTTGGATCTGTTACTTTTCCAAAATAAACGTTTCTTAAAAAGAAATCGAATTTTTTATATGAAAGTGAGTTAGACAAATTAGCTTTAACTCTAGGAATTGCTTCTTGCAAATACACTCTACTAGCTTCAGAGTAATATCTGTTTACTTGACCATTCGCAACTAATGTTGGAGAACCTTTGATAGCTCCAACTCTATATGTTTCAGAAAAAGTAGCTGATAAATCTGATTTTAAAGAAATATTATTTCCAAAACTTGTTTTATGACTTATCACGATATCAATTCCTTTTGACTCTGTATTAATTGCATTTGCAAAAAATGTAGCAGCAGTCGCTCCGGCAGCGTCAAACTGAAGTTGAAGATCTCTTTGCGGTGTTCCTGCAGCAAATGT
The DNA here is from genome assembly GCF_003688495.1 of Flavobacterium weaverense. Classification (GTDB taxonomy): domain Bacteria; phylum Bacteroidota; class Bacteroidia; order Flavobacteriales; family Flavobacteriaceae; genus Flavobacterium; species Flavobacterium weaverense. The sequence continues at coordinate 703,284 of NZ_REFH01000009.1, read as the reverse complement.
TCCTGCTGGACGAGCAAATTGATCAGTTAAAACAACTCTGTCGTCAATTTGTACAACATAAGCATCAGCTGTTAAAGTAAGATTTGCTGTTGGAATTTTAGCGGTAAAACCAATACTAGCACTTTTAGATTCTTCTTGCTTCAACTTAGGAATTCCTAATGCTTGTGCAGGTTGAGAGTCGTTACTAAAAGTTCCTACTTCAAACGGTACACCACCTACGAATTGCGTAGCTGTCGAGTTGAAATAGATTTGGTGTAACGATGGTGCTCTAAATCCAGTTGAAACAGCTCCACGTAAATTAACGTTTTCAGTCAACTTGTAACGAGTTGCTACTTTGAAGTTTGTTGTGTTTCCAAAATCAGAATAGTTTTCAAAACGTAGTGCTCCATTAACTAACCATTTTTCGGTAACGTCATACTCTAGGTCTGTATATAGTGCAAAACTATTACGGCTTTTATCAATAGCATTTGAAGGCCTAAATCCTGGAAAAACTTGAGCTCCTCCTGGTCTTGCTGCATTGAAAAAATCAGTAACCTTAATATTGTTTGCAGTTGTACCTGTTACTATTCCACCATTGATGTCATATAAATTATACGAATCTGGCACGCCTTCATTAATTTTAAAATTTTCGTTGCGATACTCTGCTCCAAAAGCAATATTTAGCTTATCGATCTTTCTGTTAATATCAAAATTTAATGTGTTTTGGGCGAAAGCCAATCCACCTGCGTCAAATACCGTTGGAGAACTTTCTCTCATTGAAGAATTGACAGTATTTTCAATTGAATAATCGAGAGCATTTCTACCGTAAGTGTTACTCAAATCAAAATTCCAGTTTTCAAATAGCATTCCTCTAAGACCTGCAGCAATTGATACATCGTTAATTTCAGTATGGATTTCTGGTAAAAAACCATTTGGATACAATCCAGAATAACCCCTAGATTGATTCGGTCTTCTATAAAATCCTGCAGCTTCACCATCTCTATAACTCGTTCCACCAAAAGCATATGCTTCTAATTTATCGTTAATAGGGTAAGCAGCATTTAAAAAGAATTGAGCGCTTTTCACCGCTGATTGTCCCACTTTCATGTTAAAATCTTTTCTTTCTAAATTTCTATACGCTAATTCTCCAGCTGTTGCATCAAAGTTTAGTGCTGTTTGCATTTGCGCAATAGTAGTAGCGCCAAGAATTGCCGTTTGTTGTCCCGGTGTAAAGTAGCCTACCGCCGGAGCATACGTTTTAATGGCAGATAGAATTTGTAATGTATTTGGAGTGTTAGTGATGTTTCCAAAAAGTGCGTTAATATTTGTTCCTGCAGCTGCAGCTCTATCTTCTACTGCGTTGTAAGCGTTATATAATGTACCAGTTACATCTTTTGCTCTACTTGTTGCATCTCTCAATTGAAAGCTCGCAGTCGCATTAATGAAACTTTTTTCTTTTCCAAGACCAGTTCCGTAGTTTAAATCTAATTGGTAATTTCCTCCGTCAACTCCACCTGAATGATCGTTAGCATTTTTAGAAAAATTTCCTCCTCCAAAAAGATTAACGTCTAACTTGTTTGTGTTTTTCTTTACATTAATATTGATAACACCTGCAATAGCATCAGAACCATATTGTGCAGAAGCACCATCTCTTAATACTTCGATTTTATCAATAGCAAAAGCTGGAATAGCATTTAAATCTGTACCCACAGATCCTCTACCTGGAGATCCATTAATATTCACAAGTGCAGAAGTATGTCTTCTTTTACCGTTAACTAATACTAATACCTGATCTGGTCCTAATCCTCTTAATTGAGCTGGATCGATGTGGTCTGTTCCGTCAGCTACCGTTGTAGTATTAGATGTAAACGACGGTGCAACCATGTTTAAAATCTGGTTTAAGTTAACTTGTGGACCTTGTGATGCAATTTCTTTCATAGAAATTACGTCAATAGGAACTGCAGACTCTGTTATTGTTCGAGTAGGATTACGCGAACCTATTACAACGACATCTTGAAGTGATTCGCCCGTACCCATTAAGGTTACGTTTAAAGTAGATCCAGTAACTGTTACTGATTTAGTCTCTAATCCCACGTATGAAAATTGTATAACATCTCCTTTTTTTGCAGTAATTGTATACTTTCCATCACCATCTGAAGTGGTACCTTTTTTGGTTCCTCTTACAACTATTGTTGTTCCGGGCAAGGTTGATTTGGACTCATCGGTAACAACTCCCGAAATTTTAATTTCCTGAGCGGTCAATCCCACTGAGAAAATTAAGGTTAGAATAAATAAAAGTTTTTTCATTGTTAGTTATTTAAGGTTTTGAGTGCTAAAATACTACTTAAATAACGTTAAATTATCCTTTTATTATCAGAACATTTGTTAAATATTAAATTATTCCTTTTCTGTCTGCGTTTTCACATAATCGCAATTAATCGTTTTTTAATCAATAATATGATAATTACATTATTCATTATTAGTGAAAAAATGACTGTAAAAGGAATGATGGGTGTTTTCTAAACGAATTTCCATTGTTTTTGTTGATTGGCGCTCATGAATGTCCAAGCGACAATTCTACTAGTTTTTTGGCCTTGAGCCATGTCGATCGTTTTAATTTCTGCCGCACTAATTTTATTAAGTGTTTTATAAATACTAGAAAGATTATCTTTTTTAGAAACTAAAGTCGTAAACCATAAACATTGCAAAGGATATTTAGCACTTTCATAGGCCATTTGAGTTATGAAGGCTAGCTCACCACCATCGCACCAAAGTTCAGAATTGTGCCCACCAAAATTTAGAATTGGTTTTGTACTCCTTTCTGCAGCATCTTTAGATTGTAAATTATTTACTTTGCGTAATGAACTTTTTGTAGCTTCCTCTTGAGAAGAATGAAATGGTGGATTACATATTGTAAATGCAAAGCGATCTTCTGGAGTAATTATATTTTTGAATATAAAACGCGCTTCTGTTTGGAGTTGGAGACTTATCGTGTCCATTAGTTTTGGGTTTGATGCTATGATTTTTTTACAATTCTGTATTGCATTTTCATCAATATCAGTTCCTACAAAACTCCAGCCATACGCTGAATTTCCAATAATGGGATAAATACAGTTTGCGCCAACACCAACATCTAGTCCTTGTACGATATCGCCTTCAGGAATTATTCCATTGTTAGAAGTTGCTAGTAAGTCAGCGATGTAATGAATATAATCAGCTCTTCCTGGAATTGGTGGGCAGAGATAATTTTTAGGAATATCCCAATCTTGAATATCATAATGATCGATTAGTAAAGCTTTGTTAAGCGCTTTTACAGCGTCAGGATTACTAAAGTCAATCGTTTCTATTTCATGCTCGTTGATGGAAACAAATTCTTTTAATTCTGGAGATTTTTGGACTAATTGTTCGAAATTATATCCAAATCTATCTTGATTTCTTGGATGCAAATTTGTCTTTTCGGTATTTATTTTCGCTTTCATTTTCTGTATTTCGATGTAAAGATAGGTATTCTCTTTTTATCAAAATACAAGAATTTACTAATTGAGTACGAGCATTAATCGATACACTCCATCATCAATAAATCGCCTTTATCATGTCTGATTTTCACAATACCATCTTCAAGAACACGGTTGCTACTTCCCGTTCTATATCCTATTTTCAAGCTATCATCCTGTAACGGATAAAACAAATTATCAGAATGAATTCCAGTTACGTCGCCTATTGGTATTAATGATATGGGTGTATTTGCTGTATACCATTTTTCAAATTTTTTAGGCAGTAAAAAAACTTTTGAATGATCATCTAAAATTACAATTTTTAATGTGTCTCTGTATCTTGCAATATTAGTAATGTTAGTAATGGTATGATCTGTTCTTTTTCCTGTTGCCCAAACAACGTTTACAGCTGGAATTTTTCTACCAATTAAATAATCAAATGCTTTTTCTAAATCAGTTTTATCTTGATCTGGAGTATGAATTATTTCGATAGGGTATTGGGAAGTTTTATATTGGTGGGGATCGAAACCTCTATCAAAATCTCCTAGTAATACATCCACTTTAATACCTAGTTCCATTACTCTTTCCATTGCTGAATCCAAGACGATAACTAGAGGCGACCATTCTAATAATTGTCCTAAAAGTTCAGGGTCGCAGGATGCACCATTTGCGATAATTAAAGCGGGCTCTTGGTCGTCGCGTACAATATGATGTGAAGACATGCAGGTTTTAGATTTTAAGTTGTAATTTGATGTTGTAAAGTTACTTAAAAATATATCAAATACTGAACGTTTTCGCGTTGTAGCCCAGATTGAAATGGAAAGCTTCTCGCTGTGAAAAATTATTTTTCTTGTTGTTTCAAAGCAACTGTAAGGAGCTCTTGAAAGAGCATTAGAAAAGTTTTTTCAATAAAGAACTTGTAATGCAAAGCTGGAATTAGCTCCTAAAAAAGCAACTATTATTCGACGATATAAATTCTAGTGTCTACTTCGCTTAACGAAAAATAGCCCAAGGGATATTCTAAAGCATTTGTAGTATTAATTATGTTTCCTCGCACCGTAGCTGGAGGTGATTGAAAAGGGCTGCCGCCGCTATTGCTGGAGATTGTTACTAGAATATTCATGTAATTAAAATACGATTTTGAAATTCCGTAATGTGTTACTTCGATCTTATCTCCTTTTTTAAGCTCGTCATTTTGAGAAATACTGAAGAATTTATTGCCATTGAAAAATTCATCATAGTCTACATAAAAATTGGACTTAACCTGATTAGAGTAAGCATATTTATAGAGATAATAATTTGTTTCGTTGGCGGGATCAAGATAAAAAGTTTTGATTTCTACTTGATCACCGGTAAAACCTCCCTTGTCGTTTTGAATTACTTCTGTTATTGATGCGACGGTTTTTAAAGTTTCGGTAGCTGTGTATGTGTTACCGCCACTAATCACAGTTAAGGTATATGTCTCGTTTGCAACGGGAATAAAATTATTACAAAGATATTCTCCCTTAACAGACGACTCTACAAAGTTAAAAGTTATGTTGCTACTGTTTTTTATGTAAACTGTTGCTAGTGATACTTTTGGAATGTCTTTGTTGTAAAAGTCTGCTGTGGTTGACAAAGTAATTTTTTGTTGCTTTCCAGTAGTTCCTTTTTTCCAATTTATAGCTGCCGTAATGACTAACTTTGGTGGAGTGTTATTCAGGTCGACTGCTATTACATCTTCGCAGCTTGTCGTTAAAATGCTTATAAATATTACTAAAAGTAGTATGATTTTTTTCATGATAATTAAAATTTGAAATTATAACTAACGGCTGGAACGATACCGAAAATAGAGGTCTTAACAGCTTCATTATTTCCAGAGTCTACATTTTGTCTAAAATTTATAGAAGCAGCATTTTTGCGGTTGTATAAATTGTAAATACTGAAAACCCATTCTCCTTTCCAGTTTCTATCTTTGTTTTTTTCTGGTGTCAAAGTTGCCGAAATATCTAAATGATGATACGTGGGAAGTCTGTTTTCATTCCTTAAACCATAGCTAGGAACAACAATACCTAAATATTCATAACGACCGTTGGGAAATGTTGCAGGTTGCCCTGTTTGTAAAGCAAAATTAGCTCCAAAGGACCATTTATCATTTAAGTTATAAGCGCTAGTTACTGCAACGTTGTGCAGCTTATCATATACTGAATTGTACCAAGCGCCGTTATTAATTCCTGATTCAGTAGCTGTTCGACCAGGAGTTTGCTGTTCTGATTTTGATAAAGTATAAGATATCCACCCGTTTAACCGACCTTCATTTTTTCTTAACATTAATTCAAGTCCGTATGAACGGAGTTGGCCATTTAAAATAATTTGCTCAATGGCTTTATTAGCTATTAAATTAGCACCATCAATGTAGTCTAATCTGTTTTTTACTACTTTATAATACGTTTCTACTTCAAAGGAATATTCACCATCCTTGAAATTTCTAAAATAACCTAAAGCCACTTGGTCGGCAATTTGCGGTTTTATAAACTCATCACTTGGAGTCCATATATCAAGTGGAGTAGGAGATGACGTATTTGAGATCAGCTGTAAATACTGAACCATCCTATTATAGCTTGTCTTTATTGATTGATCGTCATTAATTTGGTATGCAAATGAAAAGCGAGGCTCAAAATTACTGTACGTTTTTATAGTTTTATTTTTACCGTAATACTTTGTTCCTATTGGAGTTGCTTTTTCATAAATCTGCAAATCAGAATCGAATAATACGGGATTATTATTCTCGTAAATATTTACAGTTGATTGCCCTAGACGATAGAAAAGACTATATCGAATACCGTAAGAAACAGCAATTTTATTAGATAAATCATGATCAGCATTTAAATATAATGCAGGCTCAAATGCGTATTTTTTATCTAGCTGATCAAAGTTAATTCCAGAGTCAGCATTAGATGGTTTAATAGTTCCTGGATTGAATTCGTAATAAATTGCGTTTGCACCATAATTTAATTTGAACTTATCTGAAATGTAATTTTTGAAGTCGTATTTTACGTTGTAGTTTTTAATTCCAGAATCCCACTTGAAACCTACAAAATCTAAATCTAATCCGTAATAGTAGTCACTATAGATTAGCGATAAATTTGAAAATAATTTGTCTGAAAATAAATGATTCCATCTTAAATTTAACGTCGAGTTGCCATAAATATTAGTGAAGCTTTTATTTAATGAAAAGACGTCACGTCCAAAATAACTAGATAAATAAAGGTTGTTGTTTTCATTTAACTTGTAGCTGAGCTTTGTATTTAAGTCATAGAAGTATGCAGCGTTATCTTTTTGCTTCTCTGATAATTTTAGGAATAAATGAGCGTAAGAACTTCTTCCTCCAATAAGAAATGATCCTCTGTCTTTTACTATTGGTCCTTCGGCCAAGATTCTACTTGATATCAGTCCGATACCTCCGTTGACGTGAAATCCTTTGCTACTTCCGTCTTTTTGATAGATATCCAAAACAGAAGAAGCTCTTCCGCCGTAACGGGCTGGAATTCCACCTTTGTATAATTTTAAGTCCTTTATTGCATCGGGATTGAAAACGGAGAAAAAACCAAAAACGTGAGATGAATTAAATATTGTTGCCTCGTCTAACAATATTAAGTTTTGATCTGCTCCACCACCACGAACATTAAAACCTGAAGCGCCTTCTCCAGCATTTGTAACTCCGGGAAGTAATAACAGCGATTTGATCACATCAACTTCCCCTAAAACAACTGGCATCTTCTTAATGGCTGAAATAGAGAGCTTGTTGACACTCATTTCTGGCTTTTTAATATCGATTGTTGTTTTATTACTATTTACAATTACTTCTTTTAAAGCAGTTTCATTACTGTATAGAATAAAGTTCTTCTTACTGTTTTGGTTTAAATCAATTGATTCCTCCATGATTTTATAACCCAGTGAGCTTATTTGAACGATATTTATTCCTTGTGGAAGTGTGATGGAATAAAATCCGTATTCATTTGTAGTTACGCCCACTTTTAATTGTGGAATAACAACATTTACTCCTATTAATGTCTCGTTAGTGTTTGCGTCCATTATGGTTCCACTAAGTGTGAATTTATCTTGCGCTGACGAAGTTGCAGCGTAGAAGATTAGAAATAAAAGTGTTATAATTTTCTTAGTACTCATTTTCTGGATTTTGAATTGCAAATTTCAACTAAAACGGGTTAATTCTTGTTTAACAAATGTTAATGTATTACAACTTGTAAAAAAAAAGACAACTGTTTCCAGTTGTCTTAAATCATATAGTAAAAACTAAATTTATGCTAATTTAGCATCTAGGTTTTCTTTAATAGCTCCTAGGAATGCTTCTGTAGTTAAGTAATCAGCAGCTGTTAATCCTTCTGGTTTAACTAACATAGCTAAATCTTTAGTCATTTTTCCACTTTCTACAGTATCAATACAAACTTGCTCTAGAGCATGACAGAAATCAATTAATGCTTGATTTTCATCTAATTTACCTCTATGCTCTAATCCTCTAGTCCAAGCAAATATAGATGCAATTGGGTTAGTAGAAGTAGCTTTTCCTTGTTGGTGTTGTCTGTAGTGTCTTGTTACCGTTCCGTGAGCTGCTTCAGCTTCAACAGTTTTACCATCAGGAGTAACTAGTACAGAAGTCATAAGTCCTAAAGAACCAAATCCTTGTGCAACTGTATCTGATTGTACATCACCATCGTAATTTTTACAAGCCCATACAAAACCACCACTCCATTTCATTGCAGAAGCAACCATGTCATCGATTAGACGGTGCTCATAAGTAATTCCAGCTTCTTCAAATTGAGTTTTATAATTTTTTTGATACACTTCTTCAAAAATATCTTTGAAACGACCATCATAAGCCTTCAAAATTGTATTTTTTGTCGAAAGGTATAAAGGCCATTTTTTTGTTAATGCCATTTGGAATGAAGAATGTGCAAAACCGAAGATACTCTCATCAGTATTGTACATTGCCATTGCAACACCATCTCCTTTATAATCGTAAACTTCCCATGTTTGAGTTTCTCCTTCTTCGGGAACGAAAGTCATAGTTAACTTTCCTTTTCCTTTTATAACAGTATCAGTAGCTTTGTATTGATCTCCAAAAGCGTGACGACCAATAACGATTGGTTGTGTCCATCCTTGTACGTAACGAGGAACATTTTTCATAATAATTGGCTCGCGGAAAACAGTTCCACCTACAATGTTACGAATTGTTCCGTTTGGAGATTTCCACATTTTTTTTAATCCAAATTCTTTTACGCGATCTTCATCAGGCGTAATGGTAGCACACTTAATACCAACATTGTATTTTTTTATCGCTTCAGCAGAATCAATTGTGATTTGGTCATTTGTAGCATCTCTGCTTTCCATTCCTAAATCGTAATATTTAATATCTAAGTCTAAATAAGGAAGAATTAATTTTTCTTTAATAAAAGACCAAATAATTCGCGTCATTTCATCTCCATCCAATTCAACGACTGGATTGGCTACTTTAATTTTTGTCATAATGTATTGCTATATATAATTCTTATTTTCAATCTTAACTGCAAAGGTAATAAAACGATATCGTAAAAGAAAATGCGTTTTCAGTAAGTTTTTAGTAACGTAAATTGAATTATCGAAAACGTATTTTGAGACTATCAAATCAAGAATATGCGAAAGTTAACTGCCGTTAAATAGTAATAATGGATTATCAGAATTTAATGTTGTACGGAATTTAATGGTCAAAGTCTAGCTAGACTATTCTTTTGTCTTTATTATGTATAATTCTCTGTCCTGAGGTTAATTTTTAAGCAAAAAAAATCCCCAACATTGTTGAGGATTTCTTATAGTAAAGAGACAGTAAACTATCTTCTTTTGTCTTTAATTTTAGCTTTTTTACCAGTAAGTTCTCTAAAGTAGAAAATTCTAGCTCTACGAACTGCACCTTTTTTGTTGATTTCAACTTTTTGTAAAGCTGGTAAGTTTACTGGGAAGATACGCTCAACTCCAATAGCACCTGACATTTTACGAATAGTAAAAGTTTCTGTATTAGCAGAACCTCTTCTTTGAATTACAACACCTTTGAAAAACTGTGTTCTTGTTTTTTCACCCTCTCTAATTTCGTAGTAAACAGTAATAGTATCTCCAGCTGCAAAAACAGGGAAATCTTTTTTAGCTACTAATTCGCTTTGAACGAATTTCATTAAATCTGCCATGATATCTTTAATTATGGTTTGTATCAAATCAACATTCGCGGACCTCGCCAGAGGTTAATCTGAATTCGGGTGCAAATATAGAACTATTGTTTTGATTTACAAGTTTTATTTTTAGTCTTTACTAGTGGATTTTCCTTCTATAAGTGAGGGAAATAGTTAAAATAAAAACTAGCGATTACTCCAATTTTTTTGCCTCATTTGATATTAACAAAGCTTCACAAATACTGAATATTATTCTAACAAATCAGGTCTTCTGTTTTTAGTATGTTCGTACGCAGCATCTTCTCGCCACTTGTCAATTTTTGCAAAATTACCACTTGTTAATACTTCTGGAACTTTCCATCCTTTATAATCCGCCGGTCTTGTATAAATAGGGCCAGATAATAATCCATCCTGAAAACTATCAGTCAATGCCGAGGTTTCATCACTTAAGACTCCTGGTATCAAACGTATCAAAGCATCAGATAATACTAACGCACCTAATTCTCCACCAGACAAAACGTAATCACCAATAGATATTTCCTTAGTAATAAAATGGTCTCTCACGCGTTGATCTACTCCTTTATAATGTCCACATAAAATAATAATATTCTCATACATTGACATGGTGTTTGCCATCTTTTGGTTTAAAGTTTCACCATCAGGAGACATATAAATAATTTCGTCGTATTCTCTTTCACTTTTTAAATGTGTTATACAAGCGTCTATGGGCTGGACAGTCATAACCATTCCTGCACCACCACCATAAGGATAGTCATCGACACTCTTTTGTCTGTTAGTAGTGTAATCCCGTAAATTATGAAAGTGAACTTCTACTATCCCTTTTTCGATAGCGCGTTTCATAATAGAAGCTTCAAATGGACTTCTTAATAATTCTGGTAAAACAGTAACAATATCAATACGCATAAATTCAGATGTAAGTTTTGAAAGTGTAAAGGTACAACGTTTTTTTTCGGCAGCTTACGCTGTATTTTCTCTCTATTTATTCATATCATCAAAGTTGGAATCAAAAACAAAGTCCTGCAAGATGAAAACAAGCAGGACTAAATTTTAATTTATAAGAATCAAAAATGTATTAATAAATAGATTCGTTTTTACATTAAATTACTAAAGAAAATTGCGTTCCACAGTAATTTTTCTGTCCCCAACCAAAAGGCTCTAAAGTTGGTGTTGTCTGTAAAAACAATAATTTTGCCATCTCCTTTTTTGATAGACTGAAACGGCACACTTTCCTTTAATAGTTCCAAATTTGATTTAGAAATATAACCGCTTATTAGTGGATTTTTAGTGTATTGAATTGGGTTGTTGAAACTACTTTTGTTTGGTTCAATAATTATAGAAGTATTTCTAAAAATAGGCAATGTATTTCTCGGCATACCATAATTAATAGGATGTGAAAGATCTAGTTTTGTTTCGAATATAGCACCAGAAATAAGTTGGGCACCACGGTAATCGCCCGCTTTTTCATAAGAAACGTCTTTTGCTTCATTTTTTATATTTTTGAACGTTAAATCTATAAACTTAGAATCGTTCAACCACTTGATAGCATCTTGATAAGCGATAAGAGTACCTCCATTTTGTATCCATTGCTCTATTTTCGAAATTGCTTTCGCTGAAAAACCAGAATAATTTCCATTTGCTAAAATCAGAGTGGTATATCGATTTAAGTCGGCGCTTTGTAATTGTTCAATATTTATTTTTGTCAATGGCATCGCTGCTTTCTGATCTAATAAATGCCAAATCTCACCTGCATCAGACGCGTCAACACCTTGACCTACGATCATTGCAACTTTAGGTTGAGTTAAGGTAACAAAGCTTGGATTACCTAAATTAATTCCATCAGTAAAACCAGTTTCTACTCCTGTAATTTCAATAGAATAATCTGTAATAATTTTGTTTAAGTAATTGAATATCGCCTCAGCGTCCATTTCTTGATTTTGAATAGGAACAAAAAGACTTCCATAAGAGTACGTTTTTCCATTAGAAGTAAAAGGTTGCTTAGTCGTCCTAACTCGTAAGTTCTTAGAAAGAATTTGGTTTAATAACTTTGGAGCATCGTAGTCAGTCCACTCGATTAAATAGCCAATGTCACTTTTTTTAGAAACTAAACCATTCTTCGTTACTGGTTCGTATTTAGAACCTGCTTGCGCTAGAGAGTTTGTCGTTTCAAAATTTAGATTGAAAGCCAAGTCAAAACTCCAAGTAGAAATATCATAAAACAAACTGTCCTTAAACTTTGTCTGTCTATCAAATATAGCGTTGATTAACTTTGTGTTTTGCTGTTCAACGGGAATTATATAGCTTAAGTTTTTATCGAATTTCTTTTTGTTGATTGTAACATCTTCTTTCAGTTTTAGCAATTCGATTTTATGCTGATGTAAAATTTTTGCTAATTCATTTACTCTAGTGGCATCTTTTTCGTCACCAAATATGTATGCTTTTACAGCGCTTTTTTTACTGTCATTTTTTGCTTTTACATAAAAATCTCTTTGATATTCTAAGAGTTCTTTTCTCATTTCATAAGCCGCTTGAATTGATGACAAGCTAGTTGTAAATTGATTTCGTATCGTAAAAGGAAAAGTCAAAATTCCATTAGCACTTTCTTGCGCGTGACCTCTAGAGCTTGCTTGCTCAAATAAAATACCAATAGAACCATTAATATCTGGGTATGAAGAACCTTTACCATAATAAAAATCATCGTAATTCTTTTCAATAAAATAGGAGCTTCCAATTTTATCCAAAGCCTTAGCATGATAACCAGCGATTTTGCGGGTTAAAACTTGATTTAAAGCTGGAGTTAAAGGATTCGTTCGACTTGGTTCTCCTGGTTGAAAAAAGTAAGTTGAATTAGTTCCCATTTCGTGAAAATCACATAAAAGATTGGGAAGCCATTTTCTAAAAGTTTTTATTCTCGCTTGGCTTTCTGGAAGCTGCACAGGCAACCAGTCTCTATTCATGTCAAACCAGTAGTGATTAAAACGACCTCGAGGCCACATTTCGTTAAACTCACGATCATTAGGATCAGTTACTAAGCTTTTGCTTTTACTACTGTTTACCCACGTAGAAAAGCGTTGTAAACCGTCAGGATTAAAGCACGGATCTAATAAAATAATTGTGCTTTCTAATGTTTTCTCAAGCTCAGGACTATCTGATGCTGCTAGATAATATGCTAAGGCGATCGCCGCTCCAGTTCCGCTAGATTCATTTCCGTGAATTGAATAACCTAAATAAACAACGATAGGCAAATCAGAAACATCATTATTATTTACTCCAGAATCAGCTACGGCTTGATGTCTTTTAAGAATTGCGTCGATATTAGCAAGGTTTTTTGGACTAGAGATAGTAAGCAATTGCAGTGGTCTATTTTCATAAGTGTATCCTGTTGTTTCAATTGTCATTCTATCGGATGCTTTTGCAACTTCATTCATGTATAAAGCAACTTGCGTATGATCCGTGTGCATTTCTCCTAATTCAAAATGAAAAATACTTTTAGGTGTAGGGATGTTTTTATTGTAATTACTGTTTTGAGGAAGATAATAGTCTAATGTAACAGGCTGCTGTGCATTTGCAATAGCGCAAAGAAATAGAAAGTAAATCAGAAAATTTTTCATGAAATCTTGGTTTTTAATTTTGGTTTTGTAACATTATTTCGACTGCTAAAATTACTTAAGTTTTTGGAATATCAGCTATATTAAAGTGGCTTATAACTTTAATTTGCTTTTTTATTTCAATATTGCTTTGAAATTTATAATGCATCTCAGTGCCAAATATATATTAGCACTTAGATAAAGATTTTTTTTGTAAAATAAGAAAATGTGACATTACTCGTAAATGTGAGGAAGTGGTATTTAAGTAATTTTTAACTGATGCATAAAAAAAATAACCTATTCTTTATCACTATATTTATGCACAAAATTTAAAATATAACTTATGCGATTTATTTCTAAAATAGTGCTGACAAGTGCTGCTGTTTTTGTGGCATCTTTATCAGTATCATCAATTTATGCACAAAAACAGTCAGTGAAAACTACAAACCCTCTTTTGCAACGTAGCACGCTACAATATCAAGCGCCACGATTTAATCTTATTAAAGACGAGCATTTCAAACCTGCATTTGTATATGCTTTGAAAGTCCACGATCAAGAAATTACAAAAATTGCGACAAATAAAGCGAAACCAACTTTTGCCAATACTGTTGTAGCTTTAGAGACAAGTGGAGTAGATCTAAATCGTGCAACTAGTGCTTTTTATAATCTTACGGGTTCTAATACGAATCCAACTTTACAATCTGTGGAAGCGGAATATGCTCCAATATTCTCAGCTCATAATGATAAAATTTACTTAAACAGTCAATTGTATAGTCGCTTTAAGGCCATTGACCTTAAATCATTAAAAGGTGAAGATAAAAAACTAACGGAATATTATTTACAGAAATTTGAATTGGCTGGAGCCAATTTATCTCCTGCAAATAAAGAGAAAATGAAACAGATCAACGGAGAATTAGCAAGTCTCAGCACTCTTTATGGGAGTAAGCTTTTAATTGCTAGAAAAAATGGAGCTGTCGTTTTTGATAACGCAAAAGATCTTGACGGAATGAGTGCTGCAGAAATCGCTGCTGCAAAATTAAATGCAACAGAAGCTGGCCAAGATGGTAAGTATTTAATTGCATTACTAAACACAACACAGCAACCAGTATTAGCAAGTTTGACAAATCGTGCCAGTAGAGAAAGAATATTTAAATCGTCATGGATGCGTGCTGAAAAAAATGACGATGGTGATACTCGCGAAGTACTAGAGAAAATAGCAAAATTGCGATTGCAAAAAGCTAAATTAATGGGTAAAAAGAGTTTTGCTGAATGGAAATTACAAGATCAAATGGCGCAAACACCTGCTCCAGCAATGGAACTGCTAGCAAAAATTGCTGCTCCAGCTGTGGCAAAATCAAAAATTGAAGCTAAAGAAATTCAAGATTTAATTAATACTCAAAAAGGCGGTTTTAAATTAGAGCCTTGGGATTGGGACTTTTATTCTGAGCAAGTTCGAAAAGCAAAATATGACTTAGATGAAAGTGAGATTAAACCTTATTTCGAAATAGCAACTGTCTTAGAAAAAGGAGTGTTTTTTGCTGCAAAGCAGATGTATGGCATAACATTTAAAGAAAGAAATGATTTACCAGTTTATCATCCTGATGTAAAAGTATACGAAGTATTTGATAATGATGGTTCTTCAATCGCGATTTATTATTTAGATTTTTATACTAGAGATAATAAAAATGGTGGAGCATGGATGAATACTTTTGTTAATCAATCTCATTACTTAAAACAAAAGCCGGTAATTGTAAACGTTTATAACTTTTCTAAACCTATCGACGGTAATCCATCATTAATTAGTTTTGATGATGTAACTACGATGTTCCATGAATTTGGTCATACTTTACATGGATTGTTTGCAAACCAGCAATATGAATCTCTTTCTGGAACATCAGTGCCAAGAGATTACGTTGAATTCCCTTCACAAATTAATGAACATGCTGCCTTAGATCCAACAGTTTTAAAAAACTATGCGATTCATTACAAAACTAAAGAGGTAATTCCACAAGCGCTTATTGACAAAATTAAGAAAGCAGACACTTTTAATAAAGGTTATGTAGTAACAGAACTTTTAGCTGCGGCAACGCTTGATATGGCTTGGCATAGTGTAGAAAAAGAGTCGGATTTTAAACCAACATTAGAATTCGAAAAAGAAGCACTAACTAAATACGGTCTTTTGGTTAACGAAGTTCCAACCAGATATCACACACCTTATTTTGCTCACATTTGGGGTGGCGGATACTCAGCAGGATATTATGCGTATACATGGTCTAAAACTTTAGATTATACAGTATATGACTGGATGGAAGCAAATGGTGGAATGACAAGAGAAAATTGCGAACGTTTTAGAAAATACATTTTATCTGTTGGTAATAGTGTAGATCTTAACAAAGCATTCAAAGATTTCATCGGTAAAGAGATGCAAGTGGAATCGTATTTGAAAAATGCGGGACTGAATTAAAAGAAAAATTAAATGATTAAGAAAATGGTATTCGTAATGGATGCCATTTTTTTTAAGTTATAAATTTTATGCTGAACTAGGTTTGATCTTGTATTTGTCAAGACATCTAAAAAGATAAAAAAGTCAAGATAAGTTCTAAGTGGAATTTCTAAAACCATTAAGAAAATTAAGTTCCATTAAGGCTTAATTAACTTCATGTTCTTCATGGTTAAAAATAAAGCTGATTAATATTACTGCTTTTAAATAATTTGGAAAATATTCGCAAAAGTTAACTATTGCGAATTCTATAATTAAATTCGTAAATTTGCATTTCAATAAAAATTATACAAAAATGGAAAATGGAATATATGCTAAATTTAACACCACTAAAGGTGCTATTTTAGTAAAACTAACACACGATTTAACTCCAGGTACGGTAGGTAACTTCGTAGGATTAGCGGAAGGAAAATTAGAAAATAAAGTTAAGCCACAAGGAGTTAATTTTTATGATGGATTAAAATTCCACAGAGTTATTCCTGATTTTATGATTCAAGGTGGTTGTCCACAAGGAACGGGTACTGGAGATCCAGGTTATAAATTTGATGATGAATTTCACCCGAGTTTAAAACACAATCGTCCAGGAGTTTTAGCTATGGCTAATTCTGGACCTGGAACTAATGGTTCACAGTTTTATATCACTCATATCCCAACAGATTGGTTAGATAATAAACATACTGTTTTTGGTCATGTAATCGAAGGTCAAGATATTGTTGATGCTGTAGAGCAAGGTGATACTTTAGAGTCTATTGAAATCATTAGAGAAGGAGAAGAAGCTAAAAACTTTAATGCAATTGAAGCATTTATTTCTTTTAAAGGGGCGCGTAACAAACGTGATATTGCTTTAAAAGAAGAAGCAGAAGCTGCAATGGAAAAATTAGCTGCAGGTTTTGAGAAAACAGAAAGTGGTTTGCGCTACCAATTCATTCAAAGAGGTGAAGGTAAAAGAGCAGAAAGCGGAAAAACAGTAGCAGTTCACTATGAGGGATCATTAGAGAACGGTAAAGTTTTTGACTCATCATATCCTAGAAAAAAACCAATCGAATTTAGATTAGGTCAAGGTCAAGTAATCGAAGGATGGGATGAAGGTATTGCATTGTTACAAGTTGGTGACAAAGCTCGTTTCGTTATTCCATCGCATTTAGGATACGGATCTCGTGGTGCTGGAGGAGCAATTCCACCAAATGCTACGTTGATTTTTGACGTTGAATTAATGGAAGTAAAATAAAGATTTATTTGAGTCGAATTTAAAATTTTTAAGTTCGAAAAAGAAATAGAGTCTTACTATATTAAAAATGCCTTCAATAAGCGATTTGCTTTATGAAGGCATTTTTTTTTCGAAAAAAACAAAAGTATTTTCAGTATACCATCGTTTTTACGTTCGTGAAAATTTGATATAATTATTGTGATTTCCATAAACAAAAAAAAAGCACCTTCATGTAGAAGATGCTTTAAATAGAGATTATAAAAAACGGTTTTAAGCGTTTGTTACAGTAATTATTTTTAAGGTTTTAATTCCTGAAGGCAATTGCCATTCTACTTCAGCATTCTCTTGAAAACCAATTATGGCTACGCATAAAGGTGCAAGTATAGAAACTTTTCCTTCTTTCAAGTTTGCTTGTGAAGGCAGTACTATCTGAACTTTCATTTGTTGCTTAGTTTTTACATCCTCAATTGTTACTTGAGAATTCATGCGAACAATTGTATCGTCAACAACACCATCTTTATTGATGATTGCACGATCTAACTCTTGAGTCAGCAACGCAATTTCTCTAATATTGGTGCTATCTTTTGCGCTTTTAGTTAATTCTCTCAGAGTGTTATAATCAGTACTTGTTAAAACAGGTGTTGGTTTCATGATGATTTAATTTAAGTTTATTTTTTCTTTTTTTGCTATATTTTCAACATCGTTAAAAAATAATGACGCAAAACTTTCATTCGTTTTGTGATCAATCCTTCTGTAAAATACATTTGGAGTAATCGCTTTTGGACTGTCAAAACCGCAAGCTCCAATGAATTCTGCGAAAGCTTTCAAAGTATTGTTGTGGAAATGTGCAACACGTACACTTTTATCAGTTATGTCTAATCCTTTGTATAATTTTTGGTCCTGAGTTGCAATTCCTACTGGACATTTTCCGCTATCACATTGTAACGCTTGTATACATCCTAAAGCAAACATCATTCCTCTTGCACTGTAACATGCATCAGCTCCTAAAGAAATCGCTTTTGCGATATCAAAACCAGTGATGATTTTTCCAGAAGCCATAATTTTAATTTGATCTCTAAGACCGTATTCTTTAAGAACTTTACTAGCAAATATAACTCCATCTGCCATTGCCATTCCCATATAATCAATAAATTCTAAAGGTGCAGCTCCTGTTCCTCCCTCAGCACCATCAATGGTGATAAAGTCGGGTACAATTCCTGTGTTCTTCATTGCTTTAATTATATCGATAAACTCATCTTGTCTACCAATACAAATTTTAAATCCAACAGGTTTCCCTTTAGAAAGTGTTCTCATTTTTTGCAAAAATTGCAGTAATTCAACGCTATTTGTAAACGCTGTATGTCCTGCTGGAGAATGCACTGCAATATGGGGCTTTATATTTCTAATTTTCGCTATTTCAGGAGTATTTTTTTCACCTGGCAATAATCCACCATGTCCGGGCTTGGCTCCTTGAGATAATTTCAATTCTATCATTTTGACTTGAGGATAATTTGCTTTCTCAGCATATAATTCATCTGAGAACGATCCGTCGTCATTTCGACAGCCAAAATATCCTGTTCCAATTTGCCAAATTAAATCACCACCTTCTAAGTGAAAATCACTAATTCCTCCTTCACCAGTGTTGTGTGCAAATTCTCCTATTTGAGCTCCTTTGTTTAAAGAAGAAATAGCAGTTTTACTTAGAGCACCATAACTCATTGCACTGATATTATAAATACTTGCGCTGTATGGTTGTAAACATTGCTCGTTACCAACGGTTGTTCTAAAGAATTGTTTGTCAGCTCTTTTTGGGTAAATAGAGTGTGCTGCCCATTCGTATCCAATGCGATTTGGATCATCTTGCATACCAAACGAAATTGTTTGCTTTACGTTCTTTGCTCTTTGATATACAATAGAACGCTGTCTGCGATTAAAAGGCTTACCGTCTAATTCTCCTTCAAAAAAGTACTGACGAATTTCTGGTCTGAATGACTCCAGTAAATATCTAAATCTACCTACAATAGGATAGTTCTTTTTAATAGTATGACTAGCTTGGAAAGTATCCTGAACTAGAAATAGCATTAAAAATAATGGAATAATTAAAAAGAAGTAATTGAGATCACCTAAGTAAGCCAACACACAACTTATAACTAAAAACGAAATGGTAGCTACCCAAATTATTTGGTGTACTGCTAATTTTTTTAAAAACATGTTTTTAAATTTTTTAAATTAGATTTAGATTTTAAAAATGGTGTTTTTTAAAACCGAGAAGTAAGTAAGTAAATGATGTATTGTAAAACCTTCGTCTGGAAGTATATTGTTTTATTTAGACGAAGGTCTAATTGACAAAGGCTTTTGAATGTGAGAATTTAGCGACAAGCATGATAGCCTCTTTGAAGAAAGAGGTACAAGTAGACGGCACGTTAGGAAAAGTTTTCATAAACATTAAATTACACAGTGCAAAAATACATTCATTTTTTGTTATAAATAACTTTTTTTTCTATTTATGTTAAATTTAGCATTCGTTATACCTCTATTCTTGCTTAGTTCTCAAAAAAAGGGGTCATAATTTATATATTTAATGTTTTGAAATAATTTCACTATGAAAACAATAGAACCAGAATTGACCTTGAGTTGGACAGAATTCGATAAAGTAGCGATGCACGTGGGGACCATTCTAACTGCTAACGATTTTCTAACTGCTAGAAAGCCAGCGTATCGAATGACAATTGATTTTGGTGAAACAATTGGAATTAGAAAAACTTCAGCTCAAATTACACAAAGGTATAGCGTCGATGAATTACTAGGTCGACAGATTATTGCAGTAATAAATTTTCCTAAAAAACAGATAGGCAAGTTTATGAGTGAATGTCTCGTTCTTGGCGCAGTAGGTGATGGTGGAGACGTCATACTTATCACGCCTGATAGTAAGATTGAAAACGGACTTAGAGTAGGATAATTGAAAGCATTTTATGGAAATAAAATATACCTAATAGATGATTGTCTATTTGGTATCATAAAAAAAGTCCAAAAACACATGGCTTTTGGACTTTTTTAATTGTAAGTAAAGTAATTAAAAACTAAATATCATCAAATTCTATATTTGTAAAGCTTGATGTTTGCGGTATGATATCATCATCTGGTTTATCAGAGATGTATTCTTTTTTAAAATCTTTCTGATGTCTTTCTGAAATCACTTCCTCTCCTTTATGATTTAAAACATATGAAGTCATTTCTCCCAAAATTTCTGCAAATGAAGTGAAGTCTTCTTTGTATAAATAAATTTTATGTTTTTTAAAATGGAATGAACCATCCTCTTCAGTAAATTTCTTGCTTTCAGTAATTGTAATGTAATAATCATCTGCCTTTGTCGCTCTTACATCAAAGAAATACGTTCTTCTTCCAGCTCTTAAAACTTTAGAAAATATCTCCTCTTTTTCTAACATGTCATGTTCTCTCATAATCCTTTCTGTCAATTTATGGTTGTTAACTAGCGTCCAAAAATCTATAAAAAATATGTATTACACAACAATTAAAGCATTTCTTTTTCTGAAAGTTGCTTCAAATACAGAGCAGCATAATAGCCTCCTTGATTTATCAATTGATTATGAGAACCTTGTTCGATTATTTCTCCATTGTCCATAATCATAATTTTATCTGCATTTTTAGCAGACGACACGCGATGGCTTACTATAATGGTTGTTTTGTCTTTACAAATCTCATTTAAGTTGTTTAATATCGTTTCTTCGGTTTGAGTATCTACAGCAGATAGACAGTCGTCAAATAATAAAATTGGTGGATTTTTGATAATTGCTCTAGCAATCGATACTCTTTGTTTTTGACCTCCAGATAGTGTAATTCCACGTTCGCCTAGAACCGTTTCATATTTCTTGTTAAAGGTCATGATGTTATCGTGAACTACAGCGCTTTTAGCCGCAGCGATCACTTGTGCTTCAGTTGCATCTGCTTTACCAAACATTATATTATTCTTAATACTATCTGAGAATAAGAACGCATCTTGCGGAACAATTCCAATACAATTTCGTAGATCGAATAAGTTGATAGTACTTATTTCGTTTTTATCAATTTTAATAGCGCCTTCGGTTACATCATACATGCGGGAAATTAAAGATAGAATAGTTGATTTACCAGATCCAGTTTTTCCTAAAATTGCTAAAGTTTCCCCTTTTTGTACTGTAAAAGAAATGTTTTTTAATGCCGTGATATTTGTGTCCTCATAAGTATAGCTCACATTTTCGAATGATATAGAACCTTCGATAACTGATTTATTTTCGTTTTTGTTTTTAATCTCTGGTTCTATTTTCAAGAATTCATTTAAGCGTTTCTGCGAAGCTTCCGCCTCTTGAACCATTGATGAAACCCAACCCAGAGAGGCAACAGGCCAAGTTAACATATTCACATATAAAATAAACTCAGCAATTGTTCCAATATTTTTTATCGTTCCATCGATATACATTAAACCACCAAAATAAATTACAACAAGATTACTGATTCCTATAAGCGCTAGCATTAATGGTCCAAACAAGGATTGCACTTTAGCAAGGTTTAAACTTTTACTTTTGCTTTCGTTTGCCAAGTTAATCATGTTGTTTTGATGCTGCTCTTCCATTGAATACGCCTTTATCACTCGGATTCCTGAAAAAATTTCTTGTGAAAAACTGGAAACCTTCGATAAGTATTGTTGGAAAATAGTGCTTCGTATATTAATTTCAGAGCTCAACTTAAATATTGCATATGATAAAATAGGTAGTGGTAAAATAGTGTATAATGTTAATCGCGGTGAAACATTATACATGTAGACAATAACGATGGTAAAACGAATTGCGGTGTTGATGGTATACATAACGGCGGGACCAACATACATTCTCACTTTAGAAACATCCTCGCTTATTCGATTCATTAAATCTCCTGTACGATTTTGCTTATAAAAATTTTGAGATAAATTTTCATATTGACGAAAAACTTCATTTTTCAAGTCAAATTCAATATGTCTTGACATTACAATTAAAGTCTGTCTCATTAAAAAAGTAAGAAAACCGGCAATTATAGTCGTTGCAATAATCAGTAATATGTTCGAAATCAATTCGTCGTAAATAACTTCTTTAGCTACTGTTTTATCTTTGGCGAAAGCCTCAATAACTTTAAAGGATTTACTAATCAGCTTCGGAGTAAAAAGCATGAATATCTGAGCAATTATTGTAAAAACGATTCCCAGTAAAAAACTGTATTTATATTTAACGAAGTATTTATTTAGATAACGTAACTCTTTCATTATTTTAAAGTATTCTATGTTGAAATTATTTTATTTTAAGGATAAAATTTTTATTTTAGTAAATTCAATGATTAACGCAGGATTAATTTAATTATTGAATAAATGATTTTTAGACAAAAGAGCAACGCATCTTTAATTTTTTGTGTAAATTTGAATTGTCTTTTTGACTAATTCGTAATTTTATCAATATAAAAATATACACTATGAGTACAGCTTTCACAACAGGAAAGGAGCTTCAAAAAATGGATCCCGTTTTTGGTCAATTGTCATTTAATGATCATGAGCAAATTGTATTTTGCAACGACAAAGATACGGGTTTAAAAGCAATTATTGGCATTCATAATTCAGTTATGGGTCCAGCTTTAGGAGGTACAAGAATGTACAATTATGCAACAGAGTGGGAAGCGTTGAATGATGTTTTACGACTTTCTCGTGGAATGACATATAAAGCAGCGATTACTGGATTAAACTTAGGTGGCGGAAAAGCAGTTATTATTGGTGATCCAAAAACTCAAAAGACTCCTGAATTAATGCGCAAATTTGGTGAATTTGTACATTCTTTAAGCGGAAGATATATTACTGCTGAAGATATGGGAATGGAAACCAGCGATATGGACATCGTGAGAGATGTAACTCCTTATGTAACTGGAATCTCTGAATCAAGAGGTGGTTCTGGAAACCCGTCACCAATTACGGCTTATGGTGTTTATTTAGGAATGAAAGCAGCTGCAAAACAGCAATATGGTTCAGATGTTTTATCTGGTAAGAAAGTTTTAGTGCAAGGAATTGGTCACGTAGGCGAGACGCTAGTAGATTATTTAACTAAAGAAGGTGCAATAGTTACTATCGCTGATATCAATGAAGAAAGATTAGCTGAGGTAGGAGCAAAGTATAATGCTGAAATTTACAGAGGAGATGATTTATACAGCGCAGACGTTGATATTTATGCGCCTTGTGCAATGGGAGCAACATTAAATGACGCAACTGTTCATAAGATCAAAGCAAAAGTAATAGCAGGTGCAGCGAACAATCAATTAGCTGATGAGAACGTTCATGGTAAAATTTTACAAGAAAGAGGAATCGTTTATGCTCCGGATTTCTTGATCAATGCTGGTGGAATCATAAATGTGTACGCTGAGTTAGAACATTATGGTAAAGAAGAAATTATGCGTAAAACAGAAAACATCTACAATACAACTTTAGAGATTTTTGATTTTGCTATTGCTAACAAAATGACCACTCATAAAGCGGCTTTGACAATTGCTCAAAATCGTATTGATCAGAGAAAATTAGAGAACAGTAAAAAATAGTTTTCATTATATATTGAACCCTTTCTGATTTCCATTACTATGATGGAACAGAGAGGGTTTTTTGAATACTTTTAAAATAAGCGATTATATATTTTATTTTGAAAAAGGAAATACTTATTTTTGCACGCTAATTAATAAAAGTTCTTACAAGGTGGTAAATAGAAGACACATTCGCGTTAAAGTTATGCAGTCCATTTATGCGATGCATCAAAGCGGTTCAGATAATCTAGAGAAAGAAGAAAAGTTCCTTTTTTATAGTATCGATAATATTCAAGATTTATACCTTATAATGCTTTCTTCGCTAATTGAAATTTGTAAAACAGAAACTGTCTTTTTACATAAATCAAGTCTTAAGCATCTAGCTACTCCAGAAGAGCGTAATCCAAATGAAAAATTCATCAAAAACGAAATTTTTCAAATTCTTTCAGAAAATAACTCATTAAGTATCGCACTTGAAAATCGCAAGATCAACAATTGGTCTTTGAACGATGATTATATCTTATTGCTTTTAAGTGATATTAAAGCAAGTAAGATATATGCTGACTACATGAGTAATACTGTAAATAAGTTTGAAGAAGACCGACAGTTTATTGTTGACTTATTTATGGAAGTTATCGTTCCTAATGAAAAGCTGTATGAGTATCTAGAGGATGATAAATTAACTTGGGTTGATGATATTCCATTAGTAAATACGCACATCATCAAGCAGTTGAAAACAATAAAATCTGGTGAGAATGATAATTTCAGAGTTCCGAAATTATATAAAGATAATGAGGATAAGGATTTTGTTAAAGATTTGTTTAGAAAAACAGTCCTAAACGAAAAAGAATTAGCAAAGGAATATTTAGACAAGACTCCAAACTGGGATAGTGATAGAATCGCTGAAATCGATACTATTATTCTTAAAATGGCAATTTGTGAATTTTTGAAATTCCCATCAATTCCGGTTAAAGTAACACTTAATGAATATTTAGAAGTTGCAAAGGAATATTCTACTCCAAAAAGTAGTATTTTTATCAACGGAATTTTAGATAATTTAGTAAAAGAACTTGAAAAAAGTAAAAGAATCATTAAAGCTGGTCGCGGTTTAATGTAGTAATTAACAAATAAAAAGAGAATTAAAATTATGGAACAATTAACTCAATTTGCACCCTTTATATTAATGTTTGTGGTGATCTATTTCTTCATGATTAGACCACAGCAAAAAAGAGCAAAAAATGAAAAAGAATTTGAAAGCGCTTTAAAAGTAGGTGATAAAATCATTACTAAAAGTGGTCTTCACGGTAAGGTTTCTGAGTTAGCAGATACAACAGTTGTTGTAGAAACAATGTCAGGAAAATTAAAGATGGAGCGTTCTGCTATTTCAATGGAAATGAGTGCTGCATTAAGTAAAAAATAGTATTACTGAATAAATTAAAAATCCCAAATTCTTATCATTAGAATTTGGGATTTTTTTTGCTTTACTTCGAAGGTTGTATTGCAGTTAGTTCAGCAATTTTGACAATTACTTCTACTGCTTTTTGCATACTTTCTGCTGGAACATATTCATATTTTCCATGGAAATTATGCCCACCCGCAAAAATATTAGGACAAGGCAATCCTTTATATGATAATTGGCAACCATCTGTCCCACCTCTAATAGGTTTGATTAATGGTTTTATTCCAATTTCTTTCATTGCTTTTTCAGCAATATCTACAATGTGCTTGACAGGAAGTACTTTTTCCTTCATATTGTAATACTGGTCGTTGATTTGTGCAATCGCTATATCTTCACCAAATTGCTTAGCAAATTTCTTGTTTATTTTGCGAGTGATTTTTTCGATCAACTCCTTGCGTTTTCCAAACTTTTTCTTACTATGATCTCGAATAATTAATTCTAAAGTAGTTTCTTCAATACTTCCTGTTAAATGATGAACGTGGAAAAAACCTTCATATCCTTTTGTAGTTTCCGGTGTTTCTTCTGGCGGTAATTTGCTGATAAAAGTATTAGCGATTAACATAGAGTTGATCATTTTTCCTTTAGCATAACCCGGATGTACACTTTTACCTTTAAAGGTGATTTTAGCACTAGCTGCATTAAAGTTTTCATACTCTAATTCTCCCACTTGACTTCCATCCATAGTGTAAGCCCAATCAGCTCCAAATTTATCTACATCAAAATGATGTGCTCCGCGACCAATTTCCTCATCAGGAGTAAACCCAATTCTGATTTTTCCGTGCTTGATTTCAGGATTATTGATCAGGTATTCCATTGCAGTAACAATTTCTGTGATACCTGCTTTGTCATCTGCTCCTAATAATGTCGTTCCGTCAGTAGTAATTAGCGTTTGTCCTTTATAAAGCAATAAATCTTTAAAGTAGCTTGGTGATAAGACAATATTTTTCTCAGCATTTAGAATAATATCTTTTCCATCATAATTAGGTACAATCTGAGGTTTGATATTCGCTCCAGAAAAGTCAGGCGAAGTATCAAAGTGAGAAATGAAACCAATCGTTGGTACTTCATGATCTACATTGCTGGGTAAAGTAGCCATGATGTATGACTTCTCATCTATTGTAACGTCTTGCATTCCAATAGTCTTTAATTCCTCGACCAGTTTATTAGCTAAATCCCATTGTTTTTTTGTGCTTGGAGTAGTTTCTGAACTTGCATCAGATTCCGTATCTATAATAACGTAACTGATGAAACGATCTATAATATGTTGCATGTTTTTATGTTTTATGCAAATATAATCATTTTTTCAGGAGCATTATTTAGGGTTAAGAAAATGATTTAGTAAAATGTTTTGTAAATATTTATTTATCACCTATATAATTCTATTTTTGCACAACACAACAATTATCTCATGTACAAACTACTACTTCGTCCACTTTTTTTCTGTTTTGATCCAGAAAAAGTTCACTATTTTACTTTTTCATTGATTCGTTCGCTTTCTAAAATACCTGGTTTTGCATCAATCTCAAGATCTCTATATTTAGTTGATGATAAGCGATTAGAGACTGAAGTTTTTGGACTTAAATTTAAAAACCCAGTAGGATTAGCAGCTGGTTTTGATAAGGATGCTAAGTTGTATGATGAATTGTCAAATTTTGGTTTTGGTTTTATCGAAATAGGAACTCTTACGCCAGTTGGACAAGAGGGAAATCCGAAAAAGCGATTGTTTAGACTAAAAGAAGATTCGGCGATAATCAACAGAATGGGTTTCAATAACGGCGGTGTTAAGGAAGCGGTGCAACGATTAAAGAAAAATAAAGGCGTTTTAATTGGTGGAAACATTGGTAAAAATAAATTAACGCCAAATGAAGACGCTACTTCAGATTACGAAATATGTTTTGAAGCACTTTTTGACTATGTTGATTATTTTGTAGTGAATGTGAGCTCACCAAACACACCAAATTTAAGAGAATTACAAGAAAAAGAACCATTGAAGCAATTACTGAATACGCTTCAAAACAAGAATTTGGCTAAGCCAAAGCAAAAACCAATCTTATTAAAAATTGCTCCAGATTTAACCGATTCTCAGTTATTAGATATTATTGAAATTGTAAACGAAACTAAAATTGCGGGAGTGATAGCTACTAATACGACACTTTCACGTGAAGGATTACAATCAGAGAATAAAAGCGAAATGGGCGGACTGTCAGGGAAACCTTTAACTAGTCGTTCCACTGAAGTGATTCGTTTTTTATCTGAAAAAAGTAATAAATCCTTTCCTATAATTGGAGTAGGTGGAATTCACACTGCTAAAGATGCTTTGGAAAAATTAGATGCGGGCGCAAGTTTAGTACAATTGTACACTGGTTTTATTTATGAAGGACCTGCTTTAATTAAATCGATTAATAAGGAAATTTTAAAAAGAAAATCCTAAGCTAATTTGAACTAAAAATCCAATTACCATAGCAATTCCAAAACTTATTAAAGTTCCTATTAGTACATATTCAGTTAGCATTCTGTCTTTTGCTTCTTTTAAATCACCAAATCGAAAGATTGATTTTGCTGCTAATAAAAATCCTATTGCTTCAAAATGTCCTGTTACAATAAAACAGAATACAAAGAGTCTCTCTAATATTCCAATGTAATTCCCAGCATTTTGAAGTGATTTTGTTTTGTTTTTCTCTGGTGTCCAAATTGAAATTATATTCTTAATAATGATCGAGCTAGGCTTGGTAAGAAAAATAAAAGCCGTTACTACAATCCAGAATTGATTTCCTATCGCACTTAAGTCAAGCGTTGTATTGTTGTATGATATAGTAGTCGCAATAATAACTAATAAGTTAAAAATATGTTTTACAGAAAACCAATTTCGCTTAGTTCTTGTTGTTTGAAAGTTCAATTGTAATAAATCAATTATTCCATGTGATAGCATTAAAAGTGCTGCCATCCTAATAAAATTTATATCACCAATCAAAATTAATATTAAGGCAAAATATACTATTGCGTTGCTATAGAAATAGATGCTTTTATATTTTTTACTTTCTTTATCTCTTACCCATGATGCAGGTTGCAATAAAAAATCACTTAGTAAGTAGGCTAAAATAAGTTTTACAAAAAGAATCATTCTACTATTGTTTTAATTTTTTTTCTAAAATGACGTTCCAGTTCAATTATTAGTTCATAGTTTGAACGTTTTTGTCTTCTACTCACAGCAGCTTGATTTATACCTATTTTTAAACCAATTTCTTCTTGTGAAAGTGTTGGGTTTTGTAATGCAATTAGAATAAATTCAGCCGACTGTTGTAGCCAATTATCCATGAAAGATAAACTTAATTTTAGCATCAAATTTATTTCTTGATCAAATTCTTGATTAGAAGAGTGTATAGCTAAGTTTAGTTTTTGCTTTTTTAGAGTCTCAAATGTTTCTCCTGAACGAATAAATGCCGTTCCATTACTTTCCGCTATTTTCCGCGTTTTAAATGTTTTTTCACCAAATCCGATGCTGATTCTAGCATCTAATTTGATTGATTTGAAAAATGCTTTGATTTGGAACGCAACAAATAAGGCATCTTCAGGATTCTTTATTTCGAGTTGGAACTCATCTCCGCGATATATTTCCCAATTAGTTGGAGTTTTGCCAAAGGTGTTTAGCAGAGCTTTTAAGTCATCCATCCAATTTGAAGATGTTAACTTTCTTGAATTGATTATATCGGCTGTGAGTATTGCAGTCATATTTCAAAAGTAACTTAATATTTGATAAAAAACAATTATATTACCATAATGTGTAATATATTAATTTATTACATAAAAGCGTAATATTTAATTATATTACGATAAAGCGTAATATTTGCTGTTTTTTTTATATAGAAAACGATTTCGTAAAAAGAATTTCTTTAGTATCTTTGGCTACCTATGGAGCCAATAAAAATTATAGAATGTCCGCGCGACGCAATGCAAGGCATTAAGCCCTTTATTCCTACTGAGAAAAAAGTAGCTTATATTCAAGCTTTGTTAAGAGTGGGTTTTGATAGTATCGACTTTGGAAGTTTTGTTTCACCTAAGGCTATTCCGCAAATGCAAGACACTGCTGAAGTTTTATCACAGCTTGATTTGTCTCAAACAAATAGCAAGTTATTAGCAATTATTGCTAATACACAAGGTGCAAAATTAGCTTCGGTACATTCTGAAATACAATATTTGGGCTTCCCTTTTTCAATATCTGAGAATTTCCAAATGCGAAATACGCACAAGACGATTGCAGAGTCTTTAGTCACTTTACAAGAGATTCTTGAAATTGCAGATCATACTAACAAAGAAGTAGTGGCTTATTTATCTATGGGTTTTGGTAATCCTTATGGTGATCCCTGGAATGTAGAAATTGTTGGTGAATGGACGAGCAAACTAGCTGATATGGGTGTTAAAATTCTGTCGCTTTCTGATACAGTGGGAAGTTCTGCGCCAGATGTTATATCCTATTTATTCTCAAGTCTAATTCCTGCCTATCCTAATGTGGAATTTGGAGCTCATTTGCACACCACTCCTGATAAATGGTTTGAAAAAATTGACGCTGCTTACAAAGCTGGTTGTCGTCGTTTTGATGGTGCTATTCAAGGTTTTGGTGGTTGTCCAATGGCAACAGATAATCTAACAGGTAATATGCCAACAGAGAAATTACTGTCCTACTTCACCGCCGAAAAAGCAACTATTAATTTAAGTCCGACTAGCTTTGAAAGCGCTTATAACGAAGCTTCAAAATTATTTGGCGAATACCATTAAAATTTTTCTATTGTAAAAAAAGAGTTTTTTAGTATTAAAAACGTAATTTAGAATCGGCGTATTTAATATTTTGCTTTCAATTCCTCTTTTAATTAGAATAGTATGATAGTAAGAAGTTCAAATCTATTTTTAGTAGCATTGCTTTCCTTCTTTGCTTATTCGTGCTCTAGTGATTTAGATTTCAGTCAGGCTAACGATTTAAAGATAGAACCTGTTATTATTACAAACTTAGGCTCTTTTGAAATCGATTCAAAAGATTTCGCAGGCAGTGGAATACAACAAACTAGTTTTAGTGAAGAATCAAAAATTGAATTATTCAATGATTCTTTTTTTAGACGTCGATTAAAAAAAGTGGAGCTTTACTTCGAACTTTCAAACACTATTAATCGTGCATATGTTGTTGGTCTTTATTTTTTAAATAAGAATGATGATATTGTCTACTCACAAAGTCTATCGATTCCAGCATATACCTTTGGAGAAAATAAAATCCCAAAAACTGATATCATAGTTGGCTCTTCACTTGAACAGTTAAAAGAAACTACTAAAATTATTTTTAATCTCAATCAATCCCCTCAATTTACGAGTATTCCTTTCAATCAAGGTAAGTTTAAAATGAAATCAGGGCTCACAGCTTATCTAGTAGTAGAATGAGAAAGTCTATACTAATTTTAGCATTGTTACTCGCTCTTAATTGCTTTTCGCAGAATAAGCAAATCTTATATAATTTCACTTCTGTTCCGCAGTCGTTACTCACTAACCCAGGATCTGATTTTAAATATGACTGGTATTTTGGTATCCCATTAATTTCTGGTATTTCTGCTAATGCGGCATCAAGCGGCTTCTCTGCTTACGATTTATTCGCTGATAACGGAATCGACTTTGATAAGAAGTTAAAAGCTGTAGTATTTACCGCCAGCAGAAATGATAAACTGTCGGTAAATCAGCAATTAGAGATTTTTAATGGTGGTTTTAAAATTGCTGGAGAAAAGTATGATTCTTATATTTCCTTTGGTATGTATCAGGAACTAGATTTATTGAGTTATGTCCCAAAAGACTTTGCTGTTTTAGCATTGGATGGAAATAGAGATTACTTAGGTAAAGTTTTTAATTTGGAAGATTTAAATGTTAAGGCAGAAATGTTATCTGTGTTTCATATTGGCTTTCATAAAAACATCAATGAAAAATTTATTGCAGGTTTCAGGGGAAAGATCTATTCAAGTATTTACAATGCTACTTCTACTTCTAACTCTGGTTATATTTACACGATTCCATCATCTATAGGAGTTTACGAGCAAGTAATATATTCTCAATTACAATTAAACACTTCTGGAATTGCTAAATATGATGATAAAAATGATGATTCTAATGTTGTCAAGGACATAACGAAGAGAGCCTTTTTAAGCGGTAATCTAGGACTGGGGTTTGACGCTGGTTTTACTTATTATCCAAAGAAAAACATACAACTTACTGCTAGCGTTTTGGACATCGGTTTTATAAGACATTCGAAAGAAGTTGAGAGTTTATCTTTAAAAGGTATTTACGATTATAAAGGAGTGATTCCAAAATTCAGTTCTGGCGAATCGATTGAAAACGCTTATGAAGAATTTAAAGAAGCTATACCTTTAGATACATTATATAATAACTACACAACATGGCGTCCTATTAAGTTTAATGGTTCAGTTCAGTTTTCGTTTAACGAAGAAAGACCTGAGGATTGCGATTGTCTAGATTATAATTCTGAAACGACTTTTAAAAGCGCAGTAGGAGCACAGTTGTTTATGATGACAACACCAAGAACTCCTCTAGTAGCTTTTACGACTTATTATAGAAGAAAATTGTTTAAGTCTTTACTACTGAAAGCAACTTACACTCTAGATTCGTATTCTTATAAAAATATTGGATTAGGATTATCAAGTCACTTTGGACCTGTAAATTTCTATGTTCTTGCTGATAATCTTTTGGAATATCATGATGTAAGTAAAGCAAATAGTCTTTCCTTTCAATTAGGACTTAATGTCATAATACGGAAAACCAAAAAATAAAAATTATTTATTATAATGTACTTTTCTTCTTTTAAATGCTTTATATATTTCTATCCATAAAACAGAAATAAAACCAACTAAAACGCTCAAAACTATTTGGGAAGCAGAAACTCTTTCGAACTCAAAAAAGCTTGCAAATAATGGGATGAACAATAAAGCTGCGGTAAGTAAAACTGTTGCGCTTATAATAATGAATACTAAATTGTTTTTATATTTTAAAGTAGTCAGTACAGAATAGTAGAAGGAACGATTTGTCAACGTTAGAAAGATATTTGAAGAAATCAATGTTACGAAAACTAAAGTTCTAGTAGTGCTTTCAGAACAGTTGCTGTAAAGGCAATATTGATAGACAAATAGTAGTCCTATTGTAATAACTATTCCTTGAATTATGCTGATTGTAATTTCTTTTAATTTAAAAAAAGTATTTGTAAAAGGGCGTGGTTGTACTTGCATTAAATTTCGTTCCATAGGTTCGTTTTCGTAAATAATGGAACACGTTGGCCCCATAATTATCTCAAGAAATATTACGTGTACCGGAGAAAATATATTAGGATAAATCCATCCTAAAGCGAGCGGAATGAACACAATCAATATGATGGGAATATGTATTGAAATGATATACTGTATCGCTTTTTTTAAGTTGCTGTAAATTTTTCTTCCCATGGCGATAGCGTCGATCATTTTAGAAAAATCATCATCGACAAGGATAAGATTAGCGGCTTGTTTAGCAATTTCAGTTCCCTTTTTTCCCATCGCAATTCCTATGTGTGCTGATTTCAAAGCGGGTCCATCATTCACACCATCACCAGTCATAGCAACGATTTGATTATTATCTTTTAAAGCTTTAATAATTTTTAGTTTGGCTTCAGGAAACATTCTTGTAAAAATGGCAGTTTCCATGACGCGTGCTTTAAGAGTTTCCTCATCCATTGCCATTAATTCATCTCCATTCAATGTTTTGTCTGCGTTTCTAAAACCTATTTGCTTCGCAATTGTAGCGGTTGTTTCGGCATTATCACCGGTTACGATTTTTAATTGAATTCCAGCATCGTACAAGGTTTCAAAAGTAGCTTTTATATTCGCTTTTGGAGGATCGTAAAAAGCGACTAATCCTTTAAATTCAAATGAAAAGTCTTGCTGTTTTACAGGATAAGTAGTGCTTGAAAATGGAGTAAGTCCAACACCTAGAACGCGATAACCTTGTAAGGCCATTTTTTTCATTGCAGATAAAACTTGCTCTTTCTCTTCTGAGGATAAATTTGAAGTCGCTATCAATGCTTCGGTTGCACCTTTAGCAGCTATAATTCGTTTTCCATTTTTATTTTCGAAAACGTGAGTCATCATCGGAGGTTTTCCTGATAATGGGTATTCATGAACTAATTTAAAGTTAGGACGTTCATCTGCAATATTCAATTTTGAATAGGCATCATGTAAAGCAATTTCCATAGGGTCGAAAGGAATTGGCTCACTTGCCCACATTGCGATTGTCAATAGTTCAATAGTACTATTCTCAGAAAAATTATCATTTACACTGTTGTCAGATAAAGTGTAACATTGCGCTAAACTCATTTTGTTCTCAGTAATAGTTCCTGTTTTGTCTGTGCAAATAACCGTGGCACTACCTAAAGTTTCAACAGTCTTTGTTTGCTTTACGATAATCCCCATTTTCAATAGTCTCCAAGAACCAAGAGCCATAAAAGTGGTAAAAGCCACGGGGATTTCTTCTGGAATAATACTCATGGCAAGAGTCAGTGCTTTTAGCAGACTGTCTAAAACTTCATTTGAATTGTAATAATTTATTGCCCACACAAAAGCAAAAATCACTAAACCAACTAATGACATTTTTTTTACGAAGTTCCCCATTTGTACTTGTAAAGGAGTTTTTTCCTCTACAATGTTTTCTAAGCTTTTTCCTATTTTTCCTAGCTCTGTTTTATTTCCAACAGTGGTTACTTTACAGATTGCTAAGCCACTTGTTACAATAGTTCCAAGAAAAACAGTTTTTATAGTTGACGACTCACTTTTAAGTACCGCCATTGATTCTCCCGTTAATACGGATTCATTTACAGCAAAGTCGTTGGATTTGACAATTATTCCATCAGCAGGAATAAAGGTTCCTTCTTCACATTGTAGTAAATCTCCAACTACTATTTCTTCGCTTGCTATTTCAATTGTCTCGCCGTTACGAATCACTTTACTTTTAGGTTGCGATAGCTTTTTTAAAGCGTTGACAGCTGATCTACTTTTTGACTCTTGGTAAAGTGATATCGCAGAGACTAATAGAATTGCGGCAGCCATGAAAATACCATTTCCATAATCACCAGTTATAAAGTATATACTTGTCGCTGTTAATAGTAGCAAGAACATAGGTTCCACTACCATTTCTTTAACTGAATTTAGAAAGATGTTTTTTTTCGCATGATCTATACTATTGGCACCAAATGATGTTCTAGATTGTAATACATCTTCAGTAGAAAGTCCTTTCAAATCAGTTTCAGATTCTATCATACGGAAATAATTATGGATTATTTAAAGGAAACTAATTAATGCTTTTAACTCAAAGAATTGAGTTTGAACCGCAATTTAATTATTTATTCTGCAAGAACTCTGTTTTTTTACTTAAGATTATGTATATTTGCACGCAATTAAACTCCAACTACAATTGCAATGATCGCACACAACTCTAAAATTATCGGTGAAGGATTAACTTACGATGATGTTTTATTAGTTCCAAATTACTCAAATGTGCTTCCACGCGAAGTGAGTATCAAATCAAAATTTTCAAGAAATATAACGCTTAATGTTCCTATTGTATCCGCTGCTATGGATACAGTGACTCAAAGTTCTATGGCAATAGCTATGGCGCAAGAGGGAGGAATTGGTGTTTTGCATAAAAATATGACTATTGAGCAGCAGGCTGCTAAAGTTAGAAAAGTAAAACGTGCTGAGTCAGGGATGATTATTGATCCTGTAACTTTACCGTTGACTTCGACAGTTGCAGATGCTAAAAATGCTATGAAGGAATATGGTATTGGCGGTATTCCAATTGTAGATGAAAATAAAATTCTAAAAGGTATTGTAACTAATAGAGATTTGCGTTTTGAAAAAAATGGCGCAAGAGCTATTGTTGAGGTTATGACTACTGAAAATTTAGTGACCGTTCCAGAAGGTACTTCTCTAGAACAAGCTGAAATTGTTTTACAAGGACATAAAATTGAAAAATTACCGGTTGTAAATGACAAATATGAATTGGTTGGTTTAATTACATTCAGAGATATTACTAAATTAACTCAAAAACCAAACGCTAACAAAGATAAATTTGGACGTTTAAGAGTAGCTGCTGCTTTAGGTGTTACTGCTGATGCGGTAGAAAGAGCAACTGCTTTAGTAAACGCTGGAGTTGACGCTGTGATCATTGATACAGCTCACGGACATACAAAAGGTGTTGTAGATGTATTAAAAGCGGTAAAAGCTAAATTTCCAGAATTAGATGTTATAGTAGGTAATATTGCTACTCCAGAAGCAGCTAAATATTTAGTTGAAAATGGTGCTGACGGTGTAAAAGTAGGTATTGGTCCAGGCTCAATATGTACAACTCGTATTGTCGCTGGTGTAGGATTTCCACAATTCTCTGCAGTACTTGAAGTAGCTGCGGCTATAAGAGGAACAGGTGTTCCCGTAATTGCTGATGGTGGAATACGTTACACAGGTGATATTCCTAAAGCAATTGCAGCGGGTGCTGACTGTGTTATGCTAGGTTCATTGCTTGCAGGTACAATGGAATCTCCTGGAGAGACTATTATATTCGAAGGAAGAAAATTCAAGTCTTATAGAGGAATGGGTTCTGTTGAAGCAATGCAAGAAGGTTCAAAAGATCGCTATTTTCAAGATGTTGAAGATGATGTTAAGAAATTAGTTCCAGAAGGAATTGTAGGTCGTGTGCCATATAAAGGCGAATTAAACGAGAGTATGCAACAGTTTATTGGTGGTCTTCGTGCAGGAATGGGTTATTGTGGTTCAAAAGACATTCCAACTTTGCAAGAGACTGGACGTTTTGTTAGAATTACTGCCAGTGGAATTAATGAAAGTCATCCTCATAATGTGACTATTACAAAAGAAGCTCCAAATTATTCAAGATAAATTTCTTTTTGAAATCTAAAAAAAGGCTATTAAAATAATTTTAATAGCCTTTTTTTTATTCGTACCTAATCTCTTTTTGGTGCGTTTTTCTTATCTCTTTTTTCTTCTTTCTTTTCCTTTGCTGTTTTTAAAGGCTCTTTTTTCGCAACTTTCTTTGCGTCTTGACTTTTTGCCATGATCTAGATATTTAAAATTAGGTTTAATTATTGTAAGTAAATATATGTAATTTTTTTTGATTTTGAGTCAATAAAAAGTTTAAAAAAATCCCCAACTACTTTAGTAATTGAGGATTTATATTTAAAATTTCGAATAAGATAGTTTTAAATTTTATTTACTTTTATTTCTTCTTTAGAATTTTGTATTCTTCGTAACATCCGCTTATGGCGTCCATTATTTGTAAGTCATTTGCCGTTTGAATAAATGATTCAGAATAGTTACAACGTTGTAAAATTTCAGCTATTTCATTTTTTTCAACTCCTAATAACACAGCAATCATCTCTCTATCAAATTTAGATTCTAAAAGATTTCTAACGGTGTCATCCTTTTTCATCTCCTTTAATTTTTTCAATTCTTTAGGGTTTTTACCAAAGAAATTGTAGAGAACGTCTGCAGGATTAAAAATTGATCCGAGGACTCTTCCAAATGCGTTAGGAGAATATTCACCAGCTTCATAACCTTGAGTAAGTCCAGAAATACTATATCTAAAGTTTTCTTTGATAGGAATGATTTTAGTGTCAACTTCTAGATAACCAGTTAAATTGAATGGTCGAATTACAACTTCTTCAAGTGCAATTGCTTTTTCTGTTAGTTGGATTTTTGTGCTTTTGTTTTTTATCCAGTCGTTAGTAACGCGTACGCGTAACGATTGGAATCCTAAGCTAGTTATATGAAGGGTGTCATTTACTTGAACATCTAGTTCAAAGTATCCTCCTAAATCAGTAGTGGCACCTCTTACTTTGTTGACATTAATTATATTAACGCCGACTAAGGGTTCCCGGGTAGTATTACTAATAATTATACCATTAACTTTCTGTGAAGGCTCTTTAACTTGCGCAATTGCAGTTATAGATAGGACTAAAAAAAAGAAAACTACAAAATATTTCATATGCTAATTTAAAACTTTAAAAGTAATAAATCAAGATTGAATATTTTGTAGTTTCCTTATATAATTATAAGAAGATTAACAATGAATGTTAGTCTCTTCTTGGTCTTCTTGGTCTTGGTGAATCACCAAAGCTTTCAGAGCGTCTAGGTGCTCTATCAGATGAACCTTCAGTTCTAGGTCTGTCAGATGTAAATCCACCTTCTCTTCTAGGACCGAAACCACCTTCTCTTGGAGCTGAATTTCTATCGCTTCTAAATCCGCCACCTGAAGAACCTTCTCTTCTTGGAGCAAAACTACCTTCTCTTCTTGGAGCAGAACTTCTTCCACCACCAAAACTTCCACCTGAGCTTCTTCCATTATGGTCACGTCTTCCACCACCATCATTTTTAGAAATTTCAACATTGATTCTACGTCCTTCTAATTGAACGTTATTCAATACTTCCATTACTTTATCAGTATGTTCTGGATCTGTGTTAAAGAAAGAGAAACCTTCTTTTACATCTACTTTGAAAACGTCATCACGACCTAAGTCTAATGTTTCTTTCAAGTAATCTTTTAATGACATCCAGTCGAAGTTATCTCTAGAACCTATGTTCACGAAATATCTTGTTGCACCACCACCATTATTTTCTCTTGGAGCACCATCTCTATCATCACGCTCGCGTCTTTCGCCAGATTGAGTAGAAATATCTCTTGTTTTCTTATAATAATTGATAAAACGGTTAAATTCAACTGAAACCATTTTCTTAATCAATTCTTCTTTTGACAAGTCTTCAAGAACGCTATTAATAGCAGGTAAGTAGTTGTCGATTTCGTGATCAACTTCTGTATCTTTAATTTTAGTAGCTAAGTGCAATAATTGAATTTCGCAGATTTCAATTCCAGAAGGAATTGTTTTTTCTTCGAATTTTTGCTTGATGATTCTTTCAATAGAAGAAATCTTGCGCAATTCACTTTTAGTAACGATTACAATAGAAGTTCCTAATTTACCAGCACGACCAGTACGACCTGAGCGGTGATTGTAAGTTTCGATTTCGTCAGGTAATTGGTAGTTTACAACGTGAGTAATGCTATCAACGTCAATTCCACGTGCAGCAACGTCAGTAGCTACAAGCATTTGGATTTGGTGACCTCTAAAAGATTTCATTACACCGTCACGTTGCGCTTGAGATAAATCTCCGTGCAATGCAGCAGCACTATATCCGTCTTCTACTAATTTTTCAGCAACAGCTTGTGTATCACGTTTTGTTCTACAAAAAACTACTGAGAAAATGTCTGGATTAGCATCAGCTAAACGTTTCAACGCTTCGTAACGATCACGCGCATTCACTAAGTAATACTCGTGAGAAACTGTAGCTGAACCTGAATTTTTAGCTCCAACTGTAATTTCAATTGGATCTTTCATGAATTGTTTTCCAATACGTGCTACTTCAGCAGGCATTGTTGCAGAGAATAACCATGTGTTTTTGTCGTCTGGCGTAGTAGAAAGGATGTTTACGATATCTTCGTAGAAACCCATGTTCAACATTTCGTCAGCTTCGTCAAGAATACAATAGTTGATTTGAGAAATGTTAACCAATCCTCTATTAATCATATCTTGCATTCTTCCTGGAGTTGCCACAATAATTTGTGCACCTCTCTTTATGTCTCTCGCTTGATCTGTAATGCTAGCTCCACCGTAAACTGCTACCACATTAATACCTT
Organism: Flavobacterium weaverense; assembly: GCF_003688495.1. Lineage (GTDB taxonomy): Bacteria > Bacteroidota > Bacteroidia > Flavobacteriales > Flavobacteriaceae > Flavobacterium > Flavobacterium weaverense. The sequence goes on along the minus strand of NZ_REFH01000009.1, from coordinate 664,497 downwards.
TTTCGTATTTAGAGTAGTTTTTAATTTCGTTGGTAATCTGCAAACAAAGTTCGCGTGTTGGAGATAAAATTAATGCTTGTGTGTTTCTGTTGTTAGCATCAATTTTTTGGATAACTGGAAAACCAAATGCTGCCGTTTTCCCTGTCCCTGTCTGAGCCAACGCAACCATATCTGTATCTTTTTCCAATAATAGGGGAATCGCTTTCTCCTGTACTTCGGTCGGACTTTCAAATCCTAGATCTAAAATCGCCTTCAGTAACGATTCACTCAATCCTAATTGTTCAAATTTATTCATATGTATTTTTAAAATAGGGTGCAAAAGTACTGTTAATTATTCATATATGCTAATGCTATTTTAAGAATTATTAATTTATTGTGATTTGATTATCAGATTGTTATCTTTCTATTTATGAATTACCGAATTTTATTTAGATTGAAAAATGCTAAATATTCATTTTTAGACTAAAATATAAATCTAAAAACTACTGTTTTGGTGTTTTTAGTGCGTAGCCTGTAAAAATTTAATTAATTTGTGAGTTGCTTTTCCTCTATGACTGATATTATTTTTAATTTCAGCGCTAATTTCAGCAAAAGTCTCATTGTAACCAGTAGGTTTGAAAATTGGATCATATCCAAAACCTCCAGTTCCGGTCTTTTCTAAAGTGATTTCGCCATCGGCAATACCAGTAAAAAGTTTTTGTTTCCCTCCTAAATTTAAGGCAACGACAGTTTTAAATCGTGCAGTTCTATCATTTTTATGAGATAATGCTTGTAATAGTTTATTCATGTTGTCATCGGGATTGCATTGCAGTCCAGCATATCGCGCTGAAAAAACACCTGGAGCTCCGTCTAAACTATTTACTTCGAGACCGGTATCATCAGCAAAGCAGTCATGACCGTAATTTTTAGTCACATAATCTGCTTTTAAAATTGCGTTTCCTTCTATAGTATCAGCTGTTTCTGGAATTTCTTCAAAACATCCAATGTCCTCTAAACTTAGAATTTTTATGGTTTCAGGAAGCATACTTTGAACTTCTCTTATTTTATTTTTGTTATTTGATGCGAAAACCAGTTGCATGATATGTTTTTTAGGATTGACTTTTCAAATATACATTTTTTAAATAAATGATAGAAGTAAGGCAGTAATAGCAGAATGATGAGATATTCTACAATCATGATTTTAATACCTCGTCACACTTTTTAAATTATCTGGGAAATAAAGGTCTGCTAAATGTGTGAACTCATCACCACGCATGAATATATTGATATCCACGTCAGCAAAACTACTCTTTCCTGCTGCAGCTAAGAGTTCGTTTGCCGCATGTAAAGTATTGCGATGAAAATGAAAAACACGTTCTGATTTATCACTTACTACTAAACCTTTCATTAACATCTTATCTTGTGTTGCAACTCCCGTTGGACAAGTATTAGTATTGCAACGTAGCGCTTGTATACAGCCTAAAGAAAACATAAATCCACGAGCACTATTACACATATCTGCACCTAATGCTACTGCTTTTAAAATAGAATATCCAGAAATTATTTTACCGCTACATATAACACGTATTTTATCTCTAATACCATAAAACACTAGAGTTTTATTTACAAATATAAGTGCAGGTTCATATGGCATACCAACTCCATCACTAAATTCTAATGGAGCAGCGCCAGTTCCACCTTCGGCACCGTCAACTGTTATAAAATCTGGGTAGCAATTCTGTGCGACCATCGCTTCACAAATAGCTTCAAATTCGGTTGTTTTACCAATACACAATTTAAAACCAATTGGCTTTCCGTTAGAAAGTCTGCGAAGTTCAGCAATGAATGTTATTAAACCTTGAGTATCTGAAAAAGCAGAATGTCCCGGAGGTGATAGAATAGTTGTGTGTGGTTCCACACCTCTTATTTTTGCAATTTCTTCAGTATTTTTTGTGGCAGGTAAAACACCTCCATGCCCAGGTTTAGCACCTTGAGATAATTTGATTTCTATCATTTTTACTTCGGGAAGATTTGCTTTTTGTTCAAATTTTTCAGCATCAAATCCTCCTTCTGCGTTACGACAACCAAAATAACCAGTACCTATTTGCCATGTTACGTCACCGCCTTGTTGATGAAATTGCGTTAAACCTCCTTCACCTGTGTTGTGGTAAAAATTTCCTTTTTGTGCTCCTTTATTTAAGGCTACAATCGCATTTTCACTTAATGAACCGAAACTCATCGCTGAAATATTTAATAAAGAAGCGGAGTAGGGTTGTTTACAATCAGGTCCACCAACTAAAACGCGCGGAAGTTCTTCATTTACTGTTGCAGGAAATATGGAATGCTTGATTCCTTCATAACATGATTGATTAATATCGAGCTGGGTTCCAAAAGGAGTTGTAGCATCAATATTTTTGGAACGCTGATACGCTAAACTACGTTGACTGCGAGAGAATGGCTTACCATCAGTGTTACGCTCAATAAAATATTGCTGAATTTCTGGAGCGATCATTTCGAACAGATATCTAAAGTAACCCAGGACCGGGAAGTTTCTTAAAATTGCGTGTTTATGTTGAACGCTATTCGCATAACCAACCAGCAATAAAACTACCAAAACCGCCATAAATATAAGACCTATATCAAATAAAAGATAAATCGCGAAAGTGATAATTAGTAAAGCTATCCCGAATATAAAAAAGTTTTTTCTCATTTCTAAAATTGTTTAACCTCTAAAATAGAAAGAATATTAATTATTTCAAGTCTTTGCGCTGTTTATTTAAAAATAATAGCTTTTATTTAACAAATATTAAAGTTTGTATTACCTAACGCAAACAGCAGTTTATAAGAATACCTATTAAATTTTGCCTAATTATAATTCGCCCCAATGAATCAAAAAAGACGCAAACAGATTTCTTCAGTTTTAAAATTGCTGTTTTTTATTTTGTTCTACTCCAATACGTACTCCCAATACGTATTTAATAGCGATGCAGTTCCTGATAGGATTTCGTTACACAACCATACAACTATGGTCAATGTCGCTAATCGCGATTTGAATATTAATTACGTAATTTCAAATTTTAACTCCTTAAATCCTTCGAAGCTTAAAACTGAAAATGATGATTTAGGCTTTACGCAAAATAATTTCTGGTTAAAAACAGTTTTAAGAAACAACACCAACAATAAGTTATCATACTATTTAGAGACAGCTAGGCCTTTGACAGATCTTGTAGAATTGTACACTATTGATGAAACTACTGTTATTATTACAAAAAGAATAAGTGGCGACTTAATCCCGTATTCCAAACGTAGTTTTGACAATCGAAAAATTATTTTTAAGATTGAAATTGCTCCGCAATCGAGTCAGCAGCTGTTTATACACCTTAGAAGTGATGGTGAAGCAATAAAAATTCCGATGATTCTATATTCATCAGAAAGTTTTATAAAAATGATCGCAAACGAACAATTATTCTTTGGAGTATTTTATGGGATTTTGCTTCTAGCTGCAATTGTCTATTTCTTCTTCTTTTTAGCATTGAGTGAGAAAGTATTCCTGTATTATAGTTTATATGTCTTTTTCATGGGTTTGCTACAATTTGCGCTAGATGGATTTTTCTTTAAATTTGTTACACCAAATGGCGGATGGCTTTCAAACCATGCCGTACTATTTATTGCGATAGTGGCAGTTTTTCTATCAGGGAAGTACAGTGAATTGTTTTTGAAAATTAAGGATAATAGTAAAAAAATCTATACTTTATTTAATGTTGCTTACGTATTATTGTTCACTCTTTTATTGATAACCATTCTATTTCCATCGCTTCTTCTAGCATCTTACATATTTGTAAATGTTCTAACTTTAATATTTCTACTTTTAATAATATTCTCGATTGGTCATCTTTATTATACTAAAAAATCGATTGATCCTTTTTTTACCACTGGAATTTCATTCTTAATAATTGGTTTTGCAGTTTTTATATTATACAATTTCGGAATTCTGCCTGATAATTTTTTCACGAAGTATAGCGCTAAAATAGGTACGGGATTAGAAGTGATTTTCTTATCTCTTTCGATGTCTAATTTAATTAGAAATCTAAAAAACGAGAAAAATGAATTGAATCGCTTGGCATTAATTCGATCTGAAGAAATGAATGATTTAAAATCATACTTTTTGTCTAATATCAGTCACGAATTGAGAACACCACTCAATGCCATTATGAATTTAATTGATTCAATAAGTACTGAAGTCGAAGATGAAAAAATTCATAAAAAATGTCAGATTATTAAATATTCATCTAATAGTTTGCTGAGTTCTGTAAATGATATTTTAGATTTCTCAAAAATTGAAAAGGATGAATTAAAGTTAGAAGTGATGCCATTCGATTTTTCGAAAGTTTTGGAAAATCTGAATTTTAATGCAAGTAATATTGCTGCTGAGAAAGGTCTTAGTTTCGAATTTAGTAAGTCGAATTCTGTTCCAAATTTTCTTATTGGAGATGAAGCGCGATTGACGCAAATTATCAATAACGTTTTAAACAATGCTATTAAGTTTACATCAGAAGGTGGAGTGAAATTCACTGTTGATAGTGCAATTAAGTCGCAAAATAGAGCAAGTTTGAAATTTACAGTTGTCGACTCTGGAATTGGTATACCAAAAAATAAAATTGATAGTATTTTTGATTCTTTTTCGCAAAACAATATTGATAACAAAAGGAAATTTGGCGGATTAGGATTAGGCCTTTATATTGTAAAGACATTGGTCGATATGCAAAATGGAACAATAAAAATGACCAGCGAAATCAATAAAGGAACAACATTTGAAATAATGTTAGATTTTGATGTAGAAGTAAAGGAGGAGGTTGTGATTGTAGAGCAGGTGCCAATCGCCTGCGATCTGAAAGGCAAAAGCATTTTAGTTGTTGAAGATAATCCTATCAATCAGATGGTAATTAAAATGATTACAAAAAAATGGTTAAATACTGAAGTAGCTTATGCTAATAACGGCGAGGAAGCAATTGATTTATTGAAAAAGAGTCATTTTGATATTATATTAATGGATCTTCAAATGCCTGTGATGGACGGTTACGAAGCTACAATTGCTATAAGAAATGGGCAAGCTGGAGTTAAAAATACAAACATCCCTATTATCGCAATTACAGCCGATGTAATGGAAGGTACAAAACAACGTGTGAGTGAAATAGGGATGAATGACTATCTTTCAAAACCAGTTAAAAAAGAGATCTTATACGAATCTATTTTAAAATTAGTTTAACTGTAACGTAAACGGACATAGACGTGTTTTATTCCTTTCTTATCAGAATCACGTTCGTCTATTTCCAAGATGTCAGTTAGCGATTTTAACATAGGAGTTAATTTTGTAAAGCCATAATTTCTAGGATCAAATTCTGGTTTTCTTTTTACAATAAAATTCCCAACGTCTCCTAGAAATGCCCAACCGTCATCGTCACAAATGTCTTCGATAGTAGTTTCCAGCAACTCTATAGTGCTAGTATCTATTTTATTGAGCGATTTTTCTACTGGTTTCTCCACTGGTTTTTCTACTGGTTTCTTCGTGTCTGTTGTTAGTTTCTTTTTAGCTTTCTTCTTAATAGCACCATCTAAAACTTCGATATAGATAAATCGATCACATGCTACGATGAATGAATTAGGTGTTTTTTGTTCTCCAATTCCAATTACTTTCATCCCTGATTCTCGTAATCGGATGGCTAAACGTGTAAAATCAGAATCGCTGGAAACAATGCAGAAACCATCTACCTTATCAGAATAAAGTAAATCCATTGCATCGATAATCATTGCAGAATCGGAAGAGTTTTTCCCAACAGTATAGCTGTATTGTTGGATTGGAGTAATAGCGTGTTCTAATAAAACACTTTTCCAACCGCCAGCATTAGGTTTGGTCCAGTCGGCATAAATACGTTTAGTAGTTGGAGTTCCAAATTTGGCTATTTCTTCCATCATTCCCTTTACGTTACTGTATGGAACGTTGTCGGCATCAATTAGCACTGCCAGCTTTAATTCTTTAATATCTTGTGACATTTTCTTGTGTATTAATTGTTCTTTTGTTTAAGTAGAACTGAATTTTTATAAATTATTTTTTTATTTTAACTAATGTTAAAGTAAAAAGAAGCTTTTTTAAACCGATTTTTGTAAATTGACTTTTATATTAATTGAAATTATATCGACTGCAATTTTTCTGATGTTCGAAAAGTACTTAACATTACTATAAAATTAAAAAATACTTGATTATCAGATCCTTTTTGGATTGATTAAGTGCTTTATTAACCGCTTTGTTTTTTGAATTTTAACATTGAAATGCTTAGATTAAGCTTTCTTAGTTTCAAATATACAAAGTTTAATAATAAAAATAGATATTTAAAAGATTGGAGTAAAAACGTTTTATGTCGCTATATATAGTGTCAAAGGTTAATGTGGGCTAGAATAATTAATATGTCTTTAGGTGAAATTTAGCGCGTTCTTCGCGTTAAAATAAACAAAAAAAATATATCTCGATTCAAGTCCTTTATAAAATTTAAATAATTATTTTTGCAACTTCTTAAAATTAAAATTATTACTTGATATATTATGGTAAAAGATTTATTCGAAAGGATTCAAAACAATAAAGGACCATTAGGGAAATGGGCTTCACAAGCTGAAGGTTATTTTGTTTTTCCAAAATTAGAGGGTGAACTAGGTCCAAGAATGCAGTTTGGTGGAAAGAATATTTTGAACTGGAGTTTGAATGATTACTTAGGACTTGCAAATCACCCAGAGGTGCGTCAAGCAGATACGGACGCAGCTGCACAGTTTGGTGCTGCATATCCTATGGGAGCTCGTATGATGAGTGGTCAAACTAAATATCATGAACAATTAGAAAATGAATTGGCTGCTTTTGTTATGAAAGAATCTGCTTATTTATTAAATTTTGGTTATCAAGGAATGGTATCTATTATTGATGCTTTGGTAACTAAAAATGATGTTATTGTTTACGACGTTGATGCACATGCTTGTATTATAGATGGTGTTCGTTTGCACATGGGGAAACGTTTTACGTATCGCCATAACGACGTAGAAAGTATGGAGAAAAATCTTCAACGTGCTACTAAGTTAGCAGAAGAAAATGGTGGTGGAATATTATTCATTACAGAAGGTGTTTTCGGAATGCGTGGACAACAAGGAAAGCTGAGAGAAGTTGTTGAAATGAAGAAAAAATACAACTTTCGTTTGCTAGTTGATGATGCACACGGTTTTGGTACACTTGGTAAAACTGGAGCTGGAGCAGGTGAGGAACAAGGAGTTCAAGATGATATTGATGTATACTTCTCTACTTTTGCGAAATCAATGGCTAACATTGGTGCTTTCGTAGCAGCGGATAAAGATATTATCGATTATTTGAAATACAATATGCGTTCTCAAATGTTTGCTAAATCTTTACCTATGATTCAAACGATTGGATCGTTGAAACGTTTACAATTATTACGTGACAATCCTGGCTTGAAAGATAAATTATGGGAAAACGTAAATGCATTACAAAGCGGACTTCGTAGTAAAGGATTTAATATAGGTGATACGAATACATGTGTAACTCCGGTATATCTTGAAGGTAGTGTTCCAGAAGCTATGGTTATGGTTAATGATTTAAGAGAAAACTATGGTATTTTCTTGTCTATCGTAATCTATCCTGTAATTCCTAAAGGGATGATATTGTTAAGAGTTATTCCTACAGCACCTCACACAATTGATGATATTAATGAAACATTAGTTGCTTTTGAAGCTATTCGTGAGAAATTACTAAATGGTACGTATAAAGAAATTGCTTCTCGTACGACAGTTGATTTAGATGCTTAGTAAAATATATAAAAGGGTTTTCTAAATTGCCTTTATAAATACTCACTTTAGTTTTAAAGAACTAAAGTTTGACAAAAGAAGAAATCCATTTGCAATTGCGAATGGATTTTTTTTTGGACTCAATATTTTATTGCTCTGCTATATTTTTAGGAATTAAAAAATTATTAAGACTTTAATATGGTAATTCGCTTTCTGCTAATTTTGTATTATAAAAGATCATTAAAACTTAATTCTTGGCTATAACCCAAATAGTACTCTCAAAAATAAAAAATCTCATTTGGTTTTAAGAAAATGAGATTATATTGCTATTATGTTTATAAAAGTTTAGTGTAAGTACATCTTCTTTTATGCACAACCGTATTAAAATGTTTCCATAAATTAATACTTGCCGCATTATCAGCTAACTCAGGTGTTCTAAAACAATTTAGAATTCCTCTTTCTTTAAAAGTTTCGTAATATTCTTTAAAAATAACTGCTGTTACCGCTTTGTTTTGATATTCTGGTGCTACACCAATAAGGTAAAAAAGAACGTCTTTACTTTGTTTTTTTGCCTTAAGTAAATGTATAAATCCAAAAGGAAATAACTTTCCGTTTGCTTTTTGTAATGCCTCGGTGAATGAAGGCATTACGATGCTAAAAGCGACAAGATTTTTATCTTTGTCCTCAACAAATTTAATGTATTCTGGATTGATGAAACTAATATATTTCTTTTTGAAATATTCCTTTTGTGTGTCGGAAATAGCTACGAAAGAGGATAAGGAAGCGTAAGATTTATTAAATAAATCAAACATTTTATCTATATGAGGCATAACCTCTTTAGTAGTCTTAAAATTTAGCGCTGTCAATTGGTATCTTCTCTTTACCAAATCATTCGCTTTTTCAAAAAACTCTGGTTTTACGTTTTCAAATGGGAATTTGCTCTCAATATATTCTTTCTCCTTTACGTAACCTAATTGTTCAAAGTGAGTTGCATAATACGGATTGTTGTACCAAGTAATCATGTTTCCTATTTCATCAAAACCTTCAGTCAAAACACCTACTTTATCTAGGTTAGAAAAACCTATTGGTCCTTCTACGTATTCTAAATTATTTTTACGCCCTAGTTCATAAACTTTTTCTAAAAGTGCTTTCGTAACTTCTACATCATCAATGACATCAAACCAGCCAAAACGAACTTTCTTTTTGTGCTGATCATTTACTTCGCTCCAGTTTATAATTGCCGTTATTCTTCCAACAATTTCATTGTTTTTTTTGGCGATATAAAAATAAGCTTCTGCTGTTTCAAATGCAGGATTTTTTTCTTTATCAAAACCCTCTAATTCATCTGAAATTAGCGGAGCAACCCAGTTTTTATTGTTTTTGTAAAGAGAAAAAGGAAACTTTATATATTCTTTTAATTCACTTTTACTTTTAGCTTCGTGTATTGTAATCATCGTTTTTGTAAAATTCGGTGTTTATCCTTTTTTTGTTTTTGCTGCTCTTCTTCTTCCCTTCTTTTCGGCATCGCCTGAGTCTACTTTCATTCTTACTTCTTTATAGTTGGCGTCATATCGCCATGAAAAACCAATCCCTCCGTATAGAATAGAAGGAGTTGTTTTTAAACTATTACTAATCGAAGCATCTATTTGCATGTCTTTATTTAATAAATAAGCGGCGCCACCTCTTATGATTGCGTCGCTGTAGAAATCACTCTTATAACCTTGATTTTCGACAAAGCCAGACCATTTCTCACTAAATCCTCTAGTTAATGTCAAGACGTATCCATAACTCGGAAAATCTGTGCCTATATAATCAGCTATAATGTTAGTCACAAAAACCCATCTGCCATCTCCAAGATGATTTTGTGTAATTAACATCACTTTTGGTGAAATTTCAGCTGCAGGTGAAAAAGCATAAGGATTGTTAGAAAAATTTAAATTTGCACCAGCAAATACTGAGACTGCTGGAAGTAATTGATGCCAATTAAAAGCACGATTTGCTTTCCAACTGTACAAATTTATTTTCTTTTCATAATTCTTGAAAGGATCGTAAACTAAGTATTTAGCTCCGAAAACAGTTTTCTTTAAGGCAGATTGTTGTTCACTTCTGAAATTTTCAATATGCTGTTGACTTTGATATTGAAAATCTGCAATTAGTTCTAAGGGTTCAAAAAACAATCCCCAACGCAACATCATGTCCACCCCAAAACCGTTATTCTCATAATTAAGTAAATCATGCTTTTCTTTAATTCCGTAGATTCCAGTTTCCATTTGAAAAACAGATTTTCCCACTGCAAAAGCTGACATTGTTTCTCCAGGTCTATTGGAATTAATTTGGTCTGTATGTTGGCCGAAATTTACCAACGGAAGTAGGAGAACGGCAACGATAAGTATGATTTTTACTTTTGACATAATTAATTATTGAGTTAAAAAGCGGCAAGGTATTTCAAATGTACTATATTTTATTATTTATTTAAGAATGATATCTTAATTTTGACCTTTTGATTTATTAATTTTGAAAAAAAAATACATTTATGCAAACAGCTTCATTTACTGGTTTTATAAAAGCAATTTTTTATATGATCGCTTTCTACTACGTGTTCCGTTTTTTAGCGAAATTGTTTTTGCCTTTGATCGTGAAAAAAGTAGTTGAAAAAGCTGGGCAGAATATGCAGCAGCAACAGCAGAATAATTGGCAGAAAACTCAAAATAAAGAAGAAGTTATTTTTAATCCAACAAATGCTAAAAATCCCCGTGAGACCAAAAAAGTTGGTGATTATGTTGATTACGAAGAAATAGATTAAGTTTGCCGTTTTAATAAGCTTTTTACTTTAATCCAAACTTTTTTTAAATTGAAAATAATAAATAAGTTCTATCCACACGCTCTAGCCATACTTGGTTTTATTCTTATTTCTTTAATTTATTTTTATCCTGTTTTACAAGGAAAGCAAATCTCACAATCAGATATTGTTCAATATACTGGAATGGCTAAGGAGCAAAATGACTTTAGAGCTACAGATAATATTGAGCCTTTCTGGACGAATTCCGCTTTTGGTGGAATGCCCACATACCAGTTGGGAGCTAAATATCCTCACGATTACATAGGTGCGATAGATGACGCTTTACGTTTTTTACCACGTCCTGCAGATTATTTATTTTTATACTTTTTAGGGTTTTATGGCTTGATGTTGGTTCTAAAGATAGATCCGCTAAAAGCATTTTTTGGAGCATTAGCTTTTGGATTATCAACTTACATGATTATTATTTTAGGTGTGGGTCACAATGCTAAAGCGCATGCTATAGCTTATATGCCATTGGTTATCGCAGGTTTTATTTTGGTTTTCCAAAAAAAATACATTCTCGGTGGATTGATTACGCTTTTTGCGACAGCGCTAGAAATAAGTGCTAATCACTTCCAAATGACTTATTATTTATTGATTTTCTTATTAATCCTTTCCTGTTATTTTATTTATCAGCAAGTAAAAGAGAAGGATTATAAAGCGATGCTTTATTCTTTTGGGACATTACTAGTTGCGGGTATTTTCGCAATAGGTGCAAATGCGACAAATTTATTAGCAACCACAGAATATACTGATTTTAGTATCCGTGGTAAAAGTGAATTAACTTTTAATCCAAATGGTTCAAAGAACGAAACGACTAGTTCGATGAGTAAAGACTATATTACTGAATATAGTTACGGAATTGTTGAGAGTTTAAATTTGGTCGTGCCAAGATTATTTGGTGGTTCAAATAATGAAGCAGTGGGAAGAGACAGTCATATGTATGAATTTATGATTGGTCAAGGAGTTCCAGAAGCACAAGCAACGGATTTTGTTTCAGGAATGCCAACTTACTGGGGTGATCAGCCCATTGTTGCCGCGCCAGCTTACATTGGTGCAGTGGTTTTCTTTCTTGCGGTATTGGCTCTTTTTACTGACAAACGTAAAATTAAATATGTATTTCTTTCTGGTGCAATAGTGGCATTGATTCTTTCGTGGGGAAAAAATTTCTCATTAATTACTGATTTTTTTATTGATTACATTCCTTTGTACGACAAGTTTAGAGCAGTTTCTTCGATACAAGTTGTTCTTGAACTTTGCTTTCCAGTTCTTGCCATGATGGGATTACAATCGTTCTTTCAGCTAGATAAAAAAGCACAGTGGAAAGGAATTTATGAAACAGCGATTTTAGGATTAGGAATCATGGTAATACTATTTTTAAGTAAAAGTATGTTTAGCTTTTCGGGTGCTAATGACGGTGCTTACGAGCAAAGTTACGGTCCTGAATTTGTAAATGCTTTGAAGCTTGATCGAATGAGTTTATATAGTGCAGATTTATTGCGCTCTGGATTCTTTATGCTTGTGACTGCTGGAATTTTGTGGTTTGCAATGAAAGATAGATTGGCTCAAAAATCAGCAATTATAATTGTAGGTCTAGTAATGGTTGCAGATTTATTTTTTGTCGCTAAAAATTATGTCTCAGCAAAAGATTTTGTTAGAGGAAGCGAAGTGACAATGCCTTTCACTGAAACGCCAACGGACGCACAAATTTTGAAAGACACATCAAATTATAGAGTTTTTGAAGTCGCAGATGTATTAGGAGCTCGTGCTTCCTATTTCCATAAATCTATAGGTGGTTACAGTGCAGTTAGACCAAGAAGGATGCAGCAATTAGTCGATTACCAAATCGCTAAAAATAATATTGAGGTATTGAGCATGCTTAATGTGAAATATGTTATTCAAAGAGATAAAGAAGGAAATGAATTCCCAACCGCTAACCCAGATGCTAATGGAAACGCTTGGTTTATTAGTCAAGTTAAATTTGTTACTTCAGCAGATGGCGAGATGAAAGCGTTAGATAGCTTAGATTCTAAAAATGTAGCTATTGTAAATGAAAGAGAATTTAAGGTTAGTAAAAAGGCTTTCGCCAAAGATGATTTGGCAACAATTAATTTATCTTCTTACAAACCAAATCATCTAATATACAATTCAAATAACAGCAACGAAGGTTTAGCAGTTTTTTCTGAAATGTATTACGGAAAGGGATGGAATGCTTACATCGATGGTAAAAATGTAGATCATATTAGAATTGATTATGTTTTAAGAGGATTGCAAATTCCAGCAGGTAAGCATACTGTAGAATTCAAATTTGAACCGCAGGTAATAAAAACTGGAAGTACAATAACTTTAGTTAGTGGTTTTGGAATCTTGTTATTATTAGTTGGAGGTATTTACTTCGAAAATAAACGTTTTGATAAAGGCGAAGGAACTGCGATATAAATGGAAAAAGATTCTGTAATTGAAAGCAGTAGCACTTTAGTGCATAAGGAAAATAAAAAAGTTCTTATTATCACTTACTATTGGCCACCTGCCGGCGGACCTGGTGTACAGCGGTGGTTGAAGTTCGTTAAATATCTTCCAGATTTCGGAATTCAACCAATTGTCTACATTCCTGAAAATCCGACGTACCCAATTCTTGATGAAAATCTAGTACAAGAAGTTTCAGAGAAGGCAATCATTCTGAAACAGAAAATTTTTGAACCGTATCAATTAGCGTCGGTTTTTTCGAAAAACAAAACTAAGAAAATCAGTTCTGGAATAATTCCAAATCAAAAGAAGCAGTCTTTATTAGATAAGACTTTCCTCTGGATTCGGGGAAATCTTTTTATTCCTGATGCTCGTGTTTATTGGGTTAAGCCATCGGTATCTTATTTAGAGAAGTATATTGTAGATCACAATATCGAGACGATAATTACATCTGGACCGCCTCATAGTTTGCATCTCATTGGACTAGAATTAAAAAATAAATTAAATGTAGAATGGTTTGCTGATTTTCGGGATCCTTGGACGACGATAGGATATCACAAATCATTACGATTGTCCAGTTTTGCAGCTAAAAAGCATAAATTTTTAGAACATCAGGTTTTAAATTCAGCCGATTGTATTATTGTTACAAGCAAAACTACTAAAATTGAATTTGAAGCGATTACAAGCAAACCTATTGCTGTAATTACGAATGGTTATGACACGGAGCAAGTTGGAAAACAAACTTTAGATACTAAATTTAGCTTAGCTCATATTGGATCTTTTTTATCTGAAAGAAATCCCATTATTTTATGGGAGAGCTTTACGGAATTAATTCAAGAGATTCCTGATTTTAAATTTCATTTGGAAATCAAATTAATAGGAGCTGTGAGTCAGGAAGTTTTGGAAACAATCACGAGATTCAATTTAGATCCTTACGTAAACAATTTAGGATACGTTTCACATCATGAAGCAATTGTACATCAAAGAAAGTCTCAGGTTTTATTGCTAATCGAAATTGATTCCCAAGATACAAAAAGCATTATTCCTGGAAAGTTGTTTGAATATTTGGTTTCTAATCGGCCTATCATTGCGATCGGGCCAGAGGATTCAGATTTTGCTGAAATTATTGCAAATACTAATACGGGACAGTTCGTTAAGTATTCAGAGAAAATGAAATTAAAAAGTGTAATTTTGGACTTTTATAATCAATTTTTGGAAGGAAAATTACAATCAAATGGAATTGGTTTACAGAAATATTCCAGAAAAAGTTTGACAAGAGAATTGGCACAATTGATCAATCCGAAAGTATAAACTTTAATATATAACTTTTACGTTTTCATGGGAATAGTATTAAATCAATCTTTAAAGAATACAATAATAACTTATTTAGGCTTTGGGATTGGAGCCATAAACACACTTTATCTTTATCCAGTTCTTCTTGGGGCTACCTTTTACGGTTTAACAAATTACATTACTTCGTGTGCAAATGTTATTATGCCCTTGTTTGCTATCGGTATGCAAAACACATTAGTTAAGTTTTATTCACAATACGAAACGCAAGAGGAAAAGTCTAGATTTCTATCATTTACAGTGCTTTTTCCATTAGTGGTAATCGTTCCCATGTTGTTAGTTTCACTATATTTTTATGATGAGATTTTATTCTTTCTTTCGAAAAAAAATGAAATCGTAAAAAACTATGTATGGTTGATTCCTTTCATAGGACTTTGTATGGCATATTTCGAAATTTTTTACGCTTGGGCAAGAGTTCACATGCATTCTGTTTTTGGTAATTTTATCAAGGAAGTTGGACTTCGATTATTTTCACTACTACTTTTAATAGCTGTTTATTTTGAATATCTGAGCGTAGAAGGATTTGTTTACGCGACAGCAGCTTTATATCTTCTAGCATTTTTAGTTACTATGTTTTATGCTTTTCATATTGAAAAACCAACTTTTCAATTTTCAATGCCTAAGAATACTAAAGAAATATTAACCTACACTTTCTACATTATTTTGTCAGGTAGTGTGGCTAATTTATTGTTAGATGGTGATAAAATAATGTTGAATCAGTATATGATTATTGATAATATTGCTTTCTATTCTATTGCAACATTTATAGCATTAGTAATATCAGTTCCAAGTAGGGCAATGCATCAAATTGTCTATCCTATCACCGCTAAACTGATGCACGATAACAAATTTGAAGAGTTAAATGTGCTGTACAAAAAGACATCTATTAATCTACAAGTTGTAGGTGGATACGTGATGCTTGGCATCTTTGTAAATATCAATCAGCTTTACGAAATGGTTCCGAAAGAGTATAGCGGCGGAATATTAGTTGTATTCATGATTGGGATTTCAAAATACTTTGACCTAATTTTAGGAAATAATAATGCTATTATATTTAATACAAAGTACTATCGCGCAGTGCTTTTTCTTGGAGTACTTTTAGTTGCAGTTGCTATTGGTTTAAATATGGTATTTATTCCTATGTATGGCATAATGGGTTGCGCTTTTGCCACGCTTTTGTCGATTACTCTGTACAGCTTAGCAAAGTTGCTATTTGTTGTTAAGCGACTTCATTTATATCCTTTTACACGGGAAACAATTCACTCTTTAGTTATTACATTTATTTTATTCATATCTTTTTATTTCTGGGAGTTTCCTTTTTCTCCGATAATTGCGATAACATGTAAATCTATACTAATAACTGTTGTATACACTTACGTCAATTACAAGTTCGTTATTTCTACAGAGATTAATAATGCTATTGATTTGGTTTTAGCTAAAGTGAAGAAATTCTTTTAGTCTTAAGTAATTGAGCTAAATATCACTAAAAGTGGGTATTGTAAGATTCTAAATTTGCTATTAATTTTGCTATTGCTTTTTTCAAGCAGTAATCCCAAATAATACATATTAATTATCTTGAATAAAATGAATAGCAACAAAAGTAAAATTGATGCAGATTTAGCAAAGTTTTCATCTATTCTAAATAAAAAAACGAACAATGGTTTTGTAGTTTTAGAACGAAATGATAAATTACCTTATGCTATTTTGATGAAAAGTAAGAAGAAAGTAGATCACATTTCTAACTTTTTTATATTCTGCGCGACTCTTGGATTATGGTCTATCGCTTGGATTTACATCTCTCAAGTTTCTTCTAAAGCTAAGAAAATACTTATTGCAATAGATGAAGATGGAAATGCCTTTGAAGAAAAGTGTTTTTAATTTACATTTGCAAAATTAAAAACAACTTCAACCATCAATTATGAAAAAAATTTTACTCTCACTTTCAATAATTTTATTGAGTTCTGTTGCTACTTTTTCGCAGTCGACTGCTACAGAATCAGGTAACGGCTCGATCGCTGTAAACAACGATTTTGGTTTACCTAAAAAAAATAATGTAAAACTTAGTTTGACAAGTTTAGTTTTTAAAAACTTTCAATTACAGTATGAAAGAAGTTTAACCAAAAGAATTGGAGTTGTAATGGGTTATAGTTTTATTCCAAAAGGTGGTTTGCCGTTCCAAAGCCAAATTGAAGATTTAACGTCTGGCGATTCTGAATCGAAAGATATGTTTACAAATGCCGAATTAGGTTATACTGCTTTCACGCCTGAGGTTCGTTTTTATTTAGGGAAAGGCTATGGTAAAGGTTTTTATATTGCACCGTTTTACAGACATATTAAATATGACATATCTAATGTAAATTTTACTTATAATAGCGACTTCGGAGCTAAAGAAGATATTGATTTGGGTGGTAAAATTTTAGCTAATACTTTTGGTGTACAATTTGGAGCTCAATTTAATTTAGGTAAAAATTTAATATTAGACTGGTGGATTGTAGGTCCGCATTACGGAACTTCTAAAGGAGATTTAGTAGGAACTACAAGCAGATTACTTACTCCCAATGAGCAAGCAGCGCTTCAAAGAGAGTTAGATGACGTCGAACTTCCTTTATCAGATGTTAAAGTTGAGGTTAATGCAACTGGTGCAAAAATAAATATAAGTGGACCATGGGGAGGAATTCGTAGTGGTGTCAGCTTAGGATATAGATTCTAAAAAATAACTAAGTAAGTAAAAAGGGCCGATAAATTAATTATCGGCCCTTTTTTTATTTCTTCAAAACATTTTTTAAATAGGCTCCAGTTACGGACTTCTTATTTTTCATAACGTCCTCTGGCGTTCCAACAGCAAGCAATTTCCCGCCATTTTCTCCACCTTCTGGGCCTAAATCTATTAACCAGTCGGCACATTTTATAAGATCAAGATTATGTTCGATAACGATTATGGAGTGACCTTTTTCTATTAAAGCATCAAAAGAAGTTAGCAGTTTCTTTATATCATGAAAATGTAATCCCGTTGTTGGTTCGTCAAAAACGAAAAGTGCCTTATCCTTAGTAGCGCCTTTTACCAGAAAAGAAGCAAGCTTAATTCGTTGTGCTTCCCCACCAGAAAGTGTAGATGAAGATTGTCCTAATTGTACATATCCTAGTCCTACATCTTGTAGCGGCTGCAACTTCTGAATTATTTTGGCTTGTTTATGAGCATTAAAAAATGCGATCGCATCATCAACGGTCATCGTTAAAATATCGTGAATGTTTTTACCTTCAAATGCTACTTCAAGAACTTCTTTTTTAAATCGTTTTCCATTACAAGTTTCACAAGGTAGTTGAACATCAGCCATAAAGACCATTTCTACATTTATGGATCCTTCTCCTTTGCATGTTTCGCATCGACCACCATCCACGTTAAAGGAAAAGTGTTTTGCTTGATAGCCTCTTATTTTCGAAAGTTTCTCTCTTGCATACAATTCTCTAATATCATCGTAGGCTTTAATATAAGTTACTGGATTAGACCTTGAACTGCGACCAATAGGATTCTGATCAACGTATTCAATATGCTTTATTTGTGAAAATGAACCTGTCATTTCGGTAAATTGTCCTGCTTTTTCTCCTATATTTTCAAGCTTTTTCTGCATCGCTGGAAATAATATCTTCTTAACAAGCGTACTTTTTCCACTTCCTGAAACACCAGTAATAACTGTTAAAACGTCTAGCGGAAAAGTAACATCAATATTTTGAAGATTATTTTCTCGTGCTCCTTTTATCTCAATATAATTTTTGAATGCTCTTCTTTTCTTAGGAACTGAAATTTCTAAATCTCCATTTAAATATTTGGCTGTAAGAGAAGTTGATTTTAAAATTTCAGCGTAAGTTCCTTGTGCAACTAAATTCCCTCCTAGAGTTCCTGCTTCAGGTCCGATATCTATAATCATGTCAGCGGCTTTCATGATATCTTCATCGTGTTCAACAACAATTACAGTGTTCCCCAAATCTCGTAAAGAAATCAGTACTTTTATTAGGCGCTCTGTATCTTTTGGGTGTAAACCAATACTTGGTTCATCCAAGATATACATCGATCCAACTAAGCTACTTCCAAGTGAAGTTGCTAAATTAATTCTTTGTGACTCTCCTCCAGAAAGTGTTGCTGAATTTCTATTTAAGGTGAGATAATCTAAACCAACTTCAGTTAAAAAAGATAATCTATTATTGATTTCTAATAATAGACGTTTCGCAATTTGTTTCTCGTAAGCGTCCAATTCTATACCATCAAAAAACCGAACTAAATGCTTAATAGGTAAATCAACTAAGTCAGAAACTGTTTTCGAATTGATTTTCACATAAGAAGCTTCTACTCGTAAACGCTTGCCTTTACAAGAGTAGCATTTCGTTTTTCCTCGATATCGAGAAAGCATTACTCGATTTTGTATTTTATAGTTTTTCTCCTCTAATTCTTTAAAAAAAGCATTTAAACCTTGGAAATATTCATTTCCAGTCCAAATCAATTCTTTTTGATCTTCTGATAATTGAAAAAAAGGTTTGTGTATTGGGAAATCGAACTTGTATGCTTTATTCACTAATTCGTCTCTAAACCAACTCATGCTTTCGCCTCGCCATGGGAAAATAGCATTTTCAAAAACGGATAGTGTAGTATTTGGAACTACTAATTCAGCATCTATTCCTATTATATTTCCGTATCCTTCACAAACAGGACATGCTCCATAAGGATTATTGAAGCTAAATAAATGAACGTTAGGCTCTAGGAAAGTCATTCCGTCTAACTCAAAGTTATTAGAGTAAGTGAACTTTTCATCAGAGTCTAATTCTTTTAAATAACAAATTCCTTTTCCTTCAAAAAAAGCTGTTTGAACTGCATCCGCAAGACGATTATAAAATTCTTCTTCCTTCTTGACGACAATACGGTCTACAATTAGTAAAATTTCTTTTTTGCTTAATGAAGCAGGTAAATCGTCTAAACGAATCATTTCGTTATTGACTAATATTCTAGCAAAACCTTGCTGCAAGAGTACTTTTAATTTATCTTCTAACTTTCGACCTTCTTCTAAATGAATAGGAGCGAGGAGCAACCACTTACTATCTAGTGGTAAAGATTTCACCTCATTGACAACATCTGTTACAGTATTTTTTTTAACCTCCCGACCAGAAATTGGCGAATAAGTGCGTCCAATTCTAGCAAAAAGTAATTTGATGTAATCGTATATTTCTGTAGAAGTTCCTACAGTAGAGCGAGCGTTGGTAGTATTCACCTTTTGTTCAATAGCGATCGCTGGAGCAATTCCTTTTATATATTCTACTTTTGGTTTATCTAATCTGCCAAGGAACTGTCTCGCATAAGAAGATAAACTTTCAACATAACGACGTTGTCCTTCAGCATACAAAGTATCGAAAGCTAAACTTGATTTTCCTGAACCGGAGAGACCCGTAATAACTACTAATTTATTTCTAGGAATAGCAACATCTACGTTCTTTAAGTTGTGTACTTGCGCTCCTTTTATGATTATATTTTTCTTTGGATCTAATTTTGAAAGGTCAACTTGCATAAAAATATTAATTTTTACAAAAGTAATCAATTTCTAACAGACAAGTAGAACTGAACAACTCACAAATAATGTTTAAAAACGTATTGCGATCCTGTAGATGAAGTAGCTTTTTTTTCGAACTTTAAATCTTAAGCCACTCTTGCTTCATTATGGTAATTATGATGTAAACAATTGATTTTTAGCTTTTATTGTAAATGCTACAAATTGAAATTTATTGATTCTTGAATTAGAGTATATTAGAAGCCTTGTAATATTGAAGGAATAATTTGGCTTGTATTAAGAGAGACCTGTATTCGTAGATAATTATAAGAAGTTAGTTCAGTATTACTTAGAATGTGGTCAGGTATTTGATTGTTATTAAGTGAGTCAATAGTTGTACATTAAAATAAATATGATATTAGAATAGAAATTTTAACAAATTTTAAACTTCATATGTTAATTTTTCATATTTTTATTTGTGTTTACAAACTATATTTAGTTAAATTTGACCACTTATTAACCTAAACAGCTATTAGCCTATATTATAAAACTACTTTTTAGAGCAATCTACCAATTTTAATTAAAAACTAAAAAGTATCAATATGGTTAATATACAACTTCCAGACGCGTCATTAGTTAAGGAATATGTCGCTGGTAATGAAGATGCCTTAGCTAAACTAATAAAAAGGCATGAATCTAAGATTTACGGCTTCATCTATTCTAAAATTCCAGATCGCGATATAACTAACGATATTTTTCAAGATACTTTTATTAAAGTTATAAAAACTTTAAAATCAAATTCTTATAATGAAGAAGGTAAGTTTCTACCTTGGGTAATGCGTATTTCGCATAACTTAGTTGTTGATCATTATCGAAAGTCAAAAAAAATGCCTTTGTTCAGGGAAACTGAAGAGTTTTCTATTTTCTCAATCATGTCAGATGATTCAATGACCATTGAAAATCGAATTATTGCCGACCAAGTAGAGTTAGACCTTAAAAAGCTAATAGAGGAACTTCCCGCAGATCAAAGGGAAGTTTTAGTGATGCGAATGTATCAAGATATGAGTTTTAAAGAAATTTCTGAATGTACGGGAGTAAGTATCAACACAGCCCTAGGAAGAATGCGATATGCTTTAATGAATTTGAGAAAAGTCATTGATAAGCACCAAATTATTTTGACCAATTAACAATATACTCAATCTTGCTACGTTGTAATATAAAAACAAATACTACAACGATATGGCAAAAATTTACTCTAAAAAATCATTGGTTTCTCAGACAATGAAACCAAGTGAAGAAACTCTTTCATTTTTATTAAATTACTCTAAAGCGCTTAGCATTGTGAGAATTAAAAATGTAGATATCGAAATTATCTCTAACTAAAGAAAATTTAGAGGTATGCTTTTTAATTTTTCTGGATATTCCAAAAAAAATCCCAATGTTCGCTTAATGCACAATGGGATTTTTTGATTTAATTACTTCTTTATTTTATTGTAATAGCTATCAAGGACAGTTTTTCTACCCACCGTTTTTGTTATAATATCCTTCTCTAAATCCCAACCTCGAGCTGGTGAATATTCCCTACCGTACCATATAATTTGTAGATGTAAATCATTCCATATTTCCTCTGGAAAAATTCTTTTGGCATCTTTTTCAGTCTGAACTACATTTTTACCATTTGTTAAATTCCAGCGATACATCAAGCGGTGAATATGAGTGTCAACAGGAAAAGCAGGAACTCCAAAAGCTTG
This sequence comes from Flavobacterium weaverense, assembly GCF_003688495.1. Lineage (GTDB taxonomy): Bacteria > Bacteroidota > Bacteroidia > Flavobacteriales > Flavobacteriaceae > Flavobacterium > Flavobacterium weaverense. The sequence continues at coordinate 642,742 of NZ_REFH01000009.1, read as the reverse complement.
TGACATTACAACACTAGCAGTTTTGTGTCCCACAGCTGGTAATTCTTCTAAAAATTCAAAACTTTGAGGAACTTTTCCATCGTGCTTATCAATTAAAATATGTGATAATCCGTGAATACCCTTTGACTTCATTGGTGATAAACCGCATGGTCGAATAATTTCTTTAATTTCCTCCACAGACATTTTTATCATATCATATGGATTGTCAGCCTTAGCAAATAATAATGGTGTAATTTGATTAACGCGAACATCAGTGCACTGAGCTGACAATAAAACAGCAATTAGCAAAGTGTAAGGATCTTTGTGATCCAGCGGCACCGGTATAGTGGGATATAATTCTTTTAACGTATTTATAACAAAAGTAACCCGTTCCTGTTTGTTCATTTTTGTATTTTTATAAATGTAAAAATAGTTTAATTTTTATTTAGTGCCTAATCCAGCTATTCGTTACAAGTCCTCCTTAAAAAACTTTTTTTCTACGTTTATAAAGGAGCTTCCTAGCGGTCGCTCTTTTTAAACAAGAAAAAATAATTTTTTTAAGTCCGGGCTTTTGCCTTCTATCTGGGGCAGAATGTATAAATTTAACCAAAACTCAATAGCAATAACAATACTTTTCAACCAATTAATAAGAGATATGACAACATTAAAAAAAGGGGATAAAGCACCTAATTTTTCAGGATTTGATCAAGACGGAAATTCACATTCGTTAGCAGATTATACTGGTAAAAAATTAGTGGTTTTCTTTTATCCAAAAGCTAGTACACCAGGATGTACAGCCGAAGCTTGTGATTTGAGAGATAATTTTGAGCGTTTTCAAGCTAATAATTATGAATTAATAGGTGTAAGTGCCGACTCGGCTAAAGCGCAACTAAAATTTAAGGAGAAATATGAATTTCCTTTCCCTTTATTAGCGGATGAAGATAAATCAGTTATTGAAGCTTTTGGAGTTTGGGGCCCAAAAAAGTTCATGGGAAAAGAATATGATGGAATTCACAGAACTACTTTCGTAATTGATGAAAACGGAATCATTGATGAAGTTATTGAAAAAGTAAAAACTAAAGAGCATGCAAATCAGATCTTAAAATAAAACTATTTATTTAAATTAATTGCTAAAAGTTATACTAATTATTCAAGCGTTTTAACCTATGTGGTTTTTAAAACCGCATAGGTTTTAATTTGATATTTAGTTAAGTAATAAACTAATTGTTGATTATTATCACTTGATAATCTTATGTTTTATTTCATCAGCAGTCATTAGTGACCTTGCAAGCGTCTAAACTAAATTGCTCTGTTATTTCTAGGGTATAAGCTGGCCAACTAAATATTATTTTTCTTATTTTTCAATGTGCCAGGTTTTAAAGATTCTATTTAGTAATTGAGGTCAATTCATTTTTAACATTTCTTCTCAATTGAAAAGACATCAGTAAACCAAAAAAAACAGCAGAAGATATAAACTTTATTAATTGAAAATCTTTGCCATCGTAGAAATCAAAAGCTGCGCTGAGAACGCTAAATCCTAAACCTAAAGTTAGTATATATTTAATTATTGATAGTATTCTAGTTTTCATAAGACTTACTGTTTATAAAGATGATAGTTGAGATTTTCAAAATATTGTAAAATCTTTAACTGCTCCTGCAATTCCGACTTTTGTAATTCAAATCTATTTACACGCTAGTATCTATAATATTTTTATAGTTAACACTAATTTACAAGTTGAATTTTATTAAAACTTAACCAATTCTACTCTTCTATTTATTGCTTTGTTTGCTTCACTTTCATTATTAACTAATGGTTTCTTAGCTCCATAACCTATGGCTTTTAATCTTATTTTGTCAATTCCATTTTTAACTAATTCGTTTAAAACTGTATTAGCACGATCTAAAGATAGTTGCTTATTTTTAGTTGCAATTCCAGAGTTACCTGTTTGACCTTCAATTGATAATTTAAGTTTTTGATTTGATTTTAACAGTAGGATGATTTCTTCTACTATTGTTTTACCATCGGATTTAAGTGATGCTTTGTCGGTGTCAAAATTGATGTTTAAAATAGATTTACCATTTAAATCAAGATCAGTTTTCATCTGATTTGCATTGATTTTAGTGACTGCTAGTGTTTTTAAGTTGGCTTTTTCAAGTATTGTTATTCTGCCGCTCTCATCGTTCATTACATAATACTGAACCCATACTTCCCTATCTTTCGTTTTTATTATATACCTTTTTATGTCATCTAGCATATTAAAATCAAAAGAATATCCGTAATGTTTTTCAATTAATTCCTTATTTCCAATTCTTTCAATTTCAGATTTCGGTATCGTAACATCATTTACTTTCACTCCTCCTAATGCTGAAATCGCTTCTTCGTAGCTTGTACCAACGATAAGACTATTGAATCGTTTTCCGTCGCTTCGGTCTTTTTCTATATTTACTTTAAAGCTTTTTCCTTTAACTTGAATTAGCTTGCCATTAACTGCAAAATATTCTTTATCAAAATCCCGAATATCGTTTGGACTTGTCTGTTTCTCATATCCATAAGTGTATGTTTCTGGCGGATTTAAATAGGGGAAAAAGCCAATATCAGCAGTTGATTCTTGAATGCAATTAATTCAAAATCCTGAATTGCAGTTGTTCCCGTTGAATTGGATAATGTGTCTGTAGTTTGTGATTGCTTTGTGGAATTTTGCTCTGCGTTTTCTTTATCTGCCTATTTATTACAAGATAAAACAAGTAAAGTAATTGCTATAGTTAAAAACGTTTTCTTCATTTAATTTCTATTAATTTCATTCAAATTGATGTAACCTCGATTCCTATTTCTGGGAAATTCTTTCTCTTCTATGTAAGGTATTAAAATAGAATCATTTCCGTTAGCAAAATATAGGTTTGCTGTTATTGATTAATTCATTTCAAAATTCTCAAAGAAAGTGGCAATGCTTTTTTGTGTTGGTATCGATTACTCATTCGTTTTAGAATAAATTTCTATACGTGTCTTGCCCCAGACAGCAGCGGCAGCCCTGATTGAATAGCCATGTTGTTACGGAAGTAGTAAAGCGACCAAAGGAAGCTCTTGCTGCGACCTCGTAAAACAAGGTTATGAGTGAAGGATATAGCGTAATGCTGGAATAGGCCTTAGAAATGAAAAAAGCCAAGAAAGTAAAATGTACTTCTTGGCTTCTCTATTTTGAAATTAGCAATGATAGCTTTTATTTTAGTTTACTTCTTTCAGAACTTTATTTGGTTCAAATCCAAAGAGTTGGTGCTCTTTTATGATTTCTGCAATACCTGCGGGAAGCATTATTTCCCAACCCGGTTTACCATTGTTAATCATATTCAATACTTCACGAGAAAACACATCTAGAATAGCTGCGTCGTAGTCATCAATGTCGACCACTTTTCCATTAAACTTGAAGAATTTATATAATTCTTTCATCCTAGGATGAACTTTTAAATTTTCAGAAGTTATTATTTCTCCGTCTTCTCCTATCATTGGATATAAAAATACTTTCATATCACGGTAGAATAATTTTCCAAAAGCTTCCAGAATACCACCACTTAAATGACGGTAATATTTCTCATCAAATATGTCTACTAAATTGTTTACGCCCATGGCTAATCCCATTCTCGCCTTAGTATAATTAGAGAAGTATTCCACAACTTTATAATATTCTTGGAAATTAGAAATCATTACGGTTTGTCCCAACGAGCACAGAAGCTCCGCGCGATCCATGAAATCTCTTTCGTCAATTTCGCCATCTGAACGAAGGTTTGAAAGTGTAATTTCGAAAACAACTAAGGTGTTTTCTTTCTCAACTTTATTTTCATTCAGGAACATCTTTAACGACTTCTCATACATATCCATGTTCACCTTAGTTACTGGACGGAAACTTCCTCTAAAAGCAAGGATGTTCTTTTTATATAAAATCGCCGCAGGCAAAATGTTTTTTCCATCAGGATTAAACATAACTGCATCAGTCATTCCGTTTTTAACAAGTTGTAAACTCATTAAACGATTGTCGACATCAGCAAATCTTGGTCCTGAGAAGTTTATGGTATCAATTTCTAGTTGGTCTTTATCTAAGTGATCGTATAAGTAACGCAATAAACGTTTAGGATCATTGTATTTATAGAATGCTCCATATATTAAATTTACACCAAGAATACCAAGAGTTTCTTGTTGCAAACGAACGTCTGTTTCCTTAAAACGTATGTGAAGCATGATTTCATTGTAATCCTCGTCTGGCTCTATTTGGTAACTGATACCAACCCATCCGTGACCTTTAAACTGTTTAGCAAAATCTATCGTAGCGACAGTATTTGCATAACTAAAAAACATTTTATTAGGATGTTTTTCTCTGCTTAAACGTTGCTCAATTAAATTTACTTCATGAGACAGCATTTTTTTTAATCGGCTTTCGGTCACGTAACGTCCATCTTCCTCTATTCCGTAAACAGCATCACTAAAATCCTTGTCATAAGCTGACATTGCCTTTGCAATTGTATTAGAAGAACCTCCAGCTCTAAAAAAATGCCTTACAGTTTCTTGTCCTGCTCCAATTTCTGCAAAAGTTCCATAAATGTTCTCATTCAGATTGATACGGAGTGCTTTATCGTTTACCGAAGGGATTTGTTCGATGATTCGATCCCCTTTTAATTTTATTTCTGTGTCCATTTTTATTTAATATGGCTAATATGTTGCAAAGTTAATGAAATAGGCTTCTAAAGAAAGAGAATTAACCCTATTTTTGTAAATAAAAACAAGAGCGTTGAAGGTATATTTTTTAGGAACTGGTACGTCACAAGGTATTCCCGTTATAGGGAGTAATCATCCAGTATGTAAAAGTAGCGACCTAAAAGATAAAAGGCTGAGAGTCTCAATATGGATTTCTTGGGAAAACCATTCCTTTATTATTGACTGTGGACCAGATTTTAGACAACAAATGTTGATCTCTAATTGTCCCAAAGTAGATGGAATTTTGTTTACACACGAACATTCAGATCACACTGCAGGAATTGACGATATCAGACCTTTCAATTTTAAGCAAGGTGAGATTCCTATCTTTGGTCACCAGCGCGTAATTGATAATCTTCGACGACGTTTTGAATACGTTTTTGCAACAGTTAATAAATATCCGGGAGCACCTTCTATTGCCACCATAGAAGTCAAAAACAATTTGCCATTTTTCATTGGAAATAAAACGGCCATTCCAATAAATGTTATGCATGGTACTCTACAAGTTTTTGGTTATAGAATTGATGATTTTGCTTATTTGACTGATGTAAAAACTATTGAAGAAAGTGAGGTTTTGAAACTTAAAAATTTAAAAGTTCTTGTTATAAATGCTTTGCGAGAAGAAGCTCATGACATGCATTTTAATTTGCAAGAAGCGCTAGATTTCATAACTTTGGTCCAGCCAGAGAAGGCTTATCTCACACACATCAGTCATATAATGGGATTTCATGAAGAGGTTCAAAAAAAGCTTCCTAGTAACGTATTCCTTGCATATGATAATTTAGAAATTATTATATAATTCCATTAAAAAAATGAAAAAATCTTTATTCCTTTATCTTACTATTCTTGCCGTACTGACAACGCTTTTCACTTATATGTTTTTAAGTAAAGAAGTTAAATTTCAAGAAGAACGATATAAGCGAACTACGACTAAGTTGAGAGATAGTATCGATCTTGTTACCACTAAATTAGCCGATGCTAATTATTTTTCTTTAGAAAATAATGACAACGCACAAAATTATTTTGATTCTTCTAATGATTCTAAATCAGTAAAATATCAAGAACTAATTCCTGTCGTTACTGAAAAGCTTTTAGATTACAACTCAAATCCAAAGGGCAATCCGTACACGGGTCAAGACCAAATAGGTGCGAATAAATTCATTATTAATAAAGTGAAAATATTGAATCACAGATGGATTATCGCTGATTATAGCGATGGAGAAATTTGGGGAGAAGTTTTGTTGAAATATTTTGTCAATGAAGACAAAACGATAGCTTTTGAAGTGAATCAGTCTTTACTATATCAAAAGCATAATTAGATTTTATAAAGTTCAATCGCAGTAATCAGAAATTGAGATCTGAAAACTGCGATTGATTCTTCTACTTTTGGTTCACTAACCAATTTTTAAAATCGTAAAAATTTTGCGGTGCAACTCCGTGACCTATTGGATACTCCTTGTAAGTAACAGCCACGCCGAGGTTTTCTAAAATAGCAGGCGTTTTTCGTGCCCACTCTACTGGAATTACTTGATCTACTGTTCCGTGCGAAGCAAATATTCTTAAATTTGATAAGGTATTTTTTAGGTAGTCATCCGCAACGATGTCTAGATTTAAGTATCCACTCATCGCAACAACTTGCTGTACTTTTTCTGGATAGGATAATGCCACTGCATAACTTAATATTGATCCTTGGCTAAAGCCAATTAATGATACATTACTAGCATCAATAGGATAATTATGAACTAATTCATCAATGAATTTAGCAATCAAATCTCTTGAAGTTTTAGCTTGTTCGTTATCTGAAAATTTATTTTGATCTGCATCAAAGTTTATTGCGTACCAAGCATAACTTCCATATTGCATATCATAAGGCGCGCGCGCTGAAATAATATAATATTCTTCTGGTAATTCTTCTGCAAACGAGAATAAATCAGCTTCATTGCTGCCGTAACCGTGTAAAAGTAATAGAAGTGGATTTTTATCTAATTTTACTTTTGGTTCACGAATTTTGTATTCTAAAGATAATTTCATTTTTGTATTTTTTTATAATCTCAAGCAATATTTTAGAGTTGAGAAAGATAAGAGACTTTGAAGTTAAAATTTAAGATATGCTTGAAAGCCACTTTTGAAAATATTTCCCTAATAATGGAACTGGTTTTGTTTCCCCTTTTATTGCGCTTGTAATTCCGTAAGACCATAGCACAAGTACGAAAATCCACATTGGTGCAGAAATCATCATGCTATCAAAATTACTGATAACTAGTCCTAATGATATGAAGGTTAAAGTGATTCCTAGACCTTGTCTGATATGAAATGAAGCAAATGCATTCTTGTCTTCTGAATTCATTGACATGGCAATAAACACACCTATTCCTAAAATGTAACTAGTAATAGCTGCCGTTTTTCCTGTTTCTATAGTTTCGTTCATTTTTTATGCTAAAATTAATTGTCCTTGGTTTAAAATACCATGAACTTTTCCTTGTATTTCTGTTCCCAGAAAAGCTGAATTTTTCGATTTTGAAAGTATATTCGCTTTTGTAAAAATACTTTTTGATTTTGGATTAAATAAAGTGATATTTGCTTTTGACCCTTCATTAATCGTTTGAATTTCGATTCCAAACCTTGCTTTTCCGGAAGTTAATTTATCAATCACTAATTCTAGTGGTAAAACAGTCATTAATGCACCAAAAGCGCTTTCAAGACCAATTGTCCCATTTTTAGCACCGTCAAACTCCATTTTTTTATGCTCGATATCGATAGGATTATGATCTGAAGTAATCATGTCTATTGTGCCATCTTTTATACCTTTCAGCAACGCTTTTCTATCCGAGTCTGTTCGCAGAGGTGGTGAAACTTTAAATCGTGTATCAAAACCCTCTAATTTTTCATCTGTCAGGACAAGATGATGTACCGCAACACTACAACTTATGTTCAATCCATTGGATTTAGCGTCTTTAATAAGTTGCACTGATTTTTTTGTAGAGACCGTTGGAATATGTAGTTTTCCTCCCGTATATTCGAGTAAAAATAAATTTCTTGCAATTTGTAGTTCTTCTGCTAAATTTGGATTTCCTTTTAGTCCTAATCTTGTAGAAACAATTCCTTCGTTAGCTACGCCATTTCCTTTAATATTTTCATCCTGCGAAAAAGCGATAGTCAGTCCATCAAAATCTTGAACGTATTGTAAAGCGATTTTAAGAAGATTAGCATTGTCTAAACTTTTATTATAATCTCCAAAAGCAATTGCACCTGCCTTTTTCATGTCATATAATTCCGCCATATCTTTACCTGCGCTCTCCTTAGTCAAGGCACCGATAGGATAAAGTTGAGTTGCAAATCCTGAAGCTTTGTTTAAAACAAAATTTACTTGCGACTGATTATCAATAATAGGGTAGGAATTAGGTTGTAATGCTATTGCTGTAAAACCACTTTTTGCTGCCGTTGAAAGTCCGTTTGAAATAGTTTCACGATCTTCAAAACCTGGTTCGCCTAGCGATACGCTACTGTCAAACCAACCTTGTGAGACATGTAGATTATCAAATTTCAATTCTTCTACAGCTTCAGAATTTGGAAGCGATGTCCCTATTTTTTCTATCAAACCATCAACAATTAAAATATCTACAGTCTTGTTGTGAAAAGGACTTTGAGAATCAATAATTTTGGCGTCTCTGATGATTAGCTTCATATTTAATTTTTAATTATTTGAACTTCGTTATTTATTTCACGAATCTTATAATTGCCATTTCTATAATTAGAAATAACAGTGCAAATATAACAAACCATTTCCAAATTTGATTATCCGTTCGGTCCGTTTGTAACTTGTCGAATAACGATTTGATAGATTCAACCGTTTTGTAGTTTGATAAAAGATTTTGAGAACTCAAAGTCAAATTACTTTCTGATCTATCGTAGTTATAGCTAATATTTTCTATTTTTTCTTTTTTATTAAAAATAGTATAATTCCCAGCTTGAGTAGGACTGTCATTAAAAATCATTTTTACCTTATTGGTTAAAATTTGCTGCAGCGGAATGAATTCGTTTTCATCTCCTTTTACCACTAAAATATCATCTTTATTAAGGGTGACGGTAGTCACGTGGGAATTACTATTTCCTACTATTAGAGCATTCACACCACTATTTTGATTCTGCATAGCCAACTTATAGAAAGTGGGTACAATAAGAGGTGATTGCAGGAAATTTGAATTCTCGATATTAAAAGGGGCTGAGAAAACTGCAATTTGTCCAATTCCATTATTAATTGAGGTTAAAAAAGTGCTTTGATCCTCGTATGACAATATTGCCGGAGTTGTATTTGTCAATGAAAATGATTTGTTAGTTTTTGGATATTGGAAATTAACAACTTTCTTCTCAAAAACGTTGCTGTAAATTGGATGATCGAAATTAATTTTCGTTATCAATTTTTCTTTATTTTCTAATGAATTAAATTTTAGATTACCAAAATTAGACAGCAAGGAATTTAAATTTGAAATCGAGCATAGCGCTGAAGGAATTACAATAAGGTTTCCTCCTTTCTTTATAAAAGATATTAAAGTAGTAATTAATGCTTGCGGAATATCATCTACTTCATTCAAAACTATAACATCTTGCTCTTCTAGTTTATTATAGTCTAAAGAGATTAACGTACTACTTTCAAATGTGAATTCATCAGCAGTATAAATACGGCTGAGAAAATTATTTTTTACAGCTTCCCCAATGCTTATAACATTAACTTTCTTTGGCTTAGAGATGCTGAAGTAGTATTTATTATCATAAGGAAGGCCGTTGTCTTCAATCGAGGCATAACCGTGAAAATCAGTTTTTGGAATAGTAAAGTTGATATTTTTCTTTGAATTTTCTAAAGTGACAGTCGTCTTGGCAATTAATGATTTGTTATTGTAGAGCGAAATAGGCGTCGGTTCAAAATTATCACCGTATCCTGATAATTGGATACTAATTTCGTAAAAATTATCTAATGTCTTTTGAATAAATACGCTGTCGATTGAAACATTATTTTTAGGAACTGCTTTTTCGATAATAAACGTAGCAAAGTTTTTATCATCGATATTTTTTAATTGTTTTTGGTCGATGCCAATACCATCTGTTATGATTACGATGTCTTTTTTGAAAGCGGTTTTATGTGCTTTCAGTTTGGCCATTATATTATCTAATTTAAAAGGGCTTGCGCTGTACTGTAAATTCTGTAGTTCGTTGCGAATTGATTTAATATCAGTATTCCAATAATTTTCTGAATTTGTAATTAAGGAGAAATTTACGTTTTCTGGAGTTTCTTCAAGTAATTCTTGTACAGCTCTTTTTAGTAATTCCCCTTTTTTTCCTTTTGCTTGCATACTAAATGAGTTATCTAGTATAATATACAATTCATTGCTTGCGTTTTTACTGTCTTTAGATTCAAAAAACGGTTGCGCAAACGCTACTATGATACAAAATAGTAATAGTAGGCGCGAGGCTAGAAGTAACCACTTTTTTATTCTTGAACTTTTTCTACTTTGAATGGAAAGTGCTTTCAAAAAACGAACGTTGGTGAAGTATTCTTTTTTGAAACGTCTTAATTGGAATAAGTGCACCAGAATTGGAACAATTAGTGCGAAAAGAAAATATAAAATTTCGGGATGTTTAAAATGCATTCTGAGTTTGTATTAACTTCTCTGATTCATAATTTGAATGAATCTTATTGAATTATATCAGCCAAAAATACAAATTTGTTTATAGTTTTAGATTAAGTTGTTATAAATTTTCAAACTATAGACTATTTGATTTTCTATCTAAATATAATGTTTATTTTAGCTTTTTAATAATTCGACAAACATGAAAAATTCGGTTGCCTTTCTTTTATTTATTTTTACAATTGCGAGCGTGCAAGCTCAAAATAACAAGTCTAATTTGTTAATTGGTACATACACTACTAAGTGCGATAGTAAAGGGATCTATGTTTATGATTTTGATGCTAAAACAGGAAATTTTAATTTTAAAAATAGTACAGAAAATGTAATCAACCCAAGTTTTTTAAGTATTTCAAGTGACAATAAATACATTTACTCTGTCAATGAAAACGGTGATAAAAGTACAGTAAGTGCATTCGATTATAAGCCTTCTTCAGGGAAAATGGACTTAATAAACATTGAAAGTGCTAAAGGTGCTGATCCTTGTTATATCATTAATGATAAAAAAAATGTAATAGTTGCTAATTATTCAAGTGGAAGTATTTCTGTTTTTGGCCGTAATAATGATGGAAGTATTACTAAGGCAAAGCAAATAGTTCAACATAATAAGGAATTAAGTCAAACTCAAAAACCAAAAGTACCGCATGCACATATGGTTAGCTTTTCTCCTGATAAAAAATATGTTTTAGCAACCGATTTAGGTATCGATAAAATATATTCTTACGAGTACGATCCAAATGCTACAGACCTAATTTTGAAGAAAAAAGATAGTATTTCAGTGAAATTAGGAAGTGGTCCAAGACATTTAACCTTTAGTAAAAATGGAAAATTTGTTTATTTGCTGCAAGAAAATGATGGTACAGTTACAGTTTTTAGGTATTTAAAAGGAACTCTTGAAAAAATAGAAGAAAACACAGTCGTATCAAAAGATTTTAATGGAACTAATGGCGCTGCTGACATTCATATTTCGCCTGATGGTAAATTTTTGTACGCAACTAATCGCGGAACTGCTAATGATATTTCAATTTTTAAAATACTAAAAAATGGGAAATTAGAAAAAAAGAGTCAAATTAGTACAGGAGGAAACGGACCTAGAAGTTTTGCAATAGATCCAAGTGGAAAGTTTCTTTTAATAGCACATCAATACACAAATAATGTTGTAATTTTCAAACGAAATAGAACTACAGGAAGCTTAACAGATACAGGAAAGAAAATTACATTGTGCGCTCCAGTATGTTTGGTTTTTGGGAAGAAGTAGGTGTGAGTTATCAGTCTTCGGTCATCACTACTCAGTTGGTAGTGGTCCGAAACAACTATTTAGTGTTCAGTTTAAATTCTGAACACTAAAAAACTGAGCACTGAACACTATTATATCTCTGAACACTATTATTTGTTCTTATCTTTTCTTTTCTTATCTCTAGTCTTTAACATGTTTCTATTAACAGAACCATGTGTTTTTTTCTTAGTTACACCAGGACCTCCAAGATTGACTTTCTTGTTCTTTTTACTTTTTTCTTGAAAAGCACCATCTCCATCAAGTTTTTGCTTTTTCATCATAAACTTCATCGGTTGTCTGTCTTTTTCAGGCTCGATTAATTTTGATGAAATTTCAACTGTTTCAGGGAATTCTTCAATTGACAGTTCAGTATTCATTAATACTTCAATCTCAACTTTGTATTCTTCTTCACGAGGCGCAACAAAGCTTATCGCAGTTCCTTTAGCATCAGCACGACCGGTTCTACCTATTCTGTGCATGTACAATTCAGGAAGTTCAGGCATTTCAAAGTTGATGACATGAGTAATATTGGAAATATCCAATCCTCTCGCCATAATATCAGTTGTAATCAATCCACGAAGATTACCTTCTTGAAAGGAAGCCATCGTACTTAAACGATAATTTTGAGATTTGTTAGAGTGAATTACTCCAAACTGGTCTTCAAATTCTTCTTCGATACGTTCTTGTACTAAGTCAGCAATTTTTTTATTATTTACAAACACTAACACGCGACTCATGTCTTCGTTATTGTGCAATAAATGTTTTAATAAATTTATTTTAGTGTTGAAATTCGGTGCTTGGAATGTAATTTGTTTGATATTTTCTAATGGTGTTCCAGATGCCGAAAGCGTAACTTCTTCTGGATAATCAAAGAAATCATTCAAAATTGCATCTACTTCATCAGTCATTGTTGCTGAAAACAATATGTTTTGACGTTTTTTTGGCATCATAGCCAAAATAGAAGTCAGCTGCGTACGAAATCCTAAGTTCAACATTTCGTCAAACTCATCGATAACAAGTTTCTGCATTTCTTCAAAACGAATAACATTATCTAATGTTAAATCCATGATTCTTCCTGGCGTTCCCACAAGGATATCACAACCAGTATAAACGGTTGTTTTTTGAGTATTGATGTTTACTCCTCCAAAAATTCCAATTGTTCTAACAGACATGTATTTAGTCAGCTTTTCCACTTCCTCAACAACTTGAACAACTAGTTCACGCGTAGGAACAAGAATAACAATTTTTGGTGTGTGACCAGGAGTGAACTTGTACAGTTTTAATAGAGGCAATAGGTATGCAAATGTTTTTCCTGTACCCGTTTGAGCGATTCCCATCATATCTCTACCAGACATAATCACAGAAAAAGTTTTTTCCTGAATTGGAGTCGGTGTTGTAAATCCTAAATCGTCAATTGCTTTTTGTACGGATTTAGGAAGATTGAATTGCTCAAAAGTAGTCATTTGCTTAAATTTTTTGCAAAGATAGTCTTTTTGAAAGTAATGCTGAATATCAATTTAGTGTCACGTTTTAAAATGTAAATTGTCAAGTTCTAAAGTTGCCGATTTAATATTATAGCTACTATTTTAAAAAGTAAATAATTGATTGATTGTATAATAAATTAGTAGTGATATGCTTTAATTATTTTCTTAAAAGATTTATTTTAATCCGCTCTTCTACTCTAATTTTTTTTTTCGAAAATTATCATAGAACTTACATGTTTTTAATTTTTATAGAATTCAATTTCATCGATCATAACCATTGGTTTTTTATTTTTCCTATATCTCCAAGTTGGTAAATCATCTTGATTTTCCACAACTATTTTTATTTTTTCTAAACCAGTAAGTTTTGAGTCTGAAACTACGATTTGATTTGATTTAACTTCATAATTTTCGACTAAGTTGGATGCCTTTACTTCATTTATTAAAACCCAATTGTTTTCGATATATCCAAATACTTTTAGACTTTTAGGAGTAAATATCCAATTTCGCTGATTATCTAGAAAATTAATTTTCAAACAATTAAAATCTAATCGATTACTTATGATTTCAATTTCAGGGTTATTACCGTACCAACCAGTCCAATTTATGTTGTGATCGTTATGGCCTTTAATTCCATCAACGAGCGAGTAGTTTCCTTTCCCAGAATAATCTGCTGAAGGAGATGATAAATGTTTAACTTCTAGTTTTTCTCCAAGATGATGCACAACACTTTTTGAAATAGCCAACCAATTTTCATAATAGGTGTTTGGAGAAATCCCTTCTTCACTTAATTCATAAATTCCTAATACAGTACATGTATTTGCAAAATCTTTTACTCGTTCCGTAAGACCTTGCTCTACCACTTTTCTTCCATCATTATCTAATTTAAACATGCCATGCTTTTCAAGACCATAAAATTTTGACTGTTCAAAATATACAAATTCTAAAGCCAACCGTAACTTTTTAACTCTTAATGATAATGTTGCATCTTCGCGAACTGCAGCAGCAGCCTTGTCAATTAACATATCGTATTGATGCATTGCATCTGCTGACAAAAAAGTATTTCTTTTTTGAATGGGACCAGAATATATATCTAAATTTCTATGCGATTGTTTTTGATTTTGAGTCAGTTGGTTTAAATATTCTGCAATAAAAGGTTCAGCGCTTCCGTAAAAGCCTTTTAAAAAATCTGCTGTAGTTTTATTTACATCAACATTATCATCCCAAAGTAACTTCGCTAATATATACTGTCGCAATTCAGAGAAATCTCCTGGAACGTCAGCATAACCTTGGACAAAAAGACCTTTTACATTATTTTTTTTAAAAAAATTATAATTGTCTGAAAATGTATGAATGTTAGGAAAAGGTGATAAATAATTGGAGAACTGAACAGTATAATCCCACAAATATAAATTTGCAGTTGCTTTTTGCCATTCTTCTATTGTTTTTAAAAATGTTTCGTTTGAATCGTCTTTTTCAATTACTTTTCCGCGATTCAGATCTATAGGACAGAGAAACGTGTAAATATTAGGTTCTATTTTAAGATTTATTGGAGCGCTAAACGTGTGTTGATAGGCTAAGGTTGCGATCTTGTTTTGTGGAAAATATCCTGCAATCTTATTTAGGAAATAATACAAAGAGCCCTGTGGTCCTCCATGTTTTCTGTTTTGTAATTTACATCCATCACATTCACAGTATATGGATTCGTCATTTTGACTTACTGATATAAAGGAAGCATTTGGATTGTCACTAATACACTCTTTCATTTTTTTTACAACAAGTGCTAATGCGTTGTCATTTGTCATGCAAAGTGATTCGGATCTTCGTTCACCATCAGAAAATGCATAATACTCGGGATTAGATTTAAAATAATCTTTAGCTGGTAGAAGCGTGTTGAAGGAATGTCCCCAAACGCTGAAATCATTTGGATGCCAATCTAGTTTATGCCATTCTCTAAAATCAGAATCAAAAGCATCTGGATAATAAAGAGCTCGATAGTCAAAAGAAGGACGATATGTTTTAACTGAGTTTTTTGGATAAATTAACTCGCTTAATTTCGGATAAAAGAAAGCTGTAGCTGTAAATTTCCTAAAACCCCATTGCTCTAATAAGGTATAAACAGCATAACGAAGGAATTTTTCATTGGAGGCTTCTAGAAATATATCTTTGTTATCACTCCTAATAGTAAAGTTATTTTTTTCTTTTTTATTCTTGGGATTTGTTATCGAAAGGTGGATTGTAGCGTTTGAATTTAGACTTTCAGTTTCCAATAAAAAAGGATTTGAAAAACTTTTATCTAAATACTTTTTTAAAATCCCTGCTGAATACTTTGCTGCTTCATCTTTTATCTGAATAGAATTTTGAACTGCAGAATCATCATTTATTACTATTGTAGTTTGCGCCATGGATCTCTGGTTTAAAAAAACTATCATTAGACAATAGCATATAAAACTAAATCGAGCTGGAATCATGCTTTACTATTTATTATGTAGTTTCAAAGATTACTATGTTAAAAGTAAATTGATTACCTAAAAATTTTTTTAACTATTTTTTTTTCAAAGTGAAATGGGCGATAAATGGTTTTGCTTATATAAATTCAGAGGTTGTTTTAATATAATCCTTAAATTATTTTTTTGCAATTTTATTTTTGATTTTAAGTTAGTGATTTCAAATTAAGATGGATGAAACCAAATTTTAAATCAAAACTTCTTCAAAATTATTTTTCGTATTCGCTTGATCTATAATATTTTTTTCAGCCTTATTATTTTTCTATATTGTTCGCTGGTTTATAATAAAACTGTCAAGATGATGAGCAGTGTGTACAGTCAATGAATCATTTTCAATATTACCACTTATATATGCGAATCTATTTGATTTTAAATTAGTGTTTGAACTATTATAAACCTTAAATTTTCTACCATCAAATCGAAGTAAACCGTTCTCAGTTGACATCCATAAAAATACATGTTTATCAGGAGCAATACTTTTAATTGAATTTTGCGGTATATCTTCTTTTTCAGCGGAATACCATTCCTCGAAGTAATTATTTTGCGCCTGTATTCCTGAGAAAGCAAGAATAAAAAGTATAGTATAAAGTTGCTTCAATTCTTTTTTATGTTTTGATACACTGTTAGTTACACGAAGTAAAAAAGTACTGAAAGGGAAATCGTTGTGGTTTCTAAAATGCAATCATATATGTTGCAAATATCTCATTAAAAAGTGAATTTTTTATCTTCTCTAATATCAAAGTAATTTAGCGTCAAACTCAGTAGACTTTAAAATGCAATTCTATTTCTTGAGAAGTTTTTAAAATTTGGTAAAATTATAAACTCTTCACCGACGTGGTCGAAGAAGAGGTTTATAAATATAATTAGCAACTATTTTATTTAAATTTTAATTCCCAAGATAATGCTAGAGAGTAAATCCAGAAGAAATTTCCTTGATCAAAAACTATTTCTTGATGCGCGACGCCAAATTGTGCTCCCCACGCATTTTGTTTATTTGATGATGTAAAGTAATAACCAATATTAAATTTTTGCGATTCAAGATTTACAATTTGTGCATCATTTGCGTTAAATTGTAGTTGGTTGATCTCGGGAGAAAATCCCATCCCAATGGACATTCCTAAGTAATTATCAGCGTCGCTGCGATATCTTCTATAAGTTAACGTTCCAGATTTGCTCGTTCCAGTTTCGCCAGGGGTAAAGTAGGGACGGAATGACCAATAACTGTTTCCTGTATACCATCCTAAAGAACCGGTATATATATTAGTTGTAGATGAATATTTTAAGGTTCTAAATCCAAGAGAAACTTCAAAGCTTTTGGGTAATGACTGATAAAGCTCAGCGCCATACTTAACATCTGGAAAAAGGAATGAATTTGATACTCCTAAATTCACGTAAGCGTACAAGCCTTTTGCTATCTTGGGATATAAATCGACTTCAAACTGTGCTCCATTTTCATTAAAACGGCGGTTTAGATTTAATTTAGGACTTATACTTCCGTATTTAGTTTGTCGGCTATATTTAAGTGAGTAATACTGCATAGGGTCAAATACTGATGAGTATAAATCTACAGCAGCATTGATTCCAATTGCATTTTTTCGAAGTAATTTATCGAGCGATACTTTGTAATCTATAGCTTTTTGATCTTGAGGATTACTATCTAAAACAGTTTGAATGGTTGTTAACGCATCGATAGGATTATTAGTATTTTCTTGAGCACTTGCTTTCAAATACAGTAATTCTGGATCGTTAGGGAATATCTTGAGCGCATTATTACTCATTTCTAATGCTGCAAAAGGTAAATCTGCCCAGAGCTCATTTTTTATAGCTGCAATCCAAGTTTCCTTATTTTTTACATCTTTTTCGAAAATCGTATTGAATAATTTTCTAGACTTTTTGTAATCTCCATCCCAAGAATAAGTTGTTGCGAGAAATGCGCGTATTTCATGATAGTCAGGATACTTTGTTAAAATATGAAGCAATGTATCCTGAGCTTGTTTTCGTTGCTGATTGAACGCTAAATTCCTAGCTGTCTCAAAAGAAGCATCTGGATCTCCATTATAAACCTTTTCTTGTGCATGCATTTGCATAGAGGCAAAAAGTGCTACGATGAACGTTAGTTTTAGTAGTATTTTGGTGCTCATTTGTATATCGATTTTTTAAAATTTAAGTATTCTTTGTTTCCACTATCTACAGTTAAGAGACTGTCAATAATTTTGATTGCTTCTTTACTATTATTAATTCTTTTATATGCTTGAGCAACTTTATAACTCAATTTAGGATCACTAATTTGATTACTCAATGCCTTCTTTCCTATCGCAACTGCTTTTTTATTTTGGCCAGACCACCAGTAAACATCCATTAGTGCTAGATATGAATCAGTATAAAATGGTGTTCTATCAATGACTTCTAATAATTCTTTTTCAGCATTTTTATAATCTCCATCCCATGCCAGAATCCTGCCTTTTAGCGTTCGTACATCACCATAATTAGGTAAGTCATTTAAAATATAGTTGCATAATAATTTTGCATTAGCGCGTTCTTTTTTGAATGCTAAATCTCTCGCTAAAAAGAAAATTTGATCGCGATCTAATCCCTTAGTCAGTTTTTTTATAGTAGCAAGCTCTTCTTTATTAAATTCATATACTGGCTTGATAAAATTTGATGCCGTATTCGTTATTTTGTTCTTTGTCGTTAAATAGGAATTTAATCTTTTAAAATCATTAAAGGCGCTCTTAATTGTCTCTTGAATATCACCACTTGTTTCACTGATGTTAAATTTTTCATCGATCTTAAATACTGAACCATCTGAGTAAAAGTATTCTTTATAAATATAATCATTTATGCTGCCTTTATAGCGCATTAATGGAATGCTGTGTGTATTTCTAAATTCTCTAACAGTATCAAGTCCTTGCGCAATCCAGGTTGTTTTATCTAATTTATTTAATCTATAATTGTTGGTTAGAAAAGAAACTAAACTTGGTGTGACATCTGTGTGTGCCGAGATCGATTTTATGACTGCAGTTTTCTTAAGAAGTGGGCTGTAAATGTAAAAAGGAACGTGAAAACGTGATAAATTATCTTTTTGTGGAACTGGAATTAGTCTGTGATCTCCTGTAATGATAAATATTGTATTAGCGTAATCTGCTCTTTTAGAATAAGCCTCCATAAAGTTTTTCAGAGAATTATCCGTGTACAGTAAGCACGCAAAAATATCTTTATATTCATTGAATTTGTTTTTCTCTGAGTTTGATTTACTACTCAGTTTAGTTTGAACTTTTTGTAAATACTCTTTGCGCGCAGGAAAATCAAAAGGCTCGTGATTAGTCAATGTCATTATAATATCTAATCTCGGTTTATTGTTATCCTTTAATTCCGATAAAGTTTTACGATATATTTCAGCATCTGGATAGCCCCACGAAAATCCTCCTGAATTTGCTTTTGTCATTTCATATCCTGGACCAAATTTATTTATATCAATAATTTTATCGATACCATTAGATTCTAGAAAATTACTTTTTCTATCGAATGTTGATTCATCTCCGCAGTAATAATTAGTAGCATATCCATTAGATTTTAAAATGCTTATCAATGAATTGTGCTTAGGAAGCGGATTAAGCTCCATAAATCCATTTTCGCCGAAAGGCAACGAGCCCATCAAAGAAGGCAATGCACCAAAAGTTCTACCGGCATTACTAACAAAGTTTTTCCAGTATAGAGATTTCTTAGTCAGTGAATCTAAATAAGGTGTAAAGCCACTATATTCGCCTTCATCTGTAAAATCACTACCCAATCCTTCTACGATAATAAAAACGATGTTAGGATTCTTATTTTTATCGATGTTGAAAAATGGTGCCAAAACATCTTTATTTGTCTCTGAAGCTTGTTCTAATGGAAATTCTGTCTTGAAAGTATTGCTACCTTCAGTCGCAAAATTGTTATCGCTTTTGGCTCGAATGATATCGCTTAGTAAGAAATTAATTTTATTCTGCGCATTTGGTTTAATTTCACTGGACAAAATCAAATTTACAATTCCAAAAAGCAGAATTACACCTAATAAAATTTTAGAATTTATTTTATCGTTAAATCTTTTAAACAAACGAGTAAGACCAAAATAAATAATTGGTAACACTATAAAAGGTAAAAATGTTAGGAATGTTATGGATAACGAAGCCGTCACTGTCGTGTACATATCACTCATTGAATAACCTAGCAAATCTGCTCCCAGATTTATGTGAGTCGTTAAGCTATAACCTATTAATCCCAGCTGTATTAAAGCTATAATGCAGAAAATAACGTTAATGACATTAATCGCAGCAGTGCTTTTAATATATTTTAAAAGAATATAAAGTGGTAAAAAAACAATTCCAATCACCATCCCAGTAAAAAAGTCGTTTAAAACTTTATACGCAAATAGCTGAATTTCGAAATTTTTAAAAATTTCAATTAAACTCAGTAAACAAAAGATAATAA
This sequence comes from Flavobacterium weaverense, assembly GCF_003688495.1. GTDB lineage: Bacteria > Bacteroidota > Bacteroidia > Flavobacteriales > Flavobacteriaceae > Flavobacterium > Flavobacterium weaverense. The sequence continues at coordinate 622,604 of NZ_REFH01000009.1, read as the reverse complement.
TTAATGATAGGGTAGAATAGAGGTATTCTAAACTGTTTTTATAATTGATTTTTGATTTCATCTAACGTGATATTAAGCTTTAGCCATTCCTTTTCTGGTCATTTCTCCCCATTTTTTCTTTTTATTAAAATAATAATCAAAATTCCCTCTCATAGCAGCGTATAAAATAAAAGGATGATTAACAAACGGTTCTAAAAAAGCAATTGTTATTAAGTGAATTCCTGTTCCTTTTTTCTTGTATTGATGGTATGTTAATTCTTCTGTAATTATTGCTATTAACGAAAAGAAAACAGTAAATAAGTACGCCAAGATAATAAAGGCAAATGCATAATCCCACTTAATTTTATCGGTTATTATTAATATTCCAAAATATAATATGCCCACAAATTCGATTACGGGCGCCATTCTTTCAAAAAAGAGCCAATACGGATAACTTAGCATTCCTAAGATATTGTATTTTGGATTAAATCCAATTTTCCGATGTTTTCTTAAAGTTTCAATTGTTCCTCGTGTCCATCTATTTCTTTGCGAAGTAAATATTTTATAATTATCAGGAGCTTCAGTCCAGCATAAAGGATCAGGAATATAAGCTACTTTGTATTTTTGCTTAATCTCCTCCATGTAACCCCGCATTCTTACAACTAACTCCATGTCCTCACCAACAGTGTTTTTATCATAACCACCAACTTGAATAGCTATTTTTTTATCAAATAGACCAAAAGCCCCAGAGATTACTAATAATCCATTGAGTCTGCTCCAAGCCATTCGACCCAATAAAAATGCTCGAATGTATTCTAGTATTTGTCCTTGCTCAATTAGTTTTTTTGGAAAATTCACATCGTGAAGTTTTCCTTCTTTTACAATGCAAGAATTTGATATTCTAATAACTCCTCCTGCAGCAATAACAGTTCTATCTGTTATTTCGAGAAAAGGCTTTATCATTTTTTGAAGTGAATCTTCTAGTAAAAGACAATCTACATCAATACAAGCGACATACTTACTTTTACTGATATTCAAACCCATATTTAAAGCATCTGCTTTTCCTCCATTTTCTTTGTCGACTATAATAAGTTTTTCAAATGCGGGATTTGTCGATTTAAAAATACCTGCCCGAAGTGGCATCGTTGGAATTTGTTCATTTATGAGATAATCAACCTCAATCAGATCGTAAACTTCAATTAATTTTTGCAAACTATCATCTTTGCTACCGTCATTTATGATAATTACATCGTAGTTCACATAATGACTAGAAAGTAGAGAGCGCACGTTTTCAACAATATTAAGACTTTCATTGTAAGCTGGAGCTATAATAGAAATAGAAGGTGAAATGTTTGACGACATTATTTCCTTGTAATTAACAAAGCTATTTTTACGTTTGTATTCTATGGTTTCTATCGCTGAAATATAAGCCAATATGAGGTAAGAGATTATCGCACTTATACTATAAATGAAAAATAAATAATGGAATAGGTCAATAATGATCTGAGCTACAGTACTAATCATATCTAATTATTTTCTAGAAAGTTAACTATTCGCAAAAAATAGGGATCAGCATTCTCAAACTTAAGACTTTCAAATTTTTCTTTGTTCAGTTTTTTAAAGATTTTTAAAGCGGAAACTTTAATTTCAAAATTTTCGTCATGTATATATTTTACCAAAAATTCTTCATCAGTTTTTTGGTATAAATTCTCCATCATTTTAAAAAACGCAATTTTTTCGTCGAGCGAACGATGAGCAATATCCAGTTTTAAAATTTCTTTTGCTTCTAATACATCTAGGTAGCTAAGCACTCCGATGGAATCAATTCTTACTTGTTCATTACTATGATGCAGTAATTTTAAAAGTTCATCAACGGAATCAAATTGATTATAAATCTTCGCTAATTTGAGTGCGAAAAAAACCACTGAATCATTAGAAGAGCGCAGCCAAGAGTTGACTGAAAAAATGTTTTGACTTTGCAATCTTTCTAACGCACCTAATAATTGAATTTGGTCCCACTCAGAAAGCGGTGTTTCTAATTGATCTAAAAAGTGTAATCCTTCAAAGTAGAAAAGATTAACCATATATAATTGCATCTCCTTACGAACTTCTCTTCTTGGATGATTAATGTGAAGCATAACCTCATCCTGCACTTCTCGTATATGAAATTGCTTTAATTCCCGAATTCCTTTAGCAATAACATACCATTTTTTATGTCTTAAGCGGTACAGTGCATATTGAAGCAAACCAGTATGGAAATAGAGTTGCTGAATGGAATCGGCAGTTTCACCTGAAATCTCATTTTGTAATTTTACTAATACTGAAATTAATATTTTTCTTTTATAAGGTTCTTGTACTGAGTTTTTTAACTGATTGATTATGACCTGCTGTTCTTTGCTTATTTCTTCATCTTCATTACCCGCATACAAATAGTTTATTAGATAGGATTCATATTTCTTTTCATATACGGCAATTGATCTTTCTTGTGTCCTTAAATGTGTTCTAATATATTTTAAATAAATGATAAGAGGAATAATAATTACAATGAAAAGAATGGTCATAGCCCATGCTACTTGTATTATAAGAGCCGCATCATTTATATAATCTAAAAGATAATTGTATATATTCATAAAATACTAAGTACTGCTTTTTCTATTTGTTTAATGCAGTAATTTTTTTACTCTTATTATTAGTTCGTTTGGACTTATAGGTTTACTCATAAAATCTGTTGCTCCTAGGTCAAAAGCTTTAATCACAATTTCTTCTTGCCCTGCAGCTGAGAAGATAATGATAGGAGTTTCCAGTTTTAATTTATTTCTAACATGACTTATAATTTCAAGTCCGCTGACAAAAGGCATCATTATATCCGTTAACACTAATTCTGGCTTGTGTTCTTGTATGAGTTCTAGTGCTTCTTTTCCGTTTGTTGCCGTTAGGATTTCGTATCCTTCTTTTTGCAGTCTAAATTTAAGCAATAGTAGTAATAGAGAATTGTCTTCGGCTAAAACTACTTTTTTAGTAGCGCTCTTATCAGTTTGATTGTTATTTATAGAATTATTCTGCGCTCTTTTTGGTGCGTCTAATTCGTAATATTGCTGATTTTCCTTCATGTTTTCTTTGATTGAGCTAAGTTTTCTATTTCTAAACTTATTTTTAAAAGTGTTCAAAAACTTTTAATTAGTAAGTAAAGTCGATACGTGCAGTAGAAAAAAAATTATTATTGAATTTTAACTGAAGAAGCTTAAACAATTGACTCAAAATATGTAAAAGGTAAAATTGCAATAGTATAAACTGTATAAAATGACAGTGAATAAATGCAGCTTTAATCGTGTAAACAAATTATGTGTGATAATTTGAATAACTTGTAAATGCAAAATTTTGAAAATCAGGTTTTAAACTTTTATTAAGTTAAAAAGCAATAAAAAACTTTTAACTGATAGTACTACAAAGCTGTTTTAATTTAAAACGTTCAATCGAAGTAAGCAAAAAGCTTTTAAAATAGGCTCTCTCCGCTGAAAAAAGGCAATTCAATGGCTTGCTTTTTTTTTCTATAAGATTTAAGTAGGTTCTCATCTTTCTGTTATTTTTAAGTTTATAGTGGTATTTATTATCTAGGAAATAGAGGGGACTACTTCTTTGGTAATTATATGCATAAAGATAGAGACATTTACGATAAAAACAATGACTTAGTTTTTACTATGTTAAAAGCCTTCAAATACGCCAAGGCCGAAGAGAGCGAAATCATATTTAACGGGATCCTTCTTGTCCAATTTTCGAAGTTGTAGATCTAATTCCGCAAGTGCTTTTCCATCATTTTGCTTTCGAGTCAACAAACCTAATTTTCGGGCTACGTTACCAGAATGAACGTCAAGCGGACAAGATAATGAGGATGGCGATATACTATTCCATATTCCAAAATCAACACCATTATTATCTTGCCGTATCATCCATCGCAAGTACATATTTATCCTTTTCGCCGCTGAATTATTTAACGGATCTGAAATATGTTTTTGAGTTCTGCTAAGATGTGGAATCTCAAAAAATACTTTCTTAAACTCATGAATACTTTTTAGCATAGAGTCTTTTTCTTGATGCTTGGTAAAAACGGCTTCAAGACCGCCATTATTTTGATAAATGTGTTTCAAACTTTTTATAAAACTTGAGAAATCACCTCCATTAAAAGTTCGGTGAACAAAAGTTTCTAGTCGATCCAAATCATCTTCATTGTGTGACATTACAAAATCGTAGGGTGCATTTCCCATCAAGTCCATCATTCGATGTGAATTCTTAATTATCATTTTACGATTTCCCCAAGCAATAGTAGCGCTTAAAAAACCTGAAATTTCTATGTCTTCCTTCTGCGTAAATAAATGCGGAATCTGTACGGGATCACTTTCGATAAAATCAAATGTGTTATATTGAATAACTTTTTCGTCAAGAAAATCTTTGAGCTCTGATTTATTCATAATTTTAAAGTACCGCGCTGACGTTATTTTTGAATTTGTAAGTAAAAAAGATTTTAATTACTGATTTGTCCATCAACCATAATTAGTTTTCTATCAGCCATATTAGCTAAATCTTCATTGTGCGTAACAATTACAAAAGTCTGGCCAAGTTCATCTCTTAATTTAAAAAATAATTGATGTAAATTTTCTGCCGAGGCAGTATCTAAATTTCCTGAAGGTTCATCTGCAAAAATAATAGCAGGTTTGTTAATTAAAGCTCTAGCAACAGCTACTCGCTGTTGTTCACCTCCTGAGAGTTCATTAGGCTTGTGATTAATTCTATGAGAAAGTCCAAGATAATCCAGTAGCTTTTTAGCCTCTATCTCGGTCTCTTGTTTAGGTCTATTAGCAATAAATGCTGGGATACAAACATTTTCTAATGCTGTGAATTCAGGTAAAAGTTGATGAAACTGAAAGATAAAACCTAAATTCAAATTTCTAAATTTAGATAAGGTTTTATCATTCATACTTAGAATATCTTCATTGTTAATTCGCAACTCGAGACCATTATCTTGGCTAGGCTTATCTAACGTTCCTAGAATTTGTAAAAGGGTAGTTTTTCCTGCTCCGGAAGCGCCAACAATGGAAACAATTTCGCCTTTTTTAATATGTAAATCTACACCTTTTAGAACGTGTAGCTGATCGTAATATTTATGTAGATTTTTAGTCTGTATCATTTGAAAACTGTTTTTACAAAGAAACAAAGATTTTAATGATTATGAATTTCATGGCATACTATTTTACTTTGACAAATAATAAACTTTAGTTAAGGAAAGCTATTTCGACTTATTTAATGAATAAATTTGATGAGATCACAAAAATTATGAAAAAAATAATTGGACTTTTTTTGGCACTACTGCCTTTTTCATTTTGTGGAAAGCAAAGTAATGTTGTAGTACCAAAGAGTAAAGAAGTAAAAAATATGGAAGTAAAAGAAGGAATGGAAGTAGCAACTTTCGCAGGAGGTTGTTTCTGGTGTACAGAAGCAGTTTTTTTAGAATTAAAGGGAGTTAAGTCAGTAGTTTCAGGATACATTGGTGGACGAACTGTAAATCCTACCTACAGTGAAATTGGAACTGGTGAAACCGGACACGCAGAAGCAATAGAAATTACATTTGATCCTGCTTTGATAAGTTTTGGTGAATTGTTAGAAATATTTTTTGCAACTCATGACCCTACGACTTTAAACCGTCAAGGAGCAGATGTGGGAACACAATATCGCAGTGAAATTTTCTATCACAATGCTTTTCAAAAACAATTGTCAGAAGATTATATAGCATTAATGACTTCAGAAAATACTTTTGGTAAACCAATTGTAACAAAAATGTCACAAGCACCCACTTTTTATGTTGCTGAAGACTATCATCAAAATTATTACAATCAAAATAAAACACAAGGGTATTGCAGTTACGTAATCACCCCGAAAATTGATAAGTTAAAAAAAATGTACCAAGATAAACTCAATAAATAATTGGCATTAGATTTGTACGTGTACTTTAAATTTTAAAAAAAATATGCGAGAACAAATTCAAATTGTCAAAGCGGACAACAAAATAAAAAACTTATTGTTAGGTCTTTTGTTTGACGCAATTGGTATGTTGTCATTTACAGTTCCTTTTATTGGAGAATTTTCAGATGTAATTTGGGCTCCTCTAGCGGGGTATTTAATGACATGGATGTATAAAGGAACAGTTGGTAAAGTAGGAGGAGTGATTACTTTTCTAGAGGAAATATTACCTTTCACAGATTTTATTCCGACATTTACATTGACCTGGATTTATAATTATTTGATAAAAAAACAAAACGTCTCCTAAGTGAGGCGTTTTTTTATTCTTCAAAAAGAAATCCTAAACCCAATCGTTTCAACATTTTTTTTTCGAATGACCAAAAGAATTTAAATTGTCCGAAGAGAAAACCTATTGTAACAAGTAAAACTTGATAAATTGGAAAAATTAGGAGTAAACGAACCGGAGTAAACCATAAACCTAAATCTTCTTTTGTAATTCCCAACCAAAAACAGAATGGCTTGGATAACCAAGCAGAAGCCGATCCTGTTATTGCAAAGACAATAAAAATGATAGTCAGCTGGTAATTAGACTCAATTTTCCAACGCTCTTTTAGTTTGTTCATTTTTGTATTCAATGATCACAAAGATAAGAAGATTATCGTTGCGGTACATAGCCAAAAAGCTTTTGTTTATTGGTGTTTTGAAAATAAACCATATAATTGTAAATCAAATAATTAACTTCATAACCATAGTCTATGTTGGCATTATAATTAATAGGCATCTCATATAAATAACTACTGTAGCGACTAGGCTGTAAAGCTCTATTGTTATATTCTGCTACCCATACATTATTTTTAGCTTCTAAGTAACTTTGGGAATGATAATTTCTCGGATAAGAATTGGTGATCAACCAAGAGCTAAATCCGGAGTCAATTATAAGTACTTCATATTCCAATTCCTCATTAGCAATTCTAATCGTATCACTTTTTACTACACCTATTTGATCTGTATTATTCATCGCTTGCTTAGAACTATTACAGCTCAACAGTATACCAAAGATCACAACTAACATTAAAATAATATTTCTCATAATTTTAAAATTATTAGCACTAAAGTTACGAAAAATAAATAGCTGACTGCTAGTTTTTTAGCATAAAAAAAAGTCATTTACGATTTGTAAATGACTTTTTCATTATTTTTAATTGTTTTCTACTTACCAAAAATTTTACCAAATATTCCTCCGATTCCTCCATGTTTACTAGCTGCAGAAACCGCGTCGTCAATAGTTAATTTTCCATCGCCGTTTTGGTCCAATGCAGAAGTTAATAATCCACCTGCTCCAGAAGTAGAACTTCCTTCATTGCCTCCAAGTAATCCACCTAGAATATCGCTTATTCCTCCGCCAGCCGAGGATTCGTCGTTTTTATTGATGCCACTTTGTTTTGCGTTTTTTGCAAGATAAGCCATTAAAATAGGGGCTGCCATTTTTAATATCATTCCAATCTTGTCAGAACTCACTCCAGTATTTTGGCTCAATTTATTTTCAACATTAGGCTGATTTCCACCAAGCACATGACCCAAGATATTAGAACCATCAGATAAATCTGCTCCACCTAGAAAACCTGACAAATTATCCAGAATTCCACCATCATGTTTCCCTCCTAATAATGCGCCAAGTAAACCACTTTTACCTTCAGCAGTTGCTGCATTGGTCTGCATCGCACCAAGTAAAATTGGTAAAGCTGATGACAAAACTGATGAAGTCTCATTTTCAGTTGTACCTGCTCGCTGACTTACGCCAGAAATAATTTGCTGACCTAAGTCGCTATCTAATAAATCCATTAATCCAGCCATAACCCTAAATTTAATTGTTAAAATTGTAACGTAAAGCTATAAATAAATTCTAAATAATAGAATTTAATAAAGTGCTATTTCAACAAATTAATTATTTGCGAAGCTAATTCAGTTCCAATTCTATCCTGTGCTTCCCCAGTAGCAGCACCAATATGCGGCGTAAGTGAGATTTTATGATTCATTAAAATAGCCATTTCTGGATTTGGTTCGCTTTCAAAAACGTCTAATCCAGCAAATAATACTTTACCGCTATCTAATGCTTTTACTAATGCAACTTCATCAATTACACCACCTCTAGCACAGTTAACGATTCCAACACCATCTTTCATAGTAGCAAGTTCTTTTTCACTAATTATGTATCCGTCTTGAGCTGGAACGTGTAATGTTATAAAATCAGCTTCTTTAAACAAAGACTCTAGTGATTGAGATACAATTGTAGTTGTAATCGATTGACCATCAAAAAATTCAACTTTTACATCAACTTGTGGGATAAAACTATCCGCCGCAATAACTTTCATTCCTAAACCTAAAGCCATTTTAGCAGTCGCTTGGCCAATACGACCAATTCCTACTATACCAAGTGTTTTTCCTCTTAATTCAATACCATTTGCGTATGCCTTTTTTAAGCCATCAAAATTAGTATCACCTTCTAAAGGCATATTTCTATTCGAATCATGTAAAAAACGAACACCAGAAAATAAATGAGCAAAAACTAATTCTGCTACTGATTCTGATGAAGAAGCTGGAGTATTAATCACATGAATTCCTTTGCTTTTAGCATAATCCACATCAATATTATCCATCCCAACACCACCACGACCTATGATTTTTAATCCTGGACAAGCATCAATAATATCTTGACGAACTTTAGTAGCACTTCGCACTAAAACTACGGCCACATCATTCTCATTTACAAAGTTAGCTACCTGTTCTTGCGCTACTTTTGTAGTAATTACTTCAAATCCACCTTTTTCTAAAGCTAGAATTCCACTTTTCGAAATTCCGTCATTGGCTAATACTTTCATTATTTATATCATTGCGAGAAAAGAAGTCATTCTGTTCTCATAGTTAATTTTTGTTCTTTTTTAGGAGCTATTTCCCGCTATCCGCTGCAATCTTTTTATTCGCTAAAAAGCTCATAAAAAGGATTTTTACTGCTATCGGGGCTAGAATTCCGGGTAAGTATTGTTTTTTGTATTCCTAAATTACTCTTTCGTTGGAGCGATTATATTTTTGATTCTAATTCTTTCATTACATCAACTAATACTTGTACGCTTTCCAGAGGAAGTGCATTGTACATAGAAGCTCTGTAACCGCCTACAGAACGATGCCCTGGCAATCCAGAGATTCCTGCTGCTTTCCACATTGCGTCAAATGTAGCTGCATGAGCTTCATCATTCAGCAAGAAAGTAGCATTCATAGTGGAACGGTCTTCAATTGCAGCAGCTCCTTTAAATAATGGATTTCTGTCAATCTCATTATAAAGTAAAGATGCCTTTGCATTGTTTATTTTTTCAATCGCTGCAATACCACCTAGTTTTTTAAGCCATTGTAAAGTCAATAAAGACGCATAAACTGGAAAAACAGCAGGAGTATTGTACATGCTTTCAGCTTTAATATGTTTTGCGTAATCCAACATACTAGGTATTACTCTTCCGTTTTTACCAAGAATTTCTTCTTTGATTATAACTAAAGTAGTTCCTGCTGGACCCATGTTTTTTTGAGCTCCTGCATAGATAATATCAAATTGAGAAAAGTCTAATTGTCGGGAAAAAATATCTGAACTCATATCGCAAACTAATGGCATGTCTACTGAAGGAAATTCCTTCATTTGCGTTCCAAAAATAGTATTGTTACTTGTACAGTGTAAATAGTTTGCATCTTGAGGGATAGTGTACCCTTTTGGAATATGATTGTAATTTTGATCTTTTGAAGAAGCTACGATTACAGTTTCTCCAAAAAGCTTCGCTTCTTTTATCGCTCCGCTAGCCCAAGTTCCTGTGTCAAGATAAGCGGCTTTTCCGCCTTCTTTCATTAAATTGTAAGGCACCATTAAAAATTCTAAACTTGCTCCGCCAGCTAAAAATAGTGCGCTATATCCTTTTCCTTCTAGGCCTAATAGTTCAAGAGCTAATGCTCTTGCCTCATCCATTACTGCTACAAAATCTTTACTTCTGTGCGAAATTTCTAAAATAGATAAACCCGAATCATTAAAATTTAAAATTGCTTGTGCTGATTTTTCAAAAACTTCTTGTGGTAAAATGCAAGGTCCTGCGCTGTAGTTGTGTTTTTTCATGGTGTAGTTTATATCCGAAAAATTAAAGTGCAAATTTCGGAAATAGCTCTCGAAAAAACGTTGATTATTTCGAAAATATTGAACATAATTATACTATGTTGTTATCAAAAATGAAATTGTATCTACGTTATCTGCATAATTCCATAATGCAGGTTTTTGTGTTTTGCCAAAATACGTACTGTTTTCTATAACACCATCACTTACAATGCACTGTATTTGCTCACTTTCCAACTCTAATTTATTTTTTAAAGCTTCAATATCTTCATATTTTTCATAGAATACGCTTGAAATCGGTGAGGCATGACTTATATCTTCTTTCAGAGTTAAAAACTCATTATCTAATAATTTAAAATTACTCATCAAGAACACAGCCTTGTTATAATCATAATTGTTAGCATATTTTTCGTAATAAATGACATCTTTATATTCGAATATCGCTTCAAAAAACGCGACAAAAGAGTAATCCTTTGGCACAAAAAGTTTAGAGACATTGCGACATCCTAGACCAAAATATCTAAAAATATCTTCTCCTAAAGCCGTCAGTTGTTCCTTAGTTTCATTACCTGTTAATACGGCAATTGAGTTTCTACTTTTTCTTATTATCGAAGGTTTGTCTTTAAAATAATATTCAAAATAACGAGCAGTATTGTTACTTCCCGTAGCAATAACAGCATCAAAATTTTCTAATTTTCCTGCTACAAAATTTATTTTATTTGCGAATTCTGGCTCTACAGCAATAATGTATTTGGCTAAAAAAGGTAATAAATGCTGATCGTTTGATGAGGTTTTTATCAAGACGGTATTTCCAGTAATTAAAACGGAAAGGAAATCATGAAATCCAACTAAAGGAATGTTTCCTGCTAGAATCAGCGCAACATTTTTAGATTTATTTTTATCTAAATCATACGGAGATAGCCATTGAGTCAAGTTCTCTTCAGTTAATGCTTCAGCCCATGATTGAATAGAAAAATATACTTGTTCAGGAGTGTACCAACCATTGTGCGATTGTGACAAATGTATTAAATCCACAAATGCATCAAAAAATCTGTCATTATGCAAAACGGCTCGATTTTTTACTGTGTTATTTTCAGAAAATTGAGCTAAAAATTCTCCTAATTTAACAAAAACATTTTTTTTTGTATCTAATGTCATAATGTTTGCTTATGAATAGTTTTGATTGTAATTTTGCACAAAAATAAGGATAAAGTATTTAGACATTGCTAAAAAAGCTCAAGTTTTAATAACAAACTCTAATACCTAACTATTTATACTTTTAAATAAAGAACAATGGCAATTATTATAACGGACGAATGTATCAATTGTGGCGCTTGTGAACCAGAATGCCCAAATACAGCGATATACGAAGGAGCAGACGATTGGAGATATAAAGATGGAACGAAATTGAAAGGTAAAATTATTTTACCAGACGGTACAGAAGTAGATTCTGATGAGGCTCAAACACCTATTTCAGATGAAGTTTATTATATAGTTCCTGGAAAATGTACAGAATGTAAAGGTTTTCACGATGAGCCACAATGTGCTGCGGTTTGTCCCGTAGACTGCTGTATTCCTGATGACAACCATGTAGAGTCTGAAGAAACGTTACTTAATAGACAAGCATTCTTGCACAACGAATAAGTAATAAATCGCAAAATATTATAGAACCTGTTTACATATGTAAGCAGGTTTTTTTTATGGAACAAATTTTAAAATTTTATAACATTGAACACGTCTTATAAGAATAAATTATATTCTATTTGTCCGCTGTGATTTTAATTTTTGTGAAAGCAAAAAATATTTAGTTCGTCATCTTCAGCGTAGCGGAAACCTTTTGTATAATAGTATTTTGATTTTCTATATTCTATAATAATTAATAAAAAATTTTGTTTTACAGTTGACAAAGCCTTCTGCTTATCGAATAATATGCATTCAACAATATAAGTTTTTATTGAAAATATTGAACAAAAAAAAGAGCTGCCTTTCGACAACTCTTTTTTGAAATAAAATAATTCTTTAAATCCAATTAGAATGTAAAACCAAGTCTAGCGTAGTAGTAAGCTCCGCTGAAACCCATTTGCACTGCATCCCAATAACCACCACCTTCAACCCAGTCATCTTGTTGATCAGGATAGACGTTTAATAAGTTGTTAGCTCCTAAAGTAATTTTTGCCGATTTACTAATTTTGTAACCTAAAGTTAAATCAGTTACAATTTTCGCACCGTAAGTATCAGTTGCAGCTTTCACTTGGTCAGCAAATGATCCATAATCAGCTACATCTTCATCCATTTGGTAATCTAATAATTTTACTTCACTAAATCTTGTGAATGCTAAACCAGCATCAAAAGCTTTTCTGTTGTAATTGAAGTTCAAACCAAATTTATTATTTGGAGCAGATGCTAATAAAAATCCTTTATCGCGCTCGCCGAAAAAAGTATTCGCTGCTAGACTTCCATTTTTTACTTTATCAATTTTCATATCATTAATGTTACCCACTAATGTTACTCCAAACTTGCTTTCATTAATTGTTTTTTTCCATGCTAAAACAACATCTAATCCTGTAGTTTTAGTATCAACTCCATTCACAAAGAATTGTGCTTTATCAACACCAACACCTAAAGGAGTTGCGTCAAAATAACCAGTTAATACAATTCTGTCTTTTACGTTAATTAAGTATCCATCAACTGTTGCTGTGAAATCGCCATAATTTGCAGTAAAACCTAAAGATGCATTAAAAGCTTTCTCTTCATTTAATTTTTCTATACCAAATGATTTTGTCACTGGACTGTTATTTGGCGAAAGCAAAACTTCTGTTGCTCCAGCTGAACTAAAATTAGTAAAACGTAAGTTGTAATATACTTGCGCTAATGAAGGAGCACGAAAACCTGTACTTACAGAACCTCTAATGTTTATATTCTTATTTGCTTTTAATCTCATTGCTAATTTACCATTCAATGTACTTCCAAAGTCGCTGTAGTTCTCAAAACGAACTGCACCGCTAACTAAGAAATTTTCAGTAAGGTCTAATTCAGCATCCGTATATAGAGATAAATTTGTTCTACTTCTATCTATCTCATTCAATGGGCTGTATCCAGGAAAACCTTGTGAACCTCCAGGTCTAGGAAGTGTCAATGGAGAGTTTGGATCAGCTGCATCATAATCTGGATTAGGAATTGAAGGCAATGTTTGAGTTGTAGGATCAGTGATTGGTCTCCTATTTATGTCGTAAGTAGCGTACGAACCTTCTTCACCAGCAAAAATGTTGAATTTCTCAGTTCTAAATTCTGCTCCAAAAGCAAGATTTAAACCGCTCATCACGCCATCATAATTTTTAGAAACATCAAAATTTGTAGTGTTTTGACTTAAGCTATGTCCACCTGCGTCAAATTCTGTTGGAGAAGCATCTTCTAAAGAAGCATTGATTGTTCCCTTAGTGTAATAATGGAAAAGATTTTTACCAAATGTATTACTAATATCTATTTTCCATCCACTAGTAGTTTCAGTTCTGAAACCTGCAGCCATAGAATTATCAATAATATTTGAAGTAATTCTTGGGGTATAACCACCAGGATAAATGGATTGCACAACGCGTTCTCCATCATTTCTTGTAAATGCGTAAGCATCAGTATCTCTAAAATTTCGTCCACCAAAAGCGTAAAACTCTGTTTTATCAGAAATAGGAAATACCATATTCCCGAAAAGGTTAAAGCCTTGAATGGCAGCTTCTCCAAAACCTTTTCTGAAATCAAATCCTGGACGTAACGTTTTATTCTTGTTAATGTATTCTGTTGTGAAATTAGCAAAACCGCCTTTTTCACCGATAGCAACACCGTAATTTGCAGCGACTTTAACAGACCCACCGTCAAAAGATTGATCTTTGCCAAATGTATTTCCATTTCCATTTTTATCCCAACGATACCCGTCAGTATTAGCTGTTCCAACTGGGAAATCTCCTTTTGCATTCGTGTTAAATGCACCATAAGTTACAGTACCCGTTAATTCGTTAACGTCATCATTTAAAACAATATTGATTACTCCCGCAATAGCGTCAGAACCATATTGAGCCGCAGCACCATCTCTAAGAATTTCAATTCTTTTGATCGAAGCTGCTGGAATAGCATTTAGGTCAGTTCCTGTATTTCCACGTCCACGCGTTCCAAAAAGATTGATTAGAGACGATTGATGTCTTCTTTTACCATTTATTAAAACCAAAGTTTGATCTGGACCTAAACCTCTTAAAGAAGCCGGATCTACGTGATCTGCGCCATCAGATCCAGATTGTTTGTTAGCATTAAACGAAGGCGCAACGTATTGCAGTAATTCATTTATTTCTAACTTTCCACTTTGAGTAGTAACATCTTTCACGCTAATTATATCAATTGGCACAGCTGAATTTGTAACTGTTCTTTTTGTATTTCTTGAACCTACAATTTGAACTTCTTGTAAAACTTGACCACCTTCTTCCGATAAAACAACATTGATTGTTGTAGTGGAAGCTGCTCTTTCTAAATTAGAAAAGCCTACATAGCTAAAAACTAGCATTGCGCCTTCTTTAACTTTTATTTTGTAAGCTCCATTTGAATCCGTAGAAACACCGTTGCTGGTTCCTTTTTCGATAATGTTAACCCCTGGTAAAGCAAAGCCAGTATTATCTTTTACTATACCTGAAATCTCTTTTTGAGCAAAAAGAAATGACACATTTAATAGAAATAAAAGCAAAATTAATTTTTTCATAATAAATAGAATTTGGTTTTAGTTAGTTGTAATAATTCAGTGCAATATAATATTTTTTTAACTTAACATTAGTATATTCATTGAATTTGATAATAAAATTAATAATTCATTTAAATAGGTCAATAAAATTACGACTTTAATAAATTGTTATAAAAACCGCTAAAGGTATCGGAAAATGTTGTAAAAATAGTTTCGAGATGGATTAATTTGGTGATTATGGTAGCAAACATTTATTAAATCTTATATTTGCAAACTTTAAAAAGTAATTAACAAAAAACGTATAGCAGACAACTGCTATTTGTAAATCGAAATAGTATGAAAGCAGGAATTGTAGGGTTACCAAATGTTGGAAAATCAACATTATTTAATTGTTTGTCAAATGCAAAGGCGCAAAGTGCCAATTTTCCTTTTTGTACTATCGAACCTAATATAGGAGTTGTTAATGTACCGGATTCTAGAATGCAAAAACTGGAAGAATTAGTAAAACCAGAGCGTGTTCAAATGGCTACTGTAGATATCGTAGATATTGCTGGATTAGTAAAAGGAGCAAGTAAAGGAGAAGGTTTAGGAAATCAATTTCTTGGAAATATTAGAGAGTGTAACGCTATTATTCACGTTTTACGTTGTTTTGATAATGATAATATTGTTCACGTTGATGGAAATGTAAACCCAATTCGCGATAAAGAAACGATCGATATTGAATTGCAGTTAAAAGATTTAGAAACGGTAGAAAAACGTTTAGAAAAAGTAAATCGTGCTGCAAAAACAGGGAATAAAGAAGCACAGACTGAAAAAGCACTTTTAGATCGTATTAGAGAAACGTTGTTACAAGCTAAATCTGCTAGAACAATTACACCTCAAGGTAATGATGAAGAGGTTTTAATGGAGTCTTTTCAATTGATAACTGCTAAACCAGTATTATACGTTTGTAATGTTGATGAGAATTCAGCAGTAAGCGGAAATAAATATGTTGACCAAGTTCGTGAACTAGTTAAAGATGAAGATGCTGAAGTAATCATCCTTTCTGTAGGAGCTGAAGCTGACATCACAGAACTTGAAAGCTATGAAGAACGCCAAGTTTTCCTTGAAGACATGGGATTGAGTGAGCCAGGAGCTTCAGTTTTAATTCGTGCTGCTTATAAATTATTAAAACAACAGACTTATTTCACAGCAGGTGTAAAAGAAGTTCGCGCTTGGACGATCAATATTGGATCTACTGCGCCACAAGCTGCAGGAGTGATTCACACCGACTTCGAAAAAGGATTTATTCGTGCAGAAGTTATCGCATACGAGGATTTTGTACATTACGGTTCAGAAGCTAAATGTAAAGAAGCTGGAAAATTCAAAGTAGAAGGAAAAGAATACATCGTAAAAGATGGTGATGTAATGCACTTCCGTTTTAACGTATAGTCATTGCGAGAGAGGAATCAATTGTTGTGCATAAAATTAATAGAAACCGTAGAAGCAATTCTGCGGTTTTTTTTTAACCTAAATTTTGTCATATTGTATGCATATTAACAATTTACGTGTTGCAGTCAGGGATTCCTCCGGAATGACAAACTTAACGGGAATTCCAGTTTTTGCATAACAAAAATCCTCCCAGTTTGTCATACTGGAAGCATCTCAACAATTTACTTATCACAGTCAGGGATTCCTAATGAATGACAAACTAAACGGGGATTCCAGTTTTTGCTTAAAACAAGTTCATAAAGTTTGTAATGCTGGAAGCATCTCAACAATTTACTTATTGCAGTCAGGGATTCCTCCGGAATGACAAATTAAACGGAGACTCCAGTTTTTGTATAAAAAAACCTCCCAGTTTGTCATGCTGGAAGCATCTCAACAATTTACTTATTACAGTTAGGGATTCCTCCGGAATGACAAATTAAACGGAGACTCCAGTTTTTGTATAAAAAAAACCTCCCAGTTTGTCATGCTGGAAGCATCTCAAAAAAAATACTTATTGAAGTAATGGATTCTTCCGCAATGATAAACTAGTTAGAATTATAAGTATTCAATTCCATTCGTGCTCTAATTTCACTATTTTTATAAAAAAAAACTATGAAAATTATAGCTTTTGGCGCAAGCCCGAGTAAAAACTCCATCAATAAAAAATTAGTGACATCAGCGGCACATCTATTCAATGATGCAGAAGTTGAAGTACTAGATTTAAATGATTTCCAAATGCCTATTTATTCTGTTGATATCGAGGAAGAAATTGGAAAACATAATTTGGCTCAAAATTTTGTAGACAAAATCAGCACTGCAGATCTTTTAGTAGTTTCAATGGCGGAGAATAACGGAAATTATTCTGTTGCTTTCAAAAATGTTTTTGACTGGTGTACACGAATTAGAAAAGACATTTTTCAAGATAAACCTATGCTTCTTATAGCAACTTCTACAGGAGCAAACGGTGCAACAAGTGTTTTAGGAATTGCTAAAAATGCTTTTCCTTTTTATGGAGGGAATGTAAAAGCAACATTTTCATTACCAAGTTTTGATGATAATTTCGATATTGAAAAAGGAGAGATAAGCAATGATAAAATGCGAAATGAACTTCAAAAAATAATCGCAGACAATTTTTAAAAGCATATGATTTCAGTTCAATTACATTCAATTTTAGATAACGATTTCTATAAATTTACCATGCAGCATGCTGTAATCAAGCTTTTTCCAAAAGCTAAAGTTCGTTATGCATTCATCAATCGAGGAAAACATCAATTTCCTCCTCATTTTGCTAATTTGCTTCGCAAAGCTGTTGATAAAATGATTAATTTAAAATTAACGATTGCTGAAAAGAAGTTTCTTGCTGATAATTGTCCCTATTTAGATCCAACTTATTTAGATTTTTTGCAAGGCTATCAATACGATCCAACTGAAGTTAAGATTGAGCAGGAGGGAAGCGAGCTAAAAGTGACTATTGAAGGATATTGGTACCGAACAATTCTTTGGGAAGTTCCATTAATGGCTTTGATCTCTGAACTTTTTTATGTTTCTCAAAATTTAGTTCGTGTGGACGATGAAGAAGTAAAACGCATCAATAAATCAAAAATTGAAAGTTATAAGAGTTTGGGAGTCGTGATTTTAGAATTTGGAACTCGTCGTCGTCATTCTTACGAAGTCCAAAAAATGGTTAATGATACATTAGATGCGCATGGTGCAGATAATTTTTTAGGAACTAGTAATGTGCATTTTGCAATGTCTCAAAACAGAAAACCGTCAGGAACTCACGCTCACGAATGGTTTATGTATCACGCTTCGGAATATGGATTTAAAGTTGCTAATGCGGTTAGTCTCGAAAATTGGACAAAAGTGTATCAAGGTGACCTCGGAATTGCATTAACAGATACGTATACTACCGAAGTATTTTTCGAACAGTTTAATAAAAAATATTCGAAGCTTTTTGACGGTGTTAGGCATGATAGTGGTGATCCAATTGAGTTTGCTAAAAAAGCGATTGAGCATTATGAAAAAATGGGAATAGATCCTAAATCAAAAATTATAGTTTTCTCTGATTCATTGAATTTGGAAAAGGTAAAAGTAATCGCTGATTTTTGTAGAGGCAAAATAAAAATGTCTTTTGGAATTGGAACAAACTTCAGTAATGATGTTGGTTTACCTGCAATGAATATGGTAATTAAACTTACGGACACGAAACCAGAGAATAGTCATTGGGAAGCTGTTGTCAAATTATCAGACGAGAAAAATAAACATACGGGAACTCCTAAAATGATTGCTCTCGCCCAACAAGTTTTAGGAATAGAATCCTAAAATCAATTGGTTTTAAATTGTCGAAATCATTTTTAATAACTTTGAAGCGAAGCTCTTTTAAAATTTATCGAATTACACTATATTAGCACACTCTAGGTCCAAGCTCAAATTAGGAACCGAAAAGAACGAAGTTAAAATCCACAAAATTTACAATGTCCGATCAAAATCAATATACCGAAGATAATATTCGGTCACTCGACTGGAAAGAACACATTCGCATGCGTCCCGGAATGTATATCGGGAAGCTTGGGGACGGATCTTCACCAGATGATGGTATTTACATTCTTCTAAAAGAGGTTTTAGATAACTGTATCGATGAATTTGTCATGGGTGCAGGAAAAACTATTGAAGTTACTATAAAAGACAAAACCGTTACTGTCAGGGATTATGGTCGTGGAATTCCTTTAGGAAAAGTGATTGATGTTGTATCTAAGATGAATACGGGAGGAAAATATGATTCTCTTGCCTTTAAAAAGTCGGTAGGTTTGAACGGAGTGGGAACTAAAGCGGTAAATGCTTTATCAAACTATTTCCGTGTTGAATCTGTGCGTGATGAAAAACAAAAAGCGGCAGAATTCTCTGCAGGAAATTTAGTTCTTGAGGAAGACGTAATTGAAACAACGAAGCGAAAGGGAACAAAAGTTACTTTTATTCCAGACGAATCCATCTTTAAAAATTATAAATTTAGGTTTGAATACATCATTAAAATGCTCAAAAACTATTGTTACTTAAACAATGGATTAACGATTATTTTTAATGGGGATAAATATTTCTCTGAAAACGGACTGAGAGATTTATTAGAAGAAACAATTAGTGCTGAGGATTTAGAATATCCTATCATTCACTTAAAAGGAGAGGATATCGAAATTGCTTTAACACACAGTAAAACGCAATATAGCGAAGAATACCATTCGTTCGTAAATGGACAAAATACTACACAAGGAGGAACGCATTTAGCCGCTTATCGTGAAGCGATTGTAAAAGCCATCAGGGAGTTTTATAATAAAAGTTTTGAAGCTTCAGATGTTCGAAAATCAATCGTTACTGCGATTAGTATTAAAGTAATGGAACCGGTTTTTGAATCACAAACTAAAACCAAATTAGGTTCGACTGATATGGGTTCAGAAGCGGGAATGCCTTCAGTACGTACTTTTGTGAATGATTTTGTGAAAACAAAATTAGACAACTATTTGCACAAGAATCCTGTAACTGCAGATGCGTTATTGCGAAAAATTTTGCAAGCTGAAAGAGAACGTAAAGAATTATCTGGAATTAGAAAACTCGCAACAGATCGTGCTAAGAAAGCAAATCTGCATAATAAAAAACTGAGAGATTGCCGCGCGCACCTTCCAGATACAAAAAATCCTAGAAATTTAGAAAGTACACTTTTTATTACCGAGGGAGATTCAGCTTCTGGATCGATTACCAAATCGAGAGATGTAAACACACAAGCAGTTTTTAGTTTGCGTGGAAAACCTTTGAATTCTTACGGGATGAGTAAGAAAATTGTTTATGAAAATGAAGAGTTCAACTTATTGCAATCAGCGTTAGATATCGAAGATGGTTTAGAAAAACTAAGATATAACAATATTGTAATTGCAACTGATGCTGATGTCGATGGAATGCACATTCGCCTTTTATTGATTACTTTTTTCTTGCAGTTTTTTCCTGAATTGATAAAAGAAGGACATTTATATATTCTACAAACACCACTTTTTAGAGTTCGAAACAAGAAAGAAACGATTTACTGTTATTCAGATGACGAACGAAAAGAAGCCATCGAAAAGCTAAAACCAAAACCAGAAATTACTCGATTTAAAGGTTTAGGAGAGATTTCGCCAGATGAGTTTAAAAACTTCATTGGAGAAACCATTCGATTAGATCCTGTAATGATGGATAAAAACACGTCGATTGAACAATTATTGTCTTTTTATATGGGTAAAAACACACCTGATAGACAAGAATTTATAATCAAGAATTTGAAGGTGGAATTGGATGTAATTGAGAAGAATTAGATTTTTAATTAGATATAAAGAATACTATAATTGATGTTAGAAAATCTTCAAAATAATGCGCTATTCTCTCAAGTTGTTGATTTGCTGCAGCAATCAAAGCAACAAGTAGTACGAGCTGTAAATCAAACTATGGTTTATACTTATTATGAGATTGGCCGAATGATTGTTGAAGAAGAACAAAATGGAAAAGATAGAGCAGAATACGGCAAGCAATTATTAAAAGGACTTTCAAAAGAGCTGAATCACGAGTTTGGAAAGGGGTTTTCGGTGGATAATTTACAAAACATGAGAAAATTGTTTTCTGTTTATTCAATTTACGAGACAGTGTCTAGTATTTCTGAAAACGAAATTCCTCACGTAGAGTCTGTTACTTCACAAATAACCGAAATAGTATCTCCTATTTTTAAATTGACTTGGTCTCATTATATTTTTCTAATTCGCATTGATGATTCTAATGAAAGAAGTTTTTATGAAATCGAAACTGCAAAAAATAGCTGGAGTGTTCGGGAATTAAAGCGACAATATGATACTGCTTTATATACCAGATTGTCTTTAAGCAGAGATAAGGAAGGGATTTTGAAACTTGCTCAACAAGGACAAATTATAGAGAAGCCAAAAGATATAATCAAAGATCCTTACATTCTTGAATTTCTTGGTTTGCCGGAGTTAAATCAATATTCAGAAAATGAACTTGAAGAAGAAATTATCAATAAATTAGAACACTTTCTGTTAGAATTAGGGAATGGTTTTACGTTTGTTGCCAGACAAAAAAGAATCAGTTTTGATGATAAACATTTTAGAATCGATTTGGTTTTTTATAACCGAATATTAAAATGTTTTGTTCTTATAGATTTAAAAATAGGAGAATTAAAACATCAGGATTTAGGTCAAATGCAAATGTATGTGAATTATTATGACAGAGAAATGCGTTTAGAAGAAGAGAACAAAACAATTGGATTAGTTCTTTGTCAGAATAAAAGTGATTTAGTAGTAGAATACACATTACCTGAAAATAATGAACAAATTTTTGCTAGTAAATATAAAATGGTGTTGCCAAGTAAAGAGGAATTGATCCATTTGATTGAACAAATATAGAAGAATTTAAATGGAGTTATTATAGCGCCATAATTTGAGTTTTAAGCATTTTTATGAAAGACGAAGACGAAGATAACATCATACCAAACGAAGACGAATCGCAAAACGAAATGAATGATTCTAACGAATCAAACGAGGAGGGATTTGACGATATCATAACTTCAGGCGGACAGCATTTTTACGATAATCAAGAAGACGGAAACGATACCATTACCAAAGTTACGGGAATGTATAAAGACTGGTTTCTGGATTATGCCTCTTATGTAATTTTGGAGCGAGCCGTTCCTGCGATTGAGGATGGTTTCAAACCAGTACAGCGTAGAATCATGCATTCACTGAAAGAGTTGGATGATGGTCGGTATAATAAAGTGGCAAACGTTGTTGGTCACACCATGCAATACCATCCTCACGGGGATCAGAGTATTGGTGACGCAATGGTACAAATAGGCCAAAAAGAATTGCTGATCGATTGTCAAGGGAACTGGGGAAATATCCTAACAGGTGACGGCGCAGCAGCTTCTCGTTACATCGAAGCACGATTGTCTAAATTTGCTTTGGAGGTTTTATATTCTCCAAAAATTACCGATTGGGGAGTTTCGTATGACGGTCGTCGTGCTGAGCCTAACAATCTTCCAGTAAAATTCCCATTACTTTTAGCACAAGGTGCTGAAGGAATTGCGGTTGGACTTTCGATGAAAGTATTGCCTCATAACTTTAATGAGCTAATTGACTCTTCTATCAAAATATTGAAAGGGAAGCCTTTTACCTTGTATCCTGATTTCATGACACAAGGAATTGCTGATATATCTAATTATAATGATGGTTTACGAGGCGGACGTGTTCGTGTTCGTGCTAAAATTGCGCAACTCGACAAGAATACATTGGTAATTACCCAAATTCCGTTTTCTACAAATACTACTACTTTGATTGATAGTATTTTGAAAGCCAATGATAAAGGCAAAATCAAAATCAAGAAAATTGAAGATAATACAGCTGCAGAAGTTGAGATATTAATACACCTTTTTCCGGGAGTTTCTCCTGATAAAACTATTGATGCTTTGTTTGCTTTTACGGCTTGTGAAACTTCGGTAGCGCCTTTGGGTTGTGTTATTGAGGATAACAAACCACTATTTGTAGGTGTTTCTGATATGTTGCGCATTTCAACAAATAGAACGGTACAGTTACTAAAAAGCGAACTCGAAATTCAATTAAGTGAATTAGAGGAGCAATGGCATTTTCTTTCATTAGAACGTATTTTTATAGAGAATAAAATTTACCGTGACATTGAGGAAATGACTACTCGTGAAACTGTTATAAAAGCGGTTGACGATGGTTTAAAACCGCATATTCAGCATTTAAAACGTGCCGTAACCGAAGATGATATTCTACGTTTATTGGATATCCGAATCATGCGTATCTCTAAATTTGACAGTAATAAAGCACAAGATAAAATTGAAGCGCTAGAAGGTGACATCGAACAAGTGAAACATCATTTAGAGCATCTGATTGATTTTGCTATTGCTTATTTTGCCAAACTAAAAGAGAAGTACGGAAAAGGCAGAGAACGTCAAACTGAACTTCGTATTTTTGATGATATCGAAGCTACAAAAGTAGTATTAAGAAATACGAAATTGTATGTAAATAAAGAAGAAGGTTTTGTAGGAACAAGTTTGAAAAAAGATCAATATGTTACGGACTGTTCTGATATTGATGATGTGATTGTTTTTCTTCGTGATGGTAAAATGATGATTACCAAGGTTGATGCAAAAACCTTTGTGGGTAAAGACATTATTCACATTGCCATTTTTGATAAAAGCGACAAGCGAACCATTTATAATATGATTTACCGTGATGGTAAATCAGGTCCTTCTTATATAAAACGTTTTAATGTTTCCGGAGTTACACGTGATAAAGCCTACGATTTAACCAATGAAACAGCTGGATCGCAAGTAGTGTATTTTTCGTGTAATCCAAATGGAGAAGCGGAGGTAATTACGATTTTACTACGCCAAATAGGAACGGTTAAAAAACTAAAATTCGATATTGATTTTGCTAATCTTGCGATAAAAGGTAGAAGTTCAAAAGGGAATTTGGTTACTAAATATCCTATCAAAAAAATCGAATTAAAAGAGAAAGGAATTTCTACTTTATTACCTCGCAAGGTCTGGTTTGACGATACAGTACAACGTTTAAATGTGGATGGAAGAGGAGAATTACTTGGCGAATTTAGACCAAGTGATAAAATCTTGATTATCTCGCAAACAGGAAAACTAAAAGTGATTACTCCAGAATTAGCGACGCACTTTGACGAAGATATGATTGTGCTTGAAAAATGGGTTCCAAAAAAGCCAATTTCCGCAATTTATTACGAAGGTGAAAAAGAACGTTATTATATAAAACGCTTTTTGATTGAAACAGAAAATAAGGAAGAGAGTTTCATCACGGAACATCCTAATTCTCATTTAGAAATCGTTTCAACCGATTATCGTCCAGTTGCTGAGTTAGTTTTCCCAAAAGTAAAAGGGGTTCAAAAAGAAAGCATGACTGTAGATATTGAATCCTATATTGCTATCAAAGGTTTTAAAGCATTAGGAAATCAATTGACAACCGATAAGTTAAAACAAGTAAACTTGCTGGAGCCTTTGCATTACGACCTTCCAGTTGAAGTTATTCCTGAACCAACACCAATAGAAGATATTGACGAGTCAGGTATTCAGTTAGATGATGATGGTCAAATAACTTTAAGTTTAGAATAAAAAAATAGCGCTCATCGAGCGCTATTTTTTTTGAAGTGTAATTAGTTTTTCTTTCGCATTTTCATATTCAGGAATTCAACTCCTAATGAAAAGGCAATGGCAAAATATAAATATCCTTTTGGTACCGCACCAACGTGTTCACCAACTAAAGCCGCGTTAGACAAGTGCATACTTTCCGTAATCAACATAAATCCAATTAGAATTAAGAACGCTAATCCTAAAATTTGAATTGATGGGTTTGCATTCACAAAATTCCCAACAGGAACAGCAAAAAGCATCATGACTCCTACAGATATAACAACTGCCGTAACCATAATGTATAAAGCTCCTTCAACACCATTAGTCATTCCTACAGCAGTTAAAATACTATCTACTGAAAATATAAGGTCAATCAATAAAATTTGGAATATTACATTACCAAAAGATTTTGCTGCAGTTGTTTTTAAATTTTTTTCTTCTTCCCCAGTATGATCCACTTTTTCATGAATTTCTTTGGTACTTTTATAAATTAAAAACAATCCTCCAAGGAATAATATAATTGCTTGACCAGTAAAATCTGCACTAAACCAAGTCCAGTTTACACTAAAAAAGGGTTCTTTCATTGCAATTAAAAGCGTAATTCCAAAAAGCAGGGCAATACGCATGAACATAGCTAAAAACAAACCAATTTGGGTTGCTTTTTTACGCTTTTCTTCTGGTAATTTACCTGTTACAATTGAGATAAAAATGATATTGTCAATTCCCAAAATAATTTCGAGAAAAGTTAAAGTTAACAACGCAATCCATGCATCTGGATTTAAAAATACTTCCATCTATTTACTATTTTTATTAATTAAGGTTTAAAATTTTATTCAGAGATTTTAGTTACAGTTCCTCTTTGCTTTGTATCAGAACCAACTATTCCAAACTCAAATGCGTAAGTATCTTTTGTCGTTGTTAAAATCTTCATTGCGATAGCTTTTTCTTCAGCCATATTTTTTGGGTGTAGTTTGTTCAACACATATTCACAATCGCTAATCCATCTTATAGAGGCAGTATCTGTCTTGCCTTCATAAGTTTCAATTTCGATACTTTCATTGCGTTCGAATACCGTAGTTTTTTTAACACCATCAACCATGTGTTCAAACTTGAATTTTCCAGTTTTGAAGTCTTTGCAGTTACGTTCTTGATCATAGCAAGAAAACAAAAGTAAAATCAGGGGTAGTAAAAATATTTTTTTCATAGTAATTTATTATTGTATTTTGATATCATATTTCTCTAAAAGCCCAGGTATTCCTTGCACAGAGAATTTAGCTTTTCTCATCGGATTATCTTCTGGATCTATCTTATAATTATAAGCTGTTGTAAAATTAACTGCTGCCAATTGTGTGTCGTTGAAAATAGCGCTATCTAAATTGCAGTTATCAAAGACAGAGTTGGTCAAATTTGCACCATTAAAAGAAGCTTCTTTAATGGAACACGAGTTGAATTTTGTTTTAGGCATTTTTTTATTGGCGAAAGATGCATAATCTAAAATGCAATCTTGAAACGATACAGTGAATAAGAAATCAGTGCATTTGTTGAAATGAATTCCTAATAACTTACAATTCTTGAAACAAACTGATTTAAGACTTGTCGAAGTGAAATCAATCATTGATAAATTACAGTCGATAAACTCGCAATCCATAAAAATATTATTCGAAAAATCACTGTTGGAAAAGTCACAGTTTTTAAAAGTGCAGTCCTCAAATTCTCTATTACTTATCCTTTTGTCAATCCAATCTACTTTCTCAAAAGTTTTTTGAATATGTATTAGCTCTTCCATTAATCGTTGAATAAACTTTTCATAATTATTTTTAAACCTAAAAAAGCGAGGTAAACGCCAGCAATGCAAAATATAATACCAAATGCTAATACCAAATAATGCCAAACATTATCTTTATTCATAAAGGCATTGTAGATTACCGCCGGACCAATGAAGAGCAGTGGTAAAGCACCTCCTAGATATTTAATTCCTTTGTTTAAAAGTTCTTTGTTCGTTGCCATTTTTAATTTAAAATTAGAATCAACTTTATTTAATTGTACTAAGGTTAAAAAAGTCAACCGCTTTTCTAACACTTCCATGTGTTTGCAGTAAATCGCTAGCTTCTACGTAAGACACATCAATTTCCTCCATTATCATTTTCACGCCGCGATCTACAAGTTTGCTATTACTAAGTTGCATATCAACCATTTTATTCCCCTTTACCTTACCTAGCTGAACCATCGTAGCTGTTGTAATCATATTAAGCACTAATTTCTGGGCAGTTCCTGCTTTCATCCTTGAGCTTCCAGTTACAAATTCTGGTCCTACAACTACATCTATTGGATATTTTGAGGTTAATGAAAGTGGACTACCTTCATTACAAGAGATACTTCCCGTTATAATATTATGGTTGTTACATTCTTCTAATCCAGCAATTACGTAAGGAGTTGTTCCTGATGCAGCTATTCCGACAACTACATCATTTTCATTTATATTATATGCTTTTAGATCATTCCAAGCTTGAGTTGTATCATCTTCTGCGTTTTCCACAGCTTTACGAATGGCTGTATCTCCGCCGGCAATAATACCGATTACCAAATCGAAAGGAACACCAAAAGTAGGTGGACATTCAGAAGCGTCAAGAATTCCTAATCGTCCCGAAGTTCCAGCGCCAATATAAAATAATCTACCTCCCAACTTCATTTTAGGAATAATAGCATTTATTAATTGCTCAATTTGTGGCAATGCTTTTTCGACTGCTAATGGAACCGTTTTATCTTCGTTATTAATATTCGAAAGCAAGCTTGAAACCGACATTTGCTCTAAGTTTTCGTATTTTGAAGATTGCTCGGTCGTTTTAGTAAATGTCATTTTTAATGCTGTTAAAATTTTTAGAACGCAATTTATGTTCTGTTCTTATTTTTTTGCGTGAGGGATAGTTGTGAAAATCCTTTATTATGTAGCGATAGCGAAATAATAAAGATTGTAACTTATAGCCCGGTTCGCCCTTGCGAACACGCCCAAATTATTAATTATAAAAAATATGCCAATACAATTCCAATTACTATCATGGAAACTTTAGCTATATTAAATTTGTGTCCTTCACTACTTTCAAAAATGATTGTAGATGAAATGTGAAATAAAATTCCAATTACTACTGCCGTTATTTGGCTATGATATTCGTCTAATCCTGTTAAATAGTCTGACGCTAAAGTTCCTAAAGGAGTCATTACTGCAAACGTTAACATAAAGAAGAAAATTGCTTTCTTATTCAAATTAGAATTGATAAAAAAAGTTGTCAAAATTATTGCGATGGGAAGGTGGTGAATCGCGATTCCTAGCGCTAATTTGCCGTGATCGTGGCCAACAGGAAATCCTTCTAGAAAAGCGTGGATGCACAAACTGATAAATAACAGCCAAGGAATATGCGACATATTAGGTTTTCCATGCACGTGACCGTGCTCAGCACCTTTAGAGAAAAACTCTAAAATGATTTGGAACAATATACCTAACATGATGAAAATCCCCGCGTTATTGCTTTGACTTTCGCCGATTGCATGTTCGTGATCCGCGTAAACTTCTGGCAATAGATGCATTACCGTTAGCGAAAGTAAAAACGATCCACTAAAGGCGAGTAATAATTTGAGATTGGTTTTATTCTTTGGTTTTAAAACCAAAGCTATTATATATCCGAGTAGTACGGAAAGTAAGGGTAAAATATAATTCATTACTTAAAAATCATAATTAATCGCTCGCTTTCTGTTTTATGATATTTCTTTAATTTGTAATCACCGAAGATATCCAAAAGATAGATTCCTGCATCCTCCATCATCTCCTCAAAATCTTGAAGCGTCAATGCTTTCACTTTTTCAGTGTAGTGAAACTTTTCTCCCTTGTCTTCAAAATCGATTTCCTTGTAAATATGACCGTCTTTCTCGTAACGCTTTATGTGGAATTCAATATCTTCTACCGTTTTGATTTCTTCAGGAACTAAAGTGTCGATCACTTGATTCACATTCATAAAATCAATTGCTGCAAAACCATATTCAGATAGACTTTCCTTAATTGCTTTTAAAGTAGTTAAGTTGTCCTCATCATTTTCGAAATAACCAAAACTAGTAAACAAGTTGAATATAGCATCGTATTTCTCTTCAAAAGGTTCACGCATGTCATGAACTTTAAAATGCAAGGTCTCATTAGCGTTTTTATTAGCTTCAGCGATGCTGTTTTCTGATAGATCAGCACCTAACACATCAAAGCCTAACTGGTTTAAATAGATAGAGTGACGACCTTTCCCGCAAGCTAAATCTAAAACTTTTGCTTTCTCTGGAAGATTGAGATAATGTGTCAAGTTATCCATGAAAATTTGCGCTTCTCTATAGTTGCGTTCTTTATAAAGTATATGATAATACGGCGTGTCAAACCATGAAGAATACCACTTTTCTGGTGGTTTTACTAAATTTTCAGTTGACAGTTTTTGAGCTTCAGACATTTATTCTTTTTCAATTAATTCGATTGATGCAAATTTAGTGTATTTTTGCAGAAAAAGAACTATTTCACTGCGATACAAACAGAACAATGGCAGATATTTTTTTAAGAATTGTTTAGGTAGCAATTCTAACTTAAAATGTATTGTCTAGAAATGTTTTTTAAATCGAGTTTAAGTGAAATTTACTTGTTGGAATTTATATAAAGATGGAAGATAATTTTAGAATGGTTGCCAAAACCTTTTTTGGTTTTGAAGAGATATTAGCAAAAGAATTGCAAATGTTAGGCGCGCAAAACGTCGAGCAAGGTGTACGAATGGTAAGTTTTAAAGGCGATAAAGGTTTTATGTATAAAGCAAATTTAGCTTTGCGTACAGCTTTAAAAATCCTAAAGCCTATTTATTTTTTTAAGGCTAATAATGAACAAGCTTTATACAAGGGAATATCAGGTGTAAACTGGTCAAAATTGATTGGTGCAAACCAAACTTTTGTAATTGATACCACTGTACATTCTGAATACTTTAATCACTCCGAATTTGTATCTCAAAAATGTAAAGACGCTATCGTGGATCAGTTTAGAGAAAGAACAGGTCAGCGTCCAAGCATTGATAAAGTACATCCTGATCTACGTATTAATATTCATATTGATAAAGACCAAGTTTCAGTTGCATTAGATACTTCTGGAAATGCTTTGAATCAACGTGGTTATAGAACAGCAACAAATATTGCACCTATAAACGAAGTATTAGCCGCTGGAATTTTATTGCTTTCTGGTTGGGATGGACAAACTGATTTTTTAGATCCAATGTGTGGTTCAGGAACTTTTCTTGCTGAAGCAGCAATGATTGCTTGTAATATCCCTGCAAATATTAATCGTAAGGAATTTGCATTCGAAAAATGGAATGATTGGGATAATAATTTGTTTGATGCTATTTCAGATAGTTTGTTGAAACGCGTACGCGAATTTCATCATACTATAAAAGGATATGACAAGGCACCAAGTGCAGTTCAAAAAGCAAAAGACAATATCAAAAACGCTAATCTTGAAGATTATATTACTATCGAAGAGAATAATTTCTTTGATACTGAAAAATCGACTGAAGGTAAATTACATTTAGTTTTTAATCCACCTTATGATGAGCGATTGGATATTCACATGGAAGAGTTTTACAAAAACATAGGTGACACTTTGAAGAAAAATTATCCGGGAACAAATGCTTGGATGATTACTGCAAACTTAGAAGCACTTAAATATGTTGGTTTAAAACCTTCCAGAAAAATCAAACTTTTCAACGCAGGCTTAGAAGCAAGATTAGTGAAATACGCGATGTATGAAGGAAGTAAGAGAACAAAGTTTAATCCTGTAAACGAAGACATCGAAAAAGAATAATTATTTATCCTATTTCGACTATTCAACATAAGAACTGATATAATGACTAAATTACAAATAAGAGCTTTTATATACCAATTAGGGTGTTTCGCAATATTATTTATTTCTGCAAGATATCTCGTGGGAAGATATACAAATCTAACTGGATTTTGGATTCCGCTAACGGCTTTTGTCATAGGAACACTTTTATCTCCAAAATTTCATGCATTGAAAACCAAAGATGGAGAGAAGTTTTACATGAAGTGGATTTTTATGAAAGGTGTTCGGGAAATAGGTTAATTTTTTACATTAAAAATAGCTTCAAAAAAAAATGAGATGATTTCGCAAAGAAGTCATCTCATTTTTTTTACACTATTACATTTTATAAGTAAAATTACTATTTAGCCTTTTCAGTTTTGATATTAATAGCTGGTTTTACTTTCTTTTTATAAATAGGAACGAAGTAGGTAACAGTATAGTTAAAACCGACTCCAAAACTACCATCGTAAGTTCTATTAAATCCAGGAATATATAGGTTCGAAAAATTTTCTGGTTCTTTGTTTGTTATCAATCGGTTTAATCTCAAACTGAAACCCATAAAAACATTATTAAAAACTTTAGCTTTTACTCCAGCTACGACTTCAATCCAACTCGCGGATAATCCATCAAATTTTTTACCAGAAGCGATAACAGGAATTTCTCCAAAATATGGATTTGAATTATAAACTTTATAGCTATTCAATTGTTGATTGAATGTACTAAAACCATATCGAAGACCAATAGAAATAATGTTTTCCATGTCTAGCCAGTTTTCGTAAGCGTTGTAATCAAAACCAGCTTTGATATAGGAACCTTTTGTCGTAAAATTTACACGATCATCATCAGTGGTTTTATTTTCGTTCCCTAATTCGGCAGCTAGAAAATATTTTTTCGTGAGTCGGTAATCACCCACTAATTCAATTCCCTTGTAATTTTTATCATATAAAGCACGAGTAAGTTTATAAATATCAACTCCAACTCGTACACCATAACGATCAGTTTTTACAGGAATAGAATCGCTCTTTTTTACAATAGGCTCAAGGTTGACTAAAGTTAAAGGTGCATCAGGAATTTGCTGACTATCATCACTAGTTTTACTTTTACTAATTTCTGTAGGATTTGTTTTTTCTTGTTTCGGTTTTGGAGTAGTTTCTTGTGCTTGCGCCAAAGTGATCGATAGAACGAGAAAAAAACTAAAAAAAGATTTTAATGTGTGTTTCATTTTCGTTTTCTATATTATTTTTTTCCACTGATATAAATTTGATCCACTTTTGATTAGCAGCAATTGGGTCTGTATGCGTGTAAGGAGTCGTTGGGTCTAAAGTGAAAATTGATTTGTAGCCACAAGCTCTTGATACAAAAACTTCCTTTGTAGTATAATCAAATTTAATAATATCCTCATCAACCAATGCCGCGTTTGAATTACCTGAATTCAATGTTAATCGATAAGTTGTAGTCGTTCCAACAGTTTTTAATGGAATTGAAATCGTATTTGCATTAGTCGTTTCTGCTCCATTAAAAAGAACACCTTTTGCCATTCCATCTCCTATAACTTTTAAATCGGTTACGTTTTTCAATAATGAAGGATTTAGAAAATCATAAAACCCAATCACTAATCTTGGTGTCGTAGGTGTATTTGCATCACAAATATCATCTTTCTCACAACCAGAAAAAGATAGCGCTAAAACAAATAGAAATAAAATTATTTTTTTCATAAATTAAACGTTCAGTGTTCAGTGTTAAGTGTTCAATAATTAGTGTTCAGATTGTTGAAACTGAATACTGTTGCTGAGCACTGCCAACTATTTTCTTCTCTCTAAAAGCACTACATTTTCAACGTGATGCGTTTGCGGAAACATATCAACAGGACGCACTCTGGTTACTTTATATTTCTCATCCATTAACGCTAAATCGCGCGCTTGTGTAGCAGAGTTACAACTTACGTAAACCACTTTTTCAGGAGCAATCTTCATAATTTGTTCAATAACATCTTTATGCATTCCGTCTCTTGGTGGATCTGTGATAATAACATCAGGATGTCCGTGTTGTGCAATAAAATCATCGTTAAATACGACTTTCATATCACCTACATAGAACTCGCAATTTGTAATTTCATTGCGTTCTGCATTTAACTTAGCATCTTTGATCGCTTCTGGAACACTTTCGACACCTATTACTTTCTTAGCTTTTTTAGATACAAACTGAGCAATAGTTCCCGTTCCAGTGTATAAATCGTAAACAATTTCATTTCCTGTTAATCCAGCAAAATCTCTTGTTATTTTGTATAATTCGTATGCTTGATCAGAATTGGTTTGATAGAAAGATTTAGCATTAATACTAAATTTTAAACCTTCCATTTCTTCTAAAATGTAATCTCTTCCTTTGTATAATTTAATATCAGTATCATACAAAGTATCGTTTGCTTTGCTGTTTATCACGTATTGTAAAGAAGTAATTTGCGGGAATTTCTCGTAGATATGATTTAAAAGTAATTCTCTATTAGCTTTATCATTTTCAAAAAACTGAATCAATACCATGATTTCACCAGTGGAAGATGTTCGCAACATTAAAGTTCGTAACAAACCTTCATGCGCTCTTGGATTAAAAAAAGTTAAGCCATGCTCATTTGCAAAAGAACGAACTTCGTTTCTAATTGCATTAGAAGGATCTTCTTGTAAATGACATTTATTGATGTCTAGAATTTTATCCCACATTTTCGGAATATGGAAACCTAGCGCATTTCTATTTCCTAAATCTTCAGTACTTCCAATCTCAGCTTCTGTTAACCAACGGCTATTAGAAAACGAAAATTCCATCTTATTTCTGTAGAAAAACTGTTTTTCGGAACCTAAAATTGGCTCAAATTCAGGAAGTTCTACTTTCCCTATGCGTTGTAAATGATTTAATACTTCATTTTGTTTATAGTACAACTGTTGGCTGTACTTCATATTCTGCCATTTACAACCACCACAAACACCAAAATGTTCGCAAATAGGTTCGATTCTATGCTCAGAATATTCATGAAAATGAATTGCTTTTCCTTCGTAATATGCTTTACGTTTTTTAAACGTTTGCACGTCCACTACGTCGCCAGGAACGACATTAGGAATAAAAACTACTTTTCCATCGGGAGCCTTTGCTACCGAAACGCCTTTTGCACCAGCATCAAGGACTTTTATTTGATGAAAGACAACTTTGTCTGTATTTTTCTTAGCCATGGCGCAAAAATAAGCCTTTGATTGGTTTTATAAATTCAAAATGTCAACTATTTTCAAAAAGTAGTATTTTTATTTGGGCCTTATCCTGCTTTCCGCTACAAATCTTCATTAATTTAAGCTGCAACGCTACGTCAGTAAAGGAGCTTCCACTGGTCGCTCTTTACTAACAAGAGTTGCAAAGCTTTAATTAATGGAGTTTTTCCACTGCAATCAGGGGCAGGGATTGTGCTTTCAAACAATTTTTAGACACAATCTATATTTCCAACTTTAAATTTTATGAAGTAAGTGATAATTATACTTTAATTTAAAATTGGTTTTTGAATAGTTATGGCACTCAAACTTCTAAAATCTCTTCCAGAAGGCTCTTCAAAAACTTCCAGTTGGAATTGAGAAGCAATGGTTAATAAATGATCAAAAATATCTGATTTTACTGCTTCGTGCTTTGCCCATTCCTTATCATGCGTAAAACAATATATTTCTAACGGCATTCCTTGAGAAGTAGGATCGAGTTGTCTCACCATAGTTGCCATTTCGCAATTAATATGTGGATTTGAAAGAATGTAATTTTCAGCATAAATTCTAAAAATACCAATATTTGTAAGACTTTTAAAATTAACTTCATCAGAATCTTCATTAAACAGCGAAGAATTGCATTTCTTTATTTCTTCTTCTTTTTTAATGATGTACTCTTTGATGAGCGCGTATTTTTTGAATTCAGTAAGCATTTCTTTATCACAGAAACAAAAGCTACTTACCTTAAGATATATTGATCTTTTTATTCTTCGTCCCCCTGAATTGCTCATTCCACGCCAGTTCTTGAAGGAATCATTGATAAATGCATATGTTGGAATTGTAGTTATCGTTTTATCCCAGTTTTGAATTTTGACTGTGGATAAATTAATAGACATTACATCACCATCTGCATCATATTTTGGCATAGCAATCCAGTCTCCAACACGTACCATATCATAAACCGACATTTGTACACTAGCGACAAAACCTAAGATTGTGTCTTTGAAAATTAATAATAAAATAGCAGTCATAGCTCCCATAGCTCCAAGAAAGTATAGTGGACTTTTACCTAACATTAGAGATAGAATTAAAATGCCTCCTATAAAATAAACTACAATATTAAGAACTTGAATGTAGCTAGTAATGGGTTTGTCTTTAAAAATCAATGATTTAGACATGATTTCATTGATTACAGCTAGCAACGCAATAACGGTCCAAATAATTACTAGCAAAACGACCATCGTAGTGAATGTAACTATATACTTTGAAATTGTAGGGTAGTCCGCTAATATAGAGGGCAAAGTGAAAATGACAATTTCTGCTGGGATAATGAAAGCAAGTTTATCAAATATTTTTTTCTGAATTAAGATATCATCCCACGTAATTTTAGTCTTTACAAAAAGTCTATTAATTGATGTAACAATTAATTTTTTAGTTATCAACCAAGAAATGTAGCAAATGATTAGTAGTCCAAAAAGTAGTATAGGAATAGAAATATAAACAGCAACTTTAGGTTCGATGTTAAAATAATCAGTTAACCATTTGGTGTCAAACTTTATAAGGAATTGTATTTTAATAAGTGAATTCATTGTTTTTGCTATGATTTATAGCAAAGGTAACATTCAAAATTCAAGCGAGCGGTAGATCGAGAGTATTGGCTTTAACTTAACATTAAAGTACATTTTATGATGTAAAAAATTGTTAGAATTATTATGAGGTTAAATAATATAAAATTTACGTATCAAAACCATTTCAAAAAATAGTTTTGATAATTTGCAATGTATTTTATTATAAGTTTAGATTTTTATACTAACGCCTTCAATATAGATGTGAAAAGAAGTTGATACTTTTATCGTATTGAAAAAGATGTTTTATTTTCTACTCAAAGCTAACATAATTGCTTTCTCAGCAAGTGGTTGCATAACTTGGTATCCACTTTTATTGGGATGCACGCCATCATCAGATAATTCTTTTTTAAGTCCCTGACAATCGTCTACCATAGAACTGTAATAATCAATGAATTCAATTTTATTTGCAAAAGCATAATCTTTAAGAATCTCGTTCAGTGTTTTTATTTTCTCAATTGGTTCTTGATTTGGTCTCCAGTGAAAATCAAAAGCCGGCAAAACCGAACAAAGAATAACTTTTATTTTATTTGCTTTAGCGATATCAATCATTGAGAAAATATTATCAGTAATCATTGCAATAGTTGAGAAACCGGTATTTCCAGCAATGTCATTTATACCTGCGAGAATTACAACTACAGTAGGTTTTAAAGCGATGACATCGGCTCTAAAACGAATCAGCATTTGTGGTGTTGTTTGTCCACTAATTCCCCGATTAACGTATTTTTTGTCGGCAAAAAAATTGGGATCGACAGTACTCCAAAATTCAGTTATAGAGTCCCCAAAAAAGATAACTCGTTCATCTTCTTGCTTAAGGAGCGGAAGAATACTATTCTTTTCTCTATATTTCTTTAGGTTGGGCCAATCTTGACTCTGAAAGTTATCTGCCATAGTATCGAAGTTTGAAAATTATATTTTTTTTAATTCCGTTTAAACTTAATTTTTAAATTATATTTTTCGATGAAGATCGTAGTTATTGTAGCGTCAAAAAAATAAATTCAAACAATGTTAAACAGTTTATAAATGTAGCTAAATAGGCATGTATCGTATATAGTTTATCTCTATATTTACGAAAAAAGAAGTAGAATGAAATTATATCAGAAATTATCTACAATTAGTTTTTTAAAAAAGAGCTATGCTTTTAAATTTCTTTTTGTGGCATTTATTGGAATCCACATTCCGCTAATAGGAATGCTATTTTATGTGCTTTATGGCAGTAATAATATTTCGGCAAATACAATATTAATTGTGGCGCTCGTTATGACATTGATCGCGAGTGCCGCTACATTATATTTTTTAAAGCATTTAATTAAGCCAATTGAAATTGCCTCTAAAGCTCTAGATAACTACAGAAATGAGCGAGAAGTTCCATCTTTGCCCGTAGGTTTTACTGATGAAGCAGGTTTACTAATGTGCAATATTCAAAAATCGATTCTAGAGAATGAGCGATCTTTAAATGATAATCAAGATCTAATTTATTTGCTTTCACACGACTTTAAAAACTTCACTGGAAATTCGCAAGGTTTGGCCGAACTTATTTTGGATGAAAATCCTTCAGAAACAGTGCAAGAATATGCTCAATTAATTAAAAAGAGTACTACCCAGCAGTTTGTTTTTATAGAAATTTTTATAAAACTAATGAAAGATGAGGAAGAACTTTTAAATCGTCCCTTAAAGGTGAATACTATCAATTTGCGCTCAATTTTTGATATTGTACTTATACAAGCCGCTCCAAAATTAATTTCGAAAAAAATACACTTAACCCCTATTTTCGAAATTGACGAAGTGCTTTTAACAATCGAAGAGGATTTGTTGGTTAGAGTTTTGGTAAACTTGATTGATAACGCGATAAAGTTTTCTTACCCAGAAAGCAAAATCCAATTTAAAGCAAGTATGATTGATGGTAAAATTGGACTTGTAGTTTCTGATTCCGGGATTGGTTTTGACCGAAAATATAAAGAAGAGCTGTATAGAAAGTTTACCACTAGAAGTAGGGTTGGTACTTCAAACGAACCTTCAACTGGAATTGGATTGTACTTATGTAAAAAAATAGTTGAGAAATATCAAGGAAATTTGACCTTAGATAGTGCTGGAGTCAATTTAGGATCAACTTTTTCTATACTTTTTAATAATATGAAATAAGTGTAATTATACTTTAAAATTTCGTTAAAAAGCGTGTTTTTAAAAGAAAAGTAGGATTAAATGAGCTAAATTTGAGAGAAGATAGATTTTTAAGGGTTATGTTTTTTTACTTTAAGCAAAAAAATGTTCACAATCTTTTTAGAATCTAAATTTATACCAACAATACATTTAAGTTAATTCATTTAAAAATAAAGTTATTATGAAAAGAAATGCAACAGCAGTTTGGAATGGTTCATTAAAAGAAGGAGACGGAAAAATAAGTACCCAAAGTACAACTTTACAGGATACACAATATTCATTTAAATCACGCTTTGAAGAGGGTGTTGGTACAAATCCAGAGGAGCTAATAGCCGCAGCGCATGCAGGATGTTTTACGATGCAGCTTTCCGCTTATTTAACTGAAGAAGGTTTTGAAGTAGGAAGTATTGAAACAAAATGTGATATTGATTTAGTAGATTTTACAGTTATTAGTTCACATTTGACTGTTAATGCTAGTGTAAAAGGAATTTCTGATGAAGCATTTCAGCAGCAAGTTACAAAAGCAGAGAAAAACTGTCCTATTTCGAAATTATTAAATGCAGAAATTTCTACAACTGCAACATTGAAATAAATTTAAATTTTTATTATAAAAAAAGCTTGGTTTTACTAAAACCAAGCTTTTTTGTTTTCAACTTAAGGATTAAAGTTAATCAAACAGGTCTGAAGATAAATAACGGTCACCGCGGTCGCAAATAATAGCAACTATCACTCCTGATTCTAGAGTATTTGCTATTTTGATAGCAGCAGCAACTGATCCGCCGCTACTCATTCCAGCAAATATACCTTCCTCCAGCGCTAATCGTTTTGTCATCGCACGAGCTTCTTTTTCTGAAACTTCTATTATTGTGTCTACTTTTGATGCGTCAAATATTTTTGGCAAATATTCTTGAGGCCATTTTCTAATTCCTGGAATTTGAGATCCATCACTAGGTTGAGCTCCTACGATTTGAATATTAGAATTTTGTTCTTTTAGATAGGTCGAAGTTCCTATAATTGTTCCGGTTGTTCCCATCGCTGCCACAAAATGAGTTACAGTTCCATCAGTATCTTTCCACACTTCTGGACCGGTTGTATTATAATGTGCTTTCCAATTGTCATCATTTGCAAATTGATTCAGCATAATGTAACCACCTTCAGCTACTTTTTTATCTGCATAGTCTCTCGATCCAATGATTCCTGTACTAGCAGGTGTCAAGATAACTGTAGCGCCGTAAGCTCGCATTGTTTGGGTGCGTTCCTTAGTCGAATCTTCAGGTAATACTAATTCTATCTCTATGTTGAATAATTGGGCTATCATCGCTAGCGCAATACCTGTATTTCCGCTTGTAGCTTCTATTAGTTTATCACCTTTTTTGATTTCGCCTCTTTCCATTGCCGATTTGATCATGAAATAAGCAGCTCGATCTTTTACACTTCCTCCAGGATTATTTCCCTCTAATTTTAATAGAAGTTTTACATTTTTATTTTTTACCAATTTGGTAGATTCCACTAAAGGAGTATTACCAATTAAGTCAATTATTTTTTGCGATTTCATCGTATTCTCTTTAATTTCAATTTGATAATTGCATTACTAAACTCTCAATAATTCCAGCTATTATTACTAATAATTTTCAGTTAAATTACTTCACTTATCTATTCATAACGCTTAAAACAAAGGTATTGAAGTAATTTGGAAAACATGGAATGGGATTAAAGAATATATACAGAAAAATTTCCTCCATTATTATTTAAATTATTTCTCGTAATAATTTATACATTTAGTATTTATAAGATAACTTACTAATATGGTTCTCTTAAAATTAGCCAATAAATGAACTACTATGAAAAATGACTCAACTTTTATAAGTGATGTTTCTAAAAAGGAATTTCCTATTTCCGACAGAATTTCTGCAAAAACTGTACGCGACCCTATTTTTACGCTGATACAAGCGGATTATCCTGATTTTGATGAAAATAAATTTCTTTCTATTGAAGAACTTAATATGTATAGAGAGAAATATATTTCTAATTATCTATCGGTTGAAATAGGGGAGTTTTCAAACTTGGAAAATAAAGTAATTGGTTCGCTAAAGGCGGATGTGTCATTAGTTAATACTGTAGAAGACGAAATAGGTTATAGAACCATAGGACAAAAAGTTGCTGATACAGTAGCTGCTTTTGGCGGAAGCTGGAAATTTATCATAATGTTTGGTATTTTTATTTTATTGTGGATTTTGGCAAACATCTACACTCTTTTAGATAAAGGTTTTGATCCTTATCCTTTCATTTTGCTGAATTTAATATTATCATGTTTAGCGGCACTTCAAGCACCAGTGATTATGATGAGTCAAAATCGCCAAGAAGAGAAAGATAGAGAAAGAGCCAAGAAAGATTATATGATCAACTTAAAATCGGAATTGGAAATAAGGATGCTACATGAAAAACTGGATCATTTAATTATGCATCAGCAAGAAGAATTGATCGAAATTCAAAAAGTACAAATCGAAATGATGAACGACATTTTATCTAGAATTAAATAAGTTTTTAACAAGAGTAAAAATGAAATTAATCTTAGCAGTAGTTTTTAAAAACATAACCTACAATCATAAATGTTCCGTTTAAAATTGCCGAAAACAGAAGTGATTTTTTATAATTTCTGGAGGTGTCAAAATGATTTAATCCAAGAATTAAAAGAAATAAAAAAGTCGTAAAAAGTGCTGGATACATTTTAAAAGATCCAGAAATATCGCCTTGTAAAAGCAGAAAAAAACTTCGCTGAAATCCGCAACCTAAACACTCTATTCCAAAGAGTGTTTTGCTTAAACAAGGGAACATATATTTTTCTAAATCCAACAGTTTTATTTTTTACAATTTTACAATAAATTAACTAAGCATTGAAATAATAAAGAGGTAATTTTAAATTCATTACTTTTGGAATCTGATATTTTAAAAGATGAAAAAGTTTCTAATTCCCATAATGATAGTAGCCATATTAGTGGCGCTATACCAACAGGCGAGTGCTGAAAAAAACGTTTATATAATGGTTGGCGCAATTGCAGTTTTCATGTTTGGCATGATGCAATTGAGCGCAAAAACACCAAGTAAGAATCAAGATAAAGAAGATGACAATGTATAAAAAAGGGGATAAAGTTTCGGTACTTGATGAAGCGATGGATGGAGTAGTGCTGTCAGTGCAAGGCGACCAAATCACAATAGAAACACAGGATGGATTTGTGATGACATTTTTTGTCAATGAATTACTTAAAATAAACGATTCCAGTAACTTACTTGATTCTATTAGAAGATTTGATGTAAGTGAAATTTCTAAGGAAAAAGAAATTCCAAAAGCTCGAAGTTTTGTAAAAGAGAAGAAATCTAAGCATGAAATTCCTGCTCCAGAATTTGATTTGCACATAGAAAAATTAGTTCCTAACAAACGTGGAATGTCAAATTATGACATTCTTACATTACAAACTGATACGGCTAAACGTCACATTGAATTTGCAATTAGAAATAGAATTCCCAAGATAGTTTTTATTCACGGCGTTGGTGAAGGAGTGTTAAAAGCAGAGCTAGATTTCTTGTTAGGAAGATACGATAACATTGCTTTTGTAGAGGGTAATTATCAAAAATATGGTCAAGGTGCCACCGAAGTTTTTATAAAACAAAGCGCGATGTAATTTGCTACATCTATTTTTAGATTAAAAAAGAGGTCCAATTTTAAACTGAAATTCACATAGAAAATTCAGTTTAAAATAAGACCTTTTACTATTTATTGGGAGCAGTTCTAATGCTATTATATACGTTATTTATAAGCCTAATTAGTGGTTAGTAATTCACCATAAATGTAATTATCACCTAAAAGAAAATCGCTATTTCCTTTCTTTAATTTTCCTTTTTTTATGACGATAGTATGCTTGAATCCATTTCCAAAAATTGTAGTTGTTACCTCGATGATTCCAGTTGTATTTGCTACTCCGGGTACTGCAATCCATTCCTCAATAATTGCAGGAGTTGCTGGATAAACACTATTACAAAAGTAGTCATCGGTTAATAAGCCAGAGAATAATCTATACGTTAGTTTATTTTTCATATCTGATATCAAACCTGTTCTCGGAGCGTTTAACTGTGTAGCTGTATTAACAATTAGTGCTGGATCAATATCTAATATTAGCGCTTCGCTACTGTTCTTGTCGTAAACTTGTTTAGTGGAAGGACATTGCTTTAAAACTTTTGTAAAAGCTAATGGTAATGCTGTTGCGCTTACAACCAAGTCACCAAAAGTAAACGTCTCGTATACTTGAGTTTTACCGTCGCTTTTATTAAATGTGATGTTTTTAAAAGTAATATTATGGTTATAACCCGTAATTTTAGAGCTATTATCAGTATCCTTTACAGTTTTGACCGCTGTAGTATTTATAATTATTTTGCCTCCAGTTGCTGACCACTGATCTGTTACAACAGGAATAGCCGGTGGAATAGCGTCACAGATTGTAGCAGATGTAACCTTGTTATTATAAAAACGATAAATTAAACGGTTGGACTCACTTACGTTTAGTGTTTGAGTTGTAGTCTCTGTTGGAAAATTAATTCCAGTGGCGTTAAAAATTAAAGCCTCACTGTCTTTTACTTTATAAAGTAGCGAATTTGATGCGCATTGCTGCACGCCAACAGTGTCAAAGCTAATGTCTTCTTGTATTAAATCTCCGTCGTCGCAACTGTTTAAACACAAAGTAAAAATCAATAAACCAATTATTCTTTTCATTTTTATAATATTTCTAACAAAAATAGAATTTTTAATTTGTTCCAAATGGAATACCCTTTAAAATTAGATTATTTAACATCAAATTGTGTTTGTTACGCACTTAAAATTTGAGAAGAATTATTACTTATTTTTATATTCAAGAACGATTTGAAACGTGTTAAAGCAGAATGAAATCAGTATATTTGCAGCAATTTAATACTTCTTATGCCAGTTAATAAATATTATTCGGCTGCTTTTATAGCATTCTTTCTCTGGGGTTTTTTTAGTTTCGCTTTAAAACCATTGCATAATTACGCTTCACTTGATATTCTTTTTTACCGTGTGTTTTTTAGTGTATTGACGATGGTAACGATCAACCTTGCTTTCCGAAGAAACGTATTAAGGAAAGATTGGAGACAATTTAAAAGTAGCACCTTGCGACAAAAGAGAAGTGTAATATCTCTAACTCTGGGAGGAGCTGTCTTTCTTATTTTAAATTGGTTTGTTTTTATTTATGTGGTCAATCATGTCAGCGTTAAAGCAGCATCTTTAGCGTACTTAATATGCCCAATTCTAACTACAGTCTTCGCTTTCTTTATTTTGCAAGAGAAATTAAGTAAAATACAATGGATAGCTGTTATGATCAGTCTTTTTAGCTGCGTCTTATTGTCATTTAATCATTTTACCGATATATTCTACAGTCTTATAGTCGCCACAACCTATGCTCTTTATCTTGTTAGTCAACGAAAAAATAGCCAAATGGATAAATTTTTAGCGTTAACAATACAGTTGCTTTTTACAGCTGTAGTTATTCTTCCTTTTTATCCTAGTTACAGCGGCGCGCTTCCTACAGAACCTTTATTTTATGCTTGTATGTTTTTTGTTGTGGTGTTTTTTACGATAATCCCACTGTTTTTAAATTTGTATGCACTTAAAGGAATCAATTCTTCAGCGGTAGGGATTATGCTTTATATTAATCCTATAATAACGTTTTTAGTAGCGATTTTTTATTACAATGAACAAGTCAGCACATTACAATTATTTTCCTATTTTTTAATTTTAATTTCGATAGTGGTCTTTAATGCCAAAGCTTTATTCTCCCGCAGAATACTACTATTGAACAAAAAGTAGTTTTTTTTAATGCTTTATAATAAAACAAAATGAAAAATATATATCTCGATAATGCCTCAACGACGGCACTTCGGCCTGAAGTAATTCAAGAAATGACTAAGGTATTAGCAGAAGATTATGGTAACCCTTCTTCAACTCATAGCTTAGGACGCAAGTCTAAAAGTGTTTTAGAACTTTCAAGAAAATCAATTGCACAAAATTTAAATGCGACTGCACAAGAGATTATTTTTACTTCTTGCGGCACAGAAGCTAATAACTGGATTCTTCGTTCGGCTGTCAAGGATTTACAAGTGACGCGAATAATCACTAGTAGAATGGAACATCATGCGGTTTTGTACACTGCATTGGTTTTACAAAAAGAATTTGATATTAAAATAGATTATGTAAACGTCAAAGCAAGCGGAGAAATTGATATCACTCATTTAGTGGAATTGTTATCTCACGACGAGAAAACGCTGGTGAGTTTGATGCATGTTAATAATGAGACTGGTACTATTTTAGATTTAGAACGCGTTGGTATAATTTGTAAAGAACATGCTGCTTTGTTTCATTCGGATACCGTACAATCCATTGGTAAAATAGAAATAGATTTACAGATAACAGCAGTTGATTTTATCGTTGCAAGTGCTCATAAATTTCACGGACCTAAAGGTGTCGGTTTTACCTTTATTCGAAAAAATTCTGGTATCCAACCATTATTTTTTGGTGGAGAGCAAGAAAAAGGATTACGCGCTGGAACTGAGGCTTTGCATCAAATTGCAGGAATGGCAAAAGCGTTAGAGTTATCCTATACCAACTTGGAAACAGAAAAAAGTCATATTTTAGACCTAAGAGAATATCTTTTATCCAAATTAGAAATAGAGTTTCCAGATTATAAAGTAAATGGAGATGTTGATGGCTTTTACACTATTTTAAACGTACTATTACCTTTTCCCGAAGATAAAACAGCAATGATTTTATTTCATTTAGATATGAAGGGAATCGCAGTTTCTAGAGGAAGTGCTTGCCAGTCAGGAAGTATAAAGCCTTCCCACGTTTTATTAGAAATGCTTTCAGATCAAGATTTAAAAAAACCAAGTTTAAGAATTTCTTTTAGTCATTTTAATAAACTGCAAGATATCGATGCTCTTATCGAAGCTTTAAAAACGATATAAAGAATTAATTATAAATAG
This sequence comes from Flavobacterium weaverense, assembly GCF_003688495.1. Classification (GTDB taxonomy): domain Bacteria; phylum Bacteroidota; class Bacteroidia; order Flavobacteriales; family Flavobacteriaceae; genus Flavobacterium; species Flavobacterium weaverense. Next base: position 578,133 of record NZ_REFH01000009.1, on the reverse strand, counting down.
AAAACCCAAATTAGTAAAATTCTAATTTGGGTTTTCTATTTATTAAGAATTAGTGCGTGATAATTATTTTAATATATTTTACGCTAATTCTTCCTTTCTTCGGTGTTTTTCGAAAGGCTCTTAGTGAATATTGATTCTATAAAGATATTTTTTACGGTTATATTGCAAAAGATTTTCTTTGCTCATCTGCATCTGTAATGTATATTAAATAAACTTTTCACTAAAATAAAAGTGATTCAAAATTTTCCAAAATCAAAATTTACTCTTTTTATATTTTTAAAGCAGATCAGAACAATCTAACTTTCGTAAAGTCTAAGTCTATTTTTTAAAGATTGTAATTCACTTTGTAATCCATCTAATTTTTGTAACATGTTCAAAACAACGTCTATTCCTTCTAAATTAACTTCTAAATCTTGATGAATATGAATCATTTTTTCAATTTCGTAAATTGCGTCTAAATCGATATACGAACTGCTTTCGATCTTTATTATTTCTAATCGGCCCATTTCACTAAGTTTTGTAAAAAATGACATTTCAACTTCATAATAGGAACATAGGTCTGGGATTGGTATTAATTTTTCTATATTCATGAGGTTTTTAATTTTGCAAGTTCAGTAAATAATTCTTTTTCCTTTTCAGAGAGATTTGTTGGAATTTTTATTTGATAAGTAATATATAAGTCTCCAAATTCTCCCTCTTTTTTATAAACAGGAAATCCTTTTCCTTTCAATTTGACTTTACTTCCGTTTTGAGTTCCAGGTTTTAAAATTAGTTTTACTTTCCCGTTAAAAGTGTCTGCAGTGATTTCTCCGCCTAGTATTGCAGTATATAAATCCACATCGACGGTAGTATACAAATTATGTTTCTCTAATTTGAAATTAGTGTGATTTTCAATGGAGAAAGTAATGTATAAATCACCTTTTGGCCCGTTAGAAGATCCTTCGCCACCTAATCCGCTGATTTTTATTTGTTGGCCGTTCTCAACTCCTGCAGGAATTGTAATTCTGATATTTTTACCATTTATAGTTAAAGTTCGTTTGTGAGTGGCGAAAACATCTTTTAAATCTAATTGTAGTTCAGCGTTAAAATCTTGTCCTTTAAATTGTGTTGTTCTACGACCGCCATTGCCTTGAGTGCGACCACCAAACATAGATTCGAAAAAATCAGAAAAGTCTGCACCTTCATTGAAACCTCCTTGTTGACCATTGCCTTGATATTGCTGTTGCTGCTGTGTCGATTTTTCATATTGCTCTCCATGCTGCCAGTTTTCACCGTAAGCGTCGTACTTTTTTCTGTTTTCGACGTGGCTCAAAACTTCATTTGCCTCGTTTAATTCTTTAAATTTCTTTTCGGCTTCCTTGTCATTTGGATTTAAATCAGGATGGTATTTACGAGCAAGTTTGCGATACGCTTTTTTAATCTCAGCTTCTGTCGCTTTTTTATCTATTTCAAGAATTTTATAATAGTCAATAAATGCCATTTTGTTTTTATTTATTTCGGTTTATAGAAAACAGAGTGAGGTCATGTTAAAAATTTGCGTTCTCTTGTTCCAAATTTAATCAATTTTTTAATTAAAGGACTTTATAAATCAGAGAATTACAGTTAGATCATACTCGTTAAATGATATAGAAAACTTCAATAGGTTGTTTTATTTAGTTGTTTGGAAACGATTCGTTTTTAAGTTTACTATGCGCAAGTAGAAAGTTCTCTTTACGGTTGTAAGTCTCTTCAAGGATTAATTACGAACATAAATTTGATTTTTTCGAATGAGAGATACTAGCAAAATAAAATTTAAAACGTAAACTTCTAATCGCTCTATTTTCTAAATTTTAATTTTTTTAAGGTACGAGAAAGTTTTAAAAATAGTCTTACTTCAATCTACGGAATGAATAGTTTTTATTTTAAATTGCATGTATTAATAGCTCTCATTATAGCTTAAATAGGAGTAAAAAGATATAATAAGAAAAAGTACGAATAATAACTGCTGCTCTTTTCCGTATTTGGTAAAGAATAACGTGTTAAGTCACTGTTTAATTCAAAAATAATTTTATTTTTGTAAGGCAACCGTTTATTTAAGCAGCAAAGAACTTATAGTAGTGGCAGAGATCATTATTGTCTAATCTGCGTAATTTATCGAGATTGCAGTTCACTTTTACAAAACAGCCCCAAGTTAATGAAAAAGTATCCTATACCTGAAAATGAAGTTAAAAGATTAGAAGCGCTCAAAAAGTACTCCGTTATGGATACTTTGTCTGAGAAGGAATACGATGCAATTACGCAACTTGCCTCTTTTATTTGCAAAACTCCAATCGCTTTAGTGAGTCTTATTGACGAAGATCGTCAATGGTTTAAATCAAGATTTGGTATCGATGCCACTGAAACACCAAGAGAGATTTCATTTTGTCAATATACCATTATGGGTGACGAAGTATTTGAAGTTCCAAATGCTACTGAAGACCTATTATTTTCAGACAATCCCTTAGTAACAGGTAATCCTGATATTCGTTTTTATGCTGGTGCTCCACTACGCACTAAAGAAGGCTTGAATATGGGTTCGCTATGTGTTATTGACACGGAACCAAAAAATCTATCTGATGAGCAAAAAAATGCTTTAAAGCTTTTAGCGGATCAGGTTGTTACTTTACTAGATTCTCGAATGAAACATTCAGATTTTCTTGAATCTCAGAAAGAATTACAGAATTTCATTGAGCTTTCTAAAGACTTAGTTTGTATAGCAAATGTCAATGGTCTGTTTTACAAAGTTAATCCAGCATTTACAAAAGTTTTAGGTTATTCGAAAGAAGAGTTGGAAGGTACTGCTTTTGTTGATTTCGTCCATCCTGATGATTTAGCTGATACATCAAAGGAAGTTGAGAAACTGGTAACAGGAGAATTAACTGTTAGTTTTGTAAATCGTTTTAGATGTAAAAATGGAGATTATATTGCATTAAGCTGGAATACATCTCCAGATCCCATCACTGGAAATCTATATTGCATCGCTCGAAATGTAACAGAGGAAAAAGCAGCGGAACAAAATCTTATTGACCGTGCTAATTTACTAAATGAGTCACAAAATATTGCGAAAATTGGTAGCTGGAAATATACTATAAAGTCCCATGATCTTATTTGGTCAGAAGGGCATTATCAAATATTTGAAATGGATAATTTGCCTGCTGATCAATTGTTTCAAGCTTTTAAAAATAGAATTCATCCAGATGATCTGGAAAAGATGGATAAAAGCACTGAGAACGCCATTAAAATAGGTGAAAGTTTCAAGATTAAATATAGAATTGTTCTGAATGATGGAAGTATAAAACATATTTTGGAGATTGGCCAACCCTTTAAAAACGAAAAGGGAGAAGTTATAGAGCTTAAAGGAATTATTCAAGATATAACTGAAATTACAGTTGCAGAGCAAGAACTTATTAGAAAATCAAAAGAAATTAGAGATATTCGTTCCGCTCTTGATGAATCCGCTATAGTCTCTATTTCTGATAAAAATGGATTGTTAACATATGTGAATGAAAATTTCTGTACAGTTTCTAAATACGAGGAAGCAGAATTAATAGGAAAAAATCAGCGTGATATCACAGGATATTTTGTTAAAGTAGGTGCCAAAGCAATTTTAAATACAATAGTTAATGGTGATATTTGGAAAGGTGAAATTCGCAATTTAGCTAAAGATGGATCTTGCTATTGGGAAAGAATGACAATTGTTCCCTTTAAAGATGATCAAAATCGACCTTATCAATATATCTCCATCAGTACAGATATTACAGATCAAAAGATTGCAGAGGAAAATTTAACTAATGTGTTGAAAAATCTTGAAAAGAAGAATAAAGAACTGGATGAGTTTGCATACGTAGTTTCTCATGATTTAAAAGCGCCGTTACGAGCAATCAATAATCTAGCGGAATGGATTGTTGAGGACATGCCTACAATGCCACAGGATGTGAGTTCAAATTTTGACTTGCTTCGTGGCCGTGTTTTAAGAATGGAAAATTTAATTAATGGTGTTTTAGAATATTCTCGAATAGGTCGTGTTGAAATAGAACATGAAACGATTGATCTAAAATCCATGTTGCACCAAGTAATTGACTCTATCGTTCCTAAAACAGGATTTGAAGTTATTATCGGTGATGAATTTCCTATAATTGAATCAGAAAAAATACTTTTAGAGCAGGTTTTTAGCAACTTGATTAGTAATGCAGTGAAATATAATGATAAATTAATTGGAAAGATTGAATGTCATTATGAATCTTTACCGGGTTATCATCAGTTTACTGTAACTGATAATGGACCTGGAATCGCAGAGGAGTATCATCAAAAAGTATTTAAAATTTTTCAAACCATTGTAGCCCGCGATGTAAAGGAAAGTACGGGAGTTGGATTGTCAATAGTCAAGAAAATTATTGAAGAAAAAGGTGGAATAATTTATATTGAATCAGTAGAAAACGAGGGCTGTAGTTTCATATTTACATTCCCTAAATAGAATATAATGGAGGAATCTTTAAAAAATTGCCAAGAGGAATTGACCGCTTTAAAAAAAGAATACGATGAGTTTGTTTATATTGTTTCTCATGATATAAAATCGCCAATGAGAGCAATTTCAAATATAACAACTTGGATTGAAGAAGATTTAGAAAATGGATTGAGTGAGGATATTACAACCAATTTTGGATTGCTGAAAAACAGAGTCAACCGACTTGAAAATATGATGAATGGTTTGTTAGAGCTATCGCGTGTAGACAGAATGGATTTAGAGTTTTATGAAGTTAATATCCCTAAAATTATTGGAAACTGTATTGACTTGTTTAATAGTGATCCTAAGATTGAATTTGTTGTAAAGGCAAACCTCATCAAAGAAAACGTTGTAACTCTAGGCGCAAAGTTGCAAAAAGTAGTGCTGAATTTGATTGATAATGCGGTGCGATTTAATGATAAAGTTAATAAAAAAGTTAGCATCACTATTTTAGAAAGTGAAACGGATTATATAATCGAAATTACAGATAACGGTCCCGGTATTCCCGAAGAGGTAGCGCATAAAATATACTCTATTTTCTATACTGTAAATTCTAAAGATGTTGTGGACACTACTGGAGCAGGATTAGCAATTAGTTGTAAAATAATAAAATTAGTTGGAGGAAAAATTAAATACACAGAAGGTATAGAAAATGGTTCAATTTTTACACTAAATTGGCCTAAAAATATAATATTAAAAAGCTAAAATTATGAACCAGAAATTGGTAAACATTTTATTGGTCGAAGACGACGAAGTAGATGTAATGAATGTGAAAAGAGCATTCTCTAAAAATAATATAAAGAATCCGCTTTTTGTTGCTGGTAACGGTATTGAAGCTTTAGAGATGTTAGAAAATCAAATTATTCCGCTTCCAAAAATTATAATTTTAGATATAAATATGCCAAAAATGAATGGTATTGAATTTCTAAAAGTAATGAGGGAAAACGAAAAGCTTAAAAATATCTCCGTTTTTGTTATGACGACTTCAAATGAAGATTCAGACAAAATAAATGCTTACAATCTCAATGTAGCAGGATATATACTTAAACCATTGTCTTTTGAAAAGTTTCTGACTTCAGTTGCTACACTTAAGAATTTTTGGCAACTATGTGAAATGTAGGCATTAAAATCCATTTATGTTATGGCGAATATAAGTATCTTATTAGTTGACGATCGAGTAACTATTCTAGAGAGTATTAAAGGCTTCTTTTCAGACTTTGAAATAAAACCTACATTATATTCTGCTTGCAATGAAGATGAAGCGTTGTCAATGCTCGAGGGATCATGTAAAGTATTTCCCGTTCCTAAAATAGTCTTAATAGACGTAAATAGGACAAAAGATGAAGGTATGCATTTATTGAACACTTTAAGGAGTCATCCAGATTTAAAGTCAATGCTAGTCTTCGTAATCACTAATTCCGTTTCGCAGTCTAATAAATTAGCTGCATTAAATTTAAATATTGCAGGATATATACCAATAACTTTTGGAGTACAAGAGTTAAATAACTGTTTTTCTGTGCTAAATGATTATTGGAATATAATTGAGTTATAAGTTAAACCAACACAGTATTATGGCAGTCGCTTTAAAAATATTAATAATGGACGATGATAAAATCGATTCCATAACGATCAGTCGCTCCATATCTCAGTCGGGCATTGTGGCAGAGGTCGATAGCGTTTTCTCTGCTAAAGAAGGAATAATAAAAATCGAATCCTTAGAATATGATTTAATCTTTTTAGATTATATGATGCCAGATACGGATGGCATTTCTTTTCTTAAAAAAATTCGTGATCGTGGTATTGAAACTCCCGTGATTTTTGTAACCTCTCAAGGAGACGAAAAAATTGCAAGTCAGGCGATATTAAGTGGTGCTTCTGATTACATCCCTAAAACTTTACTAACGCCTGATGGTGTATCTCAAAGCATTAGAAATGCGATGAAATTGCACGATAGTTTAAAGCAGCGAAAAATAACTGAATTAGCACTTAAAGTAAATTCAACGCGTCTTTTAGAAGCGCAGAAGTTAGCTAAAATTGGTAGTTGGGAATTTAATTTAGCTAATGATGAAATGTTTTTTTCAGATGAATTCTACACTATTTTTGAAGTTGATTGTGAGCAATCGTTATCAGTAGATTTTATTAAAACGTGTATTACAGACGAAAAAGACTTAGTGCGTTTTGAAAAAAATCTTTACGATGTAAAGACTACTAGAGCTGAAGTGCAGTTTTATCATGCTATAACAACTAAAGAAGGCAATATTAAATACATCAATCAATTTATTAAATGCTTGATTGATGAGAAAGATAAACCTTGTAAAATCCTAGGTACGATTCAAGATATTACAGAACAAAAGCGAACTGAATCAGAGCTTATTAAAGCTAAAGAATTAGCAGAGCAAGCTGTGATTATCAAAGAACAATTTCTAACTAATATGAGTCACGAAATACGTACTCCTATGAATGGAATCATTGGTTTTGCAAGAATACTTGAAAGCACTAGCTTAGATAATGATCAAAAACAAAGTGTTGAAGCTATTAAAAAAGCGAGTCAAAATTTAATGTATATCATTAACGATATACTTGACTTTTCTAAAATTGAAGCTAATAAAATGACTTTAGAAGAAGTTCGTTTTTCAGTATCAAAAACAGTTCATTCAGTAATTGAATTATTGGATTCAACCGCAAAAGATAAGGGCATTAAATTATTGTGTCAGATTAGTCCAAATGTATGTGATAATTTAATTGGCGATCCCACTAAGCTTTCTCAAATTTTGTTCAATTTAATTGGAAACGCTATAAAATTTACTGAGAAAGGATTTGTAGAATTGATAGTTAAAGAAGTAAAAAATACAGACTCAGACTGCTATTTGAAATTTTCGGTGACTGATAGCGGTATAGGTATTCCAAAAGATAAAATCGATTCTATATTTGAGAGTTTCAATCAAGCATCAAATGAAACTACAAGGAAATACGGCGGAACAGGACTTGGACTCACCATAACTCGTAAACTTGTTGAATTGCAAGGAGGTAAAATCAATGTAGAAAGTGTTATTGCTAAAGGAAGTGAATTTTCATTTTCATTAAAGTATGCTAAAGCCAAAGAGAGCGAAGGCAGAAATGATGACCACATTGAAGAGAAAATTTCAGCTGATTTCTTAAAAGATATAAATATACTTTTAGTAGAAGACAATGAGCTCAATCAACTTTTAGCAATCAAAGTTTTTAGAAAATGGAATAAAGAAATTGATGTTGCTGATAATGGTAAAATAGCAATTGATAAAATTGAAAACAATAGCTACGACATTATTTTAATGGACATTCAAATGCCAGAAATGGATGGGATTGAATTGACAAATCATATTAGAAATAATATGGGAGAAAAATCTACTATTCCAATAATTGCGCTAACAGCTCACGCTACAGTAGGAGAAGAGGCAAAATGTCTTGAAAATGGTATGGATGATTATTTATCTAAACCGTATGATTTTGATATTCTTTTAAATAAATTATACCAAAACTTAAATAGAAGAGTGGAAAAAAACATACCATTAAAAGAGGTGAAAAAGGAATTAAAAAGGGTAGAAAATTTAGTAAATTTCGAATATCTCCGAGATCTTGCAGATGGAGATACAGAATTTATGAAGACAATGATTTCGTTGTTTTTAAAGAATACGCCTCAGTCACTGGATTTAATTATGAACGCTTGTCATAGCGACGATATCCAAGTTTTGAAAGATGAAGTTCATAAATTAAAATCTTCGCTTAGTTTACTAGGAATAGTTAAGGCTTCTAGAGTTGTTGATGTAATAGAAAAAGAGATAGAAGATAGTCCACTATCGCAGAAAAGAAAGGACGAGGTAACGCATTTAAATCAAATATGTAATTCAGCTATGTTAGAATTGCAAGAGGTACACGCTTTCTAGAATTCTATTTTAAATTTAAAATTTTTAAAGTCTAACAATATCGGTCTGAAGTTTGTAGCATTTGTTATCTTACATTTTATATTATAATTTTTAAATTAATTATTATGAAAAAAATATTAATTGCTGAGGATGATGAAATGATGTTAAAAGCCATGGAATTTAAAATGGTAAAAGAAGGTTATGAAGTAATTTTATGCCAAAATGGCGAGATTGCTTTAGAGAAGATAATTTCTGAAAAGCCTGATTTAATAATATCGGATATTATGATGCCGTTTGTAAGCGGTTTAGATATTGTGAAAAGAGTAAAACTAGAACTTGCCTTATCAATCCCAATAATTATGTTATCAGCAGTGGGACTAGAAAAAACGGTTTTGGAAGCATTTGAGCTTGGCGCTGATGATTTTATCACCAAACCTTTTAGCCCCAACGAATTGTCGATTCGAGTAAAAAGACTATTACAAAAAAGATAAAAAATATATTTTCGAATATTTTAAACTATAAAAAAAACTCACTAATTCATAGAATCAGCGAGGTTTTTCAGCAATTTGATATAATTATTTATTGCAAAGGGAAGTTGGATTCAAAAGTTTTAAATCGATTATCTAAATCTTTGGTCAATTGTTTCTTCACTTTATCTTCTTTTATAAAACTGTAAGCGATACTATTATAAACAAATTGCTTAATATCAGCATAAGAAACGTCCTTGTACCTTTTTGCTAATAGCACATATTGTTCCGTCATATTGGTCCGCAAGATTCCTGCATCGTCAGTACTAATAACAATAGGAACGCCAAATTCCTTATACAATGTAAAAGGGTGACGACTATCTTTCACTTTTAAAATAAATTCATTACTCACTAAGTTTATTTCTATTGGAATTGCTTTTTTAGCCATGTAACGTAGCAAATTATAAGCATCTTTCTCATAAGCCATGCCAACACCGTGGCCGATGCGATTAGCTCCTGCAGTGTAAACTGCAGCGCCAATATGCCACGTTAATTCTTCAGGTTGAACTAGACCAAGAGTAAGTTCTCCAGCATGCATCGTATATTTTACATTTGGATATTTAGAATGGCAGTATTTGAACATTAACATGTGTAACCAGTAATCTTTCATTGAGGTTTCACCATCTTCTGGAGAAACTATATTAACTCCTGCCATTAGCTGACTTCCATCAGCAGATATGAAAGCGATTACTAAATTTTTAAATAAGTCAACCGGTTCCATAAATCGAAGTACAAAATTTTGATAACGCATTGTAAAACGAGCATCATCGATTTTCAAATCGTTATGCATTTTCGTAACAAAATTTATATTAAAACTTTTAGCATCATTCGCAGCACCTTTTTTAAGTAAAGAAGCGTAAACAGAATCTAATGCTTTGATGATTGCTTTTTCATCTTTTACCAGCGCTAATTTTCTCAAGCGAGTATTAAACGAACTCAGATCTTCAGTATTAATAGCGGTAGGAATTGTAGAGAGTTGCGTTTCAATGTAGCTTACGTTTTCTGAAATTGCTCTATTTTTTAATTCTAATAATCCTTGTCCAAAATTACCTTGAATCGCTGGCTCAAACTTCATAAAAGATTCAAAGAACAATTTATCAGAAGGGTAATCAACAAAATTATAATCCTTTACAGACCATTTTTGCATAATTTTTTGTTTGTAGTTCTCTAATGTGCCATTTTTTTTCAAAGTTGAAAATTGTGTCCAGTTCCCAGTTAGAGGTTTGTCCTGCAAAACATCCATCGTTTCAATATTAAGATAAAAATCATCCCTAATGGCTCGCTCTAACAATGGTTCAGCATAAATAGAACCAGAAAAGTGATGGTGTAAATCACCTCCTTTAGGCATTTGAGAAAAAAAAGCAGTCAATGCTACTTCATTATCTCTAATTTTTTCAAAATAGTCATTAGCTGACTGTGAATAAGAAGCAGAAAATAAAAGAGTAAAGAGTAACGTATATAGTAGTTTCATAGCCTATTTATTGTAGAAATTTTAAAAAACCAGTTTAATAGTGAACACGATTTTCTTAAAAAAATAAAATTTGTCAAAGATGAATATTTTTGATTGATTTTGAAAGCTTTAACGAGAAACTCTTATCATATCATCATGAATTTTGCTTTTTAAGCATCTGAAATCACTATTTTGCTAAAAAGCGTGTCATTTAGTGCTTTATTGATATTGGATAATAGTATTCAATATTCTAAAAGGTCTATAGCAACTCCATTATATCGATTAGGAGAACGCATTTAAAAGTTTTAGTTTTGCACTTCCAATAAAAACAGTTTGAGTATTGGGTTAAACCATGATTAATGATCTTCACTTCAGCTACTTTTTCTAATGTATTTCGAAAGTTTTTCTGTTTGTTAAATTATTGTACATCTCTATTTATCGTATGAAAAAAGTATTTAATTTATTTGATTTTTCTCAAAAAGTGAATTTTCGAACAGAAGTTCTAGCAGGCTTAACAGTTGCAATGACTATGATTCCAGAATCACTGTCGTTTGCAATATTAGCGGGTTTTCCGCCTTTAATGGGTTTGTACGCAGCTTTTATTGCGGGTTTAGTGACAGCAATATTTGGTGGTAGACCGGGAATGATATCTGGAGGAGCTGGAGCTACGGTTATTGTTTTGATAGCTTTAATGAAATCTCATGGATTAGAATATGTTTTTGCTGCAGTTGTTTTAGCTGGAGTTTTACAAATTTTAGTTGGTGTTTTTAAGTTGGGAAAATTTATTCGCTTAGTACCACAGCCTGTAATGTTTGGTTTTGTAAATGGTTTGGCGGTAATTATTTTTATATCTCAGCTAGAACAATTTAAAGTTGTCGTCAATGGAAATAAGGAATGGCTGACTGGAACTCCTTTCCTGATTATGGCTGGTTTAGTAATTCTGACAATTGCAATTATAATATTTTTACCTAAAATTACCAAAGCTTTACCTGCCTCATTAGTGGCAATTATAGTTGTATTTGCACTTGTCTTTTTCTTTGGAATCGAAACAAAAACAGTGCGCGACATTGCATCGATTAGCGGAGGTTTCCCACCGTTTCATATTCCTAATGTCGCGTTAAATTTTGAAATGTTAAAAGTTATATTTCCATACGCATTGATAATGGCATCTGTAGGTTTAACCGAAGGATTACTTACGTTAACTCTAGTAGATGAAATTACAGAGACAAAAGGAAATGGTAATAGAGAGTGTATTGCTCAAGGAAGTTCTAATATTTTAAATGGATTTTTCTTCGGAATGGGCGGTTGTCCTATGATTGCACAAACTTTAGTGAATCTATCGGCAGGTTCAAGAGCCCGTTTGTCAGGAATAATTGCTGCTTTAACAATTCTAATAATCATATTATTTGGAGCGCCAGTTATAGAGCGATTGCCTATGGCAGCTTTAGTTGGCGTAATGTTTATGGTTGCGATTGGAACTTTTGAATGGGCAAGTTTCCGAATTATAAATAAGATGCCGAAGCACGATATTTTTGTAGGTGTTCTAGTAGCAGTTATAACGATACTCTTGCATAATTTAGCATTAGCAGTTTTAATTGGAGTGGTAATTTCAGCGCTGGTATTTGCTTGGGAAAGTGCTAAACGAATTCGAGCTAAAAAATATATCGACGAGAGAGGAGTAAAGCACTACGAAATTTATGGTCCTTTATTCTTTGCCTCAACTACTGCTTTTTTAGAAAAATTTGATGTTTATAACGATCCAGTAGAAGTTATCATTGACTTTAAAGAAAGTAAAATAACCGATATGAGTGCAATAGACGCCGTCAATAAAATTACTGAGAAATACGCAAGGCTAAATAAAAAGGTGCATTTGCAACATTTAAGTTCTGACTGCAAAGCTTTACTTAAAAATGCAGACCAAATTATAGACGTAAACATATTAGAAGATCCAACATACAAAATCGTAATTGATTAATAAAAAAAGCTTCTTATTATTAAATGATTTTGCTTCCCTTTAAAAATAAGAAGTTTCAATTATCTAAAATATTTGAACTATTGCTTCATTGCTTCTGCTGCTAATCTACCTGTCTTCATCGCGGCGTTAATAGAACCATTTAAAAGATTGTCTCCACAAATATAAAGTACATCCGAGATCTTAATCTCTTCAGCTGAAATTTCATTCCTAACAGTTTGTTGAGTGGGAAGCGCATATTCTATTCGATACCCTTTTAACATTTTCCAACTATCTACTTTTTCGCCGTACCACTGTTTTAATTCCTGCTTCATATTTTGAGCTAAAGTTGCATCATCAAAAGCTGGTTTTCCATTATAAGAAACTGAAATAAGTACTTTCCCTGCTGGCGCATAGGCTTTAGAAACGTTAGAAATCACAGTCAAGTTATTTACAAACTTTTTTTGTTTTGATGCATTTAGTACTACAACAGCCTTTTTTGTTGGTGCTTCTGTGGCCTCAAAATAAATATTAGTCACCTGGTGTGACGTCATTTTTTGCTTTGGACTAAAGTTATGGGTCAATTGATTAGCTTCGGTAGCTAAAAGGATTTGGTTCGCTTCAAGAATAGTTCCATCTGCGATAATAATTTTATTACCTTCAATTGCAGTTACTTTAGTATTGCATCGAACGGTGTTTATTGGAAGCATGGTAACTAATTGCTTCGGAATTTCTTCCATACCTAATTCAGGAATAGCGACATCTCCATCAGAAAACATTTTCATTACAAAATCAAACATTCTTCTACTAGTATCTAATTTATTTTCTAAAAATATTCCAGACATAAAAGGTGCGTAAAAGCGCTCAATCATTTTTGGACTAAAACCGTATTCTATAAGTTGCTTGCTTGTTGTTTGTTCAGGTTGTTCGAAAATAGCATCTATAGATAGCTTTTGTAATCGATTTTTTAACCAAAGTGTATTTATTTTATCTTTCAATGTTCCTACCGGAGCAAAAAGAGTGGCTAACGCTGCTGACGGTCTACGGAAAGGATCTGCAATTTCAAACTGTCCGCCGTCATAGAGAACTGTCGCTCCAGGCAGCATTTTTTTTAAATTTAAGGTCGAATAATTTAGTAAGGATTTCGTCTCTGGATAAGCAGTTAAAAGGACTTGAAAACCTCTGTCGAGCAGAAAACCTTCATGCAAGTCCGTTTTTATTCTTCCGCCAGCACGTTCGCTTGCTTCTAAAACAAGAACTTTTCTACCAGCGCGATGCAAATGGACCGCAGCAGTTAATCCAGCAATTCCAGCACCTACAATTATTACGTCCTCTTTCATAATTTAAAAAAAATAATTTAAGACAAAAATAAGCTAAAATTTGTCATGGTATAGGATGAAAAATTTAAATGCAGTAACAGATTGTCTATTTAAATCCCGATATAAGATTTGTCGCAGTATTCAACTCTTTAACAGTTTCAATGAAATCGGTAAAACATGATTTTTTTATATTCGCTATTTCTGTAACTCCAACATTGACTATTTTTATGCGATTTTGTATAAAGTCAACTTATTTACTACTTGAATTTAAAAATACGTAAATAAAATCTCGAATCAATTTAAGTTGTCTATCAGGCTATTAAAGAAATCAATGTCTATGATCAAGATTTCTTATTTTCAATTTGTACTTTTGATAAAACTAATAAAAAGAACTAAAAGACTATCTATTATGAAAATTGTTATATCACCAGCTAAGTCCTTAAATTTCGATAAAGAATTACCAACAAAATTGCATACAGAATCTTTATTCCTAAAGGAATCAAGACAAGTTCAAAAAGTTTTAAAAGAGAAGAGTCCAACAGAATTAGCAGAGCTAATGAGTATTTCAGATAAATTAGCCGACTTGAATTGGAAGCGAAATCAAGACTGGAAAACTCCATTTACCAGCGCAAATGCTCGTCCAGCAGTTTACACATTTGATGGTGATGTGTATACTGGATTAGATGCTTACACAATTCCAGCAAATAAAATTGATGCTTTACAAGATCGTTTGAGAATACTTTCAGGATTATATGGCTTTTTGAAGCCACTTGATTTAATGCAAGCGTATCGTTTAGAAATGGGAACAAAATTGCCCATTGGTGAAAATCAGAATTTATATCATTTTTGGAAACCTACAATTACGGCTGCCTTAAATAAAGAACTTAAAGATGATGAGTTATTTGTAAATTTAGCTAGTAACGAATACTTCTCCGCTATCGATGTGAAAACTTTAAAAGTTCCAGTGATTACTCCTGAATTTAAAGACTATAAGGATGGAAAACTAAAGATTATTAGTTTCTATGCTAAAAAAGCGAGAGGAATGATGGTACGTTACATAATTGATACAAACGCCGAAACTATCGAAGACTTAAAAGGCTTTAATTACGACGGATACCAGTTCGATTCTAATTTATCTGAAGGCAATCAGTTGGTTTTCACAAGATAAAGTTTTTATATAAAATTAAATTGCCACTAAAATTTAAGACTCTTTTAGAATCGAAATTTAGTGGCAATTAATTTTAAACTATGTCGATTTTGAAATTTATTTTACACGTTCAGTCAAAGAAATACCTTTTCGTAAAAGCGGAAATCTATATCAATGCATTGCATCCGCAGGATTGATTTTGTTCTTACCTTTCTTAATCAGAAGAATGAAAGGAATGCACAATAAGAATAGCGCGCCTAGATATAAAAATATATCCATGTACGATAAAACCGCGCTTTGCAAAGTCACTTTTAAATCGATTGCTTTATAGGCTTTTGCCAGTGATTCATTTGTCGAATACCCTTTAGACATAAAACCTAACTGTAATTGCTGAATCGTTTTTTGTACTTCAAATGAGGTTTTGTCAAGATGTGCAATTAGATTTACGCGATGCTCTTGATTGAATCTCGCTAAGAAAGTGGTGATGATAGCAATTCCGAATGACCCTCCTAATTGGCGCATCATTCCAGTAAAAGCTGCTCCTTCACCAATACTTTTTCCTTTTAAAGTTGATAGTGAAAGTGTCGTAATTGGTACAAAAAGTAAACCTAATCCAATTCCTCTTAATATTAGCGGCCAAAACATATGCTCTTCACCTGAATCTGGTGTGATAACGTTTTGCATCCAAAAAGTAAATAAGAAAAACGCAAGAAATCCTGCTGCTACCATATACGTCTGTGGAACACCACGCTGAATCATTTTACCTATGAAAGGCATCATAATTCCGGTAGTAATAGAACTTGGAATTAAAAGTAAACCTGCATCTAAAGCACTCCAACCTAAAACCGACTGGGTGTAAATAGGAATAATAAATGTAGATCCATACAATCCAAATCCAAGTATGAAACACATAATAGTTCCAACTCTTAAGTTAGTGTCCTTTAAAACTCTTAAATTAACAATAGGATGCTCGTATGTAAGTTCTCTCCATATAAAAAGTATCAAACCAAAAACGGTTACAACACTCAAAGCCACAATGATCATATCATTAAACCAATCGTCTTGTTGACCATGCTCTAAAACATATTGAAGCGAACCAATAAATGACGACAAGAGAATGATTCCCCACCAATCCACTTGACTTGCTTTTAGCTTAGCACCGTAATTAGGGCTTTTGACAAATGATAACGTTAATAAAGTCGCTATAATTCCCAGAGGAATGTTGATGTAAAATATATAGGGCCATGAAAAGTGATCTACAATATAACCTCCTAATGGCGGACCAAGGGTAGGACCCACGATTACACCCATTCCGTAGATAGCTTGAGCCATTCCACGTTTTGCCATTGGGTAACTCTCTGTAATTATGGTTTGTGCTGTTACTAATAAGGCACCTCCACCAAGTCCTTGAACGAATCTAAAAGCAACTAATTCCCAAATATTGTCAGCATTACCGCATAAAAAAGAGGCAACTGTAAATATTATTATTGAGGCTGCAAAATAGTTTCGGCGTCCAAACTGCTGCGAAAGCCAGCTCGTCATTGGAATTACAATTACGTTTGCAATTGCATAAGCAGTTATAACCCAAGCTACATCAGTTAGAGACGCACCAAGGCTACCTCGCATATTATTTAGAGCTACATTTACAATTGTAGTATCTACAATTTCAAGCATAGCGCATAGTACGGCCGTAATGGTTATTATGACTCTTCTAAAGCCATATTCTACTAAATCATCGTCTCCGTTTTCTGCCATCTTTATACTAAATTCTAAACTATAATTTTATTGAATAACAAATCATTTTGGCTCTTTTGAAAATGCCAATAATTATTTTAATCTAAGTGCACATCTACATCAACGTTCATTCCTGCACGTAATAATTTTATTTTTTCAGGATCATTTGAGCTATTCAAGTTTATTTTAACGGGTAGTCTCTGTATTGTTTTAACAAAATTTCCTGTTGCATTATCAGGAGGTAATAATGAAAAACGAGAACCAGTTGCAGGAGAAAAAGAAGTGATTGTTCCTTCAAAATCATAACCTGGATAGGCATCAACTTTTACAGTTACTTTCTGTCCAATGATCATTTTGTTCAATTGGGTTTCTTTGAAATTAGCAATTACCCACGCTTCTTTATTATTAATGATGTAGAATAATGATTGACCTGGTTGCACGAGTTGACCTGGTTGTATATCAATTTTTGAGACTTGACCGTCAATTGCAGCTGTAATTATAGTGTAACTTAAATTTAATTTAGCAGCGTCAAGCATTGCTTTTGCTCTTTTTATATTGGCTGCAGCCACTTCAGTTTGTTTGTTAGAAACTTTAGATTTGGCTACAATCACTGATTTTTGGAATGCACTCGCTCTTTGTTGCTGTTGTAAAACACGTACTTGGCTTTCTGCTTCCAGTTTTGCTGCAAGTGCCTGCTCATACTGTTGCTTTGTTATAGTGCGACTTTTATATAAATTGTCATAGCGATTGTAATCACTTGTAACACGATCTAATCTAATTTTTGCCGATTCAATATTTCCGCCAGCAGATTGCACATTCGCATCAGAAACCGAAATACTTGCTAAAGCACTTCCAATGTCAGCTTTAGAAACTTCAAAACTACCTTCAGCTCCCACCATTGCAGCATTTGCTTCTTCAATTTTTAATAAGTAATCTCTTTTATCAATTGTAAAAAGGGTATCTCCTTTTTTTACATAATCATTATCCTTGATATACACTTTGTCAACATATCCTGAAACTCTTGGAATAATAGGATTCATATTTTTTTCAATTTGCGCATCATCTGTTTCCTCGTGTGACTGCGCATGAAGGTATTTATATGTTCCATAGCTTCCACCCAAAACCACTAAAGACACTAGGATAATAATAAATTTTGTATTTGTTTTCTTCTTTTCCATAGGACTTAATTATTTTTGAGCAACGTTGAAGGTTTGTGATAATTGGCCAGTTACAGATAGTAACTCGTAGTATTTTTGGATTGTATTGGCTTTCGCCAAAGCTTTATTAATTTTAGAACTCAATTGTTCTACATCAGCTTCCAGTAAGTCATTTGTATCTGAGAGACCGTTGTCGTATTTGTCTTTTACAATTCGGTAATTCTCAGTAGATTGTTCTTCTGCTTCACCGTAAACTACACTTTGTTTTAAAGCTAAATCGTAATCTTCAATCGCTTTTTTAACCTGTATTTTGATGTAATCAGTTAGCATAGATTCAGAATTTTGAACTTCCTCAAATTTACTTTCTGCTAATTTGACTAGCGTACCGTTTTTAAGAATCGCACTCAAATCGTAAGAAATTCCTACGCCAATATTCATAGCATTTTTGACAGCAATAACGTTGTGAAGGTCAAGCGCTGTGTAACCTCCTATAATGGCAATAACCGGATAGTAAGATCCTTTTGCTATTTTAATATTTGCTTCACTTGCTTTTCCTTGAAATCGAAGCGCTTCTAAATCTTTCCTGTTTTCAAGAGCAGGTAATTCATTTGTGGGTACATTAGTCATTTGGAAATCAACAAAATCCTCCTCGCGAACGAATAGTTTAGTATTCGGGTTTAATTTTAAAAGCGTAACCAGATAAAAGTTGATTATTTTTAAATTATTATTCGACTCGTCTAATGAAAGTTGAATTTTTGAAGTCTGTAACTTTGATTTTAGTAAATCATTTCTGGGAATGATACCGTTTTTTTCTAATTCGATAAAATCTTTCACCCGTTGCTGCGCACTTTTTTGATTTTCTTTTAGCAGTTCTATTGTTTTTTGTGCTTTATACAAACTCGCATAATAATCAATAACTTTGACAGCTATTTCTTCTTTAGTTTGCGAAGCAGTCGCCATTTCTGCCTGATATAAATTCTCGTAAGCTGCAATACTATTTTGAATTTTAAAACCAGAAAATACAGGAAGGCTTGCGTTTAATTGACCTATCATTAATTGATCAACCACCGGTAGCGCTTGTTGCGTGGCAGAGGCATTTTGATTAATTTTAAAATTAACCGAAGCATTTGCTAATCTTTGATATTGACCTGAAAGTTTTAAATCGGGATATTGATTATTTTTAGTTGACTGCAATTCGTATTTCTTACTTTTTACTTTCGTATTAGCAAGCGTAACTTCGTTGCTTTTGTTCCAAGCCATATTAATGGCTTCGGTCAATGTTAAACTTGTTTTTTCTTGTGCCTCCAAAGTAGAAATTCCAATAAAGAAAATCCCGAAGAGCATGAATTGACTAACTTTCATAAATTAGAAGTGCTTTAATTGTTTGTTGAATGTGCTTTGTCAAATTAGTTTCAATATAATTGTTATACAAATTTTCTGTTTTTAAATTCAGTAAATTCTCGAAGAATGGTTTGTTCATGTGAAAGTGAAAAAAAGTACCCAAAATGGTAGGAGTGATAAGAGGAATAATTATATCCTTTCTAAAAACACCTTTTCTCTGACCTTCCTCAATAATTGTCTCTAAGGATTTTAAATTTCCTTTCTTGAGTTCAGAAATAGCGTTTAAGTTTTGCTCTCTCTTTTTCGAAGCAAATTCGAAATGTAAAATTCTATATATTCCTCTATTGCTATTAATTCTATTGATGTATAACTCAATAAGTTTATTAACTTTTTCTATAGGTTCAATTTCCTCTTTTAGTAAGTTTTCCAACTGGTTTTTTAGATCAGAGGTCCTATATATAATAAGTGATTCTAGTAGTCGTTCCTTAGATCCAAAGTAATAAGAAACCATGGCAATATTAATTTTTGCCAATTTTGCAATATTCCGAATAGAAGTTCCGTCAAATCCTTTTTCTGAAAAAAGAATCTCAGCAACTTCGAGAATTTGGATTTGTTTATCGTTAAAATTACTTTTCAAGGTGAAGGGATTATTTCGAAAACAAAATTAAACAAGCGTTTAAATTAAACAACTGTTTAATTAATATTTTAACTTTATTTTAACAATATTTTACGCGTTTGTTTGAGATATAAATAACTTTAATAATATTTTTATATTATTGATTTATAGTTAATTAAGTAAATTTATTTTCAATTTAGTAAATTGAATTCGAGAATTAAAAGTGCGCAAATGTTAATCAAAAACTTGATCGCTTAGGTCCTTAAAAACAAAAAATTATAATATTAAGGAAGATGATTTACTTTTTTTAAAAGTTAAAATTAATTTATTTATGAACGTTCATTCTTTTTTAATTTATCTTTGCGCTATTAAATGGAATACAATGAAAAAACCTGCTACTACTTTTATGTCCGTAATTTCAGTGATAATTAGTTTTTTTATGATTTATGCTGGCATGATGCATTTTGTTGATCCGGAATTATTTACCCCTTACGTTCCAAAATTTCTAAAATATGATTTGGCTATAATTTACATTTCAGGTGTCGTAGAAATTATAATAGGTACTCTAATTTTATTCACTAAATATCGGGGTATTGGGTCAGTTGCACTTTTTATACTTCTACTTACCTTTTTACCTATTCATCTTTGGGATGTAATTTTAGAGCAACCAATAATAGGTAGTAAAGTTAAAGCTGTGGTTAGACTTTCACTTCAATTTCTGTTTATAGCATTAGCTTGGGAATTAAAGACTATCTATTTTAATAAAAAATAATATGGCATTACTGCAAAAAAGTATTGAGAAACGTGATGCGCTTTTAAAAGCTACATTATGTCTTGTTAATAATGGAGGAATTCAAGAAGCTTCGATGGCGAAAGTCGCTAAGCTTGCTAATGTTTCTCCAGCAACTATATATCTGTATTTTGACTCCAAGCAAGATATGGTGAATCAATTGTATCTGGATGTTAAACAGTCTTTCACAGACGCTGCTTTTAAAAATTTACTAACTGATAGCTCGGTCAAAGAAAATTTTGAAAAGATTTGGTTTAACATGGTTGATTTTAAGTTACACCAAAAAGAAGAGGCTTCTTTTTTATCGCAATGTGATAATACGCCTATGATTGATGAGCAAACTAGGCAAAAAGGGTTAACATTTTTAACTCCTCTTTTTGATCTATGGATAAAGGGTAAGCAACAAGGTATTATAAAAGAATTGTCACCATATCTACTTTATGCCTTCACAATTTATCCACTAGCTTTCTTAATGAACATGGAAAATAGAAAGTTATGTGAGTTGGGTGATGCTGTTTTAAAAGATGCTTACCAAGCGGCATGGGATAGCATCAAAATTTAAATGAATTATAAGTTAAAATTAAATAATTAAATAAAATCTAAATGGAATTAATAGATAGATTGAAGTGGCGTTACGCTGCAAAAGCGATGAATGGACAAAAAGTATCGCAGGAAAAAGTAGATAGGATTATTGAGGCAGCCTCATTAGCACCAACTTCTAGCGGATTACAACCATTTGAAATTATGGTGATTACGAATCAAGAGATTAAAGAAAAAATTAGAGAAATAGGTTGGAAGCAGTCTGTTATAACTGACTGTTCGCATTTACTTGTATTTGCTGCATGGGATAATTATACTGCAGAACGTATTAATAAAGTGTTTGATCTTACCAATGAAATTAGAGGTTTTAAAAATGAAGGTTTTGAAAATTACCGTCAGATGCTTTTAGGACTTTATCCACAAAGAGATCCTGAAGTAAACTTTCAGCACGCTGCGAGGCAAGCGTACATTTCTTTTTCACAAGCGATTGCAGCAGCTGCTTTTGAAGAGGTTGATAGCACACCTATTGAAGGATTTGATGAGAATGCATTAGATGAAATTTTAGGATTAAGAGCAAAAGGTTTGAGAAGTTGTGTAATCTTACCTTTAGGGTATAGAGACGCTGCAAATGATTGGTTGGTAAACTTAGCTAAAGTAAGAAAGAGTAAAGAAGAATTAGTGACGCTGATTGATTAGTAATTTACGTTTATTATATACAATAGCCTTTCTTCACTGAAGGGCTATTTTTTTTATACCTAATTAAAAAAATATTCTAAATCATGTTTTGATTTGCTTTCAAATTGTGAATATCTATTTTACAATAGTTACACTTTTTTAGCATTAAAATCTATCTTTGACTTCCTTAAAATAAAAGACAGATGAGCACAATTTGGTACGAATGCAAAGTAAAATATAGAAAAACTGATGAAACTGGCGCACAGAAGATAACAACTGAACCTTATTTAGTTGACGCGTTATCATATACAGAAGCAGAAAGCAGAATTACAGAAGAAATGTCAGCTTACATTAGTGAAGAATTTAAAATTACTAATATAAAAATGGCTAATTATGCGGAAATACATTCTTTCGAAAATGCTGATCGCTGGTTTAAATCTAAAGTTTCATTATTAGCTTACGATGAAGAAAGCGGAAAAGAGCGTAAAACTAGTATGTATTTATTGATACAAGCTAATGATGTAAAAGAAGCTTTTGAAAATACGACTGGAGTTATGAAAGGCACTATGGGTGATTATACAATTCCTGCTATTTCCGAATCTCCTATTATGGATGTATTTCCTTATTTTTCAGGTGAAGAGGGAGAATTAGAGCAGTTAGAAAAGTTCAATGCTTTGAAAGCATCAAAACCTGAAATTGTTGAAGTCGAAGATCACATGGAATTTGTTGAAGAAAAAGAAGAGGAAGTAACTGCTTAGATTTAATTCGGCAGTGATTTTACTTTCATTACTACTGTCATAACAGATTTTGCAAAACACAATTAAATAAAAAAGCCGTTGCACCTATTTTGTGCAACGGCTTTTAAAGAATAAATAATAACCTTATTTAGGCATAACTACTGTATCAATAGCGTGGATTACTCCGTTTGAAGCAGCTACATCAGCAAGAATTACTGTTGACATTCCACCGTTAGCATCTTCTAACATTACTTTTCCATCTTTTAAGCTCAAGTTGATTTTTCCACCTTGAACAGTTGTAACAGTATATTTTCCGTTATTTTTTTCGATAGCATCCATTACTGATGCAGCATCAAATTTCCCTGCAACAACGTGGTACGTTAAAACAGATTTCAATTTCTCTAAATTTTCT
Organism: Flavobacterium weaverense; assembly: GCF_003688495.1. GTDB lineage: Bacteria > Bacteroidota > Bacteroidia > Flavobacteriales > Flavobacteriaceae > Flavobacterium > Flavobacterium weaverense. Next base: position 555,313 of record NZ_REFH01000009.1, on the reverse strand, counting down.
GGTTTCAATAGGTTATCTACTGTTCCAGCTGGTAATTTAGCAAATGCAGCATCGTTTGGTGCAAATACTGTAAATGGACCTGTTCCGCTTAGTGTTTCAACTAATCCTGCTGCTTTAACCGCTGCTACTAGAGTTGAAAAATCTGCATTTCCTGCAGCTACGTCTACAATGTTTCCTGTTTCAGCAACAGCCATTGTGTCCATTTCTACTGCTGTAGTGTCCGCCATCTCTGTCGAATCAGCTGTTTTTTTCTCTCCGCAAGAAGTAGTTATTACTCCCATTAATACAAATGCTCCAATTGTTTTTGCTAATTTCATAGTTTTTATTTTAAGTTTTAATAAATTAAGATGGTCAAAGATAATTATTTATTTGGTTTGTTTAAGTTTTTTAACAAAAAATTAAACAAATTAGTAAATAAAAAAATGGCATGCGCTGTGAGGGCTGATTATCAAAGGATTTTAAAATAATTCAAACGAAATATTTTTTCGTAATATGCACTATAAATATTTATTTAGGTGTTTATAGACCCACTAAACCAGCCTTTGCAATACGTACATCTTCGCTTCCATGTGCTCCACCGACACCAATTCCTCCTACAACGACACCATCAATATAAATAGGAATGCCGCCATCCATCATCAATATGTTCTCATCCAGAAATCTAATATCGTCCGGAATGCTACCGTCTTTCAATCCTTTAGCAATTTCAGCGGTTTCTCTTTTTTGGGAACAAGCTGTATATGCTTTTTTATAACTGGCTCTAATAGTATGAACTCCTGCATTATGGTGACGCAAGACTGCTAATGTTTGCCCGGACTTATCGACTACAGTTATGGTAACAAATAATCCATCTTTTTCTGCTTGCGCAAAAGCTTTCTGTAATATAGTGTTAGCAGTTGTTCCTGTAAGTACGGGTTGCTGTGTGAATTTCTCTTGTGCGTTTGTCATCATTGTGATAAATAATACTAAAATTAGCGTTGTTGTTTTAATCATTGCTTTTACTCCTTTTTATAAATTGCTTTTAATTTGGTTTCCTATCAAGATTGTTTTTCTTCTTATAACTTCAAGCATATATAATATGAGATGTAATCAAGTTAAAGTGTAAATACTATTAAACAATGCGAATCCATAATCTCTGAAAATCGAATTACTGTAATTTTGATAGATACCAAATAGAACAAAATTTATTTATTAATACAACAAGTTTATAAATACTTTAATAAATTTAAATTATCATCTAAAAGTATAACGAGTTGCTCATCTTTATCTTGATATTCAGTTTTAATTAAAGGGCATTCTTTTCCGGGAATACATTATTTACAATGTTCTTTTAAATGTTTTTAAATGTAAAAATCAACATGGCAATCTGTTTGAAAAACAAAATGTTGCATATCGAGAAACAGTTTTCCCGAAAAGTATTCGAAAAAGATTAGCAGTAGAAGCAAGGTCTTATATAGGATGGATGAAATATAAAACCGATGATAGTTCAGTAAATGGGATTGACAAATTTGGCGAAAGCGCAGCTGTAGAACAAATGATGGAAGAATATGGTTTTTCGATAGCAAATGTAGTAAAGCAAGCAAGAGCGTTACTATCTTGATTTATCCAATTAAGAATCCTCAAAGTTTGTAATTTTTAATATCAGAATATAGAAAGCATTTAGAAGAACTAAAAAGTTAGTATCAGCAGAATTCAGATCATAAATAGCGATGCTATAAAAGAAAAACTATAAGCGGAAGGCATTGAAAAATTCAATTAAGATGATGAAAAATTGAGCGAAAGTATTGCTGATCAAAAATGTAAAAATAAATAAATCTATGAGTGATTTTGATGCAACAAAAATAAAAGTGATCTTTATGGATAATGGTGGCGTATTGCTGATCAATGGTGAGGGATATAAGTTGCGCCAGAAAGCAGCACAAATTTTTGATTATTAACAAATTGAAATTCCTCAAGTTGCCCCCAATTAATGTCCTTATTTTGATGACGTAGCAATGCTAGTAGATGCAGCTAAAAAACTGGGAATGAATACGATTCTTAATCAAAATTTTGAAACAACTAAAAAGATTCTAGAAAATTTTACACAAACATAAAGCTAATATGAAATTAGATAACGAAAATGCATTTGGAATGATCGGTCTCGGTACAATGGGTTCTAATCTATTGCAAAACATTGCAGACAACGGTTACAATTGTGCTGGCTATGATAATAGCGCCGATAAAGTTGATAGCCTAAACAATTTAAAGAGAGATACAATTCAAGGTTTTTCAGATTTAAAAACTTTTGCAAAGAGTTTAAAAAGTCCAAGAATAGTAATGATGTTAGTACCTGCGGGAAAGATTGTGGACAATGTGATAGAGGAATTACTACTAGTTCTAGAAAAAGGCGATATTATAATTGATGGTGGAAACTCTCATTTTACAGACACTGAGCGTAGAAATATATCTTTGAAGGAAACAGGATATCATTTCATAGGGATGGGTGTTTCTGGAGGTGAAGAAGGAGCTCGTAAAGGTCCGAGTATGATGCCAGGAGGTGATAAAAAAGCGTATGAAATAGTAGAGCCAATTCTAAAAAAGATTGCTGCAAATGTAAATGGAGATGCCACAGTTGCTTATATGGGGGAGCGATCTGCTGGGCATTTTGTAAAAATGGTTCATAACGGAATTGAATATGCATTGATGCAATTGATTTCTGAGACTTATGAAATTTTAAAAAACGGATTAAAATATAGTGATGAAGAAATTCATGACGTATTCAAAATATGGAACGAAGGCCGACTGCAATCCTATTTATTAGATATTACACGTGATATTTTTGCTTTTAAAAATGAAGGAGAGTCAGTTGCTTTAGTGAATTATATTAGCGATCAAGCTAAAGCCAAAGGAACAGGAAAATGGACTTCTCAAGCAGCAATGGATCTTAATTGTCCCATACCTACGATAGATATTTCAGTTTCTATGAGAGATCTTTCCCATTACAAAGACTTGAGAGTTAAAGCTTCAAAAATGTATCCAAGTGATGACAATCTGCAATATGACGATAAAGGAAAGGACTACATTACTGCACTAGAAAATGCTTTCTATTTCTCTATGGTTTCTGCTTATGCTCAAGGAATGCATCTGTTGTTCAAAGCTAATGAAGAGTTTAAATACGATTTAAACTTAGATTTAATTGCAAAAATATGGCGTGGAGGTTGTATCATACGATCTGCTTTTCTCGAAGATATTTTTGCAGCTTATCAAATAGATTCTAAATTAGAACATTTATTTTTAGATGATTTTATTCACAATAACCTAACAAAATGTATAGCTGGAATTCGTACTATCGTTTCAGATGCTGTTATGCAGGGAATCGCCATACCTGCTTTTTCTGCATCTTTAAGTTATTTCGATAATTTCAGATGTGCTAGTATGCCAACAAATCTTATTCAAGCACAACGCGATTATTTTGGAGCGCATACTTATGAGTTAATTGGAAAAGAAGGTGTCTTTCATACGATCTGGGAAATAAATAACAAAACAGAACAAAGCGATTTAATCTCTTAAAATAAAGGTTTCAATACATATCAATTATGCGAAAATCGGCTAATAAAAAAGCAAAGTCAACCATATTTATCATATTCGGTGGTACCGGGGATTTGACGAAACGAAAAATAATGCCAGCTCTTTATAATCTATTTTTAGATGGTTGGTTACCAGAGAAATTTGCAATCATTGGGACATCGTCCACTAAAATGAATGATGTAAAATATAAAGGCGAATTACTTGCTTCAGTAAACGAATTCTCTCGTAAAGGAAAATCAAAAAAAGAAGAGTGGTCAGAATTTGCATCTAATATATTTCATCAAGCAGCTGATATTACTGATGCTTCAACTTTTAAACCCTTTGGTGATTACATTGAGAAATTCAAAAAGGAGTGGGAAGAGGAGACTCCATCAGTGGTATATTATTGCGCTGTTGCTCCACACTTTTTTTGTACCATTGCTCACAATATTTTAATTGCGAAATTAGACAACAGTCCTGAAACTGCTCGAATCGTTATCGAAAAACCATTTGGCACCGACCTTGAATCGGCAAAGGCGCTTAATGCAAAACTGTTAACATTATTTCAGGAAAATCAGATTTATAGAATTGACCATTATTTAGGTAAAGAGGTTGTTCAAAATATAATGGCTTTCCGTTTTGCTAATTCGATTATGGAGCCACTATGGAACAGAAATCATATCGAACATGTTCAGATTTCGGTAACGGAACAAATAGGTATTGGAACTAGAGGAAAATATTTTGAGCAAGCTGGAATTTTGAGAGATATGATTCAAAACCATCTTCTACAATTGCTCTGTATTATTGCAATGGAACCACCTGTAAACTTTGATGCTGATGAGGTTCGCAATCGGAAAGTTGATATTTTAAAGGCAATGCGTAAAATCGTACCTAGCGAAATTGATTCCATGTCTGCTAGAGGTCAATATGGTTCTGGATGGATCGAAGGCAAGGAAGTAATTGGGTATCGTGAGGAAGAAAATGTAGAACCACATTCCAACACTGAAACTTTTGCGGCTCTCAAACTATATGTTGATAACTGGCGCTGGCAAGGTGTTCCTTTTTATTTGCGTACAGGTAAAAGGCTGTTTAAATCGGCTTCTCAAATTACAATTCAGTTCAAAGAAGTTCCTCATAATATTTTCCATTGTGAAGAAGGTAATACTCCTAAAAAGAACCGATTAGTTATTAGTATTCAGCCAGATATGGCTATTCAGTTTCAGTTGCAAAGTAAAAGTCCAGGTCTCGAGATGAATCTTAATTCAATGAATATGATTTTTGATTATTCTGGTGTCGCTAAATCAGAAACGCCAGAAGCTTATGAAACGTTGCTTTTAGATATTATTTCTGGAGATCAAACGCTCTTCATGCGTGCAGATCAAGTGGAGGAAGCTTGGGAATTAATTATGCCAGTCCTTAATTTTTGGGAAAATAGTAAAACAGCCGATTTTCCAAATTATCCAGCTGACTCTTGGGGACCAGAAAATGCAGAGGCGCTAATTGCAAGAGATGGCTATCATTGGTTTAACCTTCCAGAAAAAAGTAAATAAAATAATGAGTGAAATAAATATCTATAATGACATTAATGAAGTGTTAAGCGCTTTGGCAGAAGCTATTTGTACTAAAGCAAAATTAGCAATAGCAGAAAGGGGACAATTCAACTTTGTTTTAGCAGGCGGTAATTCTCCAAAAAAATTATATGAATTACTAGCATCTGAAAAGTTTAAGAGTAAAATCGATTGGGACAAAACTTTTTTCTTCTTTGGTGATGAACGTTACGTTCCCGAAAATGATCCACAGAGAAATTCTATGATGGTGCAAAAAGCTTTATTCGTACCTTTAAAAATTAAAGATTCTCATGTGTTCAAAGTTGATACTTCAAAAAGTCCCGAAGCAGCAGCATCGAATTACAATGAGTGCATAAAATCGCATTTTGGAGATAAAAAAGTCGAATTCGATTTTGTTCTGTTAGGTCTTGGTGATAATGCACATACAGCATCACTTTTTCCTAATACTACTGTCCTTAAAGAAACAGCCGCCAGTGCTAAGTCCGTTTATGTAGAAGAAGTGAGCATGTGGCGAATTACAATGACTGCTCCACTTATTAATCAAGCGAGAGCTATTGCTTTTTTAGTTTATGGCAAGGACAAAGCGGAGGCAGTTTACCATGTTTTGAAAGATTTAGAAGGTTCAATAAATGAACATCCTGCACGATTAATAAGTACTGATAAAGATAAAACGCAGTGGTATATAGATACTGAAGCCGCATCTAAATTGAATTAACAGAAAAAAATAGTGGTCGCACTTTAAACTATTTTAAATAATAAATAAAAAAATATTCGAATATGTCACCAAAGATTAACCCTACCGAAACCAGTGCTTGGAAAGAATTACATAAACATCAAGCTGAAATGAGTCAAATTCAGATGAAAGATTTATTTATAAACGATCCGCAACGTTTTGACAAAATGTCAATTCAATTTGATACTATCCTTTTTGATTATTCAAAAAATATTATTAATGAAAAGACATTAGAACTATTATTTCAATTAGCAGATGAATCGCAAGTTAAAGTAGCGAGAGCAGCTATGTTTACTGGAGAAAAAATTAATATAAGTGAAAACAGAGCTGTTTTACATACTGCTCTTCGAAATTTTTCTCAAGAATCGATTACTGTAGACGGCAAAGACATTATGCCAGACGTTAGAGAAGCTCGTGAAAAAATGAAATCTTTCTGCAAAAAAGTTCACAACGGAGAATGGAAAGGATATTCTGGTAAAAAAATTAAAAATATTGTAAATATTGGAATTGGAGGCAGTGATCTAGGTCCCGTAATGGTTACCGAAGCACTGAAACCGTATTGGATTGAAGGAATACAAGCTTATTTTGTGTCTAATGTTGATGGAACACAAGTTGTTGAAATATTAAAAAACTTAGATCCAGAGGAAACACTTTTTGCTATTGCATCTAAAACATTTACTACTCAGGAAACCATGACCAACGCTCATACAGCGCGTGATTGGTTTTTAAAATCAGCACAAGATGAAAAGTTTGTTGCCAAACATTTTATAGCACTTTCGACAAACGAAATAGGAGTGAAGGATTTTGGTATCGACGTTGAAAATATGTTTGTTTTTTGGGATTGGGTAGGTGGACGTTACAGCATTTGGAGTAGTATTGGACTTTCCATTGCACTTACTATTGGCTATGATAATTTCGAAAAGTTATTGAAAGGTGCTGAAGCTGCAGACAATCATTTTCAAGAAGAAGATTTTAAAACTAATGTTCCTGTAATCATGGCATTGATAGGGATTTGGTACACCAATTTTTTCGGCGCTGAAACAGAAGCTATTTTACCTTATGATCAATATATGCATCGTTTTCCAGCTTATTTCCAACAAGGAAATATGGAAAGTAACGGTAAGCACGTTGACAGTAATGGGAATGTAGTAAATTACAGCACTGGACCAGTTGTTTGGGGTGAGCCAGGAACTAATGGTCAACATGCTTTTTATCAATTAGTGCATCAGGGAACACATTTGATTCCATGTGATTTTATAGCTCCTGCAATAAGTCATAATCCGGTGGGAGAACATCATCCTATTTTACTATCTAATTTTTTCGCACAAACGGAAGCGCTTATGAATGGTAAAACAGCTGAGCAAGTTGCCAATGAATTAAAAAATTCGAAGATGAGTAAAGCTGAAATTGACGAACTAATTCCTTTTAAAGTTTTTGCAGGAAATAAACCAACTAATTCATTTTTAATTAAAGAAATTACACCATTCTCTTTAGGCCAACTCATAGCACTTTATGAACATAAAATATTTGTTCAGGGAATAATCTGGAATATACTAAGTTTTGATCAATGGGGTGTTGAGTTAGGTAAACAATTGGCTTCAACTGTGCTTCCGGAACTTAAAAACAATGATGTAATAAAGTCGCACGATGCCTCTACAAACGGATTAATTAATGCTTATAAAAACTGGAGATAGTCTATCGAATATACCAATTTTTAAAATTCGATTAAATTTGATTACTTTTAGTAAAAAAAGGATTTTAGACAACTACAATAGTAGTTATCTAAAATCCTTTTTATTTATATTGTGTGCCTCAAATGAAAACATTAAAATCTTCAATATTTTATTACTGTTTTCCCATTTCTTTTAAGATTTTCTCTTTTCTATTATCTCTTTCAGGATCATACGTTTTATACATCGTACTCATTTTTGCTAAATATTTTTCGGGATTTGGAGCTCCTCGATGACACATCACGCAATTAACAACCTGCACTTGTGCCGGTTTTGGATCTGGGAAATGTGGCTGAAAATAAATTTTGTTCAAGTCATTAGTCATTTTGATCATTCCACGAGCAATCTCTTTTTCAATTTTATCATCGCTTGCAAAATCTAATTTTGTTGGATTGTCTTTTTGTGGTGCGTGACAATAATTGCATTTAACACTTAATGCGCTAGTGTATCCATCCATTAAATAATCTAAACTGTCTTTTGAAATGTTTTGCGGAAGTACTTTGAGGTTTTTCCACTTAGTTTGCGGCTGATAACTTTCTTCCTCATTCGTTTTTAATTTAAACGCATAAAGTGTGGTAATTAAAACTAGAAATCCAACACTCATTAATACAGTTAGTAATTTCCTTTTCATAATCCATTGATTTAGAGTTGTTATTATCCCGAATATACAAAAAATAATTGTTTGAAGAACTACTAGTTAGTACTTTAAAAATTACAAATAATGAATTTAATTCCATTATATTGTTTTATTTATAAGCTCTTCCAGTATTTGGGAAGTTCTTCAGGTATTGTCATTTTTGCTACGCCTATACGATTATCTGCCATTCCGTAGTAAACGTCGATACGCTCTGGCTGACCAATATCGTCCCTTCTATCAGTTCCTGTTGGGAAAACTACGTTACCCACTATTCCAATTGTTTCATCATCTAATTCTGGTACTAAAATCGGCTCTGGCGAACGGTAAATTATTTCCTGAGGTGAGTTCTCAGCTAAAACCATAACGCCAGCAGAATAAGTATATCGAGGCCGTTCGTCAGTACATCCACTATGTTTTCTAACACCGTGATAAATCATTAACCAACCGTGTTTCGTTAAAAGAGGAGGTGCACCAGCGCCAATTTTTAAATTTTCCCAGGGATACATGGGTTGCGCTAAACAATAATGAGAAGTAAATTGGGCATGTTCTAAACAAGTTTCTTGGCCTTCTTTCAAATTAAAATAGGAAATCCAGATGCTTTCTCTGTGCTGATCGATTGGTCGATTATCGTCAAGTTTAACAGTTTTTTCAGGAATAGTTTCTGGGAAAAGCGGACGGTGTAGCATCGCAATGGAGGTGTGATTGTGTGGGCTGGGAAGATGCGTCGGGAAAAAACTAGCATCTTTATCATCTACATTATTAAAATCGAGAGGCTTATATAAACTAAAGCAAACCAACCCTAATCGTTCCCAACTCAAAAGATCTTTTGACTTAGCCATTGCAATTCGGGGTCCTTGTGGTCCATAAGCAGTGTACGTCATTATGTAATTCTCAACAGATTTTACATACGTTATTCTTGGGTCTTCACATCCGCCACCGCCATCAGGACGTTTCTCATAATCCATCTCCGGTTCTAATGCAATTCCTAAACGTTCAACTTTAAATGGATCGCCATCAGCATTAAATTTTACTTTAGCTATTCCTATCCTAGAGTAATTATCCTTCGCAACTAATCTTGGAAAAATATATAATTCACCGTCTGGACCACGAGTTACAGCCGGATTTAAAACACCTTCTACTTCATATTCATTTCCTTCTTCGGGTTCCATGATGGTACAAATGCGGTTAAGTTTAAATGGGATCATTGTATTTTGAGTTTTTATATAGTTATAGTTGAACAAGCAATAATTGTTTCTATTATTCTTTTTGTTTCTTCTGGATCTCTTACTTGGATGCATTTGACACCAGTTATTCTCGCGGGATAATCATTTCCTTCTTCAAATAATGCATCACCAATAAATAGCATCTCATTAATATCTATTTTTAAAATTTCTTTAAGTTTTGCAATTCCATACGCTTTATCAATTCCTGGTTTAGTAATATCTATCGAAGTTGTTCCTCCCATTCCTATTGAAAAATCTTTTAATAATTTTTGAAGAGGCAGCACTATTTTCTTGCGCTTTTCAAAATCGCTATCCCACTCTTTTTTTTCTTCAAGAGGTGCTTCCTGCCCCAAAGCAGAAAAAGTGATTTGGCTACCGCGATCTTCAATTTGGTTTCCCCGAGTTTTTTTTATCTCAATACCTGAGTTTTTGATTGCAGCGTTGAGGTTTAAAAGAATTTCTTTTCGCTCATCATCAGAGAATTGCTCTTCGTACAGTTTTATCCATTTCTTATCATATTGATAAAATTTAGTTCCACAAGTAGGAAGTATCGAAAGTTTTGAAAGTAGTGACTTTATAGGTATTTGATCTAAAACCTGTTTTTTAAATTGTGGCCAATCTCCCCCGGATATAATAGCTACTTGAGATATTTCAAGCAGTTCTTGAAAAAGGATTGCCATTTCTTTATCAATTGCAGATTTACTTTTTGCGAGTGTACCGTCTAAGTCAAATATTATTAATTTTTTCATTATAAAATCTTTCTAATTGGTGAGCAGTGGAATAGTGCCTTTTAAATAAACTTTTTATCGGGGATCGCAATTTGGAACAATGTAATTTCAGCTTCAGGATGAAGTTCCAGTTGACCGATAATCGCTGGAATCAACATAACTTCTCCTTTAGCAATATGATATTCCTGATCGTTATAATTCAGACTTCCTTTCCCGTCAATACAAACCAGTACGGCTGGCTCATCTTTAAAGCCAACGGTAAAAGCCTCTCTATTTTTTATTCTCCAAAGTTTAAAATGATCATTGTCAAAAAGTATTTCAGCATTTTTAATAGCTGAATCTACCAATGGAATTACTGGTCCAACTTCACCTTGTTTAAAATCTATGCTTTTCATCGCATTTTCTACCTGAAGCTCTCGTGGCTTCCCAGTTTTCGCATCAACACGATCCCAATCGTACAATCGGAAAGTTGTATCGCTGTTTTCTTGAACTTCAAAAACTACAGTTCCACCAAGGGTATGAACAGTTCCTGAATGTATGAAGATTGCATCTTCTTTTTTAGGGGTAAAACTGTGCAGTCGCTCTGAAACTGTTTTGTCTTTAATAGATTCTAGTAAATTTTCTTTAGTGGTATCTTCTTTTAATCCCGCATAAATAATACTATCATCAATAGTTTCAAGTACAATCCAAGCTTCTGTTTTACCTGTATCGCCTTCTGGTAATAATTCCTTTTGGTTATCAGAAGGATGTACTTGTACAGACAATACTTCTTTACAATCTAGATATTTTAGTAATAATGGAAAACGATCATAATCTAATCCATTCTTGCCCATTATTTCATAGCGATACTCTTCCATTAAGTTTGTGATGCTACTATCTTTTAAATTACCTTCTAGCACTTGGCTTGAATGATCTTTACGGTCGCTCAATATCCAAGCTTCACCTATGGGTTCAGCGGCAGGTAAGGGTTTTGATAATAAATTTTCTAATTTTCGACCTCCCCAAAGTCGGTACTGATATATGGGATCAAATTTTAAAGGATAAATTGGAATTTTCATTTTGCTGTTTTTAAGAGGTCTAGTAGCAGCATTTTTTAAAATAGATATAGATTTTCAGGCTATCATTTTTGTAACTGTAGAATTTCGTCACTTGAAAATGGATGTCTAAAAAAATGCTCCTTAAACTCAAATTTACAAAAAATATAAGCACGTAAATTATAAGGCCTCTGATATGTAACGAATTATAGTAATTGTATAAAGATTTTTATTTGTTCATTTGAAAACGATGGAATGATTGTTAGCAAATAATAAGCGTTGATATAGTTCAAAGTAAAACTATTTAATAATTGATATAAAATTACTTAGAGACCTCTAAATGTCTTTTTGCAACATTTTAAAAGTTTTTTTTCTCACTATACCTTATGATTTTTTTAATTTTTAAAAATTTAAATATGTGTATTTTATAAGCTTATGCATTAACTATATAACACTTACTATATATGAAATCGTTATTTTTACAAATAAGGATGCTTCTTAAATGTCGTGGTTTAATTAAGCCGCTAAAATGAAAAATGCATCAAAACTTTAAAATTAACTGATCTTATATTTCATAAGGAGTTAATTACTTAATAATTTTTAAATACAAAAGTATGTCTACTGAAAAAGCGTTGAACGAAAAGATTTTAAAAATAACTGAAAAAATTAGAGAAAATTATCCTGAGCTATTGAAGCACTTGAATGAACTCACAGAAACGATTCCAGCTAAAGAAGATCCAGAAATAAATTTAGGTAAATACTACGATTCACTAGTGAATTTAGTAAACAAATATGAGGAAAGCCATACTGAAAAGGTGTTGGAATCGGTTAAGGTAAGTGGTGCGACTAGTGCAAATTCAGATTTGATTGAAGAAGTAAATAGTATGTCACTATCTTATAATTATGCTGGTGAAGGAGCTGTTCCAATCCTTTTCCTACACGGATTTCCGTTTGATAAATCAATGTGGAAAGAGCAAATAGACAGTTTGAAAGATTCTTTCTGTACGATAGCAATTGATATTCGAGGATTTGGAAAATCAACAGATGAAGAAACAGACTTAAGTATTGATTTATTCACGGATGACTTAGTGGCATTTATGGATAGAAGGAATATTGAAAAAGCAATTGTTTGCGGATTGTCAATGGGAGGATATATTGCTTTGAATGCTGTAAAAAGATTTCCCGAGCGTTTTGAAGCTTTAATTTTAGCCGATACGCAATGTATATCTGATAGCGCTGAAGCGAAAGAAAAACGTATGAAAACAGTTCAAGAGATCAAGCAGAATGGAGCAACTGAGTTTAATGAGAAGTTTATAAAAAGCGTTTTTCACCCTGATTCATTACAAAATAAAACTGAATTAGTCGACCGCTTACGCGAAGTAGTCTTTGCTAATTCAACTAGAATTATTACTGCTGGTTTAACTGCTTTAGCGGAAAGACCTGACAGTTGTTCCTCTTTAAGAACTATAACGATTCCAACACTAATTATTTGTGGTGCACAAGATGAATTGACACTTGTTGCGCAGTCTCAATTTATGCATGAAAATATTAAAGGTTCTGTTCTACAAGTTATTCAAAGTGCAGGACACGTTTCCAACTTGGAACAACCAGAAGAATTTAATAAGTATTTGCATGAGTTCTTAAATAAGGTAAAAGATAATAGAGTTGATTAAGCTACTTTGAATCTCAATTTATAATAAAACCCAACTATTTAAAATTTAATTAGTTGGGTTTTGCTTTTTGAATGACATTTGATTTAATGATGATTAGTTTTCAAAGAAATAATCATTAGAATGTAATGAAAATTTGCGCTGTTTTGATCTTATGGTTAACGTCGAAATTTAAAGAGAAGTAAAACATGATTATAACCATTGTTATTGAAGGACAATAAGAAAGAGGAATTTTAGCCTCTTGTAATCGCTCTACTCATTATATGATAACTTCATAGTGTTAACGGCATGTAAGTGGTTCCAGCTTGTCCGCCGTGGAGGATTCAAACGCGGGTTCAATGCTGGCTTTTCAAGCCCAGCGAACGCTTAGCTGTTAGCGGTTCGGCAGTTTATTTAAACCATATATCCATTCTAAAATCTTTAAATTGTCCATTTCAAATTTAATTATTTTTTAAAATCTATATCCTAATTGAATACCAAATCTTGCAACTTGGTCGTGGTCAGTTTTATCTGCATTAAATAAAAGTTTTCCCAAACCAGCATTAACTTCAATAATTAATCCGCGTTTGGTAACCCATTTACTGCCTAAACCTAAACCAATAGAATAATCAATTACGTCAGAACCTTTAGTATATGTTAAATTATCGCTTGTATCATATATTCTTTTTCCATCAATTGAACTTAACATTCCAAAACCTTCTAAAAAAAAACCTGCAGCATATTTTTTACCAAAGTATCTTCTGTAATTTTGTGAAATCATGTAATTTGTATCTTCATTTGAATTTTTGTTATTAAATACATATAAAGTGGTTATACCTACTGACGATTTATTATTTAAGATTCTTTCATATGTGGCTTCAAAAGTTCCAGACAAAGGTGATATTATATTTAATTTTATCTCATCTTTTTTTTCGGTTTCTAAGTCACTAGTTTGTGCATTAGTAAAGAAAAACGAAAATAAAATCGCAATAATTAAGTACTTTTTTTTCATGAGATAAGTTTGATTTTTTTAAGCAAATCTATTATAATTTATTTAAAAAGAATGTTAATAAATTTATGATTCAAGTTAAAATTCATGCAATTTTTGTAATTAAATGATTTTGTAATCAATGCTTTTTCCCCGTTCCAACTCTGCTGACCGCTAACTTATATGTATCACTTTAGAATACATATACACCAAAATCTAGGTAGATAATTATAGAATGTTGCTATATATTTTATTTCAAATTTATATTCACGCAATTATACCATAACAAGAATGTTGTCAGGCGTTTAAACAAAAAACGTCATTTAAAACAATTTTTAAATGACATTTTTGATTATCAAAAAAATAAAATTTAAATTATCTCTTCTGCAAATTCTTTACTTTCACATGATATATTGATTTTCTGTTGTTTCAATTTTCGACGATTTTTGGTAGGATTGCTTGTAAAGTCTTGGCGCTTGGCGAGGTTGGCGACTTTCAAAGCCGAGTATTTTCGGCTTAACGTAAATGCAGTAAAAAGACGCTAATTCCACTAAATCCCCAATCTTGGCAAACGGCTGTTAGCGGCAGTGTTTCTATTTAATAAATTGGTTTATTGTTTAAAGCCGAATTGACAACATTAAAATTAAATCCAAATTTAACGCAAGTTTCAGAAACTAAATCTGAAAACCATTTTGGTGAATCTGGGGAAACAAAAATATTTTCAACGAGGTCATTTAGGTTTATTTTAATTTTACAACCGCCATTTTGCAAGTCTATTTCTTTAATATTAGAAGGAGCTTCTACTGGTATTAATGCTCTAAGTTCATTTTCGTGGGAAAAACTTTTTCTTTTATGAACGAAGGGTGAAAATGTATTTTCAAAAATTATATCATCATTTTCATAATCAATATAATTTACAGTCCCAATAAAGAAGTCAAATTTAGATTTTTTTAGTACTTTATTTAATTTTTTAAAATTAGATTGAATTGCTATTCCTTCATTAGATTTCAAATATAATTTCCACATTGCTGCAGATTCATTGTCGTTCATATGCCAACAATTCACACCAAAATCTTGTCTGCCTTTTTTTAGAAATTCACTGTATTTTTGGACATCTTGATAATTATCAACTACTTCACCATCTATAATTTCTTGTCTAAATGCAACTTTTCTCGAATAGTATGTTTTTAGTGGCACAGAACCTTCAAAAATATCTTCAAATTTATCAACTCTTGTAAAGTATAAAGATTCTGAATTCAACAAATCAATAAATTTAGTAAAGTCAACATATCTCCAAATTTTTTGATTTTGATTTTGCGGATTTAAAAATGAAGAATGTTTAAGTATCATTTAATTGAATTTTAATGCAATGTAATTTCTGTTTTTTGGCAACATTACCGCTAACTTATATATATATATATATGACCTTATCATACATATACACCCAAATCTGGGTAGATAAATATGACGAGCTCACACATTATTTTATTTCAAATATATAAAATAATTTCCTACATATTTAGATTTTTGAAATCATAGAATCAGAAAAATGTTATCACGCGTACAAAAAAAAGCGGCATTTAAAACAATTTTTAAATGCCGTTTTTGGTTATCAAAAAATAAAATTTAAATTATCTCTTCTACAAATTCTTTGATTTTTCCAGTTCCATTTTGGGTTAGATGTTTGATAAAAGCACTTCCTATAATGGCGCCTTTAGCATAGTGTGTGGCTTGGTTAAAGGTTTCTTTATCACTTATTCCAAATCCAATTACTTGTGGGTTGTTCAAGTTCATGTCAGCTATGCGTTTGAAATAATCAGCTTGTTCCGCACCAAAACCTGTTTGTGATCCTGTTACACTTGCTGAACTTACCATATAAATAAATCCATCAGAAACGCTGTCAATAAAGTTAATGCGCTCTACAGAAGTTTGTGGTGTGATTAGAAATATATTTTTTAATCCGTACTTTTCAAAAGTTGCTTTGTATTCATCAGCATACACGTCTACAGGAAGATCAGGAATGATTAATCCATCGATACCAACTTCTGCACATTTCTGGCAAAAATTTTCGATTCCGTATTGTAACATCGGATTGAAATATCCCATAATCACTAAAGGAATAGTAACTGTTTTTCGAACGTCTTTTAGTTGGTCAAATAAAACCTGAGTGGTCATTCCGTTGTGCAATGCTTGTGTTGAACTTGCTTGAATAGTTGGTCCATCTGCTAATGGATCACTGAAAGGCAAACCAATTTCGATCATATCGACACCATTTTTTTCTAAATCTTGAATGATTTGGACAGTATCATTTAAATTAGGATATCCAGCAGAGAAATAGATGGAAAATATCTTTTTAGCTTCTTGTAATTTTTTATTTATTCTGTTCATTTTATATTTTTTTCTACTCTTTTACCAATTTTTGCATTAGTAGGTTTTAAAGAGAATTTATTTGTTTAAAATAATCAAGTTTTTGAAAACTATTTAAGTTGTTTTATGGGGTTTGCGTAAGGGATTGCAGTGTAAATCCTTTTCCTTTTTTTTTTAAAAGGAAAAGATTGCAACGGAAAGCCCGCCCGCCGCTGTAACGCTAGTAAAAGCGGGGAAACGCCCAAAAAAATCTTTTATAATTTAAAATAATCGATATAGGTATTCAAATCTTTATCGCCACGGCCGGAAAGATTGATCACAACTATGTCTTCAGGTTTAAATTTCATTTCGTCAAGAATAGCAAAGGCATGCGCGCTTTCTATAGCGGGAATTAATCCTTCCATTTTAGACAATTTAATTCCCCATTGCATGGCTTGATCATCAGTAATAGAAACAAATTGGGCTCTTCCTGTAGCGAACAAATGCGCATGCATAGGGCCAACTCCTGGATAATCTAATCCTGCAGAAATAGAGTAGGGTTCTGTGATTTGTCCATCAGTAGTTTGCATCAACAATGTTTTACTACCGTGAATAACTCCTACTTTTCCTAAAGCTGATGTAGCAGCACTTTCGCCAGAGTGAACGCCTAAACCGGCAGCTTCGACAGCAATTATATTCACGTCTTCATTATCAAGAAAGTGGTAATAGGTTCCGGCAGCATTACTACCACCACCAACGCAAGCAACCAGATAATCCGGATTTTCGCGGCCTTCTTTCTCTAATAATTGTCCTTTGATTTCTTTAGAAATTACACTTTGAAAACGCGCTACCATGTCTGGATACGGATGCGGTCCCACAACGGAGCCAATGATGTAATAGGTGTCAACGGGATTATTAATCCAATCGCGAATGGCTTCATTAGTAGCATCTTTTAAAGTTTTAGATCCTGACATTGCGGGACGAACCTCGGCGCCCAACATTTTCATACGTGCTACGTTTGGCGCTTGACGCTTAATATCGACTTCACCCATGTATACGATGCATTCTAATCCCATAAGTGCGCAAACAGTAGCGGTTGCAACACCGTGCTGTCCTGCACCAGTTTCAGCAATGATTCTGGTTTTACCTAATCGTTTTGCTAGCAGGATTTGGCCAATTGTATTATTGACTTTGTGCGCTCCCGTATGACATAAATCTTCTCTTTTTAGATAGATTTTAGTGTTATATTCTTCTGATAAGCGCTTTGCAAAATAAAGTGGAGTTGGTCGTCCAACATATTCTTTTAGCAAAGCATCAAATTCAGCTTGGAATTCAGGTTCTGCTGTTATTTTTAAATAGTTTTGGCGTAGTTCTTCGACATTTGGGTATAACATTTCAGGAATGAAGGCGCCTCCAAATTCTCCGTAATAGCCTTTTTCGTTTACGTGGTATGACATGATTTTTTCTTTTTATTGTTCTATATTTGAGATACGAATGATCGCATCTTTACATAATTCTACATTCTTTAATCCGGGTTCTAGTTCAAATTTGCTATTGACGTCAATGGCGTGAATAGGTAATTTTGTTTTCAATATTTCTTGTACGCTTTCTAATTCGTCAATTCCTATTCCGCCACTTAAAAAAAATGGTTTAGTAGAGGGATATTTTTCCAATACTTTCCAGTCGAACGTTGTTCCGTTTCCTCCCGGTAGTTTTCCTTTAGTGTCAAAAAGGAAATAATCGCAAACGGTTTCGAAAGGTTTTAAAAGTTCAAAATCAAAGCTATCTTCAACTGAAAACACTTTTATAATTTCGATTTTATTATGTATTTTATTTTGTAAATCAGAACAAAATTCAACAGACTCTGATCCGTGCAATTGAATGGCTTGCAAATTGTGTTTTGCGACTTTCGCCAAAATTTCGTCTATAGTTTCATTTACAAAAACTCCAGTTTTCTTAATAGATTTGGGCAAAACTGGAATGATACCATCAAAATACCGACTTGATTTTTCCCAAAATATAAATCCCATGTAATCGGGTAGAAGCGATGCTACTTCAAGTATATTTTCAGGATATTTCATGCCGCAGATTTTGATCCCAAATCCCCCCGTCCCCCGAAGGGGGAGTTGTTGCGGCGGATTTGTACCGCAATTTTTATTGTTATTATTTTTTGAAAATGATTGCATACCAAAATTTATTTATCTGTTGCTAGTTCCCCCTTCGTAGGTTAGGGGGATTAAATTTTACTAATAAACTCTTTGGCTGCTTTTCCAGCATTATCCGTTTTCATAAAATTTTCTCCAATTAAGAAACCTTTGTATCCATATGGCTTTAATTCGGTTATTGCTTCAATTGACGAGATGCCACTCTCTGATACTTTTACGAAATCATCTGGAATTTGTGCCGCTAATTGTTTGCTGAAATCTAGACTAACTTCAAATGTTTTTAGGTTCCTGTTATTTACGCCAATCATATCAAGTGTAGGCATTATCGATTTTTCTAATTCCTCTTGATTGTGCACTTCTAATAAAACTTCAAGATTTAGACTTTTAGCAAATTCAGATAGCGATTTTATTTCTTCACGAGTTAAAACTGCAGCAATTAGTAAAATTAAATCAGCGCCATGTGCTTTTGCTTCCAGTATTTGGTATTCATCAACAATGAATTCTTTACGCAATAACGGAACATTTACTGTGGCTCTTGCCAAAAGTAAATCGTCTAGAGAACCTCCAAAATATTTTCCATCTGTTAAAACTGAAATTCCGCAAGCACCAGCTTCTTCATATCCTTTGACCACTTCTTCGACCGTAAAACTATAATTGATTTCTGCCTTAGAAGGAGAGCGACGTTTGTGCTCCGCAATAATTCCTGATGTGCTATTTTTTAAACTTTTACTCAAAGAAATAGTCTTTTTTTCGAAGAAAATAGATGCTTCCAATTGAGTAATTGGAATGATTGATTTCTTGAGAATGACTTCCCTTTTTTTGTCGATAATTATTTTGTCAAGTATATTCATATTTGTTTTTACTGCTAAGGAATTCTTTTAATCTTTCTTTTGCCACTAATGGGTAAAGGCACCAATTTTTTTATTCTGTTTTAATCTGTGTAATCTGTGTAATCTGTGTTCAAATTTTTATACTGCAAGCACTTAGATTCTTAATTTATATTTATCTACTCAATTCTTGTAATTTCTTCAAAGATAAAAGTCCTTTTCCAGACAATAAACTCTCTTTTGCTATTTGAAATCCTTCTAAAGGAGTACATTTTGTCACCGTAGCAATCGCCATTCCGGCATTGGCACAAACCACGTTATTTTGTGCTTCAGTTCCTTTGCCAGAAATAATATCAATAAACATTTGCGCAGATTCATCAATAGTAGTTCCACCTTCTATCTGGCTTTGCGTCAAAAGTGAAACACCAAAATCCTCTGGATTCAGCATACCTTCTCGATTGCTAGTAATCATCTTTGTTGGTCCAGTAAGTGAAACCTCATCATAACCATCAAGCGAATGTAAAATGGTAAAATTTGTGTTTGTGTTTTGGTACAAATACGCATACATTCTTGCCAATTCTAAATTGAAAACACCTACTAATTGGTTTTGAGGAAAGGATGGATTTACCATTGGACCAACCATATTGAAAAAGGTTTTTACCGCTAATTCTTTTCTAATCGGACCCACGTTTTTCATCGCGGGATGGAATAAAGGAGCGTGCAAAATTGCAATTCCAGCTTGGTCAATACTACGCTCTAAAAAATCAGATTCATTACTAAATTTAATTCCTAGTTTTTCCATCACATTACTAGATCCTGAAATCGAAGAAAGACCGTAATTACCATGTTTTGCAACTTTAATTCCAGCTCCTGCAGCAACAAAAGACGCTAAAGTAGATATGTTGAAGGTATCTTTTCCGTCTCCACCAGTTCCACATAAATCCAAAGTATTGTATGCTGATAAATCAATTCGAATACACAAATCTAGTAAAGCCTCACGAAAGCCCGAAAGTTCGTCGATGCTAACGCTTCTCATCATATAAACAGTCAAGAATGAAGCAATCTGGCTGGTATTGTAACTTCCGTTGGAAATATTAACTAATACATTCTTAGCTTCTTCCTTTGAAAGTGTCTCGTGATTAATTAATCTATTTAATATATTTTTCATTTTATTTTTTTGTAGAAGCTTTTATACTTGAATTTAGTTCCTCAAGGCTTCAGTTTTTATTCTCTTTTGTATTGTCTTAATCTAGGATTTCACCCAGTTTTCCAATATTTTTTTACCATTAGGTGTTAAAACACTTTCGGGATGAAATTGAACACCACGCACATCATACGTTTTGTGACGCAAGGACATAACCTGACCGTTTTCGTCGAAAGAAGTTGCTTCAAGAGAATCTGGCAAGTCAGTGTTTACTACCCAAGAATGATATCGACCAACTTCAAATTCGTTTCCTAATCCTTCAAATAAAAGTTCATCATCTACAACGGTTTTTACCATAGTCGCCACACCGTGGTAAACAGTATCTAAGTTAGAAAGCGTTCCACCAAAGACTTCTCCAATTGCTTGTTGTCCTAAACAAACTCCAAAAATACTTTTTGTCGATGCGTACGTTCTAATTACTTCTTTGAGTAATCCTGCTTCGTCTGGAATTCCAGGACCTGGAGATAATAGGATTTTATCAAAAGCTGCTATTTCTTCGATATCAAATTCATCATTCCTATAAACAGTTACTTCGCAATCTAAATCCTCTAGATAATGCACTAAATTGTAAGTGAAACTATCGTAATTGTCTATGACTAATATTTTTCCCCTAGCCCCCGAAGGAAGAACTGTTGGAGTAGTTGTATTTTTATTTTCCATTTTAAATTTTTTAGTCTCGTCTCCCTCACTTTCGGGGAGAGATGGGTAGGGATTTATATTGTTTCTGCTAAATCTAAAGCCGCATTCAAGGCTCTTAACTTATTGTACACTTCTTGCATTTCACTTTCTTCATCAGAACTTGCTACTATTCCAGCGCCAGCTTGCGAATGCAATTGATGATTTTTACTGAGGAAAGTTCGTATCATAATAGCGTGATTAAAATTACCTTCAAAATCCATGAAGCCAATTGCACCTCCATAAAAATTACGATTTGTTTTTTCGTATTCTTCGATTAATTGCATGGCACGATGTTTAGGTGCTCCACTTAATGTTCCTGCTGGGAAAGTATCGGCAACCACTTGCATCGTAGTGGCTTTTTCATGTAAATGACCAGTTACTTTTGAAACTAAATGAATTACATGTGAGAAAAATTGAACTTCTCGATATTTCTCAACGTTTACATCGTGACCGTTGCGGCTCAAATCATTTCTGGCCAAATCAACCAGCATGACATGTTCGCTATTTTCTTTTTTGTCTTCCGATAATTGTTTGGCAAGGACAGCATCTTGTTCGTCATCACCTGTTCTTTTGAAAGTTCCTGCAATAGGATGAATCTCCGCTTTACGATCTTTTACAATAATTTGAGCTTCGGGTGAGGAACCAAATATTTTAAAATCACCATAATCAAAAAAGAATAGGTAAGGAGAAGGATTTATGCTTCTTAACGCGCGATACACATTGAATTCATCTCCTTTAAATCCTTGGGTGAATCTTCTTGATAAAACTAATTGAAAAACGTCTCCTCTAAAACAGTGCTTTTTGGCCAAAGCCACATTGTGCTTGAATTCATCGTCGGTTAGATTAGAAAAACCTTCTCCTTCTTTTGAAAATTTATAAGATGCAATATTTCTAGATTGCAGTAGTTGTTCAATTTCAGAAATGTTATTCTTGCCGTCTAAACTATGACAGAATATATATGCCTCATTTTTAAAATGATTGATAGCAATAATATTTTGGTAAACTGCATAATAAATATCTGGAATTGTATTGCTATTTTCTTTTTTGGCAATAGCCACTTTTTCAAAATAACGAACGGCATCGTAAGAGATGTATCCAAATAATCCATTATTTATAAACTTAAAATCATTTTTTTCTGATTTAAATTGTTGTGAAAACTCCTGAATTATTGCTGGGATATTAGTAGTAGCGTTTACCGTAATTTTCTCTGCAGTTCCATCAGGATAATTCTTAAAGATAATTTCGTTTTCTATTTTTATGGAAGCAATAGGATTGCAACAGATGTAAGAGAAACTATTATCATTTCCACGATAATCACTGCTTTCAAGTAATAAGCTATTTGGGAATTTATCTCTAATCTTAAGATAAACACTGACAGGCGTAATGGTGTCAGCTAGTATTTGTTTGTATTTTGTATTTAGTAAAAAAGATTTCATCTTGTTGTTATTTTAATCTGATAACGTTTAGTTATCGCTGCTAATTAATTTGAGTTTAAAACAAAAAAAAGGCCTGTCGTGATGACAAGCCTTTTATATTTATAGTTTTAATTAATACTATAGGAGCTTAGTTCACGACGACTGACGTAAATTGTTCCACCACCAAGTATTGTTTAAAATTGTGTTCATGTTTTTTATTGTTGCAACAAATGTATAAATGTAATTTGGTTTTTCAAAAGCATTTAGCGTTAAAATATTTTTAATTTTTAATTATTTTGTTAAATAAAAAATTTAAAGTGTTCACTAATAACCATAAATCCTATTTAGTACTTAAGCAATTATGTAAATTTAGAATTTTAAAGAAACTGCTAAATCAAAATTATCACTGATTGCTTTATCTCCTAAATTGTCAAAGAAACTTCCTGAACCATATTTAATGTCATATTTAGTTCTGTCAATTTTTACATTAGCTACAGCTGAATTCGATGTTGTTGCAAGATCAAATGTAACTGGCTTAGTAATGTTTTTGATTGTTAAATCAGCAGTTACAGTATATAAATTTGACGCTTTGTTTACTACATTTTTGAACATTAAAGAAGCAGTAGCAAATTTGTCAGTACCAAAAAAGTCATCTGCTTTCAGGTGTCCTTCTAACTTTTCTTTTCCTTGTCCTGCTTTCAAATCTGTTACGACCATTGAATTCATATCAACATTAAATGCACCACCTACTAATGCTTTTCCTTTGTAAACTAAAGTACCATCTTTAAGGTTAACAGTTCCTTCATGCTGTCCTGTTACTTTTTTTCCAATCCAATTAATTGAACTTTTTGAAGCATCCACTTTTTTAGTTTGTGCTGTTACTGAGATAGTTGATAAAACTACTAATACTGCTAATGCGATCGATTTAAAATTTTTCATTCTTTTTTTTTGTTTAAATTTAAGATTAATAATTATAGTGTGATAAATAATTCTTCGTTTGACTTTCTAACTTTTGCAAAATGCTGCGTCGCATCTTCTATATGTCGGTATCCAAGTGTCGCTAATAAAGTTGCATTATAACCTAATTTGTCTAAACCAGTGATTTCATTGACTTGCTCTGCTTTAAAACCTTCCATAGGAGTGACATCAATTTTTAGTTCAGCTGCAGCATTTAAAAGATTACCAAGTGCTAAATACGTTTGTTTTGCTGACCAGTTATTTCGTTCCTCTTGAGTAAAAGCCGCAATAGTAGCTTTCATAAAATTCATATAACCAGACATACTTTCCATTGTAACGTTTCTAATTTCACTTACGTTTTTAAAATAGCTATCGATGCCTTCTGGACCAAAATTAACGTCGTTTGCAAATATCATGAGATGTGATGCTTCAACAATCTGTGATTGTCCCCACGCTGCTTGCTGCAATGAAGTTTTTAAATCAGGATTTTCAACAATTATAATCTTGTACGGTTGCAAACCATAAGAAGAGGTGCTCAAGCGGACTGCTTCTTTTAAGATGTCGATATCTTGCGATTCTATTTTCTTGCTGCTATCAAATTTTTTAGTAGCGTATCTCCAATTCTGGTTTTCTATAAAACTATTCATCTAGTACGTATTCTTTATTGATTTCTATATTTCTCTAACAAATGGTTTAATTGGGTAATTTCTTGTTCGCTTAGATTTTGTGATAATGTCGCTTCATGGTTAATCACTCTAGGATCCAGTTCTGCTAAAACGTCTAATCCTTTTTGAGTGATAAGAACTTCTATTTTTCTTCTGTTTTCAGAGCAAACTTTGCGAGTAACTAAATCCTTTAAAAGAAGTTTATCAACTAATCTAGTTGTATTACTTGTTTTTGCAACCATTCGATCTTGAATCATTGACATATTTGCTGGGTTTCCTTTTTGGCCTCTTAAAATACGAAGTACATTATATTGCTCGCCAGAGATGTCAAAAGGTTTTAAAACCAAATTAAAATTCTCTGCGATCATGCTTTGTGTGTATAAGATGTTCAGGATAATTTTTTTCGAATTATCCATTGGTACCGTTGATTTTAATATATCTTCAATTTTCATATTTGGTTATACGTCATTTGTTGGTACAAATGTAACGCTTTTTTTATTTGTATATACAAATGTATTTAATTTTTTGTAGATTTATTTCTACAGTCCTACTAAATAGAAGTTTTACTTAATAAATGACGATTTAAATATTTACTTATTACTTTCTCCTTATTGCAAGAACTAAGCCGAATTTTCCCAATGAATGAATGAGAATATCTCATAAAATAGAGATAAAGAAACTGATTGCTATTTAATAATATAAAGCTTTGATTATTTTCCAAATCTTTTTTTGTGCTTTTTTTGAAAAGACCATGTTATTATTAATTTTTTCACTTTTTTATATCTAAAATATTTTATTATATTTAACTTTTAATAGAATTTGAGCCAAATGAATACAGACAAACCTTCTTACGAAGACTTGATAAACATAATAAAAGACAAAGATTTTGAGATTAGTCGATTATTAAGAAAGGAACAGTCCATATGTAATTTTGATTTCTACCAAACGGGATCAAAGGATTTAGTCTGTATAGCAGGTTTTGAAGGTTTTTTTACAGAAGTGAATCCTGCATTTGCTAAGCTGCTGGGATACTCAGAGGAAGAATTGCTTTCTAATCCAATTACAGAATTTGTGCATCCAGAGGATATAGATAAAACCAGGGATGAAGCTTTTTTATTGACAAATTATCAGTCATCAGTCTGTTTTGAGAATCGATATATTAAAAAAAGTAGAGAAATCGTCATCATTCAATGGACCATTACTTTATCGCCTGATAAAAAAACTATTTACGGAATAGGACGAGATATTTCAGAGATTAGAAAAAATCAGGAAAAATCAATATTTAGTGAAAATTTATTGAACGATGCTCAAAAAATTGCCAAACTAGGTAGTTGGGAATTTGATTTAAAACATAAAAAAATGATTTGGTCAAAGGAATTGTATTCCATTTTCGAAATTGAAGCAGTTCCTCATCAAAATTTATTTCAAGAATTTTTATCCGTTTTTCCATCTGATAAAGCAGCTATTTTTCTAAATAATGTAGAAAGTGCTGCTTCAAGTGAGGATCAATTCGAATTAGAATGTGAAGTTACTCTAGAAAATAAAAACACTAAATGGCTCTCCTCAATAGCAATTCCTCTCTTAGACGAAAACGGAGTTGTTTGCGGATACCGTGGTACTTCGCAAGACATTACTGAAAAAGTATTGATTCAGCAAGCGATCAACGAAAAAGAAGCTGCTGTCACTGATTATAAGCTTAAATTAATCGAGCAGGAAAATAATAAAAAGTTTAAAAACTATATTGATAATGCTCCTGACGGAGTTTTTGTTATCGATAATGAAAGGAATTATTTAGAAGCTAATGAAGCCGCGGTCAAATTAACGGGCTATTCTAAGGAAGAAATTTTTAAAATGAAATTTGGTGATTTATCTTTTAAGGAGGAACTTGATCACACTTTAAACATTTTTAAAGTCCTTCAAGAAACTGGAGTAATGCGAGGGGAAATACGACTTTGTCGAAAAGATAATGGCGTTGTATGGTGTTTTGTAGATGCAGTTAGACTGTCTGATAAATTATTTCTAGGCTTTGTTAAAGACATTACAGAAAAGAAAAATGCTGAACTGAAATTAGAACAAAATGAAAAGAGATTCCGTACGCTTGTGGAATATAATGATGGAATTATATGCATTTTAGATAAAGATCTTAATACTATTTTTAGAAGTAGCTCTTCTTCACGTATAACTGGATATAGTAATGATGAGTTTCAAAAAATAAGCAGTATTGATTATTATCATCCTGATTATTTAGAATATGTGATGAGAATGATTGAGAAATCAGTTCTTAATCCAGGTACACCCATTGATTTACTTTTTCAAGTAAAACATAAGAATGGAAAATATATTTGGTTACAAGGAGTTCTCAATAATAGAATTGAAGACGAAAACATAGGTGGTATAATAGCAAATTTAAAGGATGTAACTGACTCTAAAATAGCTCATGATATTATAGTTAATGAGAAGGAGAAGTTTGCTAAGATTGCAAGTACCTCTCCTGGTTTAATATATTCAATGCGTCAAAATAGAGACGGTTCTTTGTGTTTTCCTTATGCCAGCAATGCTATCGAGGATATTTATGGGTTTCTACATGCGGATATCGAAAAGGATGCAACTAGACTTTTAGAATGTATCCATAAAGATGATATTGAAAACGTAACTGCTAGTATAATTGAAACTAAAACAAAATTAATCCCTTTAAAATGTGAGTATCGTTATAACCATCCCACCAAAGGATTAGTTTGGCATAACGTAAATTCTCTTCCAATAGTAGAGCCAGAGGGAACGGTTATATGTCACGGTATTGTGACAGATATTACGGATAGAATATCTGTCGAACAAAAACTACTAAAAGCCAACAGACTTTATTCTTTTATAAGTCAAATGAATCAAATGATGGTTCGCACCACTAATGAAAAAGATCTTTTCAAAGAAGCGTGTAAAATTGCAGTGGACATCGGTAAATTTAAAATGGCGTGGATAGGAGCTATCGATGAGGATTCACATAAAATATTTCCTCTAAATTTTGCGGGAGATGATAACGGTTATTTCTCTAGAATGAAAACAATCTCAATTGATGATGAACCAGTGGGCAGAGGCCCTGCGGGTCGTTGCGTTAGAGAAAATAGTTCTATTATATGCAATGATATTGAGAACGATCCTGCAATGCTTCCGTGGAAAGAAGACGCCTTACAATGTGGGTATAATTCTTTAATGTCGGTGCCAATTAAAATATCGGGAAAGATAATTGGAGCTTTCTCTTTTTATGCGAATGAAAAAAACTTTTTTGATCAGGCTGAAATTGATTTATTAGAAGGCGCAGCCGCAGATATTGCATTTACTTTAGAAACTTTCGAAAAAGAAATTTTAAGAAAAAGAGCAGAAGATTTAGTAATGGAAAGTGAGAAGCGTTACCACGCACTTACGGAGATTTCGCCCGTTGGAATTTTCAGAACTAACTGTGAAGGATTCATTACTTATGTTAATCCAGCTTGGTGCAAAATCACTGGACTTTCTGCCGAAGATGGATATGGTGAAGGATGGATTAACGCTGTACATGAGGAAGATAAAGAAGAAATATTCAATGGATGGAGAGACATATCAAATGACGTTCACGCATCTTATACTGAATTTCGTTACGTTTTGCCTAACGGAACTATATCTTGGGTTATAGGTAAAGCTATTCCAGAGCGAAACTTAAAAAATGAAATTGTTGGTTATATAGGAACAATCGTTGATATCAGTGAAAGAAAAATTGCTGAAGATGCCCTTCTAAAAGAGAAACAATTATCAGAAATGGTGATTAATAATCTTCCAGGAATTTTTTACTTGTATGATGAGGATGAAACCATTGTTAAATGGAATAAGAATTTTGAAACTGTTACAGGCTATAGTGAGAGTGAAATATCGAAAATGAAACCGATTGATTTTTATGACGATGATTTTAAATATAAGATCGAAAAAAGAATAAAGAATTTATTTATAAAAGATGCGCCAGGAATAGAGATTGAATTATTTACAAAAGATAAGCGTAAAGTACCCTTCTACATTAACTCACATTGTCTAGAATATAAAGGGAAGAAGAGATTACTAGGCATGGGACTTGACCTTAGTGATATTAAAAAGGCTGAAGAAAAATTAAAAATCGCCAATCACCGATATGAAATAATATCAGAAGCTACAAACGACGCAGTTTTTGAAGTAAATTTAATTACAGGAGAGAGTTGGAACAACAAAAAATTCATTGATCTTTTAGGTTTTGGTAGCACTGAATTTAATGGAGTTGACAATAGAGTAATTTGGAGATCTAGGCTTCATCCAGATGATCGTGAACGTGTGATTGCTAAAATGGATCAAACATATGTTAGTTCTAATAATTTCTGGTCAGATGAATTCCGATTTCAAAAAGCAGATGGCAATTACGGAATATTCTACGATAGAGGAATTGTAACGAGGGATGAAACTGGAAAAGCGATTCGATTGAATGGCGCTATGATTGAAATCACCGAGTTGAAGAAAATACAGGAATTGCTTGTAAGTAGTGAGGAAAAATACAAAAGTCTTATTGAACAAGCTTCTGATGCCATTTTCACTAATGATGTTGTAGGCAATTTACTTGATGTTAATGAAAGTGCTTGTCTAATGTTGGGGTACACTAAAGAAGAGCTTTGTTCAAAAAATATATCAGATTTATATACGAAAGAAGAATTGCTCCGAAAACCAATAATGTACAAAGAATTATTGAGTGGTGAGCAAACCATATTAGAGCGTAATATGCGTCATAAAAATGGATCTTTAATTGCTGTTGAAATCACTGCAAAAATGATTGTTGATGGGCGCATTGTAGCTTTTGTAAGGGATGTCAGTGAGCGCAAAAGAATAAATGACGAGTTCAAGAAAGTTAATAAAAAAATGGAAGCGATACTCGGAGCTATTCCAGATTTACTCTTTGAAGTGGATGTAAATGGTAAAATTTATAATTACCATTCAAGACGAAATGATTTATTAGCTATGCCGGCTTCTCATTTCTTAGATAAAAATTTTAGTGACATTTTACCTTTGAGTGCATCTAATGTATGCTTAGAGGCAATCAAAGAAGCACATGAAAAAGGTTTTTCATCTGGCAAACAATATACATTAGAATTAGACACAGGGATGCATTGGTTTGAACTTTCTGTGGCTCCCATGATAGAAAGTGCTGATCATGAAATCCATTTTATCTGCCTATGTAGAGACATAACTACTGCAAAAGAGTTTGATAGTTCACTTTTTAAGAGTGAAGAAAGATATCGCGGATTACTAAACAATTTAGATGCAGCTATTGTTGTACATGCCGCGGACACCTCCATAATTATTTCTAATAATAAAGCAGCAGAATTACTTGGATTATCAGATGATCAAATGAAGGGAGTTAAATCTATTGACCCATCATGGAATTTTTTAAATGAGGATGAATCAGCAATGAAGCTTGAAGATTTTCCTGTAATACAAATTATTAACACCATGCAGCCGCTAAAGAATTTTACAGTCGGTGTTGTGCGTCCCACTTTTAAAGATATTGTATGGATATTAGTTAATGGCTATCCTAATGTAGATCAAAATGGTGTTATAACTGAGATCGTTGTAAGTTTTCTAGATATTACGGAGCAAAAAGTAATGGAAATGGAACTTTTAAAGTCTAAGGAATTAGCGGAATCAGCTAGTAGAGCTAAGACTGATTTCTTAGCAAATATGAGTCACGAGATTAGAACTCCACTAAATGGTATCATTGGGTTTACGCATTTATTAATGAAGTCTAATTTAAAGAAAAATCAAGCAGAATACATGACAACAGTCAATGAATCTGCTATTTCACTTATGGAGATTGTTAATAATGTTCTCGATTTCTCTAAAATTGAATCTGGAAAACTGGAATTAGATGTCGAAAAAGTTAATCTGCACAAGTTAACGAGTCAAATTATTAATCTTTTTAGCTTTCAAGCAATCCAAAAAGGTATTGATTTAGCACTCAATATTGATGAAAGTGTTCCGCAATTTATTTTGGCCGACTCTGTACGACTAAAACAAGTTTTAGTAAACTTATTAAGCAACGCGATAAAGTTTACAGATTTTGGACAAATTAGAATGGATATTACAGAAATTTTATCTACCGAAAAAAATCATACTACGCTTAAATTTTCTGTCAAGGATACAGGTGTAGGAATAAAATCTGTAAATAATGAAAAGATATTTCAGTCTTTCGTCCAAGAGGATAATTCGACAAATCGCAAATTTGGCGGAACTGGATTAGGACTTGCAATTTCAAATCAGCTTTTAGCTTTGATGGACAGTAAATTGCATTTGATAAGTAGTTATGGTGATGGAAGTGATTTTTACTTTGTAATTAAGTTTAAAAAAGTAAAAAACACAAAAGACCCTGATTTAATGCTAGCATTGACAATAAATGAAGACGTGATAACACCTGCACATACATTAAGTAACAATAAGGTTTTAATTGTTGAGGACAATAAAATTAATATGCTTCTAGCAAAAACTTTAGTGAAAAGGATTATCACAAATTGTATCGTTTTTGAAGCTAAGGATGGAAACGAAGCAGTAGAAATTTATAAAAAAGAAAAACCTGATGTAATCTTAATGGATATTCAAATGCCAAATAAAAATGGATATGAAGCAACGAATGAAATTAGACAGTTAAACGACTCTGATAAAATTCCAATAATTGCAATAACTGCAGGGATCATGGTAGGTGATAAAGAAAAATGTTTTGAAGCAGGAATGAATGATTATTTACCAAAACCAATTATTCAAGTAGATTTAGAACAAATATTATTAAAATGGCTGCATAAGAAATAGACATTAACTAAATCTAGACTAAGTATAAGTTTCTGAGTTGAAGAGTCGTAATTTCACTTTCAAAGTGCAAAATGTTCTCACATTATAAATTAAAAAAGCTTGTATGTTTACATACAAGCTTTTTTGGTTTTGGTTGTAAAATTTAGTTAGTCCTACATAATATCTAATTCTTTCATACACGCTTTCATCATTTGGTACGTTCTTTCAATGTCGTTATCTAATCCTATAGAAAAACGAATTAATCCGTCTGTTAATCCCATTTCTATTTGTTCCTCTAGTGGAATTTCACTAGATGTTGAAGTTCCTGGAGCGCTAAACAATGTTTTGTAAAATCCTAAACTTACTGCTAAATATCCTAAATTTTTTGCCTGCATTAATTCCATTAACGCATTGGCTTTCGCCAAAGTTCCAACGTCTAAGGTCATCATTCCACCAAAACCATATTCAGCGTTAATCATAGTTTTGTATAATTTATGACTTGGATGACTTTCTAATCCTGGATAGACAGTAATAAGACCGTCTTTTTCAAACCGTTCTGCAAGATACATAGCATTATAACTGTGTTGTTTCATTCGGATGTGTAACGTGCGTAAATTTTTCATCACGCTCGCAGATCGCATGCTGTCCATTGTTGGTCCAAGAAGCATACTAGCACCACTATTTACATTTTTTAAACTATCGATGAATTCTTGTGATGCACAAGTAACTCCGCCAACTGTATCACTGCTTCCGTTGATATATTTAGTCAAACTGTGAATTACAATATCAGCTCCTAATTTTGCTGGAGAAACTGATAATGGCGAAAAAGTATTGTCAACTACAAGCGTTAAATTATGACGTTTAGCAAGTTTAGC
This sequence comes from Flavobacterium weaverense, assembly GCF_003688495.1. Lineage (GTDB taxonomy): Bacteria > Bacteroidota > Bacteroidia > Flavobacteriales > Flavobacteriaceae > Flavobacterium > Flavobacterium weaverense. The sequence continues at coordinate 523,520 of NZ_REFH01000009.1, read as the reverse complement.
TAAACCTTCAATGTCTGCCACTTCAAGTAGTGGATTACTCACTGTTTCACAGTATAAAACTTTTGTTTCAGCCGTTATTGCCGCTTCTACAATTTCTAGTTTTGTAATATCTACAAATGTTGTTTTAATGCCTAATCTTGGAGCAAAGTTCTTTAGAAAAGCGTAGGTTCCGCCATAAATTGTTCTACTAGAAACAACATGATCACCAGCTCCACATAATTGTAGTAAAGTAGGCGTAATGGCTCCCATTCCTGATGCTGAAACATTAGCCGACTCCGTACCTTCCATCGCTGCCAAAGCTTTATCTAGATATAAATTGCTTGGTGAAGAATGACGAGAGTATAAGTAGCAACCTTCCATATTTCCTTCAAAAGTATCGAACATGGTTTTTGCCGAAAGAAAAGTATACGTTGATGAATCAGAAATTGATGGATTGACACCACCAAATTCTCCAAAGTACTGTAAATCTTGAATGTTGTCTGCGGGGTTAAAGTTTTTCATATCTATATTTTTTGGAGGTTTTTCATGCCCCCGAAGCGTCGGGACAGTCAGGGCTAGGTTTTTAGTTATTAATAAGCGCATTCAAAATAACATGATTTCAGATTATTAATCAATACTTAAGTATAATATTAGATTTTAAAACTAAAGAGTCACTTAATGACAAACTTATTTTCTAAATTAGCTTTCAAATTAGAAATTTTTAGATTTTATATCAATTTAAACATTCGAATAAAATGATGCTAGATGCCACCGACAAGAAATTACTTGTACTACTTCAATCTGATTGTAAGCAGACTACTAAAGAACTATCCATTAAATTAAACCTTTCTGTTACCGCTGTTTATGAGCGTATTAAAAAGTTAGAGAGAGAAGGAATTATCGACAAATACGTCGTTTTAATTAATCGCTCTAAAGTCGAAAAAGGATTTGTAGTTTTTTGTCATTTAAAATTGATTCAACATACAAAAGAATTTATTTCGAAGTTTGAGAGTCAAGTGATACAACTTCCAGAAGTATTGGAATGTCATCATGTAAGTGGTGATTACGATTACATATTAAAGATCGTAGTAAAAGATATGGAAGCGTATCGAGAATTCTTAGTAACTAAATTAACTACGCTAGAACATATAGGAAGTACTCATAGTACTTTTATGATTAGTGAAGTAAAAAACACAACTGTTGTTGATATTTAGATTAAATGTTGGTTTTAATAGTAATTAGGGATAAGTAAATCAGAATAACTAAAAATTCGTAACAAAACCTTCTCATTTAAAGTTCAAACAAAACTTAATTCCTTAATTTTGTGCAACATTTTATAAAAACACACTAAAAAAAATTACTATGAGTTCATTTGACGTAGTCATTATAGGTTCTGGACCTGGAGGATATGTATCAGCGATTCGTTGTGCACAACTTGGTTTTAAAACAGCAATTATAGAAAAATATTCTACTTTAGGTGGAACTTGCTTGAATGTAGGCTGTATTCCTTCTAAAGCTTTGCTTGCTTCTTCTCACCATTATAGTGACATTTCACATTTTGCAGAGCACGGAATTGAATTATCTGGAGAAGTAAAAGTGAATTTGGAAAAAATGATCGCACGCAAACAAGCAATTGTTGACCAGACTTCTGGCGGTGTGAAATTTTTGATGGATAAAAATAAAATTACAGTTCTTGAAGGTTTAGGATCTTTTGTTGATGCTACGCACGTTGCGGTTGCTAAAGCAGATGGAACTTCTGAAACTATTGAGGCTAAAAATATAATTATTGCTACTGGTTCTAAACCGTCTTCTTTACCATTTATCAAATTAGATAAAGAAAGAATTATCACTTCAACAGAAGCTTTGAAACTAAAAGAAGTACCAAAACACCTAGTTATCATTGGTGGTGGAGTTATCGGTATTGAATTAGGTCAAGTGTATTTACGTTTAGGATCGCAAGTATCTGTAGTAGAATATTTAGATAGAATTATTCCAGGAATGGATGCATCACTCTCTAAAGAATTGACCAAGGTATTGAAAAAACAGGGCATGAAATTCTACGTTTCACACAAAGTGAAATCAGTAGAAAGAAATGGGGAAGGAGTTGTAGTTCAAGCAGAGAATGCTAAGGGAGAAACAATTACTCTACAAGGTGATTATTCTTTAGTTTCTGTTGGACGTCGTCCTTATACTGATGGTTTAAATGCTGATAAAGCAGGAGTGAAAATCACTGAAAGAGGAATGGTTGAGGTAAATGATCACTTACAAACTAATGTTCCTAATATTTATGCAATTGGTGATGTAGTTCGTGGAGCAATGTTAGCACACAAAGCGGAAGAAGAAGGAACTATGGTTGCTGAAATTCTAGCGGGTCAAAAACCGCATATTGATTATAACTTAATTCCGGGTGTTGTTTACACTTGGCCAGAAGTGGCTGCAGTAGGACAAACAGAAGAACAATTAAAGGCAGCAGGAGTAGACTATAAGGCTGGAAGTTTTCCTTTCAAAGCTTTAGGTCGTGCAAGAGCAGGAGGAGATCTAGATGGATTTGTAAAAATTCTTGCTGATGCAAAAACTGATGAGGTTCTGGGAGTTCACATGATTGGTGCTCGTTGTGCTGATTTGATTGCTGAAGCAGTAACTGCAATGGAATTTAAAGCATCTGCCGAAGATATCTCTAGAATTTCGCATGCGCATCCTACTTTTGCGGAAGCAATAAAAGAAGCTGCATTAGCAGCTACAGATAATAGAGCCTTACACGTATAGCTGATACTAAATTACAAAAATAGTAAATCCCAAATTCCACAGTTTTAAGGTGGAATTTGGGATTTTTTTATTGTAGTTTCAAGACAAATTGTTTAACAAGTTTTAGACACGAATTTCAACAATTAGCACTAACTTTAAATACCTGATTCGTGTAATTATTTTATTACAGTAATTCGTGACTATTCGTGAAATTCGTGTCTATCTTTTCTTAATTTCTAGGTTTTATTTCAAACTTCCAACCATATCTTCTGGTTTAACCCACGCATCAAAATCTTCTGAAGTTACGTAGCCTAAACGAACCGCTTCTTCTTTTAACGTTGTACCGTTTTTATGTGCCGTTTGAGCAATTTCAGCTGATTTGTAGTATCCTATTTTAGTATTTAAAGCAGTAACTAACATCAATGAGTTATCAACTAATTCTTTAATACGTTTGTAGTTAGGTTCAATTCCTTGAGCACAATGTTCGTCAAAAGAAAGACAAGCGTCACCTAACAAACGAGCAGATTGTAAAAAGTTTGCAGCCATTAACGGTTTGAAAACATTCAATTCGTATTGACCTTGCATTCCTCCCACAGTGATAGCAACATCATTACCCATAACTTGCGCGCAAACCATAGTTAATGCTTCACACTGTGTTGGATTTACTTTTCCTGGCATGATAGAAGAACCTGGCTCATTTTCTGGGATTATGATTTCTCCAATTCCTGAACGTGGTCCAGAAGCTAGCATTCGAACATCATTAGCAATTTTATTTAAGGAAACTGCTAATTGTTTTAAAGCACCATGAGATTCAACAATTGCATCATGCGCCGCTAATGCTTCAAATTTATTTTCAGCAGTTACAAAAGGATGTCCTGTAAATTCAGCAATATACTCAGCTACTTTTACGTCGTATCCTTCTGGAGTATTTAGTCCAGTACCTACGGCAGTTCCACCTAAAGCAACTTCTGATAAGTGAGCTAGCGTATTTTTAACTGCTTTTAAACCGTAGTTTAATTGTGCAACATATCCTGAAATTTCTTGTCCAAGTGTAAGAGGCGTAGCATCCATTAAATGCGTACGGCCTATTTTTACAACTGTTTTGAATTCAACTGCTTTTGCATGAAGTGTATCTCTTAATTTTTCTACTGCAGGAATAGTAACTTCCACTACTGCTTTATAAGCTGCAATGTGCATTCCTGTTGGGAAAGTGTCATTTGAAGATTGTGATTTATTTACATCGTCATTTGCTTTGATGAACTGTTCTCCTTCGCCAATGTTGAATCCTTTTAGAACTTGTGCACGATTTGCAACTACTTCATTTACGTTCATGTTACTTTGTGTACCAGAACCTGTTTGCCAAATTACCAATGGAAATTCGTTATCTAATTTCCCAGCTAGAATTTCGTCACAAACAGCAGCAATAGCATCTCTTTTTTCAATAGGTAAAACGCCTAAATCGCAGTTAGCGTAAGCAGCAGCTTTTTTCAAATAAGCAAATCCCTCAATGATTTCTTTCGGCATAGATGCAGAAGCGCCTATTTTGAAATTATTTCGAGAACGTTCCGTTTGTGCACCCCAATATTTATCTGCAGGTACTTGCACTTCGCCCATTGTGTCTTTTTCTATTCTGAATTTCATGTTGTAGTTATTTAAAAAATATGTAGTTTAAAAATTTTAATTTAATAATGAGATATAAATGACTTATTCATAGTCAATAAACAGATTTTTCGTTTCCGAAAGAGTAGAACTTTTAAGCGCTGTAAAATCTGATTTCAAAAATACGGATAATTCCTTTTTTATAAAAATTGATTGATAGTTTTTATACTTTTTTATTGCTCTGAAAAGGAATTAAAGTTACATTTGTACTTACATTCAAAAATTCCGGAAAACATGTTTGAATTTTCACAGTATTTAGGCTTTTTACTTTTCTTAACCGTTCTTACTATAGGATTCTGGTTAATGTTTTTTCTAGTGAGTTTCGTATCCTATTGGGTAGGTGGTGCAACTTGGGAAGCATACAAAGAAAGAAGAGACAAAAAGAAGCAAGAACAACAATCAGTTTAGTCTGTTTGTTTAATAAAAAAGGACTCGTTTTTACGAGTCCTTTTTTTATGCTTTTTTTTCGAATAAAACATTTTAGTTTTAAAAAAAATAAGGACTCTATTTCTAGAGTCCTTATTTTTTTATCCTTGATATTCTCCTTCGCCTTCGTTTTGACTTGGTCTAGTTCTTTCTCTTTCGTTTTTAGGTTTGTTAAAACGGTATGTGAATGATAAACTAAATTGTCTTTCTCTCCATTGCATTTCACTGTTTGATAATACAACTCCAGCAAGGTAATTTTCGCTAATTCTTTTTCTCGAATTAAAAACATCACTAATGTTGAACGAAACAGTTCCTTTATCTTTTAATACATCTTTACTGAACGCTAGATTAGCTCCAAAAACACCTAAACTTTTACCTTGAGCACTAGTAGATGGTGCATTATAACTTACGTTAGTCTGCCAGTCTATTTTATAAGGTAATGTTACTTTAGAAGTAATTCTAGAATACCATGATGTTGTAGTGTTATCAAAGTTTTGGAAAACTTCAACATTATTGAAATTTATATAAGAGAAATCTCCTTGTGTTTCATTTCTGTATAAATTGAAGTTACCATTTAATTTCCACCATTTATATGGAGAGTAGTTTAATGTAAATTCAAATCCAGCTCTATATTCAGTCGCTAAGTTAATAGGTGAGCTAATTACGATAGGAGTTCCGTTAATAAAGTCTCCAGATTCTCTTCTTGCAAATTGAAATACATCGGTAGTCTTGTTAACATATAAAGATGTATTGAAAGTCAATTTCTCCCATCTTTTGATGTATCCAAAGTCTAAAGCATCTGAGTAAGCCGGATCTAAATCAGGATTTCCCATGAAAATGTTGATGTTGCTAGACAAGTTGCTGAAAGGATTCAACATTCTTCCTCTTGGTCTTTGTATTCTGCGGCTGTAACTTACAGATGCGCTACTCTTATCTGAAATCTCATAAGTAAAGAAAGCGCTTGGGAAAAAGTTACTGTATTTTTTTGTATTGTAATCGTTAGTTGCTAACTGATTGATTTCGATATTTGAATCTTCAAATCGCAGTCCAAAAAGAGCCGAGAATTTATCGATTTTCAATCCGTATTGAGTGTACAATGCATTCACTTTTTCTTTATAGTCTAAAGTATTTGTGAAATTATTGTTTATGATTCCGTCATTTTCAACTTGGTAATCTGTAAGTAATTTTGAAAATTCACCACGATATCCGGCTTCAAATTGGCTTCCCTTTCCAAAAGGTAAAACATAATCCATTTGGATTAAATTTCTATTTTGAGTTTGAGTGCTTAAAGTATTATCAAATTTAACCAAATTACTGTTGGTAACTTTATCAGTAATAATTGCATCATTGAAATCATCATTTGATGAGAACGAACCATCAATCGTTAATTTATGACCATCTCTTTTAAACTTCTTCATGAAGTTAGTAGCAAATTCTACATTTTCACTGTCGCTACCTTCTCCATTAATACGAGTACGTGAATAATCATAATTAAAACCAGAGTCATAATAGTCTTGTACAACATTGTCAACATTATCTCCCTTGCTTTTTCTATAATTGAAGGAGTTAGTCCATGATGTAGATTCGTTCAAGTATAATTCGATTCCGAAGTTACCATTATAACCTTTACTGTTTCTATCATTTTCTCTGTCTTCGTAAACGTAATTACGAGTAGAGTTATCAGAGTTTAAATATTTTGAATTTGTAAAAGAGTTTCCTGGGCTATTACGATCATTGTAACCTTGAGTAGTAAAAAGGTTAAAATTTTTAGACTTGTAATTTAAATTACCAGTTAAACCGTATGTTTCAGGATATCCTGTTGATGCGTTAAAAGTTCCATTCAATCCTTGATTTTTACCTTTTTTCAAGATAATATTCAGTAAACCACCACCGCCTTCAGCATCATATCTTGCAGATGGATTTGTTATTACTTCTACTTTTTCAATTGCATCTGCAGGAATTAATCGAAGAGCTTCAGCAATATTAATTGCATTTGAAGGTTTTCCATCAATCAAAACTCGTACGTTTTCGTTTCCACGAAGACTTACATTTCCTTCAACATCTACTGAAACAGAAGGAATGTTATCTAGAACATCACTTACTGTTCCACCTTTAACCATCAAATCATTACCAACGTTGTATACTTTTTTGTCTAATTTTATTTCGACAGTAGTTTTTTCTGTTCGAATAACAACTTCATTTAATTGATTTGCATCTTCTTCTAAACTGATTAAACCCAAACTAGTACTGTTCTTTAAGTTTTTTTGCTTGAGTTCATATATTTTAAAAGAGATGAACTCAATTTTTATATCATAAACTCCTGGTTTAATTTCAATATCAAATTCTCCTTTTGGATTTGTAATTCCACCCGCCACAGGTTTTGGATTATCAGGAAGTAAAAAAGTAATTGTTGCATATTCAAGAGGTTGTTTACTCACCTTTTCAATAACTCTTCCTGTGATTTTAATTTTTTTATTAGCTGCGTCTTGAGCAAATGCAAAAATTGTGGTAAAAAAGAGGATAAGGGTGAAAACAGAATTTATTTTTTTCATTTTTAAAAACGTTGGTTATGTACTATTAGATTGTAAAAGTTTGATATGGTTTAAAACCAAAATTCATAATTAAATGTTAATTAAATCGCTTAATTTTTAGGATATAAAAGCAGATAGATTTTCTAAATCTCTGCCTATTATTGCTTTATCATTATAAAGAACGATAGGTCTTTCGATTAAAATTGGATTGTCAATCATTGCTTGAATAATTTCATCGTCATTCATCACTTTGTCTTTGAAATTCTCAACCCAAATTTTCTCTTTTTGTCTTACTAATTGCAAAGGTTTAAAATTTAGCTTTTTAATAATTTCAGTAAGCGTTTCAAATGAGGGTGGTGTAGCTAAATAATTTACTATCTCATATTGTTTATTCGACTCTTCAATAAGCGCAACACAATTTCTAGATTTTCCACATCGTGCATTATGGTATATTTGTATCATAAAATTTATATATTACCGGTAATTAGTAAAAATCTTGTTTTTGAGTTTGCAAAAATAAGGTTTGTTTATCGTATTACATATTAAATTAAACAAAATTTCATGTTTTTAGAACAAAGTATTAATTCAGAAAATAAATTCTTCAAATATATTTGGGGATCAGTACTAATTATTTTTGCTTCATTTGTGGGGCAAATTTTATTTGTTGCAGTTCTACTGTACGATTCGTCGACGACTGATAAAAACTATCCAACTACTAATGATGCATTGATGCGTTATTTTGATTCTAATTTGACTTTGTTTCTAATATTATTTTCTTTTGTAATTACAATGGTTGGTGTTTACTTGGTTGTACGATCTGTGCACAATCAAACCATCCTCTCCGTTACTACCGCAAGGAAGAAAGTAGATTGGAATCGAATCTTTTTTTCTTTTTCTATTTGGACAAATTTTACAATTGCAACTACGCTGATAACATATTACTACAATCCAACCGAATTTATTTGGAATTTTAAACCAATTCCTTTTGCGGTTTTAGCAGCAATAGCAATTATACTTATTCCAATACAAACCAGTTGCGAAGAGTACATCTTCAGGGGTTATTTGATGCAAGGATTCGCGAATTTGGCTAGAAATAAGTGGTTCCCTTTATTGATGACTTCGTTAATTTTTGGTGGTATGCACTACTTTAATCCTGAGGTGGCTAAGATTGGTCCACTAATTATGGTATATTATATTGGAACTGGGTTATTCCTTGGGATCATTACTTTAATGGATGATGGTATGGAATTAGCACTAGGATTTCATGCTGCAAATAATTTGGTTGGTGCATTGTTATTGACGTCAGATTGGTCTGCTTTTCAAACGCATTCTATATTTAAAGATATTTCAGAACCTTCAGCTAGTTTCGATATTATACTTCCCGTTCTTATAATTTACCCATTTCTTTTATTTATCTTTAGTAATAAATACAAATGGACCAACTGGAAAGAGAAACTAACCGGAAAAGTGGAGGAATTAAATCCAACTATAATTAATAAATAATTCAAATCATGACCAATCAAATAACGTACAACAATGTCCATAATTTATTTAAACTGAATGGTTATCATCTGAAGCGAAATGACTTATGCCGAATTGCGTATAGTTTTATAAAGGAAGGTGATCCCTACGAAAAAGACATGGGAGATTTCCTATTAGACTGGTTCGATAATAAATCATATATCGAACAAACTACATCGGGAACAACAGGAATTCCAAAAGTCGTTAGAATTGAGAAAACCGCAATGATTAATTCTGCTATAGCTACTGGTGACTTCTTCCATTTAAAACCTGGAAATAAAGCACTACATTGTTTGCCCATTAAATATATCGCGGGAAAGATGATGTTAATAAGAGCGCTTATTCTCGGACTTGATATCGATTTTGTAGAACCAAGTTCGCATCCTAGAATTCGAAAAGAAATTAACTATGATTTTGTAGCTATGGTTCCGCTGCAAGTCCAAAATACGCTTTCGGAATTAAAGAATGTAAAGAAATTAATTATTGGTGGTGCTAAAATAAATAGTGTACTGAGGAAAAAAATATTGAAACTTAAAACGGAAGTGTATGAAACATACGGAATGACTGAAACCGTTACCCATATTGCTGCAAAGTTAGTACGGGAGCAAGCCTTTTCAGCCTTACCAAATGTAACAATAGAACTCGATGATCGTAATTGCTTAGTAATTCAAGCTCCAAATGTGTCAAGTCAAGTCGTTATTACTAACGATTTAGTAACATTAATTAACGATTCTCAATTTGTTTTTTTGGGTCGTATCGATAATGTAATTAACAGCGGAGGTGTTAAATTAATTCCAGAAAACATTGAAGATAAATTGTCTGATCATATTCACTCAAGATTCTTTGTTATCGGTTCGCCTGATGATACTCTTGGCGAAAAGCTAGTTCTTATTGTTGAAGGTGAAAAGCAAAATTTAGAGGATTCAATCTTCGATTCATTAGATAAATTTGAAAAACCAAAAGAAATCTTTTTTGTCGAAAAATTTTTCGAAACAGAGACGGGAAAAGTAAAAAGGAAAGAAATTTTAGAAAGTATTTAATAGACCTTATTCAAGATAAAAAAAGCATCTAGTGATTCACTAGATGCTTTTTTTATGCTTACTCTTCCTTATTTAGGAACTTAAACTTGAATAACTCCTAAATTAAATTTTTTCTCAATTGGAGATTGGTTAGCCGCTTCAATTCCCATAGAAATCCATGTTCTAGTGTCTAAAGGATCGATAATTGCATCTGTCCACAATCGCGAAGCAGCATAATAAGGAGAAACTTGTTCGTCGTATCTCGCTTTAATTTTATCAAATAATTCTTTTTCTTTCACCTCATCAACTATTTCACCTTTCGCTTTTAGCGAAGAAGCTTCAATCTGCGCCAATACCTTTGCAGCTTGAGTTCCACCCATTACCGCTAGTTCAGCACTTGGCCATGCAAAAATTAATCTTGGATCATATGCTTTTCCGCACATCGCGTAATTTCCAGCTCCGTAAGAGTTACCTACGATAACAGTAAATTTTGGAACTACTGAATTCGAAACAGCATTTACCATTTTTGCTCCATCTTTAATAATTCCGCCATGTTCCGATTTTGACCCTACCATAAATCCGGTAACATCTTGAACAAAAACTAAAGGAATCTTCTTTTGGTTGCAATTTGCAATAAAACGAGTCGCTTTATCGGCACTGTCAGAATATATAACTCCTCCAAATTGCATTTCGCCATTTTTAGTTTTAACTACTTTTCTTTGATTCGCAACAATTCCTACTGCCCAACCATCAATTCTAGCATATCCAGTAATGATAGTTTGACCGTATCCATCTTTGTACGCTTCAAATTCAGAATTATCAACTAAACGATTGATGATTTCCATCATGTCGTACTGCTCGTTGCGTGCTTTAGGTAAAATACCGTAAATTTCCTTTTCGTCTAATGCTGGTTTTTCTGATTTAACTCGGTTGAAACCCGCTTTATCAAAATCACCTATTTTGTCAACTATATTTTTTATTCTATCTAACGCATCTTTATCATCCTTAGCTTTATAATCCGTCACTCCCGAAATTTCACAATGTGTTGTAGCTCCGCCAAGAGTTTCGTTATCAATACTTTCGCCTATAGCAGCTTTCACTAAATAACTTCCGGCAAGGAAAATACTTCCAGTTTTATCCACAATCATTGCCTCATCACTCATAATAGGTAAATAGGCTCCACCTGCAACGCAACTTCCCATTACAGCAGAAATTTGGGTAATACCCATACTACTCATTTGCGCATTATTTCTAAATATGCGTCCAAAATGCTCTTTATCAGGGAAAATTTCATCTTGTAAAGGAAGATAAACACCAGCGCTATCCACTAAATAAATAATAGGCAAACGGTTTTCCATCGCTATTTCTTGCGCTCTTAAATTTTTCTTAGCAGTTATTGGAAACCAAGCACCCGCTTTTACAGTAGCATCATTAGCAACAACAATACATTGTTTTCCTCTAATGTAACCAACTTTAACAACAACTCCGCCAGATGGACAACCACCATGTTCAGCGTACATTCCTTCACCAACAAAAGCACCTATTTCTATACTTTTAGCTTTAGGATCTAATAAGTAGTCGATGCGTTCACGTGCTGTCATTTTACCTTCGTTATGCAATTTTTGAATTCGTTTCTCACCACCACCTAATTTAACGGTAGTAAGTCTGTGACGTAATGCAGAAAGTAATAATTTATTGTGGTCTTCGTTTTTGTTGAAGTTCAAATCCATGATGAAATAATATTAAAAAAATTTGTGCTAAAATACGAAATCAATCGAAATTAATTTTAGTATTTTGTTAGAAAATTGAATTGAAAATTGCTTTTAAATTAAAAAATCTGATTTTAATTCTTGTGATTTTATGAATTTGGCAATAATCGTATTATTTCTTTTTTGATTCGTTTACTAATCTTTTAAGTATTGCCCATTGTTTTAGTGCATCACGTGCTTCAACCGCGGGATATCCTAGCATTGTTTTTCCAGCTGCAATGTCTCCTGTTACACCAGATCCAGCTCCCACAATTGCGCCATCACCTATTATCGTATGGTCTTTTATAGAGGCGCTTCCGCCAATTATTACTCCGTTCCCTAATGTAACAGAACCAGCTAAACCACTATTTCCTGCCATTATACAAAACATTCCAAGCTTACTATTATGTCCTATTTGAACTAAATTATCAATTTTACATCCGTCACCTAAAACAGTAGAACTAAACTTTCCTCTATCAATACACGAATTAGCACCTATTTCCACATTATTACCAATAATTACATTTCCAATTTGTGGAATTTTTACTAATCCTCTTTGTGGATCTGGACGGAAACCAAATCCATCAGCACCGATGGTAGCATTAGGATGTATAATGCAATCATTACCTATTTGGCAGCGCTCTCTAATAACGGTTCCAGACCAAATAACGCTGTTTTTTCCAATAGTGGATTCATCTAGAATTGTTACGTTAGGATATATTGTCGAATTATCTCCAACGATTACTTTTGGACCTATATAACAACCTGCGCCAATGCGAACACCATTGCATATAGTTGCAGATTCATCGATTACTGCTGTAGGATGGATTTCTGTTCGAAAAATTGGAGTAGGCGGAGCAAACATTTCTAAAACCTGAGACATTGCTAAATCAGCATTTTTCACTTTAATGAAAGCCCTGTTTTCACCTGGATCGATCGAGATATCTTCGTTAACAACTGCCACACAAGCAGCAGAAGCAGCCCATAGTTTCTCGTATTTTTTATTTCCAATAAATGAAATTTCAGATTCATTTGCGACTTCAAGTTGTTCAGGTGCAGTGATATTGTGGAAAGTATTTCCAACAATAACTCCTTTCAAAATTTCATTTATTTCGTGGATGGAATAGGATTTCATTAAGTCTAGTTTGGATTTAGTTAAAATTTACTGCTCAAATAAAACAAATTGGCATTAAAATTCCTAATATTTCAAGATTCTTTAACAGCAATAATGCTTGTTTTGAAATTATGGTAAATAAAAAATTTAGAACTTTTCAAAGGTCAAAATTAGTTATTTTTGCACCCCATTTAAAAAATCTACAATGAAATCCTCAAAGTTTTTGATCTCCATTTTACTATTTTTATGTTCATTTTTTACAGCAAATGCTCAGCTTCAAGCTTTATTTAATAATAAAACGCAGCTAAGAAATATGACTGAACGTTGGGAATTAGATACTACCTCTGTACGCGGAACATTTTTACTTACTCCTTATAAACCTGTTTATGTAATTCCTGTTAAGTGGTCAAGCGCTCCAAATGAGCAGCCTATTTCAGTGAATGAAGGTCCTGATTATGTTTCTCCTGACGGTGTAGATTACAATAATATTGAGTCCAAGTTTCAATTGAGCTTCAAAACTAAAATTTTACAAGGTATCTTCTGGGGTCGTGGTGATTTATGGGTTGGATATACACAAGTGTCTCATTGGCAAATCTATAATAATGCGCTATCAAGACCTTTCAGAGAAATCAATTATGAACCAGAAGTGATCTTAAATGTTCCTGTTAAATTTAATATTTTAGGTTTTAAAACTAGAATGGTAGGTGTTGCCTTTAATCACGAGTCAAATGGAAAAAGCAATCCTTATTCCCGAAGTTGGAATAGAGTTATTTTTCACGCTGGTTTCGAAAGAAATAATTGGAGTGTTTATCTCAGACCGTGGGTAGTTCTAAAAGCTAAAAAAGACGATAATCCAGATATATCATCTTATGTAGGTAGAGGCGATATGAATGTTATTTACACTAAAAACGGAAATATTTTATCACTTACGGGAAGTTATAATTTTAACTTCAATTCCAAATCAAACGGTGGTGCTGCATTTTCGTGGTCGTATCCAATTAAAAATAATTTAAAGGGATTTTTACAAGTTTCACACGGGTATGGCGAGTCGATGATTGATTATAATCACTTACAAACTAGTGTTGGAGTAGGAGTATCCTTAATAGAGTGGTTTTAATTAATCTAGCAGTAAACTCTTTTATTAATGATTCATGTTATTATTGAAATGTTAGTGGTAGCGTATACTTAGCGCGTGTTACAACCCCGTCTATTTGACCTGGTTTCCATCGCAATGCATTAACAAGTACTTTAATAACCGCTAAGTCAATTTCTTTATTTATGCTTTTTATGATTTTAAAATCGTTTAAAGTGCCATCTGTTTCAACAAAAAAACTGATTATGACTTGGCCCTTAATTTTATTAGGAGCTTTAAAAGTATCTGCTAGATAGTTGTAAAATTCTTTTTTACCTCCGGGATATTCTGGATGTAAATAGTATGGAAAAAAAGCTTTTTCAATTCCGTTCTCATCGAAACATTTGCCATCAATGAATTCACCTTTTTTATAATTTTCGGTACGTTTATTTGCACCGTTTTCATAAAACATTTTTGAAATACCCTCTAGCTTACCTTTCGAATAAAATTCTTCTTTTTCGATCGATCCACTTTTATACCAAGTAATTGAAGTGCCTTCCTTTATACGTTTTTTATAATTGCTGAAAAAATCACTATTTCTAATCGTGCCGTCTAAGAAGTAGGTTTTCCTTTGTGTTCCTTCCTTAACTTCTTCGTAAGTACTGTAATAAGTTGCTCCGTCTATCGAAGTTAACTCCTTAAAATCAGCATCAAAATAAACCTTATTCTGAGCGCAAATTGGAATAGTAAACAAAAAAATTAAAAGGGTAACAATTTGTTTCATAAGTGTTTATTTGAAAATTATATAAAGCATCAAAAAAAAATCCTAAATAATTTTTACAATTATATAGGATGATTTAAATGTATTAAGTGGTTATTCTTCTTCCTTTTGTCCCATCATCATTAGATAAGCTTTAAGAAATCCATCAATTTCTCCATTCATTACGCCGTCTACATTACTAGTTTCGAAGCCTGTGCGAACGTCTTTCACTAACTTGTAAGGTTGCATAACGTAATTCCTAATTTGGGAACCCCATTCTATTTTCATTTTGCCGGCTTCAATATCGGCGCGCTGTGCTTGTTTTTTCTTTAACTCAATTTCGTACAATTGAGAACGAAGCATTTGCATGGCACGTTGTCTATTATCTTGTTGCGAGCGAGTTTCTGAACACTGAATTTGAATTCCAGTTGGTTTGTGAAACAATTGCACTTTGGTTTCAACCTTATTCACATTTTGACCTCCAGCACCACTAGAGCGTGATGTCGTAATTTCAATATCTGCAGGATTAATGTCAATTTCAATACTGTCATTGACAAGAGGATACACATAAACAGATACGAAAGAAGTATGGCGTTTTGCATTACTATCAAATGGAGAAATACGAACTAAGCGGTGCACGCCGTTTTCGCCTTTTAAGTATCCAAAAGAATAATCGCCTTCAAATTCGAGCGTCACCGTTTTAATTCCAGCAGCTTCCCCTTTTTGAAAGTTTAATTCTTTTATTTTATAACCGTATTTTTCACCCCACATCATATACATACGCATCAGCATTTCTGCCCAATCGCAACTTTCTGTTCCACCAGCACCAGCTGTGATTTGAACTACAGCGCTTAAAGTATCACCTTCATCAGAAAGCATATTTTTGAATTCGATTGCCTCGATGTGTATTTGTGTCGAATTATATTGCTCGTCTAACTCTTCTACAGTAAGTTCGCCTTCTCTATAAAAATCATAGGCAAGCTGAAGCTCATCAGTCATTTCGACGGCTTTATTATAATCTTCAATCCATTTTTTTTTATTTCGAAGATTCTTTACAATTATTTCAGCATCTTTTGCGTTATTCCAAAAGTCTGGAGCAAAAGTTTTCTCTTCTTCGTTTGAAATCTCAATTAATTTGGCATCAACGTCAAAGATACCTCCTCAACGCACCAAGGCGCTCTACAATACCTTTAATTTGTTCGGTAGTTGTCATAAATTATGTAATTTTGTGGGGCAAAAATAGATAATTTTTTACGTAGGGGCAAGTCGATACTTGTTCTCCTCAAAAATAACAATAGAAATATGGAAATAAATTTAGTTAGCGATACCATCACAAAACCGTCACGCGAAATGTTAGTACACATGTTAAATGCTGTGGTAGGTGATGATGTGTATAAACAAGACCCTACTGTGATAGAGCTTGAGGCAAAGGTTGCCGCAATGTTTGGAATGGAAGCGGGACTTTTCTTTCCATCTGGAACCATGGCAAATCAAACTGCAATTAAGTTACATACTCAGCCAGGTGAACAATTAATCGCTGACAAATATGCTCATGTTTATCATTATGAAGGTGGCGGTGTATCATTTAACAGTGGAGTTTCTTGCTGTTTACTAGATGGAAATCGCGGAATGATAACTGCTGAGCAAGTAGCAAGTGCAATCAATGACCCAGAATTTTATCACAGTCCAATGACGAGTTTAGTTTGTGTTGAAAACACAACTAATAAAGGTGGAGGAGCTTGTTACGAAATAGAAGATTTACAGAGAATAAAGCAAGTTTGCGATACCAATAATCTAAAATTTCACATGGATGGCGCACGTATTTGGAATGCTTTAATAGCTAAAAGACAAGATCCAAAAGCTTTTGGGAAATTATTTGATACCATTTCTGTTTGTTTGTCTAAAGGTTTAGGAGCTCCTATTGGATCTGTGCTATTAGGAGATAAGTCAACTATTCACAGAGCGCTTCGCATTAGAAAAATATTGGGAGGTGGAATGAGACAAGTTGGTTATTTGGCTGCAGCAGGAATTTACGCACTGGACAACAACATTGAACGCCTAGCAGAAGATCATCGTAGAGCAAAGGAAATTGCTGAAGTTTTAAAGAGGGTAAGTTGGGTAGAATCAGTAGAGCCGGTGGAAACAAATATTTTAATATTTAAATTGGTTCCTAATTGTATTGAAAAGAATTTAATCGAATTGTTAAAACAAAAGAATATTTCTATAAGCTCTATGGGACAAGGAAAACTTAGAATTGTAACACATCTTGATTATAGAGAAGTGATGCATACTTATGTTTTAGAAACGCTGTCTAAGTTGTAAAAAAGATTCACCTAATTTTCAATTTTAAAGCTAAATAAAAATAAATTTTATTTTAGATAGAATTATCTCTAGTAATTTCTTTAGAATAAATTGATAACTATACATAGAAAAACCCCAACACTTAAATAAGTATTGGGGTTTTTTATTACTGATTTATTTTTATTGTGGACAAATAACTTTCATTTCAGTTCTTCTATTAATAGCGTGTTGGTCTTCACTACATGCTACTCCATCAGCACATTCATTTAAAAGTTTTGTTTCACCATAACCTTTTCCAGTAATTCTAGAACGTTCAATTCCTTGCGAAACAATATAGTTTACTGATGAGTTTGCTCTGTTTTGAGAAAGAACCTGATTGTATGAAGCACTAGCTCTTGAATCAGTATGAGAACCCAATTCTACTTTTACCTCTGGATTATCTTTCATAAATCGAACAAGACGATTAAGCTCTACTTTGGCAGCGTCATTAATATTATATTTTGCTAAGTCGAACAAGATGTTTTTTAATCCAATTCCTTTTCCACAATCCGCTTTTTCAGCACACATTTCTAATTTTACGAATAGTGTTTTGTCTCTGCTGTAGTTTGAAGCGTTGATTTCTTCGGTTTGAGAAAAATAGTTGTCTTTTTTTCCATATAAAGTATAGATTCCTGCTTCTGGAATTTGAAGTAGAAAAACTCCTTTTTCATCCGTTACTGTAGATTTTTTAAATGCTTTCTCATTATTTTCCAGTACTACTGTAATACCTGATATTAAAGTTGTAGTGTTACATTCAACAGCTTTTCCTTTCACAATAAAATTTCTGTCAGTATATAAAATCTCTTTCATCACAGTTTGACCATTTACAAATTCAGTTTTTGCTGTTGAATTTCCTTGAAAAGCTACTTCATTAAATATACCGTCTACTTTGTAATCTGATGGTAAAATATCGCAGAATTTCACAATTCCAAATGCATCTGTTTTTGCAGTTTTAATTATTGTACCTGAATTATCTTTAAGTGCGACATCTGTATTAGGAATAATTTCGTTTGTATATTTATCTTTAGCTGTGATTTGGATACAATACTTTTCAGCTTTAATTATTGTTTTTTCTACAACTGGTTGAATAATCTTTGGAGCAAATCTATAGGTTATACCTGCAAATACACCAGCCGAGGCTAAATCAATTTTACGTTTCATATCTGGCTCATTTTGAACATAATCTCTAATATTCAGTTGGCCTGCAACAACGTCATATCCACCAGAAACACCAGCTTTGTCTCCTTTTACATTTCGAATAATAGGTTCGGCAAAATAAGTAGTACTTGAAACACCACTTCCATACGCAGATGCTTTCAATATTTGGTTTTTTGAAGATTCTTCTGCTCCGCCAAAATGCTTCATATAATACGCTCCAGCATGAACACCCCAATTATCGCTAAAAAAATAAGTGAAACGTGCTTGTGCTTTTCCGGTTGCAAGTTTCAACTTGTCAAATCCAGAGTGATAAGAAAGTACGTCTCTTGTGCCATCTACTCTCTTAGCATCTACTAAAATTTCTCCACCGTCTATAAATCCGATTCCACCAAGTAAAGAAAGTTCTGCTTGAAATTTTCTAGTTTGGTTTAAGTACCTGAAAGCAGGACCAAATCCAGCAAACATTCGAGTGATATCTTTCTTTTGCGTAGCCAAATCAGAATAAGAAAGGATAATTGGCGGGCCAACTGGACCATTGTTTTCAGCATAATCTAAATTCTCTAAACCAACTGATGAAGGAGAATTTTTCATATAATCGAAATCAGCTTGGAGGCCAAACCAATTCCAATAATGGTTTTTCGAAATTCCACCCATAAATCCACCTTTGTAATCGATGTATTTAAAATCTTCGTCAAATAGTGGTTTATCAAAACCTGCACGTGCTGAAAATTGCCATTCTCTATTATTAGTTGCAGTATTTACAGCTTGAGTAACTTGCGCTTTAGAGCTTTGGAAAATAATTCCTAGAAAAAGCATTGTCAAAATAATTTGTATCCTGTTTTTCATAATTTTAATTTTTAGTTTTTAACATTAATTTGTTGGTTATAGAACAATATAAACCAAACATGATTTTTGTTACCCCTAGTTTTGAAAAAAAAATAAAAAAAAATAAAATTCTTTACGGATAGCTAATTTACAAGGTCATCTGTATTGACTTACCAGTACTTGTAAACTATAGACTATTGAATTTGCAAAGCAAAATTTGCGCTGATTTGCGCATTAAGGATTTAATTCAAAAAAAAACTTCAGAAGAAATAATTATCTCTTCTGAAGTTTTTGATTAATTACAGTATTGATCAATAGTTATATTACCATTTAACTTTTCTGCTTTTATTTAAATAGATCTTCCATTCCAGGAATCATTGGCATATCCATTTTAGTAACTGCGTCAATTTCTGCTGCATTTACATTTGTAGCTTTCTCTATTGCTTTGTTTAAAACTAAAATTAGATAATCTTCTAATTGGTCTTTGTCTTCTAGCAGGGCATCGTCAATTGTTATAGATTTTATAGTTCGGTTTGCTGTCAATGTCACTTTTAATAAAGCGTCATTACTTTGCTCATCAATCATTACCGTATCTAAACGATTTTTTGTGTCCTCAATCTTTTGTTGGGTTTCCTTAAGTTTACCCATCATTCCCATTAAATCCATCTTTATATTTTTTAAATTATAGCTAAAAATCAAAATTACTAAATTGCATAAACATAATCAATAATAATTCATGAAAAATAAGCTCTTCCTAAGTTGCGTTTGTATTATTTTTGCAGGTTCAATTACAAAAATTAAAGCACATCAAATGTCAAAAAATATTCAAACTCCGGTCGCTAAAATTATTCCAAAAACATTAGAAAAACATAATAAAAAAAGGTTAGATAATTATTTCTGGTTAAATGATAGAGAGAATCCCGAAGTTATAGACTATTTGAATCAGGAGAATGTTTATTACGAGGCTATGACTGCTGATACTAATATTTTTCAAAAAGAATTGTACGAAGAAATGAAAGCTCGTATTAAGGAAGATGATCAATCGGTTCCTTATTTATATAATGGATATTATTATATCACTCGTTTTGAAACTGGAAAAGGCTATCCTATTTATTCAAGAAAAAAAGGAAGTCTTACGGCTACTGAAGAAATTTTATTCAACTGTAATGAATTAGCTGAAGGACACTCTTACTTTCAATTAGGAGGTTTGAGCGTTAGCGCTGACAATAAATTAGTTAGTTTTGGTTTAGATACTGTAGGAAGACGTATTTATACCATCCAAATAAAAAATCTTGAAACTGGAGAATTATTCGCTGATAAGATTGAGAATGCTTCTGGAAGTTCAGTTTGGGCTGATGATAATCAAACTTTATTTTACACAAAGCAAGACGAAGTTACATTAAGATCTGACAAAGTATTTAAACACAAGTTAGATACGAACTCGAATGCTGATGTACTTGTTTTTCATGAAAAAGATGATACGTTTGACGTTTCTGTAGGCAAAGAAAAATCGAGAAAATACATAGTAATTGGCTCAGGAAGTACTTTAACTACTGAATATAGAATATTAAATTCAGATACACCAGATGGAAAATTTGCAATATTTCAAAAAAGAGTTAGAGGATTAGAATATAGTATTTCTCATTTTGGAGATTCGTTTTACATTTTGACAAATAAAGATAAAGCGACTAACTTTAAATTGATGAAGACACCAGAAAGTGCTACTTCTAAAGAAAATTGGAAGGAAGTCATTCCTCACAGAGAAGATGTTTTACTTGAAGATATTGAGATTTTTAGTAATTATCTTGTAGTTGAAGAACGATCAAATGGATTGAATCACATTCGTATTATGCCATGGAGTGGAGAAGGGGAGTATTACTTGCCTTTTGGTAGCGAAACTTACAGTGCGGGAACGACAACAAATGTTGATTTTGATACTGATATATTGCGTTATAGTTATCAATCTCTTGCTACACCTGCTTCAGTGATTGACTTCAATATGAAGACTAGGGAGAAGGAAATCAAGAAAGAACAGCAAGTTCTGGGCGAAAAATTTGATAAAAATAATTATGTTGAAGAGCGTGTTTGGGCTACCGCAACAGATGGTACCAAAGTTCCAATTTCAATGGTGTACAAGAAAGGAATGAAGAAAGATGGGAATAATCCTTTACTTCTTTATGCTTACGGTTCTTATGGAGTTACAATGGATCCTTACTTTTCATCTACACGATTATCAATTTTAGATAGAGGATTTGTCTTTGCAATTGCGCACATTAGAGGTGGAGAAGATTTAGGAAGACAATGGTACGAAGATGGTAAATTGCTTAAAAAGAAAAATACATTTACAGATTATATTGATTGTTCTAAATTTCTTATAGAACAAAAATATACCTCACCGAAACATTTATACGCTGAAGGTGGTTCAGCAGGTGGTCTTTTAATGGGAGCGGTAATTAATATGGCACCTGAATTGTACAACGGCGTGATTGCCCAAGTTCCTTTTGTTGATGTAATGAGCACGATGTTAGATGACACTATTCCGCTTACAACAGGAGAATATGATGAATGGGGAAATCCTAATGTCAAAAAATATTATGATTACATGATGTCATATTCACCTTATGACAACATAAAAGCGCAAAGTTACCCTAATATGTATGTTTCTACTGGTTTACATGATTCACAAGTGCAATATTGGGAGCCCGCAAAATGGGTTGCCAAGTTGAGAACACATAAAACTAGCGACACTGTTTTGTATCTAAATACAAATATGGATGCAGGTCATGGTGGAGCCTCAGGACGTTTTGAAGCATTAAAAGAATTAGCGAAAGAGTTTGCCTTTTTATTAGATTTAGAAGGAATTAAAAAGTAATTAGTTTTTTTTGTTAAATTTGTAACATTCGTGTTTGCAATTATATTGTCTACGACTAACTATTTTTTATGAAAAAAGAGATAAACGCTTACAAAAATGTGTTAGAGTTAATAGGGAATACTCCCCTTATTAAGCTAAATAAAGTTACTGAAGAGTTGAAGGGTAATTTCTATGCAAAGGTGGAAGCTTTCAATCCTGGACATTCGTCCAAAGATAGAATTGCATTGTACATAATTGAAGAAGCTGAAAAAAGAGGAATTTTATCTCCCGGCGATACGATAATCGAAACAACATCTGGCAATACTGGTTTTAGCTTAGCGATGGTTAGTATTATAAAAGGATACAATTGTATTCTTGCTGTTAGTTCTAAATCATCAAAGGATAAAATAGATATGCTTCGAAGCTTAGGCGCTAAAGTGTATGTTTGTCCAGCGCACGTATCGGCTGATGATGAACGTTCCTATTACAATGTTGCAAAACGTTTACACGAAGAAACAAAAGGTTCAGTATATATTAATCAATATTTCAATCAGTTAAATATTGATGCGCATTACAAATCTACAGGCCCAGAAATTTGGAAGCAAACGAACGGACAAATAACACATCTTGTAGCTTGTAGCGGTACTGGTGGAACTATTTCAGGAACAGCAAAATACTTAAAACAACAAAATCCAAATATTAGAGTTCTTGGAGTTGATGCTTTTGGTTCAGTGTTAAAAAAATATCATGAAACAAAAGAATTTGATAGCAATGAGATTTATCCCTATAGAATAGAAGGTTTAGGTAAAAATTTAATTCCGGATGCAACAGATTTTGATGTTATCGATATCTTCATGAAAGTCACTGATGAAGAAAGTGCGCACGCGGCAAGAGAAATAACGAAAAAAGAAGGATTATTTGTGGGTTACACTTCTGGAGCTGTATTACAAGCAATAAAGCAATATGCCGAGCAAGGCGAATTTGATGATGACAGTAATGTAATTGCGATTTTTCCAGATCACGGTTCGAGATACATGAGTAAAGTTTTTAGCGATGATTGGATGAATGAGCAAGGTTTCTTTGATAGTGTTAATCAAGAGGAAGTTCAAAAAATAGAATTTATAAAATAACTGAGGTTAGAGTAGTATAGTTTTTAATCAAGAATGTCCCCAAATAGTTTGACTTTTTGGGGACATTTTTAATTATTTATTACAATGCAATTTTAAAAAGCGTAACAATTTTTACTTATCTAGTAATTCAGGAGTATTAATTATTAATTCGATCTTTTTAATAATAATCGTAATTTGATTCATTTGTAATTCTATGTTTCTGAAAAACAGACTGATGTCTCTGTTTACCCAACTTTCAGAAATAACTCTAGCACCCAAACTAATTCTCAAGACAGCACTTTCTATATCGTTGCTATATTTTACATTAACAGCCTGTCCGATATGGCATTTTTGCGCAGCAAGACGAATTATTTCTATTGATGACTCCTCAAAATGATCTGATAAATCAGAATTCAATAAAGTGTACAATTTTTTTACTTTATCAACTGTTAGTGCGTTGTTATCTTTTACTATAAAGAAAGGAAAAATGGTGCGGATGTTTCTAATTCCAAATTCTTTACTAGAATATGTTTTAGATTTAGTTTCGTCGCTATAAATTGGTTCTAAAAATCCAGCGTCTTTTACTGAAGCTTCAATAAAGTTACAGAACATCTCAATACCCATATTTCGATATAAAATAGGTGTTTTGTAATATCGATCCATTTCAACGATGGCAGCGTTCCACCGCATGTAGGAACCATAGTTATAGCCATCCGATAACTCATTCGAACACGACCATGAAATAGGCCAATCAGAGTGATTGAAGTATTGAGTTAATCCTTTTGGTAACTTAGATTTCGCGGAGCGAATTAATTTATTTACATTTTTAGGTAAAATTAAAGCACCAGAATACGGTGGGCCAGTAAAGTATTTACTTCCTGTAATCGTAACAATATATCCTTTACTGAGATAATTTTGTATGTCTTTTGGATCTA
This sequence comes from Flavobacterium weaverense, assembly GCF_003688495.1. Classification (GTDB taxonomy): domain Bacteria; phylum Bacteroidota; class Bacteroidia; order Flavobacteriales; family Flavobacteriaceae; genus Flavobacterium; species Flavobacterium weaverense. Next base: position 499,728 of record NZ_REFH01000009.1, on the reverse strand, counting down.
ATCTAAGTTGGGAGCCGTCAACAATAACTTGCAGTGATAATTTATTAAGAGTTTTAAGTTTTTGAACAAACCCATCGCTCGGTGATTGATACCCCAGTTTTGATTGATCCATTGTATGCAATACTACATGTCTGCCTAATTCATTAGTTTTAGAAATAGCATTAAAAACTTCTTCATCTAATTGGGCGGCAGATTTTAATGCACCATTTTCATCTCTAAAAGGAACTTTAATAAGGTCAACATCTCTAAAACCTTCAATTCTATCACCATTTTTAATTGGGAAATTTAATGCCGTAGTATTCTCAAAATGACATCCTTTCAATGCCGAAGCTACGCCACTTCCAGTTTCGTCTGAAGCTACTAGAATATGTGTGATCTCTTTTTCAGAAATAATTTGAGTTAGTGCTGCAATTTGAAGCGAAGAGTCTGTGCCTGATGGTGAAAAGATTATTTCACAATCATCACTTAATTTAAATATTTTTCGAAGATTATTTTTTAGTAGCTCAGCAAATTCTGTGGTTGTTTTTTTGAAACCGTTCTTTAAACTGTTATTTATTAAAATACTTCTAACTTTATCTGTTTTATCGAAAGCAAAATTAGAGACACTTGATGCAGTCGATGAAGCGAAAGTAAAAGCATCTGGTCTAGGAAAAGGACGGCAACCGTATTTATTTAGCAGTTCAATTTCGTCAATATTTAATCTAAGATCACCACCAGCCATTAATAAATATTCTGTTGGTTTTGCAAGATTTTCGATTATGGGTTTCCAAGAATCTTTACATTCATTATTTGAAGTTATTAATCCATGAAAAACTTGTAATCCTTCGTGTTGCAAGCCGCATTCTTCAGGTATGTCGGCTTCATTTTTAATTAAATTAATTAATAGATAATCAAGATTTTTTAATTTTTCCTTATCATCTTTAGGTAATAATTTATAAAATATCCGAGTTACTTCAAGTGCTGCGATATCACACAAAACAGTATCTTTTTTATCGCTAGGCAAAGCCTTATACCACAACTGCCATTCGATACCGTATCTTAAGTAAACCAAAGCTAAAACGGGCTGGCTTAAAAATGCCGAACCGATTATAATCGCTTTGTTAGGTATGATTTTAAAGACATTGGGCTCAGTGGTTGAGGCAATTATATTTATGTTATTTATTTTCGGTACAGTATTAAATCTTTTTAAAACGCGAACTAAATAGTTAACATTTTCCTTTTCAAATAAACTACTTCTATTGTATTGATTTTCAATAAGAATGTTGTTTGTCATAGGTGGTATATTTTAAAACGTTCTTCAGAACGAAGTTTTTTAATTAGGAATTAATACGTATCAAATAAATAGTTTCTTCATTTTACGCTTAAATTCTTTTTAGTTATCGTTAGAACTATTCAATTATAAATCAATTAAAACGCTTTGCTTTATAAAGGACTATTCTTTTTATAAGGTAATTATCAAATTTAAAGTAAATTTTTTTAAATGCGTCTTATTGCTAAATAGTAGCTGTTTTGTGTTGCAATATAAAACAATAATTTATTGATTATCTATTTTTACTTTAGTTGAAGTTACAAAACAGGCTCTAAATTGATAATTAAAAAGTCCCTTTTACATAAGCAAAAAGGACTTTTTTGTTCCGTTTAAAAATGATAATTATTGATTTTCTATCTCTATTTCGAAAAGCAAATTAATTCTCTTCCATAGTATGATAGACATTCATTACGTCATCATCTTCCTCTAATTTTTCAATTAGTTTTTCTACGTCAGCAACTTCAGCTTCTGTCAGTTTTTTAGTAATTTGCGGAATTCTTTCAAATCCAGATGAAAGAATTTCAAGTCCTCTATGTTCTAATTCCTTTTGTATTGTTCCAAAACTATTAAAGGGAGCATAAATTAAAATTCCATCCTCGTCTTCAAAAACTTCTTCAGCACCAAAATCAATTAATTCTAATTCAAGCTCTTCAGGATCCATGCCGTTTGCAGGAATTCTAAAGTTACAAGTGTGGTCAAACATAAATTCAACTGAACCTTGAGTTCCCATAGTTCCGTTACATTTGTTAAAATAACTTCTAACGTTAGCAACAGTACGATTATTATTATCAGTAGCTGTTTCAACTAAAAGTGCGATTCCGTGAGGTGCATAACCTTCAAATAAAACCTCTTTATAATTCGCTGTATCTTTATCAGTTGCTTTTTTGATGGCACGCTCTACATTCTCTTTTGGCATGTTTGCAGCCTTCGAGTTTTGTATTACTGCTCTTAAACGTGAATTTGCTTCAGGATTTGGTCCACCTTCCTTAACAGCCATCACAATATCTTTACCAATTCTGGTGAATGCTTTAGCCATTGCTGACCAACGTTTCATTTTTCTACCTTTTCTAAATTCAAAAGCTCTTCCCATTGCTGTTTATTATTTTGTAGTGCAAAAATACATTTATTAGTTATTTTTTCAATTATTTTTAAGGTAGAATTTTTTTAATCTGTAATTAAATTGGCTTGTGTAATGGATTTTAGATGCTGTATTTTAAATTTACCTGATTTAGAACTTTAGACCTACTAAATAAGGATATTTGTAACCTTGATAAAACATTATTTATTCAAGTTATTATAGTCATTTATGATTGCTATAGCTTCCTTCAAATAGGGACTAGTTTGGATATTTTTGATTTTATAAGCGTTAATATCTTGAAGATAGGTATCATTTTTTAATCGCTCTGTATCTTCTACTGTGTTAGAAATTTTAAAATCGCTTTTAGTTTCTACTATTTTCTTTACCGTTCCCCATAAAGCATCTATTTCATGGACATCTTCAAAAACATCCTCAAAAATTAGTCGAGTAGGTTTTTTGGATGTGTTGTAAATTTCGTTTATATTTTCGTTCGCTAGAATAATTTCGTTAAGAATAGGGTTTAAATTCACTCGCAAATTGCTTCTTTTAATTACTTCTTGAAAATTAGTACGAGGAAAGGGATTAATAGCAATTTTTGCAGCAATTCTTTCATTTTTAAACGCCGTTTTAAAGCTAGATTCTCTGGCTGTTATGCTGTCAAATAAAACAGGAAGAATAACATCTGGAATTATCCCTTTAGCCTGATGACTTTCTCCGTTGCTTTTGTAGAATTTCTCAACAGTAACTTTCACGTAATCTTTTTGATTTTTTTCATCTAAAGCTATTATAGACTGCATCGTTGCTTTTCCAAGTGACGTACTTCCAATTAATATTCCTCTATTATAATCTTGAATCGCAAATGCAAATAGTTCGCTAGCAGAAGCAGAGTTGCCATTTAGCAATAAGACAATAGGACCTTTGTATGTCTTTTCCTCACTACAAACTTCTAATATAATATGATCATTTTGGTTGTTAACTAAAATAGACAAGGGTCCATTTTCTATAAAAATTCCAGCTAATTTAATGGCTTCTTCAATAGAACCACCTCCATTATTTTGAAGGTCTAGCACTAGTCCTTTTACATTCTCTTTTTGAAGTTTTATGATTTCTTTAGCCACATCATCGGCACAACCTTGAATAGCATCTTGGTCGAAATTAGAATAAAAACTAGGGATATTAATGTAGCCCACTTTTGTCTCATGCTCCGCAATAAAACTATACACTGCGTTACTCGTTGCTTTCATTAATTGTTTTTGGACAGCAACATTTATAATAGATCCGCTTTTTTTCTGAATGGTCAATTCTATGACAGCATTCGAGTCTGAAAACAACATTTCTCCTATTTTGTCAATTGTCGAACAAGAAACTGCGTATTCTGTTCCATTTTTATTAGAAACTTTCAGAACTACATCGTCTTTGTCAAATTTATTTGTTTTTTCTGCTGGTCCGCCAGGTTCAATTTCGACAATACTTATTTCTTCACTTTCGTTAAGTCTAAAAATGAGACCTAAAGATAATGTACTAGTTGATAAGCCGGACATGAAGCTTGATTTAGCTTCTAATGAGAAGTAATTTGTGTGTGGATCAAAATAAGTACAAAAAAGATTTAGAAAGGTATTTTTAAGATCTTTTTCGATTTGATTGTCAGATTCTAATACACTGTTGACTTGGCATAAAGTGGAATCAAAAATTTTAGCTTTAATAGTTTTTTCTAGTGCATTAAAATTTTGAGTCAATGAATCTAAATTGCTGCTTACTTTAGAAATGTCTTCAAGAATATTATACTTTAATCTTTTTTTCCATACGCGCTCTAAGTCATTTTTGACTAAATCAAATGGAAAATTTTTCTTTGAAAACCGAATAGAATCGTTTGTAGTGTAGTTAAAAGTATCGTTTTGAATCTTCTCTAAAACCTTCTTTTTTCTTATGAGCGCAGTTTTATAAATGGAGAAAAACTCATTCATAAACGAACAATTATTTTTTAAAATATAATCGTCTAATTTAAGTCGGTGCTTTCTTAGCCTTAGATATTCTTTTTTAGTGAAGATGTTTCGATTAAAGTCAAGCGCATCCATAAAATTATCAAAAACATAAACTGACAAGCTATCATCAACAACTTTGGGCTGGAAATGTTCTTGTTGCAGCATCACATTTATTTTTGAAGCTATTTCGCAAGTATTTTCATCACTTTGGCCAAATAATGAAAAAGAAGTCAGTAAAAGCGCGAGTAAAGTTTTCGTCATTAGCTACTAAAGGGATTGAATATCAACACTTGAAAATTCAAGATTTTATTTATAAAAATTCAACCACAAATGTAACACTTAATTTGTGGCTGAATTTTAATATTATCTGCACCTTTTTTTCTGCAATATCGTTCGCAAGCTAGTATAGATTATTTCTTGTAAAAAGGTAGTTTTACTACTTTAGCAGGAACATCATTTTTACGGATTCTGATAAATATATCGCTATCAACAGCGCTATTTGCAACAGTTACATAACCTAAACCAATCCCTTTGTTCATAGATGGTGACATGGTTCCGGAAGTCACAATTCCTATTACAGCTCCAGTTCCATCAACGATCTCGTAGTCATGTCTTGGCACTGCACGTTCTTGCATTTCAAAAGCAACAATTTTTCTAGTAACTCCAGCTTCTTTTTGTTTTTTCAAGTTCTCAGAATTCGTAAATTCTTTATTGAATTTAGTAATCCAACCTAAACCTGATTCTAATGGAGAAGTAGTGTCGCTAATATCATTACCATATAAGCAAAAACCCATTTCAAGACGTAAAGTATCACGAGCAGCAAGTCCAATTGGTTTAATACCAAAAGCAGCACCAGCCTCAAAAACCTTATTCCATATTTGCTCTACTTCATTATTTTTACAATATATCTCAAATCCACCTGAACCGGTATAACCCGTTGCAGATATGATTACATTATCAACTCCCGCAAAATCAGCTACTTCAAAATGATAGTTAGGAATTGTAGCTAAATCTATTGAAGTCAATGATTGCATAGCTTCAACAGCTTTTGGTCCTTGTATTGCCAGCAAAGAATATTCTGCAGAAAGATTTTTCATTTCAGCACCTAAATCATTAAGAGCCGAAATCCATTCCCAGTCTTTCTCAATATTAGAAGCATTTACAACTAATAAATATTCTTCTTCCTTCATTTTATAGATAATTAAATCATCTACAATTCCGCCATCGTGGTTTGGCAAACAAGAATATTGCGCTTTTCCTATTGTTAAAGTTGAGGCATCATTGGAACAAACTTTTTGGATTAATGCTAACGCATTTGGTCCTGAGATTAGGAATTCACCCATGTGAGAAACGTCAAAAACACCAACTGCGTTGCGTACTGTCTCGTGTTCAGCGTTGATTCCTTCGTATGTTATAGGCATATTATATCCCGCAAATGGAAGCATTTTTGCTCCTAAACCTTCGTGTATATGCGTAAGCGCAGTATTTTTCATTGTGTAGTTGTATAAAATTTTAAGTCGCTAATTTATTGCTTTTTTATGGAGTAGCAAAGGAGATTGAGACTGAAATTGAAAGTTTCAATCGATTTCGGAAAACTACTATTTCCAATTAATAAAATTGTTTTTTGGAGCTCTTTCCAGCTCTTTCCAGCTCCCCAGGCTTCGGGACATTACAAGTCCTCATTTCGCCAAAACGGCTCAACTGTGGGCTTTTCATTTCTATTTGGGCTAGGGATTTTCTGCTTTATTACAGCTTTAGTTTCAATTAGTTGCTTTTTTTAAATTAAAGAAATAATGCTTCACTAAAACTTCTGTGGGTTTAATGAAGCATTAAAGATGTGTTACTTTTTAATTCTTTATTTGTAAAGTATCATGCCAAGTGGCTCCACTGATATCTGTTAATATAATTTTATAAATTCCACTTGATAAATTTGCTAGCTTTTGATCCTTGATTTGCAATGTAGCTTTAGCACCTAAAGGAATTATCATACTATGAACGCCACTTTTAATCTTCGCTACGTAGTTGTTTTTAATATTTTCTTTAGGGAAGTTTGCAAGTGCATTTTGGTCTAATTCTATAACTGTATTTTCATTAGCATCGCTAAGTTTGATGCCAATTAGAAATGAACCATAAACATCGGCACCTTCGACTCTAAATAATTGAAAAGAAAGAACGTCTTGTTTGATTGTTGAATTAGTAACTTCGACTTTAGGTTTAACAGTCATATTGTGTAGTGTTCCATAAACTCCACCATGAAAATATTGGTTTGTAAATAAGGTCAAGGCCAAAATTGCTAGTGCACCACCAAAAACTATTTTATGCAATGAATTCAATTGAATAGGCAAAATTCCAGAACCTAACCAATTGTATAATTTGTACTGCGTGATTTTGTAGTTTCTTGTTTGTAGGAAATAATCTAATGAATATTTTCCACTACCAGATAAGAATAGTGTAAAACCAGAAGCAACCCCTAAAACTCCAATTTGCCATTCATCTAAGCATGTAGTTCCAAGCCATCCAGAGCCTAATAAAATACCCATTGCTAAGCTAAAAACGCCAATACTCATAAGGCGAGTGAAAAGTCCTAACATCAAAAGTAGACCTACAATTCCTTCAATTATAGTGAAAGCAGCCATTGCCCACCATAATGCATCAGGATTGCTAACGAGATATTCGATCATCGGTTTTATGCCTAAAGCGTTTGGTAAAAAGTGATTGAACTTTTCTCCAATGTAACCTGCAGTTTCTGGATCTAATTTGTTTTCTAAAATTAAGCGGCGCCAGAATGCGGAAAAGTAAGTCCATCCTACAACAAGACGTATAGTCAAAGTGAAAAGTCCAGCCATATGATAGGACTGCAATAATTCTTTATTTTGCATTTTTTAAATATTTTATAATAAAAGATAATTTGAGTTAAGCGAAGTTGATTTTGCTTAAATCAAAGATTTTTAATCTTTTATATAAAATATAGTAGGGAGGAATCCAGCTAGATTCTTTTCTTGAAGGAATGTATTCCTTAATTTCTGAATCGTAAGATAGAGCTACAGAAATAAATGCAACTGACTGGATTTTTTTAAGGATATTATTCTTGACTTCTTGAGTTTCCCTTTTTTCGGAAGTATTCTCTATTATAGAACAATAATTAGAAAAGTTATTTGCAGTCTTTATAGGATTTAGCGGTTTAGTTGTCGCGATTTCTAAAGAAGATTCTACATTGTTTCGCATTGAACAAGGTGCTGTTAACAACAAAAATGCCATTACAAGAATGATAAATGATTTTATTGGATTAACAACTTCTCTATTCATTTTAACTTATTTCAAAAATATAATTGTGGATTGTGATGGTTTGATTCGTTAATTTTCAAAAGTATCAAATAGGATAATGGTTCGCAAGGAAGTAATCAAATTTTAAGAATTCATTACCAATTGAAGTATCTGTTCTTACTTCTATATTTATTTCAAGAAATCAAAAATTTACATTCTCCTAGTTTATAGTTTTTGAATTATCACTTTTCAATTACAACATCAATACTCAATTTCTACTCCTCTTAAATGTTCTTAAATTTTAATAAATTCACATTAACTGACCAATCTTTTCATAAAATTGACTTTTAAACTTATATGCCTTACATGGTAAAAAAAATGCTATTTAGATCATCATTACTAAAATTTTCTTGCAAATTATTTCGGCAATTTCTTTATTCTTATAACATTCATGATCTTCATTGAGAAACAATTGTAAGTCTTGATTCATTTTTTGAACCCACATATTATCAGGTTTGAAACTATCATTCTCGCCATAAAATAATTCTACTTTTGTTAACGGCTTTTCAGTTTCGTAGCGCAATCTCGTAGACGATACCGCGATTAAGTTGTCAATTTTAAGACTAGATAATCCTGCTTTCCATGCAATAGTTCCGCCAATACTAAATCCTAAAACGGAGACGTTTTCTTTCTCTTTTAGAATTAAATTTGCAACTGCTTTTTCAATTCCGCCATTGATAAACTGATTATGTAAACTTTCTGAAGTATAACTAATATTATTAACAGCCCCCAACTCACAACTGTCATAATACTTTAATTCAAAATGATGCTCCAAAATGGAGGTGTAATGAATGATCCATTCTGATTTTTCTCTACCCCATAAATCAGATATCAGTAAAAGTTTTTGTTTTGACATAATTTATGGTGTTAATACTGAATTATAATCTCAGATAAATACTTCGAGATTTATAATGCTATTTTCTCTGCATTTTCTAATTTCTCAATCAGCGCAGATTTAATTATTGTGAACGCGTAATCTTTTGCCTCAGCGAATGAAACATCATACTTGCGCTCAATATTTTGTAATTCAGCAGGAAAGGAGGTAAGTATCTTGTTGTAATAATCGTCTAAAATTTCTTTTGAAGGCATTTCAAAATTGATTCGCAATTGAAATCTTCGCATTAAAGCAATGTCAATAATTTCGGGATGATTAGTAGCACAAATTAGTAGCGCATTTTTTGGAAAATAATCAATTAGTTGGATAATAGTATTCACTAAACGTCTCATTTCACCAACGTCCTTATCGTCATTTCCTCTAGCTTTTCCTATCTGGTCAAACTCGTCTAAGAACAGAACTGCATTATCTCTTCCAGCTTTGTCAAATACTTGTTTGATGTTTTGTGAAGTCTCACCAATTCTGGAACAAACTACATTACTTAAGTTTAATGTCAAAATAGGTTTTCCTATTGCATTAGCAATTGCCTTTGCGGTCGTTGTTTTACCGCAACCCGAATTTCCTTGAAGCAAAATTTTATTGTTGACTGGCAAGCCAAATTTAGTCAGTTCGTCAACATATTTGTGTTCCTTGATCAGTTGATGGATACTTTTTTGGTTGTACTGATTTAGAAAAACATCGTCCAATGAAACAATTTCTTTATCAGTGATGAGAAGGTTGTGTAACTCCATTTTTGTAGTTGTGTATTTTGGCTACGAAATTAAGCAATAATAATATGTAGACCTATATAATTATGTTTTGCGGATTTTATTTATCTGCGAGATTGATAGATTAATTTCTGACAATTATTCTTTTATCAAAATTTAAAAGATGTCATAAAAAAAGCTAAATCCATGAAGCTTTAGTACTTCTTAGATTTAGCTTAAAATAATTTATATTTAATACTCTTTGATTTTTATAATATCTTAAAATATTGCGTTTTAAAACAAATCATTTAGTTAGTTTTTGTATCCACTTTGTAATTTCGTCTAAAGCAACAGGCGCAAATGTTTGTTCTATTTTATCGTATTCTGTAGGTGATCCTGTGGTACTTTCCTGGAATAAATGGTTTAAATTCGGAAATTCAATTGTAGTCACATTTTTATTACCACCTTTGATCAATGCATTTTTTATTGCAGTTAAGTTTTCTTTCGGCGGAACTTGCAAATCTTTTTCTCCATTGACTGCTAAAACTGGGCATTTTACTTTTTCTAACACTGCTTGTGGGTTATATTTTAGAAAATATTGCATCCATGGACTTGTTATTACACTTACTCGCAAGCTTATATATTGCTCTTTTGTCATTCCTTGCGGAATTTCTTTATCGCTATTATCTTTAATAAGTTCGTTGAGACGATTTCTTAATTCTGACTTTAATTTTTCATCATTGTTAGATTGCACAACCATTTCAAGAAGCTTTGCGTTACCCTCAACTGATTTTTTTATTTCCATTTCTGGTGCTCCGTTTGCTTTAGCGATTAATTCTTGCTGAAGTAATACTATTTTGTCACCTTGAATTCCAGTTCCAGCTAACAGCACTATAAAGCTAATATCTTTAGATTTTGCAGCAACCATTGGAGCAATTATACCACCTTCACTATGACCCATCAGCCCAATTTTCTTTGGGTTAATTTCTTTTCTAGTTTTTAAATAGGCAACAGCACTTTCTGCATCAGTTGCAAAATCTGCGGATGTTGCCGTTTCAAAATTACCAGTGGATTTTCGAAAACCTCTGTCATCATATCGTAGCACTGCAATTCCATTTTTTGTTAAATAATCAGAAATCACTAAAAACGGTTTGTGTCCTAATAATTCTCCATCTCTATTTTGTGCTCCACTACCTGATATCAAAATTACGACTGGATAATTACCATCTTTTTTAGGGAGTGTTAACGTTCCTGCTAAACTAATATTCGCTTTTGCATTTGGAAAAATGACATCTTCTGAATAATAAGAATAAGGTTTTGTTGGTTCCTGAGATCTTTTTACGACTTCTTTTTCGATCGCTTTTCTGGAGAGATTCATTGGAAATTCTTGGCCAGCTTGCTTAAAGGATCCAACAATTTCATCGTTGTTTAGCTCTCCATTGTATTCAATCATTGCATTTGAAACTTCAAATTTTATTTTTGAGTTTTCAAATGTAGTTTTGGTTACAGGAATACCTTTTGCGCCTTGATCAGGACTATCCATCGTAGAGCTAAGCGCAGTTCCAGATTTAGTTACATTAAAAACGAGTCGAAGTTGTGTTCCTTGAACTTTTAAAACGCCGTACCATTGTCCTGTAACATCTTGAGCAGACATCGTCACTGAAACGAATAAAATAAGTAATATTACTAAAAATTTTTGCATTATAATTTGTGTTTAACCGTGTTTTAATATTTTGCTGATTGGCCTTCTTTAGGTAATGAATTTTTGATAAATTCTCTTATATCTTCATTTGCGGTTTCCAAATCGTTTTTTCTCAAATACATCATGTGTCCACTTCTATATCCTTTCCAACTCATTCTATCTTTTAACTTTCCGCTAGGGTCCATTTGCCACATATTATACTTGGCATTAAAATAATCGCAAGCACCATCGTAATAGCCAGACTGTACCATAACGTTCAGATAAGGATTTTGCGCCATTGCTTGGCGTAAATTTTCACCTGTAGCATCATTAGATCTATCCCACGGATTAACTGGACCAAACATATTGTATTTGAAATCAGTTTTATAATTTAAATTATTTCGAAGATATAAATTGATCGCAGGAGTGAATGAATGTAACCATGAAGTTAATTCAGCATTAAAGTCCGGTCGGTCTCCAGCGTCTTTTTTATCAATTCCTTTATAGCGAGAATCTAATCTTCCCACAGTGAATCCCTCATCTCTAAGTAATTCTTTCCAAAAAGAATTTAATGGTAGATCTAAATTATTTTGCAGAATTACTTTCTCTGAAATTCCAGAATAGCGTGCGATCTTAGCAGCTATTTCTTTTCTTTTTTGTTCTTCTAATGAACTTCCTTTACTCAAAGAAGGCAACAGTTCATTCATGGTGAACTCCTCTACTTCTGGAAGCATTGCAGTTAAATCTTTACTTTGTAAATCTGAACTTAGTTTATTATGAAACCATGCTGTAGCAGCAAAATAAGGTAGTTTAAGAGCCGCTTCTGTAGCAACGCCTCGCGTAATTCCTAAATCTGTAGGAGAAACTAAAATTACTCCGTTAAGATACATCCATTCGCTGTTTTGCAATTCTAACGCAAGTCCAGAAACACGAGTTGTTCCATAGCTTTCACCAATTAAATATTTTGGAGAAGCCCAGCGATTCGTACGAGTTACAAATCCGCTAATCCAATCCGCTAAGTATTTAATATCAGCATTGGTTCCAAAAAATTTTGCTTTCGGAATATCTTTACTGGTTGCTCTTGAATAAGCAGTATTCACCGGATTTACAAAAACAATATCAGCAACATCTAATATTGAATATGGATTTTCTTTTATGCTATAAGGTTGCAAAGGATATCCTTCATCATCGATATTTATTAAACTCGGACCCGTATAAGCGATTTGCATCCAAACTGAAGCAGAACCAGGTCCGCCGTTGAAGGAAATTACCAATGGTCTCGAAGCGCGATCTTTAACATTGGAACGCTCGTAATAAGTATAAAATAATCCCGCTATAGCTTTGCCTTCTTCGTCCCAAACTGGCATCGTTCCCGTTGTTGCCTTATACGCAATTTTTTGTCCTTTAATAGTAGTGCTGTGCTCAGTAACTACATTTTGGTCGGGGTTGAAAACCAAATTTGAGGCAGAATCAGTTTCTTTATTTATCTCTTTTTTATCCTTTGTTTCTTGCGCATTAGTATGATTGACAAAGCCTGATAATAATAGTATTAGTAAAATTTTTTTCATGAAATAGTTGGTCTAGATTAGTTCATTATTTTTAATAGGATACTAAAGTATTGTTTTTAAAAATAATAACAAAAAAGAACAGAAATCTAATTCATAAATTGTAATCATTTAGATTGTTCTATGAAGAATAAATAAGTGTTGTAGCAACTTGTTTTAATTTATAATATGTATTTTTAGAGAAATAATGAAAAGATGATAGCTATTACAATTGATAAAGCAGAAGTTTCTAAAATATACAAATCAATTGATAAGTACACGCACAAAGGTATTCAAGGTCATGCATTGTTAATTGGCGGTAGCTATGGAAAAATAGGATCGATCTGTTTATCTTCGAAAGCTGCTTTAAAAACGGGTTGCGGCTTAGTTACTGCATTTATTCCCAAATGTGGTTATGACATTGTACAAATTTCCATCCCGGAAGTGATGGTTTTAACAGATGAAAAAGATGAATTGATTTCGAATATAAATTTTGAAATTATTCCACAAGCAATAGGAATCGGACCAGGAATAGGGCAGGAGCTGCCGACTCAAAAAGCCTTTAATGAATTTCTAAAAACTAATATAAGTCCAGTAGTCATTGATGCTGATGCTCTAAATATTCTGTCACTAAACAAATCGTGGTTGAAGTTATTGCACCCAAAAACGATTCTTACTCCTCATCCAAAAGAGCTAGAAAGACTTATTGGAAAGTGGAGTTCTGATGATGAGAAAATGGAAAAAGTAATTGCTTTTTCTAAAGAATATGATTTGGTAATAGTAATGAAAGGAGCTCCGACTCATATTATTGATGGCGGAATAGTTTATCAAAACAGCACAGGAAATGCTGCTTTAGCTACAGCGGGAAGTGGTGATGTTTTGACTGGAATGATTACGAGTTTACTGGCACAATCATACGAACCTATTAACGCTGCGATTCTTGGAGTTTATCTTCACGGTTTGACAGCTGACATCGCCTTACCAACAACTGGTTATCAATCTTTTATTGCTTCGGATATCATTGAGAACATTGGTAAAGCCCATCTCACATTAGGAAATTAATTTAAAGGACAATAACTGCCATAATAATAAGAGTAGTTATTTGTAAGTTTGCAAAAGCGGTTAAAACGCTAATAAAGTTAGAATATGGAAAATAAACCCCATCTAAGAAACGTAAATGTTACTCGATATATAATTCCTTTGCGAGAAGGTGGATCTTTACCTGCTTTGGCGGAAGCAGATGACGACTTTAAATATGTTCTAAAATTTAAAGGAGCAGGACATGGTGTAAAAGCATTAATTGCCGAATTAATAGGTGGAGAAATAGCCCGAGTTTTAAATCTAAAAATGCCAGAACTTGTTTTTGCAAATCTTGATGAAGCTTTTGGACGAACAGAAGCTGATGAGGAAATTCAAGATCTTTTGCAAGGAAGTCAAGGGCTTAATTTAGCGATGCATTATTTATCGGGAGCTATAAATTATGATCCTGTTGTAACAGTTGTCGATGTAAAATTAGCTTCGCAAATAGTCTGGCTAGATGCTTATATTACAAATGTAGATCGAACTTTTAGAAATACAAATATGTTAATGTGGCATAAAGAATTATGGCTTATCGATCATGGTGCTTGTTTGTATTTTCACCATTCTTGGAACAATTGGGAAAAACATGCTATTAGTCCTTTTACCTTAATTAAAGATCACGTTTTGCTACCACAAGCCTCTGTTTTAGATGAAGTTGATGTATCTTTTAAAACTATTTTATCTCCGGCTGTGCTACAATCTATTGTTGATTTGATTCCCGAAGAATGGTTGATTTGGGAAGATAGTGAAGAATCTCCTGAAGCGCTTCGTGAAGTCTATCTTCAGTTTTTGTTAATCCGATTGAATCACTCCGAAATTTTTATAAACGAAGCTCAAAATGCAAGAAAAAAACTTATATGAGTACGCGGTAATCCGTGTTGTACCAAGGGTAGAGCGCGAAGAATTCCTCAACGTAGGTATTATGGTTTTTTGTAAAAGAGCTAAATTTGTTAAAATGCTTTTCGCAATTGATGAAGCTAAAATGCAATTATTCGCAAGCGATTTAGATTTGGAGCAACTGCAGCTAAACTTAGAATCATTTCAAAAAATTGCGCATGGAGCTAAAAACGGCGGACCTATTGCTCAATTTGAGCTTTCAGAACGATTTCGTTGGCTTACAGCTTTACGAAGTTCTGCGATTCAAACATCAAGACCACATTCTGGTTTTAGCAGTAATTTAGACGAAACAGCGGAACGTTTATTTGAGGAAATGGTATTATAAATGATTTTATCGATTTCGGTTCAAATGCTTTGCAAGTTGTGCGCCCATACTATAACAAGATTGCAGTAAATATCCGCCAGTAGGAGCATCCCAATCGAGCATTTCTCCAACGCAAAAGTGATTTTTGATTTTATTTAATTCGAAATTTTTGTCAACTTCGGTTAACGAAACACCACCCGTTGTTGATATAGCATCTTCAATAGGAGAGCTGCCAATAATCTCGATAGCCAAGTTCTTAATATTCTTTGCTAATAAATCAGGATTTAAATACGTTTCTTTTGAAAGATATTTTTTTAAAAGTCCAATTTGCGCAGTAGTTAATTTTAATTCTTTTTGCAGTGATTCACTAGTCTTTTTAAAAGTAGAATTTCTAATTTTAAACGATATTGCTTCCTGATTTAATGTAGGTTTTAGATCTAAGTAAATAGTGGCTTTATTATCTTTTCTAAATTCTTCCCGAATTTGTGGACTCAACGCATAAATAGCATTTCCTTCTAAACCAAATCGAGTAATTACAGCTTCCCCTTTTTGCTTTTTATTCAAACAACTAACTGCTATGTTTTTAAGCGGAGTTCCTTCATGCTCATTAATAAAATCATGCGGCCAATCGACTTGGAAAGCACAATTTGAAGCTTGGAATGGAACTATCACAATATCTTTCAAATTGAAAAAATCAATCCATAATCCATCAGATCCTGTTACTTTCCAACTCGAACCACCCAAAGCAAAAATCGCGTAATCTGATTTAATTTCGATATTCTCATTGAAAATAAGAGCTTCATCCTCTCCCCAACTTGTCCAATTATGATTGTTTTTAATAACTACGCCGTTTTTTTCAAGAATCATTAAAATAGCGTTCAAAACGGAAATGGGTTTTATACCTTTTTCGGGATATACTCTTTTACTACTTCCAATGTAAGTTGGAATACCAATGCTTCCCATCCAATCTCTTAAATTTTGATTATCAAAATTTCGTAATGATTCTTCAAGGAAATTGGGTGGTGTGTAGCGATTGATTAGTTCATCAATTGGTTCAGAATGTGTCAGATTAAAACCTCCTTTTCCGGCCACTAGAAATTTTCTACCAAGTGTTTTATTTTTTTCATAGATCGTAACTTTGAATTTTTCACAATCAAGTAAAGCAGCGAGAATAAGTGCTGTTGATCCTCCCCCAATAATTGAAACTGATTTTTTCACAGTGCAAAAGTAATATTTAAAAGAAGTAAAAGTACTATCAAGAAGTAAAGTAGCAAGTGCGTTTTATTTTGAGCATCACCGAAAATCAGAAAAAAATATTTATAAACTCGTTTCAATTCTGCTTTGCAATGGGACTCTTTGTTAGATCTCTACTTTTTGGATAAAAAAACAAAGCATGCCTTCGCTATCTAATCAGCTATCTATCACGAAATAAAATCGAAGTTAATTTTTAAAAATTTCTTTTTCTAGTACGATAAATTCTAATTGAGTATCTGAGATAGGAATGTGTACATCACTAGCAGGAAAAGGTTCTCGCAATCCCGTATCTTCATAGCCGTTACGTTTGTACCACAAAATAAGCTCCTCTCGAACTGAAATTACGGTCATTATAATTTTTGGTAAATCTAATACAGCAGCGTAAATTTCTGCTTGTTGCAACATTTTTTTTCCAACACCGCTATTTTGTAATTCTGGGGAAACTGTCAGCATTCCTAAATAGAGTTGCTTTTCTTTTTGAACCAATAATACACAACCTATAATCTTACTATTTTCGGTAAATTTCAAAATTTTATTTTGTGGATGCGCGATAATTTCTGTTAGTTCTTGTTCAGTCGTTCTAAGTCCTTCCAAAAGGTTTGCTTCAGTTGTCCATCCTTTTTTTGAAGACTCTCCGCGATACGCTGAATTTATTAAATTGTTTAATTCTAAAGCGTCTTCTAGAACTGCAGTTGTGATCATTTGAATTAGGAATTTAGGTCAATAAGTCTCCAAAGATAAAAAAAGAATGCATAATTTAGCACCCATTAATCTCAGCTTTATCGTGAAATTTTCTACTATTTAGACAAATAATCGAATTACAGATTAATAAATAAAAAGGAACATTTAAAGAAACTCTGTAAAAATCAAGATGTTCCAATACGGAATTTGTTTTTTTTGTAAAAAACTCCTCTTCTTGTGAGTCATTCTTGCTTGTTTTTAGTACTTTGGCTTTAAATAACTTCGATGTTAAATTAGATTATTATGAAATATAGAGTAGCAACTTCGTCATTAAATCTTACCGATTTTCCTCCGACGATGGATAATTCTACCATTTTAGCAAATATCCCTTACAGACATACTGTTAAATTAATTGACAATACGCATGCAGATTGGTGGAAAGTGAAGCTTTTAAATACGGATAAAGAAGGTTTTGTTTGTTCGAAAGATTTAGAACTTCTCGACGAAACGCTACACAAAGGTTCTGATATTGAAATTCCTAATTTCGAAGCAAGTCCCAGATCAAGTTTGTATACTAAGGAAGAAACATATAAACCTATAGGCAATCCAGATATTCCTTTCAGAGACTTAACAAGTGTAGAATCTAAAAAGACTTCGATCAAAAAAATTATCGATACTTTAGACGTTGAAAAAAGTTTTAGATACGAGAAAGATGAAGCAGATACGTATTGCAATGTTTACACATTTGACTTTTGTTTCTTTGCAAGAGTTTATATTCCTAGATTAAGATGGACAGATAAGGCAATCGAAGAATTAGAAAAAGGTAATGAAGTACAGCTTATTTTTAATGAAACTGTAAGACCTTTCTACTCCAATTATCTTTATGACTGGTTTTTAGAATCATCCAAGGATTTTGGTTGGGAACAAATGTCAGATGTAGATGAATTACAGAAGAAAGTAAATGAAAATGGTGGAGTGGGAGTCATAGCCGCTAGACGTTTTATAATGCATAAGTCAGGTCATGTAGTAGTTGTAGTTCCTGAAACAGAAACAGAAAAAGCATTTAGAGTTGATGGAAAGGTGATTTATCCTTTACAGTCTCAAGCGGGATATGATAACTATAATTATTTCTCGGAAGTGAGAAAAGACTGGTGGGCGAATCCTGATCCCGAAAAAGGATATTCATCAGCGATTTTTTACTATCACGAATAAGAAATAGCGTAAAATAAAAAAAGACTTTTTAAAGGTACCATCCTTTAAAAAGTCTTTTTTTTATAAACCTTATTCGAACTGAATATTAAGACAGTACAGCGTCCTTCTTAATAAGTAACGAACTGCAGAAACCATTTTCATAATATTTAGCATAGAAGCTAGCGTAGATCTGATTATAGATTTCTATTGGATCTGTTGAATGTATATTTATAACTAACATTTCTTCGATAATAGAAATAAAGTCAGCAGGAACAACAGTTTCTTTACCGTGAACAATTGATTCAAATGTGAAATTATTCCATTCTAAATTACAGATTGGATTTTCAATCTCGTGTAACAAGGAGTGATCCATAATGAATACAAGAAATTGTAGTACTTCTTTTAAATGTTTTTCTTCGAAATAGTCAAACATTCTAAATTCAATACCGTGATTTTTATGCTTGTGAAAATTGATATCAAGTCCAATTTTATCGATTTGTTCGTAATCTGAAATTTGTGAATATCGATTTACCCACCACATTGGATTATCATGCATAGGATGTGCTGTGAAATCCATTTGTACAATCTTACCAGTTTTCATAACTTCGGTATCATAAGTACCTATTCCTATGTATCTAGACATCGCACATCTCTGTGAAGCCTTAGTCAGATTGACAGTGGAATCATTATGAGAAAGATAGTCAGATGAGCCAAATTTGATCATAAATAGCGGACTCAACCACTGAAATAATCTAATGGTGCGCTGGTGTTTTTTAATAAAATCTATTTTGTCTTTAATTTCACCTGCAGTATTTAATTCTGTTGGAATGGTCAAATTAAAATGATACGTCATGTTGTTAAAAACCGAATAATTATCATTATTTGATACAAATATTGCAAAAGGATGATTTTGCGAACAAATTTTTATTTTTCCAAACTGAGGAAAAATATTTTCTTGTTTCATACCATTTTGTAAATTAGTAGTAAACTCATTCTTAATTTTAGCCAACTCTGCTATGACGCTATCAACGTCTTTTTTGTAAAAATCTTGGGTTACAAATTCAATAGTATCACCATCAAAAATGAATTTTTTCTGAAGTTCGTCAACAAAATAGCTGTTATTTTTTTGTAGTTTATCAAAGATACTTTCTCCTGAATATTCTGGATTCGGTTCTTTATCGATAGGATCTAAAGTTTCATGCTCATTATTAACATCAGTCTTAGTAAACGAATGCGAATTCATTAAAACAGGAATGTGGTACTCTTTATCAGTTAAGATTTTTAATAAAGAATTTTCAAATACATTTTCTTTATAATTCTTAAAATGATTGATACTGTACTTCTCATGCAGACCTTTGGTTAGCAAAAAATCCTTATCCACCGTACGGTGTTTTTCAAACTCTAAATAACATTCATTCTCAATACCAACTCCCCAATAAAAATCGTTCGATTTGTACTGATTAATGTATTCTTTATGTTTGTCCAATAATTCAATTTCAAAACTAACATCATTCATGCTATGATTCGTCATAAACTTTTTTCTCCTTTTTTTAAATAAATTATGTTGATATGGGAAGCTACTTTATCAGGTAGTTTTTTTAAAGCATTGCGAGTCTCTCTGATTTTTTAAAAGTCAAAAAGAATATTAATACTTAAGTTTTGTTTTTTTGTGAGGATAAATTGTTTTTTCTATTATTAAAAGATAGGAACGCAAACAACTTATATTTTGCAAAAGTAGTTAAAATTTAGGTCTAAATCAATCAGGATTTTGAAATTATTTTCCAGAGTAATTTTGCACCTATTTTCTTCACTAAATTTTTGATTTCAAAAGATATTTGCGAGAAGTAATTACTTGAAGATGTTGCGGTAGCAGTTTTACGGATTCTCTTGTCATAGGAGCACATATCATAGATTTTATGAGACAATTAACTCTCGCTATTCGCTGTATCTTTCTGCTTGAACAACAAGCATAAAGGATGCCGCTGCTATCAAGGCTAAATTACCTGTTTTTTCTATATAATTAGTATAGCAAAGAGCGTTGATATTATTGTTGGTTAAATAGATTATTTAATAGATGATAAAAATTAATCCTCATTACATTTTTACTTTCCGTAAAAATGTAATGAGGACTATAACTTTAAAATATAATAGAAATTTTAGTGTATTAAAAACTCTTTCAAATCTTGATAGGTTTTAATTTTTACGCTTACTTTTTCTTTATTTAAAACGCTTTCTATCTGGCTTGGTATAGGTAGTTTTATATTTAAAGCAGGTTCTACGGTATCTAAAAACTTGATAGGGTGAGCAGTTTCTAAGAAAATCCCAATTGCATCTTCATGATTCGCTAATTCTTTTTTCAATCCTAGATAACCAACAGCTCCGTGAGGCTCTGCAATATAACCACTTGTCTTATAAATCGCTTTCATCGCCTCAAGAGTTTCTTCATCAGAAAATGTGTAGGATGAAAAATCTTTCTCGAACTTTTCTAAGTCGTTATGATACATTTCTTGAATTCGGATAAAATTACTTGGATTCCCCACGTCCATCGCGTTTGATATAGTTGCTTTAGAAGCTCTTGGCTCATAAATTCCATTCTCTAAAAATCTTGGTACAGTATCATTTATGTTAGTAGAGGCTACAAAATGCTCTATTGGTAATCCTAATTTTTTAGCAATAATTCCAGCACAGATATTTCCAAAATTTCCACTTGGACATGAGAAAATTAATGGTTTGTTGTGTTTTTTCAGTTCTTTGTACGCCAAGAAGAAATAAAACATTTGTGGCAACCAGCGCGCGATATTAATTGAATTCGCCGAAGTTAAATTTTTGTCCTTTAAATTTGAATCTAAAAATGCTTTTTTGACCATATCTTGACAATCATCAAAAACACCGTCTACTTCAAGAGCAGTTATGTTTTGACCTAACGTAGTTAATTGTCTTTCTTGTATATCGCTTACTTTTCCAGAAGGATATAAAATTATTACTTCAACACCTTTCACACCAAGAAATCCACTTGCTACAGCGCCACCAGTATCTCCTGATGTAGCAACCAAAACCGTGTTTTTACTTTCCTTATTATCTTTATTAAAATATCCTAAACATCTAGACATAAATCGTGCGCCAACATCCTTAAAAGCCATTGTTGGTCCATGAAATAATTCGAGAGAATAAATATCTTTTTCGACTTCAACCACTGGAAAATCAAAACATAAGGTGTCTGCAATAATTTCTTTTAAAATAGTGGTAGGAATTTCATCGCCTACAAATTGCGCGATAGCCTCAAATGATATTTCCTCGTTGCTTAAATTTTCGATAGTTTCAAAAAAATCAGCATTTATTGGTGTTATTGTTTCCGGAAAATATAAACCTTTGTCGGACGCTAATCCTTGTATTACCGCCTCTTGAAACGAGACTTTAGGCGCGTTATGGTTTAAACTGTAGTATTTCATTGTGATTTTTATTGCGGATTATAGATTTTTGATTTTTTAGTAAACTCGTTACATCTGGAATCAAAAATTTTTAATCAAAATTCTTAAATTATTTTATTCTTAAAATGTACTTTAGATAAGAGATTGAAGATTTGTAATTTTTGGTAACGAAGTTATATCTGAAATCAAAAATTGTTAATTAAAAATCTTAAATTATAATTTTCACTCCTTCATCATTTACTTTCGACACATGAATTTCATAAGGTAAATTCATATTTTCATAAACCTCACTCATCGCTTTTGCAATTTTTTCTGCAGTTGCTGCACCTTTGCTTAAAGCAAATATAGATGGTCCAGATCCTGAGATTCCAGATCCTAATGCGCCGTTATCAATAGCGGTTTGCTTAATTAAGTCAAACCCGGGAATCAAAACGCTTCGTAAAGGTTCTACAATTTCGTCGTGAAGTGATCTACCAATCAAATCATAATCTTTAGTATACAATCCTGCGATTAACCCACCTAGATTTCCCCATTGTACAATGGCGCTTTTCAGCGATACATTTTGCTTTAATACCGAACGTGCATCGGAAGTTTTTAATTCAATTTGTGGATGTACCACTGTTGCGTACAATTCAGATGGACTTTCTATCTTAATTATATCTAGTGGATTGTAACTTCTTACTAACGTAAAACCACCTAAAAGAGCAGGAGCAACGTTATCAGCATGCGCATTTCCACTAGCAAGCTTTTCACCTTGCATGGCAAACAATACCAATTCTTTTCTTGTAAAAGGTCTACCAAGTAATTCGTTTATTCCAAAAACAGCTCCCGCCGAACTAGCAGCACTACTTCCAATTCCACTTCCGGCTTTAATGTTCTTATAAATTTCGATTTCGAATCCAAATTCACTTTCTAAATTTTCAAGCATGGCTAAAGCTGCAACACCTGCTACATTTTTTTCTGTTTCTAGCGGTAAATCGGCGCCAACTATTTTAGTAATTCGAACTCCTTTTACATCTGATTTTCGAATAATCATTTCGTCACCCGCAGTTTCTAAGCAAAGTCCCAGCACATCAAATCCACACGAAAGATTTGCGATAGTTGCGGGACAAAATATTTTTATTTCATTCATGATATTATTAAATCTTGTAGTCTAAAGTTTTTTTGTCTTTTGGTGTTTTACCTTTTACTGATAAGACAAAAACTGTTTACTTTCAACTAATTAATTATTCCCAATTCTGATCACATCTGCAAAAATTCCAGATGCAGTAACCGCCGCTCCTGCACCAGCTCCTTTAATTAATAAAGGTTGGTCCACATAACGATCCGTGAAGAATAATACGATATTATCTTTTCCTTCTAAATTGTAAAATGGATGATCTTTAGGGATGAATCTTAAACCAACATTCGCTTTTCCATTTTCGAATTGTGCTACATATTTCAATCTTGAATCTTTGCTTAAAGCTTCTTTATAAATATTTTCAAAATGAGAAGCATGATCTTTCAATGAGTTGAAAAAGGCTTCGTTTGATGTTGTTTCAAGACATTCTGCTGGCATAAAAGATTCATTTGTAATCTCTTCGATTTCCATTTGGTAACCGCTTTCACGAATCAAAATTAATATCTTTCTAGCAACGTCAATTCCACTCAAATCGATTTTAGGATCTGGCTCTGTAAATCCTTGTACTCCAGCTTCTTTTACAACATCATGAAAAGTATTTTCTTCATTGAAGTTATTGAAAATAAAGTTCAAGCTTCCGGATAATACCGCTTGAATTTTATGGACTTTGTCACCAGAAGCAACTAGATTTTTCACTGTATCAATTATTGGCAATCCAGCTCCAACATTAGTTTCAAATAAAAATGGGGCATTGAATTTTTGTGATAAGTTTTTAAGCTTTTTATAATTATTATATTCAGATGCACAAGCTATTTTATTACAAGTGACAACTGCAATATTGCGTTTTAAATAATGTTCATACGTTTTAGAAATACTTTCGTTAGCTGTGATATCCACAAAAATACTGTTGCGTAAATTCAGATCTTTTACTGCTGAGATAAAATTTTCTTGATCGGCAGTTTCTCCATTTTGCAGCAACGATTGCCATTCATTTAAGTCTATTCCTTCCTCATCAAAATGCATCTTTCTAGAGTTTGAAATTGCCACCACACGCACATTTATTTTAAGATTTTCTTTCAGATAATTATTTTGTTTGTGGATTTGCTCGATGAATTTTTCACCTACATTACCAACACCCATTACAAATAAGTTAAGCTGTTTTGTGTTCTCTTCAAAGAAATTTTCGTGCAACGTATTCAAAGCTTTTTTGACATCTCTTTCATTTATAACTGCAGAAATATTTCTCTCGGATGCACCTTGAGCAATTGCTCTGATATTTACGTTATTTTTCCCTAAAGTGCTAAACATTCTTCCGCTCAAACCTTGATGGTTTTTCATGTTTTCACCAACTAATGCGATGATGCATAGATTTCTTTCTACAATGCATGGATCGATTTTGTTTTGTGAAATTTCAACTTCAAAAGCTTTATTAATAACTTCTTGCGCTAAATCTGCATCAGAATTTAAAATTCCAATACAAATAGAATGTTCAGAAGAAGCTTGTGTAATGAATATTACATTAATTTCTTGGTATGACAAAACTTCAAAAAGCCTTTTAGAAGAACCTGTAACGCCAATCATTCCAGGGCCTTCTAGTGTAATTAAAGTAATATTATCGATATGGCTTATTCCTTTCACAGGATTTTTATAAGTCATTTCTTGATTCGAAATATAAGTACCTTCTGCGTCTGGCTCGAATGTGTTTTTAATAAGAATGGGAATATTTTTTCTTAAGACAGGCTGAATGGTTGGTGGATATAACACTTTAGCACCAAAATGCGATAACTCCATTGCCTCTTGGTAGGAAATAAAAGCGATTGGCTGTGCTTGTTTCACTACTTTTGGATTTGCAGTATACATTCCGTTTACGTCAGTCCAGATTTCGAGCTGATTTGCATTTAATGCACCTGCCATAATAGCTGCAGAGTAGTCAGATCCACCGCGTCCAAGAGTTGTGTTGATCCCATCAAGCGATGCTGCTATGAATCCGGGTAGTACAACGACTTGATTTTCGTTCGATTCAAAATAATCAATTATCAGCTGATTTGAAATTTCAAAATTAACTGCTGCTTTTCCAAAATGACTGTTTGTTTTTATCAACTCGCGGCTATCTTTGTAGCCACTATTTTTTAGATTTTGCTTTAGCGCCTCTGCGATTATATAAGAAGATAATAATTCACCAAAACTCAGGATAGTATCTGCAGTTCTTAGTGATAACTCACCCAGAAGATAGCAGCCATCTAATAAAGTTTCAAGGTGATTGATAATTCTTTTGATATGACTTAATAAGCTACTCTGTTCGCTTATAGGAATTAATTCTTTTATCGCCTCTAGATGTTTTTTCTCTATTTCTATGAGAATTTCTTTAAAACTCTCATCTCCTGCAGCAGCTTTTCTTGAAGCTAATTGTAAAAGGTCAGTAACTTTACTAAAAGCAGAAACTACAACAATTAATTTTTCGTCTTTTGCCGAATTAACGACTATGTCTATAACCAGTTTAATATTTTGCGCATTCGCAACGGAAGATCCTCCAAATTTTAATACTTTCATGTCAAGCTTTTATTTTTTTGACTTTGTCTCTTCGTTATTAAATAGACAAAGTCAGTGGGTATTTTGATTTTAGAAATTATATTTTTTACAACCCCAAGAGCTATCTTCTTTCGAAAAAAAAGATATAATGAACAGGATTATATGAAGAAAATTTACCCCAAAGGGGTAGTTGTAGTTGTTGTAGTAAATGTAGCAGCAGTTGCAACCCAAATTTGAGTTGATATCGGAGATTGATATGTAATGCTGTTGTTTGTCATTTTGATATTACAAAACTACCCTTTTTTATAAAAGCAGAAAACTTTCCAATCGTTTTTACGAATAGCGTAGAATATGAAGTGCTATTCGTTCTTAATTATAGATTCTGTAATTTATAAACATTGCTTTTTAACTATTCGTAGAAATAAGAACCATACAAAATTATTCGATACTAATTTTTGATGATTATTTATGTTTTATATTCTCACTTTGATAAATTTTATCGTTATTGTTTCCAATTTACTTTAAACTATCAATAAATAAAATTACTATTGAAGTAGTAGGAATGTAGTGTTGTAAATTTGGTTCGAGAGGATGCTATTGTTGCACAGAATTCATAATTTGGTTTTGTTTAACTGCATTTTTTAAATTATTGTCAATATGTGTTGTGTAATACTAAAGATTTACTCAATTTTACCTTTTAAACACGATCAAAATGGACAATACGCATTATATTAGTACTGAATTACTTAGCTTGGAATCTTTAGAGGAAATTATATCACATCATAAAGAATTATCTTTGTCTGAAGAGGCAAAAATAAATATTCAAAAATGCCGAGACTATTTAGACAAAAAAATGGCTTCACAATCTGATGCTATTTACGGTATTAATACAGGTTTTGGTTCGCTTTGTAACGTGAAAATATCGAACGAGAACTTATCTAAACTCCAAGAAAATCTTGTCAAATCACATTCATGTGGCACAGGTGAAGAAGTTCCAAGTCATATTGTAAAACTGATGTTATTGTTGAAAATTCAGTCTTTAAGTTACGGACACTCCGGAATTCAATTACAAACAGTAGAACGTTTAATTGCTTTCTATAATAATGATATTTTACCTGTAATTTATACGCAAGGATCTCTAGGAGCATCTGGTGACTTAGCACCTTTAGCGCATTTGTCATTACCATTACTTGGTGAAGGTGAAGTGTATTATGAAGGGAAAAAAGTTCACACTAGTGTGGTAATGAAAGCATTTAATTGGGAACCAATAATGCTACAGTCAAAAGAAGGATTAGCATTGTTAAACGGAACACAATTTATGAGCGCTTATGGAGCTCACATTTTAATGAAAGTTAGCAAATTTTCTTATTTAGCTGATTTAATAGGAACAATTTCTCTAGAAGGTTTTGACGGTAGAATAGAACCTTTCCATGAGCTAATCCATTTTATAAGACCTCATAAAGGACAGATTGTAACTGCAAAGCGCATTAAAGGTTTTCTTGAAGGAAGTGAAATTATAGGGCAAACAAAAGCACATGTTCAAGATCCATATTCTTTTAGATGTATGCCACAAGTACACGGAGCATCAAAAGATGCCATTGAATATGTCAAAAAAGTGTTTAAAACTGAAATAAATTCTGTTACAGATAATCCAAATATATTTATTGAAAGTGACCAAATTATATCTGGTGGAAATTTCCACGGACAACCTTTGGCTTTAGCCTTAGATTTTATGGCCATTGCCTTAGCTGAATTAGGAAGTATTTCGGAGAGAAGAACCTATCAATTGATATCAGGAACTAGAAATCTTCCTGCGTTTTTAGTTGATAATCCCGGTTTAAACTCTGGTTTGATGATTCCACAATATACCGCAGCAAGTATAGCAAGTCAAAATAAACAATTAGCAACACCAGCAAGCATTGATAGCATTGTTTCTAGTAATGGACAGGAAGATCACGTAAGCATGGGAGCAAATGCGGCAACAAAGGCGCTGCGCGTTTTAGATAATTTAGAGCGAATTTTAGCAATTGAATTGATGAATGCCTCTCAAGCGATAGAATATCGACGTCCTTTACAGTCAAGTGATTTTATAGAAATGTTTTTGAGTGCGTATCGTGAAGAGGTCCCTTTTATTAAAGAAGACAGAATTTTACACTATGATATTGAAAAGACGGTTAATTTTTTAAATACTTTTCAGATCGAAACTGATTTGTTAATATTAACTTAACATTAAAAGTCAAGAATGCAGTAATTTTGTCGCACTAAATTAAAAGTAAATGAACATAAATAACTTTTTCCAGTTTCTAGTTCCTAAGGATAAAAAATTCTTTCCTCTTTTCGAACAAGCGTCTAGCAATTTAATTGAGATTGCGACAAATTTACACGAAGCTGTGAATCTGCCTTTAAAAGAGCGCGAAGTTCTTTTTCAAAAGATTGATACTTTAGAACAAAAAGGGGAGGACATCACGCGCCAAACTAATTTAGAATTAAGTAGAAATTTTATTACTCCTTTTGATAGAGAAGATATTCACGCGTTAATTACTTCTATTGACAATGTTGCTGATTACCTTCACGGTGCTGCGAGTAGGATGAGATTGTATCAAGTTGACAAGATTACAAAGTCAATTCGAAAATTAACAGAAATAAATCTTGAGGCTTGTCAAAATATTGATGTTGCTGTTAGAGAGTTGAGAGATTTGAAAAAAATGAAAAACATCACTGATGCTATCGTTCGAATCAACAAGCTAGAAAATAAATCAGATAATGTTTACGATAAAGCAGTTCTTGATTTATTCGAAAATGAAACTGATGCTAAAAACATTATTAAGTACAAGGAAGTTCTTTCTGTTCTAGAAAATGCTGCTGATAAATGTAAAAGTGTAGCAAGTGTTCTGGAGTCAATTTCTGTAAAACATTCTTAATTTAATCCGTTTTATTCTGAAATTGTAATTATGGAATTTACTCTACTTATAGTTATCATAGTTTTAGCTTTAATCTTTGATTACATCAATGGTTTTCACGATGCTGCTAATGCTATTGCAACGGTTGTTGCTACTAAGGTATTAACTCCTTTCCAAGCAGTTGTTTGGGCTGCTTTTTTTAACTTTTTAGCCTATTGGGTTTTTGGTTTTGGTGTAGCTGATACGGTTGCAAAAACTGCAAATACATTAGAAATAGATTTGGTTGTAATTCTTGCAGGAGTTATTGCAGCGATAATTTGGAATCTATTTACTTGGTGGCAAGGAATTCCTTCTAGTTCTTCTCACACTTTAATTGGTGGTTTTGCTGGTGCTGCTATTGCTCACGCTATTGCAGTTCATGGTTTTTTTGAATATACAGTTATAGATGGCGCTGAAACTCATTCTGCTTATTGGTATAATACAGTAAACTGGTATACTCCAGGTATTGAAGGAGGTTTTCCTTCAGGAGTTTTAATTATTATTGCTTTTATAGTTATAGCTCCTCTTCTAGGGGCGCTAATCTCTTATTTAATATCGATTTGGCTTCTTAACGCTTCTAAGAAAAGTATTTATCCAAAGCTTTTTACTATTGGTTTAATGCTATTAACTATTTGGTTTGTCGAAAGCCAAATGATATACTACGAACAAATAAAGAAACCTAGATTCGACTCTCATTTTTGGAGTATCGCTCTAGAGTCGCATAATATTAAATGGTTTTTAGTCGCGTTTATTGTACTTTCGGTTAGCGGTTTTTGCTTGACCTTTAGTAGTTTAAATTTACATCAATCCAATTATTGGTTAAAAAAGATGCAATTAATTTCATCTGCAGCTTTTAGTTTAGGTCACGGTGGTAATGACTCGCAAAAGGTAATGGGAATCATTGCAGCAGCGGTTACCGTTTACATTCACACGAGCGGAATCACGCAAGATAGTTTACCGGATTGGTTAGATGTAGTCTTGCCAAACGCTGATGGTGATTTTAAAATGCCAGAATGGATTCCTCTAGCGTGTTATTCTGCTATTGCAGCTGGAACATTAAGCGGAGGTTGGAAAATTGTAAAAACTATGGGTTCCAAGATTACTAAAGTAACTTCTTTTGAAGGAGTTGCAGCAGAAACAGCGGGAGCATTAACATTATACTTTACGGAGCATTTCAGAGTGCCTGTAAGTACTACACATACTATCACTGGTTCTATTATTGGAGTAGGATTAACCAAAAGAGTTTCTGCAGTTCGTTGGGGAATGACGGTAAGTTTGTTATGGGCTTGGGTTTTAACAATTCCTATTTCAGCTATTTTAGCAGCGATAATATATTATGTTTTAAGTATCTTTCTTTAGTATTTGATACATTTTAAAAGCAAAGAAGCCATTCTTACGAATGGCTTCTTTGTTTACTCAAGGTGATTAACATTATCTTAAATAATACTATTGGATAATATCGGTTTTGACTTCGATAGTATTTGTCAAAATATTGTGAACTGGACACTTGTTAGCAATATTTAGTAATCTTTTCTTTTGCTCCGTATCTAAACTTCCAAATAATTCAATAGATCTAATTATCGTTGTTTTCTTTTCCTCAGCTTCTTCTACTATGTTCACTTCTACTTTAATATCTTGTAATTCCCAGCCTTTTCTATTAGCGTACATTCTTAAAGTGATGCAAGTGCAAGCAGCTAGCGAAGAAGCCAGCAACTCATAAGGCGAAAAACCTAAATCCATTCCTCCATCGCTTTTAGGCTCGTCTGAAATAATAGTATTTGTTGCTGACTTAATTTCCGTTTTGTAAAACGCTGATCCTATATGTGCAGTAATTTTATCCATAGTAAAGTGTTTTTTTTTTCGAAAAACAGAATGAAAATTATTTATAGTGCCTAATTTTCACAAGGTTTGAGTAGTTGTTATTTTCTTCTAAATACTTCCGCTTAAGCTTTTGTGAGCGTGCTTACGTCTGTGATACGTTTGCTTCAAATTTTCCACACCTGAAATAATACTAATATTACCATCAATCTCAAGCATAGCAAGCTTTACGTCTTTAAAGTATTCAATTCCGTGTTCACGCATCGCTTCTTTCAGTTCGTCAGAGGTAATGTTTAACTTGCTTAATATTTTGAAATCTAAAGTTCCATTATGTACTAATATCTCTGGCTTTTCTTGCATGAGATCACTGAACTTTTTATTTTTAAACATCAATTTTTTTAATATAAAATTGATAAAGAAAAGCACAGAGGCTGCGGCTAATCCACCCCATAAAGTCGTGTTGTTTCCAACCATTGCATTTTGAACCGAATTGCTTATCAATAATATCAGAATAACATCGGCGGTGTTTAATTGCGATAATTCCTTCTTGCCGAAAATGCGCAATGCTATCACCATGAAAAAGTAGACGGCAGCACTGCGAATTATTATATCAAGATATGGATCGATCATAGCGCCACTAAATTCTCTGATTATTTTAGTTTGAAGTTTTTCTCAATAGCTTTAATCATCTCACCTGCAATGTCTTTATTAGTTGCGCCTTCAATTCCTTCTAATCCAGGAGAAGAGTTTACTTCAAGTAAAAGCGGACCTTTTGAAGAACGAATAATATCGACACCTGCTACCTTTAGATCCATTGCTTTAGTTGCCTTTATAGCGATGCGTTTCTCTTCTGCAGTTACTTTTATAATCGAAGCGGTTCCGCCGAGATGTATATTTGCTCTAAACTCGCCTGGCATTGCTTCGCGCTGAATAGCAGCAACTACTTTACCATCAATTACAAAGCATCGAATATCTTTACCATTTGCTTCCTTAATAAATTCTTGCACTAAAATATTAGCATTTAGACTTTTGAATGCATTAATAACACTTTCAGCTGCTTTTTTTGTTTCTGCTAATACAACTCCTTTTCCTTGAGTTCCTTCTAATAATTTTACAATTAAAGGTGGCCCACCTACCATTTTTATTAAATCATCGGTATCCAAAGGTGAATTTGCAAATCCTGTGGTAGGAATTTCGACACCATGATTTAAAAGTAATTGTAATGAATACAGTTTGTCACGAGACTGTGTAATAGCATGCGATGAATTTAAGCAATATACTTTCAGTGCTTCAAATTGTCTAGTTAATGCACAGCCGTAGAACGTGATACTTGGTCTTATCCTCGGAATAATTGCGTCAAATTGATTCAATATTTTACCACCACGATAGTGAATTTCTGGAGTTTTTGCGTCCAATTTCATGTAGCATTCTTTGATATTCAAAAAGTGCATTTCGTGACCTCGCATTTCACCGGCTTCCATGATTCGCTTATTGCTGTATAGTTCTGGATTGCTAGCTAAAAGTCCTATTCGAAGTCCTGAACTTGCTTTCTCAGAATTCTTGTATAATTCTTTTAAAGTGTCCGTTGTTGGTTGGCCCAGAAGATACTTTTGCTCTGGATCCACTAAAACTCTTCCGCTCATTGCCTCACGACCTAAAAGCATTCTGAATCCCATAGAATCGCGATTTGTCAATGTCATTTCTATTGGCCAAGAAGAATTTCCAATTTGGAGATTTGTTTGAATAACATAACGTTGCTCTCTAAATCCGCTTGAACTTTTCACAATTCGCTTGTCAATTAGTTTTGCTTCACAGTGAATTACCGTTTTTAAGTTATTCTGGATTGGATTAATGTCAAATTTCACCCAGTTGGCTTCGTTTTTAATAAACGGCGCAATATTTATGGCATGTAGCGCTGATGTTTTCGCACCTGAATCTACACGCGCTTTTATAGTAGGAATTCCTAATTCTGGAAAAGAGCACCACTCTTCACTCCCTAGAATGACTTTATTATCTGACATATATTGATTTTAATTTAATCATTTTTCTAAACCAAATGTAAATATTAGTTTTCGAAAAAAAGACTATTTAACATAAAGAATAAACCCGTTAGGTTATGAAAACGTAACGGGTTTATTATAATTATTTGAAACTAAATTTATAAATTAGTTGGTTCTCCAGCTTTATGAACTTGAACAGTTAGCTCTGAAGCTCCTTCCTCAATATCCATGAAAATTTCATCACCAGAAGCAATTTTAGAAGTAATTATTTCTTCCGCTAGTGCGTCTTCAACATATTTCTGAATTGCTCTTTTAAGAGGTCTTGCGCCAAATTGTCTATCAAAACCTTTGTCAGCAATAAATGCTTTTGCTTCAGCAGAAAGATTCAATTGATATCCTAATTCTGCTACACGAGCATATAGTTTTTTCAATTCAATTTCTATAATTAAATCAATATGCTCTTTTTCTAAAGCATTAAATACAATTACGTCATCGATCCTATTTAAGAATTCAGGAGCAAAAGTTTTTTTCAATGCGTTTTCGATAATACTTTTCGAATTATCATCAGCCTGAGCTACTTTCGCAGCAGTTCCAAAACCAACACCTTGTCCGAAATCTTTTAATTGTCTGGCTCCAACATTTGAAGTCATGATAATTATAGTGTTTTTGAAGTCGATTTTTCGTCCTAAACTATCCGTTAAATAACCGTCATCTAATACTTGTAAAAGCATGTTAAAAACATCAGGGTGCGCTTTTTCAATTTCATCTAAAAGCACAACACAATAAGGTTTCCTTCTTACTTTTTCCGTTAACTGTCCACCTTCTTCATAACCTACATATCCTGGAGGCGCTCCCACAAGTCTAGAAATTGCAAACTTCTCCATGTATTCACTCATGTCGATACGGATTAGCGCATCTTCAGAATCGAATAATTCTTTAGCCAGTACTTTAGCTAATTGCGTTTTTCCAACACCAGTTTGTCCCAAGAAAATAAATGAACCAATTGGTCTATTTGGATCTTTTAATCCCGCACGATTTCTTTGTATCGATCGTGCAATTTTCATAACTGCTTCTCTTTGTCCAATTACCTTACCTTCAATAAGTTCTGGTAATTTAGCTAACTTGTTACTTTCTGTTTGTGCAATTCTATTTACAGGAATACCACTCATCATTGAAACGACATCAGCAACATTGTCTTCAGTCACTTCAATACGATTATTTTTAGCGTCTTCTTCCCATTGCTCTTGTGCGACTGCCAAATCTTTTTCAATTCGTTTTTCGTCATCTCTAAGCTTAGCTGCTTCTTCGTACTTTTGTTTCTTTACAACAACGTTTTTAAGTTCGCGAACATCTTCTAACTGACGTTCAAGATCCAAAATTTGCTTTGGAACTTCAATATTTGTAATGTGAACTCTTGAACCTGCTTCGTCTAAAGCATCAATAGCTTTGTCAGGTAAAAAGCGCTCAGACATATACCTATCCGTTAATTTAACACAAGCTTCGATTGCATCATCAGTGTATGTAACATTGTGGTGGTCTTCGTATTTGTTTTTAATATTGTGCAAAATTGTAATCGTTTCTTCAACAGAAGTTGGTTCTACAATTATCTTTTGGAAACGTCTCTCTAAAGCTCCATCTTTTTCTATATATTGGCGGTATTCGTCTAAAGTCGTAGCACCGATACATTGAATTTCTCCACGTGCTAACGCAGGTTTAAACATATTGGATGCATCCAAAGAACCTGTTGCACCACCGGCACCAACAATTGTATGAATTTCGTCTATAAAAAGAATGATGTCATCATTTTTCTCTAATTCGTTCATAACAGCTTTCATACGTTCTTCAAACTGTCCACGGTATTTAGTTCCAGCAACAAGGCTGGCTAGATCTAAAGTAACTACGCGTTTATTGAATAATGTTCGAGATACTTTCTTTTGAATAATACGAAGCGCTAAACCTTCTGCAATAGCAGATTTTCCAACTCCAGGTTCTCCAATTAATAGTGGATTGTTCTTTTTACGACGGCTTAAAATTTGAGAAACACGCTCAATTTCTTTTTCACGTCCTACAACTGGATCAAGTTTTCCTTCCTCAGCCATTTCTGTTAAATCTCTCCCAAAATTATCTAAAACAGGAGTCTTCGATTTTTTGTTTGATTTGTTGGCGGGATTATTAAAAGTTCCTTCTTTAAGACTGTCATCTTGTCCTGAATCGTCATTATACGATTCATTTCGCGGGGATTTTTCGATAAAATCTTCTTCGTTTGGAGTCATATTTATATAATTTTCTTTAGCTAAATCATAATCGATTTTCAATTTATTCAATAGCTTTGTTGTTGGATCGTTTTCGTTTCTGAGTATGCACAACAAGAGATGTGCAGTACTTATTGAAGAACTTTGAAATACTTTAGCTTCTAAGAAAGTCGTCTTTAAGGCTCTTTCCGCTTGGCGTGTTAAATGTAGATTCTTCTTTTCAATATTAACTTCTACACTTGTGCTGGCAGGACTAAGGATTTCTACTTTTCTACGCAAATGGTCTAAATCAACATTGAGATTGTTCAATATTTGAATTGCTTTTCCGTTACCATCTCTTAGAATACCTAGCATTAAATGTTCCGTGCCTATAAAGTCGTGTCCTAATCGCAAAGCTTCTTCCTTGCTATAGGTTATAACATCTTTTACTCGCGGTGAAAAATTATCATCCATAATATATATTTGATATCGTAAATTTAGTGAATTAGTGATTGGAAAACAAAAAGTATTCCCATTACTAGTCTTGTCAGCTAATAGACAAAAAATATCATAACTGCAGCGTTAAATTTACCTTAAATTATCAACTAAATAGTGAGATTCTTTTGTTGATAAATCATTGAAATAAGTCTGCTAAAATGGGCCAAAAAATTTCAAAAAGATGTATATTGGCACGTTTTGAAACTAATATAATTTTTTAATATAACAACTTATGTCTGAAGGAGAAAAGTTAATTCCTATTAACATAGAAGATGAAATGAAATCAGCTTACATCGATTACTCGATGTCAGTAATTGTATCAAGGGCACTTCCAGATGTTAGAGATGGCTTGAAGCCTGTTCATAGAAGGGTTCTTTACGGAATGT
This sequence comes from Flavobacterium weaverense, assembly GCF_003688495.1. Classification (GTDB taxonomy): domain Bacteria; phylum Bacteroidota; class Bacteroidia; order Flavobacteriales; family Flavobacteriaceae; genus Flavobacterium; species Flavobacterium weaverense. Next base: position 464,873 of record NZ_REFH01000009.1, on the reverse strand, counting down.
ATGATTTAGGAGTTTTTTCAAATAAAGCCCATAAAAAATCCGCCAGAATTGTCGGTGAAGTTTTAGGTAAGTATCACCCACACGGAGATACTTCTGTTTATGACGCCATGGTTCGTATGGCTCAGGAATGGAGTTTACGTTATTTATTAGTGGATGGTCAAGGTAACTTTGGATCTGTAGATGGAGATAGTCCAGCTGCAATGCGTTATACAGAAGCTAGAATGCGCAAGATTTCGGAAGAAATTATGGCTGATATCGAAAAAGAGACAGTTGATTTTCAATTGAATTTTGACGATACTTTATATGAGCCAAAAGTAATGCCAACAAGAGTTCCTACTTTGTTAATTAACGGAGCAACAGGAATTGCAGTGGGTATGGCAACAAATATGCCGCCGCACAACTTGACGGAAGTAATCAATGGTACGTTAGCTTTTATGGACAACAATGAAATCGAAATCGATGAATTGATGAATTATATTAAAGCACCAGATTTTCCTACGGGTGGAGTTATTTACGGTTACGATGGAGTTCGGGAAGCTTTCAAAACAGGTAGAGGACGTGTTGTAATGCGTGCAAAGGTTGGTTTTGAAGAAGTTGATGGTAGAGAATGTATCATTGTAACTGAGATTCCATACCAAGTTAACAAAGCAGATATGATTAAACGTACTGCCGACTTAGTTAATGATAAAAAGATAGATGGAATAGCAAATATTCGTGATGAATCAGATAGAAACGGTATGCGTATCGTTTACATCTTGAAACGTGATGCTACTCCTAACGTAGTTTTAAATACGTTATACAAATACACACAACTTCAGTCTTCTTTTAGTGTAAATAATATTGCATTAGTTAAAGGTCGTCCACAAATGTTGAATCTAAAAGAAATGATTCACTATTTTGTAGAGCACCGCCATGATGTTGTAGTAAGAAGAACTCGTTTTGAATTGCGTAAAGCAGAAGAACGCGCGCATATTTTAGAAGGTTTAATTATTGCTTCTGACAATATTGACGAAGTAATCGCTTTAATTAGAAGTTCGAAAAATACAGAGGAAGCTCGTGAAAAATTAATGAAAAGATTTGAATTATCAGATATTCAAGCGCGTGCTATTGTAGAAATGCGTTTGCGTCAATTGACTGGTCTTGAACAAGACAAGTTGAGAGCTGAATATGAAGAGTTGATGAAATTGATTGCACACTTAAAAGCATTATTAGAAAATGTTGATTTAAGAACAAATTTGATAAAAGAGGAGCTAATCGAAATTCGTGAAAAATACGGAGATGAGCGTCGTTCAATTATTGAATATTCTGGTGGAGATGTAAGTATCGAAGATTTGATTGCGGATGAAAATGTGGTTATTACAATTTCTCACGCAGGTTATATCAAACGTACCAACCTTACAGAGTATAAAACACAAAATAGAGGAGGAGTAGGGCAAAAAAGCGCTGGAACAAGAGATCAAGATTTCTTAGAACACATGTTTGTCGCTACAAATCACCAGTACATGATGTTCTTTACTCAAAAAGGAAAATGTTTCTGGATGCGTGTATACGAAATTCCAGAGGGAAGTAAAACTGCTAAAGGAAGAGCGATTCAAAACTTAGTAAATATTGAAAGCGACGATAAAGTGAAAGCTTTCATTTGTACTCAAGATTTAAAAGATAAAGATTATATCACTAGTCATAATCTTATTATGGTGACCAAAAAAGGTCAGGTTAAGAAAACATCTTTAGAGAAATATTCTAAACCTAGAGTTAATGGTGTTGCTGCAATTACAATTAAGGAAGGTGATGAACTTTTAGAAGCAAAATTGACAAATGGTGAAAGCCAAATCATTTTAGCCGTTAAGTCAGGCAAATTGGTTCGTTTTGAAGAAACTAAGACTCGTCCAATGGGTAGAACTGCTTCTGGAGTTCGTGGAATTACGTTAAAAGATGATACTGATGAAGTAATTGGTATGGTTACTGTAGATAAGGAAAATATCAATGATTCTCAGATCTTAGTTGTTACTGAAAACGGTTACGGTAAACGTACAAAACTTGTTGAAGACGGCGAAGATGTTTATAGAATCACAAACCGTGGTGGTAAAGGAGTTAAAACCTTAAATATTACTGAGAAAACAGGTAAGTTAATTTCGATAAATGCAGTTACTGATGCAGATGATTTAATGATTATTAATAAATCAGGATTGACAATAAGAATGGCTATTGAAGATTTACGCGTTATGGGACGTGCTACTCAAGGAGTTAAGTTAATCAACCTTAAAGGTAAAGACTCAATCGCTGCAGTTACTAAAGTAATGAAAGATGATGTAGTTGAAGTTGTAGTTGATGAAGATGGAAACGTAATTGAAACAGAAGCTATCGAAAGAGTTAAACCAGTATTAGAAGTTCTTGAAGACGAAGGTGCTGAAGAGGAAGATGATGAGGATGAAACTGATGTTGAAGAAGAATTAGAAGACGAGTCGGAAGAAGATGATTCTGACGAATAGACGTAGATTGTTATAGTGAACCAACAATAAATTTAAATTAAACAAACAATGTTATGAAAAGTAAATATGTATTACTAGCATCAGCGTTATTGGTATCAGTAGCTACTTTTGCTCAAAAAGATCAAATTAAAGCAGCTGAAAAAGCAATGAAAGGCGGTAAGTCTCAAGAAGCAGCTACTATTTTAATGGAAGCTGAATCTTTAATTAGTAATGCTTCAGACGCTGAAAAGGCTCAATTCTATTTTATTAAAGGGAATGCTCTTTTAGATTTAGCAAACAAAAAAGTTGATGCAGATAAAAATCTTTCTATGGCTGCAAAGGCGTATCAAGATTTGATGGATGTTGAGAAAACTTCAGGAAAAGTAAAATTTACACCTCAAGCGACATCCTCAATCACTGACATTAAATTTAAGCTGATTAATACTGCGATTGAAGAATCAAAAGCAGATAAACATTCAGCAAGTGCTAAAAAATTATACGACGCGTATTTGTTAGATAAAAAAGATACAATAAACTTGTATTATGCAGCATCAACTTATATTAATGCTAAAGAGTATGATAAAGCTTTAGAGTTATATGAAAATTTGAAAAAGTTAAATTATTCTGGAAAAGGTAAAAGCTACTTTGCGATGAATAAATTGACAAATGCAGAAGATTTTTTCAACACATCTAAAGAAAGAGATTTATCTGTAAAAATTGGTACGCACGAAAAGCCAAGAAGTGAAGATGTTCCTTCAAAAAGAGGAGAAATCTATAAAAACATGGCTTTAATTTTAGTAGAAAACGGTAAAACGGATGAAGCTAAAAAAGCAATTTCTGAAGCGAGATTAGCTAATCCAGATGATACTTCTTTAGTATTAACTGAAGCTAATTTATATTTGGAGTCTAAAGATTACGAGACTTACAAAAAATTAATTGGAGAAGTTTTAGCAAAAAATCCTAATGATGCTGATTTGACTTTCAATTTAGGTGTAATCAGTGGAAATGCAGGAAATAAAGCAGATGCTGAAAAGTATTATTTACGTGCAATGGAAATTAAGCCTGACTACATCAACGCTTATATTAATCTAGCAGCTTTGAAATTAGAAGGAGAGAAACCAATCATTGATGAAATGAATAAGTTAGGTACTTCTACTAAAGACATGAAGCGTTACGACGAATTAAAAGTTAAGAGAGATAACATTTTTAAAAGTGTGATTCCATTCCTTAAAAAAGGATATGAATTAGATCCTAAAAATGTAGATGTTGCTAAGACTCTATTAAATGTTTATAGTGCTTTAGAAATGACTGCAGAGTCAAAAGCATTGAAAGCTAAGATGTAATTCTGATCTTTAAGTATAAAAATCCGGTTTGAAATTTTTCAAACCGGTTTTTTTTATATAATTTTTTTAATGACTCTTAACTTGTGTGTATGTTTATTTGTTTCTGCGTTAAAAATACCTAAGTGATCTAAGCGATCAATTCTTATCTTTCCGCTGGCGTGAATGATATAATTATCCTCCATGATGATACCAACGTGTATAATATTTCCTTCATCATTATCAAAAAAGGCTAAATCACCAGCTTCACTTTCTTCTATAAAACTTAAAGGTTCTCCTTGCGCAGATTGTTGTGAAGCATCACGTAGTAATTTATAACCGTTTAGCTTATACACCATTTGTGTAAAACCGGAGCAGTCAATGCCAAAAGGCGTTTTTCCTCCCCAAAGATAAGGCGCGTTTAAATACATAAAAGCAGTATCAATCAAATGTGATTTATCTTTTACTGCACTGGTTCGCTCTCCTTCAAATTCAAAATTTGAAATATTTATTTCCCCATAATTTAGAAAGGATAACGATGATCCTAAAGGAATGGGAATCAATAAGTTTGATGGCGTTGTTATATATTCAATCAAATCTGCATTGAGCACGATTTTTTCTGAAGATAATTTATTAAAACTCTCCTCAGAGATAAGTTGTAATTGTTTAAAATCGATCCAACCTTCATATCCGTCATATTGCATTCTGATGCGAGTCCACTGCTTCAACTGCTCTAAAATTTCAAAATGTTCTCCAAACAAAACCTGAGAAACAATTTCGCTTCTATCACTAGGTTCAAACCGAAGTGGTATCATTGCTAGATTACAAATTCCAAACATTTATCTTTAATTAGAAGTTAAAAATTAGGGCTATATGTTTTTGGCATATAACCCATCATTTATTATTATTTAAATTCTTTCGATTACGATAGCTGATGCACCGCCACCACCGTTGCAAATTGCAGCAGCACCAACTTTAGCATTATTTTGTTCCAAAACATTCAATAAGGTAACGATAATTCTAACTCCAGAGCAGCCAAGAGGATGACCTAAAGAAACTGCACCTCCATTTACGTTAACTTTGTCATTTGCTAGACCTAAAATTTTAGCGTTAGCTAAACCAACGACTGCAAATGCCTCATTAAACTCAAAGTAGTCTACAGCATCAATACTTATTCCTGCTTTGTCTAGAGCCTTCGGTAAAGCTTTAGCAGGGCTTGTAGTAAACCATTTTGGCTCTTGAGCTGCATCTGCATATCCTTTTATGTACGCTAGCGGTTTTAATCCTAACGAAAGCGCTTTTTCTTCGCTCATTAATATTACTGCTGCTGCACCATCATTTATAGTTGAAGCATTTGCTGCGGTAACCGTGCCATCTTTAGTAAAAACAGGATTTAAAGACGGAATTTTATCTAATTTTACGTTTGTAAATTCTTCATCTTTAGAAACCACTATTGGGTCTCCTTTTCTTTGCGGAACCGCTACAGGAACAATTTCGTTATCAAATTTTCCACTTTCCCATGCTTTCGCACTACGCTCATAAGATTGAATTGCATAGTTATCTTGGTCTTCGCGGGTAAAATTATATTCGCTAGCACATAAGTCAGCACAAACTCCCATTGCGCTGTTATCATATGCATCTGTAAGTCCATCTTTCTGCATACCGTCAACCATAGCAGCAGGACCAAATTTAGTACCGTTTCTTAAGTTTAAATAATGAGGTATCAAACTCATGTTTTCCATTCCACCAGCAACAACAATTTCTGCATCGCCACATTGAATAGCTTGAGCTCCCAACATAACTGCTTTCATTCCTGAAGCACAAACTTTATTAATAGTGGTACAAGCAACAGATTCATTAAGACCAGCAAATATAGCAGCTTGACGAGCAGGAGCTTGTCCTGTTCCAGCTTGAACTACATTGCCCATAAATACTTCGTCAACTAAATTTGGGTCTAAATTTATTTTGTCTAATGCGCCTTTGATTGCTGCTGCACCTAACTTAGGAGCGGTAACTGTAGATAATCCCCCCATAAAACTTCCGATAGGTGTTCTAACGGCAGAAACGATAACAACTCTTTTGTTCATAACTTTGATAATGTTGGTTTATCTAGCAAATTTAATCTTTTTTAAACAATTTCATATTTTGACACAGATATAATCTTTTTTAAATTTATTTCTATTCTATATGTTTGATTGTGAAGAGCTTTTGCAAATAAGGTGAAAAAGAATAAAAAAAAGCCTCGAAATAGTTGTGAGTAACGTAAAGAAGTCCTAAATTTGCAACCGCAAAACAAGACACGTTTCTTTGAGCTTGGAGAGGTGCCAGAGTGGTAATGGAGCAGTTTGCTAAACTGTCATCGAGTGATCGGTGCCAGGGTTCGAGTCCCTGTCTCTCCGCTTTTATAATTTTGTTTTTCGGGGTGTAGCGTAGCTCGGTTATCGCGCCTGCTTTGGGAGCAGGAGGCCGCAGGTTCGAATCCTGCCACCCCGACTAATTAAACTTTTTCCATTTAAGTTTTATAAGATAAATGGAGGCATAGCTCAGCTGGATAGAGCACCTGCCTTCTAAGCAGGCGGTCGAAGGTTCGAATCCTTCTGCCTTCACAAAGACCGATACTTTTATTAGTATCGGTTTTTTTGTGTTTAAAATTTATTTTGTTTATTCTTTTTTTAATATCATTAAACAATTAATTATTTTTATATTTGCAAAAGCAAAATCATCATTGGTTTAAGTAATTTTATTTTGATTGTGATGATTGATACTAATTTTAAAGTTGACATTTCTTAATTGGAATAATAGAACAGAAAAACAATTAATACTACAATGGAAAATAAAAAACCAGATAATATAGTCTATTCGGAAACTGAAGGATACAATGCTAATTTATTACCTTATGGAACAAGCGTAGGTGCTCCAGTAATTAGAATGGACGACTTAGTTTCATGGAAGAGTAGAGGTATTACTACTGTAAACAAGGAATTTAAAAGTAAGTTTGATGAGCTTAAAGCGCAGTATCAAAGTTTAATCGAAGAATTTGAGTGGAACGAATTGGTTTATAATTCTAAATTCTCTTTTGAGCCTGTTGTAGGGGAGATTTATCATTTGTATCGAAGTATTGATGGCAATGATTTTCTTTCGTTAATTGGTCCTAATGAATGGAACAAAGAGCATATTGGCACATTTAAGTTGAACAGCGATAAAAAATGGATTCACCTCTCGTAACTTTTTAATTTTACTAGAAATTAATTTTATTAAAAGTAGAAAAAAACCCGTTTTAAAATCGTGTCAAATAAGAAAAAAAAATATCCTTCAGGGTTTTGAAGGATATTTTTTTGTGTAAAGTTATTTAGAGATTATCTTGTAAAACCTCTTCTTGCTCTCCTTGATAGAGATAACGCTCTTTACTATCATCAAGTTCATCCATCCATTCTGTGTGATGTTGTGATGCCATTGTTCCTGTTACGACGCTCTGATACGTTTTATCACGATACGTTAAAATGTTTTCTTCTTTATCTTGTAACCATTCTTTAAACATTTCAGCGACTTTGTCTACATTAAAGTGCGGATAATCTGAAAGTGAAAGTAAATCTTTGATATAGTCTGATTGGAAATCAACATTATCTAAGCTATTCTCCAATTTATTATTTCGATCAAGCCACTTGTCAATATCCATTCTTCGTTCCGTTTCTTTTGGCAAAGTCAAACGATTCATCATAAAGTCTCTAGCTAACCAAGCTTGTGCATCAAACATATTAAAAGTGTAATACTGATCCTGCATACCTAAATAAATCAATTGCGGAAGTGCATTAAATAAAATTCCTTTATATAAATTATCTGGGAAAAGATTATTTTTTGTTTTCAATCGAAGTTCATCTGGTAAAAAGGGAAATTTGTGTTGGTATCCAGTACACATAATCACTGCATCATAAACTTCGGTTGTTCCATCCTTGAAAAATGCAGTATCGCCTTCAAAATGTGTTACCATCGGCAATTCTTTTATTCCTTCAGGCCATTCGATACCTATAGGATTGCTTCTATAACTTAAGGTCACTGATTTCGCACCGTGCTTGTAACATTGTACACCAATATCCTCTGCAGAATAACTACTACCTATTAAAAGTATATTTCGATCCTTAAATTGGTCCGCCCCTCTAAAATCGTGTGCATGCATAACGGTCCCAGGAAAATTTTCAATTCCTTTAAAGTAGGGCATATTTGGTGTCGAGAAATGTCCAGATGCCACTACTAAGTAATCTAATTCTTCGCTATACGTTTTGTCAATTTTTAGATCATCTAGAATTACATTAAATTTCTTCGAATTTTCGTCAAAACTCACCCATCTTACCGTGGTGTCAAATCGAATGTAATCTCTGGCATTACTTTTTTTAATACGACCTTGTATATAATCGAATAAAACTGGTCTTGGTGGATAAGACGAAATTGGTTTTTTAAAATGTTCATCGAAGGAATAATCGGAAAATTCTAAGCATTCTTTGGGACCATTAGACCATAAGTATTTGTACATACTTCCGTGAAGTGGCTCGCCATATTTTCCAACGCCAGTTCTCCAAGAGTAGTTCCACATGCCGCCCCAGTTATCTTGCTTTTCAAAGCAGATGATTTCTGGCATTGCATATCCTTGTTCTTTAAGAGCTTCAAAAGCACGAATTTGCGCTAAACCACTTGGTCCAGCACCAATTATACCTATACGTTTGTCTTTCATAGAATTTTTATTCATATTTTTTATTTTTTAGGATTACAAGAGAATTTGACCTTTTATAAAAAGTCAAAGCTCAATAATTAATACTCGCTAATGAAAATTTGCTGCAGGATTCAGCGGATAGAGTGCAAGACTCTAAAAATGGAAATAAATTGGTCGATGACCAATTAGTAAATCTTCCGTTTTGAATTATGTAATTCGGTAATACTGCTAAAATACGATTTTTAGCCTTTATTTCCAAATTCAGAACCTTAATACCCTTGGAAAAATGGCTCTTTTATTTGTTTTTATAACCTTTTTTTTAGAATTTTAGAAATTACTTTCAGACTTAATTTACAATAAATATTGTCTAAATTTAGTATTATAAGAGTACTAAGCGATACAAACATTCTATGACTATATTAAGTGTTGATGTTTCGTATTGGTAGTACGTTTAATTTTCAAAAAGTGAATAGTAAATTTCTATTTATAAGAATAATTAAAGATATAATGTAACTTGAAATTTTATTTCGAAATGTACGTGCCGGTACTTATTCAATTTATCTTATTTTTATAAAAAACTTTTTATGTCTCAAAGCAGTAAATTAATTTTAGCCATCTTCTCCTTTTTTTGCATCATATCTTGCAAATCACAAAACAGAACTGTAAACGCACGTTCAAAAGCTGTCGTAGTTTTAAGTGATACCACTTTTGTAAATTTAAAAGATTACAGCGAGGATTTTGTATATGATATGAAATATGCTACTTCAGATAATTTTTTAAAAGCACAAGTTTACGACTGTGCGGAGTGTTTTTTAAGATTAAAAACAGTTACAGCATTAGTGGAGGCAAATAAAAAATTTATTAAAAAAGGATATCGCATTAAATTATTTGATTGTTATCGTCCTTTAGATATTCAAAAGAAAATGTGGACCATCGTGTCAAACCCTGAGTATGTTGCAAATCCTGCAAAAGGTTCAATTCACAATAGAGGAGGAGCGGTTGATATCACTTTAGTTGATAGCTCTGGTAAAGAGTTAGAAATGGGTACTGGTTTTGATTTTTTTGGAATAGAAGCGGGACATAACTATACCAACTTATCTCAAAAAATTAAAGACAATAGAATATTGCTCAAGTCAGTAATGATGGAAAGTGGTTTTAATCCGTTTAATTCAGAGTGGTGGCATTATAATCTTAAAGAAGGTTTAAATGACAAAGTATCTAATGTGAAATGGGAATGTAACTAGATTATTCAATACATCTAAGATTATCAATAAAGTAAGTTTCTGGATAATAGGTTTGATTATTCAGCTCTGATTTAAGCTCTTTCTTTAAAACATAATCTTCAGTTTCAGTGAGATATTTAATACGCATCATTGATACTGGCGAATTTTTAAGTTCCTCATAATTATCTTTTGCAAACATAAATACTCCAGAATTTACTCGGTTGTCAAAACCTTTTTCATCGCGAATCATCGTTCCGCAATTCTCCTGGTCGATATGAATTAACGTAACTATCTTTCCATTATTTAGTTGTAAAAACAGCCTTGAATTTTTATCAAAACAATTGGCTTTTATAAAATCCTTACTTTTTTGTAGCAATTGTAAGTTCAATGTTGGTATACCATCTGTGTTCGCTAGCGAATAAAAAATATAGCTAGAACTACTTGCAAAATGCTTTTCAGAAATTATATATTCTTTAGTTTCTTTATAAGTACCAATTGAATCAGTTACATTAGTGCTATAATCACATGGCTTTTGAGCCAATACACTAATGCTAAAAAGAAAAAAAGCTATTACAATTACGTTTTTCATTATGATTAAATTTTGGTGCAAATTAAAACTATTTTATCATTATTCACATCAGTTGTAAAAAAACAATATGTATTTCCTCCACCTTTTACTTTCCATTTTTTTCTAATACTGTCAACACTATCAGGAAAATTTCTGGTGGTAATATTTGCTTGTTTACTTTCTAAAAATTCTTTCATAGCTACCTTGTTATAAGGAATTCTATTTCGAATTTCAAAGGCACGGCCTGGAAAAGGTACTAGTTCATTTGAAGTATATAAATGAGAATGCTTGTGAAGCTTATTTACTTTGTAGAAAGCACCAACTTCATCAAAACCACCTGATTTCATAATTGCACTATTGGGTTCATAAAGAAATGCTTGCGGTTTAGTATAGGGTAAGTAATCAATCTCTTGGTTAAGTGTAAAATCAAAAGTTTCCAATCGGTCTTTTAAAATGTTTACAGTTTTAATACTAGTAGATCCTGAGAACAACGGATTTATTTCCCACAATAATTCTTTGACTTCATTTTCTACTGCTACAATATGAATCGCTTTTACATTTTTTAGTTCTGATAATCCAGCAGAAATGTCGAGTAACGGAGCTGTTTTGATCAGAATTGATTTCGATTTCGCTAAATAGAAATCTAGATTTTCAGGCACGTTAGGCAAGCAGTCTTTTAGTAAAAAAACTTTTCCCTTTTCGTCATTTCTTCGGGAAGGATCAATATAAATCCAATCCCACTTAACATCCAAACGTTTTAAAGTCTCTATGCTATCCTCAGCATAGCATTTAATGTTATTGACATTTAATTGCGTGAAATTATGAGCCACCATCATGGAAAGTTCCGTATTGATTTCGCAATGAGTGATATGCTTGATTTTTTTCGAAAAGTAATAATCGTCAACTCCGAAACCGCCCGTTAAATCTATTAATGTTTCACCATCCACAAGTGATGCCTTATAAGAGGCTGTTTTCTCTGACGAAGTTTGTTCAATCGAAATTTTGGCAGGATATATTATATTTTCAGTTGCAAACCAAGTTGGGAGTTTTTCCCTCGCTTTGGATTTTGCTTCAATTTGGTTTAAAACTGAAAGCCAATTCAAGTAAGGAAAAGGATTTTTCTGCAATGCTAATTTTGATATACTTTTACCAATATTTTCATTTATAAACTTTTGTACATTATCATTAAGAATCTTTAAATCCAACATTACATATCTTTAGTTAATAGCTTGATAACCGGGTTTTCAGGAAAGAACTCTTTACTAATAACTTTAATGATAGTATATAATGGAACTGCGATGATCATTCCTAAAATTCCAAATAGAAAACCAGCAATAAGAATCACAAGAAAAATTTCTAAAGGATGTGAACTTACACTTTTCGAAAAAATAATAGGCTGCGATAAATTGTTATCTATAATTTGAACAATCCAGAAACCAATTAAAACATAGATAGTTGTAGGTAAAATTTCAGATTGAAAATCACTACCTAAATTACTAAGCATTGTTAAAAGCGCTGCCAAAAGCGAAGCGATTAATGGTCCTATGTACGGAATGATGTTTAACACTGCGCATAGAAAAGCAATTATAATAGCATTTGGTAAACCAAAAATTATTAAAACGATAAGGTAACAAATGAAAACAATAAATAATTGAAGCAGTAAACCAATGAAATAACGAGACAGTAAATGATTTGTTTTTTCCACCGAGTTTAAAACTTGATCTTCATGACTGTCTGGAATTAACTTTTTTGATCCAATTAAGAACTTTTTACTATCCTTTAAAAAGAAAAATGTAATAAATAATACAGAAGCTAGTCCCATTCCGAAACTACTGATTGTTCCTAATAATGCATTTAAAAAGTCTGGAATAAAGTTGAAATTAATTTTTGAGGTTATATTCGATTCTTTCAGGACTTGCGCTGAATCGATACTATGATTATCTAAAAAAGCAGTAATTTGATTGACCAGTAGTATTATTTTTTGTTCGATTTCACCAGTATTTAAGAGCGATAAGTTTTGCCCCTGTGAAAGTATTAATGGTACAAACAACATTATGAAACCAAATATTATTAATATGAATATGAACAATACAGCTATTGTTGCAAAAATATGATTGAATTTCAGTCTTCGTTTGAAAAAATCTAGAATTGGAGTACCTATCAAGGCAAGTATCAGAGATACTACAAGATAGATAAGTACTGATTGTATTTTATATAAAAATAAAAGTATCAATCCTACTACAACTATCGTCAGTACTGATCGAAGGATACCATTAGAAATAATTTTTGATGTAATCATGTTTTGAATTTAATTGGTAAATATAAAAAAACTCGCTAACAAGTAGCGAGTTTTAAATTCAAAAAAAAAACAAAAAATATTAATTTCTAAAACTTGATCTAGAACCTCCAGAAACGAATAAGGCTGCCATTCTAGACTTTTGTCCATTTGTAAACATATACATTCCTCTATCATCTGAGTAATCCATATAGTTCATAGTCATTTCAACCGGAGTTCCTGAACAAGTGCTATAATGAGGATAATTTAAAACACCGTAATTAGGTTCGTTATGTGTTGGTGTATCAGAAACGTAATCACTTCCACAGTTTGCATCACCCCAAATGTGGCGTAAATTCATCCAGTGACCCACTTCGTGAGTAGCTGTTCTTCCTAAATTAAATGGAGCACTAACTGATCCAGTTGTTCCAAAAGCATTATTGTCAATTACAACTCCATCAGTGGATAATGATCCTCCTGGAAACTGAGCGTAACCCAATATTCCACCACCTAAATTACATGCCCACATGTTAAGCACTGTAGCTGGCGACGTAGGTGCAATTCCTGTAGCTGATTTTTTCATAGCATCATTTGTAGACCAAGAAGCTATTGTAGTTGATCTTCTTACTATATTTTGCAAAACAAATTTAATACCCACATTAGCTTTTACTCCTGAAAATAATGATGGAACTTTAGTGAAATCAGAATTCGCAGCATTAAAATCACGGTTTAAAACATCAATTTGTGACTGAATTTGAGCTGTTGAAATATTTTCAGAAGCTGTTTTGTATAAAACGTTGACTACTACTGGAATTTCGACTTTTCCATTAACAATACGACCGTTTAACATTGATTTTTGAGTAAAGTCCTCAATTTTGTTCATTCTCAAAGCTAATGTTGGATCAGCTTTCATTTGTGCGGCTAACACTTCCTGTGATGCACAACCACGCTGTAAAACTGCGTTTGTTTGAACATCTGTTTCTGTTGTGTCGTTTTGACAAGAAAATAGCATTAATAATGCCGCAGCTGGTAAAAAGATTTTTTTCATAAATGGTTTGTTATAAATTAGTGGTTTTGGTTAATTATTTCACAATTCTATAACAATTTATCAATATAAAAAATTTTTATATGTTTTTTTACAAAAATAAAAATTATAAGGTGGTTTTACTGCATAAATAGAAATGTGGATATTTATAAAAATAAAGTATTTTCTTACTAAATGTAAAATTTTGAATGTAGAAAATTTTTATAACTAGCTAGTAAAAATGAAAATTTAAATTATTTGGGAAGCTCATATAGTCGAGTAACCTTCTAAAATGTCTACAATAAAATTAACTTAGAATTTTTCTAGATCTTTCTTAGATTATACATAAAACAAGGTAAAAATTAAATTTAATTATCTAATTATTAAATATATAATTTACAATATTCGCTCCCATTTTTAATGCTTTTTCGCGAACTTCTTTAGGGTCGTTATTTACTTCTGCATCTTCCCATCCGTCTCCTAGATCACATTCATAAGTGTAGAGTAAAACTAGTTTACCTTCTAAAAATATACCAAATGCTTGAGGTCGTTTTCCGTCGTGTTCATGAATTTTTGGTAATCCATTTGGAAAAAAATTTGGTTTTTGAAAAATTAAATGATTGGCTGGAATTTCTACTAAATCATTATTTGGGAATATTTTTTTTATTTCTTTTCGAACGTATTGATCCATCCCGTAATTGTCATCGATATGAAGAAAACCTCCGGCCGAAAGGTAATTGCTTAAATTACTTACCTCATTCTCATTAAAAACCACATTTCCATGGCCTGTCATATGAACTAATGGATACAAAAATAATTCTGGACTGCTTGGTTCAACAGTAGCTGGTTTAAGTTTAATTTGCGTATTAATATTTGAATTACAATATTTTATTAAATTAGTCAATGAAGTTGGATTTGCATACCAATCGCCGCCGCCGTTATACTTCAGCAAAGCAATTTCTTGCGAATACGATGATAAAGAAAATAAGAGCAGTGATGAATAAAATATTTTTTTCATAACCAATGGCTTATATTAGACTTCATTAACAAATACTACACTGTGACAAGCGACAATTGCGGCAGTTTCTGTACGTAATCTAGTGTTTCCAAGAGAAACAGCTGTGAAATTATTACTGAGAGCTAATCCTATTTCTTTTTCTGAAAAATCACCCTCTGGACCTATTAACATGGTTATTTTTTCATTAGGTCGTAAGATAGATTTAAATGTTTTTTTATCTGTCTCTTCACAATGCGCAATAATTTTTAAATCTTGATTTTCACTATTTACAAATTCTTTAAAAGTCATTGCAGGATTTAAAATTGGCAGAAATAATTCGTTCGATTGTTTCATTGCGGCTAATAAGATCTTATCAAAACGTTCCTTATTAATCGTTTTTCTTTCGGAACGATCACAGATGATTGGCGTTATTTCGTGTATCCCTATTTCAGTAGCTTTTTCTAAAAACCACTCGAAACGATCATTCATTTTTGTTGGTGCGACAGCAAGATGCAATCTGAATTTTGAAACTTCTGCTTTTTCTATCGAAATAATTTTAACGGTACATTTACTGTCAGAAGCTAAAGTAATTTCAGTAGTAAATAAAAAACCTAATCCATTAGTAACATGTAATATATCTGTATCCTTTTTACGTAATACTTTAATTATATGTTTACTCTCTTCTTTATCAAAAGAAAAACTTTCTGTTGCTTCGTTTATGTTGGGATTGTAAAATAATTGCATAACTTAAAATTGAATTCTTGCTTTAGAAACGACAGATGAAGTTTCAAATGTTTGATTTAAAAATTTTTGATAACCTACAATTCCAATCATTGCAGCATTATCCGTAGTGTACTCAAATTTTGGAACAAAAGTTTTCCAGCCGTATAAATCTTCAGCTTTCTTTAATGTATTCCTAATTCCTGAATTTGCGGACACTCCTCCGCCAATTGCGATTTGTTTGATTCCTGTTTCCTTAACCGCTAATTTTAATTTATCCATTAAAATTTCGATTATTGTATGTTGTATGGACGCACAGATATCATTTAAATTTTCGTCAACAAAATTCGAATTTTCTATTTTTTTCTTTTGAATAAAATACAAAATCGCCGTTTTTAGTCCAGAGAAACTAAAGTCTAATCCGGGAACTTTTGGCTTTGTAAATACAAAAGCTTTTGGATTTCCTAGTTGTGCATATTTATCAATTAGAGGACCTCCAGGATACGGAAGACCTAAGATTTTTGCACTTTTATCGAATGCTTCACCTACAGCATCATCTGTAGTTTCGCCAATTACCTTCATTTCAAAAAAATCATCAACTTTAATAATCTGTGTATGTCCACCGCTAATGGTTAAAGCTAAAAATGGAAATTTAGGTTTTTCGAAATTTTCTTCAGCTATAAAATGTGCTAGGACATGCGCTTGCATATGATTAACAGCAATTAATGGTATTTGCAATGCTAATGCCATCGATTTAGCAAAAGAGCTTCCCACTAATAGTGAGCCCATTAGTCCTGGACCTTGAGTAAATGCAATTGCAGATAACTGTTCTTTTTGTATATTTGCTTTACGAAGCGCTGCGTCAACAACGGGAACAATATTTTGCTGATGAGCACGGGAGGCTAGCTCAGGTACAACACCGCCATATTGGTTGTGAATTAACTGATTTGCTACAACATTTGATAGTACTTTATCGTTCTGTAAAATGGCTGCAGCAGTATCATCGCAGGAACTTTCGATAGCAAGAATAAAAACCTCGGGATTTTGCATAAAAAGGCACAAATTTTGAATTACTTTTGACAAGTGAATTACCACAAAAAATATTCTTTTTGTCAAAGTCCAAAATTAGAAAATTTTTATCAAAGGTGCTGCGTTTACAAAGGCAAAATGAAATATTAGAAAATTTAAACAATAAATAGGTATCAAAAAAATAATAAAAATAGTATTCCGTTTCCTTCTTGGACTAATCCTCCTTTTGTTGGTTGCTGCTATTGCACTTACTTTGCCAGTTGTTCAAACAAAAATTGCTCACTATTTTACAAACAGTATTAACAAAGACTTTGGCACAAACATCGCCATCGAGGGAGTTGCTGTATCTGTTTTTGGAGGAATAAAGTTTAAAAACGTTTTGATTCGGGATCATCACAGGGACACCTTAATCTATTCTCAACGAATAGCTACGACAATTCTAGAAGGAAAAAAGTTGTTAGATGGTGATTTGATTTTTGATGGTTTAGAACTTAAGGGTCTATTATTTAACCTAAAGACGTATAAAAATGAAAAGGATTCTAACCTAGATAAATTTGTAGAGGCATTTGAAAGCGGAAAACCATCTACTAGAAAATTTTTGCTGAAGGCTAATAATTTACAAATCTATAATGGACATTTCATTTTAACAGATGAGAATAGAGAAAATCCTAAAGATGTTGATTTTACTAAATTAAATGCATCGGTTACTGATTTTATGATTTTTGGTCCAGATGTTACCACTAACATCAATAAAATGTCGTTCATGGATTTTAGAGGTTTATACGTAAAAAACCTGAAATCTAAATTTTCGTATTCCAAGAAGAGTATTAAACTTGAGGAACTAGACTTGCTTACTAAAGAATCTGCTTTAGTGGGAACCGTTCTTTTAAATTATAAAATTGAGGATTTTATAAACTTTAATGACAAGGTCGTTTTTGATATTAAGATAAAATCAGGTTCTATAGGTTCAAACGATATTCGTCACTTCTATAAAGAAATTGGAAAAAACCAGCATTTTTATGTAAAGTCTAATATAAAAGGAACATTGAATAATTTGCAATTGAATAATCTTAAATTAATAGATGATCGAAAGACAGAGATTGTGGGAGATATTCACTTTAATAATCTTTTTGCCAAGAAAGGACAAAAGTTTTCAATGGACGCTAAGTTTGACAAATTGACTTCAACCTATGAAGACTTAGTGGTTATTTTACCAAATATCTTAGGAAATAAATTACCGACTTCATTAAAAAAGTTAGGTAGATTCTCTGCAAAAGGAACTTCTACCGTTTCGACTACTGCCGTAGAGGCTGATTTCTTCATGATAACTGCTTTAGGAAATGTAACTTCAAATTTAGCAATTCAAAATATTGATGTAATTGATAAAGCTTCTTATGTTGGAAATGTAATTTTAGATAATTTTGACATTGGAAACTTATTAGAAGAAAAAGACTTAGGAAGAGTAAGTTTGAATATAGACGTTGACGGTAAAGGTTTTAAGCAAAAATTTCTAGATACAGCAATTAAGGGTGATATTACAAAGGTCGATTTTAGGAATTATACGTATTCTAATATTGTTGTCGATGGAACGCTTAAAAGCCCAATGTATAAAGGTCAAATATCAGTTAACGACCCAAATTTAAGTATGACATTTGACGGTTTACTTGATATTACTAAAAAAGACAGCCGTTATGATTTTCATTTAAATGTTGAAAATGCTGATTTGAATAAATTAAAATTAGTAAAAGATTCAGTATCAATATTTAGAGGAGATGTTGTTGTACAAGCCAGTGGAAATAATATAGAAAATTTCCAGGGTAATGTTTATATCAACAAGACTTCTTATCAAAATGCAAAAGACACTTACAATTTTGATGATTTTACCATTAATTCTGTATTTGATCAAAATAGAGTACGAACAATAACTGTTAACTCTCCAGATATTGTACAAGGAGAGATCGTAGGAAGATATGAATTCAATCAATTAGAGAATTTAGTAAAAAACTCTTTGGGAAGTTTATACACTAATTTCAAACCACATAAAGTTAAAAAGGGACAGTTTTTAAAATTCAACTTTTCGATCTATAATAAAATCATCGAAATATTTTTTCCAGACATTGCGATAGGAGCAAATACTATTGTTAAAGGAAATATGAATTCTGACAATCAAGAATTCAAACTTAATTTCAACTCTCCGCAAATCGTTGCTTCTGACAATACTTTTGATAATATTAATGTATCAATCGATAATAAAAATCCACTTTATAACGCGTACATCGAACTAGACAGTATCAAAACTAAATACTATAAAATTCAAGATTTCAGTTTGATAAATGTGACCATGAAAGATACTTTGTATTTTAGGTCTGAATTTAAAGGAGGGAAAAACGCCGAAGATTATTACAATCTGAATTTATATCACACTATCAACAAGGATAATAATAATGTAGTGGGCATCAGTAAATCGGAAGTGAAATTCAAGGATTATTTATGGTTTCTGAATGAAAATGAATCAGCTGATAACCAAATCGTTTTTGATAAATCGTTTAAAAACTTTACGATAGATAATATCATTCTTTCGCACGAAGAACAATCTATTGCATTAGGTGGTATTTTTAAAGGACCCACAGTCAAGGATTTAAAGCTAAGTTTCAAAGATGTAGATTTAAATCAAATCACACCTACAAACGAAAAATTCCTATTGGAAGGAAATATTAATGGTGAAGTGAGTTTTAAACAGAACAAGGATGTTTACCAACCCACGGCTTCAATTATCATTGACAATTTAAACGTAAATAAAACTGATTTAGGGACGTTAAACTTTGATATTGAAGGAGATGAGAACCTACAGAAATTTAAAATTAATTCTAATCTAGAAAACAAGAATTTAGAATCCTTTGATGCTGATGGTAGTTTAGAAATTGTAAACAAGGAGACTCTTTTAGATCTGAAATTAAAATTTGATAAGTTCAACATTGCTGCTTTAAATTCTTTGGGAGGTGATGTTTTATCTAATATTAGAGGTTCAATCTCTGGTAATGCAACAATTGAAGGTAACGTGAAAAAACCTAATATTAACGGTCGCTTGTTCTTAGATAAGGCGGGAATTACAATCCCTTATTTAAATGTTGATTACGGCTTGGGCGATAATACTATCATTGATTTGACGGACGAGAAATTTTTATTTAGAAACAATACGCTGACCGATACAAAATACGGAACAACGGGAAGTCTCAATGGAAATATAGAACATAATAATTTTACCGACTGGAAGCTAGATTTGGCTATTCGATCTAAACGTTTACTCGCTTTGGATACAAAGGACAGTGAGGATGCTGCTTATTATGGAACTGCCTTCATTGATGGTACAGCAACTATTAAAGGACCTACAAATTCTCTATTCATTAAAGTTGATGCGAAGTCAGAAAAGGGTACAGCTGTTAAAATACCTATTAATAATGCCGAAAGTGTAAGTGATAATATATTTATACATTTTGTAACAGAGAAGGAAAAATACAATTTACAAAATGGTATTGTTGACAATACTAGAAATTATAACGGACTTGAATTAGAATTTGATTTTGATATTACACCAGATGCCGAGGTAGAAGTTATTCTCGATCGTAATACGGGTCATGGAATGCGTGGAAAAGGATTTGGATCATTATTGTTCAAAATTAATACGCTTGGTAGATTTAATATGTGGGGAGATTTCCAGGCATATGAAGGAAGTTATAATTTTAAATATGGCGGTTTGATTGATAAGAAGTTTGAGGTTAAAAAAGGAGGTTCGATTACGTGGGAAGGAAATCCTATGAAAGCGCAACTAAATCTTGAAGCCATTTATAAAACTTCTGCAAATCCAGCTGTTTTGTTAGATAATTCTTCTTTTAATACTAAAGTTCCTGTAGAAGTTATAATAGGAGTAAGAGGCGATTTAACGAGTCCAGAACCCGATTTTAATATTGAGTTCCCAACAGTTAGTAATGTGTTAAAATCAGAGATTCAATATAAGTTGAATGATAAAGACGTCAGACAAACACAAGCTCTTTACTTATTGTCATCAGGTACTTTCTTAAGCCCAGAAGGAGTGAGTCAGTCTGATTTTTCAGGAAGTTTATTTGAGACAGCTTCTAGCATTCTTGGAGGAATTATTCAGTCTGATGACGAGAAATTTAAAGTTGGTCTGAATTTTATTGGTGCTGATAGAAGAATAGGGAAAGAAACAGATGGTCGATTTGTAGCAACAATTTCTTCAAAAATTAATGATCGAGTTACCATTAATGGAAAATTAGGAGTTCCTTTTGGTGGAGTCAATGAATCAGCTATTGTAGGTGATGTTGAAGTTCTTTTTAGAGTTAATGAGGATGGTACTTTAAATTTAAGGCTATTCAACAAAGAAAATGATATTAATTACGTTGGTCAAGGTATAGGATATACACAAGGTTTAGGGGTTTCTTATGAAGTCGATTTTGACACATTCAAGGAATTTGTAAATAAGATTTTTAAGAATCTAAAATTCGAAAAAGTTTCAAGTCCTGCATCTGAAGATCAAGATTCTAACTTATCACCTGAATATATTAAGTTTCAAAGGTCCAAAAAATCTTCAACAGAAAAAGTCAAAAAAAATCAGGAAGGATTAATTCCGGACGAAATTTAATATAACACCGTTAAATTTAAAATTTATAAAACCTGCAAGATTAAGGTAATCTTGCAGGTTTTTTACATCTAAAAAAATCTATTTTTTTCCGAAAGACGTATATGATGCGTTACCAGTTTTATTTGAATTTAGTTTTTTTTAAATCATAATTTCTATACATTAAATATGTATTCATTTTTAAATATCCAAAATCAAATCTCCAAGATTTCTCTTTTAAAATCACTATTTTTATAACTACTGATTTATAGTAAAATAAAGGTCTGATTCGAAAATCATTAAACATAATTTGAATATTTTTTAATTTTATTAAATATTATTCAATTTATTGAGTTTTCTAAAAACTTATCAACGAAAACGTTTGAATTTAAAAGGCTTTCCTAATTTATCAATAACGCAGCCTTGAAAGTGGGTAATGTTTGTTAAATTTACACTTTAATACTTTAAAGAAATGCCAAAAACAATAAAAAAAGTAGGAGTTCTTACTTCAGGAGGAGACTCACCAGGAATGAATGCTGCTATTCGTTCAGTTGTTAGGACTTGCGCTTATCATAATATAGAATGTATCGGAATTTATAGAGGGTATCAAGGAATGATTGAAGGCGACTTCAAAGATATGGGACCTCGAAGTGTAAATAATATTGTCAATAAAGGAGGAACGATTTTAAAGTCGGCGCGTTCAAATGAATTCAAAACGGCTGAAGGTCGTAAAAAAGCTCATGAAAATCTTTTAAAAGCTGGAGTTGATGCTTTGGTTGTTATTGGTGGTGATGGAACATTTACTGGAGGTTTACTATTTAGTAACGAATTTAATTTTCCAATAATGGGAATTCCAGGTACTATTGATAACGATATTTTTGGAACAAGTCACACGCTTGGTTATGATACTGCTTTAAACACAGTTATTGAAGTAATTGACAAAATTAGAGATACAGCGAGTTCGCACAATCGTTTGTTCTTTGTAGAGGTGATGGGTAGAGATGCCGGACATCTTGCTTTGAATGCTGGAATTGGCGCTGGTGCTGAAGAGATTCTAATTCCTGAGGAAGATCTTGGTTTAGAACGTCTTTTAGAATCATTACAAAAAAGTAAAGCTTCTGGAAAGTCTTCTAGTATCGTTGTGATCGCTGAAGGAGACAAAATTGGTAAAAATGTTTTCGAATTAAAAGATTATGTAGAAGCTAATTTACCGGAATACGATGTTAGAGTTTCAGTTTTAGGTCATATGCAACGTGGCGGTTCACCTTCTTGTTTTGATAGAGTTCTTGCAAGTAGGTTAGGAGTGAAAGCTGTTGAATCGTTAATCGAAGGTAAGTCAAGTTATATGGTAGGACTTCAGTGTGATAAAATTTCATTGACTCCTTTGGTACAAGCCATAAAAGGAAAAACAGAGATTGATAGAGAATTATTAAGAGTTTCAGATATCATGTCGACCTAAATTGTTTTAATCTATCGTGAGAAAGTTAGATTATGTTAAAAATTTGGAAAATTAAGAATAAATAGAATATCAGACAGCATGTCTACAAGATTTGTTAAAGTTTATTGTGAGGAAATTAGACTTTATGTGGAGGTAATAAAATAAACTAAAAAATTAAAGTAAAATGTCAAAAGTTAAATTAGGAATAAACGGTTTTGGAAGAATAGGAAGAATTGTATTTAGAGAATCATATAATAGAGATAACGTAGAGGTAGTTGCAATTAATGACTTATTAGATGTTGATCACCTAGCATATTTATTGAAATATGATTCAGTTCACGGTCGTTTTTCTGAAAAAGTAGAAGTAAAAGACGGTAATCTTTATGTGAACGATAAACATATTAGAGTTACTGCAGAGAAAAATCCTGCTGATTTAAAATGGAATGAAGTTGATGTTGATGTTGTTGCTGAATGTACTGGATTTTTTACCACTCTAGAAACTGCAAACGCGCACATCACTGGTGGAGCTAAAAAAGTTATTATTTCGGCGCCATCTGCAGATGCACCTATGTTTGTTATGGGAGTTAATCATCACAAGGCTTTAGCTTCAGATACCATTGTTTCAAATGCATCTTGTACTACAAACTGTCTTGCTCCATTAGCTAAAGTTATCAATGATAATTTTGGAATAGTTGAAGCGTTAATGACTACAGTTCACGCTACTACTTCAACACAAATGACTACTGATGGTCCATCAAAAAAAGACTGGAGAGGTGGACGAGCAGCTTCATGTAATATTATACCATCATCAACTGGTGCTGCTAAAGCGGTAGGAAAAGTAATTCCCGAGTTGAACGGTAAATTAACTGGAATGGCTTTCCGTGTTCCTACAACTGATGTTTCAGCTGTAGATTTAACTGTGAAAGTGGCCAAAGAAACGAGCTATGAAGAAATCATGGCGGTATTGAAAACTGCTTCTGAGACAACGATGAAAGGTGTTCTAGGTTACACTGAAGATTTGGTAGTTTCGCAAGATTTCGTTTCTGATCCGAGAACTTCAATTATTGACGCAAATGCAGGTATTGGATTGAATTCTACATTCTTTAAAATTATATCTTGGTACGATAATGAATATGGTTATTCTAGTAAATTAATCGATTTATCGGTACACATTGCAGGACTAAAATAATTATCTATATTTACAAAAATCCCGTTATTTTCATTTTAGCGGGATTTTATTTTTTTACAAAAATTCAATTTTATATTCGGTTAATTTAACCAAAAACCAAAAAAACCAAACGAAATGAGATTAATTGTTGATAGTGGCTCAACCAAAGCCGATTGGATAGCGATAAATGAAGAAGGAAAAGTGCTTTTTACAACGCAAACATTAGGCTTGAATCCAGAAATATTGGAGAAAGATGAAATAATTGACCGATTGAATGATCGTTTTGATATTTTACAAAACAAGAAAGCCGCTACTCACTTATTTTTTTATGGCGCTGGTTGTGGTACGGATCGAATGAAAATTATGTTATCTCAAGTTTTTCAAGAGTATTTTCCAAATGCTATTATTTCTGTGGAAGAAGATACGTATGCGGCAGTTTACGCTACGACTCCTAAAGGAGAAAAAGCGATCGTTAGTATTTTAGGTACTGGATCGAATTGTAGTTATTTTGATGGTAAAGAATTGCATCAAAAAGTGCAGTCTTTAGGATATATTGTAATGGATGATTGCAGCGGTAATGTTTTTGGTAAAGAATTAATCAGAAAATATTATTTCAATAAGATGCCTAAAGAATTAGCGGCAAAATTTGAAAAAGAATATGATATGAGCGCAGACGCTGTAAAAAGCAAATTGTACAAAGAACCAAATCCTAATGCTTATTTAGCGACTTTTGCTAAATTCTTAATTCAAAATAAGGAAACTGAGTTTTGTAGAAAAATAATTTTCAAAGGGATGAAATCTTTCGTAAAAAATTATATCAAACAGTTTGATAATCATAAAGAAGTTCCAGTACACTTTGTAGGTTCGATAGCATTCTATTTAAAAGATGAATTGCAGGAGACTTTTGATAAATATGAACTTCAGCTAGGAAATGTACTTAGAAGACCTATTGACGGTCTTATTGCCTATCACGTAGCAAATAAGTAATACAAAAAATACATAAAAAATTCCAAATTCCAATGCTAAACAAAGGAGTTTGGAATTTTTTATTTAATATCAAATGCTATTATAAAATTGCAATCATCGATATTTCTACATTAACGTTTCTTGGTAAGCAAGCTACTTGAACGGTCTCGCGAGCTGGTGCCGTTTTTTCGTCGAAATACGATCCATAAACAGTATTTATTTTTGCAAAGTCATTCATGTCCATTATGAATATCGTAGTTTTTACTACCTGATCAAATGTCATTCCGGCAGCTGTTAAAACTGCTTTCATGTTTTCCATTACTTGCTTCGTTTCCTCTTCTATATTTGTAGTTATTAAATCTCCCGTCGCTGGATTAATAGCGATTTGCCCAGATGTATATAAAGTATTTCCTTTTAAAACGGCTTGATTGTAAGGTCCTATTGGAGCTGGAGCATTTTCAGTAAAAATTATCTTTTTCATATTTGTTTTATATTTTAAACACTAAATTGTTGGTATGTAGATTTTTTGAGAAAACTATCGGTTAATAACGCTTCGTTTATCCCATTTGATATCGCTAAGCACTCCAGATTTTATTCCTATAAAGAATCCCCAATTCGCATTATCTCCAAAAGGAGACCAGTTAAAATCCATTCTCCAGCTAAGCAAATCTCTTTCAAATCTAAACTGTGTGAACGTAACTCCTTTTTGTACAAAATCATAACCAGTAGAAACTCCTGCTTTCCATTTTGGAGTTATATCAGCATTAGCAGAAATCATTATGGAGTTCCCAATAATTTTATTCTCTCTGTTATTATTTCCGTAGGTTAAGGAATAAGCAAAAGTCATATCCCACGGTAATTTCGAATTAAAAAATCCTGAAATTTTGTCTTCACCTTCTGACTCTTCGTCGCCAAATTGACTTTTTCTGCTGTCTCCTAAATCGGTGTTGGTTCCAAACAAATCATCTGCACGACCACCATTCCGCTGACTTTGTTCGTTTTTATCCTTTTTCATATCATCTTTCCCTTTACTTGAAAGAGAGTAATTTAAAGTCATATTTGAACTTGTCATTCTAAAAAGACTTCCGCCATTATCGATATTAAATCTGTTGATTCTCTTGCCAGAATTATCTATCGCATAAGGATCTAAAGTTGCCCCGAAATTCACATTCATTTTATTATCTAATAACTGCGTTCCACCACTAACTCTAACAGGAGCAAATGCAAGCGAGTTAACACCGTCAGCATTTAGATTATAACTAGTAGAGAAGTTTAAGTTATTTAATAACATAATTTTCTTTGCTTCCGTTCTTGTACTGTCTTTGTCTGTAACTTTTGCTTCAAAGGTATTACTCAAATCAAAACCTAAAGTATTAGAATTTGTTAAGCCTGGCGCACCAAAAATTCCATTTTCAAATCGTGTATATTGCTTGTCCATTGTCCCACTGGCATCTGAAGCATAAGTATCGTAGTATTTTTCGAAACTAGGAGTATAACCGTACGATACGGAAGGTCTCATGACGTGACGAATCGATTTAATTTTCTTGTTTTCTCCAAAATTAAATGTTCCGTAAACCGTTGTTCCTACGCTTGATGAAAATGAATAGGTTCTAAAAGCATCAAATCCATTGACTACTTTGTCTGTTACCTTACTTAAGTCGTTATCGTATCCTCTTTCAATTGTTTTTGTGTACCAAATTTCCTCGTAGTTCATCGAAGTGGATGCACTGAAATATTTGAATATTTTGAAATTAGTGCTCAAAGGAATACTGTGTTGAAAACCAACTTTTGCATCTCTAAACATTTGCGGTTTAAAAAATAGAGAATCGGTTGTAACGATACTGTTGCGGCCGTTTAAGTTATATTGTAAATTTATGTTTTTGAAAAAACCTTTTTTAACGCCATCTTTCCCTACAAACGGATAAATTCTGTCGACACTCAACTGCAACGTTGGTAATGTCATATTAATCTCCTCGGTTTGAGTATTTTGAGAATGTGTAGCTGTCAAAGACATTCTTACTTGAGGAACTGAATTGAATGTTTTTGAATACGACACTGACGAACTCAATGTGTTGTTCAAGTTGGAACCAATATTGACTTGGTTTATAGACTGCTTAAAATACTTACTACTACCAAGATTCACAGATGCGGAGAAACTAGAATTTGGACTTGATTTATTATCTTTAGAATGAGACCACTGAATATTATAGATATTTTGTTTCGAATAATCAGGATATCCGCGTTCACTGCTAATTAAATTTTCGAACCTAACGTTTACATTTCCTCTAAAATTATATCTTTTGGCATAACTTGATTCAAAACGCATTCCGTAACTACCATTAGTATAGTAGTCACCCAAAACAGTTAAATCGTAATTATCGCTCAATGCAAAATAGTATCCTAAATTTTGTAATGAGAAACCTCTATCATTGGAGTCATTGTAACTTGGTAGAATGAGTCCTGAAATACTAGTTTCTTTACTCATTGGAAAAAAAGCAAACGGTAATGCTATAGGAGTTGGTACATTAGCAATAACCATATTTGTCAATCCTGTTACTACTTTTTTACCTGGAATAAATTTCACTTTATTGGTTTGGAAATAATATTCTGGATTGTCTATGTCTTTTGAAGTAGTAAAACGAGCTCCTTTTAAGAAATAAACCGAGTCGTTTTCCTTTTTAGTAATCGCTGCTTTTATTTTAAACTCTCCTTGTTCAGATCGAGAATTCCAAATTAAGGCTTTTTTTGTCTTAAAATTAAATCGGATGGAATCGGGCTCAATAACATTTGCACCTTGTTTGAAATTTGGAAACTGTGTATATTTTCCAGTAGAATCCTTAATTCGTCCTGCGTAAACTTCATTTTTCTCATAGTCCATAACTATGATTCCTGATTTTAATTCGATATCTTGATAAAAAAGTTCTGCCTTGTCGTACAATGTCAGTAATTTTTTCTTTTGATCAATCTTTGCGTATTTATCTGCTTTGTATCTTACTTTTCCATCGAGAAATGGTTTTTTACCTTTTACCGTATCCTTTTTTATAGTGTCATTTTCTTTAATTGGAATCAAATTAGGTTTCTCAATTGGTGAAATGATCTTGTTAGCGCTATCTGTTTGTTTATTAGCGGGTATAGCCGTCTTTTTTTTTATTATATCTTGAGAGTATAATTTACCAGAACCTAATGATAGGAAAAATGATATTAAAACGATATTAAATAAGTTTGTATACAAAGGTTTAAATGCTATTTTTGTAATTTGTGGCTTGTTTTTTGACATCTCAGAATTACATATTATTATTTGTCAAAAATAGACAAATAAATAAATTTATGGCGGTAGTCTTTTAATTAAATTAACTTATAGCTTTATGCATAAAATATATAAAATTAAAATAGTAGTAACTTTTATTTTAATGATGATTTCGGCATCTGGATTTAGTCAGTCTAATACGTTCAAAGTAACTTTAGATGCGGGTCACGGAGCACATGATTTCGGTGCAGTTTATGAGGGCAGGATCGAAAAGAATATTGCGCTAGCAATTGCTTTAAAAGTTGGGAAAATATTGGAATCGACTCCACAAATGCAGGTTAACTATACTCGCAAAACAGATGTTTTTATTGATTTAATTGAAAGAGCCAATATCGCCAATCGATTTAATGCTAATATTTTTGTTTCAATTCACTGTAATGCTAATAGAAATACCGCTGCAGACGGAACTGAAACGTATGTAATGGGTTTGAGTAAAGTAGCTTCTAATCTTGCTGCTGCAAAAAAGGAAAACTCGGTAATTACTTTAGAAAAAGATTACAAACAGAAATACGAAGGTTTTGATCCGAATTCGCCTGAGACAATGATTGGAATGACATTAATGCAAGAGGAATATTTAGATAATAGTATTTCATTAGCAAGCAAAATAGAAGATGCTTTTGCTGATTTAGGAAAAAAGATTAGAGGCGGTGGAGTGAAACAAGCTCCTTTTATGGTACTTCATAAAGCTTATATGCCTAGAGTTTTGATAGAAACTGGATTTATATCCAATACTACAGAAGGAAACTTATTAAATTCAGAAGAAGGACAAGTTGAAATTTCTAAAGCGATTGCTGAAGCAATTATAAGCTATAAAAAAGAGTATTACGGTAATGGCGAAATTGAATTAATAGGCGAATTGCCTTCTCAAAAAATCAATGAGAAACCAATACAAGAAAACATTGTTCCAATTAAGGCAAAACCAGTACCTGTAGTTGAAGAGCCAATCCAAACAAGAAAAGTAGTTGATACAACTAAACCAATTTTTAAAGTGCAGTTATCAGCAAGTAGCAAAAGGCTAGATTTAATTCCTAGAAATTTTAATGGACTACGAAATATTTCTGTTGCTTATGAAAACAGGGTGTACAAATATATGTATGGTGAAACTTCTGATTATGACGAAGCAAAACAGCAGTTGCAAGAAGCAAAATCAAAAGGTTATGATACAGCTTTTCTAATTGCCTTTAAAAACGGAGAAAAAATAAATGTTCAAGACGCTTTGAAATAATTTCTATTTCCGACTTATTATTATAAACAAAAAAATAAAACTTTGACTTTATTTAGAACGATTAAAACAATAATTGTACTCTTATTAGTATTATCTCCAAAAAATACTTTCTCACAATCCAAGAATAAATTTGTAATTATTTTAGACGCAGGCCACGGTGGTAAAGACCCTGGGAATTCATATCACGGTTTTGTCGAAAAGGAAATTGCGCTTAAAACAGCGCTGAAATTAGAAAAGTTTTTAAAAAAAGATAGCGATATTGAAGTCGTTCACACACGCAAGTCAGATGTTTTTATAGAATTAGTAGACAGACCTAAGAAAGCTAATAGTATGGATGCTAATTTATTTGTATCCATTCATTGTAATTCCGTTAGTAATCCAATTCCTTTTGGTACTGAAACTTTTGTGATGGGTCTGACTCGAAGCAAAGGCAATTTAGAAATTGCAAAGCAAGAGAATTCTGTTATTTTATTGGAGAAAAATTATAAGCAAACTTATAAAGGTTTTGATCCAAAAAACCCTACTACTTTAATTGGTTTAAAAATGCTTCAAGAAGATTATCTCGAGCGAAGCATTCAACTCGCATCAAAGATTGAAAGTAATTTTAAACACAAATTAAACCGTAAATCACGTGGTATAAAACAATCTCCTCTATGGGTGCTTGATGCGGCATATATGCCAAGCGTTTTGATTGAGCTTGGTTTTTTGTCTAATAATAAAGAAGGACTTTATCTAAATTCTAATGCAGGGCAAGAAGCTATGGCTGGAGCAATTGCTTCTGCTATTATTTCCTATAAGAAAGAATATTTTGGGAATGGATATTCATCAAAAAATGACAAAGCGAGTTCGAATAAAACAAGCGGTAAGGAAATAAGTGAATCTTCAGCATCTGCTAAGGATAAAAAAAATGCTAGTGGCCATAAGTCGAAATGTGCAAATGTTATTTTTAAAGTGCAGTTTGCGGCAGGAAATCAAAACATTAAATTAGTACCTTCTAACTTTAAAGGATTAAAGAACGTTTCAGTTCGAACAAATAACGGAAATTTTTATAAGTACGCTTATGGTGAAACTGATGATTACAACCAATCTAAAAAAGATTTGAAAGAAGTGAAATCCAAAGGCTACGCTTCAGCGTATATTATAGCATTTAAAGATGGAAAAAACGTCAGTGTCGAAGAAGCGCTGAAATAATAACAACAAGTCAAATATTTTATATTAAATTTGTCAAAAATACTTAAATTTTGAAAATAACAAGAGAAATTAAAACGGCTATTCTAGTAATAGCGTCAATATTATTATTCATTTGGGGATATAGTTTTTTGAAAGGGAGAGACCTTTTTATTAACTATAAAACTTTCTATGTTGAATATAAAAGTGTCGAAGGTTTAGCTACTTCTGCTCCCGTAACCTTAAACGGTTTAGTAGTCGGTAAGGTTAGTAGTATTGCTATCAATGAAAACACGGGTACATTATTAGTAGAATTACAGTTGAAAACTGACTTTCCAATATCTAAATCGAGTGTGGCATCTATTTATGAGCCGGGATTCATTGGAGGAAAACAAATTGCTATCATTCCGAATTTTGCTGACAAAACTTTAGCAGTCGATGGTCAAAGGCTTAAAGCAGGAGTAAAAATGGGTCTTACTGATAAAGTAGGAGATCAACTAGCGCCACTTCAGGAAAAACTTGAAAAGCTTTTAGGAAGTACTGAAAAATTAATATCTGGTTTAAATAATGTGTTAGATCAACAAGGGCAGCAAGAGTTAAAACTTACTTTAGCAGAATTAAGTAAAACGATGGAGCAATTCCATAAAGCATCTAAAAATGTTAACGGTTTACTTGACGACAATAGATCTCAGATAACAAGTGTTGTTACTAAGTTTGATAAAATCAGCGGAGACTTCTCTCAAATTTCTGCATCATTAAACAAAGCTGACGTTGGTAAAACGGTAACTAATTTAAATGCAACTTTGGCAAAAGTAGATGGAATTGTCAATGGATTAGAATCAGGTAAAGGTTCTATGGGTAAATTGCTAAACGATGAGGCTTTCTACCAAAACATTAAAACTTCTACAAAAGAGCTTGAATTACTATTGCAGGATGTGAGACTTCATCCAACACGTTACGTAAACATATCTGTTTTTGGTAAAAAAGATAAACCTTATGTTGCTCCCGTACAAGATTCTGTTTCTACTATAAAAAATTAGTTCCTATGAGTTATTTAGACAATATTTTATTTGCAATTCTTCTAGCTGTTGGATTCGGTTATTTCTTTATGAGTGTAAAGAAAATCCGAAGAAACATAAATTTGGGAACTGACGTTGATCGTTATGATAATCCTAAAGCAAGATGGGCGAATATGGCCATGATTGCATTAGGTCAGTCAAAAATGGTTAAAAGACCTGTGGCTGGAATCATGCATATTATTGTTTACTTAGGTTTCATAATTATTAACATTGAGTTACTCGAAATCATAATCGATGGCCTTTTTGGCACACATCGTATTTTTGCTTTTCTTGGAACCACTTATGACGTTTTGATTGCTTCCTTCGAAATATTAGCTGTATTAGTCCTTGTAGCTGTAATTGTTTTTTGGACTAGAAGAAATGTTATAAAGTTAAAGCGCTTTATTAGCTCTGATTTAACAGGATGGCCGAAAAACGATGCTAACTACATTCTATATTTTGAGGTTGTTTTAATGACCTTATTTTTATTAATGAATGCCTCTGATTTACATTTACAAAATGTTCCAGGTGGTTTTTCTCATTTTATAAAAGCGGGATATTTTCCTATTAGTCAATTTATTGAACCTGTTTTTAATGGAATGTCAAATGAGTTAGTTATGCTTTTAACGGAAGTTTTCTGGTGGTTGCATATTACAGGTATTTTGATTTTTATGAATTACTTGTACTTTTCAAAACATTTACACATTCTACTAGCATTTCCTAATACTTATTTTGCAAACTTAAATCCATTAGGTCAATTTGATAATTTAGCTTCTGTGACTACTGAGGTTAAACTAATGATGGATCCTAATGCTGATCCTTTTGCAGCAGCGCCCGTAGATGCGAATGCTGTGCCAAGTAAATTTGGTGCGAGCGATGTTCAAGATTTGAATTGGGTACAATTACTCAATGCGTATACGTGTACTGAATGTGGTAGATGTACTTCAGCTTGTCCAGCAAATATTACAGGTAAAAAATTGTCTCCTCGTAAAATTATGATGGATACAAGAGATCGATTAGAGGAAGTAGGTAAAAATATAGATGCTAATAAAGGAATTTTTATTCCAGACAACAAATCTTTACTAAACGATTATATCACAGCTGAAGAATTGTGGGCATGTACATCATGTAATGCTTGTGTTGAAGAATGTCCAGTAAATATTAGTCCTCTTTCGATAATCATGGATATGCGTCGTTATTTAGTTATGGAGCAAAGTGCTGCGCCAATGCCACTAAATGCTATGATGACTAATATCGAAAATAACGGAGCTCCATGGCAATACAATCAGCAGGACCGATTGAATTGGAAAAACGAGAAGTAAAAAGTTTATTCCCGCATTAGAATATAAAATATAATTACAGATGGTTTTTTAACTATTTGAAAAAAAATAAAAGTTATGTCAGAAGATTTAATAGTGCCAACAATGGCTGAAATGTTAGCTCAAGGCAAACAACCAGAGGTTTTATTTTGGGTAGGTTGTGCTGGGAGTTTTGATGATAGAGCAAAAAAAATTACTAAAGCATTTGTTCGAATATTGAACCGTGCTAATATTTCATTTGCAGTTTTAGGAACTGAAGAGAGTTGTACAGGAGATCCAGCAAAAAGAGCAGGAAATGAGTTTTTATTTCAAATGCAAGCCATGATGAATATCGAGGTCTTAAATGCATACGAAGCAAAAAAGATTGTAACAGCTTGTCCCCATTGCTTTAATACAATAAAAAATGAATATCCAGAATTAGGTGGTAAGTATGAAGTAGTTCATCACACTGAGTTTTTAAAATCATTACTTGATGATGGAAGACTTACTATAGAAGGTGGTCAGTTTAAAGGAAAGCGAATCACGTTTCATGATCCTTGTTACTTAGGAAGAGCTAATAAAGTTTATGAAGCTCCTAGAGATTTGATTCTTAAATTAGATGCTGAGTTGGTTGAAATGAAACGTTCTAAAGCAAACGGTTTATGCTGTGGAGCAGGAGGTGCTCAAATGTTTAAAGATGCAGAACCAGGAAATAAAGAAATCAACGTGGAAAGAACGGAAGATGCTTTAGAGATACAATCTGAAATAATTGCTACAGGTTGCCCGTTCTGTAATACAATGATGACTGACGGAATCAAAGCTAAAGATAAAGAAGGTGATGTGAAAGTTATGGATATAGCTGAATTGATCGCAAATGCTCAAGATTTGTAGTAAATCTGAATTAATTTAATCTGCACTTAAAATTATAAATTATAATGTACGTTCCATTTGAAAATTTACCCGAAGAATCTAAAATCTGGATATATCAATCGAATAGAAAATTTTCTGATGCAGAATTTTCTGAAATAGAAATCGCTCTTAAAGCTTTTCTTGAGGATTGGGCTGCGCACGGTACAAGTCTAGAATCTTCATACCAATTAAAATACAATAGATTTATTATTATTGCGGTAAATCAAGACGTGCAAGCTGCTACAGGTTGCTCAATCGATTCATCTGTAGAATTTATCCAAAGTTTAGAACAAAAGTATTCAGTTGATCTTTTGGACAAAATGAATGTTACTTTTAAATTAGGTGAACATATCGCACACAAACCATTGATTGATTTTAAAAAAATGGTTAAAGATAAAGCCGTTACAGAGAATACAGTTGTCTTTAACAACTTAGTAAATAATATTGAAGAATTTAATGAATCTTGGGAAGTACCAGCAATTGATAGCTGGCATAGTCGCTTCTTTTAAATAAAATACTGTCCAATGAAAAAAATAGACATTAAAATTTTTACTTTTTGTGTCTTAATTCTTTTTGTTGCTGCTAGTTGTGTTGGTACAAAAATTAATAAGAATGAAGTAATTGTCACCAACATTCCTGTCAAAATTAAAAATGTTGATAGTATTGCAATTACCAATACTCCGTTACTTTTTGATGTTAAGTTAGAGGGCATGAAGTGGGTTGATAGCGTTTACAGCTCAATGAGTTTAGAGGAAAAGTTCGGTCAATTGTTTATGATTGCCGCTTATTCTAATAAAGATGCTAAACATGTTAATTCTATTGAAAAACTGGTTAAAGAAAGTAAAGTTGGCGGCATTATTTTCTTTCAAGGAGGTCCATTACGTCAAGCTAAATTGACTAATAGATATCAATCGATTTCAAAAATTCCTTTATTTATTGGTGTTGATGCGGAGTGGGGATTAGGAATGAGACTTGACTCTACGTATCGTTATCCGTGGAATATGACGCTTGGTGCTGTTCAAGACTTAAAATTAATTGAGAAACTTGGAGCGCAAATGGGTCAGCAAAGTAGAAGGTTAGGACTACAATTTAACTTTGCTCCAGTAGTAGACATCAATTCAAATCCTAAAAATCCTATTATTGGTTTTCGCTCATTTGGCGAAGATAAATTCAAAGTTGCGGAACGTGCGGTTTCTTTAATGAAAGGATTACAGAGTCAGAATGTTTTTGCAACAGCAAAACATTTCCCAGGACATGGTGACACTTCTAAGGATTCTCATAAAGAACTACCAACTATAATTTCGACAAAAGAAAGTTTGATCGATATCGAATTTTACCCATACCAAAAAATGTTTCATGAAGGTCTTTCTTCGGTAATGGTTGGACATTTAAACGTTCCAAGCTTAGAATCACGTCGCAATTATCCATCTTCGATTTCCTATGATGTAGTTACAAATGTTCTTCAAAAAGAGCTTGGTTTCAAAGGTCTTATTTTTACTGATGCTTTGAACATGAAAGGAGTTAGTGATTTTAAAATTCCTAGTGAAGTGAATTTTGAAGCTTTCATGGCTGGAAATGACGTTTTACTTTTCCCTGAAAATGTTCCTGCGACGATTGAAAAATTTAAAGAAGCGTATGCTCAAAATATATTATCAGAAGAAAGACTAGCTTTCTCCGTAAAGAAAATATTAAAATTTAAATTTAAAGCTGGCTTAAATAAGTATCAGCCTATTGTAACAGATAATTTGTATAAAGATTTAAATAAAGCTGAAAATGACGTTTTACAATATGAGCTTTACGAGAATGCTATTACTGTCCTTAAAAACACAAATGCTACTTTGCCAATTAAAAATTTAGCAGAGCAAAAGATAGCTTATGTAAAAATTGGTGATGGTAATAACGATTCTTTTATTTCGACCTTACAAAAATACGCGGATGTCACTGTGGTTGAAGATCGAAATTTAGACAGTTTACAAGTAAAGTTAAAGCCTTTTACAACTGTAATTATTGGCTTTCACAAAGCGGATGGTGCCTTTAAAAATGATGATTTACGATTAGATGAATTAGCTAAAATTAATTTTATCGCACAGAATAATAATGTTATTTTAAATCTCTTTTCAAAACCGTATGCATTACTTCCT
This sequence comes from Flavobacterium weaverense, assembly GCF_003688495.1. Taxonomy (GTDB): domain Bacteria; phylum Bacteroidota; class Bacteroidia; order Flavobacteriales; family Flavobacteriaceae; genus Flavobacterium; species Flavobacterium weaverense. The sequence continues at coordinate 429,232 of NZ_REFH01000009.1, read as the reverse complement.
TTTGACAACTTTGATGCTATTGAAGGATTAGTGATTTCGTATCAAAATAGTGCTATATCCCAAATTGTATCAGCTGAATTAATCTTTGGAGCGGTAGAAGCGAAAGGTAAATTACCAGTTTCCATTAATTCTAAGTTTAAAGTAAATGACGGATTGTCAACAGAAAAATTAGATCGTCTAGGATTTACTACCGCTGAAAATGTAGGTATGAATTCTGAAATACTTTCTAAAATTGATGGTATTGCTAATAAAGCAATCAATTTAAAAATGACACCCGGAATTCAGGTTTTGGTGGCTCGAAAGGGAAAGGTGATTTATCAAAAATCATTTGGTTACCATACTTATGAAAAATCAATTAAAGTTCAAAATTCTGATATTTATGATGTGGCATCTTTAACTAAAATCCTAGCAACTTTGCCAAATGTAATTTTGCAATATGATGAGAAAAAGATAAATTTAGAAACAACTTTAGGAACCATGTCTCCTGTTTTTAAAGGTTCGAATAAAGAGAGCATCAATTTAAAGGATTTATTATCACATTACGCAGGTTTAGCCGCAGGACTTCCTTTTTACAAAGCGGCAATGAATGAAGCAAAATTACCTTCTTATATTTATTTTCGAAAATTGCCAGAGGAAAATTTTACTAAACGAGTTGGCGATAGCCTTTACATACGAAATGATTTTAGTGATAAAATGGTTGATATGATTGTAAAAAGTAAACTATCTGGAAAGAAAGAGTATAAGTATAGTGATCTTACTTTTATGATATTAAAAGATTATTTAGAAAAAACCACGGGCAAAACTTTAGATGTGTTAATTCAAGAAAATTTCTATCGATCGCTTGGTATGAATAATTCAACTTTTAATCCGCTAAATAATTTCGATAAGAACAGAATACCGCCTACAGAAACCGACACTTATTTTCGTCGTCAACTTCTACAAGGATATGTAAACGATTTATCAGCTGCATTAGAAGGTGGAGTATCGGGTCATGCAGGTGCTTTTTCGAATGCTATGGATGTCGCTAAGTTGATGCAGCTTTATCTGCAAAAAGGGAGTTATGGAAATCACCGGTATTTTTCTGAGAAAACTTTTGAAGATTTCAACACTTGTTATTTTTGTGCTGCGGGAAATAGGAGAGGTGTCGGTTTTGATAAACCGCAATTAGGTTCTTCAGGACCAACATGTGGTTGTGCTTCTATGACTAGTTTTGGTCATACCGGATACACAGGGACAATGGCGTGGGCTGATCCTGAAAATCAAATCGTCTATGTTTTTCTGTCTAATAGAACGTTTCCAGTAGCTGCAGAAAACAGATTATCTAAAGCTAATATTCGAGAGGATATTCAGCAAGTGATTTATGAGGCAATTATAAATTAAATCTTATTTAAAGTAGAATAAAATTATTCATAGAATTTATCAAATGCTCTCAAAATTTTTGAGAGTATTTTTTTTTGTTTTAACTTTTTGCTTTACGTTATATTTTTGTTATTATGTTTTATTTTTACAAGAGGATTATGTTATATTTGAGTTGAATGCATTCATTATGAGTAGAAGGAATAAATTGTCAACTGTTTTAAATTTAATAACATTATTATTTTGTGTTAACTTTTCATTTGCTCAAAATATTGATATTGAATTACTCCGCGATATCAATGTGAATAGGAACACTTCATTAGATCCTGCTTTTACTCTAATTACTAAAAGTGCAGTTCCTATAAGTATCGGCACACCCTTGGTGATGTACTCAATAGGTTTGATTAAGAAAGATAGTACAATTAAAAAGCAGGCACTTTTTATAGGTCAAACTTTTTTAGTTTCCGCCTTTGTTACTACTGCTTTAAAATATTCGATAAAAAGGGAAAGGCCGTTTAACTCGTATCTCGATATTGAAGAAGTTAGATATGCATCGGGATATTCGTTTCCTTCAGGTCATACTTCTACTGCATTTGCAACTGCAACCTCACTATGTATAGAATATCCTAAATGGTATGTTATTGCACCCACCTTTGCATGGGCAACAGCTGTAGGTTATTCCAGAATGCATTTAGGAGTTCATTATCCCACTGATGTTTTGGCAGGTGCATTTGTAGGTAGCGGAGCTGCATATCTGAGTTACAAAATGAACAAATGGGTAAATAAGAAAAGAGTTAAGAAATGAAAGACTTCTCTAATAATACAATATCCAACCTACTTAAAAATATAAATCAGTAATGAATACCACAGACAACCATAGCACTCACGTTCACAAAAACGAAGAAAACTGCAATTCAGCTAATAAAAAATCGCGAAAAAAATCTTCTTGCTGTGCAACTGATGATGAGCAATTAGACGATCATTCTGGACACGATCATAGCCATGAACATGATGATTTAGACGGCAATAAATTCTTATTGTTTTTGCCAGCGATGATAACATTTGTGTTATTAGGAATAGGTTTAGCAATAGATAATTTATTTCCCCAATCTTGGTTTACAGGATGGATCCGATTTAGTTTATACGTTGCCGCTTACATTCCTGTTGGAATTCCTGTACTAAGAGATGCTTATTCCAGTATTATAAAAGGAGATGTTTTTTCTGAATTTTTCTTAATGAGTATTGCAACTGTTGGTGCATTTGGAATCGGTCAATATGCTGAAGGTGTGACTGTGATGTTGTTTTACGCTATCGGAGAATTATTTCAAACATTGGCTGTGACAAAAGCCAAATCAAATATAAAATCACTTTTAGATCAGAGACCTGACGAAGCTACCGTGATAGAAGGACAAAAGTCTATATCTAAAAAAGCATCAGAAATAAAAATAGGTGAGATTATCGAATTAAAAGTGGGAGAAAAATTAGCGCTTGATGGAATATTACTGTCAGATACTGCAACATTTAATACTGCAGCTTTAACTGGAGAAAGTAAACCAGATTCTAAGTCGAAGGGCGATTTTATACTAGCAGGAATGATTAATTTAAATTCCATAGCGCTTGTCGAAGTTACTACAGCATTTGAAGACAGCAAATTGTCTAAAATTCTAGAGATGGTGCAAGACGCAACTACAAAGAAAGCGCCAACAGAATTATTCATTAGAAAGTTTGCAAAAGTCTACACTCCTATAGTTGTCTATTTATCTATCGCAATTTGTCTTGTTCCAATTTTGATTGTAGATGATTATGTTTTTAAAGACTGGTTATATCGAGCATTAATTTTCTTAGTAATTTCTTGTCCTTGCGCATTAGTCATTTCTATTCCATTAGGTTATTTTGGAGGAATTGGTGCAGCAAGTAAAAACGGTATCTTATTTAAAGGTTCTACTTTTCTAGACATTATGGCAAGTATTCAAGTCGTAGTAATGGATAAAACAGGAACGCTAACAAAGGGTGTTTTTAAAGTACAAAAAGTAGTTTCAGTTGAAAATGATGAAGCAAATCTAGTGTGCTATACTGCAGCTATTGAGTCTAAGTCGACGCATCCTGTTGGTTCTGCCATAGTACAATATGCCAATTTAAGTTTTGAAGATGTTATTGTTAGTGAAGTAGTAGAAATTCCAGGATTAGGACTTAAAGGAAAAGTGGATGGAAACGATATCGCTGTCGGCAGTCCAAAACTGATGAAGAAATTAAATATTGCTTATGATGTAGTCTTAGATTCTATTCCATTTACTACAATTGTTGTAGCCATCAATCAAAATTATGCAGGATATTTTATAATTGCTGACGAAATTAAAGAAGATGCTAAAGCTGCTATTCAAAGTTTACATAAAATAAAAATTAAAACAATTTTGTTGTCAGGAGATAATCAAGCTGTGGTGGATGCTGTTTCAAAGGAGTTAAATATTGATGAGGCGCTGGGAGGTTTATTACCGGAAAACAAAGTGCAAAAAGTCGAAGATTTACTGAAGCAAAAGTACAAAGTTGCTTTTGTAGGTGATGGAGTAAATGATGCGCCGGTTATTGCACTTGCTGATGCTGGAATTGCTATGGGTGGCCTGGGAAGTGACGCTACAATTGAAACCGCAGATATAGTAATTCAAAACGATCAGCCTACAAAGATTTTCACAGCCATTAATATTGGTCGAAAGACCAAACAAATAGTTTGGCAGAATATTACATTAGCTTTTGCAGTAAAACTGATTGTGTTAGTTTTAGGTGCTGGTGGATTAGCAACTATGTGGGAAGCGGTTTTTGCTGATGTCGGCGTTGCTTTGTTAGCCATATTAAACGCGGTACGAATCCAAAGGATGAAATTCTAATTAATTAGAAGTTTTAACTTAAATTTCCATAAAATTAGGCTCTATTTTTATTAAATTCGTTTTTATTAAATTACATACATGAAAATTGCAATAGTTTGTTATCCAACCTTCGGAGGAAGTGGTGTTGTCGCTACAGAATTAGGTCTAGAGTTAGCTCGTAGAGGACATGAAATACATTTCATAACGTACAGTCAGCCAGTGAGGTTAGCGCTTTTAAGTCCGAATGTACATTATCACGAAGTGAATGTTCCTGAATATCCACTGTTTCATTACCAGCCTTATGAATTAGCTTTATCAAGTAAGCTAGTTGATATGGTGAAGTTGTATAAAATTGAAATACTTCACGTGCATTATGCGATTCCTCATGCTTACGCGGGATACATGGCTCAACAAATGCTAAAAGACGAAGGAATTAATCTTCCTATGGTAACAACGTTGCATGGTACCGATATTACATTAGTAGGTAATCATCCATTTTACAAACCTGCAGTTACGTTTAGCATCAATAAATCTGATTTTGTTACTTCGGTTTCCCAAAGTTTAAAAGACGATACGATTAAATTATTCAATATTAAAAATGAGATTGAGGTTATTCCAAACTTTATCGAAATAAATAAAAACACAAAAGATTCAGGCGAACCTTGTCAGCGCTCTGTAATGGCGAAAGAAGGCGAACGGATTATTACGCATATTAGTAACTTTCGAAAAGTAAAAAGAATTCCGGATGTTATTAAAATTTTCTATAACATTCAGAAAGAAATTCCTGCTAAGTTGATGATGGTAGGAGACGGACCTGAAAAAGAAAAGGCAGAAAAATTATGTGAAGAATTGGGAATTGAAGACAAAGTTATTTTCTTTGGAAACAGTAATGAAATTGATAAAATTTTATGTTTAACAGATTTGTTTTTGCTTCCATCAGAAACTGAAAGCTTCGGATTAGCAGCTCTTGAAGCGATGGCATGCAGTGTTCCAGTTATTTCTAGTAATTCAGGAGGATTGTCTGAGGTTAATTTTGAAGGTATTTCCGGATATTTAAGTGACGTTGGAAACATAGAAGAAATGGCACAAAATGCATTGCGAATTTTAAAAGACGATGACACTTTGAATAAATTTAAAGAAAATGCGCTGTCCGTTGCTAAACAATTTGACATTAAAAACATCTTACCTTTGTACGAATCGTTATATCAGAAAGCTATAAATAAATACATCTAAATTTTAATAACGCTTAATTGTTCTTTGCTATTTTATTAAATAAATTCAAACGCACTTTAAGTAAACAAGAAAATAAATGAAAAATGTCATTCTATCATTATTTGCAATCTCGTTAGTATCTTGTAGTAGTGCTTCGATTAAAACTGTCGAAACAAATAAATTATACGAAGTTTTATCGCAAGAATCGTATGGAGGAGCAAGCATTCGATTTTTTGAAATACTATCTCTGCCAGAAGAAATTAAGATGCTTCAACAAGATGAGAACTTAAAAAATAAAATTAGTCCAACTGATATTCAAAAATCTAATTTTATTATATTAAATATGGGTGAGAAAGCATCCGGTGGATATAGCATAGGAATTGACAATGTGGTAGAAACGGAGAAAAATATTGTTGTAACGGTAAAAGAAAATGTTCCCGCCACGGGAAGTATGGTTACGCAGGCTTTGACAAATCCATTTTGTGTGGTTAAAATAAATTCAAAAAAGGAAATAATTATAAAGTAAAAAAAATAGGCTGTTCATAACGAACAGCCTATTTTTTTAATAAGATTCTAAATAATATTAGAATTGGTATCTAAGCGCTAAAGCTACATCAGAACCATAATTATTTTTGTAGTATCCACCATTTCCACCAAATTCAGGTCTGAAATCTAAAGAGATCAATAAAGGAAAGTCAAAGTTGTATTCAATACCGATATCTCCAGCAGCAAAAACAAAAACATCATTATTGTAAGTTCTTTTATCATAATAATCTCTGTTGTAGCTTCCTACACCACCACCAACACCTGCGTACCAGTTGAAACCACCATCAATATTCCAAACCCATTGGTATAAACCAGTTAATTTGATTGCAGTATCATCAAAATCATCATCATTATAATCTTTTCTGTTTCTCCAACCTAAATCTAATTCTAGTCTATTGTTTTTAGAAAGCTCTCTTTGATAAGAAATTTCAGTTCCAAATCCACCATTGCTACCAAAACGCAATCCTAAAGCGTTTTTAGAAATATCTTGTGCTTGTGCTGTAAACGCTAAACCCATTAGCATTATAGCGGATAAAATTATTTTTTTCATAAGTTTGTTTTTATTGGTACAAATGTATTTAATTAGAGTTCTTATCATTTATGTAATTCTCGCAAAAAGTTATATAATTACCACATTTATTTTTTCAATTTTCTTAGCGCTACTGCGTATCCGAGGTATTTTATTTTGATTACTATATTAGGGTTTAATGATTTGTTAGCAATAAAATTTTGTGATTTATTCTGCACTATTGTTGCACAATTTCATTAAAACTTTTGTAATCTTCGAAAGAGAAATGAAATTTATAATAATTTATAAATTTCATGAGAAAAAATTGAATCATACAAATTAAGCCTTTATTTCATAAAACTTTGAATGCAAAAATTTTGAACTTTAAAGTAAAAGGTTACTTTTGTTTAAAACTATTTATAATGGCAGGTAATAGCTACGGAACACTATTTAGAATAACAACTTTTGGAGAATCTCACGGTGAAGCTTTAGGCGGAATCATAGATGGTTGTCCTCCAGGAATAACAATAGATTTAGAAGCAATTCAATTTGAGATGTCACGCAGAAAACCGGGTCAATCTGCAATTGTAACGCAGCGTAAAGAACCTGATGCTGTTCAATTTCTTTCTGGAATTTTTGAAGGAAAAACTACAGGAACACCAATAGGTTTTATTATACCTAACACCAATCAAAAATCAGACGATTACTCTCATATAAAAGATAATTTCAGACCTAGTCATGCTGATTACGTTTACGAGCAAAAATATGGAGTACGTGATTACCGTGGAGGTGGACGTAGTTCTGCTAGAGAAACAGCAAGTAGAGTTGTTGCTGGCGCAGTTGCAAAGCAAATGTTACCTGAAATTAAGATTAATGCTTACGTTTCTTCGGTTGGTCCATTATTTCTAGAAAAACCATATCAAGATTTAGATTTTTCGAAAATTGAAGATAATCCAGTGCGTTGTCCAGATCCAGAGATGGCAATTGTAATGGAAGATTATATACGCGATATTAGAAAACAAGGTGATACCGTTGGTGGAACAGTAACTTGCGTTATTCAAAATGTACCAGTAGGATTAGGTGAACCGGTTTTTGATAAACTTCATGCGGAACTAGGAAAGGCAATGTTATCAATCAATGCTGTTAAAGGTTTTGAATACGGTAGCGGCTTTTGTGGAGCAAAAATGAAAGGTAGCGAACATAATGATTTGTATAACACTGACGGAACTACAAAAACTAATCTTTCAGGAGGAATACAAGGCGGAATAAGTAACGGAATGGATATTTATTTTCGTGTTGCATTTAAGCCTGTTGCAACAATAATGCAAAAACAAGAATCGCTAGACAACAAAGGCAACATCACTGAAATGACTGGAAAAGGTCGTCACGATCCTTGTGTTGTTCCACGCGCTGTACCTATTGTTGAGGCAATGGCTGCTATTGTATTGGCTGATTTCCACTTGATAAATAAAACTTTGAAATGAAATTAGCTTTACATTGGAAAATATTGATTGGGATGATTCTCGGTCTGCTGTTTGGAATATTCATGAAGAATATCGGAATGGTGGGTGCGGTAACTGATTGGATAAAACCTTTTGGTACAATTTTTATTAACCTTTTAAAAATGATTGCCGTTCCACTAATTGTGGTTTCATTAATAACTGGACTTGCTGATTTAAAAGATATTTCTAAGCTTTCAAAATTAGGAGGAAGGACTGTTGCTCTTTACTTGTTTACTACCGTATTTGCAGTGTGCATAGGTTTAGTTTTAGCAAACGTAATTAAACCTGGAAGTTACATCAATGAAGTATCGAGAGATACTCTTTTATCAAGTTTTACTGGCGATGCTAATGCTAAAATTCAAATGGCTGAAACCGCTAAAAATCAAGGTCCTTTACAACCTTTGATAGATGTTGTTCCAGAGAATTTTTTCCAAGCGTTGACTGATAATGCAAGTATGTTGAAAGTAATTTTGTTTACTATTCTTTTAGGAATTGGAATTATATTAGTTGATGAAAAAAAATCGCAACCTGTAGTTGATTTTTTCAAAGGATTAAATGAAGTTATTTTAAAAATTATTGATATTATAATGCTTGCGGCTCCAATCGGAGTATTTGCATTAATGGCTTCGCTGATGGTAGAAATTCCAGATTTCACTACATTAGGAGCATTAGCAATTTATGGTATGACTGTATTATTAGGTTTGCTAATAATGACTTATATTGTTTATCCTACCATGTTATATAGTTTTGCTAAAGTGGGTCCAAGACGCTTTTTCTCTGCGATTGCTCCAGCTCAGTTGTTAGGATTTTCAACTAGCTCGAGTGCTGCGACTTTACCAGTAACATTAGAATGCGTAACAGAACATTTAGGAGTTGATGAGGAAGTAACTAGTTTTGTTTTACCTCTTGGTGCGACAGTAAATATGGATGGTACGAGTTTATATCAGGCAGTTGCAGCTGTATTTATTGCACAAGCTATGGGAATTCATCTAGATCTAACTACTCAATTAATGATTGTTGTTACTGCGACCTTAGCTTCAATAGGATCAGCGGCAGTTCCAAGTGCAGGAATGGTTATGCTAGTAATAGTTTTAGGACAAGCAGGAATACCAGAAGCGGGTTTAGCTTTAATTTTTGCTATTGATCGACCTCTAGATATGTGCAGGACTGTCGTTAATATAACAAGTGATTCTGCAGTAGCGACAATAGTTGGAAATTCTGTTGGAAAATTAAGAAAGCCCGAAGACATCCACGAACGAAAGCTTTAATTTTTTGTTTAGTTAAAAGGATAGATAGTATACTTTAATTATTTTTTTTCTTCTTCATTTTATTTTCAATAATATTATATTCATGTTATTTGATATTTAAGGAATTAATATTACTTTCGGTGCGAATTTAATAATTAACAATATCACTAAATGGATAACAATACCGATAAAAAACCATCATTTTTTTCAGGCTTAACTGGACAAATATTAATAGCGATGGTTTTAGGTGCGATTTTAGGCATCATTATACATAATTATATTTCTCCAGAAGATGCTGCGGCATTTAGTAAGAAAATAAATATTTTAGCCACTATTTTCATACGCTTAGTTCAGATGATTATTTCTCCTTTAGTTTTCACGACTTTAGTTGTGGGAATTGCCAAACTAGGAGACATCAAAGCAGTAGGAAGAATTGGTGGAAAAGCTATGGGTTGGTTCTTTACCGCTTCATTTGTTTCATTATTATTAGGAATGTTTTTTGTAAATATACTTGAGCCAGGAGTAGGATTAAATCTACCAAGTATTGATTTATCATCTGCTTCAGAAGTAACGGCTAAAACTCAAAATATATCTTTTGAAAACTTCATCGAGCACATCGTTCCTAAGAGTATTTTTGAAGCATTAGCAACTAATGAGATTTTACAAATTGTAATTTTCTCCATTTTCTTTGGTTTGGCTGCCGCGTCGTTAGGAGACTACGTAAAACCAGTAACGAACGCTTTAGAAAAGATGTCGCACATCGTTTTAAAGATGGTAAACTATGTAATGAAGTTTGCACCTATTGGAGTATTTGGTGCTATTGCAGGAGTTTTTGCGGTAAGAGATTTCCAAGAACTAGCAATTACCTATTTCAAATTTTTCGGATCATTTTTAATTGGAATTTCCTCTCTGTGGGTAGTACTTATACTTGTTGGTTATATTTTCTTAAAAAGCAGAATGACTGTTTTGTTAAAAAGAATTGTAAGTCCATTGATTATTGCTTTTGGAACTACAAGTAGTGAAGCTGTATTTCCGAAATTAACAGAAGAATTAGAGCGTTTTGGAGTAAAAGATAGAATTGTTTCTTTCATGTTGCCGCTGGGATACTCTTTTAATCTTGATGGAAGTATGATGTATATGACCTTTGCAAGTATTTTTATAGCGCAAGCGTACGGTATAGATTTAGACATTGGAACCCAAATGACGATGCTTTTAGTTTTAATGCTTACAAGTAAAGGTATTGCAGGTGTACCAAGAGCTAGTTTAGTTGTAGTTGCTGCAACGTGTGGGATGTTTGATATTCCTATCGAGGGAATTGCTTTAATTTTACCAATTGACCATTTTTGTGATATGTTCCGTAGTGCAACAAATGTTCTAGGAAATGCTTTAGCGACATCAGTTGTAGGGCAGTGGGAAGAAACCAAAGGATCTGAAACTGTTAGTATCGAATCATAATAAATCTTAAAGAAGTTTATAAATCAAAGCCTGTTTATTGTGAGCAGGCTTTTTTTATAGTTTATATTTTCAATATTAGCTTAAGCTAAATAATCTCAATTTTTTTGACTTTTTCATTCAATGAATAAGAAGGTTTTTGTACAATTACTTTTATTATCTATAAGTTGAGAAGTAAAGTTGTTGTTTTTCGTTTTCTCTAAAAAAAAATCCTTAAATTTTTAAAGTCATACAACTTTAAAAATTTAAGGATTTTATAATTTTCTAACTAGCATTTAATTTTGAAAAAGCTATAGAATGCTCAAAGTTAGATTAGTACCAACGTTTTTTATTTTGTTTCGAAACCTCTGACTTTCTAGATTTGTGTGCTCCAGCGCTTCGGTTAGAATTAGGTTGTTTCAGACCAGGAGCTGTTTCTGGGCTTCCAGAATGCCATCCATAGGGATGATCACTCACTATTTTTACATCTACTTTAATTAATCTCTGAATGTCTTTCCAGTATTGATGCTCGTCTTTTCCACAAAAAGATATTGCAACACCTTCATTTCCTGCACGACCAGTTCTACCTATTCTATGAACATAAGTTTCTGGAATGTTAGGAAGATCAAAATTGATTACAAATGGTAATTGATCAATATCAATTCCTCTCGCAGCAATATCAGTAGCTACTAACACCTTTACTTCTTTATTTTTGAAACCATCTAAAACACGTTGTCTAGCATTCTGAGATTTATCACCATGAATAGCTTCTGCTTCAATATCATGTTTGCGTAGCGCTTTAACAACATTGTCAGCGCCATGTTTTGTTCTTGAAAAAACTAAAACATTAGATAAGTTTTCGTTTTTTATTAGATGATATAACAAATTTCTTTTCTCTCCTTTTTCAACAAAGTATACACGTTGTTCAACGCTTTCTGCAGTTGAAGAAACTGGCGATACACTAACAGTTGCAGGATCTTTAAGAAACATTTCAGCTAGCTCTCTAATTGCACTTGGCATTGTCGCTGAAAACAAAAGTGTTTGTCTATTGTTAGGAGTAAGTTTTACGATTTTTTTGACATCATTTACAAATCCCATATCAAGCATTTGATCTGCTTCATCAAGAACCAAAGTATGTAAATGATCTAAATCAATAAAACCTTGTTTTACTAAATCAAGTAAACGTCCAGGAGTAGCGATCAGGATATCTATTCCTTTTTTTAGCATTTCTACCTGAGGAACTTGAGAAACTCCACCAAATATAGTTAGTTGTACTAAGTTTGTATATTTTGAATATTGATCAAAATTTTGACCAATTTGAACTGCTAATTCTCGTGTTGGTGTAATAACTAAAGCGCGGATTGGACTTGCTTTTTTTGATGAACCAACTATTCTGTGTAATTGATGAATAATAGGAATTGCAAAAGCGGCCGTTTTTCCGGTACCGGTTTGCGCACAACCAATCATATCACGACCTGATAAAACGATAGGAATGGACTGTTCTTGTATTGGGGTTGCTTCTATATAGCCTTGTTCAAATACGGCTTTTTGTATACTTTTTGAGAGCGATAAATCTTCGAATAACATATAATAGGTATTAAATATCTTGTAATTAGTACATAGATACGTCGGCAAAGATAGTATTATTATTTGTGATGCTTATTTATATGTTGTTCACTATCGCAATTGTAGCGTGATTAAATTGAAAAAATACTTGAAATATTATAATATTGAATTAGCTTTTATGAAATCAGTTACAAGATGACCAATAAGCTTACCGATCAAATGATTGTTTTTTTCTTCGCCAAGATCTGGTGCGCCTTCACAAATATGTAGATAAGAAACATTTTTGCTTTTGCCAAAATAAGAAATAAATTGGCGTAACTGCTCCACAGAATAACCACTCAATGTCATGGCACTACTCGCAATATTGGGAATTGCATCCAAGTCGACCTCAAGTCCAAAAAAGTCATCGTTGATAAATTCTAAAGCGTGATCCATCTCATTATTGAAATCTTTTTCTTTTCTAATACTGACACTGTCATACGTATTAAAACGAACTCGATCTTCTATTTTTTTTATAATATCTAATACGCTTTTTGAAATATAGTTTTCGTGTAAACCAAAAATGAAATACTTTTTTAAAAATCCTTCTTCAAATGCATATGAAAAACCGTTTCCACTATGACGTCCTTCAAGAATTCTAAAATCAGAATGCGCATCAAAATTAATTGCGTTTACAGGTTTACCTTTGGCAAGAGCCGTACCTTTTATATTACCGTAGGAGTTATTATGTCCGCCACCAATAATAATTGGGGTTTTTCCAAGTTTAACTAAATTAAATATAATGTGCGAAACGTCTTTATCAATTTTATCGACTAACTGGCTCAACTTAGAGCGATCGTCAATATCATTAAAATCTAAAACTTCGACATTTTTCATTGATTCACGCACATCTAATTGTCCTAGAACAACAATTTGGCTGCCTTTGCAAAATCGATTATGTTGGATATTAGCAATATTTTTTATGGCGCTTTCCCAAGCAGAAGCTGCTCCAGGACGACCGTAATTGGCCCTTACTCCGATATCTTCTGGGATGCCAAAAAGAACATATTTTGCTTCACATGACGCAATAAAATCCAGTGCATCAGCATCTTTTGGAATAGTTATCATTTTCTCTCCAAATTTAATTTCACCACTTCGATGATTTGTTATTTTTGCGAGATCTTTGATTGTAAAAGGGATAATTTTTTCCATTAAAAAAATATTTTTATCCAAAAATACTATAATTGTGTTAAGTTTCGTTATTAGACTATTATATATTATTAAATTTGAAAAAAAAACTCATATGGAAAATCAAAAAAGCAGTTCAAGTCTTAAAGCGATAATAGCGGTATTGGCTATTTTATTAGTAGGTAGTTTAGTTTATATTTTTAAAATGACCTCTGATGCAGATACAGTTAAAACAGAATTGAAAACTACATTGACCGAAAAAGAATTGGTGATGAAAGATCTTGAAGAGCTTAAATTGACTTACGATGCTGCTATTTCAGAAAATACATCTATGTCTGACGAGTTAATTCAAGAAAGAGATAAAGTAGTTAATTTAATGTCTGATTTAAGTAAATCTAAAGGTGATGTAGCTTCTCTATCTAAATACAGATCACAATACAATTCTTTGCAATCAAATATGAAAGTCTTAATGGCTGAGAATGAAACATTAAAAAAGGCTAATACAACGCTTACAACGCAACGTGATAGTACAGTTGTAGTATTAGGCGAAACTAAAAGAAATGTTGAAGCTCTTACAGGTCAAAACGAAGAATTATCAAAAGCAGTTGAAATAGGATCGAAACTTACAGTTTTAAATACAAGCGGTTCCGCATTCAAATTGAGAAGTTCAGGTAAACAAATCGCAACTGACAAAGCAAGTAGAGCTGATGTACTTAGAGTTAATTTTACTATTGCAGAAAATGCAATTGCAAAATCTGGAGCTAAAACTTATTACGTTCAAGTGATTGATAGTAAAAACAATGTTTTAGGAGACAAGAAGACAGAAAATTTTGGTGATAATATTTTAACGTATAGTTTTTTAACTAATGTAAATTATGAAAACAAAACAGTTCAAGTTTCACAAGATTTAAAAGGTAAGGATTTTGCTAAAGGAACCTACTTCATCAATATTTTTGATAAAGATCAGTTAGTTTCTAAAACAAGCTTTAATTTAAGATAGTATTCGAAATAAAATAAATAAAAAAAAGAGGAACGTAATGTTCCTCTTTTTTATGCCAATATCTGACCTTCGATAATAATTGTATCAATTAAATTACTACCAAAAGCGTAGGGTAATTGATAGTAGGAGGGGATAGGTTTAGTGATAATAAGATTAGCTTTTTTGCCAATAGTTATACTTCCATGAGTTTCTGAAATTCCCATTGCATAAGCGCCGTTGATCGTGGCTGCGTTAATCGCTTCTTCAGGAGTCATCTTCATTTTAATACAAGCTGTGGCAACTACAAAATTCATGTTTCCTGATGGAGTAGAACCAGGATTATAATCCGTGGCGAGAGCAATAGGAAGTCCTGCAGCGATCATTTCTCTTGCTGGAGTGTAGGGAATACTTAAAAAGTAGGAGCAAGAAGGTAATGCGACTGGCATTGTTTTAGTGTTCTTTAAAGCAATAATATCCTCTGTTGTCATCACTTCTAAATGATCGACAGAAAGCGCATCGTATTTGACACCCGCCTGAATTCCGCCAATTGAATTAAATTGGTTCACGTGAATTTTTGGCTTTAAGCCTAAGTGAATACCAGCTTCCATAATTTCTTCTGTTTCGGCAACTGTAAAATACCCTGTTTCACAAAATACATCGATATAATCGGCTAATTTATTTTTAGATATTTGAGGTAACATTTCATTAAGAATGCAATCTATATATCCTCTTCGGTTTTCTTTAAATTCGCGTGGAATAGCGTGTGCACCTAGAAAGGTAGCTTTGATAGTGATAGGATAATTTTGAGCTAATTTTTGAATAACACGAAGCATTTTTAATTCACCTTCAACTGTTAGACCGTAACCAGATTTGATTTCGACAGCTCCAGTTCCTAAATGCATTACTTCTTCCAATCTAGCGCTAGACTGCTGATAAATGTCGTCTTCAGAAGTTTCGTTTAGTTTTTTAGCAGAATTTAGTATGCCGCCACCTCGATTTGCTATTTCTTCATATGTTAGACCGTTAATTCTGTCTACGAATTCTTGCTCGCGGTTTCCAGCATATACAATGTGTGTGTGGCTGTCGCACCATGATGGTAGAACGATTTTTCCTGATGCATCGATTACCTTATCTGTTTTGACTTGTGGTATTTGATCCATAGATCCAAAATCAGCTATTAAGTTATTCTTAAGTAGAAGAAATGCGTTTTTAATCGTTGGAAGAGTTGTCATCTCCGCTCCAGAAACTTTTGCAACACTTGTTTCCCGAACTTGAAGTAATTCCTTAATGTTTATGATTAAAGTTGTCATTGTTGTGTTTTTGTTTTTGGGATTTTACAGCTAACTTTTTTTTAGGCACAAAGTTACAAAGGGACAGAGATAGAAAAGTACATAGGTACAGAAGCACAAATCTTAGAAAAAAATTAGATTAGTGCTTTATTGTAATACGACTAAAGTATATAATAAAATACTTAAAAAATACTTAGTGTCTTCGTGTCTTTGTGGCAAAATTATAATTAAACTTATATTTTGTAGCAAAAAATTGTACCTATTTAGCCAGTTTTTATGTTACTCTGAAACTGAAATTTCAAACATTTTATCCCAGTTTTTTCCAGTAACAAAAATTGTTTTTGTTTTAGGATTGTACGCAATTCCATTTAAAACATCGGTGTCTGGCAATTGAGTTACTTTGCTTTTTAAATCAACAAGATTAATAATAGCCTCTACAGCTCCATTTTTTGGATTAATAATAGCGATTGCATCTTTTTGATAAATATTACCATATAATTTACCCTCAATCCACTCTAATTCATTGACTGCTTTTATTTTAGTTTCATACGAATAAACGTTGATGTAATCAACTTCTTTTAAGGTTGTAGGATCTAGTTTCCATATTTTTTCTGTCCCATCAGATAAATACAAATGAGTTCCATCGTTAGCTAAACCCCAACCTTCAATGTTTTTAAAGTAAGGAAATGTTTTTTCTTTTTTGAAAGTATCAGCATTGTAAATATATCCTTCATTATTTTTCCAAGTTAACTGATACACTTTATTGTTCAATATCGTTACTCCTTCTCCAAAAAATTGATCTGCTAATTCTACTTTTTTAAAGACTTTTCCCGTTTTATAATCAACTTTTCTTAGACTTGAAACGCCTCTTTTTCCAGTTGGGCCGCTACCATTTCCAGTTCCTTCATATAATGTATCGCGATGAAATTCTAAACCTTGTGTGTATGCCTCATAATCATGTGGATAAGTGTTTACAATCTTATATTTTAAGAGTTTAGGTTGAATGTTTGATACTAGTTCAACTCTTGCAGTTGCTTCGGTGTTTTCTCCTTCAAAATAAACTAGCGCTTTCAAGTTTTGGTATCCTAATTTTTGATCTTTCAATTCAAATTTTAATTTCTCAAGTCCTTTTTTACTAGCTATTTTCTTATCATTTACATAATAGATAATGCTGTCTATAACCTTATTGTTTGGATTCAAAATAGTTAAATCTACTGACTCTTGAGGCTGATATTGTTCTTTAAAAGCGCTACTATCGATGGTAAATATAGAATTTTCTCCTTTTTTTGGTTCTCCACAATTGCTTAAAGTAATTCCTAATAAAATGACAAATAGGAAGTTATGATTTTTCATAGTCTGAATTTTTGTTAGAACAATATACAACGATATTTTTATCGGCACAAAGGTATTGCAAAAATATAAAAAGTGTTGTATATTTGCACCGGCAAGTCCTACACGACCAGCTCCTGCAGACTCCCCCAGGATGGGAACATAGCAAGGGTACGTGGTTGAGCGGTGCGATGTAGGTCGCTTGCCATTTTTTTATCTTCTATTTAAGAATATTTTTTTTGAAATAAAGTCATTATTAGTCTTCCTTACGGAGGATTTTTTTATTTTTGGACCTTTCGTATCGCAAATAATAGTAAAATGAATAAAGTAGTTCTTATTACAGGAGGTTCATCAGGAATAGGAAAATCAATTGGTGAATTTTTACATCATAAAGGTTTCATTGTATACGGTACGAGTCGGAATCCTGAGCGAATTTTAAATTCAGTTTTTCCATTAGTAGCGTTAGATGTTCGGAATCCAACTTCAATACATTTGGCTGTTGCCAAAATAATAGCCATTTCTGGAAAATTAGACATTGTTATTAATAACGCTGGTGTAGGCATTACTGGCCCTTTGGAAGAAATTCCAATGGAAGAAATCAAAAACAATTTTGAAACTAATTTCTTCGGTCCAATTGAAGTTATGAAGGCAGTGTTACCACAAATGCGAAAGCAGACTTCTGGTCTGATAATCAATATTACTTCTATCGCAGGATACATGGGATTACCATATCGCAGTGTTTATTCAGCTTCAAAAGGAGCTTTAGAACTAATAACCGAAGCGCTTCGAATGGAAGTAAGGCCATTTGGAATACACATTACAAATGTTGCTCCCGGTGATTTTGCTACTAATATCGCTTCTGGTCGCTTTCATGCTCCAGTTATTCCAGGTTCTGATTATGAAAAAACATACGGAAACACATTAAAGACGATGGATGAGCATGTTAATACTGGTAGTAATCCAAATGAAATGGCTGAAGCTGTTTATAAAATTATTCAAAATCCTACTCCTAATATTCATTATAAGGTGGGCGCTTTTATGCAAAAGTTCTCTATCTTTCTAAAAAGAATTCTGCCTGATAAAACTTACGAGAAAATGCTTATGAATCATTATAAATTATAAATATGGAAAATTTACAGACTTTTTTACCTCAAATAGCTATGTTATTATGGCTAGTTCTCTTCGTTTTTGTGATTTTTAGAATTATTAGATGGATAAATAAAATTATCAAGAATAATGATCTTTATAAAGATGATATGCTAAATGTTCTCGAAGAAATTAGAGAAGAACTTAAAGAATTGAATAAAAACAATTTAGTTAAGTAAATTTAAGTTGTAATTTTGCAGCAAATTTTTAGCGTAATGGATTGAGTCGAAAATCTTTTTATTTTTAAGGATAAGATTACAACGGAAAACTCACTTTGCAAAGATAAGCAAGCGAAGATGAAAATTAAAAACACACAATTAAATACAAATATTATGAAATTTTTTATTGACACGGCTAATTTAGCGCAGATTAAAGAAGCACAGGCATTAGGCGTTTTAGATGGCGTTACTACAAATCCATCTTTAATGGCAAAAGAAGGAATTACAGGTAAAAACAGCATCTTAAAACATTACGTTGATATTTGTAATCTTGTTGATGGTGACGTAAGTGCCGAAGTAAATGCTTTGGATTATGACGGTATGATCAAAGAAGGTGAAGAGTTAGCTGATTTACACGAGCAAATCGTTGTAAAATTGCCAATGACAAAAGAAGGTGTTATGGCTGCTAAATACTTTTCAGATAAAGGAATTAAAACAAATGTAACGTTAGTGTTTTCTGCTGGACAAGCTTTATTAGCTGCTAAAGCGGGTGCAACTTATGTTTCTCCATTCATTGGTCGTTTAGACGATGTCTCAACAGATGGTTTAGCATTGATCGAGGAAATCAGATTAATTTATGACAACTACGGTTATGAAACTCAAATTCTTGCTGCTTCTGTTCGTCATACAATGCACATTGTGAATTGTGCTAAAATTGGCGCTGATGTTATGACTGGGCCACTTTCTGCAATTTACGGATTGTTGAAACATCCACTTACTGACATAGGATTAGCTCAATTTGTTGCTGATTTCGAAAAAGGAAATAAATAAGAATTTTATCTTAATAAGAATTTCTTACTATAAAAAAATCCCATTTGCCTAGGCAAATGGGATTTTTTATTGAACTGTTTTTTTTAACTGTACTATTAATTTTAGTGTCCTGCGCTTTCACCTTCTAAATGATAGACACCCTGTTTTTTCAAGATCTTTGGACAATAGAAACCATAAAATGCTAAGTACGCAAATCCAAGTAATGGAACAATATAAGAGAAGTGCGTATATGATATTCCAAATATTCCCGCTGGATTTGTTAAATCTAAATCACAGATAGCTCCTTGCACTAGCGGAATTACACCACCACCCAGAATCATCATTATCAAGAAAGAGGAAGCCTTTCCGGTGTTTTTGCCTAATCCTGCAATCGCTAAATCAAATATTGATGGCCACATGATGGAAAGGAATAAACCACCAGAAATAAAGAAGAATTTAGCTAACTCAGTGTCTGAAGTGATTAAACCCGCTGCCATCATCACTATTCCAGAAATAGCAAAAAGCATTAAAGTTTTACCGGCATTTTTACCACCTAGAAAACTAACTCCTATAAAAAGTAATATCCAAAAAGGATAAATGTAAAATCCAGAAACATCATGAGCTGCAAATACATTTGCTCCAATAATAACCCCAAATGCTAAAGCGGGAACTATAAATTTAAGCGCAGTATTTACTAAGTTTGATGTATTGAAAACGTTTACTCCGCCATTCCAGCGACCTATCATTAAACTTCCCCAATATAGTGCGATAAAGGGAGAGATTGCATCTTCTAATATCCCTCCAAAGTCTTTTGTGTGAAGTAATGCGGGTAGATTACTAATAATAGTTACCTCAGTACCAACATATATAAAGATTCCTAACATTCCTAAGTACAACTGTGGATAGTCAAAAACACTAAAGTTTGCAGCACCTGTGTCAATTTTTGCTTCTTCTTGTTTTGCTGGATCTTCAATTTTTGAAAAGTACATAAAGATAGCCACTAAAATGAAAGTAAGGCCAAGAATTATAAATGGCAACTTAATATCTTCTAAGGAAAGAGTAGTTTTTTTATTGTCTCCCATTCCAAAAAGAGCAATTCCTAGAAGTATGGCGCCTAAAGTCGTACCAAACGAATTTACGCCTCCAGCTAGAGTTAAACGGTGCGCTCCAGTTGCTGGGCTACCCATTTTTATTGCTAAAGGGTTTGCTACAATTTGCTGTATCGAAAAACCTAAACCTACAGTGAATAATGCTGTTAAAAAGAAAGGAAAACTCTCCATTGTCGCGGCTGGTACAAATAAGAAGGAACCTATTGCCGAAATTATTAAACCTGTTGAAAGCGTTTTTTTATAACCAAATTTTTGTAAAACATCTGATTTTAGTGAAACTAGAAAAAATATTAAGGATCCTACAAAATAGGCAGCATAAAATGCCCATGCTACTAATTGTGACTGAACTTGCGATAATGTAAAAACTTTTTTAAATACTGGAATTAAAATATCGTTGGCTGATCCAACAAATCCCCAAAAAAAGAAGACTATTACTAATGAAATAAATTGCCCCCATTTGGTTTGTAAATTTTCTGAATTCATAATGGTTAATTTGGTTAATTTTTTTTAAGAAAGATTACAAATATATTTTTTATGAAAGTCAAAAGAAAGCAATTTATAATAAAATACATATAAATTATACCATCAGCAGTATTCTCCTTATGAACAACATAATTTGATAATTTTAAGGCTTGATTTAGGTTTGAATTCTTGGATTTAGTCCAGAATTCTAATCTTTACGTCCTTGCTGTAATTCCTTCCTATTGGTAAAGTGTAGGAATGTACTTGTATTCTATTCCCCTCAATAGACTTTACTTTATTAATTGCGATAATATACGATTTATGAATTCGAGTGAATTTTTCTGCGGGTAATTCTTCAGATAATGCAGTCAATGATTTGTGAGTAATATATGTTTTGTCAGCTGTAACAACTTTTATATATTCTTTCATTCCTTCGATAAAAAGAATTTCATCAATAATGATTTTCACCATTTTCTTGTCCACTTTTATAAAAATGTGTGGATCAATTTTAAGGGAATCAGCTTTTACATTATTCTTTACATTAAAATCAGCTTCAATTTTATGTATACATTTTATAAAACGAGGAAGAGGAATAGGCTTTACTAAGTAATCTAAAACGTCTAGTTCATAGCTTTCAGCAGCAAATTCTCTAAATGCTGTTGTAATTACAATTTTAGTTTTATTTTCAATAAGCCTTATTAATTCGAAACCTGTCATTAGAGGCATATGAATATCTAAAAAAACAATATCTATTGCATTGTTATTAATAAAATCTAATGCTTCTACAGAATTGTGGAATGTCCCAATAATATCAAAATCTGGAAAATTAGCGAAATAATTTTGCAGGATTTTTGTTGCTAATGGTTCATCATCTATCAAAACACATTTAATCTTCATGTTGAATTGGTATTTGTAGTCGGATAATATAATAGTTGAATTTTACAATTTTTTCCAAAGTAAAATTATTTTGAAATATCAGCTTTAGTCTCTTTTTGGTATTGGATAAACCAATGCCCTTTTTATTACTCGTATTTTGTGAAATTACAAAATTATTTAATATTTCAAATTGTAGTGTTTCGTTTTTAATGACTTTGCAATTGATTTTTATTCGAAGATTACTATTGCAAGGACCTCCGTGTTTAAATGCATTTTCGATTAAGGTAATTATTAATAAAGGAGGAATTTTTATATCATCAATATTTGATTCTATATTAACTGCTACCTCCACCTGTTCAAAACGCAGTTTTTCAATTTCAATGTAATTTTGGATATAATCGATTTCTTTTGTTAGGTCGACCATTTGCGTTCCTTTAATGTCATATAATACATATTCCATTAGTCTAGAAAGTTTTAAGATTACATCGGGTACTTTTTTTGATGATTCTAACGAAAGTGCGTATAAATTATTAAGAGTGTTAAAAAAGAAATGTGGCTGAATTTGAGTCTTAAGATATTTCAGCTTCATCTTAGACTGATTTTGTTTCATTATTGCGTTTCTATCTCTTTCTTTTAACCAATACATTGTTGAAAAAACTGATGAGGCAATTGACAAGACATAAATTTCTCCAATTGTCACGGCAACGATGTGATTGATGTCAAAAGGGCGATATAATTTATCTGCTTCTGGCCATATATTTTCTGAAACCATATAATACGTCAAACCTGTCCTTGCAACGTAGATTATGATTAAACTTCCTAAGAGCGCTAAAGCATATTTATAGTATTCAAATTTTACAATATATTTAGGTATAAGAACTAGCAAATTGAAGTACACAAAAGGAATGTGTAAAGAAAACTCAATCAGGTTAGATTTGAAAGAATAGGGATAGTCATCAAAGTAAGATCCCCATCTTAACCAATTGATTAAAAAAAAGATTCCCCAAAAGCCAAAATGATTTCGATACTCGGTACTAAATTCTATTTTTTTTAAACGTGCCAAATGAGAAAAGGTTAGGGATTATATGAAGTCTAATAATACTATATCGTAAAATTCTTTTGCAACTTTAATCAATTTGAAGCCAAAAATCGAATTTTCAGGCACAAAAAGTGCAAAATATAATTTAAGTTACATATAAATTATTTTAGATTGTAGTTCGTTGGTGAAATAGTGTCGTTGGTATAAATTATTCGAAAATTTATTTTATAATATGTAATATTTACGCTTTGTTTGTGAAAATATGTGGTTAGTAGCTCTTTTAAAGTTGTTAGTATAATTTCTTTTTTTAAGATTGTTTTAACTGATAGATTTACGCCATAACTAATAAAAACCTATAAAAATGAAAAAAATTATTTCAATCTTTATGATTCTTTTTACTGTACAAGTTTCGCTTGCTCAGGTGAAAACAATCAAAGGTTCAGTAACAGATGGAAGTGGTGCTCCTATACCTGGAGTTAATATTAATGTGCAAGGTGAAACTGCTTCGGCAAGTACTGACTTTGATGGTAACTTCTCAATACAAGTTGCAAAAAGTAAAACATTAATTTTTTCTTATTTAGGTTTAGAAACTAAAAATGTTGTAGTAGGGGAGTCTAATACAATTAATGTAAAAATGACTGAGGCAGCTACTAATTCATTAAACGAAGTGGTTGTAACTTCATTAGGAATTACAAAGGCACGAAAAACCTTAACGTATTCTGCACAAGAATTAAAAGGTGAAGAGTTAACTCGAGTAAAGGATGCAAACATTATTAATACAGTTGCTGGTAAAATAGCAGGTGTAGCAATTACAAAAAGCTCTTCTGGTTCTGGAGGTTCGACTAAAGTAACTATTAGAGGTAACTCTTCTTTTACAAATAACCAACCTTTATATGTAATCGACGGTATTCCATTGTCAAATGGAGGGTCAGTTCAACCTAATGGAACTTTTGGAGATTTAGCTGGAGGAAATAGAGATGGAGGAGATGTTGTTTCTTTAATCAATCCAGATGATTATGAAGGAATGACTGTACTTAAAGGTGCTGCGGCTTCTGTACTTTACGGTAGTCAAGGTGCAAATGGTGTTATTCTATTGAGTTCAAAAAAAGTAAAAGCTGGTGTTGAGACATTCAATGTAAACTCAGTGACAACTTTTGATTCTGTAGCGTATTTACCTGAATTTCAATCTGATTATACTTCAGCAGTTGGTGATGCAAAAAGCTGGGGAGCTAAGCAAAAAGTTGAAGGCGATATTAAAGGATTCTTTAATACTGGTACAACACAAATTACTTCTATGGCTTTCTCAAAAGCTACTGATGGTGCATCTACAAGTTTTACATATGCTAACACAGACGCATCTGGAGTAATACCTGGAAACCATTTGAAGAAAAACAACTTTGGTATCCGTCAAGCATCTAAGTTTTTTAATGATAGATTGAATGTTGCAGTAACTGCAAATTATGTTTCTCAAAAAATCAACAATAGACCTGTAAATGGTTTATACTTTAATCCAGTAAGTGGTGTTTATTCTCACCCTAGAGCTTTTAGCTTAAGTGATTTAAAAACGTATGAAGTTTTTGATGTAACTAAAAACTGGAATGCACAAAATTATCCTGGTTTTGCAGCGGTTAGCGAAAGCAATGAAAACCCATACTGGCAAATAAACAGACAAAAGTCTGTTGATATTAACAACTTCTTCAACGGAGCAGTTGCTTTAGATTACAAAGTATCAGATTGGTTTCGTTTAACTTCAAGATACAGTTATAACAGAAGCGAAAGTAACTTCCAAAAAGAAATGTACGCTACATCAGCTGCTTCTTTAGTACATCCAAAAGGAAGATATATTAATTCTAATACTATCGCAACTCAAAATTATGCAGATATAATCGGTTTAATAAACACTAATTTCTCAGAAGATTTTTCTTTCAGTGGAACTATTGGAGCGAGTATTAATAATGGAAAGAGCGCAGGACTTAATTTAGATTCTGGAATTGGTGGAGGATTAAGAAATGCAAACATCTTTACTTTAGGAAACTTTGCAAATAATAATGGAAACGTTCAAACTGCTTATCAAAGAGAAGTACAATCAGTTTTTGCTGCAACAACTTTTGGATACAAAGATGTATTATTCTTAGACGCTGCTGCGAGAAATGACTGGTCTTCAACTTTAGTAAATACTGATAATCCAAGTTTCTTTTATCCTTCAGTAGGTTTAACTGCTATCATTAGTGAAATGACTGAAATGCCAGAATTTATAAATTTTGGAAAAGTACGTGCTACTTATGCACAAGTAGGAAATGATATTGCTGCATTTATTACAAAACCAACATATTCAATTGTTGCAGGTCAACCTATTAATCCTCCTGTAGGTCCAAGACCAGGAACTACTTTGAAACCAGAATTAAAATCAGAGTATGAAATAGGTACAGAGTGGAGAATGTTCAATAATAGATTAGGTTTTGAGGTTTCTTACTATGATTCACAAACTAAAAATCAATACTTACAAGTTCCAGCTGAATCTACAAATGAAAATGGATACTTAAACTATGCAATCAATGCTGGAAGTATTTCTAATAAAGGATTTGAGGTTGTATTATTTGCTGATCTTGTTAAAAGTGAAAAATTCAACTGGGAATCTAGAATCAACTACTCTCAAAATAAGAGTAAAGTAAATGACATCCCTGCTCAAAATGTAGAAGGAAGAATCGTGTTAACTGATCCAGGATCAAATAATTACAGATATTCTTTAGTAGAAGGAAAACCTTTTGGAATAATTGAAGGTAAAAATATTCAAAAAGATGCTCAAGGTAGATTATTAGTGGGTGATAACGGAAAATTATCTGTTAACGCTGACTGGGAAGAAGTAGGTAATGCAAATCCAGATTTTATGTTAGGATTTTCTAACACATTCAAGTTTGGCGCTTTCACAGCAAACATCTTAATCGATGGTCGTTTTGGTGGTGAAGTTTTAAGTTTAACTGAAGCTATCAATGATTTTAATGGAGTTTCTAAAGCTAGTGGAGATGCTAGAAATGCTGGTGGTGTTAAGATCAACGGTGCTAAAGCTGACGGAACTGCTGTAACTACAATGGATACTTTTGATTATTACGATAAAACAGCAGGTAGAAATGGTGCTACTGGAGAATATGTTTACGATGCAACTAATGTTAATGTAAGAGAAGTTTCTATTGGATACACATTCAACAAAACTAAATTACCATTTATGCAGTCAGCTAGTATTTCTTTAATTGCTAGAAATTTATTCTTTATTTATAAAGATGCTCCATTTGATCCTAATGTTGCTTTAAGTACAGGTGAAGGTTTACAAGGTGTGGATGTTTTCGGTTTACCGTCAACAAGAAGTATTGGTCTTAATTTAAATTTAACTTTTTAATATTACAATCATGACAATAAATAAAATAAAAAGAACAGCGCTTTGCCTGTCTTTACTTACGGCTTTTAGTTGTACAGATAATTTTGAGGATATAAATACAAACCCAGAGGGTGCTACAATAGAACAATTAGATCAAGATTATAACAGTATAAAATCTTTATTTAAACCAGCTTTTAATCACTTGTTTATATCTGAAACAACTTGGCAATACCAAATTCAGCAAAGTTTACAAGCTGATGGATGGTCAGGCTATATGACAACTCCAGTTCCTTTTGGACCACAAAACAATCACGATTATGTTTTGAATGGCGGTTGGAACAGTTATGCTTGGGATGATGCATACGTTAATATTATCTCTTACTTATACAAAGCAGAACAGCGTTCTAAAGATAAATTTGATCAATTTTACGCTTGGTCATTGATATTGAAAGTTGCTACAATGCAAAGAATAACGGATATGTACGGACCAGCTGTTTATTCGAAATTTGGAAAAGGAGTTGCTACTTACGATTCACAAAAGGAAATCTATACTCAAATGTTTAAAGATTTAGATTTTGCTGTAACTGAGTTAACAAAAAGAAATGCTGCAGGTGAAAAAACTGCATTTGATGAAACTGATTTGTCTCTGTACGAAGGTAAATATGCAAACTGGACTAAATATGCAAATTCATTGCGCTTAAGAATGGCAATGCGTATTTCTAAAGTTGATCCTGCATTAGCAAAAGTAGAAGCAGAAAAAGCAGTTAGTCATTCTTTAGGGGTTTTTACAGCTACTGCTGATGGATTAAAAATTAAATCACCAACGGACCTTAACGTAATTGATGTTATGAGTCATAGTTGGGTTGGATTATTCATGGGAGCTGATATGGAATCAATTTTAGGTGGTTACCAAGATCCAAGAATATCAAAATATTGGAATACTTCAAAAGTGACTCCAGGAGAATACAAAGGAGTACGAACAGGGATTATATATCCTTCAGGAAGTACTTATTCTAAATTTTCTCAAACAGGTCCTAGAACTAAAACAGGAGAAATCACTTGGATGTCTACTGCAGAAGTTTATTTCTTGAGAGCAGAAGGCGCTTTAAGAGGTTGGAATATGGGTGGAACTGCTCAAAGTTTATATGAAGCAGGTATTAAATCTTCATTTGAACAAAATGGTGCGGAAGGTGCTACGGCTTATATTGCAGATAACACTAAGTTACCTAAAGATTATGTTGACCCTCTAAATCCTGCAAATAATGCACAAGCAATTAGCAAAATTACTGTTGCTTGGGGAACTGACAAGGAAAAAAATCTAGAGAAAATTATTACTCAAAAATGGATTGCTACTTATCCTGATGGACAAGAAGCGTGGTCAGAATTTAGAAGAACTGGATATCCTAAATTATTCAGAATATCTAATAATCAAAGTAACGGTCTTATTAGCACTGAGCTTGGTGTGAGAAGATTAGCTTTTTCAGATTCAGAAGTAGCCAACAACAAAGAAGGAATTGCTTCAGGAGTTGCTGCGCTAGGAGGTCTTGATAATGGAGCTACTAGATTATGGTGGGATACTAGTGCCCCTAATTTTTAAATTATTTGGATTGGTGATTAAAGTGGCATAAGTATGTATATGCTTGTGCCATTTTTTTATTAAATCTATTATTCTATAAATAAAACAATAAAATAATTGTAAAATTTATTTTGGTAGTTAAACGATTTATTGTTTTAAACTATTGAAATTCAGACCTACTTGCAATTACAATTTTCTAAATACTGAGATTCCTATAATTGAATTAGAATACAATTGCATTCGCTGTTGCTATTTCTTTCCAATAAATTTCTAAAAAATTTCACAACCAGTTAAAAACTTGAATTTTTTAATTAGGTGTTTAGTCAATTGATAAAAAATAAATTAATGAAAGATACATTAGAACTAAAATCGGATATAAGTTATAAGAGTGCAGGACAATTCGAAGACACTAGATTTGAAAAAATTCACAATGAGATTTTCAAAAATTCGATTGAAGCTTCCTTAGCTGTTGCGCATGAGATAGCGCAACTAATACGATCAAAACAAGAAGAAAATAAACCTTGTGTTCTTGGTTTAGCCACAGGTTCTTCTCCTATCAAAGTGTATGAAGAGTTAGTCAGAATGCACAGAGAAGAAGGACTTAGCTTTCACAATGTGGTTACTTTTAACTTGGATGAATATTATCCAATGACGAAAGAGAATAGTAAGAGTTACCATTATTTCATGCATCAGCATCTTTTTAACCATATTGATATTAATCCAGAAAATATTAATGTTCCTGATGGAACAGTTTCAATCGAAGAGCTAAATCAATATTGTGTTGATTATGAAATGAAAATCAGGAATTCAGGAGGTTTAGATTTCCAATTGTTAGGAATAGGTCGTACAGGTCACGTAGGATTCAACGAACCGGGTTCGCACATTAATTCAGGAACTCGAATTATTACTTTAGATCATATCACTCGAGTTGATGCATCATCAGATTTCAACGGAATCGACAATGTTCCTAAAAGAGCTATTACGATGGGTGTGTCCACAATTATGAGATCTAAAAGGATTGTATTAATGGCTTGGGGACAAAACAAAGCAGATATTATAAAACGTACCATTCAAGGTGAAATTAGTTCAAACGTTCCAGCAACATTTTTGCAAAACCATAGTAATGCTACTTTCGTTTTAGATAAATCTGCAGCTTTAGAACTAACTAGATTTAAAACTCCATGGTTGGTTGGAGAGTGTATTTGGAATCAAGAATTAAAAAGTAAAGCGATTGTTTGGCTTTGTCAAAAAACAGAACAATCGATTTTAAAATTAACGGATCGAGATTACAATAATAATGGAATGTCTGATCTATTAGCTCAGGAAGGTTCAGCATATGATTTAAATATTAACATGTTTAATGTTTTACAACATACAATAACGGGATGGCCAGGCGGAAAACCAAATACGGATGATTCGCACAGACCTGAAAGAGCTGATCCAGCTAAAAAAAGAATTATTCTTTTTAGTCCACATCCTGATGATGATGTGATTTCGATGGGAGGTACATTTTCAAAATTAATTAAGCAAGGTCATGATGTTCATGTGGTCTATCAAACTTCAGGAAATATTGCAGTAACGGATGACGAAGCTCTCAAGTTTGCAGAGGTTTCTAATGATTTTATTGGAAACAATAATAGCAGTGTTGATTTTGAGTCAGTGATTCGGTTCATAAATAATAAATCAGAAAATCAAATAGATTCATTGGAAGTTAGAAAGTTGAAAGGGTTAATACGAAGACGAGAATCGTACGCAGCCACTCGATATATTGGACTGAAAGATGAAAATACTCATTTCTTAGATTTACCTTTTTACGAAACTGGACAAATTAAGAAAAATCCGCTTGGTGCCGAAGATGTAGCAATAGTAGCTTCTATCATTAAAAAAATTAAACCACATCAAGTTTTTGCAGCTGGAGATTTAGCAGATCCGCATGGAACACATGAGGTTTGTTTAAATGCCATATTTGCGGCAATGAAGCAGCTGAAAACAGAATCATTCATGGATGATTGTTGGTTATGGTTGTACAGAGGCGCTTGGCATGAATGGGATTTACATGAAATTGATATGGCTGTTCCCTTAAGTCCTGATGAAGTTTTATTAAAAAGACATGCTATTTTATACCATCAATCTCAAAAAGATAGAGTGATGTTCCAAGGAAATGATTCTAGAGAATTTTGGGTAAGAGCTGAGGATCGAAATAAAAACACAGCAAAACTATACGATGATTTAGGTCTTGCAGAATACGAGGCAATTGAAGCTTTTAAGCGTTTCGATTATTAAAAACCACTTTTTATAAAGTAAAGAAAATATGAAATACATCATAATTCTATTATTTGCAGCGTTTGTTTCGAATGCCCAAGTAAAAAAGGAGCAATTGAATCTAATGCCATGGCCGCAGAATATAAATTTGACTGCTGGTAATTTTGCGATCAATAAAAATTTCAAGATTAATGTTACAGGTAACCCTAATTCTCGAATTTTTGCTGGTGCTACTAACTTTTTAAGACGATTAGATGGTAGAACGGGATTGTTTTTTGGGCAAGGATTTATTTCGAAAATCAATCAAACGCCAACAGCTGAATTACAAATCAATTGCGTTCAAGCGGGGAATATAGGATTAAATCAAGATGAAAGCTATAAATTAGAGATTCAAGAAAATAAAATTTTAATAACTGCCGCTTCAGATCTAGGTGCACTTCATGCTTTAGAAACCTTATTGCAAATGTTGCAAAATGATAGCAGTAAGTATTACTTTCCTACTGCTACAATTTCGGATACTCCGCGATTTACATGGCGTGGTTTAATGATTGATGTTGCAAGACATTTTCAACCAGTAGATGTACTTAAGCGTAATCTTGATGCAATGGCAGCTGTTAAGTTAAATGTTTTTCATTGGCATTTAACGGACGATCAAGGATGGAGAATTCAGATTAAAAAACATCCAAAATTAACGGATCTAGCTTCAGATGGTTTGTTTTATACGCAAGAGGAAATTAAAAGTGTAGTGAAATATGCTGGCGAAAGAGGAATACTTGTAGTTCCTGAAATTGATGTTCCAGGTCACGCTTCTGCTATTTTGACAGCATATCCAGAAATGGGAAGTAGAACTAATGCATCTACACTTTATGAAATTGAACGAAATGCAGGTATTTTTAATCCAACTTTAGATCCATCAAATCCTAAAACGTATCAATTATTAAGCGACATTTTTGATGAAGTTTGTCCATTATTTCCTGGAGCATACTTCCACATTGGCGGAGACGAAAATGAAGGAAAAGATTGGGATGCAAATCCGAAAATCCAGAAATTCAAAAAGAAAAATAAATTAGAAACGAACCATGATTTGCAGACGTATTTCACCATGCAGTTAGTTCCAATGCTTAAAAAGCACGGAAAGCAATTGATGGGATGGGAAGAAATAATGACAAAAGACATGTCGAAGCAAGCTATTATCCATTCTTGGAAAGGTCCAAATGAAGGTTTGCCTGCAGGACATTCAGTTGCAGCTGCAGCAAAAAATGGTTATCAAACTGTTCTTTCTAACGGTTATTATCTTGATTTAATGCAAAGTGTAAATGATCATTATTTAAATGATCCTATTCCTCACAATAGTACGCTTACAACTGAAGAACGAGCAAGGATTTTAGGAGGTGAGGCTACTATGTGGACGGAACTCGTAACACCTGCAACGCTTGATTCTAGAATTTGGCCAAGAACGGCAGCAATTGCTGAAAGATTATGGTCTAGCCAAGATATCGTAGATTTAGAAAGTATGCACAATAGAATGAATGCTACTTCTTATAGATTAGAAGAACTGGGAATCACTCATATTAAAAACAAAGATGTGATTTTAAGAAACATTAGCAATAATCAAGAAATTAAAGCCCTTGCTGATTTTTCTAATGTTTGCGAACCGTTAAAAATTTACTCTCGTAATGCTGGCGGAACTGAGTACCAAATGTATTCGCCACTGACTTTGTTTGCTGATGCGTGCACACCAGATGCTATCGATGCTCATAATTTTAATAAAGCGACAGATAATTATCTAAAAAATAAAAATTCAGAAAACAAACGCGAATTGGTTGCTTTTTTCCAAAAATGGATTGCAACAAATAAAGATCTTGTGCAGTTGGGTTTAAATGCGCCGCTTGTTCAACCTATTCTACCACTTTCAAAAAGTTTGAGCGAGATCTCACAACAACTTATTGCAACGATAGAAAATAAACAAGCATCTAATTCCTCAAAAATGAATGAATTATTAGAGAAATGTAATTCTAAAAATCATGCTGATGTTGAATTAGCCGTTTACAAAAGTTTGAAAAAACTAGTGAACAATTAAATTAGAACTGAGCCTGAATTAGTTAACTTCAGTTCAAATTTTTTAAACTCATTAAGAATACCTGGTCATTTTGTCCAGGTTTTCTTTGTTTAATTTACTTGTAGTACTAATCGTTAGTGCTATTTTTATAAATCTAAATTATTTTTGAAATGAAGAATTTAAAATTATTTCTTTTTTTATCGTTTTTAATTGTTTCGATTTCGGCTCAAGGCCAAAAAGATTTCTCAGTGATTGCCTATTATACTGGTGATGATAAAGAGATCGATAAATATGATGTTAGTAAACTAACTCATATTATTTTCAGTTTTTGCCATTTAAAAGATGGTAAATTAAGTGTTGATACCGCGCAAGATTCTTTAGCGATAAAACATTTAGTTTCTCTTAAAACTAAACATCCAAAATTAAAAATAATGTTGTCTTTAGGTGGTTGGGCTGGATGTGCTCCATGTTCTGAGGCTTTTTCGACTGCTGATGGTATAGCTGTTTTTGCTAAATCAGTAAAGGAGGTTAATGATTACTTTAAAACAGATGGAATTGATTTAGATTGGGAATATCCTACGATTGAAGGAGCGCCAGGACATTTGTATCAAGCAGCTGATAAGAAAAATTTCACAGCGCTTGTTATTAGTTTGCGTAATGTATTAGGAAATAATAACGAATTAAGTTTTGCTGCAGGTGGCTTTCAAAAATTCTTAGATGAATCTGTAGAATGGGAAAAGATAATGCCGCTAGTAGATCGTGTGAATATTATGAGTTATGATTTAGTCAATGGTTTTTCGAAATCAACAGGACATCAAACATCTATTTTTAGTACAAAATCTGGTGAAGAATCAACTGATAAAGCGGTTTCCTATTTATTAAAGTTAGGAATTCCATCACATAAGTTAGTGATAGGAGGTGCTTTTTACACCCGTATTTGGAAGGAAGTTTCTAATGCAAATAATGGTCTGTATCAGTCTGGTGTGCATATCGAAGGAGTGAGCTTTAAAAATTATGAAAGTACTTTCTCAAAAGAAAAAGGATGGAAATATTACTGGGATAAAAAAGCGAAAGCAGCTTATTGGTATAACAAAAATGAAAAAATGTTCGCAACCGGTGATAATGTTACTTCGATAAAGGAAAAAACAAAATATGCAATTAATAAAAAATTAGGTGGTATTATGTTTTGGCAACTTACTATAGACAATCCTAAAAATGGAATGCTTGAAGCAATTGATCAAGCTAAAAAATCAAAATAAAAACGATTGGTAAATTTCTAAACTATTCCTGTTCATGAATTTTTTTTTTCATCAACAGGAATAGCTTAGTTATTAATGTACATGTCCTTTATTCTTCTTTTTCCTCTAAAGTTCTTGCTTTTGTTAACGCTGAAGCTACAAGACCAGCTGGAATTGTAACAATTCCAACACCAATAATGAGTACAAAGAAAGTAAAGATTTTTCCACCTAAAGTAATAGGATAAACATCACCGTAGCCAACTGTGGTTAGCGTAACAATTGACCACCACAAACTGTGAAATAAGGAACTGAAAACATCTGGTTGAGCTTCGTTTTCGAAAAAATATATACCAGATGATGTCAAAAAAACTAAGATTAAGGTGATCATGAAAAAAAGAATTAATTCTTCCTTTATAAAAGTAAATGCCACGCTGAATCTGTTAAGCGCTTTGTTGTATCTAACTAATTTAAAAGCTCTAAATATTCTGAATATTCTAAAAGCTCTTAATGCTTTTAAATTAAATGTTGCACTTAGATAAAAAGGAAGGATCGATAATATATCTACAATTCCATAAAAACTAAATATATATTTTAAGGGTTTTTCAGCAACATAAATTCGGAGTAAATATTCGATACTAAAAATGATGATACTTATCAATTCAATTTTTGCAAGTAGCTCTTTAGTCTGAATTGAATTATTGGGCAACGTCTCTATTGAAAATGATGTTAGAGAAATAAAGATTAAAATTTGAATCAAATAATCAAAAATTCTACCTTTTCGAGTTGTGTTATCTTCTATTATGGAACGTAATTTTTCTCGAATCATGATTTTTATTTTTAGATAATTGTTTTGAAGTAGCGATTTTTTATTCAAAAAAACGGAACAAAGGTATTGAAAAAGAAATATGTTTTATCTGCCGTAAGCAGAACGTCTAATTAATGAAGTTTTTCAAAATGTAATTAAAGAACTTTTGAAGATCAATTAATATTTTGTTATACCTCTATTCAATTACTAATTTTTAATCATTTTATATTCTAAAAAATCGATTTTTTAAATACTCAAATATTCCGTTGAAGATTTAAATAGCATTTTAGAGCTTGTCTTCGTTACTAATAATAAAGAGGTAATCATTATTATTTCTAATCGATATCAAGTCACTTAGTTCCGAGGAAAATCAGTATTTTTTTCGTACTTTTGCAAAAAATTTTATAAAAAGATATTCATGTTAACAGTAAATAATTTATCAGTTCAGTTTGGCAAAAGAATTTTGTTTGACGAAGTAAATACAACCTTCACGCACGGTAATATCTACGGAGTTATTGGAGCTAATGGTGCTGGAAAATCAACTTTTCTTAAAATAATTGCAGGCGAAATGGATCCTACAGCAGGACATATTCATTTAGAGCCGGGAAAACGTATGTCGGTTTTAAATCAAAACCACAACATGTTTGATGAGAGCACTGTTCTTGAAACTGTAATGATGGGGAATAAAACCTTGTATGCAATTAAAAAAGAAATGGATGCTTTGTATTTAGATTACAACGATTCAAATGCAGATAGAATAGGGGAGTTACAAGTACAATTTGAAGAGATGAATGGCTGGAATGCAGACTCTGATGCTGCATCTATGTTATCAAATCTTGGAATTAATGAGGAGCACCACTATACATTAATGGGTGATTTAGAAGGAAAAATTAAAGTGCGTGTACTTTTGGCGCAAGCTTTATTTGGAAATCCTGACTTGCTTATTATGGATGAGCCTACCAATGATTTGGATTTTGAGACAATTGCTTGGTTAGAAAATTTCCTTGCAAATTATGAGAATACTGTAATCGTTGTTTCTCACGATAGACACTTTTTAGATTCTGTATGTACACATATTTCTGATATCGATTTTAGTAAAATTAATCACTATTCAGGAAACTACACCTTCTGGTATGAATCAAGCCAATTAGCTGCAAAGCAAAGAGCGCAGCAAAACAAAAAAGCTGAAGAAAAGAAGCAAGAATTAGAAGAATTTATTCGTCGTTTCTCTGCGAATGTAGCCAAATCAAAACAAGCTACTTCTCGTAAAAAAATGATTAGTAAGTTGAATATATCAGAGATAAAACCATCAAGCCGTCGCTATCCAGCAATTATTTTTGATCAAGAGCGTGAAGCAGGTGATCAAATTTTAAATGTGCAAAATCTATGTGCTTCAATTGAAGGAGATGTTTTATTTAAAGGAGTTGACTTGAATATGGCCAAAGGAGATAAGATTGTTCTTTTCTCTAAAGATTCACGTGCAACAACTGCTTTTTATGAAATATTAAATGGAAATAAAAAAGCAGACGATGGTACTTATGATTGGGGAGTAACAACAAATCAAGCCTATTTGCCAGTTGAAAATCACTCTTTTTTTGAGAGCGATTACACACTTGTAGATTGGTTGCGCCAGTGGGTTAAAACAGAGGAGGAACGTGACGAAGTTAACATTCGTAGTTTCCTTGGGAAAATGATTTTCTCTGGTGAAGAAGCTCTGAAAACTTGTAGAGTTTTATCAGGAGGAGAAAAAGTGCGTTGTATGTTGTCTCGAATGATGATGGAGCGTGCTAACGTATTGATGTTAGATGAACCTACAAATCACTTGGATCTTGAATCTATTACCGCATTTAACAATTCATTGAAAAATTATAAAGGTTCTGTGATTTTTACAACTCATGATCATGAATTCTCTCAAACTGTTGCTAATAGAGTTATCGAATTAACACCAAACGGTGCAATTGATAGATACATGACATTTGATGATTATCTTGACGATGAGAAAGTACAAGAATTAAGAGTTAAAATGTATACTGTTTAAAACTAGTAACACTTTTAGCCAAAAAAAATCTCCTAAATGTTTAGGAGATTTTTTTTTGGAATTTATTGAATCTTAAATAGACGATTTAAGAGTGTTGTTTGTTAAAATGGATATCCAATCGCTAAATTGAAAATTAGGTTTTCTTTACGCCATGGACCGCTTCCAAAATCGATCTTATCCATTACCCAGCGATTGCCTTCAGATAAATAAGGTTTGCGTAAAGGAAAAGCAAGATCAGTTCTCAATATCAAGAAAGAGAAGTCAAAACGCAATCCCGCACCTGCACCTACAGCTAACTCACTCATAAACTTTTTAGAAAATTTAGCGCCAGGCTTTTCAACGTTGTCATTAAGCAACCAGATATTTCCTGCATCGATAAATAATGCTCCTTTTACAAGACCGTATATTTTTGCTCTATACTCCGTGTTGAATTCTAATTTAATATCACCAGATTGATCTGGTAAAAATGAATTTGTATTTGTAGAAGCTCCATCAAAACTTCCAGGTCCGATAGAACGAGCCCTAAAGGCTCTAATACTATTTGTTCCACCAATAAAAAACTGCTTAATAAATGGCATTTCACTTGAATTACCATAAGCATATCCAGCTCCTACAATTATTCTACTTGCTATTTGCGAGTCAGGTCCTAATTTATAATAGTGTCTAAAATCATTTTCTATTTTAATAAATTGGCTAAAAGGAACATTAAATACATTTATAGTATCTCCTTTTTTAATATTTGCACCAGTAGCTAGTCCAGTGATATTCCCCGCTAAGTCTACAGTTCCTTTATAATAAAATGTATTCTTTTTTCTTTTTTGAGCAGTGTTTGTATAAGTATAAGAGTAAGTAGGACCAAATATTAACTGTTTCTCAATTACTTTTTCTAAAGACTTATTTTCTACAATTTTGTCGCGATATAATGCTGTAACATTTTGAGGACTAGCATACGTTATTTCAGTAAGATTTAATAAATGTTCTTTTCTATCGCTCTCTTTCCATAAGTATCCAAAAGATCCTTTAAAAGTTTGCAATGAATATAATTTTGTTCTGTTTTGATATTCGTAGCCAAGTGTCAACTTCGTTTTAGGAACAAAACCGCTTGGAGAATCTAATTTAAATGGTGCTACTAATCTTGGCCAAATTAAATTTGCTTCAGATCCAAAACGATATACATTAAAACCGTTATTCTGGCCAGCAACTTGGACTTCGAGACCACCAAAAGCAGAAATAGTTAAGAGCTCTGCACCGCCAAGAGCATTTCGATTACTCCAGTTTAAATTTAATTCTGTTCCTGTGTAATTAGCTGAATTTGTCTTTGCTAACAATTCTAATCGAAGCGATTTTTTTGGTAATGGAGTTAAGTAATAGAAAGCATCAAGATAATTTCCTGTCGTATCAGAAACGGCAAATTGATTTTTCACAAATTTAAAAGTTCCTAAATTCACCAAACGATTTAGCGACAAATTATGATCCGTACGATTGTATAAATCATTTTTTGAGAAATTTAAAGTTCGATCAAAAACTCTTGGATTAAACATACTAGTAGAGTCAATAATAGTAATATCATTGTGTTTTTTAATTGACTTTGTGTTGTCTTTTAAACTGTCTAATCCAATTGTGTAATTTGGATAAACTATAATCTTGTTGATTTTATATGGAGTTTCAGCTAGCGCAGGAGCTTCCTCTTTTATTTTTACAATTAAATCCACTTTGTGATCGGCAACTGTACTATCAATCTGCACTTTTAAATAATCAGGATTAAAGTAAAAATAACCTTTTTCCTTAAGTCTTCCATCAATTCGAATACGCTCAGCCTTTATAACTTCAAGACTGTAAGGATCATCTTTTTTCAATAATGTTCTGCGATTTGTATTTCGTATTGCTGTTGCTAGCACAGTAGAATCAGTTGGGAATTTCACCTCTCTAATAGTGTATTGTCTTGCTGGCTTTACAATATATTCAGCGCTGGCTTTTTTGCCTCTTCTAGTAGAATCTGCAGTAGTTTTAGCATTAAAGTATCCATTATTTTCTGAATAATTTTGCAATACGCTTTTGTTATATTCTAAATCAACTTTGCTGTAAAAAACGGGAGCTTCACCAACTTTATATTTTAACCAATGACGAAATCCCTTATCTTTTGTTGGAGTGGGAGCGATGTTGTAAATGTATAATTTAGGTCGCAGTCCAAGAATAGTTTTATTAGGTTTAGGTCGCACTAAATCTTTCAGTTCACTTTTTAATGCTTTTCTATCTTTCTTACTAATTTCTTTTCCCTCAACATTTACTTTTGCGCCAGTATACAGCAATTCTCCTTCTGGTAAAAACCGAGTGTTGCTGCACGATGATGCCACTGCAGTTAGAAAAATAAAAGATAATAAACGGCTATTATTCATCTGACTTGTCTTTTGATTCTTTTTTTGATTTTTGATTCTCTTTCTTCGTTTTACTTTTTGTAAACAATTCTTTGAATTTGTTGTAATCCAATGTGATTATGAAAGCAACTCCTGTTTCAACAACTTCACCTTGAAGTGCAACTTGATATTTGTTGACACGGTACACTCTCATTTTATACCTTCCATCTTTTGAAATCTGGTAATCTAATGTAACGTCGCCTGCAATATTGTTTGCGTTCTGATTTGCTTGTTGCGGACCTTCAATTCCAAAACTGCTTCCCACGGTAACTTTCAAGCGGTCGTTTAATAATTTCTTAGAAATACCAACATTTAAATCCGTTTTGTTTTCACGCTGACCAGTTGTGTAATCATCAGATGTATCTAAATCGAAGTTTAGTTCAACACCTTCAATTAAATCTCCAGCCAAATTGTTAAGCTGTTGTGATAAAATCTTACTAACACTTTCTCGTGCTAAAGAGGAAACATTTGTTCCACCTGTTTCACTTGCAAATGGGTTTTCACCAATAAAACGATTCAGTAAAAGCAAAGCAAATACTTGCTTGTTCATTTCATCTGGTTGCGAGCGTAACTGCGTTAGTTTCGCTTGTGTAGTATTTATAATTTCTGTTGATACGCTGTTATTTCCGTCTGGAAGAACAACATCAAATGAAATAGTTGGTTTTAATAATTCACCAGTCATTTTCAAGTTGGTTTCAAATGGAATTTTTTGTTTGTATGTATTGCGCACCTCACTAGTTACAGCTCCTAATTGATCGTTAACCAAGTCAATTGGCGCTGCTTCTGTTTTGTAAATTGCAGTTATATTGATATCTGCGAGAGTCGGTTCACCTGTCCAAAGAATATAACTTCCTTCCTTGATATCAAATTTTCTTTTTATCGCATTAAAACTCATTTCGTAGCTACCCTCAGAAAGTTCGTATCGACCAGTAAGTGTAGTTTTTCCAGATGGATCGATACCACCGTTCAACTGCGCTTCACCTTTAAGCTTTAGGAAATCTCCATTTGACTTGTCGATAACCATTGAAAGTTCAGCATCCTTATCAATTTCAATATTTACTGAGGCGTTAATTCCTTTAATGTCCATTTCACTACTTAATTCTTCAAGTGCGAGATCATCTAAAATCATTGGATTATCTTGATCAATAAATTCGACAATACCTTCTCTGTCTGCTATTGACGGATCAGATTGTGGTAGAACAATTGTAAACTTAGTATCCTTATTAATTTTTATATTTCCTTCAACAATAGGGTTGTTTAAATTACCAGTAATTTTTAAATGATTGTCCAAGAATAGCTCACCGTAATATAAATCGTTGTCTTTAGCTTTAGAATTAACGGCTTGGAAATTATCAGCATCAACGGTCAAATTGAAACCGAAATTACTAAAATTAGTACTGTTTATTTTTCCATTAATTGTCAAGTCATTCTCGTTTTGATCTTTGATATTAAACTGATCAAAAATAATAGCATCGCGAGTAAAAGATATTTTATCATTTATCTGCTTAAAAGTCGCGTTTAGAGCAGTCGCTTTAAATCCAATATCGTTAAATTTTAGTTCTCCAATTACTAAAGGCTGGCTAGTGTTTCCTGTTATTCTAAAATTACCATTTAAAAAACCAGTGCTTTCCTTTAGGTTATCTAATGTGAAGCCTTGAATACTTTTTAAATTCAATCTTTGAATATCAAGATTCATGTCAAAAGCACTTTGAGTCGTTTTATAAGATCCATCTAGATTAACCTGATTACCTTGACCGGTTATTTCTACTTTAGCGTCATATTGATTAGCGATTTCGTTATTTACTTTAATACTAATGTTTCCTATAGTATCCTTTTTAAAAGTAAAAGTATCTATTAGCAAATCAGAGGTGAAAAGGGGAGTGGTAGTTAAATTTTTCACCACAGCTTCTCCATTTATTTTACCGGTAAATTGCAAATCATTTTTCTCAACAAAACTTGTAACTGTAGTAATGTCAAAATCATTAAAATCTACTTTTATAGGAGCGTTTTCTGCTTCAGATTGTGATTGGATTTTAATGTGACTTCCTGATTTACTTAAATCAAATTGGCCAACATAAATTCCTTTTTTGCCAAAACGGATTACATTATCATCGTCTATTTTCCAAGGCTCATAATTTAATACTAACTGAGTTGGATCGAAACTTAGCTCATTATATCCATTTGCACCTTTCAAAGTTCCCGCAATTAAATAACGTTCCACTTCTTTTATATCTTTTAACTGCAAAATATAATCTACGATGTTTTTTTCAACTTGACCAGAAATGCTAGTGAATGGTAATTGAATTTTCTTGTTTTGGATATCATCAATAATAAGACTATATAATAAAGCTTTGTCTTCCGTATCAATTTTTACGATTGCATTTGTAATTATATTTTCGCCATATATTAATTTTGGAATTGCTCCATTCAAAACAATCGAATCGTTTACTGAATTGTATCTTCCAGTTAAATTGATAGGTTCCAGACTTTTTAATTCAGGAATCAGTTTAAATAAAATTGGATTGTCTTTCACATTGATAGTAAAAGCTAATTGCTGCTTGTCAACTACTACTTTTTTAGCATTTGGATTACTATCATAATAGGTAGCGATAGAATTTGATAATGCAATTGCGATTTGAGAAAGTTTATACTTTCCATTTACTTCTGCTGATAAAAACGGAGAATCTAACAGCAATGTGTTTTTTTCTGGGCTTGAATTTGCTGCAATATTAATAGAGTCAATTGCAAATTGACCTTTATCATTTACTATGTTTATACTGTGTGCATTTACTATTCCATTTAGATAATCGATATTTGCAGATTGAATATCAGCGTCAACTACACCTCTTATTTTTAAAGGACCAGCGTGTAGATTCAGTTTCTCTAAATCAGCTATATCAACATTTAATTTTAATTTGGCTGTTGGATATTTGTCTCTGAAACTTCCATTACTCACTAAATTAAAAGTCAGATTAGGATCTTTTGCGAAAGCGACTGCATTAAAATCACCATTTTTAATTGCGCCTTTAACATTTAGATTAGTGTAGTTGTATTTGTTAAAATAGGCCTTCAATACATTTGCATTTAAAGAAGCTGTTGCGGTTTTTGGATCAAAACCTGTTCCTTTAATATCTGCTTTTAAAGTTATTTTACCAATAGAGTCATTCTTTATTAACTTACCCAGATCAAATTTGATGAATTCTGTTTTAGCATCGTATTTTTCAAAATTTTTTCTACTTTGATCGAAAGCAGCAATTATTTTTGCAGCACCAAATGTACTTTGTAAATTTAGATTGGTATTGAAATTTGCTATTGTCCCTTTAAAAGTTCCTTTCGCGCTAAATTTAGAAGGTAATTGTATGTTGTTCGGAATTGTTCCTTTGGGTAAAAAACCCATAAAATCTTTTTCGCTAGATTGTAAATCTTTGATATCTAAATTAAAAAATGTTTTGTTGATATCCGGTAAACCAGTGATCGAACCGCTAGCAATTAATTTTGTGTTACCAAATCCGCTGATATCGATTATGGGAAATTCTAAATTTTTTAATTTTCCTTTTATAGCTCCATCAATAGATAGAATTCCGTTAGGATTACTACTAAAAGGATTTGTAGCACTTAAAGTGGGAGCGAAAAGTAATATATCTTTTATTCCAAGTTTACTTTTTTTCAAATTAGCGATAAGGCCAAGTTCACCAGGATTTGAGGCTAGAGAAGCTATTGATGGATAACCTATTCTAATTTCGTCTTTAAGTTCTGTTTGTGGTGTTTTTAAATATAATTTTTTGAAAAAAGCGTTCTTCTTTCCGTAGAAAAACTCTGTGCTTAATGCTTGTATATTTAATCCACTTTTATCTTTCACTGTTAATGACTTTGCAGTTCCAGATATATTTTCAGGATTGTAATTTAGCGAATTAAGTTTTAGATTTAAATTAGTTATATCTAAGTGATTGTAATCAATACCTTTTTGGGATGCTACAACATTATTATTGTCAAAGCGGAAATTGATTCTTTTCAATTCAGTTTCATTAATTTTAAACTGCCAGTTATTAGATTGAGGCTCCGTTGAATCTTTTTTAGTTACAACTTTCACTAATTTTCCTAGAGCTAATTTTCCTTCTACTCCAGTTACCTCTAATTTATCAACTATTGCAAATTGATTGTTCAAATCCATTTTGTCAATCTTGGCAAGAAGCTTTTTTAAGTATAAAGTCGTGGCTAATTTTGTTTCATCACTCGAGTAATCAATATCAATTTTAGCTAAATCAATTTCCCCTAATTTTAAATTTAAGATTGATTCTGGCTCATTTTTAATAGCAGCTTTTTTAGTTTCATTTGATAAAGCGACAATTCCTTGCTTTAGTTTTAATTTTAACCCATTGATTTTTGCCTTCGGAATTTCAAAACTCATATTTTCCAAATCAAAAGTTTTAATCTTTGTTTGGAACTGATTTACATTTGCATATAAATTATTCTTAGTAACAAAATCGTCATATTTAAATAATACACGATCTAGTTTAATTTCTTCTACAGAAAACTGCATCGGCGGTGAGTCAGATTTTTGTTTTTCTGGAGATGCAAAGGCATCAACTATGTATTCGAAATTGAAAATCGCAGAAGAATCTCTATTAATTTTAGCGGTAATTCCCTCTAAGTGTACGGAATTAATCTCGACCTTATTATTCATTAATTGAAATAAACTAATATCTACAGCAAGCTTTTTACCCGAAAAGAGGGTGTCTTTTTTTTGATCTTCAAAATATACGCCTTCAAGAATTACTTTTTTAGGCAGACCAATTTCTATTCGATGAATTCTTACTTTCGTTTTTATCTTGCCTTCTAGATAGGTAACTGCTTTATTTTTAGCAAAATTTTGAACAGATGGAACTTGTAGCGC
Organism: Flavobacterium weaverense; assembly: GCF_003688495.1. Lineage (GTDB taxonomy): Bacteria > Bacteroidota > Bacteroidia > Flavobacteriales > Flavobacteriaceae > Flavobacterium > Flavobacterium weaverense. The sequence goes on along the minus strand of NZ_REFH01000009.1, from coordinate 385,980 downwards.
TACAACTAGTACAAGGAATAGTAGAATTAGTGAACCTACTATCCAAAGTAAAACTTTTAGACTTTTCTTTAAATATTTTTTCAAACGAGACAATTTTTTTTTGGGGTTAAAAATAGCTTATTTATATCAAAATAGCAATTTTGCTTTTGAACACAATTGGCCGTAAAGGTGAGAAAAGTAGAGCAGTATAAATTATAACATTCAGTTTTGAATTTCTAAAATTTAGTGAGTCTAAAAGTCAAATAACTAACTAAGTCTAAAAACAGAATTAGTTAGCCAGTCTATAAACAATTAATTCTTACACTTAAAATGTAATCCTATTAATTAGGAATCAGCTTAAATCGCTTTTTTTAGAGCCGCTAACCATCCTTGAAATTAATCCTTTTTGATTAGTTAATTCAGCTATGAAAACGCCACCTAGGTGTAAGATAATAAAGGAGAGTAAGTAGTAAATGGAGAGCACATGTATTTGCTCCATAGAATCCTTTAGATTTTCAGGTCCTAAAACAATGATTAATCCAGTAGTTAATGATACCGCAATACATAAATAGAAAATGATGTAAACCCAATATTGAAATTTTTCTTTTACGGAGAGCGCTGAATTAAGAGGGCTAGTAAATTTCATTTGACCAAAAAATGGCAGTATCAATCTCAAACTATATAGTCCTACTAAAGCATATCCGATGTAAATATGCCAGTCCCACATTGGTTTTCGTATTTTTTTTGCGAGAATGATTGCTTCTTCTTGTGACAAGGATTGAGAAGTTGTAGCTAAATAATCTTGAATTATTATGGCCATGTTAGTCTTGTTCATCCAAGTTAAACGCAAGAAAATTGTAATTAACATTAAAGTCAAGCAAATTGCAATGGACCAATGCATTATTCTGTAAACCACTGAGTAATTTCTAGTTTTCATAATGGTAATAGTATTTATAGAAGTTCTTAAAATTATATTACTTGACAGAATTTAGAAACATCTGTAGTTTTACAATTTGTATTAGATGCTTATAAAGTCTTCACTTTTAGGAAAAAGGCTAATGGCTTCAACAGCGATTTCAGGTGTTGGATCTGCTATCTTTCTCAGTTTAGTATCCATCCAAGCACCATCTACAGTTATAACTGCGCAAAGATTCCCTTCTTCATTAAGGAACTCATGGATAATGGACCATCTCGCTGCGTCAGGTCTCATCTTAGAGATTTTGGTTTGCATTGTAATTTTATCAGCCAACTTTATTTCTTTTCTAAACACACATTCTTCTCTAAATAGTATAGGTCCAAAATGCTGTTGCTGTAAGACTTTCATTGTCAAACCTAAACTTTCTAATATTTCAATACGATGCTGAGCACCAAAATCGTAGTAAGCGCTATGTCGCACGTGAAAATTAGGGTCTAAATCCGACCAACGTAGCGATATTTGTTTTGTAAAAGATGTCATTTATTATCAGGTTAAATTATATTTTTAGCTTTAAAGTAGGTTAGCCTCGAACAAAATTAACTAAATGATAATTTCTATCACTACTAATTATTGACTTTATTCTTTTACTTCTAATAGTTATGATATAACATTTGTATTAAAGCGATACCTATAATAAATCCAACAATTATAAAAAGAATAATAAAAGAACTTTTTGGTGACTGTATTACTGCAACATTGTCAATAAATAAGTCCATTACAACTCCATTCGAACCATACCCTAAGATTATCTTACAATCTGCTTCCTTACCGTTTTTTAGGATTTTAAAGGTATGGGTGCCACCACTAATTGAATTTTTTTCTGATACGATAACTCCATTTAATTTGATTGTCTCTTTTCCTAAATAGGAGTTGAAGATTTCAATTTTATTATCGTCAAATTGAACGGTAGAAAATTTCATAATTTTAAATTTCTTCAAACATAGAACTTAGTTGGTGATTTGTACTAATAATCTTTAAAAATTTAATTATTTAATAAACATTATTAGACGATTAAAGAGTGCTGATTGCTTAAGTAGTAAAGCTCGAAGTGCGTTCCTTTAATAGTGAAATGTACCATTATATAAGTATGTCAGTCAGTCTGAAATGTCATATTGTCATATTAATTATTATGGATTTTAACATAAACTGACATTTTAATAGGGTCATTTGTATTGGCACAAAGATTGACTTAATGACTGCGAGTGAATAAAACTAATATACAATAAAATTAAATATATTAAAAATGGGTAAAATAATCGGAATTGATTTAGGTACGACAAACTCTTGTGTTTCTGTAATGGAAGGTAATGAAGCAGTTGTTATTCCTAATGCAGAAGGAAAAAGAACAACACCATCTATCATCGCTTTTGTTGAAGGTGGAGAAATTAAAGTAGGAGATCCTGCTAAGAGACAAGCGGTAACTAATCCAACTAAGACTATTGCTTCTATCAAACGTTTTATGGGTCATTCTTTTAGCGAAGTTTCTTCAGAGTCTAAAAGAGTTTCTTACAAGTTAGTAAAAGGAGATAACAATACACCACGTGTTGATATTGATGGTCGTCTTTATACTGCGCAAGAATTGTCAGCAATGACTCTTCAAAAAATGAAAAAAACTGCTGAAGACTATTTAGGTCAAACAGTTACTGAAGCAGTTATTACTGTTCCTGCTTACTTTAATGATGCACAACGTCAAGCTACAAAAGAAGCTGGTGAAATTGCAGGACTTAAAGTTATGCGTATCATCAACGAGCCTACAGCTGCAGCTTTAGCTTACGGATTAGATAAAAAAGGAAAAGATCAAAAAATTGCTGTTTACGATTTAGGTGGAGGTACATTTGATATTTCTGTTCTTGAATTAGGAGACGGAGTTTTTGAAGTATTGTCTACAAACGGAGATACTCACTTAGGTGGAGATGATTTTGACCACGAAATTATTGACTGGTTAGCTGCTGACTTCATGAAAGAAGAAGGTATTGACTTACGTCTTGATCCAATGTCATTACAACGTTTGAAAGAAGCTGCTGAAAAAGCTAAAATTGAATTGTCTTCTTCTGCTGAAACTGAAATCAACTTACCTTACGTAACTGCTACAGCTTCAGGACCAAAACACTTAGTTAAAAAATTAACTAGATCACAATTTGAAAAATTAACTGATGCTTTAGTAAAACGTTCTATGGAACCAGTTGCTAAATCATTGAAAGATGCAGGTTTATCTGTTTCTGATATTGACGAAGTTATTCTTGTAGGAGGTTCAACTCGTATGCCAAGAATCGCTGAAGAAGTTGAAAAATTCTTTGGTAAAAAAGCGTCTAAAGGAGTTAACCCTGATGAAGTTGTTGCAATTGGAGCAGCTATTCAAGGTGGAGTTCTTTCTGGAGATGTAAAAGATGTATTGTTACTTGACGTTACACCTTTATCTTTAGGTATCGAAACTATGGGTGGAGTTATGACTACATTAATTGAGTCTAATACTACTATTCCAACTAAGAAATCTCAAGTTTTCTCAACTGCTGCTGATTCTCAACCAACTGTTGAACTACACGTTCTTCAAGGAGCTAGAGCAATGGCTGCTGATAACAAAACTATCGGTCGTTTCAACTTAGACGGTATTCCACCAGCACCAAGAGGTGTTCCACAAATTGAAGTAACTTTTGATATTGATGCTAATGGTATCATCAAAGTTTCTGCAACTGATAAAGGAACTGGAAAATCTCACGATATTCGTATCGAAGCTTCTTCTGGATTAACATCTGAAGAAATCGAAAGAATGAAACAAGATGCTGAAGCTAATGCTGAGTCTGACAAAATCGCAAGATCTAGAGCAGAAAAATTGAACGAAGCTGATGGAATGATCTTCCAAACTGAAACTCAATTAAAAGAACTTGGTTCTAAATTAGCTGATGATCATAAAGTTGCTGTAGAGTACGCTTTAACTGAATTAAGAATGGCTCACCAATCTCAAGACATCGAAGCTATTCAAACTGCGCTTGATAACATCAACGCAGCATGGAAAACAGCTACTGAAGCAATGTATGCTCAAGGAGAACAAGGTCAACAAGAAGCTGCGCCACAAGGTGAAGCTACTCAAGGAGACAATGTTGAAGACGTTGAATTTGAAGAAGTAAAATAAGCAGAAAATCAATTTTGTATAACAAAATTGTATGAATTGCTTATCCCGATTTTTATCGGGATATAATAAAGAGAAACCGTTCACTCAAAGTGAACGGTTTTTTTATGCTCTTTATTCTAATGCGTTCTTTTGTCCAAACATTTTATTTATAACTAAGGTATGAGGAAATGTGATAGCTGCTAGAAACGAAAAAAACAAGGCATTGAATAATTCTTCATCCTGATAAAAATAGTAAATAATCGAAATTCCAATTATTGATACTAACCAATATGCTCCAGCAGATTTGCAATAACTAAAAAAGTTCTGAAAAGTAAAGGACTTGTTCAAAAATTTAATTTGATCTATAATTGAAGGTATACTATGCCATATAACGAAATAAATTGCAAATCCCCAAATTAGACTGGATGATTTAAATAATATTGAAAACACAACTAGAAAGAATAACTCTAAAAGTATCTTTTTTCTAATTTTTTCTATTTTCCAGAAAAAATAAACACTCATACTAAGAAATAGGGCAGTCGAGATTTGAAGGGATATTAAAAATATTTCCGTCGAAATAGTAGTTTGCGTAATCGTTTCAATTATTCCTTGTACTTGTTCGCTATGAAAATTAAAAAGCAATAGGAGAATTATCAGTCCATATAAAGATTGGTACAGTAATAACAATGATTTTGGAATATGGTTATCTAAATTTTGCCATTGCTGTTCTCCAAAGTGATTTGCGCTGACTATTATGAAGAGCAGAAGTGCAAACAGCGGAATTAAATAAAAAATTAGTATGCCTGCTAAAACAATAATTACATAATAGGTAAAGATTTTTAGCCATGAATTAGATTTGTTTTCTGCGCTTATATTTTTTATTAACAATAAATCATTGGCACCATGTAGTATTCCAAATGAAAATATCAGCATAAATCCCATAATTACCTGATGTTTATCAGATAGAAAAGAATCCATCCATAGAGCAAAAAAGCTTGCTACGATTGCGATGTTAGTGTAATTTTTCATTTGCTTTTATTATTGTTTAAAAATAGTTAAAAAAACTTAAACAAAAACACTTATTATTGTTTAACTTTTTATACATTTGAATAAACAAAAACCATTTAAATTTTCACTTATGACAAACTTTATGTTTATTTCAGCATTGGTTGGTAAATTACTACCAACAGATTATGTAGGTTTTACATTTTTTGTAGGCTGCATGGCCATGATGGCTGCATCAGCATTTTTCTTTCTATCATTAAGCCAATTCGACAGGAAATGGCGTACATCCGTTTTAGTTTCTGGTTTAATTACTTTTATTGCAGCAGTGCATTATTTCTACATGAGAGATTACTGGGCGACTTTTGGAGAATCTCCAACTTTCTTCCGTTACGTTGACTGGGTATTAACTGTACCGTTGATGTGTTTAGAGTTTTATCTAATATTAAAGGTAGCAGGAGCAAAACAATCGTTATTATGGAAAATGATTCTTTACTCTATAGTAATGCTAGTTACAGGTTATATTGGAGAAGTAATTGCTCCAGATAGTGCTGCTTTATGGGGATTCATTTCTGGAGCTGCTTATTTCTTAATCGTGTATGAAATTTGGTTAGGTGAAGCTTCAAAACTAGCTGCTGCAGCTGGAGGAGAAATACAAAAAGCGCACAAAATTCTCTGTTGGTTCGTACTAGTTGGTTGGTCAATTTATCCATTAGGATATATGATGGGAACAACAGGATGGTACAACGGATTTATTCCATCAGGTAATATTGATGTTGTATATAACATTGCTGATGCTATTAATAAAATAGGATTTGGTTTAGTTATCTACAGCTTAGCAGTTAAATACCAAAAAGATTAAGTTTATTGGTTGTTTATTTTAAGTGGAAAGCCAGACTATTTATAGTCTGGCTTTTTTATTAGAATCAAAAAACCCGACTTATAATTATATAAGTCAGGTTTTATTTTATAAAACCACTAAGTAGTGCTTTCTCAATTATAAAATATTTTATTTTGGATCTAATGCTAAACTAATTCTAGAAATTAAATCAAGAACGTGAAACTTGCTCATTCGATCACTCATTCTACCAGATGACGTCTTTAAGTCGTTTCTCAATGCAATTAACTGTCCTCTTGCAACTGATGGTAAATCAGTTTGAGATAAATTAACTTTTTTTGTCGAGAAGCCGTACGTTACTCCCACAGGTACAGATCTCACAGTAGCTGTCCCAGGTTTTAGTAATTCTACTAGTTTGTCAACGTAAAGTTTTTGGATATTTCGTCTGTAAATATCTATAGATCCGCTGCCTTTTAACTCTAAAAAAATACCTTTATTCAAATCAGTAATTAATTCGTCAACAGAATAATTGTCTTTGCTGATGCTAGAAGATTCTAATAAACGAACCATTCTATCTCCCGCTAGCAAGCTACTTAAGGTTGCATCTTGCATTGACTTTACAGCTTCAACGCCACTTTCTGGATTTATTTTAGAAAGAATATCTTGATTCAATAACCATTTTGGAGTCGTAAATAATTGTGTATTTAAAAAAGTAACTGCATCTTTTTGAATGCTTTTTGGAACAACCGTAAATTGATTTCCAGTCATATCGTAAGTCTTTGGAGAATCATAGATTCCACCTACGTTTTTAGTAACATGACCCATATATCTTCTAAATTGTCCTGTTAAAGCAGTGTATAGTTCATCAAGCTCACTATAACTTTCTCCTTTTTCTGTAGACCATTCTAGTAAATTAGGAAGAATTCTTTTTAGATTTTTAATTCCGTATTCTGAAGCTCTCATTGCATTGTCTCCAATATCCTCAGTTTGATATCTAGGATCATACGGGCTAGTTTCAGTTCCAAACCACAAGCGATTGTTCTTGTAAGCTTCCTTAGTCATTTCATTTAAAATAGCTTTTTCTGCTTTTTCTGTTTTTGCATCTTCAAAATAAGAGTAACCCCATTTGATAGCCCATTTGTCGTAATCACCAATTTTTGGAAAAAAGTCAGTTACCCCATCTTCTGGCTGCGCTACGTAATTAAATCGTGCATAATCCATAATAGAAGAAGTATGACCATTTTTTGCCACGAAATCTTTGTCTCTTAATTTTTCCACTGGTGTCGCAGAACTTGCACCCATATTGTGACGTAATCCTAATGTATGTCCTACTTCATGAGAGGATACAAATCGAATTAATTCACCCATTAGTTTATCATCAAATTTCTTAGCTCTTGCTTCTGGATTTGCAGCAGCTGTTTGAATTAAATACCAGTTTCTTAATAGGCTCATAATGTTGTGATACCAACCAATATGGCTCTCTAATATTTCTCCACTTCTAGGATCGTGAACATTAGGTCCGTATGCATTTTGTATTTCTGCAGCGAAATATCTCAATACTGAAAAACGCGCATCTTCTAAACTCATCGTAGGATCATTTTCTGGCCAATATTCCCCGCGAATTGCATTTTTCCAACCTGCAGCTTCAAAAGCAACCTGCCAATCATCAATTCCTTGTTTGATGTATTTTTTCCATTTTTCAGGAGTTGCGGGGTCGATATAATAAACAATTGGTTTCAATGGCTCAATTAATTCGCCATTTTTTTGTTTTTGAGCATCTTCAGTAGATTTAGGCTCTAAGCGCCATCTTACCGCAAAGACTTTCGTATCTGATTTTTGTGATTCTTCTTCAAAAACACCAAATTGATTTGCAAAATAACCTACGCGAGCATCAAATTCTCTTTTTCGCATTGGCGTTTTAGGCAATAAAATCATCGAAGTGTTCATTTCCATAGTCACAACACCAGCATCAAGTGCCGAAGGTAAATCAATTCCTATCTTAGGTGTTGGCGTTGCATTAATTCGTGGTGGAGTAGTTGTAAATGTTTTTACGCTTCTAATCTCAGTATTGATTGGGAAGCTACTCACTTTAGAAATAAATGATCTGTCTTTTTGAAATGCTTGTATGTTTAACATTTGCTTCTTTATTGGATCTAAAGAAAAAGTTTGAACATCAGCGTCAAAAGTCGTAGATAAATCAAGAACGTATCCAGTTATTTTACCATCTGCATCTTTTTTATAGGCTAGTACATCGTAGTTACCGATGATTGGATCAGATGTAGAATTTTTTACGGCTTGTGCCAAAGGTTTGTCCTCATCCGGAGACATAATAACGTAAGTAATAGATCTTAAAAGAATGTTGTTATTCATTCCTTTTTCCCAACGAACCACTTGTCTATTGATTTCTTCACCACCAAAGATTGCTCCTCCAGCAGGAGTTTTAGAATAGCGAGTGATGGTCATCATTTCACTTCCTAGTATAGAATCAGGAATTTCAAACAGATACTTTTTATCTACTTTATGAACAATGATCAAACCGTTTTGTGTCACTGCTGTAGAATCAATAACTTTCTTGTACGGTTTAGGTTCTTTTTTAGCATCAGCGGCCTTTGGGTCCACTTTTGCAACTGCATTTTTCGCTGCTTTTTTCTCTTTTCTACTTTGAGCAAAAGTTTCACTTGCTGAAAAAAGGAAAAGACAAACAATAATTAAAGATAATTTTTTTTTAATCATTTAGTTATACTTCTAATGGTTTATAAATAAGTTAAAATAAAAAAATAGTTACGCAAAAAGTAACTATCGATTTCCAAATCTATCAATATAATTTTCAATTTTCTAGTGGTAAAATTTAAATATAAAAAATTAACTAAAATTAACAAATGTTCATTAAACGCTGTAAAGTGAATATTACATGATTTATCTCATATAGTAAATAGGTATTTATCCCTATTTTTGTAGTTAACTATTATAAAACGCCTCAATAGTGTTACATGAAAGCTAAGGCGACCTAGTAGTGATTCAATTGAACAAGTTTTTTGTAATATTACTTCGTGAATGATTATACATGAGAAAAATTAAATTTAAAAAAGGTAAGAGACTGCAGCCGTATCATCTTGAATATACGGGAATTCATAAAGAAAATGATTCTGAAATGCAATTGTTTGTTTACGACACTATTGACTTGAAAGAATATGAAGATTTTAAAGTGGCTGATTTAGCTAAATTTCTAGATACTAATAAAACAAATTGGCTCAATATTCACGGTCTAAATAATATAGATTTAATAAAATCGATAGGTAGTTTTTTCGAAATAGATAATTTCATGCTGACCGATATTCTAAATACCAGTAGACGAACAAAACTCGAGGAATTATCAGATGTACTTTTTTTCAATATAAAATCGCTTCTCCCAGCAGGCGATTCTGATAATATAAGTGTAGAGCAGATTAGCTTTTTGATAAAAGACGGTATTTTAATTTCCTTCCAAGAAAAACGCTCTGATTTTTTTACCCATATTCGAGAACGAATTCGCACCCATTCTGGTTTAGTTCGAACAAAGAAAGTAGATTACTTACTCTATGTACTTCTAGACGCGATAATGGAAAATTTTTATATCACCATTGAAAATGAAGAGGAAAAAGTAGAGGAATTGGTTGCCCTTTCAAAAAGAAATGCGGATCCATTAACTTTAGAACGTATTGAAAAACATCGTGATAATTTTAATTTCTTGAAGCGATCAATAATTCCTTTGAGAGATTCTTTGTATGGTATAAAAAGTTTGAAAGACGATACTGTTTTTAATGTTATTGAAATTGAAAATTTTAGTTTCTTTTTTCGTTTACATCAAAAGAGCTTAGAATTATTAGAACAAATTGAATCTGATTTAGGATCATTAGAGAGCGCCTCTAATTTCTTTTTTTCGGCACAGACTCATAAAATGAATGAAATAATGAAGACGCTAACTATTGTGTCTGCCATATTTATTCCATTAACTTTTATAGTAGGTGTGTATGGAATGAACTTTAAAAATATGCCTGAACTAGAGTATCATAACGGCTATTTTATCGTTGTAGGAGTGATGGTTTTGATAGTTATTGGAATGATAATTTATTTTAAAAAGAGGGATTGGTTTTAATTAGTAAAACAGTAAATGTCCAATTTTAATTGGATAAAATTAAAAATATATAAAATGAATAAAGCAATATACATTGCTACTAGCGAACAAAATAGTGGTAAGTCAATTATAACTTTAGGTTTGATGAGTATGCTTATTGGTAAAACAGCCAAAGTCGGTTATTTTCGACCAATAATTGAAGATTTTGAAGACGGAAGCTGCGATAATCACATTGAAACAGTAATAGGTCATTTTGGTTTGGATATTTCATTCGAAGATGCGTATGCTATTACTAAAAGTAAATTAATCAAGAAGAAAAATAAAGGAAAAATAGGGGAGGTTCTCGATTTAATTATTGAAAAATATAAGAAATTAGAAGAGCGTTTTGACTTTGTTTTAGTTGAAGGAACTGGATTCAGTGGAGAGGGAACTGCGATTGAGCTCGATATGAATGTTTTGATTGCTAAAAATTTAGGGATTCCAACAATTATTGTCGGTTCAGGAGTAGGTAAGACTTTGGAGGAACTTATTGACAGTCTTTATTTAGTATATGATTCATTTAAGGTTCGAGATGTTGAAGTTCTAGCAGTTATTGCCAACAAAGTCCAGCCAGAAAACATTAGATTAGTCACAGATGGTTTGAGAGGTAGCCTTCCAATTGAGGTTATGGTAAACGCAATTCCATTAATTTCTAGCTTGAATAATCCAACGATTAAAGAGATTGTTGATTTGCTTGGCGCCAAAGTCCTTTTTGGGGATGAATTCTTGAATAATGAAGTTGGTAATTTTAGTGTAGGAGCCATGCAACTGCATAACTACTTATTACATCTAAAAGAAAATGCACTTGTTATAACTCCCGGAGATAGAGCTGACATCATACTTGGAGCGCTCCAAGCAAATGAATCAGTGAATTACCCAACGATTTCTGGCATTGTTCTCACTGGAAATATTCTTCCTGAAGATAGCATTATAAAATTGATTCAAGGTTTAACCACGATCGTACCTATCATAACTGTTGAAGGCGGTACTTATGGAATTACAAATCGATTGGGTAATATTAAATCAAAAATTTACGCTGATAATACTCATAAGATAGAAACATCGATAAACACATTTGAAAAATATGTGGACTTAGATAATTTATCTAAAAAATTGCTGGCATTTGAAGCAGAAGGGATGACTCCAAAAATGTTTCAATATAATCTAGTAAAAAGAGCGAAACAACACCGCAAGCATATAGTTCTTCCAGAAGGGAATGATGATCGAATTCTTATTGCTGCTTCTCGTTTAGTTGCCATGGATGTAGTGGATATTTCAATCATTGGAAACAGAAAACAAATTGAAGCTAAAGTTGCAGAGTTAGGAATTACTTTTGATTTTTCGAAAATTGAAATCGTAAATCCTGTAGAATCTAAGTATTTTGATGATTATGTAAATACATACTACGAATTGCGAAAAGCTAAGAATGTAACTTTAGGAATGGCCAAAGATTTAATGGTCGACGTATCCTATTTTGGAACTATGATGGTTTATAAAGGACATGCAGACGGAATGGTTTCTGGTGCTGCTCACACGACACAGCATACAATTTTGCCTGCTTTACAATTCATTAAAACTAAGCCAAATTCAAGTGTAGTTTCTTCTGTTTTCTTTATGTGTCTAGAAGATAGAGTTTCTGTATTTGGAGATTGCGCCATAAACCCTAATCCAACAGCTGAGCAGCTAGCAGAAATTGCAATTTCTTCTGCAGATTCTAGTTGGGCATTTGGCATTGAGCCAAAAATTGCAATGCTTTCGTACTCGTCTGGCTCTTCTGGAAAAGGTGATGAAGTAACAAAGGTTAGAACTGCAACTGAAATTGTGAGAAAGAAGCGCCCAGATTTGAAAATTGAAGGTCCTATACAATATGATGCAGCGGTTGACATGGAAGTAGGAAGAAGTAAAATGCCAAATTCTGAAGTAGCTGGACAAGCAAGTGTCTTAATTTTCCCTGATTTGAACACTGGAAATAATACGTATAAAGCTGTTCAGAGAGAAACTGGCGCATTAGCAATTGGTCCTATGTTACAAGGGTTGAACAAGCCAGTTAATGATTTAAGTCGTGGTTGTACTGTGGACGATATTATTAACACAGTAGTTATTACTGCTATACAAGCACAGGGACTTTAGTTTTTAAAACAAGGAATAATTTTTAACGCAAAGTCACTAATGATCTTGTTTTTGAATATTTAGTAATAATATTTGTGCATTAGCAAAATTGAAATAATAGTAAAAACCTTTACGCCATAATATGTTCGCGGCAAAAAATAGTTAAAAAATGAAAATATTAATAATAAACTCGGGGAGTTCCTCTATAAAATACCAATTAATCGAAATGCCAGCAAACGAAGTAATTTGTTCTGGTATGATTGATAGAATTGGATTAGAAATTTCAAACTTGACGTTTGTAAGCACTTCAAATAAAATTGAGGAATCTTTACCTATCGCTGACCATAAAATAGGGTTGGAGAAAATAGCTAGCCTTTTAATGGACGAAGAATTTGGCGTTATTATTAGCACCGAAGAAATTGAAGCTGTGGGACACCGCGTAGTTCATGGTGGAAGCACGTTTTCAAATACAGTCGTAATTACTGAGGAAGTTAAGGAGAAAATCAGGCAGTTATTTGATTTAGCGCCTTTGCACAATCCTGCAAATTTAGAGGGAATCATTGTTGCTTCTGAAATATTTAAAAATGCCCAACAAGTAGCTGTTTTTGACACTGCTTTTCACCAAACAATACCCGTAATTGCTCACAAGTACGCTTTGCCCAATTATCTATTGACTGAAAACAAGATTCGATTATATGGTTTCCATGGAACGAGTCATAAGTACGTATCAGAGAATGCAATTCACTATTTAACCCAGAATTCTTTTAGTAAAGAATCTAAAATAATTACAATCCACTTAGGAAATGGATGTAGTATGACTGCAATTAAAAATGGAAAGAGTGTCGATCACACTTTAGGTTTTGGTCCTATGAACGGTTTGATTATGGGTACTAGAAGCGGAGATGTAGATCAATCTATAATATTCTATTTAGTAAATACTTTAGGTTACTCTTTAGAGGCTGTAAACACAATGTTGCAAAAGCAAAGTGGTATGTTAGGATTAACTGGTTTTAGCGATTTGAGAGACATTGAAAAGCAAGCTGAAAACGGAAATGTAGATTGCCAGTTAGCCTTAGCGATGAATGCGTATCGAATAAAAAAATATATTGGTTCTTATTCTGCCGTTTTAAACGGACTTGATGCAATTATCTTTACTGCGGGAATAGGAGAAAATTCATCTTATATTAGAAAATTGGTTTGTACCGATATGGATTATTTTGGTATCGAACTGGATTTAGAAAAAAATGAATTGCGTTCGAAGGAAATTAGAGAAATAAGCACAGCCGAATCTAAAACTAAAGTTTTAGTAATTCCTACAAATGAAGAAATTGAAATAGCAAATCAAGTTTTTGAATTGCTTGTTGAATAGTAAATTTAATTTCAAAAAGAAAAGGTTATTTTTTAACTGATATTTAAAGATCCTGCAATAAATTTAAATTTGCAGGATTTTTTTGTATCTTAATATTAATTATTCGTTATTAATTACGAAATTGCCTGATAATAATAAATTAAAATTTCCAAACAAAATTGATTTTAATCTTTATAAATTATGAAAAAAACTTTTCTATTAGCGGCTTTATTTTTTAGCGGTGTAACATTGACTGCTCAAAGTAAAGATGAACAAATGTTTAAAGAAATCTATAAATCTTCGCTAACAAATTCAAAGTGTTACTCATGGCTAGATCATCTTTCGAATAATATAGGATCTCGATTATCGGGTTCAGAAAATGCGCAGAAAGCAGTTTTATATACAAAAGCCCAATTAGAAACTCTTGGTTTGGATAAAGTCTATTTGCAGGAAGTGATGGTGCCAAAATGGGTAAGAGGTGAAAAAGAAACTGCTTACATAATGGATAACAAAGCTAAAACTTCTGTTCCAATATGCGCTTTAGGTGGTTCTATCGCAACTTCTAAAAATGGTCTTGCCGCTGAAGTTATTGAAGTGCAAACAATAGCTGAACTCAATACATTAGGAGATAAGATTAAAGGTAAAATAGTATTTTTTAACAGACCGATGGAGCAAGAGCTTATTGAAACTTTTAAATCTTACGGAGGTTGTGTAGATCAAAGATACGCAGGTGCTAAGGAAGCAGCAAAATTTGGAGCCGTTGGAACAATTGTACGCTCGATGAACTTACGATTAGATGATTTCCCACATACAGGTAATCAAAGCTATGGTGATTTGCCAGAATCAAAATATATTCCAACAGCAGCTATAAGCACCAACGGAGCTGAATTATTAAGTAAATCACTTAAAAGTAATTCTAAGTTGAAGTTTTATTTCAAACAATCTTGCAAACAAATGGAAGATGTTTTATCATATAATGTTATAGGAGAATTAAAAGGTAGCGAACATCCTGAAAAAATAATTGTTGTGGGAGGACATCTTGATTCTTGGGATTTAGCAGATGGTTCACATGATGATGGAGCAGGAGTGGTGCAAAGCATGGAAGCAGTCAATATCTTCAAAAATCTTGGATACAAACCTAAAAATACGATACGCGTTGTGCTTTTTATGAATGAAGAAAATGGTGGTAAAGGCGGAAAAAAATACGAAGAAGTAGCACAACTGAATAAAGAAAATCACATTTTTGCTCTGGAAAGTGATTCAGGAGGATTTACTCCAAGGGGTTTTAATTTCGAATCAGACGATGCTAATTTTAAAAGAATCGAAGGATGGAAGAATCTTTTCGAACCATACTTAATTCATAGCTTTACAAAAGGTCATGGAGGTTCTGACATTGATGCTTTAACTTCTAAAAAGATAGTTAAAGCTGGATTAAAACCAGATTCACAACGCTATTTTGACTATCATCATGCTGCAAATGATACTTTTGATGCAATTAATAAAAGAGAATTAGAATTAGGTGCGGCAACTATGGCTTCATTATTATATCTTATTGATCAAAATGGAATAATAGAATAATAGAATAAAAAGTTACCAAAATTAATGTGGGTGCAATTTTTATGTTTTTCAATATTTAAATGAAATCGTAAATGTTGCACCCTCGTTTATTTTACTTTCTACAGCAATTCTTCCACCTAAACTTGTGATGTGATTGTAAACTAAATAAAGTCCTATTCCCGTACTATTTGTATCGTCATTTGTATGGAATTTTTCATACAGTCCAAAAATCTTATCTTTCACTTTATCTAGGTCGAAACCAAGTCCCTCATCTGAAAAAATTAATTGATTTATTCCGTTCACTACTGTAGAACGAATTTTAACTGTTGGTACGCTTGATGGTTTTGAATATTTAATTGAGTTCGTAAGTAGATTTAAAAAAATGCTTTTAATATAAGCCTTGTTAAAAACTACATTTTCTACTTCCGAAAAATCAAAAGTAATACTTGCTTTCGAATCAACAATTAGTGAATTTATCGACACTAAAACTTCAATAAGACATTCATTAAAGTTTATCTCTTCAACTTGAGTATTGATGTTTGCATTTTCAATTAAAGTGTCAATAGAATCATTTAATGTATCTTTTAAATTTTCGCTTGTTAATTTTAAAATATTGATCAGCTCAAGTGTTTCTTCATCATCAATTTTAGAAACATCAATCAGACTAAATACGG
The DNA here is from genome assembly GCF_003688495.1 of Flavobacterium weaverense. Classification (GTDB taxonomy): domain Bacteria; phylum Bacteroidota; class Bacteroidia; order Flavobacteriales; family Flavobacteriaceae; genus Flavobacterium; species Flavobacterium weaverense. Next base: position 370,235 of record NZ_REFH01000009.1, on the reverse strand, counting down.
ATAACATATTGTTGATAGGGGACTTCAAATCATGAGAAGTTTTATGAGAAAGTATTCTCAGTTCCTTATTTATTTGTGTCAGATTACTTAAAAGTAAATTTCTTTCGCCTTCTACTTTTTTCTTATGTGTTATGTTTTTTGCAATCGCATAAATTAATTGATTTGCATCTACAGGCATTGAAGTCCATGATAGCCAAACGATTTCACCGCTTTTAGTGAGATAACGATTTTCAAAATTTAATAGTGGTTTGCTTTTATAGACTTGCTCTCTTGTTTCTAATGTTAATTTTAAATCGGGAGAATAAACAAATGCACTTATGGGTTTAGCGTACAATTCCTCCTCACTGTATCCTAATAATTTTGATACAGAGGGATTAATTCTCTTAAAGTAACCGTCATACCCTGCAATACATATTAAATCAGCCGAAATATTGAAAAAATTATCAAACGAATATTTTCCATCAGAATCAGTAGTAGTAGAATTTGAATTCATTGATTTAGCAGGATTTACAGTTTTTAAATAATTTCATATTTTCAAATATGTGACAGTTCTTTTATTAAAATTTTGGGCCTCTTTCCAAATTTATATAAAAAAACAAGAATTCTACTAACTTTGAATTTAAATCTAACTAAATAAGGATTTATTATTTTCAAATTTACAATCTAAAACAAAAAAAGGCTGGAATATTAAAATTCAAGCCTTCTTTTTACATTAGATATTTAAGTTTATTGCGGTCACTTTAAAAAATTTCAAAAGAAACTCTAAACCCTATTATTTTATATTCTAAAAATTCCACCGACTGCAATTATTCTTTGAAAAAAGAAAAAATCTTGTGACGCGCTATCTTCTTTACTTTGGGTTGTTCTAATATCTTGCATATTAATGTAACCGCCTTTTAATTCTCCTTGAATGTAAAAATATTTAAAAAATGTTATGTTAAGCCCCGCTTTCGCCGAAGCACCAAAACCTGAAATATGAAAATCATCATGACGATCTTTTCCCAGTAGCGTTGTGTTTGTTTTAGGATAAAGTAAACCAAGTCCCAAACCTTCAGTGAAATTAATTTGAACTTTGTCAATATTAGGAAGACCCAGAAATTTTGAAATATCATCGTGTCTTGATATCTCGGTGTGTACGTAATTTAATCCGTCAGTGTGTTCATACTTTAAGAAGGTTTCATCCGTAAAATTAACTGGAGTGTTGTTATAAATTCGATTGTGAATTGAGCCTGCATCTGTAATTGGTAAATTGATTGCGCCTGAAACATTAGCAGTTTGATCTTGTGTCATTACATACTTCATATGATCCACACCAATTGTAACGCTATAATTATCAGAAATATAATATCCTAATCTGAAATTCGTTTGAGGAATTGTCATTTTCACAGGATTTATGTAGTCCAAATGCCATCCTTTTGGTTTATCGTGCGCAGTCATATTATCAACTGTAAAGTTGTAATCTTTCCCTTTGAAAGTTACGTCAGAGTCTGTGTAGCTTTCCCTATTTCCGCCCCATGAAACAAAGAATTTTCCTTTATTATGAGCGGTATATTTTTCTACTTTAATTTCTTCTTGTGCAAATGTGCTTAATGAAAATCCGAACAAGACGAAAAATAAAACTTTAGTTTTCAATGAACTTTGTATTAAAATTAAAATGTATTTATTGTTTTTCTAATCGCTACTAATTTAGTCATCAGCGATTCAAAATAATCTAGATGAAGCATATTAGCACCGTCGCTTTTTGCGTTAGCGGGATCAAAATGAGTTTCTATAAATATTCCATCAACGCCCACTGCAATACCAGCTTTAGCAACAGTTTCAATCATATCCGGTCTTCCACCAGTTACACCTGCAGTCTGATTGGGTTGTTGTAAAGAGTGTGTTACATCAAGAACCGTTGTAGCATATTGTTGCATAGTAGGAATTCCTCTAAAATCGACAATCATATCTTGGTAACCAAACATGGTTCCTCTATCAGTAATCATTACGTTTTCATTCTGACAATCTAACACTTTTTGTACCGCGTGCTTCATGCTTTCTGGACTCATAAATTGTCCTTTTTTCAAGTTTACTACTTTTCCAGTATTGGCAGCAGCCACAACTAGATCCGTTTGGCGAACTAAAAAAGCTGGAATCTGCAAAACATCCACATATTGTGCCGCCATATCCGCATCTTCATTCGTATGAATATCTGTAACTGTAGGAACATGAAATGTCTCTGACACTTTTCTAAGGATTTTAAGTGCTTTTTCGTCTCCAATTCCTGAAAAACTATCGATTCTAGAACGATTTGCTTTTTTGAAAGAACCTTTAAAAACAAAAGGAATTTGTAAATTATCAGTGATGCCAACTAATTTTTCAGCAATTCGCATCGCCATTTCTTCACTTTCAATCGCGCAAGGACCAGCTAATAGGAAGAAGTTGCCGCTTTCAGTATGCTTAATTTGAGGAATTTTATGTATGTTCATAGTAGTTATTTTTTGAAAGTGCAAAGATAGTTAGGTTTTGTGAAACTACTTTGCTATTAACGTTTTATTTGAAGCTGTTTCCTGCTCTAGTAATAACGATTAGTCATTGCGAGGAACGAAGCAATCCCATTCCATCAAACATAACATATAGAATTGAAAATATTTTTCAGTGCCCTTAAAAACTGAAAATATTTTTGAGACATTTTAATTACAACACTACTTTTTATTTAAACTAAGCCCAACTGGAACCATTAAGACTCCTTTTTCAAAAATATTTAAATATAATTTTATAGGTTTTTTTTGCCCTTCCCATTTTAACTCGTAAACATCTAATAAACCAGCGCCAAGATCCGTTCTTTTGGTTGGAAAAGGACAACAGCTTTCTAATTTTGAGTACGTTATTTTTTCGCCTTTTGGCCCAGCCAAAGCATTCAAGAAACGTTCTTGATTAATTTTGTCATTTAATGTGTTTCTATAAAAAATATTGATCGGGTAATCTTCGTCATAACCGTATTTTTTATCATCGCTATACTTAGTAATCACAAAAGTATTATCTTTTGTAACCACAAGATTTGGAGCATTATCATCCACGTTTTTTAAAGTCGATTTTGTGCTCACGCAGGAACCACTTAATAATGCTAATGCTAAAAAAAGAAAAGTTTTTTTGATATTGTTCATAAATCCTTAACGTTAAAAATGATTTGTAATTGCTCAAGAAAAACTTTGAAGAGCAGCACAAAGATAAATAGAACTTTGAGTCCTATTGATTACAAAATGTTTTTTTTGTCAATAGAAGTATCAAAATAATCCACTTGTTTTAATTTGTAATCTTAAGCTAATAATTCTTTTTCTAGAATTCTAATTCATTTGTACGTCTTAAATGCTAAGAACTAGTCACTAATCACTAATTACTACTGACTAATCTTTTACTCCTAATTTCTCTAAAATAGTGTCTAATAAGCACCATTTGCTAAGGGAAGATTGAAATAAATTAGCTCCTACAAAAGCTGTAAGCCACAACCAATTAGTACTAAAATAATGTGCTAAAATTAAACTAGTTAATATATGTTCCCGCTACGAATCTTACTATTCTATTTTTCATTATATATTGGCGAGTGATGAAGGAAGCTCATCCTCTTATTTAGTTGTTATTAATTAGATTTTTCAATATTCAGCACAGCAATATGAATGTTTGATTTGGCTGCTTGTTTTGCATTAAAGTCATTAACCAAATCAAACAGTGAGTCAATATTTTCTTTTTTGACAAAAGCATAAAAGAGTATGGATTCCGTCTCATTCATATCGCCAGCAAACCAGTTGCTTTCAATAGCTTCTTCAGAAAGATCTGTAAACCCCTTTACTTCTTTATAAGTAAAGGTTTTTACATTAGATTTTTTTAGCATCGCCTTAATGTCTTTTTCAAATTCTAAGACTGCAGTTATGATTAGTAGTTTCATAGTTTATATTTTATTAAATTATAATGCTTCATCATCATTCTTGATTGAAATTTCAGAATTGGATTCCCATTTTTTTCTCTCTGTTATATAATAAATTAACGGCACTACTAGCAATGTTAGAATGGTGGAAACTATCGCTCCAAACACTAATGAAATCGCTAATCCTTGAAACAATGGATCAAATAATATAATCGATGCTCCAATAACTACTGCTCCAGTGGTTAACAAAATAGGGGAGGTTCTTACCGCTCCAGCTTCTATAATCGCTTGTTTCAACGGAACTCCGTCTTGCAATCTAATCTCTATAAAGTCAATCAGTAAAACCGAGTTTCGAACCATTACACCAGCTAATGCAATCATCCCAATGAAAGAAGTAGCTGTAAAATAAGCACCTAACAGCCAGTGGCCAAAAACAATCCCAATCAAGGATAACGGAATAGCCAACATCATTACAATTGGTGTTTTAAAGTTCTGGAACCATCCTACTATTAACATGTAGATAATGACAATAGCTACCATAAAAGCAACTCCTAAATCACGGAATACTTCTAATGTTATTTGCCATTCTCCATCCCATTTTACTGTAAAATTACTTTCGTCAGTAGGTTGTTCCATATACAATTTCTCTACTTTATAGCCTTTTGGAACTTTCATTTTAGCCATTTGGTCGCTCATTCCTAAAATGGCATATACAGGACTTTCTAAAGCTCCAGCCATATCAGCTGTTACATAAACCACACGTTTTTGATCTTTTCTATAAATGGTTTTTTGTAAAGTATCTGTTTTTACTTTTACCAAATCACTTACCGGAATCATGTTGCCTTGATTTCCTTTGATTTTTAGATTCTGAATGTCTTGTAAACTTGTTTTGTCTTTGTCGTCAAGAGAAAGAACGATTGCTACATTATCATTTGAATTTTCATCGTACAAATTAGAAATAGGATATTCTTTCAGTAAATAGGTAAGATTCCCCACTACTTGCTGTGGCGCAATTCCGTTTAGCATTGCTTTTTCTTTGTCTATTTCGAGTTTGTATTCTACTTGATTGTCCTCAACCATCCAATCGATATCGACTACATCAGCCGTATTTTCTAAAATAGTTTTTACTTGCTTCGCTACTTTTATTTGCTCGTTATAATTAGGTCCGCCATAAATCTCAGCAACTAAAGTTGATAAGACTGGCGGTCCTGGAGGCACTTCAATTAGTTTTACATTCGCACCATATTTCTTAGCAATCTTCTGCACATCGGCACGCATGTCTCTCGCAATGGCGTGACTTTGAATCGTTCTTTCTTCTTTGTGTAGTAAATTAACTTGAATGTCGGCCATATTACTACCACCACGCATGTCGTAATGACGCACTAATCCGTTGAACGTGATAGGAGCCGAGGTTCCAATATAATTTTGATAATTAACTACTTCTGGTCTTGTTGACAGGTATTGCGCAATTTCTTTAGTTACCGCTGTTGTGCGTTCTAACGTAGTTCCCTCTGGCATATCAATCACTACTTGGAACTCATTTTTATTATCAAAAGGCAACATTTTTACCACCACCGATTTGGTAAAAAACATAAAAACCGAACCAATTAATAACAAAATAGTTACCGCTAAAAGTATTCTTCTTTTGGAGCTACTTTCTAATAATGGACGCTCTAACTTATTATATATTTTATAGATACGGCTCGTTTCTAGTCCTTCCGCTTCTTTATGTTCTTGGGTATCTTTTTCTTGAAGTAAATGATAGCCTAAGTAAGGCGTTACCGTCAAGGCTACGAATAGTGATAATATCATTGCAATCGAAGCTCCAATAGGCATCGGACTCATATAAGGGCCCATCATTCCTGATACGAAAGCCATTGGTAAAATAGCTGCAATAACTGTAAAAGTGGCTAATATTGTTGGATTTCCTACTTCATTAATCGCATAAATAGCTGCTTGTTTAAACGGCAGTCGCTTCATCTTGAAATGACGGTGCATATTTTCGGCAATAATAATACTATCATCAACCACAATTCCCACCACAAAAACGAGTGCAAATAGTGTAATTCTATTTAAAGTGTAATCCAATAAATAATAGCTAAATAAAGTCAACGCAAAAGTTAATGGAACGGAGAAAAACACCACTAATCCAACGCGCCATCCCATGGCCAGCATCACTAAAACTGTTACAGCCACAATCGCAATAAATAAATGAAATAAAAGTTCACCTACTTTATCCGAAGCTGTTTCACCATAATTTCGAGTTACTTCAACATGAACATCATCAGGAATTAAATCTTTCTTCAATAATTCTACTTTGTGAAGGATTTTCTCCGAGATTTTCATCGCATCAGCTCCTTTTACTTTACCTATAGAAATAGTAACCGCAGGATATTCTGATTTAGCTGTTTTAAATTTTTCATTGGCTTTGCCGTATCCAAAAGACACATAACTTCTTGGCGTTTCTGGGCCGTCTTGCACTTTGGCAACTTGCTTCAAATATACAGGCATATTTTTATTGATACCCACCACTAAGTTTTCTACATCTTCAGCATTCGATAAAAACTGGCCAGTAGTAACCAAATATTCCTGATCATTTTGAACAAAACCACCCGATTGCGAACTGCCGTTATTAGCCTGAATCATTTGCATAATTCCTAAGGCATCAACGCCATTTTCGGCCATTTTATCTTTGTCTAAAACTACTTTTAGCGCACGAATACTACCGCCAATTTCTTTTGTAATAGCTACATCTTTGATTTTCTCAATCTCCGAAGTTACTTCTTCAGCAATTTGTCGAATTTGAAAAGCATCTTCTTTTTCGCTCCATAAAGTAATTCCTAGCATCGGAACGTCATCAATCGAACGTGTTTTTACTATTGGTTTATACACTCCTTTTGGGAACATATCCTCATGTTTTGCTAATTCATCGTATAATTTCACATACGAGCGCTCCACATCTTGACCCACATAAAACTGTACAATAATCATGGCTTGGCCGTTCATAGCCATCGTATGCACATGTTCAACACCTTTTATGTTGGATATAATTTTCTCCAACGGTTTTGCCACACGGCTTTCAACCTCTGACGGACTTGCTCCTGGATAACCAACTAAGATGTCGGCCATTGGTACATTTATCTGAGGTTCTTCCTCCCTTGGAATCAAAAACGAACTATAAACTCCAATAATCATCAAACCTATCATCAATAAGATGGTCAGTTTTGAGTTCATGAATAAATTGGCTATTTTACCAGAAATACCTTCTTGCATAATTTTTTATTTATTTGGGCGTGACCCTCCCAAAAGGTCGGGTCGGGCTATCCGTTACAATCCACGCTAAAAAGCGTGGGATTTTCACTGCTATCCCTCACGCGGAATTAATTACAAAATCTTATTATTTATCTAAAATGAACATTGAACAGTGAACACTTTTTTTTCTTTTAATGAGCACTGAGCACTGATCACTCCTTTACTGAACACTAATACTTGCTCCATTATACAATTTCCCATCTGCCGAAACAATATATTGTTCATCTGCCGAAAGTCCAGATAAAACTTCAACTTGGTCGCCAAAGTTTTTCCCAACACGCAACCATCTTAATATGGCTACATTTCCAGTTCCAATAGTATAAATTCCAGTTAATTGTCCTTGTTTTACTAAAGCGGATTCTGGTAGTAGTAGCACTTCACTTTTTGATGTGTTTGCTTTATTTGCAATTGGAAACTGAATATTGACAAACATTCCTGATAAAACAGTAGCGTCTGTTTTATCTAAATCTACTTTTACTAAATATTGCCCTCCCGTATTAGTAGCTGAAATACTTACTTCACTTACCTTTCCGTTTAGTTTCTCATTTGATGATTTTACTAAAACACTAACTGGCATTCCTTTTGTAATTGCCGCAATATCATTTTCAGACACCATTGCCATGACTTGTAATTTAGAGGCACCTTCAACACTTACTAAAGGCATTCCTGGATTAGCCATATCACCTTGTTTGATAAATGTATTGGTTACAACACCAGCAAATGGAGCCGTAATATTCGAATAAGAAAACTGAGCCAATACTTCATTCCTCATTTGTTTCGCACCTTCTAATCCAGCTTTTGCCATTTCGTAGCGTGCAGTCATATCATCCAATTCTTTTTGAGAAGCACTTTGCATTTTGAACAAATTCACAAAACGATCGTAATCTTTTTTAGCACTGTTAAATCCTGCAGTCGCTTGAAGAATACTCGCATCAACCTGCGCTTTTTTAGCTTGTAAATCAGTATTATTAATGCTTACTAATAATTGTCCAGCATTCACTTTTTGACCAACTTGCACATGAACTTTAGTTACATATCCCATCATTCTAGTGCTTAAGTTAGCACTGTTCTTAGCTTCAATTTTTCCGCTTGCAGTCACAAAAGGACTGTTGCTATTTTCAGAAACTCCGCTTACTTTCACAGCAATAGCAGGTTCTTTTGCAATTTCTTGTTTCTTTTCGCTGTTACAAGAAGCTAAAAGAATTACTGCAAATAAGGGTATAAATATCTTTTTCATGGTTTTGTATTTATTGTTTTTTATCCTGCAAGGTTTTTTTTAAACCTTGTAGGTATGTTTTAAGTTTCAATTTTTTAAAAAAGGACTAAATTAATTTTCTAAAGACCTACAAGGTTTTGTAAACTTTGCAGGAATAAAAAGCCAAAAAGTAATTTTGCAATTGAATTTTAATTCCTTTATTTCGTTAAAAAATGTAAATAGTTTTGAGTAAAATTATATTCGAAAACTGCTTGTAAAAACTCTAATTCTTTTTGAAACATCTGTGTTTCTGATTGTAGTAAGTCGGTAGTTTTTTCTAAACCTTGAGTAAAACGGTTGTTGCGAATGCGATATGCTTCTTGCGATTGTTCTAAAGCAAGTTTAGAAAGACTCACTTTGTTCTCCGCATCTTTCAATTGACGATCTGCTTTGTTTAATTCCAACTGGCTTTTGGCTTTATATTGTTGCATTTCAATTTCTGATTTTTGGAATTCTGCTTTTGCTTTTTCCATTTTCCCAATTGATTTATAACCGTCGAATAAGCTCCATGATAATTGCGCTCCTACTAAATATCCTTTCGCTGTGGTTCCAAATAAAGTGTCATCGTACAACTCGTAACTCCCAAAAGCATTTAATCTTGGTAAGAAAATCATTTTACTTAATTGCAACATTTTTGCGTAAGCTTCGGATGATTTGTCCATTGCTTGAATGTCTTTTCTATCAATAGAAAGAGTAGTATTTATTCTTTCCAATGCAATTAGATTGTCCAGCTCTTCAAGTGGTTTGTAGACCTTATTAGTGTTGTCTTCATTTAAAAGAAAGGCTAAATAATCAGATGCATTTTGTACATTACTTTTAGCGTATTGCAACTGATTTTGTACTTCATTTACACGAACTTGCACCGATAGTAAATCCGTTTTTTGAAGAATGCCTTGTTTAAAATAGTTTTGTATCAATTTTAGATTAGCATCTCCCGTTATATTCGCTTTTTCTAAAACTGCTACAGCTTTATACCCTAATTGTAATTCCATAAAAGCTTTGTTAACCTCCAGCTCTAAATATTCTTTAGTACGTTCCGTCTGTAAAGCATACGCTTCCATTTTCGCTTTAGCGGCTTGCCTTCCATAAATTCCGTCGACATTAATTAAGGGTTGTAGAATTTCGAATTTAGTAGCGAAGTTTTTTGTTCGCGCCGGATTATTAAGCAAAGCTGGATCAAAATCGGAGGCTGTCAAAATTTCCTGATTTAGTTTAGATCCAAAAGCCATCAAAGGATTTGTTGTAGAAATGGCCGTATGTGAAGCTGAAATACTTGGCAAAAACAACGAATTTGATTGTCTGTAATCTGCTTGTGCGGATTTAAAGTCTTGATCTGAAATCTTTATTTGTAAGTTCTTATCAGCTGCTTTTATCCAAATATCCTTTTTGGAAATAATCAAGGTGTCTTGACCAAATGCAACAGTAGATATAATCAAAATTCCGATGAGCAGTATAAAATTTATATTCTTCATAATTATTTTATCAGGTTTATGAAGCAAAGATAGATTGACAAAAGAGCGTGCTCAGTAACATAAGTCACACATGCGATTTAAATCCTATTATTTTTTAAACATTGAATTACAGTGGATTTGAATTTTAGTTTTTTATTAGTGATGTATTTGTAAAATGAGCTATCAATTTATATAGTCACTTTCATTGCTTTACCGCTTCCTTTTATTGAAAATGCGTTCTATCTTTGTGAAAAAATAAAATATGGAAATGATTTTTCAAACGTGGCCATGGTACGTTTCAGGATTAATAATAGGATTGATTATGCTTTGCTTAATTTATTTTGGAAAAACGTTTGGTATGTCTTCTAATTTGCGATCGTTATGTTCGATTGCTGGATTAGGTAAAAAAGTATCCTTTTTTGACTTTGACTGGAAAGCGCAGCGTTGGAATTTAGTGGTTGTTTTAGGAGCCATGTTAGGTGGATTTGTTGCTGTCAATTTCATGAGTGATCCTTCAAATGTATCTATAAATCCTCAGACTATAGAACAATTAGCTGAAATGGGAATTGATGCTCCCAACGGTAAATTAATGCCACAAGCACTTTTTGGAACAGAAATTTTACAGTCACCTAAGATTATAGCAATCTTATTAATTGGTGGTCTTTTAATTGGTTTTGGATCACGGTATGCTGGAGGTTGTACATCAGGTCATGCGATTTCTGGTTTAAGTAATTTACAAATTCCTTCTTTGAAAGCAGTAATTGGGTTCTTTGTTGGTGGTTTAATTATGGCACATTTTTTATTGCCATTACTTCTAAGCTAATAATACTTCAGTAGTCAAATTTTAAACATTAGAAAACAAAGCATGAAAAATATATTAAAATACTTAGTAGTTGGATTTATTTTTGGAATAGTCCTAACCAAATCAGAAGCTGTTTCGTGGTATCGAATCTACGAGATGTTCCAATTTCAATCGTTTCACATGTACGGAATTATTTCTGTAGCAATTTTGGTAGGAGTGATTGGGATCCAGCTGATCAAAAGAAAAAATATTAAAGACATTAAAGGAGAACCAATAGTAATTGAAGACAAAGAAAAAGGTTCCGCTCGTTATTGGATTGGTGGAATATTATTTGGATTGGGTTGGGCATTAGTTGGTTCATGCCCAGGACCAATATTTATATTGATAGGAGCAGGATTTTGGACTGTTTTTATAGTGCTTTTTGGAGCACTTTTAGGTACTTATTTATATGGATTACTAAAGAATAAATTACCTCACTAGACATCATAAATTCAAAATTTTTGTGAATCAATATGTTAAAATAGTAGATAAAAAGCTGCATTTTCTTCGGAAATTGCAGCTTTTTTTGTTTGATAATAAAATACTTGTAGATACAAACTCTCGTTCTTTCTATCTAGAAGTCAAGGAATACAAAACAGTACTGCACTCAACTCCTTTAATAAAATTAGTCACTGCTCTATTCAATGAAATAGTTTTCGTCGCTTAAGCGAGCAGATTATTTATGTTGTTTTTTTGAATCGACACTCCTATTATCGTCTTCTGCTAAATTTCCCTTTTATGATAATTTGTTTTAAGTTTCAGTTCACTTAGAATACAATTTTACGATCCTGATTTTATTAAGGTCTACGCAAGAAAGTTACTGTACAGATTTTTCTAAATGCAAAATAAATGCAATAAATATCTTCCGATTCTAAATCTAATATATTATTCGTTTTAAATCTACTAGCATATTGTAATAAATAACTTAATTAAAACTATATTTTTCAAAAAAAATGCAGTTATTTTTTTTATTTGCAAAAAATATTCAAATTATTCAATTTTAGTTTTATATTTGAAATTATTAAACTAACCACCATGAAAAAAAACTAATTATGAATCGTAAACTATTAACACTGTTTTTGTTGGGTTGTATGTCGCTATCCACAAAAGCACAAGAAGTTTCCACAAAAGCACAAGTTTCAGATAAGCAGATTAACCAGCAGCTTATTTCAGGAAAAGTAATCAGCCAAGTGGATGGATTGCCTATTATAAGTGCAACAATTTATGTTAAAGGGAATAGGAATTTTTCAACTGTAACAGATGAGCAGGGTTTTTTTACGCTGAAATTACCGCAGGATAAATCGACTTTAATAGTTAGCTATATGGGATTTGACAATAAAGAAGTCAATATTTCAGCTAATGAAAAGGATTTGGTGGTTTCTTTAATCGAAGCAGAAAACATGCTTAACCAAGTTATCATAACAGCATTAGGTGTAAAAAAATCAACCAAGGCAGTTACAAATTCGGTTACAGAGCTAAAAGGAACAGATTTCGCAAAGTCAAAAGAGGTAAGTATCGCTAATGCTTTAGTTGGAAAAATTGCTGGTGTAAATGCCACTAGCACTTCCACGGGTGCAAATGGATCAAGCCGTGTTGTTATTAGAGGTAACGGTTCATTAAACGGAAATAACCAGCCCATGTATGTGGTGAATGATTTGCCATTAGACAATACGCAATTAAATCTTCCAATGATAGGTAATGGAGAGCGAATGAACGTGGATAGAGGCGATGGTATTTCAGGAATTAATCCAGATGATATTAAGAGCATAACAATCTTAAAAGGAGGAACTGCTGCTGCGCTTTATGGATCTATGGCTGCTAATGGTGTGATATTGATTCGAACTAAAACAGGAACTGCACAAAAAGGAATAGGAGTGGAGTACAACTCAAATTATACTGTTGAAACACCTTCCATAAAACCAGATTGGCAGTATGAATATGGACAAGGACAGCTAGGTATGAAACCCGTTACTGAAGCAGAAGCTCTTGCTACTGGTCGCTGGTCTTGGGGTGCTAAAATTGACGGAAGCGATGTGATTCAATTTGATGGAGTGAAAAGACCTTATGTTGCACAACGAAATAACATAAAGAACTTTTATAGAATGGGAGAAACTTTTACAAATACGCTAGCTCTTACTGGAGGAAGCGAAATTGCAACCGGAAGATTATCCTTTTCAAATATGGAAAATAAAAGTATTGTTCCTAACTCTGAATTTAATAGAAAGACCATAAATCTAGCTTCTGAATTAAATTTAACGAGTTGGTTGCACCTTGATGCCGTAGTACAATATAATAATGAGCAATCAAATAATAGACCAACGGTATCTGACGCCGAGTCGAATCCGAACTGGGGAACATATATGATTGCAAATACGGTTGATATAAGAAGTTTAGGTAATGGTTATGATGAAAACGGAATAGAGATGCCATGGAATCCAGTTCCTATTGCTTCTAATCCACTTTTTGTTGTTAATAAAATAAAAAATTACGACACTAAAGACCGCTTTATAAGTATGTTAAATTTGAAAGTTAATGTAACTCCAGAATTATTTTTGCAAGGTAGGGTAGGACAAGATTTGACTAACTATAAATTCTTTGGTTATTTACCCTTAACTACGTTGAATAATCCTATTGGTTACGTTCAAAGTAACAAAGTGAATTTGATAAATCGTAATTCTGAACTTTCTTTAAACTACAATAAAAAGGATATTTATAAAGATATTTCATTGAATGCAATTGTGGGATTAAATTCTAAGACAAATCTTAGGGACGAAGAGGCAGTAAATGGCTCTGGTATGACACTTCCTGACTTTTATTCTCTTTCTAATTTTTCCACTTTGAACTACAGTTATCCTTATGGAAAAACAAAAACAAATTCAGTTTATGGTGCTTTAGATCTAGACTATAAAAACTTGGTATATTTGTCATTAACGGGTCGCCAAGACTGGTTTTCGACTCTATCTCCAGAGAACAATACTATATTTTATCCATCTGTAGGGACAAGTATTATTCTTTCAGAAATAGTACCAATGCCGTCATGGATTTCATTCGCAAAATTAAGAAGTTCATGGGCTCAAGTAGGTGGAGCAACACCAGAACCTTATGTTTTAAATAACTCGTATTCTGTTAGACAAGGAGGTCATATTGGTCAACAATTACAAGGTTTAACGGGAACTAGAGTAGCAAATTCAGGTTTAAGTCCATTAACCTCAACTACTATTGAAATTGGTACAGACCTATCTTTTTTCAATAATAAATTATACTTAGATTTTGCTTGGTACAATAGAGCAACAACTAATGATATTGTTGAATCTACGATATCTCCAGCATCTGGTTTTAATTCTGCTTTGTTAAACATCGGTAAAATGAGAAATAAAGGTATCGAACTTTTATTAAGCGCTAAAGCAATTCGTACGGACAATTTTTCTTGGGAAACCAGCATTAACGGTTCTTATAATAAAAATGTCGTGGAATCACTTGCTGAAGATGTAGAATCGCTTACAATGGCTAGTTCTGTTAATGGTTATGTTACAATTACCAGTGATGTCGGAGGTCCTTACAGTATTATAAAAGGATACAAGCCTTTACTAGATGCTAGCGGTAATAAAGTGTATAATGTCTCAGGAGGTTCAGCAACACTTGTTCAAGGTCCTTTAGAGAAATTGGGAGAGGGTGTACACCCAGTGGGAATAGGTTTCAACAATGATTTTAAATATAAAAATTTCAATTTTAGTTTTCTTATAGATGGAAAATTTGGAGGAAGTTTATATTCAGGAACAAATCTTTACGGAACACGTATGGGATTGACAAAACTTACTCTTGATGGAAGAGAATCAGGATTGCCAATTTCAGGGGTTGATAGAAGTGGAAACCCAGTAAATATGACAATCGCTCCAGCTGACTTAAGAACGTACTACGACGGTTTTAGAAATATTTCTTCTGAATTTGTTTACGATGCTAGCTTTGTAAAGTTGAGACAAGTTATTTTAGGATATCAACTGCCATTAGAGAAAATTTCATTTTTGTCTAAAGTTAATTCGATTACTGTTTCATTCGTAGCAAGAAATTTATTCATTTTATATAAGAAAACGCCTGGTATTGACCCTGAGTCTGTATTTAGTGCAGGAAATGCGCAAGGTGTAGAACAATTTGGCGTACCAAGAACCAGGAGTTATGGTTTAAACCTAAGTGTTAAGTTGTAATTGAATTAAGAAAAAATAGATTTAAAATTTTAAAAAAATGAAAAGAACAATTTTATATATTACAAGTGTTTTTGTGCTAAGCATGACCTCTTGTACAAAAGATTTTGAGGAGATTAACACAAACCCAAATACTGTGGAGAATGCTAATCCTAATTTTTTATTTAGTTCATCGCAATTAGATGCATTCAATAATAATTATTTTTACACTTCTGTGTTGGAGTGTGGAGGTCTAGTACAGCATTATGCTACTTATAAAGAGGCTTCGGGAGTGGGAGACAAGTATTTAGACAATTCAGTTTATTATAATCCTTATTTTAATTTAACTTACGTGACTGCCGTTAATGAAGTGGCAATGGCTGCGAGACTTTTTAGTGTAAAACCTGAGGATAGCAATAAGTTTACAATAGCAAGGATTTGGAAAGCGTATATTTTTCATAGAATAACGGATTTGTATGGTGATGTTCCCTATTTTGATGCTTCGAAAGGCTCAACTGATTTAGTGTTCACACCAAAATATGATAGTCAAGAGAGCATTTATAAGGATTTATTAAAAGAGTTAGATGAAGCGGCTCTAGCATTAGACCCTGCTAAACCTAGTCTTGGGAGCGCTGATTTAATTTACCAAGGTGATGTCACTAAATGGAAAAAGTTTTCTTATTCTTTAATGTTGCGTTTAGGATTGCGTTTGTCAAAGGTGGATCCGGCATTGTCTAAAGCTTGGGTGCAAAAAGCAATTGCAGGAGGAGTAATTCTTAACGGTGACGATAATGCACTTTTGAAATATACAAACGGACCCAAAGATTTTAATAAAAACCCAGCTGCCTTAGATAGCAGAATAAATGATTTTTCTGCGAATTCATTTGGACAGAAGAATACTGAGGGAGGAAAGCTAGCTAAAACGTTCATTGATGTTCTAAAAGCAACTTCAGATCCAAGAATTAGCGTTTACTCCGGTGTTTGGGTTGGTACAAATCAGGATAATAGTCCTGCTATTCAAAAAGGTTTTCCTAATGGATTAAAAAATGCTCCGTCAGCAGCAGATCAAGGAACTTATTCGGAACCAAATCAACAAACAGTATTCCGTTTGGATGCACCGTTAGTAATCCTTAGTAATGCTGAAACTCATTTATATATGGCAGAAGCGGCAGCAAGGGGATGGTTTACAGGTGATACAGATAAAAACTTATTTGAGAATGCAGTAAAAGCTTCGTTCTTAAATGCAGGGATTTATGGTTCTAGTCACGCTATAAATAATGCAACTCCATATTTACTTGCTAATCCGTACAATGTTGCGGGAAGTTTTGATGCCAAAATGAATCAAATTCATACTCAAGTTTGGATTGCTCTATTCATAGATGAGCAAGAAGTATACGCAAACTGGAGGAGAACTGGATATCCTATTTTAACACCAGTAAATTTTCCTGGAAATGTTACGAATGGAGTGATACCAAGAAGATTAAAATATCCTTCTACGGAGGCTGCAGTTAACACAAAAAGTTATACTGATGCAGTAGCGCGTCAAGGTGCAGATACGTTTACAACCAAAATGTGGTGGGACAAATAAAATATAAAATATGAGCATTGTAATTCTTATTGGATGTATTCTTTTTTTGGTTTTGCTAATCACAAGCTTTAAAATAAATCCGTTTATAGCTTTTATAGTTACATCATTATTAGCAGGTCTACTTTTAGGCCTGCCAGTAATGACAATCACCCAAACTGTTCAAAAAGGAATGGGAGATATGCTGGGTGCCGTCACTTTGATCATTGTTTTAGGAGCCTGTATCGGTAAATTGACTTCTACCTCTGGAGCTGCGACAGTTATCGCCAATTCGATAATGAAAAAGACTGGCAAAAAATATGTGCGAACAGGATTAATGATTACCGGATTTATAGTAGGTATTCCATTATTTTATAGCGTGGGATTTGTGCTTTTAGTTCCGTTGATTTTTTCAGTTGCCCATCAATTCAAATTGCCTAGAGTGTATATCGCAATTCCCATGTTAGCTTCTCTATCAGTGGCGCATGGATTTTTGCCACCGCATCCTTCTCCTATGGCTTTGACTAAAATGCTTGATGCCGACTTAGGTTTAGTTTTAATTTATGGACTTATTATTTCGATTCCTACTATCTTGATTGCAGGATTGTTTTTCTCCAATTTTTTGAAAAATATAAAATCTTTGCCAGGAGAATCCGCATTTTCATTTAGTGAAACTTCTGTATCAGCAGACCAGCAACCAAGTTTTATTGTGAGTATTTTGTCATCCTTGTTTCCTGTATTTCTTTTAAGTGCAACTTCCATAATTCCTTTTATAATTAAAAATCAAGATGTAAAAGTTGCATGTGAAATCATTGGTGATCCTGTAATTGCAATGCTAATTTCCTTGATTTTATGTACGTACACTTTAGGATTAAAGCTCGGTAAAAACATGAAAAGCATCATGGAGGATTATGGATCTGCTATTAAGGAAATTGCGCTGATTTTATTAATTATTGGTGGAGCAGGAAGCTTAAAAGAAGTCATGATGGTAAGCGGAGTTAGTCAAGATATTGTAGATTATTTTCTGCAAGTAAATATCCATCCTTATTTGTTAGCTTGGCTTATTACGGCAATTGTTAGAGTAAGTATTGGCTCAGCAACCGCTGCTGGACTTATGACTGCTAGTGTTTTATTACCGCTGTTAGGCAATCATTCTGTAGATCCTAATTTGTTAGTTCTTTCCATAGGAGCTGGAAGTTTAATGTGCTCGCATGTAAACGATCCTGGCTTTTGGATGTTCAAAGAATATTTTAATGTCAGTCTAAAAGACACTTTTAAGTCATGGACGCTGATGGAATCATTTGTATCAATACTAGGTATTGTTTTTGTCTTTATTTTAAACATTTTTATACATTAATAGCATGAATTTATCACCACAAGAAAAATTTGAATCGTTATCATTAACCTTACCGCCCGCGCCAAAACCTCTTGGGATTTACAAGCCTTTTCTTGTTGATGGCAAATATTTATATGTCTCTGGTCACGGACCAGTACGGGATGATAAGTCATTAATAATTGGAAGAATTGGGGACGATTTGGATTCAGATGAAGGAAAATTAGCAGCTAGACAAGTTGGTTTAACAATTCTCTCAACTATTGTAACCAATTTTGGAAGTCTAAACGCAGTGAAAAGAGTTGTAAAGGTTTTTGGAATGGTGAACTGCAATTCTGAATTTTTGCAGCATCCGTACATTATCAATGGTTGCAGCGAATTATTTGCTGAAGTTTGGGGAACAGAAAACGGTATAGGAGTAAGAAGCGCCGTAGGGATGGGTTCGCTTCCAGACAATATTCCTGTTGAGGTTGAGGCATTATTCGAATTGTTTTAAAAGATCAAAAATGGTTGAAAATAAAATGAAATTGCTAACCATAGGAGAATTATTACTCCGAATGAGCACTACAAATGGTTTCCGATTTTCACAGACTAATGATTTTAGAGTTCAGATAGGTGGAGCTGAAGCAAATGTGTGTATTACTATCTCAGCTTGGAGTTGAAACTGAATTTTTAACTAGAATTCCAGCTAATGATTTGGCCACATTAGCAGTAAATGAATTAAAAAAATACAACGTAAATGTTTCTAATTGTAGTTTTGGCGGAGAGCGAATGGGTTTGTATTTTGTCGAAAACGGAAATCAAATTAGACAAACGCAAGTAATTTACGATCGAAGTAATTCTTCTTTCTCGACAATACAAAAAGAAGATGTTAATTGGCAGAAAGCATTCGAACAAGCAACTCATTTTCATTGGTCTGGAATTAGTCCTGCTATTTCTCAGAAAGCTGCAGAAGTTTGTAAACAGGGTATTTTGTTAGCGCATCAAAAAGGACTAGTAATTTCTTCTGACTTTAATTATCGAAGTAAATTATGGCAGTATGGAAAAAAACCGTCTGAAATTATGCCAGAATTACTGCAGTTTAGTAGAATTATAGTAGCTGATTTAGATGATGTAGAAATCTATTTTGGTATTAAAACCGATAAAAAAGAAAAAGACAGCCTGCGATTTGAAAAAGCCTATTTAGAATTAAAAAAACACATGCCGCACTTAGAAACTTTAGCGATGAGTTTTAGAAAATCAGAAGGTCTGACCCATATTTACTCAGCCATGTTGATGAATGATAATGTCATGTATGAATCACAGCAACATCAAATACATTTGGTTACGGATCAAATAGGTTCTGGAGATGCTTTTACTGCTGGTTTACTTTACGGTCTAATGAATAATCTGGAACCACAAGAAATTATAGAATGGGCAACGGCTTGTGGAGTCATAAAGCAAAGTGTGCCTGGAGATTTTGCTATTACGGGAATCGACGAGGTTAAGCATTTTTTGAAAGAAGGAGTCAGTAATAGAATAGGGAGATAATAAAAGAAAAAAATGTACGAAATATTAAAAAGACAGGGCGTTTTGCCGCTAATCACCCAAATCGATAGTCACATTGCTAAAATTGTTTTGCAAGCTGCAGCCGACTCTGGGATAAAAGCGATTGAGTATGCCGCAAGATCTGAAGACTCAAAAAGAGTTTTCGAAGAGATGATCGCCTTTAAGCAAGAAAATAAATTGGATATTAAAATATGCGTCGGTTCAATATTGTCTGTGGAGCAAGCAAAATTATATCATTCTCTAGGAGCAGATTGTATTGTTTGTCCGCATACAGATTCTGATATTGGAGCATATTGTATTGAAAATAAAGTATATTGGATTCCTGGCGCAGCAACGTTGAATGAGGTATTGAACGCAAATAAATTAGGTGCTGATATTGTCAAGCTTTTTCCAGCTGATGAGATTGGTGGTGCAAGTTATGTAAAGGCGATTCGCGCGCCGTTTCCAAATTTGAAGTTAATGCCAACAGGAGGCGTCACTTTAGACTTAGAAAATTTGAGAAAATGGTTTTCAGCGGGTGTCATTTGTGTTGGTGTAGGTTCACATTTGTTTTCGAAAAAAGAATTAGTGACTTTAACGTATGACACTGCTTTGTCTAAATTTAAAAATTTGATTGCCGTTATTGAAGAAGCACGAAATTAAAAGAGTATGAAAAATAATTGGTGGGAGATAGAATCAAGAATTTCAGTAGATACTCCGTTTTTAGCAGTATATAAAAATAGGGTTTTGGACAATATTGCTACTTTACTTTTAGGGGTTGCTCAAGATGTAGATAAGTTGCGTCCCCATGTGAAAACGCATAAGATGGGCGAAGTCCTGAATTTATTCAAAAATGTAGGGATAAAGAAAGTAAAGTGCGCTACAATTGCAGAAGCTGAATTATCGGCAATTCATAATATGGATGATATTCTTTTGGCTTATCAGCTAACGGGAGAAAAACAAAATAGATGGATACAATTGATTCAAAATTATCCTGAAAGTGTTTTTTCAACTGTAGTCGATTCATCAGATATCGCAGAACAATTATCTAATCTAGCAGTAAAAAATAATCTTATTTTGAACCTTTACGTCGATCTCAACACTGGAATGGATCGAACAGGTTTTGATTATAAAGAGGATTGGGAAACCTTAGTTTTGAAAATAGTAGCATTTCCTAACATTAGCTTTTTAGGTGTTCATATCTACGACGGTCATATAAAAGGGACCGTTAGGGAGCGTACTGAAAAAGCAGCGGAAATATTTCATCCGATTAATGAAAAAGTGAAAAATTTAGAAAAAAATATGGCTCGTAAGCTCAAAATTGTCGCTGGCGGCTCTAATACCTTTCCATTTTACTCACAGATTAATAATGTAGAATGCAGTCCTGGAACATTTGTTTTTTGGGATACCAATTATCAATTGCAACTCCCAGAGCAACAATTTGTTCCAGCAGCGGTAGTTGTTGCAACAGTAATATCAAAACCAACAGCTAAAACATTATGTATAGATCTTGGCTATAAAGCCGTAGCTTCTGAAAATGCATTAGACAAGAGAATTTTAATTCTTAATGATAAAAGTTTAATTCCTATATCGCATTCAGAGGAGCATTTAGTTCTAGAAAATACGGGACAAAATACGTATGCAATTGGTGACATTATGTATACTTTGCCGTATCACATTTGTCCAACATGTAATTTGTATGATACTGCGCAAATTGTAAATGAGGAAAGTTATATTAATGGGCAATGGTCTATCGAAGCTCGAAAAAGAAAAATTAATTTTTAAATAAAATCGGTATGTTTATTATAGATGCCCATCTTGATCTTAGCATGAATGCTATGGAATGGAATAGAGATATAAGATTGAACGTTGAAACCTTACGACTTTTAGAAAAAGGAATGACGGATAAACCAGATCGCGAGAGAGCCACTGTCTCTTTGCCAGACTTGCGCAAAGGAAATATAGGAATTGTTGTTGCTACCCAAATTGCGCGTTTCGTAAAACCAGGTACTTTAATTCCAGGTTGGAATTCGCCGCAGCAAGCTTGGGCTCAAACGCAAGGCCAACTGGCTTGGTACAGAGAAATGGAAGCCTTGGGCGAAATGAAGCAAATAACGAACAAGAAAACTTTGCAAGAACATCTTACTTTGTGGAATGATGATAAGCCTAATGATAAAAAAGCAATTGGCTATATTTTAAGCTTAGAAGGAGCAGATTCTATCGTTGATATTTCTTATTTAGAAAGAGCGTATAATGATGGTTTGAGAGCGATAGGACCGGCACATTATGGTCCAGGTCGTTATGCAAATGGAACCGATTCAACTGGTAGAATGAAGCAGAACGGAATTGAACTATTAAAAGAAATGGAACGCTTAAATATCATTTTGGACGCCACTCATTTGTGTGATGATGCTTTTTGGCAAGCTATGGATGTTTTTAATGGACCTATCTGGGCGAGCCACAACAATTGCAGAGCGCTAGTAAATCACAATCGGCAGTATGATGATGAGCAAATAAAAAGATTAATTGCTAAAGGTTCAGTTATTGGTGGTGCATTGGATGCGTGGATGATGGTTCCTAATTGGGTAAGAGGGGAATCTACACCGCTAGGAATGCAATGTAATTTAGAAGTCGCTTTTAAGCATATGGACCACATTTGCCAGTTGGCAGGAAATGCTAATCATATAGGTATTGGTTCAGATCTCGATGGCGCTTTCGGTACCGAGCAAACTCCATACGATTTAAATACAATTGCTGATTTACAGAAACTAGTTATGATTTTTAGAAATAATGGCTATTCAGAAGTGGATTTAAAGAAAATATTTCATCAAAACTGGATTGACTTTCTGATGAAACATTGGGATTAAATGAAGGTTAAACTTGGAACTGCTTTTAAATAGGATTGCAGTTTTTCGTGAGTGATATCAACTTCGGTGACGACGTAATCAACTTCGGATAAGTTGGCTATTTTCATTTTTTGAATTGTATTTAGTTTTTCTGAAATAGTAAGGATAGCACTTTTTGTGGAAGCTTGTAACATTGCTTTTTTTACTTGCACTGTTTCCCAATCTGAATCAGAAAATCCACCGTCGATATCTAAAGCATTCGTTCCTAAGATTAATAGATCCGCTTTGATATGAGCAAGTTGGGCATAGACGTCTCCACTGATTGTCATTTGGCTATAGGGAGAAATATAACCACCTATCATAATAGTTTTGATATTAGGTTTGTCTAATAACTCAACAGCTGATAAGACATTTACGGTAAAAATGGTAAGGTTTAATTCATCAGGAATCATTTTGATAAATTCGCGAATTGTTGTTCCGCCGCCAATTAGTAAAATCATACCATCTTTTACAAGACTTATGGTTTTTCTAGCAATTATTTGCTTGTGTTCATTAGCATAAGTTTCAGATGAAGAGGAGTGGTGGTATGATTTAGTCATAGCTCCTCCCTTTACTTTAATCACTAAAGAATCTGATTCAAGTTCATTAATATCTCGTCTGATAGTGTCTTCAGATACAAAAAGTTGAACAGCAAGTGCGTCAAAGCTAACGCGAGTGTGTAGATTTATTAATTTTAAAATATAATTCTTACGTTCCTCTTTAGTATAATTTGCAATTTCCGTTGCTATCATTGTGATTTATTTGTAACAAATATAATACTATTTCATTTTGACATCAAATAAAAAGAGTCTTAGCTTTTAAAAATCAGTGTAGAAGGAATGTTTCTAAGTTTTTTAACTAGATGCTATTTTTTTGCATTTAAAAAACAGTATTAAATTAATTTATTTAAAATCATGAAAAAAACCATCATATTACTAGCATTATTTGTTTTCAATTTTGCCAGCGCTCAAAAGGGATCAACTATAATTCCGGCTCCCAACTTCTACCAAGCAACTGGAGATAGTGTTGCTATAAATGGACCGGTCAAAATAATTTTTGAGAAGAATGTTTCTAGCGCAAGTGAAAAGAAATCAGCGCAAATTATGGAACGAATTTTTAATGCTAAATCTAATAAAAAAGGCAAAGCATTTAAGGTTTATATTTCAACGATAGACGAATCGGTTACTAATATAGAAGGTTATAAATTGACTGTTTCTAAAGATGGAATTAGAATTTCTGGAAAAGGCAAAGGCCTGTTTTATGCCGTTCAAAGCATTTTACAAATGTTGCCTAATGATGGTATTTTAAAATTACCTTCCGTAATTATTAAAGATGAGCCTAGATATTCATACAGAGGATTACATCTAGACGTGAGCAGACATTTTTTTTCTAAAGATGTTATTAAAGAAATTATTTCCCAAATGGCATTTTACAAACTGAATAATTTTCATTGGCATTTGACAGATGATCAAGGCTGGCGCATCGAAATCAAAAAATATCCAAAATTGACAGAAATTGGATCAAAAAGAGCACAAACTTTAGTTGGAAATAAATTTGAGCGTTTTCCATTATTTTTTGATGGAAATCCATACGGTGGCTTTTATACGCAAGAAGAAATTAAGGAAGTCGTTCAATTTGCAACAGAAAGACATGTAAATGTAATACCAGAAATAGAGATGCCTGGTCATGCTTCTGCGGCTGTAGCCGCTTATCCTTCATTAGCGTGCTTTCCTTCTAATGATTTTACAGTTATTGAAACATGGGGCGTTTTTGAGGATGTTTTTTGCGCAGGAAAAGAAGAAACTTTTGAGTTTTTAGAGGATGTTCTTGAAGAAGTATTAGCACTTTTTCCAAGTACATATATTCATATTGGTGGTGATGAGTGTCCAAAAACAAGATGGAAAGTTTGCCCCAATTGTCAGAAAAGAATAAAAGAATTAGGGTTAAAGGACGAACATGAATTGCAAAGTTATTTTATCAAAAGAATAGAGAAATCGCTAAATGCAAAAGGAAGACAAATCTTTGGTTGGGACGAAATTTTAGAAGGTGGGCTTGCGCCAAATGCAGCGGTAATGTCATGGCGTGGAGAACAAGGAGGAATTGCTGCGGCAAAGCAAAAGCATCCTGTAATTATGACTCCTGAAGATTACGTTTATTTTGATCATAATCAAGGGTTTTCTTTAAATGAACCCTTAAGTGTTGGTCGATTGACTACCACAGAAGAAGTTTACAATTATAATCCAACTCCAGTGGATAGTTTGACGGTTGATGAACAAAAATATATTGTGGGAGTTCAAGCAAATTTATGGTCGGAATATCTTACGAGTCCTGCAAAGTTAAACTATATGCTCTATCCAAGAGTTTTTGCCTTGGCCGAAATTGCGTGGACAAATACTGCAAATAAGAATTACGATAACTTTACTTTACAGGCTGTACCACATCATTTAAGTAAATTGGAAAAGAATAAAACCTTGTATAGAGTTCCATCGCCATATAAGTCTAAAGATACCGCAATGGTGGCATCACGATATATTTTAGATTTGGAACCAAGTATTAAGAATGGTAAAATATTTTATTCAATTGATGGATTTAATCCCGATCAGACAAGTGTTTTATATAAAAATCCAGTAAGTATTACAATTCCGAAAGGCGAGTATAGAACAATAAAAACAGTCCAAATAAGTGAATCTGGTCTAGAAAGTTCAATCACTAAAACGTTAGTTAAAAATTCTGAAATTATGAAAGCTTTAAAAATAAAGCCTAAAAAACAAGGTTTGAAATATGATTATTATCAAGCGTTCTTTAACCAGACAAATGAAATTGATTTTGCAAAGCCTAAACGTTCTGGAATTTACACCGATGTAATTAGCATTAACTCATTTAAGCAAAAAGAGATTCGCTACTTCGGGTTAAAACTGAATGGATATATTTACATTCCGGAAACTGCAAATTATACTTTCTCTTGCATTGCAGACGATGGAGCCAAAATTATAATTGGTGATGAAGTAATTGTTGATAATGATGGTAGACATTGGATAAATGAAGCTTTTGGAGCAGCTTATCTAGAAAAAGGTTATCATAAGATTTCCATATCGTATTTTGATGCCGCAGGAAGTGCTGCATTGCAATGCTTTATAAAACAAGAAGGCGAGAACAAACAAGAAATTAGCCATTCAGATTTATTTTATGAATAGGATTTATTGAGGTGCACAGTACGTTTTGAAATTGTGTTTTTTTCAATCTAAATTTTACGAGCGTAAAGCTGCATATTCTAAAGAATTTGCAGCTTTTTTTTATTTAATTTTAAAATACCTATGACTATTAAATACTGTGCTACTAAGTATGTTAGCATTATAAGAAAGGAGCTGTATTGCAGTGGTGCACAAAATTTATCAAATGCTAAAAGACTGTCTGATGCCACAAAAATTAATGCTCCAATAAAAATATACGTGTTCGCAGGTTTTTCCCAATTCATAAAACCTTTCAGCGCAAACAATAACATGATTGAAATTGTCATTGCATAAATAAATACAGGTAGAATTAGTTCGCCAAGATTTGGCATTAAAATTAGCATTATGGCTATCAAGTAAACAATAATAGCTGTGATTCCTATCCAATAAATAATCTTGCTTTTCTTTAAATATATTTTTAGTTGCTTATTGAACAGTAGAATAAAGAATATATGTGATAGTAGAAAAGCAAAAAGTCCACCCACAAAATAGATTTCTGATTTATTAGAAAATAATAATATAATATCTCCAATCCATGAAAAAACTAAGGCAATCAAAAGGATCTTTTTGCTTTTAAAGTTATCGTGAAAGTATACTGCTACAATTAGAAAAGGAATCAAAAATGGTTTTAGAAAAGATGTAATATCATCTCTTCCTAAAAGAGTTAAAATCAAATAAAAGATACAGAAACCTATAAAGCTTTTTAAAATGATAGTAGTTTTCATAAAATTTTTTGAGTTTGGGTTTGTAACACTTTTGATTTTTGAAAATTAGTAGTTGTAAAGTATAAAGTAATAAAAAGAGACAAAATAAGATAACCGATAATGATAGAGGTTGCAAAAGGAAAGGAAGCATCAATACCAAACCAGTCTCCAAAGTAAATTATTAATCCAATACCAAATACAAAACGTAGACTTTCCCAAGCAAGTGAAATTTTTCGCGCATCCATTAACTCTGTATAACTGTAAACACTGAGAAAAATAAAAGCTCCGTAAATAAATACATTTGGCAATCCTATTACTGCAATTGAATTGTACATATACGTAATCAATAGTAAAGTGAAAGCAGCTTGGAAAATAGACCAGTACATTAACTTTTTTGAATATTGAAATCCATATTTTTCAAAATTATAAACATCAGTTATTTTTGCTACTGGATACTTAGTTTCGAAATTTTCTGGTCGCCAGCCGGTTGGTTTAAACCAAATCATAAATTTGTCTTGCCACTTTTCAGCGCGCCAAGCATCTGTAATTAATAATCCTAAATGCTGAAAATTGATGCGAATGGGGTTCCAAGTTCGTGCAGGTCTTGTAATGCCATAAACGGGAGGAACAGCATCTAACTCTTCTTGAAAAGTGCCAAATAATTTATCCCAAAAAATAAATATTTGTGAATGATTTTTATCCATGTATTCTGGATTTATCGCATGATGCACTCTATGATGAGAAGGGGAAACTAAAATATTTTCAAGAAAACCTATTTTTTTGATATGCTTGGTATGATACCAAAATTGCAAAAATAGATGTATTGGAATTGTGATTGCAATAACTTTGGCGGGAACGCCTATAACTGCAGCCGGAATTAAAAGGAAAGTAAATAGATTAACAAAGCTAGAAACAGTCTGGCGTAAAGCACAAGCCAAATTAAATTCTTCGCTACTGTGATGAATCGCATGTTTATTCCATAAAAAATTGATTTGGTGCGATAGACGATGACTCCAGTAACCATAGAAATCGATAACTATAAAACCTATCAAGTAGGTTAGGAATGTTGCATCTAACTGGAATAAAGCAATCTTGGAAACAATCCAGTCATATGAAATTAGTGTAATACTAATGCCCAAAACATCTTTTACGGAATTTACCATTCCAGAGCTTACACTTGAAACAGAATCCATATTAGGAGAAGAATCTTCTCCTTTGTAATGTCCGTAAATTTTCTCAATAATTATTAAGATTAAAAAAATAGGCATTACAAAAACCAGAATTTTTCCATATTCTTCCATAAAAAAAACACTTTCTTTTATCAAATATAGGATAAAAGAGAGTGTTTTATAATTATTTACAGTAAATTATTTCTCGAAAAGGAGCTCTAAATTTTTAAATTATCTCAGCATTTAATCCTGCTTCTAATAATTGCGTGCATTGTGGTTTTAATTTTTCAAATGTACCTGTTTTTACGGTGCATTTTCCATTGTAATGTATAATAAGAGAACATTGTTCTGCTTGTTCAGGAGTATGCTCGCAAACACGCATTAAAGTCTCTATTACGTGGTCAAATGTATTCACATCATCATTGTAAACTATGATTTCGTTGTCTAATTGAACAGCCTCTTTGACACTTACTCGCTCTCTTACTTTTTCTTTAGTACTCATTTTGTATTGTTTATACTTTCGTAATTAATAAAAAAAATATTTATACTAATTTACATATTTTAAAGATACCCAATTGTTTCTTTCAAATTTTTTAACGTAAGTCAATCCTTTCTCAGTACATGACGCATCGATAACTGGAATATCTTCGTTGTAGAAACCGCTTAAAAGTAGGGTTCCACCTGAATTTAAACAATCAACATAACTTTGCATGTCGTTCAACAAAATATTGCGGTTGATGTTAGCAATAATCAAATCGTATTTTTTATCTTTTAACAGCGCAGCTTCTCCTTCGTAAACTGTAATTTGCTTGCAGTTATTGCGTTCTGCATTTTCGATAGAGTTTAAGTAACACCAGTTGTCAATATCAATAGCATCAATAGGCTTTGCGCCTTTCATCTCAGCTAAAATTGCTAAAATTGCAGTTCCGCAACCCATATCAAGTGTTTTCATTCCAGTGACATCAATTTCTAAAAGATGCTGAATCATCATGTGTGTAGTTTCATGGTGACCAGTTCCAAAACTCATTTTTGGCTCAATTACGATATCAAATTCGGCATCTGTTTTTGGATGAAAAGGAGCACGAACGTGACAATTTCCATCAACTTCGATTGCTTCAAAATTCTTTTCCCATTCCTCATTCCAATTGACCTGTTCGATTTCTTCGAAAGTATATTCAATTTTAAATTCATCAGATTCTAAAATTCGGATGCCGTCAAGAATCAATTCATCCCACAAATCTTTTTGAACGAAAGCTGAAATTCCTTTCTCTGTCTCGGTAAAGCTTTCAAATGCTTTTTCTCCTAGCTCAGCAATTAGTATTTCTGAACCTAATTCTTTAGGTTCGATTGTAAAATGATATCCAATATATATGTTTGACATGCTCTTTTTTTTGCAAAGGTAGCATTATCTAATTCTATGGAATAATGAAAACAAAAAAAAAGAGATTTGAATACTTTCAAACCTCTTTTTAAATTTTATTTAGAACTTTTAAATCGCTTTTACAATCGCAACAAAATCCTCAGCTTTTAATGCAGCTCCACCTATTAAACCTCCGTCAACATCTGGCTTAGAGAAAATCTCTTTAGCATTGTCAGGTTTTACGCTTCCTCCGTAAAGAATTGAAACGTTATCTGCGATTTCGATACCAAAAGCAGTGCGAACAGTCTGTCTAATAAACTCATGCATTTCTTGAGCTTGCTCTGGAGAAGCGGTTTCTCCTGTTCCTATTGCCCAAACAGGTTCGTATGCCAAAACAACATTTTCCCATTGATTTGCTTGGATATGAAAAAGACCATCTTTTAACTGATTTTCAACAATGTTAAAATGACTTTTCGATTGACGATCTTTTAATTCTTCACCAAAACAGAAGATTACAGTCATGTCGTGCTCTAATGCTGTATCAACTTTATTAGCGATTAATGCATCTGTTTCATGGAAAATAGCTCTACGTTCAGAGTGACCTAAGATAACAGTATTTACTCCAACACTCTTTAGCATATCTGCAGAAATCTCACCAGTAAAAGCGCCAGCTTCAGCTTGGTGAACATTTTGTGCGGCAACATCAATATTTGTAAACTCTAAATGATCTACGGCTGAAGCCAAATTAACAAAAGTAGGAGCAACGATAACTTGTGCGTCAGTTTCAGTTGGCATTTTTGCGATCAATTCATTTAGTAAATCTTCAGTTTGCTCTGCATTTTTATGCATTTTCCAGTTTCCTGCAACAATCTTCTTTCTCATTATGTTTGTGTTATATTGTTTTTTCTTTCGAAATTAATATTTGTTCTTTCTATTTCAATTTTGCTACGATTTCATTAATCTTATCAAAATCTGTTTCTATTGCGCGGTAAAGAACAATTTTTCCTTTTTTGTCTACAATGATATATCTTGGAATCCAATCCACGTTTAAAGCTTTTGCAAATACGCCTTTCATCTGGTCATTTGCCATAAAATGATTTCCTTTTATTTCGTGCTTTTCAATTCCATTTTTCCACTGTTCAGCGGTTTTATCCATAGAGATAAAAAGATATCCTGCTTTAGGATTTTTAGCTTGAAGTTCCTTGATTTTAGGCATTGCTTTGACACAATCACCGCACCATGACGCCCAAACTTCGATCACTAAAGTTTTTCCTTTATATTTTTTTAAAATGTTTTTGAAAGCCACTTGACTTCCATCAGTAGCAAGTAAAGTTTCAGATAGTGCTTCTTTTGAGAATTCTGTCTTTTGAGCTTTCGAACAAGAAAATGTCGTAAAAGCAATTAGAGCAAATATTATTTTTTTCATTTCAATGTTGTTTTTAACAAAGCTAAACAAACAATTTGAACCATGGTAAGGGATTGTAGTTTTTTTACTATCTATGATTCGAAAATACCACACTATTAACGTTATAGTTGATAAGTAATATAATTATACTTATTTAGAATTATGGAAAAAGAAATATATTGTAAGAAAAACAGAAAAGGATATAGTTTATAGCTCTAGTAAATAGTAACTACAATCTATATCCTTTTTAATTAATTTAAATAGTATTTAAAGCTTTAAAGCTTTAAAGCTTTAAAGCTTTTAAATCGTTATGGTGTAATTTCTGCATAATTGTTCCTTTTTCTAATATAATGATACTGGGATTTGCTCTTTCAATCGTTTTTAAAGTAATTGCATCACAGAAGTAGAAGTCAAATGTTAAAGCAAATTCTTTTTTTACTGCAGCAATTTGCTCTGGAGTAGAAGCAGTCATTCCTCCAACTTTATATCCTTTAGCTTTGGCTTGAAGATACAGTTTTTCCATTTTAGCTAATCCATCTTTATCAGCATTTACTAAATCGTAAGCCACTATCAGCAGTACTTTTGGTGCGTCCATAAATTCTGCAGTGTAGTCAGTGTCATCTTTTTCCATTGTAAAATCATGAATAGGAGGAACATAACCTTCTGTAATAACTTTGTCTTTTCGATCAACAAATACAGCATCTTCTGGAATATTTGCTAGTTCGTTTTCAGTAAATTCTTTATTTATACCTGCCACTTTATAGATGAAAACCATTTCAACAACTGATTTTTCAGCATCATCAGGAATTTGCATTCCCTCTGGAATATTATTTCCTAATTTGAATGGTCTAAAATCAATAAGCGGTAAATGATTAAGCACTACAACTCCCATAAGTGAGCATAATACAATACTGGCGTAAATAATAATGTTTTGAATGTTATTTTTAAACAAAGGATTGATTAGATTTTGATTAAAATATAATATAAGAATAAAAAATAACAGTACTATATCCTTTGTAAAAGATTCCCAAGGTGTTAGTTTCAAAGCATCTCCAAAACAGCCACAATCTTTTACAACATTAAAATATGCTGAATAAAAAGTTAGGAATGTAAACATTACTATTAAAATTAGTAAACTCCAAACCGTAAATTTTGTTTTAAAGCCAATCAGTAGCATGATACCTAAAACTACTTCTAAAATCACTAAAATTAAAGCAATCGCTAGTGAGAACGGTACGAAAAAAGGCATATTGAATACTGGCTCGCTAAAATATTCTGCAAGCTTGTAAGAGAATCCTAAAGGATCGTTTAATTTTATTAATCCAGAGATGATGAATAATATTCCAACAAATATTCTAGAAAATTGAGTTATTATGTTTTTCATTTTTATTTTTTTATTTTTCATTGCCACGAATTCACAGAGGCACAAATTTTAGTAGTTGATTTACCTTTTCTAGGATTTTACTAAAGTAAAAACTTATTTATTACCAAAACCCATTAAAATCAAAGCGAAAATTGAGTAGTTAATCATATCTTGGTAATTAGCGTCGATTCCTTCAGACACTAAAGTCTTTCCTTTATTATCTTCAATTTGTTTGACACGAAGTAGTTTTTGCAAAATCAAATCTGTTAGTGAACTTACTCGCATTTCGCGCCAAGCTTCCCCGTAATCGTGATTTTTATTTTGCATTAATTCTTTTGTCAATGCTACTTTTTCATCATATAATTGAGTCGCTTTTTCAACGCTTAAATCTGGCTGCTCAGCTACACCTATTTCTAATTGAATTAATGCCATGATCGAATAATTGATAATCCCAATAAATTCACCTGTTTCATCTTCATCCACTTTGCGAATTTCATTTTCTTGTAAACTTCTAATTCGCTGTGCTTTGATATAGATTTGATCAGTCAATGAGGGAAGTCTTAAAATACGCCAGGCGCATCCATAATCTTTCATTTTATTAATAAACAGTGTACGACAAGTAGTAATTACGGTGTCATATTCCTTTGAAGTATTCTTCATTATTGATGTATATTTGTATTCAAATTTTTTCAAAAATAGGAATAATATTTTTGACTACAGAATTTTGATGTCTATTAAACAATAAACGAATGACTATTAACTGCAAAGGCATATTGGTTGATTTATCGATTCCTAAAGTAATGGGAATTTTAAATGTAACGCCCAACTCTTTTTACGATGGCGGAAAGTATAAAAGCAAATCCGAAATTCTATACCAAGTAGAAAAAATGCTACTTGATGGTGCTAGCTTTATCGATGTTGGTGCTTATTCTAGTAAGCCGAATGCTGATTTTGTATCAGAAACAGAAGAAATTTCGAGAATAGTTCCTGTTGTAGAATTAATCCTTAAGCACTTTCCTGACAGCTTTTTATCAATTGACACTTTTAGAAGTGAAGTTGCAGCGATTGCCCTTAAAAGTGGCGCGGCGATTATCAATGATATTTCGGCGGGAATGCTTGATGAAAAAATGTTGGAAACGGTAGGTAAATTCAATGTGCCGTACATAATGATGCATATGCGCGGGACTCCACAAACGATGCAAACGATGACAAACTATAATGATATCGTAAAAGAAATGTTGTTTTACTTTTCTGAAAAAGTTGCTGCTGCTAGAAAATTCGGAATTAATGATTTAATTATAGATCCAGGTTTTGGTTTTGCCAAAACTTTAGAACAAAACTATGAGGTTTTTCAAAAACTAGATTTATTTAAAATTTTAGATTTACCACTACTTACAGGTGTTTCAAGAAAATCAATGATTTATAAATCGCTTGATATTAAAATAAAGGATTCTTTAAATGGTACTACAGTGCTAAATACGTTGGCATTGACTAAAGGCGCTAAAATTATCCGAGTCCATGATGTAAAAGAAGCAGTGGAATGTGTTACCTTATTCAATAAAATAAATAATTAAAAATGAAGTATTTTACTCTTATTGCTTTTATCATGCTCTTTTCTTGTGGAAATAAAGAAGATGTATTGTTGCCAAAAGCGGCTACTACAATTGTGAAAAACATTGACGATTTATCTCCAATTTATATCTTTTTTCGCGCAAACGGAAAAGATACTACAGCTGAATTAAATCGTAAGAACAGTATTATTTCTACTAATTGGATTCTTAATATTGATAGGCGTTTACCGTTGCGTTTAGTAATTCCTCACGTGATTAAGCTTCAGCAGAAAAAGCGTGAAGAAAAAGCCCACAAGAATGAAAAAGCAGAAAATTATTATTCATATGCTGATACAATCGGGAAAAATTTAGCTTTCATACCTTTTACAAACGTTTATTATAAAATGGAGGAACCGACTAAGGGAAATTTAAAAATTTGCTTTTATAAAGATAGGTTAGAAGTAAATGACTCCGTAGTTTCAAAATTGAAATTAGAAGAATATCTGAATAATATAAAAATTGAAAATGAAAAAACTTTCATCTTATGCTTTGATAAAAACATAAGTTATGGGTCTTACATATATAGTAAGGTTTTTATAAAAAATATTAAACTAAATAAAAAAGAGTTGAGTTTTGATGAGAATCAGGAGTTCATTTTTTAAAAGTAGTTTCTCCATCAAAATGTAGATACTTAAATGAACTCAATTTTAAGCTTCTAATTGCCAAAAAAAAAATCTTACTCTATTTATAAAGTAAGATTTTTTAATTTTCTGAAATAATATTTACTTTCCTCCTCCAGTTGTAGCACCTTTTATAAGTTGACCTCTAATTTCTCCGCCAGCAAAAGCAGTACTATGTAAATTAACATAGTTTAAGTTTGCTTTTAGATCTGCTTCTTGTGCAGTCGTTAACGCAACACTTGTAAACGTAATAGGTGAAGCAGCGCTTGTAAAAGGGAAGATAACTGCTCCGTTAGTACCAGCAGCACCCATATGAATATGCCCAGCTACAGCTGTCGTTAGGTTATGAGTAACGTTGATAGTAAACGCTTTTGTAGTGTTATTAAAAGTAAGAGTCGCAGTTCCTTTAGCTGCTGAGCTATTGGCAGGAACTTCATTTTCACCACTTAGATTAGCAGTAAAAGTTGTAACATTTGGGCCATCATTTGAATCATTGTCGTTGTCACAAGATATGAAAGTTAGCACACAAATTGAAATTGCAAAAAATCGAATTAAGTTTTTCATTATTAAGTGTTTAAAATTAAGTTGAAGTAAATTTAGAAGTGTTTTTCAAACTTATATTTCTATTTAACACGAAATTATTTATTGTTTAACTTTATGTATAGGATTTATATTACAAACTATAATTAAAGAAATATAAATTGTACCGACTTACTGTGTTTGCTTCATTTAGTAATTCGAATATAAAGCGTTTTATTGATGATGATACGGTTCATTCTTCAAAATGGTAAAGCCTCTATATAATTGTTCGATAAAAAATAAACGCACCATTTGATGTGAAAAAGTCATTAAAGAAAGTGAAATTTTCCCTTGCGCTTTTGCATAAACAGTATCTGAAAAACCATAAGGTCCACCGATTACAAAAACTAGAGTTTTAACGCCTGAGTTCATTTTTTTTTGAAGTTCCTCTGAAAAAGCTACGCTAGAAAATGTTTTTCCGTTTTCATCCAATAAAATTAGTTGATCCGTGGGACTGATCTTTTCTAATATCAGTTCGCCCTCTTTTTCTTTTTGTTGACTTTCTGATAAGTTTTTTACGTTTTTGATGTCTGGAATTATATCCAGATCAAATTTGATATAAAAAGAGAGGCGTTTTGTATAATCGTCTATTAAAGTTTGAAGGGCTTTATTATCCGTTTTACCAATAGCAATTAATTTGATATTCATCAGTTCGTTTTTCAATAAGAATGCAAAGA
The DNA here is from genome assembly GCF_003688495.1 of Flavobacterium weaverense. Taxonomy (GTDB): domain Bacteria; phylum Bacteroidota; class Bacteroidia; order Flavobacteriales; family Flavobacteriaceae; genus Flavobacterium; species Flavobacterium weaverense. Next base: position 335,268 of record NZ_REFH01000009.1, on the reverse strand, counting down.
TAGTAAACTAGTTTTGGAATTTAATTCTCCCTTCTGAACCGGTCGGTTTTGGAGTTAATTCGAAAATTAAATTTGGTGACAATAAGTCTTCTTTTCGATGAGAAACAAAAATTATAGCGATAGAAGTTTCTTTAGCTAGCGCGGAAATAAGCTGCGTAACTAATGAGACATTTTCATCATCTAAACCTTCAGTAGGTTCGTCTAAAATTAATAAAGGTGGGTGTTTTAAAACGGCTCGCACAATCATGATAACCCGCTGTTGACCTGCAGAAAGATGAATGAATGCCGTTTTTTTCAAGTGACTCATGCTGAGAAATTCTAACCACTCATTCATAACCTTTGTCTGTAATGTACTAGGTTGAAGATAAAGCCCGACTGAGTTAAAAAAACCAGAAAGAATCATTTGTTCTACTGTATGGCTCTTTTGAAATAAGTCTATCATTGCCGTTGAAAACTGACCAATATTTTTCTTGATGTCCCAAATAGTTTCGCCCGTTCCTTTTTTTCTACCAAATAGATACAATTCTTGTCCGTACCCTTTTGAATTATCACCTGTAATCAGCGAAAGGATTGTGCTTTTACCAGAGCCATTCGGACCTATAAGTTGCCAAAATTCTCCATTTTTGATCGTCCAATTAATATTTTTTAAAATTGGTTTTTCGTCATAGCTTACATTCAAATTTATCATCTCAACTAAATTTGATTCAGCAAGATTAATCTTTTCAAGTGGCTGTGGAATTGACTTTAGTAAAAAATGGTCTGCTGCGGGTAAGTCTGTAAAATGAATTAATTTAAAAGAGTTGTCTAGAATTTGTCTCCTGTTAATAATAAAAGGAAATATATCTACACTTCGATTTATAATTTGAATTAGACTAACTTTTTTAGAAAGCTGTTCCAATTCAATATGCAGTTCTATTCTTGAATTGTAGTCTAAATGATCTAAAGCATTATCTAGAATTATATAATCAGTATTCTGAATAATACAATATTTTAAAAACTCTTTTTTACGTTCACCAGAGGAAAAAGTACGCAATTGTCTTTTAGTTGCTGGATCTGCTTCAATTGAATCGTATTGGTATTCTTTCTCTATAAAATCTTCAATTGCTAAGTCAGAAAACAAAATTCCTTTTCGATTGTTGAAAAAATTTAGTTCAATAGGAGCTTCATGATTCAAGATTTTATCAATAAATTTCTTTTTAGCGACATGATTACTTAGAAGTATGGCCCAGTGAGTACTATTTTGCATTTTAAAATTTTAAGAAGATCAAAATTGTTAAGTGGCTTCAATTTTTGAAATTAACAACTGAAATTTTTCTTCTTGCTTATTTCCTATTAAAAATGCGACTTCTTCTAAATTGGAGCCATCATAATTGGGTAAATCTAATTTTTTTCCTCTAAAAGATGGATATAATTCTATAATTGGAATTTCAATATTTTCCCAGTTTCCAGATGTTTGAAAATGATAAATATAGGAGTGCGAATCTTCTTTTTTAGATTTTACTCTAAATTGATATTCTTTTCCATCACCTTTCATTCGAATCGTAAACACATTGCTATTTGATAAATCTAAAGCTTTTGCGTCCAACTTTACCGAGCAAAATCCACCATTATTCTCCAGCGAAACTGCGCCTTCAAATATTGCATTTCCTTCAGCACCTAAATGGAAGGTGCTCTGCGATTTTCCTCCCATTACCCCGTCGTTCACAACGATCCAAGCACTAGAATTAGCATTCGAACTAGAATCAAAAATTTCTATTGCATTCATAATTATATTTTTTTATGCTGAATTTAGAAAATGATTAGGGTGTTAATGGCGCACCTACAGCAATATCACATCTATGATTAGCTTGACCATGAGGTGGATTCATTCCTTCGGCTGTAACAACTGTTTCAGCTGGAGTTGTAGTGGTTGTCACTGTTGGAGTTGGCGCTGTTACTTTTTGTGGCGTATTTGACGGCGCAGCTCCGTTTAAAGGTGCACCAACAGGAATTTCGCAACGATGACCGGGTTGTCCGTGGGCAGGATTCATTCCTGCAGCAACAGCTGATGGATTCATATTTTGTGAATTTTGATCTGTTGTTGCTGATTGTGACTGCGCTTTCATTTGGTTACCGACTTCTGTAAAGGGAACCACAGTGCCACGAACGTTGCTATTTTTTTCCTCAGTATCGTTTTTACAAGAAGTAATTAATAATGACGATGCGAAGAGGAGGCTTATATAATATTTCATAAAAGTGTATTTATTTTAGTATTTTCAAATATATGATTTTAAATAGCAAAGCCAAAACTAATGATATTCATTTCCGATCTTCTATCCGTTGTTAAATGTTCGATTATGCGTTTTGATCATTATTTTATTTTTGTAACGGCGTAAATTTTTTAGATTCGGAATCGTGAATTACATAATAACAAATTTTCAAATCCATAAAATATACATTACTTTAGCATTCCATAAATTTTTTATAAAATGATTAGCGATATACAATTCCAAAAGGAACTAGATTTAATTATTGAAAATGCTATTAGGGAAGATGTTGGTCCTGGCGATTATAGTTCGTTAGCTTGTATTCCTGACTCTGCACAAGGAAAAGCGAAACTGCTTGTAAAAGAAGATGGTATAATTGCTGGCGTAGTTTTTGCTAAAATGGTATTTAAGTACGTAGACGCTAATTTGGAGATAGAGACTTTCATCGAAGATGGAACTCAAGTTAAGAAAGGCGATATAGTTTTTCACGTTTCTGGAAGTTCTCAATCCATTTTGAAAGCAGAACGATTAGTGTTGAATTCAATGCAGCGAATGTCGGCCATTGCGACAAAGACAAATAAATACGTTCAGCTTTTAGAGGGTACAAACACTAAAGTTTTAGATACTAGAAAAACCACTCCGGGTTTTAGAGCTTGTGAAAAATGGGCTGTAAAAATAGGTGGTGGAGAAAACCATCGTTTTGCCTTATATGATATGATTATGTTAAAAGATAATCACAATGATTTTGCAGGCGGAATTACTTTGGCTATAGCCAAAACAAAAGCATATTTAAAAGAAAATAATCTTTATTTAAAAATCATCATCGAAGCTAGAAACTTAGACGAGATACAAGAGATTTTAAAAAGCGATGGAATTTATCGAATTTTAATTGACAATTTTAATTTTGAAGATACTAGGAAAGCAGTTGAACTTATAGGTTCTAAATGTTTAACAGAATCTTCTGGAAATATTAATGAAAGTACAATACGGAGTTATGCGGAATGTGGTGTTGATTATATTTCATCTGGTGCGTTAACACATTCAGTTTACAACATGGATTTGAGCTTAAAAGCAATATGAGTAAAGAAATTGAAGCGAAACTAGAGAGAATTCCTATTGTAAGGAATCTAGTTCACGGTTTACAAAAGATAAAACTTCCGTGGCTAGAAGGATTATCTTTATATGATCTGCTAGAGCTTTATGGTTTAGGAATCGTAGAAAGTGCATTAACTTATCACGCAAGTGCTATTGCATTTAGCTTTTTTATGGCACTTTTTCCATTTGCTTTATTTATCTTAAATCTTATTCCATTTATACCAATTGTAGGATTTCAAGAGGATTTCCTGATGTTTGTTAAAGATGGCGTTCCACCAAATACGTATGATGCTATTTACCAAATCATAACAGACATTCTTAATAATAGTGATTCGGGTTTACTTTCTTCCGGTTTTATGTTGTCTATATTTTTAATGGCAAATGGATTAAATGGAATTTTAGGTGGATTTGAAACATCGAGACATGTTTTAATAAAACGAGGTTTTATCAATCAATATTTAGTCGCGTTAGCAATGTCAATGTTGCTATCTTTACTGTTAATAGTAACGGTATCGATAATTGTAGTTTTTGAAGTGATATTGCAAATGACTGTTTTTAGTGATCAAGTTCAACTAATTGTGATTGGCCGTTATGCATTCGTTATTTTAATGATTTTGATAACGACTTCAGTACTATTTAAATTTGGTACAAAACATGATAAAAACCGAGCTTTTATTTCAATTGGATCTGTATTTACAACGATTTTGATCGTACTAGATTCTTACTTTTTCGGAATATGGGTAACAAAGTTTTCACAGTACAATGAATTATATGGGTCGATAGGAACATTATTGGTTTTGATGTTTTATATTTGGATCAATTGCATGATACTTTTATTAGGTTTCGAATTGAATGCAACAGTAAATAAATTAAAGGCAAAAAATAGTATTTGATTAAATAAAATCAAGCAATATAAGTCCTTGAAAGCAATATTTTTAATCATAATCATAATCAAAAACAAAAAAAAACAAATAATATGAAAAACACACTAACAATTCTCGCCTTATTTATTTCAATGGCATTTTATGCACAAGGAAATTCAGTTATTGGAAAATGGAAAACTATCGATGATGAAACAGGTAAACCAAAATCGGTTGTGGAGATATATGAAAATTCAGGTAAAATTTACGGAAAAGTGGTTGATATTTTAGATGCCGATAAGAAGAAGAATCTTTGTACTAATTGTCCAGGTGCTGACAAGAATAAACCAGTAATGGGGCTTGTTATCATAAAAGGACTTAAGAAAGATGGTTCTGAGTATAACGGTGGAAAAATCATTGATCCAGTAAGTGGGAAAACATACAAATGCTTTCTAGCATTAGACGGAAACGATAAATTAAATGTGCGTGGTTACATAGGTCTTTCTTTATTTGGAAGAACACAAACTTGGCAAAGAGTAAAATAATAGTAAATTGTGAGTTATGAGTTCAGAGTAAAGATCCAAATCATAACTCAATTCATAACTCATAATTAATTTAAGATGTATTTCGTCGAAGTAATTTTACCGCTTTCCTTAGCCAAAACATTTACATATAGTATATCTGAAGCTGAGTTTTTTTATATAAAACCAGGAATGCGAGTTGCAGTGCCTTTTGGCAAAAGTAAAATTTATACTGCATTAGTAATAGAAATTCATCGAAATCAACCCACTTTATACGAGGCTAAAGAAATTCATCAAATCTTAGATGAAAATCCTATTGTCACATTAATACAAATTGCCCATTGGCAATGGATTGCTTCTTACTATATGTGCGCCATAGGCGATGTTTATAGAGGAGCTATGCCTAGTGCACTTTTATTAGAAAGTGAAACTTTAATTTCTCAAAAAACTGATATTTTTGTAGATTCTTCTCTTCTTAGTGATGAAGAGTTTCTCGTTTACGAAGCACTCCAACAGCAAAGTTCTTTAAAGGTTCAAGATATTATTGCCATCTTAAACAAGAAAAATATATTTCCTGTTATCCAGAAATTAATTGATAAAAACATTTTAGTTCTACAAGAGGAAATTCAAGAGACTTACAAACCAAAGTTAGTTCGATACGTTCGTTTGCACGAAAAGTATAATTCGAATCAAGGTCTAAGTGAATTATTAGAAATCTTAAAAAGTGCTGCCAAACAAAAGGAAATTGTTATGCGCTACTTTCAGTTAAGCGCGACAGAAAAAAAACCTATAACAGTTAAAAAGTTGATTGAAGAAGCAAATTCTTCATCAGCGATTGTAAAAGCTTTAATTGAGAAAGAGATTTTTGAAGATTATTTACTGCAAGAAGATCGCATAAATTTTGACGGTAACTTTCTCAAGAAAGAATTGAAATTAAGTGAAGCGCAGAACGAAGCATTTGTTGCAATTAAAGATAATTTTGATAGTAAGGAAGTTTGCTTGCTTCATGGCGTTACATCCAGCGGGAAAACCGAAATCTACATAAAGCTTATTGAAGAGCATCTTGCGACAGGAAAGCAAATTTTATATTTATTGCCTGAGATCGCTTTGACGACACAATTAGTTGGACGTTTAAGTGCTTATTTTGGAAATAAAGTAGCTGTTTTTCATTCGAAATATAATAATAATGAACGCATAGAAGTTTGGAACCAAGTGCTGCAAAACTCTGAAAAAGCGCAAGTAGTAATAGGGGCAAGGTCTGCTTTGTTTTTACCTTTTAATAGTCTTGGACTAATCATTGTTGATGAAGAACATGAGCAAACATTCAAACAAGCTGATCCTGCACCAAGATATCATGCCCGTGATGCAGCAATAGTTTTAGCGTATTCTCATAAATCGAAAGTTTTACTAGGATCTGCCACACCATGTATTGAAACCTATTTTAATGCTAAATCAGATAAATTTGGTTTAGTTGAAATTACCAAGCGATATGGAAATGTAATGATGCCTGCAATTGAGCTTGTAGATTTGAAAGATAAATACTTTCGAAAAAAGATGACAGGACATTTCAGTGATATTATGATAGCCGAAATTACAAGCGCGTTATCCTTAGGAGAGCAAGTTATTTTGTTTCAAAATAGAAGAGGTTATTCTCCTATAATAGAATGTCTCACTTGCGGACACGTGCCTCAATGTCAGCAATGCGATGTAAGTTTGACGTATCATAAACATAAAAATCAGTTACGCTGTCACTATTGTGGCTACAGTATGGCAAAGCCAACTAATTGTCACGCCTGCTCGAGTGTTGATTTAACGACAAAGGGATTTGGAACTGAGCAGATTGAGCAAGAATTAGTAAGTATTTTTCCAAGTTCGAAAATAGGAAGGATGGATCAAGATACAACTCGAGGGAAATTTGGTTTCGAAAAAATAATTGATAGTTTTAAAAATAGAGAAATTGACATATTAGTAGGAACTCAAATGTTGGCAAAAGGATTAGATTTTGATAACGTAAGTTTAGTTGGTGTTATGAATGCTGACAATATGTTGTATCATCCTGATTTTAGAGCTTTTGAGAGAAGTTTCCAAATGTTGACTCAGGTTGCTGGAAGAGCAGGAAGATCTGAGAAACAAGGAAAAGTGATTATTCAAACGTATAATCCTAATCATAATACAATACAACAAGTTACTAATAATGACTATTTAGGCATGTACAACGAGCAATTGTATGATAGGCAAATTTATAAATATCCTCCCTATTTCAGAATTATAAAGATAACATTGAAGCAACGCGATTACGATAAGTTGAAAAGTGGTTCGATGTGGCTGTATCAAGTAATGAGTCAGAACTTGCAAATACCAGTATTAGGTCCTGAAGAGCCACTTATAAGTAGAATTAGGAATGAATACATTCGTACCATCATTATTAAAATTCCTCAAAATGTACATATAGGAAATACGAAAGAAGCTATTCAAAAAATGCTAAATAGTTTTGAAGCTGTAGCTCATTTTAGATCGATAAAAGTAACTCTCAATGTTGATTTTTATTAATGGTAATCTATAAGGTGTATTTGTTCGAAAAACAAATGACTTAAAAATTGAAATTCCTATTTATCCACTAATTTTAAAAGTAGTGGATAGATAGGAATTCTTATAAAGCGCCAAGCTCTAATTATATTTTACTAAAGAAAAGTATTTATGAAAACGCTAGTGCCTTAACTAAGTCTTCTTTTTTATGTCGGCTCAATGGAATTTTAGTCATTCCAATTTCAGCATATTTACTGTTAAAACGTTCTACCTTATCAATATTTATAATGTACGACTTGTGTACTCTAACAAATTTCTCTTTTGACAAATCATTTTCAAAAGACTTCATAGTTGATAGTACTAGATTACTATCATCCTCTGTAACCACTCTTACATAGTCACCAAAAGCCTCAATCCATTTTATTTTAGAAGTAAAGATTTTCAATTTCTTTAAATTACTCTTGATAAAGATATGCTCGCCTTCTTCCTCTTTACTATCTTTCTTTAATAAATGAAAGTCGATTGCTCTTTTAACAGAAGCATTAAAACGATCAATTGCTATTGGTTTTTGAAGATAATCCGTAGCATCATAATCAAAAGCTTTCATAGCATATTCCGCCTTTGATGTAATAAAAATAATTTGTGGTTTTATTTTTAATCCATCAAGGAAATCAAATCCATTAATAACAGGCATTTCAATGTCAAGAAAAATTAAATCTACATTATGCAAAGACATGCAACTTTTAGCTTCAATGGCATTGGAAAAATCTCCTATTAAGTTCAAATTTTGATGATTATTGACTAATTTAGCAATTATCATTCTCTGGATAGAACTATCATCCACGACAACACAGTTGAGTTTCATAAATAAAAGAATTTAGATTTGGCTACGTAAACATACTTTTTTTATTTGAAAAAAAACTACTTAATGGCTTTTTTTTTTGTCATTCGTCGAATAAAAGGAGTTTAGTGTTGTTTGTTCAGAATTAATGTTTACTTTTGCACCCAAATTAACATTAAATACATTTTTTATGAATCATTATGAAACTGTTTTCATTTTAAATCCCGTTTTATCTGACACACAGGTAAAGGAAACAGTAAGCAAATTTGAAGATTTTCTTACTAGTAGAGGAGCAGAAATGGTGTCTAAAGAAGATTGGGGCCTTAAAAAAATGGCTTACGAAATTCAAAACAAAAAATCTGGTTTTTACCATTTATTCGAATTCAAAGTATCTGGAGAAGTTCTTATTGCTTTTGAAACTGAATTTAGACGTGACGAGAGAATTATGCGTTTCTTAACTGTAAGTTTAGATAAACACGCAATTTCTTGGGCTGAGAGAAGAAGAACTAAATTAAAAGCAACAAAAGCATAATCATGGCTACACTACAACAATCGGCTTCAGGAAAAAAAGACGGAGATATCAGATATCTTACGCCTTTAAACATAGAGACAAATAAACAAAAAAAGTATTGTCGTTTCAAAAAATCAGGTATCAAATATATTGATTATAAAGATGCTGATTTCTTATTGAAATTCGTAAACGAACAAGGGAAAATTCTTCCTCGTCGTTTAACAGGAACTTCATTAAAATACCAAAGAAAAGTTTCAGTTGCTGTGAAAAGAGCACGTCACTTAGCTTTAATGCCATACGTGGCGGATTTACTAAAATAATATTTAACAAAGTTTGTTGGTTTTCTGAAATATGAAACCTAACTTCTATAATACAAGGACAACAACATGGAACTTATTTTAAGACAAGATGTTCAAAATTTAGGATTTAAAGATGATATCGTTACGGTAAAAAATGGTTACGGTCGTAACTTTTTGATCCCAACTGGTCAAGCACACTTAGCTACTTCTTCTGCAAAGAAAGTATTAGCTGAAAACCTAAAACAAAGAGCACACAAAGAAGCTAAAGTAGTTGCAGATGCAAAAGCATTAGCAGAAGCTTTAAAAGCTATCGAAATTAAAATCTTTGCAAAAGCAGGTGGTGAAAAATTATTCGGTTCAATCACGAATATTGATATCGCTGAAGCTTTAGCTAAAGGTGGACAAACAATCGAAAGAAAATTCATCACTAGCGGAATTGTTAAACGTACTGGTAAATATACTGCTAGCGTTCGTTTACACAGAGATGTTATCGTTGAATTAGATTATGAAATCGTTGCTGAAAACGCATAATTTCTATCTAAATAGATCTAAATCCCGATGTGAGTCGGGATTTTTTTTGTTTAAGGTCATTGCGAGGGATGAAGCAATAACATAAAAATGAAAATATAATCACAAGTCATAAAAAATTGCTTTGCGCTTTAGCGCGTTAGCTGCAAAATTTACTATTATGAAATATTCAAGATTAACTAAGGAGCAGTTTGAAGAGCTACATCAGGAATTCAGCACATTTCTGGCTACTCAAACGATTGACAAAGCAGAATGGGATACCATAAAAAGAGAGAAGCCTGAAGTTGCTGAGCAAGAGCTAGATGTATTCTCTGATTTAGTATGGGAAGGAGTCCTAGGAAAAGCGGAATTTTTAGAGCACTTTTCTAAAAATCATATTTTTCTCTTTCATTGTTTTGAAACTTACGTTCATTCAATTGTTTTGAAATCTTTAGTTCCAGAAACTGATTTTCTTTCTAGAGAAGGATTACAATGGTTAAGCGATAATATGTTTACTGATACAATCGAAATGAAAGTTGGTAAAAAGGAATTTACAGAAGAGCGCAATACTTCGATATTTGCATTAATTCAGCAAGGTGCCTTTTTAAGCGATGGTCTTTTATACAACCAAATAAATTCAATTATTGAATCGTAAAATTTATTGTTATTACTTTTTAATTGGTTATTTTAGTACTCTTTTACAGAAACTAAAATAGCCAATTTTTATTTTATATGAATATTCAAAATACAATTCAAGTTTTAAGAGAGGAATTAAATCAGCACAACTATAATTACTACGTGTTAGATACACCCACAATTTCTGATTATGAATTTGATTTGAAATTAAAAGAACTTCAAACACTTGAAGATCAAAATCCTGAATATTTTGACGAAAGTTCTCCTACGCAAAGAGTGGGCGGAACAATTACTAAAAATTTCCAAACTGTTCCGCATGAATACCGAATGTATTCTCTCGACAATTCTTATTCAAAAGAGGAGTTAATCGAGTGGGAGAAACGTGTTCAGAAAGTATTAGGCGATATGCCTTTAGAATACACTTGCGAATTAAAATACGATGGTGCTTCAATTAGTATTACTTATGAAAATGGAGTTCTTAAACGTGCTGTAACGCGCGGTGATGGATTCCAGGGTGATGATGTAACGAGCAACATTAAAACTATTAAATCTGTCCCACTTAAATTAAAAGGTAATTTCCCTTCTAAATTTGATATTCGTGGAGAGATTATTTTGCCGTTTGCAGGTTTTGAGAAAATGAATCAGGATTTGATAGAAATAGGTGAAGCACCATATTCGAATCCCAGGAATACAGCATCAGGAAGTTTAAAGTTACAAGATAGTGCTGAAGTAGCTAAACGTCCACTTGATTGTTTACTTTACTTTATAGTGGGCAGTAATTTGCCTTTTACATCGCAGTTTGAAGGATTAGAAATGGCTAGGAGTTGGGGGTTTAAAGCACCTAAAGAAGCAAAATTAGCTCATAATTTAGACGGAGTCTTTGAATTTATTGATTATTGGGATGTTCATAGGCATAATCTACCTTATGAGACTGACGGAGTAGTAGTGAAGGTAAATTCTTTTTATCATCAAGATGAATTGGGTTTTACTGCTAAATCACCACGTTGGGCTATCGCATACAAATTTAAATCTGAGCAAGTTTCAACAATTCTAAATTCAATTTCTTATCAAGTAGGACGTACTGGCGCAATAACTCCAGTTGCAAATTTAGAAGCAGTGCAACTTGCTGGAACTATTGTAAAAAGGGCTTCACTGCACAATGCAGACCAAATTGAGAAATTAGATATCCGTGTTGGAGATACTGTTTTCGTAGAAAAAGGTGGTGAAATTATCCCAAAAATTATAGCTGTAGATGTCACAAAGCGTCTTGAAAACTCAGAGCCCACGCAGTATATTACAAATTGTCCAGAATGTCAAACATTGCTTATTCGAAATGAAGGGGAAGCCAATCATTATTGTCCTAATTTTTATGGTTGTCCTCCACAAATTATTGGTAGAATCCAACATTACATTTCGAGGAAAGCGATGGATATTGAAGGTTTAGGAGGAGAAACAGTGACACTCTTATTCAACAACGGATTGGTTCATAACTATGCAGATTTATATGATTTGACTGTAGAGCAAATTCTTCCTTTAGAGCGAATGGCGCAAAAATCTGCTGAAAATTTAGTTACTGGTGTTCGTAATTCTATTAAAATTCCATTCGAGAGTGTTCTTTTTGCATTGGGTATTCGATTCGTTGGAGAAACTGTAGCTAAAAAATTAGCAAAACATTACAGAAATATTGACGCACTGAGTAAAGCAAGTTTGGCTGATCTGATTTTAGTGGATGAGATAGGTGATCGAATTGCTAAAAGTGTTATCGAGTTTTTTGACAATGAAGAAAATAGAAGGAGTATCGAAAGACTCAAAAGTTACGGTGTTCAATTTGAAATCATTGAAAAAGTAAATCTTGATGCTACTGATAAATTACAAGGGAAAATCTTCGTTGTTTCTGGTGTTTTTGAAAAATTTTCTAGAGATGATTTGAAAAAAGCTATTGAAGATAATGGTGCTAAGGTAGGTAGTTCAATTTCTGCTAAAACAGATTATGTTGTTGCAGGTGATAATATGGGTCCAGCTAAGTTAGAAAAAGCTAGTAAACTTAATATTCCTATTATATCTGAAACTGATTTTATGAAACTAATCGAATAAGGAAATTTTAATTGCGATTTATTATTTTTCTTGTGTAAAATGAAGTTTGTCACTCTCAATGTAAATCTATTTAAGTAATTAAAAGATAAAAATTATGCTAACACTTAAATATGAAAATTATGTTGGTCGATGGCTAACTGCATTCTTTTTTGTTACCGTTATTATTGAGATTACATCAGAAATACTTCTAGATCATTTGCTATTATTTATATTTAAGCCCTTATTATCGATTGGTATAATGGCACTTTATTGGAACGCATCTACGGAAAGAACAAAATTGTTTTTTGTAGTCCTGAGTTTATCCTTAGTCACAAATTTGTTTTTTATATCAAAAGTAGAAAATTTGTTGTTTATAGGATTGTTGGTTTTCTTAGGTCATCGGCTGCTAATAATTTATTACGTAGCGCGATTAATAAAACTTACAGATTATGTACCTGTTTTGATCGCTATGACTCCATTTTTATTTATTTTCTCGTACTTATTACTGATTACTACAGAAATCAATACTAGCAGTTATGTTATTTTAATTTTCCAGAACTTGTTGATTTCAGTAATAGGTGGACTCACTTTGTCGGCTTACGTTATGAATTATAACAAGACAAATTCGTGGTTATTTATATTTGGTTTGCTGTCAGTAATGCAATACTTTATTGTATTTATTGAAAAATACTATCTGCTAAATATGGCGCCAATTGCCTTTAGACCTTTGGCGATGCTACTAAACGCTGGTGTTTATTACACTTTTTATAGATTTGTAATTGATGTAGAAACTAAACCTGTTAAAGGAATTGTGCTAAACAACAATTGATCTTCCATCGTGAATTTTATTTTTATCAGAGTCAAAAAACACATCTATTCTTCCAAGATTTATACCGTAGCATCCTACCTGATTCACTAAAACATCTTTTCCGTCCAAGTTTTTAACAACTGTAGGTTTATCGAGAAAAGTGTGCGTGTGACCTCCTAGAATCATATCTATATCCTTAGTTAAAGTTGCTAATTTCAAGTCACAGATTTTCTCTGGTTCATTTCTATAATTATATCCTATATGAGATAGGCAAATTACTAAATCACATTTTTGCTCTTGTTTCAAAATCCTGACCATGTCTTGAGTTGTTTCAACAGGATCATTGTAAACTGTTTCTCCATACATCTTTTTATCTACTAGACCTTGCAGCTCAACTCCTAATCCAAAAACCCCAACCTTAATTCCGTTTTTATTAAAAATTTTGTATGGCTTTACATGTCCGTCCATTACGGTATTTTTAAAATCGTAATTGGCCGAAACAAAGTCAAAGCTAGCGTGCGGAAGTTGTGCATATAAACCTTGTAAGCCATTGTCAAAATCGTGGTTACCAATTGTTGCAACATCATATTTCATCATACTCATCAATTTGAATTCTAATTCTCCTCCGTAGTAGTTGAAGTAGGGTGTACCTTGAAATATATCTCCAGCGTCTAAAAGTAAAACGTTTGGATTTTCTTCTCGTATTTTTTCGATTAATGATGCTCTTCTAGCCACACCGCCCATATTAGCGTTTCTAGGGTGATCCGCTGGAAATGGATCAATATAACTATGCACATCATTAGTGTGTAAAATAGTTAATTGTTGGGTTTTTACTGTTTCAAAACTACTTAGTGACAATCCTAGGCTCAATAATGCTGAACCTGCAGCTGTTTTTTCTATAAATTCTCTTCTTTTCATTTTTATTTTTTTTAAACTAATTCTTATAATAAAAATTAGGATCTATTTCCGGCTTAATGGAGCTGATACTTACAACTCAAAAGCTATTTCTTTGCTGTTTTATGACAGATAGGATTTCTATTAACGATGAATATTTTATTATTTATAGCAATTACTTATTCTACAGTAATTCTAATATCTTTTATAACAGGAATCGTATCTACTTGTTTAAAATAATCAATAAGGATATTTCGTAATTTGTAGTCCAAATCAAATTTTTGAATTCCTTTTTTAAAGAAATTCATGTTGTCTCCTCCGTCAGATAAGTAATCATTTGTTCCTACATAATAAATAGTTTCTTTTTGAATCGGTTTTCCCTGAACTAAAACATTCTTTGATTTATTACTTTTATCAATCGTGAAAGTTATTCCTGATAATGGATGCGATTTTTTATCCGTGATTAAAAAGTCTACCATTTCATTAATTTGTTCTCCTTTTAAGGCGATTACAACCATACTATTTTCAAAGGGCATAATCTCAAATGCATTTCTTGCAGTTATATTTCCTTTGGGAAGTATTGAGCGTATTCCACCACTATTCAGTAAGCATATATCAATTTTTTTCTTCTCTCTAGTTTCAAATACTAGATTACCGCGCATCAAAGAAACATCAGCCATAAGATTTCCAATTGTAGATTGCCATTGGCCACTTTTATCTAAAGTAGTAGGACAGTAGGCTAAAATACTATCTAAATCATTGTTGATATGTTCGCGATAAGGTTTAATAAAATTCTCAATCTGAGCGACTTGATTTTCCTTTTCAGTTATAGGAATTCTTTTACCCTCTATCTTTGTAATGTTGTAGTTCTGTTTGCCACAGGAAACAACAATTAATAATGTTAAGAATATAACAAAAAGTTTAAAAACGTCATTATACTTTTTTAGATTTACCATTTTAAATGCAACTTAATTAATTAATTTTGTAACCAAGTAAAAGTAATATGTTTTTAAATTATATAAAGGATTTTATTGTAAAAAAAACATTAAAACGGAACTTGAAAGATTTGAATACTATTTTTTCAGATAATCTAATTGTTAAGGTTGGATTATTAGTCGACGCAAGTAATTTTTTAGACACTGATAAATTAATTAATAGTTTGATAAGCAATGGAATAAAGCGCGAGAGCATAACGACCATTATTTACTTTGACAATAATAGAAAAGACAATTTGAAAACTGGAAATTCGTTCAGTTATTCATCTCTAAATTGGAAGGGACAAATTGTGGAACCAATAGTAAATGATTTCATCGCAGAAAAATTTGATTTATTAATCAATTATTATGAAGTTGAGAAAGCGATATTAATACAGATAACTAAAGATTCTCAAGCAGAATTTAAAGTTGGTTTTGCGTCGGTGGATAAGAGATTGAATCACTTTATAATTAAAACAGATGCTAATACTCCAGCTGTTTTTACAGATGAATTATTTAAATATTTAAAATTATTAAACAAAATATAACGCTAACTATGCAAGCATTAATAGGAACAGGTGTCGCTCTGGTTACTCCATTTAAAGTGGATTTTTCTGTTGACACAGAAGCATTAAAAAGAATTGTAAATTTCTCTATCGATGGGGGAATTGAGTACTTAGTTGTGATGGGTACAACTGCTGAGAACGCTACTTTGTCTTCCAATGAAAAGGAGTTAGTAATTAAGACTGTTATAGAAGTGAATGATAATCGACTACCTTTAGTTTTAGGAGTGGGTGGGAACAATACTATGGAAATAATAGAAGAACTAAAAACTAGAGATTTGTCTGCTTTTGTCGCTATATTATCAGTTTCACCTTATTACAACAAACCAACACAGGAAGGAATTTACCAGCATTTTAAAGCGATTGCCGAAGCTTCGCCAATCCCAGTTGTTTTATATAACGTTCCTGGACGAACTGGTAGTAATATGTTGCCTTCAACAGTATTGCGTTTAGCAAATGATTTTAAGAACGTTGTAGGTATAAAAGAGGCGGCCGGAGATATCGTGCAAGCAATGCAGTTGCTAAAAAATAAACCATCTGATTTTCTTGTAATTTCGGGTGATGATATGATTGCTTTACCAATGGTTTTAGCAGGAGGAGCGGGTGTAATTTCAGTAATAGGACAAGGTTTTCCGAAAGAGTTTTCAGAAATGATTCGTTTAGGCCTTAATAGAAAGGTAGATGAAGCTTTTAAATATCAATATCTTCTATCTGATTCTATTGATATGATTTTCGAACAAGGAAATCCAGCTGGTATCAAGCAAGTCTTTCTATCACAAGGGATTTCAGAAAATGTTGTTCGTTTACCCTTAGTAAAAGTCGACGATTCTCTAGCAGAACGATTAGATCTATTTGTAAAAAAAATTAATACTTTAGCTTAAAAAAGCAGTCTTTTTTTAAACAAAAAATATATTTTGAAGTCGCTAAATTAATAACTAAATTTGCCACCGAAACTTCGGTATGATTTCGTAGGTTGTTCCAACTAAGAAATCATCAAAAAAGTAAAAAAATGAAAAAAATAATATCTCTATTACTTCTTATCGCTGTTTTTAGTTCTTGTAATGAGTATCAAAAAGCATTAAAAACTGAAGATGTCGCTGTTAAATTTGAAATGGCAACTAAATTATACGACGCAGGAAAATATTCGAAAGCAATTCGAATTTTTGAACAGATAGCTCCAGCCTATAGAGGAAAGCCTCAAGCAGAGAAACTGTTCTATATGTTTTCACAGTCTTACTATAAAACAAAACAATATTATTTAGCAGGTTACCAATTTGAAAGCTTTGTTTCAGGTTACCCAAAAAGCGAAAAATTACAAGAAGCAGCTTATTTAGGAGCTAAAAGTTACTCGATGCTTTCACCTGTTTATAGTTTAGATCAAACAGATACGTATAAAGCGTTAGATAAATTGCAAACATTTATTGACAATTATCCTAATTCTCAATATTTAGCAGAAGCTAATACTGCTGTAAAAGCATTGAGCGATAAAATTGAAAAGAAAGTTTATGAAAATGCTAAAGGATACAACACCATATCTGATTACAAAGCAGCCATTGTAGCTTTAGATAACTTTATATCAGATTATCCAGGAACTCCATATAAAGAAGATGCATTATTTTACAAGTTTGATTCAGCGTATCAATTAGGTATAAATAGTGTTCCTGCAAAAATGGAAGAGAGATTACTTGTTGCTAAAACTGCTCAGTCAAATTTGATGAAGTTTAATGCTGAAACAAAATACAAAAAAGTAGCTAACGAAATGTTAGTACGAATAGAAAAAGATTTACAAAAATTTACTAAATAAATAAAGCCATGGATTTAAAAAAGACGAATGCTCCAGTAAATACAATAACGTACAACAAAACAGTTATTGAAGAACCTACTGGTAATGTGTATGAAGCGATAACCATTATGGCTAAAAGAGCAAACCAAATCAATTCTGAAATTAAAAAAGAACTGACTGAAAAATTGGAAGAGTTTGCTACATATAATGACAGTCTTGAAGAAGTTTTTGAAAATAAAGAACAAATTGAGGTTTCTAAATTTTACGAAAAACTACCTAAGCCACACGCTTTAGCAGTTCAAGAATGGTTAGATGGTAAAATTTACCATAGAGATTCTAACAAATAATAGTACGATGTCAGTTTTAAATGGTAAGAAAATTTTACTAGGAATTTCTGGTGGAATTGCAGCCTATAAAACAGCCTCATTAGTACGACTCTTTATAAAAGCAGGTGCACATGTCCAAGTGATAATGACACCTGCTTCTAAGGATTTTATAACGCCGTTAACGTTATCTACTTTATCAAAAAATCCCGTATTTTCTAGTTTCTATAATGAAGAAAACGAAAATGAAAAATGGAATAATCATGTAGAATTAGCTCTTTGGGCTGATTTGATGGTTATTGCTCCCGCTACAGCAAATACATTATCCAAAATGGTAAATGGAACTTGCGATAACTTATTACTTGCCGCTTATCTATCAGCAAAATGTCCTGTTTATTTTGCTCCTGCAATGGACTTAGATATGTATAAGCATTCTTCTACGATTAATAATTTTGCTTCCTTAAATCATTTTGGAAACATTATAATTCCCGCTGAAAACGGTGAATTAGCTAGTGGTTTATCTGGCGAAGGAAGAATGGCTGAACCAGCAACAATAGTTTCTTTTATCGAAGCTGATTTAGAAAGTAAACTTCCTTTAAAAGGAAAAAAAATATTAATTACCGCCGGACCTACTTATGAAGCAATCGATCCCGTGCGTTTCATTGGAAATCATTCGTCTGGAAAAATGGGTTTTGATATTGCTAATAGTGCTGCCAACTTAGGAGCATCAGTAACTTTAGTATCTGGACCTACGCACTGTAAAGTGTCAAATCCTTTAATAAATTTAATTGAAGTAGTTTCTGCCGAGGAAATGTTTAATGCTTGTCACGATGTTTACGATGATGTTGATGTAATGATTGCAGCAGCAGCCGTTGCTGATTATAGACCAAAATATGTTGCGGAACAAAAGATTAAAAAGGCAGCCGATAGTTTTGTCATCGAATTAGAAAAAACAAAAGACATTTTAGCTTCTCTGGGATCCCAAAAGAAGAATCAGTTTCTCATTGGTTTTGCTTTGGAAACTGAAAATGAAATTGAAAATGCAAAGTTGAAAATTCAGAAAAAAAACTTAGATTTGATAGTTCTGAATTCTTTACAGGATGAAGGCGCAGGATTTGGTAAAGAAACAAATAAAGTAACTTTTATAGATAAGTCTTTTCGTATCGAAGCCATGGAATTAAAGTCTAAACAAGCGGTTGCAGATGATATTTTGAAAAAAGTAATAGCTCATTTTGGAATTAAATAGTAGTAAAGTATTTAAAACTAAGCTCATATTATTTGCCATTTCTAAGATGTACAACTGAAAACAAAAAACGTAAAATGAATAAAATAGTTACTTTTCTAATTTTCTTAACAGTTGCATTTGCTCAAGCTCAGCAATTGAATTGTACTGTGACTGTAGATTCGCAAAGATTGAGTGTTACAAATCAGCAAGTTTTTAAAACTCTAGAAACATCTATAACTGAATTTGTCAATAAAACGGATTGGACAGGAATTGCTTTTAAACAAAATGAAAAAGTGAACTGTTCGATGTACATTACGATCAATTCAAACGCTTCTGATCAGTTTACGGCAACTATCCAAGTTCAATCAGCAAGACCAATTTATAATTCCTCGTATTCTTCTCCTGTTTTAAATTTTAATGATAAAGATTTTAATTTTAGATATACAGAATTTGAAAACTTAACATTTAATCCTACGACATTTGACTCGAACTTAGTTTCAGTACTTGCTTTTTACAGCTACGTTATATTAGGACTTGATTCAGATACTTTCGCATTGCAATCAGGAGACAGTAGCTTAGAAATTGCGCAAAATATTGCAAATGTTGCGCAGCAAAGTGGTTCAAAAGGTTGGGGACAAGGTGATGGAAATCAAACACGTTACTTTTTAATAAACGATCTTCTATCTCCAACATTTAAACAAGTTAGACTAACAATGTTTGATTATCATACTGGGATGGATTTAATGACTAAGGATTTGAAAGCTTCTAAAGAAAAGATAAAAACAGCTCTTGTTAATCTATCAAAACTAAATGCCACAAGGCCGAACGCTTTTTTAACCAGAGTGTTTTTTGATGCTAAATCAGATGAAATCGTCTCTGTTTTTTCAGGTGGACCAAGTATAACGATTTCTGATTTAACTGATAATTTGAATAGAATATCTCCTTTGAACACGAGTAAATGGTCATCAATTACTTATTAATTGATTTCAAGAAATTCTTGATAAATTCACTCTTCATTGCAATAAAAATATATAAATGATAACGTCACTTTCGATTAAAAACTATGCTTTAATAGAAAAGCTTAGCATTGATTTTTCCAAAGGCTTCTCTACTATTACAGGAGAAACAGGTGCGGGAAAATCTATAATTTTAGGCGCAATAGGATTAGTTTTAGGAAAAAGAGCTGATTTGACTTCTCTAAAGAATAAGGAAGAAAAATGTATTATTGAAGCGCATTTTGATATTGTAAAATATAATTTGGAATCCTTTTTTGAATCCAATGATTTAGATTATGAAAATGATACTATCATAAGACGTGAAATTCTACCTTCTGGTAAATCTCGAGCTTTTATCAATGACAGTCCCGTAAATCTTCAGGAATTGCAGGAGTTAAGTTTATTTCTAATTGATATTCATTCGCAGCAGCAAACTCAAGAACTATCTGATGAGAATGTACAATTTAAAATAATTGATGCTGTCGCTAATAATAAGGAAACTATTAGTGATTATCAATTGATTTTAAAAAGTTTCAAAGCTGATAAAACTAAATTAAATACACTTAAAAAAAGACAGGCTGATTCACAAAAAGAGCAAGATTACAACACTTTCTTATTAGATGAATTAGTTGCAGCGCAATTAAAAGCGGGTGATCAAGAGATTTTAGAATCAGAGTTTGAGAAATTAAATAACGTTGAAATTATTAAAGAGTCTATTGATAAAGCTTTGGCTGTTGCCAATGAGGAACAAATAGGAGTCAGTAATAATTTAAAGGAAATTAAAGTTGCGCTACAAAAAATAGCAACATTTTCTTCTGATTACAGTTCGCTTTTAGAGCGAATCACTAGCTTAACAATTGAGT
Source organism: Flavobacterium weaverense (assembly GCF_003688495.1). GTDB lineage: Bacteria > Bacteroidota > Bacteroidia > Flavobacteriales > Flavobacteriaceae > Flavobacterium > Flavobacterium weaverense. Next base: position 314,725 of record NZ_REFH01000009.1, on the reverse strand, counting down.
TTGACGATATCTCACAAGAAATGAGTCGTTGTTCTGAAAAGTTAGTCAATGATCCAGAACAACTTGACCTAATAAGTCAAAAGCTACAAGTTATTTTTACTTTACAAAAGAAACATCAAGTTGCAACTGTAGAAGGTCTTATCGAAATTCAAACTAATCTTGAAAATTCGGTTTTAGAATTGGGAAATATTGAAGAAGAAATTTTAAAGTTGACCACAACAATTGAAAAACAAGGAAGTAAATTAGATAAGTTAGCTGATACAATTCATAAAAATAGATTTAGATTTATTCCAGTTTTATCTGAAAAATTAATTTCTATTTTGGCCACTCTAGGAATGCCAAATGTTCGGTTCCAAATTGATATAACGCAGAGCGAAAGTTATTATAGTAATGGAAAAGATGTACTTCAGTTTTTATTTTCAGCTAATAAAGGAACTGATTTTGGAATATTAAAAAAAGTAGCTTCAGGAGGAGAGATGTCTCGAATAATGCTAGCTGTTAAAGCAATATTAGCTAAATATTCGAAACTGCCTACACTTATTTTTGACGAAATTGATACTGGAGTTTCTGGTGAGATTGCGATACGAATGGGTGAAATAATGAAGGAAATGAGTAAAGAAATGCAGATTTTTGCTATTACGCATTTACCACAAATTGCGGCTAAAGGTGACGCTCATTTTAAAGTTTCTAAGTCTACTATAGGTGATGATACACAGTCAGAATTAAAGTTGCTGAATGATAATGATCGAATAGTCGAAATTGCACAAATGCTGTCTGGAACTGTTGTTTCCGACTCCGCCTTAAATCACGCAAAAGCCTTGCTCAACTAATATTTTACTTTATATTTGTTTTCTATTGGCAAAAAAAAAATATTAGTTTAAAAATATATATAAAATATTAAATTTAAAGAATACCAAATATGATTATAGAACCTAGAATGAGAGGATTTATTTGTACGACATCTCATCCAGACGGATGCGCACAAAATGTTAAAAATCAGATAGAATATATAAAATCAAAGGGTGCTATTGATGGCGCAAAAAAAGTATTGGTAATTGGAGCGTCAACAGGTTTTGGATTAGCATCTAGAATCACAAGTGCTTTTGGTTGTGATGCTGCTACAATTGGTGTGTTCTTTGAAAAAGAACCATCAGAAGGGAAAACTGCTTCACCAGGTTGGTACAATTCTGCTGCATTTGAAACTGAAGCTCATAAAGCAGGTTTGTATGCTAAAAGTATAAATGGAGATGCTTTCTCACATGAGATTAAGAAGCAAACATTAGATTTAATAAAAGCTGATCTAGGACAAGTAGACTTAATTATCTACAGTTTAGCATCGCCAGTACGTATGAATCCTGAAACTGCAGTACTGCATCGTTCTGTTTTGAAACCTATTGGAGATGTTTTTACAAATAAAACGGTTGACTTTCACTCTGGTAAAGTTTCTGAAATTTCTATTCAACCAAGTAGTGGTGACGATATTGAAAATACAGTAGCTGTAATGGGTGGAGAAGACTGGTTGATGTGGATTGACGCTTTAAAATCTCAAAACTTATTAGCTTCTGGAGCTACCACTGTCGCCTATTCTTATATCGGGCCATCATTAACAGAGGCAGTTTATAGAAAAGGAACTATTGGTAGAGCTAAAGATCATCTTGAAGCTACAGCTTTTGCAATTACTGAAAAACTTGCTGACATTGATGGTAAAGCTTTTGTATCTGTAAATAAAGCATTAGTGACTCAAGCGAGTTCTGCAATTCCTGTTATTCCTTTATATATTTCTTTATTGTATAAAATAATGAAAGAAGAAGGAATTCACGAAGGTTGTATTGAGCAAATCCAACGATTATATCAAGAAAGACTGTTTACAGGAAAGGAAGTTCCTGTAGATGAGAAAGGTAGAATTCGTGTAGACGATTTAGAAATGCGCGCTGATGTACAAGCAAAAATTGCTACGTTGTGGGCTCAAGCAGTAACTGAGAATCTATCTGAATTAGGTGACTTAGAAGGATATAGAAAAGATTTTTATAATTTATTTGGTTTTGATGTTGATGGTGTAGATTATAAAGCTGACGCTAATGAACTAGTAAATATTGAAAGTATTGCATAATTATGCAATATTCTACCTAAAGGAATATAGAAATAATGTCCAAAAATATTTTAAAACCATCAACTTTTAGTTGGTGGTTTTTTTATGGATAAAGATTACATTTGTTAAAATTTTTAAAGCCTAAAAAATCAAATAATACCCATTCTAATTTATGTTTTTCTCCTTAATAATACCTGTTTATAATCGTCCGGATGAAGTGGATGAACTGTTGGAAAGTTTAGCACAATCAACTTATAAAGACATTTTCGAAATCGTACTTGTTGAAGATGGTTCCACTTTATTGTGTAACGATGTGGCAGAAAAATACAGCGATCGTTTAACAATCTCCTATTACTTTAAGGAAAATTCAGGACCTGGTGACTCGCGCAATTATGGAATGAGAAAAGCGCGTGGTGATTATTTTATCATTTTTGATTCTGATTGCATTATTCCATCTAACTATTTAGTTGAAGTCGATAAGGCTTTGAAGCAAAATTACGTGGACTGTTTTGGAGGTCCGGATAGAGCACTAGATAGCTTTTCAGACATCCAAAAAGCGATTAATTTTGCTATGACTTCTTTCCTTACAACAGGAGGAATTAGAGGTGGTTCAGAAAAACTAGACAAGTTTCAACCTCGAAGTTTTAATATGGGATTGTCTAAAAAAGCTTTTGAAGCATCTCAAGGCTTTGGAAACATCCATCCAGGAGAAGATCCCGACTTATCAATTCGATTATGGAATTTAGGTTTTGAAACTAAACTCTTTCCAAATGCGTATGTATATCATAAGAGAAGAATTGACTGGAATAAGTTTTCTATACAGGTAAACAAATTTGGTAAAGCGAGACCTATATTGAACAGTTGGTACCCAAAATACAATAAATTAACTTTTTTCTTTCCTTCTGCATTTTTAATAGGACTAATAGTATCCATATTTTTAATGTTGTTCTATAATTTTGATTATTTACTGCAACTGTACTTTATTTACTTTTTGGTATTGTTCTTGGTGTCCTCTTATCAAAATAAGAGTATTAAAATTGGTTATTTATCGCTCATCGCCGTTTGGAATCAGTTTTATGGATACGGAACTGGATTTATGAAATCCTACTTTAAAGTTATTATTTTAAAACAAAAACCGCAGGAAGCTTTTCCAGAATTATTTTTCAAAATATAGTTATGACTAAAATTATTGGATTGACAGGTGGAATAGGAAGTGGTAAAACAACTATTGCTAATTATTTTCATTCTTTTGGTATTCCGCTTTATATCGCTGATGATGAAGCTCGGAAATTAATGCAGTCTATAAAGATAGTAAATTCTATTAAAGACGCTTTTGGAGAATCACTTTTTGAAAACGATATTCTCATTAGAGAAAAATTAGCTAAAATCGTATTTGATAATCCTGAAAAATTACAAATATTGAACGCAATTGTTCACCCTGCAGTAAAAAGTCATTTCAAGAATTGGTTACTGCAACATCAATCAAATTCATTTGTGTTATACGAGGCAGCAATTTTGTTTGAAAGCGGGAGTCATAAAAATTGTGACTTTGTGATAGCGGTTACAGCGCCTGTGGATATTAGGATCGAGCGCGTGATGAAGCGCGATAAAACCACTCGCGAACTTATATTAAAAAGGATGGAAGCGCAATGGACTGATGAGCAGCGAATTTCTAAAAGCAATTTTGTTATAGAAAATATCTCACTTGATAAGGCTAAACAAAAAGCAGAGGAAATTCTTAAAATTTTAGAGAAAAGACAATAAGAGTGTTTGGTGTTAATGTTTGGTTAATGTATTATTTAATATATTGTTAAAATACTAATTTTGTTTCGATGAATAAACTTTTTTTTAGATTACTTGTTTTGTTGATGAGTTTATCCCTAATTGGGATCATTCTTGTTCAGGTGTATTGGTTTAATACTTCTTTTAAGAATAATGATGAGCAATTTAAGTTTCATGTAAAGCAAGTAATTGGCAATGTCGCTGATAAGATTCAGAAGCAGGAAGCCTATAATTTTTATGATAAGATTAACCGTATTAAAGATAGTACGGGAAAAATGCCTCAAAAGGACGAAATAACAAAGTTTACATACATTCAAAAAAATCTTAAGACGAATAAAACAATAGTTTATTCAAACAGTATAACAGCTGAAGATTTTAAAATTTCGCCCACGTTCTTTGATAAAAAATTTGATAGTGAAAAATTTAGAAGTTTTAGTTCTAAGCGAGTAACAGAAGTATATAATGATAATTCTGTTGATAAATCGAGTGTGTCAAAAAGTTTGATCCCAGATGTTCGAGTTGAAAAGATGGGTAATTTAGATGTTCTTGACAACGCATCATTCGAAATTTACTATAAAGATTTTGCATCAGTATTACCTATACAAGATCGTGTTACTAAGGAAGTACTAAGCAAACTTATAAGAAAGGAATTAGAAGAATCTGGTGTGAACACTAAATTTGAATTTAGTATTTACAGTAATAATCTAGCAACAAAAGTAAAATCTAATGATTTTAAATACGATAAAGATGCTACTTACTCAATTCCAATTTTTTCTGATAATGAAGGAAATAGTAAATATCAGTTATTAGTAACATTTCCCTACAAAAAGAAATTTTTACTATCAGAGTTAGTTAGTATTACGATTCTTTCGATAGTTTTTACATTAATTATATTGATCGCTTATACAAGCGCATTGAATCAATTAATTAGACAGAGACAAATATCTGAGATAAAAAATGATTTTATCAATAATATGACGCACGAGTTTAAAACCCCCATTGCGACTATTAATTTAGCTTTGGATGCCATTAGAAATCCAAAAATAATTGATGACAAGGAAAAGGTTTTGCGATACCTTCAAATGATTAAGGATGAGAATAAGCGCATGCATGCACAAGTAGAAAATGTGTTGCGTATCTCAAAATTAGAGAAAAAAGAATTAGATATAATTAAAGAGTCACATAATGTTCATGATGTGATAAATGATGCAGTTGAGCATGTTAATTTAATTTTAGAAGATAGAGAAGGAACAATTACAACTCATTTTGATGCTTTAAGAAATACAGTATTGATTAATGACGTTCATTTTACGAATGTGATTGTAAATATTTTAGAGAATGCAATTAAGTACTCTCCGAATATTCCAGAAATAGAAATTTTTACAGAGAATATCAAGGATATGATTATTGTAAAAATTAAAGATAAAGGTTTAGGAATGAGTAAAATAGCTCAAAAAAGAATTTTTGAAAAGTTTTATAGAGAACATACAGGAGATATACACAATGTCAAAGGACACGGTTTAGGTTTAGCGTATGTAAAAAGAATAGTTGATGACCACAACGGTCAAGTTTATGTAGAAAGTGAAAAGGGAAAAGGAAGTACCTTCATAATAAAATTACCACTAATAAATTAGTATATGGAAAATGTAAATAAAAAAATACTTCTTGTAGAAGACGATCTTAATTTTGGAGCAGTATTAAAAGACTATTTAATGTTAAATGACTTTGACGTTACTCTAGCTAAGAACGGAATGGAAGGATTTGAAAAATTCAAAAAAGATACTTTTGATCTATGTATTCTGGATGTGATGATGCCGTACAAAGATGGATACACTTTAGCGAAGGAAATCAGAGAGAAAAATAATGAAGTTCCTATTATTTTCCTAACTGCTAAATCAATGAAGGAAGACGTTTTAAAAGGATACAAAGCAGGAGCTGATGATTATTTGAATAAGCCATTTGATTCAGAGGTCTTGTTGATGAAAATTAAAGCAATAATTCAGAGAAAATCTTCTGATACTAAGGCAGAGCAAGTTCAGTTTGAGTTCAACATTGGAAAATTTCACTTAAATTCAAAGTTGCGTTTCTTGACCTTCAATAACGAAGAGCCAATAAAGTTATCACCTAAAGAGAATGAGTTGCTTAAAATGCTGATTCTTCACGAAAATGACTTAATGCCAAGAGAATTAGCGTTGACAAAAATATGGAGAGATGACAACTATTTTACTTCAAGAAGTATGGATGTTTATATCGCTAAGTTGAGAAAGTATTTAAAACTTGATGAAGATGTAGAAATCCTAAACATTCACGGAGAAGGTTTTAGATTAGTCGTTAAAAATAAGAAAACAATATAATAGAGTAGAGAAGGCTTCAAGAAATTGGAGCCTTTTTTTTTGGAGCTATTTCCCGCTTTCCACTATATCTTTTTCTTTTTGCTTTCGCAGCAAGAAAAAGGATGTCTTTACAATCGGGGCTAGGCCAAGTTGATGATAGAAATTCTACTTCCAGTTCAATTGTAAAGCAAAGCTAATCTTTTCCTCTTTTGTAATGCTAAATACGGTTTTATTGTCTTCAGTACTCTCGTGAATTACTACAGTATCTTTTAATGATAATTCTCTCAAAAAGTTCATCTCAAAACTTTTCATCTTCTGACTCAAAATCAAGTTTTCGTCAGCTAAGTCGAGACACCATTCTAAATATTTTACATTATTTACGTGATTCACAATATCTAAATCAGACAAGAATACTGTTTTTTCAAGCACTATTTCCTTTTCATGATTTAAACTTATTTTGGAGAAACCTTCATTTGTAGCTTTTCGTTCGGGATATAATTCAAAGTGCTCAAAAGGAATTGCCAAGGCTTCTGGACGACGTCTTTTTGTATTAAAAACTGCCCAATACGTTTCTGAGCCAATAATCTTTTCACCATTTAAATGCATTTCGAGAGCACGAACAGAGCGTGAATTTTCAAGAGAATTTATCCAAGTTGTAACATTAACAATATCTCCTGATTTAGGAAGCTTGGTGATTTCAACACGCATCCGACTTAAAACCCAAGCCTGATCAAATTCCTGCATATCCATAAAGCTAATTCCACCTATTTCTGAATGAGCTGCAGCGGTCAATTGTAAAAGATTGCATAAATCAGTATACTTAAGATAGCCATTTGGCGCACATTGCGTAAAGTTAATATTCCAATCTTTGCTTAATACTGAGGTGAAATTAGGAGCTACAGGCATATATAGTTTTTATTTGAGAATTTGAATTTTCTAACTTCTTTTATCTATTTAAAAGATTTTATATAAGTTATCAATTCGTCCACTTTAGTTTCGTAATCAAACCATTTTGTATCACTATTCCTTTTAAACCAAGTCAATTGTCGTTTAGAAAAACGTCTTGTGTTTTTTTTAATTTCCTCAATCGCAAAATCAAGTGAAATTTCATTATTAAAATAGCTAAAAAGCTCTCTGTAACCTACTGTTTGAAGTGCATTTAAATCTTTGTTAGGATATAATTTTTTAGCTTCAGTAAGTAATCCTTCGTTCATCATAACATCGACACGTCTATTTATTCTGTCGTAAATTAATTTCCTGTCTGCTTCTAATCCAATTAAAATAGGTGTGAAGTTGCGACTCTTTTGCTTCTGATTTAAATAAAAAGAATAGGGATTCCCAGCTCCGATGCAAACTTCTACAAATCGCATCATTCTTTGAGGGTTTTGTAAGGTTTGCGGATTTTCCTGTAAAAGCGTATTGTAATATTGTGGATCTAAATCGAGTAATTGACTTTGCAAGTAACCAATACCTAATTTTTCGTAGCTAGAATTCACTGCTGATCTAACTTCAATATCTATATCTGGAAATTCATCAAATCCTTTAAGAACTGCATCGACATACAAACCGGATCCGCCAACTAATATAGCGTAGTCATTTGTTCGAAACAATTCATCTAATTTAGTAATAGCCTCCTTTTCATAATCACCAACGGTGTAATTCTCGAATATCGATTTATTTTGTATGAAGTGATGTTTCGCTGCTGCCAATTCCAAATCGTTTGGCACAGCTGTACCTAAAGTCATTTCTTTAAAAAACTGTCGGCTATCGCAGGACACTATTTCGCAATTGAAATGTTTAGCCAGAATGATACTCCAAGAAGTTTTTCCTATTGCTGTTGGTCCTACTATTGTAATTAGATATTTCATATGTTTTAGCCCAGATAGAAATGGAAACCCCGGAATTTTATAGTTTAATTTTCTTAGTTTAAAAGAGCGACCAGAGGAAGCTTTTTTAAATATTAGAAAATTTACTGTAAAGATGAGGAGTTGAAGTGTATAGCTGGATTAGCTTCAAGTTATTAAATTAGAGTGCTTCACCGCAATTATTGCAGTATTTCGCATTAAATTCATGTCCATCCACTCCACAATTTGGGCATGGATTAACTCGCTCCGGTATTGATTTTTTAAAATTAAAACTAGCAAATTCAGCCGAAACTATCCCTGTTGGCACAGCAATAATTCCATATCCCATTATCATCACTATTGAAGCAATGGACTGTCCTAATGGAGTTGCAGGGGAAATATCTCCGTAACCCACGGTTGTTAAAGTTACTATTGTCCAGTAAATACTAACGGGTATGCTTGTAAACGCTCCTTGACTTCCTTCTACAACATACATTAGCGAGCCAATAATAACGCTACTAACTAACATGAAGTACATAAAAATAAGAATTTTCCCTTTGCTTGCTATTAAGGCTTGATGTAAGTGGCTAGATTGATTTGAAAATTTAGGATGTTTTAAAATTTTGAATAATCTTAAAAGACGCACTGCTCGTAAAACGGATAGTACACTTGCACCTGCAAAAAACAGAGAAAAATACATCGGTAATGTCGCTAGCAAGTCAATTATTCCATAAAAACTAAAGATATAGCGTATTGGTTTTTTAATTGAAATAATACGAAGAATGTATTCAATAGTAAAAAAAATAGTTATAATCCACTCTAAAACAAGTAGCTCTATATGGTATTTCTGATCAAAACCTTTTACTGTTTCCAGCATCACAATTATTACACTCACCACAATAACACCTAAAAGTACTAGATCAAATAAACGACCGTAAGCTGTATTAGTTCCGTATATTATGATATTTACTTTTTGTCTGAAGGTGTCAAATCTTGACTTCATTCTTTCCATAAATTTTTTATTAATTAATATACGCTTAAAATTTTAAGGTTTTTAATGTTTTACTTTTTCTAATGTGCCCTTGAATAATATTCTTTGTGTCTCGATTATTTTGCATCGGAATAATAATATTTGTTAATATTTCGATGTTATTGATTTGGTAGTTTAAATCATAGAAAGCGTACCCTTTATAGATTCCGTTTTCTATTAAAACCGCTGATCTTTCGCTAATGCTTCGACCTTTATCAATCAAAATCATATTTTGATTTTCAAAAGTATTTTTTTCTATAAATTCTTGAACTCTTGCATTGTAAACCTCGGGCGAGATAGCACCAATACAAGCACCATCGCACTCTTTTATACTATACTGAAAGCAACTTGTTTTTGTATCATATAATCCGGTTAATTTCTGACATAAATTATAATGGGAAGTAATTCTGAATAATGCATTCTTAGCTTCTTGCAATGAGGCAAAAGAAGTAATCTCTCTTTTTCTACCGTCAGCTTTTTGTATTCGAAGATTTATATATCCCTTTTCATCTTTTTCCGCGTATAGCGCAGATTGAAATATGCTTTTGCGCTGCGCTCTATTTAAAATTGGTTTATTTACTTTTATCTCTTCGCTTTCCTTCAATAATGCTATCAATTCGCTTCCAGTCTCATCATAAGTTACGGTATAAACCTGCGCTTGAATTTTTTTACATTTTGCTGATGTGCCTGTAAAATGTTGATTGATGCGCTTTTTTATATTTCGACTTTTCCCAATATATATTAAATTACCTTTCTCATTGTGAATGTAATACACTCCTGTAGTTGAAGGTAAGCTCGAAATTAACTCTCGTAATTTTGGAGCAATTCCTTTCTCTACTTCTAACTTGATAAAGTCCTTTACAATTTCTTTTTCTAAGTCTTTTTCAAGTAAAATCTTAAACAGTTTGATGGTTGCAAGCGCATCACCACTTGCTCTATGCCGATCTGCCATTGGAATTCCAAGAGCGCGAACTAGTTTTCCTAAACTATGAGAAGGTTGTTCTGGTAATAATTTTTTTGATAATTCTACGGTGCAAAGTGTTCGAGCTTGAAAGTCGTATCCTAATCGTCTAAATTCTGTTCTTAAGATTCGGTAATCAAATGATGCATTGTGTGCTACAATAACACAATTTGTGGTAATTTCTATAATTCGCTTAGCTACTTCAAAAAACTTAGGAGCTGAACTCAACATGGCATTATTAATACCAGTTAGCTTAACCACAAAAGGTTGAATCGGAATTTCAGGATTCACTAAACTAATAAATTGGTCCACAACTTCATGCCCATCAAATTTATAAATGGCGATTTCAGTGATTCCCTCTTCGTTAAATTGTCCTCCAGTGGTTTCTATGTCGAGTATTGCGTACAAATTTCAGTATTCAGTGTTCAGTTTTACTTTATGAGTTTCTAGTGATTGATAAGTACTAATTCTTCTAAAAAATCAAATTTCTAAAATCTCACATCAGTAATTTAATTATCAAGTCATCAATCAATTTCTCCCGCCAAAGATACTACTTCCTATTCGAACCATTGTACTTCCGCAGTCAATTGCAATCTGATAATCTCCTGACATACCCATAGAGAGTGTTTTGGGTTGAAGGTTTTCTTCTTTTGAATCTTGTAGTTTGTCAAAAATTGATTTTAAATGGGTAAACTCTTTTTTTACTTGTTCTTTATTATCTGTAAATGTTGCCATTCCCATTATGCCACTTACTTTAATGTTTTTCATTTCGTGAAAAGTTGTTGAAGATAGCAGTTCTGTTAGTTCCTCTTCATTTAATCCAAACTTTGTCTCTTCTTCAGCAATATGAATTTGTAACAAACAATCAATTGTCCGATCGTTCTTTTTAGCTTGCTTGTCAATTTCCTGCAATAACTTTAAGCTATCTACTCCATGAATTAAATTTACAAAAGGTGCCATAAATTTAACTTTATTAGATTGTACATGGCCTATCATTTGCCATTGAATATCTTTTGGCATCTCTTCCCATTTTTCAGCCATTTCTTGTATTTTATTTTCTCCAAAAATACGTTGACCAGCATCATAGGCTTGCATCAAGTCGGAAACAGGTTTAGTCTTAGAAACAGCAACAAGTGTAAGGTGCTCCGGTAAAGTAGATTTTATTGAAAGTAAATTTTCAGCTATTGACATTTTTTAATCTTTTAATTATATTATTAATTTCATTTTAGAACTCATAGATAACTAATCCGCTTCTAAATTTTGGTTCTATAAATGTACTTTTAGGAGGCATAATTTGATTGGCATCTGCTAATGCTTTTATTTCTCTAATGTTTGAAGGATATAATAAAAAACCAACTTCAAACTCACCTTGATCAATTTTATTCTTGACTTCTAAAATAGATTGCTTTCCTGAAAGGTATTCAATTCTTTCATCATTTCGCAAATCTTCTATTCCTAAAAGCGGTAAAAGCACTTTTTTATACAAAATTTGTGTATCTAATGTCTCTAGTGCAGTTTCTAATAAATCAGCATCCTTCTTTAATTCTAAACTATAAAATTCATTATCGAGATACATTCCAAATTGATGTTTTTTTAAAGGTTGGAAAGGTTGTTGAAATTTATTTTCAATTTTAAAATCCTTCGCGAGTTCCATAATAAAATCACTTTTAGAAAATCCATTAAGATCTTTTATTAAACGATTGAATTCGTATATCTTAACATTGTTTTCCGAAATTAGATAACTCAAAATATGATCTTGAGAAGTGTTTTCAGAATTCTCTTCAGAGAGTAGTTTTAAAGCTTCAGTTCTGTGATGACCGTCTGCTATATAAAGACTTTCTGTTTTTTCAAATATATTTTGTAGCCAATTAATTTCTAATGTATCTTCAATTTTCCACAAATAATGAATTTCTTTTTTGGTAGTAGAAAATTCAAAATCAGCAAGTTTGTGGCAACAGTTGAAAATCCAGTTTTCGATCGTTTTGTTATCGGGATACGTCATTAACACGGGTTCTGTATTGAACTCTGAAAATTTCATATAGTCTTTAAGTAGTTGAACTCGGAACTCAAGAATGTCTTCGTGCTTTTTGATTATATTATTGCAATAATCTTTAACGCTAGTCCCCACTATAATTCCAGTAAAAGAGTGCGTTTTAGTTACAATTTTATGAATATATATCGCAGGTTTTTTATCCTTTATTAGAATAATTTCATTTTTAAAATCTTGATATTTTTGATGTACTTGCTTGTATCTTTTTTCGAAAGAAACAGTTTCCTGATTGGTGTAAGCAGGTTTTAAAATATGTAAAAAAGACAATGGATTAAAGTCTAATTGCGCGGCTAATTCTGCATTTACATATTCTTCATACGAGCGACAGGTTACTAAGCACACTTTATCGCGAGTAGGTCGAACTGCTTGAAAAGGAAATATTTTAGCCATAATTTTTGGAAAGTAAAAAATAAATGTCGGAAGCCTTTGTAAATTACCACATAGGCTTTCGACATTTAAAATTGAAAAATTATATAAATTGTTTAGAGATTTTTTCTGCTTTTTTACTCTCAGAGTAATCGTAGAAGCCTTCTCCAGATTTAACACCTAGTTTTCCTGCGCGAACCATATTTACTAATAATGGGCAAGGCGCGTATTTTGGGTTTTTAAATCCATCATACATTACGTTCAAGATTGCTAGACATACATCAAGTCCAATAAAATCAGCAAGTTGTAAAGGTCCCATTGGGTGACCCATTCCAAGTTTCATTACTGTATCGATTTCATAAACTCCTGCAACTTTGTTATACAAGGTTTCAATTGCTTCATTTATCATAGGCATCAAAATTCTATTAGCAACAAATCCAGGATAGTCGTTTACTTCAACAGGAGTTTTACCTAATTTTTCAGATAGCTCCATTATCGTTTTAGTCACTTCATTTGAAGTGTTGTATCCGCGAATAATCTCTACTAATTTCATAATCGGCACTGGATTCATAAAGTGCATACCAATAACGCGCTCAGGATGCGAAACAACAGCGCCTATTTGAGTGATTGAAATTGAAGAAGTATTAGTAGCTAAAATCGTGTCGTGTGAACACGCTTCGTTTAACTGCTTAAAAATATTTAATTTTAATTCTACATTTTCAGTTGCCGCTTCCACAACCAGATCAGCTCCTACAACACCATCTTTTATATCAGTGTAAGTGATAATATTTGTGATCGTTTTAGCTTTATCTTCTTGAGTAATTGTTCCTTTTGAAAGCATTCTGTCAAGATTAGCTGCTATTGTAGCCATTCCTTTATCTAGTGATTTTTCAGATACGTCAATTAGTTTAACTGTGAAACCACTTTGCGCAAATGTATGAGCGATTCCGTTACCCATTGTTCCTGCACCAATAACTGCAATTGTTTTCATTCTTATTTTTTTTAAAATATTTGAATAGTGTTCTTTAATATTATTTGTCGAAACAGTCGATTATTCTATATGCTACTCTTAAGGCTTCAGTTGCTTGCTCTAATGTAACAATTGGAGTAGTATCATTAGTAATAGCATTTGCAAAAGATTCTAATTCATCTAAGATTGCATTATTTTGCTCAACATCAGGATTAGAGAAATAAATTTGCTTTTTCACACCTTCGGCATTTTGCAAAATCATATCAAAATCACCAGGAATTTCTGGCGCATCTTTCATTTTTACAACTTCGCATTTCTTTTCCAGAAAATCTACAGAGATGTAAGCATCTTTTTGGAAAAAGCGGGACTTGCGCATGTTCTTCATCGAAATCCTACTCGCAGTTAAGTTGGCTACACATCCGTTTTCAAACTCGATGCGAGCGTTAGCAATATCAGGCGTATCGCTAATAACAGAAACACCGCTAGCGCTAATATTTTTAACTTTAGATTTTACAACGCTTAAAATTGCATCTATATCATGAATCATCAAATCTAAAACGACAGGAACATCAGTTCCACGAGGATTAAATTCAGCTAAACGATGCGCTTCTATAAACATTGGGTTCTCGATCATATTTTTAGTGGCGATAAAAGCTGGGTTGAATCGCTCCACGTGACCAACTTGACCTTTCACATTATACTCATTTGCTAAAGCAATTATTTCATCAGCTTCTTCAACAGTATTTGAAATTGGTTTCTCTATAAAAACATGCTTGCCAGATTTAATTGCAACCTTAGCGCATTTATAATGAGAAAGAGTAGGGGTAACAATATCAATTACATCAACGGCATGAATTAGAGTAGCTATGGTGCTGAAATGTTTATAGCCAAATTCCTTAGCAACTTTTTCGGCGTTTTCTTGGTTAGGGTCGTAAAAACCCACTAATTCATATTTTTCGGATTGTTGTAATAAACGCAAATGTATTTTTCCTAGGTGGCCCGCACCCAATACTCCAATTTTTAGCATAATGATGTTCTTTCTACAAAAATAGGAATAAAAATTAAAATTCAATTTTTTAAAATAACGAATTCTATTGAAATCATAATAAATTCATCTGTAATTTGCTACTTGCTTATTGCCTTAATTACCTCTATTTTTACCAAAAAAATAATATTAAATTTTGAAAGATACAGCCAAACATCAAGGACTTCGGAATCAATTAGTAAGTGTTTTAGAAAAAAAAGGTATTACTGACAAAAGTGTTTTGGAGGCTATAAAAAAAATACCTAGGCATTTGTTTTTGAACTCTAGTTTTGAAGATTATGCGTATCAAGACAAAGCATTTCCGATAGGAGCTGGGCAAACTATTTCGCAACCTTACACTGTAGCTTTTCAATCCCAATTATTAGAAGTTAAAAAAGAGCATAAAATATTAGAAATAGGAACAGGTTCTGGATATCAAACTGCTGTTTTGTGCAGTATGGGTGCCAAGGTGTTTAGTATTGAAAGACAAAATGAGTTGTTTAAGAAAACTTCTAATTTATTTCCAAAGCTTAACATTCGACCAAAGCATATTTCTTTTGGTGATGGTTACAAAGGTTTACCAGGATACGCGCCATTTGACAGTATTATTGTAACTGCAGGAGCTCCGTTTATTCCGCAACCGTTAATGGCACAATTAAAAGTGGGAGGAAGGCTCGTAATTCCTTTAGGAGAAGAGGTGCAGATTATGACCTTATTAATTAGAGTTAGTGAAACTCAATTTGAGAAACATGAATTCGGAGAATTCCGATTCGTTCCTTTATTAGTGGATAAAAATTAATTACTATACTGAACTCTTCGTAAAAGGAAGGGCTTAGTAAAATGGTTAATTATTGACCGATAATACTAATGTAGCGCTCTAAACTTTCTTTTTCCGTTTGAGCGATAAAAAGAATGAAATCGTCTTTGTTGTTTTTAGTTTGGGCAGTTTCAAGTGATTGATAGTACTGCATTTTACTATCATAATCACCTTTGATATTAGCAATTATATAGCCATGTTGCAATAAAATCAAATTCATAACTAAGCGTGAAGTCCTTACATTTCCATCAATAAATGGATGAATAGTTACTAAACGCTCGTGCATTTCAGCAGCTAAAACAATAGGATGAATTTTATTTTTGTTAGTTTCATACCATATAAAAAAAACCTCCATTTCCTTAGCAACCATATATGGTTGTGGCGGCATGTAAGTACTTCCTTTGATCATTACTTGTACTTTTCTATATCTGCCAGCGTCTTGAGGATGAATCCCTCTCAAAATTAGATTGTGTATGGCTAAAACTTCGCGCTCATGTAGCGGTATGTTTTTTTGCATTAAGTCTTTTATAAAAGCAATTGCTTCTTGATGATTAATTGCTTCTAAATGCTCGCGCATGCTTTTACCAGAAATAGTCAAACCTTCATTGATAACTAAATCAGTTTCGCGAAGTGTCATTGTATTTCCCTCTATTCGATTGCTTTCAAAAGTATACTCTAGGTCTAATGCTTGAGCAATCCGATAACTATCATATTGACGGAAAGTATCTAGTTTTGCTTTTAGATTGTCAATTTCATGTAATAACTTCTGTAAGGCTAAAGATAATTTTTTAGTCGTTGACTTACTTTGGTGTCTAATTTCTTGTTCAGCAATTATTAGCGCTTTTAAAGCAAATTCATCTTGACCAATTTCATAAAGAATTTTTTCTTTTAGCCAAGCGACCATTATTGTTTCTAAATCTATTTCTAGTAATGAAGCTAGTTTTATCACTTGATCTCGTGTAGGTTTTCGAGAGCCACTTTCAAATTTACTTATTAAAGCTTGATCAATCCCTAAAAGTTGAGCCACTTCTCTGGTTTTGAGACCTTTTTTTTCTCTAGCATTTTTAAGAAGCATTTTCATTTTAGGACTTGATTAAATTGTCTTGACAAATTTAGTCATTTTTTATAGTTAAAATAAATACTTTACTCTTTTTAAATGTAATTTAAAATGCTTTTTTGATTCTATCGAGGTCTCTTTTGGTATCTTGTTCTTTTAAAGATTCACGCTTGTCGTAGGTTTTCTTTCCTTTACAAAGACCAATTTGAAGTTTTGCCATTCCTTTTTCATTGGTAAACAATTTTAGAGGAACGATTGTCAATCCTTTGGCTTGCACACTTTTCAATAAACCTTTCAGTTCTTTTTTATTTAAAAGCAGTTTACGTTCGCTTCTAGCTTTATGGTTGAATTGGTTACCAAAAGTATATTCTTCAATGTAGGTGTTAATAGCAAAAAGTTCGTTATTGCTAAATTCGCAAAAACTCTCCGTTATATTAGCTTTCCCTAATCGTATAGATTTGATTTCAGTTCCAGCTAACACAATTCCAGCAGTAAATGTTTCGATTATTTCGTAGTCGAATTTAGCCCTTTTATTGAATATATTTATTGTTTTTAACATAGTGTGGCAAAGGTATGATAAAAAAGAAAATATTAATAATATTGAATGCTAATTAGCTCTTAAAAGAATTTAGCTATAAGTATAATTACTGCTTACTTTAGTTTTAATAATTGAGAGCTAACATTGTCGTCCAATAGAGTGACAATATATAAGTTACCAAAAACATCATCTTCAATGTCAGAATATTTTTTTTGACCAATAATTTGATTTACAAAACTAGGTATTGTGTTGCTGTGACCCACGATCAGGACTTTTTTTCCTAAATTATCTTTTTTAAAAGTTTCAGTAGCTTTCGGATTATACTTGGTGATGCTAATATTTTTGCTTAATGCTGTAGGTGAAACCGTTTGTATTGTTCTTTTGTAATCAGTGGAATAAATTGCATCAAACTGTATGTCAGCAAATAAATCATTCCACATTATGGCTCTTTCATGTCCACTTTTAGATAAATCTGGATTTTTAGAATTATCAATTTTTTCTCCATGACGGATAAAATAATAAGTACTTGTATTGTTCTGACTAAAGATAGTTTGCAAAACAAAAAGAGCTATAATTAATAAATACTTTTTCATTTAAACTTATTTTAAAATTTGTTAGTTGTCGATTTTATATATTTGCAAAATGGAAAATTTAAAATCAAAAGATCCACTTCACGGAATCACTTTATCAAAAATTGTTGAGCAATTAGTGGCGCATTATGGATTTGATACTTTAAGCGAATTGATAAAAATCAAATGCTTTACTGATAATCCTAGTGTGAAATCTTCTTTGACTTTTCTTCGCAAAACAGATTGGGCTAGAAAGCAAGTAGAAGAGCTGTATATTAAGTCTTTACCTAAATTATCTTAGTTTAATTTATAGGAAACCATAATTCCTCCTCGATAAGGAAACCATTCACCACTTTTATTAAAATTGACGGCCTTGTCGTATCGTGTTCCTGTACTTATTTCGTATCCCTTATAAAAACCTTGGTGCCAACCGCCGCCTAAGAAACAATCCAACATAAATTTATCATTAAGCTTTACTTGATATCCAATAGTTGACCCAATAAAATAACCAACTCCCTTCTCATAATAATCAGTGTTTATATAATTCCATTTTTGGAAATTGTAGATACTAGCGCCAATATGCGCTCCTAAATAAAAACCATTGTATTTTCCTGTAAAATGGTAGCGATATTCAGGAGTAAAAGTTAGAAACTGTCTTGGAATCCCATTTACTGATTTCCATAAAGATGTGATAACATCAACATTTATGGTGGATTTTTCGCCAATGCTAGTCTCAAAACCAACATTAGGCACTGTTAATAAAGTAGTAAAGACATTCGCTTTTATATAAGTTTGTGCATTCGATAAAAAAGATAAAATAAGGAAAAATGCAATGAATATTTTTTTCATAGTTGTACTTTAGGTAGCTTTTTATGTATAAATTCCGCTATCACAAATGTAGAGAATAATGTTAGTTTTTCTATTTTTTGTTTAGGATAGAGTAAATAACACTATCAATAAAACGACCATCATAAAACTCATTCTCTTTTAAATGTGCTTCTTTTATAAATCCATTTTTTTCTAAAACTTTAGCTGAAGCCAAATTATCAGGTTCAATAATCGCTTCGATAGAATGTAATTTCATGACTTCAAATCCATATTTAACTGCTTCTCTTACAGCTTCAGTTACAATACCTCTTCCATTATATTCTGGAAGAATCATGTATCCAATCTCGGCGCGGTAGTGTTCGTTTTGTATTCGATAGTGACCAATTACACCTATTAGTCTTGGATCTCCTTTGATAGTTATGGCCCAATTGATACCTTCATTGCTTTCAATTTTTTCATCAATCATTGCAATGTGGGCAAGCGCGTCTTCATCATTTTTAAGTAATGGTCGCGGAATATATTTCATAGTTTCAGCATTAGAGCGCAACGCTAAAACTTCTTTAATATCATTACTATTAACACGTCTTAAAATTAAACGTTCTGTTTCGAGATTGTGGAAAGGATGGAAATTTACAGTTAACATACTTTATTTATTTTAAGATTTCAATAGTGAATTGTGCATGAAAAACTGCATCGTTTTTTAAAACGATAATTCCTTCTTTCTCATAAAGATTTCCATTACATTCCTTAGTATCTGAATAACCAAACCAAGGTTCGATACATAGAAAAGGAGCATCTAATTTAGTCCATAATCCTAAACTTGGAAAATCATTAAAATCAACTTTTAGAAAAGGCACTTCATTTTCTAAGATCGTCAATGATTTAGACTGCATCGTTTTAAAAACTAATGCATCATTTTTAAATAGGTCATAATTTAATCTTAGTTCTTTGTTTTCCAATTCTAAATTTTCTGTTTCATCTGAAATCAGATTGTCTTTTAAAAGAAAATATTTTAATAATTCCTGTTTTTCGAATTTAACACAATAGCTTTCAAACGCAGATGGTAAAGCAAATGCAGGATGTGCTCCAATTGAAAAAGGTAAATCTACTTTGCTATTATTAATAACTTTGTATTCAATACTTAAAGAATTGTTATTTACAGTATAGCTTATTTGCAGTTCAAATTCAAAAGGATATAATTTAAAAGTTTCTTCAGAGGATTGTAGCGATAAAATAACTTGATCTTCTTTATGCTCTTTAATTTCAAACATCATTTCTCTCGCAAATCCATGTCGAGACATATGATAAATCTTATTGTCAAGAGTATAGGAGTCATGAGCTAAGGCACCAACAATCGGAAATAGAATAGGAGAGTGTTTCCCCCAAAATTTAGGATCGCCCTCCCATATATATTCTCTTTCTGATTTGTCTTTCAAGGAACATAATTCAGCACCAAGGCTTTTTATAGTTGCTGTTAACTGCGAGTTTTTAATAGTTATATCCAAAATTATAATTTGTAAAAATAGTAATACGTTTAAGATGTAAATATATTTTAAATTTTATTCACTCGTTACTATATGACAATTGAATTTTTCATAAAAATTTCCTAATTCTAATTCAAACATTTAATTATAATCTGAGATTAAGAATATTTTTCATTAATTTGGTAATTAAATTTATAAAAATGAAAAACATTCGCTTAGGAGTCATTTTGCATCTGACTTTATTATTGGGAATTACCTCTGCATGGGCACAGCAAAGCCCGAAAAGCACTTCAACAAGTCCTGTTTCTAATTACAATTATCATGATGCGTTTGCACCGTTTTTTTATTCGAACAACGGTACAAGTACTCGTTCAGCAAGTGGACAGCCAGGAGCAGAGTATTGGCAAAACAGAGCCGACTATAAATTGACGGCTAAATTAAATGAGGCTACTAATGAGATCGTTGGATCAGGTGTAATTACGTATACAAACAATAGTCCTGATAAAATGAACTTTGTTTGGATGCACTTAGATCAAAATTTATTTAAAGCAGACTCTCGTGGAAATGCAATTGTTCCGTTAACTGGAAGTCGCAATGGAGCAAGAGGTCAAATTTTTGACGGTGGTCATAAAATAAAATCTGTCAAAGTAGTTAGCACAGTTAAAGGAAAGACTACAGAAACTGAAGCTAAATATTTGATTACTGATACAAGAATGCAAGTTTTTCTTCCGCAAGAACTTAATTCTAAAGGTGGAAAAGTTAATATCAAAATTGATTTTTCTTACATCTCTCCACTAGAAGGTTCTGATAGAACGGGAGTTTTAGAAACAAAAAATGGAAAAATATTTACAATCGCACAATGGTATCCTAGAATGTGTGTTTATGACGATATAAAGGGATGGAATACAAATCCTTATTTAGGAGCTTCTGAATTTTATTTAGAATACGGTGATTTTGATGTAAGTATTACTGCTCCTGCAAATCATATTGTTGTGAGTTCAGGTGAATTATTAAATCCTACGGCTGTATACACTGCAGAAGAGCAAAAACGTTTATCACAAGCAAAACAAAGTGATAAAACTGTTTTTATTCGTACTGCAGATGAAGTTGAGAAAACATCAAAAAATGTTTCTGCAACAACAAAAACTTGGAACTTTAAGATGAAAAATTCTCGTGATGTATCATGGGCATCTTCAGCAGCATTTATATTAGATGGTGCTAAAATTAATTTACCAAGTGGTAAGAAATCGCTAGCATTGTCAGCTTATCCAGTAGAAAGCGCAGGCAATGATGCATGGGGACGTTCAACTGAATATACAAAAGGTTCTATAGAAAACTACTCTAAAAGATGGATGGAATATCCTTATCCAGTAGCTACAAATGTGGCCGGAAATGAAGGTGGTATGGAATATCCAGGTATTGTTTTCTGTAGTTGGGAATCAAAAGGCGCTGATTTATGGGGAGTTACTGATCATGAATTTGGTCATATCTGGTTTCCTATGATTGTTGGTTCAAATGAAAGAGTATTTGGGTGGATGGACGAAGGTTTCAATACGTTCTTAAATTCTGTTAGTTCTGCTGATTTTAATAATGGTGAGTACAAAGAACCAAATGCAGATATGCATCAAAGAGCAGAATATTACACAAGTCCTAATCTTGAAACGATAATGAGTTCTCCTGATAATATGAAGGAAGCTAACATTGGTGTTCTTGCATATGCAAAACCAAGTTCAGGACTTATTATTTTGCGCGAACACATATTAGGCGAGGAACGTTTTGATAGAGCGTTAAGAACGTATATTGATCGTTGGGCTTACAAACACCCTATGCCAGATGATTTCTTTAGAACTATTGAGAACGTTGCGGGTGAAGATTTAAGTTGGTTTTGGAGAGGTTGGTTTCAATACAACTGGCGTTTAGATCAAGGAATAAATAGTATGAAGTACGTTAAGAATGATCCAAAACAAGGTATCGTTATTACAATAGAAAACTTCGAAAAAATGGCTATGCCTGTAGCTATAGATGTGAAAACTAAAACTGGAAAAATTACTCGTTTAAATTTACCAGTAGAAGTATGGCAGAAAAATAAAACGTGGTCTTTCAAACATGATTCGACAGAAGAAATTGAAAGTATCACTATTGATCCTGACCACATTTTACCAGATAGCAATGCTGCTAATAATATTTGGACAGTTGATAAAGGTTTGCTTGAAAAAGATATAATTTTAGATGGTTACTTAGGAGTTTATTCTACTAAAATGGCACCTTTAAAAATAACTTTTACTGAGAAAAATGGTGCTTTAACTGCTTCAATAACTAATTACCCTAGCTTTTCAGTTGAGCCGATTGGTAAAAATGCTTTTGAATCAAAACAAGCAGGTCTTAAATTTGAATTCAACGACAATCTAAATGGATTTAATATGCTTACATCAGATGGTAAAAAGATAGAATTTTCGAGAGATAAATAATATTTAAAACCTCAAATAAAAAAGACTTGTGGATATTTAATCTACAAGTCTTTTTTTTATCTCAAAATTTATAATTCCTTTGTCTTTATTCAGGAATTTGCTGGCTCAAGCAATGCAAAGTTCCAAAACCCCAGATAAAGTCAGTGCAACTTATTCCTATGATTTCTCTATCTGGAAAACATTCAGATAGTATATTTAAAGCAACTCTATCATTTGAATCATTAAATGTTGGAACAAGTACAGAATTATTTAAAATCAAGAAATTTGCATAACTCGCTGGTAATCTCAATCCTTCAAAGTCTACACGTTTAGGCATAGGTAAAACCACAATTGTTGGGGATTTTCCATCTTCAAGTTTAGCGTTCTGCAATCTTTTTAAATTATCTTGCAAAGGTTTGTAATTGTGATCTTTTGGATCTGTTTCTACAATCGTAACAATAGTATCCTCGTTAACAAAACGACACAAGTCATCAATATGTCCGTGAGTATCATCACCTTCAACACCGTCTCCGAGCCAAATTACGTTAGTAATTCCAAGATATTCTTTAAATACTGCTTCGTAATCCTGTTTAGTGAAATTTGGATTGCGTACTTGAATATTTGGATGCATTAAACATTCTTCTGATGTAAGTAATGTACCTCTTCCGTTGCTATCGATGGCGCCACCCTCTACAATTACCGGTTTTCCTTTATACATCACTTGCGTAATAGGAATGTTTAGAAATTCTCCAACTGTGTTGGGAACATGTTTATCTAGCTGTATGTTTTTATACTTTGCCCAACCATTAAAATTAAAATTTAGTGCTTCTCTTTCAGTTCCGTTTTTTACGATAATTGGTCCCGAATCACGCATCCAACTTCTATTCGTTTTTTGAATAACATAAGAAACTTTGCTCAGATCAACGTGAGCAGTTTCAAGCATTACATTAACTTTTTCTTTTTGATTCTCATCAGCAACCATTAAAAATACTTCTTCGAACGTAGCAACTTTTTTGATAAATTCGACAAAAGCCCATTTAACAGCTTCGTATTTTCCTGGCCAATCGTTACCATTGTGAGGAAAGCAAAGTAAAACACCTTGTTGTTTTTCCCACTCCGCAGGAAATCTTCTATTAGTTGTACTCATAATTAATCTATTGCTCTTTTAGTAATATCCTCAAAAGCGTCAATTCGTCTGTCTCTAAAAAATGGCCAGTTCTGACGAACATTTTCTTGCAGATCTAAATCAACTTCGGCAATAAGAATCTCTTCTTTATCGTGTGAGGCTTGCGCCAAAATTTCGCCTTGTGGACCTGCAATAAACGAAGCACCCCAAAACTGAATTCCATCTGTATTTGGTAAATATTGCTCTAAACCAATTCTATTTGCAGCAGCAACATAAACACCGTTAGCAACAGCGTGTCCCTTCATAACATTCATCCAAGCTCCATATTGGTTTTCACCATATTGCTCTTTTTCTCCGGGATGCCATCCAATTGCTGTTGGATAAAATAAAACTTCAGCACCTTTAAGAGCTGTAATTCTTGCAGCTTCTGGATACCACTGATCCCAACAAATTAAAGTTCCAATTTTTCCTTTCTGAGTTGGTATTGATTTAAATCCTAAATCTCCAGGAGTAAAGTAAAATTTTTCGTAGAAATGGGGGTCATCTGGAATATGCATTTTTCTATATAATCCCGCTTCTGATCCATCAGTATCGATAATGTAAGCGCTATTATGATAGATTCCAGCCATTCTTTTCTCGAAGAAAGGTACAATGATAACTACTCCCAACTCTTTTGCTAATGCACTGAACGCAATAAACGATGTGCTATACAATGGTTCTGCTAATGCAAAATTGTCTACGTCCTCACTTTGGCAGAAATAATGACTGCTGTAAAGTTCTGGCAACGAAATAACTTCGGCACCAAGTTTAGCTGCATCACGAACCCAACTTAAACATTTTTTTAAATTGTTTTCAGCAATATCGTTAAGGTTCAGTTGGATAACTGCTATTTTGTATTTCTTATTTGGCATGACTAAAAATTTAACAGCAAAAATAGTGAATTTAATAATGAGTAAAAAATAGGCATAGCTTTATTTAGTTTTTTAAGCTCAGTATTTGGAAGAAGATAGCCTGAAAAAAAAGTTAACAAAATTTATATTTTTTTCCTTTAAATAAGTAGCTTTACGGTAGAATTAAGCTAAATTATTCATTTGTTAAATTAATATAATATTGGCAGTAAGAAAGGAAGTAAGCTTTAATTTTGTAGGTTATTATTGTGTAAAAAAAGCGATGATTTTTATAATTGTCAGATAAAATAAAATTAATTAAAATATTAAATTATGACCGAAGATTTCATTTCCATAGATAAAGAAGATATCGCTCTTCTTAAATTTCCATCAACAGACGTTCTTGACGATGTTACCGAAATTAAAACCCGAATAGGTGAAATTAATAGAGCACTTTCTCTAGGTAATTTAGAGCATTCTAAAATCAAAATTTTCTTTGAAGATATTGAATCAAAAAAAGTAGTCGATACTACTGTGTGGGCGGTGACAGATAAAAATGTTTTATTGAAGCAGGGAGTAATGATCCCAATCCATAGAATTCATAAATTATTTTAGGAAGACAATATTACTTAAAATAAAAAAATCGCCAGACTTTCATCTGACGATTTTGAAAAACTTTGCCAAAGCTCAGCGCTTTGGCATTTTTTTTTTTTATTTAATTAACTAACTCAGTTTGATTTCTAAAAACTAGTTTTCCATCAAAAGCGTCTATCAAAACAATACTATCCGTAGTTATTTTTCCACCCAGAATTTCTTTCGAAAGTTCGTTAAGAACATCTCTCTGAATAACTCTCTTAACAGGTCGAGCTCCGAATTGCGGATCGTAACCTTTCTCAGTCAAGTAGGCAATCGCTTCTGGCGTTGCATCCATAGTAATTCCCTGTAGTGCTAACATTTTAGTAACACTTTTCAATTGTAAGCCAACAATCTTTGCAATGTTCTCGGTAGTTAAAGGCGTGAACATTACGATTTCATCAATACGATTGATAAATTCCGGTCGAACGGTTTGTTTCAATAATGCTAAAACTTCCACCTTTGCAGCTTCGGTCGCAGCTTCTACACCGCCTTTCAAATTTTCAAATTTCTCTTGAATAATTTGGCTTCCCATATTAGAAGTCATTATAATTATTGTGTTTTTAAAATCTGCTAATCTTCCTTTGTTATCAGTCAAACGTCCTTCATCTAATACTTGCAATAATATATTAAAAGTGTCAGGATGCGCTTTTTCAATTTCATCTAACAAAATAACAGAGTACGGTTTTCTTCGCACTGCCTCAGTTAATTGTCCACCTTCATCATAACCAACATATCCTGGAGGCGCACCAACTAAACGGCTTACGCTATGACGTTCTTGATATTCACTCATATCAATTCGCGTCATTGCATTTTCATCATCAAATAAATATTCGGCTAGTGCTTTTGCCAATTCGGTTTTTCCAACTCCAGTTGTTCCCAAGAAAAGGAAAGTTCCCACAGGTTTTTTCATATCTTGAAGTCCAGCGCGACTTCTGCGAACTGCATCACTTACTGCTTCAATAGCTTCTTCTTGACCTACAACTCTTTGATGTAATTCATCTTCTAGTTTTAGTAGTTTTTCACGTTCCCCTTGAAGCATTTTCATAACTGGAATACCAGTCCATTTCGCTACCACTTCAGCAATATCCTCACGAGTCACTTCCTCTTTTATCAATGAAGTTCCAGATTGATTTTCTTGTAATTCCTTAACTAATATGTCTAACCGCTCTTGTGCCTCTTTTATTTTTCCGTAACGAATTTCAGCTACTTTTCCATAATCACCATCACGTTCTGCACGTTCTGCTTCATATTTAAAATCTTCAATTTCTGTTTTTACAGCTTGAATATTATCAACTACATCTTTTTCAGATTTCCATTTAGCGTAGATTTCGTTACGATCTTCTTTCAGGTTTGCTAAATCCATTCCTAAAATCTTAAGCTTGCTTTCGTCCTTTTCTCTTTTGATCGCTTCAATTTCGATTTCTAATTGCATTACTTTTCGATCCAAAACATCCAATTCTTCAGGTTTTGAATTGATTTCCATACGAAGTTTTGAAGCGGCTTCGTCCATCAAGTCAATCGCTTTGTCTGGAAGAAAACGATTCGTTATATACCTTTGCGATAGTTCTACAGCAGCAATAATAGCGTCATCTTTAATTTGCACTTTATGATGCGTTTCGTATTTTTCTTTAATTCCACGCAAAATAGAAATAGCACTTTCAGTGTCTGGTTCTTCCACAATTATTTTTTGGAAACGTCTTTCAAGAGCTTTATCTTTTTCAAAATATTTTTGATATTCGTCTAATGTTGTTGCTCCAATAGCACGAAGTTCACCACGAGCTAAAGCAGGTTTGAGAATATTAGCAGCATCCATAGCACCTTCACCACCGCCAGCTCCAACTAACGTGTGAATTTCATCAATAAATAATACGATATCACCTTCTGAAGATGTTACTTCTTTTACAACCGCTTTTAGTCTTTCCTCAAATTCTCCTTTAAATTTGGCACCAGCAATAAGTGCCCCCATATCAAGAGAATAAACTATTTTATCCTTTAAATTATCAGGAACATCACCATCAACAATTCTATGTGCTAAACCTTCAGCAATAGCAGTTTTTCCTACTCCAGGTTCTCCCACTAACATAGGGTTGTTCTTAGTTCTACGGGTCAGGATTTGCAAAACACGACGAATTTCTTCATCACGTCCAATAACGGGATCAAGTTTACCATTGCGTGCTAATTCATTCAGATTTTTAGCGTATTTATTTAAGGAATTGTACGTTTCCTCAGCCGATGCAGAAGTCACTCTTTCTCCTTTTCGCAATTCTTGGATAGCGGCTTTCAAACCTTTTCCAGTAACTCCTTGATCTTTTAATATTTGTGCCGCTTTTGTTTTCGAATCAAAAATTGCTAAAACTAAGTGTTCAATAGAAACGAATTCATCATTCATTTTCTGAGCAATAATTTCAGCATCATTTAAGGTTGTGTTTGCAGTGCGTGAAAGCATTATTTCACCACCTGAAACTTTTGGAAAACTTTGAATAGTACTTTCTAATATTTGTATAAACAATGGCACATTAACATTCAGCTTTTTTAATAAAAAAGGAGCAACATTTTCATCGACTTCAAAGATTGCCTTAAAAATATGTTCATTTTCTATTTGTTGTTGGCCATGACTTTGAGCCAATTGTTGTGAAAGCTGAATGGCTTCCTGAGATTTTATTGTGAATTTATTTATGTTCATGATTTTACAGAGTTTAATTGTTATTTTACTAACTTTGAATTTTAGTATTCAATTTATATTCCATCACAAAAATACGGACAAATTGACAGAATTTTCATGATTTTTATCATGTTTAAATGTCAAACTGTCTTAAAATAAGACAATTATGAGTTTTTTTAAAAACATTTTTAGCAGTTCAGACGACAGTGGAGCAAAAGAAAGCAAAATTGATTGGATCGAACTTAATGATTTGGGTCAGTTAAATGAAATTAGCTCAATATCAGCTGAAAAGCAGGTTGCGATTTTTAAACACAGCACCCGTTGTAGTATCAGTAGGATGGCACTAAAACAGTTTGAAAACGAGTTTAATAGCTCAGATAAAGTTACTCTTTATTTTTTAGACTTAATTTCGCATCGCGATGTTTCTAATGAAATTGCAACTCGCTTTGGTGTAGTACATCAATCGCCTCAGTTGATTTTAATTAAAGATGGTAAAGCTGTTTACAATGTTTCGCATAACGAGATAGATGCAGAAGCATTAGCAACTAAACTTTAAGTACCATAATGATTCAATCCACGATGACAATAATTGTATTGACTTCGTGGATTCTTTGTTTTTAGTAACCTCCAGTAGAACCTCCACCACTAAATCCTCCACCTCCAAATTCCATAGGAGAGTCTGTTGTCGTTTCTGGCTTTAAGCCGAATTGAGAAGTTAGAATTAAAGCTTCAGTGTGAAGAAAGTCACTTGAATTGATAAATCGATCTGGTTGAAATGTTATACCTTCTTTTTTATCCTTTAACTTTTTAATGCTAAAATACGCTATTGCGAAAAGAAGTAATCCTGCTGTAATTAAGTATATTTCTGCTGCTACTTCTAAAAAGTAAAAGTCTACTGTATACAATGCAAAAACAAAGCACAAGAAACCAATCCACACTAATGCGCGATCAAGTAGTTTTACACCATAAAATATATACGTAGTGGGAACTATAAAAGTGAAAGCGTGGAAAAACCAGGCAAATGAAATATCAGAGTTAGTTGGAATTTCGCTTCCTAACAATTCTACTGAAAGTTCACGAACTATTAAATAATTTCCAGAGAAGTAAAATAAAATAAGACCAAAATATTTTACTAAAAGTATTCCTTTTTGATAAAACGGGAATTGTAAATTTCTGGCAATTTTATCGCAGATAAAATAAAGCCCGATTCCGTAAATCATTAAAACAAACGGCAAAATACTTTTACCAATGACTCCTATCTCAAATAAACTGAAGGCAATAGTAGCTGTGCTTGCAATACAAAAAATCACAAGTGACGCTCGGTTTATGTATCTCAAATACGTTAGTACTGAAACGATTGTGGCAAATAACGCTATGATCATTTCGTAACCATCAGTGACTGTTGCTATCGCTCCTGCTAAAAGTAACTGAGCACCTATGAGAAAGCTATCGTCTAATCCTTGTTCAGAGTAATTTTGTTTTGCAAAAAACTCTGCTCCAGCAAAACCAACAGCTGCAAAAACAAAAAGGAAAACTTCAAAGCTATCATCTATGAAAGATAATCCCAAAAGTGAAATAAATCCGCAAATAGAAGAATACAAGAGAATTCCTAAAAATGCAAACCCAAGACGGAGCAAAATGTTTTTCTGTTTTTTAGGTGTAGGATGTGACTTCTGAACTATCTTAAATTGCTCTTCTGATATAAATCTAGCTTTATAAAGCGCGTGTGATTCCTCAACTAACAGCTGATTTTCTACTTTTATTTTTTCTAATGCTATCATTTTTTAAATTCGGAATTAAATTTTTTAATCATCATTATAAACAGAATAATTGCTCCAATGAAATAAAATGGACTAAGGACCAAAATGAATTCAAAAATATCCGTCAGATTCATATAGTCAATAATTTTAAATAGCGTAATATTTAATCCTATAAAGCCATAAAGAACTGCGAAAATAAATAAAGAAATAGACTTGATTTTGTAACTAGATATGTAGAAAAAATAGGTTGATAATCCCAAAATTGCAGAAAACACTAAATAGTAATCACTGTCAATAATAGTATTAATGCATGAAATACTAATAAGATGAAGTGCAAAAGTTAAAAATATTAATGCGAAATGTGTTTTGAGTTTGATTATAGAACTATAATAATTCCACAAAATTAATACTACACCTAACCCAATAGCAGCGTAACTTAGAGAATCTGTGTTATAGATTTCATTTTGCAAAAGGGATTGTGGTGAAACAGTTAATCCTATGTAAGCAGCTAATCCTGTGATTGCAATGGAAAGTACGTTCTTGTTATCAAAATAATATCCAGAAAACAATCCTATTGTAGTTGGGATAATTGTTGCTAGACCGTAATGCGTTCCAAAAGTATTGTATTGAATTTGTAGATAACCAATTAATATACAAGTGAGTAAATTAGCAGTAAGGACAATATATTCCATTACCGGACTTTCAAAATAAGTCTGACTTTTATTAAATTCGGGAGCTCTATTGAAACTGAAGTAATAACAAATTACAGTAACAATTGAAATTAATGAAATGATTATGGAATGACCAATTGTATCAATATTTTGATAAATTAAAATTCCAATTCCAGAAGTGAACATTAGTACAGATAAGTAAAGAAAAATTTTTAATTCTGCATTTAAAGAAAATATATTTAAGCTTCTATAGCTTACAATTTGCTCATGTTGTTCTTCTGTAATTAACTGTTTATCAAAAAGAGTTTGAGTAGCCCTTTGATGAATATTTTCCATTTAGCTTAGATTAGTAAACCAAATGTAAGTAAATTATAGATTAAAAAAGCGCATTAAGAATCTCAATGCGCTCTAATGTATTTAGATTCTACTAGTAAGCACTTTTCATTTTTTCTTTAATTTCATTCAAACACAAATTATTAATACTACCTTCATGAGTGTGCTTAGTTTCTTTTGGTGATTGAAATGTACCATTTTCCAATTGTTCTGCAACAGCTTTATAAGCATCTCTAAAAGGCATTCCAGCAACAACCATCTCATTTAAAGAATCCACTGTAAACAAATAATCGTATTTTTTATCGTTTAAAATGCCTTCTTTAACAGTAATGTCTTTTATCGAAAATATAGCAATATCCAAACAAGCTTTTAGGTTTTGAATAGCTGGAAATAAACCTTCTTTCAATAGTTGTAAATCTCTGTGATAGCCACTTGGAAGATTATTAGTTATTAAAGTGATTTCGTATGGCAAAGCTTGAATTTTATTGCATTTTCCACGAATTAATTCAAAAACATCTGGGTTTTTCTTGTGAGGCATTATGCTCGAACCCGTTGTAAGATGAGCTGGTAGGCTGATAAAATCAAAATTCTGACTCATGTACAAACACACATCCATAGAGAATTTGGCCAAAGTTGCTGCCACGCTACTCATTGCAAATGCAACTGTTTTTTCTGACTTTCCTCGACTCATTTGAGCCGCAACTGAATTGTATTTTAAGGTTTCAAAATCTAATTCTTTAGTTGTAAAAGTTCTATCGATAGGAAAGGAGCTTCCATATCCCGCAGCGGAACCTAATGGATTTTGGTCCACGATTTTCAATGCTGCGTTTAACATCGTTATATCATCAATCAAAGTTTCGGCATAAGCGGAAAACCACATTCCAAAAGATGATGGCATTGCAATTTGTAAATGCGTATATCCCGGTAATAAAACATTCTGATGTTTCTCAGCTGATTGCATCAGTAAATCAAAAAGTGTCTTTACTTGACTTTTAAAGTCTTTTACAACGTCTTTTAGATATAAATTCACATCAACTAAAACTTGGTCGTTACGGGAACGAGCTGTGTGAATTTTTTTTCCAGCATCACCAAGTTTTGTCGTCAATAAATATTCGATTTTAGAATGTACGTCTTCAAAACTATCTTCTATTTCGAAATTACCATTCTCAACATCTATTATAATATCTTCTAAAGCTAAAACTAAAGAAAGTGTTTCTGATTCTGTTAAAAGACCAATTTGTCCTAACATTTTAGCATGTGCTATAGATCCTAAAGCATCGTATTTTGCTAGAACTAAATCTAGTTCTCTATCATTTCCAACAGTGAATTGCTCGATTTGTTTATCTGTTGGTATTCCTTTTTCCCAAAGTTTCATAGTTTTATTTTTATTGTTCCGCAAAGATACTCGGAGATTACTCAGAGATTCGCGAAGTTTTTATTTTTTGAATTGCTCGAATTTCTAAAGTAGTTGGAATTCTCTTAATTTCCTATATTTCCTAGCCCCGACAGTAGCGGCATCCTTTGCTTGCCGTCTTTAGGCAAGGAAAGATACAGCGGATTGCGGGATTAGCTCCTAAAGAAATCCTCCAATATTTTAATATACA
The DNA here is from genome assembly GCF_003688495.1 of Flavobacterium weaverense. Classification (GTDB taxonomy): domain Bacteria; phylum Bacteroidota; class Bacteroidia; order Flavobacteriales; family Flavobacteriaceae; genus Flavobacterium; species Flavobacterium weaverense. The sequence continues at coordinate 282,857 of NZ_REFH01000009.1, read as the reverse complement.
ATTGAATACCTTCCTCAATTTCGCTAATATAGATAAATTCGTCAGCGGAATGTGAACGCAGCGTTTCACCAGGTCCTAATTTTAAAGATTTGCAACTTAAAACAGACTGATCTGAAAGGGTGGGAGAGCCATAGGTTGTTCTTCCCAAAGCTATTCCTGCTTTAACTAATCCATGATTCACTGGAATTGAAGAAGCGTTTAAGTGCATTGAACGTGGATTTACTTCAGCGTTTACATCCTTTCTTACTGTTTCTAAAATTTCGGAATTATTATAGCAATCATTAACTCTTATATCGATCACTAAATCGCATTGTGATGGTACTACATTGTGTTGTTTTCCAGCATTAATAGCGGTTACGGTCATTTTAACTGGACCTAAAACATCAGATATTCTCTCGAATTTAAAGCTGTTGAACCATTCAATTACGGGAATTGCATTGTAGATAGGATTGTCTAGATTATTGTGAGCTGCATGACTTGCAGTTCCTTTTACAATAACATCTAGAACTAGTAATCCTTTTTCGGCCACAGCTAATTGCATCAATGTTGGTTCTCCAACAATGGCACAGTCGAGTTCAGGTAAATGTTTTAAAACACTATTTAAGCCCTTTTTTCCGCTACTTTCTTCTTCCGCGGAAGCTACTATAACAATATTATAAGGTAGAATTTCAGCAGGATAGAAATGGACAAAAGTAGCTAATAAAGAAACCAAACAACCGCCAGCATCATTGCTTCCTAGGCCAAATAATTTTCCATTCTCAATAAATGCATTAAAAGGATCGTTAGTATAACCTTGATTTGGTTTTACCGTATCATGATGCGAATTTAGTAAGAGCGTAGGTTTATTTTTATCAAAATGCTTATTGAAAGCCCAAACATTATTATTTTCTCTTTCGAAAGGAATATCATTTTGTGTGAACCAATTTTCGATTAAAATGGCCGTTTGATCTTCTTCACTTGAAAAGGAAGGTGTTTCAATTAGCGATTTTAATAATGCAATAGATTCTTGCGTTAGGATCTCTATACTTTTCATATTTTATGGTTTAGCCACTAAGGCACAAAGTCACGAAGTTTTATCTTATTGTAAAAATATAATTTTTGCTAATTTACTTAGTCAGTTTGCTTTCGCTCGATTGTGAAATTTGTGTTGAATAATTTATAACTCTATTTTGGTACAAACAGAATCATCGTTTTGCAACATTTTGTGATGACCAATTTTTATTTTCTGAACTCCTTTGGCTAAGCTGTTGAAACAGTTATCAAGTTTTGGAATCATCCCTGAATGTATTGCTTTATCATTTTTTAATTTCGAATATAATTCTTTATTCATCACTTCAACAACTGAAGAATCGTCATTTGAATCTTGTAAAACTCCAGGTTTTTCAAAACAATAATTTAAAGTAACTTCGAATGTCTTTGATAAAGCAATGGCTAATTCACTCGCAATCGTATCGGCATTTGTGTTTAATAATTGACCTTTTCCATCATGTGTTATCGCACAAAAAACAGGAATTATTCCATTAGAAAGCAAACTACTTAATAATTCACCATTCACATATTTGACATCACCCACAAAACCGTAATCGATTGTTGGATGGTTTCTTTTTTCAGATTGAATCAAATTACCATCAGCGCCAGAAAATCCAATTGCATTACAATGATTAGCTTGTAATTGAGCAACAATATTTTTATTGATTTGTCCTGCATAAATCATCACAGCAACATCGAGCATTGGCGCATCCGTTATTCGTCTACCATCAATCATTTGTGGAGTCAAACCAATACTTTCTGCCATTTTAGTTGCTGATTTTCCACCGCCATGTACAAGCACTTTGTAACCTTCAATTTTAGAAAAGTCAGCTAAGAATTGTGCTAATTCTTGTGGGTTGTCGATAATGTTGCCGCCAATTTTAATTATTCTCACCCCTACCGAAGTTTCGGGACTCTCCATTGCTTCGTTCCTCGCAAAAACAGGAGAGGGAGTTGAGTCTTGAATATTGGAGGTTTGTGATTGTATAGTCATATTACAATTTCTTACTTTGCTGATTTACTTTTAAAAAGCCCCTCCTTCGGAGGGGTTGGGGAGGATTTTAATATTTTTTGTAAGACTACCTGTGCTGCATATGTTCTATTATTCGCTTGTTCGATAACAATTGAATTTTCGCTATCTAAAACCTCGTCAGTTACAATTACATTGCGTCTCACTGGCAAACAATGCATGAATTTAGCATTATTAGTCAGTTTCATTTTTTCAGCAGTTACAGTCCAATTCGAGTCTGTATTTGTAATTTTACCATATTCGTTGTAGTTACTCCAGTTTTTGGTGTAGATAAAATCAGCATTTTCAAAAGCTTTATTTTGGTCATATTCAATCTTAGAATCTTTTGTGATTTCAGAGTTGAGTTCGTATCCTTCAGGATGAGTTATTACAAATTCAGCATCTTGTAACTGCATCATTTCAACGAAAGAATTAGCGACAGCTTGTGGCAATGCTTTTGGATGCGGAGCCCATGAAAGAACTACTTTAGGTTTGTGTTTAGTTTTGTGTTCTGCCATGGTAATAGCGTCAGCAAGTGACTGTAATGGATGTCCTGTTGCACTTTCCATATTGACAATAGGAACTGTAGCGTGTTTTAAAAAACCACTTAGAACTATTTCTGCATTGTCTTTTTCTTTGTCAATTAACCCTGCAAAAGCTCTAATTGCAATGATATCGCAATATTGAGACACAACTGCGGCAGCTTCTTTAATATGTTCAGATGAGCCCGAGTTCATAACTGCGCCATCTTCAAATTCAAGTGTCCAACCTTCCGTTGTAAAATTCATAACCATTACGTTCATTCCTAAATTTAATGCTGCTTTTTGAGTGCTCAAGCGCGTTCTTAAACTAGAATTAAAAAACAACATTCCTAAGGTTTTGTTCTTACCTAGTTTTTTGTTTTTTAAAGGTTTTTTCTTAATTTTTAATGCTTGTTTGACCCACTTTTCAAGCGAATCTATATTTTGTATTGAGATGTAGTTCATTTTAGTATTTATATGATTTTTGTAAAAGGAATTTCGTTTTTCAATGCCTTCAAAATGAAGTTGTCTTCCAATCCGTTAATAATCCAAGTTTCAATATTAGCTGCTTTTGCGATAGCAGTCGCTTCAATTTTTGATTGCATTCCGCCAGTTCCGTGAGACGATTTAGAATCTCCTATTTCTCTTTCCATCAATTGTAAATCAGTTACAAGCGAAATTGTTTCTGGAATAGCATCGTTGATTGATGATTTCTTGTAAATCCCGTTCGTATTGGTTGCTATGATTAAAATATCAGCTTTTAATAGAACTGCTGTTAATGCCGCTAATTTATCATTATCACCAAACCGAATTTCGTCAGTAGCCACAGTATCGTTTTCGTTAATAATTGGTATGTAATTATTTTTAACTAATACGTTAATCGTGTTCACTATATTAACTTTAGATTGCTCTTTTTCAAAATCAGAATAAGAAAGCAAACACTGCGAGATCAACAATCCTAAATCGCTAAAGCTTTCATGATAAATCCGCATTAAATGAGGTTGCCCTATCGATGCTAATGCCTGTTTTACAAAAACATCTTTATCTTGATTTTCAAGTTTTACAAATTGCTTGGCCGCTGCAATTGCTCCAGAACTCACAATTATGAATTCGTAATCTTCTTGCAATTCAGCTATTTGTACCCCGATATCTTCAATCTTTCCTCTCGAAATATGATTGGTTTCCTTAGTTAAAGTGTTACTCCCTAACTTTAATAATATTCTTTTCTTAGCCATAGTTGTATAACCACAAAGGGCACAAAGTTTAATTTATCCTTTAATAACGGAAAGGTCACAAAGCTTTTTTAAATTCTTATTTAGTGTTTGAGAATGTTTAAAACTGAACACTAATAACTGTTCACTGATTACTATCGTATCTGCCCATCTCCGTAAACATACCATTTATTAGTAACCAAATGTTGTAATCCAATTGGTCCCCGCTGGTGTAATTTATCAGTACTAATTGCTAATTCGCCTCCAAGACCAAACTGTCCTCCATCTGTAAATCGGGTAGAGGCGTTTTGATAAACTGCTGCAGTATCGACATTATCCATAAAATTTTGAGCAACAGCATCGTTTTTAGTTATAATTGAGGCCGAATGTCCGCCACAATATTTGTTAATTTTATCAATCGCTTCTTGATCAGAATTTGTGGTTCCAATTACAATTTTATAATCTAAAAACTCTTCGTGCCAAATCAAATCGGATTCAATTTGAGGAACATCGGCTATTTTAGAAATACTTTGATCGCCCAAAACGATTACATTTTTGTGTTGTAATTCAGCTATTATTTGTTTTGCAAAGACTTCCCAATTAGGTAAATTAGTATCAATTAATACTTTATCTAAAGCGTTGCAAACTGATATGTTTGAGGTTTTTCCGTTAATAATAATTGAAAGTGCTTGGTTTAAATCAGCCTCAGCATTAACATAGACAAAATTATTTCCACGCCCACTTATTATTACGGGACATTTGGCGTGTTTTTTTACAAATGCAATTAATTGCTCACCACCACGAGGGACGATTAAATCTACTTTCTGTGTAGGTTTTTCTAAAAACGTCTGCGTTTCTTCGCGATTATAATTCAAATATTCTACCCATTCTATTGAAATAGTATTCTCTTTTAAAGCTTGGTGCCACAGCTCTACAATTTTTAAATTAGATTGTAACGATTCTTTTCCGCCTTTTAATAAAATTTTATTACCTGATTTAAAAGCAATTCCACCTGCTTCAACTGTAACGTCTGGTCTAGATTCATAAATTATCATTATTGTTCCAAAAGCAGCCGTTTTATTGATGATTTTCAGACCATTAGCATGATCAAAATTAAAACGTTCGACACCAATAGGATCATTTTGACTCGATAATTGCTGAAGCGATAAAATCATTCCATCAATTTTAGCATCATCAACTAACAGGCGTTTTTCCATCGCCAAGTCATCACCAGAATAATTCTTGATATCCTGTTGATTGATGGTTTTGATATTGGTTCTTTCTTCTTCTAGAAGTTCCGCCATTCTGCTTAAAACCGAATCTCGTTTTTTAATTGGTAGTAAATGGTTCATAGTTTTTATGTTATCTATTTGGGCGTGACCCTCATTTTGCATTGTCTTTCCTCCTCGCAACTTCGGGTCGGGCTATTCACTGCAATCTTTTATATTAATTTCCGCTGAAGCTACAATCACTAAAAAAGGATTTTCGCTGCTATCCCTCACGCAAAAAAAAATTTTTTCACTTCTGAAAGTCCCAGACTTTTAGAATGTGTTTGACTGCTTTAAACTTATTTTTATATTCGATTATATATCTTTTATCACTGCTTCAAAGTCAAAGACTTTACGCAGCAAATTTCTGATTTACTTTAATTCAGCTACACTTTCTTTTAAAGCTTTAATAAAAGTGTCTAGTGCTTCTTTGTTGATTGTCAATGGCGGAAGAATTCTTAATAAGTTTTTATTGTTGGCGTTTCCTGTAAAAATATGTTTGTCTACAATCATTTTTTTACGAAGTGCACTTACGTCAAAATCAAATTCGACACCTAACATTAATCCTCTTCCTTTTACTTGAATTACCTCAGGAATTTGTTTGATTGCTTCTAAAAAGTAGGCGTAAATTTCATTTACGTTATCCATTAATTTCTCGCTTTCGATCACATCCAAAACTGCTATTCCAGCAGCACAAGCTAAATGGTTTCCACCAAAAGTAGTTCCTAAAAGGCCATAACTCGCTTTGAATTTTGGAGCAATTAAAATGCCACCAATAGGAAATCCATTTCCCATTCCTTTCGCTAAGCAAATAATATCTGCTTTGATGTTATGATGTTGGTGTGCGAAAAACTTTCCACTTCTTCCATATCCAGATTGCACTTCATCCAAAATCAAAACTACATCGTAAGCCATACATATTTTTTTCAATGCTTGAAAAAATTCCGTTGTTCCTTGGTCTAAACCACCAACACCTTGAATTCCTTCGATAATTACAGAAGAAACATCACCTTTTTTTAATTCCGCTTCTACCAGAGCTATATTATTCAATGGTAAAAAGCTAACCACTTGTTGCGCATTTATGGGTGCGACGATTTTTTTGTTATCGGTAACTGCAACTGCTGCTGAAGTTCGTCCGTGAAATGCATTAGTAAAAGCAATCACACGCGATTTATTATTGTGAAATGAAGCTAGTTTCAAAGCGTTTTCATTGGCTTCAGCCCCAGAACTACAAAGGAATAATGTATAATCCTCTAAACCTGATAGTTTACCCAATTTATGTGCTAATTCTACCTGCAAAGGATTCTGAATCGCATTAGAATAAAAACCAATATTATCCAATTGATCTTTCAGTTTAGCAACATAATGTGGATGTGTATGACCAATAGAAATTACGCCATGACCACCATATAAATCTAAATATTCAATTCCTTTTTCGTCCGTAATAGCACAATCTAGCGCTTTTACAGGAGTAATATCGTATAATGGGTAAACGTCAAATAAGTTCATTATAAATTATTTTAAATGTTGAATTATGAATTTTAAATGAATCGCTTTTTTAAATTTAGAATTTAAAATTTATCATTAAAAAATTAAAAATTAAAAATTAAAAACCTGATGGCTTTAAATGCAATCCTGTGCTTTCGTCTAAACCAAACATTAAATTCATGTTCTGTATCGCTTGTCCCGAGGCTCCTTTTACTAAATTATCAATAATTGAAGTAATGAGTAAGCGATTGCCTTTTTTCATCAAGCTAATAATACATTTATTTGTTTGTACTACTTGCTTCATGTTGATGCCAGTTGTAGTAACAGTTACAAAAGGTTGGTCTTTATAAAAAGCTTCATATTTTGCTAGGATTTCTTCTAGACTTTCTTCGATTGTAGTGTATAAAGTGGCAAAAATTCCTCTGGCAAAATCTCCTCTATTAGGAACGAAAATTAGTTCGTCTGTATAATTTGCTTGCAGTTGATTGACACTTTGGTTTATTTCGCCTAAATGTTGGTGATCAAAAGCTTTGTAATGCGACATATTATTAGATCTCCAACTAAAATGTGTCGTTTCAGAAGGCGAAACTCCAGCTCCAGTACTTCCGGTTGTAGCATTAATATGGATATCGTCTTTCAATAACTTGGCTTTCGACAAAGGCAATAACGCTAATTGAATAGCGGTTGCAAAACAGCCTGGATTTGCAATAAACTGGGCGTTTTTAATAGCTGTTTTGTTCAATTCCGGAAGTCCATAAACGAAAGATTTTCCTTCGAATTCTTTGTCTTTAGTTAAACGGAAATCATTTCCTAAATCAATGATTTTAGTATGACTTGCAAATTGGTTTTGCTCTAAAAATGATTTCGATTTTCCATGACCCAAACACAAGAATAACACATTTACGTTTGGATTTACGGTATCAGTAAAATTCATTTCGATGTCGCCCAACAAATCATGATGCGCTACCGAAAGTGGTTTTCCAGCATTTGTAGTACTGTAAACAAAATCAAGAATAGCATTTGGATGAAACATCAATATTCTGATGAGTTCGCCCGCAGTGTAACCTGAGCCACCTATTATTCCAACATTAATCATAATTTAGATCGTTTACTGATGAAAATATATTTTGAGCATTTCCAAGAATTTTGATAAATCCCTTAGCATCGTCAGATGTCCAAGCATTATTCATCTCCCCATATTGACCAAAACTAGTATTCATTAAGTCATTTTCAGATTCAATTCCGTCAAGTGAAAAATGATATGGTTTTAGAGTTACTGTTACTGTTCCATTTACTGTCTTTTGAGTATCCTCAAGGAAAGTTTCAATATTTCTCATAACTGGATCAAGAAATTGACCTTCGTGAAATAACATTCCGTACCAGTTTCCTAGTTGTTCTTTCCAGTATTGTTGCCATTTACCTAAAGTATGTTTTTCCAGTAAATGATGCGCTTTGATAATAATTAAAGGAGCAGCGGCTTCAAATCCAACTCTTCCTTTAATTCCTATAATGGTGTCACCTACGTGAATATCTCTACCAATTGCGTAAGAATTTGCTAGTTTTTCTAGAGTAACAATGTTATTGGAAGGTTTGTCTTTTTTACCATTTACAGCAATTATTTCCCCTTTTTTAAATTCTAATGTTACTTTTTCTTCACCTTCTTTTTGCAACTGCGAAGGATACGCTTCGTTAGGAAGTGCTTGTCCAGATGTTAGAGTCTCTTTTCCTCCAACGCTAGTCCCCCAAAGTCCTTTGTTTATAGAGTATTGTGCTTTTTCCCAAGAATAATGAACTCCATTTTTTGATAAATAATCTACTTCTTCTTGTCTAGATAATTTCAAGTCGCGAATAGGAGTGATGATCTCAATTTCGGGAGCAATGGTTTGGAAAATTAAATCAAAACGGATTTGGTCATTTCCTGCGCCAGTACTTCCATGAGCTATAGCGCTAGCACCTACAGATTTTGCATATTTAATAGCTTCCATTGCTTGGAAAACACGTTCAGCACTTACTGATAATGGATAAGTATTATTTTTTAACACGTTCCCATAAATTAAGTACTTAATAGCTTTATCGTAGTATTTATCTATAATAGTCAAATTTGTATGTTGTGCACTTCCTAATTCGTATGCTCTTTCTTCAATAGCGGTTAGTTCCTCATCATCAAATCCTCCAGTATTTATAAGAACGGTGTGAACTTCATATCCTTTTTCATTCTTTAAATATTTTAGGCAATAAGACGTATCTAATCCTCCACTATAAGCTAATACAACTTTTTTCATTATTTTATTTTTTTCTCTGCCTTCGTCATTTTTAAAAATCTCTGATTAAGAGGATTAATTGTAGGCAGAGTATTATTAATTATTTTTTTCTCTTTCAACTCTCTTTTTATTGACGAGTATTGTGACAAGTATTATTAATCTTCTAAAAACAAAGCTTGTTTTATTTTTTTCAAGCGATTCCAAATCCGGACGTTGAAAGCATGCTTAGGTGGATCTTTAGGTTTTTCTTTTGGATCATAGAGCATTCCGGTGCACAAACACATTTTGTTATCCTTACTTTTTAAAATGTCGTAATTAGTGCAGGTTTGGCATCCCTTCCAAAAACTTGGATCAGTTGTTAATTCAGAAAAAGGAACAGGTTTATAACCTAATTCAGAATTAATTTTCATTACCGCTAAACCAGTAGTAATTCCAAACACTTTAGCATTTGGATATTTTTTAAGGGAATAATCAAATACAAACGACTTAATTTTTTTTGCCAATCCTAAATTTCTAAAATCTGGATGTACTATTAAACCAGAATGAGCTACAAATTTGCCATGTTGCCAACATTCGATATAACAAAATCCTGCAAATTTTCCGTCGATTAATGCAATAACAGCATCGTTGGTTTCCATTTTTTTCTGAATATATTCAGGAGTTCTTTTAGCAATTCCTGTTCCTCTTAATAAAGCAGATAATTCAATGGTATCGCATATTTCTTGCGAGTATTTATAATGTTCTTCCTGAGTTACACTGATAGATATGTTCATTTCAAGAGATGAATTTTGAGTTAGAGAATGTAAAATTAAATTGATTCTGAAATGAATTTACCAAACAACAAAATCCAGTTAAAACAACATTTATTGTAAAGCAATAAATATAATTGAAGCAAAATAAAAATATCGTAAGATTAGTTTTTGGATATAATGATCCAAAACAAAATAGGGTTGAATTCAAAACGAGAAAATGAAAAATGAATAAAAATATTACAGATTACTATTGGATACTATAGTTATAGTGTCCGTACTTCGGGTGAAGCCGTAGGTCCGTTTGTCCGTGAGATAGGAGTTATATTTAAATTGTTGTTATTCATCGGGACAAAAGTACACTTTTTTTTTAAAAGCAATAACAAAATTGATTTTTGTAACATAATTTTGTCACATTGTTCAATACCTCTAAACAAAAAAAGCTCCTTGATGTTTTACAATTAAGGAGCTTTATTACTATTTATGGTGTTTAACCACTAATTTCTAAATCTATTTTGCGTGATAATACTTTTAATTTTTGATTTTAAATCCTCGCCAGTATCGTAAATCATTTGCTCTGTACTAGGAAAAACTACTGCTTTTCTATCAAAATAAGAGTAATAATTATCATCAGATGCTCGTCTATCTCCTTTGTAAGTGGCATAAATATTCTCAAAGACATATTCACTAGTTATTGGAAATGTTTTTAATAACTGATTGCTTCTATAATTTACATAATCAATTTTAGCTGTGATTTGGCATGATTTAAATTGTTTGAATTCATAAATACTCGCATTTACTGTTCGAAGATTGTCCACCATTACAACTTTTCCATTAACATCTAAAACTTCTTTTCCATTAGCATCAATTAGTTTCTTAGATCCGTCTTTAATAATGCGCTCCTTTGAAAATTCTCTCTCTTTTATTTGCTCTGCTGAGATATAAATATTTCTAAAATTAATCATCAAACCGTAATCATAATTAATGTTTTTCAGCTTATTACTGTGATATATCGTCCATTTATCGTTTAATCCCAGCGTGCTAAAATCCAATAAATCATTTTGCAGACGGACTGGAATAATCATATTAGTTTCATTTTTAGTGTAAACTAGTACATAATCACATCCTTTAAATAATGATTCTTCTAGAAGTTGCTTTACATTTTTATAATTTGGATTTATTTTATTTAAATATTCTAAATCATCATAAGCGTTTCTAAAGTTCATTTTTTCACCGCTAGCCATTAATTTCTTCGCATTAGCGAATAAGTAAGCTGACAAAGCATTTTTACTATCTATTATTTGGTCATTATAATTTTCGAAAGGAAATATTGCATTTCTACCTTCTTTCAATAATCGTAATGGAAGTATCGGCTTGATTTTTTCTTGACGTTCGTTTAATTGTAAATAGGCATTGTACATTTTTTCCAACTGCGTAGGATTAGCATCTTTAGCCAGTAGACTAATCATATTTAAATCTCGTTCTTTTGCTTTGGCGAAAGCCTCTTCTAACAAGTAAATATAATCTTGTTTTCCTTTTTTGTCTTTATTAGTTCTTAAACTGGAAATTGCATTATCAATTGCTTGATCGTAATTGCCTGAGCTTAATAAATTCTGTGTTTGCTTCACACCACATGCCGAAAAGACAATAAAAAATGATAATAAGAGTGTAATTTTTTTCATAAGCTGTACTATTTACGTAATTAAATTTGGTTTTTTAGTTGTTCATTATTATTCTAAAAACCAAAAATAATGCCAAAAAAAAACCTAACAAAAATAGAATAATTGTTAGGTTTTATAAGTATAATCGTATTTTTTATTTTCGAACGAATGTTGGTAATAATTTGCTTGAAACTTCACCAAAACCAATACGAACATTTTCGTTTTGAGAATATCCTTTCATAATAACGGTATCATTATCATTTATGAATTTGCGCTCTGTTCCGTCATTTAATTTTAGTGGATTTTTTCCTCCCCAAGTTAGTTCTAGCATCGAACCAAAACTTTCTGGAGTAGGACCTGAAATAGTTCCTGAACCCATCATATCACCAGAATTAACACGACAACCATTAGAGGTATGATGCGCTAATTGCTGACTCATTGTCCAATACATATATTTGAAATTAGAACGAGAAATCACTGTTGGTTCCGCCTTTTCGGGTTTGATTGCAACTTCTAAATGAATGTCAAATGAGTGTTTTCCTTTTTGCTGTAAATAGGGAAGTGGAGTAGGCTCTTGTTTAGGACCTTTAGTTTTAAAAGGCTCTAAAGCGTCCATAGTAACAATCCACGGTGATATTGACGACGCAAAACTCTTCGCTAAGAATGGACCTAATGGTACATATTCCCATTTTTGAATGTCTCTTGCGCTCCAGTCATTTAGTAAAACCATACCAAAAATATACTCTTCGGCTTCGGTTACTAAAATATTTTCACCCATTATATTTACATCCGTAGTAATAAAGGCAGTTTCTAATTCGAAATCCACTAAACGGGAAGGTCCAAAAACGGGACTTGTTTCGCCATTTGGTAACGTTTGCCCCATTGGTCTGTGAACCGGAATTCCAGATGGAACAATTGTTGAGCTTCTACCGTGATAGCCCACAGGAATGTGAAGCCAGTTTGGTAAAAGTGCGTTGTCTGGATCACGAAACATTGTACCTACATTAGTAGCGTGTTCTTTACTTGAGTAAAAATCAGTATAATCACCAATAAGTACTGGCAATTGCATTTCAACATCTTCCATGTTGAAAATTATAATTTCTTTATCTTTCTCGTTGTCTTGTAACTTTGAGTTTTCTACGTCAAAAAGTTCTGCAATTCTGTTTCGAACTAAGCGCCATGTTTTTTGCCCGTCTGAGATGAAATCATTCAAAGTATCTTGCATGAACATATCGTCTGTTAGTTCGATACCTTCAAAATAATTCAATTGTTGTAAAGCACCTAGGTCAATTGCAAAATCGCCTATTCGGGTCCCTACCGTCACAACATTTTCTTTTGTAAGAAAAACTCCAAAAGGTATGTTTTGTATGGGAAAATCACTGTTTAAAGGCACTTCAAGCCATGATTTTCTATTTGTATCGTTAGCTGTTATCGGCATACTCTGTTAATTATTTTGTTAAAAAATTACTCATCAAATATATTATAATCTAACTATTAACCAAACGTTTTTTCGTATTTTTGCATCAAATTAACGAAAATCAAAAAAATGCAACGCGACGAACAAATTTTTGACCTTATTCTAGAAGAACAAGAAAGACAAATTCACGGATTAGAGCTTATTGCTTCAGAAAACTTCGTAAGTGACGAAGTAATGGAAGCTGCTGGTTCAGTTTTAACTAACAAATATGCTGAAGGGTATCCTGGCAAAAGATACTACGGAGGTTGTGAAGTAGTTGATGTTGTGGAGCAAATTGCTATTGACAGAGCCAAAGAGTTATTTGGTGCTGAATATGCAAACGTGCAACCACACTCTGGATCTCAAGCTAATACTGCAGTTTACCATGCATGTATTAAACCAGGAGACAAAATTTTAGGTTTTGACTTATCTCACGGTGGTCACTTGACTCACGGTTCTCCAGTAAATTTTTCAGGACGCTTATACACTCCATCTTTTTATGGTGTTGATAAGGAAACTGGATTATTGAATTATGATAAAATTCAAGAAATAGCAACGAGAGAACAACCTAAATTGATTATTGCAGGAGCTTCGGCTTATTCTCGCGATATGGATTTTGAGCGTTTTAGAGTAATTGCTGATAGTGTAGGTGCTATTTTATTAGCTGATATTTCTCATCCTGCTGGGCTTATCGCCAAAGGTTTGATGAACGATCCATTACCTCATTGTCATATTGTTACAACTACAACTCACAAAACTTTACGTGGACCTCGTGGTGGTTTAATTATGATGGGGAAAGATTTTCCAAATCCATTTGGTTTAACTACTCCAAAAGGAGATATAAGAATGATGTCTTCGTTATTAGATTTAGCTGTTTTCCCTGGAAATCAAGGTGGTCCATTAATGCATATTATCGCTGCTAAAGCTGTTGCTTTTGGCGAAGCATTAAAAGATGAATTCTTTACTTATGCTCTACAATTGCAAAAGAACGCAAATGCTATGGCAGATGCTTTTGTAAAAAGAGGATACGAAATTATTTCTGGAGGAACTGACAATCACATGATGTTGATCGATTTAAGAAATAAAAACATTTCTGGAAAAGATGCTGAAAATGCTCTTGTAAAAGCAGAAATTACAGTAAATAAGAACATGGTTCCATTTGATGACAAATCTCCATTTGTCACTTCAGGAATTCGTGTTGGTACTGCAGCAATTACCACTCGTGGTCTTGTAGAATCAGATATGGAAACTATAGTTGATTTAATCGATAGAGTTTTAGTTGATCATACTAACGAAGACGTTATTGAAGCGGTTGCTACTGAAGTAAACGAAATGATGAGTGAAAGAGCTATTTTCGTATACTAAGAAATAGTTAATAATTTTTAAAGTCGAAAGTCAAAAGCTTGAAAAAGACACTATGCTGTTCTTTCTTGCATTTGATTTTCGACTTTATTATTTATAAATTTAAGATTAAAAGTATGACTGTACTAAGATTAAAATTACCAACGGATCCTAGATGGGTGAATATTGTAGAAAAAAATATTGAAGAAATATTGACGGATCACGCTTGGTGCGAGCAAAAAGCAGCTACTAATGCAATTACGATTATCACTAATAACTCTGAGCATCAGGATTTAGTTCAGGATCTTTTGGCTTTAGCCAAAGAAGAAATTGATCACTTTGAGCAAGTTCACAATATCATCATTAAACGCGGATTAAAGCTGGGACGCGAACGCAAAGACGATTATGTAAATGAATTGTATTTATACATGAAAAAGAACGGTAACGGCAGCCGAGTTTCTAGTTTAGTGGAACGATTGCTGTTCTCTGCAATGATTGAAGCTCGAAGTTGTGAGCGCTTTAAGGTACTTTCAGAAAATATTCAAGACGAAGAGTTGTCTGTTTTTTACAGGGATTTAATGGAAAGTGAAGCGGGACATTACACCACCTTTATTACCTATGCTCGTAAGTACGGAACTGGAATTGACGTAGAAAAAAGATGGCGAGAATGGATAGAATTTGAAGCATGTGTAATCGCAAATTACGGAAAGAGCGAAACCATTCATGGATAATATTTATAGTTCAGTAATTAGAACCTATGTAATTATTGAACTATAATATCATGTTTGTACAGTAATCCTTTTACTCCGTCTAAAGAAAAAACAGCTTTCTTAATTTTAGTTTTGGTGGGATCTATGGTGTAATTGTAACTAGTTTGAAAGTTAGCTTTATTAGCTATGGCTTTGGCAAACTCACTTCGATATAAATCGCAGTTATCAAAAACAACTTCAGTCAAATCGGTACTCATAAAATCTACTGCAACAAGACTGCAGTCAGTAAAGGAAGTTCTTTTAATTTTTAAAGTGTAGAACTTAGAAAAATCTAATACACAGTTATTAAATGCGATTTCGAAAATTAGCTTATCACACATTGCAAAATTGACATCTTTGATTTCGCAATCATTAAAAATCACGGTTCTAAAAGCAACATAATTTATTTTTGCTTCACTAAAAACACAATTGTTGAAAGTACAATCTACAAAAGTTACTGCGACAAATACACATTGTGAGAAATTACAATTTGTAAAAGTGCAGCATTCAAATTCTTTAAAATTAACTTCCTCTTCAGTATAAGTAATTTTGTCGTATTCAATATCTAGAAAATATTCTGGCATTTTGTATTTTTCGATTGCTAGCAAAGAAACAAATTCTAAAGTGCTGTTCAAATTAATCAGAAGATTTCTTCTCCAATATTAAACTCTTTCGTAATCGCCCTTCCAGTTCTTAATTGATTTTTTGATGGTATCTCCTGATAGATTTTCTGTTACTGCTTTTTGCGTCAGTGCAGCGAGTTCTTCATCTGGAGCAAAACGTAATGCAAATAATTGGGAATCATCTAATGTATCTTCAATAAGTTCCAATCTATTTCCTGTTACAGCAAGATAACGGTAACTTAATTCAAGACGTACGATTCTATTTTGTAATGTTAAGGCGTAATGCTGTCTCAACATAAAGGCAAGGCAAAAAAGCACTACAAAAATGGCACTTATAAATGACCACAACAATACATCTACCGTTGTAAAAGCGAAATAAATGCTAAAGGACAGAAATGCCATTATAATTGGATAATAAACAAAATGATGCGGTGGATAAAACCGAATGTGATTTTTATAAGATTGATCTTTCATGTTTTTAATTTTTTTAAAGATACTTAAAAACAGTGAAAGCGGATTTATAAAGAAGGATATTCGTTTCTAAAAAATTAAAACGATATAAAGCTTTTACTTTTTTTTGCGAACAGAATGCAGCAAGTATGTGACAGTAATTAGGTCTCTCGTAATATTATGGAAACATTATGAGAGCGTAAACACTATAAAACTTAAAATTTCATAATTTTAGTAAAAATTAAAAATTATGATACCAACTAAAGGATATGCAGTTCAAGATGCAAAAACAGATTTAGCTCCATGGAGTTTTGAAAGACGAGAGGTAGGGCCAAACGATGTGCAATTTGACATACAATTTTGCGGAGTTTGCCACAGTGATTTGCACCAAATAAAGGACGATTGGGGAGGAGCAATTTACCCAATGGTTCCCGGTCATGAGATTGTAGGGAAGGTTGTTAAAGTTGGAACTCATGTCAAAAAGTTCAAAGTTGGAGATCTTGCTGGAACTGGTTGTTTAGTGGATTCGTGTAGAACCTGCGATAATTGTAAAGAAGGCTTAGAGCAGTTTTGTTCTAATGGAAGTACTGGAACTTATAATGCTTTAGGTCAAGATGGAAAAACACCAACATATGGTGGTTATTCCAATACAATCGTCGTGCATGAAGATTTTGTACTTCATGTATCAGATAAATTAAATTTAGCAGCAGTAGCACCATTGCTTTGTGCGGGGATCACAACGTATTCGCCGTTAAGACACTGGAAAGTGGGAAAAGGACATAAATTAGCTGTTTTAGGACTAGGTGGTTTAGGACACATGGCTGTAAAATTCGGAGTTGCTTTTGGAGCCGAAGTTACCGTTTTAAGTACTTCTCCTGAAAAGGAAGTTGATGCTAAAAAATTAGGAGCACATAAATTTATTGTTACTAAAGATGAAGAGCAATTGAAAAGCGTAACAGGTTATTTTGATTTTATTTTGGATACTGTTTCTGCACCACATGATTTGAATTTATATCTTTCTTTATTAGGTGTAAACGGAGTTCACATTTGTGTAGGAGCGCCTCCAACACCTTACCAAATTCATGCTTTCAGTTTAATAGGTGGTAGAAAAAGTTTAGCGGGATCCTTAATTGGTGGTTTGCCAGAAACGCAAGAAATGCTAGATTACTGCGCAGAACATGGAATAGTTTCAGATATTGAAATGATTGATATCAAAAATGTTCACGAAGCTTATGATCGAATGATTAAAGGTGATGTGAGATATCGTTTTGTGATTGATATGGCGACTTTGTAATAAAATTAAATTCATAGAATATAAGGAGAGAAAACGCTGCAAATTACTGCAGCGTTTTTGCTTTTTATGATAGATTGATTTTAAATATATATTTTTGCTTTTTTATTCCAGACTCATATTGCATTTTGACAACCGTTCAATTTGCTTAGTTCATTGTGAAAATAATTTGATTATAAATATACTTTAGATATTCGCACTTTGTTGAACTATAAATGAAGTAATACCCTTTTATGAACGATTTATACTTATTGAAGTAGCTATTACTTTACTACGGTTTGATTTTCTAGCTATAGTTCCTTTTCTTCGGGTTGGAGTTGGTTAGATTCTTTTAGTTTTTTTAAGCTATTACTTCGTTTAAAAATTTCCTCCTCCACTATCTTAATTTCTTGAAGCTTTCCGAGGAAAAATTCAAATATTTCTTTTTCACACTTTTTAATTGTAACCGTGAATCCCATAGAAATTTATTTAGTGTACTACTATCATTAATTTTCAATACCAATTAATACGATCACTACTGATAATACAACCAAAAGCAAAACGATTATAAAAAGAATTTTTAAAAAATTTGGTACAAATAATTTATCATTATAAATATTGCTGTAGAATGATTGGTAAAGGGAATATAGTGTCCCAAACAATAGCAGTATCGCGCAACTATATAATGGAAATGAATTTTGTATTGGTGCGTTATGTACTAGTAAAAATGGCAAAGTTAGTAATGCAATTAATATACTAATTGAAGGACTGTATGTAATAGCTTTGTCCCATATTTTGTCATTACCTCTCCAATTTCTACTTTCTATGTCTTTGTATTTCTCTTCGTTTGTCAAGAGTAATTTGTATTCTTTATTCTTCTTAAACCAAAGAATAATTCCAACGATTAAAAATGGTAGTATAGAAAATGTAAAACATAAAAATACTACTGGAATTATTGATTTGCTAAAATCACTATTTTTTAATTGTTCCCAAATATTAGGGTTGAGCAAATGCAATACTACAGGGCTAAAAAAAATTCCTAAAACAAAAAAAATAAATAGAAACTTATAAAAGCCAACAATCCCACTATATTTCTCCCATCGCACTATTTTACTAAGTTGCTTTTTCATTTAATATGCTTGTTTATAAATTAGTACGATTTTTTTTTTGTTAATTATTTGTTTTTAAGATCCACATAGCTTTTCGTGACCTGCAAATTGGCGAACTTTGTAACTGATATCTTTCGACTACCATAAAATCTCTTTCGATAGTTAAAAGCAAATTAACCGCATTTGTCGTCACCTGTGTAATCCGCTGCTAAAGCCAGTGCTTGATTTTTTCTCTTTATTTTGTCTTAAATGATTTAATTATAAAATAAAATAGAGGTATAAAGATCAGCACCATTGTCAATGGTAAAAACCAAGCCCCTAATCCTTCTGTTTGTCCATTAATATGTCTTATTGTTTGATAAGCAATTAGTCCAAAAACGGCAACAATTATTACTTTTAGGTACCTAATTAATCTAGTTGCATTTGTGTACTGTTTTACTGCGTTCTCTACCGTTATGTATGTTGGATAATTAAAAATGTGAGGAAATTTATTTAATACAGTCATAGCAACAAAAAGTACTGTTGCCACTAATGATAAAGTTAAAAACATCCACTTATCACCAAAACCATCAGGAACTCCAGAACCATTATAATGTGTCGGAATAATGTCTGGTAAGCTGTCGAATTTATAAAATGCCAAACCCCAAATAGCAAAAATTAAAAGCCAACCAATTATTTCAACGGTCTTGTCAGCGTGTGTGAGTTCTAATTTTATTCGTGGTCGTATTTCCATTGCAATTTAATTTTTCATTGTCGATTATTAACATCGGCTAAATCGTCTTTACTCTTGGTGTAGATGAGTATTAAAGCTGAAAGATTTTTTTATTAAACGCAAATATTCCAATTACAAAACCATCTTTAAATTCAGCCAAATGTCCAAATATCTTCTAACGGTTGTTGAACTAAACCTTCGGTATTGTTTTGGGTGAAAATGTTAGTCCTTTGTAAAAATACTAAAACTTTTTACATGGATACAAAAAAAGCATCCGGATGCGTTAAGGGAAAAAAAAATCCTTAATCAGGCAATTCGTAAAGTTCCAAATTTTGAGGAACTCTTGCATCGATTTAAGCGCAACAAAGCCTTAGTTGTTGTGCAATCGATTTTATTTTTATATGTTGTTTATCTTTTTGGCTGTCTTTTCAGAATATTCTTTTTCAGCTTGAATTCCTATCATTTCGTTGCCTACTTTTGAATAAATATTCTATTATCTTTGTTTTATTCCCACCATTGATTTTTAAACTAGTTGGCGCAAATATCCATAATATTCGTCTGGTGAATCTTCTTTATTTAGTACAATTGGATTCCAATTTTCCTAAATTTTTTTCTATTGTTCTATAAATTTTTTGAAAATTTTTTTAGCTTTTACTTTTTAAATAATCACTCGAATTTCCATTCCAATAACATTTCTCGCAACGATTGCTTTTACATTCATGCTCTCAATTTTAATAATTGTGTAATAACCCGCGCAAGGGATGGTAATGGCATCCTTTGCTGCCCTCGAAAAATTTCTAAAATGAAAACTAAAATTTCTGGCAGCAAAGATATAATGGACAGCCTGACCTGAGTCAAACGAAAAGTTGAAATTCTATCGAAAACACTTTGGCGAAGGTTGCGCCCGAAGAAAAAGCATTAAAGCTGAAGTTTTAACGAATTTAAAAGGACTGTCCCTCTGAGAAATTGGGGGCTAAATATAAATTACTTCATTAGAATGAACACCTAAAGCTATTGAAATGCCAAGCAAACTAAAATTTAATACACTGTGCTTAATGACCCAAAGTTTGTCAGTATTCCAAAATAACAAAGCAAATGTGGCTTTAACCTGGACATTGAATTTCTTGACTTTACTCCATAAAAAAAGAGGACAATTATTGCTAATTGTCCTCTTTTTACCAAAACTTATGTTTTTACTAGAACGTTGACGCTCCAGCTTCTGCAACTGTATGATCATTTTCTACTGAACTTCCGCTTACACCAATAGCTCCAATGATTTCGCCTTGAGCGTTTTTTATTGGAATTCCACCTGGAAACGTGATTAATCCGTTATTTGAATGTTCAATATTGTATAATGAACCACCTGGCTGAGATAAAGAACCAACAATTCCGGTATTCATATCAAAGAAACGAGCTGTTTTTGCTTTTTTGATTGAGATGTCTAGCGAACCCAACCACGCACCGTCCATACGAACAAATGCTACTAAGTTTGCTCCTCCGTCTACAATGGCGATGTTCATTTTTGTGTCTATTGCAACCGCTTTTTGTTTTGCTGCCGCAATCGCTTTTTCTGCTTTTGCTAATGTAATGTTCATATATTTATATTTTAAAATTTGTTACTATTTATACTGTAAATATACAGTGAGATTGAAAAAGTCCGATTACTTAAAAAGTCTATTTTCTTATGAAAATGAGTCAGTTTATCTGCGTATCATTCCGTGTGGGTCAATTACGAATTTTTTAGCAACTCCGCTATCAAATTCAGCATAGCCTCGTGGTGCATCTTTTAAGCTTATCACTTCTGCATTTACAGCTTTGGCAATATTAATTTTGTCGTGCAAAATTGCATTCATTAGTTGTCTGTGGTATTTCATCACTGGCGTTTGCCCTGTGTGGAAAGAGTGAGATTTTGCCCAACCTAATCCAAAACGAATTTTAAGACTTCCTTCTTTTGACGCTTTGTCTGTTGCTCCTGGATCTTCAGTCACGTACAAACCTGGAATTCCAATAGATCCTCCAGCGCGAGTGATTGCCATAGCTTGATTTAGAACAACAGCGGGCATTTCTTTCCCTGCGTTTGCACCATGTCCACTTGCCTCAAAACCGACACAATCTACAAAACAATCTACTTCAGGTACACCAACAATCATCGCGATTTGTTCCTGCACCGGAATACCGTTGGTCAAATTAATGGTTTCACAACCAAAACTTCTGGCGTGAGCAAGACGTTCTTCATTAAGATCACCTACAATTACCACAGCTGCACCTAATAATTGACAACTTGACGCGCAAGCAAGACCTACTGGTCCAGCACCTGCAATATATACGACTGAACCAGCCGTTACACCTGCCATAACTGCTCCGTGAAATCCTGTTGGGAGAATATCTGTAAGCATCGTAAGATCTAATATCTTATCCATTGCTTGATCTTTGTCAGGAAATTTCAATAGGTTAAAATCAGCGTAAGGTACCATCACATATTCTGCTTGGCCTCCAATCCATCCACCCATGTCGACATATCCGTAAGCACCTCCGGCACGATCGCCATTAACATTTAGACATATTCCCGTCAGACCGCTCTTACAATTTCTACAACGACCACAAGCAACGTTGAAGGGAACCGAAACGATATCTCCTTTTTTGATAAATTCCACATCGCGTCCTAATTCTATAACCTCTCCGGTAATTTCGTGTCCAAGAACCAATCCTTTTTCGGCGGTGGTTCTACCTCTCACCATGTGTTGGTCAGATCCACAAATATTAGTGGCGATTATCTTTAAGATAACACCGTGTTCACACTTTCTGTCACCTAGCGCTAATTTAGGATATTCTATTTCTAGTAACTCCACTTTTCCAGTTCCCATGTAGGAAATTCCATGATTTTTGCACATACTTTTCAGATTTAAATTATTTACAACTAAATTAGAAAGAATGCCAACCGTTCCACTTATTATAAAAGGTCAATCTTATTGAAAAGAGGTCAAATATTAATTTTTTATGAAAAGGTCGTCCAAAATATAAATTAGCATCTTGATTTTAAATGGATTATAAAACTTCTAATAGGTAATCAAATATCTCTTGGACTTATTCCAAACTTGTTTTTGAAGGCTATACTAAAGTTAGAAAGATTGTTGTAACCAAAATCAAGATAAATATCCGATGGTCTCAAACTACCTTGCTCTAAAGTTTCTTTCGCTTTTTGAAGTCGTTTATCTTGTAACCACTTTCCCGGAGAAACTTTGTATTCTTCTATAAAATGACGTTTGAAAGTGGACAAACTCATATTACATAAAAATGCAATTTCTCCCAATTTCAGATTAGAATGAATTTTGCTTTCCACAATTTTCCGAAACGGAGAGGTTTCTTTGGCGACAAGTGAATATAAATATGATTGAAATTTCTGTCCATATTTGTGTAGAAGATACAGCATTAACTCTTCAAATTTAACCGAGAGTAAATTTTCCATAAAGACCTTTGGAGCTTCACTGATTGTCGAAAGCGAATTGATATACGACGAAATATAGGCATCATTTCCGATAATAAAATACGGAATGTCATCATTTACTTGTTGCTCGTTGGCGCCGTGTTTTTCGAGAAATTCACGGAGGACTTTTTCAGAAAAAAAGAATAGTTTGCAGTAATAAATTTCCTCTTTATCCAACAATTCGGTCCAGAGCCAATTTCCTTTTTTCAATAGTAAGGATTGTTCCTTATTTACCGCAACCGCTGTCCCTGCAAAGTGCACTTGCTTCTTACCAATTTGTAAAAAGCTAAACATATTCATCCCTAAATTAACCTTGCTCTTCAAAACATCACTGGTCATTTTAAAATCATAGACGAATAAATCTGGACTTTTCGTGCTGTTCTTTAAGTATTTCTCGGGTATATTTTCTATTGGCATTTTAGTTTATTTTCGGCTTGTTTGTAGTTGTAAAAGTAGTTCAAACTGGATATTTCTTCCATATAAACATATTTTTTTGTACAAGTGTACTGATTTTTTTTGTTATTTGGGCAGGCCCTTCGCCAGAGATTTTACTCTGATCAAGACGTAGAATTCTCATTAATTTTAACAAAATATTTTTGTTTGGCTCAGGTCGGGCTTTCCACTATATCTTTGCTGCAAGAACGATTATTGCTTTTAAGATTACGTCGGTTTTGATTGCTCAATTCTACTTAGAGTCAAGCAGCAAACGATGCCGTTTCAAATGAAATTCATCGGCAGCCGCAAGTAGCTGCTGAACGAAGTCGATTTGCCTGCACTGAGCGTAGTGGAAGTGAAGTCGCTCATGTAATGGAAAAACTGGGTAATAAAATAGAGAATCTAGGGCTCAATACCTGGCAATTGCGGACTTTGTCAGCCGTGAGAAGATGTAGAACGGCAGCTTTAGGCGGTCATATTGATGCGTGTGATCAATGTGGTAAAATTAGTATTAGTTACAACTCGTGTCGCAATAGACATTGTCCCAAATGTCAGGGAAAAAACTAAAAGATTGGATACAAGCTAGACAAAGCGAACTCTTACCAGTTCCATACTTTACTCATGTTTTTTTATTTGTTTTTTATTTGAATTCGTGATTCGCTTCGCTTAATTTATGTTGTTTTTACTTTGCCTGATAGCATCAATAGTGTAGCGATGCAAGAGCCCAGATTAGTGTATGATATTCTTTTTGAGTCCACTTAGGAAACGTTGAAAACCTATGGTAAAGCCGCAGTAATCCAAAGCGGAATGATTGCTGTTTTGCACACGCTTGCCCAGTTAGAAATCTAGTTGATTTTTTAATCTGTTTTTTAAATACCTTCTTCCCATTTCACTTTTTAGATATTTTTCTGTAGCAATAGCGTCTTGTTTATTAAATGAAACTTCATGATACAATATTTCCCACGGCATCTTTTTACTCGTCGTTATTGTCCTACCAGAATTATGCTGTATAATTCTTTCATCTAAATTTGAGGTCTAGCCTATATACCACGAATTATCCATTAGAGAAACTAAAACATAAACATAATATTTTTCCATTATGTAAAAGTATAAAAATTTCTAACGGGGTGCGGGACAAAATTTATCCCTGCATCCACACTTGCATTGCATTGTTCCAGGCGGCGGTGTGAACAAAAATGGCAAGTGGCAAAACATACGAGACGATGTTAAATTTTTGTTTCCAGTCAAGGCATTGTCCAAAGTTTTTAGGGCAAAACATTGCGAGAAACTAAAAGAGAAAAGCCCTGATAATTATACCAAAGTCAAGAAGCAATTGTGGGAAAAGCAATGGGTAGTGTTCGCTAAGAAGCCTTTTGGAAGTCCAAAATCAGTAGTTGAATATTTAGGAAGATACACCCATAAAATAGCCGTTAGCAATAACCGAATCCAAAGTATTGACGATCAAAACGTAATTTTTAGCTACAAAGATTACCGTCAAAACGGATTTAAGAAACAAATGACACTTACCCATGAGGAATTTATCCGAAGGTTTGCGTTGCATATTCTGCCCAAACGTTTTGTAAAAATCCATCATTATGGCTTTTTGAGTAGCATCCCGATAAGAATCGGAACAGGCATTGGAAAGGGGAGAAACTTAAGGTTTTACAAGAAAAACTAAAGGTAAAACTAATTGAAAAAGTAGAGAAGAAAACTTTTTTGCCCAAATGTCCTTGTTGTAAAACAGGCAATTTGCATCGAATAGCAGTATTTGATCAGCGTGGTCAGCCTGCTTGGTATCTTGGCGGTAGCCAAAGTTCAGGTCCCTGTGAAAACTAATTTCGTAGATAAGGGATTTTGTATTCAGATATGAACGAAAACACTAGAAAAACCATACTCAATTTTACTGGAAAAAAAGAGGCGTTTTAGCCTCTTGTAATCTCTCTACTCATTTTCCGATAACTCCATAGTGTTGACGGCATGTAATGGGTTCCAGCTTGTCCGCCTTGGAGGATTCAACCGCGGCTTTATTGTTGGCTTTTCAAGCCCAACAAAGCCATAGCTGTTATACGCAGGCTTATTTGGTTATAAGCTCTTCATACTTCCAATCTTTAAAAGGATAAGAAAATATTTCATCATTACAGTCAAAAGGAAAATCAGCGATGATTGATTCTGCAAATTTTACATATTCACTATCTGACTTAGGATATTTTTCAAGAATTTCAAGAATTTCTATATTATTAACAAAGTAAATATTACAATTTCTGTAACCATGTTTTTCTTTAAATGCCAATGCTAATTCTTTTAACTCATCCAGATTATATTTTTTTTCTATATAAAGATAATAATTCGTAACTACTAAATTATCAACAGTTTTTACAAGTTGATAATTGAATTTATTTATATCAAAATTCAATTTCATAACATTTTTGTGTATTAATTCTCTTTCAAACGCATTAGTTTGATAATTTATTTTCATTTTGTAAAAATCTATGTTTCTATTCTCAAATTTTCGAATAAATTTTTCTATTAATTCATTTGAAGCATCGCAGCCGAAATATATTGCTGAAATTGCAGAGTGATGATGAGTTTTAAAACCTGAATCATCAAATAATAATCTAATTTCTTCTTCTTGACTCCAGCGTTTCTTTTTGGTGCCAAACATTTTATTGATTGCTATTTGATTATTGATGTCGTTTACAATAAGAATCGGTTTTTCATCAGAATAATTTACATCAATTTCATATGCAAAATCAAAATTTTGAGTTTTATCTTTTAATTTATAAATATCATACTCAATGCAGTAACCTCGGTTATTATCTGCGTAATATGCCCAAAGTGTTTCGCTTAAGTATGTTTTAGAAAGACAATATATTCCTAAGGTATCTTTATATTTGGTAATTTCTTGAATCCCTTTCCTTATGTCTGGTACTTTAACATTAAATATTTTTGCAAGAGAAGCAAAAGTCTCTGTAATTATTTCATCAAAATTAGCTTCAAATTTATCATTCATAGATTCAAATTTAGAAGCGTAGAATTTGTTAGCTAAAAATGTATTTAAATCTCTCTCTAATATTTTCTCATCTAAAACACCTCGAAATTTGAATACTTTCATTTATTGGGGATTTTGGAAAGCTTGTGTATTACGTTTGGTCGCTTAGCGATGTGGCGGATTAAGGAAGCGTAATCTTTCGGTTAATGGCTAATTTTCCAAGTACAAAACCATCTTCAAATTAAGCCAAATCCTGCCATATGGCCAAACGACGGTTAGCGGATGTCTTACTTACTAATTGTTATTTCAAAACTATTTGGAAAATTTTCTTTTTTTACGAAAAGCAACGAAATAAATGGAATAAAAACTAAAGGCAATATTACTTTTTTCGCAATAATTAATAGAATAATTAAACTTGTAATTGCAATTCCTATAATAATTCCCACACCTAATTTATAAGTAACACTTGCATTAATAGTTATAGTTATGTCTTGAGCATATCTTATATTTATCACTTTTAAAATAGTAGTATTTTCATTTTTAACTTGAATAATATTTTTTCCGCTTTCTGCAATAAATATTTGTCTGTTATTTACATAGTCAAGTTCAGCTTTAGATTCATTATTAATGAGTATTTCGTACTTATTACTTTTATTATAAATTCCAGTACTTTTAGACATTCATACTATAATTTTACTTTCTGCCATTTTTACAACATTAAGGGTTTATTGTTTTTTTTGAATAGTTCCTTTATTTTATATTGTTTTTTTATTAACGGAATTTTCCAAAGATATCCGCTAACTCGTATATATGCGAATCAAACCTTCGTATATACACCTATTTTTGGGGTTGATTGGCGAAGGTTTATAATTTTTTATTCTATCAAATATATGAATAATTCTTACATAAAAAAGCCTTAAACAATATTATAGGGCTTTTTCATGGCTATTTTTAAAGAAATTTCTTTCTAGTTTTATTCAAATGAATTTGTGTAGTTAAAATTAATAAATGCTGGGCGCACATCCTTTCTAATTTTTATGGAAATTTTGTCTTCTTTCAATAAGCTATTAACATATTCAAAACTTATTTAGCCATTTTTGAAATTGTAATTGTTTTGAAATGATAATTTAGACGATTTCTCACAATAAATAACTTCCAACACCTTGAAAAGGAAATTGAATCAAGTTATATGAAAAGTGGGTGCTATTAATGTAATGAGCTAGTATCTTAAGTTCGTTAAAGTAACAAGGGAATAGTAATTTAAAAAATGTTCACTCTGCTTTAAAATATTGCAAAAAGTTTCTTTATGGGTTTTCCGTTATTAAGTCTCTCTTGACCTCTCCAGTTGTACTCAAATATGCGTTTGTGGGCGTTAAATATGTATCAGCAATAAAAGTTGCTACTATTTAGTATAATAAGCTATTTAAACAACAAATCAATTGGTATTCCAAACTATAGTCAAAGTAAAATTCAATAATTTTATTCTTCTTCAATACGTTTTCTATCTTTTAAAATAGTGAACCAAAGTAGAGTTAATGTTATGAAATATTTTTATAAAAAAAAACGCTGCAATTGCTTGCAGCGTTTTAGTGGGGAGAGTAGGATTCGAACCTACGAAGACGTAGTCAGCAGATTTACAGTCTGCCCTCGTTGGCCGCTTGAGTATCTCCCCAAGGCCTTTGAGTACAACAGTTACCTGTTGTGAGCGGTGCAAATATAGAAACTGTTTTTGTTTCTGCAAACAAAATTTGTACTTAATTTCAGTATTATTTTTAACACATTGGTATTGAATAAAATAAAAAAAATCTCCGCTAGGGAGATTTTTTTATTTGCGTTAAACTAAGTGTTTATTTTGCTAAAAGCTCAACTATTTTAGCTCTTAATGCGTCACCTCTTAAATCTTTTGCTACCACATTTCCTGCAGCATCAAGTATAAAAGTAGCAGGAATAGCTTCAACGTGATATAGCTTTGCTATTGGTTCATCCCAAAATTTTAAATTAGAAACATGGGTCCATGTTAATTTATCTTTTGCGATTGCCTCTTTCCATTTAGTAGCATCTTTGTCTAAAGATACTCCAATAATGTTAAGACCTTTAGCGTGTAAATCGTTATAGATTGCAACAACGTTCGGATTTTCTTGACGACATGGACCACACCACGATGCCCAGAAATCAACTATTGTTACTTTTCCTAAACTTTCTTTAAGGGAAACCATTTTCCCTTCAGGGTTAGGTGCGGAAAAATCTGCTCTTCATTTACCGTCAGTTGTTGGCGCTGTTGCTCCAACACCTGCAGGTGCTTTAAGTTCTGATAATTTAGCTTTAATTGCTTTTCCTGGTTTTGTGTTTTTCAATGACTCATCTAAACCATTGTATAGTTTTTCAGATTTAGATACATCAGCCGATGGATCATTCAACATACCTTGGATAATCAAAGCAGAAATGAAAGATTTAGGATGTGTTTCAGCATAGCTCAAATATTTAGCTTTTGAAGCAACACCTACTTCTTCTTGGATTTTATTAAAATCTTGCATCAAGCGATTGATAACAATTGTATCTTTAGTTTCTTGAGCTTTGTTCATAGTCTCCATGTTCTTATTTTGGAAATCCATAAGTTTCTTTTGAACCTTAGTGATTTCTTCATTGAATGAAGCATACTCTTCGTTGTTATACGTTCCAGTAACTTTAGATTTTTGGATACTATCTTTATCGATAGCAATTTTTACTTCACCATTTTCTAATATAAAAGGAATTTTAGCTTGTGCTCCTTCAAGTTGAAGTGTATAAAATGCAGGCTCAGTAATTTTACCTTTCATTTCGAATTTACCATTCTCTACTTTTACAGTATCTTTTGCAAGCAATCCCATTCCGCTTTCATCTTGAGTTTCTAAGATGATTGTTTTACCATTTTCAATCCCTGTTGCAGTTCCTGAAATAATGTACTCGTCTTTCCCCACCTTGTTACAAGCGATTAAAACTACAGCGGCCGAAAGTAATAAAATTATTTTTTTCATTATTAATTAGTTAATTGAGTTAAGTGTGCAAAAGTATTTAAAATAATCATATTTCAAATCTTTTTAGAACCTAAAATTTTGTTATAATTTCACCTCACTTAAGCGTTGTTTACTAGCGATTTAGCGAAGCAATTTATGTTTTGAATCGTTATAAATAACAGTATTTATAATTGCCTCAATAATAGGAAGTTGGATTTATAATCAATTAAAAGCACTTCATGAAGCAGAGAAGGAGTGGAGCGCTGAAAGAAAGTACGATCCAAATTAAAAGAAGGAGCTTTGCTAAACTAAAAAAAGCACCCTAAATAGGATGCTTTTATATTTTGATACTTTAAAAAAGAAATTAATCTTGATTAAGAGTTTTTCTCCAAGTAAATGAATTCAAGATATGTCTTTTTGCAAATCTTCCAGGAGACTCAGCGTTAACCATTTTTACATACGTTGCTTTAGGAACACTAATGTATTCATAAACGCTACCGTTTGAAAAGTTAATGATTAATCTTCCTTCAACAAACTTGTAATCAGTGATAGTTGAAGTAGAAATTGTTTCAGTGTATTCTGGTAGGTTTATTTTAGTAGTTTCAGGATTGATACTTACCAAGAAATGATATGCTTCAATAATTTTTTTACTATTTTCTTCTGCTTCTTTTAATCCAGCGTCATCACCTTGAAATTTATCAGGATGTGCTTCTTTCATCGCATTACGATAGATCGTTTTTAAATCTTTAAGTTCTGCAGTTTTATCTACATTAAGCAATTTGCGGTATTCAACTATTTTTTTCATAAATAAGGTAACTACTTGTCTTTTAATATAAAATCAATATAATTTGATTTCAAAATCGACAAATTTTTTGCAAAGGTACACTTTTTTTTATTTTAATGGTTTGAGACCAATAAATTTTCAAAAAAAAATGAATTTTAGGTTATTGTATATTTTATAAAGGTAAAATGAAACCGTTATTGTTCCGGTTTGTTGTTAGCCTTATCAAAATTTTTAGATTTTTTCGGGTATTTGTTATAGCTGATATCACTTGGGTTTTCGATAATAGATTTTATAGTAATCCATTCTCCTACAGGATATTTAGATGCCATTTTGTAATCCAAAAGATATATACCACAAAAAAAGTTGTTGTTTTCATCTTTTTCCATTATTCCAGTGTAAACACCTTTTTGTAACATTCTTTCTTCAGAAGCTTTAGTCATAATCAATTTATTTAAAATAATTCTTGGCTGCAAAGTTAATCAAATATAGTTTGAATTGATACGAATTGCGCTTTCTGATTATCTTTGTGACATGGAGAAAAATTTTAGACCTCATCCTAATTCCTTCAAAAATACGTTTTGTGTATTTGATGAAATAGATATCGAAGCTATTAGTAATTTGAAAATACAGTACGATAGCAAATCGGGAAGTAAATATTATTACACAAAGGCTGGAATGTACCGATTGTCTAATCATTGGGGACGATTAGCGAATAGTAAATGGAGATTAGAGCCATTGGAACCTGAAACAAAATCTAAATTTAAATTGGGTTACGCTTCTTGGCAAAGTTTTTATCCAGACAACGCAGTTGAGGAATTATACTATCTTGAGGTTAACTATTACAAAAATACAGTTAATTATCAGCATAAAAATAATCCAACTTACGATAAGAAAGCAATATTAAGAACCAGTTTTGAAACAACTAAGCGGATTAAGCAAGTTCGAAATTTACTAAATTTGACTTCTTGGGCTAAGTATTTCGATTATGATGATATTGATGTTTTACGAAAAAAAATCATTACTGATTTAGTTTTTACTAATAAAACATTGGAGGAAATTAAAAAGCAATTTATCTAAAAAATTTATATTTTAAAAATCTATAATTGTTTTTAATCGTTGGAAGCTATTAGCAGTAAGTCATTTACGCTTACAGGTTTTGATAAATATCCTAATATATTAGTGTAGGTTTTTGATGTGTTTTTATCTTCGACTGCAATGGAGGAGCTCACAATATAAACAATGATTTGTCTTTTAAATTTAGGTTGTATCTCTCCCAGAGCCTCCATGAATTCCCATCCATCCATAACAGGCATGTTTATATCAAGCAAGATAATGTCGGGAAGATCACCATCTTTATCTATAACCTCACTTAAGTTGTCAATCGCTTCTTTTCCATTTTTATAAGAGAAGATTTCTGAAAACATCTCTGATCGTTGGATAATCTTATTGATAATGATTTGGTAAATCGGATCATCATCAACTACCCAGATTGTTTTTTTTCTCATAGAATATAGATTTTGAATGTGGTACCAATATTGATTTCACTTTCCACAGTGATATTTCCTCCCATTGCATCAATTTGATTCTTTGTTATAAAAAGACCGATTCCTTTTGAATCAGAATTATCAGTGAATGTTTTGTACATCCCAAAAACCTTATCACCATTTCGATCTAAATCAATCCCAATTCCATTATCAGAAATTTTTAGTATTTTGACATTATTTTCTGATGTAAACGTAATTTTGATCAGCGGTTTACGATTAGGATGCTTGTATCGAATAGAGTTTAAAATTATATTATAAAGTATGCTTTCAAGATATGCCGGATTGTAATTAATTACAGTGTCTTTTGGTATTTCTGTTATGATCGTTACTTCATTAGAATTTATTTGTTTCGAAAGTATGTTTTTAACTCTTGTGATATTATCTTCTAAATTTAAGGATTCAGATACTAAACTAATATTTGTTCTAATATTTATGACTTCGTTTAAATGAAGCATCGTTTCATTAAGAGAACGAGAAACTGTTTTAAGTAATTCCATCATATCATTTCTTTCTTCCTCGGATTCGGATGATTCGATCAACGAAACTATAGAGGCAATATTACTCGTGTGCGATCTCAAGTTATGAGAAATAATATAAGAGAAGTTTAGTAATCTTTTGTTTTGTTCTGATACTAAATCAAACGAAGCATTTAAATCTTTTTCTGCTTCTTTTGTTTTGGTCACGTCAATCATTATACCACGTAAGGTAACAGGTTTGCCGTTTTCGACAACAACGTTTACAATATCTCTTAACCACACAATTGTACCGTCTTTTTTAATCATACGGTATTCAAAATCATGATTTAAGTGAGCATCTGTTTGATTTTCACAATACTTTACAACCCAGTCTTTATCATCAGGATGAATGTGCTCTGGCCAAAATACGCTGTTACTTATCCATTCTTCAGCTGTGTAACCTAAAATGCTTTCTATTTTTTTACTTACAAAGTTGTAGCGATCCGTTTCAGTATCAAATTCCCAAACAATTCCATCAATGGTATTAATCAAAGATTCAACTCTTTGTTGCGATTTTTTTATAATATTTTCACTTTGTTTCTGTACTGTAATATCTTCTGTTGAGACAATAGTTCGTGCTAGCGATTCCTCAAATCCACTAATTACACTCCATCTAAACTTGACGTCGCGCGGTTCACCATGAGCAGTTTTTATTATTGTTTCTGCTATGATTTCATTTTCGCCTTGTGTAATTGCTAGAATATGATTTGCAAAATTACAAGAGTAGCGTTCTCCTATTAATTTTTGAAAACCTACTGTTAATTCCTCTTTATTCTCAGCGTTATGAAGTTTCATACACATGGTATTCACATCGATAACGCGTATTAACGTCATCGCTTTAATTACCACTTCAGGATGTGTACCTAAATATTTCTTAACTTCCTCTGCACTTTTATGCATCAAATCAAGTTCTACTAGATAATTTCTAACCAGCGAAAAATCCTTCTCCCACAACGCAATAGGATAATCCTCAAATAAACTTTTAAAACGTATTTCGCTTTTTTTGATTAATTGTTCTGCTTCTTTTTTTATCGAAATATCCTCAATAATAGCGATATGAGATATTACTTTGCCGTCCGTTTTTATAAGTGGTGAAACCGTTAAATTAATCCAAATCACTGTTCCATCTTTACTGATGTATCTTTTCTCTCTTGAATAATCAGTTATTTGCCCATCTCTAAGTTTATCTATACTTGTTAGATCGTCATTTAGATCATCGGGATGCGTTAAAGTTTGATAGTTTAACTCTTGAATTTCCTGCTGCGTATATCCTAAAAGTTTGCAGTACTGGTTGTTAACTTGGATAAATCGACCAGTAAAGGAATCTACGTGTGCAATTCCCACAGCAGCTTGATCAAAAATTGTTTCAAATTTTATCTCAGAATTCATCAGCTTTTTAGCTTGAGCAGTAACTAACGATTGCAGTTCGTTAGGCATTCTTAATAGTGTAAATATTAAAATACCAAATAACGCTGCTAGAATAATTCCAATAATTCCGGGTACTAAAATTTGGTACGGAATATTGTTTTCCTTTTTCGAAATAATATATAATTTCCAATCGCCATCTGGAATTTTCACAGATATATTGGCGTGATTGGTAAAATCGGCTTTGTTTGATAAGTGAAAAGTTTCTTTATGAGATTCAAGATTCAACTTTGAAAATTGAAAATAATATTTAGAACTATCAATATTGCTAATACCTGCTGAGTTCAGCAACTTTTCTAAATCAATTACTACCGCTGAAAAACCCCAAAATTTACTCTTGATAAAAATAGGTAAACGGCCTACTATTGCTTCTCCGCCTTGTCTTAGCTTTAGAGGACCAGCAAAATACATTTTATGAGTCGCAATGGACTTTAAAGCTTCTTTTTTGAGATTATTATCTTGAAGAATATTTAAATTAAGAGCTTCTTGATTTTTGTCTAATGGATAAATATATTTTATTACACCGTTTGGAACTAATTCGACAGTAGTTATGTTTTCATTAGCCTCAATAAGTGCTTTTGAAATAGTATCAAAATCAGTTGGATAACCTGAATCATCAATTGTTAAGGCTAAAGATAGCGTCGTAGTGTAACAGTTTTTAAGAGATTGTTCAATATTTTGACGCACTACATGAAGAATTGAAGTCATCTCTCGCGTGTTGTCCTCGGTAGCCAATTTATATTGTTGAAAAACAATAAAGCCTACAATATAGCTGAGAAATAGGAACGTAATAATCCCTGTCAGTTTAGGTCGTTCATAGAACCATTTGACATGCTTATTATTTTTTTTCTGAGACTTCATTTATTAGTAAGTAGGTTTAGGGCGCTTCAATATTAGATAAAAAAAATCAAAAGAAAAGCCATTTTTATGTTTTTATGTCTTCGCTACTTCATGTTTATTACATACAATAGAATCTAGAAGCGTTTATATTACTAAAAATGTATTTTATTCCTTAAAATAAATATAACAAAAATTACTTGATTACCTATTCAAAATTAGATTTAAATTTCTGAATGCTACTATTTTAAACCAATTACAATATTGAAATACTGAAAAAATCATTTCAAAATCATTTTAAATTTAATAAATAAGCCGAACTTTGCAGTCGTTTCCAAAACAAATAAATGTATTGGAAATTTTACAGCATATAATATGGGTCGCAATAACGATAGAAATATAAAAAAGCACAACGATAAATTGCACAAAGCACAAGATAAAGTGAAGCAAGCGGAAATCATTCGTAAAGAAAAATTGAAGCAGATCGTCAAAAAATTCAATGAGAATAATACTCCCGATACTAATACTATATAAGCAGCATGGATAAAAGTAAATTTGAAGAAGTAAAAACAGGTGTTCAATTAATAATCGATTTAATTGCTGAAAAAAATGCGAAAGAAGCGGGAAATAAACTAGTTGAAGTAAGCGAAGAATTAGATGAATTACTTGATTTTGCTGAGGAAGATGAAGATTTAATGGAAGTAAGCCGTTACCAGGTATTACTGAATCAACTGCATCAAAAAATTGTTGGACTTAATGGTCAATCAACCTCTTCTAATTAATTTTTTGGTCGAATAATGATTTTAATCGAATGTTACTGTGGTTCAACCAAACATTTTCAGGTCTGTTGCGAACCAATAATTAAAGGTATTCAAAAAGCCACAACTGCCGATTCTTTAATGCGTTCGCGCTATTCAGCTTATGTACTACATCAAGCTGGTTATCTTGTAGCAACTACTCATATTTCTACAAGAAAACACCATTCTAAAAAAGATATTTTGGAATGGGCAGCAAGCAATCGCTGGCAAAACCTAGAAGTACTTAATACTACAAAAGATACGGTTGAATTTAAAGCGTATTATTTAGACAGTAATGGCGTGAACCACATTCATCACGAACTTTCCACTTTTATATTTGAAAATGGAAATTGGTTCTATGTTGATGGTGAATTTTTCTAAATAAGGTATTCAACTTGTAGAAATTTAGATTTCATATTTAGACTTCAACTTTCTGAGAAATTATTAGATAGATAATATTTATCATTCTTCGAGAAATCTACTATTTTTTAAAAAGGAATTTTAATTATTAATTGCTTTCATCCTTCTTTTTCTAATAATTAAAGTTATTACCCAAGTAGCAATTAAAACTACTAGAATGATAATTTTTGTCGAATTCATCTCTGGAAAAAAGTTGTTTAGAGAATGAAAAGCGGACACTGCTAATAATGATTGTGTGCTGTCTGCTACTTTACCAATTCCCCAAGATGCTAATACCAAAATTCCAAAGAATATAATATTACCACTAGTTAGTTCGAAATTTAAGTGCCAAATAAACCAAAGCACTGCTACTATTAGAACATTTACAATTTTTGGTAATGACTTTAATTCTTGTTGCAGAAAGCCGCGCCACCCTATTTCTTCTAGAAGTCCGTAGATTAATATTGCAGATATAGCCGTAAAAGAAAAGGTTCCTTTTGTGAAATATTCAACTGCTAAAATTAAAGTAATTGGAAAAATCCAATACAATAAAAAAGGAGTTATACCATTTTTATAATTTCCTTTTAACGAAAGTTTTGGTTTTATTTTGAATATTGAAAAAGCAACTACAGCGCCAATAGCCGGTCCAGCGGCTTGAAGAATAACTTTTATAAAATCACTGTTTACATTTTCTAATAAATTCGTTTTGTTAGTTAAGTAGCGTAAACCAATTGCAATGATGTAAAAATTAATAATTGCAAAATAGTTGATTTTGGTTTTCATAAGTTCTAGTTTTAATTACATTCCAAAATTAAAAATTCCATTTCGCTAAAAAATTGACTTTGGGTAAGAAATGAAATATTAGGATATTTTTTTTCGAATTCTACTCAAACTTTCGGCAGTAATACCAAGATACGATGCAATTATTTTTAGAGAAGTGCGCTGAAAGATTTCTGGTCGTTCCTTAATCAATTTTAAATAGCGATCTGAAGGTGAGAGCGTTAATAAGTTAATTTGCTCAAATTGTTTCCTTATGAACATTGCATCTGATATGGCTTTTCCTATTAAAAGTCCTTTATTAGATTTTGAGTATAATTCGTTTAAATCTTGGTGACTAATGGACCAGATCACTGAATCTTCTAAACTTTCCGTTTTAATAATAGTGGGCGATTGTAGTAAAAATGATAAGTATTCACTGAAAATATGATTTTCATAGTACAAATTAATGCAAACGTCTTTGTTATCAGCCAATACAAAATGTGCTATGGAACCCGAGATAAGAATATTAACGTGTTTCTCTGTTTTATTGTATTCTTTTATGATTTCGTTTTTACTAAATAATCGTGGCTTTACATATTTGGAAAATTCATTCCAAAGACTCAAATCTGCTGAATAATAACGGTCAAATATTTCTTTAATCTTTTCTGCTGTTGGTTGTTCCATAGGGTAGGAGATCGCAATTATCTCTATAATAATTTGTGTAATTGGTTTCAAAAATAGTACAATAAAAAAATAAATTTACAATGTTCGCTTACACATCTTCAACTGCAAGATTTCGAAAATGATGTAATTTAAATTTCCAAATTTCACTTAACGAAGGGATATTTTAATGTCTTCGACTTTTTTGAAATCCAGTATTTTATCTTTTGACTGCAATTGTACTATTGTTTTTTTTAGATCTAGACTTATCGTTATAGTTAGATCAAGTGGCTCGTCTGGATTATTTTTTGTTAATTCCTCAAAATGATCAAAAAGCTCTTCTTCATCAAACTCGATAAAGAGTTTATATTTCTTTTGGTTTTTAAAAAAAGTGAACTTAATTAATTTGGTTAAAACCTGCTTTTTGTAGTCTAGATTTATTACATCCTCATTTTGTATTACAAAAGCTTCGCCATTATAAAAATAGAAATTGAACGCCGATTTTGCTTGTCCAAAATTGTTAGGTTTCACTTTCCAATTGTATTTTTTACGGTATTTAGTTGTCCAGATTCCAAAAGGTATTTTTTCACCATTATGGACAATTCTTCTAAACTGAGGTCTATCTTCGCAACTGCACGTATCGTTTAAAACTAGCTTTTGTGCTTCTTCACTTACTTTATCGTTGTCAGTAATTCTATCAGCACTGATTTCTTTAGCTTTAAAAACTCCTATTTCTTTGGATTCATTAACACCAGAAATCCAGATAACAACCTCTCCACCTGGCGCAATACCTGCAACTAAACCGTTGTACAATCCTTTAGTCGAACCTTCATTAGTCAAGGTTACTTTATTGTCACGTATAAATCCATTTTTAAAATAGGCAGCAATTTTTTTTTGATCGAGTTTGGTGTATAATTCGTAATACTTATCCTCTAGATAGGAATACCAGTATAACTGTAAACCATTTGGCACAGGAACTCCACCCGCCATTGATGATTTAAAAGTGGTGTCGCCATTACCCCATTGTGTTGAATATACTTTATTGTCTTCTAGCAAAGTGTAAGGAGTACGATGGCCTCTAATCCCGATTGCAAATCCACTTCCTTCTAGCAATCGAATGGGATAACCTTCGGGCGTAGAAATGCCTTGCTGGTACTCGTAACTCTCCGTTCTTAGATACTCTTGCTCATTGTTAAAAGTAGCTCTTTCCTCAGTAGAGCTTAACAGAAGTAAAATAAAGCAAAGCACTATAAGTACGCAGCTTGTGAAAAATATAGAAAAATCATTTTTTTTAGAAATAGCCGCAATTCCTAGTAATACTATAAACTGTACGGGTACTGCAATTATAATTAAGAAAATTACACCCAATTCTTGCGGAATATAACTGCTGTTATTGACAATTTGAAATTGTAACAAAAACAAGTATAGTAAAACATTAATCACTGAAATAGCGACCGAAAGAAGAAAGAGTTTTAAGTAATAATTCATTCTATAAATAAGGTTTTGACTTTTTTAAAAGTAAGTTATTTTTTCATTTTAAGAATCAGTTTGCGGTACTTTTTAGGATTGAACTCAATTATAGGTTTATGAGCACCATCAAATAAAATCATAGCTGTTCGCTGTGATAGGCTTTCGACGGCGATATAATAAGTTTTATTGTTTACATTAAATTTAAAATCTCTGGCATTAGTTTTTCCAATGTAAAAATCATCTGTTGCAGGACCGAAAGAATTATACAATTCGTTTGCAATTTTTTCATGTTCGAATGTTCTATTATTTTTAAATTCAAACTTTTCATTTTCTACAAAATAAACGGCTTGATTTGGTGCCGATATTTCAAAACCAAATTTGGTTTTCGTGTCAGATGGAACTTCTTGAATGTATTTTGGACTGCAGGAAGTGAGTATGAATAAAAGTAATATTGAGATTTTCATTTTTGGCTGGATCGAAATTAATAATTGAAGCTTTAAATCTTTTTTGAAATTTAGATTACTGTAGGATAAATATAGATAAATTTTAGGTTAATAGTTCTAAAAGATAATCGATTTGGAATTAAAAAAAAACCGTAAATCAGGTAATATTATAATCAATCAGCAAAACTTTAATTCCATCAATTTCTCGATGAACTGCATAAAATTTTAACAGAATTTATTTTTTTTAAAATAGCTATCGAATGTTTTTTTTGTTTCGAAAAAAGCTAATATCTTTAAAAACGACAGCGGATCAAACTTTAATTTTACCTTTTATTTTATCCTAAATTAAATAATGTAAAACGTAGCATTCTAATTAAAACAAAATCTAAAAAATTGATTGAATGCTTTAATAAATAATAAAAAAAATGGAAAATATACTTCAAAAAATTCTTCTAGGTGTCGCTGTTGGTGATGCTGTGGGAGTTCCTGTAGAATTTAACCCAAGGAGTTATTTTAAGGACAATCCAGTAGTGGATATGCAGGAATATGGAACACACGATCAACCAAAAGGCACTTGGTCTGATGATACTTCTTTAACTTTATGTTTAGCAGAAAGTATTATCGAAGGTTTAGACATGAATCTATTGGCTCAAAAATTTATCGACTGGAGAAACAATAATTATTGGACCGCGCTTGGTTGGGTTTTTGACATTGGAATTGGAACAAGAGTCGCAATCGAGAAGTTAGAAGAAGGAGTGGAGACAGAACTTGCCGGAGGTCCTAATGCACTGGATAATGGAAATGGATCTTTAATGAGAATTTTGCCTTTAATCGTTTACACGAAAGAACTAACAGTTGATGAACGCTTTTTATGGACTAAAAAAGTGTCTTCGTTAACGCATGCACACATTCGATCGATTATTTCTTGTTTTTATTACCTCGAATTTGCCAAGAAACTTAT
The DNA here is from genome assembly GCF_003688495.1 of Flavobacterium weaverense. Lineage (GTDB taxonomy): Bacteria > Bacteroidota > Bacteroidia > Flavobacteriales > Flavobacteriaceae > Flavobacterium > Flavobacterium weaverense. The sequence goes on along the minus strand of NZ_REFH01000009.1, from coordinate 243,455 downwards.
TGAAGGAATGGATAAATGGCAAGCGTACAACGAACTTCAAAGTGAAATTAAAAATTACTTAGAAAGTCAGCAAATAGATGCCGCAGAAATTCAACATTTTAGTCGATTATTAAAAGAGGATATTTCTATAGTAAATGATTTCGAAATCAAAAGTTCTGGTTACGTTATCGATACATTAGAAGCTTCTATTTGGTCAATTCTTACCACTGACTCATATGCTGACGCTGTTTTAAAAGCTGTAAATCTCGGAAATGATACTGATACAACTGCTGCAGTAGTGGGAGGTTTATCTGCTTTGATTTATGGTGTTGAAAATATACCAACTGAGTGGCTAGAATATTTAGCTAGAAAAACAGATATCGATGATCTCGCTGCAAAATATGATGCTTGATTATTACGTTTTAATAAGAGCTTTAGATATCATTTTAAAATGGAAATGCACTCTAAAGCTTTTTACCTTTTTTATTGATGAAAAACGTTTTGCTTCCAAAAGTGACTTTAGCTTTTCCATCTACGAACTTTTCGGCTTTTTTATATTTTAAGGCAATTGCTATTTTGCCGTTTATGTCTACAAAACCATATTTACCACTTTCATTAATCACAACTGCTAAGCCATCTGAAAAATTTTCCATCCAAATATATTGTAAAGGCACTAAAATCTTTCCTTTACTATCAATAGCTCCCCACAAATCATTATTTGAAACTAAACAAAATCCATTTTCAAATCCATTTGCTGCAGATTGATAATTTGAAGGTATTGCAATCGTTCCAGACTTATTTATAAAACCGATTTTGTCATTATGATCGAGGAATAAAGCGAGTCCTTCGTGAAAATTACCAACAGCTAAATAATTTAAATTAAATGGAATTGCGATTTGGCCCATTTTATCAATATATCCAAATTTTCCATTTTGTTTTACCGCAGCTAAACCTTCCGAAAAGTCTTGAGCAAAGTCATAAATAAACTCAATAATAATTTCGTCTTTTTTATTGACAAAACCCCATTTGCCATTTTTTTTGATCTTTGTTAAACCATCATAAAATTCACCTCTTACTTCAGAATCATTACTTTCTTTATCTTCTCCAACTGTGACTTGCGCAGCTAGATTGGCAGATAAAAGTAGTGTGAAAAGGAGAATGATATAGTTTTTCATGGCGTGAGCTTTTATTATTGGGAAATCAGATTCAAAAATTTTGTTTAAATTATCTTAAATGAAACATATTTATTTATTAACGAGATGAAGAAAATGATTTTTTGATAGTATCACATGATAGTATCATGAAATAAATATAGTTGATGATTAACAAGTATTTATATGGATTTTGAAAATTAAAAGAGTCTTATTAGCCTCTCAAAATTTATTAAAAATTTTTAAGATAATTCCAGTGTGTCGAAGGCAATAAATTGGTTTTAGCTTTTTTCCGTTTGGTGATTAAATAGTAGATTAATTATTCGTTTTTCAAGCTAATTGCGGAACTCTTTGCTGTTATTATTAGTTTTTTTTGCGATGGTTAAAGATTAAATGAATCTTCCGTAATATTTTCAGAATTAAAAGAATTGTTTACGTCTGTTGCAATTACGTCAAATTATAACTTAAAACTTGGTACTCTATATCCGTCTGAATGATGTTGGCGATTATAGTCTAGAATATCTTCTCCTTTTTCATACATTGGATTTCTAATAAATTTACCAATGCATTGATCATTAACAATTTTTGAAATCCAATTTTTTCCGTAAGCAATTTTCAAGTAGTATTGACCTTCTGGAAGATTTTTTATTTTATAGCTTGAACTACTATTAATAAATATATATCTAATACATTTTTCGGTTTTCAAGTTCATAACTTTTACAGCAACATCAGTTCCTCCGCCAACAACAATTTCTAAATAATTATTAATTTTCCCTTTTTTGGGCTTGAAATTATAGCAAGGTGAAAGTTGTCCATTACTTATATCTTGCTCCTGCCAACCTAATAAAATTAAAGAATCTTTTTTCTTTTGGAACTGCTGTTCATCTGTTACTTCAAATTTTGCCTCTTTTTCAGTAAATGTATTATTTAAGTCGCCATTTGTTGGAGAATTATTTGAAGGCGAATCGTCCAATGTGTTTATGTCATTATTTATAACAGTAGCAGTAACAGTAAGTATAATTATTAATACAAAAAATACACCTTTATAATTAGTCCAGTAATTAAGTAATTTACTTCGTTTATTATATCTATAAATTTTATGAATAGTTTCATTATCAGTTCCTGCTAATTTAGCAAGCTTAGGATTAATATTTTCTATATATACAAACGAATAAATAGGATGTTTTTCGTAGCCAAAGATTTTAGAACATTCTAATACTTCTCCAATGATTTCTTTATTAATTTTATAATCGCCATGATTTATTAAGAAAGTTATACTTTCTTCACATAATAATTCGTTAATTCTGTCATAAACGTTTCTTTTGTTAATATTCTTCTTACCAATTAATTCAATTTCTCTTCTTAACTTTTTGAAAGTAGTTAGAAATGTTTGAGGAGTGAGTGGTTCTTTTTTTTGTTCAGTTTCTTCTTGATATGAATTATCTTTTGACTTGCTTTTATGCTTAAATTTTAAATCATAATTTTTCTTTTTTATAGTGTCAGAAAGAGTTTCATAGGCTTGCGCTATTTCTTTAAACATCGTTTCAGCGGTTATATCTCCATTATTTTTATCAGGATGATATTTTAACGCAAGTCGTCTGAAAGCTTTTTTTATTTCATCAGAGGTTGCATCTGTTGAAATCTCTAATATTTTATAGTAGTCTGTCATTTTTGTTACTAATTTACTCTTTCTGCTGCTGGTTTTATGATAGTTTATAACTTGTATTTAGTTCTGATAAAATTACACTGCAATACCAATTTTAGGTTTTTATGATAAGAACCTATAATAATTGAATCAAACCCAAATATATAAAATTTTCCTACAAATTCATTTCATCAAGTCAAAGATAAACATCTTTTTAGCACAATTTCCGCGTGAGTGATAGTAGTAGAAACCCTCCCGTTTTTCAGGGAGATTGAAACGTATAGCACGACCGCGCTGAAACTTTAGTGGAAGTGCGGACACGCCCAAATTATTATCAAAAAAGTAGTCTAAAACCGCATTTAACTAAAAATTAGTAAACGTTCGTTTGAAGGACGCTGCAAAATGATGTAATTTTAAAGTCTATGGAAAATGTAAATAAAAAAGGTTTCTTTTTCAAGCAATATGAAGCGCCATTTCAGTCCCCGTTTGATAAACTCTTTGGGATTTTCAAGGAGTTGATTACGCATACTTCGGGAGATTTTGATGAGGCGATCGACTGGTTGCGGGAATTAGACAAGGAATATAAACTTACCGATGAACAGTATACTATTGATGATTTTATCGAGGATTTAAGGAAAAAAGGATATATCCGTGATGAACTTAAAGAGGACGGAACGTCGGGGACTGGGATTACTGCCAAGACGGAACGTGCGATAAGACAGCAGGCTTTGGATACTATTTTTGGCAACTTGAAACGTTCTGGAAGTGGGAATCATAAAACGAAACACGCAGGAAGTGGAGACGAGCATACCGGCGAGTTTCGGGAGTTTCATTTTGGAGATGGACTGGAACGAATTTCGTTGACGGAAAGTTTGCGTAATGCCCAAATCAATAATGGTGTTGAGGACTTTATGCTAACCGAAAATGATTTGGTTGTCGAAGAAACGCAGTTTAAATCCCAAATGAGTACGGTGTTGATGATTGATATTAGCCACAGTATGATTTTGTACGGTGAGGATCGAATCACACCTGCTAAAAAAGTAGCGATGGCGCTTGCTGAACTGATTACTACGCGTTATCCAAAAGATACTTTAGATATTTTAGTTTTTGGGAATGATGCATGGACGATTCAAATTAGCGATTTACCGTATTTAAAAGTTGGTCCGTATCACACCAACACGGTTGCTGGATTACAGTTGGCTATGGATATTTTGCGCCGCAAAAGAAACACCAACAAGCAAATTTTCATGATCACCGATGGTAAACCAAGTTGCGTAAGAGAGAAAGATGGTTCTTATTATATGAATAGCAACGGTCTGGATGAATATATTGTAGATAAATGCTACAATCAAGCGCAACAAGCCAGAAAATTGCATATTCCTATTACTACGTTTATGATTGCGAATGATCCCTATTTGCAAAAGTTTGTGAACCATTTTACGGAAGCGAATCAAGGGAAAGCATTTTATACTGGACTAAAAGGACTGGGCGAAATGATTTTTGAAGATTATGAGACGAATAGGAAGAAGAGGATAAAATAGTGTTCAGAAGGCAGTGGTCAGTTGAGTAGAGAGGAAAGAAGGAAGAGGAAAGAGGAAAGAAGGAAGTGGAAAGAAGGAAGTGGTCAGTGGTCAGTGGAAGAAAGAGTAAAGAAGAAAGACTACGAGAGCAAAGAGGAAAGATGAAAGAAAGTAGTAATTAGTAAAAATATATTTAGAGAATAGCAGTTAAAAAATATAAAAATTAATCTTGGTGAACTTAGCGGAAAAACTTTGTGAACCTTGTGGTTAAAAAAAACAAACATGAAAATAGAAAATATAAAAACACTCGGGGAATTAAAAAAATCAGGTTACGAAAGCAAAAGCATCAAAGATGAATTGCGTTCGAATTTGAGAGAGAAGATTAAAGCTGGACAAACTACTTTTGAAGGAGTTCACGGTTTTGAGAATACTGTTATTCCAGAGTTGGAGCGAGCGATTTTGTCACGTCATAATATTAACTTATTAGGTCTTCGTGGTCAAGCTAAAACGAGATTAGCACGTAAGATGATCGAATTATTGGATGAATATATCCCTTATGTCGAAGGTTCTGAGATCAATGATGACCCGTTGAAACCGATTTCGCGTTTTGCGAAAGATTTAATTGAAAGCAAAGGAGATGAAACGCCAATTTCGTGGTTGCATAGAAGTGATCGTTTCTTTGAAAAACTAGCTACGCCAGATGTTACTGTTGCAGATTTAATAGGCGATGTCGATCCTATTAAAGCGGCTAATTTAAAACTTTCGTATGCGGATGATCGTGTGATTCACTTTGGTATGATTCCGAGAGCGAATCGCTGTATTTTTGTAATCAATGAATTACCCGATTTACAAGCCAGAATCCAAGTAGCATTATTTAATATTTTGCAAGAAGGTGATATCCAAATTAGAGGTTTTAAATTAAGAATGCCACTGGACATGCAGTTTGTGTTTACAGCGAATCCCGAAGATTATACTAATAGAGGAAGTATTGTAACGCCATTGAAAGACAGAATAGGTTCCCAAATCTTGACGCATTATCCAGATACAATTAAAATTGCAAGAAAGATTACGGAGCAGGAAGCAAAGTTAGATGCGTTACAGAACGATATGGTATACGTTCCTTCGTTAGCTAGAGATTTACTGGAGCAAGTTAGTTTTGAAGCGAGAGAAAGCGAATATATAGACAATAAAAGCGGAATTAGTGCTCGTTTGAGTATTACGGCTTTTGAGAATTTATTAAGTACTGCCGAAAGAAGAGCTTTAAAATCTGGTGATGGTAAAACTACGGTTCGTTTGTCAGATTTTATGGGAATAATTCCTTCGATTACTGGTAAAGTAGAATTAGTTTATGAAGGAGAGCAGGAGGGTGCTGCGGTAGTGGCGCAACACTTACTAGGTGATGCGATTCATACTTTTTTCCCTGCTTATTTTCCAAAAATTGAGAAACTGGAGAAAGAGGACCAAAAAACTGCGTACACAGATATTATAGAATGGTTTTTTGCCGAAAGTGGTTTTGAATTACTAGATGATTGTACGGATGCTGAATACCAAAGAATTTTGGGAAGTATTGTTCCACTTGAAGTTTTAATCAAGAAATACCAACCGCAACTAGCTAATGAAGATAAATTCTTCATGAAGGAGTTTATTTTATGGGCTTTGGTTGAATATAAAAAATTGAGTAAAGACCGCTTCTCAGAAGGGTATCAGTTTAAGGATATTTACGGTAGTTTTATCAGTAAATTATAAAGTAAAAAGGGTTTAGATTTATTTCTAAACCCTTTTTTTTATGCGATTTTTAGTAGAAGTTAGACACGAATTGTACGAGGTTGTAAGACGGCAATAATAGATAGTTTTTTCAAAAAAAAGGTAGACACGAATTACACGAATGTGCACGAATATTTTAATTTGAAAAATTTCACTAATTCCCACTCGTGTGATGATTAATATTAATTTTTGACATAACAGTTGTAATTAGTGATAATCTGTGGAATTCGTGGCGAAAAAAATTAAAGAAAACCACAAATTACGCAAATTGCGCAAATTTTTTAATTGAAATTTAATAGTGGTTTTATCATCAGTAGAATTCATTTTAAATTTATTTCATAATTATTTTAATTAGTGATAATTCGTGAAATTCGTGTGAAATTTTTTTTCTTCAGTCGTGTAATATTTATTTCACAATAAAGTAATGCTATTTTTTTTTATTCTACTTTTGCTCGTTGGCGGTCTAAGCAGTCAATGAAAATTGACATGGAAAATAATTTCGAGACTTTGATAGCCACTTATATTGAAAATAAAGTAGGTATATCGGAGCATTTCTTGAGTAATACTTTGGCGAATAACTTAAAGCTAAATTTAATTGCTCTCAACACTAAAAGTTTATTGGTAGAAGCAGGAATAGGAAATGCCGAAAAGGTCTCTTACGATGGAGCGATTCGGAGTGATTCTATTTATTGGTTGGATAAAAAACACAATAACGCCTTTGAAAATGAATTCTTTGCCCAAATAGAAGAATTTATTTTATATCTCAACCGAAGTTGCTACGCCGGAATTACAAGCTATGAATTTCATTATTCCTTATATGAATCGGGTGATTTCTATTTAAAGCATCTCGATCAGTTTAAAAGTAATCCGAGCAGAAAATACTCTATGATTAGTTATTTGAATGCTGATTGGAAAGAAAGTGATGGTGGCGAACTCCTTATTCATCAAATAGATAACAATCAAAAAATAGCGCCAACACAAGGTAAAACTGTTTTCTTTAAAAGTGATGAATTAGTTCACGAAGTTCTAGTCACACAAAATACCAGAATGAGTATTACGGGTTGGTTGAAAAGCGATTAATTGCGCAATTACTTTTTTATACATAAATCAATAGATATTTTTTCTTAAAATTAATTCCCTTTTAAGCGAGTGAATATCTTTTGTAGTAATCTCTTTCCATCGCGCTTGCTTTTAGGAACTTCGATAGCTTTTAATTCAGAGTTGTTTTGAACAAACTGGTAACTAAAAGCAAATTGTGGGTTGGTTGGATTGTCATTCAATAAACCGAAGCGTAGATCATTAAAGTATAAGCTTTCGTCTTTTTGCGAAATAATATACCAACCTTCGCTGGCTTGTTTGAGTTTCTCAAAATCAGAATTCCCTTTTAACTGCTTTTCTAAAGTTTTATTTTTGCTGTAAGCAGTAAATGAAATAGCCTGAGTATCAAAAAGGGAATAATCACTCAGTAAATAATTATCATCAGTTGCTACGTTCGCATTCCATAAAATCAAGTTGAAAGCAGTTGGTTTTACAATTATTTCTGAATATTGAATTTCTTGATTTTTTAATGCTTTTTCGAATTGAGACAAAGCGTATAACTTTATAAAGCAAGATAATAGCAGATAGGAACTACTAATTAGTAATCCTCTTTTGATGTATTTATAACGAAGAATTGTACGTTTCGTTTTCCACAAATATATCAATGAAATTAATAGTGGAATCGTGTACAAAGGATCTATTACAAAGATGGTTTTTAAAGCAAATCGTTGTTCGAGCGGCCATAGGATTTGGGTTCCCCAAGAAGTAAACATATCCAGCAAAACGTGTGTGAATAATCCCCAAAAAGCCATGTTTGTGGCTGTGAAAAAACTTATTTTTCCTTTTTCAATCTTTGAAATTAACCAACCAAAGAACGGACTGACCAGAACAAATAGAAAGAGGGAATGACTAATGCCGCGGTGAATGAGAACTGCATCTACCGGATTTAAGAATAGTCCAACCAAAACATCTAAATCTGGCAGTGTTCCTAAGATCGCACCGTATAAAAAGGTTTTGTTTTTAAGTTGCTTGCCAGCGCAAAATTCTGCAACGGCAATTCCTAGAACGATTTGAGTAAAAGAATCCATACTGCGAAAGTAAGTCTTATCAATCAAGTTCCCAATTGTAGTGATGTAAATGTTGATAAATGCGCTTACTTAACTTTTCTTTTTTTAGCCGTAGATCAATTGAACAAAATTGATTTTAATCTGTGAAAATCTGTGAAATCTGTGGCTACCTTCTCGCAGTGAAAGTAAATAATTTGTTTAGCGTTCTTACTTTGTCAATTATTTCCGTAAATTCTATTTATTAGCTACAGATTAAAAGAATTAAATTGATTTAATTTTGTGTAAATCAGTGAAATTTGTTCTTAAATTATTTATAATCAATATGTTAATTTATTTTTATTCGTAATTTTTTATCTAATCAAATTCTTTTATTTAGCCAGAGAGTAATAGAACTAAAATGATTTTAATCTGTGAAAATCTGTGAAATCTGTGGCTAACTTCTCGCACTGAAAGTAAATAATTTGTTTTGCGCTCATACTTTGTTAATTATCTCCGTAAATTCTATTAATTAGCCACAGATTAAAAGAATTAAAATGATTTTAATTTGTGAAAATCTGTGAAATTTGTGGTGAAATTTTAGGATTAAAAGTAAATAATTTGTTTTGCGTTCTTACATTGTCAATTATTTCCGTAAATTCTATTAATTAGCCACAGATTAAAAGAATTAAAATGATTTTAATTAGTGCAAATCTCTGAAATCTATGGTGAAATTTTAGCATTGAAAGTAAATAATTTGTTTTACGTTCTTACATTGTCAATTATTTCCGTAAATTCTATTAATTAGCCACAGATTAAAAGAATTAAAATGATTTTAATTAGTGCAAATCTCTGAAATCTATGGTGAAATTTTAGCATTGAAAGTAAATAATTTGTTTTACGTTCTTACATTGTCAATTATTGACGTAAATTCTATTTATTGGCCATAGGTTTACAGAACTAAATTGATTTTAATCTGTGAAAATCTGTGAAATCTGTGGCGGAATTTTTAATATACTTTATCCTAAAAGTTAGAAGTAGAACTTGGTATAGTTTAATTGAAGAAATAAACTCCTCATCAAACAATAAACAGTAATTTTGCGCATTAAATTTATTTTATGCTTTTTCTTATTTTAAGTATTATTTGCAGTGTTACTGTCGGTGTGATTTTTAAAGTTTCTCGAAAATACAATGTCAATAATTCCCAAATTGTCGCTGCAAATTATCTATTCGCTTTAATACTCTGCTATTTCTTTTTTAGTCCTAATTTGAGTGCAGTAGGAAACGACCCGCCTTGGAGTTTATATATTGTCATTGGATTATTATTGCCTTCTGTATTCTTGTTTTTGGCGGCATCAATTAAGCATATGGGAATTGTAAAAACAGATGCTGCACAGCGGCTTTCTCTTTTTATTCCTATTCTAGCGGCTTGGTTCATTTTTAAAGAGGACTTCAATACGTTGAAGATTACAGCATTTTTAATTGGATTGCCTGCAATTTTACTTATTCTCGCAAAGCCTTCAGAAAACACTAAAAACAAATGGATTTATCCAGCGGTTGTTCTATTTGGTTTTGGTTTGATTGACATCCTTTTTAAACAAATTGCATTATACACTACTTTACCTTACACAACCTCTTTATTTGTCGTTTTTAGCATTGCATTGCTAATAATGATTGCTGTGGTTATTTACGAATTGATTGCTAAGAAGATATATCTAAATTTCAAAAATGTAGCTTTTGGTGGATTAGTTGGTGCTTTCAATTTCGGAAATATTCTTTTCTATTTAAAAGCACACCAAGCATTCGCAGAAAATCCTTCCACTGTATTTGCAGGAATGAACATGGGTGTCATTATTATAGGGAGTTTGATTGGAGTTCTCGTATTCAAAGAGAAATTAACCAAAATGAATTATGCTGGTCTTAGTCTAGCTTTGTTAGCTATTATTTTAATTTTTGTTTCGCAATTGAAATAACAATTACGAAATTATTTCATACATTGTTTTTTTTATAATAAGCAGCTCACACGCATTCATTTTACTGTAATATTCAAATCTTATAATTTAAAATATTTATTTCACTTTAAATCAGCGCTACTAAAAACTTAAATGTCTTACATGGTAAAAAAAAACATTATTCTAATATCAGCTAGACTTTGATTTTTTCTAATTCTAAGTAAATATGATCCATTTCTTTTTTCAACTCAATTATCTCACTGTTTAAAGTATCGATTTCTTGTTGGCTTTTATTGATATCATTTTCTCTTTCGTTTTCTGATCTTAAAAATTGAAAATCTTGCGCTTTTGCTAATCGGTCCTTAGCTTGATCTAAACCACTTACCGCTACAAAAAGTTTTTGTTGAACTTCTACCAGGCGGCTATTTAGCGATATTTTACGCTCTTTTAAAACGCGTTCAAATTCTATTTTTTCCTGCTCAATGACTTGCTTTTTTTCTTTTTCAACTCTTTTTTGCTCTAATTGAACTTGTAGATTTTCTTTTTCTGTGGCGTTGTTTCGTTGTTCTAATTCGGCGCTTCGTTGATTTTGAAAAAAGCTAAAAATTGTAGTTACGACAATCAGTACTAAAAGTCCAGAAAGTACATAAAAAAGAGTGCTATCAATCCCTAGTATTTTAGAATCTGATATCTCTTCTTCCGGCTCAATATCAGCCTCTACCTCTTGTTTTGTGACTAGTGGAAAGATCTTGATGGGTGGAGGAGTTACAACGAAAAGATTTTGTAATTCTACAACATCGCCTGCATACTTCCAGTCGTCCATTCCTGCGCACCAAACCGGAGTCGATTTAGTAATTAACTTGGCTTTTAATTGTGCGATATCAAATGGTCCTGCGCTTTCAGTTCCATCGTGTATGTAGTACGAGTTCATCTTGTTGTGCTTATTATTTTCGAAGGTCAAAAGTACAAAACTAATTGATTGTTGAAAAAGTATTTTGTTAGGGTTGTTTCAATATGTAATACACTATTTTTTGTCTTTCTAATAGTAAGCGATTAGTGGTTTGAATTGAACATTAAAATTACTCTTTACATTTTAAAAATGACTAAAATGAAACTATAGTTTTTTAAATCGTTGACTTAGGACAACGTTTTTAGCTAATTTTATTTTTAATTTTGGCAAAAAATAAAATATAAGCTTGGTAGCTTTTTGTTTCAAGTATTTAAGATTTATCATTGCATTTACTTTATTTATAAAATTTCTATCTCAATCCCATTTCTAAAACATACCATGAAACAAGTCAATTTAAGTAATCAAGTATTATATTTATTAAGTATATCTGCTGGTTTAGTCGTCGCCAATCTTTATTACAATCAGCCTTTATTACACCAAATCGCAGTTAGTTTTAAAGTATCAGAAGCAGAGGTGAGTAATGTTGCTTTGTTCACACAATTAGGTTACGCTCTGGGATTATTATTTATCATTCCACTTGGAGATAAAGTTTCGAATAAAAAGATCTTACGACTAGATTTTTTAGTAATGGTTATTTCTTTGATTGCAGCCGCTATGTCAAGTTCACTATTTATTCTTATCATAAGTAGCTTCTTTGTTGGGTTTACATCTGCGATTCCGCAATTGTTTGTGCCTATGGCAGCTCAGCTTTCTGATGATAAAAACAGAGGTAGAGCAATAGGAATTGTAATGAGCGGATTATTAATTGGTATTCTAGGAAGTCGCGTAATAAGTGGATTTGTAGGAGAACAATTTGGATGGCGCGTTATGTTTTATGCCGCAGCAGTAATGATGGTTTTGCTTTACATCCTTTTAAAATACAAATTGCCAACAATTGCACCAGTATTTAAAGGGAGTTACACTAGTTTAATGAAATCGCTCTATCATTATTTTAAAACTGATGGTTCGTTACGCTTAGCTACTTTAAGAGGTGGATTAGCGTTTGCAGGATTAAGTGCGTTCTGGACCACGTTAGTGTTTTTAATGCAAGATTCTTTTGGTTATGGTAGCGCAATCACCGGAGCATTCGGGATTTTAGGAATCGTAGGAGCTTTAGGAGCTACATTCGTCGGGAAAATCAGCAGTACTATTAGTAATCATTCCATTATTCTTTTTGGTACATTGTTATTAATTCTTTCGTGGGTTATTCTCTATTTTTCTGGAACTTCACTTATTGGCTTAATGGCCGGAGTGTTGTTAGTTGATTTAGGATTGCAGTCACTACATATCACGAATCAAAAGATTATTTTTTCTAAAAATCCAGAAGCTAGAAATCGAGTCAACACCATTTATATGGTTGGTTTTTTTATTGGTGGTGCTTTTGGAACCGTGGCAGGAGCAATGGCTTGGGGACATTATAAATGGATAGGAGTTTCTACTCTTGGAATTGTTTTGTCAACGTTGATTTTGATTGTTCATTTGTCATTTCGAAAAGAATAAGCTTTTGTGAAGATATCTGCGTTATTTTTGTAAATACTGTTAAATAGAAAATACGGTTGTTTGTATGGTATCATAAATGCTAAATAATTTATTATTAGTAGTTTAAAAGATTGTTGCGTCGGTTTTTTATTTTTTAATTTGAAGAAAAAGACAGACAAGGAGTTCATTGACTTGTAAATGATAGGTTTCTTGATTTGATTTTGCTTCAAAAAATAGTATATTCGGGCATTATTATAAACCAATTAATTTTTAACTCAAAGAGTTTTTTTGTGGGAATAAAATTGAAACCATTTTATATTTCAATCCACTTTTTTACCAAGTAGCAATCATTCTTTATGAAGTCACAAGATTTAATAATCCTTGAAAAACTTAAGGCAGGAGATTCTTCTGCTTATAAAGAATTATTTGACTTGTACTACATGCCACTTAGCGTCTATTCCTTAAAGTACTGTGATTCATTTGAACTAGCTGAAGATATCGTTCAGGATTTATTTATTAAATTTTGGGACCAAAAGATTTATCTTAAACTTGATGAAGCCATTAGTCCGTACCTTTTTAAAGCCGTAAAAAACAACAGTTTAAAAGCCGTAAAAAAACAAAGTAAATATTATTTTGAGGAAATTGAAGATCAAGTAAATGTACTAATGGACGATGAGCATCTTGATTTAGAGTTTTTAGAGCAAGAAAAACAAAAATTATATCAAGAAATAGAAGCTTTACCCTTAAAAAGCAAAGAAGTTTTTAAAGCAATTGTATTGGAAAATCAAAAGTACAAAGACGTCGCTTTAGAGCTGGGAATATCGGTGAATACAGTGAAAACACATTATTCAAGAGCCTTAAAACAACTGCGCAGTTCACTGGATGTAATTATAATTTTACTATTAGTTTAAAAAAAGTTTAATTTTTTGTCACCCATTTTTCATCTATTGTACTCTATACAATATAAGATGACAAATATGAACACTATTCCAACAAGTATTTTAGAACTAATTTCGGTTTATATCTCTAAGGAGATAAGCGAGAACGAATTTTCTTTTCTAAAAGAATGGATCGATGAAAGTCCTGAAAACAAAAAAGCATTTTCAGATTACTTACTTTTTTATAAAAAAACCAGACAGGTAGTTTTTGCAACTACTACAGAGAAAGATAAAGCGTGGAGTTCAATAGTGTCTCAATTAGAGACGCCTTTGCATAATCAGGAAATAGAGCAAAAAGAAACTAAAGTTCGATCCTTGAAAGCGACAACGCTATTTTTAAAATTTGCAGCTATCGTCCTTGTTCTTTTGTCTATTAGTTATTTTTATTTTGACAAAGAGGTTTCGGTATTAAAGCCAACATTCGAAAATTCTATCGCTTCAGAAGCAGCAATTACTTTGCAATTAGCTAATGGAGATATCCAAGTTATTAAGGAAGATGGAACTACTGAAGTAGTGGATGCAAATGGAAATGTGGTAGGTACTCAAAAAGGAAACCAATTAGTTTATAATAATGCTTCCGCAAAAGATACGCTTGTTTACAACACTATTAAAGTTCCTTACGGAAAACGCTTCGAACTTAGATTATCAGATGGAACTAATGTTCATTTAAACGCTGGTACTTCGTTAAGATATCCTGTCCGTTTTATAAATGGACAAAATCGTCAAGTGTTTTTAGACGGTGAAGCTTATTTTGACGTAACTAAAGATGCTAAACATCCTTTTATAGTTGGTTCAAGTGACATGGACGTAAAAGTTTTAGGAACAAAGTTTAATGTGACTTCTTATAAAGAAGATGCTAAAACCTATACTGTTTTAGTTGAAGGAAGTGTTGCAGCTTCAAATAACATTACTGAAAATGATGAAGTGATTTTGAAACCAGGTAACAGAGCATTTTTCGAAAATAAAAATTTGAAAACAGAACCGGTAGATGTTAGAAAATACATTGCTTGGGTTTCTGGACAGTTAATGTTTATCGATGATTCTTTTGGAGTAATTACAAATAAACTGGAGCGAAAATACAATGTTGATATTGTTAATAATTACGATGAGCTGAATAATATTATGATTACAGCGACATTTAAAGAAGAGAATATAGAGCAGGTTTTGAAAACTTTTCAAACCTACAAATCTTTCAATTATACGATAAAAAATAAAGTAATAACTATAACTAAACCTAAGAATATGTAAGAATTTATTTGAGCAAAAAAAAAGGAAGATGCGCCAACACCTTCCCAGTCATTCTAAAAAATGATTTAATCTAAAACTAACAAAATTAAACCAAGTGTAAACTTATGAAAAAACAGCGAACTAAAAGTGCGTTGAGACGCATTTTGAATAACTCTAACCTAAAGATGAAATTTTCACTCTTATTTTTATTCACCACTCTTATGCAGGTCAGTGCATCAAGTAGTTATGGACAAAAGAACACCGTTACTATGGACGTAAATGGTGTTGCAATGTCTAATGTATTTCAGATCATTGAAAACCAAACCGATTTTCATTTCTTTTACAACCGTAATGAGTTGAATCTGAATCAAAAAATTGATTTGAATGTCGATAAAAAACTGGTTTCAGACGTATTAGGAAAGCTTTTTAGCAACACTAATATTTCGTATCAAATTTTAGGCAATCAGATTGTTCTTAAAAAAGTTGATAAAACTAAAGTTGAAACTGTAAGTGCTGCTTATCAAAAGCAAATTGAAGGAGTTGTTGTAGATAAAGCTGGATTACCTTTAACAGGTGTAACTGTAACTATCGAAGGAACAAATTTCGGTACAACTACAGACTTCAATGGAAGATTTAAATTTGCATCTGAAGCAAATGGAAAATATTTGATATTTTCATACGTAGGTTTTGAACCTATGAGGATAGCGTATGACGGTACAAGTAACTTAAAAATAGTGCTTTTACAAGAACTTAATGAACTTCAAGAAGTTGTATTAGTAGGATACGGTAAACAAAAGCGTTCTGAATTTTCTGGAGCGGTTTCATCAGTAAGTGCTAAGGATATTGTTCAAGCTTCAACTGGAACAATTGGTTTTGATAGAGCTTTAGGTGGATTAGTTAAAGGAGTTCAAGTTTCTCAAAATACAGGTCGTCCTGGTGCACCTGTTCGTATCAATATTAGAGGTTTAACTTCGCCATTATCATCTGTAGGTGGAGGATTAAACCAACCTTTATTTGTAATTGATGGTGTTCCTTTTAATGTTGATGCTTTGAACGGAGCAAATCCATTATCAACTTTGAATCCTAACGATATTGAAAGTTTTGATGTATTGAAAGATGCTGGAGCAACTTCTATTTATGGATCTCGTGGTGCTAATGGTGTTATTATCATTAAAACTAAAAGAGGTAAAAAAGGACAACCTTCAAGAGTTAATTTTAATTATGCTACTACTATAGCAAGCCCTATCAGCACGGTAGGAGCATTAAATGCAAGTCAGTATAAAAACTTTTACAATCAGTTGATTAATAATAGCGTTGATGCTATGAATAACGGTCAATTAGATCCATTTACGGCTTTTGATTTACAAAATATTGCAAAAGTTGATTTAGATTTTGATACTTTCATTGTAAGCAATGATGGTATAAACGATGATTATTTTGGCACTGCAAATACAGATTGGAATAAAGAAGTTTTTAGAAGTATGGCTGTTACTAAACAAGCTAATTTAAGCTTGAGTGGTGGAAGCGAGAAAACTAATTACAATTTCAGTACATCATTTATAGATCAAGAAGGTTTGACTATCAAAGATAAAATGAAGCAGTATAATTTAGGTCTTTCATTAGATACTGATCTTACTAAATATGTAAAAATAGGAACTTCAGTAAATGTGGGTCATACAGAATCTAATTCTGGAGAAAATGACATTTTAAATCAATTTACTATCAATACTTCTATCGCTCGTGCTCGTCCAGATTTAGCGCCAAGAGATGCAAATGGAAAATTAGTAGGTCAGGCCGATTATCAAAATGGTTTTATGACTCTTGAGCCTAATCCTTTAATGCGTTTGGGTAATAAAACTAACAATAAAGCATACAACTTTATTGGTGGTGCTTATATCGAAGTTGAGCCATTAAAAGACTTAAAATTGAAAGCAGAATCAAACGCTTCTATTTTTTACAACAAGAATTCTTCGTTTATACCAAGAACTGTAGAAACAGATTATATCTTTTTTGCAAATGATTCTTATTTAGCGGAGGCAGATGGTTTAGTTTCTAACATTACAACGAACTTAACAGCTGATTATAATTTTAAAATTTCAGAAAATCATAAGTTTGGAATATTAGGAGGAGCTGCTTGGGACAGAACTAATTTTAATAGCTCTAGTCATTTTTACAGCGGTTTTCCAGATGACGAAATTTTAAATAACGCTACATCAGCTCGTACAATTATTGGTTATTCTACTAATAAATTAGATACAGGTTTATATTCTTTATTCTCTCGTTTAAACTACGGATTCAGTGATTTATATAATGCTACTTTAAATTTTAGAACAGATACTTCATCTAAATTTGGACCGGCTAATAAAAGAGGATATTTTCCATCTATTTCTGCAAGCTGGAATATTTCCAATGAAAAATTCCTTTCGGAAGTTGAACAAATCAATATCTTAAAACTAAGAGCGAGTGCAGGAAGAGTAGGATCTACTAACGTATCTGACTTTGCTTACTTACAATTTTTTCAAAATACTGCTTCTAGCATCTACAATGGTAATTCTGGTATTGTTGCTGAGGATAATTTTCCAAATCCAGAAATTGGTTGGGAAACTACAGACGAGGTTAACTTAGGTTTAGATTTTGGATTTTTTAATAATCGCTTGAAAGGTAGTTTTGATGCGTATTCTAGAAAAACTACTGGTGCATTAGTTAAAACTCCTATTCCTTTGGAATTAGGGCCTAAATCGTACTATTCTAACTTTATGGACGTAAGTAATAAAGGTATTGAAATCAGTTTAGGTGGAGACATTGTTAGAAGTACTGATTTTGTTTGGTCAACGACTGTAAACTGGTCTTTCAATAGAAATAAATTAGTTAAACTAAACGGTGCAAGTATTAATCCTTTCCAGTTAGATTATTATATCGAAGGCCAACCAGTAGGGACGATCAAAGGATATAAAGTAACTAAAATATTTAATTCACAAGATGAAATAGATGCATTAAACGCAGCTTCACCTTCAGGATTATATGATAAAGCATCCACTTCTATTGGAGATTTCATGATGGAAGATGTAAATAAAGATGGTTTAATTACAGCAGATGATAAAGCAGTAATAGGCGACATCCAACCTAAATTCTTTGGTGGAATATCAAATACATTAGCTTACAAAAACTTTAGTTTAAGTGCTTTGTTCCAATATTCAGTAGGAGCAAAATCGATTTGGAATGCAATTCCAACAGGAGTTTTCAATTCATTAGGAGAAAATAAATACAGTGAATACGGTTTAAATACTTGGACACCTGAAAATCCTAATGCGCGTTACGCAAAAGCACTTTATACAGATCCTTCTTCAAATGGAAGAATTTCAGATCGCTACATTTATGACACTTCTTACTTGCGTCTAAAAAGTATGCAGTTCACTTATAATTTTGAACAAAAATTAATTAGTAAAATGGGTATTGACAAAGCGTCGCTAACACTTACAGGAACTAATTTATTGACATGGACTAAATGGCCTGGTATTGACCCAGAGACTTTCTCAGAAAGAGGAACGATTACTGATCAAATCAACAATGAAGATCCATATCCATTAGCTAAGTCATTCTCATTCGGAGTTCAAGTTCAATTTTAAATTTAAAAAAAGATGAAACAATATATAAAAAATAGTACTGCAGTTTTGCTTTTTGCAGTAGCAGCATCAGTAACAAGCTGTAGTATTGACGATATAAAACCATACAATAAACTAACTACAGAAAATACTATTAGAGATGAAGCTTCGGCTCAGTTAGTTTTAAATGGTGTTTATGATTTAGGTAGAGAGTTTGATGTTAGTTTTTTTCCATTGCATCTTGCAGCTTATGGAAATGAAGGGACTATCTCTGGATTTATGAGCGGAAGCAAAGGTTTTAATACAAATGAAGTTCCCGCTGATAATATCTTTTTGGCTAATTTATACAGCGGTCATTATAAGATTATCAATGCAACTAATTTTTTAATTCAAGAATTAGAAGCAGGAAAAGCAATTGGTATTGCTGACGACAAAAAAGGAGAAATGATTTCAGAAGCAAAATTCCAACGCGCTTTTGCTCATTTTAATTTGCTACGTTATTTTGGTGAATTCTATGACTTAAATTCTGCTAATGGTATTGTATTAAGAACTTCTTTTTCTACGACATTAGAATCTAATCCAAGAAATACTGTTGCAGATGTGTACAAGCAAATAGAAGCTGATTTAGTTGATGCTTCCGCAAAAGGACCTCAGTATGTAGAGCATTTTTACTCTGGAAGTTTAGCTGCTAAAGCTTTATTGTCTAAAGTGTACTTGTACGAGAAAAAATATACTGAAGCTGCAACTTTAGCGGATGAAGTAATTAATAATGACGAAGGTTATGCTTTAGAAGCACAATATTCTGATATTTTCAAAAACAGTTTTAATTCTTCAGAAGTAATTTTTGCTCCATTAACTGGACCTGATAACGAAGGAAAAACAAATATGTACGAAGTAATTAAAACTAGCTACAGCCAAACATTAAGAACATTAGCTGATGCTCAAGTGGGAACTACAACTGATGGTAAATTAACAACTACCGGTTCAGGTTATGATCCTCGTTTTTCTTTTGCTTATTCAGCAGCTACTAAAAAATCAAATGGAAATGGAAAATATCCGTTTTTGAATAATCTATCTTCTCAAGGAAATACATTGTATCACTTGCGTCTAGGTGAAATCTATTTGATTAAAGCAGAAGCAGAAGTTAGAAAAGCTGGTGGTGATCTTGATATTGCATTAGAAAGCCTTAACGAAATTAGATTGCGAGCAGGAGTTACTGCTAAAAACCTTTCTGATAAAGCAACTTTGTTAAGCGACATACGTAACGAAAAGTTATTAGAGCTTTTCTTCGAAAACGGAGAAGGTTGGTTTGATATCGTTCGTTATGTAAATCTTGGAAATCTAACGGCTGCTACAGCTAAAGCTTCATTAGTATCTCCAAATCAATTTGTATTACCAATACCACTGCAAGTACTTGCCGGTAATAAAACTATAATCCAAAACAAAGGGTATTAATCCTTGACGATTAAAGGAGAGTGTGAACAAGGAATTGAATTGTTTATTAATTTTTGAATCACACTCTCACTTTTTTAACTATTAAATTAAAAACCAATTAGATGAAAAATTTATCATTCTTAGCATTTCTATTAGTTATGCTTTCATGCCAAGACGCACCCGCGCAAAAAGATTATATTGTTTTACATGGAAAAATTGAAAACCCTACTGAAGATTTAGGCTTGAGATTTTATAATCCGACGAGCAGAAAATCTTTTACAATTAAAGTAGAAGCTAACGGTGTTTTTAGAGATACAATTAAATTAGAAAAAGCTGCTTATTATAATGCAGTTTACGGAAATATTTTTGCTGCTTACCTAGCTAATGATATGGATTTAGAAATTAATTTTGATGCTAAAAGTCTCTCTAAAACAATCGTTTTTAAAGGAAAAGGCGAACATGAAAATACGTTCCTACGATTTAGAGCTAAACTTGAAGGCGGTTTAATGGGTGCAGATTACAAAGCTTTTTTGAATGTTGAAAAGCCAAACTTTGATTCTAAAATGAAAAAATTCAGTGACGAATTTAAAACTGAATTAGATCAGAAAAAATCAACTTTAGAGGCTGATTTCGTTACTGCTCAATTAGCATACTTAGAGGAATTTAATAAAGGAATGTCTGTAAATTTTGTTGAGGAAAAAAGAAATAATAGTGAATTAGGAGCTGGTAAACAATCACCTGATTTTAAAAACTACATCAATCATGATGGTGGAAAATCATCACTTTCTGATTTTAGAGGAAGCTATGTTTTTATTGACGTTTGGGCAACATGGTGCGGACCTTGTAAATACGAGTTTCCTTTTATTGGAAAAGTAGAAAAAATGTATCACGGTAAAAACATCAAGTTTGTAAGTATTTCTATTGACCGTTTGAAAGATGAACAAAAATGGCGCGATATGATTAAAAAAGAAGGATTAGTTGGAATCCAACTTTTAGCAGATAAAGAAATTGCGTCATCATTTATTGCTGGTTATTATATTCAAGCAATTCCTCGTTTTATCATCTTAGATAAAGAAGGAAAAATAATAAGCTCTGATGCACCTAGACCTTCAGAACCTGAATTACAAGATATATTGAATTCATTAGATATGTAATTTAAATATTTTGAGCGATCAAAACAATCTGAAGAATGTGCTTTAAAACTTCATTCTGTTAAGTTGTATTGGCTCACAGTTTTATTTCTGTTTTGGAATTTAATTTGTTCTACAGAAAACCATAAGTCTGCTAATTCCTTGTTTGCGTGAGGGATTGTAGTGGAGCTCTTTTTTTTGAGATTTTCGTTTTCGAACGGAAATCTTGGAAAAAAAGCGGGAACGTAAAGCCCGGTCGCCGCGGCGAACACGCCCAAATAACACATTCTTTTTATTTTATTAATTCAAGAGAAATCTATTCTCTTCCATACTCTATATCTAAAATTTACTATTAAATAAATATGAAAAATCTATTAACTGTATTTTTTCTTTTCTTGGCAGTATTTACTGTTTCTGCACAAGAACTAAAATTGAACGATCCGCTTCCGGTGAATACCAGAATTAAAAAGGGTGTTCTTAAAAACGGAATGACGTATTATATCTATAAAACAGATGTCGTAAAAAATGTTGCGAGTTACTATATAATTCAAAATGTAGGTTCTGTTTTAGAAAATGATGATCAGCAAGGTTTGGCTCACTTTCTAGAACATATGGCTTTCAACGGGACTAAAAATTTTCCTGGAAAAGGAGTTTTAAATACGCTTCAAAAACACGGTGCTGTATTTGCAAAAGATATTAATGCGTACACTGCTTTTGATGAGACGGTTTATAACATGGATAATATTCCAACAAATGTTCCGGGATTAATTGATACTTCATTATTGATTTTGCACGATTGGGCAGATGGTTTATCACTTACTGATGCTGAAATTGATTCAGAGCGTGGTGTAATTAAAGAAGAGTGGAGGACCCGTCAAAATGGTTATATGCGTCTATTCAAAAAATCATTACCTACAATGTTTAACAATACTAAGTATGCTGATCGTATGCCAATAGGTTTGATGAGTGTAGTGGATAATTTTAAATATAAAGCATTAAGAGATTTTTACCATGACTGGTATAGAACAGATTTGCAAGCAATAGCTATTGTAGGAGATATTGATGTTGCAGAAATAGAGCAGAAAATTGAAAAATTATTTTCACCAATTAAAGCTATTAAAAATCCAATTGAAAGAGTTGTAATTACAATTCCAGGTAACAAGGAAATGCTTTACAATTTAGGAACTGATAAAGAAGTTGCTACTTCTACGCTTGTTTATGCAGTTAATCATCCTAAATCATTGAAAAATGAAACGGTTGCAGATTTAAAAGAATCGTTGTTTAATGGTATGGTCTCAAGAATGTTAAGTTCTAGATTAAGAGAGATTTCTCAAAAACCAGACTCTCCTTTTGTTTCAGCAACAGCAAGTTTTTCAAGTTTGGCTAGAGCCAATAATACTTTTGGTTTAATGATTTCGCCAAAACCCAATATGCAGCAACAAGCTTTTAAAACTGCCTTAGCAGAATTAGAGCGTGCTGTTAAATTTGGTTTTACAGCAGCAGAAATCGAAAGAACCGTAGCGGTTTATAACAATTTATACCAAACTAAAATTAGTAAAATTGATCAAACAGCGCATGCTGAAATTGTAAACACAATGCAGCTAAATTATTTAGAAAATAAGGCAATGACCGATATGGCTAAAGAATATGAAATTGTAAAAACAATTTTTAGCCAAATGAAAGCGCAAGATTTGCAAGATTTTCTTAAGAGTTTGTACACGAAAGAGAATAGAATTTTAGATGTTACAGGTGTTGAAGGAGAAAATAATCTTTCTCAACAAGAGGCATTAAAATTGATTAGTGAGGTAGAAAATGATTCTACTTTAACTGCTTACGCTGATGAATTTGTTGGAAAAACATTAATTTCTGGTCTTGCAATAAAAGCGGGTAAAATTGTTTCAGAAAAAGCGAATAAGGAAATTGGTTCTACGCGATTTGTTTTGAGCAATGGAGTAGTGGTAGATTATAAATTTACTGATATTGAAAAAAACAATGTATTGTTAGAAGCTTCAAGTTTTGGTGGTAATTCGTTAATCAAAGATGCTGATTTACCTTCAGCTTCAATGGTTAGTACTCTAGCAAGATTATCTGGTTTAGGAGATTATAGCGCTACAGATTTATCAAAAGTTTTAGCAGGTAAAAATGCTAATGCGCGTGTTGGAATTGCTGACTTGGAAGAAAGTATTTCAGGAATGACAACTACTAAGGATATTGAAACGTTATTACAAATGATTCATTTACAGTTTGTAAAACCTCGTTTTGATTTAGATAGTTTTAAAGTTCTTCAGAATAATCTAGCGAATACTTTAACTCAAAGAAAGAATGACATTGGGACAAAAATGGAAGACAGTATTACTTCTACTTTGTACGGATCTAATAATGCTAAAAAACGCTTGTTTAACGAGCAATATTTAAATGATATTTCATTCGAAAGAATAAAAGCTATTTACCAAGACCGTTTTAAAAATCCTGCTGACTTCACTTTCTTTATCGCTGGTGATATTTCAAAAGAAACTTTGAAACCATTATTAGAAAAATACATTGCTAGTTTGCCAACTACCAAGAAAAAAGAGAAATGGCAAGATAATTCGGTTTCATGGTTGAACAGAACTAACAAGAAAGAAATTTTCATGGAAATGGAAGATCCAAAAGCTACGGTTCGTATTTCATTCAAAAAACCATATACCTATAGTTTAAAAAACGCTTATGTTTTAAAAGCGTTTCAAGATATCCTTGAAAATAGATTATTAGAAACATTAAGAGAACAAGAAGGTGGAACGTACGGAGCTAGTGTTTACAGTACATTGCCTAAGAGACCAAAACAAAATGCAAGTTTCTATGTATATTTTGATTGTAATCCTGACAAAGTAGAAAAGTTAGTAGACATTGTTCACCAAGAAATTGACAAAATTAAAAATGGCGACATTGAAAAAGAAGATTTAAATAAAGTTCTAACGAGTTATTTAAAGGATGTAAAAGAAGAAAGAGAATATACTGGTTACGAGTTGAGCGTAATGTATGATTATGCTATTGAAGGTTACAATAGAAATGATGCAAAAAATAACGTTGATC
The DNA here is from genome assembly GCF_003688495.1 of Flavobacterium weaverense. Classification (GTDB taxonomy): domain Bacteria; phylum Bacteroidota; class Bacteroidia; order Flavobacteriales; family Flavobacteriaceae; genus Flavobacterium; species Flavobacterium weaverense. The sequence goes on along the minus strand of NZ_REFH01000009.1, from coordinate 219,532 downwards.
TTATCAATTCAGTAACAGAGCAAGACATTCAGAATTTGGTTAAAACGATGATGAATGGCGCTGAGAGTTTCGAATTTATTTTTAAACCTAAAAAGTAGTACTAAAAACAACTTTCGTTTTTACTTAGTTTTATTTTAAGTATTTTGAATTAGTACACAAACAACGAAAGAATTTTATAGGGTCATTTAAGCAATGGCCCTTTTTTATTCCTATCTACCAAAAATTATATTACAATGAAAAAAATAGTATTACTGTTAGCACTCCTTATAAGTGCTGTCTCATTTTCCCAAATACATAATCCTGTCAAATGGTCTACATCTGTGGTAGCAGTTTCAGAAACGAAATATGATTTAGTTGTTCAAGCAACTATTGAAAGCGGTTGGCATTTATACTCGCAAAACGTCCCTGAAAATGGTCCAATTCCAACTGCCTTTACTTTTCCTAAAAATTCGGCTTACGAGTTACTTGGTAAAGTATCTGAAGAAACTGGAAAAACCGTTAATGACGCAATTTTCAATATGAAAATTAAGTTTTTTGAAAATAAAGCTACGTTCAAGCAGCGTATTAATGTAGTTTCAAAAAAAGCTTTTAAAATCACTGGAGAAGTTGAATTTATGGTGTGTAATGATGCCAATTGTTTACCACCAACTTATGTCGATCTAAACTTTCAAATTCCAGAAACTGCCATAACCGCGGTTGTTAAGGAAGATGTAAAAGTAGAAAAAGAGGCTGTCCTAATTTCTACAGAAAAAACTACGGTTGATACGGTAGTGCAAGAAGAAGTGGCAATCGACTCAACTACTACAGCAACTGTTGACAAAAGTAAAACAGAAAATGTAGTTACTGGAACTGATAAAAAATCTAATGATAGAAGTTTATTAGCCATATTTATTATCGCTTTCTTTTCTGGATTTGCAGCATTATTGACTCCTTGTGTTTTTCCAATGATTCCAATGACAGTGAGCTTTTTTACTAAACAAAGTAAAAATAGAGCTAAAGGAATTAAAAATGCGATTATCTACGGATTATCAATTGTTATCATATATGTGTTATTAGGTTCAATAGTAAGCGCCGTTTTTGGCGCTGACGCATTAAATGCACTTTCTACCAATGTCTGGTTTAATGTTATATTCTTCTTGTTGTTAATTGTTTTTGCAGTTTCTTTTTTAGGTGCATTCGAAATTATGCTTCCTAATTCTTGGGCAAATAAAGTAGACACAAAAGCTGATAAAGGTGGACTGATTGGGATTTTCTTTATGGCATTGGCATTAGCGATTGTTTCTTTTTCATGCACAGGACCTATCGTCGGAACTTTATTAGTACAAGCAGCAGCGGGTGGAAATCAAGTTGGACCTATTATCGGAATGCTTGGTTTTTCTTTGGCTTTAGCGATACCATTTGCTTTATTTGCAGCATTCCCAGGATGGTTAAATTCACTACCTAAATCTGGCGGTTGGTTGAATACTGTAAAAGTAGTTTTAGGATTTCTAGAATTAGCTTTGGCATTTAAATTCTTATCAAATGCTGATTTAGTTTTACAATTACACTTACTGGAAAGAGAAGTTTTCTTAGCGATTTGGATTGCTATTTTTGGAGCTTTGTCATTTTATCTTTTTGGAAAAATACAATTGCCACACGATTCTCCACTTTCGCATATTTCTGTTGGAAGATTAAGTTTAGGATTATTGACTTTGACATTCACAATTTATATGATTCCTGGATTATGGGGTGCGCCGTTAAATTTAATTAGCGCTTTTCCACCAGCTCAACATTACAGTGAATCACCGTACGGTGTAGGATCTTCTCAAGGCGGATCTGCAACTGCAGCAACTCCCGAAATTCCAGAAGGTGCGCATTTAATGGCTCCACATAATATTGTCGCTTTTACAGACTATGATTTAGGAATGGCTTATGCCAAAAAAGTAAATAAACCTGTAATGCTTGATTTTACTGGTTATGCGTGCGTAAACTGTAGAAAAATGGAACAGCAAGTTTGGCCAAAAGAGCAAATTTTATCTATATTAAAAAATGAAGTTGTACTAATTTCATTATATGTTGATGATAAAAGACCACTTCCTGCAGGTGAAGAAATCGAGTCGAAATTGAGACCTGGTAAACAATTAAAATATGTAGGTCAAAAGTGGAGCGAATTCCAAACCATAAAATATAAGGCAAATGCGCAACCATTTTATGTACTAGCGGATACTGATGGTGAAAATTTATTAGATCCCGTAGGTTATACACCTGACGTTCAAGAATACCACAAGTGGTTGAAAACAGGGTTAGCTAACTTTAAAAAGTAAGCTAATTAAACCAATAGTATAAAATGTGTAATTATTGTACAAGGTTTGCGGATGAACTACCGAACGGCTTTCTTACCAATTTTTTAATCACTAATTTTAGAAGATGAAACTAAAAAAGAAATTAAATAATAAAGTAGTTTGCACCATCGTTTTATCGATGGTGATGTTACTGAGTTGTTCGTCAAAAAAAAAGGAATTAAAAGCAGATAGTATGGAAAGCAATAAGGCAATTTTTGAAGCAGTTTACGATGGAGATAAGAATCAGTTAATTGATATCTTAGAAAAAAATATCTCTTTAGAAATTAGAAACGATCAAGGAAGAACTCCTTTAATGGAAGCAGTTTACAATAAGAATAATGAAATAGCTACAGTTTTGATAAATGCTGGTGCCGATGTTAATGCGCAGGACAATATGAAAAACAGTCCATTTTTATATGCTGGTGCTGAAGGTAATGTAGAGATCGTAAAATTAGTGCTTAATAACGGAGCCAACTTTAAAATCTACAATCGTTATGGCGGAACTGCACTTATACCAGCCGCTGAAAAAGGTCATTTGGACATAGTGAAATTGTTAGTGAACTGGCCAAATTTTCCTAAAAATCATATTAATAATTTAGGATGGACCGCATTGCTTGAAGCTGTTATATTAAGCGACGGCGGAAAAGTGCATATTGAAATTCTAGAAGCTTTAATAGATGGAGGTTGTGATGTAAATATCGCTGATAAAAATGGTGATACTTCATTAGATCACGCAAAAAAATCTGGCTATACTGAAATGGTAAAACTGTTGCAAAAAGCTGGTGCCAAATAAAAGATAGTTTTAAAAGCGCTTTTAATAGTAATTTGCTTAGATAAAATTGTAAAACAAAAAAGATGCTGTACTAGCATCTTTTTTTTTTTAATATAATTAGATAAGGGAAGGTATAATTAAGAAAAGTTTATTCTTCTTCGCCTTCTTCAATTTCGGATTCTTCTTCCTCGTCACTATCTGAAGCTATTTCGAAAAAGCTAAAAATTGAACCACCGTAACTTTTCTGGAAAGAGAAGTGAATCATGTGATCGAGTTTTGTGTATTTAGAATGTTCGATAACCATCATTCCATCTGAATTAAGTAACTCTCTTTCAAAAACTAACTCTATGATTTTTTCAAATGTTTTTTGGTCAAATCCATAAGGTGGATCGGCAAAAATAATATCGTAAGATGTTTTACACCTTTCTAAATACGTGTACACATCACTTTTAGTTGCAGCGATATTAAAATCATATTCTGCAGCGACTTGCTTGATGAATTTTACACAACCAAAATCTCCGTCAACAGAGGTTATTGGTGTGCATCCACGGGACGCAAATTCGTAGCTTATGTTTCCTGTTCCTGCAAATAAATCTAATATTTTGAGTCCTTCAAAACTGAAATGGTTATTTAAAACATTAAATAATGCTTCTTTAGACATATCGGTTGTTGGTCGAACGGGTAATCCTTTGGGAGGAGAAATGCGTCTTCCTTTGTATTTTCCTGAAATTATTCTCATGAGTTGAAAAGTATAAAATGTTTTCTGTTTTCGACCTCAGAAAAGTAATTATTCCATCGCAAATCCTCTACATCTATAAGAGTAACGTTGCGAATGTATTTGTATGCGATATTAAAATAGTCGCTTTCTTTAGTAATAGCTCCTATTAATTCTAATGGGAAATTTTCAGGGTTTAAATTTAATTGCTCAGCCGTGAATAATATATAGTAAATAAAATCTTCTGCTGTGTTATATTCGAAAGAATTAAAAAGTGATAGCTTTTGATTTTGGACCACAATTATTTCAAAATGTCCAGAATTAATGTGAACGAACATTTTTTTCTCATCCTTATTTTTAGAAGCAATCAGCAATTTATTAACTAAAATACTATTTGCGTGTTTGTAATCAAACGACCCAAATTGATCAATAAAAAAATTGTTTATATTCACATAAGGAATATAAACCAAGTTCATATTATAATTCGGAATTTCATCAAATGCAAAAAAATCAGTTTCAAAAACCTTTGTGTTGTACTGTAAATAACTACCCAAGAAATGTTCATCAAAAAGTGCTTCTGGTACAAATGTCGAAAGATTGTTATTATGAATTACTAAAATTTCATCGTAGGTTTCTCTAAGTTCTGGGTGAGATTCAAAAGCATTGGCAAATAAATCTTCAATTTTAGCAGTTTTTTGCACAGCGTCAAAATGCACTTCATTGAAGGAACTTACGGTATTATTCAATGTGTCAAAACAGCAAAAAGATAAACCATTCAAAGAAACTTGAATAGATAGTTTTTTATAAACCTTTTCGGTTATGTTAGTGTTTTGTGTTGGCATAATTTGGTTTTCAATCCATTTCTATTTTCTACTGTAGAAAGAATTAAATGAGGTTGCAAACTTACAAATAAAAAAAGCAAGTTCAATTGTAAAAATCATTTTCGATCTTGCTTTCAATTTCAAAAATCAATCATAATGGTACAATCTCTTTACAATGGAAAGCCTATCTTTGAATTTCATTTTACAAATTATCCATAGATGAATTCCTCCTTGTTTTACAGTCTTTTACAAAAAAAATTCCCCTTTCAACCCACTTATAAACAAGATATTTTTTTTCAAAAGATTGCTATTTTCCTAAACGAACTTGATAACAGAACCATTTTTGTACTTAAAGGATATGCAGGAACAGGGAAAACAACCGTAATTTCTACTATTGTAAACAGCTTGCTGGACATTAATAAAAAATATGTTTTATTGGCGCCAACGGGTCGTGCGGCAAAAGTGATTGCTAATTATTCTAATAAACCCGCGTTTACCATTCATAAGAAAATTTATTTCCCTAAGAAATCTTCTGGTGGTGGCGTTTCTTTTACATTACAACAAAACAAGCATACTAACACTATTTTTATAGTCGATGAAGCCTCGATGATTTCTGACACCAATTCCGATTCTAAATTATATGAAAACGGATCTCTGTTAGATGACTTGATTTCCTATGTCTATTCAGGTAAAAATTGTAAGATGATTTTACTGGGAGATACGGCACAATTGCCTCCTGTAAATTTAGACATAAGTCCGGCCTTAGATATTCAGACTTTAGGTATGAACTATGACAAAGAAGTCGAGCACATAGAATTAGACGAAGTAATGCGTCAAGAAGAAAATTCAGGAATTTTGTATAATGCGACTGAACTTCGGGAATTGCTCAAAGATTCTTTTATCACCGAGTTTAAATTCAATGTTAAAAAATTCAAAGATATTGTTCGCTTAACTGATGGATACGACATTCAAGATGCGATAAATTCAGCGTATAGTAATTATAGTATTGAAGACACTGCGTTTATTGTCCGTTCGAATAAAAGAGCGAATCAGTACAATGAGCAAATAAGAACTAAAATTTTAGACAAAGAAAGCGAACTATCTACAGGAGATTTTTTAATGGTAGTCAAAAATAATTATTTTTGGCTGAAAGATTCTGATCATGCTGGCTTTATAGCCAATGGTGATATTATTGAAGTATTAGAAATTTTCAATATAAAAGAATTATACAGTTTTAAGTTTGCCAAAGTCAAAATTAGAATGATTGATTATCCAGACCAGAAACCTTTTGAAACCGTCTTATTATTAGATACTATAAAAAGCGAATCACCTTCTCTAACTTATGAAGAATCGAATCGATTGTATCAAGAAGTGTTGAAGGATTACGAAGGAGAAACTAAATTCAATCAGTTTCAAAAAGTAAAAGCCAACGAATATTTTAATGGCCTACAAGTCAAATTTTCGTATGCAATAACTTGTCATAAGTCACAAGGTGGTCAATGGAATACGGTTTTTATAGAACAACCTTATCTTCCAGATGGAATTAATCGAGATTACATTAGATGGTTGTACACAGCAATGACTAGAGCCAAGAATAAATTGTATTTGATAGGATTTAAGGATGAAAGTTTTGAGGAGTATTGATTTTATTGATCATTGCAGATTTGTTGATTTTACTAAAATTCTGATATGTCAAACAGAAACGTATTTTCAGTATCTTTATAATTATAATTACAAAATAAAATTATCATGAGCACGATAACTATTGAAGTAGATGATCAGCACATTACATTTGTTAAAACACTTTTGGAACATCTAAAAGGAGTTAAAAACGTCACTGTACAAGAAAAAAATAATGAATATAATTTTGAGCTTGTAAAATCTGTTCATGAAGGTAGAGAAGAATATTATCGAGGAGACTGCACTACTATTTCTCCCGAAGATTTATGGAAGTAAAATTTACCAAGAAAGCGCTCGAGCATAGAGAATTTTGGAAGAAATCAGTAAATAGGGCAGTTCAAAAGAAGATTCTGTTACTAATTGAAGATATTTTAAAAACTCCTTTCTCTGGTATTGGAAAGCCCGAAGCATTAAAATACAATTTGTAAGGAAATTTGTCACGGAAGATTAATGAAGAACATCGAATCATTTATGAAATTCTAGAAAATAATGTTATTTTAATATATAGTTTAAAAGGACATTATACAGATAAAGATTTGATACAGCAATAACCTCACTTTAAGTGGGGTTTATTTTTTTGGTAGCATTAATCATCTATTTTATTACTAACAAAATTTAATATAATTTACATTATTTTTACACTGGCGAGAGTTGAGGACAATCTTATATTTGATATTGTTTTATGAATCTTGAAATGTAAAGATTTTTGGAAAATTAAAATAAAAACTTCGTGCCTTAGCGTCTTCGCGGCAGAACAAAAAATATAGAAATGAAAATAATAGCAGTTATACCAGCACGTTACGCATCTACGCGATTTCCAGCAAAACTAATGCAGGATTTGGGAGGAAAAACAGTGATTTTAAGAACTTATGAAGCAGCAGTTGAAACAAATCTATTCGATGATGTTTTTGTAGTAACTGATTCTGATTTAATTTATAATGAAATAGTTTCTCATAATGGAAAGGCGATTATGAGTGTAAAGGAACACGAGTCAGGTAGCGATCGTATTGCTGAAGCAGTTGAGAGCATTGATGTAGATATCGTTGTTAATGTGCAAGGTGATGAACCATTTATAAATAGTGAACCATTACGGGAATTGATTCAGGTTTTTAAAAATGACATTGATAAAAAAGTAGATTTAGGATCTTTAATGCGAGAAATAAAAGACGAGGAAGAAATCAATAATCCGAATAATGTAAAAGTAGTTGTTGATCAAAATCAATTCGCTTTATATTTTTCGCGTTCCGTTATTCCGTTTCCTAGAGAGAGAAATGTGGGAGTTCGGTATATGCAACATATCGGTATATATGCTTTTAGAAAACAAGCTTTACTCGATTTTTATAGCTTACCAATGAAGTCTTTGGAAGCATCCGAAAAACTGGAACAATTACGTTATTTAGAATTTGGAAAACGGATAAAAATGGTCGAAACAACGCATGTTGGAATCGGAATAGACACTCCTGAAGATTTAGAAAAAGCTAGAAAAATGCTGTAATGAATTAATGATCATCATGATCAAAATAACCTTTAGTGTTTATTTTAGTGGAGAAAAAGTTCAAAAAAAGTACAATAAAAAACAAGAATAACAATGATTGAGTACTTACAAGAAATTTCCCAAGGGGATTAATAGGATACAAATCACCGTAGCCAATAGAAGATGATGTTACGATGCTGAAATAAATTGGGTCAAACCAATGAGTAAATGCTTTGTTTAGATAATTACCCACAGAATAAAAAACGGCATACTCAAAAGCAATTTCCAAATAGTTGAAAAACAATAAAAGCATTGATCTCTTATACGACCGTGGTTTTCCAAATAAATCTGAAGCGAAAATCAACGTAGGAATGTAAAATAAAGTTTCTAAAAAAAGATAAACAACGATCCAGATGAGCCATTGATGGCTTTGCCATTGATTTATTAAAATTAGTAGTGGTAATGCTACTTTAAATAGGATGTAAAAATCAGAAGCTAATTCCTGATAGGCGATACCTTTTTTACTTGCTAAATATTTAATATAAATTCCAGGAAATAATAATTGTGAAGAGGCAAGAATCAAACGGACAATTTTCTCGATTCCGCTATCATCCTGATGATCATTGTTCCAAATAGATTGAATATTTAGAATTCTTTTCTGAATTGGATTAAATTTGGGTCGCGTAACTTTTGCGGTTTTTCCTAAAAGTAATTTTTTTAAATGTTTTTTCATTTTGCTTCCCTATTAAATACGGCTCCGTAAGAGTACAAAATAATTGCTTTCTAGATCTATTTTATTACGTTAATTTTTAAATTCTATTTATAATTAACCGCATTTTTTAATTACAATAAGTTCATTGTGATCTTCAACCCTAGGAATTGTTTTTATTTTAAATTGTGGTTGATAAAATTCAGAAACGTACTTTCTATTTCTATTATCTTGATTTTCAGTTAAAATCATTGTATTAAATAATATAAATCCTCTATCGTTAAGCAGTGAACAAATACGATTTGTAAAAAAGCTTTCAAATAGAAAAGCGGGCATACTCGTATCTTGAAAAACGTCTACAATAATGAGGTCATATTTATTCTTAGTTTTTAGAACATATTCAAAAGCATCATCGATTACAATTTTAAGATTTTTAATTTTATCTAAATGAAAATAGACATTCGCTACTTCGATTATTTCAGGATCAATTTCAACACCAGTTATTAAACCCTTGTATTTAATTTCGTCAACTAATGTTTTTATAACACTTCCGCCAGCAACCCCAAGCACTAAAATATGATTCATCGATACTATTTTGCTGTATCCAATATTTTTTAATCCTAATCGCAGAATACGTTGTAAACTTCCATAAGAATAATTAGCATTTTCAGAGTCTAATACTAATTCGCCATTCGCCCAACTAACCTCAATTGACTTACTTAAAGCCGACTTAACTTCGTAGATTTTTATAGGAATGAAGTAGCTGAATATTTTTTTAAGCATTATAAGAAGTTTTAGTCAAAAATATGGTTTTAATTATTTATTTTGCCCAAAATACAAAAGAATGAAGAAACAATTATACAAGTGGATATTTTTCAAACTTATGGGTTGGAAAATAGTGGGAACAATCGATACAGACATAAAAAAGTGTGTGTTGATGGTACTTCCACACACTAGCGCACACGATTTTTATTTGGGAATTTTCACCAGAGGAATAACTGAATTAGAAATGAATTTTGTGGGCAAAAAAGAGTTGTTTCGATTTCCTCTTGGTTGGTATTTTAGATATATGGGAGGAGAGCCACTCGATCGATCGGGAGGTTTAAATAAAGTAGATTCTATCGCTGCTATATTTAAGCGTAAAGAAGTTTTTCGTCTGGCTGTTGCGCCAGAGGGAACGCGAAATAAAGTTACAGAACTCAAAACAGGATTTTATTATATTGCTTTAAAAGCAAATGTTCCTATTGTGCCTGTAGCATTCGATTTTGGTAAAAAAGAGGTTAATTTAGGAAAACCAGTTTTTCCCACAGGAGACATCGAAGCTGAAATTGAAATTTTAAAGAAACATTTCATCGGTGTAAAAGGTAAAATTCCCAAAAACGGATATATTCTTGAACAAAGTTAAATATATATTAAAAAAGCAGAACCAAGATCTTCAATTTTTCGTAAGTGTACTAAACCATTAAACAATATACACATGAAAAATTTATTTATCAGTTCGGCACTTTTGATTTTACTTTTCGCTTCATGCGATAATAATGATTCAAACAGCAATTCCTCTGAAGCTACTTTAGTAACATCAAGTAACACTTCTGGAAAAATCTCCTATCTTGATTTGGCAAAGCCAAATTCTATGGTGAAATCGTTTACAATTGCTTCGCTGGATGCAGAAGGAATTTCGTATGATAGTGAAAACGATGCGGTAACAGTCGCTTCAAGAAGTAGCAATCGTTTAGAAAGTTATTCTGGTTTAAGAACGGGATTCAAAGCAGGAACCGATAATTTGAATGCTACATTAAATAGTATTACTGGCCAATTCACTAATGCTAGGGAAACAGCAGTTTCCGGGGATATCGTTGTGGTGGCGCAAGATCAATTTGCTACAAACGGAATGACAAATAAGCTTTTTGTTTATAAAAAGACTGCTGTCGGTTTTGATTTACTAAAAACCTTTACAACTGATTTTAAACTTTGGGGAATTCACATGACTGGAGCAGACTTGTACGCAGTTGCTGATTTAACTGGTGATGTTGTTCTTTTTAAAGATTTTATGAGTAAAGCTTCAGGGATGATTACTGCAACTAAACGCGTAACAATAGCAGGTTTGACCCGTACACATGGTATCACGTACTCTTCAGCAGATGATGTAATGATTTTAACTGATGTTGCTGATGCAGCTTCAGCAACTGACGGTGGATTAATTGTTATAAAAAATTTCTCGAGTGTTTTCGCTTCAACTCCAGCATTAGGCACAATTGCTGTTTCTAACCAAGTTAGAATATACGGTCCCAATTCTATGTTGGGAAATCCTGTTGACGTTGCTTACGATAGTTCTACTAATTATATTTATGTAGCAGAGCGATTAAATGGTGGTGGTAAAGTGCTAACATTTGTATATCCAATGACATCTGCTGATATAGCTCCAACAAATTCACGAGTAGAAGCAGGGGTTACTTCAATCTTTCTTTTAATAAAATAAATTAAAGCTTCAAATTTTTGAGCACCAAGTATTTTTTACTTATTTAGAAAAAGTAAAATAAATATATTTCCTAGAAAAAATGAGCTCGATATTATATCGAGCTCATTTTTTTATTTTAACTAATCTGGTCTGTAACTTTTGAAAGTTCCATTTTTATAAAAAATTACAATTTTATCAATCTCGTTAGAATTTAGAGCTACGGTGTTATTCTGCTTTTCTATTTCTTTTGTAGTGGAGTTAGTAACTGCTTTTGTTATTTTATTATTCGAAAATAAATCTTCCACAATGCTATCTTTATGTTGCAGTGGAGAATCGTTCTCTTTTGAAACAGTGTTAATTTGTGCAATATTTTCAAAGTTCTCATTAGAAGATTTTGGAAAAGTTCCCTTCCCATTTAAAATCCAGTACAAATCTACATCGGGGTAAACCTCTAAAATTTTAAGTATAAAATCTAAACTTGGCTTATTTCTTCCAGATAATAGGTGAGACAAGCTTGATCTTTGTACACCAATTTTATCTGCAAAAGAAGAAGCATTTAGACTGTAATAGTCTAACAATATCTCCAGCCTTTTTATAAAATCTTCTATGTTTACCATTGTAAATTACAATTAATCCATTACTAATTACAAATGTAACTAAAAGTAATCTCAATAGCAAGATTACAGATGTAAATAATAGAATACAGTAATATTTGTTTGAAGTAATGCTAAAATTAATATACGTTAAAATACTAGTTTTAAATATTTTAATAAATTATTATATAACTAGTAACAATTGTTAATTGTAAGGATATGCGTTTGCGGTTAACGCGTAATATAAGTGTTTACATTAATGAAAAATTGTTTACTTTTTGAGTTTACAAATGTAAATGCAAAGATGTTTACTTTTGTAAATCAAACAAAACGCAATGAATTTAGAAGTGCTTTTTAATCAAAATAAAGAGAAATCAATAAGTGGTCGTTACTTAACTTTAAGTTCGATTGAGCCGCTATTGAATAAATTAAATACGGAAAATGAACTTAAAATTATAGGATACTCTGTTTTAGAGAAACCTATTTATTCTTTCCAAATTGGATCAGGTAAGATGAAAATTTTTCTGTGGTCGCAAATGCATGGAAATGAAAGTACGACGACAAAAGCATTATTTGATTTTTTAAATTTCTTAAAAAGTGGTTCTGATTTAGCACAGCAATTTCTAAATAAATTTACTTTTTTAAGTATTCCGATTTTAAATCCAGATGGAGCTTTGTTATATACCAGAGAAAATGCTAACAAAGTAGACCTGAATCGCGACTCTGTAGATCTTTCTCAGCCAGAAAGTCAAGTTTTACGAAAAACATTTGATTCTTTTAAACCGGACTACTGTTTTAACTTGCACGATCAACGTACTATTTTCGGCGTTGGCGCTACTGGTAAGCCAGCTACAGTTTCTTTTTTAGCTCCTTCTTATAATGATGCAAGAGAGATTAATGAATCAAGAATGAAAGCTATTTCGGTAATTGTAGCAATTAATGAAGCATTACAGAAGTATATTCCTGGACAAGTAGGTCGTTTTGATGATTCTTTCAACATCAATTGTATTGGTGATATGTTTCAGAGTTTAGGAGCACCTACTATTTTGTTTGAAGCGGGTCATTTTGCAGGTGATTATCAGCGAGAAGAAACCCGTAAATATATTTTCATGTCACTTGTAACCAGTTTCATTACACTTTACGAAAACGTTATAGTTGTCAATGGAATTGACAAATACTTGAATATTTCTCAAAATAAAGTCGTTTTTTATGATTTTATTTATAAAAACATCAAAATTAATTATGATGGTATTGAAAAAATCACCAATTTTGCAGCTCAATACAAAGAAGAGTTAATTGAAAATCAGATATGCTTTAATGCCTATATTTCAGAAATAGGTAATTTAGAACATTACTTTGCTCATTTTGAATACGATGCGGAAGAGGCCTTATATAAAGATGATGCTGATAATATTCCGAAGTTAAATCAAAAAGCTGATTTTTATTTAGATAATAACATCAAATTTGTTAATGGAATGATAAAATCGTAATTATTGTATCGTCTTGTTAATATTTATGTATAATTTTATACTTTGTTAAAGCAATTAAAATAAAATTAATTAAAGAATTATGAGTAAATTTCGTTTAGATGAAGTAGATCACCAGATATTGGATATGCTGATTGATAACACAAGAGTTCCCTTTACCGATATTGCAAAAAAATTACTGATTTCTGCAGGAACGGTTCATGTTAGAGTAAAAAAGATGGAGGATGCTGGTATAATCATGGGATCATCTTTGGTACTTGATTATGACAAGTTAGGTTATTCTTTCATCGCTTACGTTGGTGTTTTCCTAAACAACACGTCTCAAACAAAATTCGTTTTAGAACGTATTAATGAAATTCCTTATGTAACTGTAGCCTCTGTTACAACAGGTAAATTCAATATTTTTTGTAAGATTAGAGCAAAAGATACTAAGCATGCAAAAGATGTCATCTTTATGATTGATGATATTGATGGTGTTTATAGAACTGAAACTATGATTTCGCTTGAAGAAAGCATTAATGATAAGAAGCGTTTGATGCATACTATTTTCAAAAATATGTAATTAACCTTGAATACGCTATATTTAAAATATAACCTCAAGTTTATTCTTGGGGTTTTTTTATGACAAATTAATTGACTAAACCAACTACAACTATATAATTATGTACACTTTACCAAAAATCGAACGTTTTAACCAAGACGTTCTATCAAAATATAATATCTATAATAGTGTTTTTATTACGCTTCCTTTTGATTCCATTGATAATACGGGAGCATTACTGCCTTTGTTTTCAGATATATGCGATACAGGATTTAAAAAACAAGAAACACCGAAAGAGATTGTAGATTTCTTCGCTGAACGATATTTTCAAAATGCTACTGAGGAAGATAAGATTGATATAATGTTTCGTTTTATTCAGTACATCGAGCGTCAAGTTGTTTTATTTGATGCGATTGAAGATGCAGCTTTTCCCATAGTTCACAATATGGAGGGAAGAGGATCGTTAAGGGATGTAAAAGAAAAAACAGATGCTAAAAACAAGCAGGAAGAAGTAATTGACTTTTTGCAAAATTTTCATGTTAGGACGGTTTTAACTGCGCATCCAACTCAGTTTTATCCAGGAGCAGTATTAGGAATAATCAATGATTTAACTAATGCAATCAGGAAAAATAATTTATTAGAGATTAAACAATTATTGGCTCAATTAGGAAAAACACCTTTTATTAAGGACGAAAAACCTAATCCATTTGATGAGGCAGTAAGTTTGATCTGGTATCTTGAAAACGTTTTCTATGAGACGTCAGGAGAAATGGTGCACTACTTACAAAAAAATATTTTTAAAGGTAAATCAATTGACAATCCATTAATTCAACTTGGTTTTTGGCCAGGTGGTGATCGTGATGGAAATCCATTCGTAACTACAGACATAACTTTAAATGTTGCTGAAAGACTTCGTACTTCAATTTTGAAATGTTATTATATCGAAATTAGAGCACTAAAAAGAAAATTAACTTTCTCAGGCGTAGATACATTAGTTGCTGAACTTGAATATAAGCTTTATAGGTCTGTATTTTATTCTAAAGGTGAAATATTTATCACTCTAGAAGAGTTTAAAGCACAATTGAATAAAATTAAACATATAATAATTGACCAACATCAATCTTTATATTTAGATGATTTAGAGGCTTTGTTAATAAAAGTAAATCTATTTGGTTTTCATTTTGCGTCATTGGATATTCGTCAAAACAGTAAAATACACGATTCAGTTTTTAGTGATATTGTTGATTATTACTTGAAAAACGATGCTAGCGTTTTTCCTAAAAATTATTTTGAATTAGCAGAAGCAGAAAAATTCGAGGTCTTATCGAACTTAAGCAGTGATTTAGATCCTACGGTTTTCGAAAATGAATTAACCCGATTAACTATTGAATCAGTACAATCCATTAAAACGATTCAAGCTAAAAATGGAGAATTTGGTGCCAACCGATACATTATTAGTAATAATGAAAGCGCACTTAATGTGATGGAGACTTTTGCATTATTCCGATTGAGTAATTGGGAGAATCCTACTGTTGATATCATCCCTCTTTTTGAATCTGTCGAAGATTTACAAAGTGCACATGAAATAATGGAGAAATTATATTTAAATCCAGCTTATGCAAAGCATTTGTCTAACAGAGATAATAAGCAAACAATAATGCTTGGATTTTCTGATGGAACTAAAGATGGTGGTTATCTGATGGCAAACTGGAGTATTTATAAGGCGAAAGAAGAGCTTACCGCAATTTCTAGAAAATACGGAATCAAAGTTATTTTCTTTGATGGTCGTGGAGGACCTCCAGCTCGTGGTGGCGGAAAAACACATAAGTTTTATGCTTCGTTAGGTCCAAATATTGAAAATAACGAAATTCAAATTACTGTGCAGGGACAAACTATTAGTTCAAACTTTGGAACTATGGATTCTTGTCGCTATAATTTAGAAAATTTAGTAAGCGCCGGTGTTACAAACCAAGTTTTTAATAAAGGTGAAAATGAGCTTAGTGGCGGCGAAAAAGATGTTCTAAATGCTTTAGCGGATTTGGGATACGAAAAATACTTAAGTTTTAAAAATCATCCTAAATTCATTCCGTATTTAGAACAGATGAGTACATTGAAATATTACGCAAAGACAAATATAGGAAGCCGACCTTCAAAAAGGAGCAAATCAGCAAGTTTAGATTTTGCTGATTTAAGAGCAATTCCATTTGTAGGTTCTTGGAGCCAACTGAAGCAAAATGTTCCTGGATTTTTTGGTTTAGGAACGGCGCTAAAACATTATGAGGAAACTGATCAGTGGGACAAAGTTCAGGACTTATACAATAATTCAATGTTCTTTAAAACACTTTTAGAAAACAGTATGATGTCATTAGCAAAGTCATTTTTTCCGCTAACGGCATATA
Source organism: Flavobacterium weaverense (assembly GCF_003688495.1). Taxonomy (GTDB): domain Bacteria; phylum Bacteroidota; class Bacteroidia; order Flavobacteriales; family Flavobacteriaceae; genus Flavobacterium; species Flavobacterium weaverense. The sequence continues at coordinate 203,562 of NZ_REFH01000009.1, read as the reverse complement.
TGAGAAAAGATGCGGAGTTTGGAGAATTTTGGCAAATTATTTACGATGAATTTTTAGAAACGAAACGATTGTTGTTAAAAATTGCAGGTCATAAAAGTTTAATGGAGAACTATCCTGATGGTAAAGCTTCAATTGATGTTAGAGAGCGTATTATATTGCCATTGATAACAATACAACAATATGCATTGTTAAAGATAAATGAATTAAATAAAGAAAGTGTACCAAATGAGGAGCTAATAAAAGTGTATGAGAAAATCGTTACACGCTCTCTTTTTGGGAATACAAATGCTAGTAGAAATTCAGCTTAAAAGATAAAAAAATGAAACTATCACAATTACCAGTTAAAGAGTATGCCGAATCTTATTTCCCTTATATTAATGCTTTGGGGGAGATAACATTGATCGAAGAACTAGAAATATCACTACATGATTTCATACATTTTGTGCAAAATATTCCTATGGATAAATTTGACTATCGGTATGCTGAGGGAAAGTGGACTATCAAAGAAATCATTCAACATATAATAGATACAGAGCGAATTTTTGCGTATCGTGCTTTACGCATTTCAAGAAATGATAAAACTCCGTTACCGGGATTTGATGAAAATGAATATATAATTAACACTGCGGCTAATAATCGCGGTCTTCAAGACTTATTAACTGAGTTTTCAGCTGTGAGGCATTCAAATATTTTTTTATTTAAAAGTCTTTCGGTAGAACAATTAGAAAGAACGGGAATTGCATCTAATGCTGGTGTATCTGTACGTGCGATTGGGTTTATTATGATAGGTCATCAAAAACACCATCAAAAAGTTTTTGAAGAGCGTTATTTATAATTTACTCTTTTATCGCATACCATATTTCTAATTTTTTTTCGAAAGACATTGTGTTAGCAGGACTTGTAGAAGGCATTACGTAATACGTGATGCCTTTTATTTGTCCAAATTTCTTATAAAAGTACTTATGACTCTCTTTACCATTAAAGGCAATTTTGTGTATTGCAGGAAATTTTTTAAAAAGTGATTCAAAATCATTTTCCTTGTAATTTTTAATATGCATGTCTAAACTTCCTTTTCGCTCGCAATTTTCCAATACGTCCCATATTCCGATAGAATTTGCCTTTAAAATTTTGATTTTATCTGAAAATAATGTGGAAACTTCTTGATCACTATATAATTTGTAGATAATACGCCAGAAATGATTTTGCAGATGCGCGTAATATTCTTGTTTTTCAAGAGATGCTATTCCAGGCATAGTTCCTAAAATTAAAATCTTGGTACTAGAATCTACGAATGGTTGGAAGGAATTAATCATAATTAACTAATTGTATTTTCTTTTTCGAGTATCGCTAAACCTAATCTGATTTTTCCGTAATCTATTTTCTCTTCGAAATAATCAAAATAAGGTTTTAAGGCAACTGGAGATTCAAGCTTTTGTTTAGCTATTGCAATTTCACTAACTTCCTCAGTTGAAACAAATGTTTTTAAGTCAATCGCTGATCCGTCTAGGTATAGTTTAGCTAAGTGTGACATAATTGTACTTAAACCTAATTTCCGCTTCTCTGCGATAGCTCCAACTGATAATCCACTATTGTATAGTTCTAAAGTTTCTTTGTAAGTTGTCCCTTCTTTCTTTTTAGTAACTAATTTGGCTTTCTGAAAATCAATTATAGCTTTAATAAAAATATCGCCATATTTTTCTAGCTTTGCTTTTCCCACACCGTCAATGGCTAAAAGTTCCTGATCGCTCATAGGACGCTCGGTTTCCATTTGGCGCAAAGCGGCATCGCTAAATATCACATAAGCCGGAACTTCTACTTCCTTAGAAATTTCATAACGCAATTTTCTCAAGTTTTCGAAAAGAGAATTAGCAGTGGTTTTTGATTTCTTTTCTTTTAATTCAATCTTATCTACGTTAATTTTCTGTACGGTTGTTAATTGCACTTTTTCTCCTTCAAAAAGCACTTTTTTTGCAAAAGCGGTTAATCTAATTTTATTTTGCTGATGAAATGCAATTTCGCAATAGCCTAAATTTATCAGCTGGATTAAATATTGATTCCAATCAAACCAAGAAAGATCAGCGCCCACACCATATGTTTTCAAGTGCTGATACTCTTTTTCGTAAATATATGCGTTTTTAGAACCTCTTAAAAAGTCAATAATAACTGGTAAAGGTTCAATTTCCTGCAAACGAATAATGGCTGATAATGCTTTTTGAGCAATTACAGTTCCATCAAAAAATGAAGGTGGGTTTTTGCAGATATCGCAATTTCCACAATTATCAGTAACAAGTTCGCCAAAATAGGAAAGAAGAATTTTGCGACGACAGCTTAATGCGTCGGCATATTGTTTCATTCGCTCTAGTTTTGCTAATTGCACTTCGGCGTTTAAACCTTGAGAAGCAAATTTTTGAAGCTGAATCATGTCGCCGTAACTTTCGAATAATACGGTTTCAGATGGCAGACCATCGCGACCCGCACGACCAATCTCTTGATAATAACCTTCTATATTTTTTGGTAAATTATAGTGAATAACCCAACGCACATTTGATTTGTCAATTCCCATCCCAAAAGCAATTGTAGCACAAACTACTTGGCAATCATCATTTATAAATTGGTCTTGCGTTGTTGACCGAATTTTATTATCCAAACCTGCATGATAGGCTTTTGCATTGACTCCAACTTTTTGTAATTTTTCAGCAAGCTCCTCAGTGGTTTTTCTACTTAAGCAGTAAATTATTCCCGACTCATTTGGCTTCTCTTTTATAAAATCGATAATTTGTTTGACGCGGTCTAAAGCGGGACGAACTTCTAAACTTAAATTTTTCCGATCAAAAGAAGCTACGAAGATAGTTGGATTTATTAAGTTTAGTTGATCGGTAATATCCTTACGTGTAGCTTTATCAGCCGTTGCAGTTAAAGCTAAGATTGGAGTAGAAGGGAAGCGATTTTTTAAATATCCTAGGTTAGTATAAGCTGGCCTAAAGTCATGTCCCCATGCAGAAATACAATGTGCTTCATCAATTGCAATCAGACTAATTGTTAGACTATTAAAAATAGTATCTAGAAAAGACAAACTCTCAGGCGCAATGTAAACTAATTTTATTGTGTTGTTTTTTAGACTTTCGATGTAGAATTGACGTTCGCCTTCTGTTTGACTACTGTTAATAAAGCATGCTGCAATGCCATTTGCTTTCAAACTATCAACTTGATCTTTCATTAAAGCAATAAGTGGCGAAATAACTATTGTAATACCCGGAAAGAGCAACGCAGGCAATTGAAAACAGATTGATTTCCCACCACCAGTGGGCATGATTGCTAAAGTATCTTGTCCAGAAAGCACGCCATTAATTATGTCTTCTTGATTAGGTCTGAATTTTTCAAATCCAAAATTTTCCTTTAATGTGTCGTGTAAGATTTGGGTAGTCATTGTGGCGTGTACGTTTTGAAACTAAAGTAATAAAAAAAAGGAACTCATTTAAGAGTTCCTTTTAAATTGTATAAGTAAGAATGATAGAAATTAATCTTCATCATCTTGATCGTCTTCTTCATCTGCATAATCTTTTTCATCTGCATCTTCGTCATCTTCATCATCGCCAGTATCTGGCTTATCGATAGCATCATCTTCGTCATCATCGTCAATATCATCATCTAAGTCTAGACCTTTTATCGGCTCAACAACTTCGTCAATTAACATTTCCTCATCTTCGTCATAATTTTCAATTCTATCAGAAAGTTTTGTGCTCACTTTTACCAAATAAATTGTATCATCAGTGCGAACCTCGACTGCTTCAATCAATTCATTTTTAGCGTTTCTAAAACTTATGATGTTTGAATCATCATAACCATCTGGAAATTTTTCTACTAGTAGATTTAAAATTTCGTTCGTAAGTTTGGCGTAATCAACTATTACTCTTTTCATAAATATGCTATAGGTCTAATAAATAAGCGAAAATTAATGGTGCTACAATTGTAGCATCAGACTCGATGATAAATTTAGGAGTTGTAATATCTAACTTACCCCAAGTAATTTTTTCATTTGGCACTGCTCCTGAATATGAACCGTAACTTGTTGTAGAATCTGAAATTTGACAGAAATAGCTCCAAAAAGGAACATTTTCTACTTCTAAATCTTGATCTAGCATTGGTACCACACATATAGGGAAGTCACCAGCAATTCCACCACCAATCTGGAAGAAACCGATTCCTTTACCACCACAGTTTTTTGGATACCAATCCGCTAACCACATCATGTATTCAATTCCGCTTTTTGTAGTTGTTGGTTTGAATTCTCCTTTGATGCAATACGATGCAAAAATATTTCCCATCGTACTGTCTTCCCAACCTGGAACTACTATTGGAAGATTTTTTTCAGCTGCAGCAACCATCCAAGAATCTTTTGGATCAATTTCGTAATACTGCTCTAAAACTCCTGAGTTAATCATTTGGAACATAAATTCATGTGGAAAAAAACGTTCTCCAGATTTATCAGCTTTGTTCCAAATGTCGAATAAATGTGATTGTAATCTTCTAAAGGCTTCTTCTTCAGGAATACAAGTATCAGTTACACGATTAAAGTGATTGTCTAATAAATCGCGCTCTTCTTGAGGTGTTAAATCTCTGTAATTTGGGATTCTCTTGTAAGAGTTATGAGCAACTAAGTTCATAATATCTTCTTCAAGATTAGCTCCAGTACATGAAATGATATGTACTTTGTCCTGACGGATCATTTCTGCTAATGATTTTCCAAGTTCAGCAGTACTCATCGCACCACCAAGCGTAATCATCATTTTCCCATTATCTAATAAATGTTCTTCATATCCTTTTGCAGCATCCACTAAAGCAGCTGCATTAAAATGCAGATAATTCTTCTCAATAAATTGGCTGATTGGTCCTTTACTCATTTTGTTTTTATTTATTTTATTTAATCTTAAAAAGTCTTACATAAATTTGATTTATAAATAAAGCAATTTATAAAAATTACTTAGCTAATAGACAAATATATATTATTTTTTATCGTAACCTAATATTTTAAGTACCTCGTCAGCAGTTTGTTGCTCTGAGAAAACTTCAGTTGCCAATATACCATTTTCATCTCTATCAATCAAAATATGTTTTGGCTGCGGAATCAAACAGTGGTGCAAACCACCATATCCACCTATTGTTTCTTGATAAGCTCCAGTGTTAAAAAAACCAATATAAAGTGGTTTTTCTTTATTGTATTTAGGTAAATAAATTGCGTTCATGTTTTGTTCAGAGTTGTAATAGTCATCACTATCACAAGTCATTCCGCCTAGCAAAACTCTTTCATACGTATCATTCCAGCGATTAACAGCAAGCATTATAAAACGCTTATTAATTGCCCAAGTATCTGGTAAAGTAGTAATGAAAGAAGAATCAATCATATTCCATTTCTCTCTATCGTTTTGTTGTTTTTGATACAAAATCTGATAAATAGCTCCACCGCTTTCTCCTACTGTAAACGATCCAAACTCTGTAAAAATATTAGGAACATCAACTTCTGCTTCGTCGCAAGCAATTTTGATTTGGTTAATAATTTCGTCGATCATATATTGATAATCGAAATCGAATGCTAGAGAGTTTTTAATTGGAAAACCACCACCAATGTTTAATCCGTCTAATGATGGACATTCCTTTTTCAAGGCAACATAAACTTTGATACATTTTACAAGTTCGTTCCAGTAATAAGCATTGTCGTTAATCCCAGTATTGATAAAAAAGTGCAACATTTTCAGTTCCAAATTTTTATTATCTTGAATTTGTTTCTTGTAAAAGCTTACTATGTTTTTGTATCCTATTCCAAGTCTTGAAGTATAAAACTCAAACTTTGGTTCTTCTTCCGCAGCGATACGAATTCCAATTTTGAATTTACCTTTGATTTCTGCTTGAAGTAAATCTAGCTCTTCGTAATTATCAATAATAGGAATCGTATTCTTATGACCATTATTAATTAATCGCGCGATATTTTCAACATATTGGTCTCTTTTGAAACCATTACATATTACGTAGGTACTTTTGTTTATTTTACCGTTTTGAAGTAAATTCTCAACGATATTAATGTCAAAAGCAGACGATGTTTCAATGTGTATATTGTTTTTGAACGCCTCATTCATTATATATTCAAAATGAGAACTCTTAGTACAGTAGCAGTAATAATACTTAGCTTCGTACTTATTTTTTTCCATCGACTTTCTAAACCATGCTTTAGCTTTGTTGATGTTATTTGAAATTTGTGGTAAATATGTGAATTTTAATGGCGTACCATATTTTTCAACAAGACTCATCAAATCAATATTATGAAATTGAAGATTATCTTTGTTCAGTTTAAATTCTTCTTGCGGGAAATAATAAGTTTGATTGATTAAATCAGAATATTTTGTGTTCATCAGATGTAATAAATTAGTAGATTAGAATATTTTAAAATAATTTAAGCTACAATTCAAACTCGAATATTTGCATATATAATCTGAAGCTTTTCGTGATCTGATTTCATATATTGAAATACATCAAAACTAAAGTTTCCTTTAATAGAATAAAATCGCTTCAATATTCTTAGAAAAGACATATTGTTCCGAGTTTTATTAGAACTATAATTTGGCTTATTTTGACACTTTTTCATTGATGCAAATGTAAAAAAATATTATAAACTCACTATCTCCTTTTTGTAAAAATAAAATTAAGATTTATAATCTGCGAAGGCATTAAGAATTAATTCATTTTCAACTGATTGATTAATTTTAATCTTTCCGATACCTTCAATAAGTGCAAACTGTATGTTACCATATTCGTTCTTTTTATCATGAATAAGTAAATCAAGTATAGGTTCGATATCATTTTCATCAAAAAGAATGTCTTCATATATCGATTTGAGACTTGATTTGATCTCCGAATATTCGTTTTCATTTATCAATTCTTTGCTCATAGAAATATAACTTTCTAATATCATTCCCGCAGCAATTGCCTCACCGTGTAACAAAGTAGTCTTATCTTCGTTTTCTAAAAAATAACTTTCAATGGCATGACCGAGCGTGTGTCCGAAATTTAATGCTTTGCGGATGTTTTTCTCAGTGGGATCTTGGGTCACGATTTCGTTCTTAATTTCTACAGATCGGTAAATTAATTGGTCAAAGTCAGCGAAATCGAGTGCTTTTAAATCCAGAAATTGTTCCCAATATTCTTTATCATAAATCAAACCATGTTTTAGCATTTCTGCTAATCCAGAACGCATTTCGTTTTGAGGAACCGTTTCAAGATACTGTGTATCAATAAGAACCATTGTCGGTACGTTGATCACACCAATTTGGTTCTTTAAATTACCTAAATCTACTCCGTTTTTTCCACCTACAGAAGCGTCAACCATTGATAGTAGGGTAGTAGGAATGTGAATAAAATCAACACCTCTTTTAAAAGTAGAGGCTACAAAACCACCTAAATCCGTTACAACGCCTCCACCTAAATTAATGATTAAAGTTTTTCTGTCAGCGCCAAGCTCTGTTAACACATTCCAGACTTGGACGCAAGTCTCTATATTTTTATTAACTTCTCCAGCTTCAAATTCTATGATTTCAATCGTTAAATCAGTTTCTAAAAAGGGCAGAAAATGAGGTAAACAAAACTCATTTGTATTACTGTCAACAATAATAAATAGGTTTGAATATTTGTTTTCGTTTATATGAAGATTTAGTGCTTCATATGCTTTTTCATTAAAATGAATTGGATAACTGTTGGCTTGAATTGATTGCATCTTAAATAATTTATTATAACCGCAAAATAAGGTAATTTTTGCTGAATAATATTTAAAAGTCTCTTTATATTTGTAGAAAAATTTCACAAAAAATGGAAAAAATATTCAATAATACACAAGTTGCATTTTCGTTAAAAAGCGACACTGAGCTAGACAGAGCTTATTTTCTTTTTAAAATGATTGATAATCAACCTTTAGTTCGAATAGGTACCGCAGTTACAAATTTTGCACTAAAAGCTAACCTTCCTGTTGAAGGATTGATTCGCGCTACTGTTTTTGACCATTTTTGTGGTGGCGTGAACGAAGACGACTGTCTTTCAGTGGTGGATAAGATGTATACGAAAGGAGTTTCGTCTGTTTTAGATTATTCTGTTGAAGGAAAAGAAGAGGAAAATCAGTTTGATGCTGCATTAGATATGACTTTGAAAACTATTGAATTTGCCAAAGAACGTCAGGCAATTCCATTTGCAGTTTTCAAACCGACTGGTTTTGGCCGTTTCGAACTGTACGAAAAAATTGGAGCTAAAATTGCTTTAACTGCTGATGAGCAAGCAGAATGGAATAGAGTATTAGTTCGTTTTGACCAAGTGTGTAACGAAGCTCATAAAAAGAATGTCGCTTTGTTGATTGATGGAGAAGAGAGTTGGATGCAAGACGCTGCTGACGAAGTGGTAACTAATATGATGCGCAAATTCAATAAAGAAAAAGCTATTGTTTTTAATACTTTACAATTGTACCGCTGGGATCGTTTAGATTACTTAAAACAATTGCATGAAAAAGCAAAAGCAGAAGAATTTTTTATTGGTATGAAGCTTGTTCGTGGCGCTTACATGGAAAAGGAAATAGCTCGCGCTATAGAAAAGGGATATCCATCTCCAATATGCGCAACTAAAGAAGCTACCGATAAAAATTATGATGATACTGTTTGTTATATGGCAGAACATTTAGATACGATGTCAATTTTTGCAGGAACTCATAACGAATTGAGTACTTACAAATTGATGGAATTATTGAAAGAGAAAGGTATAAATGCAAACGATGAACGTATTTGGTTTGGTCAATTGTACGGAATGAGTGATAATATTAGCTACAACTTAGCTGAAAATGGATATAACGACGCTAAATACTTGCCTTTTGGACCGGTAAAAGATGTTATGCCGTACTTAATTCGTCGTGCTGAAGAAAATACTTCAGTTGCGGGACAAACAAGCCGCGAATTATCAATGATAAAAGCAGAAAGAAATAGAAGAAAGGGGAAGTAAGTTTCAGTGATCAGTGTTCAGTATTGATTGATCAGTGTAGTATTTAGTTATCAGTGTTAAATAGTGAGTGATCGGAAAATGATAGTGTATTATTAGTTTTCAGCTTTCCTCGCTTATCTTCTAATTCTATAGAAACAAAAAAAGCTCCAATTTTTCAAAATTGGAGCTTTTTAATTTAATACTATTTCTATTATGTCTTTACTCGCCCTCTCCTTCGGAGAGTCCCGATACTTCGGGAGGGGAGAGTATCCTAACTATTACTAAACTGTAAGTTACTTAAGTTTTTATACATTCCGTTTTCCAATGTAATAAGTTCTTGATGTGTTCCTTGCTCTGAGATTACTCCATTGTCTAAAACTAATATTTGGTCAGCGCTACGAATTGTAGATAAACGGTGTGCAATAATTATACTCGTTCTTCCTTGCATTAAAATTTCAAGAGCTTCTTGGACTAATTTTTCACCTTCACTATCTAATGAAGAAGTCGCTTCATCTAAAATTAAAATACTAGGATTTTTTAGCAAGGCGCGTGCAATTGCAATACGCTGTCTTTGACCTCCCGATAATTTAATTCCTCGTTCTCCAACGATTGTTTCAAATTTCTCAGGGAAACTTTCGATAAAATTGAGAGCGTTTGCTTGCTTCGCTGCCAAAATTATTTCGTCATTAGTAGCATCTGGTTTTCCGTAGGCTATATTTTCTTTGATCGTTCCACCAAACAAAATAACGTCTTGCGGTACAATGCTCATATTTCCACGTAGCTTTTCTAAGTCATAATCATAAATATTTTTACCATCGACAAGTATTTCTCCGCTATCAATGTTGTAAAAGCGTAAAAGTAATGATGCTATAGTCGATTTTCCAGTTCCACTAGGTCCAACGATGGCAATTTTTTGGCCATAACTAGCGGTAAAACTAACATCTTTTAATACTTTAATTTCCTTTCTAGAATGATAGCTGAAACCGACGTTTTTGAAAGTCACATCACCTTTAATTTTTTGATAAGAAGGATTTTGAACTGAATTGATTTTTTCAGGTGCTTCATCGAGTAATTCAAAAACACGTTCTGTTGCTCCAATAGCCTTTTGTATTTGCGCGTATAGTTCTGCTATACCACCAAAAGATGCTCCAACAAATGTAGAATACAAAACGAACGAAATCAATTGACCCACGCTCATTTCTCCGCTGATGCTCAAGCGAACACCAAACCATACTACAGCAACAATGGCTCCGAAAAGACAGAAAATAATAAATGATGCAAAGTATCCTCTATATTTACCTCCTTTGATTGCTATTTTTACTACTTCTTTAATTTTGCCATCATATCGTGCGATTTCGTACCATTCATTGGCGAAAGCCTTTACAATAGAAATACCTTGCATTGTTTCTTCAACTATAACTTGGCTTTCTGCCACTTTATCTTGAACATTTTTTGAGTATTTTCGAATAAAACGACCAAAAATAACCGCTGCCACCGCTACAAGAGGGACAACAGATAGCATTAATAATGTTAATTTAATACTTTCACTTGCTAGTAAAAGTACACCACCAATTATTAGTATAAATTGTCTTAAAAACTCTGCGATGGTTGAAGTTAAGGTGTCTTGAATTTGGGTAATATCAGAACTGATTCTGCTATTTAATTCACCTACACGCTTTTGCGAAAAGAAAGACATCGGTAATTTTACTAAATTACTATATAATGCCAAGCGAAGGTTAGCTAGCGTATGCTCAGTAAAATTGACAAATAAATACAATCTAAAAAATGAAAATATGGATTGCATAAATAAAATAACAATAAGACCTAATGCAATATAATTAGCTTCAGAGTTATTCTTATTTTTAACGCAATCGATAAGCATACCCATAAGCTTTGGAAATGCTAAAGCTGTTGCTCCTGTAAAAAGAAGAAATATTAAACCAACGTAGAATTTCCATTTATGACCGCCTGCATATTTGAAGATAATTAGTGCTTTATTGAGTGATGTCGCTGTGATTTTTGATTTTGGTAAATCGTTTTCTTTGAATCTTGCCATTTTTTATTGTTTAAAAAAGCAAATGTAAGACTATACGAAGGGAATACAAAAAAATGATTCGGAATCATCTCTTATTTAAAATGCTGTTAAAGAGAGACAAAGGAAATATTGAAAATTTTTTATAAAAATAATTTTAAAAAGTGCTTGTGAATACGATTTCTAACTGTATATTTGCACACGCAATACCGAAAGATATTGCAACCCGAAAGGGCGATTAGCTCAGCTGGTTCAGAGCACCTCGTTTACACCGAGGGGGTCGGGGGTTCGAACCCCTCATCGCCCACAAAACTTCTTAAGAAATTAAGGAGTTTTTTTTTGATATATGGATAATCTTTGTCATCAATTTCAAAAATCATCGATATCCAATAGTTTGAAATAAAAGCAGTTACTTTTAAATACCTTATTTTAGAAAAGTGTTATACACTAATTTATTGTTCTCTACCGATTTTAAAATCTACTTAACGATTTCAAAGACCTTTCAATAGCTTAAAAATAGATTTAATAAAGCAGGTCAAAGTTGAAGCTTTACCAGAACTATTGCACTATTTTTTAAGTCATTATAAACATTAAGTAATGCTAAGCTATATTTTGTAATTTTCATTTTATATTTTAATGCATATTTATCTATACTTTTATCATCCAAGGTTTAATTAAACTAAAAAAGGGATTGTATTCTAAAAAATCGTTAAAATGTATTGAACAAAGACTTGGCGATTAGCATTGTAAATGTTGTCCGAAAAAAAATAAACTGTGTAAGAAAATAAATAGTTACTAAATTTGTATATATAGTAAGCAGTAAAACGTTTTTAATAACAATTAAACGGAAGCAAGGAAATTATGAATGAAGCTAATAAAGATCAATGGGAAACAGTCTATGAAACTAAAAATCCAGAACAAGTTAGTTGGACACAAGATGTTCCAAGAACTTCTCTTGAGTTTATTCATTCTTTTAGTTTAGATAAAAATGTCGAAATTATTGATATTGGTGGAGGAGATAGTAAACTGGTAGATTATTTATTAGAAGAAGGATATAAAAACATTACCGTCTTAGATATTTCAGCAAAAGCACTGGAAAAGGCTAAAAAGCGATTGGGAGCAAAAGGTGAGAAAGTTAATTGGATTGTAAGCGATATAACTGAATTTGTTCCAACAAGGAACTATGATATTTGGCACGACAGAGCGACATTTCATTTCTTAACGACACCACAACAAATTGAAAAATATTTACAGTTGGCCAGAAAAGCAGTTAAGGGATATTTAATAATTGGAACCTTTTCTAAAAACGGACCAACGAAATGTAGTGGACTAAATATTGTACAATACGGTGAAAATGATTTGGAAATTGCATTCAAAAATGGATTTCATAAAGTAAGATGTATCACTGAAGATCATAAAACACCTTTCGAAACGATTCAAAATTTTACATTTTGTAGCTTTAAAAGGGAGTCTGAATAAATTTATAAAGTTTTGATAGAAACATTTTAATAAATTGTCGTTAGAAAGCAATAGCATAAAATGTAAATTCTCATTTTTTAGTAAAATTTAATTTTAGATTATAATATTGTATTATTTACAGCTAGAGAATCTCAGTCTAAGCATTATAGAAAAGAAAGATTTGTAAAAATTTATTTTAGATTATTGTACGATTGATTCTATTGTAACAAGATTTTATTATTACTTTTTCTTTGCAAGACTTCCGCGCGGTGAATTACCTTCTAAAAGTACCGTTTCAGAATGCAGGAATAGTGCTGCTTCAGCAGAATCTTTAACTTTGACAGCAGTTCGTTCTATCATTTCAGATTCAAAATCTTTCAAAATAGTATTTCTGAGTCCATCTATTTTCCATTGAGAGGAAGATTCACACTCTTTAGTAATGGCTCGTGCCAATGCTAATGCATCAAGTAATGCTTGGTTTGCACCTTGTCCCTTGAACGGACTCATAGGATGTGCAGCATCGCCTATTAAAGTACTGTTTCCAGCATTAATTAGTAAATCTGAATCGAGCAATTCTCTATCGTATGCAGGATAACCAGAGATTTGATTAACAGAAGTAGCTTTTATTATCGCAGGAATAGGAGTGTGCCATTGACATCTTAGAATTGCTTCTTCTTTTAGTGATTTTTGTCCTTTAGCACTTAAGGTTAGCGCTTGATTTTCTGTCATTGGAAAACTAAGCTGCCACATAACAGATTCTGAGTCGTAAGGCATTATATATATTCGTTCGCTCCCATTGGCAGTTTGAAAGACAGTAGCAGAATCAAGTAACGAGCTATTTGTATCTTCGATTGCTGTTAAAGGACAAATTCCTAAAATCACAATACAGTTTAGATATCGTAGTGGAGTAGTTGTTTCTCCAAATAATAATTTCCGTACGGAACTTCTAATACCATCAGCACCAACAATTAAATCAGCTTTTGTATTTTTCATTACGCCGTCAACAAGGAAAGTTAATTCCATCGATTTATCTGGAGCTTCTTTGAAATCTATGAGTTGGTGATTCCATTTAATACTTTCTTGTATATCTAACTGTTCTAATAAAGCCTTTCTAAGGGATTGACGAGCAATATGTATATTAGTTCTTTTTTTCGAATTTTTAACATCGCCGTCTAGCCATTTTCTAACTCCCCATTCCCCCAGAACAGCACCATCCGTATTATGTACGATATGCTTTGTCGAAATTACTCCGTCATACAGTGACTTTATTCCTAACGCGTTTATTGTTTTACTAGCTTGCTGTAAAGTGAGGCCGTAACCCTGAGATCGCGAATCAAAATCTTTGTCGCGCTCATAGATTGTAAAAGGAATTCCTCTATGTAAACAAGCTACAGCTAATGCTGCTCCACCAATTCCACCACCAATTATTGCTATCTCTGGAAATTTATTTTTATCTTGAAGAGGATATTCTGAACCGGGAACAATACCAAGTCCTAAGCAATCTTTACAAGTATATAAATGTGCTTTGGGAATTTTTGGAAGTTGGGCAATTTCTTTACTTTTCTCAAATTGTTGCAAAGCTAATTTGTACTCGTATTGCGTCTTCTTGCTGAGGCCATGGCTTTTTTTACCTTGTCCTTTACATTCCTTGCAAACATTCCATTTTGTTTCTTGCATTTTTTCCACTTCCACTAGAACTATTTCTGTAATAATTAAATATGATATTTGATACAGCAAATTTAATTCAAAAGTACAGTTAGATAGTATTAGAACGACTAAATTTGATATAAAGATAAACTTCACATAATTAATTGCTTCTAAATAAAAAAAGACAAAACAGATATTTTCTATTTTGTCTCTCTTGAAATCTAAAACTATTCGATTACAAAGTTATTCTTTATAAAGCCTCAAAACTTCAACGAGCTCTGGTATAGACTGTATATTTAGCTTTTCAAACAATCTATTTTTGTACGTGCTAATTGTCGATGAATGTAAATTTAATGTGTTCGAAAGTTCCTTTAAAGGTATTCCTTCCACTAATTTATTAGCAATTTGTAATTCTCTATTTGATAATGATTCAATAGGAGTACTATTTGTAGGACCATTTAAAGATTCTGAAATCATTGCATCTTTCACTTCTTCAGAAATATAACGTCCTGAAGTCAGCATAGCATTCAAAGCTTTCTCAATTTTAGCAGAGGAAGATTCTTTATTCAAATAACCATCAGCTCCCAATTTTAAATAGCGCAACGCGTAAATCAGTTCATCTTGGGAAGAGAAAACAAGTATTTTAATTTTTGGCTGTTTCAATTTTACATAATTGACAGCCTCTTGAAATGAGCCATTAGGCATATTAACATCTAATATAAGTAAATCATAAGAATCGTTAGAAATAGCAGTGTACAATGATTTATAATCATTTACTTCAGACAAGTGAGCGTGAGGTTTCAACTGTCTGATTACATGAAGTAATGCCATTCTTACAATTTCATGATCATCCGCAACTAGAATACGATCAATTTTTTGCATATTTTATTATTTATCGATTTGGGGTAGATAAATGGAAACTGTTGTTCCTTCGTCCAATTTGGACTTAATTACAATTTTACCATATAACAAAAATACAAAACTTTGAACGATTTTCAAACTTAAACCTGCACCGATTTCGCCCATCGTTCCTGCAAACACCGAACTTTCGAAAGAAAAGATCGAATCTATATTCTTTTCATTAATTCCAGTGCCAAAGTCTGTTATCGATAAGATGAATTCTCTATCGGTTTTAGTAACATTTAGAATTATTTTGCTTTGCTTATTTGAATACTTAATGGCATTATCAACTAATTTGTTAAGTATAAAATGGATTAAAGTGCGATCAGTTATTAGTTCTAGAGTACGATCACCTTCAAATTCAAAATTTAATTCTTTTGCAGTAATTTTGCTATCTTGCTCTTCCTGAAGTTGTTCAAACAAGTTGAAAGCATTAATATTTTCATTTTTAGGTTTGAAATTACCATACTGCGTTTTTAACCAATCACTAGTATCTTGAGCCGTATTGAAATTCTTTGTAGCGTCTTTTTTAATTTGAGGCAACATTTTAAAAAGATCTTCTTTACCAATAATATTATCGTCGTAAGCTTCGATTATCCATTTTAAATTGCCAAATATTTGCTTAGTATCATGAGAAATCAAAGAAATCCAACCTGTCAAAAGATTATTTTCGTTTTTAAGTTTTGTGTTTTCTAGTTGTAATTCTTCAAGCGTATTGATCATTAGTACTTTTTTATTAATTTTTAATTCGAAAAGGGGATTGCGAATTTAGTTATTTTTTACTCTTTACCAATCCACTTTTTTAGCATAGTAGCTAAAGTTAATTTTAATAAGGGTTTAGCTAAAAAATCATTCATTCCTGCTTGGACACATTTTTCTTTTTCACCGGGTAAACTTCCTGCTGTCAAAGCAATTATAGGAATCTCGATATCTTTCTCTAAACTGCGTATTAATAAAGTTGCATCGATTCCATTCAATTGAGGCATTCTAATGTCCATTAAAATAAGATCTAAACTTTGTTTTTTAAACTGTTCAACCGCTTCCTCGCCATTAGAAGCTTCAATGATGTTACAATTGGGAATTAATTCTTTCAGATAACTTTTAGTTAAGAACATATTAACTGGATTGTCTTCAGCGACTAATATCGTTACTCCGTATTTTATAACATCAGATTGCTTTTCTTCAATCTCAATAGCTTCTTCCTCAATTTTACTATCATTTTTAAGTTTAGAAAGTACTTTGTACATTAAGTTCATTCTAATTGGCTTTACCAATCTATTATCTACTTCTAATTCCTCACAGGCTTCCTGAAGTGTTTCATCGTCAGAAGAGCTATAGAGTACAATAAAAGGAGCATTTTTATTTAAATCTTTAATTTTTCTGATCGTCTCAATACCATCCATAACAGGCATATGATAGTCCATGATAATTACGTCAAACTTGGTTTTTTCCATCATTGTAAGCACTGCTTGCAATCCGCTGTTAACTTCTGTAACTGCTATTCCTTTTATTTCTAACATTCTACGAAGAATCATTCTATTGTTGTCATTATCATCAACAATTAGAACGCTTTTTATTCCGTCAAGCTCCATTTTAAATTCTTCTTTTTCAGTGTCGAAATCAATGTCGAAAAAGAAATTACTTCCTTTGCCTTGTTCACTTTCTAACTCAAGCGCACTGTCAGACAATGCTAGAAGTTTGTTCGAAATTGTTAACCCTAATCCTGTTCCACCGAATCGCTTTGTAATACTAGCATCTTCTTGAGAAAAAGCATTAAATATTTCTTGCTGCTTATCAATATGAATCCCTATTCCAGTATCACGCACGCCAAAACGCATTTTTAATCTACTATCGCCTAAGTCGTCTAATACTTTAACGTATAATTTGATTTCTCCTTTTTCAGTAAATTTAAGTGCATTACTTAAGAGGTTTACAAATATTTGCTTGAGTCTCATACCGTCTGCCCAAATATATCTTGGTGCGGTTTGGTCAATATCGATTAGCATTTCAAGACCTTTTTTATTGGCACTGTAAGAGACAATATTGAACGCTTCAGAGATTACTTCTTCTACATCAATTTTGTCGATGTCTAATTTCATATGGTTCTTTTCCATTTTCGAAAAATCCAATATGTCATTTATTATGCTGTACAGTGAGATACCAGATTGATTGATAATTTCTAAATATTGTCTCTGAGTGTCATCTAAATTAGTTCCTAAAGCAAGCTCAGTGAAACCAATTATTCCATTCAATGGCGTACGTATTTCGTGACTCATATTAGCAACAAACTCAGATTTAGCTAAATATGCTTCTTCGGCATCTTCCTTTGCTTTTCTAAGTTCTTCATCGATTCTCTTGCGTTCCGTGATATCAATTACGTTAGAGAAAATTTGCTTATTACCGTTCTGATCTTCATCTAGAGAACACATAAAGTACCAGGTTGATTGCTCACCATCTTTTTTGATGATTTCCATTTCACCGGCTGCGTAACCTTGTTTTTTAATTTCACTTAAGAAGAATTCTATTCTATTATGTCTTATTGGATCGATAAGATCATAAAGCGATGAAGTGCTCATTTCTTCTTCTGAAAAGCCTGAAGCAATTAATCCAGCTTTGTTTACTTCGATAAAATTTCCATCAAGGTCTAAAACACTTAATATTCCACTAATATTTTCGAATACTTTCCTGAATTTTAATTCACTTTTACGTAATAACTTTTCTTTTTGTACATACTCAGTAACATCTCTTCCTATAGTATATGCGACGTTTAAGTCAAGATCAGACGAGCAAGTCCATTCAATCCATTTAATTGTGTTGGATTTCGTAAGATAACGATTAGTGAAATTTTGAATCCGTTCACCCTTGTTAAGAGTGCTCATTGCATTTAAGGTTTCTTGTTTATCCTCTTCAAATACAAAATCTATAAAATTCGCTTCCATAAACTCTTCGCTTTCCCAACCAAGTGTTTTTTCGAAAGCGGGATTGATTTTTATAAATTTGCCGTCAAGCGAAAATATTCCAATTAAGTCATCTGCAAACTCAAATAAATGATCTTGATTAGTCAAACGTTGCTCTTTTTCTTTGATTCTAACCCAACGATTTAGCTGTTGGATTGATTTGTCAAGATAGATTTTGTTTTCTGGCGTAAGAATACGCTCTTTAGTATCAAAAATATTTAAGCTTCCTATAATAACATTATTAGAATCCGTTATTGGAAAAGCAGTGCTGAATTTCACATCTAAAGCACTTGCTTCATGAGCAGTTTCTATTTCATTATCATCAATTGAAATTTGATCGAATTGTTTATCAAACGGCCAAATTTTCTCAATGGAATTGTCATTTGTCGCTATTACATACGCTTTGTCATCGCTAAAAAGCGTCACAGTACATAAGGCTACGTCAGTCATACTAACGATTGAAAAAATCAAAAAATCAAATGCTTCACCATAGCGGTTTTCAAATATGCTTAATTTATATGTAGTGTCTTTTTTAGCGGCGTTATGTGGATTTTCAATTTTTTCCATGACTTAAAATTTTTTATTATAAAGCTGTAAAGCTGTAAATTATATTAATACCGTATATTTTCTTTTGCTGCTGAACTAACGACTGCGCTGACTCTGGTGATATTGTATAGATAACATTTAAATTCTTGTCGATTGCAGGATTTCCTTTATCTATTAATTTTTTAGGAGTAGTAGTGAGTGTTTGTTTTTGTGTGTTTCCTTCAACACTAATTTGCAATATAGATGAATTTAAAGTCGATTGCACACCATTAGAATTAAAGTAATTTGCAGCAGATTTCACATACAGTTCATATTTTTCATTATTAGAAACCCGCAACTGATTAGGAACAGTTTTGCTTTGTCCTTCATTATATTGCTGCATCGTATTGAATGTAAAATTCACCTCAGAGTTTCCGCCAGGAACCGAAATTTCTGATAATGCAGGAACCACTAATGTAACTTCAATTTCTTTTTCTGAGTTAACTTTATTAGCACTTTTGGCATCAAGCACAATTTGAAAAGCATAAGTTCCAGCTTCGAAAAAGTCATTTTTAAAATCTTCTGAACTAATTGTTAGATTTAAGTCGAAAACGCTTCTATTGCCACGCTCCACTTTAAAAGCACCCTCTGCAGAGTGATTATTAAACTTCTCAGTAATTAATTTAGAATTAATTTTTGGGTTGCTACTACCCAATTTAACTGTTGAAATAGTAAATTTTCCATCTTTTCCATCTAATGGTTTAAATGTAAATTCCTTTTTTCTACTCTTTGCTGCTAAAGTAAAATCAACCGTATGGCCAACTTCCATTGTACCAAGATTTACAGAAAGTTGTGAACCAGAGCGGAAATCATTTAATGAGTTAATAGTAACATTTTTACTGTCAGCACCTGAAATCCACTTAATCTCTTCGGGAATGGAAATAAAAACATTAAAATTATCAGGACTAAATTGGATTGCATACCAACCGCTACGACCATAATCCTGCACTACCTCTAGTTTATACTGCCCTGCATGAAAGGTATTGCCCTCAATTTGTAATGATGGTACTCGAAAACTAAAATTTATATCTCCTTGATTATACTTAGAGCCACCACTAGGTTGATACCATGTTTGAAAAGAATTTGTAAACCATTTATATCCCGGTAACACGTCCCCAGAATCAAATGGTGGAGTTTGGTTTCCAATCTTCGCTAGTTGCCATTGAAGAACAGATGTAGGTAATTTAAATTCACCAGAGGAAGTATGCTTAAAATTTTCACCTGAATCAGACCTAATTTTTGGGTCTATTCCGCCCACTCTCCATGACTTATTACCTTGGCTATTCATTACATTTTGAACTGTTACAAACTCAGATCGATTAAAAATGGAGTTTCCTGGAATTGTGATTCTAACATCTTGCGCAGAAACAGACTCTGTACCTGTCAGTAAAAAAAATAGTGCGAAAAATAATGTATATAGTAGTTTCATATCGTACGATTTAAAATTTCTTGACTTTGATCTGTCTGTCTTTTTTCACGTAATTGAAAAGAAGCGTTTCAGAATAGTCAGCATTGTTTAATTGTATTGTTTGAGATGATTTAACATACTCGTATTTATTGTTTTCTATAAAAATGCGGTATGATCCATTTTTAAGGTAGAATTCAAATTCATTATTTTGGTCGACCGCGGTGTACGTTTTTTGTCCTTTATCATCTTCTGCATAAACTACAATTCCACGAACATCTGATTCTAAATCATCATAAGTTTGCTTCACTTCAACCAGTTTACCTTTTACCTTATTATTTTTTCCTAATCCTATTTTTAAATTTACATTTTTACCAACTATGATTTCAGGATCCTGCATTAAGCGAACGCCCACGCTTTCATTCACACGTAACTTATAAGTTCCTTTCGGTACATTTCTAAAACTTACTTTGCCATTCTTATCGGTTTTAGCAACGTAACTATCCAACTTGATAATTTCTTCTGCCATTAAATTTTCTCCTTTATCTAATATACCATTTAAGTTTTTATCTTGAAAGAATTGTAAACTAATAGTGTGATAGCCACCCGAACCTCCATTCGAAAAGTATTTCTTAATACCAACCTTGTATTGATAATTATTTCCTTTAAAACTATTTGCAAGTAAAGATTGATAATTGGAATAGTTAGCATAACCTGTAGCGGCCCAACTTTCTGTTATTTTATATTCGATATTTGCGTTAGCATTCTGATTTACATTATTGTAAAGTTCAGAATAATTAAGTCCTGCTGATAGATAACCTTTGATTTTATTTTGTAAAGCCGAAAAGTTATACGAGGAATAAGCACTATAGTTTATAAAATTATCACTGCTTTCTGAAAAATAATTTAAATCATAAATAGTATTAGGATTAAACTGCGCTGTACCATTCAAAGAAAAGTTTTTAAAACTGTAGCTTAAAGTTGTTTTAAAACTAGAAAATTTATAAAGCGTTTTTGATGCTTCAGAGTAGGAGTACTCCGCAGTTAAATTAATTCGATGAGATTTAATTGCAGTACCAATATCTGTGCGAAATCGATATGATAGTATTCCTTCATTGATAAGGTTGTTAATATTCTTTTGTTTTTCTACTTGCGGGCTAAAAGTAAAATTCCAATTATTTTTGGAAATTTGATATCCTAACTTTAATCCATGCGTACTGTAGAAATTGTAGGAATCAAATAATACTTGTCCATTATTGTCTGTCACCACTTGATTGTAAAGATATTTTGGTTTAGACTGTGAATTTTGATATTGTAAAAACAAGCGCTGTTGTTCTGTAAATCGATATCCAATGTTCTGATAGGTATTGACTGAACCTCTGTTCATTCCTACATAATTACTTGACGCAAAGTTAGTAAGTGAATTTAAATCCCAACGCTTATCCCTATAGTCATAATTAATACTACTCATAAAACCAGCTTCTTTATTGTCGTTTAACGCACTTTGCTCATGACTTAGTCCGGTTTCAATTCTGAAATTATGATTTTTATTGATTTGAAATCCAGAGCTATAGTGCATTATTTGCGAATCAATCGATAGTCTAGGATCATGATCGAATAAATAAGATATTTTACCATTAAAGCTGTTGTAATCACCAAAGCTGTATTTTGCTCCGATAGTTTTTGAACTTTCAAATCCGTTAGTGTAAGTACTAAATATATTGTAGTTGTTGTCAACAGCTAAAACTTCTAAATTTCTTTTAGAACCTAAATTTGCTAAAACTTTAGCTCCACGACCAGAAACGGAGTAATCATAATCGTTGCCATAAATATTTCCTAATCTGATTGAGGACCCTTTACGTTCTATATCAAGATAGGTGTCATATATGCTAAATTTATTTTCACTGTTGTAATAATCGATCGCAGTATTAAAAGTGCCTCGAACTTCGTTTCCTAAATTAAGTTGGGTATTTGCTTTTAACTGAGTGTAATCAAAACCACTGCTCAGTTGATTATAAGCTAACTCCATATAGTTTTTGTCAGTGGCAATGTTTGAATTACGCATCAATTGAGTGCTATTAGAGAGAACCATTATCTTAATGGTATTGATATTAATTATTTTGTTTTTGTTAACATCAGTGACTTTAACTTGTATATTGTAGTTTGGAAAATATACATTTTGCTGGCGCATTGAAAGTTTTAATTCAACAGTTTTTTTTTCCTTCCCTTCTAAATTTAAAATTATTTGACGTTCTAAAAGTTTTAGACCTGCGAAGTCTGAATCAAATTGCAATCGTACGGATCGACTTGCATAACCCGTATTTTCGACAAATAATGAAATTGTAGATTCTGGAATCAAGGGATTAATGTAATTCTCTTGAGTGATTGGATAAATTAGTACATCTTCTTCCTCATTTATTTTTCTTTGAAAACTTGCTCCTATAGTTTTGCTCTTTTCATCATCTAACGAATAAGAAAGTTCAAATTTAATTTCGTTCGAGCTCATCTTCATAAATGGAGTACTAGCGATAAACTTAACAAATACTTTTTCAGTTTCACCAATGCCAATAACTGATGGAGTTTTAGGCATAAGTAAAATTCCAGGGTAATTTGCACTAGCTATCAAACTGCTAATATTTAGTTTCGTTTTCGATAAATTTTTTATGTACAAAAAATTAGTAAAAGTTTTGCCTTGTGTGACTTTAATAGTGTCAGCTTCAAAATAAAACTTAACCTCATTATCTGAGGTTTGCCCAAAGATATTTGTAGAAAACATAAAGAATATAAACAGTAGCAATGCAACCTTTCTTTGTAGAAAAGATAATATGTTAATTGAAGATTTCAATAATAAAACTTAAAATTCAAAAGATTTTTCACCAACTCGTAAATCATTCGAACCTGCCATTTTAACAATGATTACTCCTGCATATTTTCCTTTAATATTTTCTGGTAGCTTGTGTGTGATATTTTGATAAGTACCTGGCATCATCGATAGATTTATCGGAGTCAATTTAATTTCCTCACCAGAATCCATGTTTGTTAGTTCTAACTCTACTGCAGCATCATTTACTACAGAACCGTCGTTAAAAAGGCGGATTGCTACCGCTTGAGAATTATCAACCTGTTTTGGCGTCGCTTCAATACTAATGATATCTACGCTGACTGAATTGCTAGCGGCAGGTGTGTAGTAAACGTGAAGTCCAAATTCAAATAAGGCTATAATACCTATTCCCTTATCTAATTTCAGCTCATCTTTTTGCTTTCCTATTTGTGTAAAAAATAGCATAGAATTTGTCATTTCTACTGTCGATGCATTTGCTGGAATTTTCATTGTAACTAAAACTTCCTGCGTCGACTTAGCAGGTAAATTAATATTTTTTTCAAGAGTAGAAATCCAAGCCGAATTGGTTTGTTTTAATATTCCTGGCTCAAAGTAGACTTTAGTTCCATCTTCTTCACGATTCCAGTCTTTTACATTTATATTGAAAATGTAATCATTTGCAGATCCGTTATGAATCACAACATTTTGAGTTACTGTTTCACCAGGATTACCTGTAAAAAATAAGCGAGTAGGTGACATTGAAACTCCTTGAGAAAAGCCAACTAAAGCGAAACCTTGGATAAATATAAAAGTTAATACAAATTTAAAGTAATTGTACATTTGGATTTGGGATTAAATTATTATTTAAAAAGTTTTATTAGGTAGGTAATTAAAACTTTTTGAAAGATGCGTTTTACAAGGCACTTGCAGTGTAAGTAACCGTTTGAGTATAACTTCCTGCTGGTTTACCTAGTATATCAGTAGATGATGATTTTGCTTTTGGAATTATATAATCTAAATCTAATTGTAGTTTAAGTCCTAAAGCGGCTGAGCCTACAAGAACTTGATCTGTTGTCGAAAGTATAATGGGAGTTGATTTCCCCATCAACGTTGAAGACTCATTTCTTTGTATGGTGATAACATTAATTGGAATTTGGTTAATTCCATTTTCAAAATATTCTCCATTAGCTCTCACTTTAACATCAAAAGCTTTGCTGAAAGTAACTACCAAGCTTTTTGGTACAGTAGCTGTTTTTTGAGAGTTATAGTCTGAAACAGTTTCGTATCTAAAATCAACAGCACCACCATTTGCAGCGCTTTCTGAGTCAATTGATAAAACGTCTGCTAGTGTAATATTAACTTTAGTTGCTACTTCCTGCGCTTTAGCAAAAGATGTAGTTAAAATTAATGCACTAATAAATAATACCCTTAAAGTTGAAGATTTAAATGGTAAAAGCAAAAACAAACTTTCTTGAAATCTTTGTAGGTAGGTTTTCAAAATGTTTTTCATAATAGGTTAGTAGTTTGGGGTGTTTCTACAAATTTCAATTATATTTTTCTTAAATAATTTAATTGTAAATATATAATCGTAGCAAAATAGACATTATTTAAATATTCTCCTAATTCGATATCATAAAACTATGAATGGTATCTGATTATAAAGCGGTTGCCGTAAACTTTACTCTTTGTGTATACGTTCCAGGTGCTTTACCTAAAAGTTCAGTTCGAGCTTTATTTGCGGGAATTGAGTAATCGATGCTTAAAGTCCTCTGAGCTCCTGGATTTGCATTTCCAACTAATATTTGTTCAGTTGTTGACAAAGTAATATCATTTAGCGTGCCAATCATTGATCCTCCGCTAACAGCTTTAACTTGTAAAACTCCCACCGGAATAGTGCCAGCTTCACTTATAAAATTTTCTCCTTCTGCTTTTACTTTTACATCAAAGTTATTTGAAGAAGTCACCACTAAACTATTTTCAATCGTTAGATTTTTAGTGTTATTATAATCGCTAGCTGTAAAGTAACTGAAATTTACTACTCCGCCATTTGCTATGCTTCCATTGTCAATAGAAATAACTTCCGCCAAAATTATATTCACGGTTGTAGTTACTGAAGTCGCATTTGATTGAGCGAACAGATTAGTACTTCCTAAAATTAATGCTATTAAAATTAGTACAGCATTAAAGATTTGTTTTGTCATGAAATTTATTATTTCTCTTCGTTTCTTTTAAACATTGCAAATTTATGCTAGCATTGAAGATACTTTTGTAGTCAAATATGTAAAGTAAAGTAGTTTAATCACTACACAGCTTTTTACATATATTTATAAATCAAAAAAGCCCTGAACACTTTAAATCGTGCTTAGGGCTTTTGAATTTTTTTAGTATGAATTACTGAGCTGTTGCAGTGTAAGTTACATTTTGAGTGTAAGTTCCAGGTGCTTTTCCTAAAAGAACAGTTTTTGCTTTAGTTGCAGAAATAGAGTAATCAATATCTAATGTTCTTTCTGCTCCTAAAGTTGCGTCAGATACCAATATCTGATCAGCTGTAGATAAAGTGATATCGTTTAAAGTTCCAACCATTGTTCCACCAGTTACTGCTTTAACTTGTAAAACATCTACAGGAATAACATCTGAATGTGTAGGGTTTACGAAATTTGCGCCTTCTGCTTTTACTTTTACATCAAAATTTCTTGATGAAGTTATTTTTAAACTATTTGCTACCGTTTCATTTTTAGCCGTGTTATAATCTGCTGTTGTACTATAATTGAAATTTACAAAACCTCCGGTTGCCACACTTCCAGCGTCAATTGAAATAACGTCTGATAAAATAATATTTACTGCAGTGCTTACTGGTGTAGAACTGGTTCCTGTTTGAGCTTGTGCATTTGTAGTTCCGAAAACGAATGCTCCAAGAGCTAGTGCTGCAATAACGATTTGTTTTTTCATAATAATATAGATTTGGGATTTTATATCTTTTTTATTTGTTCCTTTTGAACACTGCAAATCTACGTTAGCTTTACAAATGGCTTTGTAGTGGAAAATGGAAATGCATGTAGTTTAATCACTACACAGCTTTTTACATATATTTATAAATCAAAAAAGCCCTGAACACTTTAAATCGTGCTTAGGGCTTTTGAATTTTTTTAGTATGAATTACAAAGCTGTTGCCGTGTAAGTTACTTTTTGAGTGTAAGTTCCAGGTGCTTTTCCTAAAAGAACAGTTTTTGCTTTAGTTGCAGAAATAGAGTAATCAATATCTAATGTTCTTTCTGCTCCTAAAGTTGCGTCAGATACCAATATCTGATCAGCTGTAGATAAAGTGATATCGTTTAAAGTTCCAACCATTGTTCCACCAGTTACTGCTTTAACTTGTAAAACATCTACAGGAATAACATCTGAATGTGTAGGGTTTACGAAATTTGCGCCTTCTGCTTTTACTTTTACATCAAAATTTCTTGATGAAGTTATTTTTAAACTATTTGCTACCGTTTCATTTTTAGCCGTGTTATAATCTGCTGTTGTACTATAATTGAAATTTACAAAACCTCCGGTTGCCACACTTCCAGCGTCAATTGAAATAACGTCTGATAAAATAATATTTACTGCAGTGCTTACTGGTGTAGAACTGGTTCCTGTTTGAGCTTGTGCATTTGTAGTTCCGAAAACGAATGCTCCAAGAGCTAGTGCTGCAATAACGATTTGTTTTTTCATAATAATATAGATTTGGGATTTTATATCTTTTTTATTTGTTCCTTTTGAACACTGCAAATCTACGTTAGCTTTACAAATGGCTTTGTAGTGGAAAATGGAAATGCATGTAGTTTAATCACTACACAGCTTTTTACATATATTTATAAATCAAAAAAGCCCTGAACACTTTGTATCGTGTTGAGGGCTTTTAGAAAATATATTGATGTATTTTTCTACTTTAACTTTAATGAAAAACAGGGTGTTAAACTTCTCAAAAATTTATCCGGTAAGGTTTTAACTTTTAAAAAGCAATTGGCGCAGCAAGGCAACTGTCAGGAATGTCAAAAGCTTTCACTAAAGCGACGGCTTCTGGTCGGATATCCCAACACAATTGATTGACCATTTTACGAATAGCTTTTGTTTTAACGGCTTCCATATAACCGTCTTCTAAATACCATCCTTTATTTTTTTCAATTTGTGAAAGCGCATATAGTTGGTATACTTTTACTAATATTGCCTTCACTTCTTTATCAGCAATTGTTTTAATAGCTAATTGAAATTGCTCTAAAACTATTCTTTCAAGATATGCTTGTGCTACATCAATCATTTGGTGCTGCACCACATTAAAAGCATCGTAAGGTTCGAGACCGCCATCAATAAGTTTCTTTAATCGTTTTGCGGCTGATGCCAAAGTTGTTTTTTCACGATACTGAAAAGCACTTAAATGAAATTTTTCATCCATTAAATGTTCTGCATCTGTTTTGCGTGTTGCAATAGGATTTTTTTCAGAAATAGCAGTTTTTGCATTTCCGTAAACATATTGAATGATTCCCATTGTATCCATCTTTCCAAATGACTTTCTGAATTCTGATAAGCGGTTTTTAGCAACTAATTGCATTAAAACTGTATTATCACCTTCAAACGTGGTATATACTTCAGTATCATTTTTTAGAGCATCAATTCTGTTCTCTGATAGATAAGCTTTTCCACCGCACGCTTCTCTACATTCTTGTAAAATGGCAGTAGTACTCCAAGTAGAGTACGCTTTCATTCCCGCCGCCAATGCTTCAATCTCAGGCATCTCAATTTCAGTTCTGACCATGAAACGCTTCGTAACATATTTCAATGCAAAATGAGTAGCGTATGTTTTTGCTAGTAATGGTAGTAATCTTCTTTGATGAATTCGGTAATTTAATATTGGCACTTCTGAACCACCTTCTGGACCGAATTGTCTGCGTTTATCACTGTATCTGATTGCAATTGCTAATCCAGATTTGGCTGCAGCCAAAGCCGATCTAGGGATACCTATTCGACCACCAACTAAAGTACCAAGCATGGTAAAGAAGCGTCTATTATCACTAGGAATTGGACTTTCAAATTCTCCATTTTCGTTTACAGAAGCAAATCGGTCAAGCATATTCTCTTTCGGAATAACAACTTGATTAAAACTAATTGTTCCGTTGTCAACTCCGTTCAATCCCATTTTTAAACCACAATCATTAATAGTTACTCCTTTTAAGACAATACTATTGCTATCTCTAATAGGAACTATAAATGCATTAACTCCATAATCTGTTTCGCCAATAATTAATTTGGCAAAAACTGTCGCCATTTGGCCGTGAACAGCGGCATTACCTATATATTCTTTTTGAGCTTTTGGATGCGGAGTGTGAATTGTAAAAGTCTTTGTCTCATGATTGTATGTTGCAGTAGTTTCCATTCCTTTAACATTCGAACCGTGATTAGTTTCCGTCATTGCAAAACAACCAGGAAGTTTCAAAGAACCAATATCTCTTAAATACTTAGCATAATGTTTTTCTGTTCCCAAGGAGTGAACACTCATTCCCCACAATCCAAATTGAACTCCAAATTTAATTACTAAGCTTAAGTCATGATAACTTAAGGTTTCCATTATAGCAAAATAATCAGCAATATTATCGCCTCCACCATATTCAGTGGGATAGGCCATATTTCCTAAGTTTTCTTTTGCCAAAATTTTACACCATTCAAATACTTTTTCCCGATAAACGGCGGTATCGGTAGAGGTTTCGTAAGCAAATACCGGTTGGCTAATAATTGATTTTACCTTTTTTATTATAGGAGCTTGCTCGCCATCTAAAATTTCGGTTAATTTTTCTATTTCAAAACTAGAAGAAGCTGCTTGATTTGAAGTGAAGCTGTTTGATTCTTTACTGAAATCAGCAATAATTTCGTCACCTGAAAATCCTAAATCATTTTCAAGTTTTAGAAACTCAATATGATTATTTTTTATCGCTTGATTGTTATCAGAAAGTAAAATTGCTATCTCTGATGTTGATTTTACAGTTGGATTTAGGCTAAGGACTGCTTCTATTTCGGCTTTCCAACTGTTTAAAACAACTCGAGAGGGAGGATTTTTTGCATCTAATTTAGATAGCATTAATTCTTGATCTTTTTTAGACAACCAACTCTGTGATGTTATAAAATTCTTCAAAGTCGAGAATTCTTTTTCGGTCAATAGGTCGTCTGACCAAACGAGATAAAATAGTGGTATGAAAGCTTTTAATGTTGAATTTTCCATGGTGAACAAATTAAATGTAAATCTTAAGTTTGCTCAAGATAACAAAATATAATTTGCTTGAATTCATATTAACATCATTTTCACGTTCGATTAAGCAAAAAATTTAAGTGATCTTTTTCTGCATGAATAATTTCTAGAAACACTTAATCTAATGTTAGCGCTCCTAAAATTTCTTCTGATAAAAACGGTCCGCCAGGATATCTCGCCGTATAATCTAAATTCATCCATATTTGGCCACGTTCGTCTACGTGATAAAAGAGCTTTTTGTCGCGGCTTTCGTTTGGGAACAAGATGTTTTTAATTAGAAAATTGACTTTTTCTAAGTCCGCGTGCGAACCTATTAAGATCTCAGGGTAGATGTGCCCTTTAGTATGTATCAAACGGGGAGTTCCACCAATTGCTCTAACACATGCGGCCATCAAGATGGAATGGTCATCACAATCACCAGAAAAATATAGTAGTGATTCAGTTGCAGTGGCAATATAATCGCCAGCTTTTGGGTCACTTACATAGTTCCATCTGCCATTAATTTCCTTAAAAACGGCAAAACACTGAATTATGGTGCGGTATTCAGAATAACCTTTTAGATCTTTAAAATATTTTGATGTTGCCATCACAGCAAAATTTCGAACCTTTGGATTTTGGTATTCTATTGCATTTATAATTTTTGATTTATTTGGAAAGGGCAGAAGTTTAGCGATAATAATATCCTGCGGATACGGATTATATGACATGCTATACATCATTGAATTATAATCGTCATATACATTATTAAATCCATAATTACCTATCGTTGAACCGTAACCCAAAACCAATAAGTAAACGATGATACAAGGAATAATAAATTTTCGTAATAGTCTAAGAATGATTTGAATAACCACAATCATCACTATAAAGAGAATAACACGATCAATGTTTAAAAACCAGTTTGGATTTATTAAATTTTGATGTAATATGATAAAAAGCGGGATGGCTATCAAAATATTCAATACAAAAATAATAACATCATCCCATGGTTTTTTGACCTGAAGTTTTTGTTTTATTTCTTGAAAATTGATGTTATTGATTTTTATCATAAGCATTAATAAAAACAGTAATCTAGACTGTTTTTACAATATCCTCAAAAGTACCTTTTTTATCTATAATTTTAAGTTGAAGAAGCTGATTTTGAACTTTGTTTAACATTTGTGGTGCTAATGATTTTTGCGACCAATGCGTCAACGAAAGCCATTCTTTAATATCTTCTGTTTTCTGGTTGTAATTTGATGCCAATGATTTATCAATACTTGGGATATCTTTGAAGTCTTCAGTTGTCTGATTTATAACAGAAAGAATTTTTGAGATAATTGTTGGGTCATTTTCTATAACTTCATCACGAACTGCAATTACAAAGCATGGCCATGGCGTAGGACAATCATCAATTCGTCGGAAAGTACCATTATCCACTAGCGGTTTAGTCATAAAACGTTCCCACATAAAATAATCTGCGTTCCCACTTGTCAGCGCGTCGACTGCGCCATCTATTGTATTAACAATTTCAAATTGCAAGTTTTCTGTTTTCCAATTTTGGTTATCCGCATTTACGTAAGCCATCAATTGCGACCCAGAACCTAAACGAGAAATAGCCACTTTTTTATTTTCTAAGTCGGCTAGCGTTTTATAATCAGATTTAGCAGCTACGTGAATTCCCCAAATTAAAGGGCTTTCAACATAAATCTGCACAATCTTGCTTTTATTTCCTGCAACTATATCTTTTACGATTCCTTCTGTTAGGATAACAGCGATATCAGTAGATCCATCGCGAAGCATTTGGCACATTTTTCCTGTTCCTTCAGGAACATCAGTCCACTGCAAATCAATATTTTCTTTTTCGAAATCTCCATTATCTATTGCTAAATTCCAAGGAAGATTAAAATGTTCTGGTACTCCAGCTATTTTTATTGTTTTCATAGTTTTGCTTCATTTTTTAATTCAAACCAGTTCCATAATACTCCGTTTTCGAGATAGTTTTCGGTGATTTTCATGCCGATCTTTTTTAAAATTGCATTCGAAGCTGCATTTTCAGCATGCGCTGCTGCCATAATCGAATCTAATTTCATGGTATTAAAACCGTAATCAAGCCAAGCAAACGCAACTTCAGAAGCATATCCTTTTCCCCAAGCGCTTTCATTGAGTCGGTAACCGATATCATAAAAATTTATTCTATTGTTTATTTTTTCAGTATCGTATTTTAATCCAGCCCAGCCTATTAATTTATTACTTTCTTTTTCGATCACTACAAATCTTCCAATTTTGTTCTGGACGTATTGAGCTCTGATCATATTAATATACTCGTTGACTTGATCAATAGAATTCATCGGTTTATTCCATAAATATTTATGAACGTTTGGATTACAATCCATCTCGAATAGTGCTTCTGCATCTGACAATTTCATTTCCCGAAGCAATAGTCGGTCCGTCTCAAGTACTAGATTCATGTTTTTTAAAATTATTAGGATGTATTTAGTGATTTTTTAGCCCTGATCGAAACGGCATCCTTTTGTACTCCGGCCGAGGAGTACAAAAGATACAGTGAAGAGCAGGAAATAGCTCCCCAAAAAAAAATTATGCTTTCGCCAATTTGTCTAAAGTATAAGCAATCAATTCGTCGACTGCTTTGTATGGATCTTCACTAAATGTTCCCGAAGCACGATTAGCAATTATCGCATTTAAAGAAAGTGCATTATGTCCTAGAAGTGCTGAAAGTCCGTAAATAGCGCCGGTTTCCATTTCGAGATTGGTGATTCTGTTACCTTCAAATTGGAAGTTATCCATTTTAGAATTTAAATTTTCGTCTTGGATATTCAAACGTAAAACGCGTCCTTGAGGACCATAGAAACCACCAGCAGTTGCCGTAATTCCCTTGTGCATTTTGTCGCTTTCAATCATTTTTTCCAGTTTCTCTGAACAAGCGATAACATAAGGTTTTCCTTTTTTAGGGTCCCAATTGGTGTGTTTTACAAAAGCATCTTCAATTTCGATATTAGAAACTTCATCTATCAAGTAGGAGCGGAGCATGTTATCTAATCCTAGACCAAATTTTGACATCACAAACGAATCGACTGGAATATCAGCCTGCAAAGAACCCGAAGTTCCAACTCTGATAATATTGAGAGAGGTTAATTTCTCTTTAGACATTTTAGTTTCTAAATCGATATTTACTAACGCGTCTAATTCATTGATCACGATGTCTATATTGTCAGGGCCAATTCCAGTAGACATTACTGTAATTCTTTTACCCTTAAAAAGTCCGGTTTGAGTTTTAAATTCTCTTTTTTGAGTCGAAAATTCAATGCTATCAAAAAACTGAGTTATTTTTTCGACACGATTTTGATCACCTACAAAGATGATGTCGTGCGCGATATTTTCTGGTTTTAAATTCAAATGGTAAACACTACCGTCTGGATTTAAAATTAATTCTGATGATTTTATCATTTCTAATTTGGTTTAACCGCAAAGTTCACAAAGGATTTTGCAAAGTTCACTAAGCTATTTAAATTTATTTTTTAAGAGAGTACTAGTAACTGCCCAGGGAGCACTTGTTTCAGCCTCCAACACGTTTTACTTTAAAACCTTTATCTTTTAAAATGGTCATGATTTTATCACGATAATCTCCTTGTATGATGATGGAGTCGTCTTTAAAAGTACCGCCAACACTAAGTTTCGTTTTAATTTCTTTAGCTAGAATTTTGAAATCTTCATCGATTCCTTCATAACCTTCAATGATCGTTGTGGCTTTTCCTTTTCTCTTTTCGAATTTGCAAATCATAGGTTCTTTTTGAACATATAATTCATGTGGTTCTGCTTCAATTATTTCCTCAGGACCTGGTTCGTGATCTGGAAAAAGATTTTTTAATTGGTCTTGTAAGTCCATAAATAATTTAATAAAAAATTCAAAAAACAAATTCCAAATTCCAATATTTTGCGACGTTTAAATTAGTCTCATTTTCTTGGATTTTGGAATTTATGTATAATTATTGCTCTTCCCGGCGATTTAAGGTTTTACTTTTTAATTAACCCTAAATCTACTAAACGTTCATATAAATAATCGCCTGCAATTATATCTTCAAATTTCTTTGGGTTTTCTGCATCGATGCAGTTTTCCAAACAATCTAATTTCATATCGCTAACAGGATGCATAAAAAACGGGATAGAATAACGTGAAGTTCCCCATAATTCTCTAGGTGGATTTACCACTTGGTGAATTGTAGATTTTAATTTGTTATTAGTGTGACGCGATAACATATCACCAACATTTATAACCAATTCATCTGGTTCAGCAATTGCGTCAATCCATTCGCCTTCATGCGTTTGTACTTGTAAACCTTTTCCTTGTGCACCCATTAATAGGGTAATCAAATTAATATCTCCATGCGCGGCTGCACGAATTGCATTTGCAGGTTCAGATGTAATAGGCGGATAGTGAATAGGTCTTAGTATCGAATTTCCATCTTTAGCAAATTTGTCAAAATAGAATTCATCTAATCCTAAATGCAAAGCCAAAGCTCTCAGTACATAAACACCTGTTTTTTCTAGCATTTGGTAAGCGTCTTTACCAACTATATTGAAACGAGGCAATTCCTTCACTTCTACATTTTCTGGATATTCAGCTGCGTATTTTGAATCTTTTGAGACGTATTGTCCAAAATGCCAAAATTCTTTTAAATCTCCTTCTTTGCGGCCTTTAGCATGTTCTGTTCCGAAAGAAACATAACCTCTTTGTCCGCCAATTCCTGGAATTTCATAACTGTGTTTTGTTTCTAATGGTAAAGCGAAAAAATTTCTAATTTCACCATACAATTCATCGACCAGTTGGTCGTTTAAAAAATGCCCTTTGAGTGCTACAAAGCCAATGACTTCAAAAGCACTTCCGATTTCATTTACAAATTTTTGTTTACGTTTCGGGTCATCCGAAAGGAAATCACGCAAGTCAACACTAGGAATGTTTTGCATATCTATTTTATTTAATAAATTACAAGAGATAAATCTTGTAAACACAAAGATAAAGAATAATTTTAATTCCAAATTTTTAAAACAATTATTAAAATAAAAAAATATAACAATTTATAGTGAAACTGTTATATTTTTTTATCTTTGAACTACACCAAAATATCGAAAAAATGATCTTTGACAGAAAAAATCTTACTGATAACCAATTATTAGATTTATACAAAAGAATACTGAAGCCTAGGCTGATAGAGGAAAAAATGTTAATTCTAATACGACAAGGAAAGGTTTCCAAATGGTTTTCAGGAATAGGTCAGGAAGCGATATCTGTTGGAATTACAGCTGTTTTAGATACTGATGAGTACATTCTTCCAATGCATCGAAATTTAGGTGTATTTACTGGTCGAAATATTCCTTTATACCGTCTTTTTTCGCAATGGCAAGGAAAAGCGAATGGTTTTACAAAAGGTCGGGATCGTAGTTTTCACTTTGGTACGCAGCAATATAAAATCATTGGAATGATTTCGCATTTAGGACCTCAATTAGGAGTTGCTGACGGAATTGCATTAGCTAATAAACTAAAGAAAAACGGCAAAATAACTGCTGTTTTTACAGGTGAAGGAGCGACAAGTGAAGGTGATTTTCATGAAGCATTAAACATTGCTTCGGTTTGGGAATTGCCAGTTATGTTTGTTATTGAAAATAATGGTTATGGATTATCTACTCCCACAAATGAACAATACCGTTGTGAAAATCTTGCTGATAAAGGAATTGGTTACGGAATGGAAAGTCATATTATCGACGGTAATAATATATTAGAAGTTTTTAATCTTTTGTCAGAGCTAAAGGCTTCGATGATTGAAAGACCACGTCCTGTTTTACTAGAGTTTAAAACTTTTAGAATGCGCGGACATGAAGAAGCCAGTGGTACGAAATATGTTCCACAAGAATTAATGGACATGTGGGCTATTAAAGATCCAGTAGATAATTATAGAAAGTTTTTAAAAGATAATGGTGTACTTTCTGAAGAGTTTGATTTGGCTTTAAGAAATGAAATTAAGAAAGAAATTGATGAAGGTTTAGCTATTGCCAATGCAGAACCAGAGATTGAAGCTACTTATAGTGATGAATTGAATGATGTTTACAAACCGTATCAGCATGAGGATTTTATACATTCAGAAGAAAAAGAAAATATACGTTTTATAGATGCTATTTCTAATAGTTTAAGAGAATCGATGGAACGCCATCCTAACTCTGTTATAATGGGACAAGACATCGCTGATTATGGTGGTGCCTTCAAAATCACAGATGGTTTTATGGCCCAATTTGGAAAAGATAGGGTTCGAAATACACCTATTTGTGAAAGTGCAATAGTCTCTGCAGGAATGGGATTATCTATTAACGGTTACAAAGCAATTGTAGAAATGCAATTTGCTGATTTTGTATCAACAGGTTTTAATCCAATAGTAAATTTATTAGCTAAATCGCATTACCGATGGTTAGAAAACGCAGATGTTGTAGTTAGAATGCCGTGCGGTGGAGGAACTCAAGCCGGACCTTTTCATTCGCAAACAAACGAAGCATGGTTTACTAAAACGCCAGGTTTAAAAGTAGTTTATCCAGCTTTTCCTTATGATGCCAAAGGATTATTGAATACTTCAATTAACGATCCGAATCCTGTGATGTTTTTTGAACACAAACAACTATATCGAAGCGTTTACCAAGAAGTTCCAAAGGACTATTACACTATTCCACTAGGAAAAGCAGCTTTGTTAAAGAAAGGGAATGACGTGACTATTATTTCTTTTGGTGCAGCCGTACATTGGGCATTAGATACTTTGACAAAAAATCCGCAGATATCTGCTGATTTATTAGATCTAAGAACGTTACAACCTTTAGATAGCGACGCTATTTTTGCATCAGTTAAAAAGACTGGAAGAGTAATCATATATCAAGAGGACAGCATGTTTGGAGGATTGGCTAGCGATATATCAGCGATGATTATGGAAAATTGCTTTAAGTACTTAGATGCTCCAGTAAAGCGCGTGGCAAGTTTAGACAGCCCAATACCATTTACAAAAGCCCTTGAAGATCAGTATTTGCCAAAAGGCAGATTCGAAAATGATCTTAAAGAGCTTTTAGAGTATTAATTAATATTGTAAATCGGGAAGTTTAGAATTTACATTCTAAAAATAACCTAATATCCAGTAAATAATTATAAAGAATATAATTGTTCCGAAGCATCCGCCACCTAATTTTTTGGCACCGTATCCTGCAATAATTGTTTTAAAAAATCCGTTCATAATTTTAATTTTTAAGGTTATTAGTATACTTATTGATCGTTAAAAAAGTTCCTATTCAATTTTTATTTTTTTGAAAAACCAAAACAAATTTTTTTGATTTGATGATAAAAATAGTATAATAATTTGGCAAATGTTTAACGATACTTTAATTTTGAAACTTAATTTAAAAATTATGAAACCTCTCAAAGAAAAGTTGCTGATTAAAGATGCAACTATTAATAAAGTTCAATTTGATACAGAATGGTTTTATAAATTAGAAGACATGCAGTTTTATTTAAAAGAAGATTTATCTGAAGTGGAATTCGTTTTTCTTCCTATGACAATTGATGGAGAACAGGAACATGTTAAGTGTGCTGCGTTTGATGATATTATCAGAGGTAGGAAAGAATTATAATGACAAAAAAAGGGGAACAATGTTCCTCTTTTTTCTTTATCTATTACTTAATTTTGCTTTCTCTTTTATAATAGTACTTATTTTTTTATTCTCAATTTTGCTTTCCAGCCATGAGATAATGTCTAGATATAAGAAGGCTCTTTTCTCATACGTGTTTTTTTCCAGCTCTATAAAACGCAATCTCATTTTTATAAACTCCTTTTTTATATCGCTTGGATAAATAGAATTTAGATTTTTCATAAAACGCATTATTTCCTTTTGAACTTCGTGTAAGTCATTCATTTTTAGAAGAAATTTGTAGGTATTTTTCAACTGATTTTCTAAATAATAGTCATTGCCTAGCTCGTAGTGCGCAATTAAACTCAAAAGTCTTGCAAAGCACATTAAATCCTCACGCATCGATAAATTCTTATTGCTAATTATCTTTTCTAAATAAAAAATACAATCGATATACTTTTCATTTCCAAAGTAAATACTAGCAATCTTGTAAAAGAATAACATTTCGTGATGCTCATCTAAATGCTCACTATGTAAATTTAACTTATGTAGAATTTCTGGAATCAGGTATTCACTCTCTGAAAACGTTCCTTCTAGAATATGATAATTTAATTTATTATTATATAGGTATAAGAATGATAAAGATGCAATGTTGTCATTTACTGGAAATTTGACATCGTTTATAGTTTCTTCTAATTTTAGCAAATACTCTTTAAATTTAGATTTATATTTAAGCATAAATAAGGACTCCAATAAATAGTGATTTCCTTTGAGAAAGAAAACTGGGTTTAGCGAAATCATACTTGGATGATCATAAAATAGAGTGACCCATTTATAAGCATATTTATAACTACTTAAAAAATCTTGTACTAAGAAACTGCGCCAAAGATTAGCGTTGTAAAACCAATATTTCTCTCTGAAACCAAATTTATTTTCGTCTAACTTTGAGATATGTTTGTTAAAGTAACTATCAATATATTTATATTCCTCGTCTGTTTTTACGTAACCCGTTTTTAACATTATCCCGTAAAGCTGCAGCGATAGATTAGACAGTTTACTTGAAATCGTATTTTGGTAATTCAATTCTTTAGCTTGTACTACTAATTCATCTGCACGGCCTTGGATACTTCGCGTGATATACTGTGATTCGATTAACTTTTCGAATTCTACGATTTCATAAGCCATCAATTTCTCATCATTTTCCAATGCAAGAATTTTAGTTTTATCTAGAATTTTCAGACTTTGTTTGTACAAACCTTTGTTATATAGGATTGTTGCAAAATCTATTTGTTCACGAAGTTGATACCTCATGTTTTGACTAGGAATATTCAGTCTTATGCTTACTAGAATTTGTTTGTATAAGTACGACTTGAGATTCGATAATTGTACTTTTTTTATAACTCCACTTTTTAAAATCAGCTTTTCATCGTAGCCTTCCGATTTATCGAGAATATTAAAAAGCTCGATAAATTTAGTGTTAGAACTTGTTTCTAATCTACTCGCAAAAATCTTGAATTGCCTTTTCTCAGACTTAGAAAGGGATTTTATTAAAACAAATAAAAAATCTTTTTGATGGTTAGCCATTGTAAATTAAAGAAGTGTAATATATTTAAAATCAATACATTAAGTGTGTTATGTATGCTTTATAAATAGTATATTAGGTTAAAATGAGTTTTATAATCAAAGCCTTCAGATATAACTTTGTTATTAAGATGTGAAATTACATTAAATAAATGAAAATGAATAGAGAGAAAGTCCAAATTTTTGATACCACTTTGAGAGATGGAGAACAGGTCCCAGGATGTAAGTTAGATACCAATCAAAAACTAGTGATAGCAAATCGTTTAGACGAGATGGGTGTTGACATTATTGAAGCTGGTTTTCCAGTTTCTAGCCCAGGCGATTTTCTATCTGTTACAGAGATTAGTAAAATTGTAAAGAATGCAACAGTTTGTGGTTTAACCAGAGCTGTAAAAAATGATATAGATGTTGCTGCTCAAGCACTTAAATATGCAAAAAAACCAAGAATCCATACTGGAATTGGAACTTCAGAATCACATATAGTTCACAAACTAAATACCACTAGAGAGGATGTTATTGCGAGAGCAAAATATGCTGTCGCACATGCAAAATCATATGTTGAAGATGTAGAATTTTATGCTGAAGATGCAGGACGAACTGATAACGATTTTCTAGCTAGAGTTTGTGAGGAAGCTATTAAATCTGGTGCAACAGTTTTAAATATTCCAGATACAACTGGATATTGTCTACCTGAAGAATATGGCGCTAAGATTAAATATCTAAGAGAAAATGTTAAGGGTATTGAGAATGTAATTCTTTCTTGTCATTGTCATAATGATTTAGGAATGGCAACTGCTAACTCAATTGCTGGTGCTGTAAATGGAGCAAGACAAATAGAATGTACTATAAATGGAATAGGAGAAAGAGCTGGAAACACTGCGCTTGAAGAAGTGGTAATGATATTCAAACAACATCCGTATTTAAATTTATATACTGATATTGATTCAAAACAATTAAACGAAATGAGTCGTTTAGTTTCTGAAAGTATGGGCATGATTGTTCAACCTAATAAAGCAATTGTTGGCGCTAATGCGTTTGCTCATAGTTCTGGAATTCATCAAGATGGCGTTATAAAAAACAGATCAACTTATGAAATAATGGATCCTCTTGATGTAGGTGTAAATGAGTCTTCTATCGTGCTAACGGCTAGAAGTGGTAGAGCAGCTTTAGCATACAGAGCTAAAAAAGTAGGCTACGAACTTTCGAAAGTTCAATTAGATATTGTCTACATTGAATTTTTAAGATTTGCCGATATTAAGAAAGAAGTTGTAGACAACGACATTCATCAAATTATTGAAGTCTGTAAAATACAAGATGAGTTGATTATAAATTAATACAGTTTTCAAGATTTAAAAAGTAGCATTCGAATATAAAAATAAGCAATCTTATGAATTTAAAAATAGCAGTTCTTTCAGGAGACGGGATAGGTCCAGAAGTTATTTTACAAGCAAAAAAAGCATTAAATGCTATTGCTATTGTTTATGACCATGAGTTTGTATTTGAGGATGCTTTTATTGGGGCAATTGCTGTCGAAAAAACGGGGAATCCGCTACCAGAACAAACACTAAATTTATGCTTAAATACTGATGCAGTACTTTTTGGAACTGTAGGCGATGCAGAGCATGACAATGATATAAATAATAAATTAAATCCTATTCAAGGTTTACTAAAATTGCGCCAAGCACTAGGTTTGTACGCAAATATTCGACCGATTAAACCTTATAAAGACCTTCTTGATTTATCTCCTTTAAAAAGAAAAATTATTGAAGACACGGATTTTATAATTTTCAGAGAAATTTCTGGAGGTTCTTATTTTTGTGAGAAAAAGATAAATGATCAGGGAACTGTAGCTTCGGACTTGTGTGAATACACGGAAGAAGAAATTATCAGAATCTCTCATTTGGCTTTCAAAGCTGCGCAAAAAAGAAAAAACAAAGTTACTCTTGTCGATAAAGCCAGCATTCTTGAAACTTCTCGATTATGGAGAAGAACAGCGACTGAAGTTGCAAAAAATTATCCTGATGTAGCGCTAGAATTCCTTTTAGTTGACAATGCCGCGATGCAAATAATAATTAATCCTAAACAATTTGACGTTATACTAACTGAAAATTTATTTGGTGATATATTATCTGATGAAGCTAGTGTTATAACTGGCGCTATTGGTTTATTGCCATCTGCATCATTAGGAAATTCAAGTGTTCTTTTTGAACCAATTCATGGTTCTTTTACAGAAGCTAAAAGAAAAAATATCGCAAATCCAATCGCTTCTGTATTATCAGCAGCAATGCTATTAGAACATTTTGGTCTTCATCTTGAATCTGAAAAAGTTTACGAAGCTGTTCATAAAGCAATCGAATTAAATGTGGTGACGGCTGACTTAAATCCTTATTCAAAATTTGGAACAAATGAGGTAGGAGATTTTATTTCAAATTACATTTTGAGTAAAGACGACTTGTATTTTAAAAGCGATAATGTATATATCGGACAATCAACGATTGTTTAATATTAAATTGTTAAAAAAGTATATTAATAATTAAGATTTTCTTAAAAATTGAGATTTTGTTTTTTTTATTACTTAAGTAGTCCTACTTTCGCAGAGTAAATAAAAGATTAAGATGCAAAATTCAATTATTATTTCTCTAATTATTAATGTCGTTGTGGTAAACACAAGCGCAGGGGAAATGGTATAGATATAAATTAAAATATATTTAAAACCTCCCGTAAATTGGGAGGTTTTTTTTTGGAATAAATTAAAAATTAGACAAATAACAACACAATGGAATTAAACAAGTATAGTAAGACAATAACTCAAGACGTGACACAACCTGCTGCTCAAGCAATGCTCTACGGAATAGGTCTAACTGAAGATGATTTGAAGAAAGCACAAGTGGGAATTGTGAGCATGGGTTATGAAGGGAATACTTGTAATATGCATTTAAATGATCTTGCAAAAGATGTTAAAAAGGGAGTTTGGAATGCAGATTTAGTTGGTTTAATTTTTAATACTATTGGAGTCAGTGACGGGATTTCAAATGGAACAGAAGGAATGCGTTTCTCATTAGTTTCAAGAGATGTAATTGCTGATTCTATTGAAACTGTAATGGGTGCACAATGGTACGATAGTATGATTGCAATTCCAGGTTGCGATAAAAATATGCCAGGTGCAATAATCGCAATGGGTAGAGTAAATCGTCCTGCTATAATGGTTTACGGAGGAACAATTCACTCTGGGAAATGGAAAGGTGAATCTCTAAATATTGTTTCTGCTTTTGAAGCTCTAGGAAAGAAATTCAATAATACTATAACTGACGAAGATTTTAAAGGAGTAGTTCAAAATGCTTGTCCAGGTGCTGGAGCTTGCGGTGGAATGTACACCGCTAATACAATGGCATCGGCAATTGAAGCATTAGGAATGAGTTTGCCATATAGTTCGTCAAATCCTGCTTTAAGCGATGAGAAAAAACAAGAGTGCGTTCATGCTGGTCAAGCGATACGACTATTGTTAGAAAAAGATATCAAACCTATGGATATTATGACTCGCAAGGCTTTTGAAAATGCGATTATGATGGTAGCAGTTTTAGGTGGATCAACAAATGCCGTGATGCATATTATAGCAATGGCGCATTCTGTAGATATCGAAATTACGTTAAAAGATTTCCAAGATATAAGTAATAAAACACCAGTTTTGGCTGATTTAAAGCCAAGTGGTAAATACATGATGGAAGATTTACATCAAGTAGGTGGCGTTCCAGCGGTAATGAAATATTTACTAAAAGAAGGTTTGCTTCATGGCGACTGTTTAACGGTTACTGGAAAAACAGTTGCAGAAAATTTAGCATCTGTTCCTGATTTAAGTGATGGACAAGATGTGATTCACGAAATTCAGAAAGCTTTAAAACCGACAGGTAACATTCAGATTTTGTACGGAAATTTAGCTGAGGAAGGTTCTGTAGCGAAGATTAGTGGTAATGAAGGAGAATTTTTTGAAGGTGAGGCTATCGTTTTCGAAAGTGAATTTGAAGTTATTCCTGGAATTCAAAGTGGTTTAGTTCATCCAGGTAATGTAGTTGTCATTCGAAATTGTGGTCCAAAAGGTGGTCCAGGAATGCCAGAAATGTTAAAACCAACTTCTGCGATTATGGGAGCTGGACTCGGAAATTCAGTTGCTTTAATTACTGACGGTAGATTTTCTGGAGGTACACATGGTTTCGTTGTGGGGCACATTACTCCTGAAGCTTTTGATGGTGGTGGAATAGCACTCGTCAAGAACGGAGACGTAATTACTATTGATGCTAAACACAACACGATAAATCTTAAAATTTCTGATGAAGAATTTGCTGCTCGAAAAGCACTTTGGGTCCAACCCGAATTAAAAGCAACAAAAGGAGTGTTGTTGAAATACGCGAGAGCAGTTTCAAGTGCCTCAACAGGATGTGTTACAGATAAGTAAGCAGAAGAAAAAAAAGAAATTTCAATACGATTTGAAAATACAAATATCAAATGAAAAATAATAAAATATCTGGTGCTGAAGCTGTAATAAGATGCTTGCTAGAAGAAGGGGTAGATTTGGTTTATGGTTATCCCGGTGGGGCGATTATGCCAGTTTACGATGAATTATATAAATTTCAAGGTCAATTGCACCACGTTTTAGTACGTCATGAACAAGGAGCAACACATGCTGCGCAAGGATTTGCAAGAGCAACTGGTAAAGTAGGAGTAGCAATTGCAACTTCAGGACCGGGAGCAACTAATCTAGTTACTGGAATTGCTGACGCTCAAATAGATTCCACACCAATGGTTTGTATTACGGGTCAAGTAGGAAAACATTTATTGGGTTCTGACGCTTTTCAAGAAACGGATATCATAGGAATCTCAACTCCTGTTACGAAATGGAATTATCAAATTACGGAAGCATCTGAAATTCCAGAAATAATGGCGAAAGCTTTTTATATAGCAAAATCAGGTCGTCCAGGTCCCGTATTAATTGATATTACTAAAAATGCTCAATTTGATGAAATCGAGTTCAGCTATAAAAAATGTACAAGCATAAGAAGCTATAATCCGAAGCCAGTATTGAATCTTGAAAAAGTTCAAGAAGCGGCGGCAATAATAAATTCTGCAAAAAAACCTTTTATAATTTTTGGTCAAGGTATCATTCTTAGTGAAGCCGAAGCGGAATTAAAAGCATTAGTTGAAAAATCAGGAATTCCTGCTGCGTGGACTATTTTAGGTCTTTCAGCTTTGCCTACTGACCATCCACTTAATGTTGGAATGGTTGGAATGCATGGAAATTACGGCCCAAATGTTTTAACAAATGAATGCGATGTATTGATTGCATTAGGAATGCGTTTTGATGATCGCGTTACTGGAAATTTAGCTACTTACGCGAAACAAGCTAAAGTAATTCACCTAGAAATTGATCCTGCTGAAATTGATAAAAATGTAAAAACTACAGTAGCAGTTTTAGCTGACTTAAAAGAATCATTAACTGCATTACTTCCCTTAATCGAAAATAATGTGCACGAATCTTGGCACAATGAGTTTAAGGAGAAATATCAAATTGAATTAGATCAAGTTATCAACGAGGAGTTAGCTCCTACAAATGGTAAAGGTATTTCGATGGGAGAAACTATTGAAATGATTA
The DNA here is from genome assembly GCF_003688495.1 of Flavobacterium weaverense. Lineage (GTDB taxonomy): Bacteria > Bacteroidota > Bacteroidia > Flavobacteriales > Flavobacteriaceae > Flavobacterium > Flavobacterium weaverense. The sequence continues at coordinate 159,596 of NZ_REFH01000009.1, read as the reverse complement.
ATAAGCACTCAAAAGGTGATGCAATTATGGTTTCAGATGTAGGGCAACATCAAATGTTTGCTTGCCGTTACGCAAAATTTAATACTACAAAAAGTAATGTAACTTCAGGTGGTTTAGGGACAATGGGATTTGCTTTACCAGCAGCAATCGGCGCTAAAATGGGAATGCCTGATCGTGAAGTGGTCGCTATAATAGGAGATGGTGGTTTCCAAATGACAATTCAAGAACTGGGTACAATTTTCCAAACTAAAGTTCCTGTAAAAATTGTAGTGCTGAATAACGAGTTTTTAGGAATGGTTCGTCAGTGGCAACAACTGTTTTTTGATAAGCGTTACGCTTCTACAGAAATGACAAATCCTAATTTTATTGCTATCGCTGAAGGGTATTACATCAAAGCTAAAAAAGTCACTAAACGCGAAGATCTTGATGCCGCTGTCGCAGAAATGATGGCTTCTAAAGAATCTTATTTCTTAGAGGTAATGGTAGAAAAAGAAAATAACGTATTCCCAATGATTCCAACAGGAGCATCGGTTTCTGATATCCGATTAAGTTAATATTATGGAAAATAAAACATTCACCATTTCTGTTTATTCAGAAAACAATGTGGGCTTATTGAATAGAATATCTGGAATATTCTTGAAGCGCCATATCAATATCTTAAGTTTAAATGTATCTGAATCTGAAATAGAAAACGTTTCAAGATTTATCATTGTGGTTGATACTACTGAAAAATGGGTCCAAAATATAGTTGGGCAAATAGAAAAGCAAATAGAGGTTATAAAAGCTTTTTATCATATTGATGAAGAAACTATTTTCTTGGAAAATGCTTTATTCAAAATAGAATCTAGTTTACTTTTTGACGAAAGAGAAATTCAAAATATAATTAAGGAAAGTCATTCAGAAATTGTGACTGTTGCGAGAGACTTTTTTGTGATATCTATTTCAGGTCAACGAGCAGAAATAGAGGAATTATACAAAAAGTTGAAACCTTTTGGGATTATGCAGTTTGTTCGTTCTGGAAGAATTTCGGTATCGAAACAAAAAATGGAAATATCAACGATGTTAGAAGCATTAAAATAAAAATTAGACTTTCTCTTTTCGAATAAAGTCACTTCAAATAAAAATTAAAAAATCATTAAAAAATATACAATGGCAAATTATTTCAATTCATTACCACTTAGATTACAATTAGAGCAATTAGGCGTTTGTGAATTTATGGACCAATCAGAATTTGTAGATGGAACAAAAGCTTTAGCAGGAAAAAAAGTAGTCATAGTTGGTTGTGGAGCTCAAGGTTTGAACCAAGGATTGAACATGAGAGATTCTGGATTAGATATATCTTACGCTTTAAGAGCAGATGCAATTTCAGAGAAAAGAGCTTCTTTTAAAAATGCTTCTGATAATGGATTCAAAGTTGGAACATACGAGGAATTAATTCCTTCAGCAGATTTAGTTTGTAATCTAACTCCAGATAAACAGCATACTGCTGTTGTTAATGCAATTATGCCATTAATGAAAAACGGTGCTACTCTAGCATATTCACATGGATTCAATATTGTGGAAGAAGGAATGCAAGTTCGCAAAGATATTACGGTAATTATGTGTGCGCCAAAATGTCCAGGTTCTGAAGTAAGAGAAGAATATAAAAGAGGTTTTGGAGTGCCAACTTTAATTGCAGTTCACCCAGAAAACGATCCTAACGGAGTTGGATTCGAACAAGCAAAAGCATACGCAGTTGCTACTGGAGGTCATAAAGCAGGAGTTTTAAATTCTTCATTTGTTGCTGAAGTAAAATCAGATTTAATGGGTGAACAAACCATTCTTTGTGGCATGTTACAAACAGGTTCTATTTTATGTTTTGACAAAATGGTCGAAAAAGGAATTGAACCAGCTTATGCTTCTAAATTAATACAATTTGGTTGGGAGACAGTAACCGAAGCTTTGAAACATGGCGGAATAACCAATATGATGGATCGTTTGTCTAATCCTGCAAAAATTGAAGCGTACGAATTAGCAGATGAATTAAAAGATATTATGCGTCCATTGTTTCAAAAACACATGGATGATATTATTTCAGGTGAATTTTCAAAAAACATGATGATTGACTGGGCGAACGACGATATCAATCTATTAACGTGGAGAGCTGCAACTGCAGAAACTAATTTTGAAAAAACAGCGCCAACTACGGCAGATATTTCAGAGCAAGAGTATTTTGACAATGGAGTTTTAATGATTGCAATGGTAAAAGCAGGAGTAGAACTAGCTTTTGAAACGATGACTCAATCCGGAATTATTGAAGAATCAGCTTATTATGAATCTTTGCACGAGCTTCCTTTAATTGCAAATACTGTTGCGAGAAAGAAATTGTACGAAATGAATAGAATAATTTCTGATACAGCAGAATATGGTTGTTATTTATTTGACCACGCTTGTAAACCATTATTAACTGACTTTATGAAAACAGTTGATACTAATGTTATTGGTAAACCATTTTCAAAATCAAATGGAGTTGAGAATGCAGTATTGATTGCAGTGAATAAAAGCATCCGTCAACATCCAATTGAAGAAGTTGGTGAATGGTTGAGAGAATCGATGACTGCGATGAAGAAAATTGGATAATTTCCTTAGAAAGGAATTTTAAATATTTGTTTTAGGGATTAGCACTATCTCATTTAATTTAATATTATTTTGAATTAGTTAAAATTTATTAAAGGGTTAAAAATGAAGTAGATTGCTTTTACATTCACTTGACTTTATATGAGGATAGAGTTAAGTGAATTGATCCCTTATTTTTTAGAATAGTACATAATTAATGCAATAATTGAGTTTCTTTTATAGAATTTCAATTTTAAAATTTTTGGTAATAAGTGTTCTTGTTTTAAATTAAATTAGTGGTTAATTATGATTTAGATGATACTTACTGTTACTAAATACTAGGTTTTCAATTTTGTTATTAGAAAAACGGGAAGGAGTAAATCTTTCTCGTTTTTTTTATTTCTATTTTTTTCGAACAAACCTAAATTTTAGATGAATTAGCATAAAAACTATGATTTTTATTCATTATGTGTTTTTTTATGTGCTTATTAATAATGTAAATAGTTTTAAGAATACAGAGAGATTTAATACTTTTATAAAAAAAATTAAACATGAGCTACTATAAAATAGAAAATTTAGAACAGTATTTTAAACACTACAATAAATCAGTTCGTGAGCCTAGAAAATTCTGGGGTAAAATTGCACAAGAAAATTTCACTTGGTACCAGCAATGGGATAAAGTTGTAGAATTTGATATGGTAGAAGCCGATATCAAATGGTTTACCGGAGCAAAAGTAAACATCGTTAAAAACTGTATAGATAGACATTTAGCTAAAAAAGGAGATAAGACTGCAATAATTTTTGAACCTAATGATCCTTCGGAAGAGGCATTGCATATAACGTATAATGAATTACACGAGCGCGTATGTAAAATGGCAAATGTATTACGTGACCAAGGAATTAAAAAAGGAGATCGCGTTTGTATTTATTTACCAATGATTCCTGAATTAGCCATTACGACTTTAGCTTGCGCTAGAATAGGAGCAGTTCACTCTGTTGTATTTGCTGGATTTTCAGCATCAGCTATAGCCAGCCGTATCAACGATAGTGAGTGTAAAATGGTTATCACATCAGATGGTGGTTATAGAGGTAGCAAAACAATTGATCTAAAAGGAATAGTTGATGAAGCCTTAGAAAAATGTTCTTGCGTCGAAAATGTGTTGGTAGTAAAAAGAATAAACTCTGAAATTACTATGAAAGAAGGTCGTGACCAATGGTTACAACCACTTTTAGACTCAGCAACGGATAATAATGTTGCAGAAATAATGGATGCTGAAGATCCATTATTTATTCTTTACACTTCTGGCTCAACTGGAAAGCCAAAAGGAATGGTTCACACCACTGCAGGTTATATGGTTTACAGTGCTTACACCTTTAAAAATGTTTTTAACTACGAGGACAATGACATTTTCTGGTGTACTGCTGATATAGGTTGGATTACTGGGCATTCGTACATACTTTATGGACCATTATTGAATGGAGCGACAACAGTAATCTTTGAAGGTGTTCCTTCTTATCCTGATTTTAGCCGTTTTTGGGAAATAATCGAAAAACATAAAATTACACAGTTTTATACTGCTCCAACTGCTATTCGCGCTTTAGCGAAAGAGAATTTGGAGTACGTTCAAAAATATGAACTTAAGTCATTAAAAGTAATTGGTTCTGTAGGAGAGCCTATTAATGAAGAAGCTTGGCATTGGTACAACGACCATGTTGGAGGTAAAAGATGTCCTTTAGTAGATACTTGGTGGCAAACTGAAACTGGAGGAATTCTTATTTCACCACTAGCATTTGTTACACCTACAAAACCAACATACGCTTCTCTACCATTACCTGGAGTTCAACCTGTTTTGATGGATGATAAACGCAACGAAATAGAAGGAAACCAAGTTACAGGAAGTTTATGTATTAAATTTCCGTGGCCAGGAATCGCAAGAACTATTTGGGGAGATCATCAGCGTTATAAAGACACTTATTTCTCTGCTTTTCCAGGTAAATATTTTACAGGAGATGGCGCATTAAGAGATGAAGTGGGCTACTACCGAATTACTGGACGCGTAGATGATGTTGTAATTGTTTCTGGACATAATCTAGGAACTGCACCAATTGAGGATGCAATCAACGAACATCCAGCAGTTGCAGAAAGCGCTATTGTAGGTTTTCCTCATGATATAAAAGGAAACGCTCTTTACGGTTTTGTAATCTTAAAAGAGACTGGAGAATATCGTGTAAGAGAGAATTTAACTAAGGAAATTAACCAACTTATTTCTGATCATATTGGTCCAATTGCTAAATTAGATAAAATTCAGTTTGTTTCTGGATTACCTAAAACGCGTTCTGGTAAGATTATGAGACGAATTCTTAGAAAAATTGCAGAAGGAGATTATTCTAATTTTGGTGATATTTCAACTTTATTAAATCCTGAAATTGTAGAAGAAATAAAAGAAGGTAAGATTTAAGAAAGAATAAAGTATTATTTAAAATTGAGGTTGGGAATCAGTGATATGATTTCCAACCTTTTTTTTGTCTGTTATCACAAAAAGGTAAATAAGATAAAACGAAATGAAATGTAGTAGTCTATCAAAAGTGTTTAGCACCACATTTTCAACAAAGTAAGTACCTATAGCAGCAAAAACATCATTAAATATCAAGGCTATTGCCCCAAAAAAATAGTAATATGCTTTTTTATTCGCAAATTTTCCTAAATATAAAACAGCAGTAATAGCTAAAAGTATAGTTACAAGTGAATTAAAAATTAATATAACATTCAGATAAAGGTCTCCTATTGCCGATATTAAAATATACATTATAGCTATTAAAAAAACAGCGTTTAAAGCTAGAATAAATAGTGTAAATCCGTTTGGAGGGGTATATAATTTTAAACTTTTTATTGATTTATACCCTAAACTGATTAATGATAGGTAACAGAAAAAAGAGGCTAGCAAAGCTGCTCTAAATAACTGCACCGAATCATCCCAAAATAAAATCAGCAATTCATTCAAATAAAATAGAACGACAAATAAAATATAGTTAGGAGTGAGTTTATTATAATTATTAACTAATGCGTAAACTAAGAATGAGGGTATGATAAGTGGTTTGATATAAACGACTAAATTTGAATCAAAAAAAATTCCCGCGCAAAAGTAGATTCCCAGAAAAATTACGGGGAAAATTAGTAAGGCACTTTTTATATTTTTAATTTTCATTATTAAACAAATCTAGCATTTTAAATTTTTATTACAAAAAGCATTAAAAATTTAATACTGTTATTACGTGATTAGTCTGCTAAATTGCTAAATTTACGAGATATGGCACAAAAAACTATAGTGATTGTTGGAGGTGGATTAGCTGGGCTTACTGCAGCTATTCATCTTCGAAATAAAAATTATACTGTTTTAGTGATTGAGAAAAATGACTTTCCTAAACATAAGGTGTGCGGAGAATATATCTCTAAAGAAGTTTTACCATATTTAGAATCTCTAGGTTTAAACATTGAGTCACTTCTTCCAAAACATATTGAAAATCTATCCTTCTCTTTAGTCTCAGGAAAAACGATTAACACTGTATTACCATTAGGTGGAATAGGGATTAGTCGATATGCATTAGATTTATATCTTTATAATTATGCGAGAAGCATTGGTTGTCAAGTGATTCAAGAGACTGTTTTAAATATTGATTTCTCAGATGATCTATTTAAAGTTACTACAAATACTGCTCATTATAGTGCGTCAATTGTTCTTGGTGCATTTGGCAAAAGATCAAACTTAGACATCAAATTAAAACGAAAATTTATTCAAAAACAGTCCAACTGGCTTGGCGTTAAAGCACATTACAAATTAGATTTTCCAGATGATGTTGTAGGACTGCATCATTTTAAAGGTGGATACTGCGGTGTTTCTAAAGTCGAAAATGATTTAGTAAATATTTGTTATTTAGCTAATTACGAGACTTTTAAAAGCTATAAATCTATCGATGATTATCAGGAAAACATCGTTTGTAAGAATCCGATTTTAAAAGAAATATTTAGAGCTGCAAGTATACAATTTGAAAAACCGTTAACGATCAGTCAAGTGTCTTTTGAAGAGAAAAAAAGTGTAGAAAATCATATTCTAATGATTGGTGATACAGCGGGATTAATTCATCCGCTTTGCGGTAACGGTATGGCTATGGCCATTCACAGCGCAAAATTAGCAGCAGAAAATTCAATTGAGTTTCTTGAAAATAGAATAAATAGGTCTACCTTAGAAAATAATTATAGGCTAGATTGGAATAATAATTTTAAAAGTAGACTAAAAGTAGGACGTACATTAGGAAAATTACTTCAACATGAAAAGACAGCACAATTTGCACTTAAGTTTTTAATTTTATTTCCTTCTTTGTTACCAATGATCATAAAAAAAACGCATGGAAAACCAATTTAGATGGCGATAGATACGAGATATAGAACTGATGAGCCAGAGATAATGGACGATTTTGCAATGGAGGGTGAAATTTTGAGAGATGCTTTAGATAAAATCGCCAAAATCAATCAGCTTTTAGGAGGAAACAAACTTACATTAGAAGGAGTGAAAGATTTACTTCCTGCAGATGCAAAAGATAGAGAAATTGTAATTGTAGATATAGGTTGTGGAAACGGTGATATGCTGCGTACTCTAGCTGAATTTGGTTTGGAAAAAAACATTAAATTTAAACTTTTAGGAATAGATGCAAATAAATTTACAATATCGCACGCAATAAAATTATCAGAAAACTACAAGAATATTAGTTATAGTTGTCAAGACATTTTCGATGAAGAATTCCGCGAAATGAAATATGATATTGTATTGTGCACATTGACTTTACATCATTTTAAAGATGACGAAATAGTTGACTTATTACAAACTTTTTATTCAAATGCAACTATAGGAATTGTTATAAACGATTTACAAAGAAGCGCTGTCGCTTACCGGTTATTTCAAGCTTTATGCTTTGTTTTTAATTTGAACGATATGTCAAGAGAAGATGGACTAACTTCGATTTTAAGAGGATTTAAAAAAGAAGAATTAGTAACTTTTTCTAAAAAATTAAATTTTACCCATTATAAAATTCATTGGAAATGGGCATTTAGATACCAATGGATAATTTCAAAATTATGAGTGTAAAGATAAAAACAGTAACAAAACAGTTACCAAAATATTCTAGAAATACTGACGAGATCATTCCGTTTCTTGACGCGTGGTTAGAAGGTCAAGACGAGCGCTTCATTCGAAAAGTAAAAAAAATATTTGAAGGAGCCGCAGTAGATAAACGATATTCCATAATGGATCCAATCGAAGTATTTACCAAAACTTCTTTTGAAGAAAGAAATGATATTTATGTACGCGAAGTAATTGATTTAGGTGAAAAAGTATTAGTAAAAGCGCTAGCAAAGGCAAAATGGATGCCAGAAGATTTAGATTATATAATCACGGTGAGCTGCACTGGAATTATGATTCCTTCGCTTGATGCCTACCTAATTAATAAATTAAAATTGCGCCAAGATATTGTACGCCTTCCTGTTACTGAGATGGGTTGTGCTGCAGGTGTTTCAGGGATAATTTATGCTAAAAACTTCTTGAAAGCAAATCCTGGTAAACGTGCTGCTGTAATTGCTGTCGAAAGTCCAACAGCAACTTTTCAATTAGATGATTACTCTATGGCTAATATAGTAAGCGCCGCTATTTTTGGTGATGGAGCTGCTTGCGTATTACTTTCTTCACATGAAGATGATGAAGGTCCTGAAATAGTAGCTGAAGAAATGTATCATTTCTATGACAACATAGACATGATGGGTTTCAAACTTACTAATTCTGGTTTGCAGATGGTATTAGATATAGAGGTCCCTGAAACTATTTCTTCGCATTTTCCTGCAATAATTAATCCTTTTCTGGAAAAAAATCAATTAGACATTTCGCAAATTGATCATTTAATTTTTCATCCAGGTGGTAAAAAAATTGTTCAAACGGTTGAAGCATTATTTTCTGACATGGGCAAAAATATAAATGACACTAAAGAAGTGCTTAGACTTTACGGCAATATGTCAAGCGCTACAGTTTTGTATGTTTTAGAGCGTATTATGGATGATAAACCAGAAAAAGGAACAAGAGGACTTATGTTGAGCTTTGGTCCAGGATTTTCAGCTCAACGTGTTTTACTGCAGTTTTAGAAAGAAAATTAGTTCGTAAAAATTTAGATATTAATTACTGAACTTAATTTTTGTAATCACATTATAAAAAATGAAATATTTAAAATGCTGAATTTTCAAGATCTTATTTCAAAATTACCGTATTCAAAACCATTTTTGTTTGTTGATGAAATAACTCATATTGATGAAAATGGAGTGGAAGGGAATTACACTTTCGATGAAAACCTCGAATTTTATAAAGGACATTTTAAAGACAATCCCATTACTCCTGGAGTTATTTTGACCGAAACAATGGCTCAAATTGGTCTCGTTTGTTTGGGAATATTCATATTAAATAAAGAAGTAAGTAAAAGTAATTCAATTGCCTTAACATCAACTGATATTGAATTTTTAAAACCAGTATTTCCTAACGAAAAAGTAAGCGTAATTTCAGAAAAAATATATTTTAGATTTGGAAAATTAAAATGCAAAGTAGTAATGAAAAATCAAAATAATGAAGTAGTTTGTACAGGAATAATTGCTGGAATGCTCGTTTAATTTGTATGATCTTAAACCATTATTTTTATACAATTGAAATTGATATTTAATTTCATCTTACTATTTTTTAATTGTCCTTTAAACTGTATTTACAAATGAATAGAAGAGTAGTAATAACGGGACTTGGAGTAGTTGCACCAAATGGAGTGGGGCTTGACGCATTCACTGACGCCATAAAAAATGGTTTATCAGGAATAAAGCACGATGCTGAATTGGAACGCTTGCAGTTTTCATGTCAGATATCAGGAAAACCAGAAATTTCTACAGAATTATCTTTGAATTATTTTTCAGAGTTAGAACTGCGCAATTTTAATTCGTCTGGGATTCTATACGGTGTTATTGCAGGAATTGATGCATGGAAAGATGCAGGTTTAGCTATAGAAAATAATAAAGAACCTGATTGGGATAGCGGAACTATATTTGGAACTGGAACTTCTGGGATTGATAAATTTCGAGAGAGCATTTATAAAATTGACGATCTCCAAACGAGACGTTTGGGAAGTACGGCCGTCGCGCAAACAATGAATAGTGGTGTTAGCGCTTATTTAGGTGGAAAATTAGGTTTGGGTAACCAAGTCACAACAAATTCTTCTGCTTGCACAACGGGTACCGAAAGTATCTTGATGGCATACGAAAGAATTAAATTAGGTCAAGCTAAACGAATAGTAGCAGGAAGTACTAGCGATTCTGGCCCTTATATCTGGGGTGGTTTTGATGCTATGCGAGTTTGTACTTTTAAACACAATCAATCGCCTGAAGAAGGTTCGAGACCCATGAGTGCAACTGCCTCTGGATTTGTTCCAGGAAGTGGCGCAGGAGCAATGGTTATCGAAGATTTAGAAAGCGCTTTGCAACGTGGCGCTACAATTTACGCTGAGATTTTAGGAGGAAATGTAAATTCTGGAGGTCAACGCGGACTCGGCACTATGACGGCGCCAAACCCAGTTGCAGTTAAAAAATGTATCACTGATGCGCTTTTAAACGCTGGAGTAAATGCTAATGAAATCGACGTGATTAATGGACATTTGACTGCGACCTCTAAGGATAGTTTAGAAATTCAAAACTGGAGTGAAGCATTAAATAGAAAAGGAAAACATTTTCCATACATAAATTCATTAAAATCAATGGTTGGCCACTGCTTATCAGGAGCTGGAAGTATTGAGAGTGTTGCTGCAGTATTGCAATTACATCACGGTTTTATTTTTCCAAATATCAATTGCGAAGACTTGAATCCCGATATCACTGCAATAATAGATGAATCGCAAATACCAATGAAGTTAATCCACAAAGATATTCAGATTGTGGCTAAAGCTAGTTTTGGTTTTGGAGACGTGAATGGCTGTGTGATTTTTAAAAAATTTATAAAATAGAAATAGAAAATAAAGCTATAGTAATTAAAAATAAAACCTTTACTTTAGTGAAAAATCAGCAAATTAAAATGGATAAGCAACAAGTTATAGATCAATTAAAAGAAATTGTAAAACCTTATATTCAAGATCAAACGGCGTTTGATGCATTAACAGAAGACACTGATTTCATAAGTGATTTGAAAATAAATTCAGCTAATTTAGTAGATGTCATTCTTGATATTGAAGAGAAATATAATATCGAAATTGACAACGATGCTATGGAGCGAATGATAAATGTTAAAGCAGCAATGGAAATTATTGCAAGTAAATTAGCAGAGAAAAATTAGAATTTTAATTTTTCAAATATGATTGGAAACGATATCGTTGATTTGGCTTTAGCCAAAAAGCAAAGCAATTGGCGCCGAAAAGGATATCTTGAAAAAATATTCACGCAGCAAGAACAGCATCTTATAAATAACACTCAAAATCCTAATTTAATGGTTTGGAATTTATGGAGTAGGAAAGAGGCGGCGTATAAGATTTATAATAGAGAAACTAGTATTCGAGCCTTTATTCCGTTACAGCTTGAATGTAGTTATGAATCTGAGAATATAGGAACTGTTTCTTGTAGAGGTTTTGAATATTTTACTAAAACAGTGCTTTCAGAAGATTTTGTATACACAATCGCCGTTAGTCAGCAGGATTTATTTAAGACAATAGCAGCTATTGTAATTGAAGATAAAATCATTAAGGTAGACGGTATTCCTTTTTTAGAGAACCAAAATTCATCATTTAAAAGAGTGGTTTCTATAACGCATCACGGCCGTTTTTGGAAAGGAATCGCATTGAAGTTTGAATACTGATTTTTTGCAAGTACTATTTTATTCCCAATCTCGATTTCAACTTCAAAAATAATAAAGCTGTCTTGTAAGCATCCTCTGCTGAAGAATTTCTTTCGCTTATAGGCACATTGTAAGTTTTACAAAGTTCGTCTAATGAAAACTGTCTGTCATTTATATCATGCAACTTCCTATGCATCACATCGATATCGAGTGCTTCATTTTTTAATCTTCCGCAACCCAAACGATCTAAGGCTGTATTGATTATTTCTACGTCAAAATCTACGTGATGTCCCACTAAAACTGCATTGCCTATGAATTCAATAAAGTTTTGAATTGCTTCCGGTTCCGGAAATTTTTTCATTTTACTTTCTACTAAAAATTCATTCAGAATTCCGTTGTCGTGAAAAAATTTATATTGCAATAAAACGGCCTCAAAACTATCTCCAATTCTAATACTGTCATCAACCACAGCAAAGGCACCTATTGATAAGATTACATCTTTTATAGCGCTCAAACCTGAAGTTTCAGTTGACAATACCACGTATCGAGATGATTTCTCATCAAATTTTGATAGGTAGCTCTTCCAAAATTCTGGATGTTCTTTGCTAATATTTTTTAACCAGTCTAACATAGTTATGAAAATTGAGTTAGTTTAAATTTACTTTTAATTAATTCCTCTAATTCCCTCATTGGTGCTAATGCACTTTTTAGTTTGTCGCGATCAAGTTTAGATAATTCATCGAGATTAATGAATTGGCCTGAACTATCATTTTTCAAACCTTCTAATGTTCTAAATTTTGACAAAGTTAAAAATGCTTCTCCGCAATTCAAATAAATCTCTGCGTGTCGCGGATCATTGATCGCAAACTGCTTGAATCTTTGATATGTATTGTTTATTCCTCTAACTTCAAAATTTAAAGCAAACAGACGAGCACCATCAACTAATGGCAATATCGCTCGAGTTTTTATATCAAATTTATTTTTATTTGGACCTTCATCCTCCACATTAAAGTTTTTGAAAAAACTAAGAGGAGAATTTTTTCTTAAGGCATCATTTCCTAGGAAGTCAAAAAATAAAATATTATTTTTTGCATTCTTATAAACGACATCGCTTATTGTATCTTCAATTTTTTGTTCACCAAAAGCGATTTCGTAATCAAAGAAAATACTACTTATTTCGTTACTATTTTCACCTGGAGTATTCATCCAACTGTCATACTGTTTAATCCAGTCCGTCAATGATTTACACCATTGCGTATTGCTTCCCATGTGTCCATTAGGACATAAGGCATAACCTATTTCTTCAAGAGTCGTCGTTGTTTTTTTACCTAATTTCAGGAAGTAATCTTTCACTTCGCGGTATTTATCGGCTGAAACATCTTCGAAAATAAGAATACTATCTTGATCGGTTAATAGTAGTTGCTCTTTACGACCTTGACTACCTATACTTAGCCATGCAAAGCGAGCAGGAGGTGAGCCTAAGTCTAAAATCGATAATTCTACAGAACGCTTGATGATAGCCAAATTGATTTCACTAGCAATATTAAAAATGTGTGAAACTGGAATATTTTTAGTTATCGAAGTCTGAATTAAATCGGTTAAACGATCTCTAATTTGCTTTAATTCTTTTGGAGCTTGACAACGTTTAATTTCTTTGATTAAAACACCTGGATTACTAGCTTGGGCAATTATTAAATCATTTTCGCTAATAATACCTTTTACATTTGATTTATCAGTACCGTCTTTAGTAACACATAAGTGCGTTACGTTATATTTTAACATCAATAATTGGGCTTCCGCCAAAGAGACATTTTCCATAACGGTAATAACTGGAGCCGACATTATTTTATCAACTGTGGTAGTAATTGGATAGCGACCAGTTGCTATCTTAGAACGCATGTCCGTATCGGTAATAATTCCTATAGGATTGTTATTATCGCAAACTACGATATTATTTTTCAAACTTTCTGTCATTATCTGCGCAACATCTTGAACTATTGCAGAACTATTCGTTTTTAATGGTGAGGTGTTGTACGATAAAGACTGAAAATATTGCATTTCTGATTTTTCACCGGAATAGTAAACATTATCAGAAATTAATTTACCTATTAAGTTTTCTTTATCTTTTGGATTACGAGTATTGACTGCAAAACTTTCTAATAAATAATTTAAAACATCAGAATTATTAGCTACGAAAGGACGAAAAATAGCAATAGGAATTGCATATACAATGCTTTCCTCTCGCGCTTTAGCGGTCATCATATAATTATTTTTGGCAAAAAACGGACGTATTCCAAATATTTCTCCTTCGGTACATTTGTTTAATAATGTCTCTTCAGAATCAGCTATGACTGATAACGATATAATACCACTTGCAACAACGTAAAAACTATCATGCAAAACATCATTGACTTGAAATAATATTTTATGTTTTTCAAGATTGACAACACGTATGCTAGTGGCTATTTCAGATAATTCTTCAAAAGTCAAATGATTAAAAGGAGCGTATTCCTTTAAAAAATCAGCAATGTGTTCAGCAATAGTATTCATATCGTGTAAGTAAATAAGGTATGTTTTTGTAAAAATAACGAAATTAAAATTATATCACTATCATAACTCAAGCAAAATAGGTTAATTATACAATGCTTAATTTTTTCCTAAAAAAATTGAGATTTATAAGTATTTAGAACAACATTATTTACTTTTATTTATCAAACTAAAACATTTTAAATCATGAAGTTAATCAGAAAATTACATTTTTCACTTATTGCACTGCTTATTGTAAATTTTATGAACGCGCAAGCCAAACCAGCTAGTAGCAAAGAAGTTGCAACTGGAAAAATTAAGGGTGCCGATATTACTATCAATTACAGTAGTCCATCAGTGAAAGCGAGAGAAATTTGGGGCGGATTAGTTCCTTTTAATGAAGTATGGCGCGCTGGTGCAAATGAAGCTACAACTTTTGAAACTACTAAAGATATTATGGTAGAAGGATCAAAACTACCAGCTGGAAAGTATTCATTTTTTGTTATTCCAAGCGCAAAAGAATGTATCATCATCTTTAACAAAGAAGCGAAACAATGGGGATCTGGAAAGTACAACGAAAAAGAAGATCAGCTGAGAGTTAAAGTTAAACCACAAGTTGCAAAATCATCAGCAGAAAAGTTGGTATACACAATAGCAAAAAATAAAATGACACTTAGCTGGGAGAAATGGAATATTCCAGTAATGATTAAATAAGCAGAATTATGTTTATTAGTAGAGCATCGTCGGGAGACGGTGCTTTTTTTGTTACTGCTAATATATGAAGAGCAAGGTTTTAATAAAGTCTATTTTACATAATATAAATTATAGTTCATTTATATATAGTTGCAAAAAGAGTGAAAGTAGACCTAAATCAATGAAAACACCATATTAAAACTCTTGTTAGCTACTCGTCCTTTAAATCTGATAATATTAAATGAGTCGTTGGTTCGCCATAAACCAAAAGTCTGTCTATAAATTGCTGTAGATGCAATTGATCAGTTAAGATGACTTTCATAAAAATATTGTGTGTTCCAGTGATTCTATGTATTTCAGCTATTTCGGGAAATACATTTAAGTGATCACAAAAAAGAATTAATTTTCCACTGAACAATTTGAACATAATAAAAACTTCAAGACCAAAACCTAATTTCTTATTATCGAGCTGAATATGGTAACCCTTTATAACTTCTGAATCTTCAAGTTTTTGAACGCGTTCTCGAACGCTAGATGGTGATAAACCAATTTGTTTGCCTATTTCAACAAATGAGGCTCTAGAATTTAGCTTCAATTTATCTATTATCTTTAAATCTATAGTATCTACCATTATTAATGTTTATTTAGTGCAAAAATACTTTTTTTAGCGGAAAATTGCTAATATAACCACTGATTAAATTTTAATAAAATCAACTCCAGAACTACTTTTGTAATATGGATACAATGTTATTATTACTTATAATCGGGATTTTCTTTGGTTTTTTTGTTCAAACTATTAGCGGCTTTGCTGGTGCATTAGTTGCTTTACCTTTTTTACTCCTTGTAATGCCATTAGCAGAAGCTGTTTGTTATATATCTATTTTTTATTCGATTGCTTCACCAATCTATTTCTATAAGGAATGGAAGAATATGGACAAAGAATTACTAAAAAAACTAGCAATCACTTCTTTCTTTGGTGTTTTAATAGGATCCATAGTTTTATTATTTGGCGAACCCAATATCTTAAAAAAAGCTTTGGGAATCTTTATTTTGCTCTTTGTTATAAACAATTTAATAAATAAAAATAATAAACGTTTTGGAGCTAAAGTTCAATTTATATTGGGTCTTTTTGGTGGATTCTTTTCTGGAGTTTTTTCAACGGGCGGTCCATTGTATGCAGTAATAATTAAAAGTGAAACCGCTACGGTGCAAGCTTTCCGCGCTACGATGTTTGGAATATTAGGAATTGTTTCAATAATGCGTATTTCTGTATTAGCTTTTGAAGGTGTTTTAACTAGAAGCGAATTGATTAACTCTTTATACGTTCTTCCCTTTTTTATTCTAGCTTTAGTTTTGGGAAAGATGGTTTATCTCAAATTGAACGAAGAATTTTTGAAGAAATTCATTCTAGGTTTACTTTTTATTTCAGGCTTTATGCTAATCATTAAAAATTAGAATTGATCAAAGCCCAAGTTTTAACTTTCTATAAGGCTTTTAAGTTTCAATGACCGATTTAATTAATTTACCTTTGCAAAAAATTAAAACAGCTACTTTGAACAATAATACCGCGATGTCCAGAAAGAGATATATTAAGTTAATCCTAATTTTAGGTTCGTTAACTGCATTAGGACCATTTTCAATTGATATGTATTTACCTGGATTTTCTGGAATTGCAAAGGATTTAAACACGACAGTTGCTAATGTGTCTATGACATTATCGAGTTATTTTATTGGTATATCTGCAGGACAATTATTATACGGACCATTATTAGATCGTTTTGGTAGAAAGAAACCTTTATTTATTGGATTATTAGTTTACATTTTAGCATCTCTAGGTTGCGTTTTTGTAACTGATATTGACACTTTTATTGGTTTACGATTCATTCAAGCTGTGGGTAGTTGTGCTGCAACGGTCGCTTCAGTATCGATGGTGCGTGATTTATTTCCAGTTAAAGATATTCCAAAGGTGTTCTCATTATTAATGTTAGTTGTTGGGCTTTCACCAATGTTAGCGCCAACAATTGGTGGATACGTAACTGCAGATTATGGTTGGCATACTGTATTTTTTATATTGATGTGCATGGGAATAGTTATTATGATTGTAGCGCAATTAATTTTACCAAACACCTATCTACCAGATACTTCAATTTCGTTAAAACCAAAACCAATTATTACTAATTTTATTAGTATTCTAAAAGAGCCTCAATTTTATACTTATGCTTTTGCAGGTGCAATTGCTTTCTCTGGTTTATTTACGTATGTCGCTGCCTCTCCTATCATATTCATGGATATATTTAAAGTAGATGCAAAGACTTACGGTTGGATTTTTGCTTTTATGTCTTTAAGTTTTATAAGTGCTAGTCAATTGAATTCATTACTGTTACGCAAGTTTAACAGTGAGCAAATGATTTTTGGTGCATTAATTTCGCAAACCTTTATTGTATCGTTATTCCTAATTCTATCATTAAATGATTTACTAGGTTTATATGGAACAATCACGATGTTGTTTTTATTTCTTGCGTGTTTAGGAATTTCAAATCCTAATACTGCTGGATTAACCCTTGCTCCTTTTGCGAGGAATGCTGGAAGCGCTTCTGCTTTAATGGGTGCCATACAATTAGGATTAGGTGCTTTTGTTTCGTTCTTAGTTGGTGTTTTTGTACATAATTCTACAGTTCCTATGGTTGCTATAATGGCTGTAACCACTATTTTAGCTTTAATAATTCTAATTTTAGGTAGAAAGAAAATAAAAAAAACGATTGCTATTTCGTCTGATGAGGAAATAGTAACCGTTCATTAATTAAATATGCTTCATCACTTCTTTTTCTGACGAAGTGAGTTCAAACTGATTCATCCCGTCATCCTCATGCCATTTACTGGGTAGACTTTTCGATTCAATTTTCTGCATGATGTTAGGATGTACATAATATGATCTGCATACTGTAGGTGTATTTCCTAATTCATCAGCCACCATTCGAATCAATGTATTACTGAATTTTCTTTTTTTAGTATCACCAATGGCTTCTAACGCATGAGGATATAATTCAACTGCTAAACGGCTTGCGACCCATGTTCTAAAATCTTTACTACTAAAACCTTTTCCCATGTGTGTGCGAATATACTCGTTCACATCTTCGCTATCTATCGCCTGGAAATTACCATCATCGTCCTTGTATCTAAATATTTCGTAACCGGGTAATTCAGAAGACTTTTTTATCAATTTTGCTAACTGCATATCATCGACTTCAATATGTCGCATTTGGTTACTTTTTCCTTTGTATTCAAATACCACATGGTTTTTTTCAAAAGTAATGTGCTTTCTGCGTAATGTTGTAAGTCCAAAAGTTCCGTTTTGATTGGCATATTGCTTATTACCTATTCGGATTCCAGTTTCGTCTAAAAGTAAAACAATGAGCGCTAGAATTTTCTCCTTGCTCCATTCTTTAGTGTCAATATCTTCTAATATTTTTTGTCGAAATTTACTCAATGCTTTTCCAAAGCTTTTCATCTTTGCAAATTTCTCTTCTTGCTTCGCTTTTTCAAATGTAGAGTGATAAATGTACTGTTTCCTGCCTTTTGCATCTCTACCAATGGCTTGAATGTGTCCATCATCCCATTTACAGATATAAACATCGCTCCACATTGGCGGAATTATTAGTCGGCGAAATCTACTTAATAATACGGTATCGGTGATTTTATTTCCTTCTTCATCAAAATATTGATAGCCTTTACCTCTCTTTCGCTTATGAATCGACATGGCTTCATCACCTACATGTTTTATCTCCTGGGCAGTTTCTTTATCTTTCATAATACGTTTAAGTTTAATATTTTAAAGATAAAGTAAAAGTCAATTTTCGTGTTTTAGAATTAGATGAGATTTTTATATAATCTTTCGCATAAAAAAACCGTTACTAAACTCTTCCAAGTCTAATAACGGTTTAAATTTTAATTCTAAAAGAAATCTATTAAATATCTATTCTTACTTTAGTAGTTTACCGACAATCCTACTCCAAATCCCATATCGCTGTCGTAATGCGTTCTAATACCCATGTTTTTATTTATGATGTATCGTAAATCAGCCATATATTCTTTGTCTGTATTAACCATAAAACCAGCTCGTAATCTTTTTGAAACTGGAATATCCTCTCTCATTAATTGGAAACGAACATCTCCATTGTGATATACTTCTGCTTGAAAAATAACGAGCATTGGTAAAGTGTAATCAAACCCTAAACTAACTAAACTGCGATTGTCCTTAGTATTGGATTGATTGAATAAATTAGTTTCTTGCTGGTCCATTCCCATTTTTCGATAGCGATAATCAAATCCAACAAATGGCATAAACCATTGATTCTTTCCAATGTATCGTCCCACATGAGTTTCTACTTCATAACCATGCATTTTATTATATCCTAAACGCCATTCTGTTCCGAAACTCCAGCGCGCATTTTGTATCATTGCCATTCCGTCGTTTCCATTGGTAGCAAAATCATTTTGAGCCATGAAATGAGTTTCATTACTCTCAGCTTGCAATGTTTTATAGGCTGCAGCTTTATTTGGTAGATATGGATTTGGTTCTGAATTTTCATAACTAAAAACGCGATTCATTCCAGACATCATGTGATATAAAATGTGACAATGGAAGAACCAATCACCATCTGCATTTGCAGCAAATTCAATGACGTCTGTTTCCATTGGCATAATATCCAATACATTTTTCAAAGGGGAATATTCTCCTTGACCATTTATAACTCTAAAATCATGTCCGTGCAAATGCATAGGATGACGCATCATTGAATTATTGTATAAAGTAATACGAACGATCTCCCCTTTTTTAATTAAAATTTTATCCACCTCAGATAAAACTTTATTATCCATGCTCCACACATAACGATTCATGTTTCCAGTAAGTTCAAACCTAATTTCGCGCACAGGAGCATTTTTATCAAGAGAAGTTTTAGTTGGTGATTTTAACATTGAATAATTCAGCGTTACAATATCAGAATTCATCGCACTCATATTGTGTTTAGAATGATCCATATTTCCATCCATTTTCATTCCGCTCTCTTGTTTTGCTTCATTTGAAGATTTAGCAGATGATTTTGAATGATCCATATTTCCATCCATTTTCATTCCGCTCTCTTGTTTTGCTTCATTTGAAGATTTAGCAGATGATTTTGAATGATCCATATTTCCATCCATTTTCATTCCACTTTCCTGTTTAGCTTCATTTGAAGATTTAGCAGATGATTTTGAATGATCCATATTTCCGTCCATTTTCATCGGATCGCTACCTCTAGCTTTCGGCTTTTTAGTAACTCCTGAAATTTCTGGATACATAACTGTATTCATATCCATTTTTTGCAACGACATATCCATTCCCATATCATTCATTGAACCGTCCATGTTCATCATGTCGTTCATCATCTTCATTCCTTCAAAATATTTCAATTTTGGCATCGGACTAACTAATTGTTTGATCCCTTTACCAATATAAATAGAAGTTGCTTTAGTCCTATCTTCTGGAGTAGCTACAAACTCGTACGACGTGTCATCCGCAGGAATGGTAACCACAACATCGTAGGTCTCTGAAACTCCGATAATCAATCGATCTACTTCAACCGGATCTACATCATTACCGTCGTTAGCCACTACAGTCATTTTTCCGCCAGCATAATTCAACCAAAAATAGGATGATGCACCACCATTGGAAATTCGTAATCGTACTTTGTCTCCGCCTTTAAATTGCGTTAGCTGACTTTCGTTTTGACCATTTATTAAGAATTTGTCATAATAAACATCACTCACATCCATGGCTAACATGCGTTTCCACTCGTTAGTTAGTTTCGTTTTGAAATGTCCTGCCTTTATAGCTTCTGAGTAACTCTGAGTAGTTCCTTTCTTAATGGCAAAATAGTCGGAAGCGTTGTGTAATAATCGATGTACGTTTTTAGGGTTTAAATCCGTCCATTCGCTTAAAATTACAGGAACTTGTGGTAAGTCATCAATTCCTTTTCTGAACGTTTTATCGTCGGCTTTTTTCTTTAAAATTAACGAACCGTACATTCCTATTTGCTCTTGCATTCCACTATGACTGTGGTACCAGTGTGTACCATTTTGCACAATTGGAAAACGATACGTAAAGGTTTCACCAGGTTCAATAGGCATTTGTGTTAAGTACGGAACACCATCTTCTTTGTTTGGCAAATATAATCCGTGCCAATGTAATGAAGTACTTTCTTTCAATTGGTTATGAACTACAATTTCAGCAATATCGCCTTCTGTAAAAGTTAGCGTTGGCATTGGAATCTGTCCATTTACCGCAATTGCTCTTTTTTCTTTTCCAGAAAAATTCACTAAAGTATCTTTTACATAAAGATCATAATGGACGACTTTTTGAGCCAAAAGCATATTTGAAATAAAGAGTACAAAAACAACAGCGATTATAATATTATTTTTCATTTTCTAATCTTTTAATCATTAGTTTCATTTGTTCAATTTCTTTTTTTTGCGCAGTGATAATATCATCTGCTAATTTTTTAACTTCTGGATCTTTAATATCTGCTCTTTCACTTGTCAAAATTGCGATTGAATGATGTGGAATCATTGCTCTCATCCAAAGCGTATCGCCAACGATTGGTTTTTGAACGCGAACAAGAAACAAAGCAGAACTAAATAAAAGAATACTTCCTAATATTATCAGCATGTTTTTTTTCTTGTTGCGATACATTCCCATCATAAAAAATAACATTATTAATGACATGGCTGAAATTCCTAAGCAAGTCATGTAAAATCGTGTCAGACTAAAGTATACATGGTCTACTGAGTACGTATTTAAATACATCGTACCATACATTGCAAGAAAGGAGAGTCCTAACATTGAAATGAATTTTGTATACATGTTTTGCTTTTTGTGTTTCTCTAAATTTTCCATCTTACTATAGTCTTTAAGTTAAATATTGATTGATCTATTCGAATAAATCAACTTTGAAAAATGATATTGAAATCATTATTTCTATTGTAAATCTTTTGTGGAAATTTGCTCCAAATCCATTCCACATTTAGGACATTTATCGCCTTTACTTCCAATAACTTCTGGATGCATTGGACAAGAATATGATATATTAGTATCCATCTTCTTATCACTATTTTGAATCATCGTTGAATCATGGTTCATCATCGTTGAATCATGGTTCATCATCGTTGAATCATGGTTCATCATTGTTGAATCATTCATCATGTGTGATTCTTTATTACTATTGTCTTCGATAGTTTGCTGTTTACAAGAAGTTATGATTAAAAACAAACCTAATAGTAAACTAAAATTTAATATTTTCATTTTGTAGAGTTTTAAGTTGATGCTAAAGACGTTTATATTTAGCAAAAAATATTATAAATTTTATAAAAATTATTTCATAATTCACGTGCTAATTTTTCAAATTGAAAAAAGTATAGTATAAATTAAAGTAAATTCCATCTGAAGAGGAACGCGTCATAGAATTAATTAATTCTTTTCTATATCCTAAATCCAAACGGGCTTGACTATTAAAAATAAATTGAATAACTGGTACTGCATCTAGATAGGATTTACCATTTTCATTGATCGTTTGACCAACAAATTCTAACATTAAATTAATATTCGTCTGTTTCAAACTGGTATATTTTTTTGGATACATTAATTTACCAAAAGACAAAGTATAGTTCGTCGCAGTACTTCCAAAATTAGTTGGAAATCTATGGTTTGAAGTATTATCGAATGCCTTCTCAAAACTTACCGATGAACTGATCGCTACTTTTTTAATCAATTTTGTAGCAACAACACCAGTTTCAAAACCGGTATTGTTACCCATAATTTCAATTTGCTCTTGATTTACTGTAGAATTGTTAAAACTATAGCGGCCAAAAGCAGCCATTCGGAAGTGACTATTGATATCATCCTCAGAATAGAAGCGATACTTAGCGTAAACGCTCCCTCCTTCTCCTACAAAATTATTGTCGGCATTACTCGCAAACGCTGACGCTCTTAACATTAGATTCTTATTAACTCCATAACTTACCTCCGGCATGAGATAATAATTGTATGCTGAAGTACCTTCTTTTTTTAAGAAAGACTGCAATACATTTACACCTAAGGAGTTTGCAGGAACGTTACTGGCTGGATCTGTCATCAGAAATAGTTCCTGACTCGTACCTTTTTGGAAAATGAATAGGACAACTAGTACTAGAAACTTCTTCATTATTTTACAATTTTAATATGGAAATCTTTTTCATTGTTCATAGCATAATTTGTGCTGTTCTTGTATGTCTTAGAGAGTTTTTTAAACTCTTTATCAGTTACGTAACCTTTATCTAAAACTTGTATTTGAACTTCCTTGTTCTTGCTTTCTTTACCGTCTAAAACAACGAACGAGTTTTTCTTTAAAGTTTCAGCATCAACTGTTACGATTAGGGAACCAATGAAAAAACCTGCTTTTTCCACTTTTTCTTTGAAGATCGAAGGTGATAGTGAATTATTATCTGCTAACGAAACAATGAAAGTGTTTGAATTCAAGTCGATTTCAACATTCTTAACTTCTGTCATTGATTTTAATTGTTTGTTTATTGCATTAGAGCACATAGAGCACGTTAATCCCGTTGCTACAATCTCTGCTTTTGAAATTTGTGCATTACTTACCGCCGAAAACATCACCATTAAAACTATTAGAGCGCTGTATTTTATATTTACTATTTTCATTTTATTTATTTATTAGATTTATTATTTCTTGATCTGTTGGGTTTTTCATTATTAATATTCCTTCGCTATCAAATAGGAATTTTGAAGGCAACTCTTCTACTCCAAAAGTTACTGCTGCGTTAGCATCAAATCCTTTTGGATCAATTAATTGCAAAAAATGTATCTTGTCTTTTTCAATCGCTTTTTTCCATTTAATAGCGTCTGTATCAATTGAAATTCCAATAATTTCTATTTTACTTGAATCTAAATCTTTATGCATTTGCACTAGCTTTTTATTCCCCACTCTGCATGGTCCGCACCAGGAAGCCCAAAAATCAATTAATACGAACTTACCTTTGAATTCATTTATATTAATTTTTACCTCTTTGCTGCTTTTCAATTCAATTGATGGAATTGCGTCTCCAATTTTTATTTGTGCAAATGAAGTAAGACTAAAAGCTACTAATAAAAAGACGATTAGTTTTGTCCTGATATCCATTATAATTATTTTTTTTAATAAAAAACAAAGCCCAAATTTCACAAATGGACTTTGCTCCGTTTATTTAATTGTTTCTACCGTTTTACCGCAAGTCATCATCATTGAACCGTAATATGGATTCTTAACTGCATTTTCTTTGCTCAACCAGTTAGCACCTTTTCCTTTGTTTGCCATTGGACAAAACTGGTAGTAAATAGGGTTTTCGGTATTTGAAACCTTGATTAATTCATACATGTTTTTTGACAAGTTGATAAAACGCTCTCTTTGGTGTTCAGTATCTTTAGTATCAGCGATGTGTTTAGCATCTTCTTTTAAATTGGTAGAAACTTTCATCCACACCATGTGAACATCCATTTCCAATTTATCCATTTGTACCGCTTCTAAATTAGTAAGTAGCGATTTAGATTTTGCAGCGGCCATTGATCCGTCTGTACCTACTAATGCATCCTTTACTGCGAAATAATTATCTAAAACTGACGTAAGTTGGTTCATTTCTTTCATTGCTGTATTTGTCATATCCATGTGATTTGTGTGATTTTGATGATTCATCGTAGATGAAGTTGCTTTTACTGCAATTTTACTTTCTCTATCATATTGACAACAACCTGGTAATTCATTATAAACATTTTCTGGCGCAAGGAAAGTATCGCTATCGTATCCTGCTAAAGCAATGCGTTTTAAAACTTCGTCTTGAGTTGTTTTTTTAGAATCATAAGTTATCGAAGCCATTTTGCTGTCTTTATTCCAATCAACAGTAGCAACGTTTTTTAGATTACCTGCTTTTTCTATTGTTTTTTCACACATGCCACAGTTACCGTAAATCTTTACGTTTTCAGTTACTGAATTTTTTATTTGTGCGCTAGAGATTGTAAAGGTTAACAACATTGTTGCTGCTACCATTACGTTTGAAATTGAATATTTCATAGTATAGGGTTTTATATCAAAAGAGAGTTTTCTTTCGAAAGTGTTTTAATTAAAATTTTGATTTGTGAACAATCAGTAGATAATAAGAGCGTAAATACGTTCCTTATTAATATAAAAATTGAAGTTAATGTACTGCAAATGCAGTGAAATAGCCATAGTTATGGCTGTCAAGAAATAAAACTAGCCTATTTTAGGAATAAGCCATAATGTAGTATATCCAGATGATACGAAAGTTTTAGAACTGTAAAACTTTTGCTTTTCATTAGGAAAATTAAAGAAAGTGTAGCCAAATTCATTTTGGCTAAACAAAGCTAAGCTTACTTGTACCGAAGTTGTTGTACAATTTGAATGTCCGCATTGACCGTCGCAACCGCTATTTTTATCAGCAGCATGACTTTCTTCAGAACATCCTTTATGCTCTTGTTTTGAAGTTGTTTCCATTTTACAACATTCTTTTTCTGACTGAGTTCCACACGCATAAGTCAAACCTGGCAGTAAGAATAGGCCAAGAGTTAGAATTACGAGATATAGGTGCAACTTTTTAATCATGAGCCAAAGGTAAGAAGTAATTTATTTAATAGGTTTAATTTTAACGTTCTGTTGGGTTTAGTTAAACAGTATCATTTTATAAAATTGAAGATTTAAAAATAGCCATTGCACTACTCTATCAAGTTCATACAATGGCATACTTTTATCTGTGTTTACTTAAAAAAAAAGTTTTTATTCTTTTAAAATTTTAAAGGTTTTACCGCTTTCTAATTTTAAGAAGTATAATCCGTTTGTTAAAGTTTGAACATTAATTTGGTAGCAGTTTCTACAATAGAAGTTATATTTAGTCACATAATAATTATTCTAAGAAGACTATTGATTAATTACCTCAAAAAGCTTTCTAGAATCATTTTCATCAATTTCTTGTAAGTGAAAATCATATCTATTTCCATCACATTTATAAATTGTTAGAACCTAATTCTCTAATTCTGTTCTCTCCACATTACCAAATGATATTGATTTTCCAAAAAATGTTTTAATCCGAATAAAAATTCCTTTTTTATTATATTGTACATAATTCTTAAACCAAAACATTCTTGAGAAAAATACTACTTGCGATACATATCCAATTGCACTAATTCCTTTATTTATTTTTGGATTTTGAAATTCATTTATTTCAAAAAGACCGAACATGATACAGAATAAGGATAGTAATATTAATGAAATAAAAAACCAATTGTATTGTAAATTGTCGAATTTGATTCTTTTCATTTATTAAGGATTTATAAAATTGCTAATTATGTAGTAATTAGGAGGAACGAATTTTGTCCTTTTTTGCTTTTATTAGTCTTATGACTTGTTGTCAATGCTATTTAGTAGAAATTAATTTAAAATTATTTAATAATACTTTTGTCTGTTCAATGTCAAAGTATTTATTCTTAATAACTTTAATTTTATATTTCAAGGGCAAATATATTCCCCATTTAGAAAAGTCTAAAAGAGTGGGATTAGACTCTAAAAGTGTCGAAATGTGAGTGTCAATATCAGTCAATGGAAAGGACAAAAAATTCCATTTTGAAATCAAATCTTCTTCTGAAACTTCAATATCAAACGAACTATTACTCTCGTCGATCTTGTTTTTAATGCCAGCAATATTTAAAAGCAATTGTAAAGTCCTGTTAATTCGTGTTCCAGTAAATGTGAATAGTTGCACGTGTTTTTCTGATGTCAACAATGGTCTTTCAGATTGTAAATCCTTAATTTTGAATACTAAGAAATCTTTTCGCATATTTTCTATTTCATCAAAACTAGGCTCATCAAGAAAATCATATTCTATTTTAGAATATAATATTTCAAACATTTTCTCTCTAATTTTCTGATGAATAGCTGCACCTCCACCAAAAAACATTGGCTTTTTACCATCTTTTGCTGATATGACCTCAATTTTCTTAGCTTTGTGATCAACGAATTTTATCTTCCATATTTTTGCAGATAGCAATATGTTTTCATCCTCAATAATTTGAGGTGAAAAAGGTATTTGACCAATTGTATTGCCAGCATTTACAACTTTAAAGTTTTCTTCAGTTTTGAATACGCTATAAAATTCCCGACTATTAACAATGTTCTCGCCTTCAACGCCTATAATAACTTCGAGTTGAAGTTTTTCTAGAAAATCAATTTCAATCAAATGTTGAAGTATTTCTTCAATTTCTGATCGTTCAATCAAATTGAATGCAGCATTTTCTTTAAGTTGTTTTATTAATTCAGTAAGAAGTATTCCGGAATGTCCTTTAGTAATTGATAAAGCCTGATGCACCAAAATATCATAAGGCTTTTCATTTTTTTCTGGAGGCTCTATGAAACCCTCTTTATACAAAAGCCAGCAAGCAATAGATTGAAGTAAACTCCATTTATTTGTTGCATAAAGAAATAAATTACTACTTTCTCCGTCTTTTCTACCACTTCTTCCAACTCTCTGAATCAAAGAAGCAATACTATGCGTAGCATCGATTTGGACAACTTCATCAACAGAACCTATATCTATTCCAAGTTCTAATGTTGATGTGCAAGAAATACAAAAGTTATTTCGCTTGTTATTCTTTGCAAAGTATTCTACATATTCTCGTACTTCTCTATCAACGGATGAATGATGCGAAAAATAATTAGGATGTCCTTTTACTCTTTCAGATATTTTTTTAAGTTTTACAGCTACTTCTTCAACTCGCCCTCTGCTATTTGGAAAAATTAAAACTTTATTGTCTTTCGTTTCTATATATAAATCCTTCAAAAGTTCTAACGGTAATTCTTCATTTTCATTTTTGAAGAAACGAAATACAGAATTGATTTCTTTCGCTGTTCGATCTATTAGGATTTTTGTTTTTTCTACATTTCCAGTAAACTCTTTTACTTCAATAAATTTATTTTCTTCGCTCATTGTGGCAGAAAGACCAACAATACTAAAAGAACTGGAATTTACTTTTTGAAGTCTGCTTAATATGGATTTTAGTTGAGTTCCTCTATCTGTTCCGATAAACGAATGGATTTCATCAATAACTACATACTTTAAATTGGAAAATAATTGTTTGACATTGTAAGGTTTGTTCACAAACATTGCTTCCAATGATTCAGGTGTGATTAGTATAATTCCGCTTGGTTGTTTTAATAATCTTTCTTTCAAAGTTTTGTTAGCTTCGCCGTGCCACTTGGTAACGGTTACATCAAGATTTTTGCAAAGTTCTTCAACACGATAAAACTGATCATTTATAAGAGCAATTAATGGTGAAATATAAAGAACTTGAACACCTTTATCATTGAAGTTTACTTTTGAAAGTATAGGCAAAAATGCTGCTTCTGTTTTACCAGATGCAGTTCTTGAAGCCAAAATAAAATTTTCATCTGAACTCAAAATTCTGGAAATAGCAGCATTTTGAATTGGTCGCAACTGTTCCCAACCCTTATCACGAATAAATTTTCGTATTGGTTCTGAAAGTAAATCAAATGACATTATAATTCTTCTATGCTATCTAATGAAAATTCTTCAGGTCTTTCATCAGAAACTTCAAGTTCTCCAAATAACATGTTTTTATCAATAGTTGGGTTTTGTCGAATAATGTTTAGGATATTTAAGAAGTCCCTAATTACTTCTCTCGGAGTTAAAAATTCTGAAGCACCAGGTTTATTGAATAGCTCCTCCATAAATTGCTGAATTTCATCATCAGAAATTTGTATTTCAGTTTTGTAGTTGTAATCAAAGATTGCTTTTAATTTCTGAAGTAATACAAATATTTCGTTATTATTTAGAGGTAATAATTTCAGAACAGGCTGCGCGAAGTCTCTTATTAGAGCTGTTTCAAATTTATTGGTTGCAAGTCTTGTTTTCAGAGCATCATAACTGAAAAGCCCTCTACGTTCATTTTCCAAGAACTCTTTTGTTCCAGCAAAATTGAAGAATATGTTAGAAACCTTTCCTTGAAAACAATCATTGTAAATAGCTAGAATCTTTTCATAGTTTTTTTCTCTCATTACAGAAGTCGAAATCTTGTATAGATTTATAGCTTCGTCAAGATTTATCATAAAACCACTATAACCCATACTTACAAAAAGTTTACAGAAGTTTTTAAGCATATCATAGTAATTTAGGTCATTAATTACTTCTCTAACGCCTAAATCCTGCCTTGCTTCGGTTTTTGTTCTATATTCTCCTTTGAGCCATTTTAATGCATTTCTTCTTAGTTGTTCATCTCCTTTAATGTAACCTTCGTAATATTTCATTACAACTGTTCCAAAGTCGAAACCACCAACGTCAGTAATTTCATTTATGGTTGTCATTATATTGTTCTGAATCAGATTCAAGTATTGCTCATTTCGAATATCAGCTATCGAGATATTATTTTCATCTGCTGTTTTTGTAATAATTTGTTCAATCCATTTTTCCAACAAAGTAGGCAAAGCTCCACCTTCGGGTTTTGTCTGAATGGAAACATTATCCATTATTGCAGAATAAAGAGCAACACCTTTTCCATCATTTGAATACAAACGGTTATCAGGTGTGAAATCTGCATTAGCTACTACAAACTTTTGTTTTAAAGCAACTGTATTGAGCAAGTGAAGCATAAACGATTTACCTGAACCGAAGTCTCCAATCCAGAATTTCACCATACTATGGCCATTTTTCACATCCTCTAAAGCAGATACGACTGCATTTATTTCTTCTGATCGACCAACAGTTATATGTTGAATACCAATCTTTGGAACTACACCACCAATAAGTGAATTGATTATTGAAGTGGCTTCTTTTGGTTTTATGTTATCTATCATTTTATTGAAATTTTTTGGAAATACTCTGGAATTATTGAATAGTAATCGTCTTCCTCTTCGATTAACACATCATCTAAAACTTCATAACAGGTTTCATTGACACTTTCGATTACTTGATTTTTAAACACACCTTTTAATTTTGCAAATTCTTCAATTTCACTTTGAAGAATTGAAAAATTATTTTTATAAAACAGTTCTAAAATAGAAATTTGGATTTGATTAAGTGATAATTCAGGTAAAAATGGCGATTGATGAGATTCATCATTTTTCTGAATTATTTCAATCATTATTTCTTCACTATTTATTTCTTGATTTTGAATCGTGTCATTTTCATCTTCAAAGTCATCACGTAAATATTCATTAAGAAGTTCAACCGTTCCGGAATGTTGTGCTTGAACTTCCTTAATTGTAGTTCTGTCTAGTTGTATTTTTTTTCGTTTTACTTCGTACACTTTCACAACAGCTTTGAGTGCCTTATCTAATTTCTTATCACTTATAAATTCGTTAACAATTTGTTCAAAATCTTGAATTTGCTCATTAGTTTTAAAAAGACCTTTCTGGATTGTCTTTGTTAGTTTCTTGTTGTCAAAGGTTACAGATTTTATATCGTGGTGTAAGTAAAGAATATAAAGTATCAATGATGAAACTTTATCGTGCTTTGCAATAAATTTTGATGCTTCAAAAAATATATTTTCAATAGAGGGATTCTTTTTATTAAGTTTTCCAAGCTCGATAATTGATTCTACAAATTCCTTTTGATTACTTTTATAATTCGTTGTTAATTCCTCAAATTTTAATTTCCATCTACTTATCGTCTGTGAATAAAGTTCAATTTCAGTTTCTTCATCAGGTGCGTTAACATTAGAAATTAAGGCTGGCAATAATTCTAAAACCTTTGCCACTATTTTAGATTCAAATTCAAATTTGGCTTCATCATTCGTGTAATAAGTATCTGTATTTAATTTCCGTTTATGACCAAAGGATTCACGAACTGCATTTTCACAATGTTTAAAAATGTTAGAATAGAATTCATTTGTGGTTGATACAATAGAATAATTATAATTCTGACTTCCTTTTCTGTATCTGAAGTGTTTCCTTGCGAGCACATCTGCAACAAATAAAAATTCTTTATCAATATTTGTTCCCTCTGATTCATATATAGATTTCAATTCAGAAATCAACGACATGTAAAGTTTTATAACTTCAAGGATACAAAATTCAATCCTGCAAAAATTATTACTTGGATAATAAAGCTTGTTTAAAAGTTTTACTTCTTTTTCATTGAGATTTAATCTGGATTTGTATTTACTCCCTAACCTCCAGTAGTCATAATCGTAATCTGAGTTGTAATTTTGATAGCTAAACCTGTCCTCTCTTCTAAGTCTTGAAACGTCTTCACTATAACCATCTATTTCCAATTTTTTAATTAAAAATGAAACTCCATACGATTTAGTTTTTGGATAATATTGCCCTAAGATTTTAAGTTGGCTTTCTAATATTGATATATCTTTATCGTATTCATTGAGTAAGTCAAACAATAAAATGAATGCGTAATTTGTATTCCCTTCTAAATCGATATACTCGCCATTTAAAAAGTTAGCTTTAAAAATGTTATAAAATTTCTTTTGTTCAGCCGATGCACTTAATAATTCAGAGTACGAATAAACATAATAATGTGTCCAGTAAGGTACCCCAATACTGTATTTTTTCAAACTATTGTTTGAATTAATGTTATAAATTTGGTCTGTTACATCAATTATTGAGTCATCGTTATAACTACTAGTTCCGTTACTTGTCGTCACAGTAATCTTAATATTTTTGACAAGACTTTGAACTAATTCGTCGTGAATTTCTTTCTCTGATTTCTGTCTGATTTTCAAATTTGAGTAAATAGCGTCTTGTCGTGTTCGCTTTTTATTGCCTTTCACAACAAAAACTATGATTATTATTACTCCAATTATAATTAATGCTGTCATTCGTTTTAAATCTTAGTTGTCAATGTAAAGAAATTATTAGTGTTGACTAAAAGTATATTTGCTTGAACATAGGGATATTATTATTAACTTTTTATTTTTTCTGACCCCATAATGTTAATCTAATTTTTTTTTATCAAAGCCGTTAATAACATACAAAATCAAATATATACTTAATTCTTTATTTAATTAAATAATTAATCTTTTTCTTTCAATTTTAGAAAATTTATAAAAAAAAACCATTACAAAACTTCTTCAAGCTTTATAATGGTTTCTCAATTTCTTAAAACAGAAAAAAAATTCTATTTCATTTTTTGTCTTTTAACCGGTTTTTCGGCTGGTTCGTTTTTGTTTTGTAACAAATAATTAGCCAACAGTTTTTCGATCAACTCCTCTTTAGTTAAATGATGGAAAACGGTTTTTATTTTTGTTTTCAATTCCGCATCCACTTCATGGTTAGGTTTGGTTTTGAATATTTGTTTGGCCCATAAAAGGGTATTGTTTTCCTCGATGCTTAGTGAACTTGGCTTTTTAAATTCGGTGAATTTAATTCCCAATTCTTTTTCGAAATCGGCAATTTCGCCAACTTCTTCCGGTTGTAATACGGTTAACGAAAGTCCCTTTGCTCCTGCTCTTGCCGTTCTTCCGCTACGGTGAACGTATGCTTCATAAGCGTCTGGTAAATGGTAATTAACCACATACGAAATTTCCTTTACGTCAATTCCTCTTGCCGCAAGATCTGTAGCCACTAATATATTGATATGACCTTCACGGAATTGCTCCATGATACGATCTCTAATTCCTTGTGATAAACTTCCGTGTAAAGCGCCTGATGAAAAACGATTAATTGCTAAATTCTTAGCTAGTTTATTTACAGCCGCTTTTGTTTTACAAAAGATAATTCCGCGTTCGCCTTCTTTTGAGTTTAAGAAATGCATCAAAACATCTAGTTTTTCAATAGGATCTACCACAATATACTCGTGATCAATTCCTTGATTTCCTACTGTTTCCATGTTAGCACTGACCTGAACTACGTTTTTACTTAGGTAATTCTGAACCAGTTGTTTGATGGTTCCTGGCATCGTTGCTGAGAACAAAAAGGTTTTGTGCTCTTTAGGTAATTCGGCTACGATTTCGTCAAGGCTTTCTTTTAAGATAGAGACCATTTCATCTGCTTCGTCAAGCACTAAAAATTTAGTTTCCTTAAGATTAATCGCTTTGCGTTGAATTAAATCAATTAAACGTCCTGGCGTTGCTACAACAATATGCGTTGGCGATGCTAAACGTTCGATTTGAGGTTTTATAGGAATTCCTCCGCAAGTGGCTGCGATAGAAACTTCTGGCAAGAATGTAGCAAACGATTCTAAATTCTTGAATATTTGTTGGCCTAATTCTCTCGTTGGCGCTAAAATAACCGCTTGAACAAGTGTAGAATTAGTGTCTATTAATTGTAAAATAGGCAATCCAAAAGCAGCTGTTTTACCAGTTCCTGTTTTAGCTAATCCAACAAAATCAGTTGTGTTAGCTAATAATAACGGAATTGTTTTTTGCTGAATTTCTGTCGGAGTAACAATATTCAAATCAGAAAGTGCATTCAATATTGGTTTAGAAATTCCTAAATCAGCGAATTGTTTTGACATTTTATTTGGATTTTATAAGTTGGAAAAAATAGTTGTTTGTAATCGAGAACGCTAGCCCCGATAGTAGCGTTATCCTGTTGTGGCCGTGTTTGCCACAGCAGATATAGCGGATAGCGGGAAAAAGCTCCTAATGAAATTAATCTTCATCCGGTTCGTTCATAATTTTCTCACGGTATTTTTTACCTGTTAGCAATACTAGTTTCAATTTGTAATCGTCCACTAGCCATTCACGATAATTTTTACTGCATTGACTCAAGCATTTTGAATAACGCTTGATACGACAATCGATATCG
This sequence comes from Flavobacterium weaverense, assembly GCF_003688495.1. Lineage (GTDB taxonomy): Bacteria > Bacteroidota > Bacteroidia > Flavobacteriales > Flavobacteriaceae > Flavobacterium > Flavobacterium weaverense. The sequence goes on along the minus strand of NZ_REFH01000009.1, from coordinate 126,043 downwards.
TCCTCTAGCAATTTTCCTAAAGCTTTTGCTTCCTGCAAAGTATCCGAATTATCGACACACATTGCGGCATGTTGCTCTAGTGATTTATCTAAAACTTCCTTAGAACGTAAATTTTGCTTGATGATTAATTTGTGTTCTTCATCGACATCAAAAGTTACGACAGCAGTTTTACTAAATTTTTCACGTAATTCAGGAGGCATACTGTATTTAAAATACAATTCAATCTCCGTATCATCACGTAAATTCTCTAAGTAAAACTCAGGAGATTTAAAGATGTGTTGCCAGTTTACAGGCTCACTCCACAATCCAAAACGTGCTGCGTTATTACCTAAATCGATTACATTAAAGCTATCTTTATTAGGTAATTTACGAGAGCCACGACCAATCATTTGGTAATACAAAGTCAATGATTTAGTAGCTCTGTTTAATATAATTGTCTCGACTGTAGGTTCATCAAAACCAGTGGTAAGAATTCCAACAGATGTCAAAATAGCATCTGGAGTGTGCTTAAACCAATGTAAAATTTCTTTACGTTCCTCAGTGCTACTAGTGTTATCTAAGTGACGGATTTCATAACCGGCTTCTCTAAATGTTTCATAAACATATAAAGAGGTATTGATCCCGTTATTAAAAATCAAGGTTTTTTTACCAATAGATTTCTCGGTGTAGGCATGCAATAATTTTTCTTGCATGGCCATATTGGTGTATAAATCATCAGAAGATTTTACGGTATAATCTCCGTTAATCCCCACTTTTAATGATGTCAATCCAACGTCATAACTATAAGTAATGGCTTTTGCCAAAAATCCTTTATCAATCAAAGAACTGATAGTATCTCCTACTATCAATTCATCATAGCTTTCATGCATTGGTAATTTTACATTAGAACTTAGCGGTGTTGCCGTAACTCCTAATATAAATGCGTTTTTGAAAGAGCTTAATAATTTTCTAAAAGAGTTGTAATGCGCCTCATCGATAATTACTAAACCAATGTTATCCAAATGCAATTTTTCATCATTGATTCGGTTTTTCAAAGTCTCTACCATCGCCACAAAACAAGAATAGTCGTTTTGATCTGGAAGTTCTTTTACTTTACTGTTGATGATTTTGTTTTTTACATCAAAACCCTTCAACATTTTTGAAGTTTGTTTACAAAGTTCGATTCTGTGTGTTAAAACCACTACTTTTTTATCGTGTTTAGATAAATAACGGCGTACTATTTCAGAGAAAACTACTGTTTTCCCACCGCCTGTAGGTAGTTGATATAACAAATGATGTTGACGAGGTCCATTATCGATACGTTCAAAGATGGAATCTATATCTCCCTTCTGGTAAGCATAGAGTTCTTTTTTGTCTTCGATTTCAATTTCTAAGGTGTTTTCCGGCATTGCTTCTTATTGGATTTTTGCAAAAATACGGCTAAAAAACAGTTTACGGGCCATATTTATCTAAAAATATAGGGTAGTGTTTAAATAAAATTATTTTAAGGGAAGAGTAAAAAACGCCTATTTTATTAGCATTTTTAAAATAACGGATAATAAATGGTAAGAAATAACTTGTTTAAAAATCATCGATCTGGATCTTCATAATTATTCCATCCGCCTTCTATTTTTACATTTCTAAGTATTATTAAGAGCAAATTTGTATGAAAAATACTTGATTTAATATTCAAATCGCTCGATGATCGCGTTGAATTCTGGTTCGTTATACCATTTTTGGACAATTGTCTGATTGTGAATCGCTAAAATTCTCGCTTTGAATTCCGACAATATTCCATTTGCAATTAAAAAAATTACCGCTTGCTCAAAGGAGTTGAACATACTTTTAAAAAACAAATCTTGCTTTACCGCATTTTCTGATGAGAATGTTTGTGCAATTTCTACATTGTAAAGCATGACATCAGCAATTACAAAAGGATCCACTCCTAAAACGATAAAGTGTTTGATGTATTTCTGTGCGACAGAGCGTCTCATTTTTGGTTTGCTACGCCTACCCGATTTCTTAATGGGAAAATATTCATGTGAAATTTTGAGTTTGCATTCCTGCAGTAATGATTCTTCCTTTGGGTTAAAAACAAAGTTATAATACACTTTCACAGGACTGAATTTCTCGTACAATTCGATGATTTGTTCTTCTAATTGTTCTTTATTCAATTCAGCCAAATATTTTTTTAAATCGCGCTTGCTCATTATCAAAGTTTAAGAGTACAAAAGTAAATTACTTTAGGAATCAATACCCTAAAAATCAATGTTAATACTTATTTTTGTCGATTATTACTAAAAAACAAAAAATGCTTAAGATTTTTAAGATTACAGCGATTCTAGAGGGAATTTCTTATTTGGTTTTATTTGCAAATATGTTGCTGGTTAAACCCAACAATATGGATCTTTACAAAACCTTACTTTATCCTATAGGAATGAGTCACGGTGTACTTTTTATCGGATACGTTTTATTAGCAATTTTACTAAAAAAATCGCAAAAATGGGATTTCAAAACTTTTCTTTTAATTCAATTTGCTTCATTAGTTCCACTAGGAACTTTTTACATCGAGAGAAAATACTTGAAAAATGCATAACTATCTAGAAAAGTTATTTCATCTAGTATATCCATTTTTTAAAAAAATGGGATTGGGAAGCGGTTTTGCTTCTTACATCAGCTTATTCATCAATATTGTAGTTTTATGCGTCTTGGCGTATGCAATTTACGTAGTGTTCCGATTAATTTTAGTCACCATTATGGTGCTTATCGCCCAAAAGACTAAAACTAAATTTGATGATTTATTGGTGACCAATAAAACAGCTAAATACATAGCGCATTTAATACCATTTCTATTTATTTACAAATCAGTTCCAATAATCCTAGATCGCTACGAATACTGGGAAGGCGTTTTTGGAAAGTTTGTTGGAATTTACATCGTCTTGCTGATCTTATGGATCATTAGGACTGTATTTAACGCTCTACGAGATTACTTAAAATTAAAGCCGCGCTACAGCGATAAACCTATAGACAGTTTCATACAAGTAATTATGATTGTGCTTTGGGCTGTGGGGATTGCGGTAATTTTCTCCACATTATTCGAAATAAATCAGAAAGAACTTTTAACTATTTTAGGAGCTGTTTCTGCTGTTATTATTTTAATTTTTAGAGATACTATTTTAGGGTTTGTTTCAAGCGTACAAGTGTCTATTAATGATATGGTGCGCATCGGTGACTGGATTACAATGGATCGCTTTGGCGCTGATGGAGATGTTATCGAAATCAATTTAGCTACGGTTAAGGTTCGAAATTTTGATAACACCACAACGACAATACCAACGTATAGTTTGAGTTCAGACTCGTTCCAAAACTGGCGCGGAATGCTTAATTCCGAAGGTCGAAGAATTAAAAGGCACATTTTAATTAAAGCATCAAGTATTCGGTTTCTAGAAGCAGAAGAGTTGAGTAGTTTGAAGAAAATTCATCTAATATCTGACTATATCGATTCTAGAAAATTAGAAATTGACGAATTCAATAGTGAGAATAGCATTGACAAAACCTTGCCTATCAACGGTAGGAATATGACCAATTTAGGTTTGTTTCGAAAATACATCACCGAATATTTACATAATTATCCTGGCGTTAACAAAGATATGTTGATGCTTTGCCGTCAATTGCAATCAACTTCGCACGGCGTTCCTCTTGAAGTTTATGCGTTTTCACAGGATAAGCGATTTGAAAATTATGAATTTTTAATGTCAGATATCTTTGATCATATTATAGCATCTGTAGGTTATTTTGATTTGGAGATTTTTGAGTTACCATCTGAGAATAATTTTGATTCGAAGTAAATTCTTGTCTATTATTCGAAACAAAGCAGAAATAGTTATTACATTTTAATTGCGTAAAGTGCTCCAGTTAATTGGTTGCTCTTTGCGCAATTTTTCATTTGTGACGTTTAGTTGTTCCATCTTCTATCGGTTATTTAATCTCACTATCATAAAACATAAAGATTTCAAAGCTCTTTTTTGCAGGAGTAAATCGGATTTTTTTTCTTAAAGATTACTAAAAAAGTATTTTCTCTATTTATTTTTTTTTAATTTTAAAGAAAAAACATGAACACACGCGATACATTTTTACTAGAATTTAGAGGACAAGCAATTGGATCGGTAACAACCGACTCTAGTTCTGAGGAATCATTCCAAAATGAAGTCTTACGCCCGATTTTAAAACTTCAAAACGATTTATTTATTGCTGCATTCAATTCGTACATTGAAAAAAATAAAGTTGAATTTACAGCTAAAACTATGGAAGCAAAATTAGCTGTCATTGATAATGCACTTCAAAAAGATGTCAAATTTAGAAACACGCTTCGAGGCGCCGTAATCGGTTTATTCACTACTGATGAATATTCTATTTATGCAGAAAATGATTCAAATATTAATAAAAGAATGATGAGTATGCTTGCTGAAAGATTAAAAAGCCAAATACAGCTTTTTGATAATTAACAGCACCATTTCTCTGTATGCAGCACACTTTATCTTCGTTAACAGCAGTTTTTAGAACAAACAAAGAAATTCGAGATCAATTGGAAAGAAAAAAGGTTTCTAAAAAGTTCGTAGAATGTTAAATTCAGCATTTTTATTATTCATACTTTAAAAAATCGGCCTTTACAGGTCGATTTTTTGCATTTCAAATACCATTTAATAATCTTAATCTTCTATATAATAAATTTAGACTTACCTTAGTATTATATGCTCTTTGCACCGTTATTTTCATTATAATTGTTAAAACTAAATTTTATGAAGGAAGAATATTTTAAATGGTACTCCCCAAATTTAAATACCGATATTGAAATGCTGGTTTTTGGACATTCAGGATATCCTGTTGTTTTATTCCCAACTTCTATGGGATCCTATCACGAAAATAAAGATATGGGTTTGATTGAATCAGCAAGATGGTATATCGAACAAGGTTTAATACAGATTTACTGCCCTGATAGTATTGACAAAAATAGTTTCTACAATAAGAAAATACATCCTGTCCATCGCATTGAAAATCACGTCAAATACGACAAAATGATTTGTCACGAGATCGTTGAACGTGTTAAAAATAATACTCCTTCTGGAAAAATTGCTGTTGCAGGATGCAGCTTTGGCGGTTATCACGCAGCAAACTTTGCTTTTAGACATCCTGGTTATGTAAGTCATCTATTTTCAATGAGTGGTGCTTTCCAAATTAACACTTTCATGGATGGTTTCCATAATGATGATGTATTTTATAACAGCCCAGAAGATTATCTGTACGGATTAAATGATCACGAACTTTGGAATATGGATATTGTATTAGGAACTTCTAATTGGGATATTTGTCTAGATGCCAACTTAAAAATGAGCAAAGTATTAAGTGATAAGAATATTCATCATTGGTTAGATATTCGTCAAGATCAAAAGCATGATTGGCCAGTTTGGAAAGAAATGTTTCCACATTATCTATCAAGAATTAAATTTTTTTAAAAATATAAAAGTATGGAATCGAAAAAAATAGGGATTTTATTTGGAATGGAAGATACCTTTCCGCAAGCATTTATAGACCGAGTAAATTCAAAAAATGAAAAAGGAATAATTGCAGAAGCAGTTAGTATAGATAAAGTAGTTCAAAATAAAGGCGGCGAATATGCTGTAATTATTGATAGAATTTCGCAAGACGTTCCCTTCTATCGTGCGTATCTAAAGAATGCTGCACTTACTGGAACCAATGTGATTAATAATCCATTCTGGTGGAGTGCTGACGACAAGTTTTTTAATAATGCTTTAGCGGACACTCTTGGCGTACCACTTCCTAACACCGTAATTTTACCATCTGCAGAACATCCTACAGATACTACTGGTAAGTCTTTTCGAAACTTAAAATATCCAATGGATTGGGAGGGAATATTTGATTACATCGGATTTCCAGCGTATATGAAACCGTATGCTGGTGGCGGATGGAAAAATGTTTACCGTCTTGAAAATAAAGAAGAATTTTGGGAAAAGCATCAAGAAACTGGGCAACTGGTGATGATGTTGCAAGAAGAAATTGTTTTTACTGAATATTTTAGAGTGTATTGCTTAGGCAATAAAGCGGTTAAAATTATGCAGTACGAACCAAGAAATCCACATCATTTACGATATGTAATTGACGGACCACCAACTGATAAAAAATTATTAGCCACAATAAAAGATTATACACTTAGACTTTGCAAAGGATTAGGTTATGATTTCAATACTGTGGAATTTGCGGTGCGCGATGGAATTCCTTACGCTATAGATTTTGGTAATCCGGCGCCAGACGCGGAGTTATCTTCTGTGGGTGAAGAGAATTTCGAATGGGTAGTTGAGGAAGCTGCAAAAATGGCAATTGCCGCTGCAAAAAAACAAAAACCAGGTAAAATGAATTTGACTTGGGGAACATTCATCAAGGATGCTGCAGGAAAATAAATAGTGTGGATTTAAAAATCAACTATTTCCGATTGTCCCTATTTTTCGAGAAAAATATTTGCACTTCATTTTTCCTTAATTGCGGAATGAAGTGTAAATTTTAAATCGCGTAGCGGAATACAGCTCCTAAAAAAAATAATGTAATGAAAAAATTACCAATTTTCACACTTGGTGTAGAAGAGGAATATCAAATTATAGATCCTATTACTAGAGATTTGCGCTCGCATTTGTCTAAAATTGTAGATGGTGCAAAAATCATTTTAAATGAGCAGGTAAAAGCTGAAATGCATCAATCTGTGGTTGAAGTGGGCACAAATATTTGTAATAATGTTAATGATGCTAGGAATGAGATTCGGTTTTTAAGATCAAAAATTGTCGAACTTGCTGATAAGCAGGATTTGATTGTTGGTGGTGCTGGAACTCATCCATTTTCTAAGTGGCAAGACCAACCTATTACTGACGATCCTCGCTATCACGATATTGTAAATGAACTGCAAGACGCGGCAAGATCAAATTTAATTTTTGGAATGCATTGTCACGTGGGGATTGAAAATCGAGAAATTGGTTTGCAATTAATGAATCAGGCGACATATTTTCTGCCACATATATTCGCATTATCAACAAACTCTCCTTTCTGGGAAGGAAGACAAACGGGTTACAAATCCTTTAGAACTAAAGTTTTTGATAAATTTCCTCGAACGGGTTTACCTGAATATTTTGATTCCGTTGCTTCGTATCAAAATTATTTAGACACATTGGTAAAAACTAATTGCATTGATAATCCAAAAAAGATATGGTGGGATTTACGTCTGCACCCTTTTTACAATACAATCGAATTTAGAATTTGCGATATGTGTTTGACCGTGGATGAAACCATTTGCATCGTAGCAATTATTCAAGCAATTGTAGCTAAACTCTATAAGTTAAATATGAATAATACTAGTTTTAATATTTATAGGCTAGCATTAATAAAAGAGAATAAATTTCGTGCCGCTCGTTACGGAATTGATAATAGCATGATTGATTTTGGTTTACAAAAAGAAGTAGAGACAAAAGGATTAATTCTCGAACTACTTGAATTCATTGATGATGTAGTCGATGAATTAGGAAGTCGTGAAGAGATCAATTTTGTGCATAAAATTTTAAATGAAGGAACTGGAGCTGATAAACAGCTTGCTATTTTTCAAGAAACGAATGATCTTTCTAAGGTTGTAGATTTTATAACTAGTGAATTTACCAAGGGATTATAGAATAATGAAGTAACTTTGCGTTTTTCCCTTTAAAACTTTTTTATGCCTAATAAAATTATAAAAATTGCTATTTTAGATATGTACAACGGTGAACCTAATCAAGGAATGCGTTGTATAATTGATGTCATCAATAGATTTAGTCCAGTCGTTGCTTTTGAAATATTTGATGTTCGAGTAAAATGTGAATTGCCAAATATTGAGAAGTTTGATATTTATATTTCGACCGGTGGTCCTGGAAATCCGCTTATTGGAGATGGCAATTGGGACAAAAAATATTATGATTTCATAGATCTACTTAGCAAGTGGAACATTGAAAATACCGTAAAGAAGCATGTGCTGTTTATTTGTCATTCGTTCCAAATGGCTTGTCTTCATTTTGGTTTAGCGACAGTAACGAAACGAAACGATACTTCTTTTGGCGTAATGACGATTCATAAAACCAAAGAAGGTGCTGTAGATTCACTATTTGAAGGTTTAGCAAATCCATTTTACGGAATTGATTCTAGAGACTATCAAGTAGTACAGCCAAAATTAAGTGTTTTTGCTAAAAAGGGAGCTAAGATTATTTCTCTAGAAAAAATTCGTGATCATGTACAGTACGAACGCGCAATTATGGCAGTTCGTTTTACAGATTATTTTGTGGGAACACAGTTTCATCCAGAAGCAGATCCAATTAGCTTTGTTGCTCACTTGAGAAACAAAGAAGCTAAGGAAAAAATTAAGAACATGAAGGGAAAAAAGAAGTTTAGAAATATGCTTGAAGATCTTATGGATGATGACAAGATATATAAAACTAACGAAACCTTGATTCCAAATTTTCTCAGAACTGCGATTAACGATTTAATGAAAACAAAGAAAATGTTATCTAATTAATAAAGTTATTTAAATATGATTACAAAATATCGGGAGTTATTTAACACTCAATTCTCAGAACAAAAATATCTAGATTTTAAAAATGATATTGCTTCCGATTTTAATTATCTGCCGACTTTTAGGTTAGGTGAAACTCCTTTTTTTATCTCGAATGAACTCAAGGAGCAGCTTATTGAAGGTTGTAACGAAGTTATATCTTTCATTCAACGAGATGACTTTAAAGAGTTAACAAATAAATCATTAGAACTCAACCGTAAAGTTCCGAATGAAGATAAACACACTTCTTTTCTAGCCATTGATTTCGGAATATGTGAGGAAGATGGACAAGTTTTGTCTAAATTAATTGAAGTGCAAGGATTTCCTTCTTTGTATAATTACCAAATCAATTTATACGAAAAATTTAAAAACCATTATCCTTTTCTAGAAGAGCTTACTCCTTTTATCAATGGAATTTCTGCAGAAGAATATCACGATATAATTGAAGAGGTTATTTGCAATAATCATCCAAAGGAAAATGTTATTCTTCTCGAAATTGAACCAGAGAAACAAAATACTAAAATCGATTTTTATTATTGCAATAAAGATATTGGAATTCCTGTAGTTTGTGTAACTGAATTAACAAAGAAAGGAAAACAGCTTTATTACAATAATAATGAAGGTGAAGAAATTTTAGTAAAGCGAATCTATAATAGAGTTATTTTTGACGAATTAGATTTAAGAACTGATTTGAAAATGGACTTTAGCTTTTCAGATGATTTAGATGTGGAATGGGCTGGACATCCTAATTGGTTCTTTCGAATTAGTAAATTTATATTGCCTTTTTTAAAAGGAAAATATTTTATTGAAACCACATTATTAAGTGAACTAAAAGAAATCCCTGAAGATTTGGAAAATTACGTTTTAAAACCGCTATTCTCATTTTCAGGAACTGGAGTCATTTTCCATGTGAAAAAGGGAGATATTGAAGGTATTGTAGATAAGGATCTTTACATTTTACAGAAAAAAGTACATTATAAGCCAATAGTACAATCTCCTGATGGAAAAGTTAAGGTAGAAGTTCGTATCCTTTGCGCTTGGAAAAAAGAAGATAAAGCTCCTACTCTACTTTGCAACTTAGTTCGATTGAGTCGAGGCGAAATGATTGGAGTAAAGTTTAATAAAGATAAGGATTGGGTTGGCGGTACTTTAGGATTATTTGACCGCTAAAATATATTGTACAAAAAAAGACAAATCGCTCAATTTGTCTTTTTTTATATAATGAAAATTAATTTAGTCCGTAATATTAATGCGTGCCACATAAAAATTACTATCGACAGTTAAGCTAGGCTGACTGCTAACAGCAGCTAAAGTAGACCAATCACTAGTTGGCTTTAAAAGTTGCTCTTTACCATTTAACATTACTTTTATCGGCATATTGAATCCCATTACGCTATTAGTCCAACGATAACCTAAAGCATTATTCTTGAAAAAGTATTCTAATGTTGGAATTCTAGTATCTCGCAAATACTGATTAAAAAAGGGATTTAAGTCCATTCCAACTTCTTTACTAATATAGTCTTCAATTTGTTTAGTTGTAACTGTTTGATGGTAAAAAGTGCTATTTAAACCTCTTAAAATTGCTCTCCATTTCTCATCATTATTTACAATTTGTCGCAAAGTATGTAAAACATTCGAACCTTTATAATACATATCAGCTGAACCTTCGTTGTTTACATCATATTTACCGATAATAGGTATATCATTATTTATACTTTTCCTAAGTCCTTTTACATATTCATATCCAGCTTGCTTTCCGTAATAGTATTCTACAAATAAGCTCTCTGAATAATTTGTAAAACTCTCATGAATCCACATGTCAGCAATATCTTTATATGTAATATTATTAGCAAACCACTCATGCCCTGATTCATGTATTATTATAAAATCAAATTTGAGTCCCCAACCCGTACCACTCAAATCTCTACCTAAATAACCGTTTTCAAATCCGTTGCCGTAAGTCACTGAGCTTTGATGCTCCATTCCTAAATAAGGCGCTTCAACGAGCTTGTAACTATCTTCATAAAAAGGATAAGGTCCAAACCAATGTTCGAATGCCTTTAACATTCTAGGCGCATCTTTGAACTGCTTTTTGGCTTTAGCCAAATTCTCTCTTAATACATAATACGTGCAATCTAAATTTCCTTTTTCACCTTTGAACTTCTCAGAGAAAGATACATAATCTCCAATATTAATATTTACTCCATAATTGTTGATTGGGTTTGAAACGTACCAATTGTACGTTTTTGTTCCGTCTTTCATCTGTTTTACACTTTGTAAACGACCATTTGAAACTGCCATTAAATCTTTGGGAGCATTAATACTAATCAACATATTATCCACTTCATCATACATATGATCTTTATTTGGCCACCACACGCTAGCACCTAATCCTTGGCAAGAAGAACCAATAAATGATTTTCCACTGCTATCTTTTCTCCATGTAATTCCCCCATCCCAAGGCGGATTTATGGCTACTTTTGGTTTACCACCATAAAAAACGATCAATTCTTTGATGGCACCAACTTTCTGTGCTGCCACTAATTCGATAAAAAAAGCATTCCCTTCTCTTTTATATTTTAATTCTTTTCCATCTTGAATTACTTTATAAATCTCCATTGGAGTTTGTAAATCAATTTGCATTAAATTATACTCTGTAAGAACTTTATAACCAATAGTATTTGAACCTGTAATAGTGCTATCTACAGGATTAACTTTTATATCAAGGTGATATTTTTTTACATCCCACCATTCCCTTTCCTTTGTTATACTTCCTCTTAACGTGTCTTGTCTTGTAAAAGTATTCTCTTTTGCGGTTAACAATCCTTGCGCACTTACTCCATTAAATGCAAGTAAAGAGAAAAAAATAATTCCTAACTGTTTTTTCATATTTAATCTATTTTGTTCGAAAGTACATTTTGATACTCGAGGTAAGCTTGCTTTGATTTTAATTCGAAGGATATTTTTGAGTAAACTCGCCTAAGATTTTATTTTCTTTTCCTCGAATCTGCATTAGTACTGAGTTATTTTTAAAATCAAATTGCAGTAAACCAAAGTTAATATCTTTCACCACTTCGCCTTTTACAAAAGGATTTTCTTCACCAGAAAAAGAAGTATATGTATGAGTTAATCCACTGGAAGTAAAATCAACTAAAGGATATGCTAATCCATCCACATTTTTAGAAGAAAAAGTAGCAATATGACGATCACCAGATATTATAAATGTTCCTTTCGCTTTCGAAGAAATAATCAATTTTTCAAGCTTATCTACTTCGTGAGGAAAATTAGCCCATGCTTCAAAACCATGTTTATTTGATAAAAATTGAACACTGCTTACAATGACATTAAATTGTGCATCTGAAGTGTTTAATTCATTTTCAAGCCACTTCCACTGTTCTGTTCCTAACATCGTACCTTCGCCATAAACGTTAGGTTGAAAACGTTTTTTAGCACCTTTTGCTTTCGTCAAAGCTGTTCTAAAGAATCTAGAATCTAGAACGATAACTTTTACTTTGTTTTTATTAAATTGGATTGTTTTTGAATTGTACACACCATCTCTAGTGCGCTCTACAGCATTAGTTGGAGTATCTAAGAAATTAAGAAGTAATTGTTGGCTTTGTCTTTTAAAAGAATATTCTACTCCCGCGTCGTTTGCTCCGTAATCATGATCATCCCAAGTCCCTAATACAATTTTATTTTTGATAAAGGAAAGGTATTCCGAATCTTGCTTTTGAATTTTGTAGTTATTTTCAAGCACTGTCATGTCTTCCGTATCAGAGTAAACATTATCACCACCCCAAATCCAAACAGAAGGATTATTCTTATCGATATATGGCCAAAGTTCATTTTTAATTACTTGATTATCGCATGATCCAAACGCGATGGTGAAAACGGAATCCTTGTTTTTTATTTTAGTAACTTCCTTTTGGTAGTTAATTTTACAACTTACAAAAGCAATTAGAATAAAGAGATAGAGCAGTTTTTTCATGAAAATAGATATATAAAAGAAGGATAATTTTATTAAAACACGAAGATAGGAAATTACATGAGGTAAGAAGAAATAGCACTAAATAAAAAAGCGACTAATTCAATGAAATTAGTCGCTAATTATATTTGTTAAAATAAATTAATGTAAATTATTTACTTTTTCTTGCTCTATAACAGCAGTAAATTCAGACTCTAAACGCGCACCATAATCATCTAATAGCGTTTGAACTCGCTCTTGCTTATCTGATTTTACTACTAATCCTGCGTGGTATGCTAAAGGAACTTTGAAACATACTTCAGGATCAGAAAACGATGATAAATCAGGATGCTGAATTTTTGATAAAGTAATTGCAATTCCTGCATATCCTTTTTTCGCCTTAGGCAGAGTATATTTTGTTTCCTTAACTAATGAGTCTTCGATCGCTGCCCATTCTTTCCACAAATTGATATTCGACGCTTCCGTTACCATTTCTGCAATATGAGCTCCTCCTACTCTAGAAGATGTTTCTAGAAAATAGATTTGGCCATTTTCATTGCTTTTTATAAACTCTGTGTGTGCGGCTCCATGTTTCAATCCAAAGCCTTTCATCACCATCTCGTTCATTTTTTTAATCGCTTTATCGTCCTCTGAACCATATTTTATGTTCATCGAACGAAAAACACCTCCATTATGAGAAACGTCCATAGGTGTCGATAAATATTTTGAAGTCAGACTAAAGATAACTTTACCTTCTGATATTAAACTATCACAGTGATACACATCGCCTGGCTTAAATTGCTCTAATAAATATTTAAATCTATTATTTCCCAATTCATTAATCTTAATCCATAAGCTTTCTTTGTCGTAGACTTTTATAATTCCATTTGCTGAAGCTTCAGAACGTGGTTTAAAAACCCACGGCGCTGCTACAGTATCTGCAAAAGTATCAATGTCATGATCATTGAATAACGAACAAAATGCGGGTATAGGAATTCCGCAGCTCTTAGCACGCATACGCATAGCAAGTTTGTCTCTAAAATAACGTCCTGTTGTTTGTCCCATTCCTCCAATACGGAGATTTTCTCTAAGATAAGTCGCTTTCTCAACGTCATAATCATCGAGTGCAACAATAGCATCAACGTTGGTTGATTTCATGAAATTACCAACTCCCAGCAATAGATGCTCCAAATTCCAATCTACATCTCGACCTTCCATGTAAAAAATCTCATCAATATATTGATGTGGCCACGCTTCGTCTTTAAGTTTGTCACTAGTTACCAAATAAACTTTGTTACCTAATTTTTTTAATTGAATCAAAAAATCGGCACCCTTGAAATAATTTGAAATGCAAAGAAAGGTTTTAGCGTTTTCCATAGTTTATAAATTTTCAATGAATTTAGTTAATAAATGAACACCAAACGCAGTGGCATGTTTACTTTTAGCAAATTCGTCATCGCCAAAAGTCACACCTGCTACATCCAAATGTGCCCAAGCAGTATGCTCTTGTGTAAAATATTCTAAAAATTTTGCCGCGCTAATCGCCCCAGCAACTGGTTTGCCACTGTAATTTTTAACATCTGCAATATCACTTTCGATATCTTGTTTGTAAACATCCCATAGCGGTAATGGCCATAAACGTTCACCAATTGCATCTCCAGTGTCCTGCAACTTAGTTGACATTTCCGTGTTATTAGTAAATAATGCACCACATTCTGTACCAAAAGTTCCAATACTACTTCCTGTAAGTGTTGCAATATCAATCATATAATCTGGCTTAAAATTCTTTATCATATAGGATAAACCATCAGCTAATACAAGTCTTCCTTCAGCGTCTGTATCAATAATTTCAATTGAATTCCCGCTGTAACTTGTAATTACGTCGCTTGGTAAAAAGGATTTCGCATCGACTGAATTTTCAGCACACGGGACGATTGCAGTTACTTTTACTGGTAATTGTAAGTCCGCTATTAGCTGCATTGCTCCTAGAACAGCTCCACCACCTGCCATATCACACTTCATATGAAGCATTCCTGCGGTTTTAATGTTAAGGCCTCCTGTATCAAATGTGATTCCTTTTCCAACTAATCCAATGTGTTTCATTGAAGCTGCAGGAAACTTTGGAGTATACTCCATTATAATAAACTGAGGTTCGTTTTCACTTCCTTTCCCAACTGCTAAAAATGCACCTAAACCAGCAATTTTTGAATCTTCAAATCCTAAAACTGTTACTTCAAATCCATATTTTTCACCGGCATCTTTTGACCATGTCGCTAAGTATTTTGGAGTGACTTTGTTAGGTGGTAAGTCAACTAAATCAAAAATGTTCAGCTGTGCTTTTGCAATTTTTAAAGCTTTTTCGGCTGCGGCCAAATGGTTATTAGTTGTAACCAAGTTTAGCGTGAAATCTTGCTCTAAAAAAGGATGTTCTTTCTTATCTGATTTAAAATGTCCTAAATTATAAGTTCCTAAAAGTAAACCAGATATAGAGGCTTCAACTTGATTATCCTCGAATCCCTCTGGTATAACTAATGCAACACTTGTACTAAAGTGCTCTTTTTGTTTAGCTGAAATACGACGAAAAATATTCTTGAAAGATTTGTAATCAATTGACTTTCCTAATCCAATAAACAGATAAGTAGTATCATTTTTTTCGGTTAGATAATGTGTGTCTTTTTTGCCAAAGAAAAGCTTGGACGAAACTTCAACTTCATTAAATGAAATTGGAATTATATTTTTATCGTATGTTTCGAAAACTGGAATTAAAACTATTCCTGAAAAATTATCTAGGTTTTGAACTGTATTTATTGTCATTGTTTTTTGTTTAATTTTTGTTTGGAAATCAAAACTTAAAAAGTTTTAACTTCCTACTTTGTTTGAAAAAATAGCCATTCAATCGCCTTGGGGAACTCATCACTCCAGAACGTTTCGGTATGTTTTCCTTCTCTATTTATACTTAAATTAATATTTGATTTATCAGCAACAAAATGATTTGATACTAAATCGTTTTGAAATTTTGTAATATGTTGGATCATAGTTTTACTTTCATCGCCACCAGCGTAGAGATAAATTTTAGTATCCTCTAGATCTTCGCTTTTAGAATCGATTTTTAACTCTGGAACTACCCAAAGTGAAGGTGAGAAAATCATTAATTTTCCGTACACTTCAGGATTTCTCAAGCCACTAAAGATGCTTATTAATCCTCCTAAAGAGCTTCCACCAATTCCAGTAAACTCACGTTCAGGTTTTGTTCGAAAATGCTGGTCAACAAATGGTTTTAACGTATCAGTTACAAAACGAATATATTTTTTTCCTTGTCCTTTTCCAAGGACCGTTTTACCTACATTATATTCTTTAATTCTATCTTCCTCGGCATGCTCAACTGCAATAACGATTATTTTTCCAATTTTGTACTCTGACATTACTGCCAATTTTTTATCAATTTCCCAATTTCCAAATTCTGCCGCTTCATTAAATAGATTTTGCGCATCTTGTAAATACATTACAGGATAGCTTTCTCCAGAATTGTCATAGTCATGAGGCAATAAAGCCCATATTTTCCTTGTTTTGTTAAGTTGTGGGATTTCAAACTCATCTGAAATCAATTGCACTTGTGGTAAAAAAGATTGCTTAAAAGGAAGCCAGTTTTTTCTCCATCGTGCCACATGTTCTTCTTTAACGCCAGTATGCATTGTTGTGGAACGGTTTTCTGTACGATTACCTTCGCTATCAATTTCTACTTCACTCCAATCTCCTTTTGTAAATTTATATAAAAGCTCAACTGGATAATTAAATTCATGTGGAAACTTGTAGTGATAGGAATTAGATCCTATTTTTTCCATCATAAATTCCTTATCCTGCGTGCGCCAACTATTAAAATTACCGGAAATGTAAACTGGTCGAGCGTCCTCTTCATCAGTTTTTAGAATGATATATAAACTTGTATTACTGTCTTTATTTTCCTCTTCTGCTACAGCAGCATTATTTTCTGAATTCATCACTTGCATTTTGTTCTACACTTTTATCTAAATAGTAAATATAATAGATTGTTTATTGAAATAAAAGAAAAAAGAAGACCCAACAGTAAATCATTTTACTATTGGGTCTTTCAATCAATCTATTTTATTATCTTTTTACTTCTGACGACTTTTTAATACGTCGACTACATCATTTAGCTTAAATCCTTTAGCTTGCAGTAAAATCAGGTAATGAAAAAGTAAGTCGGCACTTTCACTTAAAAACAAATCATCATTGTCATCCTTTGCTTCAATAACAACTTCAATTGCTTCCTCACCTACTTTTTGAGCAATCTTGTTCATTCCTAATTTAAACAATGATGCAACGTAGCTTTTTTCAGAATCTGCATTTTCTCTACGAGTCGTGATAGTGTTTTCTAGCGTAGAGATAAATCCATAATCTGTTTTATTTTCTTCAGCCCAACACGTATCGGTTCCTTTATGGCAAGTTGGTCCTTCTGGTTTAACTTGGATTAATAGGGTGTCGTTATCGCAGTCATTTTTAATTTCGACCAAATTTAAAAAGTTTCCACTTTCTTCACCTTTTGCCCAAAGTCTCTGTTTACTCCTACTGTAAAATGTTACTTTATTTGTTGCGACAGTTTTTTGATAAGCTTCTGCATTCATGTAACCCAACATCAAAACATTTTTAGTTTCGCTATCCTGAATAATTGCAGGAATTAATCCGTCTGTATTTTTTGAAAAATCTATGTTCATTTTTTAAGTCTAAAGTTGTTAAGTCACGATTCTTAGTGTTAAAGACTAAATTCTGACCTCTATGTTGTTATTTTTAAGTTCGTTTTTCAGCGTTTTTATTTCAATTTCTTTAAAGTGAAAAACACTTGCTGCTAATGCTGCATCCGCTTTTCCATCTTTAAAGGCGTCAACAAAATGTTGAATAGTTCCAGCGCCGCCCGAGGCAATGATTGGAATATTTACTAGTTCAGATAATTTAGCTAAAGCCTCATTTGCAAAACCATTTTTAGTTCCGTCGTTATCCATCGAAGTAAATAAGATTTCTCCTGCACCACGCTGTTCCACTTCTTTTGCCCAATCAAATAAGCTCCACTCTGTCGGCACTTTTCCACCAACTAAATGCACGACCCATTCTCCATCAATTTGTTTAGCATCAATGGCGACAACAACACATTGACTTCCAAATTTTTGTGCTAAATCGTTGATTAATTGCGGATTTTTTACTGCTGAGGAATTGATAGAAACTTTGTCAGCTCCATTTTGCAGTAATACTTCAACATCTTCAACAGAAGATATTCCACCTCCAACGGTAAAAGGAATATTAATCGTCGAAGCTACTTTACGAACTAAATCAACTAATGTTTTTCTTCGCTCTTCAGTCGCCGAGATATCTAAAAACACTAATTCATCTGCACCTTCGTCCGAATAAATTTTAGCTAATTCAACAGGATCTCCAGCATCTCGTAAATCTACAAAATTTACACCTTTTACGGTTCTTCCGTTTTTAATATCTAAGCAGGGGATTATTCTTTTTGTTAACATATTTGTTTTGTTTCACAGAGAATCACAAAGTTAACGCAGAAGTACACAAAATTCTTAGTGAATCTTTGTGTTTTCTTTGCGTGGCTTTGCGAAATAATCTATTTATTTAAAATGTAGTTTTCTAACTGTTTCATTGAAATCCTACCCTCGTAGATTGCTTTTCCAATGATTGTTCCTTCACACCCTAGTTCAGCTAGTTTGGGTAATTCATCAAAAGTAGAAATTCCTCCAGAGGCGATTAATTTTATTCCTTTGGCTTCCGCCAAAATTTTAGCGTATAAATCAAAACTTGGTCCCTCGAGCATTCCGTCTTTAGCAATATCAGTGCAAATAACGTACTGAATTCCTTTTTCTTGATACCCTTGAATGAAAGGAACTAAATCTTCATCAGATTCCTCTAACCAGCCAGAAACTGCAACTTTTTCATTGTTTGCGTCCGCTCCTAAAATGATTTTGTCAGCTCCGTATTCAGCAATCCATTTTTCAAAAATAGCTCTGTTTTTTACAGCGATACTTCCGCCAGTAATCTGGTTTGCGCCACTTTCAAATGCAATTTTCAAATCGGCATCCGATTTCAATCCACCACCAAAATCAATTTTTAATTTTGTTTTACTTGCAATCTGCTCTAATATTTTATAATTGACAATTTGGCTTGATTTAGCACCATCTAAATCTACTAAATGTAGATATTCAATGCCGTGCGCTTCAAACTCTTTTGCTACTTCTAGCGGATTTTCGTTGTATATAATTTTGGTATTGTAGTCACCTTTAGATAAACGAACACATTTTCCGTCTATAATATCTATTGCTGGTATTATTCTCATTTATTAATAGTCTTAAAGTTTGAAAGTCTAAAGTCTTAAAGTTACATTTTTAAGAAATTAGATAAAATTTGTTCTCCCACATCACCGCTTTTCTCGGGGTGAAATTGCGTTCCGTAAAAATTGTCTTTTTGTAAAGCGGAAGCATATTCTACTTCATAATTTGTTGTAGCAATGGCTTCGTTGCAAAGTGGTGCATAAAAACTATGAACTAAATACATATACTCATTGTCAGTTATTCCACTAAATAAAGGTGAACTCAAATTGTAGATTTGGTTCCAACCCATTTGTGGCACTTTCACTTTATTTGAAAATTTAACAACGTCAACATTAAAAATACCTAAACCTTTGGTATCGCCTTCTTCTGATGATTTACACATTAGCTGCATTCCTAAACATATTCCTAAAACAGGTTGTTTTAGTGTCGGAATTAAAGTGTCTAAACCGCTTTCTACAAGCATTTTCATTGCGGAACTTGCTTCGCCAACTCCTGGAAAAATTACTTTGTCTGCCGCTTTTATTTCTTCTGAATTACTGCTCAAAACAGCTTTATATCCTAATCTTTCGATAGCAAACATAATGCTTTGTATATTTCCTGCTCCGTAATCTATGATAACTATTTTCATTCTTCTTCTTTTACTCCTGCAAGGTTTTTAAAACCTTGTAGGTTTAGTTATGAATACCTACAAGGTTAAAAAAAACCTTGCAGGACAAGTATTTACAACATGCCTTTTGTACTTGGCAAAATCATTTTTTCGGTATCGCGTTTTACAGCTACTTTTATCGCTTTGGCAAAAGCCTTAAAAATAGCTTCAATTTTGTGATGCTCATTAATTCCTTCTGCTTTGATGTTAATGTTAGCTTTTGCCCCATCTGAGAATGATTTGAAAAAGTGTAAAAACATTTCTGTTGGCATTTTTCCCACCATCTCACGTTTAAATTCCGTTTCCCAAACTAACCAGTTTCTTCCACCAAAGTCAATAGCTACTTGGGCTAAACAATCATCCATTGGCAAACAAAAACCATAACGCTCAATCCCTAACTTATTTCCTAACGCTTTTGCAAAGACTTCTCCCAACGCAATTGCAGTATCTTCAATAGTATGGTGTTCGTCAACTTCCAAATCCCCTTTTACAAGAATTTCTAAATCCATTTGTCCGTGACGTGCAATTTGGTCCAACATGTGATCGAAAAAAGCTATTCCAGTTTCGATTTTGCTTTTTCCAGTTCCATCAAGGTTTAATTTTATAAAAATATCGGTTTCATTTGTCTTTCTTTCAATTGACGCTGAACGTTCTTCTAATTTCAGAAATTCATAGATTGTTTTCCAATCCGTAGTTTGCAATGCAATTACAGAATCTAATTCTTCTCTTTTAGAAGCAATCTCACCGCTTCCTAGAGCTTCATCCGTATTTATGAAGATTGCTTTCGAACCTAAATTCTTTGCTAGTTCAACATCAGTAATTCTGTCACCGATAACAAATGAATTTTCTAAGTCATATTCTGGATTGTTAATGTATTTAGTCAACATTCCAAGTCCTGGCTTACGTGTTGGAACATTTTCATGTGGAAATGTTTTATCAATCAACACATCGCTAAAAACAACCCCTTCATTTTCAAAAGCTTTCATTAATAGATTATGTACGGGCCAAAAGTTAGCTTCTGGATGCGAATCAGTTCCTAAACCATCTTGGTTTGTGACCATCACCAATTCAAAATCTAGTTCTTGAGCTATTTTACCCAAATATTGAAATGCAAATGGATAAAATTCTAGTTTTTCAAAACTGTCTAATTGATAATCGTTTGGTTCTAAAACCATCGTTCCATCACGATCTATAAAAAGTATTTTTTTCATTTTATATTTTTTTACAACCAACCCACTTTTTTTATAATTCAAAAAGGGAGAAAAGTATTTAAATTTCTTTTAAAGCAGCTATTAATTTTCTATTTTCTTCTTCAGTTCCAACCGTTAAACGTAATGTGTTTTCACATAAGGCCTGTGTAGTCCTATTGCGAATAACAATTCCTTTTGCAATCAAATCAGCATATCTTTTATTAGCATCATCAACTTTAATTAAAATAAAATTCGCTTCTGTTGGATAAATTTTTTCCACAAAGTTAATATCAAGTAAAACTTTAAGTAATGCTTCTCTTTGTGTTATAATTGAGGCGATTTCCTTTCCTATTTGGTTCGAATCATCTAAACGAGATAATGCTCGTTTCTGACTCAATTCATTTACATTGTACGGTGGTTTTATTTTATTTAAAACTGAAATCACCTCACTTGAACCATAACAAATTCCTAATCTAATACCTGCTAATCCATAGGCTTTTGACAAGGTTTGTGTAATAACTAAATTAGGATATTCATCCAATTCATTGATCCAACTTTCCTTTTGTGAAAAGTCAATATAAGCTTCGTCAATTACTACTAATCCTTTAAAATTCTGAAGGAGATATACAATACTTTCATCAGAAAAAGTGTTTCCTGTTGGATTATTTGGCGAACACAAAAATATCATTTTAGTTGCATCCGTTATAGCTGCCATAATTTTTTCAATTTGTGGCTGAAAATCATTTGACAATAGAACTTCTTTATTTTCAACGGCATTGATATTAGCTAAAACTCCGTACATCCCGTATGTTGGTGGCAAAGTAATTACGTTGTCTACTTTTGGTTCGCAGAAAGCTCTAAATAGTAAATCTAAAACTTCGTCACTTCCATTACCTAATAAAATTTGTGATGTTTTTACATTACGCTGTTTGGCCAAAATCCCCTTTACACTCATTTGCTGTGGGTCAGGATAGCGGTTAACACCATTTTCAAATGGATTTTCATTTGCATCTAGAAAAACCATATTGGCTGTATCAAAGTCTTCAAATTCATCACGTGCAGAAGAATAGGGTTTTAAAACTTTTACATTTTCCCGAATTAAATCATTGATATTAAAATTATTTTTCATTTTCAATCGCTTTTAATCGTAGTGTAACTGCATTTTTGTGTGCTTGTAATCCTTCAGCTTCAGCCATGATTTCAATTGCTTTTCCTATATTTTGTAGTCCCTTTTTCGAAATTTTTTGGAAAGTCATCGCTTTAGTAAAACTATCTAAGTTGACGCCACTGTAATTCTTAGCATAACCGTTTGTTGGCAAAGTGTGATTTGTTCCTGAAGCATAATCTCCCGCACTTTCCGGAGTATAGTTTCCTATAAATACAGATCCTGCGTTGTAGATTCCATTGCAATAAAAGTCGTCAAACTCTGAACAGATAATAAAATGTTCTGGTCCGTACTCATTAATTAATTCTAAAGCAATTTTGTCATTTTCAACAAATATTAATTTTGAATTTGCTATAGCTTTTTCTGCGATTTCTTTTCTTGGTAGAACATCGAGTTGGATTTGAATTTCTAATTCAACAGCATCGATTAATTTTTTTGAAGTCGATACTAAAATTACTTGGCTATCTGCCCCATGTTCCGCTTGAGACAATAAATCTGAAGCTACAAAAGCTGGAATTGCAGTATCATCAGCAACAATTAATAGCTCAGATGGTCCAGCAGGCATATCGATTGCGACACCAAATTGAGTTGCTAGTTGTTTTGCTACAGTTACATATTGATTTCCAGGTCCGAAAATTTTATAGACTTTCGGAATTGTTTCTGTACCAAAAGTTAGTCCAGCAATCGCCTGAATTCCTCCTACTTTCAATACTTTAGTTACGCCACATAAATTTGCTGCATATAATATGGCAGGATTTATTTTCCCATTTTTATCGGGTGGTGAACAAAGAACAATTTCATTACATCCAGCGATTTTAGCTGGAACAGCAAGCATTAGAACAGTCGAAAATAGTGGTGCAGTTCCGCCAGGAATATATAAACCTATTTTTTGAATTGGTCTTTTTTCTTGCCAGCAATTAACACCTTCTACAGTTTCTACATTTACTTGTGCTGTTATTTGCGCAGTGTGGAATTTCTTAATATTCGACTTTGCTAATTGGATCGCTTCTTTTAAGTCAGAAGGTACAGAAAGAACTGCCTCATCAATTTCTTGCTTGGTCACTTCGATATTTGGAAGAATTGCTCCGTCAAAAAGCGATGTATATTTTGCAACAGCGCTATCACCCTTTTTTTGAACTTCTTTAAAAATTTCTTTTACAGTCGCCTCGATATCATCGACAGTTTTTGTAGGACGCTCTAATATTGAGGACCAAGTATCTGGTTTTGGATTGTATATTTTATTCATTTGTTAAAGTTTAACCGCAAAATTTACAATGGTTTCGCAAAGTTTGCAAAGTCTATTATTGCTTTTTTGTATTTTGAAAATTCATTTTGTATAATGTACCCTGAATTTCATGATTTACAATACCATTTTTTCAATTGGACAAATCAAAATTCCTTCAGCACCAGCTTCTTTCAGGCGGTCAATAACATCCCAAAAAGTATCTTTATCAATTACAGAGTGTACACTACTCCAACCTTCTTGAGCTAAAGGAAGAACGGTAAGGCTTCGTAGCACTGGTAAAATCTTACCTATTTCATCAATTTTATCGTTAGGTACATTCATTAAAATATACTTTGATCTACGTGCTCTTAAAACTGATTCAATTCTAAATTTTAGGGTATTAATTATTTTTTGAGATTCCGGACTTACTTTTGGTGAAACCGCTAATACAGCTTCACTTTTAAAAATAACTTCTACCTCTTTTAAATTATTTTTAAATAATGTACTACCACTTGAAACTATATCTACAATTGCATCAGCTAATCCAATATTCGGAGCGATTTCAACCGAGCCAGATATTTGGTGAATATCTACAGAAACTCCTTTAGAATTAAAGAAATCAAGAACGGTTTTAGGGTAAGAAGTAGCAATTCGCATACCGTCCAGATCTTTAACTGAATTGTATTCGAATGCTTTTGGTACAGCAACTGAAACCTTACATTTTGAAAAACCTAATTTCTGAATAACTTCAATATCTCCGCCTTTTTCAACCAATAAATTGTCTCCAACAATTGCGATATCGACTACGCCGTCCATTAGATACTGTGGAATATCTGAGTTTCTTAGATATAAAACTTCTAAAGGGAAATTTGATGCTTCTGCTTTTAACTGATCAATCCCATTGTCGATTGAAATACCTGCATCCTTTAAGATTTGTATGCTTTCTTCGTTTAAACGTCCTGATTTTTGAATTGCAATTTTTAATGTACTCATTTTGTTTTATTTTTTTTGTTTAAAATATTTTGATTGAGTACAAATAATGGGCAATAAAAAACCCGTTTGATGTACTCAAACGGGTTTTTAGAATATGATGATTTACAAACATACCATTAACGCATCGCTTGAGAGCAATAATGAAAATGATGATGATGTAGTTGATTTGTAAACATTTTTATTTTTCTGAATAATTGTTGTGCAAATATAAGAGATAAATTATTTAAATTCCAATTAATTTTTAAACTTTATAGTTGAAAATTGTTAAACTTATTTTTCATTATGCTCTTTATCAACCTTTATAGTGTTTTCAGTGTCTTGTAAAAGATCAGAACTATTCGTTTTTGCTCTAATTTCAGTATGACGAATCTCACCTCCTGATGTTCCCACTAATTGGGCAATGTAAACAGTTGCGACAGCTACGGTGAGCGCAATAATAGAAACGAACTTAGCTTTAGAATGATTTTTAAAATTTAAAAATAATCCCGCTATCGAAATTCCAGCTAAGACATAAAGTGCTAACGCTAACTTCTCAGCAATTTCCTCATGCTCATGAATAATTTGCTTACCAATCGAAGGCATATCTTCAACCATTTCCTCTGCTCCTTCTCCCGTTTGCATGCTCAGTGCTACAAAAATTGCTGCCACAACAAATAAAACGTACGCAGTATTTTTTACTGAATTATTTTTTAAAAACATCCCTGTGATTAGAATTCCAAGCGCTAAAATCGTTCCAATGATTGGAAAATGATTTACCACTAAGTGCAAATGTGCATCGTTCATGATATTGTAATTTAAAGGTTAGTATTTATTTAATTTACCAAATCAAAAACACCTTTTGTCAAAATTTTAGACGAGGAATTAATAGCTGTATTTGGAATAATCTCTACAAATTTTTCTGATTTCTCTCCTATTGTAACATTCACTTTCTTAAATGAATAACCGTTTTTTTGATTATCTAACAAGAGCACATAGTGCTTTTCATTTTCAGTTATTAAAGCTTCAGCAGGAATTGCTAAACCTTTTTTAGAATCTGTGACTATGTTAGCTTCAACAAACATTCCTGTAATTAGCTTTTGCTTTATATTTTCATCTAGATGCGCGTGGACATTTATAGTCCGCTCGTTCCCTTCAATTGATTTTCCAACTAAATGTACTTCTGCATTAAATATATCTTTAGATGCTTCTGGAACTTTAAATGTTATTTTTTGACCAATTTTGACCTTTAAAATGTCTTTTTCAAAAACAGCCAGTTCGAGATGAAGGTGATCTGTGTCAACAATTTCTAAAATCACATCAGCAGGCGCGACGTACATTCCCACATTAGCATTCATAATAACGATATCGCCAGATATAGGAGAAAAAACGGTAACTGTCGATGTTAAGTTTCCATTCTCCACATTTCGAGGATTAATGTTAAGTAGGACTAATTTAGCACGCAAACTTTGATGCATTGATTTGGCTCTTCTATATTCACTTTCCGCTTTTAAATAATTTTTTTGAGAAGTTATCTTTTCATCAAATAAAGTTTTTTGTCGGTCATATTCTGATTTTAAAAAATTTAGCTGTTCTGCAACCTCCATGTAATCTTTTTGAATATCCAAGAATTCAGTATTTTGAAGCACTAATAAAGCCTGACCTTTTTTAACTTTATCTCCTACAAGCAGTGTAGTTGATTTAACGTAACCTCCCATAAATGTAGTTACTTTAGCACGATTCTGAGGTGGAACGTCAATCTTTCCAGATGTTTTCACTGTTACATCAAAATCTTGTTCGACTGGACTTTCAATTTGCATTCCAGAAGATTTAAATTGATTATTGGTCACTGATATCAAATCCTCATTTTGTGGCGCTTCTTCTTCCGTTTTAGCTTCCTTACAAGAAAACAAAACAAGAGATAAAGCAGTTATATATAGTATTTTTTTCATTATAGTTTTCTTAAAAATTTAAATAGTGTAAGTCTAATTGTGTTTGATTGTATTGTAAAATGGTGTCTAAATAATCTACTTGTATGGTTGTAGCATTTTCTAAACTTTGTATGTATTGAAAAAAATCTATTTCACCATGCTTGTAGCTATTATTTCCAACCTTAATAATCTCATCCGACAATTTTTTTCCGTACATGTTGTAGTAATTTATCGCCTCTTGATACTTGGCTAACTCGTTTGTTTTTTGATTAATATACTGTTGAATTTTAAACTCTTCATTTTGCTTTTGTTGTTCCCAGCTTTGCATTTCTAGCTTTGCCACTTTAGTTTTAGAAACGTTGCCATTAAATAATAATGGAATAGCCACTCCTACTTGAAATCCATATAAAGATTGCGAAAGACCTTTGTCTCGACCTTGAAAATAATCTAAGTTAACATCTGGTAACCAGTGTTGTTTTTGTAATTCTAATTGATTCTTATACGTTTTAGAAACACTTTCTAGATAAACATTATATGCATATCTAATTTTATCATCACTATTAGCGTTTAAAAGCTCCATAGTTTTATTTTCGATTACTATTTTTTCGTCGCTTTGTATTATCGAATACAGTAATTCATATTGTGCTTTCTTATCATTTTCAATTTGAGAAAGTTTTGTTCTGATCTGTCTGAACTTAGCTAGAGCAGTTATTTTTTCTAAATAATTGGTCTCTCCTAATTCGAATCGTCTGTCACTTGCTTTTGAAAAATTTTGATACAGACTGTCCAAATAGTGATACAGTTTTTCTTGATTTTGTAAGTAAACAATATGTTGATAGGATTTAGAAACCGCTAATGAAAGCTTGTTCTTTTCAATTTCAAAACTTGCTTTTTCTTTTTCAAATTCAGAAGTATATACTTTCTTTTGTGCACCGTAAACAGTGGGAAAAGAGAAGCGTTGCTGTACTCCAAACACTTTTAATGGCTCATTAGTCGTAGTCAAATTATTTTGATCGTAACTATAGTAAACATTAGTTTTCTCAAATGTGTAGGCGTTGCTGATATTAGCTTTTGTTTTATCAACTTGCAATTGAGCTGCTTTGATTCCTTTATTATTTTGAATAGCCTTTGCCATCAAGCTTTCTAATTCTGGATTAGAGTTTTGAGAAAAAGCGAATGAAGTGAATAAAAAGAATGCTATGATGTACATACCGCTTTGGTGCTTTTTAAATTTTGCTTTTTTAAATTCTTTGCTGTCAAAAACTTTAAATAGAATAGGAAGTACAATCATTGTTAAAATAGTAGCTGTGAAAAGTCCGCCTATAACAACCGTTGCAAGAGGTCTTTGAACTTCGGCACCTGCAGATGATGAAATTGCCATTGGTAAAAAACCTAGAGCAGCAGCAGCAGCAGTTAATAAAACAGGACGTAATCGATCTGTAGTTCCTTTTAAAATTAATTCGTCTATATCTTTCATTCCTTGGTGCTTTAGTTCTTTAAAATGTTCAATTAAAACAATTCCGTTTAATACTGCGATTCCGAAAAGAGCTATAAATCCAACTCCAGCTGATATACTAAATGGTAGATCTCGGATCCATAGAAATAAAATACCACCTACAGCTGAAAGCGGAATAGCAGAATAAACCATTAATGCTTCTTTTACAGACCCAAAAGCGAAATACAACAAAATAAATATTAAGAATAAAGCGACAGGTACTGCAAGCATTAATCGTGTTTTAGCGCTTTGTAAATTTTCAAATTGTCCGCCATACTTTATGTAATAACCAGCAGGCAATTTAATATCATTATCTACAATTTTTTGAATGTCTAGAACTACACTTTGTAAATCACGATTTCTAACATTAATTCCGATAGCAATTAGTCTGTTTGTGTTTTCTCTCGAAATTTTAGCTGGACCTTCTGTGTACTCAATTGAAGCTAATTCACTTAATGGAATTTGGTCTCCAGTTGCGGTTGCAACATATAAATTACGTAAATCATCTATATCGTGGCGGTTTTCTTGATCTAGACGGATAACCATATCAAATCTTTTTTCACCTTCAAATACATTTCCAACAGTTTTTCCGGCAAAGCCAAGGGCAATCATTTCATTTAAATCTGAAATATTAAGGCCATATCGCGCGATTTTAGAACGATCATAAACTACTGACATTTGAGGTAGACCCTTTGTTTTTTCGATAATAATATCTGATGCACCTTCAACTTTAGCAATAGCGTTTTTAATTTCGTGTGCTTTTTTTGCTAAAATATTTAAATCCTCGCCAAATATCTTAACAGCGACATCAGAACGAGTTCCTGAAATTAACTCGTTAAAACGCATTTCGATAGGTTGTGTAAACTCAATTTCCATGTTGGGAATTTCATTTTCAAGTGCTGCTTTAATTTTATCTGCTAGTTCGTCTTTATTTGAAGCGGAAGTCCATTGCGATTTTGGTTTTAACTTTACAATGACATCACTTTCTTCCATTGACATTGGGTCAGTAGGAACTTCTGCAGCACCGATGCGGCTTACGACTTGCTCTACTTCTGGAAAATTTTTCAATATAATTTTTTCAATTTTCGTGGTAATTCCGATAGTTTTTGTGAGCGAAGTTCCTGTTTTTAAAACGGGCTGAATAACAAAATCACCTTCATCTAATGTTGGAATAAATTCCCCACCCATTGTAGTAAATAATGCTCCACTTAAAAGCAATAAACCTAATGCTCCGTATAATACTTTTTTAGTATTACCAATCGCCCATGTAATTACAGGTAAATACCAAGAATTTAATTTTCGAATTAATTTACTCGAAATAGAATTCGGATTCTCTGCTTTTGGTTTTAAAAATAAGGAAGAAGCGACTGGAACATAAGTAAAACAAAAAATCATGGCTCCAACTAAAGCAAAACTAAAAGTCATTGCCATAGGTCTAAACATTTTACCTTCAATTCCTGAAAGCGATAAAATAGGAATAAATACAATCAAAATAATCAATTGGCCAAAAATAGCCGAATTCATCATTTTAGAAGCGCTCTTGTAAGTGATTTGGTCAATTTCTAATTGTCGTTCTTCTCTTTGCATTCCTACTAAATGCGCTGATTTACTAGCAATTTGGAACGCAATAAATTCCACAATAATTACGGCTCCATCTATTATAATTCCGAAATCAATCGCACCAAGGCTCATTAAGTTTGCATCTATTCCAAAAATATTCATCAACGAAATAGCAAACAATAAACACAATGGAATAACAGATGCAACAACTAACCCTGAACGCCAATTTCCTAATAAAAGGATGACAACAAAAATTACTATTAAGCATCCTAAAATCAAATTCTCAGCAACAGTAAAAGTTGTTTTTCCAACTAACTCACTACGCTCTAAGAAACCATTAATATAAACGCCATCAGGTAGTGTTTTCTGAATTTCAGCAACTCGGTGTTTAACATCGTCAATAACTTGCTTTGAATTACCGCCTTTCAGCATCATTACTTGACCTAATACCTTCTCGCCTTCTCCATTTCCTGTGATTGCTCCAAAACGATTAGCATGACCAAAACGAACTTGCGCTACATTTTTGACATAAACTGGTAAACCATTTATATTTTTTATAACTATATCGCCAATGTCAGACAAGGAATTTACTTTTCCTTCACCTCTAATAAAAAAGCTTTGATTTACCTTTTCAATATAGGCACCACCAGCAATACTATTATTTTTTTCTAATGCTGTGAAAACATCCGTTGTTGTAATGTTCATTGCTTTTAAACTCGATGGATTAATTGCAATTTCATATTGTTTCAAAAAACCACCCCAAGTATTAATTTCTACAACGCCTTTTATACCAGATAGCTGGCGCTTCACTACCCAATCTTGAATAGTTCGCAAATCAGAAACTGTATAATTATCTTTAAATTCTGGCTTAACCTCTAATGTATATTGATAGATTTCTCCAAGTCCTGTGGTTATTGGGCCCATTTCTGGTGTTCCAAAACCTTGTGGAATTTTCTCAGATGCTGCTTTTATTTTTTCAGCGATCAATTGTCGAGGTAGATAAGTTCCTAGACCATCTTCGAAAACGATAGTAACAACTGATAAACCAAATTTAGAAATAGAGCGGATTTCTACAACTCCGGGCAAATTTGCCATTTCAATTTCAACTGGATACGTGATAAACTGTTCAATATCTTGCGTAGAAAGATTTCCAGATGTAGTAATAACTTGAACTTGATTGTTCGTTACATCAGGAACGGCGCCAATTGAGATTTGGAAAATAGAGAATAATCCAAATAAAAAAATACCGAGAGTGAAAAGCAAAACAATGAGTTTGTTTTTTAAACTGAAAGCAATTATTTTTTCAAGCATTTTTATTTTATTTACACATCAAAAGTAATACTTAAAGATAAGGATAACCTTAAGAACTACTTAAGTTCTGCTTCATGTAAACTTAAAATTACTTTTGTTCCAATATCCTCTTCACTTGTAATTCCTATTTCAATTGATAATAACGCACACAATCTATTCACAATTGAAAGTCCTAATCCTGTTCCCTTAATTGCAGGATGATCTGTTGATTTTGAGCGATAAAAAGGATTAAATACTTTCTGTAAGTCGTCAGTAGGTATCCCTATGCCAGAATCTATAATATGGCATTCCATTTTATTAATGCTAGAAATTATTTTAATAGTTATGGAATCTTCTTGATTTGAATATTTAACCGCATTCGATATTAAATTATTAATTATAATTGAAAATAAATAATTATCAGTATCAGTATAAAAATCTCTTGTGAAATCAGTTACGATAGTAATGTTTTTCGACTGAATCTTCGAAGAATAGCGCGCAATAGCATCTAAGAATACTGCATTTAAGTATACATTGTCAATATTCAAAGTCTGCTTTTGGTTTTCGAATCTAGCCAATAATAAAAGTTGATCAACTAAATGATTTAATCGATCTACTTCGTTTACACAAAAATTTATTTTTTCTTGATATTCCGCCGTATCTCTAGGTTTTCTTATTAAAACTTCAAGCGTTCCTTTAATTACAGTTAGCGGTGTTCTTAACTCATGCGATGCATCTGATGTGAATTGCTTTTCTCTTTCAATTGCGGTTTCTACTCGGTCTAATAAACTGTTAATAGTTTGAGATAAAACATATAATTCATCTCTATTTTGCGGTAAAGGAATACGAGAAGTTAAGTTGTCTTTGGTAATTATATTCGAAGTCGTAATTATCGAATTTATAGGTGCGATACTTCTTCCAGCAATAAAACGAGCAATAAAGAACAGTAAAATCAATATTAATGGATAAGCGATACTGAGTATTTCTGATAAATTAAGTAAAACTACAGAGGCACCTTCTAGCGACATTGCAATTAATATATATCCTACAGCTGTAGAACCATCAAAAATAGGTACTTGAATCTGCCGAATTTTATTACCTAATATTTTGGTGTCAAATAATTCGTTGTCAGCTACTTTTTTGTTAAAATGCAAAACTTGATTTTTTAAGTTAGGCGACTTTTCAATAATAGTTCCCTCTTTATTTAAAAACTGAATAAAAACGGGATTTACATCAACCGTATTATGTTCGCGCTCTTCCCATTCCTCCATATGAATCAGGGAGAAAGAATTGTTTTTTATTTCAATTTCGTTTAAATGATTTTTAACTTCTTTAGAAATATCAGTATTTAAATGATTGTAGACGCTTAATTTCACGATCGAATAGATCACAAAAAAAACTACAAAAATTAATAATGCTGTAGTAATAATGTAATAAGAAGCAATTCTATTTTTAAACGAAAGTTTCTGCATTTTTTTAATCGTTAGCTATATAACCCACACCGCGGACGGTTTTGATATAGTCTTCTTCTATTTTTAAATTTAATTTTTTACGTATTGCATTTATAAAAACATCAATCACGCCAGTATCGTATTCAAAATGAATATCCCAAACATCTTCAATAATTTGAGTTCTAGTGCACACTTTTCCTTTATTTTTAACCAAATAAGAAAGTAACTCAAATTCTCTTTGTGTCAATGCAACTTCATTTTGATTAACTGACACTAGATGTTTAGCACTGTCAATCTCTATAGTTCCAAGTGTCAAAATTTCTTGATTATCTATATTCCTAAAATGAATTTTTATACGTTCTAGAAGTTCGTCAAAACTAAATGGTTTCTTGATGTAATCGTTGGCACCTGCTTTAAGTCCTTCAATGGTTTCTTGAACGGTATCTTTAGCTGTCAAAAATAGAATTGGAGTTATACTATCTTTTAGTCTAATTGCTTTACACAATTCTAAGCCAGTCATTTTTGGCAACATCCAATCTAACAAAATTAAATCAAAATGCTCTTTTTGTGTGATTTCAAGTCCTTGTAAACCATCTGAAACGCTAGACACATGATAACCCTCTTCTTGTAATCCTTGTTTTAGAAATTGTACAATTCCTGCTTCATCTTCTACAATTAAAATATGCATAGTATCCATTTTCTGTAAAATTAGGATTTATTATTAAAGTGTTGTTTAAACAACCTTCAAACTTATTCTTTTAATTTCATAGTTAATAGCCGATAGATTCTATCTTAAGCCAATATTAATCTTATAAAAAACATTAAGCAATTCTTAAAAATTTAGTAACATAAATTACTATATTTTTGCGTAAAATATAAATATATGAATTTATCTAAAAAAGCTTCTCCGTTTTATTACTTACTACTGTTTTATGTAGCTGTAAGCTTTATCGTGCGAATAATTCTCTTTTTTCATCCTATTACGCAAGCTACTTTCTCGACGGTAGATACATTATCCGTGTTTTTATTAGGATTTATTTCAGACTTATTTATTTTTATATTGATGAGCGGATTTCTATGGCTCTATCTTATTTTTATTTCGAATAGTAAATATCACAAACCGTATGGTTATATTATTTTTGGATTATTTATCGCTTTATTCTTGTACATTTTATCAGGTAAATCAGTGCTCAATGAGTACGGTGGCGCATTACCAAAAATAGGTTTAATCTTCGTAGGATTAAAAACCTTATTATTTGGATTACTTCTTTTCTTACCTAAATATCGTAATCCTATTCGTTTTTGGTTATTCTCTTTTGTAATCTTTCTGTATGTGGTATTAATTCTTCAAAATGGAATTAGTGAATACTTTTTTTGGAATGAATTCGGGGTTAAATATAATTTTATAGCTGTAAACTATCTGATTTACACTAATGAAGTTATTGGTAACATCATGGAATCCTATCCTGTTATTCCAATTTTTTCTGCACTATTCATAATTGCTGGTCTAGTTACTTGTTTTATAGTAAAAAAGTCAAAAGTATATATTGAAAATGTTCCAACATTTCTAGAAAAATTGAAGATTTCTGGAATTTATGTAATTCTAATTATCCTCTCTTTATTTTTAATTCCAGCCTTGGCAAAAAAGGAAAATGCCCAAAATATATTTGCCAATGAATTACAAGCAAATGGTATTTACAAATTCTATTTGGCATTCATGAATAGTGAATTAGATTATTATAAATTCTACAAAACAGTTCCTAATACTGAAGCTTTTGCCCAACTAAAAGTTCAAATCCCGTCTATTACAGGAGAAAATACTTTAAGACATATAAAAAGTGAAGCATCAGAAAATCATAAAAATGTAGTTCTAATTACAATAGAAAGTTACAGTGCTGAATTTATGAAAATGTTCGGTAATGAGCAAAATATAACACCCTTCTTAGATAGTTTAGCCACTAAAAGTTTAGTTTTTACTAATTTATACGCCGTGGGAAATAGAACAGTTCGAGGTCTTGAAGCTGTAACGCTTTGTTTCCCTCCTACCGCTGGTGAAAGTGTTGTAAAAAGAAAAGACAATAAAGATAAATTCTCAACTGGATCTATCTTCAAAGCAAAAGGTTATGATGTAAAATACATGTACGGTGGCGATGCTTTCTTTGACAATATGGAAGATTTTTTCGCTGGCAACAGTTATGACATTGTGGATAAAAAGACTTTTTCATCAAGTGAGATTACTTTTGCCAATATTTGGGGAGTTTGTGATGAAGATATGTATAACAAATCTATCAAAATCATGAATGAAGAAGCGCAAACAGGCAAGCCGTTTTTTAACCATATCATGACGGTGAGTAATCATAGACCGTTCACGTATCCTAATGGGAAAATTGATATTCCCGGCGATGCAAAATCACGTGATGGTGGTGTTAAATACACTGATTATGCAATGAAAAAATTCTTTGAAATGGCAAAGAAACAACCTTGGTTCAACAATACGGTATTTGTTATTGTAGCTGATCACTGTGCTTCAAGCGCAGGTAAAACAGAACTTCCTGCTGATAAATATAGAATTCCAGCGATGATATACAGCCCTGGTTTTGTTGAGCCGCAGCACTACACAAATTTAATGTCACAGATAGATGTTATGCCAACAGTTTTAGGTTTATTAAACTTTAATTATCAATCTAAGTTTTATGGTCAAGATGTTTTAAAACCAGACTATAAGCCTCGAGCTCTAATTGCAACGTACCAAGATTTAGGATTAATTAAAGATAATATTTTGACAATAATATCTCCAAAACAAAAAGTGAAGCAGTTTCAGTTAACCTTACGACCAGATCAAAAAGTAGCAACTGAGTTTCAAATTTTCTATGATCAAGTACCATTAAAAAAAGAAAGAGCAGATTTAGTCAATGAGACGATTTCCTATTATCAAACCGCATCTGATATCTTAAAAAATAAGAAATACGAGAAAATTAAGTATCATTAAAATTGGTCAGATCAATATTCTCATCCTTTTTAATTTGTCTTAAATAGACGAGAGTCCTTCAGATATAATCAATTTTTACTTAGAAATAATAGATAAGTAGATGTAAATCAATTTGTGATAAATTGGTGGTTAAGAAATTAAATTACCTGTCAAGCAAAAATAAAATTCTTTCTACCATTACTTTTTCAGCTGATAAAGTAGAACTAAATCTTTATAAAAAAGAAAAAAAAAACGGCTGAGATATTATCCTCACCCGTTTTCTAATTGTTTGTAAAGCTTATTCTTTTTCGTTTAGCAAACCAAAAAGTCTTCCGTGTTCAAAAGTCTTCAAATCCTTTCTCAAGTATTTACGGTTGCGCTTCGTAAGTTCCTTTGCATCTAATTTACTCAAATCTGGTTTTCCAGCATTAACCCAAGCAGTATACCAGAAGCTAGAAGTCACCGTTATCGCTTTTCTCATTTGCTTTTCAACCATTCCGTTCAACTCTGTGTGGAATCTATTAGCATACTCATCAGAATATAACATTCCTCCGTATTTATTTTTAACAACTGCTCCATTGGAATCAGTAACGTACATTTTGTTTTCAGGAGTTGCTGTTCTCAGTTTTTTGTCCGCAGCTAATAAAGGTTCTACTAAACTGTGCGTATCAAACATTAATTCCCAGATTGCTGCGTCAACATTATCTAAGTACTTTCCTTCTGGAACATTTAATTTATAATCCTTAACAAATAATTCCGGCAAACGACTTTCCCATAAAGAGTGAATTCCTTTTTGGTTTGTATTTTGACCATCATGATTGTCAGAAGTGTGTAAAGGCATGTGCGCATCGGCGATATAATGACCTAAATCACCTGCAATAAATAAAATTTCATTTTTTCTTTTGTCTTTAAAAGCTTTCGTTAATTTTACCATCATATCTTGAATATGCCATGGTAAAATACCGTTTTTATCTAAAAATTTGTCATCATATTTCTTTTTTGCCTCTTCCATAGTTTTTGGAAATGTCGCTACATCACCAAAATTTTCCATGTCAAAATAATGACGAGCAGGTTCAACTTTATCATTCAAGACATTTCGTCGTAAGTCTGGAACACTAGATTCTTGTGTAATATAATCGATGTGATTATAAAAGAAAGTTTGTAATGGAGCTGGCAATGCTAAAACTGCTCCTCTATTAATTCTTTCATGTCCAATAACTCCCCAAGATATTACTAAAAAAGCAACCACAAGAGTAGATAAAGCGATAAGCGTAGGCTTAATTTTAAAATTTTTCATTAAATTTAGTTTTTAGAAGTACAAATGTATTTCTTTAAATCGTTATTAGAAATAATTGGCGTTTAAGATTCTGTTAATTAGAAAGAAAATCATATTTATGTTTCGTCATCAAGGTAAAAACAGAACTTTTATTCACAATCTTCGTTTAGCAGTCCTTTTGTCATTTGTTGCAGGAATTGTTAACATTACTGGAGTTTTGTCACTGCAAACCTTAACTACAAATGTTACAGGTCATTTTGCATTCTTTGCTGAAGAAGTAATGAAACAAGATTATGTAGGAGCACTTACTTTTTTACTATTTGCCATTTTCTTTCTATTGGGCGCTTTTACCTCTAATTTTTTAGCGGAGTTGATTTCTAAAAAGTACCCTAATTTATCACACGTAATTCCTATCTCTCTAGAAATGTTAATTTTATGTATGATTGCTATTTTTGGCGCTCAAACTAATGTAATTATCATTGATGGAAAATGGTTAGCCTTTGCAATGCTCTTCGCGATGGGAATTCAAAATGCTTTGGTAACTAAAATATCTCAATCAACAGTTAGAACTACGCATTTAACAGGCCTATTTACTGATCTTGGTATCGAATTATCACAATTGTTTTTTTATAAAAAAATAGAAGAAAATAGAAAGTTAAAGACGAACATTTATTTGAAACTTTCTATCATAAGTTTCTTTTTCATTGGTTGCGTTTCTGGAGGTTTCTTATTTGGCACTTTAAAGATAAAAACACTTTTCGTCGCAGTATTATTTTTATTAATTGCACTTTTATATGATTATATCAGAATGCAGTTTCATGTCATCAAACGCAAAACTATGCAACATAAATCTAGTTGAAGTACATGATTGAAAGTAGCGCAGCTGTTGCTATAAAAATC
Source organism: Flavobacterium weaverense (assembly GCF_003688495.1). Classification (GTDB taxonomy): domain Bacteria; phylum Bacteroidota; class Bacteroidia; order Flavobacteriales; family Flavobacteriaceae; genus Flavobacterium; species Flavobacterium weaverense. The sequence continues at coordinate 89,046 of NZ_REFH01000009.1, read as the reverse complement.
CAAAGTAAAACTCCTTGAAACAACGGTTTTACACCAACAGATTTAAGGACATTGAAATTCAATCCAGCTCCTATTAAAAATAGGGTAATTGTTAATCCTATTTTTGCAATATCTACCAAATAAGGTGCTACAATTGCTGTTTGAGGAAGATAAGTATTTAACAGCATTGCTATGATAAACAATCCAATAAAGTATGGAATTTTAACTTTACTTGATTTATTTTTAAACATAACAGATGTTAATAAAGCAACTGGAATTATCCATAATGCTCTAGCTAATTTCACAGTTGTCGCGATTTGTAGTGCTTCAGGTCCATATTTATTAGCAGCACCTACAACCGAACTTGTATCGTGAATTGCAATAGCACACCATAATCCAAACTCTTGCTGGGTAAGATCTAACCAATGTCCGATTGCTGGAAATAAAAATAGAGCAACAGAATTTAAAATAAATATAACTCCAAGAGCAACTGAGGTTTGCTTTTCATCTGATTTCAGAACTGGTGCAATGGCAGCAATAGCACTTCCGCCACAAATAGCAGTACCGCAAGAAATTAAATGAGATGTTTTTTTATCAATTTTTAACCATTTACCAATTAAAAGTCCTAAAATTAAAGTACAAAAAATCGAAGCTACGGTAAAAATAAATCCTTCTTTTCCCGCTGACAGTGCACTGTTAACGTTCATTCCAAATCCCAATCCAACTACAGATATCTGCAGTAAAATACTAGTTGCTCTATGATTAAGATGTAAGAAGGGATGACCTGAAAGATTAGCTACTATTAATCCTAGCAGTAAAGCTACTGGCGGAGAAATTAGACCACTTAAACACAAAAGTGTTAAAATAATAAAAATTATTTTTTGAAAACTAGGACTTACAGCAAGGAATGCGCTAGTGTTTTTCTGAGGTATTATATTTTGATTTTTCAAAACAAAGTTATTTAATTATTACCCTACAAAGATCAGTCGATTAAATAACATTCCATCATCACAATAAGAACTCTAGTATAACGGTAAGTTATAGTAAGTGGCTAGTGTTTTAATAAATAAATCTGAAAGAGAATCTTTTTTACCTTGCAAACTGATAATATAGAAATAGCGTTCAATACTTAAATTTTTTACATCTAATATTGCGAATTCATTATTTTTAAGTTCTTTTTCAATCGAGTAAATTGAGATAAATGCAACGCAATCAGAATTTAATAAATAGGATTTTATACTTTCAGTACTGCCTAATTGCATCTCTAAGTTCAAATCTGATAGTTTGAGTTGAAATGGATTTAAAGCATGTTCAATAACTTCAAGTGTTCCAGAGCCTTGCTCCCGAATTAGAAAATTCATTTGCTTTAAATCGTCTTGATTTACTTCTTCTTTGCTAGCAAAAGGATTAGAACTCCTGCACACTAATACTAATTCGTCCTTTAGAAACGGTGCGTATTTTATAGACTTATTTTTAGATGCACCTTCAACAATTCCAATTTCAATTTCTTTACTTAATAATGCACTTTCAATTTGATCCGTATTACCATTTAGTAAATTGATTTTAATGTTTTCCATTTTCTGATGAAAACGTGCTAGAATTGGTGGTATGATATATTGCGAAATGGTAGTGCTTGCGCCTATTCGTAATACTCCTGATCGTTCATTTATAAGAGCACTCATATCAAAATCAATTTCTCGATAAATATCAAAAATACCCGCACTATGTTTTAGTAATACTTCTCCAGCAGTTGTCAATGATATTGTTGAGCCATTTCTTTCAAAAAGCTTAATTTTATATTGTTCTTCTAGTTCACTTACGTGTTTAGAAATTGCCGGCTGAGTAATAAACAATTCTGTCGCAGCTTTTGTAAAACTTAACCGTTTTGCAACGGTATAAAAAACTTTTAGTCTAAAATCCATAATTTTTGTATTTTCATTCTTTTACAGTAGACCGTTGTATTTGCGAACAAACCATTCCGTCGCTAATAAAATTGATATAAAAACTAATAGCCAGATCAAGTCAACCAATGGAGTTTTAACAACAATGTTTTTCTGGATTGCTTTATATTCTTCATTTTCTAAAAGCGATTTGATTAAAGCGTCGATTTGATTTGGAAAATAAGCTTTAGCATTAGTTTGAGCTGCTAATTGAGTCAACTTCTCAACATCTGGATTTACAAATTGCTTTTCGATATCAAAATCAAGAATCTCAAAATTACTAGAATATACATTGTTAGTATTTAGTTCTCTCAAAGTGAAATTATATGCACCAGCTTTAAGTCCATCAAGATTAACTTTGTAATAATTACTACTTTTTAGCAAGTCATAATTTTTAGTTTCTTTCGTTGTGCTATTTGTCACAGCTATTGTCAAACGAGCTTTTTCATCAAACTCGTAATTTTTATTAAAATACTGAGCTGATATTTCAATTCCCGCACCAAAGTTATAAAATCGTTCGTGCTCAACAACTAAAGATTTCTTTCCTGCAGTTGTGGATAAAAATTGAATTATTTTATCAATAAAAATATCATATTTTTCAAAAGATTGATTCGCAACATGAGTTTGCAATCTCCATTTCCATGTATTTTCACCAAGAAGATAGGCGCTGCGCCTGCCTTGATTTTCAGTAAAGGCAAGTAAAGGAAAATTTGTATCTATGTTTCGAATTTTAGATGAAAGCAAAACAGAAACCGATCCATTCACACTGACTGTTCCGTATGGATTTTGTAATGGAGGTAAATTTTCAAAACCAATATTTTCAGTTGAAAAAGCATTAAACTGCCCATTAAAAACAGCCAAGTAGTCCTCTTTTCCAGCACTCATTTTAAAACTCAAATTATTCTGTTGTTGGTTTAAAAAAGTAAAGTCGGTACTGTTACCAGTAATTATAAAAGTATTAATTCTAGCTATTTTATTGCTTTCGAATAGCGATTTAAATTCAGTTGTGGGTTGGTACAAAATCAAAACATTATAATCTTGTAATGATTTGATTTCATTGGGTTTAAGAATAGTTACTTTGCGTTGAACATTACTTTCAATAGCTCTTTTAAATGAACCTAAATCAGGATGATTAATACTTGAAACAATAGCTATATTAGTTTTTTGATCAATGACTTCCACAACAAAATTCTTAGTGTTGTTATAAGTATTTTTCTCTTTTTCTACAGATGATATACTAGCTTTATATATTTGTGTGCCAATTTTATCTGCAGGTAAAAGTACCTTAACTGTGACAGTTTTTGAATTAGCGGAAAACGAAATACGTTGCTTACTTAAAAGCGAATTCCCTTGAGAAACTGTAAAGTCTGCTGTTAGATCTTTCGAACCAGAGTACTGTAAAAAAGCTTCTACAGGAAACTTGTTCTTTAAAAAAGCGTACTTATTAACATTTAATTGATTTATTTTCAGATCTAAAAAACGAGTTGTGTCACCAACGATTATTGGATAAACCTTATTTGCATCTCCAAAACTGTATAGATAATCATTTCCTGATGTTTGATTACCATCAGTAATTAAAACAGTAGGATACAACGTGTATTTATAAATACTTTTTAAATCTTTTCCAGCCTTAGCAATATTAGTTTGCGTTCCTTCGAAATCAAATAATTCTGAAGGTTCAAATTCATCTGAAAAACCATACGATTGTACTTCAAATTTATCTTTAATTTCTTTGTTGGCACTTATTTGTTTGTACGCTTCAATAGTTTTCTCATTACTATTTAAAAATGAAATTGAGCTCGAATTATCGACTAGTAATGCCAAAGGTGTTTTAACAATTTCAAATGTATTCTTAGTAATTATTGGATTTATAAGTAATATTAAAATCGAAAAAATAGTTAGAAAACGTAAAAAAGCCAAAAACAAATTTACTTTAGATTCGTTTTTGACTTTAAAAATATATTGAAAATAGGACAAACTCCCCGCTATTAATAATGAAAGAAGTAGTAATAGCAGCGTCGTTGTTGTCATATTCCAGCGGTAATTAGAATTCAGTTTTTAAATATTTATTTAAAAACGGATTACTTTAGTATTAAGTAAGCATTCCTCCACATACGTTCATCACTTGTCCTGTTACATATCCGCTCATATCTGAAGCGAAGAACAGACAAGCGTTAGCTACATCTTCAGTAGTTCCGCCACGTTTCAATGGTATGCCATCTCTCCATCCTTTTACAACGTCCTCATTTAATTTTGCTGTCATTTCGGTTTCTATAAACCCAGGAGCAATAACATTACAACGGATATTACGAGAACCTAATTCTAAAGCGACTGACTTAGAGAATCCAATAACTCCAGCCTTCGAAGCTGCATAATTCGTTTGACCTGCATTTCCTTTTACTCCTACTACTGAACTCATATTAATAATCGAACCAGCACGTTTCTTCAAGAAGGTCTTTTGAATGGCTTTTGTCATATTAAATACTGATTTTAAATTCACATCAATCACTTTGTCAAAATCTTCTTCAGACATTCGCATTAGTAAGTTATCTTTAGTGATTCCAGCATTGTTTATCAAAATATCAACTGTACCAAATTCTGCTAAAACAGCCTCTACAAAAGTTTGTGCTTGATTGAAATCAGCTGCATCAGATTGATATCCTTTTGCCTTGATTCCAAGAGCATTTAGTTCGTTTTCTAAGGCTAAAGCTGATTCGACCGAAGAACTGTATGTAAAAGCTACATTTGCTCCGTGCTTAGCAAAAACTTCAGCAATTCCTTTTCCTATTCCGCGACTTGCGCCAGTAATTATAGCTACTTTTCCTTCTAGTAATTTCATATTCTAAAACTTAGTTTAATTTTTATTTGGAGCTTTTCCTGCTATTCGCTACAATCTTTTATTTATGTCATTGCTTCGTTCCGCGCAATCAACAAAAATAAAAGGATTTTCACTTCTATCAGGGCTATTTTATATCTGCCAAATATATAATATTTACTTTTTTAAAAAAAATTGAAATCCATATACATTAATGTAAATGCCTTGTTTTAATTTTAAATCAGTCGATTAATCCATTTATCCCAGAAATTAATATAAATAGCAAGCAATGTAAAAATAAGTAACAGTAAATGATACCAAGCATTAGAAATCAAATCGAAAAAATTTAACTGACCATTAGCAAAACTTAATATTAATAAAACTTGAGCACCATAAGGTAAAATTCCTTGTATTACGCAAGAGAATATATCTAAAATTGTAGCAGTTTTTCTCGCATCAAGTTGATATTCATCGTTAATTTCTTTCGCTATTGTTCCTGTGATTACAATGGATACCGTGTTGTTAGCAATTGCAAGATTAGTGAGACCAACTAAAGTTCCAATTCCCATTTGCGCTGATTTTTTACTTTTAATTCGTTTTTTGACTTGGAATAAAACATAATCAATTCCGCCTGCTTTTTCCACCATTGCAGCTAATCCGCCAGAAAGCATAGATAACAAGAATATCTCCGTCATACTTGTAAATCCTTCATATATCTTTTGAGCAAAAACCATAAGCGTTAAGTCACCACTAAAATATCCGATCAGTCCAGCAAATAAAGTTCCTATAATCAAAGTAGAAAAAACGTTTACTCCAATGACTGCAAGAACAATGACTAATACGTAAGGTAAAATTGTAAGCCAATTAAAGTCATTTACGGGAATGGTAACCGGAACAATCTCAGAGTTTAATCCTAAGTAAAAAAACAATGCAATCGTTACAATAGCTGCGGGTAGAGCTATAAATAAATTGATTTTGAATTTATCTTTCAGTTTACAGCCTAATGATTGAGTTGCGGCAATTGTTGTATCTGAAATCATTGAAAGATTGTCTCCTAACATAGAACCACCTAGCAATGCACCAGAAATTAACGGTAAAGATGCACCGCTTGTCGTCGCTAAAGTAACAGCAATGGGACCAATAGCAACTATAGCACCTACAGAAGTACCTGTCGCTGTAGAAAGAAAGGCTGCTATTAAAAAAATTCCTAGTGGGAAATAAGCAACATCAATATTATTAATACCTAGACTTACAACTGCGTCAACTCCGCCGGTAGCTTTACTTACCACAGCAAAAGCTCCAGCCAAAAGATAAATAAGACACATAGTCATAATTTTGCTTTCTCCGCAACCATCAATTAATGTATTTACTTTTTCTTGCGTTGAATTTTTAAATAATAAGAATGCTGCTATTATACCTACTAATACAGCAACCGGTGAAGGAAGAGCATAGAAATCATTCAGAAAAATTCCAACTCCTAGAAAAGTAGTGATAAAAATAAATAAAGGAATTAGTGCGAATGGGTTACCATTATTTTTTGCATTTTGGATCATAATCAATTTTTGAATTAAAATTGCTACAACGATAAACTAAAAAGCTAAATGGGAATAAAAACAACATTTTTTCCAAAGGATTTGGCTTATCGTTTTAGCACCTTGCTCGTTGTTGCAGGTTGCTATCTCATAATTGAGATTCGTGATAACGGTTGCAAAAGTAGTTCATATTTCATTATAAAAACAAACAAAAATTAGCATTTATTATTATTATTATAAAACAAAAAAGACCTTACCGAAGTAAAGTCTTTAAGAGATAATAGTATATTTATTGGTTATAACTTAAAAAGCTACATTCCATTTTGGTAATCTTCCGTTTTCATCTAAGAAATTTTGTAATACTTGACCTTCCACTGCAGTTGGTATTGCTTTACTTTTATCATTAAAAGTTTCGTACCAAACTACTTCTAAAGTAGTAATATCTTCTTTTTTCATTTGCGCTGGCCAAGAATATTTTCTTCCTGTTTTTGCAAATTGGTGTCCTTCAACAATTTTGTCATTTAAACCACCATTTTTAATTTTCAAAGTTCCGTCATTTTGAACGGTTCCAGTAGAACCTACCATAATTAACTCTTTCTCTTCTCCAACAGCATAAACTAGAAATACGCCTGAACCTTCTGATGCATTGCAAACTTCTGCTAAACTATCTTCTGCTGTAAATGAAAACTGATTGGTAACTTTGAATTTTTTTAATTCCTTGTACATATATTATATTTTTATTTGAATTGGCTTCCTCAAATAGAGCTCTAAAAATCTTGAGCAGTATCTAAACCATTCGTTTACGTTTGTTATTTATTAAAAAAACTATAAATCATCTATTTTTAATAAAGTGCAAAGGTATTCTTTAATTCCATTTTATAATAAAAAAGCCTCACAAAATGCGAGGCTTTTAAAATATTTGTATTTAGAAAAAGATTATCCTAAAACTTCTTTTACTTTTTTACCAATCTCAGCTGGAGAATCCACTACGTGAATACCGCATTCTCTCATGATTTGTTTTTTAGCTTCCGCAGTATCGTCAGATCCACCAACAATCGCACCGGCGTGTCCCATTGTACGTCCTGCTGGAGCAGTAACTCCTGCAATGAAACCGACAACTGGTTTACGATTACCATCAGCTTTAATCCAATGAGCAGCATCAGCTTCTAATTGTCCACCAATTTCACCTATCATTACGATACATTCTGTTTCTGGGTCATTCATTAACAACTCTACTGCTTCTTTTGTAGTAGTTCCAATAATTGGATCTCCACCAATTCCGATAGCAGTTGTAATTCCTAAACCTTGTTTTACAACTTGGTCAGCAGCTTCGTACGTTAAAGTTCCTGATTTAGAAACAATACCTATAGTTCCTTTTTTGAATACGAAACCTGGCATAATGCCAACTTTAGCTTCACCAGGAGTAATAATTCCAGGACAGTTAGGACCTATTAATCTTGCATTTCTTTCTTTAACATAACTGTTTGCTTTAATCATGTCAGCAACAGGAATTCCTTCTGTAATTGCAATAATTACTTTAATACCTGCATCTGCAGCTTCCATAATTGCATCAGCAGCAAATGCTGGCGGTACAAAAATGATAGTTGTGTCAGCTCCTGCTTGTTCAACAGCATCTTTTACAGTATTGAAAACAGGTCTGTCTAAGTGAGTTGTTCCACCTTTTCCAGGAGTTACACCACCGACAACGTTAGTTCCGTACTCAATCATTTGAGAAGCATGGAAAGTTCCTTCACTTCCTGTAAAACCTTGAACAATTATTTTGGAATCTTTATTAACTAAAACACTCATGATATATTATTTTATGTAGTTTTTAAAATTGTTATGCAAAAGTATAAAATTGTAAGCAGTAAATGGGTATCGCCTATTCAGTATTTTAGTACTTAATTATGATAATTGACTCATTTGATATCCTCGATACAATTTATTGTCTTTTATTTCCCAAATAACAATAAAATGCGCCAATAGCATTTCTTCTCTTGGGTTTTCAATCGTTTTCACAAAATGAGAATATCGTACAGAAACTATATCCTGTTCTGCAATAATGTGGCTAATTCTAACTTTCGAACGAACATAAGCTTTACTTAATTCGCCTGAAAGATTTAGTAGTGCATCGTAGTTTAATTCAACAAATCCTTTGCTGCTATTCCACTCCACGATAATATCGGGATGTACAAAATCTTTTAAAACTTCACTATCAATTAAAGCATCAGACTTATAAAATTTCTTAACAATTTCTTTAGCAGACATATTATTTTATTTTATTTAAAATTTCAGGAATTTTTTTGATATTGGCTAACTGCTTCAATTTCTCTCTTGATTCTTCTATAGGTGTTCCAAAGTAAGATTTACCACCTTCAACTGATTTTGTAACTCCAGTTTGCCCGAGTATTACAGCCTTAGCACCAATTGTAATTCCGCTTGTGGTTCCTACTTGGCCCCAAATAGTTACTTCATCTTCGATGATAACGCAACCAGCAATTCCTGCTTGGGAAGCAATTAGACATTTTTTTCCAATAACTGTATCATGACCAACATGCACTTGGTTATCAATTTTTGTTCCTTCGCCAATTGTTGTGTCACCAGTGACTCCTTTATCAATTGTACAAAGTGCACCTATTCCAACATTGTCCTTTATTACAACTCTACCTCCAGATAGTAATTGGTCAAATCCTGCGTCTCGCTTTTTATAATAGAAAGCATCTGCACCAAGTACTGAACCTGCATGAATCATCACATTATCACCAATGACCGTATGATCGTAAATCGAAACATTAGAGTGAATTAAGCAATTTTTTCCAATCACAACATGATTTCCAATAAATGTATTTGGCTGAATTACAGTTCCTTCTCCTATTTTAGCTGAAGTAGAGACAGAGGTATTCGAAAATTGAAAAGGCTTAAAGTAATTCGTCAATTTGTTGAAATCTCTAAAAGGATCATCTGAAATTAGCAGTGCTTTTCCAGTTGGGCATTCAACATTCTTATTTATTAAAATAATAGTTGCCGCAGAATTTAATGCTTTATCGTAATATTTTGGATGATCAACAAATACGATATCACCTGATTCAACAACGTGGATTTCATTCATTCCCATCACTGAAAAATCCTTATCGCCAACGAATTCGCAACCAATAATAGTTGCAATTACTTCTAAAGAATAAACCTTGGGGAATTTCATATGTATAATTAGAAAAATTGTCAATTAGAAAATGAGTCAATTGAAACGGTAGTCAACTAATTGACTCATTGAAAAATTATCTTAATTAGGATTACTCTTTTACACGTTCCATGTAATTTCCAGAAGTAGTATCAATTTTGATTTTGTCACCTTCATTGATAAATAACGGTACATTTACTGTTGCACCAGTCTCAACTGTTGCTGATTTTGTAGCATTTGTAGCAGTATTTCCTTTAATTCCTGGCTCTGCATACGTTACTTCTAGCACTACAGATGATGGCATATCTACTGAAAGAGGTAAATCAGTTTCAGTATTAATACTTACCATTACATTTTCTCCTTCTTTTAATAAATCAGGTGAATCTAAGATATTCTTATTCATAGAAATTTGCTCATACGTTTCTACATTCATAAAGTGAAACAAATCACCTTCGGGATATAAATATTGAAATTTATGATTTTCTACTCGTACTTCCTCGATTTTGTGACCTGCAGAAAATGTATTGTCTAAAACTCTTCCAGTTGTTAAACTTCTTAATTTAGTTCTAACAAAAGCAGGACCTTTACCTGGTTTAACGTGAAGAAATTCTATGATTTTATAGATGTCATTATTAAACTTAATGCACAACCCGTTTTTAATATCTGATGTAGATGCCATTTATGTATTTTTTTATTCCTTCAGCAACATTTCTCAATAAGAAGAAAAGCTGAAACTGGAAATTTGTTATTTATTATTTTTATCTTTTTGTGTTTTTTTATTCTAGTTTAAATTCGCTCTCGCTAATGAAAGCATTGAATTAGTAATTTCCAGAATATCCTTTCATTACACCACGAGAGGAATTTCTAATGAAATCAATTATCTCATCTCTTTCGGGAGTTGCTTCCATTTCAGCTTCAATAATTCCTAAAGCTTGAGTTGTGTTGTAATTTTTTTGATAAAGAATTCTATAGATACCTTGAATTTCTCTGATTTTTTCAGAAGTAAATCCGCGTCTTCTCAATCCAACTGAATTAATACCAACATACGACAAAGGTTCTTTTGCAGCCTTAGTGTATGGAGGAACATCTTTTCTTAAAAGAGAACCACCAGAAATCATTGCGTGATCTCCAATACTTATAAACTGATGGACTGCTGATAATCCGCCAATTATCGCATGATTTCCTACTGTAACGTGTCCGCCAAGTAAAACTCCATTTACAATAATTACATTATGACCAATGTGACAATCATGTGCGATGTGAGCCGTTGCCATAATCAAGCAATTGTCTCCAATCGTAGTTTGACCTGATGCAATAGTTCCTCTATTAATGGTTACACATTCTCTTATAGTACAATTGTCGCCAATTATCGCTAGAGAATCTTCTCCCCCAAATTTTAAATCCTGTGGAACCGCTGAGATTACTGCACCGGGGAATATATTACAATTTTTCCCAATTCTTGCTCCCTCCATTATGGTTACATTCGACCCAATCCAAGTTCCATCTCCAATAATCACATTGTTGTGAATAGTAGTGAATGGCTCAATGACTACATTTTTGGCTATTTTGGCGCCAGGATGTACATACGCTAGTGGTTGATTCATCAGCTATTATTTATATTTTAAATTTCTTAGAATTAGAACGCAAAAAGTAATTACTAAAGTATTTATTGCTTTCTTTTCTAAATCTATTGTTTCTTTGCAATTTGAGCCATTAATTCCGCTTCAGCAACGAGTTTACCATTGGCGTAAGCATTAGCTTGCATGTGACAAATACCTCTTCTAATAGGTGTTATTAAATCACATTTAAAAATTAAAGTATCCCCAGGAAGTACTTTCTGTTTGAACTTCACATTATCAATTTTCATGAAATAAGTCAAGTAATTTTCAGGATCTGGAACGGTGCTTAAAACAAGTATTCCTCCTGTTTGAGCCATAGCTTCCACAATTATAACTCCTGGCATTACTGGAGCTTCTGGAAAATGTCCTACGAAGAAATTTTCATTCATTGTAACATTTTTCATCCCCACAACATGACTTGCAGACATCTCAATAATTCTATCAATAAATAAAAATGGAGGTCTATGAGGAAGAACCGCCATAATTTTATGAATGTCCATCAAAGGTTCAGCGTTTAAATCATAAACAGGAACATAATTTCTTTGTTCAATTTTTATAATTTTCGCCATTTTCTTAGCGAACTGCGTATTCACAAAGTGACCTGGTTTATTAGCAATTACTTTTCCTTGTATTCTAGTACCAATTAAAGCTAAATCACCCACAACGTCTAACAATTTATGTCTTGCAGCCTCGTTAGGATAATGCAAAGTAAGATTGTCTAAGATTCCGTTTGGTTTAACCGTAATTTCATCTTTACCAAAAGCAAGCTTTAAATTCTCCATCGTAGATGCAGAGATCTCTTTATCAACATAAACAATAGCGTTGTTTAAATCACCACCTTTTATTAAACCATTTTCTAATAATGATTCCAATTCATGCAAAAAGCTGAAAGTTCTAGATTGCGAAATTTCAGTTTTAAAATCAGAAATACTTTTCATGTTTGCATTTTGAGTGCCTAAAATTTTAGTACCAAAGTCAACCATAGCAGTTACACAATAATGATCACTTGGCATCACTAAAATTTCACTACCTGATTCTTCATCAGTAAAAGAAATAACTTCTTTTACAACATATACGTTTCTCTTTGCATTTTGCTCTTCAAATCCAACAGACTCAAGGGCTTCAACAAAATATTTAGACGAACCATCCATTATAGGCAGTTCTGAAGCATTTAATTCAATTATAACATTGTCTAAATCACATCCTACTAAAGCAGCCAAAACATGTTCTGGAGTTTGAATTTTAACTCCAAGTTTTTCCAAATTAGTTCCGCGTTGTGTATTTACAACGTAATTTGCATCTGCCTCTATTATTGGGTGTCCTTCTAAATCTACTCGAACAAAAGTAAAACCATTATTCACCGGAGCAGGTTTAAAAGTCATTTTTACTTCTTTACCGGTATGTAATCCAACTCCAGTTAGCGAGATTTCTGTTTTGATGGTCTTCTGTTTAACCATTGTTTCCATTTTTTTGGTTTAATATTTGTTTCTTTAATTCTTTAATTTCATCAACAATTTTAGGCAAGTTCTTAAAATGAACAAATGATTTGCTAAAACTATTATATCCAAATGCTGGGCTACCCTGCAAAATTTCATTATCTTTTATATTCTTACCGATTCCAGCCTGAGCTTGAATTCGAACATTGTCGCCAATGTGTAAATGACCAGAAATTCCAACTTGACCGCCAATCATTCCGTTTCTACCAATCTTAGTAGAACCTGCAACTCCTGTTTGAGCAGCAATGACAGTGTTTTCACCAATTTCAACATTATGTGCAATCTGAATTTGATTGTCTAATTTGACTCCTTTTCTAATAATTGTCGAACCCATTGTAGCCCTATCAATCGTTGTACAAGAACCAATATCTACATTATCCTCTATAATAACATTACCTATCTGAGGTATTTTAGTGTAGGTTCCGTCTGGATTTGGCGCAAAGCCAAAACCATCTGATCCAATTATAGCTCCCGAATGCACCGTGCAATTGTTTCCAATTATCGTCTCTGAATATATTTTTGCACCTGCAAATAAAGTGACATTATTTCCAACTACAACATTATCTCCAAGAAAGCAATTGGGATAAATTTTCACATTATCTCCTATCAGTACATTTTCACCTACATAACTAAAACTGCCCAAATATAGGTTTTCTCCATGTATTACACTAGGCGAAAGAAAAGAAGGTTGTTCGATCCCACTTTTATGCTGTTTTACTTCATTATAATAAGCTAGTAGTTTTGAAAAAGCTGCGTATGCATCTGGCACTTTTATAAGTGTAGTGTTCAAACCTGATTCCGGAACAAAAGTATCATTAACTATTGTAACAGAGGCTTTTGTAGAATATATAAAATTAAGATATTTAGGATTTGATAAGAAAGTAAGAGAACCCTCAGTACCTTCTTCAATTTTTGATAACCTAAAAACTTCTGCTGCTGGGTTACCAATTACTTCTCCTTCTAAAATCCCCGCTATTTGTTCTGCTGTAAATTTCATTGCGACAAAAATATAAAAAAATAGATTTTAAACGGTGTTTTTATAACAGTTGTTTTGGAAAACAGATGTAATACTTGGTTACCGATTTTGATAATGATTTTAAATTCAGTTGGTCTGATGACTCAATTACGTCTTCCACCGAACTATCTTTTTTCAAAATTCGTATTGGATCCGCTTCTTTACTGTAAGCCTGATTTTTTATTTTTCCCTTAAAAATGAAATAATTGGTATCAGCTATAGAAATGTTATTTTCTGCAGCGAAGCGCTCTTTCAAAGGTTGTAATTCCTCTAAATCTACTTTTTCATTAGTCAGCTTTATTTTAAGTAAATCGCGGTTGACAATCATTTTACTTAAAGTTGACAATATAAAGTCATCATTTTTTTGCCAAGCTTTTAGAGCACCAATAATATCGAAGTCGTCTAATTGAGCAAATAAATCTAAAGTGTCAGCATCAAAAGTTTCCATTGTTACCTTATGTTCCATGAAAAACAGTAATGGCTCACTGCAAGAAAGCTTCACTCCTTTTAAGGTTAATTCCTTAGCTCGTTTTAAAATTCGCATCAAAATCAACTCTGCTACTAAACTGGTTTTATGTAAATAAGCTTGCCAATACATTAATCGTCTCGACATTAAGAACTTTTCGACAGAATAAATTCCTTTTTCTTCAATAACCAAATAATCCTTATCGACATTCATCATTTGGATTAACCGTTCTGAATTTACATTACCTTCCGCCACACCAGAATAATAACTATCTCGTTTCAAATAATCCATTCGATCCATATCTAACTGGCTCGAAATCAATTGAAGCATAAATTTTCGATGATACTCCCCTTTAAAAACTTTAATCGCCAAATCAAGTTTGCCTTTAAATTCAACATTAAGTTGGTTCATAAAAAGCAATGAAATTTCTTCATGATGCACTTCTTCCACTATACTTTTTTCCATTGCGTGCGAAAAAGGTCCATGTCCTATATCATGCAATAAGATTGCGATATACAAAGCATTTTCTTCCTCTGGAGAAATAAGAATTCCTTTGAAACGCAACACATCGACTGCTTTTTGCATTAAATGCATGCAACCTAAAGCGTGATGAAAACGAGTGTGATTTGCTCCTGGATAAACTAAGTACGATAATCCCATTTGAGAGATGCGTCGCAATCTTTGAAAATAAGGATGCTGAATTAAATCGTAAATTAATGCGTTTGGAATTGTGATAAACCCGTAAATGGGATCATTAAATATTTTAAGCTTATTGATTTGACTCACTATAAGTTTTTTTTAGGTCAACAAATATAAGGAAATAACATTCTAAATCAGAAATCGTAGTCTAAGGCTAAAAAATGATTAGTCCGATAAGTGCACTATTTTAAAAATATCAGAATGACTTTTACCAAAAAAATTAATAAAATCCCAAATAGTACTAAATCCACGACTGCAGAATTTTTAATTTCTTTTTTTACTTTTTAATAATCATAATCTGCAGCAAGCTAATACACTAGGATAAATGTTAAAAAGATTAACATTATTTTAAGTTCGTTTAGTTCGGTAATCTATGAACTAAACGTAATTTTGCAAAAAAAAATTATGCAAAAAATACAAAAAGAACGCGAAGAGCTTATTGAGATGTTCGGACTTCATTTTGAGTTGCTATATAATTTGCCACCACTTGGTTCTCGAATACTTGGATTATTAATAATTGATGGTTGCAAGTCAGGGTTAACATTTGAAGCAATAGTCGAAAAAATGAAAGCCAGTAAAAGCTCTGTTTCTACAAACTTGAATTTACTTTTAAAAATGGATAAGATCACTTACTACACCGTAGCTGGTGATCGCAAAAAATATTTCAAACCTTCACCTTTTAGTGAAAGATTAGCAAATTATATCAAATTACTGGAATTTGAAAAGAAGATAATTGATCGATTAATTGATTATCGAGAAAAAACAGTTTCTTGTTCGGAAGAGCAATATAATATGGAGAATGTAAAAGCATATAAAAATCACGTTTGTGAAGTTGAGGAGCTTTTAATAAAAACCATAGATCATTTTAAAGAAATCGAAAAGAATAATTCTTAAATATAAATACTTAACCCAATCATAGAAATGAAAAAAAATTCAATATTTGCTCTATTTGCCTTGCTAATCATAGCTTCTTGTGGTAAAAAAGAAGAACAACAAATGCCTGCTCCTACTGCAGCTCCTTTTCCTGTTCAAACAGTAACCTTGCAAGATGCAGTGGTTTATCATGAGTACACAGCAAACCTAGAAGGTCAGCAAAATGTAGAAATTCGTCCTAAAGTAAATGGGTTTATTCAAAAAATTTATGTTGATGAAGGTCAAGTTGTTCGCAAAGGACAAATACTATTCAAACTTGAAACGCAAACTTTAAATCAAGATGCATCAGCCGCAAAAGCAATGATCCAAGCTGCTCAGGTGGAAGTAGATCGATTGAAACCTTTAGTAGATCGAAAAATTATAAGTAATGTTCAGCTGGAAACTGCAAAAGCAAAGTTGGCTCAAGCCAAAAGTGCCTATGGTAGTATTGCTTCAAATATTGGTTTTGGAACAATCGTTTCTCCTGTGAATGGAGTTATAGGAAGTTTACCTTTCCGTGAAGGAAGCTTAGTGAATTCTGTAAGTGAAATGCCTTTAACAACAGTTTCAGACACTAAAATAGTTCGTGCTTATTTTTCTATGAATGAAAAACAATTACTTTTTTTCAACAAGACTTTTAAAGGAGGTTCAACTGCTGAAAAATTGAAATCAGTTCCTGAAGTTTCTCTATTATTAGTTGATGATTCAGAATATGATCAAAAAGGAAAAGTAGTTACAATGAACGGCTTAGTGAATCCTACAACAGGAACAACACAATTTAGAGCTGAGTTCAAAAACCCAGAAGGTATTTTAAGAAGCGGAAGCAGCGGAATTATTCGCATGCCTATTCTACAAAAGGATGTGATGTTAGTTCCTCAAAATGCAGTTTTTGAAGTACAAGGAAAACAGATGATTTTTGTGGTGGGCGAAGGTAATAAAGTACAATCAAAAATTATTGTTACAAATGGAAGTTCTGATTTAAACTTTATTGTTACTGAAGGACTTTCTGAAGGCGATGTTGTTGTAGTTGAAGGTGCTTCCAAGTTGAAAAATGACACTGAGATTGTTCCGCAGCAAAAAAAAGAAACTAATTCAACAGAAACTGCTGCTCCAATAGCTAAAGACTCACTAAAAATAAACGCTACTCCAGCTAAAAAATAATACTCAAAATGTTAAAAACTTTTATAGAAAGACCAGTCCTATCGACGGTAATTTCCATCTTAATTACCATTTTAGGTGTTTTAGGATTGATGTCGCTACCGGTCGAACAGTATCCAGAAATAGCACCACCAACGGTTCAAGTTAGTGCAAGTTATACCGGTGCAAATGCTGAAACAGTACTTAATAGTGTTGTTATTCCGCTAGAAGAAGAAATTAATGGTGTTGAAGGAATGACTTACATGACTTCCTCTGCAGCTAATGATGGTTCTGCTAAAATATCCGTTTACTTTGAATTAGGTGTAGATCCAGATATTGCTGCAGTAAACGTTCAAAATAGAGTTGCTCGTGCCACCAGCAAATTACCTCAAGCGGTTGTTCAAACTGGAGTTACAACTGTAAAAAGTCAAACGAGTGCTTTGATGTTTTTTGCTTTGTATTCGAATAACGATGACTTTGATGAAACGTATATTCAGAATTATGCGAAAATAAATTTAGTACCAAAATTACAACGTGTAAAAGGTGTTGGACAAGTTAATGTTTTTGGAGCTAAGGATTATTCGATGAGAATTTGGATCGATCCTGCAAAAATGGCTTCGTATAATGTTTCACCAAAAGAAATCCAAGCAGCGCTACAAGAGCAAAACGTAGAAGCAGCTCCAGGAAAATTTGGAGAAAATGCTGATGGAGTTTACGAATATGTTATTAAATATAAGGGACGACTATCTGAAATTTCAGATTACGAAAATATTGTAATTCGTTCGACAGGAAATGGAAATTTTCTTCATTTGAAAGATGTTGCCACTGTTGAATTAGGAGGTTTCAATTATGGAACTAAGAATATAGCAATGGGTAAACAGGGAGTTGCTGTTGGTGTTTTCCAAACTTCAGGCTCTAATGCACAAGATATTATTACTGAAGTAATGACCATCTTAGATGAGACAAAACCAGATTTCCCTAAAGGAGTTGATTATGTAATTCCGCTAAATACTAAAACGTTCCTTGATGCGTCAATCGATAAAGTATTAACGACTTTACTAGAAGCATTTATACTGGTTTTTATTGTAGTTTATATCTTCTTACAAGATTTTAGATCTACACTAATCCCGGCTATTGCGGTTCCTGTAGCAATTATTGGAACATTTTTCTTCCTGCAATTGTTTGGATTCTCAATAAATATGTTAACTTTATTTGCCATGATTCTTGCAATTGGAATTGTCGTCGATGATGCCATTGTCGTCGTCGAAGCAGTACACGCTAAGCTAGATGAAGGTGCTACGTCAGGAAAAGAAGCTACAATTTCAGCGATGAGCGAAATTACTGGTGCGATTATTTCCATCACATTAGTTATGGCCGCTGTATTTATCCCAGTTTCATTCTTGAATGGTCCGTCTGGCGTATTTTATCAGCAGTTTGCGATAACTTTAGCAATTGCGATTTTAATTTCTGCAGTAAACGCATTGACTTTGAGTCCTGCCTTATGTGCTTTATTTCTAAAACCACATAAAGATTCAGATCATCACGATGCCAATTTTAAAGATCGTTTTTTCATCGCTTTCAATTCTAGCTTTGATAGAATGAACAATAAATACGTGAAGTCTTTAGGCTTTTTAGCTAAAAAAAGATGGATTACAGTTGTCGGATTAATTGTATTTTCAGGAATTACATTCTTATTGTTTCAAACTACACCTTCTGGATTTATTCCAAATGAAGATCGTGGTATAATCATGGCCGATTTGACGCTTCCTCCAGGAACAACATTGGAGAAAACACAGATTGTAGTTAAGGAGTTAGACACTATTTTAGGCTCAATGGATATTATTGAATCTCGAATGAGTGTGGTCGGTTTTAGTTTGTTGAATAGTGTAAATGGTGGTTCGTACGCCTTTACAATTATTAAATTGAAAGATTGGAAAGATAGAAAAGGAGACAATCAATCTGTTGATGCAGTTGTAAAAGAGTTGTTTGGCAAAACAGCACATTTTAAAGATGCGCGAGCATTGTTTTTTACACCTCCAAGTGTACAAGGTTTTGGTTCAGCTGATGGTTTCGAATTAAAAATTCAAGATAAAGGGGATGATGATTGGGCTACAGTCAGCAAAGTCAGTAATGAGTTTCTAGGCGAATTAATGAAAAGACCTGAAATTCAATATGCACAAACTAACTTTAATGCGTCGTTTCCACAGTTTGAAATGGACATTAATGTAGAAAGAGCTAAAGATGCAGGAGTATCAGTTTCGGATATTTTTAATACGATGCAAGGATATTACGGCGGATTGTACACTACTGATTTTAATAAATTTGGTAAACAATATCGTGTAATGATTCAGGCAAAACCTTCTGATAGAGCGACAGAAGCTTCTATAAATAACATTTATGTGAAAAATGCTGCAGGTCAACAAGTAGCAATTAGTCAATTTATAAGTTTAAAAAGAATCTACGGTCCAGAAGCAGTTGCTCGTTTTAATATGTTAAAAGCAGTTAACGTGAATGGTAAAGCAAATCCTGGATTTAGTTCTGGTGATGCCATCAAAGCGATTCAAGAAGTAGCGGAACAACATCTACCTAAAACATATAGCTATGAATTCTCTGGAATGACTAGAGAAGAAATTTTAGCGGGAAGCCAAGCTATTTGGGTTTTCTTATTGAGTTTAATCTTTGTGTATTTCTTGTTGAGTGCACAGTATGAGAGTTATTTAGTGCCACTATCTGTTTTACTATCATTACCTGTAGGTATTGCTGGAGCCATTGGTTTCGTGAAATTAGCAGGATTAGAAAACAATATTTATTTCCAAGT
The DNA here is from genome assembly GCF_003688495.1 of Flavobacterium weaverense. Lineage (GTDB taxonomy): Bacteria > Bacteroidota > Bacteroidia > Flavobacteriales > Flavobacteriaceae > Flavobacterium > Flavobacterium weaverense. The sequence continues at coordinate 69,440 of NZ_REFH01000009.1, read as the reverse complement.
CGCCTTGATAATGCTGATAGGATTACTAGCGAAAAATGCGATTCTGATAGTCGAATTTGCAATACAACGACGCCGACAAGGTATGGATTTAACACAAGCCGCAATTGAAGGTGCTAAAGCACGTTTACGTCCCATTTTAATGACTTCGTTAGCATTTATATTTGGATTGTTGCCTCTAGCTTTTGCTTCAGGTGTTGGTGCAGTTGGTAACCGTTCAATTGGTATGGGAGCCGTTGGAGGAATGTTAGTAGGAACAATTTTAGGAGTTTTTGTAATTCCAATTCTATTCATCATATTCCAGAGCATGCAAGAAAAAATTTCAGGAAAACCTGTAATTACTACTGAATCTGATGTTATACTTTTAAATGAAGAAAATGAAAAATAAGTTCCATAAAATAGGGCTGCTTGTTCTTACAGCTACCGTGATGCAATCTTGTTTTGTTGCTAAAGAGTACAGCCGACCAGATTTAAAAACAGAAAATTTATATAGAAATCAAGTAGTTTCAAATGATACTTTATCCTTAGCCAATGTGGCTTGGGATAAGGTTTTTACTGACCCGCTTTTACAAGGTTATATTAAGAAAGGCCTAGAAAACAACTTAGATGTTAAAATTGCGATGCAAAATATTGTCGCAGCAGAAGCAATGATGAAGCAAGGAAAAGCAGGTTACATCCCTACTCTTTCGGCTGGAGCAGACTGGACACATCAAGAACTTTCTAAAAACAGTCAATTTGGTTCGCTATCACAAAGTAGAAGCACGGATCAATATCAGTTAACAGGAAATCTTTCTTGGGAAGCCGATATCTGGGGAAAAATAAGAAGCAATAAACGCGCTGCAAACGCAAGCTATTTCCAAACTACAGCAGTGCAACAAGCAGTTAAAACTCAGGTAATTGCTACAATAGCGGCAACTTATTATCAATTGCTTTCAGTGGATGCACAAATAAAGTTAGCAGAAAAAACGTTAGTAAATCGTGACAAAAGTATTGAGACAATCATAGCTTTGAAAGATGCTGGTAATGTTACTGAAGTTGGTGTTAAGCAAACTGAAGCTCAAAAATATGCAACTGAAATAATTATAGCTGATTTAAAAAATAGCATTATAATTCTTGAAAATTCATTGAGTATTTTAATGGGCGAAAGTTCTACAAAAATGGAGCGTAGCACATTCGAAAAGCAAACTATGCAACCAGAAATTACTGTTGGAGTTCCCGCTACTTTACTGAGAAATAGACCAGATGTGATTGCTGCAGAATACAATTTGATTTCTAATTTCGAACAAACCAATGTTGCTAAAAGTAATTTTTATCCAACATTCAAAGTTACTTCTTCAGGTGGACTGCAAAGTATTGATTTAAAAGAATGGTTTAGCGCTAATTCACTTTTTGCAAATGTAATAACGGGTTTGACACAACCTATTTTCAATCAAAGGCAAATCAAAACTAAGTTTGAAATTGCAAAGGCAAATCAAGAAAAAGCTTATATCCAATTTGAGCAATCATTACTAACAGCAGGAAAAGAAGTTTCGGATGCGCTAGCTAATTACAACAATGAGACGTACAAACTTACGGTGAGAGAGAAACAAGTTAATGCGTTAAATAAAGCAACCGAATATTCAGATGAATTGTTAACGTATGGCTTAGCAAATTATTTAGAAGTATTAACTGTTAAAGACAATGCTTTGAATGCGGAACTTAATTTAATTGACAACAAATATCAACAGTATAAAGCAGTGATTCAATTATATCGCGCATTAGGCGGTGGTTGGCAATAGAACAACTTAGTTCATTAATTATTAATTCTAATTTCTCAAAACCACTACTTATTTATTAGGTAGTGGTTTTTTGCTTTACTCAATTTTCGATCTTAACACTTATTGTAATCCAAAACTTAAACATTTTATAATTATGTTTTAATGGTTAAACTCCAATTTAGGTCGAAAAGTTTAAGATAACCACCAACTGACTTGGTAAAAAATTATAATAATATTAGCAGATACAAGCTACAAAAAAATGTAATTTGGCACTTTGATTTTGTACAATACAATACTTGCAATACAAATTATGGATAAAATAAAAATACTTTGGGTAGATGATGAAATCGACCTTTTGAAACCACATATACTATTTCTTGAGAAAAAAAATTACGAAGTAACTACTTGTAATAACGGTCTCGATGCTATTACAATTTTCGAAGAAAATAACTTTGATGTTGTTTTTCTGGATGAAAATATGCCCGGAATTAGCGGACTTGAAACACTAATGGAAATGAAGGAAAAAAAATCTTCAGTTCCTATGATTATGATCACTAAGAGTGAGGAAGAATATATAATGGAGGAAGCGATTGGTTCTAAAATCGCTGATTATCTTATTAAACCTGTGAATCCAAATCAGATTTTACTGAGTTTAAAGAAAAATTTAGATCACTCTCGATTGATTTCTCAAAAAACAACTTTAGATTATCAGAAAGAATTTCGAAAAATTACTATGGAAATGGCACAAGTCAACTCCTATGAAGATTGGGTCGAAATGTATAAAAAACTTATCTTTTGGGAATTAGAGTTGGAGAATATCGATGACCAAGGAATGATTGAAATTCTGGAATCTCAAAAAGCAGAAGCTAATTCTCAATTTGGAAAATTTATTGAGCGTAATTATGAAGATTGGTTTGCACCAAAAGCGGATAAACCTGTTCAATCACATACATTATTCAAAGAGTTAGTACTACCAGAACTAAAGAAAAAAGATAAGCCAATCTTGTTTGTAGTAATTGATAATCTTCGCTACGACCAGTGGAAAGCATTTGAAAGCGTTGTGGGAAATTACTATAAATTAGAGAAAGAAGTTGCATATTATTCTATTTTACCTACCGCTACACAATATGCAAGAAACGCAATATTTTCTGGCTTAATGCCAATTGAGATGGAGAAACAGTTTCCGCAGTATTGGAAAAATGATCCTGAAGAAGGTGGAAAAAATTTGTACGAAGCTGAATTTTTAACAGCGCAATTAAAAAGAATAGGATTGAATATCAAGGAAGACTACTTCAAAATAACCAACCTTGCGGGTGGAAAAAAATTAGTTGAAGGATTCAAATCTTTAAAGAATAATGATTTAGTTACAGTTGTCTATAATTTTGTAGACATGCTTTCTCACGCTAAAACAGAAATGGACGTAGTAAAAGAACTTGCTTCAGATGATAAAGCGTACAGGTCACTAACTTTGAGTTGGTTTAAAAACTCCCCTCTGTTAGAAATAATTCAACAAGCTCAAAAAATGGGATTCAAATTAATTTTAACAACCGACCACGGTACGATTAATGTAAAAAATCCTTCAAAAGTAATAGGAGATAAAAACACCAGCTTAAATTTACGTTATAAAACTGGACGAAGTTTAACTTATGAAAATAAGGATGTGTATGCTGTTAAGGAACCAAAAAACATTGGTTTACCAGCGATTAACATGAGTAGTTCATATATTTTTGCGAAAAATGATTTGTTTTTAGCTTACGTAAATAATTATAATCACTATGTCAGTTACTACAAAAATACCTATCAACACGGAGGAATTTCTCTAGAAGAAATGATAATTCCATGTTTAATATTTAGTCCGAAATAACCTTTAAATATAAATCTCGTAATAATAATGCACTATCTCAATAGTACTTATTTTACGAGATTTACTTTATTTTTACAATCTGAATAAGCCAACTAAAACGATCATGGAAATCAACTTTTCATTAGAGCAAATAGAGCAAGTTGCTCAAAAAATAATAGCAGAAAATCCAAATAAAGTAATTCTTTTTCATGGAGAAATGGGCGTTGGAAAAACAACACTTATTAAGCAATTATGTAAATATTTAGGAGTTCAAGGTGCTACAAACAGCCCAACCTTTTCTTTAGTTAATGAATATAAAGCAGCTGACAATCAAATCGTTTACCATTTTGATTTTTATAGATTAAACAAGGAAACCGAAGCGCTAGATATGGGAATCGATGATTATTTATATTCTGGAAATTGGTGTTTTGTTGAATGGGCTGAAAAGATCCCTAATTTAATTCCGGAGGCACATTCAGTCATTACAATTTCTTTGCTTCCTGATGGAAAACGAGAATTAATATTAAGTTAGAACAAAAAATGAGTCTAGAAAACACTTTAGAAATAATCCCTTTTACAACAGATCTAAAAGATCATATCAAAATATTAAATTTCGAATGGCTTATAAAATATTTTAAAGTGGAACCAAAGGATCAACTTGTACTTTCAAATCCACAAGGGGAAATTATTGATAAAGGAGGATTTATATTTTATGCCAGATATAATGGTGAAATTATTGGAACCGTTTCTCTTCTGAAAATAGATGATTCAACTTTTGAATTAAGCAAAATGGCAGTAACCAGCAAAATTCAGGGATTGGGAATTGGAAAGAAATTAATTGATCATTGCTTATCTTTCGCTAAGGAAAATAAGATTGAAAAATTAATTTTGTACTCTAATAGAAAGCTGCTTACAGCCTTACATTTATATCGTAAATTTGGATTTGAAGAAATCGAATTAGAAACTGGAAATTATGAAAGAGCAGATATAAAAATGGAACGAATTATTGTTTAAAATTTCTGCTTATCTTTATCTCATTAAACACTAAACTATTGTACTTTTTCTATTAAAAATTTGATAGTAATCGGACTTTTAAAATAACAACCAATGCCAATTACCAACACACCTTTCACAAAGCAGCAGCTTTTACCTCAAGAAGAAAAACTTGAAGTGGGAAGACAGAAAAGCGAACTTTTTATTGGTATACCAAAAGAAAATAGTCATCAAGAGCGACGTATTTGTCTTACTCCTGACGCTGTGAATTCATTGACATTTCACGGTCATCGAGTGATGATTGAAACTGGTGCTGGCGAGAGTTCAAGTTATACTGATAAAGAATATTCGGATGCTGGTGCTGAAGTAACTTGTGATACTAAAAAAGTTTTTGGTTGTCCAATGATTTTAAAGGTCGAACCTGCAACCACTGCAGAGATAGAAATGATGAATCCTAAAACAATTCTAATTTCTGCGATCCAGATTAAAACACGTAAAAAATGCTATTTTGAGGCATTGTCCAAAAAGAAAATAACCGCACTCGCTTTTGAATATATTAAGGATGAAGATGGCTCCTATCCAGCGGTGAAGTCATTGAGTGAAATTGCTGGAACTGCTTCGGTACTTATCGCGGCCGAATTAATGATTACAAACGAGTTTGGAAAAGGATTATTATTTGGGAATATTACTGGCGTACCTCCTACTGATGTCGTTATTCTAGGAGCAGGAACTGTGGGAGAATTTGCTGCAAAAACAGCTATAGGATTAGGTGCGACGGTAAAAGTTTTTGATAATTCAATTACTAAGTTACGTCGATTACAAAATAATTTGAACCAGCGAATATTCACTTCAACCATTCAACCAAAAGCTTTGCTAAAAGCATTAAGACGATGTGATGTAGCCATTGGAGCGATGCGAGGAATTGAACGCTGTCCAGTAATTGTTACAGAAACAATGGTCGAACACATGAAAAAAGGTGCAGTAATCGTTGATGTAAGTATTGATACTGGCGGTTGTTTTGAAACTTCAGAAGTTACTACGCATGAGAAACCCACATTTATTAAAAGTAATGTATTGCATTATTGTGTTCCTAATATTCCGTCTAGATATTCAAAAACGGCTTCACTTTCCATAAGTAATATTATTTCTCCATATCTGTTACAAATTGCGGACGATGGCGGTATTGAAACGGCCATTCGTTTTGATACAGGATTAAAAAATGGAGTATATATGTACCACGGAATTCTCACCAGCAGTGCCATTGGAGATTGGTTTAATTTGCCTAACAACGACATCAATTTAATTGTTTTTTAAGGAAACTTTCTTCTACCTTTGCACAAAAATTAATCATGAAATTTATACATCGTTTCGCTTATTATTTAGTGGGTTTGGTAATGGGAGTGTTTTTTGTCTCTTTGGTTTTTAGCGGTAAAGACACCCGTTGTAATTATTTTCCTAATGCTAGAGTTTTAAATGATTTAAGAAACAAACCTTTTCATTATTCTGAAAAAGCATCTCAAATATTAGCTGAATCATGGATTGATACTTCAGATGTTAAAAACACTTTACAATTTGGAGACGTAGTTTTTGATAAAAGTAATGTTGTTGTTAAAAAAGGAAAGCTTTACGTAATTGAAGGTAAAACTTTAAAAAATCAAGAAATCATTTTACAAGTAATTAACTACGAAAATAGAGCGGTTTTAGACGATATAATAAAAGTAAAAAAAGAGTAAAATATAGGTTTGTTCATTGATTTGAGCGTGCCACCATAAAACAAGAAGGGCTCATTACATTACTGTGATGAGCCCTTCTTCTTTTATGCTGTCGGGCTTTCCGCGCTACTTCGGTAGCTAGCTTCAATCCCTCACGCAAACTAAAATGAAATACAGTCCTAGATTTTAAAAGTAAATTTATTCACCAGTAATCCATTCTATAGGTGCAATACCTTTACTTTTTAAGTAATCATTAGTTTTACTAAAATGTTTATTTCCAAACCATTTTCCTTGATTCGCACTCATTGGCGAAGGATGTCCTGATTCTAAAACTAAATGTTTACTACGATCAATTTTGAGACCTTTTTTTTGTGCAAAAGCGCCCCAAAGTAAAAAGACAATATTTTCTCTGTCGTTTGAAATTTTTTGAATTACAGCATCGGTAAAAAGATTCCATTTTAAATGTTTGTGACTATTTGGTGTGTCTTCTCTTACTGTCAATGAAGCGTTCAAAAGTAAAACTCCTTGTTTAGCCCATTTTTCTAGATTTCCAGAAGTTGGTAAAAAAATAGTTCCTATATCATCATTTAATTCCCGATAAATATTTCGTAGTGAAGGAGGAATTCTCACGCCATCATTAACTGAAAATGATAAACCGTTGGCTTCTCCACGACCATGATATGGATCTTGGCCAATTATTACTACTTTTAAATCGTTGAGACTGCAATAATTAAAAGCTGAAAAAATTAGATCTTTCGGAGGATGACAAATTTGCTCATTGTATTCTCGATCAACTATTTCTAATAATTCTTCAAAATAGGGCTTTTGGATTTCCTCTGATAAAATATTTTGCCAATCCGCATTAAGATTAATTTTCATCTCTAATATTTAATTTTCAAAGATACATAGTGTAATTGTAGTTGCATAAAATTCTTCATTAAAAACGTAATAAAAGCGAAAGTAAACAATCTTTAATTCTTTGTGAATGACTGTTAAATAGTCTTAACTATTAACTATTTTTGTACTGAAAAGAACCAGAGCCATAAATGATATCCATCACCGAAAAAACATTACAAGATTTACAATTTCCAACCGTTTTAGAGACGATTTCGGAAATTTGTAATACTGATATAGGAAAACAAAAAGCATTAGAAATAACTCCTTTTAAAGATAAGGAAACGTTGATGAAAGCATTAATGCAAACATCAGAGTATGTCTCGTCTTTCCAAAATAATAATGCAATTCCAAACCATGGTTTTGACGCGATCACGCACGAAATTAGATTTCTTGCAATAGAAGATAGCTTACTAGAGGTTGGAAGTTTTCGCAAAATTGCTACTATATCCTCCTCTGTAAACTTTTTACTTACCTATTTTAAAAAGTTTGATGACTATTATCCTAATTTAAATTCGAGAGCTCTAGCAGTCGAATTTACAAAGGATATTATTGCAATGGTAGACGAAATTGTAGATAAATACGGAGAAATTAAAGATAATGCTTCTCCAGACTTACTAAATACTCGTAGAAATATGAATACAGTAAGAGGAAAAGTGAATCAAAGTTTTGGAACTGCTTTAACGCAATACAATGCTTTAGGTTATTTAGATGATATCAAAGAAAGTTTCGTTCAGAATCGTAGAGTTTTAGCGGTATTGTCTATGTATCGTCGCAAAGTGAAAGGATCAATATTAGGAAGTTCAAAAACAGGAAGTATAGCTTATATTGAGCCTGAAGCAACTTTAAATTATTCGAGAGAACTGAGCAACTTAGAATACGAAGAAAAGGAAGAAATTAATAGAATTTTAAAACAGCTTACCAATCAAATTAGACCTTTTTTACCTTTATTAATTCAATATCAAGATTTCTTAAGTGACATTGATGTGATTGCTGCTAAAGCCAAGTATGCTAATCGAATTAACGGTATCATGCCAGCCATTACTGAAAATAGAAGGCTATATTTTAGAGATGCCTTCCATCCTATTTTGTATTTGAATAACAAACAAAAAAATGAAATTACGCATCCTCAAACTATTGAGTTAGCGCAAGAAAATAGAATAATAGTTATTTCTGGACCTAACGCTGGTGGAAAAACAATATCCTTAAAAACTGTTGGTCTACTGCAATTAATGCTGCAATCTGGAATGCTAATTCCAGTTCACGAAAGAAGTGAAACTTTCTTATTTGATCGTATATTAACGGATATTGGAGACAATCAATCTATTGAAAATCATTTGAGTACTTATAGTTACCGATTAAAAAACATGAATTACTTTCTCAAGAAATGTAATAGAAAAACTATGTTTTTGATTGATGAATTCGGTACGGGTTCAGATCCGGAATTAGGTGGCGCATTAGCGGAGATTTTCTTAGAAGAATTTTATCATAGAGAAGCTTTCGGAATTATCACAACACATTATTCCAACTTAAAGATTCTTGCAAATGAATTGCCGTTTGCGACGAATGCCAATATGCTTTTTGATGAGAAATCATTAGAACCAATGTATAAACTAGCTTTGGGACAAGCAGGAAGTTCCTTTACTTTTGAAGTAGCACTCAAAAATGGAATACCGTACGGACTAATCAATAGAGCTAAAAAGAAGATTGAAGTTGGAAAAGTACGGTTTGATAAGACTATCGCTACGCTTCAAAAAGAGCGCTCGAAGATGGAAAAAACTTCACAAACACTAAAAGAGGAAGAAACGAAAGCGCGTGAAGAAGGACGCAAAATGGAAAATATAAATGTCAAGATAAAGCAGAAATTAGAAAGCTATCAAGAACTATATGATAGTAATCAGAAGACAATTTATATTGGACAAAAAATTGAAGATATTTCACAGAAGTATTTCAACAATAAAAATAAAAAAGATCTAATAGCTGAATTTTTGAAAATTATCGAAATAGAAAATTCTAAGCGTATAAAAGCAACTCCTAAAGAAGCGAAAGCAATTGTCGCTAAGAAAAAAGAAATTATTGAGGAAGTAACAGTTCATGTCGAAGAGATCAGAAAAGAGAAGAAAGAAAAGAAACTAAAACCTGTAATTGAAAAAATTAAACATATTTTGAAAGTTGGTGATAGAGTTCGCATGCTTGACGGAAAAGCTGTAGGAACTATAGAAAACATTGAAAAAAACAAAGCTAATGTGAATTATGGTGTTTTTATGTCTAAAGTAAGTTTAGAAGACTTAGAATTAGTTGAAGCTGTGAAGAAGTAATATAAGCTCTTGACAGAATTGGCTTTTTTACTTTTTATTCAGTCATTACGATAAACTTCGCAATCACAATTAAATAAACTTTTAATAATAGAGTTAAATAAATTTAAATACAGTTGGTTACGCAAGTCATTGCGAGGAACGACGCAACCACACTAAAAATAACCGAGTTGAGTAATGAAAGTGATCAACTTAATAAGATTACTTCGTTCCTCGTAATGACAGTATTAATAAAATAAAAACTATGAAACCAGGATTTATTTATATAATCACTAATAAATACCAAACTGTAGTTTATACTGGAGTAACTTCCAATCTTCCGCAACGAATTTTGGAGCACAAAGAAAAAAGATATTCCAATTCATTTTCGGCGCGTTATAATCTTAATATATTAGTTTAGTATGAACAATTTCAATGGATTGGTGATGCAATTACAAGAGAAAAACAGATTAAAGCTGGTTCGAGAGAAAGTAAAAATAATTTGATTCGCTCATTGAATCCCACATGGAAAGATTTATTTGAGGATATTAAATCCATAATGACTGAATAAAGTCATTGCGAGGAACGAGGCATTAGCATCAGGATAAAAGTATGCTGGACATAATATTATCTAATAACACTAGTCATTGCGAGGAACGACGCAACCACACTAAAATTAACCGAGTTGAGTAATGAAAGTGATCAACTTAATTGGATTACTTCGTTCCTCGTAATGACAATAAAACTTGCTGAATTATTAAAATTACTTCATCTCTTGCAATCACTATAAAATGGAAAAACTACCTAACGATAAAAAAATAATACTCTTTGATGGCGTTTGTAATCTTTGTGATTCTGCGGTTCAGTTTATAATCAAACACGATAAAAAAGATATTTTTAGATTTGCATCACTACAATCAGATTTAGGGAAAGAAATTACGACATACCTTGGAGTAAGCAGTGAGAAATTGGATAGTATAATTTTATATCAGCCTGGTTTTGCTTACTACCATAAATCACAAGCTGTTTTTGAAATTGCAAAAGATCTCGGAGGAATTTTCTCGTTATCTCAAATTTTTTCAATCTTGCCTTCTTCCTTTACGAATTTTATATATGATTACATCGCTAAAAATCGTTATAAGTGGTATGGAAAAAAAGATGCCTGCATGCTCCCTTCAACTCATTTAAAGGCGAAATTTTTGGAATAAAAATAATTATGATAAATATCATACCTTTTATATTGCAAGAAGTATATATTTGACGAATCTTAAAATTTAATAAAACATGAAAGACACAACACTTTTTACAATGGATAACGGGACATTTATAATGGTTGTCGTATTTGGTTTGGTAATAGTAGGACTAGTTGCCGCCGTTTTTATTATGATGAATTCAGATAAAAAGAAATAAATAACAGCAAAAAAAAGAGGATGGCCTTTCGGACATCCTCTTGCTGTTAGAAAATTTGAAAGCGATTTAGCTTCTAATTAACTTTCTGTATTTCAATCTTTTCGGAGTTAAATCACCACCTAGACGTTTTTTTTTGTTCTCTTCATATTCAGAGAATCCACCTTCAAAACAATATACTTCAGAGTTTCCCTCAAAAGCTAAAATATGAGTACATATTCTATCTAGGAACCATCTATCGTGCGATATTACTACTGCACAACCAGCAAAACTTTCTAAACCTTCTTCTAGTGCACGAAGTGTATTAATATCTAAATCATTTGTAGGCTCATCCAGTAATAAAACGTTTCCTTCTTCTTTTAATGTCATCGCAAGGTGTAAACGGTTGCGTTCTCCACCAGAAAGAGCAGAAACCTTTTTATTTTGCTCTCCTCCTCCAAAGTTAAAACGAGATAAATAAGCTCTTGAATTCACTTGTTTTCCACCCATCATAATTAATTCTTGACCATCAGAAAAGTTTTCCCAAATAGATTTGTCAGGATTAATATTAGAGTGTGCTTGATCCACATAAGCGATTTTAACAGTATCACCAATCATAAATTCACCAGAATCTGGTTTTTCTTCACCCATTATCATTTTGAAAATAGTTGATTTACCAGCACCGTTTGGTCCAATAATCCCAACAATTCCCGCTTGTGGCAAAGTGAAATTTAAATTATCATATAATAATTTATCACCAAAACCTTTAGCAACATTTTTAGCTTCAATTACATTTGTTCCTAAACGCGGACCATTTGGAATATAAATTTCTAAATTTTCGTCCAATTGCTTTTGGTCTTCATTCAATAATTTATCATAGTTCTGTAAACGTGCTTTTTGTTTTGTTTGACGACCTTTAGCTCCTTGTCGAACCCAGTCCAACTCACGTTCTAAGTTTTTTCTACGTTTAGAAGCTGTTTTTTCTTCTAATGCCATTCTACTAGACTTTTGGTCCAACCATGAACTATAATTTCCTTTCCAAGGAATACCTTCACCTCTGTCCAATTCTAAAATCCATCCTGCAACATTATCTAGAAAGTATCTATCGTGCGTAACAGCAATCACTGTTCCAGCATACTGTGCTAAATGTTGTTCTAACCAAAGAACACTTTCTGCATCCAAGTGATTCGTAGGCTCATCTAGAAGCAATACATCAGGTTGTTGCAATAACAAACGACATAAAGCAACACGACGGCGCTCTCCACCAGATAAATTTTTAATTGGAGTATCACCTTCTGGAGTACGCAATGCATCCATGGCAATTTCTAATTTTGTGTCAATTTCCCAAGCACCTAATGCATCAATTTTATCTTGTAAAAGCGCTTGACGATCCATCAATTGCTCCATTTTATCTGCATTCTCATATACTTCTGGTAAACCAAAACTATCATTGATTTTGTTAAATTCATCAAGAACGGCCATCGTTTCAGCAACTCCTTCTTTAACAATTTCAATTACTGTTTTAGTATCATCAAGAATTGGCTCTTGTTCTAAGTAACCCACAGTATAACCTGGTGCAAAAACAACATCTCCTTGATAGTTTTTATCTACACCTGCAATAATTTTTAATAAAGAAGATTTTCCGGAACCATTTAAACCTAAAATACCAATTTTAGCTCCGTAAAAGAAACTCAAGTAGATATTTTTAAGTACAGGTTTATCTGCTCCTTGATAGGTTTTACTCAATTTTGACATTGAGAAGATAACTTTTTTATCGTCTGCCATAATTCTTGTTTAAAGTGTTTATTGTTTATTTTTTAAAGTTACTCTATATATTCAATAGGAACAATGATTACCACTAAAGTCTGCCTTTAAGTGAACTAAATACCCATGCATTAGCTAAAAAGCCAAGACCTACTGCTGCAAATCCCCATCCTGAAACATCGCTATATCTAAAAGCTCCTAGTCCTATAAGTAGTAACCCCATAAGAATCATGATTAAGGTCGCCCAACCTAAAATGGTATTTTTATTCATTCCCATAGTTGTGATGTTTTAATTTTTATTTCTTATTTCGAAGTTTCGAAACGGATTTGCAAATATCGGTATTTTTTATGCTTTAATTAAATATTTTATAAAGCATTTCCTTTAATAAATCTGATTGTGATATTGCATTTGAACCAACACCTTTGCTTCTAACGTCTATATCTCTCAAAGCACCCACAATCTGGCTTACTTTTTTCATTGGGTAATTTTTCAAAGCCAAATCATATTCTTTTAAAAAGTATGGATTTACTCCTATTACGGCCGCAACATTTTTAGGATTACGATCTTTCAAGCCATGATATTTTAATAATTGGATAAAAAAACCAAAAACTAAACTTGTAGTAACTACCATTGGATTATCCTTTGGATTCTGAGCAAAGTTTTCAGCAATAGTATATGCTTTTAATTGATTACGTTCACCAAGTGCTTTTCGTAATTCAAATACATTAAAATCTTTACTAAAACCTATATTTTCTTCAATGTCTTTTGGACTAATGGTTGTTCCAACAGGAAGTATTATTTGTAACTTTTCAAGTTCATTGTTGATTTTACTCAAATCCGTTCCCAAGAATTCGACAAGCATTGCAGTAGCTTTTGGTTCAATTGCGTATTTCTTCCCAGCTAAAACACGCTTTATCCAGTCTCCAACTTGGTTTTCATACAATTTCTTGCTTTCGAAAACGACACCGTTTTTAGCTATTAATTTAGTTACTTTCTTACGTTTGTCAAAAGCTTTGTATTTGTAGCAAATTACTAAAACGGTAGTTGGCATTGGGTTTTCAGCATACGCTTCTAATTTTTCAATAGTCCTAGCTAAATCCTGAGCTTCCTTTACAATTACAACTTGGCGTTCTGCCATCATTGGATATCGTTTTGCAGTAGAAATAATATCTTCGATTGTAACATCTCTGCCATAAAGAACAGTTTGGTTAAAGCCTTTTTCTTCCTCCGTTAATACTTTTTGCTCAATATAATCAGATAGCTTATCTATATAATAGGTTTCCTCACCCATTAAAAAATAGATGGGCTTTATATAACCATTTTTAATATCATTAACTATTTTTAAAACTTCATCCATTTTTTTATCCTTCAGATTCTGAGTTTCTTAGCAACAAAACGTAACTATCTATTACGTTTCAATCTTTAAATCTTATTTTATACTTTTGCTCTATGCAGCAATTGAATTTTTCAACATATAAATTTCGATTCAAAAATAGCGAAAATAAAGTGTCTATTTTTGATGAAATCAGGAAAAAATTTATCATTCTCACTCCAGAAGAATGGGTAAGACAGCACGTTGTTCAATTTTTATTGGAAGAAAAAAAATATCCAAAATCTTTAATTAATGTAGAGAAAGTTTTAAAAGTCAATGGATTACGAAAAAGATATGATGTTGTAGTGTTTAACTCAGATGGTTCAATTTTTATATTAATCGAATGTAAAGCGCCTGCAATTACAATTGCTCAAGCTACTTTTGATCAGATCGCTAGATATAATATGACTATGAATGCCCAATTTTTGATGGTAACTAATGGTTTGAATCATTACTTTTGCCAAATGGATTTTGAAAATGAGAAATACCAGTTTCTTACTGAATTACCAATGTATCAAAACCAATAATTAAATTTTAAAATGGAAATAGCTGTTGTTATATTAAACTGGAATGGAATGTTATTGTTGGAAAAATTTCTTCCATCCATCGTTGAATATTCTACTGAAGCTACAGTTTACGTTGTTGATAATGCATCAACTGATGATTCTGTTTCTTTTTTAGAAGTTTTTTATCCATCGGTTAAAATTATTAAAAACGATAGTAATCTTGGTTTTGCAAGTGGATACAATGAATCGCTTAAATATATTAAAGCGGATATATATGCTTTAGTAAATTCTGATATAGAGGTAACTAAAAATTGGTTACAACCTATACTTTCGACATTTGAAAAAGAACCTAAAACTGCTATTATTCAACCTAAAATTTTAGATTTTAAACAAAAGCAGTATTTTGAATATGCGGGAGCTGCTGGCGGATATATAGATCAGTATGGATATCCTTACTGCCGCGGAAGGATTTTTGAAACTTTAGAAAAAGACAACGGACAGCACAATGATAACTGTGAAATATTTTGGGCCTCTGGAGCTTGCTTCTTCATTAGAAGTCAAGTTTATCATGATTTAAACGGTTTTGACGGCGAATTCTTTGCTCATCAAGAAGAGATTGATTTATGCTGGAGAGCTCGTAATAAAAGATTTATAATAAAATATAATTCGCAATCGGTTGTTTATCACGTTGGCGGGGCGACTTTACAACAAGGTCACCCAATGAAAACATTTTTGAATTTTAGGAATTCATTATTGATGTTGACTAAAAATCTTCCAAAGTCAAAACTGTATAAAATTCTTTTGGTTCGAATGCTCTTAGATGCAGTTGCTGGAATACAATTTTTAGTGAAAGGAAAGCCAACTCACTTATGGGCAATATTAAAAGCCCATTGGTCTTTTTATGGCTTTTTTAAGGTTTATTATGGAAAAAGAACTGAATTTCAACAACAGCAATACTATAACGTAAAAAGTATCGTTTACTCCTATTACATCAGGAAAGTTATCGTATTTAACGATTTATTTAGAATTAAATAGAATTAAAAAAAGTAACTTTGCTTTTAACACTATAATCAAAAAATTTAAACAATTTATGAAAAAAATCGTAATCGCCTTATCGGTAATGGCTCTTTTAACTTCTTGTGTTTCCAAAAAGAAATATACAGACTTAGAAGCTAGAAATAAAGAAACTCAAGATTTACTAAATACTGCTACGGTAAAATTAAATTCTTGTTTAGAGGAAAAAGCGGGTCTTATGGCTAGAGTTGATGGTTTGAAAGAACACAATCAAACACTAATCACTACATCTAAAGATATGACAATTTTGACTACTAAAGGTGCTCAAAGTATTGAAAAAGCTTTAGAATCTATTAAAGAAAAAGATTTAAAAATTAGTAGAATGCAAGATGCATTAACTAAGAAAGATAGTGTGACGCTTGCTTTAGTAACAAGTTTAAAAAGTTCAGTAGGAATATCTGATCCAGATATCGAAATAAATGTTGAAAAAGGAGTTGTTTTTATCTCTATTGCAGACAAATTATTGTTTAAAACAGGAAGCTATGATGTTACTGATAAAGCTAAAGGTGTTTTAGCTAAAGTTGCAAAAGTAGTTAATGACAAACCAGACTTTGAGTGTATGGTTGAAGGTCATACTGATAATGTTCCACTTAACGGTTCAGGTGTATTGTTAGACAACTGGGATTTAAGTGTTAAACGTTCTACTTCAATTATCCGTGTTTTAACAAACCAATTAGGAGTTAAACCAGAGCAATTGATTGCTGCAGGAAGAAGTTCATACATTCCTTTAGTTGCAAATGATTCTGCTGAAAACAGAGCACGTAACAGAAGAACTCGTATTGTTGTATTGCCAAAAATTGATCAATTCTACGAAATGATTGAAAAAGAAATGAAAAAGCAAAAACAATAATTAATCCTAGATTAATTTAAATAACAAAACGCCTCAATTTGAGGCGTTTTTTTTATGACCAATTTTTAAAACTGATCCAAAAAATATGTTTACATCTTAGTTACGGTTTTATATAAAAAAAGGCAGATCAAAATGATCTGCCTTTACCTATCCTCAATTCTTCTTTAACAACCAATTAAATATAATTAAGAATAAGATATTGTAATTATTTTTAACTAACTAAGTTTAAATTATTAGTAAACATACTAAATTCTAATATAAATTTGCAATAATCTTGCCAATTTTTTAAATTTACTTATAAAATATCTAAACTACCTTTTCCTTCTCTAACAATAATTGGCTCATCGCCAGATAAATCAACAATTGTAGAACCTACATTATCTCCATAACCACCGTCAATAACTAAGTCTACAAGATTTTGCCACTTCTCAAAAATAAGTTCTGGATCTGTAGTATATTCAATTACGTCATCATCATCTCTAATTGAAGTAGATACAATTGGATTTCCTAAAACCTTTACAATCTCTAACGCAATAGAATTATTAGGAACTCTGATACCTACAGTAGTTTTCTTTTTGAATTCCTTTGGTAAATTATTATTCCCAGGTAAAATAAAAGTGTAAGGACCCGGCAAAGCTCTCTTCAATATTTTGAATGTCGACGTATCAATTTGCCTCACGTAATCTGAAATATTACTTAAATCGTGACAAATAAATGAAAAATTAGCTTTTTCAAGCTTAATACCTTTAATCTTTGCAATTCTTTCTAGAGCTTTAGTATTAGTAATATCGCATCCCAATCCGTAAACTGTATCCGTAGGATAGATTATTAGTCCACCGTCTCTCAAAACCTTTACTACTTTGGCTATAGCCGCTTCGTTAGGTTTGTTCTCATATATTTTTATAAATTCTGCCATTTTTCTCTTTTTTTCTAATTATCAAATTTAAGCAATTTGATTTTAACCTATAATATCCAGTTTTGCAAAGCGAAGTAAGAGTTTCTTAATTCCACCAACTTCAAATTTAATTTCTGCTTTCTTGTCTGCTCCTACGCCTTCTAGATTCACCACTTGTCCTTTGCCAAAACGCTCGTGCATTACAATATTTCCTGCCGTTAATTTATTGTCAAATAAATTAGCGCTTCCTGAAGATGCATTAGTAGCAACTGGTTTTAGTCTTCGAACATTAATATCCGGTTTAGAATCATTACTAGATGTAGGTTGCGGCGGAGTCCCGCCTACTGGTTTAGCTAAGCGCAGTTTAGATTTATCAACATCTCCAAAAATATCACTATCAATCATTGGCTTGTAGCGGTAATTATTTTCAGGCGGCGATAAATATTCTAAATATTGACTATCAATCTCTTCGATAAATCGAGATGGCTCACTATCTGTCAATTTTCCCCAACGATAACGCGACTGTGCATAAGTCAAATATGCTTGATGTTCTGCTCGAGTTAGAGCCACATAAAATAAGCGACGTTCTTCCTCCAGTTCACTTCTGGTGCTCATACTCATTGCACTAGGAAACAAGTCCTCTTCCATTCCTACGACAAAAACGTGCGGAAATTCAAGACCTTTAGCTAAGTGAATTGTCATTAAAGCAACGCGATCTTCATCACTGGTGTCTTTATCTAAATCTGTTGCTAAGGCCACATCTTCCATAAATTCAGACAAAGCTCCTCTCGCTCCGTCAACTTCTTTCTGACCATCCGTGAAATCCTTTATTCCATTTAAAAGTTCTTCAATATTCTGAATTTTGCCCATTCCTTCTGGAGTAGCATCTTTCTTTAATTCTTGAAGTAATCCTGTTTTTTTAGCTACGTGATCCGTTACATAGAATGCATCTTGGTTTTCATTTATTGCTTGGAAACTTTGAATCATCGTAACAAAATCTAATAATTTTTGTTTCGTTCCTGAATTCAGTTTTAAATCAATACGTTCTATATTTTGCATCACTTCAAACATCGAGCGCTTGTAATGATTTGCTGCAATAGTCAATTTTTCGATTGTTGTATTACCAATTCCACGAGCAGGATAATTGATCACTCGCATCAACGCCTCTTCATCTTTTGGATTTATAACCAGTCGTAGATAGCATAAAACATCCTTTACTTCTTTTCTTTGGTAGAATGAAAGTCCTCCGTAAATTCGATATGGAATATCTCTTTTTCTCAAAGCATCTTCCATCGCACGTGATTGTGCATTGGTACGATACAAAATAGCAAAAGCACCATTATGTAATTGATTCTGCATTTTTTGCTCCCAAATAGTACTAGCAACAAATCGTCCTTCTTCGTTATCTGTTAAACTGCGGTGCACTTTTATTTTGGCTCCAAAATCATTTGCGGTCCAAACGACTTTATCTAATTTAACTTTATTCTTATCAATAATAGTATTAGCTGCTTCAACTATGTTTTTAGTAGAGCGATAATTCTGTTCTAATCGATATGTTTTTACTCCCTCGTAATCTTTTTGAAAATTCAGAATATTATTAATATTCGCTCCGCGGAACGCGTAAATACTTTGTGCATCATCTCCTACCACGCAAATATTTTGAAATTTATCTGATAAAGCGCGAACAATTAAATATTGTGAGTGATTCGTATCTTGGTACTCATCCACTAAAATGTATCTAAAGCGGTTTTGGTATTTTGCAAGAACCTCAGGAAAACGTGTTAGAAGTTCATTGGTCTTTAGTAATAAATCATCAAAATCCATCGCTCCAGATTTAAAACAGCGATCTACATAATTTTGATAAATTTCTCCCATACGTGGCTTTTTGGACATCGCATCTGCTTCTTGCAAATCTGGGTCATTAAAATATGCTTTAACCGTAATTAAGCTATTTTTAAAATTTGAAATTCGGCTTAAAACTTGTTTAGGTTTATATACATCTCTATCCAACTGCATTTCCTTAATAATTCCAGAAATGGCACGTAATGAATCTTGAGAATCATAAATTGTAAAATTAGAGGGATAACCCAAATGTTCCGCTTCTGATCTTAAAATTCGAGCAAAAACAGAGTGAAATGTTCCCATCCAAAGATTTTTAGCTTCACCAACACCAACAATATCAGAGATACGCTTTTTCATTTCGCGTGCCGCCTTATTGGTAAAAGTCAAAGATAAAATACTAAAAGCATCAACTCCTTGATGCATTAGATAAGCAATTCTAATAGTCAACACACGAGTTTTACCAGAACCTGCTCCTGCAATAATTATCATAGGACCCTCTTTTTGTAGAACGGGTTCACGTTGCGCTTCGTTTAGCTGATCAATATATTTATGCATGTGAAATTTTAAATTTTGTTATACAAAAATAGCAATTTAGATCGAGGTTTTCAGTATCAAAAAAGAACAATGAATAATTGATTTCGTTATAAATTTTGGCTGATTGCAGAGAAGAAAAATTATTCTTTTTAATTAATAATTATGTAGTGTTTAAATGTTTTTACCATATAAGATATATAAGAACATTTAAGTTTTAGATGAATCGCGCAAATAATTTTGATAACCATGAATTATTGTAACTATTAGTGTAATATGAAGATCTAAGTATTAGTGCTAATTTGTGAAATTTGTGTCTGTCTTTATTAATAGAGCTTCTAGTCCTTTATTTAAAAAACACATCGTATGCAAAACGAATTAGAGTTCCAATTACAACTACCAAAAAGAAAATTCTAATAAAACTATTTCCCTTGTTAATCGCTAGTTTAGCTCCAAGCCAACCTCCAAGCGCATTACTAAAAGCCATTGGAATCGCAACAGCCCATATAATTTTACCTTTTAATATGAACAGACAAATAGAACCAAAATTTGTCGATAAGTTGACCATTTTGGCATTTGCAGAAGCATGTAAAAAATCAAATCCCATGATAGCTATAAATGCTACAACAAGGAAACTCCCTGTTCCTGGCCCAATAAAACCATCATACAGACCTACTATAAAACTAATTCCTATAGCATTAAAAATTTGGGTACGTGCGGAATGATTTTTTTCTGCATGTTGACCAAAATTCTTCTTTGCGTAGGTATAGATTACTAAGAACGACAAAACCACTAAAAGTAAAGGTTTCATAAAATCATTGCTGACGTAAGTAAGTAAAGTTGAACCAAGAAAAGCTGACGGAAACGCTAAAAGCATCATGATACTTAGTAATTTCCAATTCATATCTACTTTTTTTAGATACTGGTAGGCTGCAAATGAAGTTCCACTAAATGCAGGCACTTTTAAAGTTCCTATTACAGTTGAAACCGGAAGATTAGGTAATAAAATTAGCCCCATTGGAGTTTGTATTAGTCCGCCTCCACCCACAATCGCATCTATAAATCCTGCAGCAAAAGCAGCTAAACAAAGTAAAACTAATATGTAAGTTTCCATTAAAATAGTCCGTGTTAAATTTTTGACAGTAAATGGCAAAATTACCATTCGAAAACAGTTATTACTAATTAAATGGCGGCGATTTATAATCTAAAAAGTATATTTGTGCTTTTCAAATTATACTCAAAATGGATTCTACTAGAATAATCGAAATATTAGCTTATTCAATACCGTCACTTATAACTGGTGGCGTGGCGTATTTTCTTTTTATATCTTATTTTAAAGATCAGCAAAATACGCGAAAGTGGTTGTTGCAAAAAGATACGCTTCCTGCTATTTTACCGTTGCGATTACAAGCATACGAAAGAATAACGCTTTTAATGGAACGAATTAATCCTTCGCAAATGATGGTTCGAATAAACCCGCTATCGAATGACAAAGTAGATTATCAAAACTTAGTAATAGCGCAAATCGATCAAGAATTCGAGCATAATTTATCGCAACAAATTTATGTTTCTGAAGAGTGTTGGTCTATAATAATGACAGCAAAAAACGCTACAATTCAAATGATTCGCTTAGCAACTCAAAATGACAAAGTAACAGATGCCGATAGTTTACGTGCTTATGTAGTAAGTGATTTTATCGAAAAACCAACACCAAGTAGTGCAGCACTATCATTTATCAAAAATGAGGTCGGACAATTGTGGTAATGCAGAAAATTCTAGTTAAAAGAAATCTCTAACGTTTGTTTCGCTCATATAATTGACGACCTAATTCAGCTAGAAAAGGCAAACTTACAGTGTCATATTCATAAACATTATCATTAAATATTCCATTATTATTAGCGATGATTGTGGCCGATAACATGAATTCGATCTTGTTTTCTGCATCAACGATGTAAGCGCAGTCTATCATTGTTCCGTAAGCATTTCCAACTTTATTATAAATCTTTATTGACGGAGGAATGTTTTCTTGAGTGTCTCCAAACATAAGAAATTTACAATATCCATCGTAATATTCAGTAGAATTGTACCCAGCGTTTTTTGGAAGATTCTGCATTGAATACAATAGAAATTGTCTGTCATTCTCCGTTATTTTGAAACGCTCTTCTTCTTTAAAAGCCTCCGGAAACACAATGCGCTTTAAGGTACTGTGTAAGGACTGCAAAGGATAATAATTTCTCTTAGAGAAGTCGAATGATTCGTTGACCATTTTTCCTTCCCCATTTAGATAACCAATTCCTTTATGAGTTCCGCTCAGTTTTAAAGCAGTTACTTCCTGATTTAGTTTCGATGGAAATTCTATTAAAACTTGATCTTCCTTAAATAATGTAGTGGATTTAACTAAAGGGTTTCTTGGATCAACACCAGAAAGTCTGTGACTCATTCTAAATGGAGATAAACCTTTCTCTATCATCTTTTGATTGATATAATCAAACCCGATAAATTCAAATAAATTAGTACTAGCCACATTATCGCTAACTGCAAATACTTTCGAAATTTCGTCAGCAAATTTTAATTTTTCATTGTTTCCTTCAATAGAAAATTCTGTATTTACTGAAGTATTATCAATTGTATTTAATTTTTCTAACGCGAGAATAGCAATTGGAAGTTTTATAGTACTAGCAGGGTAAAAGTAGTTAGTGGTATTAAGATTATAAGTGTAATCTTTGAATGAAACTTTGCCATTCTTATCTCTTATAATTTCAGTGTAAATAATCTGCAGTTCGTGCTGTTTTGCATTATCCATTACACCTTTAATCTTTGGATTAGTTGAATTCAGCACATTTTTTAAATGATTTCTATACGAGCTGCAGCTAAAAATAAAAACTAGAATTAATAATGAAAATATCTTTGTAATTGAACTCATACATTTAAAATTTATTAGAAATAGTAAAATAGTAACGATTTATTAATCTAAAATCACCTGTTATCACTCATTAATTCTGATTTATTTTGGGCATATTCATAACCTTGTTTCCACCACTCTTTCATTACTTTTTTATTGAAAATAAGTGCGTTGTTTGTCAATTTTACCGGCGTATAATATAAATTCAGCTTTACATTCTTATGATTTGCTAATAACTTTCCAATAGCAATATCATGCTTTTCTACTTGGTCTAAGGCAATTCGGAACAGATCAATCATTAGTGAAAAAGGATTTTTACCAACAATAGCCTTTTCTAAATTTACTTCACTTTCTAAAATGACAACATCAATTTCAGTAGCGCCGCGATTGATAGCTTCTCTAATAGGAACTAGACTGGAGAATCCACCATCGCCATATTCATCATTATTTTTTGTCACTAGGCTCATAAAAGGAATGTAATTACTCGAAATCCAAATCCACTCACAAAATTCAGAATACTTAAAATCTCGAATGGACTTATACTCCGCTTCATTTTTAGAAAGATTTGTAACTGTAATAACAACATCAGTATTTAAAGACTTTAGCTTATTAAAATCAGCCGTATTGAAATTTCTCTTAATGTAAGTCAGCAGTCGATTACTTTCTCCAAATGTTCGCTTTCCCTTTATGTATTGCCAAATGACATTAAAATGATTGATTGTTACGATGTCAACACCGTTTTTCTTTTTTACAATAAAAGGATTTACATTAAAAATTTTCTTCATATCAACATTAGTATAAATGCGATGAATTTTTTCAATATTTCCTAAAGCTAAATGCGGGATTAGTAAACTACCAGTTGAAGTTCCTATAAAAATATCATATTTTCTTTTCTCTACTTCAAGAAGATATTGCGCAACACCGCCTGCAAATGCTCCTTTACTTCCTCCACCCGAAATTACTAATGCTCTCATAAAATTATTATTATTGAATAAAATTGGTAAAATCTAAGATATATTAAAATCTCATTCTTTTAGTAACCGTTCAAGTTGAAACTGCTCATTTTCATTTAATTTGGGAAGGATCCTTTCAAACGAAATTCTCATCTCGCTATTTTTCAATAGTTTTCTAATACTGTCTCTTCCAAATTTAGAAAATTGCCACATATGGTGTGTAGTTGCATTAACTAAATTACTCAAAACAACATCATTTATTAATTTAAAAGCTATTAGATTTTCCAAAGCGTTTTGTCGGTTTGTAGCTTCGAAATTTATTGACGAATACTCAATTAATTCACTTATCAAAGCTTCCTTATCCTCTGCATAATTTGCTGTTGTAAGCGCTAACGATAACCATAAATTTCTCAAATTATAATCGTTGAAACCTATCCAATTTTTAGACTGATCCAAATATTTAAACCGCTGTAAGGGGAAGTTATTCGAAAGATTGAACAATGCGATTTCTTGTGTCTGATATGATCTGTCGTCTAACAACGATTCATATTCACCTCTAAAATCTTCTGGTATTTTATTTACAGTTCGTGCTACTGCCTGGCGAACTTGTACATTATTAGTATGCAAAGCTAAAACTAGAAATTCTTTTTTGTCTTCAAATTTTTCATTATTAATTTGATTTAACACAGCTTCCTTAATAGTGTAATACACATCAGATTGCATAATTTCAGTAAAGTACTTCTTCTTTTCTATTAAAGATTTATTTCTTAATTTATCCACTTCTAGAAAAGCAGCTGTTGCCTTATTTTTTTTAAGTAACTCATTCGCTTCTAAAGTACTGAATGCACTTGATTCAAGCCAAACTTTACTAAAACTTTTTAAATCAAAAGACGATACTTTTTTTATTTCAGTAAAGAAATCTTCCGTATTTACTGATTTGAAAGAGTTTTTTTTCAAATACGCTTTTACCGCTTTTTTGAATTTTTTTTCACCGATTGCTTCTTTTAAAACAAACAAAGCCCAAGCTCCTTTTTGATAAAATGTCAAAGAACTCGCTTTAGCATTTAAAACTGGAATAGTATCAGATCGTGAAGCAAATTTCAGTTGCTGAGCGGATTCGTATAGTTTAGAATAAAAGTAATCTTCGCCATATATTTCTCTTTCTGCTAGCAAAGCGTAATACGTCGCAAATCCTTCTTGCAACCAATGGTGTTTACTGCTTTCGGCGGTTACCAAATCACCAAACCACTGATGTGCTAATTCATGTGCATTTACATTTGTGTAATTTCGATCAGCAAATCCAATTGAATCTACAACATAGCGAGTTGAGAATAAAGTTGAAGAAGTATTTTCCATTCCAGCGTACAAAAAGTCACGGACAGGTGTCTGTTTGTAAATTTCCCATGGATACTTCACTCCTATTTCTTTTTCGAGAAAATCAAACATCTTCTTAGAATAGCGATAAGTAGGTTCAAATTTCTCTTTGTCCTTCGGTTCGTAGTACATTTCTAGAGCGATTCCTGAATGAGATAATTGCTTTTTCTGTTCATATTTCCCAATGGCTAGCATCAATAAATAGGAACTCATTGGTTTTTTCATTTTATAATTCCATACCGACATTCCGTTTAATTCTGATTTAAAATCAAGTTTTCCATTCGAGATAATTTCGTACTCTTTATTAAAAACAATATTTAAATTAAAGATTACTTTTTCATTTACATCATCAAAGCTAGGAAACCAATGACTAGTATATTTACCTTGTCCTTGCGTCCATATTTGGAGATTGTTCTTCTCTTCTGAACCAACAAAATAAAGTGTTTGTTTTGGCGTAGCGGAATAAGAAAAACTCAATTTATTTTTTCCTTTTTGGAAAGGGAAAATGATTTGTAATTCTTTCATCGTGTATATAAAATTGATTATTTTACCATTCAATTTTACATTTGAGAATAACATGTTTTGAGCATCAATTTTAATCGTATCAATGGGTTTCAATACTTCAAAATCATAGTAAACATCGCCTGCAATTGATCTGCTAACAGGATTTATAGTAATTTTTCCTAAAACTGATTTAAAATCAGTAAATTGAGTTTGTTGTGCAAAAATGAAAGAAGTTATAAAGAGGAAGAGATATTTCATTGCTATTATTTTATACTAAAAACTCAAAGTTACAATCATTTAATTAAAAAATAAATGGAATAGCGTAAGTTTACAGTTAGAAAACTACAATAAATAACTATTGAAACCAAAAGCCATTTTTAACTGGAGCAGCGGAAAAGATTCTGCTTTAGCATTATACAAAGTAATCCAAAATTCTGAATTTGAAATCTCTTGTTTACTAACTAGCGTAAATCAAGAGTTTCAGCGCATTTCTATGCATGGAGTGCGTGTTGAACTTTTGAAACAACAAGCAGAAAGTCTCGGAATTCCTCTTGAAATTATGCAAATTCCTGAAACGCCAACGATGGAAGCATATGAAAATGTAATGAACGAAACATTAATGAAGCTAAAAGATCAAGGAGTAACACATTCTATTTTTGGTGATATTTTGTTGGAAGATTTACGTAAATATAGAGAAGATCAATTATCCAAAATAGGTTTTAAAACTGTATTTCCGCTTTGGCAAATACCAACTATTAATTTAATTCAAGAATTTATCAGTTTAGGATTTAAAACTATTGTCGTTTGTGTAAATGAACGTTTTTTAGATAAAAGTTTTGTGGGTCGAATTATTGATCAGGATTTCATTAATGATTTGCCAGACAATGTAGATGTATGTGGAGAAAATGGAGAGTTTCATACCTTTACTTTTGATGGACCAATATTCTCTAAGCCAATTAACTTTAATATAGGAGAAATAGTTTACCGAAAACATGAGCAACCAAAACAAGAGGATTCATCTAATTCAGCTTGTGATACAAGTTCTTCAGATGTTTTTGATTTTGGGTTTTGGTATTGTGATTTAATTCCATAGTAAATTTGGGTTATTATTTCGCGACGTGCTGAACATTAGCGAAACTATGAAGCAATTTTAAAACTTTTCACAAGTACTTTTGTCACGCTGGAATCGTCTCAATTACGTTGCTCTCTAAAGTTGGGACGCTTCCAGCGAGACAAACTAAATAGAAAAAGCACAACAGAAAGTGAAGACTCGAAAATTATCTCTCTTCATACATTTTTAGCAACTGCGTAACCGTATTCCAATTCCGAATCGTAGCAATTACATTTAATTTTTTCTCAATGTATTTTTGATCAAAACGTGTCTTTCCAGCTCCAACAGCATACTTAATAAAAATTTTATTGCCGTCAATACTAGCTTCATCGGGTTTAAATTGACTAATTCTCAAATCATTCATACTTGTACTCGATAAAGTGGTCGAAATAAAAGCAACATACAACTTTTTAGTATCTACTTCTTGCTCTTTTAAATAAGCATTGTTTTTAAAACAAGCTTCTAGGTCTGCTTTACCAATAACCACAACCGGAACTTCATGACCGAAAATTTTAAAGATTTCTTGCTTAATTTTAAAACCAACTGCTGCTGCATTTTCCTCTTCGCTATCCACAAAAACATTTCCAGATTGAATATAGGTTTCCACATTTCGAAAACCGATATTTTCTAAAGTAGTCTTAAGAGCATCCATTTTGATCATACTGTGACCAGAAACATTGATGCCACGAAGAAGTGCGAGATGAGTTGTCATTTTTTAAATTTTATTTTAGCAAAGATATTGTGTTTAAAAGGAAATTTTACAATAATTCTACTACTTGAAAAGGATTATGTTATTTGGGGATTGCTAAACTATCTGTTCAATATTGAAATTTTACTTTTTTATGTTTCATCTAAGAAAGTTATGAAGTAGAAATGAATTTCAAATAGTCTTATTTTAAATATTTAGAAAAAATCACTGAAAAGGCAATTATTAAACTATTTTTATTTGTAAAATACACTAATTTTCAAAATTAAAAACAAAGAACTATCTTCGCACAATGCAGCAAAACCTACTACTTACTCCCATAGAATTCCTAAAAGGTGTGGGCCCTAATCGGGGCGAATTGCTACGTAAGGAGCTTGGGATTTATAAGTATTCGGATTTGGTCAACTTTTTTCCAAATAGATATATTGATCGAACGCGTTATTACAAAATCAATGAGCTACAGAATAATGGTGCTGAAGTTCAAATTATTGGGAAAATAATAAACATTAAAACAGTTGAATTTGGTAAAAATCAAAAACGCCTCGTCGCAATCTTCGTTGATGATACGGGACAAATGGAATTGGTTTGGTTTCAAGGTCATAAGTGGATTCGCGAAAGCTTGAAAGTGAATGAAGTCTGCGTGATTTTTGGAAAATGCACTTCCTTTGGAAATATGTTTAACATGGCACATCCTGAAATCGAATTAATGGCGGAGCACAAACAAAGTCTGCGTTCTGCAATGCAACCCGTTTATCCATCGACTGAAACTTTGACTAATCGCGGGGTTTCAAATAAAGTCATCAATAAAATGATGCAGCAATTATTTATTGAAACTCAGACATTGTTTATCGAAACATTGCCCGACTACTTGATTTCAGAATTAAAATTGATTTCTAAAAAAGAAGCTTTATTCAACATTCACTTTCCAAAAAGCCCAGAAATCTTGGCCAAAGCAAAATTTAGATTGATTTTTGAAGAATTGTTTTTTATTCAATTGCAGTTAATTACTAAAAATCTCATCCAAAAACATAAAATAAAAGGACATCCCTTTACTAAAGTCGGTGAATATTTCAATGACTTTTATCAAAATCATTTGCCTTTCGAATTGACTAATGCGCAAAAAAGAGTAATAAAAGAGATTAGAAACGACATGGGTAGCAATGCCCAAATGAACCGATTATTGCAAGGAGACGTAGGTTCTGGTAAGACCATTGTCGCATTTATGAGTATGCTTTTAGCATTAGATAATGGCTTCCAAGCGTGCTTGATGGCACCAACAGAAATTTTAGCCAATCAGCATTTTATCGGTTTATCTGAATTAGCAGAAAGCGTGAACATCAACATTCGAATTCTTACAGGTTCAACTAGAATTGCACAACGCAGAATAATTCATGAGGAACTGGAAAACGGTACTTTAGATATTATTATTGGAACGCATGCTTTAATAGAAGATAAAGTGAAATTTAAAAATTTAGGTCTTGCTGTCATTGATGAGCAACATCGTTTTGGGGTAGAGCAACGTTCTAAATTGTGGAAAAAAAACACAATTCCACCACACGTATTAGTAATGACCGCAACTCCTATTCCCCGTACTTTAGCGATGAGTTTATATGGCGATTTAGATATTTCAGTAATTGACGAGCTGCCTCCTGGTAGAAAACCAATTCAAACAGTACATCGTTTTGATAGCAATCGATTGAAAGTTTGGAAATTTCTGAGAGATGAAATTGCTTTAGGAAGACAAATTTATATCGTTTATCCTCTTATTCAAGAATCCGAAAAAATGGATTATAAAGATTTGATGGATGGTTATGAGAGTATTTCAAGAGATTTTCCACTTCCGCAATATTCAATTTCTATTTTGCATGGAAAGATGAAACCAGCAGATAAAGATGCTGAAATGAAACGCTTTTCTGAAGGCAAAACAAATATAATGGTGGCTACAACGGTTATTGAAGTTGGCGTTAATGTTCCTAATGCGAGTGTAATGATAATCGAAAGTGCTGAACGTTTTGGATTATCACAGCTTCATCAACTTCGCGGTCGTGTAGGACGTGGTGCTGAACAAAGTTATTGCATCTTGATGACAAGTCATAAAATGAGTAATGATAGTAAGACAAGAATGGAAACGATGGTTCGAACGAATGATGGTTTCGAAATTGCCGAAGTAGACTTAAAACTACGAGGTCCCGGAAATCTTATGGGAACTCAGCAAAGTGGTGTACTAAATTTACAAATCGCTGATTTAGTCAGAGATCGCGATACTTTGGCATTAGCCAGAAATTATGCCATGAAATTATTGAAGGAAGATGCTGCTATGCAAAAGCCAGAACATGCGTCCTTACGTGCAGTTTACATAGAAATGACTAAGAAAAAAAATATCTGGAATTATATTAGCTAATATTTTTTTACAACATAATTAAACCTTTATCATTTTTTACAGTCTTGTTCAATTGAGATTTTAGGAACTTTAGGTGGCTAATTTTGTGTTTTAATTAATATTTGTATGTACAAACGTTAAATAATATTTAACTAATTCACTATTTAAGATTCTAAAAACTAAATTTGTTTTTTTGAAATAATTAGATTGCTTTTTATTCTTACTTTATAACTTTAAATATGAAAATTAAATACCTAGTTTACACTTTACTAGCCGTTGGAATTAT
This sequence comes from Flavobacterium weaverense, assembly GCF_003688495.1. Classification (GTDB taxonomy): domain Bacteria; phylum Bacteroidota; class Bacteroidia; order Flavobacteriales; family Flavobacteriaceae; genus Flavobacterium; species Flavobacterium weaverense. The sequence continues at coordinate 39,513 of NZ_REFH01000009.1, read as the reverse complement.
TGGCTTTATTGGTTACAGAATTAACTCAAATAGTAACAAAGCAGGAGATTCTAAAGGTCCAAAAGGCAAGTCTAAAGCAATGACTTTGACTGGAATCGTTGTTAAATATCAAACATTTGATAATAACTTATCCCTTTCTGGTTCTATCGAAGCAAACGAGCAAGTTGAAATTCGTAGTGAAGTTTCAGGTATAGTTGAAGGCATTTATTTTCAAGAAGGAAGCAATGTTAGTAAAGGACAAGTTCTTTTTAAAGTTAATGATATTGAATTAAGAGCTCAATTAAGACAAACCTCTACTAAAGAAGGTTTAGCTTCAGAAAACGAGAGAAGAGCAAAATTACTATTGCAAAAAGAGGCAATAAGTCAAGAAGAATATGACTTAGCAAGAGCCGATTTAAAATCAGCACAAGCGCAAAGTCAGTTGATACAAGCCCAAATCGCAAAAACATCCGTAAGAGCGCCATTTTCTGGTAAAATTGGCTTGCGTTCTATTTCTCCTGGAACTTATATTACGCCAGCAATTTTAGTAACCAAATTAGTTAATACAGGAAAATTAAAAATTACTTTTTCGATTCCTGAAAAATACGCAACTCAAGTTAAAACAAACACTACAATTAGTTTTAAAGTTGCAGGTTCGGAGGAAAGATATACAGCAAAAGTATATGCAATTGAGCCAGAAATAGCTGTGGCCACTAGAACTTTGCAAGTTCGTGCGATCGCAGAAAATAAAGATGGTAAATTATTACCGGGAACTTTTGCAGACGTAGAATTACCGTTAGATATTATAAAAGACGCGATTGTTGTTCCTACTGAAGCGATTATTCCAGTCCAAAATGGAAAGAAAATTTTTATTTCTAATAACGGTTTAGCCAAAGAATTAATGATAGAAACTGCTACAAGAACAGAAACTTCGGTTTTAGTACTTTCAGGTTTAAAAGAAGGTGATACCGTTATTACAAATGGTGTGATGGCATTAAAAAATGATGATCCCGTTAAAGTTATAGTAAAATAGATTTCGCAATTAGATTTTAATTTTAATCTAAAAACCAACAATCAAAATAAAAATTTAAATGAGTTTATCAACTACAAGTATTAGAAGACCAGTAATGACCATAGTGATCAATTTGGCCATTGTGTTATTCGGATTAATAGGATATACTTTTTTGGGTGTTCGAGAATTTCCATCAATTGATCCTGCTCAAGTTTCTATTCGTACCAATTATGCTGGTGCAAATGCTGATATCATCGAATCCCAAATTACAGAACCTTTAGAGAAGGCAATTAACTCAATTGACGGAATTCGAAACGTAACATCTTCGAGTGCGCAAGGAAGTAGTAATATTACGATCGAATTTAATCTGGATAAAAATCTTGAAGACGCTGCTAACGATGTTCGTGATAAAGTGTCACAAGCAGTGCGTAATCTTCCACAAGATATTGACTCTCCTCCTGTTGTTTCCAAGGCTGATGCCAATGGTGAAGCAATTATTTCGATGACAGTTCAGAGTGATACGCGAAGCGCACTAGAACTTAGTGATTATGCAGAAAATGTAATTTCCCAACGTTTAGAAACAATTCCTGGCGTGAGTGGTGTCCAAATTTGGGGACAAAAACGATACGCAATGCGTTTGTGGATTGATCCAATTAAACTAGCTTCTTATGGTTGCACGGTTTCAGAAGTAAGAGAGGCCTTGAATAAACAAAATGTTGAATTACCTTCTGGAAAACTGACAGGCGCTAACACCGAATTAACAGTAAAAACTGTTGGTAATCTTTCTACTGCCGAGGAATTTAATAATATTATTATTCGTTCTGAAGGCGATAAAATTGTTCGTTTAAGTGATATTGGAAGTGCTAGTATAGGTCCTGAAAATATTGAAACTAAAATGACACAATCTGGTACTCCTCTTGTTGGTGTTGCGATTGTTCCTTTACCTGGTGCCAATTATCTAGATATATCTAAAGAATTTTACAAAGTTTTTGAAGCCTTGAAAAAGGATTTACCGCAAGACATAAAATTAAATATAGCGATTGATAACACTATTTTTGTTAAAAGATCAGTTATTGAAGTAGCGGAAACATTAGGAATTTCGATTATTTTAGTAATCTTAATTATCTTTTTATTCTTTAGAGATTGGGCGATAGCATTTAGACCTCTAATCGATATTCCGGTTTCATTAATTGCTACCTTCTTTATAATGTGGCTTTTTGGATTCTCGATCAACGTATTGACTTTACTAGCCATTGTTCTTGCAACAGGACTTGTAGTTGATGATGGAATTGTTGTTACCGAAAATATTTTTAAGAAAGTTGAAGAAGGAATGAATCCAATCGAGGCTGCAATTAAAGGTTCAAATGAAATATTCTTCGCTGTAATTTCGATTTCCGTAACCTTAGCAGCTGTATTTTTACCTGTTATTTTCCTCGAAGGATTTGTCGGGCGGCTATTTAGGGAATTTGGTGTCGTGATTGGCGCCGCTGTTCTTATTTCAGCCTTTGTGTCACTAACGTTAACTCCTATGTTGAACGCGTACTTGATGAAAGGTGGCGAACAAAAGAAATCAAATTTTTATCTTAAAACAGAGCCTTATTTCCAGAAATTGAATAAAGGATATGCGGATTCACTATCTAATTTCATGAAAAGGAAGTGGCTGAGTTTCCCTATTTTATTCGTTTGTTTTGGACTGATTTATTTGTTTTTTAATTTATTACAAAAAGAGACAGCGCCTTATGACGATCGAAGTAGTTTTGTGATGCGTATGACTACTCCAGAAGGTTCTTCTTATGAGTATACTGACCGATTCATGCAAGAAATATCTAAATTAGTGGATGATTCTATTCCTGGAAAAAAGGTGAGTTTAGTTATTACCTCTCCTGGTTTTGGATCTTCATCTGTGAATAGTGGATTTATCCGTGTTTCATTAGTAGATCCTAGTGAAAGAACTGATTCTCAAAAAGAGATTGCCGAGAAACTTACTAAATGGACCAAGCGTTATCCAGAAGCTAAAACATCCATTATTGAGCAGCCAACTATCGCTGTAAATAGACGTGGTGGTTTACCAATCCAATATATTATTCAAGCACCGAATTTCGAGAAATTGAGAGAAAAAATTCCAATTTTCATGGATGAAGCTGCTAAAAATGAGACTTTCTCCATTACAGATGTGAATTTAAAATTCAACAAACCAGAGATTAATGTAACAATAGATCGCGAAAAAGCGGAAAGTTTAGGTATTTCAGTAATTGACATTGCACAAACGTTACAACTCTCTTTAAGTGGACAACGTTTTGGTTACTTTATGAGAAATGGAAAGCAGTATCAAGTAATTGGTCAGTTTGATCAAAAAGATCGATCTAAACCTCTTGATTTAACTTCGATGTTTGTTAAAAACAAGAAAGGTGAATTAATCCAGATGGACAACGTTGTTAATGTGGAAGAGCAAAGTAATCCTCCGCAATTATACCATAACAATAGATATCTCTCGGCGACTGTTTCTGCAGGTCTTGCTCCAGGTAAAAGTATCAACGATGGAATTGATGCCATGAACGAAATAAAAGCCAAAGTTTTAGACGACACTTTCACTACTGATTTGGGTGGAGAATCTCGAGATTTTGTTGAAAGTAGTTCGAATACAGCATTTGCTTTTGGACTAGCTTTATTACTAATCTTCCTTATTCTATCAGCACAGTTTGAGAGTTTTATAGATCCATTCATTATTATATTAACAGTGCCAATGGCAGTTGCTGGTGCATTGTTCTCGTTATGGTTATTTAACCAAACTTGGAATATTTTTAGCCAAATTGGAACCGTCATGCTAATTGGTTTAGTAACTAAAAACGGAATATTAATTGTCGAATTTGCCAATCAGCTCCGAGAGCAAGGAAAGCCAAAGTTAGAAGCCATTTTAGAAGCTTCAGAAGCGAGATTACGTCCTATTTTAATGACGAGTTTAGCAATTTCGTTAGGTGCACTTCCTATTGCGATATCTTTTGGTGCAGCTTCTACAAGTAGAATGGGAATGGGAGTTGTAATCGTAGGAGGAACCATTTTCTCTTTGGTTTTAACATTATTTGTTATTCCTGCGCTATACTTAATGTGGTCTAAAGCGAGAAAGCATTATCCGGAGTTTGACCATATTGAAGAATATGAAAAAGACGTTAATTAACAAAGAGGAATAGATCTATCACGAAAAGTAAAACTTAAAACTTAAATTTCTAAAAACACTTTTCGTGTCCAACAAAATATAATTATGACACATAATAAAATAATATTTCGAAGTTTGATTGTGCTATTCTTTTTTGCAGTTAATGTTAACGCACAAGAAGTATTAACAATAGAAAATGCTGTAAAAATCGCATTGGAAAACAACTACGAAATAAAAATTGCATCTAATAATTCATTAATTAGTAAAACCAACGTTACTTCAGGTAACGCAGGAATGCTTCCTAAAGCTACTGCAACAATCGTTGATAATAACGGAATCCAGAATCTTTCTCAAACACGTGCTGACGGTACGGTGACCACTTTGAATAATGGAAAAAGTAGTAATTTGAATTATGGTGTTGGTTTAGACTGGACCATTTTTGATGGTTTTAAAATGTTTGCGAAACTAGATCAATTGAAAGAACTTCAAAAGCTAGGCGAAGCGCAACTAAAAATGACGATAATCACAAAGATAAGTGATGTAAATGCGACCTATTTTGATCTTGTGCAGCAACAACAACAGTTAGCGGCTCTAGATACAACGATCGTAATTTCGAACCAGCGTTTAAATTTGGCTCAAAATAGATTCTCCATTGGAAAAGCATCTAAGTTGGAAGTTTTAAATGCGCAAGTCGATTTAAATACTGATAAAGTAGCATTACTTAGACAAAAGGAATTATATGCAAACACTAAAATTGTTTTAAATCAGATCCTTGCAAGAGATGTCAAGACAGATTTTAATGTTGTTGATTCAATAACAGTTGATTCTACTTTACTACTTCCTCAATTAACGGAGTTAGCAGAAAAACAAAATCCACAATTAGAAGCTCAAATTATAAATAGAAAAGTAGTAGAATTACAATTAAAACAAATTAAAGGAACTCGATATCCAACTGTTAGACTAAACACGGGCTACAATTTTTCAGAAAGTCAGTCTAGCCTTGGCTTTACAACAGAATCTTCTGCGAGAGGTTTGAACTATGGTTTTAGTGCTTCGTTAAATTTATTTGATGGTTTTGCACAGAATAGAAATGAACAGATTGCTAAAATCCAAATTGATAACTCTAAACTAGCTTTTGATCAGCAAAATGAGCAACTTTATTCTCAATTAGCGACTTCATATCAAACGTATATGACAAATCTAGAGCTGATTGATTTAGAAGAGAAAAATGAGGCTATAGCCAATCAAAATTTAAATATCACACTAGATAAATTTAAAATTGGTACTATTACTACTCTTGAGTTCAGAACAGCACAATTAAATTATGTGAATGCAAAAGTTCGTTACAGCAACGCACAATTTCAAGCTAAATTATCAGAAATCGCGTTAAAAGAGCTAGCAGGAACAATTTCATTTTAACGTTAATCAAATGATTAATTTTTGTTAATTAGTAAATTCATTTGTAATCCATACTATTATTTTCCTTAAATTTAAACTTCGCCTTTTTTAAGTTTAAATCTATGAATAGTAATCGTGCCTTTATACATCCTCCATCATTATCAAATGAAAAATCATTAAAAACATTAGTGGAGAATAGAACCGTTTATTCCCTAAATCACTGTGAGTTAAATATTTTTGAGACATATGAACCTACTCAATCAGTACCATTAAAATTCAATGACTTTGTGGTTACGAGCATGTTGAGAGGAAAGAAGGTAATGCATCTTTTTGACGATCCCAGTTTTGTTTATTTACCAGGAGAAACAGTAGTTATCCCTTCTAATGTGGAAATGAAAATTGACTTTCCTGAAGCTTCTAAAAACAATCCTACACAATGTTTAGCTTTGGCGATAGACCATGCTAAGATTACAAATACTTTACACTATTTAAACGAAAGGTATCCTAAGGAGGGAAATTCGAATTTCTGGCAACTCAACTATCAAAATTACTTCTTTTACAATAATGTGGAATTAGCTTCTACAATCAATAAATTGATAAAAGAATGCATGAGTACTTCGATTACCAAAGATGTATTAGCTGATTTAACTTTACAAGAATTATTGATTCGGATTATCCAAACTCAAACTGCGAAAGCAATTAACGATGGTGAATACAGCGATCCGAAAAACCCAATCACACAAGTTGTAGAATTCATTCGATCCAACTTAAAAGAAAACATAAGTTTAAAGAATCTAAGCGAAAAGGCTTGTATGAGTACCACTTCATTTTATCGACTATTCAAAAGAGAATTAGGAATGAGTCCTATTGAATTTGTAATTAGTGAAAAAATAAGATGTGCCAAGCAATTACTTAAAAATCCAACGATTCAAATTAATGAGGTTTGCTATTTATCAGGATTTGAAGATTCAAATTACTTTATACGATTATTTAAAAAACATGAAGGAATTACTCCTAAGCAATACCAAGCACTTTATATAATCAACTAATCTTACTCTATAAACTTTAATGGTTCTAAAGATAGCTCCTCTTCAGGCGTGAAAATTCTATATTCAATACGGAATGTTTTTTTTAATGGTGTTTCTAAGGAAAAACCCCCTACTCCAAATGCATCAATGACATCTAAAGTAAAGTGAGAATGTTTCCAATATTCGAATAAATCATTGTCCACCCAAAACTCTGTATCTTCGATTGTACCAATGCAAACGTCACCCATGCGCTGATAAAAACCACCTTTTTCAAAACATTGTGGCTGAGTTCCTTCACAACATCCACCGGCTTGGTAAAACATTAGATCAACGTGCTTTTCTTGTAAAATTTTTATTAATTCTACTGCTTTTTCAGTCGCGTCAATTCTTCTTGTCATAGTATTTAATTTTAAAATAATACCTGGCAAATTTTACAATCTACCAGGTTTATGATTAAGCAATAATCATTACTATCAAAAGAAACCTAACTTATTCTTGTTATAAGAAATCAGCATGTTTTTAGTTTGGCGATAATGTCCCAACATCATCTTGTGATTCTCACGTCCAATACCAGATTGTTTATACCCTCCAAAAGGAGCTCCAGCAGGGTAAGAATGATACTGATTGATCCAAACACGTCCAGCTTGAATAGCTCTAGGAACTTGGTAAATTTCGTGCGCATCACGAGTCCAAACTCCAGCACCTAATCCATACATCGAATCATTTGCAATAGCAATAGCTTCTTCAGTGGTTTTAAAAGTCGTTACTGCCAATACTGGTCCAAAAATCTCTTCTTGGAAAATACGCATTTTATTATTCCCTTTAAAAAGCGTTGGTTTAATGTAATAACCGCCTGCAAGTTCGCCACCTAGATGATTTTCCTCGCCGCCCGTTAAAACTTCTGCACCTTCTTCTTTACCTAATTTTATATAACTAAGAATCTTTTCCTTTTGAACTAGTGAGGTTTGAGCTCCCATTGTAGTTGTTTTGTCCAATGGATTTCCCATTATTATTGCTTCCGTTCTCTCGATAACTCTCGCAATAAATTTTTCATAAATATCTTCATGAACTAAAAGTCTTGAAGGACATGTACATATTTCTCCTTGATTGAATGCAAATAATACAGCACCTTCAATCGCTTTATCATAAAATGCATCATCAGCATCCCCTACTGACTTCATAAAAATATTTGGAGATTTTCCACCTAATTCTAATGTAACTGGAATTATATTCTCAGTTGCATATTGCATCACTAACCTTCCTGTAGGAGTTGAACCTGTGAACGCAGCTTTAGACACTTTTTTATTCGTTACCAATGCTCTTCCTAGTTCAGCACCAAAACCATTCACGATATTTATTACACCAGCAGGAAGAACATCTGATATCAATTCCATTAATACTAAAATTGAAATTGGTGTACTTTCTGCAGGTTTTAAAACCACTGTATTTCCGGCGGCTAGCGCTGGTGCTAATTTCCACACTGCCATTAAAATTGGAAAGTTCCATGGAATAATTTGGGCAATAACTCCTAAAGGTTCGCTTAAAGCAATAGAAACTGTATCCTCATCAAGCTCTGTAATTGAACTTTCTTCTGCTCTAATTACACCAGCAAAATATCTAAAATGATCTGCTGCATATGGCATGTCAGCAGCAAGTGTCTCGCGAATTGCTTTTCCATTATCTACCGTTTCAATAGCGGCTAAATATTCCAAATTGTCTTCAATAATCTGCGCTATCTTGTTTAAAACTGTACTTCGCTCTGTAGCGGATGTTTTTCCCCAGGTTTGGAAGGCTTCGTGCGCTTTATCAACTGCAAAATCCACATCTACTTTAGTCGAATGTGCTGCTCTAGTAAACACTTTTCCATCTATGGGAGAAACAACATCAAAATACTGTCCGCCAATAGGTGGAACAAATTCTCCTCCTATAAAATTATCATACTTTGCCTTGAATTCAGGCCTTTTAACTATATTTCCCATACCATTAAATATTTTATTTTCTCAAATTTAGCTCTGAATTTCTTAAGGTAATAGCACTATTCATTCAAGTAGTAGCATTAAATTTTCAAATGTGTTTTTTTAAAGTTATTATCTTAGTATATTCTCATTTAATTGCATTATTGTCTACCAATTATTTGTTTGGAATGGCTCAAAATTTTTATAAATGGTTACAAAAAAGCAAAAATTTTGTTTCTTTCTACAGTATGCAATCCTTATATTTGCAATCTCAATAAAATCGTAAAATGAAAATATCGTACAACTGGTTAAAGCAATTCATTAAAATAGACTGTAAATCAGAAGAGACTGCAGCTTTGCTAACAGATCTAGGTCTTGAGGTGGAAATTGTTGAGAAATATCAATCCGTAAAAGGTGGATTAGAAGGAATTGTTGTTGGACATGTACTCACTTGCGTTCAGCATCCAGATGCCGACCGATTGAAAATAACTACGGTAGATTTAGGTACTGGAATTCCATTGCAAATTGTATGTGGAGCTAATAATGTTGCTGCGGGACAAAAAGTGCCTGTTGCTACAATTGGAACTGTATTGTATGATAAAGAAGGAGTTTCTTTTACTATCAAAAAAGGAAAAATTCGTGGACAGGAAAGCCACGGAATGATTTGCGCTGAAGACGAACTAGGTTTAGGTGAAAGTCATGACGGAATTATGGTTCTCGATGAAGCATTGATTCCAGGAACTCCAGCCGCGACGGTTTTTAAAATTGAAAATGATGAAGTTTTTGAAATTGGTTTAACACCAAATCGTGCCGATGCAATGAGTCATTTAGGAACAGCACGTGACTTGCGAGCAGGAATGCAGCAAAAAGGTATTAATGTCGAATTAATAACACCTTCTGTTAGTAATTTTAGAGTTGATAAAAGAACACTAAAAATCGACATTGATGTCAAAGAGCCAAAGCTTGCTCCTAGATATTGTGGTGTAACTATTTCAGGTATTGAAGTTAAACCTTCTCCAGCTTGGTTACAAAATAGATTAAAATCAATTGGATTAAATCCAAAAAATAATATTGTAGATGTTACTAATTATGTATTACACGAATTAGGTCAACCACTACACGCATTTGACGCATCAAAAATAAACGGTAAAATCGTAGTACAAACGCTTCCTGCAGGAACTAAATTTGTTACTTTAGATGATATCGAAAGAACATTGCACGAAGAAGATTTGATGATCTGTGATGAGAAAGGTCCGTTATGTTTAGCAGGAGTTTTTGGTGGTAAAAAGTCAGGAGTTTCAGAAAACACAACTTCTATTTTCTTAGAAAGCGCTTACTTTAATCCAATAAGTATTCGTAAGTCGGCTAAAAGACATCAATTAAATACTGATGCTTCTTTTAGATTTGAAAGAGGTATTGATCCAACTATCACGGAATACGCTCTTAAACGCGCAGCTTTGCTGATTCAAGAAGTTGCAGGTGGAGAAATCACATCTGATGTTCTTAATGTTTATCCTAAGAAAATTGAAGACTTTACGGTTTTTCTAAACTTTAGTAAAGTAGCCAAAATTATTGGAGAAGAATTGCCAAAAGATACGATTAAGAAAATATTAGTTTCCTTAGATATCAAAGTAAATAGTTTTTCTGACGCTGGATTAGGATTAACAATCCCTGCTTACAGAGTAGATGTCCAAAGAGAAATTGATGTAATAGAAGAAATTCTAAGAGTTTATGGATACAACAATATTAACTTTTCGAAAAAAGTAAATGCTACAGTATCTAATTCTCCTAGAAATGAAGATTATAAAGTTCAAAATGTAATTGCTACTCAATTAAATTCTCAAGGATTTAATGAAATGATGGCAAATTCGTTGACGACAGCTTCATACATTGAACTTTCATCAGAATTAAATGCATCTCATAATGTTACTATGTTAAATCCGTTAAGTGCTGATTTATCTACAATGAGACAGTCCTTATTATTTTCAGGATTAGAAGCAGTTTCTTATAACATCAATAGAAAGAATGCGGATTTAAAATTATTTGAATTCGGAAAAACCTACCACAACTATCTTGCTGGTTACGAAGAGAAAAAACATCTAAGTATGTTTTTGACTGGAGATAGAAATCAAGAGAGTTGGACTCAAGCAGAAAAGCCATCTGATTTCTTTTTGTTTAAAGGATATGTGACTGGAATACTTTCGAGATTAGGTATTTCAAAAACACAAAATGTACCAGCAACTTCAGATGTATTTTCAGAAGCAATCGCTATTGGATATGGTACGGAAACATTAGTTGAGCTCGGAGTTGTTAAAAAATCAATTTTGAAACACTTTGGAATTAAACAAGAAGTATTCTACGCTGATTTTAATTGGGCTTTAATTCTAAAACTTGTTACAACTAAAATTAAATACACTGAAATTCCAAAATATCCAGAGGTTACTAGAGATTTAGCTTTACTAATTGATCAAAGTGTAACATATGAAAGTATCTATAGTGTTGCAAAACAGACAGAGAAATCATTTTTAAAAGACATTAGCTTATTTGATGTATACGAAGGAAACAATCTTCCTGAAGGTAAAAAATCATACGCTTTACGCTTTACAATTCAAGATAGTTCAAAAACTTTGACTGATACTCAAATTGATAAAATCATGAGTAAATTGCAAAATAATTTTGAAACTGAACTTGGAGCAAGTTTAAGATAATTTTTTTTTTTTTGAAATCCCATTCGCTTCGGTGAATGGGATTTTTTTATACAAAAAAGGCTCTGCAAATTTTGCAGAGCCTTTTTAACTAATAAAACATCAACCTATAATCAACAATTAACTTTTTGGTAAAACCACTGCGTCAACAACGTGAATTACACCATTTGATTGGTTTACATCAGCAATAGTTACTTTAGCGCTTTTTCCGTTTTCATCTGTGATGTATAACGATTTTCCTTTCATCCATGCTGTTAATGTACCACCACTAACAGTTTTCAAAGTTGCTTTTCCTTTACCCATTTTGATAGCTTTTGCTATGTCCATTGAATTCATTTTTCCTGCAACAACATGATACGTTAATATTGTTTGTAACATTTTTAAATTTTCTGGCATCAATAAAGTTTCAACTGTTCCTTTTGGCAATTTATCAAATGCTGCATTTGTTGGAGCAAAAACCGTGAATGGTCCTTTACTTTGTAATGTCTCAACTAATCCTGCTGCTTTTACTGCTGCAACTAGCGTAGTGTGATCTTTAGAATTTACAGCGTTCTCAACGATGTTTTTTGTTGGATACATCGCTGCTCCACCAACCATTACTGTTTTTTGAGCGAATGATGTAGCTCCAAATACTAATGCTATAAAAGCAACTGATAAAAATTTTCTAGTGTTCATAATAATCTATTTTTTTAAGTTATATAAAGTCATTTACGCACTAAGATTGAGTTTGGTTTTAAAAAAACGAAAGTATTTTTCAAATTGCTGAATATCATATATTTATAAACAAAATATTTTAATCTCCTGAAAATAAAAAGTACTCAAATAGCCCCGATTGTAGCGGCATCCTTTAATAAGGCATCAAGCCTTATTAAAGATATAGCGCAAAGCGGGACTAATAGCGAATAGAAAGCAAATGGCTGTGCTACTAAATACCACGAAATTATATAAAAAAAGCCTCACGGTTGTGAGGCTCTAAATAATCAAACAATTCAATTAAGTATTATTTTCAATTTTCGATCTAAAGTTAATTAATACTGTTTAAGTCTAGTTATGTTTATTACTCATCGTAAAAATCATTTTCCCTCCTTTTACAATTTCACTATGGTCAATAGAATGATTATTTACAGATTTGCCATTTAATGTAATACTTTTAACAAACACATTTTTGTCAGATTGATTTTTTACTACTATCTCAAAAGTTTTACCATTTTCTAAATTAATCTTAGCATTATTCACCAATGGACTTCCAATAGAATATTCAGAAGAACCTGGCGCAACGGGATAAAAACCCATACTACTAAATATGTACCAAGCACTCATTTGGCCGCAATCGTCATTACCTCCTAGACCATCTGGCGTCGGTTTATATTGCATTTTCATAATATTTCGAACTTGAGCCTGAGTTTTCCAAGGCTGATTTGTCCAATTGTATAAATATGCTACATGATGTGCAGGTTCATTTCCATGAACGTAACCACCAATAATTCCGTCACGGGTTATATCTTCTGTTTCCGCAAAGAAAGAATCCGGCAAATGCATAGTAAATAAGTTATCTAGTTTTTTTGTAAATATGCTTTTGCCTCCCATCGTATCAATTAATGCCGTAGGATTATGAGGTACAAAAAAGCTATAATTCCAACTATTACCTTCAATGAATCCTTGACCATGTGTACTTAATTCGTCAAATTCCTTTTTAAAAGTTCCATCAGCAAGTTTTGGACGCATAAAACCAACTGAAGCATCGTAATTGTTTTTCCAATGATCAGCGCGTTTGATAAATTCATTGTAGATGTCTTGTCGGTTCAATTTTTTAGCTAGTTGCGCTATTGTCCAATCATCATAAGAATACTCTAATGTATTTGAAACGGAAATATCTGTTTTCTCAGCAGCAATATATCCTTTATCAATATAGTCACCAATATTCTCGTAACTTCGCTTTCGTGCTGTTGCTACGCAAGCGTCTAATGCCTTGTTTGCATCACCTTTGTAACTTCCTTTAATAATCGCATCTGCAATCACAGAAACACTATGATAGCCGCTCATACACCAATTATCATTAGCATAGTGACTCCATATCGGTAACATTTTCAGTGTGCTTTGGTTGTAATGTTCTATCATCGATTGTACCATATCACTATTGCGATTAGTTTGAACCAAATTAAATAAAGGGTGCAACGCGCGGTAGGTATCCCATAAAGAAAAAGTAGTGTAATTTGTAAATCCAGCTGCTTTATGCACCTCTTGATCTAAACCTTTATATTCTCCATTAGTATCCATATAAGTCGTTGGACTAATAAAAGCATGGTACATTGCGGTATAAAAATTAATTTTGTTGTCATTAGAAGCGTCAATTACAATTTTATTTAATTCATTATTCCAATTTTCTTGCGTCTGCAATTTTACTTTTTCAAAATCCCAATGTGGAATCTCGTTTTGCATATTTTCAATTGCATTTTTTTGACTCACGGGTGACAAAGCAAATTTAATTTTTACTTTTTCATTTTCTTCTGTATCAAAATCAAAGTACATTCTGATTTTCTTACCCGCTATTTCCGGAAAATTTTGTTCTTGGTTAAATTTTCTCCAAAAACCGCGGTAGATTTGTTTCGTATCAAAATTTTTCTGACCATAACCTTTAAAAGGTTTTGAAAAACTCATTGCAAAATATACAGTTCTTGTCCTACCCCATCCGTTATTTTGTTTATAACCTGTTACTAAAGTATCATTAACAACTCGCACAAATGTCCATACATTTTTATCCTCATAATTATAAATACCGGCCATTAAATCTAATATTATATGAGCATCGTTAGTTTTTGGAAAGGTATATTGATGCATTCCAACACGTGTAGTTGCTGTTAATTCAGCTAAAATATTATCATCATCGAGCTTTACTTTATAGTAGCCAGCTTCAGCGACCTCATTTTTATGCGAAAATGAAGATCTAAAACCAGACAATGGCTTATCTGCTGTTCCAGGATTTAATTGTAATTTTCCAACAGTTGGCATGACTTGGAAATCACCCAAATCTGAATGACCTGTTCCACTAAAATGTGTATGACTAAAGCCCACAATCGTTTTATCGTCATATTGATAACCTGCGCAGTATTTATAAACATCTGGATTGTATTTCCCCTTTACTGCATAAGGAATTGTATCTGTATCAGGACTTAATTGCACCATCCCAAAAGGCGATGTAGCACCAGGATAAACGTGACCCATTCGCTGAGTGCCAATGATAGGTTTAACATATTGAACAAGATTTTTCTTTTGGGCAAAAACTACGATTGATATAAGGCAGGTAATTATGGATACTATTCTTTTCATTTCTTTTTATTAAAATAGAATTAATACTAGATTCTCAAAGATAGCTAATAACTTGAGAGAGATTTACAGGAAAAAATAGGTTTATTTATAACCAAAAAAAAGCCTCACATTTATGTGAGGCTTTCTATATTCAAAAAATTTCAAGAAATTATTTTTTCTCTGATTTTTCCATTTTAGCTTTCAATGCTGCTAATACATCATTGTTATCTCCTAAAGTTGCAGCAGCTGCATTATTAGTAGATGAAGATGCAGAAGAAGTATTTTCAGTAGCTGCTTTCACATTTTTCTCTTCTTCTTCACGGAAGATAGCAGTGTGAGATGCAACAACTCTTTTAAATTCTTTGTTAAATTCGATTACTTTGAAATCAGCTGAATCACCTTTTTTCAATTTCTTTCCGTCTTCTTTTTCAAGGTGACGAGTAGGAATGAAAGCAACGATATCATCTCCGAATTCTACAGTAGCTCCTTTATCAACAATTTCAGAAATTTCACCGTTGTGGATAGTTCCTACAGCGAAAGAATCTTCATACTGATCCCAAGGATTAGCAGTAGTTTGTTTATGACCTAAAGATAATTTACGTCCGTCAACATCTAATTCTAATACTACTACGTCAAGTTTCTCACCAACATTTACAAATTCAGATGGGTGTTTGATTTTCTTAGTCCAAGAAAGGTCAGAAATGTAGATTAATCCATCAATTCCTTCTTCAAGTTCTACGAAAATACCAAAGTTTGTAAAGTTTCTAACGATACCTGTATGTTTAGAACCTACTGGGTATTTAGAAGTGATATCAGTCCAAGGATCTTGAGATAATTGTTTGATACCTAATGACATTTTACGGTCATCTCTATCTAAAGTTAAGATAACAGCCTCAACAACATCTCCTACTTTTACGAAATCTTGTGCAGAACGTAAATGAGTAGACCATGACATTTCAGAAACGTGGATTAAACCTTCAACACCTTCAGCAACTTCGATAAATGCACCGTAATCAGCGATTACAACTACTTTACCTTTTACTTTGTCTCCTATTGCTAATTTAGCATCTAGAGCATCCCAAGGGTGAGCATTTAATTGTTTCAATCCTAATTGAATTCTTGTTTTCTCATCATCGAAATCAAGGATTACAACATTTAATTTTTGATCTAATTCAAGAACTTCAGATGGGTGATTAATTCTTGACCAAGAAAGGTCAGTAATGTGAATCAATCCATCAACTCCACCTAAGTCAATAAAGACACCGTAAGAAGTAATGTTTTTAACAACACCTTCTAATACTTGACCTTTTTGTAATTGACCGATGATTTCTTTTTTCTGAATTTCGATATCCGCTTCAATAAGAGCTTTATGCGAAACAACAACGTTTTTGAATTCGTGGTTGATTTTCACAACTTTAAATTCCATCATTTTGTTAACGTAAACGTCATAATCTCTAATTGGTTTAACATCAATTTGAGATCCTGGTAAAAACGCTTCAATTCCGAAAACGTCAACGATCATACCACCTTTAGTTCTGCATTTTACAAAACCATTAACGATTTCTCCTGTTTCGTTAGCCGAAATAACTCTATCCCAAGATTTGATAGTACGAGCTTTTCTATGAGATAAAACTAATTGACCAGTTTTGTCTTCACGGATGTCGATTAATACTTCAACAGTATCACCTACTTTTAATGCTGGGTTGTAACGGAATTCGTTTAATGAAATAACACCTTCCGATTTTGCGTTGATATCAACGATAACGTCTCTATCTGTAATTCTAACAACAGTTCCATCAACTACCTCTTCTTGATCAGTAGCGATAAATGTTTTTGAAACTAATTCTTCGAATTCTTGTAAGTTTTTTTGATCAACAGCATCAATACCTTCTTCGAAATTGTGCCAGTTAAAATTTGCTAAAAACTCTTCTTGTGATTTTACTTGTTCAGACATGCTGATTAAAAATTTGTATTCTGTATTCTCTCGAGTTTCTTAGTGTGCTAGAAAACAGCAGAAGTTGTTTGTATAATTAGTTGAACCCCAAAGGAAACTCTTATTCACCAAATGGACTGCAAAAGTAGCACATTTAAATTAAATAACAAAACTTTGTAAACAGTATAATTGATTGATTATTAGGAGCACAAATTTTATTACTTTTCAAGAAATCTAGTCCCGCTTTCCGCTTTATCTTTTCAATAGTTTCCAGCCTTTAAAATGCTGAAAACTATTGAAAAGGATGCCGCTTCAATCGGGGCTAATCAAAATTAACTTGCAATTCTAAAAATATAAAAAAAAGCCCGACAAATTTTTAAAAATTTATCGGGCTTTCCGTTTGTCGTGCTGCTTTTAATGACTGATATTTTCTAGCGCTTTTGGATCATGCTTGTGTTTAAACAATATAGCAAAAGCCACCGCAATAATTAAAGCATAAATTGCAAAAGCAAGCCATATCGTATGCCAATCTTTCATTAGAACTACTTTACTAAATAGGCCATCGCTTGAAATCGCATTTCCCTGACTTGTTATAAACTCAGTCATTTTAGAGTTTGTTGGTTCTGTTTCTAGAAAGCCAGCTAAATCTTTTGTATTGTTAAAAGACTTTGTGAAGTACTTATCAATAGCCCATCCTGAAGTGAAACTTCCTAAAACTGCACCAAAACCATTTGTCATCATCATAAACAAACCTTGTGCTGAAGATCTATTTTTAGGGTCTGTATTTGTTTCTACAAACAGTGATCCTGATATATTAAAGAAATCAAACGCCATTCCGTAAACTACACAAGACATTATAATCATCCACAATCCTGTAGTTGGATTTCCGTATGCAAATAGTCCGAAGCGCAATACCCAAGCCAACATACTAATCAACATTACTTGTTTGATTCCAAAACGCTTCAAGAAAAAAGGAATTGCAAGAATAAACAAAGTCTCAGATATTTGAGAAATAGACATAATTATAGTTGAATATTCTACTACAAATGAATCAGCATATTTAGGAAAATGCTTAAACTCATCTAAAAATACATCACCATAAGCATTTGTTAACTGTAACGCTCCACCTAAAAACATAGAGAATATAAAAAACAGCGCCATTTTATAGTCAGCAAACAATTTAAATGATTCTAAACCTAATGTTTCCATTAGCGATGCATTCTCTTTAGTAAGTTTCTGTGGCTTACACTTTGGCAAAGTAAAAGCGTAAATACCTAATACTAATGCCGCGATACCTGCAATATAAAATTGGTATTCAGTGGCCTTGCTTCCAGATAGATTTGTAATCCACATTGCTGCTATAAATCCCACCGTTCCCCAAACCCTGATAGGCGGAAAACTCTTGATTACATCTTCATCATTTAATTTGAGTGCTGTGTATGAAATAGAGTTACTCAATGCGATTGTTGGCATGTAAAAACACATTGCCAAAAGCATGATATAAATAAAATTTTCAGGACTCGTGACTTGCGGAATATAGAATAAAACGGCGGCGTAAAGAACATGCAGAATTCCGTATAATTTTTCAGCATTTATCCATCTATCGGCTAAGATTCCGGTTAGCGTTGGCATAAATAATGAAGCAATTCCCATGGTACCAAAGACCAATCCAAATTGCGTTCCATCCCACTCTTTGGTGCCAAACCAATAATTTGCAATTGTAATTAACCAAGCTCCCCAAACAAAAAACTGAAGAAAGCTCATTATTATCAATCTATTTTTAATTCCCATAAGATGAATTGTTTTTATTTAAAAAATAAGAGGACGTAAATCTACTATTAAAAATGATATCTGCAACTATTTATATCGATTTAGTAGCGTCAATTACGATTTCTAAAACTAACTGAAATTGCTCTTCTCTATCCAAGTGAGAATTATCAATTTCGATAGCGTCTTCAGCCATTACAAGAGGAGAATCAGCGCGGTGCGTATCAATATAATCGCGTTCTTCAACGTTTTTAAAAACTTCTTCAAAAGTCACATTATCACCTTTAGCTACTAATTCGTCATAACGTCTTTGCGCTCTAGTAGTTGCACTTGAGGTCATGAAAATTTTAAGTTCTGCCTCTGGAAAAACAACAGTACCTATATCTCGGCCGTCCATTACGATTCCTTTGTCTTTACCCATTTCTTTTTGTTGCTCCACTAATTTAGATCGAACTTCAGAAATCTCTGCAACTTTGCTCACAAAACTAGAAACTTCGATAGTGCGTATTTCAGTTTCGACGTTCACGTCATTGAGGTACATTTCCCCAAAACCTAAAGCATCATTAAACTTGAATTGCAGTTTTATGTAAGGCAAACTATTGATTAAAGAATCTTTATCAAAAAATTCAGAAGTAATATATCCATTTTGCATTGCAAATAGAGCGACAGCGCGATACATTGCACCAGTATCCACATAAACATATCCTAAATGATTGGCAATTTGCTTTGCTAATGTGCTTTTCCCAGTCGATGAAAACCCATCAATTGCGATAGTAATTTTTTTATTCAAAATTTAAATTTTTATATTATTGAAAATTTACTGTTAATCCAAACAGACTTGTATTTCCTGCTAAGGTGTATCTCGAGTAGGAATAATTGAATTTTAACTTATTCATTTTAAGTCCGAATCCTAAAGAAACTCCCGAAAAGTTTCGCTGTTCTAAAAGTCTCAGTTCCTCCGCTCTCCTAAAATTATAACCAATTCTTAAATTAAATGCTTTTTTAGGGAATAATTCTACTCCTATTATTGCGTGTCGTAAAGCATTATTTACAAATGAAACTTTTTCAGCCTTCACCTCGCCATCTAGTGATGACTCTCCTCTTTCGGGATTCGAAAAGCTGAGATTCCATTGCTGCAAATTTTCTAAGGTAAGATGCCAACGAATGGGAACATTTTCTAACTCTTGAGAAACACCGGCGATAATTTCGAGTGGTAACTTTTCATTAACATCATTATATGTAGAAAATTGTGTTCCTATATTTCTAATTGCTAAGGCCCAGTTTACATCATTTTTTTCGTCAATGAACAAAGCACCAATATCTAAAGCACCTCCAAAAGAATGATACGACTCTAAACTTGAAGATATTAATTTTGCGCTAGCTCCTACATGAATATTTGTATACGGAATGTTGTATGCATAACCAAATGAAAGCGCTATTTCACTTCCTGTAAATGATGATGTCGATTGACCGTTTTCATCATAGCCCTCAAAGCTGCCATAATTCACATAATTGACTCCAGCTTGAAAAGTGTTAATATGACGATCATAAGTGTAAGCATAGGATGCTGTTCCATAAGTGACTTCCTTAAAATAGCTACCATAATTCAAAGCTAAATGGTTATCCATTTCTGCATTGATAGTAGCAGGATTAAAATGTACTTGATTAACATCATCGTCGTAAATAGTTACAACTTTCCCTCCTAATGCGGCTTGCCTTGGCGAAGTAACTAAATTCAAAAACTGATAGGTATACTTCCCTCCTATTTGACTGTGTGACGCAGCGCAAATAAGTAGAAAAAGATATAATAAAAGTTTTTTAAACATTCTTTGAAGTGCGATTTATGAAAGTAAAACGCAGTTGCGAAGATAAAATTATAAATCTGATTTAAATCAAAAAAAAATCCAAATTCCAATTCTTAAAAATTAAGATTTGGAATTTGAATTTTAATATTGGAAGCTCTTTTATTTACAAAACCTTTGCATTTTTTACATCTTGGTCTGTTAAAGCATATTCTAAGACTTCGCTCATTTCTTTTACGTAATGAAAAGAAAGACCTTCTAAATATTCTGCTTTAATTTCGTCAATATCACTTTTATTTTCGTGACATAATATTATATCCTTGATGTTTGCTCTTTTTGCAGCAAGAATTTTTTCTTTAATTCCGCCTACAGGAAGAACCTTTCCGCGCAATGTAATCTCTCCAGTCATCGCTAAGTTTTTCCTTACTCTCTTTTGTGTGAACAAAGAGACTAAAGAGGTTAACATTGCGATTCCAGCACTTGGACCATCTTTTGGAGTTGCTCCTTCTGGTACGTGCAAATGAATGTTGTATTTCGAAATAATATCTGAATCTAATCCTAATAATTTTGTATTTGCCTTTATGTATTCTAATGCAATCGTTGCCGATTCCTTCATAACTGTTCCCAAATTCCCTGTAATAGTCATTGTTCCTTTTCCTGGAGATAGTAAAGATTCAATGAAAAGAATATCTCCACCCACAGAAGTCCATGCTAATCCAGTTACCACACCAGCTACGTCGTTAGTCTCGTACTTATCTCTCCCTAATCTTGGAACACCTAAAACTTTTAAAATGTCCTCGTCAGTTACTTTTTTATTATACTCTTCTTCCATAGCGAGTGACTTTGCCGCATTACGGATTACTTGTGCAATTTTTGCTTCAAGTCCACGAACACCAGATTCACGAGTGTAACCTTCTACAATTTTTTCCAACTGTTTTTTTCCAATGGATAAATCTTTAGTAGTCATTCCGTGCTCTTTTAATTGTCTTGGAAACAAATGCTGACGCGCTATTTCTACCTTTTCCTCGATAGTGTAACCAGACATTCTTATAATTTCCATTCTATCTTGTAAAGCAGGTTGAATTGCCGACATATTATTAGATGTCGCAATAAACATCACTTTAGATAAGTCATATCCCATTTCAAGGAAGTTATCGTAAAATGAATTATTTTGCTCAGGATCTAAAACTTCTAATAACGCAGATGATGGATCCCCATTATGACTGTTTGATAATTTATCAATTTCATCTAAAACAAAAACAGGATTTGACGTTCCAGCTTTCTTTAAACTTTGGATTATTCTTCCTGGCATTGCGCCAATATATGTCTTTCTATGCCCTCTAATTTCGGATTCATCGCGTAATCCACCTAAAGAAATTCGAACATATTCTCTTCCTAAAGCTTCGGCGATAGAGCGTCCAATCGATGTTTTACCGACTCCTGGAGGTCCTGTCAAACAAATAATAGGCGATTTCATATCATTTCGCAATTTCAAAACTGCTAAATGCTCTATCATTCTTTTTTTAACATCCTCTAAACCAAAATGATCCTTATCAAGGATTTTTTGCGCTCTTTTTAAATCAAAATTATCTTTCGAAAATTCATTCCAAGGTAATTCTAAAAATAATTCTAAATAATTTCGTTGGATACCAAAATCTGGCGCTTGCGGATTCATGCGGCGCATTTTTGACAATTCTTTCTCGAAATGATTTTTGGTTTTTTCATCCCATTTTTTAGACAAAGATTTCTGTAACATCTCGTCCATCTCTTCTTCCTGTGAAACACCGCCTAGCTCTTCTTGGATGGTTTTCATTTGTTGATGAAGAAAATATTCTCTTTGTTGCTGATCTAAATCAAAACGCACTTTCGACTGAATATCATTCTTTAATTCAAGTTTTTGCAACTCGATATTCATATATCGAAGCGTCTCTAAAGCTCTATCCTTTAATTTATTGATAGCAAGTAAATCCTGCTTTTCTTTAACTGATAAATTCATGTTAGAAGTAACAAAATTTATCAAGAAAGATTGACTCTCGATATTTTTTATTGCAAAAGTAGCTTCACTAGGAATGCTCGGGCTTTCTTTAATAATTTGGATTGCTAACTCCTTTACAGAATCCAGTATTGCTAAAAATTCAGTATCGTTTTTCTTTGGTCTTTTTTCAGGAACTTCCTTTATTTTTGCTGTTATATATGGTAATTCATCTACTACAGAGTCAATTTCAAAACGCTTTTTCCCTTGTAGAATTACCGTGATATTTCCATCAGGCATTTTTAACACGCGTAAAATTCGCGCAACGGTTCCTATTTTATGAATATCTTTTTTCGTTGGATCTTCTTCCTCTTCGTTGATTTGAGCAACAACACCTATCGTTTTTCCTGCAGCGTTGGCATCATTTATCAATTTAATAGATTTGTCACGTCCTGCTGTAATTGGAATCACAACTCCTGGAAACAAAACCATATTACGTAAAGGTAAAATGGCGAGTAATTCAGGTAAAGCTTCATTATTCATTTCCTCCTCGTCTTCAGGAGTTAAAAGTGGAATTAAATCTGCCTCAGAATCAAATTCTTGAAGTGACAGATTGTCAATTGTAAGTATTTTGTGATTTGACATATATTATTTTAAGTCTTTTTGTCATTAAAAAAAATCAGTATTTAAGCAAATATACCGTTTCAAAGTAATCTAATACCATATAAACCGTGTTTAATACCTAATATTTGCTAGAGGGTAAAAGATTCAATCTCTGTGCCAAAGCGAATGTTTCAATTTGGAATTTCCCCTTCTTATACAATTTAAACGCATTGGAAAACATTACTTTTTTTAAAGAAAAAAATAAATAATTTAAGAAAAAAGAAAGATTAATTTTATTAAGTGTAACATAAATTTAATTAGTGAGTCTTTATAGTATAACATAACCAGTTGATTGAGTTTAAACCAAATTAATATCGAGGACTTGATTTTGCTTTGTAAGCAAAAAAATCAAAAAGCACAATGCGAAGTTTACAATCGCTATGCTAAAGCGATGTATAATGTTTCGTATAGAATTGTAAAAGATGCCCACTTTGCTGAAGATGTTATGCAAGAAGGTTTTTTGAAAGCTTTTGATAAAATAAATAGTTACAAGCAAGAAGTTGCTTTTGGCTCCTGGCTTAAGAGGATCATTGTCAATGCTAGTATAGATTTTTACAAAAAAAACAATCAATTTAGCTTAGAAGATTTTGATAATAGTGTTTATAAAATCGAGGATAATTGTGAAGATTCAGCAGATGTTGAATCGTTTAATAACTTAAAAGTAAAGCAAATATTAGAAACGATAAACGCTCTCAAATATAATTACAGAATGGTTTTAACGCTATTCTATATCGAAGGCTACGATTCTGAAGAAATTAGCGAAATTTTGAACATAAGCAATTCTAACTGTAGAACAACTTTAAGTCGAGCTAAAGAAAGTCTTAGAAAAAAATTAGAAGAAATATGAAAAAGGAAAATGATAAAATAGATAATGTATTTCAAAAAGTAAATCAAAACTGGGACGTAGAAGACTTACAAGATGGTCATAACAAGCGATTTTTAAATAAACTAAAGACTAAAAAAAGATCAAAAAAATATTTTCTTCCGTTAGCAATTGCAGCCTCAATTGCGCTGTTACTAGGAATATCTTTTTTTCATAAATCAGAAGAGAAAGTAAACGAGTTTCAATTTGCTTCGAAAGAAACAAGACAAACTGATTCCATATTTACAGTTGTGATAAAAAAAGAGCTAGAGAAATTGAATGAGAAAAAATCTCCAGAAAATAGAAAAATCATCAACGATGCTTTAAAGCAAATGAAAGTTCTAGATCAAGATTATGAAAAAATAATAATCGAATTAGAAACCAACGGAGAAAGCAAGCAAATAATTTACGCAATGATTAACAATCTTCAAACTAGGATTTCGTTTTTACAAACCGTGATGCAACATATAGAAGAGAATGAACAATTAAAACAGCTTCCCGATGAAAAAACAGTGTAAAATTTTATTTTTTCTACTTATCATTCCATTTCTTGGATACGCAGGAGAAAATGATTTCAATTATTCTAAACAAAAAAATATTAGTAAAGCCTATACTGTAAACTCAGATGTGACCCTATCAATTGATAATTCGTACGGTAATATTTCTGTTACAACATGGAATGAAGATAAAGTCGAACTTGACATCAGTATAAAGGTAAGTGGCGACAATGAAAAGTGGGTAAATCAGCGCATAAATGATATTGACATAGATATTGTTGCACTAAAAAATTTAGTTTCAGCTACAACAATTATTAGTAATTCGAGTTCGAAAAATCAAGGAAGAAATAACAGCTTCGAAATTAATTATACATTAAAAATACCAAAAAATGGAAGTGTAAAGCTTATTAACAAATATGGTAACATTGTAACCGCAGATATTTATGGCGATGCTGAAATCAAATGTAAATATGGAAAAATAAATACGGGTAAACTTCTTAAAAACAGTTCAGTTCAAATTGATTACTGCTCAAATTCTACCATTGCTCTTTTAAAAAATGGTACCGTAATAGCAAAATATTCGAATTTGAAAATAACTGAGGCTAATAAATTAGATTTAATTTCAGATTACACAGACGTCACTATATTTGACAGTGACGAAATCAAGTACAGCAGTAAATACGGAAAGATCACAATTAAAAGTGTCAAAACATTGAATGCTGCTGGAAATTATTTGACAATACGCATTGGAGAAGTTTCCGATTATTTAAAATTAAATACAAAGTATAGTTCTTTAAATATTGATCGAATTAATGCCAAAGTAAACACTGTCAACATTGCCGCCGGTTACACCGGAATTAATATTGGTTATGATAGTAACTATGCTTTCGATTTTAATGTATCCTTGAAATATGCCAATTTTAATTATGATAACGATCTAGACTTTAGCGTTAAAGAGGTAGTTTCAAATTCAAAAAAGTACAGTGGATTTTACAAGAAAAAGGGAGTTAATAATTTAATTATCATATCTGATTACGGAAACGTATCACTGCAAAAAAAACAATAAACAATAATCATTAAACATTAATCAAAAACCAAAAAAAATTATGAAAAAATCAATCCAATTAGCACTTACTTGTGCACTATTATTCACGACAGTCTCAAATGCGCAGTGGTTCTCTAATCAAAAAATTAAGGGAAACGGCAAAGTAGTTTCTGAAAAAAGAGTAACTGCAGCTTACGACAAAATTGCAGTAATAGGCTTTTTTGATGTAGAATTAATTGCTGGAAAAGAAGGGAATATCACTTTGAACGGCGAAGAAAATTTATTGCCATATATTAAAATTGAAGTAGTAAATCAAGAACTTAAAATCAGTACCGAAAAAAATAAAAATATAAGCACCAGTAATGGAAAGAAATTGTTGATTACTGTTCCATTTGAAAGTATTAGTCAAGTTTCATTAACAGGATCAGGTGATATTGATACTAAAAATACTATTATGGCTAATAAATTTGCTGTTAAGCTAACAGGTTCTGGAGATTTAAGATTAAGTATTGACTCAAAAGAATTAGATGTGACGCTAAATGGCTCAGGAGATATCGTACTTAATGGTAAAACAGAAAATATCAATAGTGTTCTAAGTGGCTCTGGTGATATAAAGGCTTCTAAAATGAAATCTAAAAACGCCAATGTAACTGTTTCTGGATCTGGTGATAGTTCGATTTTCTGTTCAGAAAGTATTTATGCAAGGGTTTCTGGATCGGGTGATATTAAATATAGCGGTGATCCTGAGAAAAAAGATACTAAAGTTAACGGCTCAGGTGATATTACTAAATTGTAATTAAAAATAATTTTTACAGTAAGATGTTTTATTAATTTAAAACACCTTTTTTTGGCACTCTATTCAAAAGAATAACAGCTATTATAAAAAAGATTGCCAATGAAGCAATTCCGAATCTAGGACTTCCAGTAATTTGATCAATTATTCCGTAAACCATCATCCCAATTACTATTCCGATTTTTTCTGCCACATCATAAAAACTAAAGAAAGATGCTGTATCCTGAGTTTCAGGAAGTAGTTTTGAATATGTAGAGCGCGATAATGCTTGAATTCCGCCCATTACAAGACCAACCAAAGTAGCCATTACATAAAATTCTATAGGTTGCGTGATAAAAAAAGAGCCCGCACAAAGTAAAACCCAAAAACAATTAATAAAAATTAATGTCGGTATGTTCCCAAATTTTTCAGAAGCCTTGGAAGTTAATAATGCTCCTACAATGGCAACAAGCTGGATTAATAAAATACATATTATGAGTCCTGTAGTGCTTTCCTCTTTTGAGGACCACTCAATTTCCTGAGCACCAAAATATGTAGCAACTAACATCGCTGTTTGCACAGCCATACTAGATATAAAGAAACTTCCTAAGTATCGCTTAAGTGCAATATTAGCTTTAAGCAAAATCCAAACTTTCATTAACTCCTTAAAGCCGTTGAAAATTAAGTGATGCGTTACTTTTTTATCATCTTTTCTATTACCCTTTGGTAAATAATAATACGAATATTGACTAAAGATAATCCACCAAACACCAACCATCACAAAGGAATATCGCATCGCCTTCATTGCCGCTTCACCTGAACTACCTGAAATTCCAAATATAGTGGGCTTCATAATCATTGCTAAATTGACTACAAGTAAAATTACGCTTCCCACATATCCCATAGAATATCCCTTGGCACTAATTTTGTCTTGCTGCTCTACAAAAGCAATATCAGGTAAATAGGAATTATAAAAAACTAAACTTCCCCAATACCCTATCAAACCAAAAAGATAGAAAATCAATCCAATATATATGTTATCTAAATTAAACCAGTACAAACCCATGCACGAAAGTGCTCCAACATAACAAAAGAATTTCATAAACGACTTCTTATTACCAGCATAATCTGCTATTCCAGATAATAATGGAGACATCACAGCAACCAGTAAAAATGCGATGGCTGTTACAAAACTTATAAGCGCCGAATTTTTTAAGCTAAATCCAAAAGCATTGATGTAATGACTTCGATCAGAAAATAAGGCTTCATAAAATATTGGAAATATTGCCGACGCGATAGTTAAAGTATAAACAGAATTTGACCAATCATAAAAAGCCCAAGCATTTAATAATTTCGTACTTCCTTTTGGTAAATCAGCCATAGTAGATATTTTGAGTTGCGAATTTATTTAATTTTATCCAAAGAAAAAGTATAGTTGTATTAAAATAGTAACAAGCTTAGCTTATTACTCAACAATAACTTTAACAATTAATAACAATTTTAAAACAAAAAAAAGGCTAAACTCAAATGAGATTAGCCTTTTTTAAAATTATCTAAAAAAATATTATTTTATAACTCCAACTTTAGCAGCCATTGCTTTAGCTTCTGGAATTAATGCTTTTAAATTTGCAATTCTCGTAGCATCAGATGGGTGCGTACTCATAATCTCTGATGGCGCTTGACCAGATGATTGTGATGCCATTCTTGTCCAGAAAGTAATAGACTCCTCAGGATTATATCCAGCGATAGCCATTAATGTAAGACCAATTTTATCAGCTTCAGTTTCGTGACCTCTACTAAAAGGTAACATTACTCCTACTTGAGAACCAATCCCGTAAGCTTGATTCCAAATTTGTTGCGTTTGCTCACTTTTACCAGAAGTAGCTGCAGAAACACCTACACCGATAATTTCTTGTAACTGACCTGCGCTCATACGCTGCGCACCATGATTAGCTAATGCGTGAGAAACTTCATGACCCATTACTGTTGCTAAACCTGCATCAGTTTTTGTTACTGGTAAAATACCAGAGTACACAACGATTTTTCCTCCTGGCATACACCAAGCGTTTACTTCTTTGTTATCAATTAATTTATATTCCCAACGGTAGTCTTTTAAATACTGTCCTTGTCCTAGGTAAATTAAGTATTTTTCAGCAGCAGCTTTTATTCTTAAACCTACATTTTCTACTTTTCTTGCATCGGCAGTTCCAGTAATAACTTTATTTTCTTTCAAAAAAGTGCCATACTGTTGAAACGATGAAGGAAACAATTCACTATTCGAAACAAAGTTCAAACTCTTTTTTCCCGTAATTGGATTAGTCGCACAAGAGTACACTAAACCTAACGCGCATATTCCTAATAATATATGTTTTTTCATAATCTAAGATTTAATTTATTGGACAAATATACACTGTTAACAAACTTTAACATTTATATAATTTAAACATAATGTTTCATTATTATTGTTATTCACCTATAATATGTAAAGCTGTAAATCCTTTATCAACGATTAAATAACTCTCTTTTTTTAAAGTTTCTCTATCAAACAAGAATTCAACATTGTCAATTTGAATTGCCTTGATTGCAAAAGGAAGTCCAATAAGATTAATTTTATATTTTGAGTATTGTGTGTCATACTTCCCTTCTTTATGGACTTGAACAATTAGCTCATTATTTTTTCCATTAGTTTGAAATGACAAAAAGCTATACCTACCCTTCTTATAATCGTATCCATCTTGAGCATCTTCATATACTACAGACTTTTCTTTACCAAGTTTATAATAAACATCTAATGACAACTCATCAAATTCTAGTTCGCCCACATATTGCTGAACGGGATACTTCGGAATTATAGATCCTGCTTTAACAAAAATTGGAATTTCATCAAACTTGGTATCAATCCAAATTTCTTTTCCACCTTTACAATATTCATTTGTCCAGTAATTATACCAATCACCTCTTGGAATATACATCCTTCTTCCTAATGCATTTGGTTCTAAAATAGGGCAAACTAAGATTTGATTTCCAAATATAAATTCGTCGTTTCGATAATGCGTTTGAATATCTTCCTGATCAAAATATACTAATGGTTTCAACATCGGAATACCTTGTTCAATGTACTGCCAAAACATCGTGTACAAATACGGCAATAACTGATATCTTAAATTCACAAATTTTCTTGTGATATCAATAACTTCCTCATCAAAAGCCCAAGGTTCTTGATCTCCATGATCTCCTGAAGAGTGCGTTCTACAAAAAGGATGAAAAACACCTAGTTGAATCCATCTAGCGTACAATTCGCCAGAAGGCTGTTCTGCAAAACCACCAATATCAGAACCGGTGAATCCCATTCCAGAAATCGACATTCGCTGCATTTGTATGTTCGCAATCCATAAATGTTCCCAAGTAGCGATATTATCGCCCGTCCAAGAAGAAGAATAACGTTGCGCTCCTGCATAAGCAGATCTCGTTATAACAAATGGTCTTTTAGGATAAGCGAATCGCTTCACACCATGATACGTCGCTCTTGCCATTTGAGTACCATAGATATTATGTGCTTTTCTATGACTACAAGGATTTCCATCATAATCATGTCTTACATCCATTGGAAAAGTCTTATTAGGAACTTCCATAACGGCTGGCTCATTCATGTCATTCCACACGCCTTTTACCCCAATATCTGAAATTAATTCCTTGAATAATCCTGCCCACCATTCTCGCACAACTGGATTTGTGTAATCTGGGAAATTACATTCTCCTGGCCATACTTTTCCTTTCATATAAGGACCATCAGCTCTCTTACAGAAGTAATCTTTTTCTAAAGCTTCTTTATAAACAAAATATTCCTTGTCAATTTTTATTCCTGGATCAATAATCACGACAGTTTTAAAACCATCTTCAGCTAATTCAGCGACCATTCTTTTAGGATCTGGAAAATACTCTTTATTCCAAGTAAAACAACGAAATCCCTCCATGTAATCGATGTCTAAGTACAAGGCGTCACAAGGAATTTTCAACTCTCTAAATTTTGCAGCTACCTCTTTTAAATTACTTTCTGGATAATAGCTCCATTTACATTGATGATATCCCAGAGCCCACAAAGGCGGTAATTCTGGCTTTCCTGTAAGATCTGTGTAAGTAGTTACAACATCTTCCATTTGGGGACCATAAATAAAATAATAGTTCATTTCACCACCTTCAGCCCAATAACTGGTTACATTTCTTCTTTCATGACAAAAATCAAAATAGGTTCTAAATGTATTATCAAAGAAAATTCCGTAGGATTTTTTATTATGAAGCCCGATATAAAAAGGAACTACTTTATATAAAGGTTCTTGATCTTTTTGAAAAGCATATTGATCAGTTGCGAAATTCTCTAATCTTTTTCCTTTCAAATTTAGCTGTGTAGCTTTGTCACCAAGTCCGTAAAAACATTCACCATCTTTCGATGTTTTGCTCATTTTTACAATATTACCTCCTAGTTCATAACTTTCTTCCCAGTGAAAACCAAGTTCATCTTCTAAGATAATGCAGTCATTTAAATCAAAAATTGACAATCTCATATCAATTTTCTGTATCTTACATTTGACTTTACTAGTCTTTATTTGGTAATATTCATCTTCATCAGTAACTTCTAAAAAATTGTATCCATGAGTGTGACTTTTATCAATTGCATATGAAAAGTCGTTACTGAAATATCCTTTGGTAGTAAATCTGAATCGAATTAAGCTATCTCTTAATACGGTTACCTTCAAAATAACACTATTATCTGTATAAAAACTCACAGAATCTACCTCATGGTCATAAGAAACAATTTTTGTGGGATATAAATCTCCTTTATATTCTAATTCTGTATTTGTAATCATTTTTTATAATATTAATTTTATTCAAATTTGGGTTGTCAAAAATACAAAATTACTTCGCATTCAGTTTTTTATGAATATTTATTCACGAAAACGTTATAGCTACTCCTTACTTAAAATAAATAATGACTCTCAAAAAAGTGAGAATCATTACTTATACCTTACTCGGTAATTTTTTTTAGATTTTAAAAACAGATACACTTAATGGTGCTAAAACAAGCTCAGCTGAGTAATCTCTACCATCGTATGGCATTGCTTGAATAGCGATTTTTTTGATGTTAGAAACACCGCTTCCTCCATACATTTTTGCATCACTATTAAAAATCTCCGTTAATTTTCCTTTCTTAGGAATTCCGACGCGATAATTAGTTCGCACGACTTCTGTAAAATTACAAACAACGATAACTGATTCTTTAGGCTTGTTCCCTTTTCGAATAAAAGAAATCACTGCATTTTGATGATCTGAATAATTAATCCATTCAAAACCTTCTTGGCTAAATTGCTTCTCATACAGTGCAGGTTGCGTTTTGTATAAATTATTTAGGTCAGTTATTAATTTCTTCACTCCTTCATGAAACGGATATTGTAACAAATGCCAATCTAAACTTCCTTCAAAATTCCATTCGCGACTTTGTCCAAACTCACATCCCATAAAAAGTAATTTTGTGCCAGGATGCGTAAACATATAGCCATACAATAATCTCAAATTAGCAAACTTTTGCCACTCGTCACCTGGCATGCGTTCAGCGATTGATTTTTTACCGTATACAACTTCATCATGCGAGAGCGGTAACATAAAATTTTCTGAAAAGGCATAATTCATAGAGAAAGTTAAATCATTCTGATGATATTTTCTGTAAACAGTATCTCTTTTAAAATAGTCTAAAGTATCGTGCATCCAACCCATCATCCATTTCATACCAAATCCTAAACCACCTATTGATGTTGGTCTTGAAACCATTGGATAAGAAGTGCTTTCCTCTGCGATAGTTTGAACACCTTCAAAATTAGAGTAAACAGCTTCATTAAATTCTTTTAAGAAACTTATGGTGTCTAAATTTTCTCTTCCACCATAAATATTTGGCTCCCACTCTCCATCATTTCTAGAATAATCTAAATACAACATTGATGCAACAGCATCTACTCTAAGTGCATCTGCGTGGTAATATTGTAACCAAAAAAGTGCATTACTTATTAAAAAGGAGCGTACTTCATTGCGACCGTAATTAAAAACTAGACTTTTCCAATCCGGGTGATAACCTTTTCTACGATCTGGATGTTCGAATAAATTAGAGCCATCAAAGAATCCTAAACCATGTGCATCATCAGGAAAGTGAGAAGGAACCCAATCAAGAACCACTCCTATACCAGCTTCGTGCAGTTTATCAACTAAAAACATGAATTCTTGTGGATTACCAAAACGAGAGGTGGGTGCAAAATAACCTACTAGTTGATAACCCCATGACGGATCATAAGGATATTCCATAATAGGCATAAACTCAACATGCGTAAATCCAGTCTCCTTTACATAATTTACTAGATCTTCCGCAAATTCGACATACGTTAGAAATCTGTTTTCGCTGCTGTGTCTTTTCCATGATCCTAAATGAACTTCGTAAACTGAATAAGGTTTATCTAATCCATTGTGGTTTTGACGTGTTTTCATCCACTTTTCATCGCCCCATTTGTAATCTAAGTCCCAAATAACCGATGCTGTATGCGGTGGTTTCTCACAGTAAAAAGCAAACGGATCTGCTTTTTCCGTAATTACGCCATTATTGTTAGACTGTATTCTATACTTGTATGTAGTGCCTTTTTTAACATGAGGAATAAAACCTTCCCAAATACCAGATGAATCCCATCTCACTTCTAACTGATGTTCGCCAGATGTCCAGAAATTGAATTCACCAATAACTGATACAGAATGAGCTGTAGGAGCCCAAACAGCAAAGTAAACGCCGTCGACTCCATCGACTGAGATAAGATGTGCACCAAGTTTTTCGTACAAGCGAAAATGCTTTCCCGCTTTGAATAAATCAATGTCAAAATCCGTGAAAAGAGAGTGCGAAATAACTTTATTCATAGTTCGATTGTGTAATTCTCTTTATAAAAAGAATATTAATTTAAGTAATAACAGTTTTTACATTTATTTGATAATGTAATTATCTGGAATAACTGCCCCTTTTTTAATTACTACTATTCCGTCTTTAATGGCGTACAATTCATTAGAAAAATCCCCTAAGTGCGCTCCACCGTTTATGTAAACATCATTACCAATTCTACAATTTTTATCCACTAATGCATTATTTATAAAACAACGCTCTCCAATACCAATTAAATTTCTCTTGTTTACGATGTCTTCATTCATATCATCAATATTTTGATACAAATCATTTCCCATCACGTAAGAATTTTGAATTATGGTTCCATCTCCTATTCGAGATCTAATTCCTATGACGGATCGATTAATTTCTTTTGCATTTAATATACAGCCTTCAGAGATAAGCGATTTATCGACAATAGTTTTTTGAAATTTAGAAGGAGGAAGCAATCTAGGTCTTGTATATATCTTATTTTCATTATCAAATAAGTTGAATTTTGGCAAATCTTCTGTTAGTCCAATATTTGCTTCAAAAAAAGAATCAATATTACCTATATCAGTCCAATATCCTTCGTATTGATAACTCAAGATTTTTTTATGACCTACAGCTTGTGGAATAATTTCTTTACCAAAATCTTTAGTTTCCTGATTAGACATAATGTCAATCAACAATTTTCTATTGAAAATATAAATACCCATTGAGGCTAAGTAATGTTTTCCTTCACTCTTCATTTGGTCACTTACATCAGATTCCCATTCAGGTAGTAATTCTTTAGCTGGCTTTTCAATAAATGATTCGATAAAACTTTCAGAATTAGTTTTAAGAATTCCGAATTCTGGTGCATCTTTAGCATTAACTGGTAAAGTAGCAATAGAAATATCAGCTTCATTGTTGATGTGCGCTTCAAGCATTTCATTGAAATCCATTTGATATAATTGATCTCCTGAAAGTATTAAAGCATAATCAAAATCATGATTTAAAAAGTGTGGCATACATTGTCTTACAGCATCGGCTGTTCCTTGAAACCAAGTTGGATTATCAGGAGTTTGCTCTGCGGCAAGAATATCAACAAATGCATGACTGAAAACACTGAAATTATAGGTGTTTTTAATGTGTGCATTCAATGAAGCAGAATTAAACTGAGTCAACACAAACATCCTGTAAATATCAGAATTCATACAGTTTGATATCGGAATATCTACTAATCTGTATTTTCCTCCAATCGGTACTGCTGGTTTAGATCTTGTTTCGGTTAACGGATATAATCTTGAGCCTTGTCCACCCCCTAATATAATTGCAATTACATTTTTCTTTTTAGCCTTCATATCTTGTTACTTATTAATTTGTATATCTCTATGTATTCTTGGCAAACTCGCTCCCATGAATGGTCCGTGTTCATCCCTATTTTTCTAATTTTATTGAATTGCTTTTTATCATTAAAAAGATCTACTGCTCTATCAATGGAATAGCAAATATCTCTCACGCTTGCTTGGTCATGACAAATACCATTTCCGTTATCTCCAAAATCTATTACGGTGTCCTTTAATCCACCTGTTCTTCTTACTATAGGAATCGTACCGTATCTAAGTGAATACATTTGGTTTAAACCGCAAGGCTCAACACGTGATGGCATCAGTAGGAAATCTGAACCTGCATAAATTAGATGCGCTAATTCTTCATTGTAGCCAATAAAAGTATTGTAATTTCCTTTATAATCATGCAATAAACTATTGAGCTGCTTTTCAATAGTTGTGTTACCAGAACCTAATATCAAAATATTTATTTGTTGATAATTTTCAGATAAAGCTAGAGCTGAAGCATGGGGTAATAAATCTCCCCCTTTTTCCTCTAATAATCTTCCAATGAAGCTAAAAAGCGGTTTACTAGGATCTAAATCAAAAAGTTTACATAGCTTTTCCTTGTTTTTTTGTTTACCAAGTTCGAAATTTTTGATAGAATAGTTTTTTTCTAACGCAGAATCTTTTTCAGGGTCCCACACTTCGATATCTATCCCATTCAAAATTCCTTTTGACTTATAACGAACTAAATTAAACAAGGATTCTAATCCATTAGCTGAATAATTAATTTCATTTAGATAATTTGGAGAAACCGTAGTCACCGCCCATGCACATTTGATACCTACTGCCAATGAGTTAATGCAATTATCCCATTCTAAAACGTGAACGTGCGCTAAATCAAAATGAGGTAAATAATATAATTTATCAAAACTGAATTGACCTTGATACAATCCATTATGAATTGTAATCATTGAGGGCACCTCTTTAAGTTTATTATACTTGTGGCAGTATAACATCATAAAAGGTATTAAACCCGTATGATGATCGTGACAATTAATTACATCTGGCACTGAACCTCTTCCAATAATCCAATCTAAAGTTGCAATTTGAAATGATAAAAAGCGTTCGATGTCATCCTCATAACCGTAAACATCTTTTCTATTAAAAAGATCTGGTATTTCTATCAAGTAGAGTTCAAAACCCAGCATATCCGTGGTTTCTTTAAGAACATTAAAAGGAAAACTAAAATTACCTAATTTCACATGTCCCCAATGAACACACTCAAAATCATTTTCACTTTTAAATTTTGTATCATAACCTGGTACAACAACCCTTGCAAGATGTCCAGCATTATTTTGATATTTTGGTAGCGCTCCTACAACATCCGCTAATCCACCCACTTTGGCTACCGGATAACATTCAGCACTAATATGAAATATTTCCATAAATGAAATTTGATTTTATAATTAATTCTAGTACGATCATCGCAATTACGCTTTATTTGTCCCTTTTATGTTAATAGCAATAAATACGTTTGTAAAAAATACTACTTTTATGTTTTTCTAAATTTACTAAAAAAAAATTAACATCATTGCCCGATTGAAAATTTATTGATATGACAAAAAATAGTTCTGTACATACACAATCTTTAAAAATTCCTAAGATTATGTTAGTAACATGTAAATTAATCTCTTTAATTTCACCAAAACTCATTACACTCTTTGCTTCTAAATTATTTACGACTCCAATAAAACATAAAATTCCTAAAAGGGAGTTAGATATGGATCGTAAAAGCACACAAAAGTTAATTAACATACCAGAGATTGGTAAAGAAATTGTTCTGTATCAGTACGGAGATAGCAAAAAGAAAATACTACTAGTTCATGGTTGGTCCGGTCGAGGAACACAATTATTTAAGATAGCTGATGAATTAGTAAAAATAGGATATTCTACAATCAGTTTTGATGCTCCTGCTCATGGTAAGTCTCCAGGAAAAATGACAATTATGACCGATTTTATTAGCTCGATTATGGAAATCGATAAGCAATTCGGACCATTCGAAGCTGCGATCGGTCACTCCTTAGGGGGAATGTCTGTTCTAAACGCTATAAAAAGCGGTTTAAAAGTTAATAAAGCTATTGTAATAGGAAGCGGTGATATTGTCCAAGATATTTTAGATGATTTCGTTGCTAAATTAGAGTTAAAGCCAAATATTAGCACACTATTACGTTTGCATTTCGAAAAGAAATATGGTGAAGAGATGAATAGCTATTCTGCTTATATCGCTGCAGCAAAAGCTACTATTCCTGTATTAGTTATACATGATCACGATGATCCAGAAGTTCCTGTCAAGGCAGGAATTCATATTCATAAATATTTAAAAAATGGAGAATTGATGTTAACTCATGGTTTAGGACACCGAAAAATTCTAGGAAATAATGCCGTAATTGAAAAAACAATTGCGTTCTTAGATAAATAGAAAAAAGATAATTATTATAATACTGAAAAAAGACTAACTTAAATTGTAAAGAAATGAAATATCCATTAGAAAAATCAGAGGAACAATGGAAGGCAGAACTTGGAGAAGAACGTTATAGAATTCTTCGAAAAAAAGGAACTGAATATCCACACACAGGAAAGTACAATTTAAACTTTGAAAAAGGTACTTACGCGTGCGGGGCGTGTGGTGAATCATTGTTCGAAAGCAATACTAAATTTGACGCGCATTGCGGTTGGCCTTCTTTTGACGAGTCAATACCTGGAAAAGTAGAATTTATCTCCGATGTAACTCACGGAATGAAGCGTACAGAAATACTTTGCGCTAATTGTGGAAGCCATTTAGGACATGTATTTGATGATGGACCGACAAAAACTGGTCAGCGTTACTGTGTAAACTCTTTATCAGTTGATTTCAAGGAGGAATAGTAAGATTGTTATTCTTTATTAGCTTGAATAGTTCATACAATGTTGGAAAGATGTAAATATAATTATATTGTAAAGTTGAATGATGTTTTCAATTAACAATAGGATACAGGTCTATAAATGTTCTACTATTTTATGAGATCTAACCGGCTTTACTATTTGTCAAGTACCTTAAATTTAAAGAATACTTTACTAATATTGAAAACGTTTGTTAATAAACTTAGTGCTTATTAAAAGCAAGATGGATTAAGCAGTCTAAAATTTTATTTAGTTTACTCTTGGTCCATTTTGCTTCTAAACTTAGCTTTATTACATCATATTCAATTGAGATGATTTGTCTTCCAATTATAATTTTATTGAAAAAAACGGGAGTATAAAACATTAAGTATTTTTCTAATAGAAAAATATTTTAGTAGGTCTAAAATTAATTACAGTAAGGAATATTCTATCCTAGAAAAGATGTTTTAAAATCTGGCTTCACTCTTTTTTTAGAAGCTTGCTCATACGAATATGCTATTCCAATCAATTTACCTTCCGTATAAGCAGTACCAAAAAAAGATAAACCTACTGGTAAATCATAAACTTTACCACAAGGAACAGTAATATGTGGATAACCACTAATTGCTGCTGGAGTAGTTAAGGAATAATCTCCCCATCGATCTCCATAAATAGTATCAATGCTGCAGGTTGGACCCATTGTGATTCCACAAATAGCATCTAATTGATTATCAGTAAAAATTTTGCCTAGAATATTTTTACTACCAATGTGACTATTTTCTAAAGCTTCTAAATATTTTCTATCGCTTAAATCGGATTTCGCATTCGAACTCTCTAACAATTCTTGCTTAAAATAAGGCATTGCTTTATCTTCGTTCTTACGATTGAACTCTATAACTTTACTCAAAGACTTAACTTTACAATTTGCGTTAGCCAAATAATTATTTACTCCATCTTTAAACTCATATTGAAGAACTTCAGATTCTGAAGCGCCTAAAGAATTAAATTTATCCAAATAGTCAATTTCAACTAGTACTGCTCCATTCTTTTTCAGAATAGCAACAGTAACTGCGAAAAGCTCATTAACATACTTATTATTTCCTTGTGCTTTTTTCTCAATTCCAATTCTTTTTCCTGCAAGGCCGTTTAAATCTAAAAATTTAGTGTAATCAGCAAAGTTCTTTCCTGCACTCTCTTGCGTAATTGAATCATTATTATCTACGGCAGCTAAAACACCAAGCAGAATTGCAGCATCTTCCACTGTCCTAGCCATTGGACCCGCCGTATCCTGAGTTTTTGAAATAGGAATAATTCCACTCCTACTTACTAAGCCAACGGTAGGCTTGATTCCTACAACACCGGTGACTGAGGCAGGACAAACAATTGAACCGTCTGTTTCTGTACCAATTGCTACAACGCACAAGTTAGCAGAAACTGCTACACCAGAACCAGCACTTGAACCACAAGGATTTCTGTCTAAAAAATAAGGATTTTTAGTTTGGCCTCCTCTACTACTCCAACCAGAACTAGAGTTGGTCGATCGAAAATTTGCCCATTCACTTAAATTAGTTTTTCCTAATATAATTGCGCCAGCCTCTCTTAATTTTGTAACAATAAACGCATCTTTAGAAGCAATATTTCCCTCTAATGCTAATGATCCGGCAGTAGTTTGCATTTTGTCAGCTGTGTCAATATTATCTTTAATAAGAATAGGAAGTCCATGTAAAGGGCCTCGCTTTTTACCTAAATTAATTTCTGAACCCATCGCTTTAGCGATAGACAAGGCATCAGGATTAATTTCGATAACAGAGTTTAACTTTGCACCTTTCGCATCGATTTGTTCAATACGGTTGAGATACAATTTAACTAATTGTTCAGAAGTATAC
Organism: Flavobacterium weaverense; assembly: GCF_003688495.1. Taxonomy (GTDB): domain Bacteria; phylum Bacteroidota; class Bacteroidia; order Flavobacteriales; family Flavobacteriaceae; genus Flavobacterium; species Flavobacterium weaverense. The sequence goes on along the minus strand of NZ_REFH01000009.1, from coordinate 596 downwards.
TTACCAGAATCCAGCTTTTGTGTTAAACTAATAATTGTTTCCTCATCAAGTTCAAAATTTAAATCTGATTCGACATTAGAATTTGGTTGATCAGATTTATTTAATCCTTCACATCCTGAAACTAAAAATGATGTCAAACCTGCAGATGCAAGTGTCGTAGTGGTCAAAAAATCTCTCCTTTTCATAAGTAGCAATTAAAAATAAATAACACCAAAATATTAAGTGATTCAAATCTACTTTTAAATTTTTAATTAATTTAAATTTTACCTGAGAAATTTAATTGATTTTAACAGCTTTTTTCCATATTCATGAAATAAAATTCTAACGTAATACCGAATTATTGTAGTTAATTGAAATCATTTGACAGAAATCAGTCAATTAAAAGATTTAATTTAAAATATAGAAAATTAAAATAAAAAACCTTGACTCACAAGAATCAAGGTTTCGAATAAATTTTAATGGTACTGGTTGAATTAAATATATTTTCCCAACTTTTTATATAACAAAAAACCCTATTCAAATACATGAATAGGGTTTTTAAAGAAAGGCGACGACATACTCTCCCACATAACTGCAGTACCATCTGCGCAGGCGGG
>NZ_REFH01000008.1 GCF_003688495.1 Flavobacterium weaverense | reverse complement strand
TAAATAAAATCTAAGCTAGTTATTATGCGACTCCAATTCTATCGGTTTTTTCAAATCTCTCAATTCTATTACTCTTATTCTTTTGTTCTAACATCTCTGTTAAAACGGCTGTCAATTCAATATGTCTAGGAACGTGTTCTTCTTAATTTTTTAAACTGAATTTATTTCAGTTTCTCGTCTCAATTAACACATATAATGTGTCTCTCAAGGCGGGTGCAAAAGTACAACCTCTTTTTAAATCTCACAAGGCTTTTTGAAAAGTTTTTAGAAAATAAATTTTCTCCGCTTTTCAAGTGATAATTCGATCTCTCAACTTACCTACCTGCTCAATCTGTCTAAGAACTTGCTCCCCGTTAGGGGCGGCAAATGTAATTACTTCTTTTATTTCTGCCAAATCTTTTTTCTAAAACTTTCGCCTTAGTTTTGATTCGATTTCCATTAATTAAGTAAGAACGTCTGCGCTGATGCGGGTGCAAAACTACAACGTTTATACCGTTATACAAGCTTTTTTTGTGAGTTTTTTTAAGATTTGTTGAAGATTGTTTTTAACTCACTGTAAATACGAACTTTGGCTCTATAATTTTTTATCATCGCTCTACTTTTACGCTAATAACAAGTACGAGATATAGACTCAACTAACCTATCACGAAGAATGATCGCGCTTTAAATGCAATTCTACATTGCTTTAGCGTGTTTACAGTTCATCACTAAATTAAATATCTCCACACTTATGTTATACATTATATATAGGAGTATTAAAAAGTCATCATTCTAATTCTAGTCCTCGTTAAGGATAGCAGCGGATAGCCCACAGCAAAGTGAAGTGAAAAGAAACTTTGCGAGGACTTAAAGCGAATAGCCCGACCCCTTATATAAAAAGAGCCTGTTACCCCAAAAGGTAACAGGCTCTTTTTATATAAAGGGTAACGCCCAAAAGAAAATCTAATCGAAACGGATTGCTTTTACAGGTGAAATCTTAGTGATTATATAAGAGGGGATTAGTAAAACTAAAAAGCAAATAGTTACGGTAAGTAAATTTAGCAAACCTATATAACCCCAATTCAAATAGACTGGCGCCTCGTTAACATAGTAATTTTCGGGATTTAACTTTATGAGTCCGAAATATTGCTGCACCAATAATAACGAGATTCCAATGAGATTCCCCCAGAAAAGACCTCTCACTATTAAGTACAATGCATTGTAAAGAAATATTTTTCGAACAGACCAGTTATCCGCACCGAGAGCTTTCAATATTCCTATCATTTGTGTTCGCTCTAATATAAGAACTAGCAGTGCGACCACCATATTAATAGTAGCAACTAAAATCATTACAACCAGAATTACGATGATATTAAAGTCAAATAGCTCTAGCCACTCAAAAATATAGCTGTATTTTTCAATTATTGTTTTTGTATCGAGAGTTGAGGAAGTTTCTTGATAGACTTTTTCACCTACTTCTTGTATCTGATCAAAGTCATCAACAAAGACTTCAAATGCTCCAACTTGGTCGGGACCCCATTTATTAATGCGTTGCAAGTGCCTGATATCGCCTATTACATAAGTAGCATCAAATTCTTGAAATCCTGAATTAAATATTCCCGTTATTTTAAATCGTCGACTGATAGGCAGTTTATTTTGCTCTTCCTTAATAAAGAAGGTATTGAAAGAATCACCGACTTTTAGATTTAACCTATTTGCAAGGAATTGAGAAATTACAACTTCTTGATTTAAATCCTGCGAAAAATCAGGCAGTTTTCCTGAAATCAAATATTCATTTATATTTTTCCACTGGTAATCCTTACCCACTCCTTTAAGAATTATTCCCTCGAAGGCAGTCTCTGTTCTTATAATCCCCGCTTTAGTCGCAATTGCCTGAACATGATTCACACCTTTGACAGAAGTGAACTTAGGATAAAAATTTTGTTTCTTAGAAATAGGAACTAGTGTAACTTCTGATAAGTTATTGTCGTAGTTTGAAATGATGATATGACCATTGAAGGCTGAAATCTTCTCACGGATTTTCTGCTGCAATCCTATACCAGTTGCTACAGAAACAATCATCATTATCATACCAATAGCAATAGCAGATATTGCGATTTTTATAATAGGTGCAGATATACTGCTTTTATAATCCTTAGCTGTAATTAGCCTTTTAGCAATAAAGTATTCTAAATTCAAGGTTGGATTTGTATCTGATTAAAATTAGGAGCGAAAATATAGCACTTTTGTCAAAAATACTGCTAAAACACGAACTATACTAATGGACTTAAAATAAAATTTATTAAGTTCTGCTTTTGATAGAAAGTAAAAGCTTTCAATGGAATTTTAAAGACGATTTATAATCCTATAAAGGAAGTTTCTTTTTCATTTCCTCAACTATATTGAAAGCCGCGGGACAGATTGCTACGTTTTTCAAAGTAAGATCTGTAATTTGTTGAAACTTTTTTCTATCTGTGTGAGGGAACTCACGACATGCTTTTGGTCTTACGTCGTATATAAAACAAGCATTTTCATTATCTAAAAAAGAACAAGGTACAGATTGCAATACATAATCCTGATCTTCATCAATACGTAAATACTGCTCAATAAATTGCTGGGGTTTTTGTCGTAAATGTTTTGATACCCGCTCAATATCAGCAGAAGTAAATAATGGACCTGTTGTTTTACAACAATTAGCACATTTTAAACAATCCGTTTTTTTAAACTCAGCATCATGTAAATCTTGCATTATATAATCTAGATTCTTAGGCGCCTTTTTTTTCAGCTTATCAAAATACTTTTTGTTTTCGATATGCTTATCTTTGGCTTCTTTAGGTAATTCGTTTAAAGTAGGTTTCAATTTTTTATATTAAAGTTGACGGTACAAAAGTAACGACTTCAAGTTCGAAAAATAAAATAATAACAAATAAAGAGGATAATATTTTTTCATTCCTCGAAATTAAAAGATGAAAGATCTATTTGGCAAAGCCATTCTCGACTATCAAACAAATAATTTTCCTGAAGACTTAATAACGGAGACTACAATTTCTGAAGAAGATGAGATGTCTGTGTCTTATCTATTTCGCTCATACGATGAGATGCCAATTTTAGAACAGAAGGCACTTCAATTATCAAAAGGAAAAATCCTAGACGTTGGATGTGGCGCAGGAAGTCATAGTTTGTATTTGCAAAACGAAAAAAACTTAGAAGTTTTAGCCATTGATATATCAGAATACGCTATAAATGCATGCAAATTAAGAGGTGTTAAAAATACGAAAGTGCAAAATGTACTTGACTTAGACTCTAGTGATTCAGCAAGTAAATATGACACAATCCTATTGTTAATGAATGGAACTGGGATATTTGGGACACTTAAAGATACTACAAAGTACTTACAGAAATTAAAAGGTCTCTTAAATCCACAAGGCCAAATTTTAATTGACAGTTCAGATATCATCTATATGTTTGACGAAGATGAAGAAGGTGCATACTCAATTCCTGCAGAAGGTTATTATGGGGAATTGGAATTTACAGTAAGTTACAAGGGAGAAAAAGAAAATCCCTTTCCATGGCTTTATCTCGATTACAATACTTTGCAAAATGCAGCTTTAGCTAATGGATTAAAATGTGAATTAATTCAAGAAGGTGAGCATTATGATTACTTGGCAAAAATCTCTATTTAAATTTCTTCAAAAGAAAAACATATTATACAAAAAAGCCCAAATTTAGAATTTGGGCTCTTATGTAAACTGTAGTTACTATTTCATATATTTCATCATCATACCTTGTAAACCTGCTCCCCATTCTTGGCCCGCAGCAGTAGATTTCTTATAAAGTTCTCCTGTAGAATTTGATATTTTCTTACCTAGAGGTGAATTATAAAATTTGAGCATTTCTTTAATATCGTCCTGAGTATAGGTTTCCATATAAATCACGGCTAGTTTTTCATACAAAGAAGGTAAACTCGCGTCAAAATCTTTAGAGAATTCAATCTTATTCGCTTCTGGTATATTTTGCATAATTTGCTCCTTTGCCATTTGCATTGGACCAGCGGCGCCAGATATCTCAATTACTTTTAAAGCATCAGCTTTGAAAGAATCTTGGGCTGCTGCTATATTTGCGACAAACATAAATGCTGCTGCTATTACTATTTTTTTCATTTGGTTTGGTTTTAGAAGTCCAAATATAAACTTTTTTAAGGAATATTAAGATATTTATGTGTCTGCAATGAGACTCTCCACTTTGGCTTTTTCATTACGTATTCAACTATTAACGGTGTCATTTCGTCATTCTTACTCCACTCAGGTTGAAGAAATAATATTGCATTTGGATTCACTTTTTCTGCTTGTTCCTCTGCAAAGATAAAATCATGCTTATTATGAATAATTACTTTTAGCTCGTGTGCATTATCATAAATCGTATCTGTAGGTAACTTATTTTTCTTTGGCGAAAGACAAATCCAATCCCATGTACCAGATAGCGGATACGCTCCTGAAGTCTCAATATGGACATTCAAATTCTTATCCTTTAATTTTTGTGTAAGCAATGTCATATCCCACATCAATGGCTCTCCACCCGTAATAACTATAGTTTTCGAATATTTACTAGCATTTGCTACGATTAAATCAATTCCCGTAGGAGGATGTAATTCTGCATTCCAACTTTCTTTAACATCACACCAATGGCAACCCACATCGCAACCACCTATTCTTATAAAATATGCTGCTGTTCCTGTATGGTACCCTTCTCCTTGAATAGTATAAAATTCTTCCATCAAAGGCAACATCATTCCTTTATTAACTTCTAACTGTACTTCTTTTGATAACATTTATTTAATTTAAAGTGCAAAGATAGTTAATTTGAAAAGGAGTTAATTTGAAATTAACTCGGAATATAATAAACTTTAAAAACCTTAATTTAATAAATCATAGACTTAATACAAACAATCGAAGAAGAAATACATACTTAAGTACTCAAAATCAGCCACAAAAAAACCGATGGTTTGATAACCATCGGTTTTGTAATTGTAAAAAACTTAATTTTTATTATTTAAGAATTTTAATAGACTCAGCAGCATAACTGTTTTCTGGATCTAATGCTAATGTTTTTTTGAAATACTCGATTGCTTTTGGCTTATCAGTATTAGCAAAACTAGCTGCCATATTATTATAACATTCTACAATTTTAGTTTTGATAGCCGGCTTAGCTAACTCTTCTGCTCCTAATTCAGTAGTTTTCGCTACATAATCCTCATAGTTCTTAACCATTAAATCATCTTTTTCAAGTAATCTATTTGTTCTAGCTTTATAAAGATATGCCTCAAGGTAAGTCGGTGATGCTACTAAAACTTTATCAAAAGCAGCATCAGCTTTTTGCAATGCTACAGCATCAACCTGAACGCCTTTTGCTTTGTTTATGTTTGCATAGTATATCGCTAAACCATAGTACACATTATCATCTAAGTAACTTGTAGATTCTGCAGTGTTAGCTCCAAATTCAAATATTGCTGCAGCTTCACTATATAGTTTTTGTCCAAACAATTTTTTACCTACTTCACTTAATTCTTGAACTGCTAGAGGTTCCATCTCAATTGATTTCTTAATATCTACCATTCCTGCTTCAAAAGCAGCTGGTTCAATAGTAAGTTCATCCGCACTTGTTCCTTTTTTGATTTTTGTCAAACCTAAGTACAAGTAATCTAATGCAATTGCTTTATTTCCTGGTGCTGTGATAAAATTTTCTAAAGATTTAATAGCAACATCAACGTTTCCATTTTTGTACGCAGCATATCCTAAATATCTATAAATTCTAGGATTAACTTTGTCTAATTCAATCATTTTATTTGCTTCAGCTTCAAGTGCAACATAATCTTCAATTAAGATTAAAAAATCTGCACGACGCATTCTTGAATGAATTGAATAATCTGTTAATGACATGTATTTATCATAATGTCCCATTGCAATTTTATAATTAGCAGCAGCTTGAGATGGCTTATTACGTGCTATTTTATAATACGTTTCAGCAAGCTCTCTATAAACTGGTCCATAATTAGGATTTAATGCAATAACTTCATTGTAGGCTTTCAACGCTTCATCATAAGACTTAGCTCCTTTTAATAAAACACCTAATTGCATTTTAGCTCTCAATAAAGAATTGTCAGCTTGAAAAGCATTTCTATAAGCAACATACGCTTCGTTTTGTTTAGAGTCACCATAATAAGCATCTCCTAAAGCTAATTGAAGTTGTGCATCTTGAGCATTATATGCAACGCCCTTATTTAAAGTAGTAATTGCAGTTTTATAATCTGGTTTATCAGCATTCATATACGCTCTCGCAACATAGATATATTCTTGAAAGTCTTTCTTTCTCATATCTTTAGTAGCCATTGCAAATTTAGACTGAGCAGAAGTAAGATCGCTTTTATCTAAATCCATCTGACCTAAACCTATATAATTCAACTTACCTTCATCAGAAGCAGTCAATCCTCTGTCAAAATAAATCTTAGCTGAATCCTGCACATTTTGTGTTAAATATACATTCCCTAATGTAAAAAATGCCGCACCATTAGAAGGTTTATCTTTTATGATAGACTTTAACATTGTTTTTGCAGTCTCGAACTGCTCAGCATCAATTGCTTTTTTAGCTTGATTGATGTCTTGCGCTTGGATTGTAAAAGTTGAAGCTAATATCGCAACACTAAAAGTTGTAAATTTATTCATGTTCATTATAGTTAATTTATTTTTCATCATTAATTGATTTTGTCTTTATCGTAATTTTTCGTCCCGGCATCCTAATTGGTAGTAAACCTGATTTTAAAATTATTCTTTGTCCAATATCTCCAGCCACAAATGAGGCGAACCCCATTCCTAAACCTGAATAACCTTGACAGTTTATTATATACAAATCACGTGCCAAAGGGTATTTTTTTTCTGCAATATCGTTTTGTGAAGGAAGATACGATTTATCGTCAGCAAGACCGACCACTCTTAATATAGTAACATTTTGAATATTTTTTTCCGTCGCAGCTGAAGGTTGTGACAACCAATTAACACCAACTACACCAATCATATTATCATTCTCAGAAACATATTTTATCACTTCATCATTAGTTTTAAATGAGAAAACTCCTTTTTGAGGAACTGCACTAACAACAGCTAATTCTTTCATATAACGAACAGTACTAGAATTCAAATTATCAAAAACTAGACCTTTAATATTCGCCACGTCTTTTCCTTGCATAAAGCTTATTACATCTTTTAAGGCAATAATAGAATCCTTAGCAGTATTCCTGGATATAAATGCTATCGCGTCAGTAGCTATGGGAGTTACTTTCGGATTAATTTTACGTTGTTGAAAAATTTTAAGCTCTTCAGCAGTTAAATTTCTCGTTAGAATTGCAATACTGGCTTTTTCGTTAAACAGAGAGTTAAGAGTTTCTGCTTCGGACTTTGAAACTAATTTTATATTAGCGTCATAGTTGTTTTCGAAAATTACAACTTGATCTTCAATGATCGGAGCCAAAGTTTCATCAACATAAATCGTTGCTGATCCTTTTATAACGGTTTCCTGATTTTTGGATTTGTTCTTTTGATTACAAGCCGTAATTATTACAATTAGTATTAAAACAGCAAAATACGAAAGTTTACCAAAATTCTTCATTATCTAAGTGTTTGTGTCGTTAATTATTCTAAAAAACCTAAAAGAGGCATAAGCAATAAGTATTACTCCAAAAGCTATTCTATAAGGTAAACTCATATCGAGTGGAAAATTGTCCATAAATATAATGAATAATCCTAAAACCAAATAGAGCAGAAAAAACAAAATTCCTAAAACAAGAAGAAATCGCTCTTTAAGCGATTTCTTCTTAATATTATCTAGTATGTTATCTAACATTAGTCTGCAGATTGAATCGTAATAGGTAGTGAATAAAGTACTCTAACCTTTTTACCGTTTTGCTCACCTGGTGTCCATTTTGGACATTTCTTCAGAACACGGATAGCTTCTTTTCCAGTTCCGTAACCGATATCTCTAATTACTTTAATATCTGTTAATGAACCGTCTTTTTCAACTACAAAAGTTACATATACTTTTCCTTTTAAACCTTCTTCCTCTGGAGTCTGATAGTTGTTACCTACAAATTTGTAGAACTTATCAATTCCACCTGGAAAATCAGGTTTAACCTCAATACCTGCTGTATTATAAATTTGGTTATCTACCTCTTCTACAACAGCTGCAGTACCTGTTCCAACTGGTTGAACAGTTAAAACCGCATCAGGGTCACCTTTGATAGTTTCAGCTCCAATTTTTTTATCTTTTACTTCGATAATTTTTGGCGGTTCTTCTGTTACCTCATTTGCTTTTGCCACAACTGGCTTAACAAACTTTACCTGATCCACTTTTGGTGGTGGTGGTGGTGGTGGTGGAACGTTCAATTTTGGCTCCTCTTTCTTTGGAGGTAGTTTTATCGCAGTGATCTTGATATCTCTATCAATTTCTACTTCTTCGTTTTGAGGCAACATGTTTATGATTAGAGGCGCAGCAACAGCAACACTAAATACAATAGCTCCAATGATAAGGGCTTTTATAGTAGTTTTTCTGTTTGTCTGTCTCAACTCATAAGCACCGTAAGATTTGTTACGTCCTTCGAATACGATATCAAGCCATTGGTTTTTTAATATGTCTAATTTCATTTTTCTTAATTATTAGGTTATTGGGGAATTAAGATTACTCTTTTTTTCCTTCTAACAATTTCTGTTCTTCTGGAGAAAATTCTGGAACGATAGCGTAGTTACCAAAATCTCCAACCCCAACAATTGCCATTTCATCAAGTATGTCAATCAAATTTTTATAGTTTGACTTCTTACTTGGTTTGATAATTACAATAAGTCCGTTTTTCGGTTTACCTAAAGCTGCGGAATATGCCAAAACAGACTTCTGTCTAGACAACAATTCTTTACGAATACCATCTCTTCCAAAAGCCAAATCTTTAGGCCCTCCAATTGGAGTAGCCAATAGACCCACATAATAAACTAACTTATTATCCGCACCTAACAAAATTGTCATTGTACGGTTTTCGTCAACTTTCATATCCACATTATCTTTTGTGGGATCTTTATCTGGCAACCCCAAGCTCATCGATTGAGGTTTTGACAACGTCGTGGTTAGCATGAAAAATGTTATTAATAAGAAAGCCAAATCCACCATGGCAGTTAAATCAACTTTTGCATTTAATTTTTGACTTCTTACTTTACCACCTTTTTTGCCTCCACCGTCGCCGGTATTTAATTCAGCCATTTTAGTGTGTTTTTTTTATTAAAAATCTTTTCCTCTTAAACCAGTAACTAAACTAAAGCTATTGATTTTTTGCTCTTGTAAAATATCCATCACTCTTTTAATAGCTGGATATTCTTCTTTTGCGTCACCTTTTATAGCAACTTGCAATTCTTTATCGTTAATTTCGATATTTGCAATACGAGCGTTATATACCCATTCTTTCAATTGATTATCAAGTGAATCAGCTGGAATACCAGGTTGCCCTGCTTTACTTCTATCAGCTGCTTTCATTTCAATAATCTGCTTTAGATTTAGAATTGGCACACCAAAATCATCCATTCTTGAAAACGTACTCTTGTCGTCATCAGTAAAAGTTACGCCGTATTTCTCCGCCATTAACTCTAACGTTCTAACACGAACTTCTTTCCCTTTCAAATCAAAGAATATCTTTCCTTTACCTACAGTTAATGTAGCTAAATCAGTTTCAGGCAATTTAGTCTGAACTGTTGAAGAAGGAGTATCTACAGGCAAAGCTTCAGGAATCTTAGCTGTTGAAGTCATTACAAAGAATGTAAGCAAAAGGAATGCTACATCACACATTGCTGTCATATCTGTAGAGCCCGGATTTTTATTTATTTTTATTTTAGCCATTCTTTTTTTATTTTTTATTTGATATAAATATCAACATAATTATTGCTTCAAACTACCTCTGAATCTTCTGTAAGTACTTACAATTGATACAGCAGCCTCATCGATAGAGTATGTTAAATCATCAATTTTAGATGTAAAGAAGTTATAAGAGATAATTGCTACAGCTGAAGTACCAATACCTGTTGCAGTATTAATAAGTGCTTCAGAAATACCACTTGCAAGAGCAGCTTGATCCGGAGTTCCAGCAGATGCTAATGCACCAAACGCTTTAATCATACCTGATACTGTTCCTAACAAACCAATAAGTGTACCTAAAGAAACTAAAGACGAAATAATTGTCATGTTCTTTTGTAACATTGGCATTTCAAGAGAAGTAGCTTCTTCAATTTCTTTGTGAATAGTTTCTGATGCTTCTTCACTATTGAATCCTTCTTTTTTAACTTCTTGATATTTAATTAAAGCTGATTTAATTGCATTTGCAACTGATCCTTGTTGTTTGTCACAAGATTCGATAGCTTCTTCAATTTGACCTGCTTTGATACTTGCTTGTATCTTAGTCATAAAAGTGTCTAGTTTAGTTTTACCAGCTGCTTTAGATATAACTGCATATCTTTCGATAGAAAAAACAAGAACCATTAATAACATTCCTAATAATATTGGAACAATCGCACCTCCATGATAAACTTGACCTAAAGTATTCAATGGATGTCCAGTTTCTGGATTTCCACCTTCAAAATTCGCTGGAGCTCCCATTACAAATTTCCAAATCAATACCCCAACTAATACACAAGCAACAATAATGATTCCTGAAACCATTCCTCCACCGTTTGTGCTTTTTTCTTTTTTAACGTTTGCCATTTTTTTTAATTTTAATAGTTTTAAATAAATTCTCTTAGTTATATTAAACTTGTAGTGGAGCAAATTTATATTTTTAGTTCAAATAAAAAAACTTTTTTTTATTTTATTGTAATTAAATTTATTTTAAAAACGTTTTTGACTGTTTCTTGATTGCATTTATATCAATATATGCAGATAAATCAACGATTTCACCAAAAATAATGTAATTTTTTGTGAATAAAATGTATGAATTTTCAATAACAACCACTTAAGTAAGTAAAGTATTAATTTGCGATATTAACAGTATAAAAGCAGGAAAACTGCAGTATGCACTAAAATTGTTACTTTTAAAAAAATATAATAACTTGCGTTTGATTTAAATAAATTGATTATGAGTAGAAAAGAGGATTTCGTTAAACATATTTCAGAAGGATACAATTTTAAAGGCGAGAGCATTATTTTAGGTGGCGCTATATTAGATGGTGAAGCTTTGCAAGATGCACACGTAAAAGTTCCACTAAAAACATTGAATCGTCACGGGTTAATCGCAGGGGCTACAGGTACAGGAAAAACAAAAACAATTCAAGTTCTGTCTGAACAATTATCCAGTTTTGGAATACCCGTTTTAATGATGGACATCAAAGGTGATTTTAGTGGTATTGCAAAAGAAGGTGAAGAAAAACCTTTTATAACTGATCGCCATGAAAAGATAAACATTCCCTATACGACAGCAAAATTCCCTGTTGAGCTATTAACACTTTCAGAACAAAATGGTGTTCGTTTGCGTGCTACAATATCAGAATTTGGACCCGTATTGTTTTCGCGAATTTTAAACTTAAATGACACACAATCAGGAGTAATTTCCGTTATATTTAAATATTGTGATGATAACCAAATGCCTCTTTTAGATCTTAAAGACATTAAAAAAGTAATTAATTATATTACTGAAGAAGGCAAGAGCGAAATTGAACAGCATTACGGAAAAATATCGACCTCTACTACAGGAACTATTTTGCGAAAAATTATTGAACTTGAGCAGCAAGGTGCCGATTTGTTTTTTGGCGAAATGTCTTTTGATATTGATGATTTAATGCGAATTGATAAAACTGGTAAAGGCTATGTGAGCATTATAAGGCTGACTGACATTCAAGATAAACCAAAGTTGTTCTCGACTTTTATGTTAAGTTTATTAGCTGAAATTTACCAACAAATGCCAGAAAAAGGAGATTCTGACCAACCAGAGTTAGTGATTTTTATTGATGAAGCGCATTTAATTTTCAACGAAGCAAGCAAAGTTTTATTGGAACAAATTGAAACAATAGTCAAGCTAATACGTTCTAAGGGAATTGGAATTTATTTTATTACACAAAATCCAATGGATATTCCAAGTGGCGTTTTGGCACAATTAGGTTTAAAAATCCAACATGCTTTAAGAGCTTTTACAGCTAACGATAGAAAAGCAATCAAACAAACTGCAGATAACTACCCTACTTCAAGCTATTATAAAACCGACGAGGTATTAACAAGTCTAGGGATAGGAGAAGCGCTAGTTACAGCACTGAACGAAAAAGGAATCCCAACACCTCTCGCGGCTACGATGATGCGTGCACCAATGAGTAGAATGGACGTTCTAACAGAAAGTGAAATTCAAGAAATTAATAGCGGCTCAAAACTAGTAAAAAAATACAGCGAGCTGATTGACCGTGAAAGTGCTTATGAAATGCTTAATAAAAAAATAGCGTCTGCGGAAGAAGTAGTAGTGGAGAAAAAGCAAGTAGAAAAAAAACAAACTCAGGAACCTAGTACAGCTGCAGTAGTAGGTAAAACAGTTTTAAAAGTTCTTACAAGCGCTACATTTATCAGAGGAGCGTTTGGAGTCTTAAATAAAATGTTTAAAAAATAAAATTCATAACCCCTTTTTAGAATTCCTTTAAAAAGGGATTTTTTCTACAAACAACTAGATATGAAAAAGTATTTTATTCAGAAATCACCTTTTGTCTTCCCTACCACTGATGGTAAATTAATCGAAGAGCATCATGGAAAAGTAGCAACTAATAATAATGACATTTCAATAGCGCATATGGTAGCACCTCCTCATTGGAAAGAACCATTCCAAACTCCTGAATTTGATGAATATACCTATATTATAAAAGGGAAAAAACAATTTATTATAGATGACGAAACGGTGATTTTAGAAGCCGGTCAATCCATCAAAATTAATAAAAACACAAGAGTACAATATTCAAATCCATTTGAAGAAACCTGTGAGTACATTGCTATTTGCACACCAGCATTTTCCATAGAAAAAGTTAATAGGGAGGACTAAAGATTATAAAAAACGGTATCTTTATCCTTATCAATAAAAAATGCATGAAAATTCAAAAAAAAATAATAATTATAGGAGCTGGATTCGCAGGATTGCGTTTAGCACAAGACTTAGAGAATAGTGACTTTGATGTATTGTTAATCGATAAAAACAATTATCATCAATTCCAACCTCTCATGTATCAAGTAGCTACGGCTAGACTTGAACCTGCTAGTATTTCATTTCCACTGCGAAAAGTTTTTCAGCATTCAAAAAATATACGAATAAGAATAGCAGATGTTCTGAGTGTTGATACAGAGAATAAAACGCTTAAAACTTCTATAGCTGATTTTGATTACGATCATCTTGTTGTAGCATTTGGTTGTACGACAAACTATTTTGGAAACGCTGAAATTGAAAAATTTGCTTATCCAATGAAATCAGTTCCGGAGGCAATTCAATTACGAAATCACATCTTGCAAACTTTTGAAGATGCTTTAATGGCACCTGAAGAAGATATGCAAGCTTTAATGAATTTTGTAGTTGTGGGAGGAGGACCAACGGGAGTAGAACTTGCAGGTGCTTTAGCTGAAATGAAAAAAAATATTCTTCCTAAAGATTACCCAGATAAAGATTTTTCAAAATTAACTATTTACTTGCTCGAAGGATCTCCTAATGTTTTAAATCCTATGAGCAGCGACTCTCAAAAAATGTCGCGAAAGTATCTCGAGGAATTAGGAGTGATTGTAAAAACCAGTTCGATAGTAAGTAAATATAATGGTAAAATTGTTACGTTACAAAGTGGCGAAATCATAGCATCAACCAACGTAGTTTGGGCAGCAGGAATTGTTGGACACATGTTACAAGGAATTCCAGCTGATTGCGTTACAAGGGGAAATCGCCTAATAGTTAATAGATTTAGCGAGATTGAAAACCTAAATAGCGTTTATGCCTTAGGCGACATTTCATTTATGACTACTCCAAAATATGCTAATGGACATCCACAAGTTGCAAGTGTTGCGATTGAACAAGCTAAAGTTTTAGCAGATAACTTTAAACGCAGTTTAAAAAACAAAACTAGAGTTGAATACGAATATCACGACAAAGGATCAATGGCAACCGTTGGGAAACGAAAAGCTGTAGTGGATTTACCTAAATTTAGTTTTCAAGGTAGATTGGCATGGTTTACATGGATGTTTATTCACTTGATGTTGATACTAAGCGTAAAAAACAAGTTGTCAATATTCATCAACTGGATGTTTAGCTATTTTAACAACGACAGTACGTTAAGAGTAATATTAAAATCAGCAACAAAAGTAAAATAAAATGAAAAGGGCTCTAAATATTTAGCGCCCTTTTTCTATTTCAATAATTCAAGAATTTTATTTTCAACTTCTACTGAATCCCAAATTTGGTTTATATTATCCATTTTCAAAACTTTTTCCATTATCTCATTTTGATAATCGCCTATCGCTAAAGCTTCGGCATAAGGTCTATCACTAAAGGTTACTCTACTGTAAAGTGGAATCCATTTTTCTGGATATTTATCAGAAAATAATTTTTCGATTTTCTTCTGTAATAGGAAGTTTTCATCGGCAGTTTTAGAACTCATCTCTAAAAAATTACGATACGAAAGTTCCGCTATAGCATCTGCGTTTGGCTTGCGGGACTTTTCATATTCTGAGAAAACAGTTTTCCAGTCGTCACCGTATTTTTCCATCATTTCATAAAGCACCGTTATATCTTCAAATCCTGCGTTCATACCTTGTCCGTAAAATGGAACAATAGCATGACTAGCATCGCCTATTAGCGCTACTTTATCTTTATAAGTCCATGGAAAACATTTCATAGTCACCAATGTGCTTGTTGGATTATTGAAGAAATCTTCCGTCAACTTAGGAATTACATCTATCGTATCTGGTAGATTTTTTTCGAAAAAAGCTTCAACTGATGGAATATCGTTTAATGATTGGAAAGAATTCTCACCTTCAAATGGCATAAACAAAGTGCAAGTAAAACTGCCGTCCAAATTAGGTAAAGCAATAAGCATGTACTCGCCTCTTGGCCAAATATGAAAAGAATTTTTATCTAACTTATGTGTTCCATCTGCATTTGCAGGAATGTTTAATTCTTTGTAACCTATGGGCAGAAATTCTTGAGAATAATCAAACATGCTTTGACGTTGCATGCGATGGCGAATTCTTGAAAAAGCACCATCTGCACCAAATACAAGATCGTATTTTTTATCTTCCCAAGCGCCACGTTCCGTTTCACCACTATGAAGTGTTGCATCATCTAATGAAACATCCCAAATTTTTTGTTCGAAAAAGAATTCTGCTCCTGCGGCTTCTGCCAAATCAATCATTTTCCTGTTCAATATTCCTCTAGAGATTGAATAAATCGATTCTCCTTCTTGTCCGTAATTTTGAAAATTAAGTTTATCAACAAGATGAATAGCTCGTTTATCCATTGGAATTGCAATCTCACGTATTACATCGCCTATTTCAACTGCATCTAAAGCTTTCCAACCGCGATTAGACATTGCTAAATTAATCGAGCGACCAGAAAATTGTATTTTTCTAATATCGGGACTGCGATCATAAACATGAACTTGATGTCCAGCTTTACGGAGATAAATAGCGAGTAAAGAACCGACAAGTCCAGAACCTACTACCGCTATTTTTTTTATATTTTGCATTACTTTACTTTAAATAGTTAAGCGCAATTACTAATTGACGCAGTTTGTAAAATTATTACTTTTTAGTGGGTTTAAAAACCAATTCTTTTGATGTTCTTACAATTTCATCTTTGTTAAGCATCATTCGTCTAAATTTACCAGCATTATATAATTCGGCTTGATCGTTATAATGTGCACTCAATGGATTTCCTGATTGTCCAGTGGGCAGTATACTCCAGCTATTTTCAATATCAGAGAAATCAACAACACGTCTAGTCGATGGGCCGCCTTTTACTTTATACTTTCCATCAGCTGTAAAATCAAAAAATAAATTATTGATCACTTCCATCGATCCTGAAACTTCGTAAGGTCCTACATTAAAAATTCCTCTTAAGGCAGCAACTTTTCCTAATGGATGTTCATGTTCTAAAGTATGTACTTTGTTCCAAGTCCATTTATCTATTTTATTTCCTAATTGTTTTTCTAGAGCAGCGATTGACTCTTTGAACGATTTAGATATAATTTGACTTCTGGTTTCTTTACTTTCTTTAGTATTTACATCATCCCACCAAAGCGAGTTTTCATTCTTAATCTGATTTGCAATAATTTGCTTAACAACATGGGTAGTCAAAAACTGTTTAAAATTCTCAGTTCCCAACTCATCTTCAAATGTGTTTTTTAGATAATTATAAATCAATTTGTTATAAATTGTAGGACCAACATCACTTAAGTTATTTGATCCTTTCCAATTTTTTAATATCATAAGTGCCTGCTTTTCATTTTCAGTAAGTGATACAGTATCAATATTCGAAATTAAATTTTTAACCATTTTAGGTGCTACAGAAGATGTATTATCAAAAATCATTTTTCCAACGGAAGCCTTATCCCAATTTGATTTTGGTTTTAATAGCTGGGTGATTCTTTTTGCACGATCTTCAGGAAGATAATAACCCGGATAATTATAACCATCGATAGCCTCAGGTTGATTGTTAGCAGAATAAACGTAATTCCACGTTGGATTTTCTGCTGAAGGGTTTTTGGAGAAATCCAAGTATTCAACAATATCCTCTTTTCCGCTAGCGCCGTCTAGAACAAAATTAGTATTCACGCCTTCATTGTGTTTGTATAATTTTCCAGTAGCCCACCAAGCAACGTTACCTACAGCGTCTCCGTACATAACGTTTAAACCAGGCGCAGCAATAAGAGATACTCCTTTTTGAAAATTAGCAATACTTTTAGCGTGAGAAAGTGTGTAAACAGCTTCGAGAATAAGAATAGGTTGCTGAGTATAAATCCATGACATCGCGACCGGTTTATTTTTGTCTAATCCATCAATTAAGTCATTCATCACGGGTCCGTGTCGCGTCGATTTCACTTTCACAACGACATCGATTGAATCCTTAACTTTTATAACTTTTTTACGAACCTCATATTTACTGAATCCTGTTGGAGTCTTATAAGTAGTATTATCGTTTGGATTCTGCTCTTCCTGGTACATATCAACATCATCATTTTCGAACATTGTTAGACCGTAAGCGTATTTTCTGTTGTGTCCTAACAAAGGAAATGGTGTTCCCGCTAAATAAGATCCATACAATTCAAAATCAGGTGTTACGATATGTGCTTCATACCAAGTTCCAGGTTGTGAAAAACCAATATGAGGATCATTAGCAAAAATCACTTTTCCATTTTTAGTTTTCTTAGGAGCAATCACCCAGCTATTACTTCCTATAAATGGTGAAATAGGAGACTTTTCTAAAATCGAAGCAACTGCTTTTGAAATAGGAGTATATTGCTGCGACTTTTCTTTTGCATTTCTAATTTTTGTGGTATTGAATGAACCGTCGATTCCAAAATCCTTGAGATAATCCATTCCATATTTATTTCGAATGTCGGTCATCAAAGGATCTGATTTTTGACCAATCGCAAAGCTGAAAGACATATACCCAAAAATATTGTATACATCTTTGATAGTAAATTTTTCTTTTTTTACACCTAATATACTAAATTCAATAGGCGTTTTTCCTTCCTCTAAATACTGATTAATTCCTTCTAAATAGGACATCGTCATTTGGTACTCAGGACTTTTTTTATCTAAAGCTGCAATCGCTTTTGCCGAAGCTTCTTCAATTCCCAAACCAACAAAGAATTGATCATTCTTTAAAGTCACCGAACCAAGAATTTCTGAAAGTCTTCCTGACGCTATTCTTCGCATTAGTTCCATTTGCCATAATCTATCTTGCGCGTGAACGTAACCTAACGCAATCATTGCGTCATTAGAATTTGACGCATAAATATGAGGTACTCCAAACTCATCAAAATAAACTTTGGTTTCCTTTTCAATCGTGCTTAGTTTCACTTCTCCTTCGTATTTTGGCTTCAAATACAAGCCATAAATGAAAGCTACAATAACAGAAATAACTACCAGCGACAGTACTGCGACAAGTATCTTTTTAAATATTTTCATCTGTAAATAAATTGAAAAACAAATATATAGGATTTTAAACTATTATGTTAAAATCATTAAAAAGAAACAAAATTAAATAATTCTGTACAATCAGCTAAATTTTGTTTAATATATTTTATAATTAATTAAACAAAAAGTATATTTGCTTTAAATTACGTGAACTATGAAACACATTTCTAGAGATGATATTTCTCAAATGGAGAAAATCGAAAGATTAAACTTGATCAATTCTTGCACTGGCTATAAATCAGCTAACCTTATAGCGACAAAATCAGTGGATGGAGATTCTAATGTTGCAATTTTCAGCAGCGTAACCCATCTTGGCAGCAATCCCGCAATGATTGGTTTCATTATGCGACCTACAACTGTTCCCCGTGATACCTATAAAAATATTAGAGAAACTGGTTTTTTTACTGTAAATCATATAACCGTTGACATGATTGAAGATGCGCATCATACCTCTGCTAATTATGATCTTGGAGTTTCTGAATTTGATAAAACAAACTTGGAAGAAGAATATAAGAATGAATTAAAGATTCCATTTGTTAAAGGTAGTCCCGTTCAATTGTATTGTAAATACTTAAATGAATATTACATTAAAGAGAACGATACAATTCACGTAATTGCTTCTATAGAGCATTTATTTTTCAACGAAGAATTAGAACATAAAGATGGTTGGTTACAAATAGATAAGGGAAATGTTGTGACTTTGAACGGACTTGACGGGTATTGTTTACCCAAGTTAATTGATCGCTTTCAATATGCTCGAAAAGAAATCCCAACTACACCCTTTCCTAAAAAGTAAAAATGAAAAAACTGCGATTAATTCTTGGTGACCAATTGAATTTACAGCATTCTTGGCTGGAAGAAATTGATGAAAATACTATTTACGTATTAGCTGAAATGCGTCAAGAATCGGATTACGTTAAGCACCATATTCAAAAAGTTGTTGGGTTCTTTCTCTCGATGAGGAATTTTTACACAGCAATAACAGAATCAGGTCATCAAGCGACTTATTTTCATATAAATGATGTTGAAAATCCGCAGAATTTAGAAAAAATTATTTCTCTCCTTATCGAAAAACATAAGATTGAGAAATTTGAATATCAACTTCCAGATGAATATCGATTAGATATTCAGTTAAAATTGATTTGCGATACTCTAAATATTAAATCAGAAGCTCTCGATTCAGAACATTTTTATACTACAAGAACTGAACTCTCAGAATTCTACGAAGGAAAAAAGTTGCTCCTAATGGAAAACTTCTATCGTAACATGCGTAAAAAACAACATGTATTGATGGATGGATCAACACCAACGGGTAATCAATGGAATTATGATTCTGATAATCGAAAGAAGTATAAAGGTGAAGTTCCAGTTCCAACTGAGAAAAATTTTCACAAAGACGTTAAAGCAGTAGTTTCCGAAATTGAGAAAGCAGGTATAGTTACTTTTGGAAACATTGATTTAGAAAATTATAGTTGGCCCACTTCTCGAAAGCAATGTCTTGAGGTTCTTAATTACTTCTGCAGTAATTTATTAGAGCATTTTGGAGATTATGAGGACGCAATGCATACGGACGAAAAATTTCTTTTTCATTCGAGATTATCATTTGCAATGAATACCAAGATGCTTTCGCCAAAGGAAGTGATCGAAACCGTAATTAATTATTACTACAAGAACGAATCAACAATTTCAATTTCGCAAGTGGAAGGATTTGTGCGGCAAATTTTAGGTTGGCGAGAATACGTCCGTGGAATTTACTGGAAAGAAATGCCAAACTATGCTCAAATGAATCGTTTGAACAACACCAATAAATTACCAGATTTTTTCTGGACTGGAAAAACTAAAATGAATTGTATGAGTCACGCTATTAACCAAAGTTTAGATGATGCTTATGCACATCACATCCAACGCTTGATGGTTATAGGAAATTTTACTTTATTGACTCAAATTCATCCTGATGAAGTAGATTCGTGGTATTTAGGAGTATATATTGACGCAATTGAATGGGTGGAAATGCCTAACACTAGAGGAATGTCACAATATGCTGATGGCGGAATTATTGCAACTAAGCCTTATGTATCATCTGGAAGTTACATTAATAAGATGAGTAATAATTGTAGTAAATGCCATTATAATGTGAAAGAGAAATTTGGCGATAATGCCTGCCCTTTCAATACTTTATATTGGAACTTCTTAGATGAAAAAAAATCCTATTTCAAAGGAAATCAGCGCATGGGAATGATGCTAAATTTACTGAATAAAATAGATCCTGAAGAACTTTACAAAATTAAAATAAAAGCAAATTCAATAATCGAAAATATGGACTCGTTTTAATTACAAATAGATTTAAATAAAAAGAGTGTTTAAATTCTTAACGAACTTAAACACTCTTTTCTATATAAATTAGAATTTAATTTTTCTTCTTTCCGTCAATAATTGCTCCAGTTCCTGCACCAACTCCAGCTCCTGCAAGACCACCTATTATAGCACCTTGACCTTTTTTCTTACTGATAATTGCTCCAGTTGCAGCTCCTACTCCAGCACCTATCACAGCTCCTTTTGCAGTACTACTCCAACCTTTCTTTTTTGTAGTTGTAGTTGTTGTCGTAGTTGAAGCAGGCGCTTGCTGATTCACAACAATAACTTCTCTTTTCGTTTCAACTTTAGCCTCTTCTACCTTAGCTTCTTCCATTTGAGCCATCTCAACCTGCATCGAATCAATCACTCTTTGTTTTTCTAATACAACTTTCATTGAATCCACTGTCGCTTGTTTCACTGCCTGAACATCAGTTTTACCTTGATTTTGACAAGAAACGATAACTAAAGAAACTAGTATAAAATATAATGCTTTCATAATTTTAATTTTAATGATAAATAATACGGCAAAGGAAACACAAACCTCTTCCATATCAGTTATACAATTATCCCTATTGCTTATATAATTATAAGAATAACTTATATAATTAATGTCTGATCGCTCTTGGCTCTTATAATAGTTGTTATTTTATAAAAGAATAGCTAACAAATATAATTTGGTTCAAAAATACCTCAGAAACAGTAAAAATATGAAGATCTTAAAAAAAATAGTATTGATAGTAGGTAGTTTCATTGTGCTGATACTACTGCTAAACTTTGGTTTGAATTTTTGGCTCAATAGACAGTTACCTAAAGTCATCAATGAAAAAAATAAGACCCCTTACAATATCACCTACAAAAATTTAAAAATTAACCTTCTCTCAAAAAATATTACAGCATCCGACGTTACGATTTCACCAAAAAGTAAATCACAAGACAGCTTAAAAAAGATAGGAATATATGCTACTATAGAATCTATTGAAGTACGTGAATTTAAAATATGGGATCTTGTTTTTAGTGATAGAATTAAAGCCAATAGCATCGAAATTAACACTCCAGAAGTATATCTCTACAAGAACACTCAAAATGCTATTAACAACTCTAAAAGTTTAGGTTCAGATGTTGTCAAGCCCTTCCAAGAAATTATTATCGTATCAAACATTAAATTAAACAAAGGAGAGCTTAAAATAATACATAATCAAAAAAATCAGTCAATTCTAGATCTAAAAAATCTCAATTTGCAAATAGATGGAATCGTTATTACTGACGACATTCTGAAAAACAAAATTCCATTTCAGTATTCTAATTACCAACTTAATGCAGATAGTATTTATTATCGTGTGAGTGAGGACTATCATATCAAAGCAAATGAGTTGATTCTTAACGCTAAAAGTTTAACTGTTAAGAATTTTAAATTAGATCCCGAGTACAGCAGAAAAGAATTTGTTAGCAAGTTAGAAAAGGAGAAAGATCTTTTTACTCTGAATTCAGACATTATTAAAGTCAATACTATTGACTGGGGATTTAAGGACGATAAATTATTTTTTAATGCTAACTCGATTAGGATAAATCAATTAGCCGCTAACATTTACAGGAATAAACTTCCGGCTGATGACATGCGTAAAAAGCCATTGTACAGCAAATTGCTTAGAGATATAAAGTTTCCTTTACGAATAGATACGCTTGCCATACGTAACTCTCTTTTAGTTTATGAGGAAGAGCTGAGTTTTAATAAAGGTCCTGGAGTACTTAAATTCAAAGACTTTAATTTGACGGCAACCAATATTCAAAGTGGTTACGGACTTAAAAAAAATGGCCATGTAAACATTGATATAGATTGTAAATTTATGAAAGATTCGCCGTTCAAGCTAAATTGGAACTTTAATGTACTGGACAAAAATGACAATTTTACAATGAATGGTGTAGTTTCAAATTTAAATACGAACGATTTATACCGATTTACTAAACCTTATATCAATGCCACTACACAAGGGATATTTGATGAGTTAAAATTCACGATAAAAGGAAATGATTTCAACTCTTATGAAAATGCATCTTTGAAATATCATGATTTAAAAGTGACTCTTTACAGAAAAGGCGCGCCCGAAAAAAAGAATAAAATTAAAAGTGCATTGGCTAATTTAATTTTGAAAAATGATTCGGATGGAGAAGTTGTAAAGACAACAGCTACAATTGAACGTGTTCCAGAAAAGTCATTTTTTAACTTTCTGTGGCTTAACGTTGCAGCTGTACTCAAACATATTTTGATATAATAAAAAAACTGATTTAGAAATAATTGCTATTTCTAAATCAGTTTTTTTATTAAATATTCTTTAGATTATTTTAGGAAATTTTATTTCTCAACTTGTAGAATTCCTCTTTTTAAAATTTGACCAAATTCATAAATATCAGCAAAAGAAGTATACAATGGAACTGGCGCTAAACGAATAACATTTGGCTCACGCCAATCTGTTATTACACCATTTTCCATTAAAAAATCAAATAAGCTGCGTCCTTCTCCGTGCAGTAATACTGATAATTGTGATGCTCTCTCAACTGGACTTGACGGAGTAATGATTTCAAAAGTACTGTCCACTTCCTTATCAATTTCTTGAAGAATAAATTCTAAATACGAGGTGATTAAATCTCTTTTCTCAACAATTGAGTCCATTCCTATTTCGTCAAACATTTCTACTGATGCTAAATAGGGAGCTAAGGAAAGAATTGGAAGATTACTTATTTGCCAACCATCAGCGCCATGAACTGGATCAAAAGTAGGTTCCATTTTAAAACGACGTTCTTTATTATGTCCCCACCAGCCGGCAAATCTTGGTAAGTCAGCGTCTTGATGGTGTTTATCATGTACAAAACATCCTGAAGCATTTCCTGGCCCCGAGTTCATATACTTATAACTGCACCAAGCGGCGAAATCTACATTCCAATCATGAAGTTCCATTTTTATATTTCCTGCGGCATGAGCTAAATCCCAACCAACATAAGCTCCTGCTTTATGACCTGCGGCAGTTATTGTTTTCATGTCAAAAACTTGTCCCGTATAATAATTAACTCCGCCTATTAAGACTAATGCTAATTCATCACCTACTTCTTCAATTTTAGCCAAGACATCTTCTGTTCGAATATTATGTTCTCCGTCGCGACGCTTAATTTCTACAATCGCATCTTCTGTTTTGTATCCATGAGAATGAACTTGACTTTGAAACATATACTGATCAGATGGAAAAGCTTTCTCTTCACAAATAATTTTATATCTCGTTTTTGTAGGTCGGTAAAAAGAAACCATCAGCAAATGAAGATTAACGGTAAGTGTATTCATCACTGTAACTTCAGATGGTAAAGCGCCTACAACTTTACTTAAGGGATTAGCAAAACGCTCATGGTAATCCCACCAAGGTTTTTCAGCATAAAAGTGCCCTTCTACTGCAAGATTAGCCCAATCTTCCATTACCTCGTCAACATAAGCTTTTGTACGCTTAGGTTGTAAGCCTAATGAATTTCCAGTAAAATAAATTACTTTCTTATCATTTACCTTTGGAAAAATAAATTCGTCTTGGTATTTATTTAATTTATCTTGAGCATCTAAACGTTGCGCAAATTCAATTGTATTTTCGAAAGTCATGTTGTATAATTTGAATTGTAAAAATAAGAAAAAAGAAAATAGAGGAAAGGAGATTTTATAACGAATAAAAAAACAAATCTAGACTCTTCAATTTAATACTATTATTCTTGGCTTAATAATTGACTACCTTTGATAGAACATTAAATTTATATCTATGCTTAAAAATAGTTTAAACGTTATTATAATCGCAGTAGCTGTTGTAATTTCCTCTTATTTATTTTCGAATGCTTTTCAGAATCGGAATAAAAGTAACGACACTATTAGCGTTACAGGTTCAGGTAAAAAAGATTTCGTTTCTGATTTAATCGTTTGGAGTGGTTCTTTTTCGAAAAAAAGCATGACTTTGAAAGAGGCTTACGCCGAATTAGATTCAGATCGCGAGAAAATAAAAAGTTATTTGTCAGGTAAAGGAATTGCAGCTAATGAGATGGTTTTTTCAGCGGTAAGTTTCAATAAAGACATTGAAACTACTTACAATGAAAACGGGACGACTCGACAACAAATTTTTACTGGATTTAATTTAACTCAAAGTGTAAGTATCCAATCTAAAGAAGTAAATAAAATTGAAGAACTATCTAGGCAATCTAGTGAGCTAATCAATTCAGGTGTTGAATTTTATTCTAATGCTCCTGAATATTATTATACAAAATTAGCCGAGCTAAAGATAAAAATGATCGCTGAAGCTACAAAAGACGCTAGTGTAAGAGCTAAAAGTATCGCCGAAAATGCAGATGCTAGTTTAGGGAATCTTAAAAAATCAGATATGGGTGTTTTCCAGATAACAGGTCAAAATTCATCTGAAGATTTCTCTTATGGAGGTTCGTTTAACACTGCTTCTAAAAACAAAACAGCTAATATCACTGTTCGGTTAGTATATCAGGTGAATTAGATTATTTCTAATCATTTAGAAACTACTGAATAGGTTTAACATTGTAAATTGTGTGAGTGATGGAAGCGGCATCCTTTATTTTCTTGGGAAAGAAAATAAAGATATAGCGTACAGCACGACCCTTGGGGCACACCCAAAAAAAAACTCGCCAATATTGACGAGTTTTTTTTATGCTTTAATTTGATATACCAATTATTGAGAATTTGAAATAAATAATTATTGAGAATCTGAAATAAATTCAGATTAAATAATTAACATAGCATCACCGTAAGAATAGAATTTGTATTCTTTTTCAATAGCATCTGCGTATGCTTTTTTCATTAAATCATGTCCACAAAAAGCAGAAACCATCATTAATAAAGTTGATTTAGGTGTGTGAAAATTAGTAATCATACATGTTGGAATTGTAAACTCATGCGGAGGGAAAACAAACTTATTAGTCCATCCGTCAAAAGGATTCAATGTTTCATGTGATGAAACTGAGCTTTCAACAGCACGCATAGAAGTAGTTCCTACGGTACAAATACGTTTCTTTTTAGCTTTAGCATCATTCACAATATCACAGGCTTCTTGAGTAATTTTCAACTCCTCAGAATCCATTTTATGCTTAGATAAATCTTCAACCTCAACTGGATTAAATGTCCCTAAACCTACGTGAAGCGTAACTTCAGCAAACTTTATTCCTTTAATTTCTAGTTTTTTCAACAAATGTTTAGAGAAGTGCAATCCTGCAGTAGGCGCTGCAACAGCTCCTTCTTCTTTAGCATAAATAGTTTGATAACGTTCCGCATCTTCTGGAGTTACGTCTCTTGAAATGTATTTTGGTATTGGAGTTTCTCCAAGTTCAGTCAATTTATTTCTAAATTCTTCATACGAACCGTCATAAAGGAAACGCAATGTTCTTCCACGAGAAGTTGTATTGTCGATAACCTCAGCTACTAGTGAATCATCATCACCAAAATATAACTTGTTTCCAATTCTGATTTTACGTGCTGGATCAACTAAAACATCCCAAAGTCTTTGCTCAGAATTAAGTTCTCTAAGTAAAAAAACTTCTATTCTCGCACCTGTTTTTTCTTTGTTCCCGTACAAACGAGCTGGAAAAACCTTAGTATTATTTAAGATTAAAACATCGCCTTCATCAAAATAATCGATAACATCTTTGAACATCTTGTGCTCAATGGTTTGCTTTTTACGATCAATAACCATTAGACGCGCTTCGTCCCTGTTTTCAGCAGGATACTCTGCAAGCAATTCTTTAGGTAAATCGAATTGAAAATGTGATAACTTCATTTTTGTTTTTTATTTAAAAGATTAAATTCCCCGGCAAAAAATTGCCACAAATTGTAAACTTGCTTAAGAGTGCAAATATACGACTGTGAGATAGGCGTTGTCAAGTGTTTTGATGTTTAATTT
Source organism: Flavobacterium weaverense (assembly GCF_003688495.1). GTDB lineage: Bacteria > Bacteroidota > Bacteroidia > Flavobacteriales > Flavobacteriaceae > Flavobacterium > Flavobacterium weaverense. Next base: position 697,224 of record NZ_REFH01000008.1, on the reverse strand, counting down.
AGAAACAAAGTTAGAAAGTCACAAAATATCAGCAGTTTAGCCCGCAAACATTGAGAATTAGTCTATAGTTTATGAAATAATAAAACCTAAAGTTTTCATATCCTCCCAGAAATCAGGGTATGATTTTGAAACCACATCAGCATTTTCAATTATAATGGGCACTTTTAATGCTAAAGGAGCGAATGCCATTGCCATTCTGTGGTCATTATACGTGGCAATTGTTACATTTTGATTGATTTTATTTGACGCTGCAAGCGTTAAACTATCGTTAGTAACTGTAATATTTGCGCCTAATTTTGTCAATTCAATTCTCAACGCTTCTAGTCTGTCTGTCTCTTTTATTTTTAAAGTGTGAAGTCCTGTCAAATAACAACCAATTCCTAAACCGAGACATGTTACCACAATAGTTTGAGCAATATCTGGTGTGTTGTTAAGCTCCAAGTTTAAATTTTCAGGTTTAAAATTTGGTGTTTTGGTTAAAGATAAAACATTGTTTTTAAAATTTGACACAACTCCCATTTGCTTATAAATTTCAACCAAAGCCGAATCGCCTTGCAAACTATTTTCTTTGTAGCTAGTCAATGAAATAGCAGCCTGATCAGCTAACGCAACCAAACTAAAAAAGTAGGATGCAGAACTCCAATCGGACTCTACAACCATTTCTTTAGAAACTACTTCTTGCTTCGGTAAAACTTTTATTACATTTCCTTCAAAACTAGTTTGGATATCAAGATCATTCAGCAAAGCTAATGTCATTTTGATATACGGAACCGAAGTAATTTCACCTTCCAATAGTAATTCTAAACCGTTTTCTAATTTTGGAGCAATTAACAATAATGCCGAAATATATTGACTACTCACATTTGCAGCCATCGTAACTCTAGATGCTGTGATTTTTTGTCCTTTGATTCGTATTGGTGGATATCCATCTTCCTTTTCATAAGTGATTTTCACTCCTAATTGCGCAATAGCTTCTACTAAAACTTTTATCGGACGTTCTTGCATTCTACTAGAACCGGTTAAAACTACTTCGCGTCCCTCTTGAGTAGCAAAATAAGCACTTAAAAAACGCATCGCGGTTCCGGCATGATGAATATCTATAATTTCATTATTACCTTTTAATGCTTTCTGCATCACTTCACTATCATCTGAATTAGAAGTATTTGATAAAGTTATATTAGGATATAAAGCTTGTAGTAATAACAATCTGTTGGTTTCACTTTTTGATCCAGTAACGGCAATTTGAGCTTTTAAATTAGAATGGTTAGTTTGTAACAGTAAATTCATGTTGTAATTATCAGTTGTGTAGTAGGATTATTTTCGAAATAAATGAAGCGTGCAATTTACCAATAGTGAATTATAATTCATAATTTATGATCTACAAATTACTTCAGTTTTTCGTTGTTTTTGTGACGTTCTTTATCTCTAATTGACTTGAAATTCATCTTTTTGTCAAAAGCGGCTTGTAAATCAATTCCCGTTTGATTTGCCAAACACAAAACCACAAAAACAACATCAGCTAATTCCTCACCCAAATCTTTATTTTTATCACTTTCTTTTTCAGATTGTTCGCCGTAACGACGCGCAATTATTCTGGCTACTTCACCAACTTCCTCGGTAAGTTGTGCCATATTAGTCAATTCATTGAAATAACGGACACCGTGCTCTTTTATCCAATTATCTACGTCAAGTTGAGAGTTCTTTAAGTCCATATTTACTGTATTTCAAAATTATTAATTTGTTGTATTATTCGATTTGCTACAATTAAAGTAGCTATTATTCTTTGATATTGTTTAATATCTTTAGATTCTAGTAACTTACTTTTTCTGTCTGTGAGCCATTTTTGTGCTGGTTGAGAATTTCCGATGTATAGATTCCACACTGCTTCAGGAATATTTACAAAATATTGTGTGTGGTTGATAAATACTTTAACTAGATTTTCATCACTACAATTTCCTTCGATACAATTCCCATGCTCTGCAGGGGTATCCGCCGCAGGCGGACAGGGTGGTATTTCTATTTCATCACAATCAATCTCCCCATAGTTTTCAATAATAAAATTTTCTAAATCCGTCATTGTTTTACTCATATTTTCCAAAACATCTATAACAGGAATTCTGTATGTTTTTAAACCAAATGACTTTAAATAATTTTCTCTTTCAGCATCATGCTTTTCCTTTCCTTCGTGACTTGAACCATCTATTTCGACAACTAAACCTAGCTTTTTTACGTAAAAATCCACAATGTAGTTTCCAATAATTCTTTGACGGTCAAAATCTATTTTGTAAAAATGACTTTTATGAACTTGCATCCAGAACAATACCTCTGACAAGTTGTATGCGTATCGAAGTGCTTTTGCTCTTTCTTTTAATTTTGGGTTGTAAGGTAATGTGGTGATTGTATTGTGGAATATTTTTATGTTTTTGATTGTGAAATGTGGGGGAGTTGTGTTATTTACCACCCCGTCCGCCTGCGGAGGACACCCCTCCAAAGGAGGGGAATTCGAGTTAGTAAATTCCCCTCCTTTGGAGGGGTGGCTGTAGGCCGGGGTGGTATCCTTAATTTTAAATCGTAGATTATGAACCATATTATTCCCATCAGCAGGAAATTGAGCAATATTCCCTTCTAAACATGGACTTTCCAGCAAATTTATTTCTCGCATTTCTCTTCCCAATTTCACCAGCTTCCAAAAATCATCATCAACTTTTGGAAATGGGATTTCAGGAAAATCTTTGGTAAAAGATTTTTGGACTTTTTCTTTAAAAATAGCTGAAAAAGAAACAGCATAAATATAATTCAGAAAATCGGTCGTGTCAAAAACTTGTTTAAAGTCGTCTCTTAACTCGTCATTGTTATTAGCAAAACAAACATTTCCATTTTCTTTTTTTGGAATAAAATCTAGATTTATCTTTTTACTAAAAGTAACAATACTTTCATGATTAAAATCAGGGAGATTAGTCGAGACTAAATCATTAGTATCGGCTGAAAAAATAGCTGAATTTAAATTTTGGATGTATTGTTCTAAAGTCATTGACAATGAATTTAAACAAATGTAAAGAATTGTAAGTAAGATATCTTTAAGAATGATTCTTACTAAATTTCGAGCAGAAAACTAAAATCTCAAACTTATTCTTTATTTTTACTGTCTATCACTATAGTTACCGGCCCATCGTTTATTAAACCAACTTTCATATCAGCGCCAAAAACTCCCGTTTGTACTTTCTTTCCGAGTTCTTTCTCTAGCTGCTTTACAAAATTCTGATAAAGTGGGATAGCAACATCAGGTTTTGAGGCCTTAATATAGGAAGGACGATTTCCTTTTTTAGTATTGGCTTGTAACGTAAATTGGCTTACGACAATTATATCACCTTCGGTATCTTTTATCGAAAGATTCATTACCTGATTCTCATCTTCAAAAATCCGAATATTAGCAATTTTAGCGGTTAGCCAATTAATGTCTTCTTGACTATCGGCATCTTCTATTCCAATCAACACCAGTAATCCTTTGTCGATATTAGCAACTACTTTTGAATCTATTGTTACTGAAGCGGAAGACACTCGTTGGATTACTGTTTTCAAATATTAGATATTAAAGTTTAAATTTGGGGTTTTTAGAGCAATTTTATTCTCTTGTTTTATCACTTATTATTCTGTCTTCATTATGAATATCAGTGCGATAGTTTTCATCATCACCTTCTAGTATTTTTAAGTAACTATTGTATCGAGACCACGGAATTTCATCTCTTTCTAGAGCGGCTTTAATAGCACAATGAGGTTCTTCTTTGTGTAAGCAATTATTAAATTTACACTGCTCTTTCAATTTGAAAAATTCAGGAAAATAGCCACTGATTTCTTCTTTTTCCATGTCAACAATCCCGAAACCTTTGATTCCTGGTGTATCGATAATTTTCGCACCAAACGACAAATCATACATTTCAGCAAAAGTCGTGGTATGTTGTCCTTGCTTACTTGCTTCTGAAATTGTCTTTGTTTTCAAATGTAATGTTGGCTCCATTGCATTGACTAATGTCGATTTCCCTACACCAGAGTGTCCTGAAAACATACTAACCTTACCAATCATTATTTCTTTTAAAGCTTCGATTCCTTTCATTTCAGTCGAAGAAACTCTCAAGCATTTATACCCAATTTGTTCATAAACATGTTGCATATACAATTGCTCATCAAGCGTAGCGTCATCTAAAGTGTCAATTTTATTAAAAACTAAAATAGTTTCTATTCCGTACGCTTCTGCAGTAACCAAAAAACGGTCAATGAAATTAAAAGTTGTTGGAGGATTATTGATTGTAATCAATAAAAAAACACAATCAATATTAGAAGCAATAATATGCATTTGGTGAGATAAATTCACTGATTTTCGAACAATGTAATTCTTTCTCTCGTGAATATTATGAATTGTTCCAGTCACAGTGTCTGAAGATTCCTCGAGTTCATAATCAACAATGTCACCTACCGCTATAGGATTGGTGCTCTTAATTCCCTTGATTCTAAATTTCCCCTTCATACGGCATTCTATAAAATCACCTTGTTCGGATTTTACAGTGTACCAGCTTCCTGTAGATTTATATACGAGTCCTGTCATGTAGGATTTTGATTGAAGATTAACGTCCCGAAAGTGCAGGATCAATTTTTATTTTAATTCTAATGTTTTGCAAAGATAAATGATTTATGATTGAGGAGTGACAATTTTAGAATTATGATTTTATAAGTGACTCTAAATAAAAAATCCCAAAATTATGAACTTTGGGATTTTTTGGAATTCAATGTTTTAAGCACACGAAATCTAAAATAAGAAATCGTTAAAACGCAATTGTGTATGTATTATACGTTAACTATTTTTTCTTGGTGACCAATGCTCTCTTGGTGAATTGCCTTGAACATTCTAAGAACAAACTCTTCTGTCAAACCTTTCTTTTCACCTTCTAAAATCATTTTGCCCAGGATTTCATTCCAACGCGTATTTTGAAGAACCGCAACGTTAGCATCTTTTTTCACTTGACCTATTTGGTCTGCTACTTTCATACGTTTGCCCAATAATTCAAGTAAATTGCCATCTAACACATCGATATTAGCTCTTAGCTTTGTCATTTTTTGAGTGTATTCATCAGAAACATCATCTTGCTTTCTTACTCTCAAATCTTTGAAAATTTGTTTCAATGCATCAGGAGTTACTTGTTGTGCAGCATCACTCCATGCATTATCAGGATCCGTGTGAGTTTCGATAATCATACCATCATAATTTAAATTTAGCGCTTCTTGCGTTACTTCAAGAATCATATCTCTGTTTCCTGTGATATGTGATGGATCAATAATTAAAGGTAAATCAGGAAATTTATTTTGCAAGTCAATTGCAATTTGCCATTCTGGGATATTTCTATATTTAGTTTTTTCGTATGTAGAGAAACCCCTGTGAATTACACCTAATTTTTTAATTCCAGCAGCGTACAAACGTTCTACTCCACCTAGCCATAAAGCCATATCTGGATTAACTGGATTTTTGATCAAAACAATTTTATCAGTTCCTGCTAATGTATCAGCAATTTCTTGAACAGCAAATGGATTTGCAGTCGTACGAGCACCAACCCATAAAACATCAATGTCATATTCTAAAGCTAATTTACAGTGTGCCGCAGTTGCAACCTCAGTTCCCATTAGCAAACCTGTTTCCTTTTTGGCTTTAACTAACCATTTCAATCCAATTTCGCCAACACCTTCAAATCCTCCGGGACGCGTTCTTGGTTTCCAGATTCCAGCTCTAAAAATACTTACATCAGAATCTTTCAATTCGTGTGCAATTTTTAAAACTTGCTCTTCTGTTTCTGCACTACAAGGACCCGCTATTACTAAAGGATGTGTTAAATTGAAATCATCTAACCAACTTCTCATTTCTTTCTTATTTTCCATATTTTCTAAATTTGTCCTTAATTTTACGCTCGTGCCATAGCAGGGAGAGATATTTAGAAGGACTGTTGTTAATTACTTTTATTATGTTTTATTTTTTTAATACAAACTGTTACTTACCACTCAATACTGATCAATACTTACTTGCCCATTCCATTTAAAATTTCTTTTATTCTATTCACACTTTCCATCTCTTCAAAAATGGCGGTGTAATCCTCGTTTACAAGTAAATCTTTAAACTGAGTCAAATTGGAAATATACTCCTCTAAAGTTTTAACAACTTGCTTTCTGTTTTGCTTAAAAATGGGCGTCCACATTGCTGGCGAACTTTTAGCTAATCGCACTGTGCTTTCAAAACCAGAACCGGCCATATCAAATATATCTTGCTCGTGCTTCTCTTTTTGAATAACCGTTTTACCAAGCATAAATGCAGAAATATGGGACAAGTGTGACACATAAGCTATATGTTTATCATGCGATTTAGGTTCCATATAACGAATTCTCATTCCTAATTCTCTAAACAGTCCTAGTGCCTTTTCTTGCAGCTTGAAAGCTGTTTTCTCCACCTCGCAAATAATGTTAGTCTTCCCTTGAAACAAACCTTTTATAGCTGCAGACGGTCCTGAAAACTCTGTCCCTGCAATTGGATGAGTCGCTATAAAATTTCTTCTTTTTGGATGCTCACTAACAGCTTCACAAATAGGTAATTTAGTAGAACCAACTTCAAAAACGATAGTGTTTTCTCCAATTGAATCTAACACCGTTAGCAAGAGAACCGTCGCCACATCTACCGGAACCGAAACTATCACAAAATCAGCTGTTGCTAAATCTTCCATTTTTCCAGGCTCGTCAATAATCCCAAGCGCCATTGCTTCTTGCAAATGTTTTTCACTACTATCAATCCCAAATATCTTGGAATTAGGTTGTAGCGCTTTAATGTCTAAAGCCATCGAACCACCTATTAAACCGATCCCTATTATGTATGTTTTCATTTTATATTTTCTATATTATCCTAATTTTTACTAGGAGCTATTTCCTGCTATCCGCTGCAATCTTTTATTTCCGCCGTGGCGGACATAAAAGGATTTTCACTACTATCAGGGCTAGAATGTTTTGCCCTTTAAGAACATTCTTCTTTACTAAATCGTTGTCAAAGTTTGAAAATTTGACAAAGAAGTCTGTTATTCATTATAAGATCCTCCGAAATAAATCGCTTCTCTAAGTTGTGAATCTATCAATTGCTTCTTGAACTTTTTCTTCAGTTACACACAATGAAAATCTTATATATCCTTCACCATTACTTCCAAAAATAGTACCCGGTGTTATGAAAATTGATTTTTCATATAATATCCCATCAATGAACTTTTCTGCTGATTTTATACCGTCAGGTAATTTTGCCCAGACGAATAGCCCGACTCCTTCTTTATAAACTTTGCATCCTAATTTCTCTGCTAGTTCCTCAGTCAGCACTCTTCTTTTTCTATAAATCGTATTAATATCTTGAAACCAAGATGAATCACTCTTTAAAGCTTCGGTTGCACCTTTCTGAATTGCAAAGAACATTCCGCTATCCATATTACTTTTCACTTTCAAAACAGCATCAATAAATTTAGCATTCCCTAAAAGCATTCCTACTCTCCATCCCGCCATATTGTATGTTTTGCTTAACGAATTTAGTTCTAAAGCCACTTCTTTCGCACCTTCAACTTGCAGCAAACTCATCGGTTTATCATTCAAAACAAAACTATACGGATTGTCATTTATTAGTAAAATCTTATGTTTCTTAGCGAATGCCACAAGTTTTGAAAACAACTCTAGACTACCTCGAGCTCCAGTAGGCATGTGCGGATAACCTATCCACATAATTTTAACTTTCGATAAATCTAACTTTTCCAAAGCTTCAAAATCGGGTTCCCAATTTGTATTTTCTTTTAAATCATAAAAAACTGGTACTGCACCAACTAGATTAGTAACTGAAGTATAGGTTGGATAACCTGGATTCGGAATTAAAACATGATCTCCTTCATTCAAGAAAGCTAATGAAATATGCATAATACCTTCTTTAGAACCCATCAATGGCAAAATTTCATTAACTGGATTTACAACAACATCATAATTGTTTTTATAGAAACTAGCCATTCCTTCGCGTAATTCTGGCAAGCCCTGATAACTTTGATATTGGTGCGCATTGTTATCTTGCATTGCTAAAACTAGAGCATCAACCACTGCTTTTGCAGGCAATAAATCTGGACTTCCAATTCCCATATTGATAATGGGTTTCCCTTCAGACGCTAGTTGTCTTACTTCTCTCAATTTTGAAGAGAAATAGTATTCTTCGACTGTATCTAAACGTTTTGCTGTTGTAATCATGTTTTTATTTTAAATCTTTATTCCTTCTTGTACTTAATCTTTTGTGTTCTTATATTCTCCTAGTACTTTAAAATACTCGGCCATAATTACCAGTAATGATTTTGCCTTTGCATAGTCTTCGTATTTTTCGAAAGTAATATCCACAAAAAATGAATATTTCCACGGAGTTTCTATTTTTGGCAATGATTGAATCTTAGTCAGGTTCATTTTACAGTCACTCATTACATTCAAAACTGCAGCTAAACTGCCTCGCTTGTGATCTAATTCAAATTTGATTGAAGCTCTTCTAATTTCTGATTCAGGCACAAATGAATTCTCTTTTTTCAAAATAACAAACCGAGTCATATTGTTTTTTATAGTTTGAATCTTAGGCGCTAAAATCTCTAAACCATACATTTCTGCAGCTGTTTCACTCGCTATAGCAGCTATTCCTTTTAACTGATTCTGTTGAATTCTTCGAGCTGTTTCAGCAGTATCTTTATCTTCAACCAACTTTATATTCGGATATTTTTTTAAAAAATCCATACACTGTAAAATTGCCATAGGATGCGAATGCACTTCTGTAATATCTTCGATTCGTTGCCCTTTTAAAGCCATTAAATTTTGATTAATATTTAAATAATGCTCTCCTATTATGTGTAAATTATTTTTATCGATTAACGCATAATTAGGAATTATAGGACCTGCAATGGAATTTTCAATTGCCATCACTGCTTGATCACATTTTCCTGAAAGTAAGCTGTCTATCAATTCCTCAAACGACAAACACTCATCTACAGCAACATTCTGCTGATAGTATTCTTGTGCTACTTGATGGTGAAAAGAACCCTTAATTCCTTGAATTGCAATTATATTATTTATCATTTTTTAAATTTTAGGCAAAAAAAAATCCCGATTCACATCGGGATTGTATATTTATAATTATCAATTTAATTTTCTAATTAAATAACCATACGACAATCCCTATCCTGTTTCCAGAAATAAAAAGAATTGCTAAAATAAAATCGGTTATTGAACATTATATTTTGGTTTTTTGTATTAAACTCTCTGCGAATTTATAAATAATTTCGACTGCACCAAAAAAAAATCTATTTATTTTGAAACAAAAAAAGAATCGGCGATAAAATCCATTTAAAATTATGCTATAGTTAAAAAAAGGCTTCTAAAATAACATTTAAATAATGCTGTATTAAAAAGAAAAGTCATAATCAGTTTAATAAATACATTATTTTTTTACTCTTGTGGGAGTATCAGAGCCATTAATAATACTTTGTGAACTAATTGCGATCGCTTTTATAATTTCAGTCATATTATCTAAGTCTAAGGTTGAAACCTCATCGCTTAATTTATGATAATTCATTTCGACATCCATTTTTGAAGTTGAAATCGTATGTGCTGGAACTCCTTGAGCTGCTAATCTAGCATTATCTGAACGATAAAACAATTGTTGTTCTGGATAAGGATCTTGATAGAAATTAAAATTTGTGCCAACTAAGTTTTTCTGTAAAATAGTTCCAAAATCTGTTTTCTCAAAGCCTGTTATGTAAGCTGAATTTTTCCCCCATTTGCTTTCTGTGCCTATCATTTCGAGATTAAACATAGCAACAACTTTATTTGGATCCATCTTTGCGGAAAAGAATTTAGAACCAAAACCGCCTATTTCTTCTCCAGTAAAAGCTACAAAAATAATTGTGCGTTCGTTTTTATCTAAGTCCTTAAAGTATTTTGCTAAAGCAATTACTGCTGTTGTTCCGGAAGCGTCATCGTTTGCACCATTATAAATTTTATCAACGCCTTCTTTATCCATTCCTAAATGGTCATAATGCGCTGAAAAAATCACGTACTCATTTGGACGAGATTTCCCCGGTAAAACCGCGATAACGTTATTAGCTGGTTTTCCTTTTACATCAAATTCTTGACGGTAATTTTTTAAATCATCATAATAAGAAAGATTGATTTTTTTAAACTCACTTTCGATAAAAGTAGAAGCTAATTCAATTCCAGGAGAAAAAGTCGCTCTTCCTTCCATCTTATCTGAAGCAAGTTCCGTTTCGATTCGGATTACTTCTTCTTTATCTATAACTACTTGCGCTTGGGCAAAAAACCCAAGAAACATAAACAACAGGATGCTCTTATTTTTCATAATTAGACTCATTTTATTTATTAGTTCATATAGGTCAGCAATGCAATTCATAAGCTCAATTCTTAAAATTACAATTGAATTTCAAAATGCTCTCTTACAATATTTTTTAAAAATACATATTTGGCAATCAAAGAAACAACAAATCCATAATTTTTCTGTTTACTTTTGCAACAAATAATATGACATGTCGATAGAAGTAAATAATATCTCAAAAAGTTACGGTGCTCAAAAGGCATTAGACAACATTTCTTTTTCTGTAGAAAAAGGTGAGATTGTTGGTTTTTTAGGTCCAAACGGTGCTGGGAAATCTACTTTGATGAAAATATTAACCACTTATATCAACGCAGATGAAGGAACTGCCGTCGTAAACGGACATGATGTAAATTTAAATCAAAAAGCTGTTCAGCTGTCTATTGGTTATTTGCCAGAGCACAATCCGTTATATTTAGATTTATACGTCAGAGAATATTTAGCATTTAATGCGGATGTATATAAAATTGCAAAATCACGTATTGAAGAAGTTATTGTACTTACTGGCCTATCTTCTGAAAGTCACAAGAAAATTGGACAATTATCAAAAGGTTATCGTCAGCGTGTAGGTTTAGCTAACGCTTTATTGCATAATCCAGAAGTGTTAATTTTAGATGAACCTACTACAGGTTTAGATCCTAATCAATTAATTGAAATACGAAATGTGATCAAAAATGCTGGAAAGGATAAAACAATTTTTCTTTCCACTCACATTATGCAGGAAGTAGAGGCTATTTGTGACCGAGTTATTATTATAAATAATGGCAAGATTGTCGCAGACAAAAAATTAGATAAATTAATTTCTGCAGACAAGGAGCAAGTTATCGAAGTTGAATTTGATTATAAAATTGAAGAACAAGCTATTGCAAAAATCGAGCATCTTACTTCTTACAAAAACACCCATGATATGATCTGGGAATTAACGTTCCTAGCTGATAAGGATATGCGTCCTGCAGTATTTGACTTTGCGAATGAAAATGGTTTAAAAACACTACAGTTGAACCAAAAGAATAAAAATTTAGAAGCGGTTTTTAGAGAAATTACAAAAGAATAGACTTTTAGATCTGTCTGTAAACTTCAACCTTCTCTTTTGAAAGTCTTTGCTGAAGCCATAAAACAAATTTCGTTTTTGAAGCTCTATTTAATTCACTTTTACTTTTGTAAACGAGCACCGGAATTACTTGGGCCTTTTCTGTGTTTTCATCGTAAATATGATTAGAAATTGCCAAGTTTTCAATCTCGGGAAAAATTATTTTTGCTTCGGCTAAAATCACAGCGTTATTATAATTGTTTCTCTTTATCTGTTTTTCTAATTCTAAAATGGTTAAATCTTTTTTATTTATAGTCGCTTTTTCAAAATTTATTTGATTCGAAATATACTTTTTGATGTCGGTGGTGTCTTGTCGAATTTTAAGTTCAGTATTCTCAACACCATAAGTTTTTAGTCTTTTATTTAGGACCTTCAATTCATCGTCACTAGTCTTTTTAGCTAAAAACACTAATTCTATATTTTTAGGACTGACGTTAGTTTTTATTTTTTTATAAAGAATCGTATAACCTTTTGCTGTAAATTCATCACTTATAAAAAGTTCTATTTTTTGATTGTATTTCTTTTCTTGAATTAATATGTAAGCAAAGTACACGCTAGGAATAATCATTACTAATATCAACGATGTCATTGCATATTTAACCTTTTTTTCTTTACTCTCGTCAATTTGCTTTGCTGATGGATATTTAAGATATTTTACAATTAGAAAAGTAGCAATACAAATAAAAACACAGTTGATAACGTACAAATAAATCGCTCCAAAGAAATAACTATAATTTCCAATCGCTAATCCATATCCAGCGGTACATAAAGGAGGCATTAATGCAGTTGCAATCGCTACTCCAGGAATTGGATTTCCTTTCTCTACTCTAGTAATGGCGATTACACCAACTAAACCACCAAAAAAGGCTATAAAAATATCATAAATATTGGGAGAAGTTCTGGATAACAATTCGGATTGCGTTTCCTTAAATGGACTCAAGTAAAAATAAAATGTGGAGACTACTAATCCTACGATTGTTGCAATCAGAAGATTTTTTAATGCTTTTTTTAGTAGATTAAAATCATAAATTCCTAAACCAAAACCGGCTCCAACAATAGGACCCATTAAAGGAGAAATAAGCATTGCTCCAATTACAACAGCAGTGGAATTCACATTTAATCCAACGGATGCGACAACAATTGCACAAGCTAAAATCCAAAAATTTGAACCTCTAAAAGAAATATTAGCTTTTACATTTTCTAAAACTTTAAGCCGATCTTCTTCTCCTGTATGAAGGTTTATGAAGTTTATAACTTTATGCAGAATTTCTTTCATCAATATTACCTTTTTTTAACAAAAATGAAATTACATTTTTATTCTCGAATACCATAACCAAATCATTTTTTATTTCTTTCTTTCAAATACAGGTCTGAGACAGTGTAAAATTTCATGTCATTATCTTGAATATATTTACAAATCGCGATTAATGTTTTGTATTCTGTTTCGTATTTTGATTTTGATTTTGATTTCAAAACCGGTTTATGAGCATAAAATACGACGACTTTATTATTAGCTTTTGCATATTCTAGTAATGATAGAAAATAAGGAATGCTGTATTGTGCATAATTATTATCGATTCCTAAACCAAATAATACCCTACTCTGATTGTCAAAATAGCATCTCTGTAAATGTGGCGGTTCATTACCATAAGTCGTTCCTCTAATAATATTAAATTCATTGAGTAAAATAGTATCTGTCAACGAATCTCTTGATCCGTAGGGATAGGCGAAAGAGTGAATCTCAAATGATTTTTGATTCATAGAATTTATCATTGGAAAAATCTCCGTTTCGAGATAATTAGCTTTGCCATTATTCTTTTCGAAAGGTGAAGCTTTTAAATGAATCCATCCATGGCCGCCTATCTCATTACCTCTATCTTTTAAGATCTTTAATTTATTTAATTCTTTTGAAGAAAGAGTATTAAATTGTGAAACGAAAAATGTTGCCTTCCAATTGTATTTCTCTAAAACTTGAGCTGCATCATACCATTCATCGACGTAGTTATCATCAAAAGTAATTGCCACTCCTGCCTGAATCTTTTGATCTTTTACAACAACTAGGTCATTTTCATTCTTGCTGCAAGCAGTCAGAAAAAGAAAAGCAATAAAAGCAAAAGCGTATTTTAGATTCATATTTTGTTTTCTCTATCGTTTTTATTTGATAAATGTAATTGAATTAAATCTACTTATTCTTACACACTATTTTTTTCAAAATTTAGTAGAAATAATTTACGCACTTGTTTTACTTAAAACAAATCACAATCAACTAAAAATCAAAGAGTAAAGAGAATATCTTTCTAAAAAATAAAGCCTGACTTTTTATTATTCTTAAAAAACCTGACTTGCTATTTGTCTAATATTCTCTGATTTTCCCATTGAGTAATAATGTAAAACCGGAACACCGGCAGCTTTAAGCTCTAATGATTGCTGGATTGCCCATTCAATTCCTACTTCTCTAATGGCTGCGTTATCTTTGCAATCGTCCACTGCTCTGATTAAGTCTTCAGGCAAATCGATGCGAAAAATTTGTGGTAAAACCTGTAAATGTCTTTGAACTGCAAGCGGTTTAATACCGGGAATTATAGGAACAGTTATTCCCATTTCTCTTGCTTTGTCAACAAATTGAAAATATTTAGCATTATCAAAAAACATCTGTGTAACCACATAATCTGCTCCTGCGTCAACTTTTTCTTTAAGACGTTTTAAATCGGAAAGTAGTGAAGGTGATTCTAGATGTTTTTCAGGATAACCTGCAACACCTATACAAAAATCAGCTTTGTTGTCCACATGCATTACGTCATGTAAGTACTTCCCTTGATTCAAGTGATAAATTTGATTTACCAGATCAACTGCATAATTGTTCCCTCCAGCTTTTGCTACAAACGATTGCTCATCCTTCATTGCATCACCGCGTAAAGCCATAACATTATTAATTCCTAAATAGTGACAATCTACTAAAAGATACTCCGTTTCCTCTTTAGTAAAACCACCACAAAGAACATGAGGGACAGTGTCTACATCATATTTATGTTTTATAGAAGCACAAATACCAAGCGTCCCTGGACGCATTCTCGTTAATCTTTTAGCTAATAAACCATTGCCTTTATCTACATAAATATACTCTTCTCTCGAAGTAGTAACATCAATGAATGGTGGCTTGAATTCCATCAATGGATCAATATTGTCGTATAATTCTTGAATACTTTTGCCTTTTTGAGGCGGAATGATTTCAAATGAGAATAATGTTTCTCCTTTGGATTCCTCTATATGTTGTGTTACTTTCATAATCCTCCCCCGATCCCTCCGAAGGAGGGGAGATCTCGGGTAATTTTAATTGAACAATCTTTTAAACTCCTGCTCCTCCCCTTCGGGGAGGCTGGGAGGGGATTTTAATCTGCTATATTTGGGTTTAACCATTTCATTGCTTCTTCTGTTGGAATACTTCTTCGCTTAGCATAATCAATAACTTGATCATCTTTTATCTTACCAAGTCCGAAATATTTACTTTCTGGGTTGGCAAAATAATATCCTGAAACAGCAGAAGCAGGCCACATCGCCATACTTTCAGTTAAAACAACTCCTATTTCTTTTTCTACATTAAGTAGTTTAAAAATTGTTGGCTTTTCTAAATGGTCTGGACAAGCTGGATAACCTGGTGCTGGACGAATTCCTTTATACGTTTCTGCAATCATATCTTCGGTACTTAAAGCTTCATCAGCTGAGTAACCCCAAATTTCCTTACGTACTTTTTCGTGAAGGTATTCTGCGAAAGCTTCCGCTAAACGATCCGCTAATGCTTTGACCATTATCGCATTATAATCATCTAAATCTTTTACAAATTCTTCAGCCCATTCATCAACACCAAAACCAGTAGCCACACAAAACGCACCCATGTAATCCGTTTTACCACTGTCTTTTGGTGCAATAAAATCAGATAAAGCAATATTTGGAGCACCTTTAGTTTTTTGTGATTGCTGACGTAATGTCAAAAATTTATCTAATACTTTTCCATTTTCGTCGCTCAGCTCGATATCATCATCGTTGACTTGGTTCGCTGGAAAAATACCGTATATTCCTTTGGCGTCAAGCTTTTTCTCTTTCAAAATAATTGCTAACATTTCCTGAGCATCAGCAAAAACAGCAGTTGCTTGCTCACCAACTACCTCATCAGTAAGAATAGCTGGATATTTTCCGTGCAATTCCCAAGTTCTAAAAAATGGCGTCCAGTCGATATATGGAACTAAAACATCTATATCAACTTCGATTGCTTTTACGCCAATAAAATTCGGTTTCTTAGGAGTATAGTTCTCCCAATCCAACTGCAATTTATTCTTTCGAGCTTGTTCAATAGTTAAATAATTTTTATCTCGAGATCTATTTAAAAATGTCTCTCTAAAAGCGTCATATTCTTCACGAATCGATGCCATATATATTTTTCGATCATTATTAAGCAGGCTTCCCGCGACCGTAACAGCTCTTGAAGCATCATTAACGTGAATTACTGTTTGTCTGTATTGGGGTGCAATTTTAACGGCAGTATGCGCTCTCGAAGTAGTCGCTCCACCAATCATGATTGGGATTTTGAAATCACGCTTATCTAATTCTTTAGCTAGATAAACCATTTCGTCAAGCGACGGAGTAATTAATCCACTAAGACCAATAATATCAACATTATGTTCTATCGCCGCAGCTATGATCTTATCTGGAGCAACCATCACACCCAAATCTACGATCTCATAATTATTACACGCCAAAACCACCGAAACGATATTTTTACCAATATCATGAACGTCCCCTTTTACAGTTGCCATTAAGATCTTTCCATTTCCTTGCTTATCGCCCGCTTGTTTTGAGGCTTCAATAAACGGCAATAAATAAGCAACTGCTTTTTTCATTACACGAGCCGATTTTACCACCTGCGGCAAAAACATTTTTCCAGATCCAAATAAATCACCCACGACATTCATTCCTGTCATCAAGTTTATTTCGATAACTTCAATTGGTTTTTTAGCTGATAGTCGCGCTTCCTCGACATCTTCTTCAATAAACTGGTCAACTCCTTTTACAAGTGAATGTGTAATTCTTTCTTGAACGGTTCCTGAACGCCATTCTTGAATTGCTTTCTCATTTCCTTTTACATCGCCTTTTACATTTTCTGCAAAATCCAATAAGCGTTCTGTCGCATCATCTCTTCTATTTAAAATAACATCTTCAACATGCTCTAATAAATCCTTTGGGATTTCGTCGTAAATCGAAAGCATTTCAGGATTTACAATTCCCATTGTCATTCCATTTTGAATGGCATGATACAAAAACACAGAATGCATGGCTTCACGAACCGTATCGTTCCCTCTAAAAGAAAAGGACACGTTGCTTACTCCACCACTAATATGCGCATGAGGTAAGTTTTCACGAACCCATTTTGTTCCTCTAAAGAAATCTAAAGCATTAAGGCGATGCTCGTCCATTCCTGTTGCAACTGGAAATATATTTAAATCAAAGATTATGTCTTGTGCTGGAAAACCAACCTTATCCACTAAAATATCATAAGAACGCTGACAAATTTCGACTCTTCGCTCGTAATTATCAGCCTGTCCAACCTCATCAAAAGCCATTACAATTACTGCAGCTCCATAACGCTTAATTAATTTAGCATGATGAATAAAAGCTTCTTCACCCTCTTTCAAAGAAATAGAATTCACTACACTTTTTCCCTGAACTACTTTTAAACCTGCTTCAATGATTTCCCATTTCGAGCTATCAATCATGATGGGTACACGGGAAATATCAGGTTCAGCAGCAATTAAATTCAGGAATTTTGTCATTGCATAAACCCCATCAAGCATCCCTTCATCCATATTAATATCGATAATTTGGGCGCCACCTTCTACTTGCTCTTTTGCAATACTAAGTGCTTCTTCGTATTTTTCTTCCTTGATTAACCGAAGGAATTTTCTAGAACCTGTAACGTTTGTTCGTTCCCCAACGTTGATAAACAAACTCTCTGGTGTTATAATCAAAGGCTCTAATCCTGCTAATACAAGGTTTTTTCTTGTTACTTTTTCTGCCATTTTATTTATTTTTAATCTTATCACATTTTTAAAATGAAATAGATTTAATCTTTTATCTTATTATTTTGGGCGTGTTCGCCGCGGCGAATGGGCTATCCGCTATATCTTTTGTTTCGCTATCGCTTCACAAAAGGATGCCGCTACTATCCCTCACGCAGTTTTGTACTCTGTCATTGCGAGGAACGAAGCAAAGAAATCATTCTGGTTACTCTCGTGATGCGGTTCCGTCGTTCCTCGGAATGACTTACTTGTTGCTTTTATTTCTTGAAGAACGTTTATTCTCCTTGTGGGCACGAGCATGACGCTCGCGCTAGCCTTATCATTTCCATTTAGATCTTTCTAAATATTTATTTGTAACACCACTATCATAAGTATAATATTTGATTTTAGAAAAACCAGCCTTAACGAGAGTAAGCGAATCCGGTTTCAATTCTTTATCCAAAATGATGTAATTTGCTCTAGGGTTATTTAAATGATATTTTACTTTATAAAACTTATTTAAAATCTCATCACCTCCTATTACTTTTCTCTTAGATAAAATTTTACCATCAACATAAAAACAATATACTAAATACCTCATTTTACCAGACTTCTTAAACTTCATTGTCAAAGCAATTGCCTCACCTTCAAAGGTTTTTTTACGGCTGTCGAATTGATTGTGCTTATAATTTGTATACAATAATATGATCATCGACAAAATGCAAACAATAACCATCACTATTGTCAAATTTTTAAATTTCATCCTATTATCCTCTTTCATATAACTCCAACCCTTATTTAATTACCTTTTCATCGCACGGGCAAGCTATTAGATCTTGTAAACGATCAACAACTCATAACCTTTGTCAAAGTTTAAAACTTTGACAAAGGTTATATCAACATTTTACATCACAGCCGTCGAAACTCTTGGTTTATAATCCTTAGCAATATCTGCAATCAACTTGATGTGTTGTGGAGTTGTTCCACAACAACCACCTATTATATTTACTAAATTATCGTCTAAATACGTTTTGATTTGGGCTTGCATTTCTTCTGGTGTTTCATCGTATTCTCCAAAAGCATTTGGCAATCCTGCATTAGGATGCGCCGAAACATTAAATGATGTGTTATGAGATAATGTTTGCAAGTATGGTTTTAATAAGTCGGCTCCAAGCGCACAATTGAAACCTACACTTAATAAGGGAATGTGTGAAACTGAAACTAAAAATGCTTCAACGGTTTGTCCTGAAAGTGTTCTTCCTGATGCATCGGTAATTGTTCCTGAAACCATGATTGGGATTTCAATATTGCGTTCGTCTTTGACTTCTTCAATAGCAAAAAGCGCTGCTTTAGCATTCAAGGTGTCGAAAATAGTTTCTACAAGTAATATATCGCAGCCACCATCCATCAAGGCTTCTACTTGCTGCTTGTAAGCTTTGCGCAAATCATCAAAAGTTACTGCTCTATATCCTGGATCATTCACATCTGGCGACATACTTGCCGTTCTATTTGTTGGTCCTACTGAACCTGCTACAAAACGAGGTTTCTCTGGATTTCTAGCGGTAAAGTCATCAGCAACTTCGCGAGCAATTTTTGCAGATTGAAAATTCATTTCGTACACGAAATCTTGGAGATGATAATCAGCCATTCCAATAGTGGTACTCGAAAAAGTGTTCGTTTCTATGATGTCTGCTCCTGCATCAAAATATTTAGCGTGAACTTCTTTTATCGCTTTGGGTTGGGTCAGTGATAGTAAATCATTATTTCCTTTAAGTGAATGTGGGAAATCTTTAAAACGCTCTCCACGAAAATCTTCTTCGGAGAAATTGTAGCGTTGTAACATAGTTCCCATTGCGCCATCAAGAATAAGAATTCTCTCTTTTATGGCCTTTTGAATATCTGACATAATCGTTTATTTCTTAAAAACCTCTTTGTTATAGAGATCTGTACATTTTATTAATACTAACAAAAATTCAATATATAAACTGCTTAGCCCCGATGGAAACGGCATCCTTTTTATGCTGAATTTATTTCAGGAGAAAAAGATACAGTGAACAGCGGGAAAATTATTAGCAAAAAAGCATAATAATTCGCTCCTAAAACTGAAATTAATTCAGTGGGCTAAATATCGATATGTTATCAAGAAAAATTTTGAGAAATACTGCTGTGAGTATTCGTGTGTTATCTATCTTAATTACTGAAATAAATTCAGCATAAAGTAGAATGTAGCACCTTCTTTAAAAGATAAAGGGTTGCTAAGGTTTCATTGGGTCTTTCCCTCCGCCTTTCGTGATAACTGTCAATAAATATATGAACAATGCAAAGTAAAGACATAGCGCTACTACTTGCAAGTAATAACGCTATATTTTTTAACTATTTTATGGGAAATTGTTAAACTATTGCTTTAACCACTGCTTTTGGAGCTTCTTTACGAGTTCCATCAAAGCCGTCTACTCCAGCAACCGTAGTGTATTTTAGAACATATTTCTTACCTGGATTTATGATCTGGTATGCAGCTTGACACATTAAAGTTGCTTCGTGGAAGCCACAAAGTATTAATTTTAATTTTCCTGGATAGATATTTACGTCACCTATTGCAAAAATACCCGGAATATTAGTTTGATAATCTAAAGCATTATTTACTTTGATTGCATTCTTTTCAATTTCTAATCCCCAATCTCCAATAGGACCTAATTTAGGTGTAAGACCAAAAAGTGGAATAAAGAAATCTGTAGCAATTGTTCTTTGTGCTCCGTTTTCATCTAAAACAACCGATTCGATATGTTCAGCTCCATTTATACCGATAACCTCTGCCGGCGTAATTAGTCTTATTTTTCCAGCATCTTTTAATTCTTGTACTTTTTCAACAGAATCTAGAGCACCTCTGAATTCGTTTCTTCGATGAACTAATGTTACTTCTGAAGCAATATTAGACAGGAAAATACTCCAATCTAAAGCAGAATCTCCACCTCCAGCGATAACAACTTTCTTATCTCTAAATTCCTCTGGATCTTTTATAAAATATTTAATTCCTTTATCTTCATAGAAATTAATTCCATCAATAAGTGGTTTTCTTGGTTCAAAACTTCCTAAACCACCTGCAATCGCAATTACTGGAGCGTGAAATTGTGTTCCTTTATTAGATGTAACTATAAAAGTTCCATCATCTTGCTTTTCTATTGTTTCTGCTCGTTCTCCTAACGTAAATCCAGGTTCAAACTGCTTAATTTGTTCCATTAAGTTATCAACTAAATCCCCAGCTAAAACTTCTGGAAATCCTGGAATATCGTATATTGGTTTTTTAGGGTATAATTCTGAAAGTTGCCCTCCTGCTTGTGGCAACGCATCTAGTATGTGGCATTTTAACTTTAACAAACCGGCTTCAAAAACAGCAAATAAACCTGTTGGACCAGCTCCTATTATAAGAATATCAGTTTTAATCATTACATTACTATTTATAGTCATTTTTTGAGTTTACAAAGAAACGAATATTTGCTTCTCCTTTTTATGATTTTTATCATTCCTTTAAATCTACAGGAACTTTTTATATATTTTTTAACGTTTCAGTAATCTTATTCATTTTTTCGACTTTTTCTTCAAAGTTTCCTTTCAAAGTTTTCCGATATTCATTTAAGTTTTCTACCATTTTATTAATATCATCTGGGATTACTTCTTCAAAAAATTGTCGCAGCCTTTTAGCTGTTGTCGGAGATTTACCATTAGTTGATATAGCAATTTTTACGTTGCCTTTAGTGACAATTCCGCCCAGATAATAATCACACAACTGAGGCGTATCAGCGATATTGCAAAGCAAGTATCTTTCTCTTGATAAGTCGTAGATCTTTTTATTTACTTCTAAATCATCCGTGCAAGCAATAACCAAATGCCTTTTTTTGAGCATTCTTTTCTTGAATTTTTTCATTGTCAGTTTTACCGAATCATGTTGATGTACTAAATCGACTAGTTCTGGTAAAAATCGCGGAGCTACGACTTCAACAATAGCTTTCGGACTAGATTTTAATAAAAAAGATAATTTTTCTAATCCTACATTTCCGCCGCCAACTATAAGTACATTTAGCTGATGCACTTTTAAGAAAATGGGATACAATTCATTCCTCTCCCCCAACCCCTCTCCGAAGGAGAGGAGAGCCGAGTCGTGAATTTTAGAAAATGATTCTTCTTGTTTCATTACAATAGTATTTTAGAAGAGACAAATTCTTCGTAGAAGCCTTTTAACTTATTACTTTCTCTGACAACTTCGCCAATTACGATAATCGCTGGAGAACTCAATTTGTTCTCTGAAACGACTTTTTGAATGCTGTCGATTGTTCCAACTCCTAATTTCTCTTGAGGTGTTGTTCCGTTTTGAATAATTGCAACTGCCACTTCTCCTTTAGACTCTTTTTGGAATAAAGCAACAATTTCATCTAACTTACTCATTCCCATTAATATTACTACTGTTGCTGTTGATTGAGCCGCTAAAGCAACATCATTAGACAATTTTCTTGTTGAAGTTGTTCCTGTAATTACCCAAAAGCTCTCTGAAACTCCTCTTTTTGTCAACGAAATTCCTTGCGTTGCAGGAACCGCAATCGAGGATGAAATTCCAGGAATTACAAATGTGGGAATTCCGAAACTTTCTACGAATTCTATTTCCTCACTTCCTCTTCCAAAAATAAATGGATCTCCACCTTTCAAACGAACCACATGGCCATAAGTAAGTGCATTGTCTACAATTAATTGGTTAATTTCCTCTTGCGTGTATGCATGGCAACCCTTTCTTTTTCCAACAAATATTTTTAATGCGTTTTTAGGTGCAAAAGATAATAGTTCATCATTTGATAGCGCATCGTACAAAACGACATCGGCTTCTGCCAAAGCTTTTGCTCCTTTTATTGTTAGTAAATCTGGATCTCCTGGACCCGCACCAACTAGAGTTACTTGAGGTTTGATTCTATTTTTCATATATTAATTCTTTAGCTCTGAACTCTTCTATTGTATCAAAAAACGTGATTGCTTGTTGTATGTATTTTTTGGCGAAAGCCTCACAAGGTTCATTCTTATTGATTTGGAAAACTAAATCTTTGAATGAAGTTTGAAAGGGAATTTTATTCGTTTCTACAAAAACGGTATCAAATAATTCTATTATTCCTGCCTGATGATTCGTTTTTTGGTTTTCAGAAAGTAGCAATGCTTTAGCACCATTTACAAAACCAGAATACGCATGATAAATAGCGTCTGACCATTTTTTCTCTTCGAAAGCTTCTCTCGCAAACGTTAATTTATCTTTAGCTTCTAATAATAAAGTCGCTACTAAATCAATCACGACGCCAGCACATTCACCAACTCCAACAGCCTTCACGTAATTATCAGCATTTCCCCAATCAACAAAATCAGCTTCTGTGAGGTTGGTTATAGTAGCTAAAGGTTTTAAAATTTCGTAGAAATACTTCTCACCTTTTTCTTCATAATAATTTACAAATGAAGATCCGTTTGCATTTGCATCGAAATCATTTAAAATATATCGCAACGCTTCAGGTCCTCGTCGGCTGGGAATTTTGATTACTTTATCAGCAAAACGACCTTTCCCGTTTCCTAGGTTTGCGCCACCCAAAAGAACTTGCAAAGCAGGAGCTACTAATTTCCCAGCATTTATTGACATTCCTTGAAAACCAATTGCTGACATATTGTGTTGTCCGCAAGCATTCATACAACCGCTAATTTTTATTTCAATTTCGCTATTGTTTTTATAGTGAGGATATTCGGCTTCAATAACTTTCTCAAGTTCTTCTGCAATTCCGGTACTACTAGCAATTCCGAGGTTACAGGTATCAGTTCCAGGACAAGCGGTAATATCTGCAGTTGAATTGTATCCTGGAGCGACCATATCTAATTTAGCCAATTCTTGATAAAAAAAAGGAAGATTTTCTTCTTTCACATTTCGAATCACAATATTTTGACGCAATGAAAAACGTAATTCATTAGCCGCATAATTTTTTATTAAGTCTGCTAAAACCCTCGCTTTATCAGTATAAAAATCACCTAAAAGTACTTTGATTCCAATGGCTACATATCCTTTTTGTTTTTGCGGGATAACATTTGATTTTTTCCACTTTTCATAAGCGGAAGTATCCGCAATGATAACTTTGGGCACTTGCAATAAAGTTTCTGGAATGACTTCGTCAAATCCTGTGATGTCAATTTCATATGTTTCAAAAGCGATTGCTTTTTTCTCTTTTTCAACCAATTCTAGAAAAGCTTCTTTTCCAATGTCTTTAATTAAAAACTTCATACGTGCTTTCATTCTTTTATTGCGTTCCCCATGTCTATCAAAAACGCGAATGATACCTTCAGCCGTTGGAACAATTTCGTTTGCAGGAATAAATTCGCTTAAAAGTTCTGCGTGAATAGGTTGAGAACCTAATCCACCGCCAAGCATCACTTTGAATCCTCTTTTTCCATTAACAATTTTTGGAATAAATCCTAAATCATGTAAATAACTTAGAGCAGTATCTTCATCAGACGAAGAAAATGAAATTTTGAATTTACGTCCCATTTCTTGGCAAATAGGATTTCGCAATAGATATTGAAACATTCCATGAGCATATGGCGAGACATCAAAAGGTTCGTTAACATCTACGCCTGCTAATTCGCTCGCTGTAATA
Organism: Flavobacterium weaverense; assembly: GCF_003688495.1. Taxonomy (GTDB): domain Bacteria; phylum Bacteroidota; class Bacteroidia; order Flavobacteriales; family Flavobacteriaceae; genus Flavobacterium; species Flavobacterium weaverense. Next base: position 672,957 of record NZ_REFH01000008.1, on the reverse strand, counting down.
TTGCGAACCGTATTTCCACAAGCTTCACGCAATGTGATATCATCTTTAGCTAAATTTGCCCAAAGTTCAGGTGTTCTGTCTAGACTGACATAGTGAATCTGTATATCTTGACGTGTGGTAATATGCAAACGGCCTGTTGAATATTCATCAGAAACTTTTGTAATACGCACTAATTGCTCGCTAGTTACTTTTCCAAAAGGTAATTTAATGCGTATCATTTGAACTCCTTCTTGGCGTTGACCATAAATCCCTCGTGCTAAACGAAGACTGCGAAAACGTTCTCCATCAATTGTTCCGCCACGAAAAGCATGAATCTTTTTTTCTAAATCAATTATTTCTTTTTCGACGATTGGATTTTCTAATTCTGTTCTAAAACTTTGCATTTCCTAGTATTATTTTTCCTTCCCCCGACCCCCTACGAAGTAGGGGGAGCCGTTATGGAAAGTGGTTGTCTTAAATGGTTGTTTATTCCGAGGCGGGTTAGGAGGATCTACTTTATAAAACCAACTCCAGCTGTAGTGTTTGTGGAGGCATCAATTAAAATAAAAGCGCCATTTGATTTATTATCGTTGTGAGAATCAAAATAAAGAGCTTTACTTAATTTAATTGTGACTTCTCCAATTTCATTAATGGATAATTGAGTAGCTGGAATAGCACCTGAATAATCAGTTGCGATAACGTTTTTAACACTATCAATTTTAGCTAAAACTCTATTTGTGTTATGCTGAATATAATATTTAGCTCCTGCAAATAATTTTTTGCTGTCCATCCAGCAAACGGTTGTAGTGATGTCTTTTTCTATTCTAGGAAGTTCATCTGATTTTACAATCATGTCTCCTCTAGTGACATTAATATCATTTTCTAATTCAAGAGTAATGGAGGAACCAACGCTTGCTTCACTAAATTGTTTATCGAAAAAGTGAATGTTTCTTACTTTAGATTTGGTTAAAGAAGGAAGAACAGTCACAGCATCTCCAACTTTGATATTGTTACCGTATAATTTACCAGCATACCCTCTAAAATCGTGGTATTCTTCTGTCTTAGGACGGATTACCGTTTGTACAGGAAAACGTGCTTTTCCATTATCATAGATATCTTTTGACTCTAATCCTTCCAAATGTTGCAGAATAGTTTGTCCAGTGTACCAAGGCATTTTTCCTAATGTTTCTACCACATTATCTCCTGTTAAAGCACTTAATGGAATGTAACTTACATTTTGTTCTTTGTAGGAGCTTTTTTCATTTAACGCTTGAAAATCTTCTTTGATTTTATTGTACACTTCTTCAGAATAGTCAACTAAATCCATTTTATTAACGGCAACAATCACATCTTTTACTCTCAATAAATTATTGATAAAAAAGTGACGGTAGGTTTGCTCAATAACTCCTTTTCTAGCATCTATCAAAATAATTGAAACTTGCGAAGTCGAAGCTCCTGTCACCATGTTTCTTGTATATTCTACGTGGCCTGGCGTATCAGCAATGATGTAACTTTTCTTGGCTGTCGAAAAATAAATATGCGCTACATCTATTGTAATTCCTTGTTCTCTCTCGGCAACTAATCCGTCAGTTGCTAATGAAAAATCAAGATAATCATATCCTTTTTGCTTGCTACTTTTTTCGATTGCTTCTAATTTATCCGACGTTAATGATTGCGTATCATACAATAATCTCCCAATTAAAGTGCTTTTTCCATCATCTACACTTCCTGCTGTTGCTATTTTTAAAACTTCCATCAGTTTTTGTTTTATTTTAAATATTGAATTCTAAACTTTATTTTAAATGTTGAATTTTAAATGCATCAGAAATAATTCAAACATTCATAATTTATAATTTAAAATGATTTCCTAAAAGTATCCTTGTTGTTTTCTTTTCTCCATTGCGGCTTCTGAACGTTTGTCATCAATTCTAGCACCTCTTTCAGAAATGGTAGATGTCCTAATTTCGCCGACAACCTCAGTAATTGTTGCAGCGTAAGAATCAACTGCAGCAGTGCAACTCATATCTCCCACAGTCCTGAAACGAACAATTCTTTCTTCGATTTCTTCATCTTCCTCTTGATATACAAAAGGAGAATGAGACCAAATCAAGCCATCTCGCATAAAGACTTTGCGTTTATGTGAAAAATAAATAGATGGAATTTCAATTTGTTCTTGTTCGATATAACTCCAAACATCCAGCTCTGTCCAGTTTGAAATTGGGAAAACTCGAACATTTTGACCATTTTCAATTTTGCCATTTAGCAAATCAAATAATTCAGGACGTTGATTTTTTTCATCCCATTGACCAAAATCATCACGAACAGAAAAAATGCGTTCTTTAGCTCTCGCTTTTTCTTCATCGCGACGAGCACCACCAATGCAAGCATCAAATTTAAATTCTTCGATTGCATCAAGAAGTGTAGTAGTTTGCAAACTATTTCTACTCGAATATTTTCCTGATTCCTCAACTACTTTACCTTCGTCGATAGCATCTTGAACGTTTCTAACGATAAGTTCTAAACCTAATTCTTTAACCAATCGGTCTCTAAACTCGATAGTTTCAGGGAAATTATGACCAGTATCTACATGTAACAATGGAAAAGGAATTTTAGCTGGAAAAAATGCTTTTTGAGCTAATCGCACTAAAGTAATTGAATCCTTTCCACCTGAAAAAAGCAAAACCGGTTTGTCAAACTGAGAAATAACTTCTCTAAAAATATATATCGCCTCGCTTTCTAAAGCATTTGTTTTTAATGTCGTACTCATTTTTCTTTGTTTAAAAGTTTAAGGTTAAAAGTTCGAGGTTTGTGTAGCCTCATCTAAAATCTCTCACTATTATCATATTTTATACTCTCTTTGTTCTTTACTCTTTCTTCGCCTCATGCAAACCACATTCTTTATGGCTGGATTCCCACCACCATCTTCCTGCTCGAATATCTTCTCCTGCAGCAATCGCTCTTGTACAAGGAGCGCAACCAATGCTTATAAATCCTTGTTTGTGTAAAACATTTTGTGGCACATTATGATGATCAATATAGTGTTGAACTTCTTCTAACGTCCATTTCAATAACGGATTGAATTTGATGATCTTGAAATGCGCATCATATTCAAAAAAATCCAAATCATTTCTATTTTCTGATTGCTCTGCTCTCAAGCCTGTAATCCAAATTTTATTTCCACTTAATGCTTTGGTTAGCGGTGCTACTTTTCGAATAAAACAGCATTCTTTTCTATTTTCAATACTTTCATAAAAACTGTTCGGACCTTTTTTATTCAGTAATTCTTCTACAGCGACAGACTCAGGAAAGTAAACTTTAATCTCTTTTTTATACTTTTTCAATGTTTTATGAAATACATCATAAGTTTCCTGAAACAATCGGCCTGTATCCAAAGTAAAAATGGTGATTGGCAAATCATCGGTAGCAATTAGCGCAGTAATTACTTGATCTTCTTGCCCAAAAGAAGTTGAAAAAACTATTTCGTTTTGAAATTCAGCAGCTAGAAAACGTAACGTCTCGTCTATTGAGAAGTTTTTCGTTTTTTCACTTAATTGTTGCGCTAGTATTATACTCATTATTGTATGTTATTTTAAATCTATTACCCTATCGGAATAGTAGATTGAATTGCAAATGTAATACATAATTTTAGAAAACAAAATAAAAAAAAATATTTTATTCAATTTTAGTTCGCTTCTTAGCGCTTGATAGCAAAGGCTTTGAAGAGATTAAGTATTATTTTTATGGAATTCTTAAACTGTCACAATTATTTTAATATATTCTCAAAAAATAGTTTGCTAGTTTACATTTCACATAATTCTAACTAAAATATATTAATTAGTCTACTTTCCCGATAGGATGATTATAAAATATTATTATTTTTGTCGAAAAAAAATTTTATGGATTTCCAATTCGGGTTAGTAATTGCAGGATTACTTGTGGGTTTCATTGTAGGCATGACAGGTGTAGGCGGTGGCTCTTTGATGACTCCTATCTTATTATGGTTTGGAATCCCACCTACAACCGCAGTCGGCACTGATTTATTGTATGCAGCTTTTACTAAAATGGGCGGTATCTATGTCCATCATAAAAAACAAAACATCAACTGGTCTATTACGGGTTGGCTATCGCTAGGAAGTGTTCCAGCGGCTTTACTAACATTGTGGATTTTACACAGTATAAAAACCGATGTAACCGCATTGAACGACATAATAAAATACGGATTAGGTTGGGCACTTATCCTTACATCAATAGCGGTTTTATTTAAAAAGAAATTGATGATTCTGTCTCAAAAACACGCTGGCAATAAATTTCATAGCGAAAGTAAAACGCGCAATTTACTGACAGTCGCAATTGGAATATTACTTGGCGCAACAGTTACACTAACATCAATTGGAGCCGGAGCTTTAGGAACTGTCACTTTGTTTTTCCTATATCCTCTTCTGGCAACTCCACGACTAGTGGGAACTGAAATTGCTCACGCTGTTCCGTTGACACTTGTTGCTGGTTTAGGGCACGCATCTATGGGAAATTTAGATTTAGGCTTGTTGGGACAATTATTACTGGGTTCTCTTCCTGGAATTTATTTTGGAAGTATGCTTAGCGGAAAAGTTCCAGATTTGTTTTTGAGAAACGCGATCGCAATTATGCTCTTTATGGTGGGATATAAATTGCTTTTTTAGTTTTTAGGTTTTGCGATGCGGTATTTTAATTTTGAAGAAATTAATTTCTTTTTTTAAACTATAGAAGACATTTAAGAAAATATAATCGATTGTTATTTTTATTAACGAGATCTTCTAAAATGTTGTTTTATAAAAGATTTTAAAACTGAAATCGATTTTTTTGCGTGAGGGATTGAAGTGGAGCTCTTTATTTATTGAGCTTCGTTTGAAAAACGAGACTTAATAAATAAAAGCGGGAACGTAAAGCCCGACCCGAAGTTGCGAGGAGGAACGACGAAGTAAACTGCGGGACACGCCCAAATAAATATTACTGAAATAATGAATTAAAAGGCGATATCAGCGAGTGTGTTACTTTCCAATATCTGTAACGTATTATCACGAACTTCAATCATTAGTTTGCGAACAGCACATGCCACCTCATCTTTACAATCATCACACTTTTCATAGAAATTGTGACTTGCGCAAGGCAAAAGTGCTATGGGTCCTTCTAAAATTCGGTAGACGTGAGCCATATTGATATCTTTGGGATCTTTGATTAGATAATAACCACCGCCTTTACCTTTTTTAGCACCTAAGAATCCCGAATGGCGAAGTAATAACAAAATACTTTCTAAAAACTTTAATGAAATGTTTTCGCTTTTTGCTATTTCAGCAATTTGAATAGGAGTGTTGTTCTCCTGACGAGCCAAAAAAGTCATTGCTTTTATTCCGTATTTTGTTTTTTTTGAAAGCATTTTTAACTATTGTTGATTGAGGATTAACGATTTTAGATCTTTAAAAATTAGTATCGTATTTTTTAATTTTTGGCACCAACACCAAATCTACAATCAAAAATCGTTAATCACAAATCTAAAATCTTACGCAAGCGCCTGCTCTAAATCAGCAATCACATCTTTTACAGTTTCTAACCCTACAGAAACACGAACTAAGCCATCTGTGATACTTACAGCTAGACGTTCTTCAACTGATAATTTACTGTGCGTTGTTGAAGCAGGATGCGTTACAATTGTTCGCGTATCTCCTAAATTAGGTGATAATGAACATAATTTAATTTTATCTAAAAATGCTCTTCCAGCCTCAAGACCTCCTTTGATTTCAAATGCTACAATGTTTCCACCTAAACTCATTTGTTTTTTGGCAATTTCGTATTGCGCGTGAGACTTTAAAAAAGGATATTTTACCTGGTTGACATTAGGATGACTTTCTAAAAACTCTGCCACCTTAAGTGCGTTTTCGCAGTGTTTTTCTACTCGAACTGCTAATGTTTCTAAACTTTTTGAAAGTACCCAAGCATTAAATGGTGATAAAGATGGCCCTGTGAGTCTAGAAAATAAATATATTTCTTTAATCAAATCAACATTTCCTACAGTTACTCCTCCCAAAACTCGTCCTTGACCATCAATTAGCTTAGTTGCGGAGTGAACGACTAAATGCGCTCCCCATTTTATAGGCTGTTGAATGTAAGGTGTAGCAAAGCAATTATCAATTATTAAAATCAAATTGTGCTTTTTAGCTATGTCTCCTAGTAACTCCAAATCAATAATATCAATTGCGGGATTAGTCGGCGACTCTGCGAAAAGTATTTTTGTATTGGGCTTTATGAAACTTTCAATAGTTTCTGGTTTGTTGATATCAAAATACGAAGTTTCAATATTCCATTTCGGGAAGTATTTCATAAAAAGAGAATGAGTAGCTCCAAAAACGCTTCCTGCTGACACGATGTGATCACCAGATTTTAACAAAGCTCCTAAAGTAGAATATACCGCTGCCATACCAGAAGCAAAGGCATAACCGGCCTCAGCCCCTTCCATTTTACAAATTTTATTTACAAATTCGTTGGTATTTGGATTACTGTATCGGCTGTAGATATTTCTATCCTTTTCTTCTGCGAATGATGCTCGCATATCTTCTGCATCTTCAAAAACAAAACTAGAAGTTAAGTATAAAGGCACTGAATGCTCTAAATATTGTGTTCTTTCTATTTGATTGCGGATCGCTTGGGTTTCAAATCCAAATTCTTCTTCGTTCATATAAGTTGTATTATCCCTACCTCAGCCCTTCCGCCGCGGGGGAGAGGGAGCCGAGAATAGAGTGTTATTATTTAAAAATCAGCAATTATTTATAAGTTGTTTGATTCTCCATCGGGGGTTAGGGGGATTCCATTTAAAACCACTTTGTAGTGAACAGTAGCTGTTGGTTCTAAAGTTTTTGAAACCGAGCAATATTTCTCGAAAGAAAGTTGTGCGGCTCTCGCTGCTTTTTCAGGATTAATTTCGCCTTCTAAGTAAAAAACAACGTGAATATCTTTAAAAGGCTTTGCCTCTCCTAGTTGGACTCTTTCGCCATCAACCTCAGCTTTGAACGAAGTAATTTCTTGACGTTGCTTTTTTAGAATCGAAATCATATCTATGGCGCTACATCCAGCTACTCCCATTAATATCAATTCCATGGGACTTGGCCCCATATCATTGCCTCCAAATTCTGGACGGCTGTCTACGTTTACTATATGTCCACGTTCGTTTTTTAATTCGAAATGAAAATTGTCGTTTACTCTATTTAATGTTACTTTCATAATATCCCCTCCCCAACCCTCCCCGAAAGGGAGGGAGCCAAGACCGGAGGTATGTCCCTTTTATACTTATTTATATTTTCTTTATTCCCCCCTTCGGGGGTTAGGGGATTTTATCCTTTATCTGATAATCTCAAAATATCTCCAAATACTCCTCTCGCTGTCACCGCTGATCCAGCACCCGCTCCTTGAATTAAAATTGGTCTATCTCCATAAGACTCTGTGTAAATTTCGAAGAAAGAATCAGAACCTTTCAATCCTCCTAATGTAGTATCTGAAGGAACTGAAACTAATTTCACTTCCAGTATTCCTTTATCATGCTGCAAATCTCCAGACAATTCGCCTATATATCTTAGAACATGATTCGGTTTTTGGTCCGCTTTTATTTTATTATAAATAGGATCAAATTCCTTGAGTTTTGTTAAAAAATCAGCAACATCACCTTCACGTAAATGTTCTGGAATAAGATTTTGGATTTTAATTTCTTCAAATTCATTTTGCAAATCTAATTCTCTTGCTAAAATCAACAATTTTCTTCCCACGTCATTACCGCATAAATCTTCTCTTGGATCTGGCTCCGTGTAACCGTTGTCAATTGCTTCTTTTAAAATTTCACTAAATGGAGCATCTTTTGCAGAGAAATTATTAAATAAATAGCTTAACGTTCCACTAAATACACCTTTAATTTTAGTGATATTTTCACCTGATAGGTGTAATAATTTTATTGTATCAATCAAAGGTAATCCAGCACCTACGTTAGTTTCATATAAATAATTTTTCTGGTTTTCGGCTAGTGAACTTCTTAGATCTTTATAAAAACCATAGCTTAAAGTGTTTGCTACTTTATTCGACGAAATTAAATCAAAGCTGCTTTCTACAAGCGGAATATAATTTTCGACAAATGCAGCACTTGCTGTATTATCGATTGCAATCAAATTTTCTAAATGATGTTCATTTGCATAAGCAATAACGTCTTCCATCGTATACGGAATTCCTTGATCTTGAATTTGATTTTTCCACTCTAGAGAAACACCATTTTTGTCTAGAAGAATTTTTTTAGAATTGGCAATAGCAAAAACATTTAGTTTAATATGTTTCCGTTTATCAATTGCTTCAGCAGACTCTAAAATTTGATTAATTAAAGTTCCTCCTACCAAACCATGACCAAAAATAGCAATATTTATTTTCTTTGAAACTCCAAAAATCTCGCCATGAATAACATTTAAAGCTTTATAAAGTTCTGTTTTCTTAACTACTAAACTGACGTTTTTACCCGTAACAGTGTTGTTAAAAAGTATTGGAATTATTTTGTTTTTAATTAAAGCAGTATAGGGCTTATGGAACGTACTTAAATCTTGGCCTATTATAGAAATTACCGAGACATTATCGACTACAGTAATTTTATTCACATCTTTAGAATAGAAATCATTTTCAAATTCCTTTTCTAATTCGATCATAGCCTTAGTGGCTTTATCAGCTGCAACTACCAATCCAATTCCTCTTTCTGACGAACCTTGAGAAATGATACTTACACTAATGTCATTATCACCCATTACTTTAAAAATACGAGCATCTACACCTGTTTTTCCTAATAACCCTCTTCCTTCAAGATTCACTAAAGCTACATTTTCTAATACAGAAAGTGTTTTTATACCAGCTCCTGCAGCATTAGCAGTTATCAATGTTCCTTTATTTTCGTGATTAAACGTATTTAAAATACGAAGCGGAATATTTTTTTCTAATAAAGGAATGATAGTCTTAGCATGTAAAATTGTTGCTCCGAAATTAGCCAACTCATTAGCTTCATTAAAAGTTAGGTGATCTATTTTCTTAGCATCTAGAACTAAATCTGGATTTGCAGTATATATTCCATCAACATGCGTGAAATTCTGGAGTTCCTCAGCATTGATAAAGTTTGCTATTAGTGAAGCAGTGTAATTACTTCCATTTCTACCTAAAGTAGTGGTCTCCTGTTTTGCATTTGCACCAATAAAACCTGTAATTACTAAAACGGCATCTTCATTTTCTTTAAAAATCTGGATGATATTCTTTTTCGAAGCAGCTTCTATAGGTTGAGCATCACCAAAATTCGAGTCTGTCACTATCAATTCACGGGTATCGGCAAATTTTGCATAAATACCTCTCTCGTTTAATAAAAACACAAGTAATTTAGCTGAAAGTACTTCTCCTTGTGCCAAAATTTGATCTTGAATTTTAGTGCTGTAATCGCCTATTAAACTTACCCCTTCAAAAAGCTTATCTAATTTTTCAAATTCAACAGAAAAATCAATTGATTCAAATCCATCTTTTTGATATTTTTTAAAACTCTCAAGAAGTGGTTTGTAATTACCATTTTTTACAGCGATGGTTAAAATATCATCTAGCTCATCAGTAGCTTTTCCTCTTGCTGATACAACAACTGCGACTTTTTCTTCTTGCTTTATTTTACTTTCAATAATATTTAGAACCGTATTAATCCCTTCACCGTTTGCTAAAGATTTTCCACCAAATTTTAATATTTTCATTTGTTTTTTATTTTTGAAGACTACTTCTAATAAATTGTCTAATTGTTCGTATTCCATCAAGAAAGCATCGTGTCCATGCTGCGAGTCAATCTCACTGTAGAATACATTGTTTTTAAATTTTTTAATATCGTTGTATGTTTCCTTATTCTCCTTTGCCGTAAAAAATAAATCAGAATTGATTCCTACGATATAAATATTTGCATCGACTTTAGAAATCAGTGATTCTAAAGATTCTCGATTCCGAGTGATATCAATCGTTTTTAATAGTTGATTCATCATCTTGTACGCAGCTAACTGAAATCTTTTCTCCAATTTTTCTCCGTGATAATTCAGCCAACTCTCTACTTGAAAGGTTTCAAGTTGTAAATTGATATCTCTATTAAATTTTTCTTTAAAAGATTCAGGAGTTCGGTAGCACAACATTGCGTGAATGCGCGCGTCTTCTATAGGTTTCTTGGAATTGTTTAATATTTGCTCTTGCAAGTAACAGTTAGCAATCAACCAATCAGTAGCTTTCCAATCGGTCGCAATGGGAATAAAGTTTTGTGTTAGTTTTGGCTTTAAGGCCAAAATTTCCCAACCTATTCCTCCTCCTACAGATCCACCGATAAGCGCAAAAAGTTGATCAACTTTTAATACACGAAGTCCTTCCAGAAAAATTTTAGCAATATCTCTGGCAATAAAATCTCTATAATTCTCGATTGTAGCTGAATTAAAACCATTACCTGGAACATCAAAAGCGATGATTGTATATTTTCTAGTATCGATTGTTTTATCAACTCCTACTATTTCATTCCACCAACCAGATTCTCCTATTACCTGTGAGTTTCCAGTTAAAGCATGATTGATTAAAATTATAGGAGCGGTGTGCAAAGCAGCACCAAAAACCTGATAACTTAAGTTAAGTGTAGCATAGAAAGCACCATTATGCGTGGTGAAATCTTGTAATGTAATTAATGAAGGTTTATTTTCCAATTTCAAATCTTTAATGATTTTTGATTTGTGTCTGGAAATATTAGAAAGAAAGCTAGATGTTAGGTGTCTAGACGAATTCTTAGTGTTATCTTTCCAAGTAACTGAAATAATTTCAGTTCGAGGTAGAATGCAGCACCTTCTTCGATAAATCGAAGGGTTGCTAAGGCTTCATCGGGTCTAATCCCTCTGCCTTTCTTTATAACATTTCAATACAAGTGTGAACTTAAAGCAGCAAATTAACTGTAATTATTTTTAAAAACCAAACTTTTGACTCTTTTGATTCCTAATTTGTACATTTTAAAAATGAAAAGTACACTGCCTATTCTCGCAAAATAAATATAACGATAGATTTTACAATCTCTAATTTGAATAAGCAGTGCACGTTTTTTCTACTTTAAAATGGAGGAAATTAAATTCCCGTTTTTTAAATAAATAAAGTTTCATTCTCTTTTGAATACATTAAAAAAAGCAATGAATTTGGCACCTTTGTTTGTGCTAAATTATCATTTATTGAAACTCCGAATCTTGAATCGATTAGCTCATTTATAAAGTCATTACTCTTCTTTCTTTTATTTCTGAAATTAAGATTTTTTAATAACTGAAATGTTTTTGCTACGTACTTAGTGGCACTCATAATTAATTAGTTGTTAGGTTTATAATATTCGTTTTTTTACTTATTTCATTTACTTCTAAAAGCAAAAACCCTTTTAGATTTATATCCAAAAGGGTTTTAAGCTATGCTTTAAACTTTCAATTTTGGATTTAACAGACATTCATACGCAGCATCGTAATGACACAAATTGTTTTTGTGACTGCTAGCTTGCTACTAAAATGATTTTTTAATCTATTCATCTGTTTTGACTATATTCTTTTAAAAAAATGTTATACGACTATTTATAAAAAAAGCCTCCCGTTAACTGGGAAGCTTATTTATTATAATTTCAATTTAAAATTACGCAATAAACTACCCTCAGGATTTATCCTGACCGACCATAAACGTATTACTAATTTTAAATTCCATGTTTATTTTTTATTTACTCAAATATCGAAATTATTTTCGCATTCTCCTAATGTGATTGACTGATTTAACTGATTAATAACTTTAAATTAATATTCCTTAATTTTCATAACAATCAGCCTTTCAATTTGTTTATCATTTAAGCGATTATACTTATGCGCTCTACTGATTCTTCTTTTCAGAGACTCCCATTTTTGCTGCATATAAGGATATATTGATAGTGACTTACTATTTCCTTCAATTGATTTATTGTAGTGCTTTTTGTATTCTTTAAAATAGTTAAAATAATCATCTAGATATTTATCCCATTTGTGATCTCCAATTCTATTATTCACTTTGGTCGAATTTTCCATTGTAACCAATAATTCTTTTGATTCCATAATAAAATTTTAGTTTAATTATTTATAAATACCCGCATTACTCAATCTTCAAAAAGAGAAGTTAACAAAATAGTTACTGGCTCTTTTTTCTTATTCAGCAAATTTAGTTTAATCTTTTGCTAAAAAGGTTACACAATTAATTTTAAAACTTATATAATTTCTTACCAATTTTTATTGCTTACGTAGGGAATTATATTTCGATGTTCTCAAGTCAAATATTTTCTCTTATATAACTCATCAATCATATAAAAAAAGACTTCTGAATTTACAGAAGTCTTTCATTTAAAATCTAAACATTCAAAGATAAATAGGTTTCTCTTTAAACTAGCTGAGCCTGTTTTATATTTTCAAATACTTCTTTTAAGTCTTGAATTAGATCTTGAATATCTTCTAAACCAACAGACAATCTAATTAAGTCATTTGGAACTCCCGCAGCGATTTGCTCCGTTGCTGATAATTGTTGGTGCGTTGTACTTGCCGGATGTATTATTAAAGATTTTGTATCGCCTATGTTAGCTAGAAGCGAGAATAATTTAGTTTCATCCGCTACTTTTTTAGCTGCTTCAAAGCCACCTTTTAAACCAAAAGTTACTACTCCACTTTGACCTTTAGGTAAATATTTCTGCCCTAAATCATAATACTTACTAGACTTCAATCCAGGGTAATTTACCCAAGCAACCTCTTCGTGACTTTCTAACCATTCGGCTAAAGCCAAAGCATTTTCGCTATGTCTTTGAATCCTAATTGGCAAAGTTTCTAAACCTTGAATTATTTGAAAAGCATTAAAAGGGCTTAAGGCTGCTCCAAAATCTCGCAAGCCTTCAATTCTCACCTTGGCTATAAAAGCCGCTCTACCTAAAGCCTCGTGATACACTAAACCATGGTAACCAGCAGAAGGCTCTGTGAATTCAGGAAATTTACCATTAGTCCAATCAAAGTTTCCTGCATCAATGATCACTCCACCTAATGAAGTTCCATTTCCTGTGATATATTTTGTTAATGAGTGAATCACAATATCAGCACCATGGTGAATTGGATTCAATAAATAAGGAGAAGCGACAGTATTGTCCACTATAAAAGGAACCTTCGCCGCTTTAGCTTCATCAGAAATGGCTTTCAAATCGAGGACGTCTAACTTTGGATTACCCAAAGATTCTACAAAAAATGCTCTGGTATTTTCTTGAACTGCATTTTTAAAATTTTCAGTATCAGATGGATCTACAAAAGTGGTTGTAATACCTAAACGTGGAAGAGTGACATTAAATAAATTAAACGTTCCTCCGTATAAACTGTTGGATGCTACAATGTGATCGCCAGCTTTCAGCAATACTAGTAAGGCAGTAGTAATTGCTGCAGTTCCTGAAGCTGTAACCACTGCTCCAATTCCACCTTCTAAAACTGCTAATCGCTGTTCAAGAATATCGTTAGTTGGATTATTTAATCTCGTGTATATAAATCCTGGCTCTTCTAGACCGAAAACTTTCGCTGCGTGCTCCGAGTTATTAAATACGTAAGAACTTGTTTGATAAATAGGAACTGCTCTTGTTCCTGCTGTTTTTGTTACGTCATGTCCTGCGTGTAATGCATTTGTTTCAAATTTTTGTGTGCTCATAATTTTTAGATTTTAATAGTGTAGTTGGTATTTTTATTAATAGTTGATTTTAAATAATTGATTTTAAATTTTTAAAGCAGTTCCAGTTTTAAGCTGTCATTAATCTTATTTCCAAAAAAAAACCCCTGCTTTTGGCAGAGGTTGTAATTATATATTTTAAAATTTAAAATTATACAATAGTGCACTCTGCGGAATACTCCGGCATCATAAAACACATATTGATCGCAATTAAATTCATATTTTTAATATTTAATACTGCAAATCTGCAACCTATTTTTGAATTAACCAAATAAAAATGTAAAAAAATAATATCCCTATAGAATTAGTAGGATTTGTTAAACTTTCTTAAATTAAATTAAAAAAACAAAAGTATAATTTACAATTCAAAATGGTTTCATACATTTGCACTCGAATACAGAGGAAAAATTTGAACTGATTGCAACCTCTTCATAATGAAACCAATTCATTGTGGATGCTGAAAAATTTTCAGTAGAAAAAATGCTAAAGCAGAAACTCTCCTTTAGTCCTTTTCAGCAATTATTTTTTCTCGTTTAATTTAAAATAATAATATTATGGCCTATTTATTTACGTCAGAATCTGTAAGCGAAGGACATCCAGACAAAATTGCAGATCAAATTTCAGACGCACTAATCGATAACTTTTTAGCATTTGATGCTGATTCAAAAGTAGCTTGCGAAACTCTTGTAACTACTGGTCAAGTTATTTTGGCTGGCGAAGTAAAATCAAATACTTATTTAGACGTACAACATATAGCTCGTGAAGTAATCAGAAAAATTGGTTACACAAAAAGCGAATACATGTTTGAAGCTAACTCATGCGGTATTCTTTCAGCTATTCATGAGCAATCTGCTGATATTAATCAAGGTGTAGACAGAGCAAATCCTGAAGAGCAAGGTGCAGGTGATCAAGGAATGATGTTTGGTTATGCAACTAATGAAACAGATAATTACATGCCATTGGCACTAGATTTATCTCACAAATTATTGCAAGAATTAGCTATACTAAGACGTGAAAATAATGAAATCACTTATTTGCGTCCTGATGCAAAATCACAAGTGACTTTAGAATATAGCGACGATAACAAACCTACTCGTATTGATGCTATTGTAATTTCTACGCAACATGATGATTTTGACGAAGAAGCTACAATGCTTGCTAAAATTAAAAAAGATATCGTTGAAATATTAATTCCTAGAATTATAGCAAAAAACCCAGCTCACGCTCATTTATTTAATGACAAAATTCAGTATCATATTAATCCAACAGGGAAATTTGTAATAGGTGGACCACACGGAGATACTGGACTTACAGGCAGAAAAATTATTGTTGATACTTATGGAGGAAAAGGTGCTCACGGTGGTGGTGCATTTTCAGGAAAAGATCCAAGTAAAGTGGATAGAAGTGCAGCTTATGCTACACGTCATATCGCTAAAAACTTAGTGGCTGCTGGTATTGCTGATGAGATTTTAGTACAAGTTTCTTACGCAATTGGTGTGGCTAAACCAATGGGTATTTTTATAGATACTTATGGAACTTCAAAAGTTGACCTAACTAACGGTGAAATTGCTAAGAAAGTAGAGGCTATATTTGATATGCGTCCTTACTTTATTGAGCAAAGATTAAAATTAAGAAATCCAATCTATAGTGAAACTGCTGCTTACGGTCACATGGGCCGCACACCAGAAACAGTTACAAAAACGTTTTCTGCTCCTGGTGGTTTAACAAAGACAGTTACTGTTGAATTATTTACTTGGGAAAAATTAGATTTCGTAGATAAAATTAAAGCTGCCTTCGGTCTATAATTATAATTTTTACTTTTGATTTTTTCGAAGAAAGGAAAAATAAATTCGCTTAGATATTTTAATAGAACCGCACTCCATTTGGATTGCGGTTTTTTTTTGGATCGAAATCAAAAACAAACAATTTATCCGCCAATCATTCGTCAATTATATAAAATGAAAAAGCCGCCATTTCAATTAAGAAATGACGGCTTTTATATCGTATTTAAGTTTGTAATTAAAACTTATAAGTGATTCCGATTTTTGCACCACTTACAACATTACCACCACCTACTTGAAGGTTTAAACCAAAATTATCACTAAAGAAATAACGACCACCAACTTGTAATCCTAAACCAAAGTTATCTTCATCATCGTAATTGAATGAATTACCATTCGATTTTGTATTCCAGCTGTAATAATTTAAATTAGCTCCAGCGTAAAAATCCCATTCACTAGGAATATTTAATACTTCATTAAAATGGTAATTTCCATTTGCTTGAACTCCTAAAATAGAACTTTTTATTCTTGTAGACGCATAAGTTTGATTGTAAGACTGGTAAGATAATTCTCCACCTAAAGTCCAGTTTTTAGCAATACCAAAATCAAGACCTACATAAACAGGTGTTCCCCATCCAGATGTTCCAACTCCAGCGTTTAATTGAATTCCTCCTTCTTCCAAAGGAGCTTGAGCATTTGCAAAACTAAAAGCGAATACAGCTAATAAAAGAGCGATTTTTTTCATAATAAAAATTTTAAGTTAAAAATAATGTTATTTCTCCTACTTCGGAATTTATGGTGCAAAAGTAGTATTAATCTAATAAATAAACGTATTTAAAGTAAAAAAAGTATTACGGCAGCAATTATATGTTGTATTTCAAAGAAAACAGTACATATCTAGGCTGAACGGTATATTGCGATGTTCTTGTTGCAAATTGACTAAAGTTATCATCGTTCAAAGAAGTAGTATTTAATAAGTTTGTTCCACTAACTTTATATTCCATCTTTCCACCTTTCTTTTGATAGATTAGACTTGCCGTTAAGAAATCATATTCATTATTTACACTTTTACTATTGTTGTAATAATGGAAGAACTCGTATTCAGTTACAAATGAAAAACTTTTTAAAAAGAAATAATCTAGTTTAGCAAAAGGTCTTTCCGTGTAAAAAGCACTGTTATTGTAATCGTTTTTAACAAGATTGTATCCTAATTCGATATTAGGCATGTTTTTATAATTCGTAGAAGCTTTAAAAGTATAACTCTGAGTGAAACTTTCTTTTGATGATAACTGGTTGTTTTGAATATTATTAAACTTAGACCAATTCAAATTAGCGCTTACTGATGCTTTGTAATTCTTTAAAAATGACCTTCCATATGAACCATTACCAAGAATCGTCTCATCAGCAAAATCAGAATTGAAAGGAGACGATGTTTGGCTCACTCCGTTAAAAATAGCTCTAGTTTTTATAGCATCTATTCTCTTCGAATAAGTAGCAAATGCTGTAATGTTTTCGAAATTAAACATGTTATATTTAAAATAACGCAGCGAGTGAACCTGAGAAGTTGCATTTTCTAACAAGCGATTTCCTTTAGTCAAACTGTTGTAATTTGAGAATACATATCCTTCAGTTAACTGATTAATATCGGTAAACGTATTCGTATAAGAAAAGTTATAAGTTAATGTCTCTGCCTTTTTTATTTGGTAAATAGCCAAAAAATCTGGTAAGGCTCTAAAGAAATTTTGACTGTTGCTAGTGCCTAATTGCTCATTACTCATGTTGTAACTATGCAAGCTAACTCCAGGAGTAAAAGTAAATTTACCTGTCAAAATTTTGTAATACAAGCCTATAAAACTATCATTGAAGTTATAATTTACATCATTTTTATTAGAATTATCATTTAAATCATTTCTGTTTTGATTGTCTAAGATTTGATAAATCCTAGAATTAAAATTTTGATTAGAATAGGTGTTTCCAAGGGTTACATTTATATTACTTTTATTAGTAAGCATATAGTAGTAATCTAATTTAGCATCAATTTTGTTCGTTTTTACAAAACGATTTTGATTGATATCATTTCTATTTTGACCTGAAATATAATCAGTCAAGTTGAAGGGCTGCGATTTTAAATTGGCATTATAAAAAGGATTTTCATCTTGATACAAATGCTGCATTTCGAATGCAAAAATACTTTTATCACTTTTCGTATAATACAAACTCAAGTTTTGATTGACTGAAATTGGGTCTTGCTTTTTTACGGTACTAATATTTTCAATGGCAGAATTACCATTTACAACAGATTCTCTTAACAATGAATTATTTTCATCTTGTTTAGATAACTTAGTTAAAACATCGTAATCAAATTGAAAACGAGCATTAGGTTTGTAAGTAGAGCTTAATTTGAATAAACCTAAATTGCTTTTTTGATTTACGATCTCCTCCCGATTTTCAGTGGATAAAACATTAGAAGAATTAGGCTGTAAAATATTGGTTTGTGATTTGGTTTCCAACTCTGTTAGTGCTGATGAAAGTATCCCAAAACCGCTCAGCGACCACGCTTTATTAACATTATAAGAGAAGTTAGTAGCTCCAAATTTTGTTTCAATGTCTTTAGCACGATTATTTCTTAAAAGAGAAATCCCTAAATCATTTGAAGACACATTAAAACTTGAGCCGCCCTTTTGTGCAACACCTCTAAAACCACCAGTGAATTTAAAATAATCTTGAACCGTCAAAGGCAATTCCCCAATATTATTAAAATTACTTAAAACATTGATACTATATTTTGGACTGTAATAAAATAGCTTTGGATTGATTAAATAGCGACTTACTTTTTGAGCTACACCTACGCCTGCGGTAACATCACCAAACCAGAAATTTTTATTTCCCGACTTTAGTTTGATATTCATGGCTAGGTTGTCTTGATTATTCTCAACTCCTTTCAACGCTCCTACTTCGCTATAATTCCTTAAAACTTGAATTTTGTCAATAGCATCAGCCGGAATGTTTTTTACCCCTAACTTAGTATCACCGTCAAAGAAGTCCTTTCCTTCCACCATCAATTTAGTAACTCTTTTTCCTTCTACTTCTATTTCACCGTCTGCATTTACCTCAACTCCAGGTAACTTTTTTAGAATATCTTCTAGCTTTCTTTCGGTTCCAGATTTGAAGGAATCGGCATTATAAACAATAGTATCTCCTTTTATTGAAACTGGCATTTCACGAACAATTTCGACACCCTCAAGTTCAATTCCACCTTCTTCAAGAGCAATATTCTTATTTATATTTTCGGCAGCAGTAATAAAATCTAATTCTTTATTTTGCATCCCTAAATAACTAATTTTTAAGCTATATGCTGTATTTGGCTTCAAATTGAGAAGAAACTTACCTTTATCATTTGTAATGGCATATGAATCCATGGCTTTTGTGACTTTATTGACTGCCATTACATTAGCCATTTCTAAACCATTTGCATTCGAATCAGTGATTAAGCCCTCCAATTTAATCGATTGTGAAAACGAAATCGAGGTAATTAATAATGATATAAATAGAAGTATTGCTGTTTTCATTTATGAAACTTAGGAATGAATTATTTAATATTTAGAAATATAGATGATGCTTCTTAACCACCTATTCTAAACCCGCCGTTTCCTCGACCTTGATTCATATCTCTAAATTCTTCCATCTTTTTAAAAACCGTATCATCAAATTCTTTCTGCGTAACTACTTTTCCTTTCGTTGAAGCTTTTATAACCGTTTTTACTTTTGGATTTAGAATTACTTTTGAACAGAGAATAACAGTCTTACCGTCGTTTACCTCCAAAATCAATCCTGGCAAACCCCAATAATTCTCTGGACCTTGATTCACAGGAATCTCTGGAGTGTACCAAGCAGTAATTACTGTTTCTTTTGGCATGTCTAATTCTTCTAAAAGACTTGTTTTCTTTGTCGCGTCTGCGGGTTTTGCATTTGCATCCTCTTTTTTAGGTGTGAAATTTCTAAAGTCAGTTTTACTTGCCTCACGAACAGCTGTCGCTTTGAAACAATTATAACCGCCAATGATTCTTGTTTCGCCTTCCATTTTCCATTGAAGATTAGGTAATGAATCTTTTACTAAAAACTCTTTGCCCATAAACTCTTTATCAACCGTGTAAGATTTATCTTTGACATTTTTATAGAAAGTTCCGCCGCCACCAGTCATTGACATTATCATTCTCATTCCTGCACCACTTTGTGCACCCGCTTCTAACTTTTCCTCTTCTTTGTAGATAGAAGCTGATTTATCAAAATTAAGAATGAATGTCTTTTCGAACATTTTCTTCATTCTATCCTCAATCATTTTTTGCATATCTGGAGTCACATTCTTATTTCCCTCCATTCTTTTACTAAAATCCGAAGCACTAGTTTTAGATTCGTAAACTGCCATTCCTTGAAATTCCTGAGCTTGAATTTCGACAGCAGAAAAAACAATTACTGCTAATGTGAAAATTATTTTATACATAGTTTTAGATTTTAATAAGTAGGACATAAAAATACAGCATTCGTTACAATAAATTTGTTAAATTAGTAATAAGACAATCCTTATTCTCTAAGGTTTAATTGTAAATTCGCTTTTATGAAAAAATTGTTACTCCTACTCCTTATTACCTCTTTTTCAGTAGTTTCAAGTCAAAATATAAATTTGACAGCTACAGAAATTAACAGTTTTAAATTTGAAGGCGATGAATTCCTTGAATACGATGCCTTCGGATTTTATTATAGTATTACAAATAATGTTTTTTCTAAAGTTGGTACGAATACCAACTTGGAATACAAGAATGTTTCTCTTGGTAAAATCACTAAAGTTGATCTACAAAATCCGCTTAAAATTATATTATTTTACAGTGATTTCAATACGGCAATCATACTTGACAATCAACTCAACGAAATTCAGAAAATAAATTTTTCTGAATTTTCTATTCCAATAGTTACAACTGCCATTGGTTTATCTTCACAAAACAATTTGTGGCTTTACAATAGCATGAATCAACAATTAGGATTATACGATTATTTAAAGAACGAATATAAAACGATTAGCGTTCCATTTTCTGAAACGATAAAGCGATATACTTCAGATTTTAATTTCTTTTCTTGGATCGACTCAAAAAATAATTGGTACACTTCAGATATATTTGGCACTGTAAATTTTAGAGTAAATGTTACTCAATTTGATCAAATTCAAATTATTAGTAAAAGTCAGTTTATCTATTCTGAGTTAGGGATTTTGATTCTTAAAGATTTAGAAAAGAATAAAAGTTATGAAATAAAGATTTCGCAAAAATCCTTTGAAAAATTCTATTACAAGGACCAAATTTTATCTATTTTTACATCAGAAGGAATTACAAATTATAAAATCATAATACCATAATGCACATAGCGATAGCAGGAAATATAGGTTCTGGAAAAACAACATTAACTCGTTTATTAGCAAAACATTTTAAATGGGAACCACATTTTGAAGATGTTGTTGACAATCCTTACTTGGATGATTTTTATCACCAAATGGAACGTTGGTCATTTAATTTACAGATTTACTTTTTGAACAGTCGTTTTCGTCAGGTGATGCAAATACGTGAAAGTGGTAAAAAGATTATTCAAGATCGAACTATTTACGAGGACGCACATATTTTTGCTCCTAACCTTTACGCTATGGGCTTGATGACCAATCGCGATTTTCAAAATTACTCATCACTTTTTGAATTAATGGAATCAACTGTTAAAGCTCCTGATTTATTGATTTATTTAAGAAGTTCTATTCCTAATCTAGTGGGACAAATCCATAAAAGAGGACGAGAGTATGAAAACTCAATTTCAATTGATTATTTAAGCCGTTTAAACGAACGTTATGAAGGTTGGATTCAAACATATGATAAAGGAAAACTACTAATTATAGACGTAGACAACATCAATTTTGTTGACAGTCAAGAAGATTTAGGAAACATTATTAATAGAATTGACGCAGAGATAAACGGATTGTTTTAAAATCCTCTCCCCGGCCCTCTCCGAAGGAGAGGGAGAAGAAATATAATTATTTAGCACTAGTAAATATAAAAAATGCCTCACTCTTAATTCCTAAAGTGAGGCATTTTAATTTAAACCTTTGTCAAAGTTTATAACTTTGACAAAGGTTATTTGGGAGTTTGTCAAAAGTTACTACTACTTTATCTCAAAGCATCAATTTTTGCTTGAACTTCAGCATCTGTCCCTTCAAAATTTTGAATATCTTGTTTACCGTTAATTGTAGTGGTAACTGTTGCTGTCACTTTTCCATCAATATTAGATTTTTCGATAGCTACTTCTTTAGAACTTATTTCAGTTTGCTGCACTCTTTTCACAACGGCTTCACTTCCGTCACCTAATATTGGAGCGATAACTAAACCTATTAAACAAGTTAGTTTAATCAAGATATTCATTGATGGCCCAGAAGTATCTTTAAATGGATCTCCAACAGTGTCACCAGTTACTGCAGCTTTGTGTGCATCAGAACCTTTAAAAGTCATTTCTCCATTAATCATAACTCCAGCTTCAAAAGATTTCTTAGCATTATCCCAAGCACCACCTGCATTATTTTGGAACACAGCCCAAAGTACTCCAGAAACAGTTACTCCAGCCATATATCCCCCTAACATTTCAGCGATTAATTGATTGTTGTCTGCGTAAACTATTTTACCAAGGAGAACAATTGCGATTGGAAAACCAATAGTTAGAACGCCTGGTAACATCATTTCACGCAATGCCGCTTTAGTAGAAATATCCACACATTTTGCATATTCTGGTTTGCCAGTTCCT
Organism: Flavobacterium weaverense; assembly: GCF_003688495.1. Taxonomy (GTDB): domain Bacteria; phylum Bacteroidota; class Bacteroidia; order Flavobacteriales; family Flavobacteriaceae; genus Flavobacterium; species Flavobacterium weaverense. The sequence goes on along the minus strand of NZ_REFH01000008.1, from coordinate 650,593 downwards.
TCCATAATTCCAGGAATCTCTCTAAACTGACGACGTACTTCATAAACCATATCCATCGCTGCTTTTCCAACAGAATTCATTGCTAATGCCGAGAAAACAACAGGTATCATTCCACCTACAAATAACATTGCTAAAACTGGCGCTTTAAATATATTAATTCCGTCGATTCCTGTAAATGTAACATAGGCTGCAAATAAAGCTAGTGAAGTTAATGCCGCCGAAGCAATTGCAAATCCTTTTCCAGTCGCAGCTGTTGTGTTTCCAACAGAATCTAGAATATCAGTTCTAGTACGAACTTCTTTCGGTAATTCGCTCATCTCTGCAATTCCACCAGCATTATCTGATATAGGTCCGAAAGCATCAATTGCCAATTGCATAGCAGTTGTTGCCATCATTGCTGACGCAGCTAATGCTACACCATAAAATCCTGCACAAGCGTATGACGTCCAAATCGCAGCTGCAAATAATAAAACAGTTGGAAATGTTGAGATCATTCCAGTCGCCAATCCAGCAATTACGTTAGTTCCGGCACCAGTCGACGATTTTTGCACAATAGCCATTACTGGTTTTGTTCCTAATCCTGTGTAATATTCAGTAACGGATGAAATAACAGCGCCAACTACTAATCCAACTATTGTTGCGTAAAAAACGCGCATTGATGATATCTCTTTAGTTCCTTCCCCGAAGAAATCCATTTTCATAGTTTCAGGCAACATGTATTTTACTAATACATAACAAGAAATTGCTGTCAATGCAATAGAAACCCAGTTTCCTATATTCAATGCTTTTTGAACCTGTGCTTCTTTAGCATTATCATCTGATATTTTCACCAACATAGTTCCAATGATAGAAAATAGAATTCCGAAACCTGCTATCGCCATTGGTAATAAAATAGGTCCGATACCGCCAAAAGCATCTTGGATATTTCCGCCCATGTCTTTTATAACATAATTTCCTAGAACCATTGCTGCTAAAACAGTTGCTACGTAAGAACCAAATAAATCAGCACCCATTCCAGCTACATCTCCTACGTTATCTCCTACGTTATCTGCAATTGTTGCAGGATTTCTAGGATCATCTTCAGGAATTCCAGCTTCTACTTTACCTACTAAATCAGCACCAACATCGGCAGCTTTAGTGTAAATACCACCTCCAACTCTTGCAAACAGGGCAATAGATTCAGCACCAAGAGAAAATCCTGCTAAAGTTTCTAAAACGATTGTCATATCTTGAGTAGAAGTCCAAACGCCATTCATAAAAAAGTGGAAGAAGAAAATAAAGAAAGTTGTTAGTCCTAAAACTGCTAAACCGGCAACGCCTAAGCCCATTACCGTTCCACCACCAAAAGAAACTTTTAAAGCCTGCGGTAAACTTGTTCTAGCTGCTTGGGTTGTTCTAACATTTGTTTTTGTTGCTATTTTCATTCCCATATTACCAGCTAATGCTGAGAAGAAGGCTCCAAAAATAAAAGCAACAACGATTAAGATATGAGTCGTAGGAACAATAAAGGAAATTCCCGCTAAAACTGCACTTGCACCTATAACAAAAAAGGTTAACAATCGATATTCAGCTTTAAGAAAAGCTAATGCTCCTTCGTATATGTAATCTGAAATTTCTTTCATCTTACCATCTCCAGGATCTTGTTTTAAAACCCATTTCCTTTTGGCAAACATAAATGCCAGTCCAATAAAAGCCATAGCAATTGGCAGGTAGATCATTATTGTATTCATAACTTTGGTTTGGTTTTTGGTTAAATTCAATACTGTAACGTAACGAAAATAAACAAAAAAGCAATACTCTTAACGGAGTATTGCTTTTTTTATAAAGTTATGAGATTAATTATTTGATGCTAAATAATCCTTTTGGCTTGTTTTCAATTTGGTCAAAACGGTCTGTACATTCTTTAATAATAGAATATGCCTCTTTAACATCTCCCCAACCACCTACATCTACACTTTTATTTTCAAGATCTTTGTACACTTGGAAAAAGTGCTCAATTTCTTTTAATAAATGCGGATTCATATCAGATAAATCATTCAATGAATTCCAAATTGGATCTGAAACAGGAACGCAAATTACTTTTTCATCCGGTCCTTTATCATCTGCCATGTGGAAAACACCAATTGGCTTCACTTCCATTACGCATCCAGGAAAAGTTGGTTCATTTACTAAAACTAATACATCTAATGGATCTCCGTCCAAAGCTAAAGTCTCAGGAATGAAACCGTAATCAGCTGGATACATCATTGAAGAGAACAACATTCTATCAAAACGCATTCTTTTTATTTCGAAATCATATTCGTATTTATTTCTACTTCCTCTTGGTATTTCGATTAAAACATCGAAAGTTGTTAATTTGTCTGCAGTCATTTTCGTTTTTCTTTTCTATAATTATGGGTGCAAAAGTAAGGAATCTATCGCTTTTTTACAATAAAAATATTAGCTCTCAAAATTGCATCATTTTTAACACTCAACATATTAGAAAACCACTGTTCTATTTCTCTTTTTTAAGTAGTGATGCCATAAGAGATAAGTTGCAAAGGAACGATAGGGACTCCATTGCAATGAATGAATTTCCATCTCATTCTTATCGTGAATATGTAGCAACTCTTTAATAGTGTTCACTACCGCAATATCACCTATTGGGAGTAAATCTGGCTCTTTAAGGCAAAACATTAAATAAATATCTATGGTCCAGTTTCCTATACCTTTTATCTTTATCAGTTCTTCTCGTACCTGTTTTGCTGTTTTGTTTGGTAAACTTTGTAGATCAATTTGTTTATCAAGTATTGCAATCGCCAATGCTTTTATATAGCTAGTTTTTTGACGGCTTACGCCAAAGGATCTAAAATCTTCGTCAGTAACAGCCACTAAAACTTCTGGCACTAGATTTTCGAACCTACTTTTAATTTTTAAGAATGTAGCTCTAGCCGAGTCAATAGAAACTTGTTGTTCCAAGATTAATAAAACAAGAGTTTCAAATCCCTGAGGCCTTTGCGGAATAATAGGAATTCCATGTTGCTCAATTATTTCTTTAAAGATGCTTTCTTTTCCTGAGAGATAATTGAACGCTTCTTTCATAATCTAATTTTCTATTAGCAAGAAAAGTCGATGCTTCATCCTTTTAGTATAAGAATGAAGCAATCTCACTTAATCTAGTATTTGAATATATAAAATTAAAATCTCTTCATTGATGCTAAAAATTAAATCCGAAAGAACCTTTGACGCTAAAGCGATTTGTGTCGGGAGTATTGAGATAATTACCTCTCCACGAAAAATCGATTCGGAATAATTTAAAAATATTTCCAATACCCGCACTGTATTCCCAATATCCTTTATCCGGAGCACTGTATAATAATCCAGATGCATTTATAGCTCTGTTTTCATCAGATATAGTTCCGTAAACACCTTTTACAGCAATTATTTCTCTCCAATTTAATTTGCGCATGAATGGAATTCTAGAGAATAGACGCCCTCCAAAATTGTGATTCCATTGCAAAGTCGCATATTCATCAGAGATAAATTCATAATAATTAAGATTGCTAAAGGTATTTTCGAGGCTGAAAAAAGTTTGATTGCCTGGTATAACACTCATCAATCCTAAAGGAACAGCTCCAAAAGTTTTTCCAACTTCCATAATAATATTAGAACGACCTAATGGTCCGATAATAATAGGCTGCTTGTAGTACAATTGTAATTTATCGTATTGAAAGTCACTATCGAGTAATCCCTTGAATCCATGGCTATAATTAATAAAAAATCGGCTGTAAGGACTATCTACGTTCTCTCTTTCTACAGCAAATCCAATCGTTTTTCTCTTTGGTGTATACTCAATTTGCAAACTAGCCTCTGACTGTTTAACATCACTTTTAATAATTCCATTAGCAACATCAGTGAAATAATCAAGACTAAAAGTTGGTGATGCAGACTCTAAAGTACGATATGAAAATCCGGTTTGAAAGGTTAAATTTTTAACTGGTTCTATTTCAATGGCTACATTACTTAGATTGATGTTAGTTAGTTTTCCGTTGTTTCCTGAAGCAAATACCGAAGATGATGCGCCACTTCGGCCTAAGATGTCATAAGTGGTCGTTAAACTAGCGCCTATCTGCTCAATATCTCGTCGATTACCTCCAGAAAGTATGACTCTGTTTTTCTTGTCAACCATCCATTTTCCCGAAAATCCGTATTTGAATTTATCGTCTTTAAACCCATATGCCGTATATCCTTGAACTCTCCAGGTATCATTTGTACCAAAATAAGTTCTTCCACCCACACGCAATCGTGCACCTTCTACTTCATTGTAACCAAATGTGGAGAATATGGGTCCGTAATCGAAATTACCAAATTGTACAAATCCACTAGCTAGCACTTGGACTGAGCTATAAATTTGCTTAAATTTTTTAACTGTTTGCAATGTGTCAAGCATTTTATAAACGCCTAATTCATCCTTAGATAAATTCTCAAAACGATTTTTTTCCCAATACTCATTAGATTTATTATATACGTCTGCATCCATATAATTCACCTCATCCTTATAAAAGGCGACTGGCTTTTCTATATTGAATTTATGATCTCTAAAGTAGGTCGTTCGTTTTCCGTAAACACCCTTTGATTTCTCTTTTTTATTTAAAGCGAAATCAGACATTAAATAATCCTTCGTCAATAAAAACACAGAGTCACTTACAACATCAAATTCTTGCTCTAAGTAAATGTCTTTTACCCAGTTAATATTGGCACTTTTAGTAACGGCCATATTAATTTTTTTGATAGCAAATGTCGTATCGTTTACCCAAAAGTCACCTTTGAAGGTCAATTCGTTTTTTCTTCTTGGATAGAAAACAATATTGTAACACCATTTATCATCGATGTAAGCACTGTCTCTTAATATATAATTATAAACATCGATACCAGTTTTTGACAACGGACTAGTGAAACTTTTATCAAAAAATGTCAAATAGTTATTGTAGATATCATAGTTAGAATATAAATCTTTTACAAAATTTAAAATCTGCTGATTACCATTAAAACCAGATGTTTTACTCGCTTTTAATTTCTCTTTCAGCTTCTTCATTTTCATATCTCCATAAACGTCATATAAAGCTTCGTTTACAAAAATGGGTAAATAGGTTTTACCAGTAACTTTTGAAGTATCCATTTGGTTGAAAATAAACTCCATACCTTTAAAAAGCTTACTTTTCATAAAAGCACTATCTATAGAATTCATATCAAATTCTATTTTTTCATACTTTTCCATTTCGTACTGGTTGTATAAGTACAAACCATTCTTTCGTTTTTTCTCCCAAATTTTTCGAAGAATATCTAAAGCAGGATTGTTTTTCTTTGAAGTTTTTCCAGTGAAAATTACCACTTCATTCAGAGTTTCTGCTTCACTTAACTGAATCTTCATATTGTAATTAATCGCTTTTTGCAGTGTAATTTCTTTTTCAGAATAACCTACTGATGAAATTACTAAAACAGTATATGCTTGTGGAGATTCAAGATAAAATGCACCATCCTCGTTAGCTACGATTCCCGTACTAGAATTCTTAAAAACCACATTTGCAAAAGGAATGGGCTGATTCATTTTATCTAAAACAGTACCGCTTACTTTAGTTTGCGCTAAAATAGCAGTTGCAGAAACAAGTAAAAAAACAACGAGAAATAAAATATTCTTTTTCATAATCATTCAAAAAAAAACTTCATCAAATAAATAATTGATGAAGTTTCAAAGGTAGTTAATTGCAGTACTTGATTATTCGAATTTTAGTATGTCAATTGTTAAATCTCAACTAAAATCAAATAAATCAAAACTATTATTTTTTATACATTACTTTTTTAACTGCTTTTATAACATCTTCAGAGTTCGGCAACCATTCTTTCAATAAAACTGGAGAATAAGGCGCTGGAGTATCTGCTGTTGTTATACGTTGAATAGGCGCATCAAGAAAATCAAATGCACGTTCTTGTACGATATAAGTTATCTCTGAAGCAACACTTGCAAAAGGCCATGCTTCTTCAAGAACTACTAAACGATTTGTTTTTTTAACTGAAGTTAAAATCGTTTCATAATCCATAGGACGTACGGTTCTTAAATCTATAATCTCACAAGAAATTCCCTCTTTTGCTAATTCTTCAGCAGCGATATGAGCCTCTTTAATAATTTTTCCAAAAGAAACAATTGTTACATCTGTACCTTCACGTTTAATATCAGCAACTCCTAATGGAATTGTATACTCACCATCTGGAACTTCTCCTTTGTCACCATACATTTGTTCTGATTCCATGAAAATCACAGGATCATTATCACGTATAGCTGCTTTTAATAAACCTTTAGCGTCATAAACAGTAGAAGGAACTACAACTTTAAGACCTGGTGTATTTGCAAACCAATTTTCTAAAGCTTGAGAGTGTGTTGCCCCTAATTGTCCTGCTGAAGCAGTTGGTCCACGAAAAACGATTGGCACATTAAATTGTCCACCAGTCATCTGACGCATTTTCGCAGCATTATTTATAATTTGGTCAATTCCAACTAAACAGAAGTTGAAAGTCATGTATTCCACAATTGGACGACAACCATTCATTGCTGAACCTACTGCAATACCGGTAAAACCAAGCTCAGCAATAGGAGTATCAATTACTCTTTTTGCACCAAATTCAGCTAGCATTCCCTTAGATGCTTTATAAGCACCATTGTATTCAGCAACTTCTTCACCCATCAAGTATATGGACTCATCGTGACGCATTTCCTCACTCATCGCTTCGCAAATAGCCTCTCTAAATTGTATCGTTCTCATATTATTATGTTGTATGTGTCTAAATTTTTCGAAAAGCAAAAATAATTATTTTAAATCACTTTAATGCATAAAATTCCCTAAATTAATTTAAGACTTGCGCTACTATTTCTTTTTTGAATTTTCTAGCCGAAAAAGTGCGCCACGGCCCTCTAATTCGAGAACTAATTACTAGGTAGTTCTTTAAGAATTTTATTCGAAAAGATCGGTCAAAAGTTATTATACTATATTTCAGGTTACGAAAACGTAATAGTTGCTAAAAAATATTATGCATGCATAGTATATTATTCGATTTAATATTTTAAATTTGTAAAAGAAATTAAGAATAACTAAATATATACTTATGAAAATATTAGTTTGCATCAGTCACGTTCCTGATACTACTTCAAAAATCAATTTTGTCAATGGTGATTCTGAATTTGACACAAACGGTGTTCAATATGTAATTAATCCAAATGACGAATTTGGTCTTACACGTGCAATTTGGTTTCAAGAACAACAAGGCGCAACAGTTACTGTTGTAAATGTTGGTGGACCAGAGACAGAACCTACATTAAGAAAAGCATTAGCAATAGGCGCAAACGAAGCAATTCGTGTAAACGCAAATCCAGCTGATGGTTTTTATGTTGCAAAACAACTAGCTGAAGTTATAAAAAATGGTGGTTACGATATTGTAATTGCAGGAAAAGAGTCTTTAGATTATAATGGCGGAATGGTTCCTGGAATGATAGCTGGAATTTTAGGATATAACTTCCTAAACTCTTGTACAAGTTTAACTGTTGATGGAACGAATGTAAAAGCAGTACGTGAAATTGACGGTGGAAAAGAAACAGTTGCCACTACATTGCCATTAATTATTGGCGGTCAAAAAGGATTAGTTGAAGAGAAAGACTTGCGTATCCCCAACATGAGAGGAATTATGACAGCAAGATCTAAGGCGCTTACAATTGTAGAGCCAGTGGATGCTGCAGTTAATACGAAAGCAATGAAATTTGAAAAACCAGCTCCGAGATCTGCAGTTAAGTTAATAGCTGCTGACAACTTAGACGAGTTAATCAATTTATTACACAACGAAGCAAAAGTGATATAATCCTTCACTAGCCCCTCCGAAGGAGGGGAATAAAAAAATAAAAAAACATTCCAAACTTTAGCCCCTCTCCTTTGGAAATGGGTTGGGGTGAGGACCTAAAATCTAAAATTATTATGTCTATATTAATTTATGCAGAATATGCAGAAGGAAAATTCAAGAAAGTAGCTTTCGAATTAGCCTCTTATGCAAAAAAAGTAGCTGAAACATTGGGAACGACTGTAACAGCAGTTACTGTAAACGCAGGAGATGTTTCAGAATTATCAAAGTACGGAGTTGATAAAGTTTTAAAAGTAAACAATGATAAACTATCTGGATTTACAGCTAAAGCTTATGCTGATGTAATCAAACAAGCTGCAGTGAAAGAGAATGTTAAGTTAGTATTATTATCTTCTACAACAGATAGTGTATATTTATCTTCACTTGTTTCAGTAGCTTTAGAAGCGGGTTACGCGTCTAACGTTGTTGGCTTACCAGTTTCAACTTCACCTTTTCAAGTAAAAAGAAATGCTTTCTCAAACAAAGCTTTTAATATTACGGAAATTACAACAGACATTAAAGTTCTTGGCTTAGCTAAAAACTCGTATGGTATTTTTGAAACACCATCTACTTTAACTGAAGAAGATTTTAATCCAACAATTGGAGAAAATGATTTTGGTGTAAAAGTGGAATCAGTGGAAAAAGTTTCAGGAAAAGTATCAATTGCTGACGCTGATATCGTAGTTTCTGCAGGACGTGGACTTAAAGGTCCTGAAAACTGGGGAATGGTTGAGGAATTAGCATCAGTTCTAGGAGCTGCAACTGCATGTTCAAAACCAGTATCTGATTTAGGTTGGAGACCTCACGGAGAACACGTAGGGCAAACAGGAAAGCCAGTTGCTACTAATTTATATATTGCTATTGGAATTTCAGGTGCTATTCAGCACATTGCTGGAATTAACTCATCAAAAGTAAAAGTAGTAATCAATAGTGATCCAGAAGCTCCTTTCTTTAAAGTGGCTGACTACGGAATCGTTGGCGATGCATTTGAAATCGTTCCTCAATTAATTGAGAAATTTAAAGCTTTCAAAGCACACAACTAGCACTCAGAATAAAACAATTTTAATGCTATCTAAAAATAAGATATTTGTATCTTTGCCTTTAGATAGCATTTTTTATGCTTATTATTTAATAAAAGTATGTCGTTACTACCACTATAACAATTATGAGCTTAGTTAAATTATCTATAAAAGGAATTTCTTACAGTCAAACTCAAAATGGAGCTTACGCATTAATCTTGAATGAGGTTGATGGCGAGCGCAAATTACCAATTGTTATTGGCGCATTTGAAGCTCAATCTATTGCTATCGCTTTAGAAAAAGAAATCAAACCACCACGTCCACTTACACATGATTTATTCAAAAACTTTGCGGAACGATTTGACATTATTGTAAAACAAGTTATCATTCACAAACTAGTAGACGGTGTTTTTTATTCGAGCATTATTTGTGAAAGAGATAAGATAGAAGAAATAATTGACGCACGAACTTCAGATGCAATTGCATTAGCGTTGCGTTTTAGCGCTCCTATTTTTACCTATAAAAACATATTAGACAAAGCGGGAATTTATTTAAAAACAAATCCTTCTGACGGAAACAAAGATTCTCAAGAAATAGATGATGTACTTTCTAACCCAGAGACTTTTGGTCGTGAAGAAGAAAGTAATCAATCTGGAGAAACCTATTCTAAACATACGTTGCAGGAGCTAAACGAACTTCTAGATCAGGCAGTTTCTCACGAAGATTATGAGAAAGCAGCAAAAATTAGAGATGAGATTTCGAAGCGATAATTCATACATCTAATTCATAAAGCCTCCTAATTTTATTTTCTTCGAAATAAAAAATAATAATTATTACTAATAAGAAATAGAGACATTTCATAATAATTTCTACCACCATTTATATAGCATAAAATGAAGCAATATTTAGATTTAGTAAAGCATGTAATGGATAATGGTTGCCAAAAAGGAGACCGAACGGGAACTGGAACAAAAAGTATTTTTGGTTACCAAATGCGTTTTGACTTAAGCGAAGGTTTTCCAATGGTTACTACTAAGAAATTGCATCTTAAATCTATAATCTATGAATTGCTTTGGTTTCTAAAAGGTGATACTAACATTAAATATCTTCAAGAAAACGGGGTTAAAATTTGGGATGCTTGGGCAGATGCTAATGGAGACTTAGGCCCAGTTTATGGTCACCAATGGCGCAACTGGAATAGTGAAGAAATAGATCAAATCTCCGATTTAATTACAGAGTTAAAGACTAATCCTAACAGTAGAAGAATGCTTGTTTCAGCGTGGAATCCTTCTGTTCTTCCAGATACTACAAAATCTTTTGATGAAAATGTTGGGAATAATAAGGCAGCTTTACCACCTTGTCATGCGTTTTTTCAATTTTATGTTTCTGATGGTAAGTTATCTTGTCAATTATATCAAAGAAGTGCCGACATTTTCTTAGGCGTTCCTTTCAACATTGCATCTTATGCCTTGCTTACGATGATGATTGCTCAAGTTTGCGACTTAAAACCAGGTGATTTCATTCACACTTTTGGCGATGCACACATTTACAACAATCATTTTGAACAGCTAGAGTTACAATTGTCTCGTGATCCAAAACCGTTACCCAAAATGATTTTAAATCCAGAGATAAAAAATATTTTCGATTTTGATTTTGAAGATTTCACTCTCGAAGGTTATGACCCACATCCATTAATTAAAGGCAGTGTTGCGGTTTAGTAACTTTTAAAAACGTCTTTAATGAATTTCGTAGCCATAACTGAATGCTTATCCTTTAGCCAAATAATTTTAAAGTTTTTAATTAAATTTCAGCAAATTGGTCTCGAATAAGTCTTTCCCTATTGGATTTACTTAAAGTGATTTTATCAATAGTAATATGCCGAATTTGTACTAAAACTTTAAAATTAAAGTAAACATATCTAATTTATTCGTATTAAAAATAAATCCTTTCAATAACCTATCTTAGATTAATATTATTATAAGCTACGCTTTTTTCTAATACTATTAAAAATTTTTCCTTTTTAAAACGTGATAATTTCTAAAAAATAATATTTTAGAAATTAAAAACGCACTGAACTTAAATATTATAGAAGCAAAACAGCATTTTGCTTAAATAAATTTTATCTTTATAAAATAAAATATTACAGATGGAAAAAGAAGTACATGAACAATATGAATATGCAAGAAGAAGGATAAAGCAAAAAAAGAGATTATATTTCCATTTTGTTGTTTTCGTTTTGGGAAGTTTATTATTATTTCTTGGACACCAATTTCTAAACAGCAATGTAATTTCTGATTGGTATCAATGGATAATTGCGACATGGTTGTTTTTATTTATTTTGCATTTTATAAAAATTTTCATAACCGACCGTTTTATGAATAAAGATTGGGAAAGAGAACAAATTGACCGCTTAGTAGCTTTGCAGAAAAAGAAAATTGAGCAACTACAGTTACAAATAGAAAGCGAAGAAACTAATAATAGTATATAACTATGTTTACAATGATTGCGGCGGCAGCCGAAAACAATGCGTTGGGAAAAGATGGGAAAATAGTATGGCACTTGCCTAACGATTATAAAAGGTTTAGAAGACTCACAACTGGACATCATATTATAATGGGTCGTAAAACTTACGAAAGTCTTCAAAAACCATTGCCTAATAGAAAGCATGTCATAATTACAAGACAAAAAGATTATAAAGCCGAGGACTGTATTGTGGTAGACACCATGCAAAAAGCTTTAGATGCATGCCCTAAAGAGGAGGATTCATTTATAATAGGCGGTGGCGAAATTTATACAATCGGTATTTCTTACTCCGATAAAATCGAACTTACAAGAGTTCACGGCACCTTTGAAGCAGATGCATTTTTTCCTGAGATAGATGAACAAGAATGGAGATTAGAAAATTCTGAGTTCAACGAAAAAGATGATTCTCACAATTATGAGTACACCTATCAAACATTCGTTAGAAAATAAAACAAAAAAACATCCTTTTAACGGGATGTTTTTTTTTTACATAATGATTTAAAAAAACGACTTAGCCTTGAAAGAGTATTTGATAAAATAAAATAAAAATCACAAATACTAATAACGCTCCAGAAATGAAGGTTACAATATTTGCTGTTTTTTGAGAGTACATCTCAAAAAAGCCTTTAATACCAAATACCACGAAGGTACTAAAGACGAAAAAAATTAAAATTTCCAAAAACAAATTTAATCCTAAGAACGTATTTTGCGCATTCAATTCAATACCGCTTTGAAAAGCGGCACTTTCAAAAACACTTACAAGGACAAATGAGATAAGGAGCGCTAAAACTATCCATTTGATTTGGCCCATCGTCTCTTTTTTAATCATTAATATCATAGCTAAACTATGTGACAAATGTGATTAATAAAAACTGCAGTTACAATACCCACTTTTAGTGATATTTATAACAAAATAAAATTTTCTTCGCTTTTTTATAAAAATTGTTAAATACTGTAATTAATAAATCTTAATTCTATTTTGAAAACTGATTTTATGTTTATCAAGTTTGTTCTATATTTGTACAAACAAAAAAGATGTCTGAGAAAATAACTCCGTATAAAGATTCAGCCCTAGGCAAGAAAGAACAAGTTGCACAAATGTTTGATACCATTTCTGGTAATTACGACAACTTGAATCGCGTAATTTCTTTTGGAATTGACTTAAAATGGCGTAAAAAAGTACTGAAAATGGTTAGCGCTTCAAATCCAAAGATAATATTGGATATCGCGACTGGAACCGGTGACTTAGCAATTTTAATGGCCCAGACTAATGCGGAGAAAATAATTGGTCTTGATATATCAGCAGGAATGCTTGATGTAGGTAAGAAAAAAATAGCTTCTAAAAATCTCTCTAGTACAATAGATATGATTTTGGCCGACTCTGAAAACATGCCTTTTGAAGATAATTATTTTGATGCGATAACCGTTGCTTTTGGTGTTCGTAATTTTGAAAATTTAGAAAAAGGTCTGAATGAAATCTTAAGAGTCTTAAAGCCAAATGGTGTTTTTGTAATATTAGAAACTTCTGTACCAGATAAAACTCCATTCAAGCAAGGTTACAATTTTTATAGTAAAAATATTCTTCCGTTAATAGGGAAATTATTTTCTAAAGATGATGTTGCTTATGGATATCTTTCAGAATCAGCTGCAGCTTTTCCTTATGGCGAGGCTTTAAACAATATTTTGAGAAAAACTGGGTTTATAGATGTTGTAGCATTGCCTCAAACTTTTGGAGTGGCTACTATTTATTCAGCTTCTAAAAAATAACATGAGAAAATTATTTGTATTACTTTTTTTTGTCAGTATTCTAAATGGTTATGCCCAAAGATCAAAAAATATCTTTAGTAAAGATCCAATAATCAACTTAGAGAATTTTCAAAAAAGCAGAATTTATTATGGCTTCTATTTAGGATTCAACTCTTACGATTTTAAAATAGATTATAAAGAAGTAACACCCGATATATTAGTAAAAAAAACTACTGGCTTTAATGTGGGTATCGTCGCCGATTTAAAACTTCATGAATACGTTAATTTACGATTTGAACCCGGATTGTATTACACTAAAAGAGATTTAAATTATCCAAACAACCCTAATTTCACAAAAAGTTCAGATGCCCTAAGAGAAGTAAATAGCACATACATTCACTTTCCTTTAATATTGAAATTTTCCTCACTCAGAACGGGAAATATTCGTCCATATGCATTAGGCGGATTATCTGCAACGCTAAACTTGTCTAGTAATTCTAAATCATTAGAGGACAACGTTGACGGTCGCTTTAGAGTGAAAGCATGGACTCCTAACTACGAACTAGGTTTAGGAATTGATCTTTTCTCTGAGTACTTTATTTTTTCACCATCGATAAGAGGTGTATTTGGAATAAATGACGAATTAATTAGAGATAAAAATACGTCCAGTCCTTGGACTGGAAACATAGAATCTATGAAAACGAGAGCTATATTTATTAATTTCACCTTCCACTAGAAACAATTTATTTTTGCAGTGCAAATTATCCTTTACGGAATTCGCTCAAAACAATTGCAGTTGCAGTCGCTACATTTAAACTTTCCGTTTTTTGAATGTCACCAAAACGAGGAATTGTGATGCGATTTTGAACTAATTTTTCAAGCTCTTCAGAGATTCCATTAGCTTCATTCCCCATTATTATTATTCCATCTTGTGGCAGATGAGATTTGTAAATATTCTCACCATCCATGAATGTTCCGTAAATAGGAAGTTTAGTTTGTTGTAGAAACTTATTTAAATCGATATAATTCAAATTAACTCTTGCTATCGAACCCATAGTGGCTTGTACTGCTTTTGGATTAAAAAGATCAACAGTCTCCTTTGAACAAAGCACTTGCTGTATTCCAAACCAATCGCACAAACGCAAAATAGTACCTAAATTACCCGGATCTCTAATCGAATCTAATACTAGAATTAAACCATTTTCAATAATGAGTTTTTCTTCTGGCATTTTAAAAATAGCTAAACACGAATTTGGAGTAGCTAATGCACTGATTTTTTTTAAATCATTTTCAGAAATAATTGTTTTCTTTTCCTTCGAAACAGTATCAAAATTATTTTGAGTTGTATACAAATGTTCCAATTCTAAATTTGATTCTAATAACTCTTCAATCCCTTTTACACCCTCGGCAAAAAATAATTTATTGGCATTTCTATATTTTTTTTGCTGCAAACTCGTTATAAGCTTTATTTGGTTTTTACTAACCATAAAATAATGTACTTTTGAATTAAATATTTTAGAACACTTGAAAAAGACTTCCACAAAAATAACTGCATTTATTGTAATTGCAATACTAATTTCTGCATGTAACGCTGTAAAAAGAGTTCCAGATGGCAAATTACTGCTAACTAAGAACCAAATTACTGTTAATGATAAGAAAACTAAGGAGGAAGGTGTTTTTAACCAGTTGTATCAAAAACCTAATAGTACTTTTTTAGGTTACAGACTTCGCTTGAACCTTTATAATTTTGCGAATCTAAATCCTGACTCCACTTATCAAGCTAAGTTCGCTAATAATCCAGGAAAGTATGAGAGAAAATCGAAGTGGCTTTCTGCAAAACAAGTTGATAGGCTTGGTCAATCTTTTTGGTATCACGGTATTCATGATTTTTTAATTAAAACGGGGGAACCACCCGTAATTATTGATCAAGAGAAAGCTAAAAAATCTTTATTACGACTAAAATATTACTACTTTAACAATGGTTTTTTTAATGTTGATGCCGCCTTTAAATTAGATACTGTAGGCATTAAAAAAGCTAAAATTAAATATGACATAACATTAGGGAATGCCTTCTTTTTAGATTCGGTAAAAGCGTCTATTTCAACTCCAGCACTAGATTCATTGTATCAGTTGAATAAATTTAATACGTTCATAAAATCAGGGAAGCAATACAAAACTGACGATTTTGAGGATGAGAGAAACCGTATTACGACTAATTTTAGAAATAATGGTGCTTATTATTTTCAGCCTAATTACGTGACATTTAATATCGACACAATCAAAAAAGTGAATAAAGCAGATATCACTTTGATGATTAACAATTATTCTTTTCAAGATCGCGATTCGACAAGAACTGAACCTTTTAAATTATATAAAATAAGTGATGTTAATATTTACACTGATTACTCACCTAGTAGTAATTCATTAAAGATTACTGATAGCTCTACTTATAAAAATTTTAATTTATACAGTCAGAAAAAATTAAAATACAAACCAAAAGCAATTACTGATGCTATTTTCATCTCAAAAGGTGGAATGTATGCTGATTTTAGAACCGTATTAACGACTCGATATCTTAACAACCTGAAAATTTTCAACTATCCTACCATACAGTATGAAGTTGATAAAAGAGATACGACCGCACAGTCATTGATTGCAAAAGTATATTTAACGCCCAGAAAAAAATATAGTTTTGGAACAACATTAGATATCACGCATTCTAATATTCAAGACTTCGGTATCGGACTGAGCGTTTCTGAAACAATACGAAATGTCTTTAACGGAGCAGAGACGCTTGAATTGGCAGCACGTGGAAATGTAGGATCCTCGAAAGATTTAGCAAATCCTAAAAACAATTTCTTCAACGTTTTAGAATACGGATTAGATTTAAAACTAAACATTCCGCGAATTCTAATGCCTTTCAATACTGATAGAATCATACCCAAGCGAATGATTCCGTCCACATTAGCAACTATAGGTTTTGCAAAACAGCAAAATATAGGTTTAGATAAAGAAAATTTTACTGGAGGATTATCGTATAATTGGACACCAAAAATAAACAATACAGCACGATTTGATTTATTCAACACTCAGTTCGTTAGAAACTTAAATCCTAGGAATTATTTCAATGTTTACGGATCTTCATACAAAGCGCTAAATAACATTAGTAAAGCCTATAATACAAATACTTCTTACTACAACAATCCTACTGACCAAAATCTAGCAATTGAAAGAGGAACACGTGGATTTACAAATGATGTTTTAAATGGAACAGGAAGCTTTTTAAAACCACTTGAAAACGCAGATTTAGAAGCTGTAAAAAGCATCGAAGAACGAAGACTTAGACTAACTGAAAATGACTTTATTTTTGCGACCAGTTTTACTTTTTCAAAAACAACAAAAAAAGATTTGACAGATAATAATTTTTATCTTTTTAAAACTAAAATAGAATCTGCAGGAACAATTTTAAGTGCATTCGCAAAAACTACTAACCAAAAGAAAAGCATAAACGGTAACTACCAAATTTTTAATTTGGAATATTCAGAATACATTAAAACTGAATTTGATTATATAAAGCATTGGGATTTATCCAAAGAAAAAATACTAGCATTTAGATCGTTTTTTGGGATTGCTATACCTTTTGGTAATTCTAATTATATTCCTTTTTCACGAAGTTACTTCTCTGGAGGATCGAATGACAATAGAGCGTGGCAACCCTACGGTTTAGGACCAGGAAGTAGTGGTGGTCTTGATGATTTTAATGAGGCTAATATGAAAATTGCCTTAAGCGGTGAATTTAGATTTAAAGTAGCGGGAAGTTTAAAAGGAGCTGTTTTTGCTGACGCAGGAAACATCTGGAATGTCCTTGATAATGTTACTGATGAAAAATCAACATTTACAGGATTTAAAGATTTAAAAGACATTGCCTTGGGTTCTGGATTTGGACTGCGATATGATTTAAGTTTTTTTGTAATTCGTTTTGACTTAGGATTTAAAACATACAATCCAGCCAATGAATCCAACAGAAGATGGTTTAGAGAATACAACTTTTCAAACTCCGTTTTAAATTTCGGAATAAATTATCCGTTCTAGTGCTAATTAATTCTTATTTTTGCAGGACTAAAAACTAAAAAAAAACTAAAAAATTTACAATGGCACACAACATTAAACCAGGCGTAGCTACAGGAGATCAAGTTCAAGAAATCTTTAATTATGCAAAAGAAAAAGGTTTTGCATTACCAGCAGTAAACGTTACGGGCTCAAGTACAATCAACGGTGTTCTTGAAACTGCAGCAAAATTAAATG
The DNA here is from genome assembly GCF_003688495.1 of Flavobacterium weaverense. Taxonomy (GTDB): domain Bacteria; phylum Bacteroidota; class Bacteroidia; order Flavobacteriales; family Flavobacteriaceae; genus Flavobacterium; species Flavobacterium weaverense. The sequence continues at coordinate 633,080 of NZ_REFH01000008.1, read as the reverse complement.
CTCCAGTTATCATTCAATTTTCTAACGGAGGAGCACAATTTAATGCTGGAAAAGGACTTTCTAATGCAAATGAAAAAGCTGCGATCGCCGGTGGAATTGCTGGTGCTTTACATATTCATGCTCTAGCGGAAGCTTACGGAGCAACTGTAATTTTGCACACTGACCATTGTGCAAAAAAATTACTACCTTGGATTGACGGGTTATTGGATGCTTCAGAAGCGCATTTTGCTAAAACTGGAAAACCGCTTTACTCCTCCCACATGATTGATTTATCTGAAGAGCCTATCGAAGAGAACATCGAAATTTGCAAAGGTTATTTAGAGAGAATGAGCAAAATGGGAATGACTCTTGAAATCGAACTTGGTATTACAGGTGGTGAAGAAGACGGTGTGGATAACTCAGATGTAGATAGCTCAAAATTATACACACAACCAGAAGAAGTGGCTTACGCATACGAAGAACTTTTGAAAGTTAGCCCAAGATTTACAATTGCTGCTGCTTTTGGAAACGTGCACGGAGTTTACAAACCTGGAAACGTGAAGTTGACTCCAAAAATCTTAAAAAATTCGCAAGATTTTGTTCAAACTAAATTTAAAACGGGCCATAACCCAGTTGATTTCGTTTTTCATGGTGGATCAGGTTCTACTTTAGAAGAAATTAGAGAAGGTATTAGCTACGGTGTAATTAAAATGAATATTGACACAGATTTGCAATTTGCATACACAGAAGGTATTCGTGATTACATGGTTAAAAATATTGACTACTTGAAAACGCAAATTGGAAATCCAGACGGTGCTGATGTACCAAATAAAAAATACTACGATCCAAGAAAATGGGTACGTGAAAGTGAAGTTACTTTCAACACAAGACTTGAACAAGCATTTGCTGACTTGAACAATGTGAATACATTATAAAAATAGTATTTAGTATTCGGTTTTTAATCTTCAGTTAGTACGATTGATTATTAAAAACTGAATACTGAATATTTGATTACTGAACACTGAATACTAGAAAAATGGCTTGGTTTAAAAGAAAAGAAAAAGGGATTACGACTGCTACTGAGGACAAAATGGATATTCCAAAAGGACTTTGGTACAAATCTCCAACGGGAAAAATTATTGACGCCGATGAACTTGCACGTAATCTATTTGTAAGTCCAGAAGATGGTTTCCACGTTAGAATTGGAAGCGCCGAGTATTTCCAAATCCTATTTGACAACAATGAGTTTGTTGAATTAGATAAAAACATGACTTCTAAAGATCCTTTAAATTTTGTTGATACAAAAAAATATGGTGATCGTTTGAAAGATGTGATGGAAAAAACCAAATTGAAAGATGCAGTGCGCACAGGAGTTGGTAAATCAAAAGGGAAAGAGTTAGTAATTTGCTGTATGGATTTTGCCTTTATTGGTGGATCAATGGGTGCGGTTGTGGGAGAAAAAATCGTTAGAGGAATTGATCACGCAATTAAAAACAAACTTCCATTTGTTATGATCTCAAAATCAGGTGGAGCTCGTATGATGGAAGCAGCTTATTCATTGATGCAGCTAGCTAAAACATCTGTTAAACTAGCCCAGTTAGCAGATGCTAAACTACCATACATTTCACTTTGTACTGACCCAACAACTGGAGGAACAACAGCTTCTTATGCGATGTTAGGAGATATCAATATTTCTGAGCCAGGAGCATTAATTGGATTTGCAGGACCTCGAGTTGTTAGAGATACTACAGGAAAAGATTTACCTGAAGGATTTCAAACTGCTGAATTTTTATTAGAGCACGGTTTCTTAGATTTTATTACACCTAGAAAACAATTAAAAGACAACATTAACTTATACATCGATTTGATTCAAAACAACGATATAAGATAAATTTGTATAACAATAGTGTTTAAAAAAAATAGCTTCTAAAATTTTGGAAGCTATTTTTTTTGCTTAGATATTGTTGTGAATTAGAAATAACTATTTACATTCCAGTTCTAATAGCTTCAACTGGATCGAGTTTAGATGCTGCAATAGCTGGAAGAATACCTGATATTAATCCAATTGCTGCTGCAAGTCCTGTTCCTAAAACTATATTTCCTACTCCTAATACGAACTCAAAATCTAAAGCTTTTGTTAGAATCACGGAAATAATCCAAACTAGTAAAAGTCCAATAACTCCACCTATAACTGATAATATTACTGCTTCAAATAAAAACTGAAACATTATAAATCTATTTTTTGCTCCTAATGATTTTTGAATTCCTATTAAATTAGTTCTCTCTTTTACCGAAACAAACATAATATTGGCGATTCCGAATCCACCTACCAATAGTGAAAACCCACTAATAATCCATCCCACTACATTCATCTGTCCTAAAATACCATCAATAAGATCTGTAAAACCCGAAAAAACATTTATAAAAAAATTGTCAATTTCTCCAGCTTTCAAACCTCTAAAACTTCTTAGCTTTTGAGTAATTTCTCCTTGATACGCTTCCATATCCGCGCCTTTAGCTGGCTTAAAAATAATAACGTTAGTCAATGAATTATTATTATCGCCATATAATTGACGAACAAAATTTACAGGTATATAAGCAGCTGTATCATTACTATCTCCAAATAATCCTGAACCCTCTTTTTTCATCACTCCAATAACTGTAAATCGTTTTCCATATAATCGAACATTTTTTCCAATAGGATCAAAACCTTCAAATAAAGATTTGGCTATTTCATTTCCTAACACAATTACTGTCGCTCCTGAATTAGCTTCAGATTCATTATAAAATCGTCCGCTTTCAAATTCGATACCTTGAATATCGATGAATTCGTGAGAAACAGGAATTATTTTTACATCACTTACTGTTTTGGAATCGTACTTAATTGCTTCTCTTCTCGTAAAAATTTGGTAAGCCATCTGGGCAGTATTTGTCATCGCTCCTTTCATGTACGTGTACTCATCGTACTTAACATTAGGAAACTGTTCTCTTTTCCATTGCGGAATCTCTGATGGACCAAATGAAAACTTCATCAAATAAATAGTGTTTTTATCTAAGCTGCTTAAGTCTTTAGTGATTTTTCTGTCCAATGAATCAACAGCAGCAAGAACTGCAATGATGGAGAAAATTCCAATAGTCACTCCTAACAAAGAAAGTAAGGTTCTTAATTTATTATTTTTCAATGCATTCATTGCAAAGCCAAAACTCTCTTTTAATAACCTAAGGTAAACTAGCATACAATCTATTTTTGTTAAAGTAAAATTCCATAAATAATTGTCAAAATCCTAATGAAATATTTTTTGAATATCAGCAGATGCTACTATTTCATGTCTACCAATAAAATAGAAGTAAAAATTACAATTATCTCGTTTTCAAATGCCTTTATTTTAACATTAAAAAACTATTTTTGCATTTTATAACTATAACTACATAATGAGCACTACTAAAACAATTCAATCAGCATTAATCTCTGTATTTTCTAAAGAAGGATTAGAACCTATAGTAAGACAACTAAACAGTCAAAATGTTACACTTTATTCTACAGGTGGAACAGAGGATTTTATAAAAAATCTTGGAATTCCAGTAATTCCTGTTGAAGATGTAACTTCTTACCCTTCTATTTTAGGTGGCCGAGTGAAAACTTTACACCCGAAAGTTTTTGGTGGAATATTAAATCGTCAGGATAATGAAAGTGATGTTCAACAAATGAAAGAGTTTGACATCCCGCAAATTGACTTAGTAATTGTTGATTTATACCCTTTTGAAAAAACAGTTGCTTCTGGCGCAAGCGAAGCAGATATTATTGAAAAAATTGATATTGGTGGAATTTCATTGATTCGTGCTGCTGCAAAAAATTTCAAGGATACTGTAATTGTTTCTTCAGTAGATCAATATAGTTTATTGCTTGATTTAATTACTTCTCAAAACGGAGCAACAACATTAGAAAACAGAAAACTTCTTGCAACTAAAGCTTTTCACGTTTCTTCTCATTACGATGGTGCTATTTTTAACTATTTCAATACTGATGAAACAATCTATAAAGAAAGCATCGCTGATGGACAAGTGTTAAGATACGGAGAGAACCCACATCAAAAAGGATACTTCTTTGGTGAATTTGACGCAATGTTTAACAAAGTACATGGAAAAGAATTGTCATACAACAATTTATTAGATGTTGATGCTGCAGTAAACTTGATCAATGAATTTAAAAACGACGGTCCAACGTTTGCAATACTAAAACACAATAACGCGTGTGGATTAGCAACTAGACCAACTATTAGCGAGGCTTATAACGTCGCTTTAGCTTGTGATCCAACTTCAGCTTTTGGAGGAGTTTTAATTTCGAACACTAAAATAGATGTTGCAACCGCTACAGAAATAAACAAATTATTTTGCGAAGTAGTTATAGCACCTGCTTATGATGACGAGGCTAAAGCAATTTTAGAAGAAAAGAAAAACAGAATTATATTGATTCAAAATGAAGTTGAACTTCCTAATAAACAAGTAAGAACTTGCCTAAATGGACTTTTAATTCAAGAAAGAAACAATATCACTGACAATAAAGAAGCTTTAAAAACCGTTACAGTAACAGCACCTACTGAACAAGAAATTAAAGATTTAATATTTGCTTCAAAAATATGTAAAAACACTAAATCGAATACGATTGTTTTTGCAAAAAATGGAACACTTATTTCCTCTGGAACAGGACAAACTTCAAGAGTAGATGCATTGCTACAAGCAATTGAAAAAGCAAAGAATTTCGGATTTGATTTGAATGGAGCTTCTATGGCAAGTGATGCTTTTTTCCCTTTCCCAGATTGCGTGGAATTAGCTAAAAAAGCAGGGATTACAGCAGTAATTCAGCCTGGAGGATCAATAAAAGATGAACTAAGTATTAATTATTGCAATGAAAATAAAGTTGCAATGGTATTTACGGGAACTCGTCATTTCAAACATTAATTTGTTTAACTTTGCATCCTATTATTTATTATAAATTTTAACCCTTAAAAAACTTATGGGATTTTTTGATTTCATGACCGAGGATATTGCGATAGACCTTGGTACCGCTAATACTTTAATCATACATAATGATAAAGTTGTAATTGACAGCCCATCAATAGTCGCTCGTGATAGGGTTTCGGGTAAAATCATTGCTGTTGGTAAAGAAGCCAACATGATGCAAGGTAAAACACATGAAAACATTAAGACCATAAGGCCTTTGAAAGATGGTGTAATTGCTGACTTTGATGCTTCAGAAAAAATGATTAGTATGTTTATCAAAAGCATACCAGCATTGAAGAAAAGAATGTTTACTCCTGCGTTAAGAATGATAGTATGTATCCCTTCTGGTATTACTGAAGTGGAAATGAGAGCTGTAAAAGAATCTTGTGAACGCGTTAACGGTAAAGAAGTATATTTAATTCATGAGCCAATGGCTGCGGCTATAGGTATCGGAATTGATATTATGCAACCTAAAGGGAACATGATTGTTGACATAGGTGGTGGAACAACTGAAATTGCAGTTATTGCATTAGGCGGGATTGTTTGCGACAAATCAGTGAAAATTGCTGGTGATGTTTTTACAAATGATATCGTTTATTACATGCGTACACAACACAACCTTTTTGTTGGAGAAAGTACTGCTGAAAAGATAAAAATCCAAATTGGGGCTGCTATTGAAGATCTAGAAACTCCTCCAGAGGACATGTCAGTTCAAGGTAGAGATTTACTAACTGGTAAGCCTAAACAAGTTGAAGTTTCTTATAGAGAAATTGCCAAAGCATTAGACAAATCAATTCAACGTATTGAAGATGCAGTAATGGAAACATTATCGCAAACTCCTCCAGAATTAGCTGCTGATATTTACAACACTGGAATTTATCTTGCAGGTGGTGGATCAATGTTGAGAGGTCTTGATAAAAGAATTTCTCAAAAAACAGATCTACCAGTATATATCGCGGAAGATCCATTAAGAGCAGTTGTAAGAGGAACTGGAATGGCACTTAAAAACGTTACTAAATTTAAAAGTATTCTTATAAAATAACGAAAAGATAAATTCTAAATTCTAATCCTCGATAGTGGAGCGATTAGAATTTAGAATTACATTTTTGATTTTTTTTTAAATATTCAATTTCATAAAATGCAGCAAATATTTAATTTTATTTTTAAAAACAGTAACAGAATACTGTTTTTGCTGCTTTTAACTATATCGTTGTCCTTAACGATACAGTCACATTCTTTCCACAGAAGTAAGATTATAAGCTCAGCAAATTTTTTAAGTGGTGGAGTTTATGAAAAAGTGAGTAATCTTAATGAGTATTTGAATCTAAAAACTCAAAACGATGCTCTTGCTATTGAAAATGCTAAACTAAAAAGTCTTTTATTTAACGCTAAAGACACTGCTTCAGCTAGAAAACTTGATAGCTTAAAAGGCGTAAAGCTGGAAGATATTATTGTTTCAAAAGTAATTCATAACTCCTATAATGTTTACGAAAATTACCTGACTTTAAATTCTGGTGAGTTAGATGGTGTGAAATCTGACATGGGTGTTGTCAATAGTTTAGGTATTGTTGGAATTATAGAAAACACCTCGCCAAGATATTCTACTGTAATAAGTATATTAAACAAAAGAACTCAAATCAACGCTAAGATTAAAAAGTCTGATCATTTTGGTTCATTAAACTGGAATGGTAAAAGCACTGGTTTTGTCCAACTAACAGATCTTCCTAGACTTGCATTAATCAAAGTTGGAGACACAGTTGTTACTGGTGGACAATCTGTGATATTTCCTGAGAACATTAACATTGGAACAATCGCTAAAATTTATAGAGATACTCAAACTAATTTTTACACACTAGATATCAAACTTTTTAATGACATGACAAATCTAGGTCATGTATATATTATCAAAAGAAAAGATCGCGACGAAGTTATTAATTTAGAAAAAAAACTAAAAGATGAATAGTGCCTTGTTAGCCAATATTTTTCGTTTTTTGCTATTACTAGCCGTTCAGATCATCATATTCAATAATATGAACTTTTTGGGCTACATAAGTCCATTTCCATATATTTTGTTTATAATCTTGTATCCCGTAAATGGTAATAAATCTGGTTTAATAGCGGCGAGTTTTTTACTTGGAATAATCATGGATTTATTTAGTAATTCTGGAGGAACGCATGCAACAGCCTGTTTAGTTTTAGCTTACTTTAGGCCATCCATTTTCAAGTTTGCTTTTGGACTAAGTTATGAATATCAAACAATAAAATTAAATGATGTTTTAACACCACAACGATTTTCATTTATATTACTATCAGTTGTTATACATCACTTTACCTTATTTTTATTAGAGGCTTTCCAGTTGACCTATATATTAGATACTTTAATAACGACATTATTAAGTACTGTATTCACCATCATAATTTGTATTATTATCATATATCTTATTAAGCCTAACAAAAGATGAGAAAAGTCTTGTTGCCTTCTTTAATTATCATTGCCACTTCATTACTTTTAATTCGAATTTTTTACTTACAGGTTGTTGACGATACTTTAAAATTAAAGTCGGAGAATAACGCTATCAAAAAAAAATACGAATATCCAGAGCGTGGCTATATATATGATCGAAAAGGAAAGTTATTAGTTGCTAATCAAGCGTCTTATGACATTATGGTAATTCCTCGCGAGGTAAAAAAAACTGACACATTAGAGTTTTGCCAATTACTGAACATCACTAAAGAAGACTTTATCCAAAAAATTGCAAAGGCTAAAGTATACAGTCCTAGACTTCCCTCCGTTTTCTTATCGCAATTAAACAAAAGTGAATTTGCTGCTTTCCAAGAAAAAATTCGAAAATATGAAGGCTTTTATTTCCAAAAACGTTCGTTGAGGGATTACGAAGTAGGTTTTGGCGCTAATATTTTTGGATTCATCACTCAAGTTAATGAGAGATTAGTTGCTAAAAACCCGTACTATAACAGCGGTGACTTAATAGGACAACAAGGTGTAGAACAGAGCTATGAAGACCTTTTGAGAGGTGTCAAAGGAGTTAAATATGTTCAAAAAGACAAGTACAATCGCGAAATCGGTTCGTATAAGGATGGAAAGTATGATACTATCGCCGTACAAGGTGAAGACATCAATCTTACTATTGACGCTGAACTACAAAAATATGGAGAGGAATTAATGCTCAACAAAAGAGGAGGAATTGTTGCCATTGAACCTAGTTCAGGTGAAATACTAGCGTTAGTAACAGCACCATCTTATGATCCTGGAATATTAGTGGGAAGACAACGCTCTAAAAATTACACTGAATTATATCGCGACTCTATTGCAAAACCACTTTATGACAGAGGCTTATTAGCCGAATATCCACCAGGTTCCCCGTTTAAAATTTTAACCGGACTTATTGGGTTGCAGGAAGGCGTAATTAATGAACAAACAACTTTCTATTGCAACCATGGATTTAGTTATGGACGCGGTAGATTTATGAAATGTCACGCGCACCCACCTGCCCAACAATTACATAACGGGATTTATAATTCTTGCAATACTTATTTTGCACAAGCCTTTATGCTAACCATAAACAAATACAATAATCCAGCTAAAGCAGTAGATATTTGGAGTAATCACGTAAAAAGCTTTGGTCTAGGTCAATTTATGGGGTATGATTTACCAACAGGTAAAAGAGGAAAAATCCCAGATTCGAAAACTTATAAAAAAATCTATCCTAATGGAGGTTGGAGATCTACCACTATCGTTTCTAATGCTATCGGACAGGGAGAAATAGTAATGACTCCAATTCAGTTAGCAAACATGATGGCGACAATTGCTAATGAAGGTTATTATTACACGCCTCACATCATCAAAAAAATAGAAGAGCATAAAATAGATGAGAAGTTTACAACAAAACATGTAACTACCATCGATAAAAAACATTTTAAGCCAATTATAAGCGGTCTTTCGGACGTTTTTAACTTAGGTACTGCAAGAGCTCTTAAAGTTGAAGGAATAGACATTTGCGGTAAAACAGGTACAGCAGAAAATTTTGCAAAAATTGGAGGTAAAAGAGTACAATTAAAAGATCACTCCATATTTGTAGCTTTCGCGCCAAAAGACAATCCAAAAATAGCAATTGCTGTAATGGTTGAAAATGGAGGGTTTGGAGCTGCGATAGCTGGACCAATTGCCAGCTTAATGATTGAGAAATACCTTCGTCAAAAAATCACAAGAATTGATTTAGAGAAAAAGATATTGGCGACTAGTTTACAAAGTGAATATGCTAAACTAGGCGGGCTTTCTGCAAAAGTAAAGGCACAAATGAGAATTCGCGATTCGATTTTAAACAAAAAAATAGCAATTCCAGTAGTTAAAGTGAAAATTGATACTACAAAAGAGAAAAAACAAGCGATATAATTCAGATGAAAAACCAAAGTGTATCAAACAATATTGACTGGATAAGTATAGTAATTTATACGTTATTAGTTATTTTGGGCTGGCTAAATATATACTCTTCATCCTTGTCTTCAATGGAGGACACGTATCAGAAGCAATTGATATTTATTGTTCTAACCATTCCTTTGATTTTCGTAGTGCTATCAGTTGATGGCAAATTTTACGAAAAGTATGCCAGTATTATTTTTATAATCTCCTTACTGTCATTAGTAGGCTTATTCGCCTTTGGAAAAACAATTGCTGGACAGCGTTGTTGGTATGCAATAGGTAGTTTTACATTACAACCTTCTGAATTTGCAAAAGCCGCAACATCATTGGCGCTAGCAAAATATTTAAGTGACACTCAAATAAATTTAAAAGAAGTCAGTCGACAATGGCAAGCCCTCGCTATTATACTATTACCTGTAATGTTAATTTTGCCACAGCCCGATCCTGGGAGTGCGTTAATCTATAGCATTTTTATAATTGTTTTGTACCGTGAAGGCTTACCTGCTTGGTATGTAGTAACTGGTTTTGTGACTGTACTGTTATTTATCTTAACACTAGTATTAGAACCGCAATATGTGATACTAATAGGACTTGCAGTTTTAGTCATCGTCCATTTTAAATCTAGATTAGGCGACCGAAACATTGTTTTAAGTAGCATACTTTTCGCGCTTATTACTGCATTTGTTTTTTCTGTCGACTACGTATTTGACAACTTATTCAAACAGCATCATAGAGACCGTTTCAACATCCTTTTAGGAAAAACAGTAGACATGAAAGGAATAGGATATAACACAAACCAATCAGAAATCGCAATCGGATCTGGTGGTTGGATTGGAAAAGGATTTCTTGAAGGAACACAAACAAAAGGTGGATTTGTACCGGAACAACATACCGATTATATTTTCACAACTGTAGGTGAAGAGTGGGGTTTCGCTGGTTCATTAGTTGTAATTGCACTTTTTGCAGGTTTATTTCTTAGAATAATCTATTTAGCTGAAAGGCAAAAAACAAAATTTAGTAGAGTTTACGGTTATTGTGTCGCTGGAATTTTATTTACACACTTTTTTGTAAATATTGCGATGGTTGTTGGTATATTCCCAACAATTGGAGTGCCACTGCCCTTTTTCTCTTATGGAGGATCAGGACTTTGGGGATTCACGATCTTACTGTTTATCTTTATAAAAATGGATGCTAATAAAGTGAATGAGTGGTAAATTATATTGCCTACTATTTAAAACTCCAATCTTTATAATCAGTGTTGCGTTCTAGTATATCTTCCACTTTATCTTCTAATTTTGGGAAGAAATCTATTCCCGTTAATTTTTCAATGCTATCAACAGACACCACAAATTCATAAAGTGGCTTATCACTTTTTTCGTTTGGAACTAAAAACGCGATCATTTTAGATTTGTTTCCAACTGTGCTCATTAGTACTTTATAGAAATATTTAGGTACTGAAACTTTTTCCTTCCCTATTGTTGGCAATGAGCTTTCTAAAACACCTCCCGTAACGACATATAAACCATCATATTTTACAGCCCAATAACGTACTTTTTGCTCTAATCTATTCCAGACTCCTTCATTAAATTTATGATCTTGGGGTGAAATATTTGAGGTTAAGAAAGTGTCGTTGTATGCGTTCTGATCGAAAGCCATATCACCCGCTGGGCAAAGATGTCCTTTATCGTAGCCGGAGTTTTTATAGTTTTTCCAATCTGCAGAACCGGTTGTAACCTTCGAGTCTTCTATAAAATAAGGTCTTTTAAAATTACTGTTTTGCACATGAGACTTCTTTAATTCGTATGCAACCCACTCTGCTTGCTCAAATTCTTCATTGTACGAAAGTGTATAATAACTGTGGTTGACAATTTGATTAGTTGTTGAAGTTGGTAAAAAGTCAAAATTACCACCCGTCATCGCCGTATCATTATAGTCATCAGTATTTACTCTTCCACCTTCAAAAGACTTTTCAGTTTGTATCGTTGTGTCATTATCATTGGATTGGTTTTTATTACATGAATAAAAACACGTCAACGAAAATAATAAAATTATAAACGAGCTGTTTGTCTTCATTATACTATTTTAGATTGATTATTCTGGTTTGAATAAGAAAACAAGATACTTATAAAAAGTAAAATATCATTTATAAAGTGAAGTATAAAAAAACGCTCCAAAAGAAAATTTCCTTCAGAGCGCATTTTTATATGAATTACCGATTTATGATCTATTAAGATTTAACTAATTTTTCTTTTTTAATAGTAACTGGAATCGCTTTTTTAGTAATTGTTTTGGATTGCAAATCATCTAAAACATTAAGCGCTTCTTCAACATATATATCTTTCGCTAATGCTTCATGCCACCTTTCTCTTTTTTCTTTCAAAGTAGCATCATTATTCATTACGTCTGTCTCATAAGGTAAAGATGTAAATGTCAATGTATTCTTGTAATCAAAGATTGGTTTGTATTTTTTAGCTTTCTCTTCAATTTCAGTTTGTGCCGTTTTGAATTTATCGATGTTTAAATTATATACATTTTCTTTACTTCTGCTATCAATCCATTTTGCGTTTTCCTCAATTAACTGGAACTGCGGATTACTACTAATTCTACTTTTACTGTTAGCAATTGCTTGATTAAAATTTGCATTTTTATTCCATTCTGTATACTCAGCCTTATCAATTTTATCCCATGGCATTGCGTTACTAATATCACGTTCACCCATTTTTAAATACGCATATCTATCTGGCATTACGATATCACTTCTTACTCCTTCAAGTTGGGTTGAGCCTCCGTTTATTCTATAGAACTTTTGAGTTGTAGTTTTAACCGCTCCTAGGTCACCCGCAGAACTACTGCGAACAAATTGGTTTAAATCAATAACATTTTGTACCGTTCCTTTACCATAAGTTTGTTTACTACCAATGATAATTCCTCTTTTATAATCTTGAATTGCAGCTGCTAAAATTTCTGAAGCTGAAGCAGAGAAACTATTTACCATGATCACTAATGGTCCATCCCACTCAATCTTTTTATCTCTATCGTATAGAACTTCTTTTCTTCGACCTGCTGATTTGATTTGGACGATTGGCCCTTGTTCAATAAATAAACCGGCAATATCTACAACAGTAGATAAAGATCCACCACCATCATCGCGAACATCTAATACGATTCCATCTACACCAGCTTTTTTCAATCGGTCTACTTCAATAGCGATATCTTTTCCAGCATCTCTACCGTCTTTATTTTCGAAATCAATATAGAATTTCGGCAAATAGATAACCCCATATTTCAATCCGTCTTTATTCACAACGCTTGACTTTGCGTATGTTTCCTCAATTTCAACGATGTCTCTAATGATCGGAATAACCTTAATAGTTCCATCTACTTTCTTAACGGTCAATCGAACTTCAGAACCTTTAGGTCCTTTTATTTTTTTAACAACATCATCAAGACGCATTCCCACTACTTCTACTGCCTCACTTTTACCTTGAGCCACTTTCATGATTAAGTCACCTGCTTCTAAAAGTTTTCCTCTCCATGCTGGTCCACCAGATATAAGTTCTGTGATTTCAGTAAAATCATTTTTCTTTTGTAGACGAGCTCCAATACCTTCTAACTTACCACTAATACTAACATCAAAACGCTCTTTTTCCTCTGGCGCAAAATAGTTTGTATGTGGGTCAAAACGAGCTGTGATTGAATTTACGTATACAGAAAACCAATCATTTCGATTTAAGTCTTTTATAAAACCAAAATACTCATCTAAAGATTTAGCGGAACTTTCTCTCGTTTCCTTTTCTAATGCTTCAAAAGATTTAGCCTCGTATTTAGGATCATTTTTCTTCTTGTCTTCCTCTAACTTTTGCTTATCAGTCAACGAAGAAAGAGTAGTCAATTTAATCTGCTTACGCCATCTGTCTTTTAATTCTGCTAAGTTTTTTGGATAAGGAGCCTTCTCATAATCAATATTGAAACTTTCATCAACAGTATAGTCGAATGGCTTACTTAAAATTTCCTTATATATTTTAGCACTTTCATCCATTCTTTTCATCAAACGATCATAAGTAAGACTAAAAAAAGATAAATCTTTATTTAGCAACTGATCATCTAACTGCAGCTCAAATTTTGAAAATTCATCAATATCTGCTTGCAAAAAGAATCTTTTTGAAGGATCAAGTGCATCTATATAGTCTTTGTAAATACCTTTCGAAAATGTATCATCAATTGTCGCAGGACTGTAATGTCCTTTTTCAATAACAAAAGTTAACAACTCTAAAAGCAACTTATCCTTTTCTGGATCGTTAGCTTTTGTTGAATTCATTTTGAAAGCAAATAATGTCACCGACATAAGTACGACAACAAGGATAATTTTATAATTTCTTTTCATAAAGTTAAGAATAGTATTCATGAATTTTTTATTCTAATTTACGGTAAAAACCATGCCATCGGCAGCATAGTGCGCATAAATTTTTGTTAAAGATATAAAATACTTCTTTTTTTACTATTGGAAATGATTTAAGATAACATATTTTTATCTTTTGTTCACACAATGCCAATTTGCGTGGCTATATTTATCAGTAAAATCACATATTAACGTTGCTTTTTAACATATTTACAATGAAAAACCAAAGACCTTTAATACTAATAACAAATGATGACGGTGTTTCTGCACCTGGACTTCGAGCACTTGTTTCTGTTATGGCAGAGCTTGGCGAAATCATAGTCGTTGCACCGGATTCTCCACAAAGCGCTATGGGACATGCTATTACAACAAATAGCACTTTGTATTTAAATAAAATTTCAAAAGACAGTGATGCAATTCTTGAATATAGCTGTTCAGGAACGCCAGTTGACTGCGTAAAACTAGCGGTGAATGAGATTTTAAAACGCAAACCTGACTTATGTGTGTCTGGTATTAATCACGGCTCTAATTCATCGATAAACGTTATTTACTCTGGTACAATGAGTGCCGCTGTAGAAGCTGGAATTGAAGGTATACCTGCAATAGGATTTTCATTGATGGATTTTGACTGGAATGCTAACTTTGAACCTACAAAATCATTTATTAAAAAAATAGCTTCTGAAGTATTAGAAAATGGCTTGCCAGACGGTGTCGTGCTAAATGTTAATTTCCCAAAGCTTGAAGAAAAGGATATAAAAGGAATTCGTATTTGCCGTCAAGCGAAAGCCAGATGGATGGAGAAATTTGATAAAAGAAAAACACCGCAAGGAAGAGATTATTACTGGCTTGCTGGAGAATTTGTAAATCAAGATAAAGGAGAAGATACCGATGAATGGGCATTAGAACACAATTACATTTCAGTGGTTCCCGTACAATTTGATTTAACAGCGCACCACACTATACAAAACCTCAATACATGGAAATGGAATGAATAAAAAAGACTTACTCATTGGCTTCATAATAGGATTTACTGCTACGGTAGTTGGATCTTATTTATTTATCAGCTTGTTTACTGACTTTACTTTTCTAGCGGGAATTCAAATCTTAAAATCCCAAGGAAATCTAGGTAAAATAAGTACTCTTGGGACTATTCTCACCTTGATTGTTTTTGGAATTCTATTGAAATTTAATAAAGAAATGATGGCACGTGGTGTAGTGTTATCAGTGATTTTGCTGGCAATACTTACTTTATTTATTTAGACAAGGATATTACTTTACCTTTGCATATCAAATTAAGACAATTAAATTCCATCTAATTTAATTCGTTTTGGATTGAAAATTCTAAATCGTAAAAAAATGAAATACTATATAATTGCAGGTGAAGCATCAGGAGATTTACACGGTTCTAACTTAATGAAAGAACTGTACAAAAAAGATTCGTCTGCTGATATCCGCTTTTGGGGTGGCGATTTAATGCAAAATGTAGGCGGAACTTTAGTGAAGCATTACCGTGAATTAGCTTTTATGGGATTTGTAGAAGTTATTTTCAACTTAAAAACGATACTTGGAAATATTAAAATATGTAAAAAAGATATTTTAGAATTCAATCCTGACGTTCTAATTTTCATCGATTATCCTGGTTTTAATTTACGCATTGCAAAATGGGCAAAAGCATTAGGGATGCGAACTCATTACTATATTTCTCCACAAATATGGGCTTGGAAAGAAAGTAGAATCAGTGACATTAAGCGCGATGTAGATAAAATGTATGTGATTTTACCTTTCGAAAAAAAGTTCTACGAAGAAAAGCATCAGTATCCAGTAGAATTTGTAGGACATCCACTTATTGATGCCATCAACAATCAGCCAAAAGTCGATGCAATTACATTTAGAACGGAAAACAAACTTAGTGATAAGCCAATTATTGCTGTTTTACCTGGAAGCAGAAAACAAGAAATTACAAAAATGCTCTCGGTTATGCTTAGCGTAGTTAATGATTTTCCAGACTATCAATTTGTAATTGCTGGAGCACCAAGTCAAGATTTCGAATTCTACAAAAATTTTATCACTCAAGATAATATAAAATTCATATCTAATAAAACTTATGATTTGCTGCGTAATTCGACGGCAGCATTAGTTACTTCAGGAACTGCGACATTAGAAACAGCACTGTTTAAAGTGCCGGAAGTGGTTTGTTATAAAGGGAGTTGGGGTTCGTACCAAATTGCCAAACGAATCATCACATTAAAATATATTTCATTAGTAAATTTAATAATGGATGAGGAAGTTGTAACGGAACTAATTCAAGAGGATTGTACTCATAAGCGAATTAAAGAGGAACTTCAAAAACTATTAACTCCTAGCTATCGCAATACGCTTTTAGAAAAATATGCGTTATTAGAAAAGCAGTTGGGCGGAATTGGCGCAAGTGAAAAAACGGCTGCCCTTATTTTTGATGATTTGAAATAAGACACTAATTAACGCTCATAAATAAAAAGTAAACTCTTTTGAAAAATTTTATACTGTTACTACTTTTAGCAAGTTTTTTTACAGCTTGTAAATCTACGTCTCCAATAGTTACTTCTAAAAAAGGAGAAAAGAGAGAGAAATCCAGTCGTTCTGAAAATAGAAGAACCGATAAAGTGGCTGATCATTTAATTGATCTTGCCGCAGATAATATTGGTGTAAGGTATAAATATGGAGGAACTACAAGATCTGGATTTGATTGCTCTGGTTTAATGTACACAGTTTTTAATGCTGAAAATATAGTGTTACCTCGTAATTCGTATGAACAATCTAAAATAGGTGTAGTTCTAAATCAAAAGCGGGAACAAGCGCAAAAAGGAGATCTAATTTTCTTTAAAACCGATAATAGTAAAATAATTAACCACGTTGGAATTATTACCGAAGTGAGTGAAGACGAAATTAAATTTATTCACTCTTCCACTTCAAAAGGTGTTATTATCTCGTCAACTAAACAAGCGTATTACAGGAATGCTTTAGTACAAATCAACAGAGTATTATAAAATATAAGTGTTAAAAATAGAAAGTTTTTTAGCGTTACAAAAAAACTAAAATAAAAAATTCTTTCTTATTGAAAATGTGTACTTTAGATTCATGAAAGTACTAAAATTCCCATTATCTAAAATAACAATTGCATTTGTTTTAGGATTGCTTTTTGCTACTTACATTCACGTTCCTAATCCTTATGTTTTACTAGCACTTATTTTATCGAATGCTATTTTTTTACTACTCTATTTCTTTTCTTCAAATAAAACCTCATTGTACTTTGGTTTAGCGACGTACTTTTTTTCCTTTATAGTTGGCGTTTCAAATCAAATAGTTCATACTGATCACTTTCAAAAAAAGAATTACACCCATAATAGCAAAGCATTTGACGAATCTCATTCGATAGATCTAACAATAAGAGAAAAGTTAAAAAAATCTGCCTTTAGCGACCGATATATAGCGGTAATTAACTGCATTGGAGAAAAAGAACAAACAGGAAAAATAATTTTAAATATTCAAAAAGATGATAAAACACCTGCACTGCAAGTTGGAGCATCTTTAAGAGTTGAGGGAACACTAACTAAAAACAAAACTCCTCAAAACCCAAATCAATTTAATTACAGTAGATATCTCGAGAATAAACAAATCTACGCACAGCTATACGCTGATGTTAACCAAATTAAAATAGGATCATACACAGATAAAAACATCTGGTATTATTCGTCAAAATTACGTTCCCGAATCATCAGTAATCTTGAAAAAAATAATTTTAATAAAACAGAGCTAAATGTAGCAGTTGCACTAATAATGGGTCAGCAACAAGAAATTGCGCCAGAGATAATTCGGGATTATCAGTACGCAGGAGCGGTTCATATTCTATCCGTTTCGGGTTTGCATATTGGATTTATTCTACTTTTTATAACCTTCTTACTAAAGCCCATTCCTAATACACGAAAAGGGTCTTTTATTAAACTAATCATTATTCTTGTCTCTTTATCTACTTTTGGAATAATTGCAGGTTTAGCACCTTCAGTTCTTCGTTCTGTGACAATGTTTTCATTTGTTGCGATAGGAACTCACTTAAGGCGAAGTGTAAATATTTATCATACTTTACTCGTTTCTATATTACTGATTTTACTTTTTGAACCTTCTTTTCTATTTGATGTTGGATTCCAACTCAGTTACACTGCTTTGTTTTTCATAATTTGGTTACAACCTTTACTAAAAACGCTTTGCAATCCTAAAACAAAGATATTTAAATACGTTTGGGATATACTAACCGTTTCCTTTGCGGCACAAATAGGAACTTTACCATTAAGCATTTACTATTTCCATCAGTTTCCAGGTCTTTTCTTTGTAACTAATCTAATCATAATTCCATTTTTAAGTTTAATTATGGTCTTAGGCGTATTAGTTATGATTTTGGCCGCCGTGAACATGCTTCCCTTGTTTCTATCACAGTTATTAGAATGGAGTATTTATTATCTAAATAAAATAATAAATACGATAGCTTCTTTGGAACAATTTATCATTCAAGATATTCCACTTCACTTTTATTTATTAATCACCGGATACTTAGTTGTTTTTACTATTATTATCTGGTTTAAAAAACCAACATTTACAAAACTAGCTTTGGCGACAGCTTCATTATTAATGATGCAAATCTCGTACTTTACCATTTATCTCAATGCCTTACACGAAGAGGAGCTGATAGTTTTCAATAGTAAGAAAAGCACTCTCATCGCAGAGAGAAGAAGCAATGCTATTACAATTTATGCCACTGACAGTATTTTAAAAATGTCGGATAAAAACATTATTCTAAAATCTTATGCAATTGGAAACTTAAGTTCCGTAACTCGTAAAATCAAACTTGAAAACTACATTTATTTCAATGGAAAAAGAGTTTATATTATAGATAGTTCTGCTATTTATCCTAGAACTGTAAACTCAGATATTCTTATACTTACACAGTCTAGTAAGGTAAATTTAGATCGTGTATTACAAAACATGAAACCAAGTTTAGTGATTGCAGACGCTTCAAACTTTAAAACAATACAGAAAAACTGGAAAGCTAGTTGTATAAAATATAAAATCCCTTTTCACGCCACTGCTGAAAAGGGATTTTATAAACTAAACTAAAATTATTTACTTCTTAAAAAAACCGTTGGCAACTTCTAACCAAGCGGCTGGACCACCTGCAACATAGCCGGTGCTTCCTAAACCTTCGAAATTTACCTTACCATCTTTTGTGGTTGCATTAGCCACAACTATTGTTGGAAAGCCTTGAATTCCAAAAGCTTGCTGCAATTCGTTATTTTGTTTTTTAATATCAGCGGTTTGTGGAGCTCTTCTTGGATAATCTAGCTCAACAAGAACTACATTTTCTTTTGCCCAATTTGCAAATTCTGGCGTTTTTAAAACCTCTTTCTGCAAACGTATACACCAGCCGCACCAGTCACTTCCTGTAAAAAACAGCAATAATGGTTTCTTTGTTTTGCTAGAAATCTCCATTGCTTTAGTGACATTGGTTTCCCAAACTAATTCTTGTGCTTCTGCAGCAAATGAGCCGGCGAACAATAATAATGCAATTATGGTTTTTTTCATTTTATAATTTTATTTTTAAACTTTTCAAATATAATGCCGAAATGAATATTTACTTCACTTCTTGCATTAATTTTTTAATAAGTGGAGAAATAGCGATCAATACTACTCCAGCTACTAACGAATAAATAGCTAATTGATAATAGCCATCAGTGTACGATTGTAATTTTGACATTAGAGTCGTTCCGTTATTGGATTGTGATATTGCGGCTCCCAACTTTCCAGCAGCTAATTGTCCAAAAGCACTAGCTAAAAACCAAAGCCCCATCATCATACCAAATAATTTTTTCGGCGATAATTTGGTTATTATTGACATTCCTATAGGACCCAAACACAGCTCTCCTATAGTAGTTACAAAATAAGCGAAAGCGAAAAGATTTAAAGATGTAATTCCTTCTGCATTTGCAAAAAACTTAGTGTAGTAAAATAAATAAAAAGACGCAGAAAGAAATAAAAATCCGATACCAAATTTTATTAATGTATTCGGTTCTATTTTCTTTTTGGCTAACCAAAGCCAAAGCAAACCAATAAGAGGGCTTAATAAAACAACAAATAAAGTGTTTGAACTATTGTTTACAACATTTGGATCTATGATAAATCCTAATAAATTACTGTTTAAATTATCCTTGGCAAAAAGCGATAATGAACCTCCGCTTTGCTCGTAAATAGCATTAAAGAGAAAGTAAAAAAAGATGAAAAGAAACGCTGCAAATAATTTTTTCTGTAATTTAACTTCGCCAAGTCTAAGCAACTCATAAGCAAAATACGAAATTGCGATAACTCCAATAGTATACATGAAATAATCCGTGTAATCTGTATTTTTTACCATTATAAAAATAAATGGTATACTTAACAATGAACCTATATAAACCGCTATTTCACGTGTTTTTCTTTTTGTCGCTGATAGATTTAATAACGGAGAATTACCTATAGGTCCTAAATGTTTTTTGGTAAAAAGGAAAGTAACTAGTCCAAAAATCATCACGATAGCCGCCGCAAGAAAGCAAAGTGTCCAAGAATGATATTTACCTAAATAGATACATAATGCACCACCAAACAAACCACCAATATTGATTCCTGCATAAAACATTCCATAACCCGCATCACGTCTACCATCTTTTTCATGATACAACTCACCTACCATAGACGAAATATTAGGCTTGAAAAATCCAGTTCCTATAATTGAGAAAGCAATACCATAATAAAATAAGGTTTGCGGTGAAAACGCAATTAATAGATTACCTATTATCATTACGATTCCTCCAAAAAACAATGATTTTTTAAATCCTAAAATCTTGTCGGCAAAAATTCCTCCAATAAATGTAAAAGCATAAACAAAAGCTTGAATTGCACCATATTGTAAGTTGGCAGCTGCATCTTTCAATAGCAATTGGTCCACCATAAAAAAGGTTAGAACGCCGCGCATTCCGTAAAAGCAAAAGCGCTCCCACATTTCAACTATAAACAGATACCAAAGTTGTTTAGGATACTTTCCTTCAAAGTTTTGTATCTGATCTATTGTTATGTTATTTTCCATCTAATTGCACTTGTGATTGATATCACTTTATTTTTGAGATCGAAGAATTTGATAAAAATTTTAAAGCTTATCGAACACCGTGCATTAATCTTTTCAATAACGGATTAAGAGCGATAACTAAAACCCCAGCAATAACTGGAACAATAGCAAAAATTAAGAAAAATGTTGATAAACTGTACTGTTGAGTAATGTTGTCAATTTGTCCTCCCAATACTGCCGCTAGTTTATTTCCAATTGCTATTGCTAAATACCACATCCCAAACATGAAAGCAATCATACGCGCTGGAACTAATTTACTAACGTAAGACAATCCAACCGGTGATAAGAATAATTCTCCCAAAGTGTGAAATAAGTACGCTAATACTAACCAAATCATCGATACTTTAATTCCTTCTTTGATTCCGTATGCTCCGTAAGCTAACAGTCCAAAACCAATTGCCATAATTATTAAACCCAAACCGTATTTATACGCTGCAGATGGATTGTATTTACTATCCCATAATTTAGAAACTGTAGATGCAAATGCAATTATAAAAAATGAATTTAGAATACTAAACCAAGAAACCGTAATCTCTGAAGAAGTAGCAGTAAACTCCTTATACAACATCCATATTGCCACTGACCAAACACCTAAGAAACAAATTGCTAAAACTACATTAGATCCAGGAATTTTTTTCCAAGTTTGTTTGCCTAGTAATATTAAAACCCACGATACGATTAGTAATGGAACAATAGTTAATAGCGTATTAACTACGTTAAAAATCGTTAAAGCAGTTCCTTCTAAAGTTCGATCAACGCTATCTCTAGCAAAAATAACTAATGAAGATGCACCTTGTTCAAAAGACATCCAAAAGAAAACAGTGAAAAAAGCAAAGATAATTACTGCAATCATTCTGTGTCTAATTACAGTAGTATATCGCATTAATCTAGAAATAACTAAAATTAAAAAGAATACAAGTGCAGCAATAATCATTACATTCTGACCATCTAAAGCACCTAACTTAAAAGGAAATAAATTAATATCTGCAATTTTAGATAAAGGATCATTAAAGGCATATAGCAAACCAATAACTGTCGTAATAACGATTAAAACCTTATCTACTAAAGTAAATGGATTTCTTCTATCTTCATCAAGATTACTTTGTTTTGCTAGTTCTTCTGCTTTTTTAACTTCCGCTCGGTTTGGAACTTCTCCAATTGCACCAAATAATGGTTTTGCCAACCAAAATTGTAACGTCCCCAAAAGCATGAAAACACCAGCTAAACCAAAGCCCCAATGCCAACCTACTTTTTCAGCTAAATAACCGCAAAGCATCATACCAAAAAAGGCGCCAGCGTTTACACCCATATAAAAGATAGTATAAGCACCATCCTTCTTTTCTGGATTGTTTTTGTACATCTCAGAAAGTATAGAAGTAATATTTGGCTTAAAGAATCCTGTTCCAATAACTAATAATCCAAGACCAACATAAAGCATAGTAGGAGAATCGACAGCCATTGAGGCATGTCCTAATGTCATTATTAAAGCACCAACGACCACTGCCCATCGGTAACCAATGTATTTATCAGCTATAATTCCACCAAAAATAGGTGTAATATAAAGTAGCATTGCATAAGTTCCATAAAGTGCACCAGCATTTTCAGAGGACCAACCCCATCCTGCGTTGTCACCAATGATTGCCATGGTTAGGAAGTTGATCAATAAAACGCGCATTCCATAGAATGAAAATCGCTCCCACATTTCTGTGAAAAATAAAACGAATAATCCTGATGGATGACCTAAAACTGTACTCTTAAAAAATTGATCTGTGGTATTTTGATTCATGTTGTATTTAATTGTGCTTATTTAATGCCGTGCATCATTTTAACTAACTTTCTATTGAAAAGCAATAGCATCAAGGCTGCAAATAACGGAACGCCCGCAATGATGATAAAAAACGTAGATATAGAATACATTTCAGAAATCTTGTCAATGTAAGCTCCAGTCCAGCTTCCGATAAAGTTTGCAATTGCAGAAGCAGTGAACCAAAGTCCAAAAAGAAGACCGACAAATTTTTTGGGAGATAATTTACTTACGTAAGATAAACCAACAGGTGATAAACATAATTCTCCAACGGTGTGGAAGAAATAAGCTAAAATTAACCAAATCATACTTACTGATGCCGTTTTTGCTCCATCAGGAATACTTAAACTACCGTAAGACAATGCAAAGAAACCTACAGCTACAAAGATTAATCCCATAGCAAATTTCACAGGTCCAGATGGATTCCATACTTTATCCCATAACTTACTAAATGATGAAGCAAGTGTAATGATAAAAAATGAGTTTAAAATTTGAAACCAAGAAACAGTAACTTCTGTTGTTTCTAATGAAAATTCACGGTTTACTTTCCAAATTCCTAATCCCCAAATAATTACAAACGATATTGTGGTAAAAATAATAGTTAAAGGATACTTCGCGTAAATTTTCTTGGCTAACCCAGCTAAAACGTAAGTTACAATAGCGATAGGGAAAATTGTTAAAATAGCATCAACCCATTTAAAGAATGTTGCTGAATCTCCAGTTAAAGCTCTTTGTGTATAATCTTTTGCAAATAAAGTCATAGAACCTCCAGCTTGTTCGAAAGCAAAAAAGAAAAAGATACTAGCAACCATGAAAACACCTACAACAACTAATCTATCTCTAACGATGTGAGGAGCTGTCTCTACTTCAGAATTCTCTTCAGCTGATAATTCTGATTTTTTTGCAATATTAACATCTTGTCCAATTACACCGAATATTTTTTGTGCAAAAAAGAATTGTAACATTCCAAAAAACATAAAAACACCTGCTAAACCAAATCCGTAATGCCATCCAATTTTTTCACCGATATATCCACATAAAAGCATTCCTAAGAACGCTCCTGCATTAATACCCATGTAAAAAATTGTGTAACCAGCATCCTTTTTACTACTTGTATCAGGATATAACTGACCCACCATTGAAGAAATATTTGGCTTAAACATTCCATTACCTAAAATCATCAATAGTAAACCTATGTAAAAGAAATTTTGACTAACACCTTCAAGCGCCATAGACGCATGTCCAAGTGTCATCACCAATGCACCTATTAAAATAGCTTTTCTATAACCAGTAAATCTATCAGCAATCATTCCTCCTAAAAGCGGAGTCAAATAAACCAAACCGGTATAAATTCCATACAATTTAAGAGCTTCCTCATTCGTCCATGCCCATCCTCCATTTACTAATTCACTTACTAAAAACACAGTTAGTAAAGCGCGCATTCCATAATAAGAAAAACGCTCCCACATTTCTGTAAAAAATAAAACAAATAGTGAAGCTGGATGATCCATAACCATTGCTTGGTCAATCCCTCTGTTACTTAAGTGCTTTAATAATAAATCATCCTGCTTTGATACCATTGTGATATTGTTTTAAGTTATAAGTTCTCTTTAATAAAATTAGTCATCTTCGTGTACAACTGAATTCTGGTATTGCCACCATAAATTCCGTGGTTATTGTCTGGATAAATTTGGGAGTCAAATTGTTTATTAGCTTGAATCAGCGCCTCCATCATTTGCATTGAGTTTTGAACATGTACATTATCATCCCCTGAACCATGTATTAAAAGGAATTTACCTTTCAATTTTGCAACATGATTGATAGGTGAGTTGTCATCATATCCACTTGGATTCTCTTGCGGAGTTTTCATGTAACGCTCTGTGTAAACGCTATCATAGAAACGCCAGTTTGTAACTGGAGCTACTGCAATCGCCATTTTAAAAACATCATTTCCTTTTAAAAGACTATTAGAAGACATAAATCCACCATAAGACCAGCCAAATATACCTATTCTAGCTTTATCTACAAATGAATAGTTACCTATTACTTTAGCAGCGTCAATTTGATCCTCTACCTCGTATTTACCTAATTGAAGCTGAGTTACTTTTTTAAATTCCGCTCCTTTATAACCCGTTCCTCTTCCATCGACACATGCTACGATGTAACCTTGCTGAGATAACATCATAAACCAATAATCGTTAGAGTTGATCCAGCTATTAGCTACTTGCTGAGATCCTGGACCTGAATATTGGAACATGAAAACTGGATATTTTTTTGAAGTATCAAAATCTTTTGGTTTGATCATCCATGCATTCAACTCGTTCCCTTTTTCTGTTTTAAGAACAAAGAACTCTTTGGATGGTAAATTATACCCTTTTAATTTTTCAGATAAAGCTTCATTACTTTGAATAACCTTGATTTCTTTCCCCGCCTTAGCATCGTTCAAAGTATATTTTGTTGGCATTGATGCGCTTGAAAAAGTATTGATGTAATATTGAAAATTCGGACTGAAAGTTGCACTGTTCGTTCCTGTTTGAGTTGACAATCTCATTATATTTTTCCCATCAAGCGCTACTCTATAGATATCTCTATTAATTGATCCATTTTCAACAGATTGATAAAATACAGTATTCGACTTTTCATCTAAACCGTAATAAGAGGTTACATCCCACTTTCCTTTAGTTACTTGATTTTTTAATTTCCCATTTTTATCATATAAATAAATATGATTGTAACCATCTTTTTCTGAAGTCCAAATGAAACTATTGTCTTTCAAAAAAGTTAAATCATCAGTAACGTCAACGTAAGCCTTGTCTTTTTCGTTCAAAACTACCTTCGCAGTTCCTGAATCTCCATTAATGAAAAGTAAATCTAAATTATTTTGATGACGGTTTAAAACCTGTGCAGATAATGTGTTAGCATCATTTGTCCATTTCATTCTCGCGATATAAAAATCATTGTAGTTACCTAAATTAATATTTTTAACGGCATTTGAATCTACATTGTAAATATGCAATGAAACGACAGCGTTGTTTTCGCCCGCCTTTGGATATTTAAAAGTCTGCATAGTAGGATATAAATCTTTACCAAACATAGACATTGAAAACTCAGGAACTTTGCTTTCGTCAAAACGAATATAAGCTACTTTTTTACTATCTGCACTCCAGTCAAATGCTTTTACAAAAGCAAATTCTTCTTCATAAACCCAGTCAGTAATACCATTAATGATGCTGTTTTTCACTCCGTCCGTTGTAATTGCAGTAGACTTCTTAGAAGCTACATCGTATACGTACAGATTATTTTCTTTTGCGTAAGCGATTTTCTTACCGTCTGGTGAAAAGGTTGGTTCCTGAACTTGGAAATCAAATGGTTTAGTGAGTTCTTTTGTCGCGATATTGTATAAAAAATAATCAGCTGTGAAGGAATGACGAAAAATTTGATTCGTATTGCAGGCTAGTAAAATCATTTTTTCGGAAGCATCGAATGTATAGCTGTTTATTCCACTACTTAACGCTGGGAAAGACTTTGTATCGATTAAAGTAGTTACTTTCTTTAAAGTAGCAAAGTCATATAAATCAATGCTCATACTTCTTGACTGCCTATCAAAGTTAAGAACTGTATATTGATTTGTGTTCTTTAACGACTGAAGTTCATCCATTCCTTTTGTTCGAAATGTGCCGTTATAAATCTCATCTATTGTTATTTTTTGCTGACCTACAACTGAAAAACAGATGAATAAAAATAATGTTATAATTTGTTTTGAGTTCATACTATTTATTTAAAGATAAAAACCGTCAATTTTAGTGAAAAAATTACAATTAACGTCTCTTTTTTATGTTAAATGTAAAAATTAATATTAAAAGTAAATCATTAGTGAATATCATTTGGTTACAAACAAAACCGCTAAAAACGTATATTTGCAGTTAATTATACCATAATCAATTGAGAATGAATAAGGCTATTAGCGGATTTTCAAAATTATCCAAAGAAGAAAAAGTAGAATGGATTGCCAATCAATATTTTTCAACACCTACCGAAGCTGTTTTATTACTGAAAAACTACTGGAATTCTGACGAAAAAATACAGAAATTACACGACGAATTCATTGAAAATACGATTACAAACTTTTATATCCCGCTGGGAGTTGCTCCTAATTTCCTAATTAATGGAAAATACAGCACGATTCCCATGGCAATCGAGGAGAGTTCAGTTGTAGCTGCTGCCTCAAAAGCTGCAAAATTCTGGTCTACACGTGGTGGTTTTAAAGCAACCGTTATCAATACCGAAAAAATAGGTCAAGTCCATTTTATATATAAGGGAGATATTTCAAAACTGAATTTGTTTTTTGCTCAAATAAAAAATAAACTTTTTTTGGAAACAGAATCTATCACTGTAAATATGCAAAAAAGAGGTGGAGGAATTTTAGATATTATTTTAAATGATAAAACTAATTTACTCCCTAATTACTTTCAATTACATGCTACTTTTGAAACTATAGATAGTATGGGCGCTAATTTCATCAACTCTTGTCTCGAACAATTTGCAAAAACATTAAAAGATGAGGCTCACGACTACGAATTATTCACAGAAACAGAAAAGGATATAGAAGTTATTATGAGTATTCTCTCTAATTATGTTCCTAATTGTGTAGTAAGAGCTGAAGTTTCATGTACAGTTGCAGAACTAGAAGAAAAACACATTCCTAATGGTGAAGAATTTGCAAAGAAATTTATACAAGCAGTCCAAATTGCTGAAGTAGAACCATTCCGAGCTGTTACGCATAATAAAGGAATAATGAACGGTGTAGATGCCGTTGTTCTTGCAACTGGAAATGATTTTCGTGCTGTAGAAGCTGGAATTCACGCTTACGCTGCTAGAAACGGTAAATACTCTAGTTTATCTCATTCTAAAATTGAAAATGGAATTTTTACTTTTTGGCTCGAAATCCCTTTAGCCTTGGGAACTGTAGGAGGTTTAACGTCCTTGCACCCTTTAGTTAAATTATCTCTCGAGATGTTAGAAAACCCTTCTGCTAAGGAGTTAATGCAGTTTGTTGCAGTCGCAGGTCTTGCTCAGAACTTTGGGGCATTGCGCTCTTTGACAACCACGGGAATTCAAGAAGGTCATATGAAAATGCATTTAAACAATATCATCAATCAGTACGAAGCGACAGAAAGCGAGCGACTTTTAATTCAGAAACATTTCAAAAAAAATACCGTTTCTCACAGCGCCGTAGTAACTTTTATTGAAGAAATTAGAAAATAATCGATAACAGTAAATTGATTTAAAAATGAAATCACTTAGAATTACTGCTATAAATTCAGTTTAAATGACACAAACATATTACAGCAACGGCAAACTTTTAATAACCGGAGAATACCTCGTTTTAGATGGTGCTAAAGCATTTGCTTTACCTACAAAATTCGGTCAGAATTTAATTGTAGAACAAACAACTGCTCAACATATTCAATGGAAGAGCTATGATGCTGACGGAAGCATATGGTTCGAGGACATAATTTTATTTTCAGATATTGAAAACGAAAGAGTTTCAGAAAACGAATCTGTAAAAGACACTTTAACTACAATCATAAAAGAAGCGCTTTTATTAAATCCAAATGCATTAGATCAAAACCAAGGTTTAAAAATTACCACTGAACTTAGCTTTCCTAAAAGTTGGGGATTAGGAACATCGTCTACACTTATAAACAATATAGCTCAGTGGTTAGAAGTTGATGCTTTTACGCTACTTAAAAACAGCTTTGGAGGCAGCGGATATGATATTGCTTGCGCTCAAAACGACGGCCCAATTTTATATCATTTGAATGAAGGTAATCCAATTGTCGAGCAAGTCTCCTTTTCTCCAAAATTTACAGAAAATATATTTTTCGTTTATCTTAATAAGAAGCAGAGCAGTAAAACCGCTATCGCTTCATACAATATGAATAAAAAATACAATTTAGAAAAAACAATTGCTTCAAATGATCAAACCACGACCGAAGTTTTAGAAGCCCGCACTCTTCAATCCTTTGCGGAAGCATTACAAAAACACGAGATTGAAATGAGTTCTATTCTCGAAATGCAAACAATCAAAGAAGCTACATTTCCTGACTTCGAAGGAACGATAAAAAGTCTTGGAGCTTGGGGAGGCGATTTTGTAATAGCAATAAGTAATGAAAATCCATCGGAATATTTTATTTCAAAAGGGTATTCGACTATTATTACATACGATGAAATGATATTGACTTAGGGTTTAATTTATGTTATCCATTTGACTATAATGGTGCCCTATCTAATTGTTACGCTAGAAACGTAGCACCGTAATCTAGCAACTTTATTGGAACGCTTCCAGCGTGACAAAGTGATGGTGAAATAGATAATGCATTTAATTTTCAACGCAAATTAATTGAGACACTTCAGCGTTACAAAGTAACAGCGAAATACATGTTACATTTAGTCGTCAGAGCAACTTTATTGAGACGCTTCCAGCGTGACAAAGTGATGGTAAAATAGTGATACCAGAAATTAATTAAAACATTTTTAGAAGTCTACTTACTTTACATATTCTATCACTCTAAGATTATTAAATCAACTTTAAGTTCGTACAAGCATTACTATCACAAAGCTCTCCAATTGTCACGCTGGAAGCGTCTCACCGCAAACGAGCAACTTTTTGAATAAGCTTGCAGCATATCAAAACACCACTAATTTCGCAAAAATCAGTGCAAAAAAAATCCCGATACATTTTAAAATGTATCGGGATTTTATATTTTGAGTTATTACTTTGATTAGTAATTGAACTGCTGTCTGTTATCTTTAATTTTAGCGTTCCCTTTTAATGCTGGAATTACTCTATTCACTTCTGAAGCATTTTGAGACTCTATTTTTGCAACGTAAGTAGCATAATCTTTCATTGCTGGAGCTTTTACAGTGCTTATGTTTTTAACAACATAAACTCCAGTATTCCCCTCGATAGGTGCAGACAATTTATTTGCTGCTAAAGCAAATGCATTTCCTACAACTCTTGGCTCAGGACCAACATTTGGTAACATTGCGTTTTCCATAGTAAGATCATTAGCTTGTTGTACTGTTCCACCTACTGCTTTAGCAATAGCTTCAAGAGAAGAACCACTCATTTTAGCTTTTATCAATTCTGCTTTTTTCTTATTTTTAAGTATATTCTCAACATAAGGCCTTGCAACAGAAACTGCAACTAAACCAGTTTTATCAATACTTTTTACTTTTGCAATTACGTGACCAACATTAGCTACTTCAAATCTTTTTACAGATCCTTTTTTAACGCCGTCTTCAAATGCCCATCTTACAATGTTTCTTTGATTACCTAATGATCCAAAACTCTCATCCATTCCTTTAACAGAAACTGCAGGCGCTACGGTAAGTCCCATATCTTTTGCCGCTTTGTTAAAATCTTTGTCTGCAACATCCATTTCAAATTTAGTTGCTTGTGTAAACATCTTATCAGATGTAGCTTCAGAAGCTTCAATTTTTTGAGCAACAGTTGCTAAACGGATTCCGTCTTGCTTATCTGTAACTTTAATAATATGAAAACCGAAATCACTTTCAACTAAACCAACTTTTCCAATTCCGTTATTGAATACAAAATCATTAAAAGGTTTTACCATTTGGTTTGGACCAAAGTAACCTAAATCTCCACCTTGTTGTGCAGAAGAATCATCAGATGATGTGAAAGCTAACATTAAAAAGCTATCTGGATTAGCATTAACTTGAGCAAGAATACTTTCTGCTTTAGCTTTAGCTTCTTCCTTAGTTCTTACTTCCTTTTTATTTGGAACTTGTGTTCCTTCATAACTTATTAAGATATGACTTGCTTTTGCATTAACTCCAGCTTTCATTCCCATTGATTTAGAAATACAGTAGTAATTTCCAAACATATAAGGTCCGTAAATAGCACCAGGAGCAAGATTGAATAATTTATCAGCATCAACTGCTGGTAAATCTTTCTTAGCGATATAAGTTGAATCATAAGGAACATCAGAATTTGAGTTCACAAAATCAGCTATGTTTTTTGTTGTTCTAAAACCAGCAACCGTATCATTTTTACCAGTAGCTTGGTTGTAAACAACGCTTCCATTCAACAATGCATTTACTTTAGTCTTAATTTCAGCTTCATCAGCAGGAGATGCTTTGTCTTCGATTAAAACATATTCTATTTCGCGAGATTCGTCTGCTTTAAATTTCTTCTCGTTTTTCTTCATGTGATCAACAATCTCCGAATCAGTAACTTTTACATCACTGTCTTTAATTGTAGAATATAAACCTGCAACGTAAGCAAAGTTAACTTTGTTTGCTTCCATTTCATATTTCATTTTACCTTCACTTGCAGTTGTAAAAACCGCCGCTTTAATCATAGTGTTATACATTTGATATTTAGCGTTTAACTCAGCGTCTTTCTCTCTGTCTTTTAAAAACTGAGCTTGCTCTGGATTAGCCTTGAAGTATTCTTTAAATTTAGCAACATCAAATCCACCTGCTGCATTCATAAACAATGGATTCCCACCAATATTTTGATCAGCTTTTAAAACTTCTAATAAGTGTTTTTCACCTACTCTTAATCCTAACTTATCAAATTCAGTAGTTAACAATGCAACAGAAACTTCTTGCTCCCAAACTCTGTTTGCTGCTTCAGTTGAAGTAATCCCTTGTCCACTTTTTTCAACATTACTAACTTTAACTCTAAAGTCTTCAAATGAAATATCATTTCCATCGATGCTTCCTACATCTTTCGACGTACTATTGAAACCACCACTATTGAATATATCACCTATGATAAATGCTAATAAACAAAATCCAATAACTAGTATCAGAAGAAGTGAACGTTGTCTAATTTTTTGTAAAACTGCCATTTTATTGTTGTTAATTTTTATATTCAGTTTGCGAAAATACAATTATCTAGCTAATAATAATACTAGTAGCGTTTTATTTTACAAGAATTTTTACTTTCACGATAGAAATCACTCTTGCACCGTCATTTTAACCAATTCTATTTTCTTGTTTGTCGCCTCTTCGATTACAAAATGATAGATTCCTATAGAAATTTTGTCTCCTTTTTGCGGAATTTCCTTAGTGTGATCTACTATAAAACCTCCTAAAGTTCCGTAAGAATCTTCTTCAGGAATATCGAGTTTGTAGGTTTCATTTAAATATTCAACATCAAGTCGTGCTGAAAACAAGAACTCACCTTGTCCCAGTTCTTTCTCTACTAATTCTTCATCTGAATCATGCTCATCTTGAATTTCGCCAAAAAGCTCTTCAATAATATCTTCAATAGTGATTATCCCTGAAGTTCCGCCATATTCATCTAAAACAACCGCAACACTTTTTCTCTTTTTAGTCAAGAAATTCATGGCATCCTTAATAAATATAGTTTCAGGCAGAAATTCTACTTTAATTACAATTTCTTCGATGCTGTTTGGTTTTTTGAACAAATCAAAAGAATGAACATAACCGATAATATCATCAAAGGAATTTTGATAAACTACGATTTTCGAATAACCGGTTTCAATAAATAATTGTCTTAAATTATCAATCGTATCTAATAAATCAACAGCACTAATTTCAATCCTTGGAGTCATTACATCTCGCGCTTTAACTCCTGAGAACTCCAATGCATTTTGAAACATCAAAATTTCTGAATCTACCAACTCATTATCTTCAACCGTACTCATTTGCTCAGTGATATAATCTCCAAGTTCGATCTTACTAAAAAACAAAGGAGTAATATCGCCTTCAGTTTTAAAGAATCGCTTTAAAATAAAATCAGAAATACCAATAAAAAACAAAGCTACGTAATAGAAAATCTTGTAAAAAAAATATGCTGGTACTGCAAAAATCTTAATTAATGAGTTAGCATATATTTGAAAAAACACTTTTGGAAGAAACTCGGCAGTAATTAAAATAACGACCGTAGAAATGAGAATTCGCACTAATAGACTCCATCCTTCCGAAAGAGAATTCCCCGAGTTGAAAAACCATTCAATCAGTAAATCACCCATAAAAAAGCCATAAATGACCATAGCTGCGGTATTACCTATCAGCATGGAAACAATGAAATTTGTTGGTTTCTCAGTAAGTTTAGTCAGTATTTTTGAAAGAAAGTTGTCTTGCTTTTTCTCGATTTCGAGATAAATTTTATTAGATGAGACAAACGCTATCTCCATTCCTGAAAAAAAAGCACTTAGTATTAGACATAATATAATAATACTAATTTCCATGGACTAGGAGTTTTTGTTTCTGTCATCAAATTTTTTAGAAAATTTTCTTCTAAAAAAGAACATAAATATAGCCACAGCAGTGATAATAAAACTCAACCATGGACTTCCTAAAGCAGGATTCATAAGTTTTGTAACACCATCATAAAGAAAGAAAGCTGCAAAAAGAAGATAAACGTATTGTGTAAATTTTAAGTAATTCATAGTGTAAATAATTATTCGTTTGTTTCAACTTCGCCTGTTATTTTTTGCGAATTAATGACTTTGAAATCTCTGCTAAAATCAATTCCTTGTCCATTTGAGACTCCTTTAGGATCCGTAAATTTGAATCTTCTCTCCGTAAAAAACCACTCGTTTTTTTGATCAAAGTAAAGCTGTTCTGTCTCTAGAGTTTGACCTTGTTCGGTGTAAATTTTTACTTTGCCTTGTAAATCAATAATACTACTTCCTTTGTACGAAATTGCATAATTTGATCTAATAAAGGTTTTTTTTGCGTTTTTATCGTAGAGTGTGACATCAATTCCTTTTGGAAATTCAGTGAAGGGATAACTTACCGTAGCGTAATCTAACATTTTTGAACTTACAAGAATCGCGGTAATCCTGCCAGAATCAGTATATTTCAAATTAACCATGTCAGCATCGCTACTTGGAAAAAATTCAGAAATATTACTTTTTTGTATTTCCTTAAAATTACTTTCGCACCCAAAAAAGAGTGTCACAGCAAAAACTGTGACAATCCATTTAATAGTGTTTGTTTTATTTAAAGTCATACGCTGAACTTACAAAGAAGTTTAAGTGACAAGCTGTTTTTAGTTGAATTTTCGTTTAACAAACCATTGTTCATTAAGTGAGAAACCAATACTAACATTAGCATAATTCTCTTCAACTAAGCCAGCTGAAGTAGTTCCTTTTTTACCAAATTCAAGTCCGATGTTTACATTTGAAAAAGTTCCCGTTAAAGGCAAACCAAATCCTAATGAAACCGCCATGTCTTTGATAGGCTCTGAATTGATTATCAAACCAGTTTTTTCATATCTGAATCCACCTCTGTAGGTTACTCTTTTTGCATAACTTGAAAATGCATTATAGTTAGGAATGTAGTATCCACCTATATTATATTTTTGATGCTTTTCATAACTCACATTATCAAGAGCATTGTAACTGTTACTTAAAGATCCTGCACCTTGAAAGGTATAACCAATTCCAACTAACCATTTTTTAGCTTCGCCAATACCAGCAGAAATTGCATATTTACTTGGCACTTTTAAGTTTTCCTCCGTTTTTATATCTTCTAAAATATCTACAATCGCTAAATCAAAGTTAGAATTATATAAAGCTGTAGCTATATTTCTAGTATTTTTAGATTTCAAAGTACTTTCTAGCGAATAGTTTAAACTACTGAATAACGATACTTTTTTATAAATTTTTGTTTGGTACATCATACCAATATTAAAATTCACACCAGATAAATCTACTTCGTTTAATTCTCGAGTACCAATAGCTATATCAGTAATATATTCGAAATTATTAGTTTCAATTTTTCCAAAATTATAATTGACATCTGCTCCAAGACTTAAATCTGAAGTTATTTTATAACCGACACCAAGAAATGCTTTGTTCAACCCACCTGTTCCATTAAAACTTTGGTTATTTTCTGTACCTGTACTCAAACTTCTAATTTTGTAACCAACAGATGAATACGGAATCAATCCAAAACCTACACCAAATTTACCTAAAGGCAAACCAACTGCTAGATAATCTAAAGTTGTTCTTGAAGCTTTAGCTGATTTTGTCTCTGTTTTTAAATTTGTACTTGAATTAGTACCTCCTAAAGAAAAAGTTGTTAGTTTTAAACTTGCAAAACTTGCAGGATTTTGTAGGTTCATGTGAATACTATCTTGCTCGACAGCAATCCCTCCCATAGCGCGAGTTTCATGAGTTCCTTTGAATCTTACATCACCAATACCGTAAAAAGAATATGGAGAAGCTGTTCCTTCTTGAGCGAAAGTAACTAATGATAAAAGCAAACAAGCGCTTACTATAATTTTTTTAATCATTTTTGATTTTATATTGAAAAGTTTGGTTCAAACTCTCCAAGAGAAAATTTGAATTGGCAAATATGGTATTTTTTAATCGTTTGGCCAAAAAATCTGTGTCTCCACCCGTTAAAATTATTATAAAATTTGAGTATCGAGCGCTATAATCTGCTATGAATCCGTCAATCTCGTTTACTAGTCCATTCACAACACCGGAATGAATAGATGTCGAAGTTGAGTTTCCTATTAAATCGCTAGGATTTTCTAATGATAGCAAAGGCAGCTTTGCAGTATAATTATTTAATGACTCATATCTCAAGCGGAAACCTGGAGAGATTGCTCCTCCTAGATACTCATTATCTTGAGTGATAAAATCGTAGGTAACACAAGTCCCGGCATCAATAACTAATCTATTTTGATTTGGAAAACTTAAAACTGCTCCAGAAGCAAGAACCATTCTATCGATTCCTAATGTTTGCGGCGTACTATATTTATTTTGAAAAGGAAAAAGATCGGTGTGCGATATAAAATTCACTTTAACTAAATTATTGAACCCTAAAAATGACTCTTTTTCTACATCTCCTACCGAAGAAACAACCAAATCAGTTGTTTTTTGAAATTTTTTTAAAATATTTTCAATTTTTTTTTCGAGCTCAATTTTTGTAAAAATAAAAATTTCTAAAAGTATATTATCCTCAAATACAGCAGCTTTAATTCGGGAATTACCTACATCAATCACTAAAATCATAATTCATTTTTTGATGTTGCGAAGGTACGAATTGATTTTTTTAAAAAAATGGTTTGGATATATTAAAAATCATCCTATCTTTGCACCCGCAATAGCACGGTACCTTAGCTCAGATGGTAGAGCAATGGACTGAAAATCCATGTGTCCCTGGTTCGATCCCTGGAGGTACCACAAAACCCGAATAGAAATATTCGGGTTTTTTGTTTTTAAAAATTATTATTTTCCTAATTATCATAACCGTCTTTTAAATAAGTATTATATAAACACGGTTATTCAACATTGGTAATAAAATTTTAAAAAACGATTATCTAAAATTTATAAAAATTATTTACGAAAGAGTACAATTCAATTACTGTTTTCTAGAATTTATTTCACAAGAAAATTTCAAATTTTCCTCTTACTACTATATTTAGCGTTCTATCTCCTCCACTTTTTTTTAAGTTGTAAATAAATCAAAGCGGTGATATAAGCATCACCAATCGCGGTATGC
This sequence comes from Flavobacterium weaverense, assembly GCF_003688495.1. Taxonomy (GTDB): domain Bacteria; phylum Bacteroidota; class Bacteroidia; order Flavobacteriales; family Flavobacteriaceae; genus Flavobacterium; species Flavobacterium weaverense. Next base: position 596,752 of record NZ_REFH01000008.1, on the reverse strand, counting down.
CTATCAATTTTTTCAATTTTAAAAATCTTACATAGTTCATCTAAATTAGAATGATGCTCTTCCGGTAGTCTTTTAAATTTTTGATACATTAAATCAGTATCGATACTTTTATTTTTTATCTTACCTAATCCCATTCTTTTTAAAACCTCATTTATCATTTTTACATCAAAACTAACATGATGACCAACAAGAACAGAATCTTTTATAAAATCTAAAAATTTAATTACAGCTTCAGACTCTGGAATTTTTTCCTCTTGACCCGTTTTTAATATTCCATGAATAGGCACAGTTTCTTTTTTAAAAACATCTTGAATCAAAAACAAATTCAAACAATCGTTAACAACAATTGAATTTCCGCTAATCCCAATTGCACCGATAGAAAGAATTACATCTGTTCGAAAATCTAAACCTGTTGTTTCTGTATCAAAAGCTACTATTCTTTTTTCAGCAGAAGCATTCGATTTAAAATCAAAGCATGACAAATAACTTTTCCAAAATTCAGGATATACTTTTTCGGTTCTTCTAAACCAGTTAAATAGCTTCATCTAAGTAAAGTAAGTGAGTTGAAATCGTGTTCTAATAATTTCTTGAACATCATTGATAGGATTAAAAGCATTCTTTAGCTTTAGCTTATCTAATTTAGACAACTTACTTAAATCTAAATACCTTCCACCTGAATTACTCGCAAAACCTTCTTTAGTTCGAAATTTCTGCAATATGGAAAATGCTTCCGCACAAGCATCATAAATAGCAGCATTTTGAGGTTCTAGTGCAGAAAGTTCTTTATATCTAAGTATTGTGTTATTAGCTCCCGTAATTTTATTGCTTAAACACAAGAGTCTCGCCGCATCAATCAAAGGCATTAATCCTCGTCCTTTAACGTCAAAATTATCTTTGTGCTCGCCATCCTTTTCGATTATAAAATTCTTGAAAAAGCCAAGAGGAGGCAGATTTTTTAAAGCGTCAGCACCTAAATAAGCAAAGAAAACTTGATTGTTCTCTATATTTTTCAAAATAGTTATTGTTATGTCATCAACTAATTCTTTAGTTCCATACACAAAATCGTAATCAAAGAAAATCGAACACATTAAAATTCCTTCTATCCCAGGATTATTAATCCAACTATCATATTGTCGCTTCCACTCCGTTACAGACTTACACCATAATGTGTTACTTGCCATCATTTCTGCTGGACATAATTCGTAACCAACTGTACTCAACATTTCAGTAACGTAGAAAGCCAGTTGAAGAAAATAGTTTTTAACGCCATCATAATTATCAGGCGAAACATCCGCGAACAACAGAGCATTATCCTGATCTGTCATAAGTAATTGCTCCTTTCTGCCTTGACTTCCTATATTTATCCATGCAAAGTCCGCCGGAGGTTTTTGATCCATTTTTGTAATAGCTAGATCAATAGCTCTTTTAGTAATAACCGTATTTATCTCAGCAACAATTTTTGAAATATGAGCGATCGGAATATTTTCATTTAACGCATTCTGGATTAAGTGTGTGAGATTTTTTCTTATACTTTTGAGTTCCTCAGCATTTTTTGCTCTTTTAGTCTGTTTTAAAAGCACTCCGGGATTATTAGCTTGTGACGTAAAAACGTCGTGTTCTGAAATGATTCCTATAATTTTTGACTGTGGAGTACCATCTGAAGTGACACATAAATGACCTATGCCTAATTGCATCATCTGCAATTGCACCTCAGCAACCGAATTATTTGCACCAACAGTAATTACAGGTTTAGACATTATACAATCAGCAGTGTCGTCGATAGAAAAAATTCCTGTAGCGATTTTATAACGTAAATCTTTGTCTGTAATAATTCCAATAGGTAGCTGATTCTTCTCAATAATGATGCTGCCAATTTTATATTTGACCATTACTTCAGCTATTTCCTTAACTGTAGCGTTTTTTGTGGCTGTGATTGGATTTTCTGTATGTTTTATGGGTTTAAAATATTGAAATACATTTTCATCATTGTGATACCTTATATTCTCTGTAGCCAACTTTCCTTTATCTTCATCATTGTATGGATTACGGGTGTTGGATGCAAAACTTTCTAATAAGAATTTAGATACTGCTACATTTGCAAAAACATACTTTTCAAAAAAAGCTATTGGAATTGCATAAAGTAAGCTTTCCTCTCGAGCTACAGCATTCATCAGGTAGTTATCTTTTGCAAAAAAAGGACGGATCCCAATAATGTCTCCTTCATCACATTCATCAATAAGTAATTCCTTTTCGTCAGCTGTAATCGACAAACCGACTGCTCCATCTCTAACAACATAAAAATAAGAATGTGGCTGATCATCGAACTTAAAAAGAACTTGATTTTTTTCCAAATAAACGACTTGAGAATGATTTGAAATGATAATTAATTCCTCTAACCCCAAACTCATGAAAGGAGGGTGATTTCTTAAAAAATCGGCAATCCGCTCTGCTATTGGGTTTTTCATACTTTAGGTTATTGCTATTGACATTTAAAGTTACAACAAATACAAGTTCATTTTAAAAATCGAAAAACCTCAGACCAATGTCAAAAGACAAATCAGATCAAAAACTGACAATTTCACAAAGATTTAGTGAAGAAAACAATTTATATATAATTAAACTATTTTTTATTTACAGAATGTGTTTACTATAATTGCTAAATTACTATATTTATGCAAAATTTATATATATGGAGATTTTAAGCTGTCCAAAATGCCAAAGCGATCATATCATTAAAAGTGGCATAATCAACAGTAAACAAAGGTACCTATGTAAAAAATGCAATTATTTTTTTACCGTTAATAAAATTGGTAAAAAGATAGATGATTACTACGTGACTAAAGCTTTACAACTGTACCTCGAAGGACTAAGCTTCAGAGAAATAGAGCGAATTATAGGAGTTTCACATGTCACGGTAAGCAACTGGGTAAAGTCCTATAATATTAAAAAGCCTTCGCATGGAAATTACCATCCCACATACAAGATTTTCAACCACTTAGAATTAGTTGAATATATAAAAAACAAAGGTTTATTATCAGGAGCAGGAATGATTATCACCGAACTTGGTGACAAATTTATGCTTATTAAATGGGAACGTTTTAAAGATTAACTATAGCTATTAACAGCTATATATACATGAATTTTTTTTCTTAACAAAAAATTAGAATTTGGCAGTCTAGAAACTAACCATTTCAACTAACCAAATTAATAATTATGAAGAAAACTTATTTGATTGCAGCACTACTGCTTTTATCCTTAAAAGCTTTTTCGCAAGGTTCCCCTGACTACGGAGCCGGAATGAAGTTTAACCTGAATGAAGATGGATCAAAATACCTTAGGGTAATATCTTGGGCCCAAATCTGGGGACAGTATAATTCAGATCGTCCTTTAGACGGCAACGGCAATGAGCAAGCCGATTTAGATTTTAGCGTGAGAAGAGCCCGCGTATTAATGTATGCACAAATCAACAAAGACTTTTTAATCTTAACTCATTTTGGTCTCAATAGTTTAAATGCTGATTCTATGAGCCCAACAGGAAAAGGAGATGGCTCACAATTGTTTCTACATGATGTTTGGGCACAATACAGCCTTGGAAAAGACCATGCTCTTGGTGGCGGACTACACTACTGGAACGGAATTTCTCGTTTAAACAATCAAAGTACACTTAACATCATGACATTGGATAACCAAAGACAAGCTTGGGCTACTTTAGGATTATCTGATCAATTTGCTAGACATATTGGAATGTATGCAAAAGGAGCTTTTGGTAAATTCCAATATCGCGTTGCTATCAATAGCGCTTCTAATTCTAATTTACAAGCAACAGCTGTTCCTGTTAATGGTGGTGCAGCTACTTACACTGGTAGTCGATTACTAGGTTCTAAAGAAGCAGGAAAAACATATTCTGGTTATTTTGAATACGGATTTTTAGATGCTGAAAGTAACTTTTTGCCTTATAAAGTGGGAACGTACTTAGGTACTAAAAAAGTATTTAATGTAGGAGCTGGTTTCTTTTCACATCCTAACGGAGCTGTGATCGCAAACGGTTCTGGAGTATTAAGTGGTGAAGATGTTTCTGTTTTTGGATTAGATGCATTTTACGATGTACCAGTAGGAACGCAAGGCGCTGCACTTACTGCATACGCACTTTATCAAAATTCTGATTACGGAAAAAATTACAGATTAGGAACTACTTATGAAACTGGATCTATGATTCACGGACACGTGGGTTATGTTATTCCTGGAAAATCAAAAACTCGTTTTCAACCTTATATCTCTTATGATGATAGAAAAATTGACGCTTTAAATGACAATGCAACTCAATTAGGAATTGGTGCAAATGCATTTTTTAGCGGACACCATTCTAAACTTACATTAGAATATCAGACTTTAAAATACGCTACAAATAAAGCTGTAAATACAATTACGCTTCAAGCAATGATCTATCTATAACTAACTAATTATTAATAACGCAATATTATGAGCGATAAACAAGATAACGCAACAGCTTATTGGAAGGAAAATTTAAAATACCTTTTTATTTTATTAAGCATATGGTTTGCTGTTTCCTATGGAGCAGGCATTCTTTTCAAAGAAGCATTAGACACATTTAAAATAGGTGGATTTCCACTTGGTTTTTGGTTTGCACAACAAGGTTCAATTTATGTATTTGTCATACTTATATTTATTTATGTTCGATTGATGAACAAATTAGATAAAAAGTACGGATACGACGAATAATTATAAACTATAAAAAAATAAAAAATCATGGATTTACAAACTTGGACCTATATAATTGTTGGAGTAACATTTGCTCTTTACATTGGAATTGCAATCTGGTCTCGTGCTGGATCTACTAAAGAATTTTATGTAGCTGGAGGAGAGATTTCTCCTTTAGCGAATGGAATGGCTACTGCGGCTGACTGGATGAGTGCCGCTTCTTTCATCTCTATGGCAGGAATTATTTCCTTTGATGGTTATGACGGAGCCGTATATTTAATGGGTTGGACTGGAGGATATGTTCTTCTGGCATTACTTTTAGCACCTTATTTAAGGAAATTCGGGAAATTTACTGTTCCTGATTTTATTGGAGAACGTTACTATTCTAATAGCGCAAGAACCGTTGCTATTATTTGTGCTTTAGTAGTTTCATTTACGTACGTGGCTGGACAAATGCGCGGTGTGGGATTAGTATTTTCTAAATTCCTAGAAGTGGATATCAATACTGGTGTAATTATAGGAATGGTTATCGTTTTATTTTACGCCACTTTAGGAGGTATGAAAGGAATCACTTATACGCAAGTAGCACAATATTGTGTTTTAATATTTGCTTTCATGGTACCTGCTATCTTTATTTCGATCCAAATGACTGGAAATCCAATTCCACAATTAGGAATGGGAGGTAAAATTACTGGAACTGATACTTATTTAATTGATAAATTAAACGGACTTTCTACAGAACTTGGTTTTTCAGTTTACACCAATGGAACAAAATCAATGGTCGATGTTTTTGCTATAACTTTAGCATTAATGGTAGGAACAGCCGGTTTACCACACGTAATTGTTCGTTTCTTTACCGTAAAGAGAGTGAAAGATGCAAGAAAATCAGCAGGTTATGCTCTAATCTTAATTGCAATTCTTTACACTACAGCACCAGCAATTGCAGTTTTTGCCAAAACAAATTTAATTGAAACCGTAAACGGAAAAGACTATACATCAATGCCAGCGTGGTTTACTAAATGGGAAACTACAGGTTTACTAGCATTCGACGATAAAAATGGTGATGGTAAAATCCAATATTATAATGATGCTTCAAAAGATCCTAAATTTTTAGCGGAGCAAGAAGCAAAAGGAAATAAAGGGAGTGAGTTGACTATCGACAAAGACATCATGGTTCTTGCTAATCCAGAAATTGCAAACTTACCAAACTGGGTTATTGCATTAGTTGCTGCTGGAGCGTTAGCTGCTGCATTATCTACTGCTGCTGGTCTGCTATTAGTAATTTCAGCTTCAGTATCTCACGATATCATCAAAAAAATGATCAATCCGAATATTTCTGAAAAAGGAGAACTTTGGGCTGCTCGTGCTGCCGCTGCAGTAGCTGTTATTATTGCTGGTTACTTCGGAATTAATCCTCCAGGATTTGTCGCTGCCGTAGTAGCACTTGCTTTTGGATTAGCAGCTGCATCATTATTCCCAGCAATTATCCTTGGTATTTTTGATAAAAAGATGAACAAAGAAGGCGCTGTAGCCGGAATGATCGTGGGATTATTATTAATGCTTTTCTATATGTTGAAATTCAAATTCGGTATTTTTGATGGTGGAAAAGAGGCTGTTGCTGGATTAAAAGACGGATGGTGGTTCGGAATTTCTCCAGAAGGTTTTGGAACTATTGCGATGATTGTCAATTTTGCTGTAGCACTTATAGTGAAAAGATTTACGCCAGAGCCTCCATTAAATGTTCAAGAAATTGTTGAACACATCAGAATCCCTTCTGGCGCCGGTGAAGCAACTCACTAATCGATTAGAATAAATATTATTTACAAACTATACAATCTCTACATTTGCCCGTAGAGATTGTATATTTTTTATTTCCATGAAAAAAAGACACGAACAAAAGTTGGTTATCCTAACAATGCTATTATTACTAGCATTGAACATACCCCTTTTGCTGTTATTTGACAGTTCAAAATCACTTTTTGGATTTCCAATAACGTATATCTATATTTTTTCAGCTTGGTTGTTTTCAATTGCTATTTCATACATAATTATAAAAAGATATTATGAATAGTATTGGACTCTTACTGATTTTGGTACTTTATGTCTCGATTCTTTTTTTCATTGCTCATTGGGCAGAAAAAAGAAGTCACTCAAAGTGGACTAATAACGCTTACATTTATTCTTTTTCATTAGCTGTATATTGCACAGCTTGGACTTATTACGGTAGTATAGGCGTAGCGGCAGAATCAGGTTTGAACTATTTAACGATTTATTTAGGTCCTGTATTAATTATTCCAACATGGATGATTATCCTCAAGAAAATTATTAGAATTTCGAGAGTAAATAAAATCTCTAGCATTGCAGATTTTATTTCTCTACGTTATGGAAATAGTAGATTTCTTGGCGCTTTAGTGACTCTAGTTTGCGTTTTTGGTATTGTTCCTTACATCGCTTTACAGTTAAAATCGATCTCAGATACTTTTCATATAGTCACTCGTACAGAAGCGAGCGACAATCTTTTTACAGACACAACAACTCACGTTTGCTTAGCCTTAGCACTTTTTGCGTCTTATTACGGAACTAAATATGTCGACGCTTCAGAAAAAAGACGCGGAATTGTAACCGCAGTTGCAATGGAATCGATTTTAAAATTAGTCTTTTTTTTAATTATTGGAATATACGTTACTTATTTTGTTTTTGATGGATTTGATGACATTTATCAAAAAGCAGCATTACTAAAAGATTTCGAAAAGAAGAACACCATCGGCGGACTCACAAACGGAATCAATTGGTTCTTTTTGTGCATTTTATCAATGTTTGCTATTTTCCTATTACCAAGACAATTTCACACAGCAATTGTTGAAAATAATAAAGAAAGTCACATTCGCACTGCGATCTGGTTGTTCCCACTATACTTATTACTTTTTAACTTTTTTGTATTTCCTATTGCTTGGGGAGGAAATATACTTTTTGACGGGAAAGGGCATAATTCAGACACGTATTCGTTATTGATACCTCAACTTTTCGATAACACAACATTGACAGTTTTAGTTTTCTTAGGTGGTTTTTCGGCAGCAATTTCGATGATTATTGTGTCGTGCATTTCGCTTTCTACCATGGTAAGTAACAATTTATTAATTCCTTATGGTTTCATTGGATCTTTAGAAAATTCCTCTCAAGAAAAAAATAATAAACGAATTGTAAATAGTAGAAAAATTGGCATCTTTTCTTTAATTATTTTATCATACGCCATCTATCGCATATTTATTTTGGACTACTCTTTGTTCTCTGTTGGATTAGTTGCATTTGTAATAATTGCTCAATTAGCTCCCTCATTTTTTGGAGCATTATTTTGGAGAAGAGGTTCAAAAAAAGGAACAATCACAGGAATTATTCTTGGGTTTGCAACCTGCTTTTATACGCTATTAATTCCGTACGCTATTGGATTAACAAAGTCTACAAGTCTTTTTATTCAAGAAGGACCTTGGGGAATTGCACTTTTAAAGCCGTTTCAACTTTTTGGATTAGATTACTTAGAACCCATTCCACATGCTTTTTTCTGGAGTATACTTATTAATTCCTTGAGTTATTTAGCTATTTCAGTGAGTTTTAGTGGAAATTATCGCGAGCGCAATTACGCTGAAATGTTTGTTGATATTGATAAATATATCACCAATCATGAAAACGCTTTTATTTGGAAAGGAACCGCATATATCTCTGATATTCAAAAAGTATTGCAGCGATTTCTAGGTGAGGATCGAACAAAAAGAGCGCTAACAATATTCAATTTAAAATATAATGTCGACAAAAATATTACCACAGCTGATGCTCGATTTATAAAGTTTGCTGAAAATTTGCTAACTGGTCACATTGGTACGGCTTCCGCCAAAATTTTGATATCAAGTGTTATTAAAGAAGATAAAATTAGCTTGCCTGAAGTATTACGGATTTTAGAAGAATCTAAAGAAAACCTAATCATCAATAAGAAGTTAACGGATACTTCTAATGAATTAAAAAAAATATCGGAGCAATTAAAAAATGCCAACTTAGAACTTGTCAATAAAGACATTCAAAAAGATGAATTTCTCGATACCGTTACTCATGAATTACGAACACCAATTACGGCCATTAGAGCAGCGAGCGAAATACTTCATGACGACGACGATATTCCAGAAGAATTACGCAAGCAGTTTCTACAAAATATTATATCGGAATCAGATCGATTAAACCGCTTAATTGACAAAATTTTAGATTTAGAAAAATTTGAAACAGGAAAACAAAAAATTTATTTGTCTAAAAACGACATTTCGAGAACTATAAAAAACACTCTTGATTCGTTACAGCAGTTAATAAGGAATAAGAAAATAAAGGTAGAATTTCATGAATCTTCACAAGAGGTTAAGGCATTTTATGACGAAGAAAGAATTATTCAAGTGGTCACTAATTTACTATCAAATGCTATTAAGTTTAGTTCGAATAGTGACGGTAAAATAGCAATTTCAATTAGCGAAAACAGCGATAACGTCATCGTTTCAATTCATAATAATGGCAAAGGAATAAACGGGGAAGATTTTGAAGCGATTTTTGACAAATTTTATCAAGCTAGAAATCAAAACGTAAAAAAACCTATTGGTAGCGGACTAGGACTAGCGATTTGTAAAAAAATTATCGAGCACCACAAAGGCAGAATTTGGGCCGAAGAAAATGTAGCTGAAGGCGCTACTTTTATTTTCACCTTACCCAATTATAACACAGCAGAAAAAGTTGATAAATGAAAAAAATATTAATTGTCGATGACGAACCTAATATTGTGATGTCACTGGAATATACCTTCAAGAAAAATAATTTTGAAGTTTTTATCGCTCGTGATGGTCATGAAGCTCTGGAGATTTTAAAAAATCAACTTCCAGACGTAATCATTTTGGATGTAATGATGCCTATGGTTGATGGATTTGCAACACTAGAACATATTAAAAAAGACGAACGCCTGCGGCATTGCAAAGTCATATTTCTTTCAGCAAAGAACAAAGAAAAAGACATTGAATCAGGACTTGCCTTGGGAGCAAATTTATATGTAACCAAACCTTTTTCAGTAAAAAAACTAGTAGAACAAGTTCATGAATTAATGCACTAAATAAAAAGCTATGACGTACAAGGAAATTTATACAGAAAGCATAGAAAAACCAGCAAAATTCTGGAAGGAACAAGCGGATGCAATTGAGTGGTACAACAAACCAGAGGTGATTTTATCTGAGGATGAAAATGGATATCCTTTGTGGTACAAAGATGGAGAGCTTAATATTTGCTATTTAGCATTAGACAAACACATTCAAGATGGCCGTGGAGATCAAATAGCTTTTATTTATGATTCACCGGTGACACAAAATATTAAAAAATATACTTTTTCAGAAGTAAAAACGGAAGTAGCAAAACTCGCTGGCGGAATGCTTTCGTTAGGATTAAAAAAGGGAGATACTGCAGTTATTTATATGCCAATGATTCCTCAAGCAGCTTTTGCTATGCTTGCATGCGCAAGAATTGGTGTTACGCACTCTGTCGTTTTTGGTGGTTTTGCACCTCATGAATTAGCAATCAGAATTGATGATTGTAAACCACGTTTAATTATTACAACTTCGTCAGGAATCGAGATTGATCGTGTAATTGCTTATAAACCATTAGTTGATGAAGCTATCGAACTCGCGTCACACCGACCAAAAAAAGTTGTTGTTTTCAATAGAAAATTAGGCGCACGAGTTCCCTTTAAAAAATACGATGTCGATTACGATGCATTAGTTTATGGTTCAGAGGAAGCGGCTTGTGTTCCAGTAAATACAACGCATCCTTTATATATTTTATATACATCAGGAACAACAGGTAAACCTAAAGGCGTTGTAAGAGACACGGGAGGTTATGCCGTTGCGCTAAAGTTCTCAATGACACATATTTATAATGTGCAGCAAGATGATGTTTTTTGGGCTGCTTCAGATGTGGGTTGGGTTGTAGGTCATAGCTTTATAGTTTACGGTCCATTAATTAATAGAAACACTTCCTTAATCTTTGAAGGCAAACCAATCAGAACGCCAGACTCTAGCACTTTTTGGAGAATTATAGCGGAACACAAAGTCAATGCAATGTTTACAGCGCCTACCGCCATTCGAGCAATTAAAAAAGAAGACCCTGATGGAGAATTCATCAAGCAATATGATTTAAGTTCGCTAAAAGCACAATTCCTTGCAGGAGAGCGTTGCGATATTGCAACATTAGAATGGTATCAAAAGCACATTCCTGCTCCCGCAATTGATCATTGGTGGCAAACAGAATCAGGTTGGCCAATGATTGCAAATATGATGGGAGTAGAACAATTACCTATCAAGCCTGGTTCAGTTGGCAAAGCAGTTTGCGGTTATAATATCAGAATCTTTAGCGAAGATGGTACCGAAGTAGAGCCCAACAAGGAAGGTTACGTTGTCGTTAAATTACCTTTACCTCCAGGAACTCTTTTAGATTTATGGAAAGACAATCCTAGATTTAAAGCCGGTTATTTAGAGCAATTTCCAGGCTACTATTTTTCTGGAGATGGCGGATATAAAGATGATGAAGATTATATTTTTATCACAGGCAGAGTAGATGACGTAATAAATGTTGCAGGACATCGTCTCTCAACTGCTGAAATGGAAGAAGTTGTTTCGTCCCATGCTTCGGTTGCTGAGTGTGCCGTTATTGGAATAAATGACTCTTTGAAAGGACAAATTCCTTTAGCTTTGGTTGTAACCAAATTAAATGACGAAATTGAACATTATCAATTAGAACAAGAAACAATTAAATTAGTGCGACAACAAATAGGTGCTGTGGCTTCACTTCAAAATGTAGTTATCGTTGAACGCCTGCCTAAAACACGTTCTGGCAAAATTCTACGAAAATTAATGCGAAGTATTGCTGACGGAGAAAGTTTCCAAATCCCATCAACCATAGACGATGAAAGCATAGTGGAAGAAATTGATACTGTATTGAAAAAATATAAAATTGGAGTTTATAATATAAAATAAGAATAACTAAATAGAGTAAGAAAATATGAGCCGTTATAAAATAAATAATTTAGAAGAGTACTTTAAAGAATATAAAAAATCAATACGCGAGCCAAGAAAGTTTTGGGACAAGATTGCTGCAGAGAATTTTACTTGGTACCAACAATGGGATAAAGTTGTTGATTTTAATTTGGCTGAAGCCGAAATAAAATGGTTCACAGAAGCCAAAGTAAATATTACAAAAAATTGCATCGACAGACACCTTGCTAAAAAAGGTGAAAAAACAGCGATAATTTTCGAACCAAATGATCCAAGTGAAGAGGCTATACATATTTCTTATAATGAGCTGCATCAGAAAGTATGTAAAATGGCTAATGTGTTATTAGAGCAAGGCATTAAAAAAGGAGATCGCGTTTGCATTTATTTACCCATGATTCCAGAACTGGCGATAACTACTTTGGCATGTGCTAGAATTGGAGCAATACATTCTGTTGTTTTCGCTGGATTTTCTGCATCGGCAGTAACGGCAAGAATTAACGATAGCGAATGTAAAATGGTTATCACATCTGACGGTGGTTACCGCGGAAACAAAACGATAGATTTAAAAAGTATTGTTGACGAGGCTTTACAAAAAACCCCATGCGTAGAAAATGTTTTAGTTGTAAAAAGGATTAATACTGAAATTAATATGAAAGAGGGCCGTGACCAATGGTTACAGCCACTGCTAGATCAAGCATCTGACAATAACGCTGCTGAAATTATGGATGCTGAAGATCCATTATTTATTCTATATACTTCTGGTTCTACTGGAAAGCCAAAAGGGATGGTTCACACCACTGCAGGTTATATGGTTTATGCCGCTTATACATTTAAAAACGTTTTTAATTATGAGGACAACGATATTTTCTGGTGTACTGCTGATATTGGTTGGATCACTGGACACTCTTATATTTTATACGGTCCATTATTAAACGGTGCAACTACAGTTATTTTCGAAGGTGTTCCTTCTTATCCTGATTTTAGTCGTTTTTGGGAAACTATAGAAAAACATAAAGTAACTCAGTTTTATACAGCGCCAACTGCAATTCGAGCATTAGCAAAAGAAAATTTATCGTATGTTCAAAAGTATGAATTAGCATCATTAAAAGTTATTGGTTCTGTTGGAGAACCAATTAATGAGGAAGCTTGGCACTGGTACAATGACCATGTGGGTGGAAAAAGATGTCCACTAGTTGATACGTGGTGGCAAACAGAAACGGGAGGAATCTTGATTTCGCCTCTTGCATTTGTTACTCCTACAAAACCAACTTACGCTTCATTACCATTACCGGGAATTCAACCTGTATTAATGGATGAAAAACGAAATGAAATTGAAGGAAACCAAGTCACTGGAAGTTTATGTATTAAATTCCCTTGGCCAGGAATTGCGCGCACTATTTGGGGCGATCACGAGCGCTACAAAGAGACTTATTTTTCTGCGTTTCCGGGAAAATACTTTACGGGTGACGGAGCACTTCGTGATGAGGTAGGATATTATAGAATTACCGGTCGTGTAGACGATGTTGTAATTGTTTCAGGCCATAATCTAGGAACTGCACCTATCGAAGATGCAATTAACGAGCATCCCGCTGTAGCAGAATCTGCGATTGTAGGTTTCCCTCACGACGTGAAAGGAAATGCGTTATACGGTTTTGTAATTTTAAAAGAAACTGGAGAATATCGTGACAGAGAAAATTTAAGTAAAGAAATCAATCAGCAGATTTCAAACCAAATAGGACCAATTGCTAAACTAGATAAAATTCAATTTGTTTCTGGATTACCTAAAACACGATCTGGAAAAATTATGCGTAGAATTTTACGTAAAATTGCCGAAGGAGATTATTCAAATTTTGGAGACACATCCACATTATTGAATCCTGAAATAGTGGACGAAATTAAAGATGGCAAAATTTAATTCTTAATTTCAGATTTTAATTGAAAGCTGCTTCCTCAACGAAGCAGCTTTTTTTTATGTATCAATTAATTTTATTTCATTAAAAAAAGAGTGAAAAACATAGTCTTTCGCTCTTTAAATTTAGTGTTTTAAAAACCTAATATATTTTAGAAGTAAATGAATTTTCACAAAAAATGAAAAACTAGTATTTACTTCTTTTTGCTTGTTCCATAAACTCCTCTGCTTTTACAACCATGTTGTAACTTCCACAAAAGAAAGGTACACGTTGATGTAATTCAGTTGGAATTATTTCCATAATGCTTCCAAAACCATCAGAAGCCTTTCCTCCTGCTTGTTCTGCAATAAAAGCCATTGGATTACATTCATACAATAATCTCAATTTACCTTTTTGAGCTTTAGAACTGGTAGGATAAATATAAATTCCTCCTTTAATCATATTTCTATGAATATCTGAAACTAAACTGCCAATATATCTAGATGTGTACGGTCTATCTTCTTCTTCCGTTTGGCAATATTTTATATAATCCTTTACTCCTTGCGGGAAATGAACATAGTTACCTTCATTAATAGAATAAATATTTCCATCTCTAGAGAACTTCATATCAGGATGTGATAAATAAAATGTTCCAATCGCAGGATTTAAAGTAAAACCATTTACGCCGTGTCCGGTAGTATAAACGATCATTGTCGATGTTCCGTAAATAACATATCCAGCTGCAACTTGGTTAATTCCTGGCTGTAAAAAATCTTCTAAAGTAACTGGAGATCCTATTGGAGTTACTCGTCTATAAACAGAAAATATAGTTCCTACTGACACATTCACATCAATATTTGATGAGCCGTCAAGAGGATCCATTAAAACTACATATTTATTATTGTGGCTTTTATCGCTTCCTGCCACAGTGATGAAATCATCATTTTCTTCTGAAGCAATTCCACACACAATTTCTCTGTTAATTAAAGTTTGAATAAAAACTTCATTAGCATACACATCTAGTTTCTGTTGATCTTCACCTTGAATATTTTGCTCTCCAGCTGCTCCAGTAATATCCACTAATCCAGCTTTATTCACCTTATAATTAACAACCTTTGCAGCTAATCTGATAGAGTTGATAATGCGAGATAGTTCTCCCGACGAATACTGAAAAGCATTTTGGTTTTCGATGATAAACTCACCTAGTGTTTTGTTGCGTTCTTCCATTGCGAAATCGTTGTAGTTATTTTGAAGTCACAAATATCGGTTTTTTTGTGAAAATGAATTGAATAATATTTACTTAGTTTACGAGTATTGTATATTTGCTTTGAAAAATACTAATTTTTTAAGCCACAACTACTTCTTAATTCAATTAACAAGAATATAATTAACAATTTATGAATATCAGAAAAGGAAATCGTAATGACATGCAAGCTGTTTTAGATTTAATTCAAGAATTAGCTGAATTCGAAAATGAGCCAGATGCTGTTCTTGTAACTGTTGATGATTTAGTTCGCGACGGTTTTGGACCAACACCCTTATTTCAAGTTTTGGTAGCAGAAATTGATGATGATGCTAATACGACTTCTGAAGGAAAACAAATTGTGGGAATGGCTTTGTATTACCATCGCTTTTCAACTTGGAAAGGGAAAACAATTCACTTAGAAGATTTGGTAGTGAAGGAAAAGATGCGAGGAACAGGTTTGGGTTATGCGTTATATTCTGAAATTTTGAAACAAGGGAAAAAAGATGGCGTAAGAAGAGTTGAATGGAATGTTTTAGACTGGAATACTCCCGCAATTGAATTTTACAAAAAATCAGGAGCTAAAATAATGGACGGATGGCTTGTCGTACAAATGGATGAGCAAGGAATAAACGAATTTGTTGATAATAAATTGAAGTAATAGTATTTCAACGATCTTATAATTCTAACTATTATAAGATGCATGTTAAACAGGTTCAGAATTTTAAAATAGTGGAATTAGTTGTGTTATGAGAGTATTTAAATTTGGTGGAGCATCAGTTAAAGATGCCGATGGAATAAAAAACGTGTACGACGTTTTACAAAAAGTAGGATATGAGGATGTTTTATTAATCGTTTCTGCGATGGGTAAAACAACTAATGCATTAGAAGTTGTAATTAAAAACTATTTTGACAAATCTTCTGAGTTGAAATCTTCTGTTCAGGAAGTTAAAAAATACCACAATCAAATCGTAATGGATTTATTTGAGGACGAAAAGAATCCAGTTTTTACAGCTGTAAATTCGCAGTTTTCAGATTTAGAATATTTTTTATCTCACAATAAGTCACCTAATTATAATTTTGTTTATGACCAAATTGTAAGTTATGGCGAGTTAATTTCTACGACAATCTTGAGTCATTTCATGAATCACATGGGAATTAAAACGCAGTGGCTCGATGTGCGCAATTTTATAAAAACAGATGCAAATTATAGAGATGCTGAAGTTGACTGGGAATTGACGCAAAAAAATATTTCGAAGAATGTCAAAAGAAAAATTCTAAATATTACACAAGGATTTTTAGGCTCTGACGAAAACAATTTCACAACCACTCTTGGTCGTGAAGGTTCTGATTATACAGCTGCTATATTCGCATATTGTTTGAATGCAGAAAGCGTGACTATATGGAAAGATGTTCCAGGAGTTATGAATGCTGATCCAAGATATTTTGAAAATGCGAGTCTGTTAAACCAAATATCCTATCGTGAAGCAATAGAATTAGCATTTTACGGTGCCTCTGTAATTCACCCTAAAACTTTACAACCGTTACAGAAAAAAGAAATCCCACTGTATGTGAAATCTTTTATCAATCCTTTGTTAAAAGGAACTAGCGTTTCAAAAGGAGTGGATTTAGAACCGCAACTTTCTTGTTTCATCGTGAAAAGAAACCAGCTTTTAATTTCTCTTTCGTCAATCGACTTCTCTTTTATAATGGAAGAACACATAAGTGAAATTTTTGCATTGTTTCACCAATTCAAACTAAAAGTGAATCTTATTCAGAATTCAGCGATTAGCTTTTCAGTATGTGTTGAAGATAAATTTGATAATTTTAAAGAACTTAACGCGATCTTGTCTAAAAAGTTCAAAGTTGATTTTGAAGAAAATGTTACTTTATATACGATAAGACATTTTAACGATAACGCAGCACAAACCGTTGAAGACAATAAAGTGGTTTTATTAAAACAAGTTAGCCGCGAAACCATGCAAGTGGTCACTAAAGAAGTTTAAAATTGCTATATATTTCAAGTAGTGGGAATCAAAATCTAATTTTGGTTCCCTTTTTTTTATTTAAAACTTCATCATTTTACTCCGTAATTAGTAGATTTTACTCCATATACATTTTTACTATTATCGAATTATAAATACTACTTTTGATACTTTTGAGTTATTGTATTTATGTTGAAAAAACTAGTTTTTTGGATTACAATAAGTTTTTTTTCTGGGCTTCAAGCGCAGGAGATTAATTCGTTGTACGTCACCAAGAAAATTTTACCTTCACATGATACCATTTACGTAGAAAAACAAAGCATCAACTCAAGCTTTTTTAAATTGCTTGACGCTAACGGGCAGCCTATCGATAGTTCTTTATTTACTGTTAACTTTAAGAAAGGAACCTTACTGTTTAAACATAAAGAAATTATAAGAACTGATTCAATTACAGTACAGTATTTGAAATTTCCAAAATTACTAACTCAAGAATATCGGGTTTATGATTCTAGCAGACTAGTTGATAATCCTGCAGGCTTAGGAAACTTGTACTCTGTTACGGAGCAAAGAAAGCAGAAAAATATTCCATTTGACGGTTTAAATACTGCCGGGAGTATTACGCGTGGGATTACTATAGGAAATAATCAAAATGCAGTTTTAAATTCTAATTTAGACTTACAAATTACAGGGAAAATATCTGAAAAAGTAAGTTTACGAGCTTCCATTCAAGATAGTAATATCCCTCTTCAGGATGGAGGATATTCACAGAAACTAGATCAATTTGATAATATTTTCATGGAACTTTTTAGTGACGATTGGAATATTCGCGCTGGCGATATATCGCTTGAAAATAAAAAAACTCAATTTCTCAATTTTAATAAAAAGGTTTAAGGTTTATCCACTAATTTTAATTTTGGAACCGAAACTAACAAAACCAGTGTATTTGCATCGGCAGCTTTAGTACGTGGACAATATGCTAAAAGCAATATTGTGGGCCAAGAAGGAAATCAAGGTCCTTATAAATTAAAAGGACAAAATGGCGAGTTGTACGTTCTAGTTATTTCTGGTTCTGAACGAGTTTACGTGAATGGTAGACTTTTAAAACGGGGAGAAAACAATGATTACATCATAGATTATAACGCAGGAGAGATCATATTTACACCACTTTTTACCATTACTTCTGAGATGCGAATTGCAATAGAGTATCAGTACTCAGATCGAAATTACACCCGTTTTGTAACTTATGCTGGAGCTACTCATGAAAATAAGTCGTGGACTTTTGGCGGTTATCTTTATTCTGAAAACGATCAGAAAAACCAACCGTTACAACAAAATCTTTCAGCGGAACAAGCACAAATATTAGTAGCGTCAGGAGATAATCAGAGTCTAATGGTGGCACCTTCAGCCTACGCTGACGCTTACTCAGAAAATAAAGTTTTATATAGAAAAACGATTAGTGGTGTTAGCGAGATTTTCGAATATTCTAATGATAAACAGGAAGAATTATTCAACGTTAGGTTTACTTTAGTTGGGAACAACAATGGAAATTACATCTATACAAACACCTCGAGTATAACAAGAGTTTATGAATATGTAGCGCCTGTAAACGAAATACCACAAGGTAATTACGAACCAACGATACCATTAATTGCTCCGACAAAAATTCAAGTAGCCACATTTCTCGGTAAGTATAATCCTAGCGATAAAACCTTTGTGAATTTTGAATTTGGCGTCAGCAATAATGACAAGAATTTATTTAGCACCATTGATGATAACGATAACAAAGGATTAGCCGGCACAATAGATGTTAAGCAGCGAATTTTGTCGAAAAGATGGAATTTAGATGCTTTTACAAATTATCAATTTGCGCAGAAGGATTTTAAGTCAGTCGAGCGACTTTACAATATAGAATTTGATCGAGATTGGAACTTAGGTACAGCAGGAATTGGAAATCAAAGCTTATTAGTCTCCGGTTTAGAATTGAATTTACAACCAAAATTAAATAATAGTAATAGAGGGAAAATAATTTATCAATTTGAAAAACTTGATTTTTCAGATGCCTTTTCAGGAAACAGACACGTATTAAATGGAGTAATCCAAATTAAGAACTGGAGCTTTCAAAACTACGGAAGTTTATTAAATAGTGAGAGCAATACATTTAACTCCCAATTCCTACGAAATCAGTCGCAACTTCGATTCCATTTCAATAAGAATTGGATTGGATCTAGCGTGCGTGTAGAAGATAATAAAGAGAAAGATATTAGAACGAATCAGCTTTCGGCTTTAAGCCAAAAATTTAAAGAGTACGGAATTTATGTGGGACGAGGCGACAGTACAAAAGTCTTTGTTGAACTTGGTTATTTAAGAAGAACGAATGATAGTTTGCAAAACGGCATCATTCAAAGAGTAAATTCATCGCAAAATTTTCAGATGAAATCTAAATTAATACAAACAGCAAAAAGTGATTTGTCTATTTATGCTAATTATCGAATATTAGATTATGTGGACAACAGTAGAAAAAAAGAATCCTCACTAAATTCAAGAATTGTTTACACCGACCGATTTTTCAATCAATTAGTACAAACTACGACCGTTTATGAAACAAATTCTGGCAGCATTCCCCAACAAGAATTCACGTACCTTGAAGTTCCTGTAGGACAAGGAGTTTACACTTGGAATGACTACAATAATAACGGAATTCAAGAATTACAGGAGTTTGAAGTTTCTCCATTTATTGACCAGGCAAAATTTATTCGCGTTTTCTTACCGAATAGGATTTACTTAAAAACGCACCAAAATAAGTTTTCACAATCAATTACATTAAATCCAAATCAATGGCAAAACGAATTAGGGCTTAAAAAGTTACTTTCCTATTTTTATAATCAAACTGCTTTTATAATTGATAGAAAAAATAGGAATGACGGAGATAATTTTGAATTAAATCCTTTTAGTAATGCCATTGAGAATGTTCTAGGACTCAATTCTAGTTTGAGAAATAGTTTGTTTTATAATCGCGGAAAACAAAATCACTCCACTACTTATACCTATTTAGAAAATAAAACTAAAAATTTGCTTTCGATAGGATCACAGCAAGCAACTAATAGTTCGCATAAATTACAGTATTCACATTTACTTAGAAAAAGCTGGCTTTTTGGATTTTTTACAAAAACTATTCGCACAGCAATAGAGTCTGAAAATTTTGTAGAAAAAAATTATGAAATTACTGGATATCAATTAGCTCCAAAAATTAGCTATTTATTTTCTAAGAATACAAGCTGGGATGTTTTCTACGAATTGCAAAATAAAAAAAATCAGATTGGCAGCTATGAACAGTTAGTTCAAAACCGCTTTGGAACTTCATTTTCTTATTCCAGCGATAAAAAGTTTACTATGAACGGCGAAGTGTCTTTCTACCAAAATAAATTTGATGGAAATGAATTCTCGTCTGTTGGATTTCAAATGCTCGAAGGATTATAAACAGGGCAAAATCTAACATGGAAACTGTTGTTACAAAAAAATATTACACAATTTTTAGATATTAACTTTAATTATCAAGGTAGAAAAAGCGAAATCAACCAAGCAATTCACACAGGAAATGTACAATTAAGAGCTTATTTTTAATTTTTCAACACTATAGTAAACAAAATAGTTGGTAAATTTATATACCGCAAACAGTACGGCAACAAATTAAAAAAAATATTATGAAAAAATTATTGTTATTATGTTTTGTATTTCTATTATCTGGAAACTTTTATGCGCAAGAGACGGCGGCTCAAAAGAAAAAAGCAGCACAACAAACTGAAAAATTAGCTAAAGCCAAAGCTGATGCTAAAACAGCTGCAGTTAAGGAAAAGGAAGCGAAAGCTGCAGATGCTAAAGCTAAAGCTAAAATAGCAGACGCAAAAGCTAAAGAAACGGCTAATAAAGTCAAAGAAACTAATGCAAAAGCACAAGAGAAAGCACTTCAAACTAAGAAAGAAGTAAAAGCTAAAGCAACTAAAGTCGAACCCAAAATAATTAAGGTTGAAAAAAAGACAGAAGCAGTTAAAAAAGAAACGGTTACTACTAAAAAAACTGTAAAAAAAGCAACAGCAAAGCTTAAAGAAACGAACGAGAAAGCTCCAAAAATTGCAGATAAAATTTCTGGGGAATACAATGGTAAAAAAGTTTATACCGGTCCTAGAGGAGGGAAATATTATATCAATAAAAACGGTAACAAAACTTATATCCAAGATTAATTTGGCGATAAGAAAAGAAATAAAAGGGGACTTTTTTCATAAAGATCCCCTTTTTACATGAAATATAATTAGTGATTAAAATAAGAAATGGAATTAAATAGCAGTAAAAAAACGATATTAATTACGCCTCTCAATTGGGGATTAGGACATGCTACGCGATGTATTCCAATCATTAATGCATTATTGCAAAATAACTACACTCCAATAATTGCTTCTGACGGTCAGGCTTTAGTCCTACTGAAAAAAGAATTTCCAACTCTACTTGCATTAGAACTTCCGTCATACCAAATAGAATACTCAAAAAAAGGAAAAAACTTAAAGTGGAATTTGCTTCGAAATGTTTTTAAAACAATTAAAGCAATAAAGAAAGAGAAGAAAATAATTGATAAATGGATCCAGCAGTACAACATTAGTGCTCTTATTTCTGATAATCGGTTAGGTGTTTATAGTAACGAAATTCCATCTGTTTACATCACACATCAACTAAATGTTTTATCTGGAAATAGCACTTGGTTTACAGGTAAAATTCATCAAAAAATAATTAGAAAGCACACCGAATGTTGGATTCCAGATTTTGAAGAAAATCCAAACCTTACCGGAAAGTTAGGACATCTTAGTAGGACAGATTTAAAACTAAATTACATAGGACCTTTAAGCCGTTTACAAAAGAGAAATGTCGAGATCAAATATGATTTAATGATTGTTCTTTCAGGACCTGAACCACAACGCGGACTTTTAGAAGAAAAATTAAAGAAGGACGTACAAAATTACAGTGGCCAAGTAGTATTCGTGAAGGGAATTGTACAAAAGGATCAGATTACTGAACAAGTAGAAAATGTTACGTATTATAATTACATGAACTCTAGCGAATTAGAACAAGCCTTTAATAAAAGTGACATTATTCTCAGTCGCTCCGGTTATACTACAATAATGGACGTTGCTAAATTAGAGAAAAAAGTTTTTTTTATTCCCACACCTGGACAGTGCGAACAAGAGTATTTAGCTAAAAAACTAAACGAAGATTATAATGTTCCGTTTTCAGCCCAAGAAGATTTCAACATCGAAAACATTCAAACAGCAGCTCGAATTACTGGAGACTTTAAAAATAATTATAATCATGATTGGCGCAAATTATTTGAATTTTTCGAAAAATAATTTAAATTTAATTCGAAATTTATTTAGATTTTTGCTTTTTTGTTTTGACTTTTTGAAGTGTAAAAGAAAACTCAGAGCCGACACCAAATGTGCTATCTACAAATATTTTTTCGTCGTGTGCCTCAATAATATGCTTAACGATAGCCAGTCCTAATCCTGAACCACCCTCAGTTCTTGCTCCGCTTTTATCTACTCTATAAAAACGTTCGAATAGTCTTGAAATATTCTTTTTAACGATTCCATCACCGTTATCAGTCACTCTAACAATTACTTTTTCTGCGGTTAAATCTTCAATACTAACTTCCGTAGAGCCTTGATCTTTTCCATATTTAATTGAGTTTACGACTAAATTCATAACTGCTTGCTCAATTTTTTCATGATCGCCCACCACCATTATAGGTGTATTGTATTTCATATCAAACATCAATAAAATATCTTTTTTTGAAGCTTTCATTTCTAAAAGATCAAATACATTTTCTATGAGTTTGACAATATCAAATTCAGTTATTTCTAAATTTAACTCGCCTATTTCTAGTTTAGAAATCATATCTAAATCTTGGACGATGTAGATAAGGCGCTCCACTCCTTTTTCAGCACGCTCTAAATATTTTTTTCGAATCGTTTTATCACTCATCGCTCCATCCAGCAATGTTGATAAATAACCTTGAACCATAAAAAGAGGTGTTTTTAATTCGTGAGAAACATTACCTAGAAACTCTCTTCTATATTCTTCCCTAACTTTCAAGGTTTCTATTTCTAACTTTTTGTCAGTCGCAAACTTTTTAACCTCACGTGTCAATGTCGCCATATCAGTAGTGATGGGTTGGTTCATAAAGGTGCTCGACTCTAATAAAGCAACATCATCATATATTTTCTTTACCTTTTTATAGATAAAACGCTCCACTCGGTATTGAATTACTATAAAAGAGAAAACAGCAATTGAAAAAGCAAAAATCAAACAAAACTGATAAGAAAACTTAAAAAATAAATAGGTCAAAAAGCCCACTAATCCAGTGGAAAATAAAGTAATATAAAGTGCAGACTTTACAGCAAAGCGATATGTTTTTTTAAAATTAATGTTCATCTATACCTCAAACTTATAGCCAACTCCTTTAATTGTTTTAAATAATTCTTCTCCTATTTTTTCACGCAACTTTCTGATGTGTACATCAATTGTTCTGCCTCCCACAATTACTTCGTTACCCCATACTCTATCGAGAATTTCATCCCTTTTAAAAACCTTACCAGGCTTTGAAGCTAGAAGATAGAACAATTCAAATTCCTTTCGAGGTAAAACAATTTCGATGTTATCCTTAACAATTTTATATTCTTCACGATTAATTTCGATACCACCTACATTCAATGTCTCGCTATTCTGCTCTTTATCTTTCAAACGACGCAATAAAGCTTTCACTTTACTAACTAATAATTTTGGCTTGATAGGTTTTGTAATGTAATCATCAGCACCAGCATCAAATCCAGCTACTTGAGAATAGTCTTCACTCCTCGCGGTCAAGAAAGTAATAAGGACATTACTTAATTCTGGTATTTTTCGAATACTTTCACAAGCTTCCATACCATCCATTTCTGGCATCATCACGTCCATTATAATAAGGTCTGGAATTACCTTTTTTGCTGTAGCGATAGCTTCTTTACCATTTGACGCAGTGAATATTTGATACTCTTCCTGAGCGAGGTTATATCCGATGATTTCTAAGATATCTGGCTCATCATCAACTAGTAGAATTTTGGTGTTTTTTTTCTTCATAAAGCGTCAAAAATTGTTTTTTGAATGGTAAATGTAGTCAATAATAGGAGACTGAAAAGCTGTTAACGGTAATTTAATATTGGAGCTGTTTACTGTCAAAAACAAAACATAACCGTAACAACACAGTAACTTACATTTTACATTTCGCTCCTTACTTTGCAAAAAAAACAATACAAATGAAATTCAAAATTCTTTTAATATCGTTATTTATAACTGCAATGTCTTTCTCACAGAACAAGGGAACGATTACTGGAGTCTTAACAGATAAAGATTCAGACAACCAATCTTTACCTTTTGCAAACGTTGTTATTGCAGGAACAAGCATTGGAACCAATACAGATATGGATGGAAAATTCTCTGTAAGTACAACTCCAGGAAATTACACCTTACAATTTAGTTTTGTGGGTTATGAATCAGTAGAAATTCCAGTAAAAATTATCGCTAATGAAACAGTTACTATAAATCAGGCTCTAGGCTCTGCGGGATATAAACTTGAAGATGTGGTAATAAGAGCTACAGTAAGTAGAGAAAAAGAAACTGCTTTATTATTAGATCAAAAACAAGCAGTGGTTATCAAACAAAGTATAGGCGCTCAAGAAATGTCTCGTAAAGGTGTCAGCGACGTAGAAGAAGGTTTAACTAAAGTTACAGGAATTACAAAGGTTGATGGTCGTGGATTATTTATAAGAGGATTAGAAGATCGCTACAATAATTTATTAATAAATGACTTGCAATCTCCTTCTAACAGTCCTTTTAAGAAAATTATCCCATTAGATTTATTCCCAACAGATGTTGTGGGAGTTCTAAATATTTATAAAACTTTTAATCCTAATATTTCTGGAGATTTTGCTGGAGCGACGGTTAATATTGAAACACCTCAGCCAAAAAATATAACAAAATTGAATATTGGTTTTGGATACACGACGAGCAATAATGGGGTTGACTTTCTACTTTCGGAAGATGCTAATTCGACAAAAGGAACGCTTGGATTAATAGAAAGCGACAGAGCACTTCCAGCAGTCTTTGGAACGATTCCCAATGGAAAAAATCTTTCTCCTGCTGAATATGAAAATGCATACGGTACTAAATCTTGGGATGTTAGCAAGACAAAAAGCCCATTGAATTCAAGTGTAAGTTTTTTACACGCACAAAAATTCAGTCTTAAAAATGAAAGGAATATTAGTTATATAATGTCATTTAATTTCGACAATAAGTATTCTTTTAGAGAAGGAGTTGATAGAACATTTAATTTAGGTCAAGGAAATTACGACAATAATTTATTCACCACACAATACAGTTACCAAACTACTTTTTCTGGATTAGCTGGTTTGAAATTTAAAACAAAGCGCTATAACTTAAATTTTAATACTTTTCTAATCAAGGCAACTGAAAGTAAAATTCAAGATCAACTAGGATATACAAACAGTTTAGCAAACAAGACCAATAACTTGATACGAATGAATCAATTTGAGGAATCGAACTATTGGAATACACAATTGTACGGTGATTATAAAATAAGTGAAGACGGAAAACATAGTTTAAAAGCAGGAGGTTCTTACGTAAAAACTTCTTTTGGTCAACCTGACAGAAAATTTATTACTGGAGTTAAAGAAAGTGATAATACAATCAACATGTCATACGGCGGGAATAACTTAAACCGGCAATATCTAGATGTTAAGGGGAACTTTTATTATTCTTCACTGTTAGAGTACAGTTTGAAATTTGGCGAAAGCCAAAAACCTAATATCTTATCCATAGGTTATAATGGTTCGTTGAATGATATGGCTTCTAATTATCGTTTCTTCTCAGGAAGAAAAAATATAGAGAAAAACTACACTACAAATTTAAACACGATTAGCACAACGATAAATGATGACATTAAAAACGGAATTTTATATGTACAAGAAGAATCAAACGGTGATTACAAAGTGAAATTAAATCAATTTGTTAATGCTGGATATTTTAATTTGTTCATGACTTTTAATGATAAATGGGATTTAAATGCTGGGATAAGAGCTGAAAGTTCGATGCGCGAAATTAAATATAGAGAACAAGGAGATCCTTTTGGAAATGCGTATCGCATCAAAAAAGAGGATAAATTAGAAATATTGCCTTCTGTTAATTTGAAAAGAATTTTAAACGAAAACAGTAATCTAAGAGTTTCATTAGCGAAGACAACTACGCGTCCAGTTGCGATGGAACTATTGCCAATAAACTACATCAATGCTGATGGAACTTCAGAAAGTGGTAATCCAGATTTAAAAAACAGCGAAAACTATAATGCAGATTTTAAATATGAATTGTTCCCGAATAATAAAGAATTATTTGCTGTAGGAGTATTTGGTAAAGTAATCAATAATCCTATTGAAAGAGTTTTTAAACCAACAGCAAATAGTGGTGGACAGATTACAACATTTAAAAATTCAGAACAAGCTATTATTTTTGGAGCTGAGATCGAAATACTTTTACAATTGAGTAGAGTGAGCGAATCTTTATCAAACTTCTCTCTCGGATTTAACACTTCATTAATGAATACTGATGTAAAGATTGATCCTACAAGACAAGGAAATGAGTTAGAAAACAGTAAAAGTCGCAAATTGCAAGGTGCTTCCAGCTGGTTGATAAATTCGGATTTAAAATATGATTTTATCTTTAGAAAAGATTGGAAAAACTCAATGACAGTAGTGTATAACGTTTACGGAGATCGAATTTTTGCAGTAGGTTCGTCAGGAATGGATCATATTTACGAAAAGTCGTTCAGTAAACTTGATTTTATATGGACGACTGCAGTTTCAAAAAACATCGATATTAAGTTTGCAGTAGATAATATTTTGAATCCGAGCTACCGAAAAGAACTAGGAACTAAAAGCAACATAAAAATCACCGAAGATTCGCTAATAGTAAAAGAGTTCAAAAAGGGAGTTGGATTCTCAGTAAATGTAGGATACACTTTTTAACAACAAAACAAATAGCAAAAGAAGAGCCGAAGAGGCTCTTTTTTTGTTTACATAGTAACCTAAAATTTACATCAAATTCATTGTTTTATAATACTTTGATAACAATTACCTAACTAATTTCCAAAAGCGCAGGAGTACTTTTGACTTAATAATTAACAACAAAATTATAATTTTAAAAAGATCAAAAAATGAAAAAATTAGTATTTAGTCTAGCTTTATTGAGCTTAGTTTTCACAAGTTGTACATCAAGTGATAGCGACGTAATAACTACCCCTCCATCAGCAACTGGAGAAATAACCGGCGATGTTACTGTATCAAAAACATATACCAAAGGGACTTATTCATTGAGTGGAACGGTTAGAGTTAAAACAGGTGTCACTTTGACTTTTGAAGCGGGTTCAATAATAACTGCTGATGTATCAAATGGTACTGATGCACTCTTAATTGAAAACGGAGGAAAACTAAATATTTCAGGTACAGCTGCCGAACCAGTTGTGTTTACTGAAAAATCTAAAACTGCAGGTTCTTGGGGTGGAATAATAATGTTTGGTGATGCTCCTATAGTAGCTGGAAAAATGGCTGATGGAACACCTATCACAACTGCGACTTCTGAAGATGGAACAAACATTGTTTACGGCGGAAAAAATCCAGCACACAATGGTGGATCATTAAAATATGTAAGAGTTGAATATGCTGGTAAAAAAATTCTTGATGGAAACTCTGAGATGAATGGATTCTCTTTCTATTCTGTAGGTTCTGGAACAACTTTAGAAAACTTAGTTTCTTATAAAGGTGCTGATGATGGATTTGAATTTTACGGAGGAACTGTAAGTGCTAAAAATCTTGTATCCTACGGAAATACGGATGATTCATTTGACTGGCAAGATGGATGGCAAGGTCAAGAGAACACAAACTGGTACGCGTATCAAACTGGAGCTGGAAATTTTGGAATGGAAATCGAAGCGAAAAGTGTGAATAATGCATTTTTTCCAAAAGTATCTAATATCACTTTGCGAAGAGCAGCTGGAACAGTTACAGAAGCTGGAAATCCTTTAGAAATTGATGCTATCCAATTTAAAAAAGAAGGAAATGGAGAATACTCCAATATAGTAATCTCAGGTTATACATCAACTAATGCAACTGCAGTACGAATTCAAGATGCTGCTACACAAACAAACCAAGTTGCAACTGGTAAAATAAAAATGCTTAATGTAAAAATTGCAGATGCTACTCCATTATGGGGAGCAGGAGCAACAACTTTTACTGCTACTTTTTTACCTATAAACTTCACTACAAGCACATCAGCAAACGGAGCAATATTGACTCCTGGAGCGTGGGCAATCGTAGATGGTGTAAATTTGCTATCGAATTTGTAAAAAATAGTTAGCCAAAAATCATTATAAACATCCTGAAAATTCAGGATGTTTTTTTTGGTATAGTATTTGAATATTTTTTGTACATTTACTAAACAAAATAATCTGATGGCAAAAAACTACTTTTATACTATTACTTTATTGGTTTTTTTATTTTCCTTCAGCGTTAACGCTCAGGAATCTAAGCCGCAACCAAAAACTCAAGAATCACCTACAATTGAAGGTTTAAACTTGTACCCAAACCCCGTGAGCAACGGAAAAGTATACATTTCGACTAAAAACGATTTTGATAAAGAAATAATTATCTTTGACGTTTTAGGTAAAAAAGTACTTCAAACACAGTTAAGCTCAAGAGAGTTAAATGTCTCCACTTTATCTTCTGGTATTTACATCATAAAGATTAATGAAAAAGAAGCATCGGCTACAAGAAAATTAATTATTCGATAAAAAAATTAAAATAAACAGAAAGCTCTAATTAATTTTGGAGCTTTTTTTTGCAGAAAACAATAGATCCAAAGCGTGAATTAAAAACACACCAAATTTTTTGATTACTTTTGCAAAAAAAATATTTTGATTTCAGCTTCCGATATATTTGCTATTTCTAATCAAAAACAATTTGAGAAGATGGCCTTAAAAGTTTTTCGTCATCAGTACGAAAACAACATTGTATATCGTGAATTTTGTGAGCTTTTAAAAACTGATTCACACAAAGTAAAGTCATTAGAGCAAATTCCATTTCTGCCTATTCAGTTTTTTAAAAGTCACAATGTTGTTTCAAATACTAACGCAATTGAAGAAGTTTTTACAAGCAGCGGAACTACTGGTGCGATAACAAGTAGGCATCTTGTCACTGATGCTTCCATCTACGAAGAAAGTTATCGAAAAGGATTTTCTGAATTTTATGGAAATATTGAAGATTACGTAGTGCTAGCATTACTTCCTTCTTATCTTGAAAGAGAAGGATCTTCATTAATATATATGGTTGAAGACCTAATAAAACTTTCTAATCAGACTGAAAGTGGTTTTTACTTGCATAATCATGATGAGCTAATCAAAAAATTAATTGAGTTGGATCAATCAGGACAAAATGTTATTTTGATTGGAGTTACTTTTGCTTTATTAGACCTTATCGAGAAACAGCAATTTAAATTGCAAAATACGATTATAATGGAAACTGGCGGGATGAAAGGAAAGCGAAAAGAAATGATTCGTGAAGAACTGCATCAGCAATTATGTGAAGGTTTTGGCGTATCGGCTATTCACTCTGAATACGGAATGACAGAACTACTGTCTCAAGCCTATTCGCTAGGTGAAGGCGTATTTGAATGCCCTTCTTGGATCCAAATCTTAATCCGCGATACCGAAGATGCTTTAACCTATATTCCAAAAGGAAAAACAGGCGGAATAAACGTAATTGACTTAGCTAATATTAACTCCTGCTCTTTTATAGCAACGCAAGATTTGGGTAAAAAAAATCCCAATAACTCTTTCGAGGTATTGGGACGTTTTGATAATTCTGATATTCGTGGTTGTAATTTGATGGTGTTGTAAATCTTATTCATAAATATCTTTTCGATGACCTAAATCTACTACATCGATCAAAAGAATATCATCAATTATTTCATAAATCACTCTATAATCTCCAACACGTATTCTATATCCTTTTCTTCCTTTTAACTTTTTATAACCTGAAAGTCTAGGATTTTTTGATAAACTTCCAATCGCAAATAATATTGGATTAGCTATCTCATCTGATAACTTATCTAACTTCTTCTGCGCTTTTTTGGAAAAATCAATGTTATACATTTGACTTTTTTGCTTCCCTTGTTTTCAAATAATCTTCAAATGAAATTCGATACCCATCATCGTCCTTTTTGGCTTCATCATAAAGACGAACGTCTTCTAAATCCTCCAATTTTTCAATCATTTTATTGTATTGCTTTATAGGCAAAACAACAGCCGTTCTATTTCCTTTTTTGTCCGTTAAAAATTGTGTTTCCATAATTTTAAATATTTAAAGTAAAGTTATGAAATTAAACTACTCTAACTACAAAATAATTCTTCTTACCACTTTGTAACAAAACAAATTGATTGTTGATTAAATCTTTAGTCGAAAGCACAAAATCTTCAGCTACTTTCTCTCTATTTACTGAAATAGAATTAGCAGTCAAAGCACGCCTTGCTTCACCATTTGATTTAAAAAAGCTAGTTTTTTCGTTTAAAACAGTAATAATATCAATACCAGATTCTATCTCAGATTTTGCTATTTCAGCTTGTGGAACTCCTTCAAAAACATCTAAAAAAGTCGCTTCATCTAATTGTTTCAAATCATCTGAAGTTGAATTTCCAAACAAAATAGCAGATGCTTTTATCGCATTATCTAAATCCTCTTTTGAATGAACCATGATAGTAATTTCCTCCGCTAAACGCTTTTGTAACAAACGTAAATGTGGAGTTTCTCTATGTTTCTCTGTTAAATCTTCAATTTCTTCTTTCGATAAGAAAGTGAAAATTTTAATATATTTCTCTGCATCAACATCAGATGTATTTAACCAATATTGATAAAATTTATAAGGTGAAGTACGAGCTGAATCCAACCAAATATTTCCTCCTTCAGATTTTCCAAATTTAGTTCCATCTGCTTTAGTAATCAACGGACAGGTTAAAGCATACGCTTTCCCGCTAGCAATTCTACGAACTAATTCAGTCCCAGTAGTTATATTTCCCCATTGGTCGCTTCCACCCATTTGTAGCGTACAGCTTTTATCTCTGTAAAGATGTAAAAAGTCATAACCTTGAACTAATTGATATGTAAATTCAGTAAATGACATTCCTTCAGCTGCTTCAGATGTCAATCGCTTTTTAACTGAATCCTTAGCCATCATATAATTGACAGTAATATGTTTACCCACATCACGTATGAAGTCCAGAAAAGAAAAGTTCTTCATCCAATCGTAATTGTTTACTAATTCAGCTGCATTCGCCGCATCAGAAGTAAAATCAAGAAAGCGACTTAATTGCGCTCTAATCGATTCTTGATTGTGGCGTAAAGTTGGCTCGTCTAATAAATTTCTCTCATTCGATTTTCCTGATGGATCACCTATCATTCCTGTTGCACCACCTACTAAAGCTAATGGTTTGTGCCCAGAAAGCTGAAAATGCTTCAATAACATAACTCCAACTAAATGTCCAATATGCAATGAATCCGCAGTTGGGTCAATTCCCACATACGCCACACGCATTTGCTCCATCAAATGTTCTTCTGTGCCCGGCATAACGTCGTGAAGCATTCCTCTCCAAGTCACTTCTTCAATAAAATTTTTCATCTTTTTTAATCAATTTTCACAAAGATAATAATATCAATGGCAAAAATCAATTTAGACCGTACTTTCAAATATAAATAACCTTTATAAAGCCTATGCCGAAATGGCAAAGCAAACATCACTTAAAAAAAATTACAAAAAATACATTTTTAAAATCCTAAATTAGCTTTGATTTCAATCATTGATATTGTCATTGACTTTGATTTTGTTACATTTACCAAATGATTTTAGTAACAGGAGGAACTGGTTTAGTTGGCGCACATTTATTGCTTCATTTGATTGAATCTCATAATATTGGGAGCGGACAAATTCGTGCAATTTATCGAAGTAGTGGTAGCATCGAAAAAACTAAATCTCTTTTTAAACTGTACAGAAAATTTGACTTATTTGATTCCATACAATGGGTACAAGCTGACATCACTGATGTTCCGGCGCTTGAGCATGTGTTCGTAGGAATTACAAAAGTGTATCATTGTGCAGCAATTATTTCATTTGATCCTAAGGATGAAGAGAAAATTCGAAAAATAAACATTGAAGGAACTGCTAATATTGTCAACTTTTGCCTCAGCTATAAAGTAAAAAAATTGTGTTACATAAGCTCTATCGCTGCTCTAGGAGATATTGCAGCACATGAGTCAATAATAACAGAAGAAACCGACTGGAATCCAGAAAAGCCACACAGTGACTATGCAATTTCTAAATATGGTGCTGAAATGGAAATGTGGCGTGGCCAACAAGAAGGTTTAAATATTCTAATTGTAAATCCTGGAGTCATACTTGGTCCTGGTTTTCAAGATCAAGGAAGTGGGGTTTTATTTAAAAGAGTGGCGAACGGTTTATCCTATTACACATTAGGAACAACTGGTTTTATTGCTGTAACTGACGTAGTAAAAATCACTACTAAGCTCATGGATAGCGACACAAGTAACGAAAGATTTACATTGATTGCTGAGAATATTATTTATCGAGATTTATTTAATAGTATTGCCGATTCACTCAATGTTCAAAGACCTATGAAGCACGCAAAGCCTTTTTTTATGGAGATAGTGTGGAGAGTAGATTGGATTTTATCAGTAATTTTTGGACAAAAAAGAAAGTTTACAAAAGCTACAGCAAAGGCATCGTATTGTAAAAATTTATATTCAAATCAAAAAATAAAAGAAAGGCTAAATCCTAAATTCACAAATATCCTGGAGTACGTAAATACAATCGCAAACTTAAAACCTTAAAAAGTTTATTGTAAAGCTTCCCTTTGTAAAACAGGCTGCTTGATTACATTTTTATTAATAAGTTGCTTTCTCCCTCTGACTAAAGTATCAACAGGAATTGATTTCTCAGAAATTTTTGTCTTTTTAGCTTTTTTTAGTTTTTTACTTTCTAACTTAATAAGAGAATCTGTAACTGTTTCTTTCTGCTCTAATCTTTTAGCAACTTCGTCAAACATTAGTTTGTAATTCTCATAATCAGCAGAATAATAAACATTGCTATTAGCAAATTGCAAACTATCCACTTTATATTTCTTTAAAATGAATTTTTGCGGGTTAATTTTGAAACTATCGATGTATTTAGGATTTTGATACTTTATAGCGTCTAGAAGTGAAATGTCATATATAATATCGACCATCACATCTTTTTTTATTAGACCAGCAGGTTTTTTTACAACATCCTCCTTACAACTCAAAAAGAGTGTAACTGTAGCTAGAAATAATACCAATTTTTTCATCTCTCAATTTTATCTTTCGAACAATAAACGTTGACCCACGCGAATATCTTTTACTTTAAAAGCAGTATAAACGAGTTGACCGTTTACAAAAGTATGCGTTATTCTTGATTTAAAAGTAAAACCTTCAAAAGGAGACCAACCACATTTTGCTAATATGTTTTCTTTTTTAACGCTCCATGGCAAGCCAGAATTTACGATCACTAAATCAGCATAATATCCTACTTTAACGAAACCTCTCTTTTCTATTTTGAAAATTTTAGCAGGATTGTGACACATTTTCTCCACAATTTTCTCCACACTTATTTTTCCTTGATGGAACGCTTCAAACATTGCCACAACGGCATGTTGAACTAATGGTCCACCAGAAGGAGCGCTCATATAAGGCTTGTTTTTTTCTTCTAAAGTATGTGGTGCGTGATCAGTAGCAATTACATCGATTCTACCATCAATTAACGCTTCCCAAAGTACTTTTCTGTCATTTGGAGTTTTAACCGCAGGATTCCATTTAATTAAGTTCCCTTTCGTAGCATAATCTTCATTGGTAAACCACAGATGATGAACGCAAACTTCAGCTGTAATTTTTTTGTCTTCCAATGGAATTTTATTGGTGAACAAATCCATTTCTTTAGCGGTAGAAAGATGAAAAATATGCAAACGCGCACCAGTTTTTTTCGCTAAAGCAACAGCTTTTGAAGAAGAAATATAACACGCTTCTTCACTGCGAATCAAGTGATGTGCCGTAACTGGAATATCATCGCCGTATTCTTCTGTATATTTTTCTAAGTTCTTTTTAATGGTTGTTTCATCTTCACAGTGCACCGCAATTAATAGAGGTGTACTTGAGAAAATTTTCTCTAATGTAGCTTCATTATCAACTAACATATTCCCGGTTGAAGAGCCTAAGAATATTTTAATTCCAGCAACATTTCTAGGATTAGTTTTTAAAACTTCGTCTAAATTATCATTTGTCGCACCCATCATAAAAGAATAATTCGCATATGACTTATGGGCTGCTAATTCATATTTCTGTTCTAATATTTCTTGCGTAACAGCATTCGGTACTGTATTAGGTTGTTCGATGAAAGAAGTTATTCCACCCGCAACCGCTGCTTTAGATTCTGATTCAATATCTCCTTTGTGCGTCAATCCTGGCTCTCTAAAGTGAACTTGATCATCGATTGCTCCTGGCATTAAAAAATTACCCTCGGCATCAATAATTTTACAATCTGGTGACTTAGCACTTATGCTTTCTGAAATCTCAACAATTAAGTCATTTTCAATTAATACATCGCCTTCAAAAATTACTCCTTCATTTACTATTTTGGCATTCTTAATTAAAACCCTGTTCATCGTTTCTTTTTCTTATAATGTGTTAACTAATCTTTTTAATCTAAGCGCAATAACTCCAAATACAGCCTCTACAATAATAGAGTTACTCATTTTAGACTGCCCTTTTGTTCTATCCGTAAAAATAATTGGAACCTCTACAATTTGAAAATCTTTACAATACGTTCTGTATTTCATTTCTATCTGGAAAGCGTAACCAACAAATTTAATTTTATCTAAATTTATTTCTTCTAAAACTCTTTTTTTGTAACAAACGAAACCAGCAGTGGCATCGTGAATTTTCATCCCAGTAATCATTCGAACATAAACTGAGGCGAAGTAAGACATTAAAACTCTGCTTAATGGCCAGTTTACAACATTTACACCAGTAACATATCGAGAGCCAATTGACAAATCAGCGTCGCCTAAATGACAAGCGCTATATAATTTTTCTAGGTCATTAGGATTGTGTGAAAAGTCAGCATCCATTTCGAAAATATATTCGTAATTGTGCTTTAATGCCCATCTAAATCCGTGAACATAAGCCGTTCCTAATCCTGATTTTTTTTCTCTTTTTTCCAAAAATAATCTTCCTTCAAATTCTGCTTGAAGCAAAACCACCTTATCAGCTGTGTGATCTGGAGAATTATCGTCAATTATTAGAACATGGAAAGCCTTTCTTTGCGATAGCACCGACCGAATAATGCTTTCTATATTTTCAATTTCGTTATAGGTAGGAATTATAACAATACAATCATTCATATGTCGACTAATTTCAGGGCAAAAGTAAACTTTTTATGCCATTACAACCTTAATAATATTATAATAAAAAGAATGATATAAAAATTAGTATTTTTGCAGCGTTATGATTGAAACTATACTTCATCCTAGGATAATAGAGAGCAAAGACTGGGCAACGGTGCTTTTTGTTCTGTCATTTGGTATTATCGCAATTACTAAATCCGTTTTTGAAAACAGATTTGCCGATTTTACCAATCTTATTTATTCGAATAAATACATAAAAGTTTATAAAGACAATACAAATTTAAAAAGCGGATTTACTCTTTCCTTATTTTTTGTTCAAGTCATTTCTCTTGCCTTTTTTGTACAAATAACATTAAGCTATTTTGGTTACGCATCAAAAACAGATTGGTTACTGTACATTCAAATTTTTACTTTTTTAGTTTTCTTTATTTTATCGAAGTATTTGATAGAAAAAATAATTGCTACATCCTTTAATATTGAGGATTTTATGGATCAGTTTAACCTTCAAAAAGTGACATATAGAACATACATTGGTCTATTCATACTTCCTTTCAATATAATTTTGTTCTATTACGACTCATTTTCACGAAATATCCCGTTAACTATTATCGCCATAATACTGATAACGAACGCTTTGACATATTTGATTTCAATAAAAAATTATCAAAATATAATATTCGGCAAGTTGTTTTACTTTATTTTATATCTTTGCGCTCTCGAAATAGCACCCTATTATTTTATGTATTATTGGTTTACAAAGGGAAATGCTTAGAAAAAGTGAAATTATGAAAGTGAAAACAATTTTGGTATCACAACCTGAACCTAAGGTCGAAAATTCACCTTACTTTGAACTTCAACAAAAGCATAAAGTAAAAATTGATTTCAGACCTTTCATTCATGTAGAAGGCGTAAATGCAAAAGAGATCAGACTTCAAAAAATTGATCTTAACAATTACACTGCAATTATATTAACAAGTAAAAATTCTGTTGACCACTTTTTTAGAGTAGCTGAGGAAATGCGCTTTAAAGTTCCAGAAAGTTTAAAATATTTTTGTCAATCAGAAGCTATTGCTTTTTACTTACAAAAATATGTCGTTTACAGAAAACGTAAAATCTATGTAGGACCTAAAGATTTTGCTGATTTATCTCCTCTCATCAAAAAATACAAGGATGAAAAATTCTTGTTGCCTGCTTCAGACCAATTAAATGCTGATGCAACAGTTACCTTAAATGGTTTAAAAGTAGATTGGACTCCAGCTGTTTTTTACAAGACAGTAATGAGCGACTTATCAGATCTTGCCGATGTTTATTATGACGTCTTGGCTTTCTTTAGTCCAACAGGGATAAAATCACTGTTTATGAACTTTCCAAAGTTCGAACAAAACAATACTCGCATTGCTGTTTTTGGAAGTACTACTCAAAAAGAAGCGCTGGATCACGGTTTAAGAGTTGACATTCTTGCTCCAACACCAGCAACTCCATCAATGACGATGGCTTTAGAAAAATACATCACAGAAGCTAATAAAGGAAAATAAAAAAAATATTTTTCAATAAAGATTTAAAAGTCATTCAAATTTGAATGGCTTTTTTTTATGCACAAAACAATCGAATTACATTTTCAGAGCAATGTTTATTTAAATTTGATTAAAAATTAGAAGTAAAATTTCTATTTTAGTTTAAAATTATAACTCATGAAAATAAATTCTTTAATAGTAGAAATTGACGGTATTGATAAAGAAATTTTACGCGATTTGATGGATGATGCTCGGAAACCGATTCTCCAAATCGCCAATAAAATTGGAATTTCTGGAGCAGCAATTCATCAACGTTTGAGAAAATTAGAGCAATCTGGTGTTATTTCAGGATCAAAATTCACTGTGAACAACAAAATATTGGGCTACAATACAATGGCCTTTGTGGGAATCTATCTTGATAAAGCCGCTCGAAATCCAGAAGCAGTAAAGGATTTAAAGAAAATTCCTGAAGTACTAGAATGTCATTACACGACTGGAAACTGGTCAATTCTCATAAAAATAATCTGTCGAGATAACGAGCATTTAATGCATTTGCTCAACACAAAAATCCAAGCAATCGAAGGTGTTTCAAGAACTGAAACCTTTATTTCACTGGACCAACAAATTGATAGACAGATTCAATTATAATATTTGAATATAATAACTTGATGATAAAAAAGCCGACTCATTTAATAACGAGTCGGCTACTTTTAAATCATTTGAGATAATCAAATTAATCTCTTCTACTTCCGCCCATATATATAGAAACGTAGTATAGTAAGGTTGCTATCGATCCTAGAGCAGCCACTACATAAGTTCTAGCAGCCCATTTCAGTGAATCCTTTGCTCCTGCTTGTTCTTGTTGCGTTAACATTCTTTTATTCTCTAACCAAGCTAACGCGCGATTACTGGCATCGTACTCAACTGGCAAAGTAACAATTGAAAATAATGTTGTTGCGGCAAAAATCACAATTCCTACTAATAATAATTGTGGAAATGTTTTCAGCATTAAAATACCTCCCAGTAAAATCCACTGCATATAACTAGAAGCCACATTTACAATTGGAACTAATTTAGAACGCATTGTCAACC
Organism: Flavobacterium weaverense; assembly: GCF_003688495.1. GTDB lineage: Bacteria > Bacteroidota > Bacteroidia > Flavobacteriales > Flavobacteriaceae > Flavobacterium > Flavobacterium weaverense. The sequence continues at coordinate 558,618 of NZ_REFH01000008.1, read as the reverse complement.
ATTGATAACCTACAGCGTGTTGCACGGCGTGACCACACTCATGTGCAGCAACTGCTGCAGCAGCAGCATTTCGCTGATTATAAACTGCCTCACTTAAATTAACTGTTTTATCAGCAGGATTATAGTGATCTGTTAAACGACCCGGTGTAGAGATTACTCGCACATCCCGAATTCCATTATCAGCAAGCATTTTTTCAGCAATTTCAGCACCTGACATTCCGTTTTGCAATTGCAATTTAGAATAATGCTCAAATTTACTTTTCAGTCTTGAACTTACTAGCCAGCTGAAAAGCATAATAGCTCCGGCAAGAATTAAATATCCACTTCCCATATTTATATTTTTTATTTTTTTTAAAATCTTACAAATGAAACATCAAATTGTGAACCAAAATTATAAAATGCCAAATTGGCAATAGTTAAATAATTGATAATTCATACTTATTACTTTATCGCGTTTTTTTAATATCGATTACGAGCTAAAATTTTATCTAGAGGTAAGCGTCTCGGGTATTTTAGTCTTGCGAGTTTGGATGCATCCAGCATGACAAATGGATCAGATTGTTTCTGTAAATAAATTTGTCAAGTAATTACTAAACGATAGAAGAGGATTAACTTTTACTATTATTTTAGTAGAAGTTTTAATCAGTTAGAAATATATAAAAAAAGTCCAAACTCCAGCGGGTGGAATTTGGACTTTTCAAATTTTAATCGATTCAATATTATCCAACCAAATTAATAATTTTTCCCGGAACGATGATTACTTTATTTGGAGTTTTACCTTCTAACTGTTTAATGGTTCTTTCATCTTTCATTACGATTTCCTCAATTTGCTCCTTGGTTAAATCCAAAGGTAATTTGATTGTGAAACGCATTTTTCCATTGAAAGAAACTGGATATTTTTTTTCGCTTTCTATTAAGTGTGCTGCTTCGAAAACTGGAAAAGCAACCGTTGCAATTGAATCTTTATGACCTAATAACGACCATAACTCTTCAGCGATGTGCGGAGCATAAGGCGAAATCACAATAGCTAATGGCTCTAAAATAGCACGAGAATGACAATTTTGAGTCGACAATTCATTCACACAAATCATAAACTGCGACACTGAAGTGTTGAAAGAGAAGTTTTCAATGTCTTCCGCAACTTTTTTAATCGTTTTATGTAATGATTTTAAGTTCTCTTTTGATGGTACTTCATCGGTAATAATCAAACCATTTTCGTCAAAGTACAAACGGCATAATTTTTTCAAAAAACCAAAAACTCCAGAAATTCCAGCCGTATTCCAAGGTTTAGCTTGCTCCAAAGGACCCAAGAACATTTCATACAAACGCAAAGTATCTGCTCCATATTCATTACAAATATCATCTGGAGTAACTACATTGTATTTTGATTTAGACATTTTTTCGACCTCGCGACCAACGATGTATTTTCCGTTATCATCTGTGATGAACTCAGCGTCTTTATAATCTTCTCTCCACGCTTTGAATCTCTCGATGTCCAATTCGTCTGAGGAGTTTACAAAATTTACATCTGTATGTATTTTAGCTATGTCAATTGAAACCCCGTTGCTAATTACATTAGCATATTTTGGAAATTTAAATTTTAACGCAGAGTCAATTCCTGGAAAATGATTCAAAATAGATAATTCGTCATCTTTTGGATTAAGAAATGATTTTGCATCATTCAAAGTGACAAAAATCTTATTATTGAACTTCGCTACAAATTCTTTAACAAAAACTTTTTCTTCAGCATCGAATTGCAGGTTTGGTAAAATATTGCCAATAATATCGGTATTATCTGCTAAATTCAGTCTATATACAAAAGCACTCATCCCTAAAATCATTCCCTGATTAATCAGTTTTTTGAATGGTTCTTCTGTTGGCGCAAAGCCTTTATCTTTTAAAAATTTATTCCAAAAACGAGAATACAATAAATGTCCTGTTGCATGTTCGTTTCCACCAATATATAGATCAACGCTTTCCCAATAGGCTAAAGCTTCTTTACTAGCAAACTCGTTTTCATTGTGCGCATCCATATAACGCATCCAGTAGAATGAACTTCCTGCCCATCCTGGCATTGTGTTTAATTCTAAAGGAAAAATGGTAGCATTATCAACTAAATCAGTATTTACAACTTTATTTTTTTCAGTATCCCAAGCCCAAACTAAAGCATTTCCTAAAGGCGGTAAACCATCTTCTGTTGGTAAATACTTTTCTACTTCCGGCAATATAATAGGCAAATATTTTGCATCAATCATTTGCGGCAAGCCATTTACATAATAAACTGGAAATGGTTCTCCCCAATATCTTTGACGAGAAAAAACAGCGTCACGTAAACGGTAGTTTATCTTTCCTTTTCCTTGTTTTAGTTTCTCCAGCTCTTCAATAACTTTATGAGTTGCTTGCTTGTAATCCATTCCGTCTAAGAAATCGGAATTAGCAATCGTAAATCCATTTTTATCACCATAAGCAAAATCCACCCCACCCTGCGGGCTCCCATCCAATGTAGAGGAATTTAAAGCAAAAATATTTTTAATTTCTTGCATTCCTTCTTTTCCTTTGAAGAAAGTAGCAAAAGCATAATCTCTTTCATCGCCACAAGGAACCGCCATTACAGCACCCGTTCCATATCCTGCCAAAACATAATCTCCAATCCAAACTGGAATTGCTTCTGTAGTAAACGGATGCTCTGCATACGCTCCTGTAAAAACTCCTGAGATTGTTTTTACATCAGCCATACGCTCTCTTTCAGAACGTTTTGACGTTTTTTCGATATAAGATTCGACAGCACCTTTTTGATCTGCAGTGGTGATTTTAGCCACTAATTCATGTTCTGGCGCCAATGTCATAAACGTAACTCCAAAAATAGTATCAGGACGCGTGGTGAAAACATCAATCTTCTCGTTGTGGTCTTTCACATGAAATGAAACCATCGCTCCAACAGATTTTCCAATCCAGTTTCTCTGACTTTCTTTGATGCTTTCGCTCCAATCAATATCGTTTAAACCTGTCAATAATCGCTCTGCATAAGCAGATATACGCATGCTCCATTGCGTCATTTTTTTACGAACTACTGTAAATCCGCCACGCTCTGAAACTCCATTTACAATTTCGTCATTCGCTAAAACCGTTCCTAATCCTGGACACCAGTTCACTTCAGTTTCCGCTAAATAGGTAAGTCTATATTGTAATAAAATCTTCTCTTGTTGTTCTTTTGCGAAAGCATTCCACTCACTTGCAGAAAATTCCTGAATGTTATCATCACAAACAGCATTTACATTTGCATTTCCTTCTATTGAAAAAATTGCAGTCAAAGTCGAAATATCTTCTGCCTTATCGCTATTTTTGTTATACCAAGAATTGAATAATTGGATAAAAATCCATTGTGTATGTTTGTAATAATCTGGATTTGATGTACGCACTTCACGACTCCAATCGAATGAAAATCCAATATTATCTAATTGCTTTCTGTAGCCAGCAATTTTATTTCCTTCTTTATCAACTCCACCATCAATATTTACCGATGTAGTATCTTCTGGGCGTTGTCCTGTTTGAATCGCATATTGCTCCGCCGGTAATCCAAAACTATCGTAACCCATTGGGTGCAAAACATTAAATCCTTGATGTCTTTTATAACGAGAATATACATCCGATGCAATATAACCAAGAGGATGTCCTACGTGTAAACCTGCTCCAGATGGATAAGGAAACATATCAAGAACATAATACTTAGGTTTTTCTGAATTATTTTCGGCTTTGAAGGTTTCGTTTTCTAACCAATATTTTTGCCATTTGGCTTCAATTTCGTTCGGATTGTATTTCATAATATAAGATTCAGACCAACTGTTTTTAACAATTGTTTCGTTTTTTTTCGGGAAATGATTGTTTTAAGGTGCCAAATTTACGTTTATTGTACGAAAGTTGAAACTTTGGGCGTTATTAACTTTAAATAAAGAAATTCTTTGTTATTTTTACCCAATAATTTCAATAAACTATGAGTTCTTCCTTTGATAATTTTCAAAAACGCCGGTTAATTTCCTCTTATTTTTCAGTAGTGCTAAGTGTTTTCTTAGTTTTATTTCTGCTGGGAATTTTAGGTCTTTTCATTGTAAATTCTAATAAATTAGCAAACGATTTTAGAGAAAATATTGCCATGACGGTTTTTTTCAAAAATGAAGCTAATGATAGTATTTTAAAAAGCTTTGGAACAGAATTGAAAGCAAGTCGTTTTGTGAAATCATATGATTTTGTTGCTAAAGATGCAGCAGCTAAACAACATACAGATATTATAGGTGAAGATTTCATGACTTTCCTAGGTGAAAATCCACTACAAAACTCATATGACATCCACTTAAAAGCAGATTATGTAATTAAGGATAGTATTGCAAAAATAGAAACCAACTTGCGTAAAAATGCAATGATTTCTGATATCGTTTACGATAAACAATTAGTAAATTTAGTTAACGATAATATTAAAAAAGTAAGTTCGTGGATTTTAATAATTAGTGGATTTCTAGCTATTATCGCTGTTTTATTAATTAATAGCTCATTGCGATTATCAATTCATTCAAATCGATTTATTATAAAAACGATGCAAATGGTTGGTGCTACTAAGTCTTTCATTAGAAAACCATTTATCACTCGCAGCATAAAATTAGGAATGATAGGAGCAGTCTTAGCAGTCTTAGCATTAATAGGAGTCTTACTTTACGTTGAAAATAGTTATCCTAATCTTGGCATATTAGAAGATAAAGCTGCAATAGGAATGATTTTACTAGCAGTTTTAGCAATTGGAGTATTAATCACTTGGTTAAGCACGTACTCTGCAACGCAACGTTTCTTAAATTTAAGAACTGACGATTTATATTAAATAATTTAAATTAGGAATGTGATTATTTCATTCCTCGCAATGACATTATGAAAAACAAAGAGCAACAATCTGAATTTCTTTTTGACAAAATAAATTATAAAATCCTATTAATTGGAATTGGAGTAATTACTTTAGGATTTATTCTAATGGCAGGCGGCGGAAGTGATGATCCAAATGTATTCAGCGAAGAAATCTTTAATTTTAGAAGAATTCGATTAGCTCCAACAACCGTTTTAATTGGTTTTGGTATTACGATATACGCTATTCTTAAAAATCCAAAAAACGCATAAATGAATACATTACAGGCATTTTTGATTGCCATAATTGAAGGTTTAACAGAATATCTACCTGTTTCTTCAACCGCTCACATGGTTTTTCTAAGTTCTTATTTTGGAATTCAAGAGGATGATTTCGTAAAACTTTTTCAAGTTTCAATTCAATTTGGAGCCATCCTAGCTGTTGTAGCTTTATACTGGAAGAAATTTTTCGACTTCTCGAAATTTGATTTTTACATTAAGCTTGTTTTTGCAGTAATTCCTGCTTTAGTTTTAGGGAAATTCTTTGACGATAAAATTGAAGCCGTTTTAGGAGATCCTATTCCTATAGCCATCGTTTTAATAGTAGGTGGAGTCATCCTTCTATTCATAGACGATCGTTTCAAAAATCCAACTGTACTAAGAGAAGAAGATATTACGATCAAGAAAGCTGTAATTATTGGTTTTTGGCAATGTTTAGCGATGATGCCAGGAACAAGCCGTTCTGCCGCTTCGATAATTGGTGGTATGCAACAAGGGTTAACACGTCACGTAGCAGCTGAATTTTCTTTTTTCCTTGCTGTACCTACAATGATGGCAGTAACATGTTACTCTCTTTTCATGAAGACGTACGAAGCTTCGCAGATGAAAGGCTACGAACTGATATTAAAATCAGATGAAAACATTAAATTATTTCTTATCGGAAATGTCGTTGCTTTCGTAGTTGCCGTTTTAGCAATTAAATTCTTTATCGAAATCATTAAAAAATACGGTTTTAAACCTTGGGGTTGGTACCGCATTGTTGTTGGATTATTTTTATTGGTTTACTTTTCATACTTTAAATAATATCTTTTGAAGACAGTCGAAGATTACTTAGACGGACAAATTTTACTTATCGACAAACCGCTGAATTGGACTTCCTTTCAAGCGGTCAATAAATTAAAATACGCATTAATAAATAAGCTTGGACTTCCAAAAAAATTTAAAATCGGTCATGCAGGAACTCTGGATCCTCTCGCAACTGGATTATTGTTAGTTTGCACCGGTAAGTTTACTAAGAGAATTACAGAGCTTCAAGGTCAAGCCAAAGAATATACTGGAACATTCTTCATAGGAGCAACTACTCCATCCTACGATTTAGAAACTGAAATTGACAATACGTATCCAACTTCGCATATTGACGAATCTTTGATTCATGAAACAGTTAAACAATTTCTTGGAGAGATAGATCAAAAACCTCCTATTTATTCTGCGATAAAAAAAGATGGTGTACGCTTGTACGAGCATGCTCGAGCAGGAGAAACTGTCGAAATTGCTTTTAGAAAAACTACCATTCACGAATTCGAAATCACTAGAATTTCGTTGCCAGAAATAGACTTTAGAGTCGTTTGTAGTAAAGGAACATATATTCGTTCACTAGCATACGATTTTGGAAAAGCAATGAATTCTGGCTCTCATTTAACAGCGCTACGACGAACTAAGATTGGCGATTACAATGTAATAGATGGAATTGATGTTACCGCTTTTGAGGATAGTTTGACGACTGATGTTTAAAATACGTAGGTCATTTAAAATTCTAACATTTTTTATACTACTAAGTTTTAGTGCTTATTCTCAAAGCAACAAATTCACTTATACACAATTTGACGTTACAGTAGCACTAAGAGGAAATCCGGATGCGAATATCGTCGATGAATACACCCATAAAAAAGGCACATGGTTTGTTCCTGACGGTTTAGGCGCAAAACTAGGTTATGGAGTTCATTATAAAAAATGGCTCGGTCTAGGAATTCACAGCGGAATCAATTGGGAATGGACTGATAAATTAGTCGTTGTTCCTGTTTTTGCCAATTTTCGTTTAAGTCCAAAAGTGGGAGAAGATACCAGAATTACATTACAACTAGGATTGGGAAAAGCTATGGCATTAGGTCGTGGCAATTTGATAGGTGATTACAAAAAAATAAGTCTAGGATTACAGAGCGATGATTTGCTACTTTTTATCGAACTGAACCATTATGCTCTGCCTATAAGCACGCAAAAAAAAGACGCCGGAAATATAAGTTTAGGAATTTCCCTCATTAGTTTTTAAATCTGCTGCAGGTATTATAAAACAGAAAACACATTTCAAATTTTTAAAATAAAATTTGAAATGTGTTTTCTGTTAAAAAACTAAAGTAAATTTAATCCATACTTTTCAATTTTAGATAGCTTAAAAGCATCGATTAATAATGAGCTGCTTTCTCTCCTCCAAAAAGTAAGTACGAAACGTAATCATAAAATCTTTCTAATAATTTTTTCATAATGATGTTATTTAAATTGTTAAACAATAATCAAACACCTACAGATAGTAAATCAAATAATAGACTTGGTTAGCATTCACTAAGTTACAAATAATTATTCGATTAAAAAATTAAAATTATTTTACACGATTACCGTTTCAAATTACTAAAAAACTCTGTTTAAGAATCTATTTCTTGCATCAACTCAAGCAATTCATTTTGAGTAGAAATTCCTTTATCATGCAAGTACCAAAGTTGTAAATTAGTTTTTGCAGTTTCGTCCACAACTCCAAATTCCTTTTTATAATCTTGGATCAAAGTTATGGCTCCTTTTGGCCTTGGTCCCCAATGACCCATTAACTCTCCTGTTTGTTTGTCAACGATAATAACTATTGGAATCGACTTAGAATTATTAGTTAAAAACAAATTCATTAAAGCGTCGTTCTCATCTCTTAAAACAATACTCAATTCTATTTTACCTGATTCAATTGCCATTTTGTTAACAATAGGTAATAATTGAGCTGCGTCGCCACACCAACCTTCTGAAATAACTAGCCAGATATACTCTCTTTCTAATGACTTCAATTTAACACTGTTTTCCTCAGAGATTTTCATTGTTTTATCTAAACGATTCATTCTTGTTTCGTTTAGTGTGCTGTAATTAGTCAAATCATCAGATTGCTCGCTTCCTGTTGATTTATTTTCCAATAATAAATCGGAAACTAATTTTCTATATTCTAAATAAGGATGACTATTAAATAATCCTTTAGCTATTGCAGTTTTCATAATTGTTGATTTACATTCACAAAGTTAGCACAAAAAAGGGGTTATAAAGTGACAAATATCACTTTCTAAAGTTCAAAAAGAGTAATTTTAGGCCAAATAATGAATATGGATTTACAAACAAAATCAATTGGACTAATCCTTTCTGGTGGAGGTTCTAAAGGTTTAGCGCACGCAGGAGCAATAAAGTTTTTAGAAGAACAAAACATCCGTCCAGATCGAATTGCTGGCACGAGCGCGGGTTCAATTGTTGGTGCGTTATATTCTTGGGGGAAAACGCCTGAAGAAATTTTAACCTTTTTTAAATCTATTTATCTTTTTCATTGGAAGCATCTTACTTTTAAAAAAGCGGGACTAATAGATTCTGAAGCGTTCAAACATTATTTTCAAAGTATTTTCAAAGACGCAGTATTAGGAGAATTAAAAATTCCAATTCAGATCACAGCAACGGATATGGTGCGTGGAAAATTAAAAGTTTTTGGGCAAGATACTAAAATTGTTGATGCAATATTAGCCTCATCCGCCTTTCCAGGAATTATGTCTCCCTATGAAATTGATGGAAGATTATACAGCGATGGTGGGATTTTAAATCACTTTCCAACTGACATTTTACAAGGACATTGCGAAACTTTAATAGGTATTTATGTTAGTCCAATTCAAAAGATTGAAGCAAAAGATTTGAATTCGATCAAAGCCGTTACTACTAGGGCATTTGATATTCTTTCAGCAAATTCAAATATGCATAAGTTTAATAGTTGCGACTGGGTCATAGAACCTACTGATTTATCCATCTATAGTACATTCGAAACCAATAAAATAAAGATGGATAACGTTTTTAAAATTGGCTATAAAGCCGCAAAAGATTCCTACGAAAAACTTAATTTATAAAATGTAGACAACACTTTTTTTAAAAATCAGAATATGTCTATATTTGCACCAATCAACTCAACTCAAAATGAAATACAAAAGAATTCTTCTAAAATTAAGTGGTGAAGCCTTGATGGGTGACTTGCAATACGGAATTGATCCGAAAAGATTAGGTGAATATGCCGATGAAATTAAGCAAATCCACGATAAAGGAGTAGAAATCGCAATTGTTATAGGCGGTGGAAATATTTTTAGAGGAGTTGCTGGAGCAAGTGCAGGAATGGACAGAGTGCAAGGTGATTACATGGGAATGCTGGCAACAGTGATTAACGGAATGGCATTGCAAGGTGCACTTGAGGAAAAAGGTATGAAAACCCGTTTGCAAACGGCGTTAAAAATGGAATCTATAGCAGAGCCTTACATTAAAAGAAGAGCAGATCGCCACCTTGAAAAAGGAAGAATTGTAATTTTTGGAGCTGGAACTGGAAACCCATATTTCACAACAGATACTGCAGCAGTGTTAAGAGGTATTGAAATGAATGCCGATGTAATTTTAAAAGGAACGCGTGTAGACGGAGTTTACGATTGTGATCCTGAGAAAAACCCAACAGCTGTGAAATTTGATTTTATTTCTTTTGAAGATGTACTTAAAAAAGGTTTGAATGTAATGGACACTACTGCTTTTACATTGAGCCAAGAAAATAAACTGCCAATCGTAGTTTTTGATATGAACAATACAGGAAATCTATTGAAGATCTGCGAAGGAGAAAATATAGGAACCGTAGTAAATATATAAAGCGATTATGTCATAGTAAAAGGTTGCACTAGAAAAAACAGCAATCTTTATCTATGGAATGAATCTAAAATCTTAAAATAATGACTGAAGAAATTGAATTTATATTAGATAGTACCAAAGAATCTATGACAGGTTCTATTGCGCATTTAGAAAAGGAATTTTTAAATATTCGTGCTGGGAAAGCATCTCCGGCGATGTTAGGAAGTGTTTTTGTAGATTATTATGGATCAGCAACACCACTTTCTCAAGTGTCTAAAATTAGTGTTCCCGATGCAAGAACAATTACTTTACAGCCTTTTGAAAAAAACATGCTACACGTAATTGAAAAAGCAATTATGATCGCAAACATAGGGTTTAACCCAATGAATAATGGTGATGTAATTATTATAAGTGTTCCAGCTTTAACAGAGGAAAGAAGACGCGATCTTGCTAAACAAGCAAAAGTGGAATCAGAAGATGCTAAAGTGGGAATTAGAAACGCTCGTAAAGATGCTAACACTGATATCAAAAAATTAGAAAAAGACGGGACATCTGAAGATCTATGTAAAAATGCTGAAGAAGAAGTGCAGACTTTGACTAATACTTTTATCAAAAAAATCGACGAACTTTTAGTTCACAAGGAAGCTGAAATCATGAAGGTTTAAGTTTTTCTACAAAAAACATAAAAAAATCCGTCTCGCTACATTTGTAACGAGACGGATTTTTTATTTCCTCTATAAGTCAAAGCTAGCATTTTAAATACTTGAGACAAATTTAAGTCCTATAATAGAGCTAATCAAAGTTGTTATAAAGAATATTCTCCAGAAATCAGCAGGTTCTTTAAATACAAAAATCCCAACTAATACTGTTCCTACAGCTCCTATTCCAGTCCAAACTGCGTACGCTGTTCCGATAGGTAAGGTTTGCGTTGCTTTGTAAAGTAATAACATACTTACCGCTAAACAAGCTAAGAATCCAAACAACCATAATGTTGACGTCATTCCTGAAGTTTCTTTTGCTTTTCCTAAACAAGTGGCAAAACCAACTTCAAAAAGACCACCAATAATCAATAAAATCCAATTCATATTACTGTTTTAAAATTAAGACCGAAGGAACTTCGCTCAGCCAAATAGTATTAGAATCGACTATTTGTTTCCAACTTTCGAGACTAATTAACATTAAATCCTGTAGCTCTAAAAATTCCTTTTCAATCGTTTGACTCGAGATCAAACTAATATTATTTGGGTATTTCTGCTCTAAAGAATCTAGCGCACTTTTCAAAACAAAATTGGTTTGAAGAAGTCCATTTGCGTCCAAAATTACGACTTCGGAATTGTTATTAAAAATTAATTTTTGAGCATATTCAATCAAAAACGAATCTTCAGAACGAAAGATTGGAACAAATACACGTTCGACTTCTTGTAAGTCCTTATCAATTAAAATTCCTAATGGCATTTTTGTTTTCGAAATAATCTGTCTTGTTCTCTCATCAAAAGGAGAGTTTTCGAATAGTCCTTCTTTTCCAGTAAACTTATCGATTAGTCGATCTGGATTAATAATTCTAGTAGTAAAACCAATAACTTTCCCTAAAATAGTCCCTTCGAAAATTGATTTTCCTAAACCAACTAATAACAAATCGTAATCTCCTTGATTTGCAACGTCAGCGATTTCAGTCTCAATATCGACTGTAGCTTTAAAAATTGTCTTTATGTCTTGATCCAACAATTGCGATTGTTCAACAATAGGATGAAAAATATTTTTCTCTTTATCATCTAAATTAAAAGAATGTACCTCATCACTCAATGACAAATGCATTACTGTAATACAAGATTGCGCTTTTTGTTTCTTTACTAAACTGTTAGCTAACCGAAGTAATGATTTTCCTTTTTCATTGTTCCCAAACGAAATTAGGATTCGGTATTTATTAAAATTTGTGGCTTGAACAACAGTATCGCTGTCTTTTGTTTTAAATAAAAAGTTAATTAAATCTAATGCCGGTCCAGTCATAAAAGTCGTTACTAATGCCATAATAACCATCATGGTGAATACTTCAGGAGTTAATACTTTTAGCTCTAATCCAATGTTCAATACAATTAATTCCATCAAACCTCTGGTATTCATTAAAGCACCAATTGTTAAACTATCGCGCCAGCTTTGCCCAACAAATTTAGCTGCTAAAGCGCTTCCTAAAAATTTTCCAACAACTGCAACAAGAATAATAAATCCGGTAACTTTCCAAAGATATGGATCGTTTAACAATCCTATTTCTGTTTTTAAACCTGTAAAAACGAAAAATAAAGGAAGTAATAAAATCAAAGCAACATCTTCGACTTTTTCAATAAAAATAGATCTAAACTTGGGAACATCTGGCATAATTGCTCCAGCCATAAATGCTCCAAAAAGTGCGTGAATCCCTATTACCTCCGTTGCATATGAAGACATAATTAATACTAAGAAAAAGATAGCTACTACTGGTTTGCCGATGCTCTCTTTCGAACCATATAAATCACCAATCCTTTTCAAGAATGGTTTTACGATAAAGATCATAACCATCACATAGATAATTGCAAGCGAAATAATGTATAAAGAACTAACGAAAGTTCCAGCTTTTACAATCGCAATTACGACCGCCAGAATACACCAAGCTGTAATATCGTCTGCCGCTGCACATGTAATAACGATTGCTCCAAGTTTTGTTTTATGAATCCCTCGTTCTTGAACAATCCTCGCTAATACCGGAAAAGCCGTAATACTTAAAGCAATTCCCATAAATAAGCTGAAAGAAAGAAACTTTACTCCTTCTGGAGCAAATTGATCATATACAAAATAAGCTAAGCCAATACCTAAGGCAAATGGAATTACAATACTGGCGTGACTGATCACAATCGCTTCGTTAGCCTTATTTTTCAAAACTTTCATGTCTAATTCCATCCCAATGACAAACATGAAAAGGATTAATCCTATTTGGCTTAAAAATTTTAAATTTCCTAAGGATTCTACTGGAAACAATGCAGCAGAAAAGCCCGGGAAATACATCCCTACTAAAGAAGGTCCAAGCACTATTCCGGCAATAATTTCACCGATTACAGATGGCTGACCAATTTTTTTAAAAACCCAACCAAAGAATCGAGCGACAAGAATTATAGTTACTATTTGAGCTAATAATATAGCTAAAGGATCTTGGAAATTATACTGCATGGAAGCTAAAAAATCATTCCAAGAACTGTTACCGCTTTCTGGTGTTTCAATTGTTTTATTAGCTTCTAGAAATTTTCCTTTTCCGATAATCCAATATATCAAAGCAGAAAAACCTCCTGTTACACCAAAATAAAAAAGTGCGTTTTTATATTTTTTCATATATAATTATATCCCATTATTACCCAACGTAAACACTGCTAAATAGCAACCAAATGTATCATTTAATTTCTGATATTTTTATGGTTAAAAATAAAATAAATTGGAGGCGAATAAGTTCGATATTCTCAAAAAAAACAAGCTAAAACAGATGACATCGACCACATTTAATTACCTTTGTACCCTTGATATATGAAATATGGCGAAGTGGTTTAGCTTGGGATTTTGGGAACTAGTAGCTCGAATTGTCCTTAAAAATAGAATTTTTATGTTATCTATTATCGTTGTGATAACAGCTCTTTTAGCATTGCAGTGGAAAAACATACAATTTTCATTTACGGAAGCTAATTTATTACCTGACGATCATATCGTCAACAAAGAGTACAACGCATTCTTGGAGAAATTTGGAGAAGAAGGAAACTTAATCGTTGTTGGAGTAAAAGATGATGCTTTTTTTACGCCTAAAGCTTTTGCCGCTTGGAATAGATTGATGACGGAGATCAAAGCGCAAAAAGAAGTAGATTTAGTTGTGTCAGTAAACGATTTAAAACAATTGAAGAAAAATGACAATCTACAAACATTTGAGCTAGTTCCTTTCGTAGATGCCAATAAAACAAATAGTCCAGAATACTTAAAGACCATCAAAAAAGATTTGTTTGAAAACATGCCTTTTTATGAAGGATTACTTTTTAATAAAAAAAGTGGAAGTATCCGTTCAGCGATATATCTAGATAAAAAAATTGTTAATACTGCACATCGCAAAGATTACATTGTAAAAAGTTTTATTCCAAAAATCGACGCCTTTGAGAAAGAAACCGGTATTGATTTACGCGTCTCAGGAATGCCTTATATTAGAACATTAAACGCCTTGAGCATTTTAAACGAAATTAGTTTATTCATAGGCGCTTCATTATTACTTACCTCACTAATATTTTTCTTTTTCTTTCGCTCGTTTAGAGCTACGTTAATTGCTATTGTAATTGTGATTATTGGTGTAATGTGGACTTTTGGATTACTTGGTTTATTCAATTATCACATTACCGTTTTGACGGCTCTAGTTCCAACATTAGTTATCGTTATTGGAATTCCAAATTGTATCTTTCTAACCAATAAATACCAGCAAGAATACAGTGCACACCACAATAAAGCGAGAGCTTTACAACGCGTGATTACAAAGGTAGGAACGGCAACTTTAATGACAAACCTTACCACAGCCGCTGGATTTGCTACTTTTATAATTACTAGCAGCCAACTTTTAAAGGAATTTGGAATCATATCTTCGTTAAGTATTGTATCACTATTCTTTTTATGTTTGATTGTAATTCCAATCTACTACAGCTACCAACCCGTTCCTAAAGAAAAGCATTTAGCACATTTAAATCGAAATTACACTCGCGTATTTATCAGCTGGATTGCAAAAACTGTCAAATATAATAGAGGTTATGTTTATGCTATTGCTTTAGTTATCTTTTTTGTAAGTATCGTAGGTGCACTAAAAATCAAAACATCTGGAAGTTTAATTGAGGACATGCCTAAGAATACCAGTTTCTATAAAGATATTTTATTTTTCGAAAAAGAATTTGAAGGAATCATGCCGCTTGAAATTACGGTTGACACCAAAAGAAAAAAGGGAGTAATGAATTTGTCTACATTAAAAAGGATGGACGAACTTCAAGAAACGATAGAAGAAATCCCAGAACTTTCTAAACCTATTTCAATATTAAATCTTGTTAAATATTCTAAACAAGCATATTACAACGGTAACCCTGATTATTATGATTTACCAACTTCGCAAGAGCAAAATTTCATATTAAGCTATGCTAAAAACGCTACTAAAAACAGCAAGGATAACTTAATGAAAAGCTATGTTGATAGCACGGGCCAAGTGGCTAGAATTACCACTTTTATGCGTGACATTGGCACTGGAAATATGGCTAAAATTGAAGACCAGCTTTGGGCGAAAGCAAATAAAGTTTTTCCTAAAGACCGTTATGATGTAGTTATGACTGGCAAGGCTTTAGTTTTCGAAAAAGGGACACAGTATTTACTAGATAATTTAGTTACGTCATTACTCTTTGCAGTATTCTTGATTTCGTTATTAATGGTTTTCATGTTCCGTTCTTTCAAAATGGTTGTGGTTTCGCTGATTCCAAATTTACTTCCATTAGTAATCACGGCTGGATTGATGGGTTATTTTGGGATTCCATTAAAACCATCTACAATTTTAGTTTTTAGTATTGCATTCGGACTTTCGGTAGATGACACGATTCACTTTTTAGCACAATACCGTCAAGAGCTAAAAAACAATAATTGGAAGATTAAGAAATCAGTTTTTGCGACAATCAAGGAATCTGGCATTAGCATGTTCTATACTTCAGTGGTTTTATTTGTTGGTTTTTCAGTATTTATGTTATCTGATTTTGGTGGAACAGTCGCCTTAGGAGGATTAATAGCCATCACTCTTGCTTTTGGTATGCTATCTAACTTGATGCTGTTGCCTTGTTTAGTTTTAACCTTGAACAAATCATTGGCAAACAAGCAAGAATTCATGGAGCCAAAAATTGACATTTTAAATAATCCAAATGAAAAGGATCACGAAGATTTAGATAAATCGAAGTAAAGGCAAATAGAATTACTTCAAAATTTTATGATTCTATTGTGAAGTGATAAAAGGTTTGTGTAATTGTAAACAGCTCTATTTAGTGATCTAAATCATTTTTCTAATGATGGAAAAATAATATCTTCATATCATAAGTTATTGGTAAATAGATTTTTAAAGATATTTCCTTGTTTTATTACCAAAGTTAAAAAGCTATTTAATTTTGTAAAATTTGCATTAACAGCTGTTAACTTATTTGGAATAGGCATTTATTCCAAAAGCTAAACTAATTACCTTTGCTGAGTCGTAAAAAATGATTGTGCTCAACTCAGCTTTAATACTAAGGATCATAAACTTTAATGGCATTTCACCGATCAACAATATATATTATGAATATTAGAAAAAAAATCTTAGGAAGCGCTCTTTTTTTACTTTTTGCTTATTCTGCCTCAGCACAATATGTGGTTAAATCAGCGGAATTAAATCAAGAAGGCGCATTAGAACTTGCCAAACAAGCCAACTTAGAAGCGCAAAAAATCAACAAAAAAGTTTCTGTTGCTGTATTAAATTCTTCTGGCGTAACGATTTTATTACTGAAAGGTGATAACGTAGGGCCGCATAACACAGAAGCATCAAGAAGAAAAGCGTACACATCGTTATCTACAAAAACTCCAAGTTTACAATTGATGAAAAATGCAGAGGAAAGTAAAGATGCTAAAAATTTAAATACTTTACCTGAATTACTTTTATTAGGAGGCGGAATGCCAATCTGGAAAGATGGTAATTTGGTAGGAAGCATAGGAGTTTCAGGTGGTGGCGGATCAGAAAACGATAACAATATCGCAATAAAAGCAGTAGAAAATTTAGGTTTTAAAATTAGTCAATAATCACTTAATTAAATTACAATGAAAATAAAAAGTCTCTTATTAGTATTATTTCTTGCGACAGCAAGTATGTCATTTGCTCAAGAAGTAAAATATCAATTGTCAAGTCATATTCTTGACATCACTCAAGGAAAACCAGCTCCTGATGTTAAAATAACATTATCAAAACAGGAAAAAAATTCGAAGTGGAAACAAGTCGATGAAAAATTTACTGACAAAAACGGACGTATTGGAGATTTCGTTAAAGCAGATGGAAAAGATCATACTGGAATTTATAAATTAACGTTCCACACTGCTCCATATTTCGAAAAAGCAGGGCAAAAATCATTCTATCCTTTTATCGAAATTGTTTTCGAATTGAAAGATAACGAGCATTATCACGTTCCAATAACGCTTTCACCATTTGGTTACTCCACTTACAGAGGAAACTAAATTACCACTCCTTTATGAATTAGCTAAAAAAAGTCAGTTCTTAAAATATATTAGAGGATTCAAATCCCGATTTACTTCGGAATTTGGATCCTCTTTTTTTTTGTAAAATCTTTTTCAGTAACTTTACTAAAGGCCACTTTTAAAAAGATTTACTATTAAATAAATCGTGAAAGCATCTTTAATAACAAGAATAAAATTATTATGATAGAAAGTTTTGGAGATAAAATAATCAGTTTCAATCGTCAATTGCAGTATTCAGGAGCGTTGCCAGATGGATTCCAAGTACTAAATCCTTATGCGGACAATCCTGAAACAATGGAAGTAATGCGACAGTTTTATCAAAAATTCTACGCTGATTCAGAAAAAAGAAAATTTATTGTTGGTATAAATCCAAGTCGGCACGGCGCCGGCGTTACTGGCGTTCCATTTACAGATACTAAGAGATTAGAAAGTGTTTGCGGTATCAAAATGAAATCAGCACACACGCACGAAATATCCTCTGTTTTTATGTATGACATGATTCAGGAATTTGGCGGTCCTATTGATTTCTACAAGCAATTTTACGTTAATTCACCATTTCCATTAGCGATAGTTCGAAAAACAAAGGAAGGAAAATGGTTGAACGCTAATTATTACGACGATAATACGCTCTTTGAAATGGTCAAAGATTTTATGATTTTGACTTTAAAAGAGCATATTAGTTTGGGCTTAGACACTTCCCAAGTTTATGTATTAGGAAAGAAAAATGCATTATTCATTCAAAAATTAAATAAAGAAGCACAATTATTCGGCCAATTAAAAGTACTAGAACATCCGCGTTATATTCAGCAGTACAAGTCAAAAGAGAAACAATTGTACATTGACAAATATATCCTCACGTTGAATAATCTATTATGAAGGCACCAGTAATTTACAGCATAGGACATTCTACGCATACTATCGCCGAATTTCTGGCTATGCTACGCTCTTTTGATATAAAAATTATTGTAGACATTCGTCGTTTTCCAGGTTCACGTAAATTTCCACAATTCGATCAAGAAAATTTAAAAGTATCATTAAACGAAGCAGGAATCCAATACATTCACATGCTTGACTTAGGCGGACGAAGAAAAGCCAACAAAGATTCTAAAAATACGATTTGGAAAAACGAATCCTTTAGAGGTTACGCGGATTACATGGAAACTACTGAATTTAAAAATGCTGTTACTCATTTAGAAGAAATAGCTTTAAAGCAAACTACTGCATACATGTGTTCCGAAGCCGTTTGGTGGAGATGCCATCGTTCGATGGTTTCTGATTATCTGAAAGCAAAAGGTTGGAGCGTACTCCACATTATGGGAATTAACAAAGTTCAAGAACACAAATACACTGCACCCGCGACAATAATTGGAGAAAACGTATTTTACTCGGAGCAGGAATAAAGTTTTTATCATTTGGCTGCAGCCAAAAACCATGTGACCAATCATCAAAATTAGATTATGAAAACTCTATTTAAAGTTGGCGACTAAGTAAGTTGGAACTCAAAAGCAGGGATGTCATATGGAACAATAATTAAAATACACATCAAAGATTTTGATTATGAAGGATATACGCATCACGCGAATGAAAAAGATCCTCAATATGGATTTAAGAGCTCGAAAACAGATTATATTGCAGCTCACAAAAGAACCGCTTTGACTAAAGTAAAGTAAATTTGATCGAATTATATTTCTAAATTTCGCTGGAATATCATTTCATATTTCTGAATTTTGAATTTTGAATTTTGAATACCAAATTTTACTCTTATCGCGAAATAATAGAGTTACTTTTGAAAAGAACAATAATAATAAAAAAGCGTACTTTTTTTAAAATATAGCTAAGCAAAATGAAAGATACTAAACAGCAACAAATAAAAGCTAAACAATTTCATGCACTGCATCATTCTGGAAAAATGCTTGTATTACCCAATGTTTGGGATTCATTAGGAGCTTCATTATTAGAAAGTTTGGACTACCCAGCTATTGCAACAGCGAGTGCTTCTATTGCCTACACAAACGGATACAATGACGGTGAATATTTACCTTTCGACCAACTGCTAACGCTCCTTACCACCATCACAAAAAGCGTTAATATACCGGTGACAGCGGATATAGAGAGTGGTTATGCTAACAATTATATTCAACTTGAAGAAAATGTCAAGAAACTCATTGCAACTGGAATAGTAGGAATTAATATTGAGGATACAAATAGAGAAACGAACGAGCTGATTCCGATAAACATTCAATGCAAACGAATTGAAATTATTAAAAGTGTTTCTACTAACATGGGGATTTCATTATTTATAAATGCTCGAACTGACGTATATATTCATGGAGAAGTATTTTCTACTCCCGAATCAAAAATTCAAGAAACTTTAAAAAGAGGACTTGCTTATAAAAATGCTGGAGCTGATTGCTTATTCCCTATTGCTATTCGACAAAAAGAAGATATCAAAGCATTAGTTGAAGAACTAAATATGCCTATCAACATATTGACTCTCCCTAGTGTTCCTGAATTAAATATTCTGAAAGAAATAGGAGTTGTAAGAGTGAGTTTAGGACCTGCTTTTTTAAAAATTGCAATGAAAGCGATGAAAGACATAGCACTAAAATTAAAAAATTTAGAAGGCTTATCAGAAATAACATCCAACGAAGTTACAAGTGATTATTTGAAAAAATTAGTGATCAAAAAATAGCAAATAGAATGACAATAAGAATTTCAATAAAAGATTTGCAGCCAGAAGCGTATAAAGCAATGATGGCTTTAGAAAACTACGCAAAAAGTACTGAAGTATCTTCAACACTTAAAGAACTTATAAAAATAAGAGCTTCTCAAATTAATAAATGCGCTTACTGTCTAGACATGCATACGGAAGAAGCAATAAAATTAGGTGAAAGTGAACGTCGAATATATTTACTATCAGCTTGGAAAGAGTCACATCTTTTTTCTGAAGATGAAAAGGCAATCCTTCAATTGACAGAAGAAGTAACAGATATCTCAGAAAATGGAGTCAATGATGTAACTTACAACAGCGTAATTGCTCGCTTTGGCGAAAAAATCACAGCGCAACTTATTATGCTAATTGTGGTAATTAATTCGTGGAATAGAATTGCTATCTCTACACGAATGATTTACAAGAAATAATTTCAAAAGAGTCGTAATTCTTAAAGATTACTTAAAGAACATCTTAAAACTTGCCAATGAATTGTTAATAGCATCAATAGATCGAGCAATGATTTTGAAATCACTATTATTTGATCTATCTTAGCATTTAGCAAAAAGCAACAAAATGAACAACGCCTATTTTTTATATAAAAAATCTCACAAGTTAGGGCTTGTTTTGTCTTTGCAGTATAAACAAGACGATGCTTTTTTAAAGAGCTCAAAAGAGTTTATATATTAAACCCTGTCGCTACCCAAGACAGGGACTACTTTACTATTCAATTTATCTTTATAAAATAACGCATCAAATCTTTTGATGAAGTTTTTCACGGTCAAATCTCATCTTTCAATAGTGTGGGCATTTGATATTTGGGTTTAAAAAAACTTCCTAGAGAAATGCAATAACACAAAACAAAATGTCAAAAAGTTTAATTTTAACTACAGGAATATATGATATGATTAAAGATCATGTCAAAAGAAAAAAAGCAACTCCAATTCAAGAAGCAACTTTACTTGCACAACTTAAAAGTGCTAAACAAGTTACTAGAAAAGAACTTCCAGAAGATGTTGTGAACATTGATACTCGTGCAACAGTAAAATATCTTGATACCAATGAAGAAGAAGTTTTCACATTTGTAGCGCCAGATAAAGCAAAAAGAAGAAACAATACTGAGTCTATTATGTCAACAATGGGACTTGCATTAGTAGGATACCAAGCTGGAGACAAACTTACTTGGTCATTTGAAGAAGGTGAAAAAGAAATTGAATTACTTAAAGTAGAGAGAATATAATTTA
Source organism: Flavobacterium weaverense (assembly GCF_003688495.1). GTDB lineage: Bacteria > Bacteroidota > Bacteroidia > Flavobacteriales > Flavobacteriaceae > Flavobacterium > Flavobacterium weaverense. The sequence continues at coordinate 537,549 of NZ_REFH01000008.1, read as the reverse complement.
AAGTTTTTCTTATTACAGATTGCAAAAAAACAGTTTCAAATTTAATTTTGAAACTGTTTTTTTGTTTTATTATTGTTGGTTCTAAAAGGCAGGATTAATTATAGACTCTTTACGACTTGAATAAAATCCAATAAAACTAACATGGATTGTTAAAACGATTTAATTATCGAAAGACGAATAACTAATCATACTCATTTATGAAAAATTCCAAGTTTGAATATAGTACATTGACTTTTTACATGATAAAAAAACTGTAATTCCACTATACCATAGCTCCGATAGCAGCGGCATCCCCTGCTTTTTGGGCAGGGATATAGCGTCCCGATGCTTCGGGAGCGAAAATAGCTCCTGATTACATCAATTCTCATCTTAAAAATAGAAACAAATCAATTATATTTGCAGTTAAGTTACGAGACAATTTTTAATATCAACTATACACATAAAATGAGACATACAAAAGTTAAAGACTTACTAAACAGTACTACGACGCTTCATGAAGTAAATGCAAAAGGATGGGTGAGAACTTTTAGAAACAATCAATTTATTGCCTTAAACGATGGTTCAACGATTGATAATATTCAATGTGTGGTAGATTTTGAGAATACTCCAGACGAAACCTTGAAAAGAATTACAACTGGAGCAGCAATATCTGTGACAGGAACTTTGATCGAAAGCAAAGGCGCTGGACAAAAATTTGAAATTCAAGTTGCAAAACTAGAAATTCTAGGAGATTCAGATGCTGAAAAATTTCCAATACAACCTAAGAACAAACCAAGTCTTGATTTTTTGCGCGAAAATGCACATTTAAGAGTAAGAACAAATATGTTTGGAGCAATTATGAGAGTGCGTTCGGTTTTATCATACGCAGTTCATAGTTATTTCCAGCAAAAAGGATTTGTATATGTAAATACTCCAATTATCACAGGATCTGACGCGGAAGGTGCTGGTGAAATGTTTAAAGTAACGGCTTTACCTTTTGACGATACACCAAGAACAGAAGATGGAAAGGTAGATTACAAAGAAGATTTCTTTGGAAAAGAAACTAATTTGACTGTTTCTGGACAATTAGAGGGGGAAACTTTTGCAATGGCTTTGGGCCAAATCTATACTTTTGGACCAACGTTTAGAGCAGAAAACTCTAATACATCTCGTCACCTTGCTGAATTTTGGATGATTGAACCAGAAGTAGCGTTCAATGATTTGAATGACAATATGGACTTAGCAGAAGATTTTATTCAGTACGTGATTAAATACACGATGGATAAATGCCCTGAGGATTTAAAATTCTTAGAAGGTCGTTTATTAGACGAAGAAAAATCAAAACCAGCTGCCGAAAGAAGCGAAATGCCTCTTTTAGAAAAATTAAATTTTGTACTAGAAAATAACTTCAAGCGTGTTTCATACACTGAAGCTATCGATATTTTGAGAGATTGTACTCCAAATAAAAAGAAAAAATTCAACTATATCATTAATGAATGGGGAGCTGATTTACAGTCAGAACACGAGCGCTACTTAGTGGAAAAACACTTTAAATGTCCAGTAATCTTGTTTGATTATCCTGCTAACATTAAGGCATTTTACATGCGTTTGAACGAAGACGGAAAAACGGTTCGTGCGATGGATATTCTTTTCCCTGGAATTGGAGAAATCGTAGGTGGTTCTCAAAGAGAGGAACGTTTTGATGTTTTAGTTGAGAAAATGAGAGCTTTAGGAATTGATGAAGAAGAATTATGGTGGTATTTAGACACTAGACGTTTTGGTTCAGCAGTTCACTCTGGTTTCGGACTTGGATTTGAAAGATTGGTTCTTTTTGTTACGGGAATGACAAATATTAGAGATGTAATTCCTTTTCCTAGAACACCACAAAACGCTGAATTTTAAAAATATGTTTCAAGCTTAGAGTTTAAAGTTGGTAGAATGTTCTGCAGCTCTGAACCTAGACCTTAAACTTTTTAAACAATAAAAATGCTAAAGCAATTCTTAAATTTAAAATTATCACAGAAATTATCTCCTCAGCAAATTCAGTTGATGAAGTTAATTCAATTGCCTACGCAAGCTTTTGAGCAACGTTTATTAGAAGAAATGAACGAAAATCCAGCTCTTGAAGCTGGAAAAGAAGAAGACGAATTCGAGAAAGATGAATTCGAAAATGAAGATTACGATGATTATGATGATGCTGAATCAGAGCGTATCGATGCTGAAGATATAAATATTGATGAATATTTAAGCAACGACGAAACTCCAGATTACAAAACACAAGCCAACAATTATAGTGACGACGATGAAGATCGAGAAACACCTTTTGCTGCGCCAGTTAGTTTTCATCAAGATTTAATCAATCAGCTGAACACTTTTATACTAAATGATGAAGAGCGCGAAATCGCAGAATTCCTTGTTGGAAGTATTGATGACATGGGATACATTCGTCGTAGCGTTTCAGATATGGTAGATGATATGGCTTTTACTCAAGGTATTTATACTGATGAAGAAACCGTAGAAAAAATGATGCAAGTTATTCATGAACTTGAACCTTCAGGTGTTGGTGCTAGGGACTTACAGGAATGTCTGTTGCTGCAATTAAAACACAAAACGCCTACAGAGTCCGTTGAATTAGCCACTGATATCATTGAAAATCAGTTTGATGCTTTTACTAAAAAACATTATGATAAATTGATTCAGAAATATGGTGTTTCTAATGACCAACTTAAAAAAGCAGTTCACGAAATTGAGAAACTGAATCCAAAACCAGGTGGTGCTTTTACTGGAAATAATAAAATTACTGAAAATGTAGTTCCTGATTTTGCTATTCGAATTGTAGATGGCGAACTTGAATTAACGTTAAATGGAAGGAATGCTCCTTCGCTACACGTTTCTAAGGATTATCAGGAAATGATGCAGACTTATAAAGATTCGCGTGATAAATCAGCACAGCAAAAAGACGCTGTTCAGTTTATAAAACAAAAACTAGATTCGGCTAAATGGTTTATTGATGCAATCCGTCAACGTCAAGAAACACTTTTTGTAACGATGAATGCAATTATGCATTATCAAGAAGAATTTTTCTTAGATGGTGATGAAACAAAGTTGAGGCCAATGATTTTAAAAGACATTGCTGATCTAGTAGGTCTTGATATTTCGACAATTTCACGCGTTGCAAATAGTAAATATGTAGAAACACCTTATGGAACGAAACTAATTAAGGAATTCTTTTCGGAATCAATGAAAAATGATCAAGGTGAAGATGTATCAACGCTAGAAATAAAAAAAATTCTGCAAAATACTATAGAAGAAGAAGACAAGAAAAAACCACTTCCCGACGATCAATTGGCAGAAATTTTAAAAGAAAAAGGATATCCAATAGCAAGAAGAACAATTGCGAAGTATAGAGAACAGCTTGATATTCCTGTGGCAAGAATGAGGAAGAAAATTTAGTAGATTCATATCTAACACCTTTGTCAAAGTTCTAAACTTTGACAAAGGTTACAAAAATCAAACTTTACTAAAAGTAAACACATCTATTTTAAACTGCAAACCTTCAGATTATAAGGACATCAGAAATGAAATTATTGAAGCTGATACTTTCTACCATATATACAATCGAGGAATAAATAGTTGTGAAATTTTTAAAAGTCAAGAAAATCGCCTATTTTTTTTATCAAAATTTACACATTATTTGAGTGAAGTTTGTGAAGTATATGCATATTGTTTGATGTCAAATCATTTTCATTTTATCGTTAAAATAAAAAGTGAAGAAGTGCTCAAAACTTTTGCAGAAAAAAATACCAAATCAACTATCGAAAAAAGTACGGTTTACATGCTCTCTCTAATATTTTCAGCAAACAAATAGGTAAACTTATTAGTTGTTATACCCAATCGTACAACAAAGTAAACAACCGACATGGAGCGCTACTAGAATCTCCATTTAAAAGATTGAAAATTGATTCTGATGATTATCTTAGAAATCTAATTGTTTATATTCACTTGAATCCGTTTGATCTTAAAGAAAACTATATGGATTTTAGATTCTCTTCCTACTTGGCAATCGTTTCGAACAAAAAAACCAATGTAAAAAGAGATGAAGTAATTAAAGTTTTTGAAAATCTAGAGAATTTTATCTACTCGCATAAATACCCATCACAAAACAATTTTGATATTTAACAATGCTTAAAATTTATTAACCTTTTGTAAAGTTCTAAACGTTGACAAACGGTTAATAAAAACTACTCTAAATCCTTTCGCATTGCATGATAATATGCGGCACGACTTAGTGGTTCGTATTCTTCAGTTTCTCCCAGCATTACTAACTTATCATTATCTGTTTTACGGAAACTATAATTCGCTAAATTTCCAGTACGTGTACACACAGCATGAACTTTCGTTACATACTCAGCCGTTGCCATAAGCGCAGGCATTGGTCCAAAAGGATTTCCTTTAAAATCCATGTCTAATCCCGCAACAATTACACGAATACCTTGATTAGCGAGATCATTACAAATTTTCACAATTTCGTCATCAAAAAACTGAGCTTCATCAATTCCAACAACGTCGCAACCTTGCGCTAAGATAGCAATATTTGCAGCAGCAGGAACAGGAGTAGAACGAATCTCGTTAGCATCGTGTGATACTACCATTTCTTCGTCATAACGCGTATCTATTGCAGGTTTGAAAATTTCTACTTTTTGTTTAGCAAATTGTGCCCGTTTTAAACGACGTATCAATTCTTCGGTTTTACCCGAAAACATGGATCCGCAAATGACTTCGATCCAACCAAATTGCTCTTTATGATTTACTGTATTTTCGAGAAACATTTTATATTTTTCTGACTTAAAAAATGAATAGTTTTTATTACTTTGTAATAGGGAAACCGACTTAAAAATTTTATACTTTTACGTCGTTTCAAAAGTATGACATTTTTATTAAAAGGTCGCTTTTTCCACAAGCTAAAATAAATCTCCGGAAGGAATATATCAGATAGACCAGCCTAAAACACTATAATTTCAAAGTTATGAAAAAAAAATTGGAAGCCGATTTAATCAGCATTGCACACAGAGTATTACAGTTAAAAAATAAATCTGACATCAATCAATTGTATTTAGAAACACAGAAATTATATGAAAAATTAGCTGTATTAAGATTTGTAGACGAACATTTTAGTGAAGTGAAACCAACGATTGGCAACCACGATGTTGCGGCAAAAATAGAGTCAATTTTCGATTCTGAGTCGGATTCAAATCAGACAGAATCTGAAATAGTTGCAAATCAAGTTGAGGAGAGTATTCCAAATGAAGTGGTAGTTGAAGAAAAAGATGAAGACAATGTAGAAGAAGTAGAAGAGGAACCAAATCCAATTCCAGAAGAAATTCCAGTTGAGGAAGAGCATGAAAGACAAGAAGAAGAAATCTTAGTTGCTGAGCAGGAAGACAGTACCAACGATGAAATTGAACAAAAATTTACAGTAGCGACTGAGGAAATAACTGAAGAACAGGTTGAAGAAGCTGAAGATGATAAAACAGATGTTGAAGAGGAAATTTTAGAATCTGAGTCAGCTCCTTTTATTCCTGCTTTCGAATTATCAGAAGAAAATGAAGTCGAAAGTAAATTAGAAGTTCCAAAAAAACAAGAAGCTGTTCAAATCTCGTTTGAAGATTTGTTAGGAGGAAATTACAACGACACCTTTTTTGTAAAAAAACAACAGATAGAAAACATTCCAACTGTAGTAGTTATCGAGACTCCAAAAGAAGAAGAGCCTATAGCAGAGCAAAAATTAAATAATTTCACCACTGAAATTGAAGAGAAATCTGAACCAAAAACAGTTTCTCTTAACGATAAATTAGCCAAAGGAATTAATATCGATCTTAACGATCGTCTTGCTTTTATAAAACATCTTTTTGGCAATAGCAGCGAAGATTATAATCGTGTTTTGAGCCAGCTTATAACTTTTAACACCTTTTATGAAACTAGAGATTTCGTTCAAGAAATGGTGAAGCCAGATTATAATAACTGGGAAGGCAAGCAGGAATATGAAGACCGATTTATGGATATTATTGAGAAAAAATTCTTATAGAAAATACATAAAAAGAGAGTACGCAGTCCTTTTAACAAATTCAGATAACATTGAAATTTGTACTTAATTAAATAATTTATGTCAAAATTATATATCGTTCCTACGCCTATTGGCAATCTTGAAGATATGACTTTCCGAGCTATTAGGATTTTAAAGGAAGTCGATCTAATCCTTGCCGAAGATACCCGTACGAGCGGAAAACTACTCAAGCATTTTGAGATTGGCACACATATGTATAGCCATCACATGCACAATGAGCACAAAACTGTAGAAAACTTAATTTCGAGATTAAAAGCTGGAGAGAATATCGCTTTAATTTCTGATGCTGGAACTCCAGCCATTTCAGATCCTGGTTTTTTATTGACTAGAGCATGTGTCGAAAATGGTGTTGAAGTAGAATGTTTACCCGGTGCAACAGCATTTGTTCCTGCTTTAGTGAATAGTGGTTTACCAAATGATAAATTTATTTTTGAAGGTTTTTTACCTGATAAGAAAGGGAAGCAAACTCGTTATTTGGCTTTAGCCGAAGAAACGCGTACGATGATTTTATATGTCTCTCCTCATAAACTATTAAAAACATTAACGGAGTTTATCACCTACTTTGGTGAAGACAGGCCTATCTGTGTTTGCAGAGAATTGTCAAAACTGCATGAAGAAAATGTTAGAGGTACAGTTCGAGAAGTTTTAACTCATTTTGAAAAAACTGCTCCTAGAGGAGAAATAGTTGTGGTCGTAGGTGGCAAACCAATAACTAAGGAACCTAAAAAATCAAAATTCTCAGCTGACGAAGAAATATGAACAGTAATAAAATAATAATTATCGGTGCTGGTTTATCTGGATTAATGATTGCTTATTTACTTCAAAAAAAAGGTTTTGAAATCACCATTTTAGAAGCTAATGAGCGTATCGGTGGTCGTATACAAACTGTTACGGGAACTACGGGAGTAACCATGGAAATGGGTGCGACGTGGTTCAGTAATCCGCATCAAAATCTTATTGAATTACTGGAGGATTTTAAAATACCATATTTTAAGCAACATACTAGTGGAATTTCATTTTTTGAAACGATGTCTTTTGTTCCTCCGCAAAAATTTGAAATTTCAGATGCCGAAGAATCATCTTTCCGAATAGAAGGTGGAACAGCTCAATTAATTGAGAAATTAGTAGAAAAAGTTGGTCTTCAAAATATTAAAACAAAAACTAAAGTTGATTTTATAAAAGATTGTGAAGACTCTATCTTAATTACTGATTCGAATGGGAAAACCTATTCATCAGCTAAAGTAATTAGTACTTTACCTCCACATCTATTAATTCAGACAATAAAATTTGAACCTGCTTTATCTGAAAATCTTGAACGTTTAGCCAAGAAAACGCATACATGGATGGGAGAATCAATAAAGTTTGCTGTCGAATATGCTACTCCGTTTTGGAGAGCGAATAATTATTCAGGAACTTTATATAGCCAAGCAAGTATTATTCAAGAAATGTACGACCATACTAATGCGGACAATAAAGGTTTTGCATTGAAAGGATTTTTAAACGGTGGCACTTACACGCTCTCGCAAGAGGAACGAAAAGAGAAAGTCATCCTGCAGCTTACTAAGGTTTTTGGCCCTGAAGCTGCAAGATTCGTGAAATATCACGAAAAAATTTGGCGCGAAGAACCGCTGACGTTTCTTCCTTATGAAGAGCTGGTGATGGGACATGAAAATAATGGAAATGCAGAATATAGAAAGTCATTATATAACAATAAATTCTTTATTTCAGGTTCTGAAACCGCTTCTCAAAATCCAGGATATATGGAAGGAGCTATAGTTGCTGCTAAAAATATCGCTTCACAATTTTAATCTACCATTTACATGAGCATACAAGCTTTTTTAGAAAAATTAAATCAAAGTCCAGAAACGATTACTTTTCAGGAAACGATTGCTGTTATCGAAGAAAATTATAATTTTGAATCAACCGCTTTCGAAAACGGAACTTTACATAATACCGCTGTAGAAAACTCAGGTTCTTGTAAAATATTGGCTTTTGCCGAAATGAACAACTTATCTGAATCAGCAACATTATCTTGTTTTGGTGCTTATTATTTCGAAGATGTATTAAAAAATCCTGAAGAAACCAACCACCAAAACATTCGTAACTTTATGAAAACAGGATGGGAAGGAATTGGATTTTACGGAAGTCCTTTAGAATTGAAATAAACTATTTAAGAATTTTGATTTTAATAGACAAAATCTAAGATCAGAAATCGCTACTACTCAATCAAAATCAAAATGCGTTGGACTACTAGAACTAAACCTTCCGAAGAGAAAATCAAACATTTGGCGCAAGCTCTAAATGTAGAAGATTTTGTAGCCCAATTATTAGTTCAGCGCGGAATAGAAACTTTTGACGACGCAAAAAACTTTTTTAGACCTTCCTTAGACCATTTGCATGATCCGTACTTGATGAAAGATATGGACAAAGCAGTTGGTAGAATTGAAAAAGCAATAGAAAATAACGAACGAATTTTAGTTTTTGGTGACTATGACGTCGATGGAACAACTGCAGTTTCGCTAGTTTCATCCTACTTGAAAAGTTATTATCCTGAAGTAGCTACTTATATTCCGGATCGTTATCTAGAAGGGTATGGAATTTCCTTTATGGGAATTGATTATGCTGACGACAATGGATTTTCATTAATCATTGCATTGGATTGCGGTATTAAATCAATTGATCATATTGCTTACGCGAAAGAACGAAATATAGATTTCATTATATGTGATCACCACAGACCTGGCGATGCTTTACCAGATGCTGTTGCAGTTCTTGATCCTAAAAGAGACGACTGTGAATATCCTTATGACGAATTATGTGGTTGTGGAATTGGCTTTAAGCTCATTCAGGCTTTAGCCAAAAACCAAAATCAAACGATAGACGACTTAATTCCTTATTTAGATCTTGTAGCTGCGGCTATTGCTGCAGATATTGTTCCAATGACTGGCGAAAATAGAGTTTTGGCATACTTTGGTTTACAAGTAATCAATAGCGATCCCAGACCGGGAATTAAAGCGCTGATTCATCAAATAAAAAAGAAAGTTTTAGATATTACTGATGTTGTTTTTATCATTGCTCCACGAATTAATGCAGCTGGCCGAATCAAACATGGAAATCACGCTGTTGAATTACTAACTGAATTTGATTTTGAACAAGCGCAACAATTCGCGTCGGAGATCGAATCGTATAATTCAGAGCGCAAGGATTTAGATAAATTAATTACAAAAGAAGCTTTAAAGCAAATAGATGAAAATGGTGAAAAAGATCGATTCACTTCGGTTGTTTTTCAGGAAGATTGGCACAAAGGCGTTATTGGAATCGTCGCTTCTCGACTTATAGAAACCTATTATCGACCTACGCTCGTTTTTACAAAAAGCGGCGATAAATATGCTGCATCAGCTCGTTCTGTGAAAGGTTTTGATGTTTACAACGCGCTCGAAGCATGTTCTGAACATCTAGAGCAATTTGGAGGACACATGTATGCTGCGGGAATGACTTTATCTCCTGAAAATTATTCCGTTTTTAAAGAAGCTTTTGAAAGACAGGTTGAAAAAACGATTCATTCAGACATGCTTATTCCAGAAATTTCGATTGATGCTGAAATTGATTTCTCTGACATTACTCCAAAATTACTCCGAATTCTAAAACAATTTGAGCCATTCGGACCCATGAATATGACGCCTACTTTTTTAACAAAAGACGTTAAAGACACAGGCTATGGAAAACTAATGGGTCAAGAAGAAGAACACTTACGTCTTTTCGTAAAACAAAACGGAAGTGAAGGCATGGCTGCAATCGGTTTTGGTTTAGGAGATAAATACGATTTAACTACAAATCAGAAACCATTTCAAATTGCCTATTGTATAGATGAGAATGAATGGAACGGAAAAACATCAATCCAATTAAGATTAAAAAGTATTAAGTGATGAGCTCAGAAAAACCGATTAAAAAAGATCCATACGCAGCACTACGATTTAAAGAATTCAACACCTTTTTATTACTGCGGTTTGCGATGGTTTTTGCTTGGTCTATGCAGTTCATCATTATCGAATGGCAAGTCTACAGTATTACCAAAGATCCGCTTTCACTAGGAATCATTGGACTAATGGAAGTAATTCCGGCCATCTCTTTAGCTTTATTTGCGGGGCATATTGTTGACCAAAAAGAAAAAAAAGGGCTACTTGTGAAATGCATATTGGCCTTTTCTGTAATTAGCTTTGGCTTATTTTTATTGACTTGGCCCACTGTCGTTAGTGATTTCTCAACAAAAGCTATTTTATATTCTATATACTTTTTAGTTTTTCTAGGCGGATTAGTACGAGCTTTTCTTGGTCCAACTATCTTTTCACTACTTTCCTTATTGGTTCCTAAAAAGGTTTATCCTAATGCAGCTACTTGGAGTAGTTCTGTTTGGCAAATAGCTTCAGTTGCGGGACCTGCTCTTGCAGGATTTTCGATTACCCTTATAGGAGTTCATTGGTCTATGTGTACTGTTTTTGCCTTTTCACTTTTTGCTTTGCTAACATTATCCCAGATCAAAAAGAAGCCTATTTTAAATCCTAAAATTGGTGAACCCGTAATGCAAAGTTTAACAGAGGGAATTAAATTTGTATTCAATAATAAGACGGTTTTAGGAGCAATAACGCTAGATATGGTAGCCGTTCTTTTCGGTGGTGCTATTGCATTATTGCCTATTTTTGCGCAAGACATTTTAAAAGTAGGACCAGAAGGTTTTGGTTTTTTGAGAGCTGCTCCGGCAGTTGGTGCATTTTTAACTATGATCATAACTGCTTACGTTCCTTTGAGTAAAAATGCAGGATTAAAACTGTTATCTGCCATATTTGCTTTTGGAATCTGCATTATTGTTTTTGGACTTTCAACATTGTTCTGGGTTTCATTAATCGCGTTATTTTTTAGTGGCGTGTTTGATGGCATCTCAGTAGTAATCCGTCAGACGATTTTACAATTAAAAACTCCTGATCACATGCGCGGCCGAGTTTCAGCGGTAAATTCGATGTTTGTTGGTTCTTCTAATGAATTAGGCGCTTTTGAAAGTGGATTGACTGCTAGATTAATGGGAACCGTTACCGCAGTCGTCTTTGGCGGAAGCATGACATTATTAGTTGTTTTAACAACTGGAATTATTTCACCTACTTTTAGAAAACTCGATTTAAGAAAAGATTTAGAGGAACATGAAAATTCCTAAAAACATTTTTTATTTAGAACTGTTATAAATAATAACTACATTTGCCTTAAATATTTTCACATGGCAGATATAAAGCAAATATATTTCAATGATTTTGGAACGTCTTTTTACTGGATTAAAGACAATAAAGTTGTAGCTGACAAAATACAACTCATTTTTAGAGAAACAGGTTTTTATTTCAGTAGAGAAGAATTATACGACTTTAAGGATTGTATCCAAGAGAGTTATTCTCTAAATAAAGATTGCGCTGATTGCCAATTAAAAAGATATTGCCAGCAATTTTTATTGAAAACACCTTGCTCACAAATAGATTTAGCAATGACTATGGAAGAATTAAATAAAGTAGAAGATCTTGTTGAAGGAACTTTATTTAAAATAAATCTCGAAGACTATTTGTACGGTATTGGATTGAATTAATTTTAGTATTTCTTGATTTCAAAATTTTCACCATCAAAAACACCATAGGTAAAATAGCTAATCCAATCTCCTAAATTCACATACTCAGCATTTTCACCTACAGAAAGTTTCATAGGTAAATGACGGTGACCAAAAATTAGATAATTGTAATGTTTGGTTTCTAATTTCCTTTTTGAATATAAAATTAACCACTCTTTATCCTCACCTAGGAAAGTCACATCTTCATCACCAGAAATCAATTTATTTTTTACGGAAAGATATTGTGCTAAACGTACTCCTATATCAGGATGTACCCATCTAAAAAGCCATTTGAAAAATGGATTAGTGAATACTTTTTTCATGCGCTTATAACCCTTGTCGCCAGGGCCTTTTCCGTCGCCGTGACCTATTAGGAAAGTTTTATCTCCAAATTTGTACTCTTGATTGTCGTGAAAAACAGGAATGTTTAATTCATTAAGGAAATAATCTTCCATCCATAAATCATGATTTCCTACAAAGAAATAGATAGGAATTCCACTATCTCGGATTTCGGCCAATTTACCAAGTACGCGAATAAATCCTTTTGGGACAACGGTTTTATATTCGAACCAAAAATCAAATAAATCACCCAACAAAAAAATAGCTTCCGCATCGTCCTTTATTTCATCTAACCAAGCGACAAATTTTTGTTCTCGTGGAAAACTCAATTCGGGTGTTGGTGCACCAAAGTGCTGATCTGAAGCGAAATATACTTTTTTATTATTTGGTAAATGCATGAAATAGATTTATGAATTATCACTGGCAAACCATTCTGCAAAAGAAGAATCAGTTTCTTGTAATTTTAAAGAAAAAAGACGTATTCCTTCTGGTAAACGGTCGATAATTCTTTTTGAAAAATCAACTACCATGTTTTCACTCGTTGGTTGATAATCCACTAGAATAACATGATGTCCACGACTTATTAACTCATTAGCTAGTTCTACATGCGGCGTCGTGCCATTAAACACAGTAGCGTGATCAAATTGATCTACAATTTCTTCCTTTACTATTTTCTTTAAATCAGTAAAGTCAATCACCATTCCAAATTTCACATTCGAACGATCCGTAATAGGAGATCCTATTACAGTTACAGACAATTTATAACTATGCCCGTGAACATTTTTACATTTTCCATCGTAGCCATATAGAGCATGTCCTGTTTCGAAACTAAATTGTTTTGTGATTCTGATATTGCTCATGGCATTTTTATTTTGGTGCAAATTTAATAAATAATTAATTAAAGTTCTTTGTCTCGCTTTTTTGCGCTTGAATACATCCAATACGCTAGCAAAACTAAAACTACAAAAGGAATAAAAGAACCGATAAGAATGCCTATCTGATATCCACTATCTGGGGCATCTTTTAATTTTTCTTCAATATTCACTTTTTGAATGAGAGTAAGAATTGTCATAAACGTTTATTTTTTGAATTGTAATAAAGCATTCACTGTAAAATCAGAAAGTACTAATCTTCCAGAAATTGCTGCGCGCTCTAATAAAAGGGTGTTCCATTCTTCTGTTCCTACCCACAACACTTTCTTCATTTCAGCTAAAGCCTCTGGATTGTAACTAGATAATTTTGAGCTAAAATCATTAATTGCAACATCAAGTTCTTCGATACTTTCGAAAGTATTAGCATATAATCCTTTGGCTAAAGCCCAATCAGCCGACTTCCACTCGTGTGCAGCCAATGTCATTTCGGACATTGCAGTTTTTCCAATTTTTCTTGAAACCGCTGGTTCAATGACAAACGGGCCTATTCCAATCGCTAATTCTGATAATTTTACATCAGCGCTTTTAGTAGCTAAAACATAATCACAAGCGCAAGCAATTCCTACTCCACCGCCTACAGCTTTGCCATGAACGCGACCTACAATAAGTTTAGAACAAGATCGCATTGCATTAATTAAATTTGCAAAACCAGAGAAAAATTGAGTTCCATCAGACACATTACAAACTGCTAATAGCTCATCAAACGAAGCGCCTGCACAGAAAGCACCCGATCCTTGACTTTGAATTACAATGACAGAGACAAGTTGGTTTTCACTTAATGTCTTAAATTCTGCAGTCAATCTATCTAATAATTCTCTTGGAAAAGAATTACTTGCTGGATGACCAAAGGTTATTGTCGCAACTTTATTTTCAATTGTCGTTACGAGTGAACCTATTGATTTTTCTGATGGCATAGCTGATATTTTAGTGCAAAGTTAAAAATATAATAGGGAATGGACTCCTTTTTCTAACAATAAGAAATTGATTTTGAAATCTCATATACAACTGATAAAAAATAATGGAGAAGCAGTAAATATGATTTGGTATCGAAATCAAAAAAGCCTCACATCACTGTAAGGCTTGATTTAATTCGTGGAGAATATCGGATTCGAACCGATCACCTCTTGCCTGCCAGGCAAGCACTCTAGCCAAATGAGCTAATCCCCCAATTATGTCGCAAATATAGTATAATAATAGTTTAAAACTAAGAGATATTCTAAAATCAGGGCTTTCTAACCCTTACTTTTTTCCTAGTAAATGAAACTCTTGTCAATTTGAAAATGGCCATACGGTAAGTAAAAGTAGAGTATCTAGATTTTTATTCTAAAATAATGTTCTACAATATTATGAAGAAATCGAAGTATCATGAATGTTAATAAATGAAGAAAAAAGAGGAGTTTCTCTCTTGTTCGATACATAGGCAGTATATTCGCAAACTTAAAAATAAATGATTTTGAGACTATCCGGTCTTATACTTACTGACATATATTATGAAAAAGTTATTTTCTAACCTACTATTCAAAGTTTTTATTGCCATTGTTCTTGGTATCGTTTTCGGATTATATCTTCCAGAATCGTTTAATAGAATTTTCACAACATTCAACGCTTTTTTTGGACAATTCCTGAACTTTGCTATTCCATTAATTATAATGGGATTAATCATGCCGGCGATTTCTGATCTTGGAAAAGGAGCCGGAAAATTATTGTTACTTACGGCTGCTATAGCTTATGGCTCTACTCTTTTTTCTGGATTTATGACCTATTTAGTTACTTCAGGTCTATTTCCACAGCTATTAGAATCTCATGTTAATAACGTTGCCGAAATTAGCACTTCATCACTTGAACTAACACCCTACTTTACTATTACTATTCCACCCGCTTTAGATGTAATGACAGCTTTAGTTCTTGCTTTTGTAATAGGATTAGGATTATCATACCAAGAAAAATCAAGTTTGAAATTAGTAGTTAAAGATTTTGAAAAGATCATAATGCAAGTAATTGAAAATGTAATTGTTCCCTTATTACCATTATTCATATTAGGTATATTTGCTAGCATGTCCTTTAGTGGAAAAGTCTTCTCTATACTTTCTGTTTTTATTAATATTATAGGAGTAATTTTTGCTTTGCACATCATATTACTACTACTACAATATACAATCGCTGGGATACTTACTAAAAAGAATCCTTTGAAATTATTGTTAAACATGATGCCAGCTTATTTTACAGCATTAGGAACACAGTCTTCGGCAGCTACTATTCCGGTGACATTAGAGCAAACACTAAAAAATGGAGTTTCTGAGAAAATTGCTGGATTCGTAATTCCATTATGTGCGACCATACATTTATCTGGTAGCACGATGAAAATTACAGCTTGCGCAATTGCGCTTATGATTTTACAAGGAATGCCATTTGACTTTACACTTTTTGCAGGTTTTATTTTTATGTTGGGAATTGCTATGGTTGCAGCACCTGGAGTTCCTGGAGGAGCGATAATGGCGGCAGTAGGTATCTTGCAATCAATGTTAGGTTTTAGTGAGGAGATGATTGGATTAATGATTGCTTTATACATTGCGATGGACAGTTTTGGTACTGCTTGCAACGTTACTGGAGATGGAGCTATTGCTCTGGTTGTGGACCGTATTACTAAAGATAAGATAATTTCGTAAGTCTTATTTATTTGATTTAAGCTTTATTGATAAAACGACAAAACCCCACTAATATGGGGTTTTGTCGTTTTATACAAATAGTAAAAAATTAAAATTATTTCTTTCTAAATAAGAATTATACATTAAAATTTAAAGCCAAACTAATATTTAATTTCTCCAACAGATCGCATAACTCTAACAATTTTACTCTTTCTGTTATTAATGTATGAAGAAGAGCTTGTTGCTTTAAATTTTCTAGGATTTGGCAAAATCGCTGCTATTCCAGCAGCTTGAATGGGAGTTAATGAAGATGCATCTTTTCGATACCAATATTGTGTAGCTGCTTGTGCGCCATAAATACCATCTCCCATTTCGATACTATTTAGATACACTTCCATAATACGTTCCTTTCCCCATATTATTTCTATTAAAACTGTAAAATAAGCTTCTAATCCTTTACGGAAATAACTACGTCCTTGCCATAGAAATACATTTTTTGCAGTTTGTTGGGATATTGTACTTCCACCTTTTATTCTTCTTCCGCGCTCGTTACTTTTGTACGCTTTTTGCATCGCTTTGATATCAAAACCATTATGCTTCAAGAAAGTTCCGTCCTCACTGGCAATTACTGCTTTTTGAAGATTTGTAGAGATTTTTTCAATAGGTTCCCAATCATGATTGAAGTACACTTCCTTTCCCGCTGCTTTGTTTTCAATCGCTCGAATCACCATTAAAGGTGTAAATACAACCGGCACAAATTTAAAGAACACCACTAAAAACAGTGAGATTCCAAGAAACCACAAAAATGATTTAAATAAAAAACGAAATAATTTATTCATAAAAGATGAAGGTTCTTTTTTAACGGGTTGTTTTGTTTTCCTTGGAGTAATTTTTGTTGCCATTATATTAAATCTGCTAATTCAGTACCTACTAAACTTCCTATTGCGACGCCCATTCCGCCTAATCTTACACCGCAAAACACGTTTTCAGATAGTTGTGAAACGATAGGGTTTTTACTAGCACCAATACCCATAATTCCACTCCAACGATGCGCAATCTCAAAATTTTGATTTGGTAAAATTACTTCTTTTAGCAAGTGTTCCAATTTATTTTGAATTATTTCTGTTTGTCCAAATTCAGTAGTATTTTCCGTTCTAAAATCCAAATTTCTTCCACCACCTAGTAAAATTCGATGACCAATATTTCTAAAGTAATAATAGCCTTTATCTAAATGAAAAGTTCCCTTTATTTTTAAATTTTTAATTGGTTCCGTAATTAAAGCTTGTGCTCTAGCTGGCTCAACAGGTGCCGTAATTAGTTTGCTTGCAAAACCATTTGTAGCAAACACAATTTTCTTGGTCTTAAAACTAAAATCATCAAGTACTACTTCTACTTCATTCCCGCAGTCCCTGAAAGCAGTAACCGTTTGCTGATTTAAAATTAATATGTTTTCTGATACTGCATTTTTCAATAAAGACTGCATCATATTCCCAGTATCAATTTGCGCTTCAAATGGATTAAACAATAAATAATCCTGAATACCTTGGAAACCAAAGCTATCAGCTTCTTTTACAAAAACATTTTTTTGAAACAGTGGTCTTAGTAGTTCATTTATAAATGGAATTTTCTGAAGGCATTCTTCATAACTACTGACATCTTCTTTTAAAAAAAGTTCATAACCTCCATAATTTTTGAAATCTATATTGGCATCGCCTAAACGTGTACGCAACAAATTCAATCCTTGCCATCTTTTTTGAATAAGTCGAACTACTTCTTCTTCAGAGTGAGTTTGTAAGTCATCTATAATTTCTGAAATACTTCCAAAACAAGCAAATCCAGCATTTTTAGTACTAGCTCCTTGAGGAAGCGCTCCTTTTTCCAAGACGAGAATTTTGCTATCTGGAAATCTTTCGCGTAAGCGTAAAGCAGCGTGCAAGCCCACAATTCCGCTTCCTACAATAGTGTAATCTACGTTTGTAAACCAGTTTTTCAATTCCCAATAACTCAAGTCCATGGCATTAATTTTTTATAAAAATAATGATTTTATGGAGCTAATCCCGCTATACGCTACAATCTTTATTATTTTTTGATAAAAGTAATAAAGGATTTTCACTGCTATCGGGGCTAAAAAGCGAATGCTTAAACGAAGAAACATCGGAAAAAATTGGCTACTTTTATGCTTCGAAAAAAAACAAGTAGCAAAATGAAAAAATTACTATTAATACCCTTATTAATGATGAGTTTAAACGCGATGGCGCAAAATGTAATGACACCAGAATTACTATGGAAACTGGGAAGAGTTACACCTTTAGGTCTTTCAAACGATGGTAAAAATATAGTCTACAATGTTACCTACCCTTCTGTTGCCGAAAACAAGTCTGAGACAAAGTCTTATATAATATCTATAAATGGCGGTAACGCTACAGAAGTGAAAGACACAAAATCACTTTTAAAAGGTAAAAATATTTCGCCAGACGGAAAATACATTGTGTACAATGAAGAAGTAAAAATAGATAAGGTTCACGGAAAAGATTTCTACCCTGATTTAGAAAAATCTAATGTCCAGATTTATGATGCGCTTGATTACCGTCATTGGGACACCTGGAATGAAGGTACATTTAATCATGTTTTTTTTAAAGAAAACAAAGATGGAGCTATAGGAATTGATCTTTTAAAAGGAGAAAATTTCAACAGCCCTCAAAAACCTTTTGGCGGCGATGAAGACTATATTTGGTCGCCAGATAGTAAAAACATTTTATATGTGTCGAAGAAAAAAGCAGGAACGAAATACGCGACTTCAACTAACACAGATATTTACCAGTACAACCTAGAAACTGGAAAAACGACAAACAGAACCGAAGGAAATCTTGGTTACGATATGAGTCCACAATTTTCTCCTAAAGGAAATTTGACTTGGTTACAAATGAAAAGAGATGGTTACGAAGCGGACAAAAATGATCTTATCGTAAGTTTAAAAGGGATGAACATGAATCTAACTGCCAACTGGGACGGAACAGTTGATAGTTTTATGTGGAGTAAAGACGAAAGCAAAATCTATTTTGTGGCACCAATTGATGGAACAAAACAATTATTTGAGGTAAACTTTCCAGGTATTAGTAAAATTGCTGTTACGGTTCGCCAAATCACAAACGGCGATTTTGATGTGAATTCAATTGTAGCTATTTCTGGCGACAATGCAATACTTACTAGAACTGATATGAATCATGCTTCTGAAATTTTTTCTTATAATTTAAAGAAAAAATCATGGAAGCAATTATCAAACGTAAACACCAAAACTTATGCTTCATTAGCATTAAGCAAAATAGAAAGAAGATACGTGACTACAACAGATGGTAAAAAAATGTTGGTTTGGGTTGTTCTTCCACCTAATTTTGACGCTTCAAAAAAATATCCAACTCTTTTATATTGTCAAGGTGGACCGCAATCACCTTTAACGCAAAGCTACTCTTTCCGTTGGAATTTCCAGTTGATGGCTGCTAATGGTTATGTAGTTGTTGCGCCTAATCGTCGCGGAATGCAAGGACACGGCGTAGAATGGAATGAGCAAATTAGTAAGGATTGGGGCGGACAAGTTATGGATGATTACTTATCAGCTATTGATGATGTTGCAAAGGAAAAATACGTCGATTCAGACCGTTTAGGCTGTGTTGGTGCTAGTTATGGTGGTTATTCTGCTTTTTACTTAGCTGGAATTCATAATAATCGTTTTAAAACTTTTATTGCTCATGACGGAGTTTTTAATACGCAGAGCATGTTTGGAACTACTGAAGAAGTTTTCTTTAATAATTGGGATTTTGGTGGAGCTTATTGGGAAAAAGATAATGCCATAGCTCAGAAAACATATACAACTTTTAACCCAATAACACATGTGGATAAGTGGAACACTCCTATATTGATTATTCAAGGTGGTAAAGATTTCCGTGTATCAGAAGGACAATCTCAAGAGGCATTTCAAGCAGCACAACTTCGTGGAATAAAAAGCAGATTCCTCTATTTTCCTGAAGAAAATCACTGGGTTTTAAAACCTCAAAATGCACAAGTTTGGCAAAAAGAGTTTTACAAATGGTTGAACGAAACTTTGTAATTCATAAAATTTAAGATTAGTAACCCTTACTTAACAGTGAGGGTTTTTTTTCTAATTCCATTAAATTTTTAAAATCTTAACTTTAAAAGCTCTTCTAATTTTTATCTTTGAAAAATGGACAATAAAAAAAGCTACATACCACTAAAAGTTTTCATGAGTTATCTAATTTTAGTGATCCTTTTTGGAACGGTAGGTTGGTTTTTATATTCAGAAAATAAAAGCTTTTCAAAAAATGAGCAGAAATTTTCTCAAAAGAATAGTTCCATTTTAAGAGTTAGCACAATTTTATCTAAACTATACGAAGCAGAAAGTTTAGCTAGAATCGCAATCCAGTCAGAATCCGATGCTGATTTTAATACTTATGTTCAAAAATCAAAAGTATTAAAAGTCGACATTGACTCTTTAAAAGCAATTGTTTCGACCCAATACCAAATTAAATTATTAGACAGTGTACAGATTCTTCTCGCTAAGAAAACGAACAATATTCAACAATTAAAGTCAATTAAAAGTAAAACTGAAGATGAGATGGCTGTTAGTAAAGCCATCAATGATTTAACTAAAATTGAATCATCATTACGAAACCTCCAAATGGAAGATTTTGTTAAGCATCCAGCTTCGTTAGGTGATTACCAGCGTAATGTTTTGAAGAAATATGTTACATACCTAAATCAGAATATTCCTGATGACAGTACCAATACCTTAACTAAAAGAGAATCTGACTCTATAGTAAGTGTTTCTAAAATGTTATTAAACGACGTCAAAAAAGAAACAGCAACTAAGAAGAGATTACTTAGTATTGAGGAAAACAATTTACTTCAAAACGAACTTTCTATTTCTAATCAATTGAGAAAAGTTTTTGGGATTATTGAAAGAGAGATCATTTTAAATACCACTGCAAGCTATATTTCGAGAGAGAAATCCTTAACAAAAACGAATAGAATAGTTACGACAGCAGCCATTATTGGGCTTTTGCTAACTATGTTTTTTCTAATACTTATTTTAAATGATTTTTCAAAAACTCAATCTTATAAAAAACAGTTAGAAGCTGCTAATCTAAAAGCTAAAAAACTATTAATCAGTAGAGAGCAACTTATTTCAACTGTGAGTCACGATTTAAAAACTCCGTTAAGTACAATTATAGGTTATACAGAACTACTTGGTAATTCCGAATTAAATAACAAACAAAAGTATTTTACGAAGAGCATAAAAGGATCGTCAGATTATATATCTAAACTTGTCCAAGACCTATTAGATTTCACTCAAATTGAAGCGGGTAAAATTGCAGTCGATAAGATTCCATTTTCCTTAACTGACATTATTAACGAAGTATCGAGCAGCATTCAATCTGTATATTCTCAAAAATATATTGATCTTATTATTGACATTGATGAAAGACTTGATCAAAGAATTATAGGCGATCCTTTTAGATTGAGACAAATCTTATCTAATATTATTGGAAACGCTTTTAAATTTACAGAAGACGGGTTTATTAAAATAGAGTCTAAAATAAATTCTGATAGCGATACAATAACAATATTGATAGCGGATTCCGGCATTGGTATCGATGATAAAAGTCAGTTATTAGTTTTTGAAGAATTTACCCAAGCAGATGAGAAAATTGAAAAAAAATACGGAGGAACAGGTTTAGGTTTAACCATTTCTAAGAAGATGATCGAAATCTTAGGTGGAAAATTGAACTTAAAAAGTGAGCTTGGAGAAGGAAGCACTTTTATAATCGAACTACCATTGTTGTTTGACGACAATAATAACGACAAAGAAAATAATAGTACTGAAAACGACACCAATTTGATAGCGATTATAATCGACGATGATGAAAGTTTATTAAAATTAACGACCGAAGTATTAAGACAAAATGAATATATAATTTATCCATTTAGTAATGCAGTTGATGCCCTGCAGTGGGCGGAGACTAATAATTTTGATCTCGTCATTACTGATATTCAAATGCCAACAATGGATGGCTTTGTGTTTTTGAAAGAGTTGCAAAACGGTTCCTACATGAATTACAAAAGCCAACCTATAATAGCAGTTACAGGTAGAGGTGATCTAGAAATCGACCAATATAAGAAAGCAGGTTTTACAACTGTAATTCGTAAACCATATACTCCAAAAGCACTACTTTCTACAATAAAAGCAATCAGGAATAATACCATAATTCCTATAAAATTTGATTTAGAAAAGAACCCTATTAGCGGTAAAAAATCATATTCATTGAAAGCTTTAAAATCGTTTTTATCAGATGACAAAAGTGCATTAAATGAGATTCTAGAGACATTTATGAGCAGTACCAATGAGAGTATAGTGCTATTAGATGACGCTGTCACAAATTCAAATCAGAAAGAAATTAAAAGCATTGCACACAAGGTAAATCCAATGTTCAAACAAATAAAGGCTTTTGAGATAAGCAATTTATTAGATCAGTTAGAACTTGAAGATTTAAATTTAGAAGAAGTCGAAAAGAAAGTAACTTCTTTAAAAACTAAAATTACTGCACTCTTTGCTCTACTTGAAAAGGAAATTACTTAATTAATCCCGTAAGATTTCAACTTATTATAAAGCGTTTTTCTATTTATTTTCAACAGTTTTGCCGCTTCGGTTTTATTATTATTTGTTCTATTTAAAGCTTCTAAAATTGTTTCTTTTTCATTTTCTGATAAAGAAAACTCCTCAGACAAAGATTGTTCACTGTGAAAAAACTCAGCAGGAAGAGCAGATTTCTCAACAAAATCTCCTTGCGTTAAAAGAGTAGCTCTCTTAATGCAATTTTGGAGTTCTCGAAGGTTTCCCG
Organism: Flavobacterium weaverense; assembly: GCF_003688495.1. Lineage (GTDB taxonomy): Bacteria > Bacteroidota > Bacteroidia > Flavobacteriales > Flavobacteriaceae > Flavobacterium > Flavobacterium weaverense. The sequence continues at coordinate 514,975 of NZ_REFH01000008.1, read as the reverse complement.
GCCATCTATAATTTTGGAAAATCTTCATTACTTCAGCAGAAAATCCGATGACATCTTTATTTAATTCTTGATTAGATTTTTCGAGGAAAAAATCTAAAAAGAGCATTAAATCTTCTTCTCTTTCTACCAATGAAGGAGAATGTATCGAAAACTCATTAATTCTATGGTATAAATCTTCTCTAAAATCACCTTTTTTAACTGCCTCTCTTAAATCTTCATTCGTAGCCGTTATTATTCTTATATCAACATCTACTTCTTTATTACTACCTACTGGTTTAATTTTTCGCTCCTGTAATGCTCTCAAAAGTTGTATTTGATTTTCATAAGAAAGATTGCCTATTTCATCTAAGAAAATTGTTCCACCATTCGCAGCCTCAAAAAAACCAATTTTGTCTTGGATTGCTCCAGTAAAAGAACCCTTTACATGACCAAAAAATTCACTTGCTGCTAATTCTTTCGGAATCGAACCACAATCAACTGCGATGAAGTTAGTTTGTTTCCTCGAACTATTTTCATGAATGCTTTTTGCAATGACCTCTTTTCCTGTACCGCTTTCGCCAATTATCAAAACTGACATATTTGTCGGACTTACTAATTGTATATATTCGGCTAGTTTTTTAGAGGCTGAAGAAATTCCTTGAACGAAAGAATTACTTTTAGCTTTTAAAATCTCTTTTTTATTTTTAGATATTTTCTCTACTTTCTCTGACTTTTCACTTCCTTTATCAGCCAGGGTATTTGAAATAACGATCAGTACCTCTTCAGGATTGAAAGGTTTAGAAATATAATCAGCCGCACCGTTCTTTATCGCTTTAACAGCAGTATTTACGTCAGAGTAGCCCGTCATTAATAACACAGGAGTATCTGGATACTCCGCTTTAATTTCTGACATAAGCTCAATTCCGTCATAGTCAGGAAGTCTTAAATCAGTTAAGATGAGATCATATGATTCTTCTTTAATCTTTGCTTTCGCCTCTAATGCTGAAAATGATATCGTTACCTCGTAAGAATTTTTAACAAGAAACTTTTCCAATAACTTGCAGAAAGGAACATCATCTTCGATCAATAAAATTTTAGCCATCGTCTTTAACATTTAGTGCTAAAATAAAGTTATTTAAATTGTATTGTCCCAATTTTTTGCAAAAAAAGAGAGACTGTTTGAACAATCTCTCTTTTAAAAATAAAAACCTTCCCAATTACTTATTTATACAGTTTCCATAGGCACCCGCGTTAACAGTAGCTTTCTGGTTACCAACTGTAAATCATTGTTTGCAATACATAATAATAAAAATGTCTACTACCTACCTTTGTTATAATATGTAAAGCTTAGATTCAGTATTTATTGTTGAATCCATTTTCCGTTTTCGTCAGCAAAAAGATTTCCTTTTGTTTCACCAACGGTAACATCTAATTTATATTCTTTTTTTGCATTAACGAATGCAGCATTTAAAACTGCATCTGGATAGGCAACTTTTAGAGCTTTCATTACAGCTTCTGGTACTTCTTCTAATTTAACTTCCGTATATTCTTCTTGAAGAATAATACTTTTTACTACTAGATTTGAATTAGGTATTACTGTTGCGTATGTTGTCAAACTTCCTAATACTATTGCTGCTGATAAGATTACTTTTTTCATAATATGTGTTATTTTGTTTTAATATTTTTTTTAAATTATTTTGTTATCCATTTACCGTTTTCATCTGCAAAAAGGTTTCCTTTTTTGTCTCCTAGTGTAATGTCTAATTTGTATTCCTTTTTATCGTTTATATATGCTTTATCTAAAATTGCATCTGGATAAGCTGTTTTTAAAGCTTTTGAAATAGCTTCTGGAACCTCTTCCATTTTCACTTCAGTGTATTCTTCTTGAAGATTAATTGTTTTAACGATTTCATTGTTATTTGGAACTGATGATGCGTAAGTTGCGAAACTTCCTAAAACGATTGCTGCTGATAAGATTAATTTTTTCATGATATTTATTTTAATGATTATTTACTGTTTAAGTTGTATAGCCTAATAGAATAATCATACCATTTTCAAAACAACTATCGTCCAGCTACTTAATTAATTGAATTAAAGTCACTTACAGAATTGTTGCCATACGACCTTTGTGAGTAAGATGGGTAAACTCTAATTTTATCGGGTAAATATTGCACGTTTACACTTTTATATAGAGCAAAAAAAAACCTTGTATCGCTACAAGGTTTTATAATTTAGAATAGAAAATTTTTATTCTGGATCATTCATTTTAAAAGTATCCATAAAAGCAGTTGTGTAATCACCAGCTATATAACGTGGATCATCCATTAACTGTCTATGAAATGGAATAGTTGTTTTAATTCCTTCTATTACGAATTCATCTAAAGCTCTTCTCATCTTGCTAATTGCTTCATCACGTGTTTGCGCTGTTGTAATCAACTTTGCAATCATAGAATCATAATTTGGTGGAATAGTATAACCGGAGTAAACATGAGTGTCTAAACGAACACCGTGTCCTCCTGGCATGTGAAGCGTAGTGATTTTTCCTGGTGAAGGACGGAAATCATTATAAGGATCTTCTGCATTAATTCTGCATTCGATTGCGTGCAATTTTGGTAAATAATTTTTACCTGTAATTGGTACTCCGGCAGCAACTAAAATTTGCTCACGAATCAGGTCATAATCAATGACTTGTTCTGTAATAGGATGCTCTACTTGTATACGAGTATTCATTTCCATAAAATAGAAATTACGATGCTTATCCACCAAGAACTCAACTGTACCAGCGCCTTCATATTTGATAAACTCTGCAGCTTTCACTGCAGCTTCACCCATTTTAAGACGTAAATCATCCGTCATGAATGGAGAAGGTGTTTCTTCAGTTAATTTTTGATGACGTCTTTGAACAGAACAATCTCTTTCTGATAGATGACATGCTTTTCCATAAGAATCACCAACAACTTGAATTTCGATATGACGAGGCTCTTCGATTAATTTTTCTAAGTACATTCCGTCATTACCAAAAGCAGCAGCAGATTCTTGTCTAGCACCTTCCCACGCTTTTAATAATTCTTCTTCTTTCCAAACTGCTCTCATTCCTTTACCACCACCACCAGCAGTTGCTTTAAGCATAACTGGATATCCAAATTCCCTAGACAATTGAAGCGCTTGCTCGTAGGATTCTAAAATACCTACTGAACCAGGTACACAAGGAACTCCAGCTTCAATCATTGTTGATTTAGCAGAAGCTTTATCTCCCATTCTATCAATCATTTCCGGGGAAGCACCAATAAACTTGATACCATGTTCTTGACAAATCTTAGAAAACTTAGCGTTTTCAGAAAGAAACCCATATCCTGGATGAATTGCATCTGCATTTGTAATTTCTGCAGCAGCAATAATATTTGACATCTTTAAATACGACAAATTACTTTGAGGCGGTCCTATACAAACAGCTTCGTCAGCAAATTTAACATGCAGGCTTTCAGCATCAGCAGTAGAATATACAGCTACTGTCTTAATGCCCATTTCTTTACATGTCCTAATGATACGTAAAGCAATTTCACCTCTATTTGCAATTAATATTTTTTTAAACATCTTCTTTTAATTTAAAATTCAAATGACAAATTCCAAATTCCACATCTACTGATTTGAAATTTGGAATTTGGAATTTAAAAATGTTATGACGGATCTACTAAGAACAAAGGTTGGTCAAATTCAACTGGAGACATATCGTCTACCAATACTTTTACAATTTTACCAGAGATTTCAGATTCAATTTCATTAAATAATTTCATCGCTTCAATTACACAAAGAACGTCACCTTGAGCGATATTTTTTCCAACTTCAACAAACATAGGTTTGTCTGGAGATGGTTTTCTATAGAATGTTCCAATAATTGGAGATTTTATAGTAATATAATGTGCATTTTCAACAGCTTGTACTTCGGGAACCGCTGCAACTGGAGCTACTGCAACAGGAGCTGCTTGCTGAAGTGTGTTTTGAGCGGGCATTTGTTGAACATATGTTGTTTCAGTTGTATTTCCTTCTAAAGTGGTTCTGATGGTGATTTTTACATCATCCATTTCCAACTTAACTTCTGCAACTCCTGAATTTGCTACAAATTTGATTAGATTTTGAATTTCTTTTAAATCCATAATTATTTGTTTTTAGTTTAAATTTATTTTTTATCGTAAGCCCATTTTAGATAAATAGATCCCCAAGTGAATCCACCTCCAAAGGCAGCAAGAATTATATTATCTCCTTTTTTGAATAAATGCTCGAAATCATTAAGTACAAGAGGCAAAGTAGCTGATGTAGTGTTTCCGTATTTTTCAATATTCATTAGCACTTTAGAATCTTCTAAATTCATTCTGTTTGCTGTAGCATCTATTATACGTTTGTTAGCTTGATGAGGCACTAACCAATCCACGTCTTCATTGGTCAAGTTATTTCTCTTTACGATTAATTCGCTTGAATCTGCCATATTAGTTACAGCATATTTGAAAACAGTTTTTCCATCTTGTATAATATTGTGTCTGTTATGAGTAACAGTTTCCATCGTAGTAGGATTGAGTGAACCACCGGCATCAATTTTCAAGAAATCTCTTCCTATTCCATCACTGCGGAGATATTCATCCTGCAAACCTAATCCTTCGTAATTTGGCTCAAATAAAACTGCTCCCGCACCATCACCAAAAATTATACAAGTCGAACGATCTGTGTAATCAACGATAGACGACATTTTATCAGCACCTATTAATAGAACTTTCTTGTATCTACCTGATTCTATATAAGCTGCGGCGGTTGACATACCAAACAAAAAACTAGAACATGCAGCTTGTAAATCATAAGCAAAAGCATTTGTAGCTCCAATTTCTGTAGCTACGTAAACACCTGTAGATGCTACCGGCATATCTGGAGTTGCAGTTGCCATAATCAACAAATCTATTTCTAGAGGATCAATATTGGCTTTAGCCAATAAATCTTGAGCAGCCTTTATAGCCAAAAAAGAAGTTCCTTTATCTTCATCTTTGAGAATCCTTCTTTCTTTTATTCCTGTACGAGAGGTGATCCACTCATCATTTGTATCGACTATAACTTCAAGAGCTTTGTTGGTAAGAACAAAGTCTGGAACGTAAGCTCCAACAGCGGTAATTGCGGCTGTGATTTTATTCATTGTGTGCAATTTATTTCTAGTCAAATGTTACCATTTGAAAATTTTTAAAGACTTGAAAATTACAAAAAAAATTCCATTCTCTTTAACTTGGAACTTCTTATTTAACAAAAATAATAAACAACAAAAAAACTCTCACGATGTGAGAGTTCGGATATTATTTACAAAATGTATTAAGCAACGGCTACAGATTTATCTATAACAACTTGCCCTCTGTAATACATTTTACCTTCATGCCAATATGCTCTGTGATACAAATGTGCTTCCCCAGTGATTGGGCAAGTAGCGATCTGTGCTACAGTAGCTTTGTAATGTGTTCTTCTCTTATCTCTTCTTGTTTTGGAGATTTTTCTCTTAGGATGCGCCATTTTACTATATTATTTATCCGTTAATAGTTGCTTTAATTTGTCCCAACGTGGGTCTATATTTTCTTCTTTTTTAATCTCTTTTTTATCTTCCTTTACTTTTAGTTCATTAAGTTTTGTCAAGGCTTCCGTTTTTAAACTTCCATCTTTCACTCCTGGATGAACGCGTCGTAAAGGTACTGACAACACAATCATTTCATAAATGTATTGTGCAATATCTACCTCAAATTCTCCATGAGGCAAAATCAGTAATTCTTCGTTTTCATCATTAAATTCTTCGCCAAAACGAACAATTAATTTCATCTTGCCTTTTATTGGCAAATCAAAATCTTCGCTAGTCAAGTCACAAGGAACATTTACGGAACCTTTGTGAACAAAATCCAACTCTAATAACGTGCTTTTCTTCTCTAAAACTACGTTTACTTTGATATTTGAATCTTGATATTCACTGTAATCAAAGATTTCAAAGAACTCGTTAGTGATTTGATACTCAAAATGATGTTTTCCTGGCTTTAATCCTATAAAAGGAATTAAATATTCTTTTGTATTCTTCATTTCAACAACAATTTTCCCCTAAACTTCGGGAGTGCAAAGATATAAAATTATTGCAAATCTAATAATGTTATTCACTTTTTTTTGTTCACAACTACTTTTCTTTTGTTTTCAATGGTTTTATACTGATTTCTGCATATTGATTTCTAGAATGATAAATGTCTAATGCCAAATATACCGCTTCCTTAAACGAATTGAAATCTGCAATACCTTTACCGGCAATATCATAAGCAGTCCCATGATCTGGAGAAGTTCTAATTTTATTTAAACCAGCCGTATAATTAACGCCATTACCAAAAGATAACGTCTTAAATGGAATCAATCCTTGATCATGATAAGTTGCAATAACTGCGTCATATTTCTCGTATTGATTGCTTCCAAAAAATCCATCAGCAGAAAAAGGACCAAAAACTAAAGTTCCTTTCTCAAAAAGTTTTTTTAGCGCGGGCTTTATAATCGAATCGTCCTCTGTTCCTATAACACCGCCATCACCGCAGTGAGGATTTAAACCTAATACCGCAATCTTAGGCTTATTTATACTAAAATCCTGAATCAATGATTGCTTAACTGTTTCAATTTTCTTTCTAATTAATTCCTCCGTCAAATGAGAAGCAACTTCATTTAAGGGAATGTGATCAGTCAACAATCCTACTCTTAATGAATCTTGAACCATTAACATCAGCGCATTACCCTCTAACTCCTGATCTAAATAATCTGTATGACCAGGAAATTTAAATTCATCAGATTGAATGTTATATTTATTTATTGGTGCAGTTACAAGAACATCAATTAAACCATCCTTCAGAGCATTTGTTGCAGCTACAAACGATTTTATAGCATACTCACCTGCTTTAGCATCACTTTCTCCAAGTTTAAGGTCAACCACTTCTTTCCAAACGTTTAAGACGTTAATTTTGCCTACAACAATTTGGTCTAATTTATCAATCCCGTGAAGCAAAGAAGTTGATTGAAAACTTTTTTTAACAAAGGATAATAGTTTAACATTTGCAAATATTACCGGAGTACATAATTCCAACATACGAGCATCCTCAAATGTTTTTAAAATAACCTCGCTTCCAATACCGTTTAAATCTCCAATAGAAATTCCTACGATTATATTTTCTGCTTTTTTCATGATGACATACCGTTATTTATTGCTAATTTTGAAGTGCAAATTTAGTAAAATAAAACAAGAAATGTTTACAGGAATAGTAGAAACCCTTGGCACAATCCAAGAAATAAAAAAAGAGAACACAAACTTGCATATTACAGTGCATTCATCAATTACTAGCGAACTTAAGATAGATCAAAGCGTTGCACATAATGGAATATGTCTTACTATTGTTGCTATTGCTGATACCTCTTACAGCGTAACCGCAATAGACGAAACAGTTAAAAAGACAAATCTATCAGATTGGAATGTCGGAGATAATGTTAATCTTGAAAGAGCTATGAAACTCGGTGATAGACTGGATGGTCATATTGTTCAAGGACATGTGGATCAAACAGGCACTTGTATTCTTGCAGAAGAAACGGGCGGCAGCTGGTTATATACTTTTGAATATGACAAAGGACCAAATAACATCACTATTGAAAAAGGTTCTATAACCGTAAATGGGGTAAGCTTGACTGTGGTTGATTCAAAGCAAAATCAATTTAGCGTGGCAATTATTCCATATACTTACGAGCACACTAATTTTAACTCTTTTAAAGTTGGAACAAAAGTAAATTTAGAATTTGATGTGATTGGGAAATATGTCTCTCGATTATATGCTAATAAATAATTTATTTTAAAGACAAAAACTCCAATTTACATTGGAGTTTTTTTTGTTTTAGCTTGTTGATTATAAATGACATAAATTCCAAAAATTATTGCCATTGTTAGAAGAATAATGAGATTGTCATCAATAGGTAGACCAGGAGGAGGAGGAGGAGTGCCTTGCAAAGTAGAATTTTCTGTGGGGGGGGGTGGATTGGAACTACCGTCTGCAAAAATCTTCAGAAAGCTAAACAAGCACACCACCGCTAATAAAACTGCTTTTCTACTTATTTTCATATATTTAAAAAAAACATTTTGCACTAATTTGCGCTATAAAGGTAATTTAATCCTTACGCAAATTAAGACTTTACTTTGAATAAAAAACTAAAAGTAGAAAATTACCATAAATCAAGATGGCACTAAGCAATATTACAGAGCACAAAAAAGCCTTTACATTGCTGTAAAGGCTTGATTTAAACTGTGGTCCCACCTGGGCTCGAACCAGGGACCACCTGATTATGAGTCAGGTGCTCTAACCAGCTGAGCTATAGGACCGGTTTAGAGTTTGCAATATTACTACTATTTTTCGTTTGCTCCAAATGTTTTTTAATTTGATTTGGTCTTTATTTAGAAAATAAAACCTCCGTTTCACAAAGCGACTGATTATTAGAACTATAGTAATAATCGAAATTAAAGCTATTTAATTTCTTGACACAATTCTATTAAAACGCCATTAGTGCTTTTAGGATGTAAAAAGGCAACTAACTTATTATCAGCTCCTTTTTTTGGAATTTCATTTAATACAATAAAGCCTTCTCCTTTTAAACGAGCAATTTCAGAAACAATATCTTCTACATCAAAAGCAATATGATGAATTCCTTCACCTTTCTTTTCTAAAAATTTAGCAATAGGACTTTCTGGGCTAGTAGCAGCCAAAAGTTCAATTTTATTAGGACCGTTCATAAAGAAAGAAGTAGAAACGCCTTCACTTTCAACTTCCTCAAACTTGTAAGCTGGCGTACCAAAAAGTTTTTCAAAAACTAAATTGGACACTTCTAAATTCTTAACAGCAATCCCAATATGTTCTATTTTCCTCATTATATGTCAATTTATTTTATAAGCGTTTTTACACAAAAGGACCAAAAGTAGCATGTAGTGTACTTTCTTTAAATTATTGATGTAAAATTAGAAATTAAAAATGCAGATTTATACATTTTAAGAAAAAGATATTTAAACAAAATGATTCACAATAATTTTAAAAAATTATTAAATCACATTGATTATAATTGTTATTTTGTAAAATCTAATTTATGACTTGTTATGCTGAAAAACAATATGAAATACATATTACTATTATTACTTTTTGCAATTTTTGGTTGCGCAAAAAGAGGTTCCATAACTGGCGGATTAAAAGACACTATCGCGCCTGTCTTAAAAATTAGTTTTCCCGAAAACTTCAGCACTAATTTTAAAGGGGACCAGATAAAATTAGTATTTGATGAAAATGTTAAATTGAAAAACCTTAAGAAGCAGTTGATCATCTCTCCACCAATGAAAAACGAGCCACTTATTTTACCTACGACAGCTAGCAAAACTATTACAATAAAGTTAAAAGACACTTTACAGCCCAACACCACTTACAGTATTAACTTTGGACAGAGTATTGCAGACAACAACGAGGAAAATCCATATAATCAATTTAAATATATTTTTTCAACAGGCTCATTTATAGATTCATTAAGCCTTGGAGGAAAAATTAAAAGTGCAATTGATAAAGAAGTAGAATCGTTTGTATCTGTTATGCTTTATGAAATAAATGACAAATTCAAAGATTCTATTATCTACAAAGAAACACCTCGATATGTCACAAATACTTTAGACAGCTTAAAAACATTTCGATTAGAAAATCTTAAAGCGGGCAAATATCTTCTTATTGCAATGAAAGATCAAAATAGCAACAATAAATACAATCCGAAAACAGATAAAATTGGTTTTCACAAGCAGTTCATCACCATTCCCAATGACACTATCTATGAACTCGAATTGTTCAAAGAGACTCTACCCTTTAAGGCTTTTAAACCTACTCAAGCTTCAGGAAATAAGATATTCATCGGTTACGAAGGAGATGCCAGAACTGCTGCTGCAAAAGCAAAATTAACGCTCAAAAACAAGAACAAAGTTCTACCTACTATAGTAACGCAACTAGTAAAAAAAGATTCACTCCAAGTTTGGTTTAAACCACTAAAAGCAGATTCGTTAGCACTGAATATATCGAACGACAAGTATGTTAATAATTTTGTATTTAAAATTAAAGATCAAAAAAAAGATACTTTAAATGTAACTGCACTCTATAACGGAACTCTGCATTTTCGAAATCGCTACACTTTAGAAAGCAGTACACCATTAATTCGTTTTGACAAAACAAAAATAAATTTAATAAGTAAAGATTCTATCTCAGTTCCTTTTACGACAGAATATGATGAATTTACACAGCAACTATATATTGACTTTAAAAAAGAACCTTCGGAAAAATATAGTTTAAAAATCTTACCTGGCGGATTAACTGATTTTTTTGAAAAATCAAATGAAACACTTTTATTTAAAGCAACTACACAGAGCACTTCTGAGTATGGTAATTTACGCATAAAGTTAGAAAATGTAAAAAGATTTCCAGTGATAATAGAGTTAACTGACGATAAAGGAATAGTTCTAGCTTCTGAATATTCGGAGAGTGCGACTACACTAGATTTTAATCTTTTAGAGCCTGCTAAATTCACACTTAGAGCAATTTATGATGAAAATAAAAACAAATTCTATGATTCAGGAAATTATTTAGAAAAGAGATATTCTGAGGAAGTTATTTATTTTTCAAAGGAAATTGATGTTCGTGCTAATTGGGATGTGGAACAAATATTTGATTTGTCGATTCCATATACTCCCGAACCAAAAAAGAAAATAGATGATAAGAAAAAATCTAATTTTTAAATTTAAGTTCAAAATTATCTTTATCATTTAAAAAGCCAAACTTATTGCGCATCTCAATTAATTCACTTTTATTTAAAATCCCCTTCAATAAACTATCTTCTTCTTCAGGCTCAACAACATAATTACCCAAGCAATCAATAATTTGAGAATGTCCGTTGTAGGAATGACCATTGTCGTCCATGCCAGTTCTATTAACTCCTATTACGTAACTCATATTTTCAATTGCCCTAGCTTTTAGCAATGAATCCCAAGCATTAATTCTAATTTGAGGCCAACTAGCAACGTATATTAGCAAGTCATAATCTTCCACATTTCGGGAGAATACAGGAAAGCGCAAATCGTAACAGACTAACATACAAATCTTCCATCCTAAATAGTCAACAGTAACTTTTTGATTTCCTGATTTATATGCTTTTTCTTCACCAGCTAGAGTAAATAAATGACTCTTGTCATAATGTTGAATTTCGCCGGAGGGAAATACAAACAACATTCTATTATAAAAATTATCGTTTTCCTGGATAACAATACTTCCCGTGATTGCACATTTTTTAGCTTTGGCCAAAGCTTTAAGCCACGCAACAGTTTCTCCCTCCATCAACTCTGCAACAGCAGAAGGATTCATTGTAAAACCAGTAGTAAACATTTCAGGTAGAACAATTAGATCAATCTCATGCAAAATTTCACTTATTTTTTCTTCGAAATAATCGCGGTTTAATTTGGGGTTTTCCCAAATCAAAGGAGCTTGTATCAATATAACTTGCATTGTTTTATTTTTTAAAAAATAACAATTAACAAGGTAGTTTAAGTTCGCTATATTAGCAAAAAAAACATGAAAAAGACAATCGCTATATGCTCGATGCTAATTTCTTTTTTTGCATTTGGACAAGAACAATCTGGGTCAAAACAATTTTGGGAAAACCTTAAAAAGCATTGCGGAAAATCGTACGAAGGAGTGGTTACAGAAGGTGCTGACAATGATGCTTTTCGAAATAAAAAATTAGTAATGCATGTTCGAAATTGTGATGAAAACATAATCCGAATTCCCTTTTTCGTTGGAGATGATAAATCTAGAACTTGGGTTCTGACTTATAAAGATAACCGAATCCAACTCAAGCACGACCACCGTTTAGAAGATGGCTCAGAAGACAAGGTAACGCAGTACGGCGGAACGACTACAAATTCAGGTACTCCAGCATTACAGTTTTTTCCAGCGGATCAGCAAACTACTGACTTAATTCCCTATGCAGCTTCTAATGTTTGGTGGATCACAATAGACGAAACATCCTTTACTTATAATTTAAGACGTATTGGCTCAGATAGACTTTTTACTGTAAAATTTGATTTAACTAAAACAGTCGCAACACCTTCTGCACCGTGGGGATGGAACGACTAAGTTATTTTAAATAAATCTGAAATAAAAAAAACGCATTCAAATTAATGAATGCGTTTTTAAATATGTATGATAATTCCTCTTCAGGAACTATTGATATTACTATCCTTTTAAACTTGCAGATAAATATTCTCTATTCATGCGAGCAATATTCTCTAGAGAAATACCTTTAGGACATTCTACTTCACATGCTCCAGTATTAGTACAGTTACCAAAACCTTCAGCATCCATTTGAGCTACCATATTTAATACACGATCTGTAGCCTCAAGTCTTCCTTGGGGCAATAATGCATATTGCGATACTTTTGCAGCAACAAATAGCATTGCAGATGAGTTTTTACAAGTAGCAACACAAGCTCCACAACCAATACAAGATGCAGCATCAAATGCTTTATCAGCATCTTCTTTCTTTATTGGTATTGCATTAGCGTCAACAGTTTTACCTGAAGTGTTTACAGATATAAATCCTCCTGCATGTTGAATTCTATCAAAAGCACTTCTGTTAACTACTAAATCTTTTATTACTGGAAACGCAGCTGCACGGAATGGCTCGATAGTAATCGTATCACCATCCTTAAACATACGCATGTGTAGTTGACAAGTCGTTACTCCTCTATCTGGTCCGTGCGCTTCACCATTAATGTATAAAGAACACATTCCGCAAATTCCTTCACGGCAGTCATGATCGAATGCAACTGGCTCGCCACCTTTGCCCATTAAATCTTGATTGAAAACGTCAAGCATTTCTAAAAATGACATATCTGGCTCAATTCCATCGATTTGATAATCGACCATTGCTCCTTTATCTTGGGCGTTTTTTTGACGCCATATTTTTAATGTAAGTTTCATACTTTTATTAGTTTGAAAGTCATAATGTTAATCGCCAAATCCTCTATATTCAAAGGAGATGATCTTTTAACTTTCGACTGATTTCTATTTGTAATTTCTCTGAACTAATTTAACGTTATCAAACACTAGATTTTCTTTGTGCAAAATTGCATCACTTGGTTTTCCAGTGTATTCCCATGCTGCTACGTACGCAAAATTTTCATCATCACGCTGTGCTTCACCTTCAGGAGTTTGATATTCTTCACGGAAGTGTCCTCCACAAGATTCATTACGGTGTAATGCATCTTTAGCAAACAACTCACCTAATTCTAAGAAATCGGCAACACGAGTCGCTTTTTCTAATTCTTGATTGAAACCATTAGCTACACCTGGAATTTTAACGTCTTTGTAAAATGCCTCACGTAGCGCTGAAATTTCAGAAATCGCCTCGTTTAATCCTTGTTCGTTACGAGCCATACCTACTTTGTCCCACATAATTTTTCCTAATTTTCTATGAAAATAGTCAACAGAATGTGTTCCATTAGTGTTCATGAATCTATCTATCTGATCTTTTACATTTTTCTCTGCTTCAGCAAATTCAGGTAAGTCAGTTGAGATAGGTCCCATTTTAATATCTGGAGATAAATAATCACCTATTGTGTAAGGCAATACAAAATAACCATCAGCTAAACCTTGCATTAATGCAGAAGCTCCTAATCTATTTGCTCCGTGATCAGAGAAGTTAGATTCCCCAATTGAGAAACATCCAGGAATTGTAGTTTGTAAATTATAATCAACCCAAGTACCACCCATTGTATAATGCACCGCAGGGTAAATCATCATAGGAGTTTTATATGGATCTTCATCGACAATCTTATAATACATTTGGAACAAGTTACCATACTTATTAGAAACTACTTCTGTTCCTAATTTAATGATCAGTTCTTTATCGTTTGCATCTAAGTGGCGAATTAAAACTTGCTCTTTTCCGTAACGTTGAATTGCCGCAGCAAAATCAAGGTATACAGCTTCACCAGTTTTATTTACACCGTAACCAGCATCACATCTTTCTTTGGCAGCACGAGAAGCAACATCACGAGGAACCAAGTTACCAAATGCTGGATATCTTCTTTCTAAGTAATAATCTCTTTCCTCCTCAGTTAATTCTGTTGGTTTCTTTTTACCATCACGAATTGCTTGAGCATCTTCTAATTTTGCAGGAACCCAAATACGACCATCATTACGCAATGATTCTGACATCAAAGTCAATTTCGATTGGTGATCTCCAGAAACTGGAATACATGTTGGGTGAATTTGTGTATAACAAGGATTTGCGAAGAATGCTCCTTTTTTGTGGATTTTCCAAGCTGCAGTGGCATTAGATCCCATTGCATTTGTAGAAAGGAAAAATACATTACCATATCCACCAGAAGCAATTACAACTGCGTGAGCTGAATGTCTTTCTATTTCACCAGTAATCAAGTTACGAGCGATAATTCCTCTTGCTTTTCCGTTTACGATTACTAAATCTAGCATCTCGTGACGGTTGTGCATTTTTATTTTTCCACGACCTATTTGACGGTTCATTGCAGAGTAAGCTCCTAATAAAAGTTGCTGACCTGTTTGACCTCTAGCATAGAAAGTTCTAGAAACTAATGCTCCACCAAAAGATCTATTGTCTAACAGTCCACCATATTCACGTGCCAATGGAACTCCTTGAGCCACACACTGGTCGATAATATTTGTAGAAACTTCAGCTAAACGGTGTACGTTTGCCTCACGAGCGCGGTAATCTCCTCCTTTTACAGTATCGTAAAACAATCTGAAAGTTGAATCTCCGTCTCCTTGGTAATTTTTTGCTGCATTAATTCCTCCTTGTGCCGCGATTGAGTGCGCACGACGTGGTGAATCTTGGAAACAAAATGCTTTAACGTTATATCCTAACTCTGCTAAAGTTGCAGCAGCTGAACCTCCAGCTAAACCTGTACCAACAACAATAACATCAAGATTACGTTTGTTTGCAGGGTTAACTAAATTAATATGATCTTTATAATTTGTCCATTTGTCCGCAATTGGGCCATTTGGTATTTTTGAGTCTAATGCCATTATAATTGAATATTAATGATTGAAATGATGAAATAATGCAATAAAAATAAATCCAAAAGGAACTACAATTGCAAAAACGTATCCTAATTTATGTAATGCCACTGAGTATTTATTATTAAATCCTACAGATTGCATTGAAGAGTTGAAACCGTGCCATAAGTGTAATGACAACAATATGAAAGAAACTGAATACAAAGCGGTACGAACTGGACTTTCAAATTTTGCCACTAACTCGTGGAAATATCTAGCTTCGTTCAGTGGGTTAACATCAACATATTTGTAAACCATTTCTGGAAACCAAAAATCGTAAAAGTGAACTCCTAAGAAAGCAAAAATTACAGCACCTGTAATAATCATGTTTCTAGAAGACCAAGAAGAATTAGCTGCTCCGTTGTTTTTAGCGTAAGAAATAGGTCTCGCGCTTCTGTTTTTAAGCTCTAAAACAATACCCATTATAAAGTGAAAAATCACTCCAAGAATTAATATTGGCTGAATAACATACTGAACCAATGGATTATTCCCCATGAAGTGAGAAATTGAATTAAATGTATCGGCGCTAAAAACCGAAGTCATATTAATAAAGAAATGCTGTGCTAGAAACAACATCAAAAAGATTCCTGAAAGCGCCATTGCTACTTTTTTAGCTATAGACGACTTCAATAATGCAGATTTTGCCATAATATTAGAATAATTTGTTTTAAAAAATATTACAAAAATAAAGTAATTAGATAGCAACCACAACCATTTGACTGTTATTTATAATGAATTTAAAGTGTTTTACATAAAATTTAGAGAAATCCTTAAATATCAGCTCTACTCTTCTATAACGCTTTACGAATTGTTAAACAAAAGCGAATAAAATGTAAAAGAGCTAATTCGAAATTTTATGCACGAAAAATCATTCCATCATCTTAAAAATATCAATTGTGTAATTTTAGCAACACTTAATCTCCGAATTATCAATTAATAAAAGAAACAGTAATTATTGAATTAGTGGCAGATTGCCCAAAATTTACTTTTTCGACAAAAATATTTGAAGAGGATTTTCACTGTCAAAAAGATAATAAACTAAATAAGTACTAACGAATGACTCAATTTCTAAAACTTTTTTTAATTAAAAGTAAATCTAATCGTTCTCCAATTTAAAAAATAGCAACTAAAAACGTCCATTGTACTGAGGAAAAATATCAGAAATAGATTATTAGACACTACGTTGAAAAAGATTAAAACTAACTAAAACGTGTCATGTATTTTTGAACAATAGAATCTGTGTTTTCATTCCTAATTTTCTGTTCTAATTGAATGGGCGGAGAAGCTCTTTCTAGACAATTTTTAACAGCACAAGTTTCACAAGTAACACCCACAATCTGTTTCTTAATTGAATCACTTTCCATAAACTTGAATTTCTTCTTCACTGCGGGAGTAATTAAGATTCCAACTGAAATACTTCGAATACAATCTTCTTTAAATGGATCTGGTGTTGCTGAAGAGAATACAAGATATTCATTCTTACTGTTATCATAGCTCGAAATCTGTGCGTCAAAAAAATGATTTTTTTTCTGACTTAGAGATTCTTCTATTGTTCGAATAGAAACCCATCTTCTACAATAATGCTCATTCATTTCATTAGCATGAGGCTCTTGCTGATTTGTAATGTGTAATTCTTTTTTTATCTGATACGTATCCGTTCCTATTTTATGAGAGAGACGAAGAAAAAATAAATTCTTTAATTGGAAATCTTTTGGTAAAATATTGGTCAACCTCTGATAAAATGATTCTGGCGAAACATTAAAACTACTCATCAAAGCAATCATTTCTTGTGGTTTTGGCTCTGTCTTAAGTAAAAACGCACTTAGTCCCTCAATTAATTGCTGTCGCTGAATCAATAAGGCTCCAGCGAAGTACGAAGCATAGAAATTATTTAAAACCTGATCAAAATTATCAAATTTAATCCAACTGAAAGTATACAATCTTTCAGTAATTTGAAGATAATTATAAGCAATTTCTTTGGCCAAAATAAATGCTTTTTGCGGCTCATCGATGTCTAGTGAAAGTAACAAAGTTTTACTTTTTGGAACAAAAATAGATCTTAAATCTCCTAATTGTTCTTGTTCAGAAAAAACAAGTTCTTTAATTGTGTAACCATATTCCTCTGTTAAAATTGCAGAAAGTTCTTCAACAGATATTTTAGTTTCGATATTAACATGAAAAGCTTTGGAGAAATCCAGCACCTTCTGCTCTAGATCTTCAAAATAATTATTCTGCGCTTCTTGATACGAACGCAAAGCTGCCAAAAAGAAGCTTTCTCTCGTCAAATTATAATGCTGAGCAATTTCTATAATAGTACTTATAAACGCATTAACCTTAGCTGGCGCATTTGCAATGATATCGATTAGATCATTTTCCTGTATACCAAAGAGCTCTAAAGGTATTTCTTTTAAAATCCCCGACTTTAAAATTTCACCGATAGGAGCGAGATTATTATCAAGCTTTAACGAAACCATATTGTCATAGGAAACCTCTAATTTTTCGGCTAAAAGTATGATTTTATCTGTTTTTGGATACTTTTTTCCCTTTTCAATTTCATTTAAATATGATTTCGATAGGTCAGTTATTTTCGCCAACCCAAATAAAGATAAATTCTTATTTGTTCGAGCCTGCTTCAGTTTCAAGCCAAAAATCAGTTTGATATAATCCTTTTCTATGTTCATATTTCAAATGTAACCAAAAAAGAATAGACACCCAAAAAAATATTTTTCAATTTTAGCGTACGTTCGCTTGTTTTATAAAAAACTTTTTGTACTATTGCACTGTCGACATATAACATATTATTAGTAAACCAACATTATTATTAAATTTAAAATGCATTATCATGGATTTAAAAGAAGTATATTCGGAAAATTTGTTAAATTTTACTAAAGAAGCTACCGAGCATTATCCGGGAATTTTAACTGATGAAGCAATGACTTTCATGTCTGTACTTCATGAAAAATTCAACAAAGGGAGACTTACCCTGCTGAAAAACCGAGAAGATCAACAAATACTATTTGATAAAGGCGCTTTGCCCACTTTTCCCGTCGAGACCAAGAGCATTAGAGAAGGAAATTGGGAAGCTGCTAAAACTCCTGCAGATTTACTCGACCGACGCGTAGAGATAACTGGTCCTGTAGATAGAAAAATGGTTATCAATGCTCTGAACTCAGGCGCAAAAACTTTCATGGCTGATTTTGAAGATAGCACTTCACCAACATGGAGTAATTTAATGTTAGGACAACAAAATTTAAAAGACGCTGTAAATAGAACAATTACCCTTGAAGACACGAAAAAAAATAAAATATACAGCCTGAATGAACAAACGGCAGTTCTAATCGTAAGGCCAAGAGGACTTCATTTAAATGAGAAACATCTTGTAATTAATAATGAACAAGCATCAGGATCGTTAATAGATTTTGGACTTTACGCTTTTCATAATCATAAGCAACTTATTGATAATGGAACTGCTCCTTATTTTTATATTCCAAAATTAGAGCACTACCTAGAAGCGAGATGGTGGAACGAGGTTTTTGAATTTTCTCAAGAATATTTTGGTGTAAAAAACGGAACCTTTAAAGCAACAGTTTTAATTGAAACAATCAACGCGAGCTTTCAACTAGACGAAATAATATTCGAGCTAAGGGAACATATCGTTGGACTTAATTGCGGAAGATGGGATTACATTTTCTCCTATATCAAAAAATTAAGAAACAATCCAGCTTTCATTGTTCCTAATAGAGACCAGGTGACAATGACCGCTCCTTTTATGAGCGCTTATTCACAGCTTGTAATTCAGAGATGTCACAAACGTAACATTCACGCTATAGGAGGAATGGCCGCACAAATTCCAATCAAGAACAATGAAGAAGCTAATAAAATTGCTTTTGATAAAGTAATAGCCGACAAAGAACGTGAGGTCAAAAATGGCCATGATGGAACGTGGGTAGCTCACCCAGATTTAGTTCCTCTTGCAATGACAGTTTTTGATAAATACATGCCTAATAAGAATCAAATTGATTTAAAACGAGATGATCTTCATGTAACGGAAGATAATCTTCTGGAAACGCCTAAAGGAACAATAACTGAAGAAGGCATTCGAAAAAATATTAGCATATCTGTGTTGTATATCGCTTCTTGGCTTAATGGTCAAGGCGCAGCAGCCTTACATAACTTAATGGAAGATGCCGCAACCGCAGAAATATCAAGATCGCAGTTATGGCAATGGCTACAAAACAAAGTGGTTTTAGATAATCAAAAAGTGCTTTGCGAGAAATATTATCATCGACTAGCGATGGAGGAATTCGAGAAAATAAGAGAGAAAGTAGGTAATGAAAATCACGAAAAACAAAAGTATAGACTAGCGGAACAGATTCTAGACATTTTAGTAGTAAACGACAAATTTATCGAATTTCTGACTATTCCAGGCTACAAATATTTATAAAGCAAACTAAACAACTATCAACAAACAACCAAAAAACTACAACGATGAAAACTACAGAAACTAGAATACAAGAATTAGTTACAGACTGGCTTACAAATCCAAGATGGGCAGGAATTGAGCGACCTTACACAGCAGCAGAAGTTGTGAAATTACAAGGTTCGTACCAAATAGAACACAGCGTTGCTCATATTGGGGCTACTAATCTATGGAATAAATTAAACGCTCAAGACTTTGTAGCTGGTCTGGGAGCGCTTACAGGAAACCAAGCTATTCAAGAAGTTGAAGCTGGACTTGACGCCATATATTTAAGCGGATGGCAAGTTGCCGCTGATGCGAATGTAGCTGGCGAAATGTACCCTGATCAATCCTTATATCCTGCTAATAGTGTTCCTCTAGTAGTAAAACGAATCAATAATGCACTTTTACGCGCAGATCAAATACAAGTTGTAAATGGAACTGCTGATAAAAAACAATATTTAGTACCTATCGTTGCTGATGCGGAAGCAGGTTTTGGTGGAAATTTAAATGCTTTCGAATTAATGAAAGCAATGATCGAAGCTGGTGCTGCCGGAGTTCATTTTGAAGACCAATTAAGTTCTGCTAAAAAATGCGGACATTTAGGTGGAAAAGTTTTAGTTCCTACACAAGAAGCCATTAACAAATTGATTGCAGCAAGACTTGCGGCAGATGTTATGGGAACGCCAACAATTGTTGTAGCAAGAACAGATGCTGATGCTGCAAACTTACTGACAAGTGATATTGATCCTCGAGATGCCAAATTTATTACAGGAGAAAAAACAGGAGAAGGTTTTTTCTATGTGAATTGCGGAGTAGAACAAGGAATTGATCGCGGATTAAGTTACGCTCCTTACGCTGATTTAATTTGGATGGAAACTAGTAATCCCGACTTAGATTATGCTCGAAAATTTGCTGAGGGAATACACGCTAAATTTCCTGGAAAAATGCTAGCGTACAATTGTTCACCCTCTTTTAACTGGGCTGCAAAATTATCAGTTCCTGAAATGGAAACCTTTAGAGAGGATCTTGCCGAAATGGGTTATAAATTTCAGTTCATTACTCTTGCAGGATTTCACGCCTTAAACACCAGTATGTTTGAATTATCAAAAGCATATAAAGAAAGAGGAATGGCAGGTTACTCTGAATTACAAGAACGCGAATTTGCATTGCAACAACATGGTTTCAAAGCCGTAAAACATCAAAGTTTCGTTGGAACTTCTTATTTTGATGCAGTACAAAACACAGTAACTATTGGAAAATCATCAACGACTGCAATGAAAAATTCTACGGAAGCTGCTCAATTCTAGCAACAACCATTTGTATTGATATTTTTAAACACTTCGAAATTTGATGTTTTTAAAAAAATGACAACTGAAATAAGCGCAGAAAATGAAATCTAAATTTTATTTTCTGCGCTTTCTCTTTTCTATTAAAATTTACCAAATGCTTCGCTCAAACCAATTTAATCTTAGTATTTTTGAGTAATTAAAAGTTTAAACTAAATTCTTATGAAATACCATCAAATTGAACGCAATCTATTTATAAAAAATCGCGCAAAATTCATGGCTCAAATGAAGCCAAAAAGTGTTGCGATTTTCAACTCTAATGATATTTATCCAGTTTCGGCTGATAGTACTTTACCTTTTGCACAACACCGCGACATATTTTACTTAAGTGGCGTTGATCAGGAAGAAAGCATCTTATTGCTTTTCCCAGATGCTCCTTATGAACATCAAAGAGAGATGTTATTTTTGAAAGAAACTAGTGCGCATATAGCAGTTTGGGAAGGCGAGAAATTAACTAAAGAGCGCGCATTTGAAGTTTCAGGAATCAAAACAGTGTATTGGTTACACGAATTTGAAAAAATCTTATTTGAGATGATGACGCACTCTGAGACTATTTATATCAATACAAACGAACATTACCGCGCTACGGTAGAAACTGAAACTCGCGAAGCTCGTTTTGTAAAATGGTGGAAAGAAAAATACCCAGCGCATACTGTCGCTAAAAGTAATCCGATCCTTCAACGTCTTCGTTCTGTAAAAGAAACTGAGGAATTGGATTTAATCCAAAAAGCTTGTAATATCACTGAATTAGGTTTTAGAAGACTGCTTTCATTTGTTAAACCAAATGTAACAGAGTATGAAATCGAAGCCGAGCTAATTCATGAATTCGTTAGAAATCGTTCTAAAGGATTTGCTTACACGCCTATCATCGCGTCAGGAAATAACGCTAATGTATTGCACTACATTGAAAACAATCAGCAATGTAAAGCCGGCGATTTAATATTACTAGATGTAGCTGCTGAATATGCAAATTATTCTAGCGATATGACTCGAACAATTCCAGTTTCAGGTAAATATACTAGCCGTCAAAAAGAAGTTTACAACGCAGTTTTACGTGTAAAAAATGAGGCTTCTAAAATGCTTACTACAGGAACATTGTGGAAGCAATATCATATTGAAGTTGGCAAACTAATGACTTCAGAGTTACTTGGATTAGGACTTCTTGACAAGGCAGATGTGCAAAATGAAAATCCAGATTGGCCAGCATATAAGAAATATTTTATGCACGGAACTTCGCATCACATGGGTCTTGACACGCATGATTACGGAATCCTAACGGAACCTATGCAAGCGAACATGGTTTTTACCGTAGAGCCAGGGATTTATATTCCAGCGGAAGGTTTCGGAATCAGACTAGAGGATAACTTAATCGTTCAGGAAAGTGGCGAGCCCTTCAACATGATGCGAAACATCCCTATTGAAATAGAAGAAATAGAAGATTTAATGAACGCATAATTCAGTAATTTATAAAGTATCAATCGGTTTGCAGCAATGTGAACCGATTTTTTTTGGGCGCAACCCAACTTCCGTGAACTTCAGTTGGGTCGGGCTATCCACTACAAGTCCTCGCAACGCATAAAAATGCGATGCTGTGGGCTTTTCACTACTATCCCTTGCGCACTTCCACGAGAAAACATAAAACAATAAAACTCAAATTCTATTCTACATCTAAAAACTGTAACTTTATCTATTTAACAACGTCCTATTCAAGACATAAAAGATTAAGAACGTTTTTAAAAACTTAACTAATAATCAATTTTCATATTCCAGAAATGCAAAATCTAAAACATAAAACCATGCAAGCACATGAAATCGATTATCACATATATGGCGAAGAAATGCAATATGTAGAAATAGAATTAGATCCACAAGAAATTGTAATTGCCGAAGCAGGTAGTTTCATGATGATGGACAACAATATTAAGATGGAGACCATCTTTGGAGATGGTTCTGTACAACAAAATACAATATTTGATAAGTTGCTAAGCGCTGGAAAAAGGGTGCTAACTGGTGAAAGTTTATTTATGACCGCCTTTATCAATCAAAATAATGCAAAAGGCAAAGTTTCTTTTGCTGCGCCTTATCCTGGAAAAATTATTCCAATTAACTTGACTCAATACGACGGCAAATTTATTTGCCAAAAAGACTCTTTTCTCTGCGCTGCAAAAGGTGTATCTATTGGAATCGAATTTTCTAAAAAATTAGGTCGTGGTCTATTTGGCGGTGAAGGTTTTATTATGCAAAAAATAGAAGGCGACGGAATGGCATTTGTACATACAGGCGGAACTCTAGCTAAAAAAGAATTAGCAAACGGCGAAGTGCTAAAGGTCGACACTGGCTGTATTGTAGGTTTCACTAAAGATGTTGATTACGACATTGAATTTATCGGCGGGATAAAAAATTCAATTTTTGGTGGCGAGGGTTTATTTTATGCAACGCTTCGCGGACCAGGAACTGTCTACATACAATCATTACCATTCAGTAGATTAGCTGATAGAATCATTGCTTCCGCACCACGAGCAGGCGGAAAAAGTCGTGACGAAGGAAGTTTGTTGGGAGGATTAGGAAACTTACTTGATGGTGATAATAGATTTTAAAATTTTAATAACGGTTTTCAGAAATGTGAGCCGTATTACTTAAATCGAGGTAGTTGAATTTGCGGCAAAGGTTGGCATAGTGTTTTGTTAACTATTTTCTCTCTCATCAACTTCTTTTTATTGAAATGTCTAGATATATTTTGAATAAGCTCAGTATAATTATCAGTACCGTCTTGTCTTTTATGATAAAAAACTTTTATAGATCGACAATTGTCATTTTCAAACACTGTATTCAATAAAGTTCTGTCTGACAAACCACAAGAATGACCCATGATATAAATTTGAAATTTATCATTTTCAATAAAATCTAGTAGACTTTTATAATTTGAATTCTGAAGATATAAAAAAGATTTAAAATTCCTCAAATATTCATTATCATTAATATTTTCTATTAATTTATAATCTTCGTCCATTTCATCTCCAAAGCCAAAATTAATTTTATTTTCATCTTTATCACCCACTACTCCATGAATAAAATTGACTTCTATTCCATTCGCCGTATTATTAGTATACCTAATTGGAGTACGAGAATAATTGAAATTTAATATGTGAACTCGACTATTATTTTTACCAAGTTCCTTCGATTCCTTAAGTTGATCTTCAATTTCTTTATGATCTTTTTCATGAAACTCTTGTAATAAATCTACTTTATTTGAAGACACACCTATTGGAGTAATTAATTTTTGAAGTTTAGAAGATTCAGTTCTTGAGAACGACGACATTTGTAGATCGAAAACATTCAATACTCTATCGTTCAAATACTTTTCCAACAGAATTTTTACTTGTTCAAATTCTTTATTTAATTTTTCAGTTTGAATTTTCTGTTCATTTATTAAAAATTCTTTTGATACATAATTTTTGAGATGTTCTGATTTAATGATCTTTTTCAATAATATGAAATACTCGTTTTCTATATCAACCCAATTTTCAACATTTTTCTGATTAATTAGCTTAAAAAAATCATTTTTATAAACTAAAATATCTTCTCGTGGATATTTCCCAGTCGTTAAATTATTACCATGTTCACGATATATCTCTGCACTTTCAAATTTAATTTTTCCATCATTCTCTATAATTAGTTTTGATAACCCTACTAAATTTGAAATTTCATCAAATTTAAAATCTTTAGCAAAATTCTGAAAAGAAATAAATTCATCTTCATAACTTGAAGATTTTATATTCTTCCAATAATCATCTATAAAATCCTTATAAGAAGTAGGTAAGCCATGAGCTAAATCAAATCCGTTTCCAATAATAATAAGTCTGTTCATCTATTAAAAGTTGCTTTTTCAAATATAGTATTTTCTCTTACATTAACTTATATCTCTTCTATGGTTTAAAAAATTAAGCATTAGTTTTGTAAAAAAACAAACCTTGAAACAAATCCAATTTAAAAATACGCAAATTTCCTTTTCTGACACCGGGAAAGGAACTGCTATTGTTTTGCTTCATGGTTTTCTAGAAAATAAGAAGATGTGGGATTTCTACATCTCTGAATTTGTTAAAAAAAACCGAGTAATTGCAATTGATTTGTTAGGTCATGGTGAATCAGAATGTTTGGGATATGTGCATTCGATGGAAGATCACGCTGATGCAGTTCAAGCCGTGCTTTCCGATTTACGCATTCGCAAAGCCATCTTTATTGGGCATTCAATGGGTGGATATGTAGCTTTGGCTTTTGCAGAACTATATCCTGAAAATATAAAAGGATTAGTTTTACTAAACTCTACAGCAAGAGCAGACAGCGACGAACGTAAAATAAATCGAGATCGTGCAGTAAAGACTGTTAAGCAATCATTTATCAATTTTATTTCGTTGGCTATTGCTAATTTATTCAGTGAGAATAATAGAGAGCGTCTCGCTTTCGAAATTGAAAATGTAAAAAAGGAAGCGTTGAAAACACCTTTGCAAGGTATTGTAGCATCATTAGAAGGAATGAAAATTAGAATGGACCGAGAGGTTCTGTTGCACCTCACACCCTATCCTAAATTAATCGTTTTGGGTGAAAAAGATTATGTTTTACCCTATGAGGAAACTAAGGAACAAGTAGAGAATACTTCAGTAAAATTGATTTCTTTTCCAGACGGACACATGAGTCACATTGAAAACCGCGATGAATTGTTAGTTTTATTACTCTCCTTTTGCAAAAAGATTTAAAGCATTCCTTTTGACAGATAACCTCTTTCAATCAATTCCTCTTTATTTTTTAGATGAAACATTTTACCATCTTTCATTAACGCTAGCTTGGTGGAAACATCTATGACATTTTTATAATTATGATCTGTAATTATGATACCTTTTACTTTTGACTTCTTAGTTATTAGAGCATTTATATTTTCGATCATAATTGGTGACAAACCATTATATGGCTCATCAAGTAAAACGAATTTGGAGTTATTATTTAAAATCAATTTGATTTCTAAGTAGCGTAGTTCTCC
Organism: Flavobacterium weaverense; assembly: GCF_003688495.1. Lineage (GTDB taxonomy): Bacteria > Bacteroidota > Bacteroidia > Flavobacteriales > Flavobacteriaceae > Flavobacterium > Flavobacterium weaverense. The sequence continues at coordinate 488,965 of NZ_REFH01000008.1, read as the reverse complement.
TCCAGATAATTGCTTAATTTTTTTATTTAATAACGACTGAATCATTTCATCAGCATAAAATTCAACCAACTTCTCTTTACAAATAGACAATTGAATTGTTCGTTTTACTGATAAGGCATTTGGAATAAAATTATCTTGCGGCAAATAACTAATTTGCTCAAGTAGCGCACTAGTGTTAGCTTTAACGACACCATCAACTCTAACAAATTTAAAATCCGCAGATTCAATTCCGAATATTATTTTTAATAAAGTTGATTTGCCAGAACCGTTCCTGCCCAGAATACCAATAATATCGTTTGTTTCACATTTTAGATAAACATCAGAAATTATGATTCTTCCATCATATTGCTTTTGGACGCTATCAACTTCTAAAATATTTTTAATCATACTAACTTCAGAATTAAATTGATAACTAAAATAACAGCTACCGAAAAAATGAAATTCATAATAAAAGCGTAAAGCACTAAATGTATTTTTGAAATTCCGTTGTTATAGTAGAATAAATATTCGTTTTTAGCACTTACTTCTTTTATCAAAATAGTGACGCAGAAACCAAAAATTATAAGAACATATTTAAAGGTTTCAAATCCGCTAAATATCCAAGCCACAGTACTTAACGCCAAATTAATCATTAGCGTTGTTTTAAAGAATTCGAATATATTTGTCAGCTTTTTGATATTGCAATAAAATTAAATTTTTTCTAAAAACGGAATATTTACATCTAAAATCTCATTCAATAAAAGTATAATTTGCTCTAAATATTGACTTAAAATTGTTTCATCAATTATAGAATTCATCTCTTTCTCTTCTTTAAATACAAATGGTAAGAATCCTGATTTTAAATTTTTAAAGGAAATAATTCCAGCTTCAACTGGCTGCCCGTTAGCCTTCTCCTCGTACATATATGCGTAAGCTAAAACCTGAATAATCTTGTCACTCTTAATATCGTCCGTCAAACCGTTCCAGTTTTTTAATATTACGTTCGCCTTATCTACTTTTCCTGTTTTATAATCAATAATTCGAATCGTTCCGTTGCGTTCTTCAATTCTATCTACATTTCCTTTAATCAAGACTGGAAAAGGTAAACTACTGTGATGCAGTGTACGTTGATAAGTTTGTTCTAACGCGATTATTTTAATAGTATCACCGTTTTTAATACTCTCTAATTCTACTTTTAGAAAATTAGAAACGTTTCGCTTTGCTACTTCAAAAGCTAGTAAATTTCGACCTTTTTTTATTTCGCCTTCTTTGTAAACCAATTTAAATTGCTTGAGAACCTCAACGTCAATTTGCTTAAAGCAATTCACTATGTCGCTTTCTGAAATAAATTCACCAATGAATGGCTCATACAAAACTTTTAATGTTTCATGAATTATGGTTCCTAAAGTGTTCAAAGCAATATTCTCTTCCACTTCTTCCACTTCGCTAATACGCAATATTTTTTGGAAATAAAACTGAATAGGATTTCTAATATAACTCGTCAAAGCAGAAGGAGAAAATCCTTTCTCAGCAATTTCTTTTAAGCGCAACATCACACTTTCTGACTTTGGAATAATCATAGGTTGATATGCAGTTTCAGGAAGAATAGCGTTGTAAATTTCGTGAGTTGTGTTATGGTTTGCTTGTTTTTCCACTTCGAGCTGCGTTATAAATCGGCTTTTTTCTCCTGCATCTAATCCTTCACTTTCTGTGTTATAAAGCAAATAGATATTCTTTGCACGTTGCAGCAAGTGGTAAAAGTGATAGGTGTAAATGGCATCTTTCTCTTTAAAAGTAGGCAAGCCTAACTCCCGTTTCACATCATAGGGAATAAATGAATTTTGGGACTTTCCAGCCGGAAACTTACCTTCATTCATCGAAGTAACTATTACAGTATCAAAATCTAAAACTCTACTTTCTAACACTCCCATTATCTGCAGTCCATTTAAAGGTTCACCTTCAAAAGAAACTTCAGCAAGATCTATTACTTGTTTGTAAATTGCATAAAGTGTTTCAATCTTATCTATATGCTGATGTTTTGAGTAATACGCTATGAGTTTGTTGATAACTTTAAAAATTGCAAAAACGAAAGCTTTGGTGATTTTCTCTTCTTCGCTGTCATTGCTTAAATTATTTTTTATCGTTTGCAATAATTGCGATATACTTTCTAAAACTGGAATAGAACCACTTTCCCATTTTTTAAATAATAAAAGAAACAACTCCGACGGTATCACATTTAACTCCATCAATTTTTGATGCGTTATAAATGTGTAATTATTTTTATTTATTATCGCAACTAACGCTGCAATTTTAGCATAAGGCTCAACTAGCGGATGCGTCAAAATATCTAAAACGTCTTTATAGTAAAGCACATAACTGCTGTTATTACGAGACAGCGCATTAGTGTGCATTTTAAATAATTTTGCAAGCAATATTTGAGCTGGATTATTTTTACTAGAATAACCCATCGTAATATTTAGCGCTCCAACGCTTGCAGGCAAAGAATATAAAAGTGGAACCAAAAGATTTTCATCTCCAAGTACAATTGCAACTTTATCTAATTTCCTTAATGAATTATCATTAGTTATATTCTCAATAATGCTTCCCGCAATTTTGGCTTGACCTATAGTTTTTGGAGTTCCTATTACTTGAATGTTTTTCGATTGAGAAAAATCATCTACAATCCATTCAAAAGGATTTGACTTATAATGTTTCCAGTTTTCTTTAAAGCGACGCACAAACAATCCGGCATCATGATACGGATCATTTAGAAAAGTTTGATCCACATCCCAATAAATTTCAGCTTGCTCAGAAGCTATCAACTGTTGTATTATCTTTTCTTCAGCGGAATTCAGCGCATTAAATCCTGCAAATAAGTATTGCTTCTCTTGCACTGACTTTGTGAAATTGTTTAAGTTATTTACAGCCTCTCTATAAATTAAACCTTGGTAACCTATTCCCTTATTTAATAAGTGATCATATAAAGATTGATAGTATTTAGGTAATAATTTCCAGAAATCAATATATCTCTCTAATAACGGAGTTTTGTTTTCTACTTCAATTCCCCACTTTTTAATATCCTCAATATCTTTTAAATAAGAAAGAACGTGTGAAGGATCAAGAAGATAACGATCTATTTCGTTAAAATCTTGCAGTAAAGTTTTAGCCCAATTTGCAAAAAGTTCAAAAGATTGCTGTTGCGACTTTTCGGTAATGGATAAATAGACTTCATAAAATTCGAAAAGTAATTCAATTGGATCAATAGTACGAATTCCTGAGATATCTTGGATAAAATCTTCAATACTTATTATTTCTGGCGAAAGAATATTAGTATTTACTTGCTTTTTCAGTGCTTCGATTAAGAATATCTTTGCGCGCTTATTAGGTAAGACGACAATTGTATTCGAAAGAGATTTTGAATACTTTTCAATTAAAACAGAAGCAATTTTATCTAAGAAAGAAATATTTATCATAATATAAAAAATAAAAAAAACGCCCCGATAAATCGAGGCGTTTTCTATAAAAGTTTGAAGGAAATTATTTTTGTAAAATAACTTCTGTTCTTCTATTTTTTGCTTTACCAGCAGCAGTTTTGTTTGTTTCAACTGGTTTAGACTCACCATATCCAACAGCATTTAAGTTGCTAGATTTGATACCTCTTTCTAAAAGAGCGTCTTTAACAACTGTAGCTCTTTCTTCAGAAAGTGTTTGGTTGAAAGCATCTGAACCATCGCTATCTGTGTGTCCTTCAACACTGAATTTAGCGTTAGGATAGTTTTTAAGGATATTTGCCATAGCATCTAATCTAGCTGGAACATCAGCAGATTTGAAAGTAGATTTACCTGAATTAAAGTAGATTGCTCTAGCTTGGATTTTAAGGTTATCTAAAGCTTCAGTAGTTACTTCTGGACATCCTCTGTTACTAGCTGGACCAGCTACAGTAGGACAATCATCATCTTTGTCTAATACACCATCTCCGTCAGTATCTGGCCAAGGACAACCTGCGTTCTCTTTTGGACCTGCAACAGTAGGACATTTGTCATCTTTATCAGCTACACCATCTCCGTCAGTATCAGGACAACCTTTTAAAGCAACTAAACCAGCAACATCTGGACAAGCGTCATCTTTATCAGCTACACCATCTCCATCAGTATCAGGACAACCTTTTAAAGCAGCTAATCCAAATTCAGTAGGACACTCATCTTCACTATCTTGAATACCATCTCCGTCAGTATCAGGACATCCGTTGAATTGCTTTAAACCAGCAACTTCTGGACAAGCATCATCTTTGTCATATATTCCGTCACCATCTGTATCTTTACCACCAAATTTGAAGATAATTCCAGCAGAATGTTGGAAGTGAGATGGAGCATCTGGAGTTCCAGAAGCATCTTCTCTATCTCCGAATGATTTTTTGTATTTTGATGCAAGCTCTAAACCTACATTGTCAGTAAACCATAATGTTAGTCCAGCACCAGGGTTTAATGTTCCGTAGCTACTATCACCAAAGAAAGTATAACCTCCACCAACAGAAAGAGAAGGATCAATCACTTTAGATTTAATTAGGTTCATGAAGCTATATTTAACTGTAGCGTCAATACCATAATACATTAAATCACCAGGATTAGAAACTACCATTCCTCTTGAATCATGACCAGGAGCAGTTGGATCAAATTTCACATACTTGTCAATCTTGTTTACAGATCCAGCAAGACCGAAAGAGAAATTATCCCCCACGTATCTAGATACAGATAAATAAGATACAGATGGAAGAACATTCCAGTTGTCTTTTACTGCAAATGGTTGAGAAAAATGACGATCAAGCCAATTATTTCCACCACCAGCACTTGTCCTAGTATCAACGGCATTAACTCCAAAAGAGATAGCCCAAGGATTGTTACTGTCTTGTGCTTGAGAACTTAATCCCATCACCATCATCACAGCAACAAAAATTTTGTTAAGATGTTTCATACTTAAATTTTTTAATTACAATTTAGTTAATTATAAGCAAAAGTAGTACGTAAATTTTAAACTACAAAATGAAATGTTAAAAAAAAGCCACAATGCCCACTAAAAGTGGGAATTATATAATATTTAACTCTTTTCCAACTGCTGTAAATGCATCAATCGCCTTATCTATGTGAGCAGTAGTATGCGCCGCCGACAATTGTACTCTAATTCTTGCTTTATCTTTTGGCACTACAGGAAAAAAGAATCCTATAACATAAATACCTTTTTTCAACAACTCATTAGCCATTGTTTGTGATAATTTAGCATCATAAAGCATAACAGGTACAATTGCTGAATCACCATCAATGATGTCAAAACCAGCTTTTTTCATTCCTGCTTTGAAGTAATTTGTGTTCTCTTCTAACTTATCACGCAATAAAGTATCTCTTTCTAAAATTTCAAAAACTTTAATTGAAGCTCCTACAATCGATGGTGCTAAAGAGTTAGAAAATAAATACGGTCGTGATCTCTGACGCAATAATTCAATAATTTCTTTTTTAGCGGTCGTGTAACCACCCATTGCGCCACCTAAAGCTTTACCTAATGTACCAGTGATAATATCTACACGTCCCATAACACCTTTAGCTTCAAGTGTACCTTTTCCTGTTGCACCTATAAATCCTGCAGCATGACACTCATCAACCATGACCATTGCATCGTATTTATCAGCTAAGTCACAGATTTTATCTAACGGCGCTACTAATCCATCCATAGAGAAAACACCATCCGTCACAATTAACTTGAAACGAGTTCCAGCTTCAGTTGCTTTAATTAACTGCTGCTCTAAATCCTCCATGTTGCTATTTTCATAACGATAACGAGCCGCTTTACATAAACGAACACCATCTATAATAGAAGCATGATTTAAACTATCAGAAATGATGCAATCTTCGGCTCCTAATAATGGTTCAAAAACTCCACCATTTGCATCAAAGGCAGCTGCGTATAGAATAGTGTCTTCTGTTCCGTAGAACTCTGCAATTTTTTTCTCTAATGTCTTATGAATATCCTGTGTTCCGCAAATAAAACGAACTGACGACATTCCGAAACCATGTGTATCTAATGCATCTTTAGCAGCTTGAACTACTTCTGGGTGTGATGACAAACCAAGATAATTGTTAGAACAGAAGTTTAAAACTGTCTCGCCAGTAGAAATAGTAATTTCTGCTCCTTGTGGCGATGTAATAATTCTTTCCGATTTAAAAATTCCGTTATCTACAATTGTTTGAAGTTCAGTCTGCAGATGCTGTTGTATTTTTCCGTACATATTAATTTATTTATACATTCATTTATGCGAATAATTCATTTTAACGCTACAAATTTACTACTTCGATTCCTTTTCCGATGTAAATAAGCGCTTTTTTAACAACCTTATAACCCATCGACTCAATTGCGCTTTGATAATTCTCTAATTGTTGCTGGTATTTCACTTGATGTGTCCCCGTTTTATAATCAAGTAAAAAAACTTCCTTATCCTTAGTTATCACCATTCGGTCAGGCTTTACAGTTTTTCCCTCCTTTTGAATTATGGTTTGCTCGTTCAAAATCTCATGCTTATCATCAAAATAGCTCTCCAACTCATTATGATTAATAATACTTAGAATTGTATTATAAACAATTTCACTTTGATTCTGTGTGATTAATCCAGTTTCAATAGCCTTTACTAATGCTAAGTCTACATCACTTTTTGATTTTACAAATGACAGAATTTCATGAATAAGATTTCCATATTCAATAGCCTCCTGCTGTAAAGTTCCCCACATCAGAGCTTCTCTTTGTGCTATTTTTATATTCTTTGGATTTAGAATTTCTCGAACGAATGGAATCGTCTTAGAAGTATCAACATGTTTCTTTTTATTCGACAACTTGGTTTTGTCTCCAAATTCATAATTTAATTTTTCGACATGGAAATCTGCATTACTTTTAATATAATCAATAAAAAAAGTACACATGTTATTTGTTGGCACCTCACCTTTTCGAGATAAATTCATATTCGAAATAACATAAAGCTGCTCCTCCGCTCGAGTTAAGGCTACATACAAAACATTAATACTGTCTAATAACTCTTCCTGTTTTTTCAAATTGTAAACCTCAGCGGCTTCATCGCCAAAACCTTCAACTGCACTACTATTATCAATCAAAACTTTGGGCAAACCAAAATCTTCTTCATCGGCATTAAGCCATAATTTATCTTTTGGCTTTCTATTGTAATCTTCTTCAGCAAAAGGAAATATAACAACAGGAAATTCTAACCCTTTTGATTTATGAATAGTCATAATCCTAACCGCGTTATTTCCTTCAGGAGATGGAATGCTAAATTTCTCTGCATTTTTATCCCAAAAACTTAAAAAGTCAGCTATTCCTGCTTGGTTTCGAATATCCCGTTCTAAAACAATGTCTAGGAAATATTGCACGTAAGCATTCCCCACCCCAACCCTCCCCGAAGGGAAGGGAGCCGAAAACGGCATAACAGAATGTACAAGATTTTGTTGAGCAACTAATTCTTTAACTATTTTATCTAAAACAAACTGAATATTTTTTAAAACTTCTTCGTTTGTAAAACGAATTACCCTATAACCTAATTCATTTATAATTAAAGTTCGCTGTTCATCTAATACCAATTGTTCATCAGTAAAATGATAATTTCCATCAACCTCGACAACCAACTTTGACTTTAGACATACAAAGTCAACAATGTAATCACCAATCAAATGTTGTTGCCTAAATTTAAAATCTTCGAGCGATTTCGATCTTAGTTCCATCCATAAAACCTTTTCAGCATTTGTTGGATTTTTTCGGTTTTCTTTAGCTTTTTCAAGCAAAAGATGAGAACTATTACCCCCAGTCATATATCCAAAATTATCTGAATCACTATCTACTTCGTCACCCTCTCCTTTGGAGAGGGATGGGGAGAGGAATTTGCTAATTATAACTTCAACAGCCTCATACAAAGATTTTTTTCGAATGTTTTCGAAAGAGAGCGCTACGTTGAAACTCATTAACCAGCTTTCAAAATCAACTTCAAGTTTTCTTTCCATTCCTTCTGCAATGAAATCATGAACTGGTAATTGATCTTGAATGTTTTGAGCTAAATATTGCAAAAAGTTAGCTTTTGCCTCTAAATCAGAATTGTTCTTTAAGTATTTCAATAAATGAATAATCAATCGGACTTCTGTCGCGTTTTGAATCATCAAGGTTTCTGATGACAAAAGCGGAATTTTTTGCTCTGTCAAATAATTAGCTATTGCGATACCCTGACTACGCTTTCTAGTTAGAATTACAATGTCTTTATATTCAAAACCTTCAGATAATACCGTTTGTATAGTATTTAGAGTACCTTGAACAAATAATTCGGTTTTATCTAGACCTTCTTCTTCCACTTGATTTTCAATAGAATCCTCGCGTTTTTCTACTTTTGGAATGAAAGAAATGTTCACATATCCACCTGTTTTATTATTCGTTTTTTGGTGACTATGATTAGCGTATAAATCTTTATAATCAGGATGTTCAAATTCATTCGACAACATTTTAAAGAAAGCATTATTAAACTCAATTACCTGCGAATAGGAACGGTAATTTTTATCAAGATGTTTTAGCTTTTTCTCTGGGTTATTGAATGGATTTTGTTCCTTACTTAAATCTATAAATTGTTCTGCTTTTCCACCGCGCCATCTGTAAATTGACTGTTTTGGATCGCCTACAATCATCAAAGTTCCTTTTTCACCATCAATTTCACTAGATGTAGCATTATCAATTAATGGAATAAGGTTTTGCCACTGCATCTCAGATGTATCTTGAAACTCATCTATAAAAAAGTGACGGTACCGCTCGCCTAGTCGTTCATATATAAAGGGAGCGGGTTGGTTTTGAATTTCTCTATGAATCAGTGCATTAAATTCAGTAATAGAAAGGATACTCTGTTCTGTTTGAATTTTCTTCAATTCATTACTAACCGTATTTAATAAGGAAAGCGGTGTTATATTTTTTAAAAATGCTTTGTAAAAATCTCGTTTCTCAAATGCTTTATAAATTGTTGCTAGAATCTGAAGTAATTCAGGAATTAAATTTTCAATAATTGCCCGGTCTTTAGCCGTTTTATTGATTTTTACATCATCAAATTCGTGATACGTTTTATTTTTTGGGTTAAACTTCCCTTCCTGAATACTAACCAAATGTTTTGGAAAGTAGGATCCAGAAAATGACTTGAGATCAATACCATTCTTATCAATTAGTGACAGTGCTTCATCAGCCAGCGTAATACTCTCTTTTTCTAAGACTTTGCAAGCCTCGGATAATTTTTGCTTAATGGCAACAAATTCAGAGATTGATTTATCTTGGAAATGAGTAATTTCATTCCGATTGTTTTCGTTTAAAATCAATCGACCCGTATCCAGAATTTCACGTGAAATATCCCAAGATTTATCATCATCGGTTTTCTCCATCGTGAAATCCACAAGTAACTTAGTCAACGTCTCATCTTCTCCAGCCTGAGCGATAATTGCATCAACAGCTTCGACTAATAAATTCTCAGTGTCCAAGGTTACTTCAAAAGTCATTGGTAAACCAAGATCATGCGCAAAAGCACGAATCACTTTGTGAGTGAATTTATCTATCGTAGAAATATCAAAAGCTGCATAATTATGAATTATGTGCTTTATGATTTGTTGTGATTTAGTTTTGATTTGGATAATAGAAAGACCCAGCGGCTCTTCCTCCCATTCTTCTGGTTTGTCTATTTTTCTAACGCCAGCAAACAAGTCTTGCATTAAATCCATTGCTTTATCACTTGGCTCGTCTTTTGCAAATTCAGATAAACTACCTACTATTCGGCTTTTCATCTCATGAACCGCTTTGTTAGTAAAAGTTATGGCTAGGATATTGCGATAGGCATCATTTTTCTTCGCGACAAGAATAATTTTAAGATATTCTTTGACCAAAGCATACGTTTTACCAGAACCAGCTGAGGCGTCATATATAGAAAAGGAAGGTCTTTGCATTAAAATTTTAGATTTTAGATTAACGATTTTAGATTTCTGATGGAATCTCAACGTGTTACTTTCCCGGATACCCTAGCCCTGATGGAAACGACATCCTTTCTTGCCGGAGTTCGGCGAGAAAGATATAGTGTACAGCAGGAAATAGCTCCTAAAAACAAACGTAATAATGAGTTGATTTTAAAATTTGGCTCTAAACTTCGGGATAAACCTTAAAAGTAGTATTTTTGCAGCATGGAAACAAATAGACAGAAAAAAATAGGTGGGGTTATCCAAAAAGATTTGGTAGATATCCTACAAGGTGAAGTGAGAAAAAACGGAGTTAGTAATTTGATAATTTCGGTATCCAAGGTTGTTGTAACTTCAGATTTATCTGTTGCTACCGTGCATTTAAGTGTTTTTCCACAAGATAAAGCAAAAGAAATATTAGAGGCGGTAAAGTCAAATTCTAAAACTATAAAACATGACTTATCGCAACGTGTGCGCTTACAATTGCGTAAAGTTCCCAACTTAGTTTTCTTCATCGACGATTCATTAGATTACATTGAAAAAATTGACAATGCGTTAGCAAATAGAGACAATCCAATTGAAAATAGAGATTTATTAGACAAACGCCGATTCCAATAAGATTTGAATTTTCCACTGTACGTAGCTAAACGCTATATTCTTAGTAATAGTAAAAACAACGCTATTAACATCATCAATCGAATTGCCAGCATGGGAATTATTGTAGGTGCAATGGCTTTGTTTGTCGTATTATCAGTGTTTAGTGGTCTGAAAGTTTTTAGTCTTTCGTTTACAAATGAAATCGATCCCGATTTAAAGATCAGTAGCACGCTGGGGAAATCATTTTTTATTTCTCCAACCCAAGAAAGTGAAATTAAGAAAATTGATGGGATTGCTTCGTACACTAAGATAATCGAAGAACGCGTTTTATTCACTTTTAATGGGAAACAAGATGTCACATACTTAAAAGGAGTTGATTCCAATTTCGTTAAAGTTAACGCAATTGAAAAAAAACTTTTTAACGGTCAATGGCTAAAACCAGATACTTATCAAGTTGTCGTAGGTTACGGAATTACTCAAAAATTCTCGATGGGACTGCTTGATTTTAATAACCAACTCGAAGTTCTGGTTCCAAAACCGGGACGAGGAGCGATCGAAAATCCAGAACAAGCTTTCAACAAAACCGATATTATTCCTGTGGGTATTTATGCCATTAGTGAAGATCTTGATTCAAAATACGTTTTTGCAGATTTAGGATTAGCTCAAGAATTACTAGAGTACAGAATCAACCAAGTTTCAGGGATTGAATTTAAAATAAATTCTGGAGCGAATGAAAATGACATTACCGATAAATTAAAAATAATATTCTCTGATAAAATTACAGTAAAAAATCGAGCGCAATTAAACGAGTCGCTTTATAAAATGCTAAATACAGAAAATATTGCTGTTTATTTGATATTTACTTTGGTGATTGTTGTAGCGCTTTTTAACTTGATTGGCGCGTTGATCATGATGATTTTAGATAAAAAAGGGAATTTAAAAACCTTATTTAATTTAGGAACTGAAATTAAATATCTGCGTAAAATATTCCTACTTCAAGGAACATTACTGAGCGTTATAGGTGGAATTATAGGCCTTACTTTAGGAATTATAATTGTGTTACTACAACAACATTTCCAGTTAATTATGATCACAGAAACTCTAGCTTATCCTGTAATTTTCTCCCTCGAAAATGTTTTAGTGGTAATGGGTACAATTGTAACTTTAGGATTTTTGGCTTCATTGATCGCGAGTAGCCGAGTGAGTAAGAAGTTGTTGGAGTAAGGATTTTTGATTTCGGATTATTTCGTGAGTTCGAGCAAAGCTATCGCTTGAAAATTAACGATTTTTGATTTCAGATTTTATAACTACAATCTAAACCACCTCATAACCCATATAAGCTTCTTCAATTTCATTCAATGCAGCGAATAATTCTTCAGGCTTATATAAGGTTACTAATTTTTGTTTGTGCGGTTTAAAAGAGTGAATTCCCTTAAAATAATTAGTGTAATGTGGACGCGTTTCAACAATTCCTAAACGCTCTCCTTTCCACTCCATCGCCCAAGTTAAATGATTTCGAACCGCTTCTACTCTATCGATAACGGTTGGTTTTGCTAAATGTTCTCCGGTTTTCATAAAGTGTTTAATTTCATTGAAAATCCAAGGATAACCTATTGCAGCGCGACCAATCATGATTCCGTCGACACCATATTTATTTTTATATTCTAAAGCTTTTTCTGGCGAATCGATATCTCCATTACCAAAAATAGGCATCGTAATTCTAGGATTATTTTTCACTCTGGCAATATGGGACCAATCTGAATGTCCTTTATACATTTGGGCACGCGTTCTAGCATGAATACTTAAAGCAGCAACACCGATGTCTTGTAACCTTTCGGCAACTTCATCAATATTAATAGAACTATCATCCCAACCCAAACGGGTTTTTACGGTAACAGGCAAATGCGTACTATCGATAACTGCTTTAGTTAAACGAATCATCAAATCGACATCTTTCAAAACTCCTGCTCCCGCTCCTTTACAAACTACTTTTTTTACAGGACAACCATAATTAATGTCAATTATGTCTGGGTTTACGGCAGAAACAATTTTAGAAGACATTGCCATAGCTTCCTCATCTCCACCAAAAATTTGGATTCCTACAGGACGTTCGTAGTCAAAAATATCTAATTTCATTCGGCTTTTAATGGCATCACGAATCAACCCTTCCGAAGAAATGAATTCCGAATACATCATATCAGCACCGTGCATTTTACACAATCTGCGATAAGGCGGATCGCTCACATCTTCCATAGGTGCGAGGAGTAAAGGAAAATCAGGTAATTCTATGTTGCCAATTTTGACCATCTGCTTAATTTTTGTGCAAAATTACAACTTTCAACTCAAGACTAAAAAATTTTCTTTTCCGTCAAGTATTTCCAGTAGCGTTTCGGGACATGCTGTAAGTGCAATTTTGTGTTTTTTCTTTCTTTTATATTCGTGTGATCGAAATATTCCCACCACAATTTTTGATACTGGATTTCAGAATCCGAGAAGACGGAACTACTTTTATCATCAATTAATTTGACGTCTAAATCTAAAGACACTATTTCGACACTTTTTAAATCATAGAAAACACCGTATTTACGGCGAAGGTCGTAAATGAGCCATTTTTGATCTTGATATCTGTTTTTGAAATGATTCATTATTAAAGTTAAGACATCAAAATCTGGATCAATTTTAGCGAAGTAAATTCCGTCTTTCAACAATTCGAATCTAATAAAAGCTTCCATTCTGTGTTTTTCTCTACCTACACTTTTTGTAAGTTGCGAAACTTGCAAAACAGCATCATTAGAAAAATCCTTCATGATGTTCTTGTTTTTATTAGCCACAGCGTAGTTGATGACTTTAAATAAAAGATCTTCAACACCCACTTTCTCTGATAAAAAAGCATAAATTAAAGTTCGAACTCCATCATTTTGTAACTGATCAGTCAGTTTTTTTATAACCCGATCAGACTTTGTAATATCTGTGACAATTTCTACGGGAGTAGCAAATATATTGCGCTGTAAATCATCCTTTTTAATAATTTGTGGCTCTTGATATTTGAATTCGAAAATTTCAAAAACTGTAGTCAGAAAACCCTCAAAAGTACTATCGTAAGAAAGAATCGTCATTGAGTAATGATAATTGGTTGCTAAAAGGATTTTCGAATTTAGACTTGGTGTCAGACAAAATTATTTCTTTTAAGTTCAAAGCATTTAAAAACTTAAGATGTGAATTCTCATTACTTACTGAAATAAAATATCGAGCGCGATTAACAGCAACGCCAATTTTCTTGAGATGATCTAAATTTAAATTTGTAAAACGCCTCGATTGAACAATCTTATGCGCAGACTTCACTCCAATACCAGGTACTCGCAAAATCATTTCTAAAGATGCGTTTTGAATAATCACAGGAAACTGAGTAATATTGCGCAATGCCCAACTCATCTTTGGATCTACTTCTAAATCTAAAAACGGATTATTTTTATCCAAAATCTCATTGGCTTTAAAGCCATAAAAACGCATTAACCAATCCGCTTGATACAATCTATTTTCTCTAACTAACGGAACTTGAGCCCCTATTGCTGGCAACCTAGCATCATTAGAAATAGGGACATAACCCGAATAATACACGCGTTTTAAATCAAAATTTTTATAAAAATGATCTGCAACTTGAATGATTTGAAAATCATTTTCTTGAGCAGCACCAACAATTACTTGTGTACTTTGACCTGCAGGAGCAAATTTTGGCGTGCTTTTAAATTTTTTCTTTTCTTCTTTATATTGAATCAGCTCATTTTTGACAAAACCCATTGGTTTGATCATGTCTTGGTGATTCTTGTCTGGGGCTAGAAGTTTAAGTCCCGATTCTGTTGGGATTTCAAGATTCATACTTAATCGATCCGCATACAATCCAGCTTCCCGCATTAAATCATCTGATGCGCCAGGAATACTTTTTAAATGTATGTATCCATTAAAATTATGTTCGAGACGTAATTTCTTAGCCACGCGAACAAGGCGTTCCATCGTATAATCAGCATTTTTGAAAATTCCTGAACTTAGAAATAAACCTTCAATGTAGTTTCTTCGATAAAAGTTAATAGTTAAATCAATGACTTCTTCTACAGTGAATGCCGCGCGTTGAATGTCATTACTTTTGCGAGTAACACAATAAGCGCAGTCATAAATACAGAAATTAGTAAGTAGTATTTTAAGTAACGAAACACATCTACCGTCTTCCGTATACGTATGGCAAATTCCCGTTGCCGATGAATCTCCTAATCCTTTGTTTTTATTTTTACGATTCCCACCGCTAGAAGAGCATGACACATCGTACTTAGCAGCATCTGCTAGAATTTCAAGTTTTTCTTTTACTTTTTCGTAATTCAATAGAAGTTTTTTATATATTTTGTATTGCAAAATTAAGTATAAAATTTCGCGTAACTACGTAAGAATTAGTTAATTTAAAGGACACAGGATGTTAAAATTTAATGCGAATTAAATAGATAAAATTGTTAAAAACTTTACCTTATATTTGCACATTAAATGCAGTCGCATTTGGATTTAAAATTGACAGACACAGAAGATGAAGCATATTAGAAATTTTTGCATTATTGCACATATTGACCACGGTAAAAGTACGCTTGCTGACCGTTTACTTGGCGCAACTCAAACAGTTACGGCTCGTGAAGAAAAGGCACAATTGCTAGACAGCATGGATCTAGAGCGTGAACGTGGTATCACAATAAAAAGTCACGCAATTCAAATGGAATATACATATAAAGGGCAGGAATATATCTTGAACTTGATTGATACTCCAGGACACGTAGATTTCTCTTATGAAGTTTCTCGTTCTATAGCCGCTTGTGAAGGTGCGCTTTTAATTGTAGACGCAGCACAAAGTATACAAGCACAAACGATTTCAAATTTATATTTAGCGTTAGAGAATGACTTAGAAATTATTCCAGTTTTAAACAAAGTTGATTTACCATCTGCAAATCCTGAAGAGGTTTCTGATGATATTATTGACCTATTAGGTTGTGACTTAGAGGATATTATTCATGCTTCGGGGAAAACCGGATTAGGTGTTGAAAATATTTTAGCAGCAATTATTGAAAAAATTCCACCACCAAAAGGAAATGTTGATGAGCCTTTACAAGCTCTTATTTTTGACTCACATTACAATCCGTTTCGTGGAATAGAAGTTATATTCCGTGTTAAAAACGGACAAATTAAAAAAGGCCAAAAGATTAAATTCATGGCCACTGGAAATGAATATTTTGCTGACGAAATTGGTACTTTAAAGTTAAACCAAGTTCCGAAACAAGTGATATCTGCAGGAGATGTGGGTTATTTAATTTCTGGAATTAAAGAAGCAAAAGAAGTAAAAGTTGGTGATACACTAACTGACGCTAAAACGCCAACAACCAATATAATTACTGGTTTTGAGGACGTAAAACCAATGGTTTTTGCTGGAATTTATCCAGTTGATACTGAAGATTATGAAGAGTTAAGAAACTCAATGGAGAAATTACAACTGAACGATGCTTCGCTTGTATTTTTACCGGAAAGCTCGGCTGCTTTAGGATTTGGATTCCGTTGTGGATTCTTAGGAATGTTGCACATGGAGATTATCCAAGAGCGTTTAGAGCGTGAATTTAATATGACAGTGATTACAACTGTTCCCAACGTTTCTTATTTGGCTTACACCAAAAAAGATCCTACAACACCGCTTATCGTAAACAACCCTTCAGATTTGCCGGAGCCTTCGCGCTTAGACCATGTTGAAGAACCTTTTATCAAAGCTACTATCATTACTAAGGCTGACTACGTAGGAAACGTAATGAGTTTATGTATCGAAAAACGTGGCTTGATTACAAATCAGACTTATTTGACTACAGAACGTGTAGAATTAACTTTTGACATGCCGTTAGCAGAAATCGTATTTGATTTTTACGACCGTTTGAAAACAGTTTCTAAAGGATATGCTTCTTTTGATTATACACCAATAGGAATGCGAACTTCAAACTTAGTAAAAGTAGATATTTTACTAAATGCTACGATAGTAGATGCTTTATCTTCTTTGATGCACACGGACAATGCTTACTCGATAGGTAAAAAAATGTGTGAAAAATTGCGAGAATTAATTCCGAGACAGCAGTTTGATATTCCTATTCAAGCAGCTATTGGGGTAAAAGTTATCTCTCGTGAAACTATTAAAGCATTGCGTAAAGATGTAACCGCAAAATGTTACGGAGGAGATATTTCTCGTAAACGTAAATTGTTAGAGAAACAGAAAAAAGGTAAAAAGCGTATGAGATTAGTTGGTAATGTTGAGATTCCGCAAGAAGCATTTATGGCGGTTTTGAAACTGAATGATTAGAATCCCTTCCTAAATCCTTCCCAAAGGGAAGGACTCTAAAATATTGAGAAACCTGATGATGAAAATTGTCAGGTTTTTTGTTAAAATACATCGGTGCAAAACGTAGGTACAAATCTTTGTACCTTTGCACTTTTAAAAATAATTTAAATAAAAAATGAGCGAAGTTTGATTGCTTCGTTTCTCGCAATGACCATGATAGAAGATAAAAACCCACAACGTACTAGTATCGCACAATTAGGCGAATTCGGACTAATAGATCATTTAACTAAAAACTTTAAAATAAACCAAGTTTCTACTTTAAAAGGAATTGGAGATGACGCTGCTGTTTTAGATTTTAAAGACAAGAAAGTGATTGTTTCCACTGACTTGTTGATTGAAGGAGTTCATTTTGATTTGGCATACATGCCGCTAAAACATTTGGGATACAAAGCAGTGGTAGTAAACATCTCTGATATTTGCGCTATGAATGCAAAAGCAACACAAATTACGGTTTCTGTTGCAGTTTCAAATCGTTTTCCATTAGAAGCCTTAGATGAATTATTCGCCGGAATTACACACGCAGCAACTGAATACAATGTTGACGTTATAGGTGGAGATACTACCTCATCACAAAAAGGACTAATAATAAGCATTACCGCAATTGGTGAAGCTGATGAAGATGAAATCGTTTATAGAAACGGTGCAAAACAAACTGATCTTTTAGTAGTAACTGGAGATTTGGGAGCGGCTTACATGGGATTACAAGTTTTAGAACGCGAAAAACAAGTATTCCAAGTTAATCCAAATTCACAACCAGATTTAGATGCTTATACTTATTTAATAGAGCGACAATTGAAACCTGAAGCTAGAAAAGATGTTCGAACTTTACTTCATGCTTTAGAGATTAAACCGACTTCAATGATTGACATTTCCGATGGACTATCATCAGAAATTATGCATTTATGCAAGCAATCAAACGTGGGTTGTAATTTGTATGAAGATAAGCTGCCTATTGATCCACAATTTATAAACGTGTGTGAAGAATTCAATATTGATAGTACAACAGTAGCTATAAATGGCGGTGAAGATTACGAATTGCTTTTCACTATTGCTATGGAAGATTTTGAGAAGATTAAAGGAAATCCAAATTTTACTATTATTGGTCACATGACACAAGAAAGTGAAGGAGTTCACTTAGTTACTAGAGCAAACACAAAAATTGCTTTAAAAGCACGTGGATGGAACGCATTAGAAGAGTAGATTTTTTAAATAATAAGCATAAAAAAACGGCATTTAAAAATGCCGTTTTTTTATGCTTTCTAAATTCTTAAAACAGTAATCCTTTATTTTTAGCTTCTTTAACTAAATCAAGATCACTACCATCAACAACTTCTAATAATTCTTTCAATTTTATTTTCCTTTGTTTAATGGCGCTTATCGAGATTGGTATGTATTGAGTCATATCATTGATATCCGTACCTTTTGATAAATGAAATAAAATTTGCTTATCAAACTGATCAATTTTTATAATATCTGTTTGCGATTGACTTAACATTTTTATTACAGATTTACTGTAATAGTTATCGCCTTTAATGACCTTATCGAATGCAAAAATTAATTCATCGAATGTTAAATCATTTTTGATAACTAATCCGCTAGGATTTATAGTTTTTATTAGTGTTTCTATCTTTAGTAATTCAGTGTACATCGTAAGCAAAATAATTTTGCAATTTGGCATGTATTCAGATATTAACCTTGCTAAATCTTCTCCTGAAAAGATACCTTTTTCTTCATAACTTGGCATGCTAATATCCAAAAATGCAATATCAAAAGCTTCAGTTTCTGTATTTGTAATTATATTATATCCTGATTCGCAATCTTTAGCTTGTTCAATTGTAAATTCAAATTGGTCTGGTTTATAGCGCGTAATTGCATTTTTGTACCCCTGAATAATGAACGGATGATCGTCAACAATTAGAATTCTATTCTTTGATCTTCCATTACGTGAATCAGTTATCATATCTTGTGTAGCATCCATTTTATTCTATTGGTAACGTAACTGTTATAATTGTTCCTTGTCCTTTTTCGGATTTAATATCAACAACACCATCACATTCACTAGTGCGGAAAAGTATGTTTTGAATTCCAATACCTTTTTTAGCCATTTTTACATTAAAACCGATTCCATCATCGCTGATTTTCAAAATAATATAATTATCCATTTTTTCAAATTCAACTCTGATAGTATTTGCTAGCGCATATTTATTAATATTTTGTAATGATTCTTGCAGAATACGATACAAATTAATTTTTTTTGAATTACTAATTAACTCCCATTTAATAATAGAATCAATAGTAGAAATAAATTTTGGCTTGTAAGTTTTTTTCTGCTCTTCGAATAATTCATCAATGATAGCAACGAAGTTATTGATTAATTCCGACTTCTCTCTGTTTAAGTCATGAGAAATTTCACGAATATCTTGCTCAATATTTTTTAATTCTGATAAGTAATTGGTTCTCTGAACCACTGCATCCTCATCCTGAAATGCATTTAATCCGTCTAAATTCATTCGGACACCAAACATTCTTCCTAAAACCCCATCATGAAGTTCCCTTGCAACTCTATTTTTCTCTTTAATTCTATTGGTTTCAATTGTGTTTTGCTGTGAGATCATTAAATTGTAAATATCCTCATTAGCTTTTTGCTGTTCTTGTTTGAATAATAACTCTCTATTTTTAGCTTTTTGTGTTTTGATGGTAAAAATGAATAAACCTAAGATTCCTAAACCACCAAATAAATAAACCAAATTTCTATTTTTTTCTAAAAGATCTGTGTTCTCACTTTTTATTTGATCCGTCTCGTACTCAATGCGAGTGAATTTTTCACCAATAGTCCGCTCTGCTTTTTGCAAGCTGTCATTAACATGAATATATTCTTTAGTGTAATATGCTGCTTTTTTCGGTTGTAATGTTGATAGCCGTTTAAGCGCCAATAAAACACTTTTATAATTTTTGACTTTTTTTGCCAAAATAAGTGATTCCTCGGCATATTTTAAAGCTTTGATAGAATCATTTTTGAACGCAAAATACTCTGATAATCGCATTTTGCTTACAAGAATTCCAGAAGTCAATTTTAAACTATCACGAAGTTGCAAAGACTGATAAAACTTTTCTGGCAAACCTGTAAAATCAACTGTTTTAAATTTTGAATAAGCTAAATTATCTAAAAGCATAGCATATAAGGAGGCCTTATCTGTTTTTAAGTTTTTTTGTTCAAGCCCTTCAATAAAAAATCCAATAGCCTTTCTATGTTTATTTGTGTTTTGATAAATATACCCGATATTATTTAAGGAAGTAGCTTTGGATTGAAAAATTGAAGGCGTAGAATCATCAATAGAGTTCAAGGCTTTCAAATTATATTCGATAGCTCTCTCATAGTTTCCTAATTCATTATGAATTAATCCTAATAAATTATATGAATCATATGTAATTACACTATTTTTTTCATCCTTTACAGCACGTAAGGCATTAAAAACAGTTATCTCACTTCCCAAAAAATCACCAACATTGAACTGCAACAGTGCCTTATTCAATCTTGTTTTAGCTAAATCAAGCATGTTATTTCGATGCAAGTACATCTTCTCTGCTTTTGAATAGTATAAAAAAGCACTATCAGAGACTGATTTTTCTAGATAGTAATCTCCTAAATAAGTATATGCTTTTATTCTACTTACAGTATCCTGATTGGAAACAGTCTTTTCCAAAATGATGTCTACGATTGTTTTAAAATCCCGCAATCTATCCATATTGTAATAGCGATTTGCGACTTTAAATAGGTTAACCATATTTAACGAATCATTAGGCTGATCAATAATAATAGAAAATGCTTTTTGATTTAACTGATTTCTCTTTTCTGGTGGTAAATTAAAATCATTTGCCAAGGAAAGATAAGAGGAAAGACTATCTTCAGAAGAATCTATGGTTGTGCTAAATTTATTTTTTTGATTACAGCTAAGAAAAATAAATAAAACAAGAAGCAATAATGGATAAATAATTTTCAATAGAATTTTTATATTTCACCAAAAATAGCAAAACAATTGATATAAAAAAAGGCTGTCAAATAATTGACAGCCTTAGCTATATTCAATACAAATAGTAATTAATCTATCTTTTTGTTTCCGCCTGCTGAACCAGCACCTACAATATCTACTTTTTTATTACCTCCTGCTGAACCAGCACCTACAATATCTACTTTTTTGTTACCTCCTGCTGAACCAGCACCTACAATATCTACTTTCTTGTTTCCTCCTGCTGAACCAGCACCTACAATTTCTACATTACCATTAGCATCAATAACTATTATTGGATCTGTTTGATTTGAAGTGAAAGACGTTAAAGCGATTGCTAAAGAGAATAATCCGATTGTTAAGATTGACTTTTTCATAAATGTGGGGTATTATGTTGTTTTTTGTTTGTTTGTTTGTTTTAGGAATCACTTAAACTGTGAATTCTTTCGTAAAACTACATAAGCATCATAATTTATCGTTCTTTAAAACAGTGTATATGGTGAATTGCATCCAACTAGTAGTGAATGGCATTCAAATAACGGTAAGTGATTCATTTTTAAATTTCTAGGTAATTTCCATTAGAAAGATCAGAAATGATTAAATCAATATTTTTCTTGTAGGATTTAGAGAAAGGAAGTTTAACAGCGCTACTTTTAATGTAGCAAAACGAGTTACCATTATGTATTCTCGAAATATAGTTTCGATTTACAATATAACTATTGTGTATTCTAATGAAAGGATAGGATAAGACCGTCTCAAAATGTTTAAGCGTCTTAAAAGCAGTAGTTATTTCGCCATTATATAAGTAAATATCCGTGGAATTATTATCAGCACGCAAATAAGCAATGTCTTTTGCATCAATATATCGATAATCACCGTAAGATTTTATACATAAAATTAAAGATTGGTCATGAATAATCTGCTGCTGTTGCGGAATAAAAATTGGTTTCAGCACATTAGTACTTACCTTATATGAATTGTTTTCCCTTTCAATATTTGACTTTTTCAGCTTTAAAATCAGTTTTATAAAATCGATTCTTTTGAGTGGTTTTAAAATATAGTCTGTCACTCCATATTGAATAGCATCAAATGCCAAATTCTTCTTTCTAGTAGTTATTATAATTTGAGGGATTTTATTTAAATATCTGTGCAGCTCATTTATTAATAATAATGATAAATTACTCTTTGGATTATGAGGGTCTATTTCTAAAAGTACTAATTGTGGCTCCTGTTCTAGGATAAGATTGATTCCGCTTTCATATGTGTTTGCAGCTGCCAGAAATACAAGTTCTGAAAAAGAGTCGGCCATGCGTTTCGTTTCCAAAACACCTTCTTGACTATCATCAATAATAATGTAGGAATAATTTACCAATGGTTTGTCGTAGAATTTTTAGGCATTATTACATTAAATATTTAAAGCGAAATATACTTTAAAGCATTAAGTTAACAGGAGAATTGACTTTAACTGGGTGACAAAAAATATCGGGGCAAGAAAAAAACCTATTTAACATTCTAAAAATAAGCATTTAACCATTTTTACAATAATTGTTGTCCAAATGTTTTTTATAAATGTTAAAACATTCGGCTAAAGTGCAAATATATCCGATAAACAGCATTTTATCTATTTAATACGTAAAAAAATAAATTACATTTTATTAGATTAATCCTACTCGAAATTTTTCACACTATTAAAAACACTTCGTAAAAATAGCAATTTTGATAGCGTTATCAATAATCTAGCATGCCTTTGAATGCTATTTAACCAAATTTCACAAATCACTGGTAGAACAATAATCTAAAAAATAAAGCACAAAAAATACTTGGAACTAAATATTATTTTTTACAAATTTATCTTACTTTTATCAAAAATTTACTACTATGAAAAAACTATTTATTCTTTTATGTGTAAGTTCTTTTTTATCAGGCTTTGCTCAAGAAAAAGAGACAACTGAATTCAAAAGAAATGAACTAAAAGGAAATGCATTGATGTTAGTGCTTGGTGCATTTGAAGGTACATATGAAAGAATTTTGAACGAAGAATCAGCTGTAGGTGTTTCACTATTTACTTCATATGATAAAAATATTGATACTAAATTTAGTTTAACTCCCTATTACCGTTTCTATTTTGGAAAAAAACCAGCTGCTGGATTCTTTGCTGAAGGTTTTGGTATGATAAACAATTATGATTTCAGTACCTACAATTATAATAATGGTGTAAATCCAACTAATGATGAAGGAAATGTTACCGACTTTGCTCTTGGTTTTGGAATAGGCGGAAAATGGATAACAAAAAGAGGTTTTGTATTTGAAATCAATTCGGGAGTAGGTAGAAACCTATTTAATAATGAAAGTAGCTATAACGATTTTGAAATCGTTGGTCGTGGTGGAATTTCTCTAGGATATAGGTTCTAAAAAAATCTAAAATTAAAAAATCCCAAATTCTATAAAAATTAGAATTTGGGATTTTTTTTATTTTTTAAATATTACATTTTCATCAACCAGTTTTTACTAGAAACTTCGTTTTCGATAATTGATTTCAAGTCTGAAATACTTACACGATCTTGTTTCATTGTATCTCTATGACGAATAGTAACCGTTTGATCTTCTATAGTTTGATGATCAACTGTAATACAAAATGGAGTTCCTAATGCGTCTTGTCTTCTATAACGTCTTCCTACTGCATCCTTTTCATCATATGCTACAGTGAAATCCCATTTTAATTCTTCTATGATTTTATGAGCAATTTCAGGTAATCCATCCTTTTTAACTAATGGTAAAACTGCCGCTTTTGTAGGTGCTAGAACTGATGGTAATTTCAATACTGTTCTAGTAGATCCATCCTCAAGCGCTTCTTCTTTTAATGAAGTTGCAAAAACAGCTAAGAACATTCTATCTAATCCTACAGAAGTCTCTACAACATAAGGAACATAATTCTGATTTAATTCCGCGTCAAAATACTGTAATTTTCGTCCTGAAAATTGTTCGTGTGCTTTTAAGTCAAAATCTGTACGAGAGTGAATTCCTTCTAATTCTTTAAACCCAAAAGGGAAATTAAACTCAATATCAGCAGCAGCATTAGCGTAATGCGCTAATTTTTCGTGATCGTGAAAACGATAATTTTCTCTTCCTAAACCTAAAGATAAATGCCATTTTAAACGTGCTTCTTTCCAGAATTCATAATGCTTCATCTCTTCTCCTGGGCGAACAAAAAACTGCATTTCCATTTGTTCAAACTCACGCATTCTAAAAATAAATTGTCTAGCTACAATCTCGTTTCTAAAAGCTTTTCCAGTTTGTGCAATACCAAAAGGAACTTTCATTCGTCCTGATTTTTGAACATTTAAGAAATTCACAAAAATACCTTGTGCCGTTTCTGGACGCAAGTATAAATCCATTGCCGTATCAGATGAAGCACCAAGTTTTGTACCAAACATCAGATTAAATTGTCTAACCTCAGTCCAGTTTCTAGATCCAGTTTCTGGACAAGCAATTTCTAGTTCTTCAATTAATGCTTTTACATCTTCAAGATCTTCATTACCAAGAGAACGACCCATTCTTTCCAGAATTTCTCTCTCTCTTGATTTATATTCCATTACTCTAGCATTTGTACTAACAAATTCTTCTTCATTAAAAGCATCTCCAAAACGCGTACGCGCTTTTTCAACTTCCTTAATTGCTTTTTGATTTAGCTTTTCAGCATAATCTTCAATCAGTACATCGGCTCTATATCTTCTTTTTGAATCTTTGTTGTCAATTAATGGGTCATTGAACGCATCAACGTGGCCGGAAGCTTTCCAAGTTGTAGGGTGCATCAAAATTGAGGAATCAAGACCTACAATATTTTCGTTCATTTGAACCATCGCTTTCCACCAGTATTCGCGTATGTTCTTTTTTAACTCCACTCCGTTTTGTGCGTAATCATAGACTGCACTTAAACCATCGTAGATTTCGCTTGACGGAAAAATAAATCCGTACTCTTTTGCGTGCGAAACTACATTCTTAAATAAATCTTCTTGTTTTGCCATAGTGTTGCAAAAATATAAAAAGTACTCTACTTAAAAAAGTAAATAGTTGAACATTGAAGCACTGATTTGTTTATTTTTACAATTAAATCTCTGATTTTATGTTTAAAAGCATCATTAATCTCTTTTTCCCAAAAGTCTGCTCCGGTTGTAATTCTTTTTTGCTTACAAATGAAAATGTAATTTGTACAGTTTGCCGACATGATGTACCACTTACAAATCATCATTTGAGTTTAGAAAATGAAGCTTTCAAAAAGTTTTATGGAAGAATTCCGGTTGTCCACGCCTCTGCGCAATTGTACTTTCATAAAAAAGGTATCGTCCAGCAACTTATTCATAATTTAAAATACAAAGGGCATGAAGAAATAGGAACTATTCTTGGCGAATGGTACGCTGAAGATTTAAAAGAAATCCAATCGCTACAATCTATAGATGTAATTATTCCCGTTCCATTACATCGCAGAAAATTAAGAGAACGAGGCTACAATCAAGTTACTTCATTTGGACTTGCGCTTTCTAGAACCCTTAGTAAACCATACGATGATACAATCCTACGGCGTAATATATACTCTAAAACACAATCTAAAAAAACACTTCTAGGCAGAACGGAAGGAATAGAAACTATTTTTGATGTTTCATTCACCGAAAAAGATCACGATAAACATTTTTTATTAATTGATGATGTCATTACTACTGGATCAACGCTTGAGGCGTGTTCACGCGCTTTACTAAAAATTCCCGGTGCTAAAATTAGTATTGTTTGTATGGCGATGGCGCAATCATAAAAATTTAATAATTACTGATTTACATAGGTATTAAAATAACCACATTCAGCAATCACGTCTTTGTAATATTTAGTGTTAGAATAATTGTTTTTCAAATTTTTAAATCCATTCCAAGCGAGAAAATAGATTCCATCATCTTCGATATTCCACCAATTATTTGAACTATAATATTTTTTATTATAGAATTCATTGCGCTCACATTTCGAAATTAAATAGGAACACTTTGCTCTTTGTTCGTCATTAGTTGCAGCTTGTAGAGCTTTTTGATAATACGATTTAGCCACTGAACAATCTGTTATTTTGTTTTTAAAAGTATCCTTAAATTCGTAGGGACTTGATCCGTAACCAATAATGCTTCCTTCATAAAATACTCGTGCATTTCCAAAATGAGAAATGTTATAAAATGCATTTCCTAAAAGCAAAGCATTATCAAAAACATCTTCTTGACTAGCAACTTTGTCCTGCATTAACTTCACCGTCGATAGAAACTCTATGAGTGTGTATTTAGTTTTTTGACGTTCCGCGTGTTCACAATCGTGACAGTCTTTAATTTTTCCATTAAATGGATTGCCGTATAAAACTACATATTGTAAGTCACCAGACTGCTCCATAAAAGAAACAGCATCTGGGATTTTATTGGCAAAAGTTGCTTGCACCGCTTGATACTTATTAATCTTATCTAAATCTAGATCGTATATTTTTTCAGCTATATTTTCGAAAGCAGTTTTATTTTGCTTCGACAAGAAGGCCTTCATATTTACAATGTCTTTTTCGTTATCGTAAAAATCAGAACCTTTTAAAAACAACTCAGACATAACGTTGTTCTTCTGTGTTTTGAATAAGGCAGCTAGATATTTTTTACTCCAATTTGTTGCGTTTTCATAACGAAAGTTTTCCAAATTCTCTTTCGGTAATTCAAAATACAACCAGTTCAAATCTGATAAAACTGTTTTCTCAGCGCTGGGAGTTATTTTGTTAATTTTGCTTAAGTTATTTATGAAACGGAGGAGCCTTAGTTGGTTAATAGCTAATGCTGTTTTTGGCATTTTACTCTCTGCAGTATCAAAATTTTTGTCTGCTTGTGCAAAATTACCGTTCAAGGTTTCTAAATATCCAGCACCTACATTCCATAAATATGGCTTAGAAGTGTTTTTTGATTTGGCTATAGCCATTACCACTTTAATAGAATCTTGATTTATACTGTCTTTTATTCCTTGTTTATTTTTAAGCGCGTTTTGCTCTTTAAAAGATTTATCAATTTTATTCTCTTGAATATTTATTAATCGTGTCAGCAAGTATTCTAAATGTTCACTTTTTGGATTTAACGCATAAATATTTTGTATCGCTCGAACTTCATCATTATAATAACCTTGAACTGCCCAAAGCGCAATTTTTTCATCATTATTTTTGGCCATAGCCAATGACTGATTCCAATCTGATTGCTCTTGCGGATGAAAACTATATGCCGCTACGATTCGTAATTTTGGACATTTATCAAAAACTTGAGCATATTGATAGTTAGATTTAGCGTAATTACCTTTTTTATATTCTAGTCCAGCTAAGTAGGATAAAGCTCGATAATATAAGGTGTTTTTTGGAACAGAATTCTCCGTTTTCGTAAAAAAAAGAATCAGCATTTTCTTTATTTTTGCTATAAAAATTAGCTTTGATTGTCAGTAGCCAATATCTGTTTTTTAAAAATGGATCCGCTGTTTCATTATATTTAGACTCTATATTCTTTACGACTTTAGTATCGGTAAAAACAATAGTTTTCTGCGGCTCGTAACTCCAGTAATCGTTATTCACTGAAACAGTTTCTAATGCTTGTGCATTTTTTAAAAATATGATAAAATCAGTAACTTTCTTTTCCTTCCAATTAATTTTTTTCGACCACTTTGCAACTGTTGGGTTGGATTTTTTAGTACTTAAAAAAGAGTAAAGACTAGCAACATCTGCAGCGCTGGAATCAATCAAAAAGAATTTTACATCTTGTTCACTTACACTTCCTTTTAGATGAGTACTCCAATCAGCAATCATTTCATCATTGAATCTAGTAGTGTGTTCTCTGTCAAAACTTATTCCGTAAAAAATATCGGTTGATAAAAAAAGCGGTTCATAAGATTTGTCAACAAAGGTTTCTGGAGTGAAATTAGAATCAAAAGTCCAACCCCAATCACCATCGCCACCGCATGCATAAATTGCAGAATAAATCAGTAATCCTATCGTGCTAAAAACGAGTAGTAACTTGCTTGAAGATATCTTTTTCATAATTTTTTATATTGATTTCGTCTAGATCGTAGAATATAATTTCTTTAGGTGATTGTTTTAAATTTGATTTTAAATCGCTTGCCATTTCAAACAAATCCTTTTGCGATATTGATTCTAATTTTAAAATATCATTAGATTTGTAAAATGTGCCTTTTTTATAATTGGAGTGCATGACTTTAAAATATTTATTTTGCTGATACACAAAATTGGAATCTTTCTTAAAATCACCAACATTAATTTTACTTCTTAAACCTATTACACGTCCATCTCGACTATGAATTGCCCATGAATAAATAGGCAAAGCAATATCTATTTCTAAAGGATAATTCTGTAGACTTTGAATATATCGATTTGCAATATTCCTGTCATAAATAGAGTTTAGAGAATCGACAGCGATTGTTCCCATATTATAGTACATCAATACTCCTCTGCTAACGTTAGGAATTTTGGTTTTAGTGTAATATTTTATTTGATGCAAACGAATAGTAGCTGACAGCGTTTTACCTGAAATGCGTTTAAAACTTTCTATGAACTTTAAATAAGAATCTCTACTGGCTAAAGTCCAGTCGCAATCAATTTGAATTTCCTGAACCTCAATTTTATTTTTATTATTTATTTGCTGTAAATAATCAAATGTTTTTTTAGCTAATTCTTGAACATTTAGTTCATTATTCAACATCACTTTATTTTTGACGTAAATTACTGGAACAATTGTATAACCATCTATTTCAGTTTCAAAGTGAATAGGGGATAGCGGAAAAGCTTGCTTTTTTGAATCCAAGTCAATATCAAAATAGCGCACATAAATTTTTTGTACATCGTTATTTTTTAAAGTTGCTTTTTCAACTTCGGATAATTTGAAAATAGTTTTCCAATAATAAAATGAAACGAAAGGTACTTCTCTTTTTGCACAAGAAAAAGTTAGCAACACTAAAATCAATAAAATTATTTGCTTTTTCAAAAAATTTTCGATGTTAAATACACTGCTAAAATACTTCTTTTTTAATTCCTAAACTGACGATCGAAATGCAAATTATTATTTAACCAATACAGATCACATTATTGAAGAATTAAAACAAATACTAACTGATTATCAAGTAAGTTCATATAAAAAGGAGTTTACTATCAATTTATTTAATGAAATTATAACAAAATAGAATTTCCGTTTCCAAACTTAATTGTCTAAATTTGACTACTATAACATTTTACATTAATTAAAACAATCATATTATGGCTTTTGAATTACCACAATTACCTTATGCGTATGACGCATTAGAACCTAATATTGATGCTCGTACAATGGAAATCCATCATACAAAACATCACAATGCTTACACTACAAATCTGAACGCTGCAATTGCTGGGACAGATATGGAAGGTAAAACTATAGAAAACATCTTGATTAATCTTGATATGAAAAACATGGCTGTTAGAAATAACGGTGGTGGTTTTTACAATCACAACTTGTTTTGGACTGTTATGGCTCCAAATGGTGGTGGTTTACCAACTGGTGACTTATTAGCTGCAATTGAAGCTGCTTTTGGAACTTTTGAAGAATTCAAAGCAAGTTTCAGTAAAGCTGGAGCTACACAATTCGGTTCAGGTTGGGCTTGGCTTTGCGTTCATAAAGGAGGAAAAGTTGAAGTTTGTGGAACACCTAATCAAGACAACCCATTAATGCCAGGAATTGGTTGCGGTGGAACTCCAATCTTAGGAATGGATGTTTGGGAACACGCTTACTACTTACATTATCAAAACAGAAGACCAGATTATATTGAAGCTTTTTTCAATGTAATTAACTGGACTGAAGTATCTAGAAGATACGCTTCAGAAAAATAATATTTTTCAAAAATAGCGTAGCTATTTTAAAATATGAAAGTCGAATAAACAACTAGTTTATTCGACTTTTTTTTATGTAGATACTTTATCTAAAACAGTTTAGTTCGAATTAAATCCTTCAGTTTATTCCAATAAAAAAGGTGGAATTGCTTCCACCCTTTTTGCCCCAAATCTACCATAAACTTAACCTACTAATGTTATGGTGACCTAAAATTATACTAGTAGTTTCTTACTACCAAATAAATTAGACAAACAGCTTATAAAACCGATAAACTGCCCTTATACCTGTCTTATTAATATGCTCTCGCGTCTTTTCCTTCATAAAAATTCATAAAAGCTCGACTTACTACTCGGTTTCCTCCTGGCGTTGGATAATCACCTGTAAAATACCAATCTCCTAGATTTTTAGGACAAGCAATATGTAAATTTTCAACTGTTTGAAATATAATTTTAACTTCCGCTTTAATTTCTGGTGAACTCAGCATTTCAGCGATTTTATCTGAAACTTCTTGAGGTTCGAATGGTGCGTAAATTGCAGTAACATAGTTTACAAGTGCAGTGTCTTCTAAATGTTCTTGCGCTTTACATTGAGCATAAACTTCATCCACTATATTATATAAGTTTCTTTCCTTTAAAAGTTCGAGTGCCGCTCTAAATGCCACTAATCCTTCCATTTTAGCCATATCGATTCCGTAACAATCAGGATAACGAATTTGAGGTGCCGATGAAACAATTACAATTCGTTTCGGATTCAAACGATCCATCATCTTGATAATACTCATTTTTAGGGTCGTTCCACGCACAATACTATCATCAATGATAACTAAATTGTCTGTTGGTTTTATAACGCCATAAGTAACGTCATAAACGTGCGCCACTAAATCGTCACGACTAGAATCCTCAGTAATAAATGTTCTAAGTTTCGCATCTTTAATCGCTACTTTTTCAGTGCGTATTTTTACGGCTAGTAATTCTTGCAACGATTCCTTCGTTAATTTATTTCTATTTTTAAGGATAAAATTATTTTTCCTTTGATTTAGAAAATCTTGCGCTGCTTCTACTAATCCGTAAAAAGAAGTTTCAGCTGTATTAGGAATATAAGAGAAAACAGTATTATCAGTATCCTCATTAATAGATTTTAAAACTGCAGGAAGAATTAGTCTACCTAAAGTTTTTCTTTCTTGATAAATTTCTGCGTCACTTCCTCTTGAGAAATAAATACGCTCAAATGAACATGATTTTCTAACTGTTGGCGTTAGAATTTCTTCCATAGTAACCGTTCCGTCCTTCTTAATAATCAATGCACTGCCTGGATCGATCTCTTGTACTTTATCAAAAGGAACGTTAAAAGCTGTTTGAATTACTGGTCTTTCAGATGCAACGACTACTATTTCATCATCTTGATAAAAATAAGCTGGACGAATTCCTGCAGGATCTCTAAAAACAAATGCATCTCCATGACCTAAAAGTCCCGCCATTGCGTAACCACCATCAAGATTTTTAGAAGCTCTTCTCAAAATTCGAGCTACGTCTAATCTTTCAGCAATAATTGGTGAAGCTTCTCTTTTAGTTAAGCCTTCATTTTTACATTCTTGATATAAATCCGTTACCGCATCATCTAGAAAATGACCTATTTTTTCCATTACAGTAACAGTATCCGCCATTTCTTTTGGATGTTGACCTAATTCAATTAAACTTTGAAAAAGTTCTTGAACATTAGTCATATTGAAATTTCCAGCCAATATTAAATTTCTATGCATCCAGTTATTCTGACGCAAAAATGGATGTACACTTTCAATACTATTTTTGCCAAAAGTTCCGTAGCGAACGTGGCCTAAAAACAATTCTCCTAAATATGGAATTTTCTGTTTTTGAAGCGCAACATCGTCAGCATACTCGGGATGAGCATTAAGTTCCTCATTTATCCTATCGTTTATTTGAGTAAAAACGTCTTGTATAGGTTGTGCCTCATTAGATCTAACGCGGCTGATGTATCTTTCGCCAGGTTCTACATCTAATTTAATACTTGCAAATCCAGCACCATCTTGTCCACGATTGTGTTGCTTCTCCATGAGAAGATACATTTTCTGGATTCCGTAAAATGCGGTTCCATATTTTTCCTTGTAAAATTCAAGCGGTTTGAGTAGTCTTACTAGGGCTATACCACATTCGTGTTTTAAAGCGTCGCTCATTGTATATTATTTGTAATTGTTGTGTTGTTGTATGAATGAACTGCAGTGACTTCTATATTTTATATGAATGAAACTCGCTACAGTTAGCTGCTATTTTATAAAACAAAAAAACCCCGTTTCCGAGGTTTTTCATACATTATAATTCTATATCAAATTGTGTCAATGACTTAAATTGTTTCAATCTCGCTGACACGTCACTTTTCTCTAGATCAACCATTTTTTCTGTTCCAAATTTCTCCACACAGAATGAGGCTAAATTTGATCCATGAATAATAGCGTTTTTCATGTTTTCGAATGAAATATTTTCACTCTGCGTAATATAACCTGCAAATCCACCTGCAAAAGTATCTCCTGCTCCTGTTGGGTCAAAGACTTCTTCTAATGGTAATGCTGGTGCAAAGAAAACATCTTTGTTATGAAAAAGTAGAGCTCCGTGTTCCCCTTTTTTAATCACCACGTATTTTGGTCCCATTGTATGAATTTTGGCAGCAGCCTTTACTAAAGAATATTCTCCAGAAAGTTGACGTGCTTCCTCATCATTTATAGTAATTACATCTACGCGTTTTATAACTTCTAATAATTCCGGCAAGGCGCAGTCCATCCAAAAGTTCATTGTATCAAGTACTACTAATTTTGGTTGCTTTTCCATTTGGTCCAAAACACTGCTTTGAACTAATGGGTGCAAGTTTCCTAACATTACAATATCAGAATTCTTGTAATCTTGAGGAACTTTTGGTTGGAAATCAGCCAAAACATTCAACTGCGTATCTAATGTATCTCTTGAATTTAGATCATTATGGTAGCGACCACTCCAGAAGAAAGTTTTACCTCCTTTAACAACTTCAAGACCTGAAATATCAATATTTCTTGAAGTTAATAAATCTAAATATTCTTGCGGGAAATCGTCTCCAACCACAGAAACTATAGCCGATTGTAGATTAAAAAAAGAAGCAGAAAGCCCTATGTAAGTAGCAGCACCACCTAAAATTTTATCAGTTTTTCCAAAAGGAGTTTCAATTGCGTCGAAAGCTACGGTTCCAACAATCAATAATTTATTCATTATATACGTTTCGAATTAAGGTGCAAAGATAGTTTATAAGTAATAAAATTGCAATGCATTTAAAACGTAAAATTTTACTATTTTTTGTATTTAGTTCAGACTGTTTTTATAGTAATTTAGCTTCTGCTTTCTCGTAAAAAGCGTCTATAGAAAGCTCTTTTTGCATTGAAGCCATAACCGCTAATTCATCGCATCTTTCATTTTGCGGGTGATTATTGTGACCTTTTATCCATTTAAAATCTACTTTATGTTTGCGGTAAACGATTAGGAATCGTTTCCATAAGTCGGAATTTTTGCGATCTACAAATCCTTTTTTTTCCCAACCAAGAACCCATTTTTTAACGACGGAGTCTACAACATACTTCGAATCAGAAACCACTAAAACTCTAGTATTAAGATTTTTTAATTTTTCGAGACCAACTATAACTGCAAGCAATTCCATTCTATTATTTGTCGTGCGACGAAATCCCTCATAGAATTCTTTTTTATATGGTTTTCCAACCCATTCCATCACTACACCGTAACCACCGTTTCCAGGATTTCCTTTGGCTGCACCGTCAGTATATATATGTACGTCGTATTCCATTTTATTTTTAAACTATACACTATGAGAATAGCGGTTACTATTTTATATGATTATCGAAAAGAAAAAATTAGTTTATAATTTCACTCTCGAATTTTGATTAGTTATGATTCTAACAAACTTTCAATCACTTGAGGAAAATATTCTTGTTCCAATTCGTGAATTTTTACTGCAACATTTTCTGCTGTTTCATCTGGATTTAGAGCAACAGCTTTTTGAAAAATTATCGCTCCTTCATCATAATTTTCATTTACAAAATGAATTGTAATTCCAGTTTCTTTCTCTTTATTTTGTACAATAGCGCGGTGTATATTCATTCCGTACATTCCTTTTCCACCATATTTAGGAAGCAAAGCAGGATGAATGTTAATGATCTTGTCTGGAAATGCTTTTATGATATTTTCAGGGAATTTTAAAAGAAATCCAGCCAATATAATCCAATCTGCACCAATACTATTTATATTTTGTAAAACTTTACCTTCATTTAAATCTTCTTTTGAGAAAATTTGAGTTGGTACGCCGTACTTTTTTGCCTTTTCAATTACGCCTGCATTTTTGTTATTTGTAAAAACAGCAAGTACAGTTCCACTTTCTTTTTGTGTAAAATACTGAATGATATTCTCAGCATTAGTCCCCGACCCCGAAGCAAAAACAACAATTTTTTTCATATAATTTCACACTTTTAAAAGCACAAAAAAACGCATAATAAATGAAAATAAATAGCAATGCGACTGCTTTGTTAAAATAAATTTTATACATTAGACGTCACATTTATTAACTTAATGGTTGTTTTCAAATAAAGTTTTTTATTTTTGCCAACAAATTAAATTCTAAAATTAAAGATTATGTCAGACATTGCATCAAGAGTAAAAGCGATTATCGTAGACAAATTAGGTGTTGACGAAAACGAAGTTGTAACAGAAGCAAGCTTCACAAACGATTTAGGAGCTGATTCATTAGACACGGTAGAGCTTATCATGGAATTCGAAAAAGAATTTGATATTCAAATCCCAGACGATCAAGCAGAAAACATTGCTACTGTAGGTCAAGCAATCTCTTACATTGAGGAAGCTAAGAAATAATAAGTTCACACCTGGTTTCTAGAAATTGAATTTCTTGAAACCGGGTGTTATTATTTTTTTTAAAAAATTAAATTTGAGATTGAATTTTCAATCAAAAATATATTTATTGTAATACCCATGGCTCTTTTGTAATTTAGTACAGTGAAGAATGCATGGGTTTTATTTTTTTAAGATAACAAAAAGTAAAGAATTTATGGTATTAAGACGAGTTGTAGTAACAGGTTTAGGCGCTCTTACACCTATCGGAAATAACATTGAACAATATTGGGATGGATTGATTAATGGCGTTAGCGGAGCTGCTCCAATAACCTATTTTGATGCTTCAAAGTTTAAAACTAAGTTTGCTTGCGAACTTAAAAACTTTAATGCTGAAGACTTTTTAGATAGAAAAGAAGCGAGAAAGATGGACCGTTATGCACAGTATGCAATGGTAACATCTGACGAAGCTGTAGTTGATGCTGGTTTCAATTTCGAAAAATTAGACAAAGATAGAGTTGGTGTAATTTGGGGTTCAGGTATTGGTGGTTTAGAAACGTTTCAAATCGAAATGTTAAACTATTCAGCTGGAGATGGAACGCCAAAGTTCAATCCGTTCTTTATTCCTAAAATGATTTCAGATATTGCTGGTGGTCATATTTCCATAAAATACGGATTTAGAGGTCCGAACTTCACAACTGTTTCAGCTTGTGCTTCTTCGACAAATGCCATTATTGACGCTTTCAATTATATTAGATTAGGTCATGCTGACGTTATGGTAACTGGTGGCTCAGAAGCTGCTGTTACAATAGCGGGAATGGGTGGTTTTAACGCTATGCATGCCTTATCAACTAGAAATGATGATCCAAAAACAGCTTCTAGACCAATGGACAAAGACCGTGATGGTTTTATCCTAGGAGAAGGCGCTGGTGCATTAATTCTTGAAGAATACGAACATGCTGTAGCACGTGGCGCTAGAATCTATTGTGAAATAGGTGGTGGCGGTATGTCAGCAGATGCATATCACATTACTGCACCACATCCTGATGGATTAGGCGCTAAAAATGTAATGCTAAATTGCTTGAGAGATGCTGGTTTACAAGCAAGTGATGTTGATGGTGTAAACATGCACGGAACTTCAACTCCATTGGGAGATCTAGCGGAATCTAAAGCCATTTTACATGTGTTTGGTGAACACGCTTATACAATGAATTTAAACTCTACAAAATCTATGACAGGCCACTTACTTGGTGCTGCTGGAGCTGTAGAAACTATTTCATCTATACTTTCTTTGAAACACGGAATTGTACCTCCTACAATTAATCATTTTACAGATGATGAAAATATAGATTCGAAACTAAACTTTACATTCAACAAAGCTCAGAAAAGAGACATGAATGTTGTAATGAGTAACACTTTCGGTTTTGGAGGTCATAATGCTTGTGTATTGGTTAAAAAATTAGAAATCTAGTTATATATGCGTATAATCAGAAAAATATTTTCAAAATCCCGTTCTCTAGAAGACGGGATTTTTTTTGATTCTATTCAGAAAATTTTAGGATTTGCTCCTATAGATCTTGATATTTATAAGAAAGCGTTTACGCATAGATCTGCTAATCGTTTAGATCTAGCTGGTAATCCTATGAATTATGAACGTCTCGAATTCCTAGGCGATGCGATGCTTAGTTCTGTTATTGCAGCTTATTTATTTGACAAAGCGCCATTAGGCGATGAAGGTTATCTTACAAAAATGCGCTCTAAAATTGTAAGTAGAGAACATTTAAACGAACTAGGTAAAGATTTAAATTTAGCTAGTTTTATCGAAAGTAAAGTGCCTATTAATCACTTTGGAGATAACGTGCACGGTAATATATTTGAATCTTTAGTAGGAGCTATTTATTTAGATAGAGGTTACGAGTACTGCGAAAAATTTATACAAAAAAGAGTAGTTGCTCCTTATGTTGACATTGCTCGATTAGAAGGAAAAGTAATTAGCTATAAAAGCTTAATTATAGAATGGTGTCAAAAGGAAAAGAAAATATTTCACTATGATATTTTTGAAGACAACGCCATCGATGGGCAGCGATTATTTGGCGTCAAGCTTAGTATTGACGACAAAGTAATTGCCAAAGCGAGAGCTACATCAAAAAAGAAAGCAGAGGAAAAAGCTTCCCAACGCGCCTATTTTGCTTTTCAAGAAAAAATGGAGCGAAGATAAACTATGTATTCATAAAACTACAACGTTATCGTTCATAAATTAACAAAAACATCACGTTTGAACGCCAATTCTCAAGGTAAGAAATAGTATATTTACATCTTATTTTTTTCACGATATGGCTGTTCAAAAACTAGATCTTGGCGAATTTGACGAAATAGATTATTATTTAATTGCTATTCACACCTTGTTAGATGACTACCGATTAGCGTATTTCATCAATCAAAAATTACCCATAAATCTAAGTAAAAGTACAAATGATGTTCAAATCAATATAAAAGAAGGAGAAATAAATTTTTCTCGGTTTTTTTATAATGATGAAGAAAGCGCCTTCTCTTGGAACTTAATTCAAAATAAAAATGAGGTTATTCAATATAGTAACGATAACACTCAAAATTTATTTTCAAACTTAACCATGGAAGTGGCTACAAAAGCCTATTTACTTCCTGAATTTAAAAAAGTAGACTATTTTTTAAAAATAGAGAACAATGAAGAGGATTTAGACCTACTCAATGTGCAACTACTTTTGAATACTATAGATAACGTATCGACAGTTTACGTAGTTGATACCAATCAAATAAAATCTAAAAACAATTTAATTTTTTAATAAAAATGCTTACAAACAAAAAAACTAAAATTGTAGCCACACTTGGGCCTGCATGTAGTACAAGAGAAATCATTAAAGATATGATTGATTCTGGTGTTAATGTTTTCCGAGTAAATTTTTCACATGCTGACTACAATGATGTAAAAGAAAAGATAGACTTGATTAGAGGTCTAAATGATGAGTTTGGCTACACAACAGCAATATTAGGTGATTTACAAGGTCCTAAATTACGTGTAGGCGTAATGGAAGAAGGAACTGTAGTTCAAGATGGTGATTTAATTACGTTTACAACGGCTGAAGATATATTGGGAACTGCTAAAAAAGTTTTCATGAAATACAAGAACTTTCCAAACGATGTAAATCCTGGAGAGCGAATTTTACTTGATGATGGTAAACTAATCTTTGAAATTGTTGAGACGGATAAAATTTCAGAGGTTGTTGCAAGAGTTATTCAGGGTGGTGAATTAAAATCTAAAAAAGGTGTAAATTTACCAAATACTAAAATATCACTTCCGGCGATGACCGAAAAAGATATTGCTGACGCGATATTCGCAATTGAACAAAAAGTAGACTGGATTGCATTATCATTTGTAAAAACACCGGAAGATTTAAAAGATTTGCAAGATCTTATTGCAAAACATTCAGATCATAAAATTCCAATTATTGCTAAAATCGAAATGCCAGAAGCACTAGAGAATATCGATAAAATCGTTGCATATTGCGATGGTTTAATGGTAGCTCGTGGAGACCTAGGTGTTGAACTTCCTGCTCATGAAGTTCCTTTAGTCCAAAAAGAATTAATTCGCAGAGCTAAAACAGCTAGAATTCCAGTTATTGTTGCCACTCAAATGATGGAGACAATGATCACAAGCTTAACGCCAACACGTGCAGAAGTGAATGACGTAGCAAACTCTGTTATGGATGGTGCAGATGCAGTAATGCTTTCTGGAGAAACTGCAACAGGTAATTATCCTGTACAAGTAATTCAAAAAATGTCGCAAATTATTCAAGCGGTAGAAGATTCTCCCTTGATTCATGTTCCGCAAAATACGCCGCAAATAAAAACAAAACGATTTATTACAAAAACGATTTGTCATCACGCAGCAACAATGGCTAATGCAATTCAAGCAAAAGCAATCTGCACACTTACAAATAGCGGATATACTGCATTCCAGATTTCAGCTTGGAGACCAAATGCGCATATCTTAGTTTTTACTTCAAATAAGCGAATCCTTACACAACTTAATTTACTTTGGGGAGTGAGATCATTCTTTTATGAAAAAACAGTTAGCACTGATGATACCGTAACCGATATCAATGAAATTGTAAAAGCAAAAGGTTTCGTTGAAAAAGGTGATTTCCTTATCAATCTAGCAGCAATGCCAATTAAAGAAAAAGGAATGGTAAATACTTTAAGAGTTTCTGAAATAGAATAGTTTTACTAATCCATTTTAAAATACAAAGCCGTCTTGTAAAATATACAGACGGCTTTATTATTTTAATAAATTTAAAATTTTAAGTCTAAAATTATTTAAGATTAATTAAACAATCTTGAGCAAAATAACATTTATATTTGAACAATAAAAAATCAATCTAATTATGAGTTTCAATTCAAAAAATCCATTTTTAAATACTACAAACTTTTCGACAGCCGTTTCTCGTAAAAATGATTCTACAATTATTGATTATAATCAGGAAATGACGTTGAGCGGAACTATCAATAAAAGTTTAATTTTATTCTTACTGCTTACCGCTTCTGCAATGGTGATTTGGTGGATGGCATTCAATGGCATGAATCCTATTGCTCCAGCAATTGGTGGCGCAGTTATAGGTTTAATTTTAGTAGTAATTGCTGCATTCAAACCACAATATTCACCTTATTTAGCACCGGGATACGCTTTGTTTGAAGGTTTATTCATAGGTGGTATTTCGGCTATATTTGAAGCTAAATATCCTGGAATAGTTATTCAAGCAGTTGGAGCAACATTTGTAACTTTTATGGTATGTCTTGTATTGTATAAGTACAAGATTGTGAAAGTAACAGAGCAATTTAAATCTGTTGTTGTAGCAGCGACTTTAGCTATTGCTACCTATTATCTTATTTCTTGGTTAATTTCAATGTTTACAAGCTTTGTGCCGGTGCATTATGGCAGTTCTTTAATGAGTATTGGAATTAGTGTTTTTGTTATCATTATTGCCGCTTTAAATCTATTTTTAGATTTTGATAGAATCGAAAAAGGAGCTGAACAAAAAATGCCAAAGTATATGGAATGGTACGGAGCTATGGGATTAATGATCACGTTAGTTTGGTTGTACATCGAGTTCTTAAGATTACTATCTAAACTTAATAGCAAAAACTAATACAGTCAATCCTGATATAAAAAGAGAAACCCTTTCCAATTGGAAAGGGTTTCTCTTTTTTATGCAGCTTTCTCAAAAGCGATATAGTGACTCAGTTCCCCTTTTTTATTAAATACAGGATAACCTTTAATTAAACAAATGTAAGTCTCTCCATTCTTTTTGTAGTTGATCAATGTTTTCTCAAATGGTTTCATCTCTATTACAGCATTACGAATTTCAGTTGAGGTAGTTGCATTTGTATGTTCCCCTTGAAACATTCTCGGACTATTACCTAAAACTTCGTTGGCAGTATATCCATTCATTGCAGTTATATTATGAGATGCGAAAACAATTCTTAGTTTAGCGTCTGTTAAAATAATAACTTCTTCTTTAAGACTTTGCTCAAAGTTCCAGCCGTTATCAATCCATTTACTTTGCGAAGCAATGGAATTTAGTTTATTGTAATCTAAGAAAAAATTCTTAACTTCTTCTCGAAATATGTTATTGAAATCCCAGCAATACACGGGAGTAGTTTTACTATTTAAGGTACCGTGATGTCGCGCGATCGCCTCTTCGTATTGTTTAAAATCGTTCATAAGTTGTGTATTAAAAATCAAATGTAATTTTTATTAGAAACAAAAAGTAATAATTATACAACTTTAACCCTTGTTGAACGTGCTCAAAACTACTCTAAAAATCAAATTTAAGTTGGACAACAATAAATTCTTTTTGTTCTGTATTCAAATTACTTAAAGAAATACCTAACAGTCTTACCGATTCTTTCATGCGCTCTTGATATAAAAGTTCGCTCACTATTTCCAAAATCAGCGCTTTGTCAGAGACAAAATAAGGCATGGTTTTACTACGGGTTTGCTGCGTAAAATCACTGTACTTTATTTTCAGAGTAACCGTCTTTCCAGCCACCTTATGTTTTTTTAATCTCTTTTCCAAAGTAGCCGCTATTGCATCTAATTTTTCGATCATAAAAATTTCAGAAGTAAGATTGCTATCAAATGTATTTTCGGCCGCTACTGATTTTGTAATGCGATTTGATTTTACTTCGCTGTTATGAATACCTCGAACAACATTGTAATAGAAGTTTCCAGATTTACCAAAATTTTTCTCTAAAAATTCAAGAGACTTACTTTTTAAATCTACACCGGTAAAAATACCTAGTTGATACATTTTTTCAGTGGTTACTTTTCCGACGCCGTAGAACTTCCTAATTGCTAAATTTTCCAAAAATAAAAGTACTTCATCAGGATTTACAGTTTTTTGTCCGTTCGGCTTATTATAGTCGCTGGCAATTTTAGCGACAAACTTGTTAATTGATATTCCTGCTGATGCAGTTATACCAATTTTTTCAAAAATGCGTTGTCTAATTTCCTGCGCTAACAAGGTAGCACTTGGATTCCCTTTTTTATTAATAGTCACATCGAGATAGGCTTCATCAAGAGATAAAGGTTCTACTAAGTCTGTGTATTCGTAAAATATTTTCTGTATTTGGCTTGAGATTTCTTTATAGCGATCAAATCGTGGTTTAACAAATATAATCTCTGGACAATTTTTTTTGGCCATTACACCGCTGATTGCACTTCGAACACCAAATTTTCGCGCTTCATAACTCGCTGCAGCTACAACTCCTCGATTTTCTGAACCTCCAACTGCTATCGGCTTTCCACGAAGTTCTGGATTATCCATTTGCTCGACAGAAGCGTAGAACGCATCCATATCAACATGTATAATTTTTCTATTTGGAATTGAATCCTCTATCATAAATAAATTGAATAATCGTCTCTTTCAAATAATGAAATTCTACTAGGAATTAGTTTCCTTATCGATTATTAGATTGTGCGTTTTCTTTTCTGTTGGAAAAAAGAAACTCATTGGCTTTGCCTTAAAATGATTCCAGATTGAAATGGTTACAAATCGAAGCTCAAAAAGTGATATCGCACGAGAGCGGAATGCAAGTCCTAACGAAAGACTGAAACTCACTATAAAGTTGACTAATCCTATTATACCGATACCAAATACTCCCCAAAATAACATAGAATGACTTACTTTATAATTTGCTCCGTACAAGGCTAATGCGAGGTTTCCACTACCAAAAGTGATGTGTCTAATATCAAGATTCAATCCTAAAAACAGACCGATAGAAGCGGTACTACCCATAAAAACACCAAACCAAAAGTTTGATATTACACCAGCCCATCTTTTCTCATATAGTTTCGCCAATTTTACAGTTCTTGTTTTTCCAAAATTCCGTTTAAGAAATGGATGTTCTGTAATTCTAAAATAAACTTGATTGTGCTTGTCTCTATTAGCAACGCTACCCGAAATAATTCCTGATAAAAATAGAAATACTCCAGCGATGGCAGCGTGGAAAATCGCCAATGAATGTATCGGACTTAAATCTATCAGCAATGATTCCCACTTAGTGGCAGCAATATTATAGTGTAAAAAATAATCTATTAACCATATTCCCAATAGTGAAACAGGAAAAGCCATCAGTACGTTTCCAACAAATGCTATAAACTGAGAGCGAAACACGCGAGCAAATAAAACTGCAAATGCCTTATGCTTTTCAGCACCTTTGCCTTCTTGAACAACTCCTTCTTCTAAAGCTCTAATCAATGCAGAAGCGGTCATTGCTGGCTGCTTTGTCGCCAATGTAAAACCTAAAATATAAATAGCGATGAAACCAAAAGCATAATTCATACTGTATAAAAAAGCATGACCAAAGAAACTAGTGTCTGCTTTAGAAAGTAAGACTTTTATAACACATAGAATACCAACAATAAAACCTCCACCTAACGCGGTTCTAAACATTTTAAAATATTCCTTTCTTCCTTCAGTAATGTAATGTTCACCCGTTTTTGCAGTGTGCTGCGTTATTTCGTAAGAAATCAATTGCGTACTTTCTCCAATAAATTTTCTAACGTTATTTTTGTAGCAGTTGAACCTTATCAGTTCAAGCGCTAATGCAATTCCATTATTCTTTTTGTCTTTTTCAGTATCAACTGTCAGCAATGATATTAAAAATTTTAAACGAACTAACTGCTGTCTAATTTTTAATAAATTCTGATTAACACGAAGGGAAATACCATATTTTGAACTATTATGGAAAGCCTTGTCGACAAATCCTTCGCATTGCTTTTGAAGCACTAACAACTGTGAGAATGATATATCATCAGATGCGATGTAATGTTTACCAGATGTGCGTATCCTTTCCTCAATTAAATATAGTTCTTGTTCGAAAGCAGAAAAGGGACTTTCTAAATCCTCAAATTCAGGAACCATTTTTATTACAT
Source organism: Flavobacterium weaverense (assembly GCF_003688495.1). Classification (GTDB taxonomy): domain Bacteria; phylum Bacteroidota; class Bacteroidia; order Flavobacteriales; family Flavobacteriaceae; genus Flavobacterium; species Flavobacterium weaverense. The sequence continues at coordinate 445,683 of NZ_REFH01000008.1, read as the reverse complement.
CTGTTTCACTTGCGCGACCGCTAATTCTTTGTATTAGCAAGTGTTCTGCAATTAGAACTTCTGATAGCACGGAATTAGTTTCCATGCTTTCGTAAATCGACTTGAATTTTAATAGTTCGTAAAGTTCTGACAATTGACTTAGCGGAATTCGGTTCAGCCAAATTGCATCGTTAGCTAAGTAAAACACCTGATTAAGAACGTATTCTAAAGTATCTTTTTGTGGTTGGTACGGTAAGAATTTTGCGAAAATTCTCTTTTTAACTTCGAAAATAAAATCAACATCTTGCAAAATCGCAGCATCAGAAAGTATCTTGTTAAATTTTCGATCCTTAAATATTTCTTTCAAATATATAGACAGCTGCTTCCGACAAGAAAAGTTCTGCTTTAAAAACGAGATCATTTCCTGTAAGTCTACCTTTTGTTCATCCTTAATATTTAAAGGCCTGATCAAACGAATCAATTCGACTAGTGGCTCTAAAATATCATTCGTTTCTCGCCAAGATTGAGCCTCACCAAAAAATTCGATCAAAATTCCTGCCGCCGTAGCTTTTGGCTTTGCTGTAAAAAATAATTTCATTATTTGAATCCAATTTCGGTAAAAATACAAATAGGCGAAACAACTTTCGATAAACTATTCATAAAAATTGATTTGCTACCGCAAAAAACAACAATAATAACATTCTCTTCATCTCTTGATTAAGTAATTGATAGATAAACGCCTATTTATTAAAGTAGGAAGTTAGCAAAATAATAGATTCTTTAAGAAAAACCAAAATTAAATTTTAAGTATATTTGGCTTCATAACAGTATCTTTATTAGATATAAAGATGAAAAAATGTTGTTTGAAATTAGAAAGATTCAAACCCAAGTCTACATATAATAGCTAACATAAAACCTAAAAAATGATTGAAATTGAAAGAAAGTTTTTAGTGAAAAATGAAGATTTTAAAAAATCCGCATTTACTAAAAATCACATTGCGCAAGGATATTTGAGTTCCGTTCCTGAACGAACTGTTCGTGTGCGAATAAAAGGTAATCAAGGTTTCCTTACTATTAAAGGAGCATCAAATGCAAGCGGTTTATCACGTTTTGAATGGGAAAAGGAGATTTCTGTCGAAGAAGCGCAACAATTACTACCTCTATGTGAAAAAGGCGTTATTGACAAAACTCGTTTTGAGATAAAAATAGGAGAACATATTTTTGAAGTAGATGAATTTTATGGAGACAATCAAGGACTGATTGTTGCAGAGATTGAACTCGATACTGAAGAAACTTCCTTTGAAAAACCAGAATGGCTAGGAGAAGAAGTAACAGGAGATATAAAGTACTACAATGCTTATTTAAGCCAAAATCCTTTTACTCAGTGGTAATTAATCAGCTAGAACTTCAATAGTAACTTGCATGGATCCGCTACCTTTATTAGCAACTATGTCCATAAAAGCTCTTTTTGAAAGATCAATTTCTCTGGCTTTTACAAATGGGCCTCGATCGGTAATTTCGACAATTACCCATTTCCCATTTCTTTCATTTGTGACTTTTACTTTAGTGCCAAAAGCCAACTTTTTATGCGCAGCGGTATATTTATTGTTATCGAATCTAGTTCCGCTTGATGTTTTTCTTCCAGTGAATTTATCAGCGTAATACGACGCGTGCGCCTCTTTCTTATACGGTTTGTAAATACCTAAACTATTAATCAAAGAGTCTGTTTTTTTTTCCTGAATTTCAATTATAGTCTTACTCTTTTTAATAGAATCCTTCTGAACAGGCACTTTTAGTTTGGGTGCACTACTATTTTTTTGAGCACTTGCAAATGTTATAACCGCCAACAAAAAAAATAAAGTAATTGATCTTTTCATATCTATTGTTTTAATTAAATCTACTTTACAAAAACCATACCTAGATAAAAAAAGCTCTATTTCTAGAGCTTTTTTTAGTATTTTACAACCACATAGACCATGGAATTCTACTTAAAATAAGTAATAAACCTAAGCCATAAAAAATAGAAAATGTTTTGAATTTTGATTCTGAAGTCAATAATTTTTTATGTTTAGTCCAACCAATTGTAATTAAAGCGATACCGATAATATTAATTAAGGGATGTTCTAAAGAGGTAAGGCGTAAAGCTTTATCTGACATTTGCCCTAGCGAGGCCAAACCTAAAGGCGATACAAAATATAATATCAATCCAATTAATAATTGTGTGTGTATAGCAATCAAAGCTAATATGGCAATTTTTCGATCTTTGGCAGTAAATTCTTTTTTGGAAAACATTCCAATTAAAGAGTTAATTACTGCAATGACTAATACTAAAAGCGCTAGATAAGCCCAGCCAGAGTGAAATTTTTGAATAAAATTGTACATAAATAAGGTTTTTGTTTTTAACAAATATAGCAAAAAAAGGCATAAAAAAAACCCTCATTTCAATTGAAATGAGGGTTAGATTATTTTATGTTAAACTAGTTGAACGTGTAACGAACACCAGTTTGCATTTGCCATCTTGAAGAGTTTAAACCTACATCATCAAGTTGATTGATGTTGTTCCCAACAGTCGGGTTATATCTAAAAGTTGGTGTAGTGTTATCCGCTAGGAAACCAACTTGTTGTAACAATTGTACCTGGTCATTACTAGTGAAGTATCTTTTACCCCAATTTTTATTTAAAAGATTAGTAAAGTTAAATACGTCTGCAGTGAACTCAATTGTATGTTTCTTTTTACCTACGTTCAATGTGAATTCTTGAGCGAATTTTAAATCAACAATATGAGTAGTTTTTAAACGGTCACCGTTACGCTCAGCATAACTTCCTTTTCTTCCTCTTAAATAATCATTACCTTCAATGAAAGCACTTAAAGCATCCCATTGTTGATCAGCAGTTAATCCTCCTGGAGCAGTATTTGTTAATAATACAATTTCAGATTTAGCAGCAGGAACATAAATTAATGCTGAGTTAGAGAATGTATCTTGCAATAAACGACCGCTATCATTGTAAACATAGCTAATTGGAGTACCTTGAGCTCCTTCGTAGAAGAAACCAATTCTAGATTTAGTAAACTTATTCCATTTGAATGTAGCATTACCATTAGAAACGATTCTGCTTCCTGGATCAAAATCAGATCTTCCAAGAGTTAAATAGTTTGCACCATTAACAGTTTCTGTATTGTTCCACTGTGAACTGTTTTGAGATGAAGTTGCATCCATTAAAACAGTAGACTTACCATAAGAATATGTTCCAGAGATATTAGCATCAATAAAATCAGATCTAAAGTTTTTAGCTAATGTAAACGCTACATTGTATGCTTTACCTTCACTTGTATTTGAACCTAAATAAACACCTAAATAAGAAGGGTCAACTCTAACGCTTCCATTGTAACGTGGTCTTTTATCAGCACCAGTTAAATTACTTGATGAATTTTTTATATTTAAGTTTTCGTAAGTAACTGCACTGATATTATCATTGTATGTAATTTCAGAAGTTAAGATAAGACCTAAAGGTAATTTTTGATCTACAGCAAAACTTGCTTTGAATACCTGTGGTAATTTAAAATCTTTAGCAAACAAATCAATATTTCCACCTGTTTTTCCTGAACCTGGTCTAGGGAAAGAGGAAGGAAGTGGAGCAATTTGACTGTCAACGCTAGTATTTGGATTAAATACTGGCATTTGAGCTGCTGATGTAATTTGAATAGCGCCTTGAGTTACTCCATTATTATTGTAAGTTCCACCTGGCCATACTAAAGGTAATCTTGAAGTAAATACTCCGAAACCTCCTCTGATTTGAGTTGATTTTTTACCGTTAACATCATAATTAAAACCTACTCTTGGTGCAAAGTGTGGAGTAGTAGTAATTCTTTCTCCTACGCTAGCGCCTTGTAAATCTTTACCTGCAGCTTGCAATAAAGCAATTGTTCTATTATTAAAGTCATTGTTACCCATACCTCTTTCCCAAACTGGTACGTCAACTCTTACTCCATAAGATAACTTGAAATTATCTGTTAATCTCATGTCATTCTGAACATAGAAACCAAATTGCTTAGTTCCAAATTCAGCTGCTCCTAAAGACTCATCACCACTACCTCCAATTAATGAGTAGTTTAATTGATATCTATTTGGTTTTTTGTTCAACAAGAAATCATCTAAGCTTGCGTAACGGTATGAACCGTAATTGTTTCCAAAAAACACATTTTTAGACTGAGAAAATTCATTATGAGTACCAATAGTTATTTTATTCATACCAACATTGATTTCAAAGTTGTCAGTAATTGTTAAAATTCTTTGGTCTAAAAGGTTTGCAGTAGAAAATCCTTCTGCACCAAAATAAATACTTTGGTTAGCTCCGTCGAAGATTTGTACAGTTGGAAAAGGATCTCCAGATGCATCTCTATCATCAGCAACATTTGTATAAGCAACAACTAAGTTATTTGAAAATTTATTTCCAAATCTTGAGTTTAACTCTAATGACGTTGAATTAGTAACAGAATTAAATACTTGACTACCATTAATAAAGTTAAGTGCAGTAGCTGATGAACGGCTTGGAGAAAATTGCTCAGCTGTTACATAACTATGTTTAACAGATAATTTATGGTTATCGTTAATATTCCAGTCTAATTTACCAATGATTTTATCACTTTTAAGTGTACGTACATTGTTTTCAAAAGAACCTGGATCGTAACCGTAAGTTGCTAATTTAGTTCTTAATTCTCCTAATCTATTTCCTGACAAACCTGTGTAAGTTGACAAAGCAAAAGGTTGTGGAGTTTCGTTATCTTGTCTTTCGTAGTTAACAAAGAAAAATAATTTATCTTCAACTAAAGCTCCACCTGCACGAACACCATATGTTTGCGCTGAGAAGTCAGCTAATTTTTGTCTACCTGCTGTTCCGGCCAATGAAGGAGGTGTTTTAGCAGCTAATGATTGATCTCTGTATAAAAAATATGCAGAACCTTCAAAATTATTTGTTCCTGAACGAGTAATTGCACTAATTGCTCCACCAGCAAAACCTGATAATTTTACATCAAAAGGAGCAACACTTACTTGAAATTGCTCAATAGCGTCAATAGAAATAGGACTTACTCCTGTTTGACCACCGTTAGTTCCGTTTGCAGCTAATCCAAAAACGTCATTACTAACAGCACCATCAATATAGATAGCATTGAATCTATTATTTTGACCACCAATAGATAAAATATCATCACCTCTTAATTGAGCTGAAGGCGTTAATCTTGCAAAGTCAGAAATATTTCTAGATAAAGAAGGCAATGCCTTAATTTTATCTGAATTAATTACTGTTTGAGCTCCAGTTCTTTGTGAATTAAAAGTATTATCTCTTGTAGCTTTAACTACAACTTCTTGCAATTCATTAGACTCTTCTGCTAAAACAATTTTAAAATTTTTGTTTTCACCTAGTTGAAGGTAAGAACCTTCTTCTTCAAAGTTTTTGAATCCAACAAAGCTAACAACAATCTTGTACGGTCCACCAACTCTCATGTTTGAGATACTGAAACTCCCTGAACCATCAGTAGATGCAGAGTAACGAGTACCTGAAGGAGTGTGCACTGCAAGGATAGATGCTCCAGGTAAGGTTTGAGAATCCTTATCGTAAACACTACCACTAATAGAAGAATTAGTATTACCCTGTGCGTTAATATTTGGGATAGCGCAAAAAAGTATCGCTAACACAAAAAACAACTTAAATAATTTTTTCATATTGATTAGTTTAATAATATTTGGCAAAAATATAACATTTTTGTTTTAAAAGGTTAACATAGCGTTAAGATTCCTCCAATTTTTAAACGCTTATTTTACGTAAAAATGATTAATTGAGCTTTTTGTTAAAAAAAATACATTTTTGCTTAAGAAATTAAATTATTATTAACATTTATATATTATTTCTTGAAATTCTATAAGCTCATTTTTTTATTTATTTGTAAAAAAATACTGTTACAGAGCTACTTATACTTAGAAAAGCACTGCGTATCTCAATTTCAATAGTTACTTTTCTTACGAAAAAAAAATAATATTTGGTTTCGAACACACAAAACAGAAAAATTTCAGGTAGATGTCGAATAAATTTGTTTCAAAAATTATCAAATAATGATTTTTTAGAAAATTGAATACAATTTTATGATCATTTAGTATTTTAATATTCACCTCTTTTAAATCATTCCTGATCAGTTGTTTTAAGAATTGCGGTAGCGATTCGATGGAATTTGCATTTAAGAAGTTGATCCTTGTAAATTGAATTACAGAAAACTAAACTCTAGAACGTTAATTTTTAAATCAAATAGTTTTTTTCATTTTGAAACCTGTAAATACTGTTAAAGATAGAATGGGTTTCATTGTTTCAAAACTTGTTTATAATGGATTGAGTTCTTCCTGTATGCTGCTATTTGTTTTTCCGCTTAGTTAAGCATCTATATTTAGTAAAAAGAGAAGTTAATTGAAGGTGCTTCTTTTAAAAATAAAAGTGTAAAAAATCATTCAATTTATGTGGGATTAACTTCTTAATATAATTTAACACAGTTATGAAAGACTATTGCATTTTAGGGTCGTGATGTACTAATATAATTATTAGAATTTAATAATTGATGTCTTTTCATTAGATACTTACAAAAAACCATGCTTGTATTTTCTGTCCTTTAGATATAGATCAAAGTTGCAAATAGGCTGTGTACCAAGAATTGAAGATTGGCTCTGACCACCAAAAATAGAGCGGTGCTTAAAAAATAATTTAGCCAATATTAAATCCTCGAAAAACTAACAACGAAAACACTATAAATTAGCGATGCTGTCTAATTCAAATTTGAGAGGCGTAATTTTTTCCAGAAAGCGATTTTTACTACTACCTGTCATTGGCTCACCAGTTGGCAACTTTAAACGCAATGCATCAACCTGGACACCATTTTTCCAAAAACGATAACAAACATGCGGTCCAGTGGCTAAACCGGTGCTACCTACTAAACCTATAACTTGACCTTGCGTTACACGTTGTCCACGTTTAACTAAAATTTTTGACATGTGAAGATATTGTGTAGAATAAGTTCCGTTGTGTTTTACTTTGACAAAATTTCCATTTCCTGCTGTAAATCCACTTTGCTCTACAACACCACCAGCCGTAGTAGTAATAGGTGTTCCACGTGGTGCTGCATAATCTGTTCCTTTATGTGCTTTCCAGCGATGTTGAACAGGATGAAAACGACTCGAAGAAAAACGAGAGGAGATTCTACTAAATTTTATAGGAGATTTAAGGAAAAAATTTTTAAGCGTTTTACCATTTTCATCATAGTATTCGACTTTTTCAGAATTGGGATTCTGCGCAAATGGGAATGCATAAATAATTTTTCCTCTGTACTCGAAAAATGAAGCTTCTAATTCCTCGACTCCATCATATATACTATCATTAATAAAGCGCTCTGTAAAGGTAATTGCAAAGCGATCTCCTTTTTTTAATTTCATAAAATCAATGGAGTACGCATAAATCTTGGCGATTTTACTTGCTAGCGCTCCTTCAATTTTGGCATTGCCTAAAGTTTCTGATAATGATTCTTTTAAAACCCCACCAATAGTGCGGCGCTTGATAGTAATAGGTTTTGTTTTTTTGTAAGCAACTACTGCACTGTCGCGCATATCAACAACATAATAAGTAAGCGCATCTGGTTGATAGATAAAAACTTTTAAGTCGTGTTTTTTATTCTTAGATCGAAGTAACGTATATGGTTTATGATATCTAATGGATCTAACATTAAAAGTATCTTTTATAGCTGCAATAATATCGTAAACTCTTCGATCACCAATATTTTGATTTTCAATAATAGTTCCAAAAGTATCTCCTTTTTGTACTGTATCCTGCACTACATTATAGTCAGCATATACAAACCCAAACTCTGCCTTTTTGGGAACAACTTCTACTGTTTTTTCTTTTACTACTTCCTTTTTTTCTTTATTACAAGAAACCAAAGAAAATAGCACTATTATAACTATGAATATTTGTTTCAAACCGTGTTTTTTAATTCAATCTACATTTCCGCTCCCCAATTTTTTAATTCATGCTCGCTCCATAACTCAGGAAAGAATATTCTTCTCTGATACTTAGGATGCATGTATTTTTTCCAGTCACTGCCACCAGTCGCTTCACCATCACCTTTACCACTACCATCAATATATTTTTTAGCAGTATTTAAATGTTGCATCACCCATGTTATGTTCACGGTATGATCATAATGACGCATTGCTTGAATTAATTCTGGGTTTTTTTGGTCTAATTCTGGCAATTGTTTGAATTTTTGCCAGATATTAATGGTGTTGTATTCCTCCATGTGGTTGAGGAATAATTTTTTATATTTTTTTTCAAACTCATCTAATAGATAGGACTTTTTACCAGTGTGATAATCTTTTCCGGCTGCTTGCCAATATAAATGTTCGAAAGCAAAATCATAAGAAGTGCTTCTATCAATAGAATCTCTAAAACGGTGATCAATAAGATTAATCAAATCAGTTGAAGAAAATTCGATCAAGCGATATTGTGCGCTTTGAAATCCGCTAGCTGGAGTCAACGTATTTCTAAATTTCATGTATTGATCTACATCCATCCCGTCTTCCATGATACTAAAAGAGGTCGTTAGCATATCAAAGTAACGACTGATTCTCATCAAGCGCTCTGTAAAAAAGACAGTATCGATGTTCTCGCAATATGAAATTTGCTTCATCTCCCAAAGTATCATCTTGAAAATCAATTCATTAACTTGATGATACATAATAAAAACCATTTCATCCGGAAGCGTGGTTCTTTGGGTTTGAATATTTAGTAAAGCATCTGTTTGGATGTAATCCCAATAAGTAATGGGTTTAGACCAAAGTAATCCTTCAAGTTGAGTCTCTGTTTTTTGATTTATAGCTTGGTATTTAAGCTCAATTTCTCTTAAAAGGTATTCTGAATTCTCAATTTCGTTCATTCTTATTTTGTTTTAAAAGAATTTTTCAATCCTTTATATGCGTCTATATCTGCCTTAATAGATCCTACAGCTAAACTAGCTTTTATTCGAAGCGGTAATTTATTTCCATCATCTGAAATCCAAACTGTTAGACTCTCTTGCTCTTTAAAAACACGTCCTGATTGTACTAACGGTCTAAATATCATAGAAGGAACAACGCCAAATTTAGTGGTTATATTTTCCCGACCAATAAACTTTAGCTTAAATTTTGTAGTTTCATCATCAAAAAACATGTCTATAGCAATAGCTTCACCCACTTTTAACTTATCAATATTAGGATGATTCCTCAAATAATAAAAAGTTGAAAGGATATCTTGTGTGTTTTTTGGGATCAATAAAGTTTTCTCACTCTTACTTTTATAGTCTTTAACCACTACACGATTTGTTGATTGATTAAAAAACCCTTCTTGGTTCTTAGTGTATCCACCTTCATTAATTTTCCGAACGTATTGAACTGGATTACCGGTTTCTTTATCAATATAGCTTTCGTACAAGTCATCAACTTTAAAGAAAAAGCGTGACATTCCAGTGGTATAACCTTTTCCAACCACGTGGAAAGCCTTTCTATTATTGACTGTTGCGTCTTTTACTTCGAGCGTAGCATACCCAGCGTTTACAATACCGTAATGAATTCTAAATTTAAAATATTCGCCTACACCATAAGCATCTTCCTGGGGAGAATCAAAACTTACGGTAGCAATTAATATAAGGAGGAGTAGTATCTTTTTCATTTCTTTTCTTTGTCAGATTAAGGATTGTACCTGCAAACTTTGTTCCAAATATATTAAAACAAAAAAACTCAGTCAAATAATGACTGAGTTTTTATGCTATTAACTAACCAAAAAACTATAAATTATGAAATTTATATCAATTTAGGAAGGAAACCACCCCCTCCAGTTTTGCGAGTGCAAAGGTAGTTAACAAATCCAGTTATTATTAGTTAAAAATATACTTTAACACTATATGTGTAAAAAACGATACCGTTCATCGGTTAAAATTTCACATAATATAAAAATAAAGCCTTTCTACAACGTTCCGCGTAATGCTTGTTCTCGCTCTATAGACTCAAAAAGGGCTTTAAAGTTACCAGCACCAAAACCTTTAGCTCCCATACGTTGAATGATTTCAAAGAATAAAGTTGGTCTATCTTGCACCGGCTTGGTAAAGATTTGCAACAAATAACCCTCTTCATCAGCATCTACCATAATAGCCAGTTTCTCGATTTCACCTAGATCTTCTTTCATTAATTTCATGTGATCTCCTAAGCGTTCTGGAATCGCTTGATAATAGGTATGAGGTGGCGCTGACAAAAATTCGATTCCTCTAGCCTTCAATTGCGAAACAGTCTTAATGATATCGTCAGTTGCAATTGCGATATGCTGAATTCCAGGTCCACCGTAAAAATCTAAGTATTCCTCAATTTGTGATTTTTTCTTTCCTTCAGCTGGTTCGTTTATTGGAAATTTGATTCTACCATTTCCATTAGACATTACCTTACTCATTAATGCAGAATACTCCGTATTAATTTGTTTGTCATCAAATGAAAGGAAATTTACAAACCCCATCACTTCTTCGTAAAACTTAACCCACGTATTCATTTCGTTCCAACCGACATTACCAACCATGTGGTCAATGTACTTTAAACCTGTTGGTTCTGGATTATAATCTGATTTCCATTCCTTGTAACCAGGCAAGAATACTCCGTTGTAATTCTTTCTTTCTACAAAAATATGTACAGTCTCTCCATAGGTGTAAATTCCAGAGCGAACCACTTCACCAAACTCATCTTTTTCAACCGTTGGTTCCATAAAAGAACGAGCGCCACGTTTCATTGTCTCTTCATAAGCGCTTCTTGCATCTTCAACCCACAATGCAGCTACTTTTACTCCATCACCATGTTTTTTTAAATGGTCATTGATTGGAGAATTTTCGTTTAATGGCGTAGTCAAAACGATGCGAATCTTATCTTGTTTTAAAACATAAGATGTTCTGTCTTTTACCCCAGTTTCTAGTCCTGCGTATGCTAATGATTGATATCCAAAAGCAGTTTTATAATAGTGTGCAGACTGTTTTGCATTTCCTACGTAAAATTCTACGTAGTCTGTACCTAATAACGGAAGGAAATCTTGAGCTCCTTCAAATATTTTTTCTAAACCGTATTCTACTGATTTTAATTCTTTTGACATGTTTTTTTAATTAGATAATTAGTCAATTAGAAAATTAGATAATATTCGTGTATACCAATTCTCTAATTATTCAATTTTGTTGTTGCTATTATTTTATTTAGTATTCGTATAATTTCTGATAAATCCTTTAGAAGCATTTCACAATCAGGATAAGCGTTATGAGCATGGCATAAAAACAACCAATATTCTGTTTCGTCCGCCTCTTTAATTGCAATTTTTAACTTATGTATAAAATCAGCTTTGCTTTCGGCATTTTGCGATTCTTTTGAATTCGCCCCTATTGAAGTTCCACTTTTAAGCAATTGATTAGCAATTACAAACTTCTTTCTTTCTTGTAGTGCTTCTGTGTAATCAATTATTTTCAGAGCGAAATCAAATGTTTTAACCAGAAGGACATTGCCTTTATATTTTTCGTTGAAAGTCATATTTTTTAAGATAGAGAATTAGTCAATACCGATAATTAGTCAATTATTATAAACAGAGTATCTGGTACAGTCCATTATTAATTATCTAATTTTCACATTACCTAATTATCTAATTCTTCTTATTCAACCCACGATTTATAATATTGACCATCGTCTAATCCCATAGCTTCTTCAGTCACCATAAGTGGACGGAAAGTATCTACCATCACCGCTAATTCATGAGTTTCTATATGACCAATACTGCGTTCCATCGCTCCAGGCGCCGGTCCATGTGGAATTCCTTTAGGATGTAAAGTGATATGACCTTGCTCTATGTTATTACGTGACATAAAGTCACCATCTACATAATACAAAACCTCATCGCTATCAATATTGCTATGATTGTATGGAGCTGGAATAGATTTTGGATGATAATCGTATAATCTTGGAACGAAAGAACAAACAACAAAAGTTGCTGTTTCAAATGTTTGATGCACCGGTGGTGGTTGGTGCACACGTCCAGTTATAGGTTCGAAATTATGAATACTAAATCCGTAAGGGAAATTATATCCATCCCAACCTACAACGTCAAAAGGATGTGAGGCATAAACTACTTCATGCATTATTCCTTCTTTCTTTATTTTAATAAGGAAATCTCCTTTTTCATCATGAGTTTCTAACTCAGAAGGCAAAATAAAATCACGCTCACAAAAAGGTGCATGTTCTAAATGCTGTCCTGACTCATTCTTGTATCTTTTAGGAGTGTAAAAAGGCGCAAAAGATTCGACATAGAAAAGTCTGTTTTCTTCAGTATCAAAATCGATTTGGTAAATCATTCCACGTGGAATAATAAGATAGTCACCATATACAAAAGGAATATTTCCCATCATCGTACGTAACTTACCTTTTCCTTTATGAATGAAAATCATTTCGTCAGCATCGGCATTTTTATAAAAGTAATCGCGCAATGATTTTCGTGGAGCAGCTAAACCTATTGTGCAGTCTTTATTTACCAACATAGGTTTCCGACTGTCCAAAAAGTCGTCTTCGGCTTTCAATTCGAAACCTTTAAACAATAATGATTTTATATTTTTGCCAATAGCAATTTTTGGCTCTACAGAATACGATTTAAGAATTTCTTTAACCTGCGTAGGTCTGTGAACATGATAAAGCAAAGAAGAGTGACCATTAAATCCTTCTGTTCCAAATAGTTGTTCGTAATACAAACCGCCATTTGGCTTTTCAAATTGCGTGTGACGCTTTTGAGGAAAACTCCCCAATTTATGATATAAAGGCATGATTTTTTAAATTAGAAGATTTAACAATTAGAAAATAAGTAAACGAGAAAATAACAGCATTTTGAAAACGAACTTATTCTCTACTTTATCTTATTCGTAGTATTATCTAATCGATCTACTATTCAGGATTTCTCTTGATTAGAAATTGTAGATATCCTAATAAACCAGGCCAAGTTGTTTTCATAATAACAAATATCGGAATTTTAATTAATATAAATTATATTTAAAACATAAAACCAATACTAAACCAAGTAAAGCCTTTAGGCAACTCTGGTGACCAAGAATATTTTATTTCTATTGGTCCAACTATAGTTTCTAAACCGTATCCTACGGCATAACCAGAATATTTTGGGATTGAAATCCAGTCCACTCCTTCAAATATTTTATCTCCGATATTCGCGAAATTGGCTGAAAAATTAATGTGGTTCTTTTTATAAAATTCGTAATCTAAAGTTGCAGTAGATTTAATATAACTATTTGCCACTATGCTCATATAATCATAGCCATATAAATATTTAAATCCGTTAAGGGTGTTATAGCCGTAACCTCCCAAGATAAAATTAAAGAAAGGAACACTTTTTTGTCCAAAACTAAATCCTGCATCAGTTTGAAATTTAATCGTTGCATTTTTAAATAATTTTGCCGCTACTCCAAAATCTCCTTTAGCAATAGAAAACGGTTGAAAATTTCCTGTATAATCTGATGAAAATAAAAACGATTGAATGTCCCCATTAAAATACCATCCTTTTTTAGGGAAGTATTTATTATCGAACGAATCAAATTTCATGTACCCAAAAGCACTTACATAACTACTTCTATCAATTATAGGGTCAACATTCGCGAGTGTTTCCGATTTGATTTTTAAATACTTGAGTTCTAATCCGCCACCAACTAAAAATTTTTGTACAAATAAGGATTGAAAATACACTTGATTGGTAAGATCTGAAAAATCTACATTTAAAGTATTTATGTTCGTATTATTGACAGTATTAGGACTTATTTCTTTAGCAATATTTCGATTAAATTGATTGTAATGCGATTTAAAACCAAAACTTAAATTAAATCCGTTTTCAATATAATAATCTAGATTATATCTAAAGTTATCACCTAATACAATATCTAGCGACGCAATATCATTTTTTAAAAGTGCTTTTTTACGAGTCAAATTTATTAAGACACCACTCTTAAATAAATTATCGTAATGCAAACCAAATTTCAAATAGGTCTTTGTAGGATTCTCTTTTAAACTTAAATTTAAATCTACTCCTTCTGCATTAGGTTCAAATGCATAAGAGATCGAACTAAAGTTTTGAGTAGCATTAATATTGTTAATCCCTTTCAATAAATCGTTGTAAGTTATTTTTGTATTCGGTTTGAATCTCAATTTTCCACTGATATATTCTTTAGTGTAATTTTCTAATTTATTAGTGTTAATAGAACGAATTTGTAAACTATCAGAATTTAAAATCAACTTTGGTTTTACGTATGGATTATCCTCATCAACTAATTTTTTTAATTGTTCGAAAACACCAAAAGCTGCTTCCTCACCCTTTGTAATAATATCTTTCCCTTTATCAAATGAAATCACACCATATTGCGTAATATCTGGTTTAATATAAATATCAGTATTGCTAATGTTTTTTTTCATTCGTTCGATCGAATGTAGATTTGTAATTTGAACTAAAATTTTAGTGGCATCCTTTAACTGGTTTCTGTCTAAAAGATCATTTTGAACATCAACACCTATAATAATATCAGCCCCTAGTTTTCTCACTTCTTCAATGGGGTAGTTATTAATAACTCCGCCATCGACAAGAATATCTCCATCTATTTCCACTGGAGAAAACAAAGATGGAAAAGCAGAACTCGCAATCATTGCTTGCGCTAAATTTCCTTTATTCAACAAGACTTCCTTACCTGTTTCAATATTAGTTCCTATACATAAAAAAGGCGTTGGCAACTTATTAAAATCTGTAACATGCCTTACATTTCTTGTAATTCTGCTTAATAAATTATAATTGTACATTCCTTTTGATAAAGCTTCAGGAATTCCAATTTTCAGTTTGTTAAAGGGTAAAACTAAAGCGTATAATTCTTCATTTCTTCTTTCGTAGAAATTTTTAGAAGATCGCGGAATAAAATCATTGATTAATTTACTAAAGTCGGTGGCTTGAAAAATAGAATCAATTTGAGAAGCGTTATAGCCAGAAGCATACAATCCTCCTATCACAGCACCCATGCTAGTTCCGCCGATGTAATCGACTTTAACACCTGCTTCTTCCAATACTTTAAGAACACCAATATGCGCAAATCCTTTTGCTCCACCACCACTGAGAACTAAACCTATTTTTGGTTTTTTTTGTTCTTGTGCAAACGTGCTTTGTGAAAGAAAGAATATAGCGATTATAGAATAGAATAATAGTTTTGAAACTGAGTCTAAGCCCCAGATCGAAGTAGAAAGCCGCGACAGTAAAAAATCTATTTTTTCTTGAAAAAAAAGAGCGCCCCTAGAAGCTCCTTTTTTTTCATTAGAACAAAAGATTTTTTGCAGAGCGCTTGAAACGGATAGCTGGAATAGGCTCATAGAGAAAGGACTAGTTATTCTTGTAAAATTCGACAATTTTTTTGGCTTTTGATACTCCTATAACGTCTGAAATATCTTTTTCTGTGGCTAATTTCAATCTTTTAACACTTTTAAAGTGTTGAATTAAAGTCAACATCGTTTTTTCACCAATTCCGGGAATGCTTTCAATTGAAGAATTTAGCGCTGCTTTACTCCTCTTATCACGGTGATGTGTAATCCCAAAACGGTGCGCTTCGTTACGCAATTGCTGAATAATTTTTAAAGTTTCGGATCTTTTATCCAAATATAAAGGAACAGAATCACCTGGATAAAAAAGCTCTTCAAGTCTTTTTGCAATCCCAATTACAGTAATTTTTCCTCTCAAACCTAAGTCATCAATACTTTTGAGAGCCGAAGAAAGTTGTCCTTTTCCACCATCGATAATGATTAGATTAGGCAGTGGTTCGTTTTCATCTAGCAGTCTTTTATATCGTCGATAAACCACTTCGGTCATCGAGGCAAAATCGTCAGGGCCTTCGACAGTTTTTATATTAAAATGGCGGTAATCTTTTTTGCTCGGCTTTCCATCTTTAAATACTACACACGCCGCAACCGGATTTGTACCTTGAATATTAGAGTTGTCAAAACATTCTATGTGACGCGGCTCTACAGGCAATCGCAAATCTTTTTGCATTTGTGCCATGATGCGTTTAGTGTGTCGATCTGGATCTACAATTTGGAGTTGCTTCAACTGTTCGATTCGGTAGAACTTAGCATTCCGAATGGATAAATCCAAAACTTGCTTTTTATCCCCTAATTGGGGAACAGTCACTTTTACATTTTCACCAACTTCAACTGCAAATGGAACTACAATTTCGCGAGACAATAAATGGAAACGTTCACGAAGTTCGATAATAGCGAGTTCTAGTAATTCCTCATCTGGTTCATCTAATTTCTTTTTGATTTCCATAGTGTGCGAACGGATAATCGAACCATGAGAAATCTGGAGGAAATTTACATAAGCAGCGCTCTCATCAGAAACTATTGAAAACACATCTATGTTTGTAATTTTGGGATTTACTATTGTAGAACGCGACTGGTAATTTTCAAGAATTTCTATCTTCTCTTTAATCTTTTGGGCTTCTTCAAAATGCATATCAGCGGCTAAGTTTGTCATAACGCGCTTGAAATCTTTCATGCTTTCTTTGAAATTACCTTTCAAGATTTCGCGAATAGCGTCTACTTGTTTTTGATAATTTTCTAAAGTTTCGTGTCCTTCACAAGGTCCCATGCAGTTGCCAATATGATATTCGAGACATACCTTAAATTTTCCGCTTTCAATATTGCTTTTACTAAGATCGTAATTGCACGTTCGCAGTGGATATAATTCTTTTATTAATTCTAAAATAGTACTTACTGTTTTGAAACTGGTGTATGGACCAAAATATTCCGAACCATCTTTGACCATTCTTCTAGTGGCAAAAATTCGCGAAAAAGGTTCTTTTTTAATACACAACCAAGGATAACTTTTATCATCACGCAACAATACATTATAGCGTGGTTGCAAGGTTTTTATCAAATTGTTTTCTAGCAAAAGCGCATCGGTTTCTGTAGGAACAACAATATGCTTTATAGTAACAATCTTCTTTACGAGCACATTGGTTTTAGCCGTATCATGAATTTTATTGAAATAAGAAGAAACTCTTTTTTTTAAATTTTTAGCTTTACCCACATATAAAATTTTCCCGTCCTTATCGTAATATTGATAGACGCCGGGATTGTCTGGTAAAGTTTGGATTTGGAGCGCTAAAGATGCTGGATTCATCTAACAAAGTTAATCTCAAAAATTACGATATACAAACTAAAATTTTCTTAAATAGTGATGCCAAAAGTTTTACGAGAAATTTAGTTCGTAATTGGTTATTATGGCTATTTTTATCTTTTCAAGATATAATGATGAAAATTAATACTACTCCTATTGTTCTTTTTGGCGAAACCATTATGCCTGGAGAGAACAAAACTATAAACGTTGAGATTGCCAGATTGCATACTACTACAAAATTAAATATGCCAATTATCGTTCGGCGCTCTAAATTTGACGGACCTATTGTGCTTTTCTCAGCTGGAATTCATGGTGACGAAATCAATGGCGTCGAAATTGTGAGACAACTGATTCGTAAAAAAATAAATAAGCCTAAGAGAGGAACAGTAATTTGCATTCCTATAATTAATGTTTACGGTTTTATCAATAAATCCAGAGAATTTCCTGATGGAAGAGATTTAAATAGAGTATTTCCAGGTAGTAAAGCAGGTTCTTTAGCGAGTCGATTTGCTTTTCATATTTTAGCTGAAATTATGCCAATTGTTCAATATGGTGTGGATTTTCATGCTGGTGGAGCCAGTCGGTTTAATGTGGCGCAAATTAGAATAGCTCCCACTAACAGTGATTTAAAAGTTTTAGCCGATGCTTTTAACGCGCCATTTACATTATATTCTCGAAACATCGTAGGCTCCTTTAGAAATTCAAGTGAAAGAATGAACGTTAAAATGTTACTTTTTGAAGGTGGAAAATCACTTGACATTAATACGAGTATTGCTGACGAAGGAGTAAATGGCGCAAAACGTTTACTTTCTCATTTAGATATGCTAGATTCAAAACACATTGTAACCCAACAAGCATCACATACTATTTATATTGAAAAATCAGGTTGGATTCGGGCTAAATGTTCTGGATTACTGCACGATTTTGACATGATAGGCAAATTTGTAAAAAAAGGAACTGTCCTGGCTATGATAACAGATCCTTACGGAAAATTTGAAAGAAAAGTTAAAGCACCAAATGCTGGTTACATTATCAATGCAAATCATTCACCTATCGTATATGAAGGTGATGCGATTTACCATTTGTCGAATGCATTAGATTCAGAGGAAGCAGAATAAAGTATTTAAAATGAAAAAAACAGAACTACGACTTAAATATAAAGAATTAAGGAAATCATTTTCTGAAAATCAAAACGAAGAAATGAGTTTGGCAATTGCCAATAATTTAATCTCACTTCCCATTTGGGATAAAACCTATTTCCATATTTTCCTTCCAATAACAGAACATAATGAAGTAGATACTGAATTTGTTTTGCATTTACTATCTGGAAAAGATAAGGAGATTGTTATCTCTAGAAGTGATTTTGAAACGAGAAATATGCAGCATTTTCTATTGACTGATAATACAAAAATTGAGAAAAACGAATATAATATTCCTGAACCGGTTGATGGAATCGAAGTGCCTTCTGCTAAAATAGATGTTGTCTTTGTTCCGCTTTTAGCATTTGACAAAAAAGGACATCGTGCAGGTTACGGAAAAGGATTTTATGATAAATTCCTTTCGGAGTGCAAACCAGAAACTATTAAAATAGGACTATCTTTTTTTGAAGCGGAGGAATTAATTGAAGATGTTTTTGAAGGCGATATACAGTTAAACTATTGTGTTACACCAGAGGAAGTGTACGAGTTTTAAATGGTATAAAAAGAAAAAGGAGCTTGATATTTCATCGAGCTCCTTTTTATATTTCTACTAAAATTAACTTTGGTTATTTTGGATCTAAAATATTCTCAATTCTCTTTATACAATCTAAGTAATGAAATTTTGTTTCTGCATTCACTGCTCCACTTTTTGCGGTTGCAAGCGTTCCTTTCAAAACATTTAATTGCCCTCTTACTAATCCTCTAATATCAGATTGAGATACATTGTAATAATCTCTTGATGATCCTGATTTTAATTCTTCAGTCATCAAGAAACTCATTCTTTCGATATAGGCACGCTGCAGGTTTCTTCTGTAAATAGTTACATTGGATCCTGAGCTAGCTTCTTTCCAAATACCTTTGCGCATGTCTTGAAGTAAGTCATTAGCGGTATAATTATTTGCTCCTAAAATTTCAGCATCCATCAAGCGTCCTATTCGATCAAAGCTCAAAATAGTATTTAAATGACGAACTTGTAAACCTCTAAAACGCTCCGTATAACCTGAATAATTAATATTTTTTAATGTGGGGATATTCACTAGCCAAGTCGGTGATGCAAAAGCATTCGATTGCAACCACTGCATCGCTTCTTGCTGTTTTACTTTTGGTACAACATCATAAATACTTCCTTGTTGGTTAGGCTTTTTAGTGTTTTCATAAACTCCACCTACATTCGTCACGACATGTCCTACATATCGACTCCAAACATCCATCATTTCTTTATATAACTCGTCTAGATCTTCGTAATTATTAGTTACATCGCTTGTCCATTTTGACAAATTAGCAGCAACATATTCTAAGTTTTTAAGACCGTAAGTACTCGCTTTCATTGAATTGTTTCCAATGTCTTCCGTTTGCGAAGAAGGATCAAATGAACTACTTTGTTTCCCAAATTTATAATTCAAATCTCCTGCTTTTTCTAAAATCCATTTATCTAATGTAGGAACTTCAGCTTCTGGAGATTTAACGTTTGGAATCACACGGTATCCCCAGTTTAAAGCATAGTGATCGTAAGGTCCCATTTGGCGAATAAAACGAACTCCTTTATCCCCTGGCTGAGCAATATAATTAAAACGAGCATAATCCATTAAACTTGCTGCAATTCCGTATTTCTGAGTAAACGCAGCATTTCTATAACTTTCAACATCATAAGCACTGCTCGCTCCCATATTATGTGGAAAACCCAGCGCATGCCCTACTTCATGAGCAATTACAAAACGCATCATCTCACCCATTTCTTCATCAGAAGTGTTTAATGTTCTAGCGGAAGGATTAGCAGCTCCTGTTTCTAATAAATATCTATTACGATACGAACGTAAATGATTGTGATACCAAATAACATCGCTCTCAATAATCTCACCCGTTCTAGGATCAGAAATACTTGGTCCAACAGCATTACGCGTTGTGCTTGCCACATATCTAATTACAGAATACCGAATATCCTCTGGACTGAAATCCGGATCTTCTTCTTTTGTTGGCGGATCTTTAGCAATAATTGCATTTTTAAAACCGGCTGTTTCAAATGGTTTTTGCCATTCTTCAATTCCTTGTTTGATATACTTACGTAATTTTTCAGGAGTAGCTGGATCTAAATAATATACGATTGGCTTTACCGGTTCAACCAATTCTCCCCTAGCGTATGCTTCTGGATCTTTTGGCTCCAGCCTCCATCTACGGATAAAAGTTTTACTGTCTGATTTCAATTCATTGCTTCCGTAGTCAATTTGGTTCATTGTAAACCAACCAACTCTTGGATCTGCAAGTCGTGGTGTCATAGGAACTTCTGGCAACAAAATCATCGACTGATTCATTTGGATACTTATCGTCTCCGCATCTTTCATCACTGGAGGATTTGATGCGTTATAGGTAAAATCTTGAACGACTTCAATATTCATTGGAAAACTCTTCATTGCTGTAATAAAACTGCGAGAGTCATCTAGTCCTTTAACTTTGTAGGATTCACGCATCGAAGCTGAAAGTCCGCTGATCGCTTTTACATCAGTGCTATAAAACTTAGTAACATCTATTACTGTATTTTCAGAATTACTGCTGAAAGCGACAATATCAAAAGCAAATAAAACAGGCTCATAATTATTGTTTTTTACCGAAAGATTAATTGGCAAACTTGGATCTGCAACAGCGCTATATGATTTTATTTTAAGCAGTACCTTATCTTGGAAACGCTGCCAAACGACTAATTGCTCATTGGTTTCAGAACCTGCGTTAACATAACCGCCACCTAAATCAGAAGGTAATTTAGAAAGCCGACTTACTAAAAGCATGTCTTTATCTAAAAGTTTATTAGGGATTTCAAAGAAGTATTTCTTATCGACTTTGTGAACAGTAAAAAGACCATCATCTGACTTGGCGTCTTTAGTAATTACTTTTCCATACTCTTTAATTGTGGTTTCTGGTTTTTTCTCAGGCAAAGCAGATGCAGCTTGCGCCATCTTTTCTTTTTCCTTTTTAGATTGTGCAAATTGACTCGTTGGGATTAACAAAAGTGAAGTTGCCGCAGTCAAAATAAAAAACTTTTTCATTTATTATTTTTTAGTGGTTATAGTTTTCCAAAAATAATTTTTACCATCCCAAAAGCGAATGTTCTTCTTTTCTTTAACTATTAATTAACAATTGTTAAATCGCGCATTTACTGCGACTTCTGAATGAAGATGCTAGTAATTCCAAATATTAGAGTTAAGAGAAGGATTTCTTTATAACTACACGTTCAAAAATGTTATGAGAATAAATGTAAAAAAACAAGCGCTCTTGATTGTAATCAAGAGCGCTTGTTTTTGCGTACTAACTATAATTGAAAAAGTAAAAGATAATCTACACTTGCTCGTGAAAAGCTTTTTTATTGAAAAATATCAAAATTCCAACTCCTGTTGAA
This sequence comes from Flavobacterium weaverense, assembly GCF_003688495.1. GTDB lineage: Bacteria > Bacteroidota > Bacteroidia > Flavobacteriales > Flavobacteriaceae > Flavobacterium > Flavobacterium weaverense. The sequence continues at coordinate 423,837 of NZ_REFH01000008.1, read as the reverse complement.
ATAGCCATATCAGCTACATTGAAAATCGCATTGAAAAAAGTAAATTCTCTTCCGCCCCAAATTGGTAACCAGCTCGGTAATATTCCGTGCCAAAAAGGAAAATAAAGCATATCGACCACTTTCCCATGAAACCAAGTTCCGTAAGGTTGATCTGAAAAAAGTGTCGCTAATTCTTGATGACTGTCATTAAAAATTACGCCATAAAAAACGGAGTCTATAATGTTACCAAAAGCTCCCGCAAGAATTAGTGAAATTGCTACGATTAAATAATTTGAACTTTGCTTTCTTTCAACAGAATCCCATAACCAATACCCTATACCACCTACTGCAACTAATCTAAATAGTGTCAAGAATAATTTTCCGTATTGTCCTGGTATTTCAGTTCCCCAAGCCATTCCCTCATTTTCTATGAACAAGATTTTAAACCATTTAAATACCTCAACCTCTTCGCCTAAAATGAAATTAGTTTTGATGTATATTTTTGAAACTTGGTCAACAAGTAATAGAATAAAAATAAGGAGATACGCTTTTCGTAATGACATTTTGTAAAATTTAATGGGCAAAAGTAGGTAAATTCTAAAAATTAAATTCCAAATCCCAATAATTTTATAAGTAAATTATGGAATTTGGAATTTAATATTAAAAATGTAAAATTCTTATCGTTGCAAGTTCTTTGCTTCGATACTCATTGTAGCGTGAGGAACAATTCTTAGTCTGTCTTTACCAATTAATTTACCGGTAACTTTACAAACTCCGTATGTTTTATTTTCTACACGGAAAAGTGCATTTTTTAAGTCACGTATAAACTTCTCTTGACGAATCGCCAGTTGTGAATTTGCTTCTTTTGACATCGTTTCGCTTCCTTCTTCAAAGGCTTTAAATGTAGGCGAAGTATCATCAGTCCCGTTATTCAAGTCATTCATGTAAGCGCTTTTGATTAAATTTAAATCAGATTGTGCTTTTTGAATCTTGTTCAGGATAATCTCTTTGAACTCTGCTAAATCTGCGTCAGAGTATCGTACTGTTTCGTCTGCCATTTTCGTATTATTTTGAAATTAATATCATTGTTTTTATTTCGTCGAATTCAATTTCTGTACCGTTTTCTATTTCGTCTACAAAAACTAAATCGCTCGTTAATGTTTCTGATTTGATGTAATCTTCATTTTTCAGAATCGCTGTTTCTAAAATCCCATCTCTTTTCAATTGGACTTTAATTTTATCAGTAACTTCAAATCCAGAATCTTTACGGATATTCTGAATTCTATTTACTAATTCCCTAGCAATTCCTTCTTGCTTCAACTCTTCAGAAATTGTAATGTCAAGCGCAACCGTTATCCCGTTTGAGTTAGCGACTAACCAACCCTCAATATCTTGCGATGTAATCTCTACATCTTCTAGGGTTAAAAATACATTATTTCCCCCAATAATTACCTCTAAAGTACCTTTCTTATCTAACTCACTTATCTGTTCTTTTGTGAATCCTTGTATCTCCTTAGAAACCAGACCCATATCCTTACCAAAGCGCGGTCCTAGTGCTTTAAAATTAGGTTTAATCTGTTTAACAAGTATTCCTGAAGCATCATCTAAGAGCACAATTTCCTTAACATTTACTTCTGCTTTTATCAAGTCAGATACAGCTGCAATTTCAGCTCTTTGGTTTTCATCAAGAACAGGAATCATTACTTTTTGTAGTGGTTGACGCACTTTAATCATTTCTTTTTTTCGCAATGATAAAACTAATGAAGAAATCGTTTGGGCTTTCTGCATTTTACTCTCTAACGATTTGTCAACAAATTGCTCATTGTATTTAGGAAATTCGGCCAAATGTACACTATCAAATTGCTCTGACTGTGTAGCTAAAGTTAAATCTCTGTAAAGTTTGTCCATGAAGAAAGGAGCGATTGGCGCCCCAAGCTTACTAATGGTTAACAAACAAGTATATAATGTTTGATACGCTGCAATTTTATCTTGTGCATATTCACCTTTCCAGAAACGACGACGACATAAACGTACGTACCAGTTACTTAAGTTTTCTTGTACAAAATCTGATATTGCTCGAGCCGCTTTTGTAGGTTCGTAATCTGAATAAAAACCATCTACGTCTTTTATCAAAGTATTTAATTCTGAAATAATCCATTGATCAATTTCAGGCCTTTCATTCATCGGGATTTCAGCTTCTGCATATTTGAAACCATCAATATTGGCATACAAACTAAAGAATGAATAGGTATTGTATAATGTTCCAAAGAATTTTCTACGAACCTCAGCAATTCCTTCTAGGTCAAACTTTAAGTTATCCCAAGGATTCGCATTTGAAATCATGTACCAACGCGTTGCATCAGGACCGTATTCTTTTAAAGTTTCGAAAGGATCGGCAGCATTTCCTAATCGTTTAGACATTTTTTGTCCGTTTTTGTCCAAAACCAAACCATTAGAAACTACATTTTTATAAGCTACTTTATCAAAAACTAAAGTCCCAATAGCATGCAAGGTATAAAACCAACCACGCGTTTGATCCACTCCTTCAGCAATAAAATCAGCTGGGAAATCTTTATTTTGATCAATTTTATCTTTATTTTCAAACGGATAATGCCATTGTGCATAAGGCATTGAACCTGAATCAAACCAAACATCTATCAAATCAGCTTCACGCTTCATTGGCTTACCAGAAGCAGAAACTAGCGTGATTTCATCAACTACATTTTTATGTAAATCGATTAGATCATAATTGGACTCAGCCATGTTTCCAATTTCGAAACCTTTAAAAGGATTTTCTTTTTGGAAACCAGCAGCAATAGATTTTTCTATTTCGTTGTACAATTCTTCAACCGAACCAATTAGTATTTCTTCTCCCGAAGCATCGGGACCATCCTCGGTTCTCCAAATTGGTAATGGAATTCCCCAATATCTTGAACGAGATAAATTCCAGTCATTAGCATTTTTCAACCAGTTCCCAAAACGGCCTTCACCAGTTGCTTTTGGCTTCCAGTTTATGGTCTCGTTTAAATCGAACATACGATCTCTAACTTCTGTAATTTTTATAAACCAAGAATCTAAAGGATAGTATAAGATAGGTTTGTCGGTTCTCCAGCAGTGTGGATAACTGTGGACATATTTCTCCACTTTAAACGCTCTATTTTCTTCTTTCAATCGAATAGCTAGCTCAACATCTATGGAACGTTCTGGAGCTTCACCGTCGTTGTAATATTCATTTTTGACATATTTACCAGCATATTCACCTACATGTGAAGTGAATTTTCCTTGTAAATCGACTAAAGGAACTGGAGTTCCATTTTCATCTAAAACTAACATGGGTGGAATTTCAGGTGAAGCTTCTTTAGCTACTTTTGCATCATCCGCACCAAATGTTGGCGCCGTGTGTACAATTCCTGTTCCATCTTCAGTGGTTACAAAATCACCTGCAATAACTCTAAATGCATTTTCAGCATTTTGGTATGGTAAAACAAATTTTAGTAATTGCTCGTAACGGATGTCAACTAAATCAGCACCTTTACATTCTGCAAGAACTTGGTATGGAATTTTTTTATCACCTTCTTTGAAATTTTCAAAATCAGCAGGTTCAGAACTTTCAAAAAATCCTTTACCAAATTGTTTTCCAACTAAGTTTTTAGCTAAAATTACTGTCGAAGGACGAAAAGTATATTGATTGAATGATTTTACTAAAGCATAATCTATTTTTGGACCAACAGTTAAAGCTGTGTTTGAAGGCAACGTCCATGGAGTTGTTGTCCAAGCTAAGATGAAAATTTCATCTAAATCTAGTGCTTCTAATTTATAATGCTGTAAATTTTTTGAAGTGATATAATCGTAAAACTTAGAGAATACTAATTCTTTGTGAGCATCAATTACTTTGAATTGAGCAACAACAGTAGTATCAGTTACATCTCTATAACTCCCTGGTTGATTTACTTCATGCGACGATAATCCTGTCCCCGCTTTTGGAGAATAGGGTTGAATCGTGTAACCTTTGTACATTAAATCCTTATTGTAGATTTGCTTTAAAATCCACCAAACGGTTTCCATGTATTTAGATTTGTAAGTCACATATGGATCTTCCATATCAACCCAATAACCCATTTTTTCAGTCAAATCATTCCATACATCCGTATAACGCATTATGGTTTTTTTACACGCTTCGTTATATTCTTCAATAGAAATGGTTTTACCAATATCTTCTTTAGTAATTCCTAATTCCTTCTCCGTTCCTAATTCTACAGGCAAACCATGTGTGTCCCAACCTGCTTTACGCTTTACTTGGAAACCTTTTTGAGTTTTATATCTGCAAAAAATATCTTTAATAGCACGTGCCATCACGTGGTGAATTCCAGGCAATCCGTTTGCTGAAGGTGGACCTTCAAAAAATACGAATGGTTCGTTCCCTTCACGTGTCGTTACACTTTTCTCGAATATGTTTTCTTTCTTCCAAAAATCTAGTACTTCTGACGCTACTGTAGGTAAGTCAAGTCCTTTGTATTCAGTAAATTTTGTGCTCATTTTATCCTTTTCTTTAATCGAAGTGCGAAAGTAATAAAATAATGTCGAAAGTCGAAAGAGATTGCAGTTTTTGGAAAGGAGTTAGTAGATTAAAATTCATAAATTTTAAATGGCGTTACACTATATTTAATTTTTTGTATTTTTAGTTTATTAAAAAACAAACTTTTGCAAAAAAATTATAAAATTCTCACTCTTATTTTGGCAATCTTGATGCTACACTCTTGTGGAACTTATCGAATAAATAAAACCGCAGCGTTTATTAAATTAACTGATTTACAAACGTTAAGTGGAACCTATATCGGAAAATCTGAGGCGAGTTCAAAAAACAAAAATATTAGTTATCTTCTAAAAAATTTCAATATTGATAGTGAGAAAGCTGATTTTGTCAATCTAATTTTCGAAGAGCCAAATATTGTAAAACTTAATTATTTAGTTGATTCAAAAGAAGGGACAATACAGCGAGAACTCCTATTAAAAGGTGAGCGTAAAGAGCGGTTTATAGAAATTTATTTTTCAAAACAACAGTCATTTGTTCCGTTGCTCTACAGCAAAGTAAATATAAAACGGATACGTATTGGACAAGATAAAGACGGTGACTTACTAATAATGGATTTCTACGATTATAGCGGAAATTTTCTGTTTTTTGGTGCCGGGAGTGATTTTGAGAAAGCATGTCATTACACTAAATTCGAGAACCAAATTGGATTGTTTCCAATATTCAAGAATGGTAAGTGGGGATTTGTAAATGGCGAGAAACAGGAAATAATCAGTGCAAAGTATGACTTTGCTTATGCCTTTGCTGACAATGCAGCTAAGGTAAAACTAAATAATAAATGGGGACTTATCGATTCTTCGGGAAGAGAAATAGCTCCAATCGTTTATGAAGTTCTCACTTCTGATTATATTTTCCAAAAACAACCTATTTATCTGGTAGAAAAAAATAATAAAAAGGGAATTTTAGATATTCAAGGCAATGAAATAATACCGACAGTTTACGACTCTATTGATAGACTTTATAGTCCAGAATTTCGATTAAAACTTGGAGACAAATTTGGTCTTGCGACGAAAGAAAAAATAATTATTCCTGCTATTTATGACGAAGTAGAATATTTCGGGAATAGTCCCTATGTCGTAGCTAAGAAAAATGAAAATATTTATTTAGTAGACAAAGAAGGCTTTGAATATAAAACAGAAGTTGCTCCATTAAAAGATGTTTTGTTCAAAAGTCAAACCCATTATTATAAACCTATTTTAACTTCAAAAAGGAAAATAAATTTGGACGAACAGTTTTCTAGATAGATTTAAAATAAAAAAAAACATCAAAATTAAATCTTGATGGCTTTGCTGGTTTTGGTTAATTACTTCTTATTAAAAATCTGAATTGAATTGTCTAAAACATAAAATATATTTTCAGTGACAGGATCTATTTCATAAATTGGTTTGTTATTTATAAAGATAATTTTATCTAGTTCAACACCATCTGATTTTCTAACTTTCACTAAGACTTTCTCTCCTGTTTCTGCTTTTGCAAAAATATATGAGTAATCTCTATTTTGCTTCATCGCGTTAAAACGAGAATTAAATTTAGCTGCTACAATTCCCATTGCTGCTGATGCTACCGCTTGATTTTTAGATTTTTTCAATAATTTTTGATCAGCATCTTTACGAATGTTACCAACAATATTACCTCTTTCATCTCTAACAACTAAATCAATTTCTTGTCCTGCAAATCCATTTACCGCTGATGCCGCTCCCATTGCAAAACTTCCGGCGATTGAAGCTCCTTTTAATAATCTTCGTCCCGTTTCTCCTGGCTGCTTATATACGTTGTGGTATTTAATAGTTCCGTCAAGCGCTACACCCATTACTTCTACTGGTCCTGATAATGCAACTCCCCAAGGATAATTTTCAATACTATTTAAATCTTTCTCATTTTTTACATTCACTTTTGCAAATGGCTCTGGCTTATCACTTATACTTGGATCAAATTTATAAAGTTTCTCGTCATTATAAACTAAGTAAGAATTTGTAGGCTCGTCATAAGTAGGCAGTACTGGTCTTTTTTCGTTAAACTTAATATTACGTTTCCATAGTTTAACGCCTGTTTTATAATCTACCATGTTACCATAAGTTCCTGTAAGATACATCACTTTTTCACCTACTCTTCCTAGATAATAAATAGGATCTTCTTTATCATCAGCAATTTCTATAAATTTTTTCCAAATCTTTTGCCCGTCTTTATCGATAAGCATCATTTCATTTTCTGCAACATATAAAAAATCTTGCTCAATAGGAATTACTTTTTTTAATCCATCTCCTCTAGCATCTTTTTTCCAAATTTTCTCTCCTGAGTTTAAATCAAAAAAGTTAAAACCACCATAATGTGCAATCAATAACTTTGTTCCCCAGTCTTCTAAGTAAATTACCTTTTTAGTTTTAATAGATTCTTTCCAAATACTTTTACCGGTTTCTGTGCTCAAGACATTTAAGTATTCCTTTGTAGATAATAACCCTTTACTATTTACAACAACGATATTTTTATCGTTTTGAGTTAGAAAGAATTTTGAATAATCTTCGTCAGCTTTCCAATTTAACTTTCCTGATTCTCTCTCAAAAGAGTACAATTTACCATAAAGTAAATAGTAAACAACAGATCCGTTTACACGAGCAACATTTGTATTCGCTGATTCTTTTAGAGAAAAACTGAACAATGATTTGGCTTTATCAACGACTGTATTCCACTTCAAATTACCCGTTTTCATGTCAATTAATGCAATTGCCATATCACCACCACTTTTTAGAGTAAGCAAATATTCATCTGTTTCAGGAAGAAAATCAGATTGTGTAACCCAAAAAGATTCTTTAGAGGAATTATAAACTACTTTCCCAGTGTCTGTGTTTATAATTATAAATTTTGAATTGATGTACGCTTCAACATAAGGACTTCCTGCAATGCTTGTCAAATCGCTTTTATCTTTGAATATTTTACCAAAATCTGGATCTGTCAAAATATCTGCAGCTGAAGTTTTACCAAAATCGTCACTAGTTAACGTCCATACTATTTTCTTAGTATCTGGATTAATTCCTTTAATTGTGTTTCCTTCTTTAAAAACAACAATTCCAGTAATTTCGTTTTGCACTAAATCTTGAACATTGGATTCTGTTGTGATTTTTTCATCGTAATTCCGCTGCGAATATCCAGAAAAACTTAGTAGTAAAATGGCAATAATTGATAGTGTGATTTTTTTCATTTGTATTCTTTAAATTATTTATAATTAGGCCTTATTATTGATTTATACTTAAGAAAACACATTTAAAAAGTGTTATTTTTAAGAAAGCCCAAATATATATAAAAAATTTAGAATTTATTAAGAAAAAATTTCCTTCAAAATATCTAACGATTTAGGCTTTTTAAAACCATCTAAATGGAAACTATAGTAATCAATTAATACTTTTAAAACGATTTGTCTTTCGATAACATGGAAGGTTTTTTTATCACTGTCAAATTTTAAATCAATCAGTTTTTTAAATAAATTGGTTTCATGTTCAGTCAATGAACTAATTGCATGAAAAGGTGTAAAAACACCTTCTGTCATTTCGAAAAAAGGCATATTAACGTCAGAAGTGTCAGGATAAAAACCCAAATATTTTGTAGTTTCCAACATCAGTATCAAATGGAAGTTGGCAATTTCGTCATGATTATCTAGCCATTCTAACGCCGCTTCTAAAAATTCAAATAGCGGTTCGTTTTTCTCTTCTTCATGAATCGAATGATGCAAGATTTCGGAAATAAACATTACAATCGTACTTTTAAAGATATCTGAATGTATGGAGTGAAAAGGCGTACCAATTTTTATCTCTTTAAAATTCTCTAAAGTTCCTTTATTTTTATGAACCGCCTCAATCTCAAGAATTGTCAACGGCTGGAAATAAGCGATTTTTTGATTGGACTTTCTAGAGGAAAAAGCATCGCGAACAAAATAAGACTTTAACCCATGGGATAATGTGAAGCACTTTACAATTAGGCTTTTTTCTTGAAATTTTAATGACGAAATAACGATTGCTTTGGTTTTAACTTGCACTTATTCTTTATTAAATATTCGTTATTTTTTAGCTAGGGCTGAATTGAAAATCTACTTTGAGAAATCATCGGATGATCATCACTTTTTTAACCTTAGTCTCTACTCCATCTTGAGCAGAAATAAAAATCATATAAACTCCTGAAGCCACTTTATATTTCCCAAAAGCAGTTGTATCCCATTCTATCGTACCACCTTGAGCAGTTGTTTCATAAACTAAATTTCCAGCAACATCTGTAATTTTTACATTTGCTTTATCTAGTAATCCTGCAATTTTTACCGTTCCTTGGTATTCTGGACGAACAGGGTTAGGATAGACAAATGCATTATTTAGATCCTCACTTGCTGCCGTAGATGTCCCTTTAAAAGAAATTAATCCTTTGGCAGTTGCGATGAAAACCTCACCCGTAACACTATTTATCGTAATATCATTAATCGTATTGCTTGGCAATGGAGAATTATTTATTGTAAAGTGATATTTCGTTTCTTGCCCATTTGGAGAAACGAAAAACAAACCAGAATCTGCGGTACCAATCCATTTATTATTAGCTCCATCAACTTCAATATCAGTTATAAATTGTTCGTACAGCAGTTCTTGCGCTAAATTATCATCCAAGATAATTATAGGATTAGCGGTAATCTGTCCCTCAGTTTGGTAATTCCCGACGTTAGACAATACACGCAATCCTTTGTTAGTACCTATCCACAGTTGGCTTTTATTGTCTACAGCTACTGAGCGAACATCAGGCGATGGCAAATTACCTTTTTCACTTCCTTCTGTAATCAGTTTTAAAACTCCGCCTTTCTCATTGTAGCCCACTACACCTCTCCTTGAAGCTGCCCACTTCGTGTTGTTTTTATCAATCACTAAACCTCCATAATTAGTGAGTTCAGGCAATACTGTTGCAAAGGAAATACTTTGCCATTGCCCGTTTGTCTTAAGAACTTTTAGCGCTTTTTCCACTAAATTATTAGTCAGCCATAAATTGCCCTCTTTATCGAAAACAGGATTATTGATACGAATATCATTAGGAGCCACGGCGACTTCAATACTTTGCAAACCATTTGGTGCCGTATTTTGTGGAGTAAATAGCTTTGTTGGTTTATCATTTTCTATTTTCAAAAGCCCCGAAAAAAAAGAAGAAATATAAACATCATCATTATTATTAGGATTGATTGCGACGTTAGACAAAGCTCTAGCTCCTAAAACTTCTGAAGTAGGAATGTTTAGCCAAGTTGTATAATCAAATTTAGAAATCCCATATAAACTAGGAAATCCTTGAGGTGATTGATACGGATTGTAATTTCCAGGATAAAAACCATAAACTGCCCAAAGTGATTTAGCAGATGCTTCTAGTGAAAATATGTTATTACGAGAAGGACCAATAGGAGTAATATCCTCAAAATTAAACGTATTTGAAAGTGGTGACGTAATCATTCCGTTTTCTTTTGTTCCAATAAAGACAGTTTGAGCGATTATCGTAGCACAGCTAAAATTAGGTTTACTTTCTATTATTTCATTACTATTAATTAGACGTACCACATTCATTTGTTCATCAAATACATATACAGTATTTAGAGTCGTAACGGTAAAGTGATCCGCTGCTACACTGCTGTATAAAAACGGTGGAGTAATTTGCTTTATTAATACAAAACTATTCGAAACAGCATTAAATTTATTAATATTTCCAGCAGTATTTATTGCGTATAATTCTGTGCCAAAGGTATTCACGCTTAGCCAGTTCCCCGAAGCAACTATTGACCACTGATTAAAATCAATTAAATTTTGATTAGTAATGGTAGCTTTTCTAATTCCATTAATAGTTGCAGCAAAAATAAATCCATTATGAACTGCAGTTTGGTTCACTTTTAATTCAGCACCATTATCACCTATGAAGTAGGTATCACCAAATTGCATCGTTGCCAAATTAAACTGAACAATACCAAAGTCGCAGGAAACATAGGCAAAACCTTCATGTTCAAAAAAATGATTTACTTTTTTTATTTCTGATGGAAGCTGTTTACTAATTATATCAACGACTTTTAACATACTACCATCCGCTTCATTAATCACTATTATGAGACCGTTTTCATAACCTATAATAGTTTTATTAAATTTTACACTGTGGTAAATTGAAGAAATAGTTTGTCCTGAAAGTCCATCTACAGTATTAGTAGTTTTGATAATGTTATTACTGCTGTTTTTAGAAAATAAAGCATTTTCTGAAGCTGCAAATACAGTATTGGCAGATCCTGAAACACCCTTAATTTCACTGTATGAGAAGTAACCTTGCCACTGCAAATTATTTTGTGCAAATCCTATTTGGATAAAAAGCAGAAAGAAAAAATACAGACTATTATTTTTCATTATTTGCGTGAATATTGGATTACAAATATAGAACAAACGAAAGTCTTAGCATTTTGTTACTTAAAAAAAATGCCTTCACTGAATCTAACATTAAGTGAAGGCATTTAGAAGTTAAAAAAAATAAATTTACACCACTCCTTGGGCAAGCATTGCGTCAGCAACTTTTACAAATCCAGCAATATTTGCTCCTTTGACGTAATCTACATGACCTGTCTCATCTGTACCATATTTCACGCATGAAATATGAATGTCAGCCATAATATCTTTTAATCGTTCATCCACTTTTTCGAATGACCATTTTAAACGAAGTGAATTTTGCGACATTTCAAGTCCTGATGTAGTAACTCCGCCAGCATTTGAAGCTTTTCCGGGCGCATAAAATATCTTCGCTTTTTGGAAAACAGCCATCGCTGCTGGAGTAGAAGGCATATTAGCTCCTTCTGCAACGCAAATACAACCATTTTCTACTAATGCTCTCGCATCTTCCTCGTCTAATTCATTCTGAGTTGCACAAGGCAATGCAATATCACATTTCACATTCCACGGTCGCGCACCAATTATATATTTAGCTTTAGGATATTTAGCTACATAATCCTTGATCGTTCCTTTCAATTCATTTTTAAGCTCCATGACATATTCTAATTTCTCAGTATCAAAACCATCTTCGTCATAAACATATCCAAGAGAATCAGAAAGTGCGATTACTTTACCACCAAGTTCATTTACTTTTTCAATAGCATACTGTGCAACATTTCCTGATCCTGAAATCACAACTAATTTATCTTGAAAACTATCTCCTTTTGTAGCTAGCATACTTTGCGCAAAATAAACGGTTCCGTAGCCTGTAGCTTGTGGTCTAATTAACGAACCTCCAAAGGACATTCCCTTACCAGTTAAAACACCAGTAAATTCATTTCTCATTTTTTTATACTGACCAAACATATATCCAATTTCCCGAGCTCCAACACCAATGTCACCAGCCGGAACGTCAGTATCAGGACCAATATGTCTGCATAACTCATTCATAAAACTTTGACAAAAACGCATTACTTCAATATCTGACTTTCCTTTAGGGTCAAAATTAGAACCACCTTTACCACCACCCATTGGCAGTGTGGTTAAACTATTTTTAAAGGTTTGTTCGAAAGCTAAAAATTTAAGAATACTCAAGTTTACAGAAGGATGAAAACGAATTCCACCTTTATACGGTCCAATAGCTGAATTCATTTGAACTCTATAACCACGGTTTACCTGCGTTCTACCATTGTCATCGATCCATGGCACCCGAAATATTACAATTCGCTCTGCCTCGACCATTCGCTCTAAAAGCATTTTGTTTTGATACTTCTTATTATTTTCAATAAACGGAATTACGGCTTCGGCAACTTCAAGAACTGCTTGCATAAATTCAGGCTCATTCGGGTTGTTTTTAGCAACTTCTTCGATAAAAGCAGATATACTTTGTGACATGATAAAATAGGATTAAAAACGTTCGAAAAAAATGATTTCTTGGTTTTACAAAGATAAGTCACAATCAAAATATTGAAGTTTTTTTTTTGTAATGGCCTAATTATTCGCCATTCGGTAATTAACGACTGCCAAAAATAATTTATAGCAAATATGAAATAAGGAATTTTATCGAATTCGTAAAATCAATAAAAATTAGGGTAAGAAATTACATCTGAATATAAGGCCAATTTAAAGTTAGTAAGCTAAAAAGCGCTAGCTAAACCTTGAAAACACCTCTACTACTTTAAAATTTATTTAGTGGATACTCAAAAATAATAAATAACTAAAAAAAACAAAAAACCTCCTATCAAGTAAATGATAGAAGGTTTATTAAAAATTGTAAAAATTTAATTATACCACTCCTTGAGCAAGCATTGCATCAGCAACTTTTACAAAACCAGCGATATTTGCTCCTTTTACGTAGTTTACATAACCGTCAGCATCTGTACCGTATTGCTTACATTGATTATGAATTCCCTTCATAATTTCTTTTAATCTTGAATCTACTTCTTCACTCGTCCAGTTTAAACGAATAGAATTTTGAGTCATTTCTAATCCCGAAGCGGCAACACCACCAGCATTAGCAGCTTTACCTGGAGCAAAAAGTACTTTAGCATTTAAGAATTCCTTAATTGCACCTAATGTACTTGGCATATTTGCTGCCTCTGTAACACACATAACACCATTAGCAATTAATTTTTTAGCATCCTCATCATGCAACTCATTTTGTGTAGCACAAGGAATTGCAACGTCAACTTTAACTTCCCATACACTTCTTCCTTTATGGAATGTTGCGTTTGGAAATTTTTCTAAATACGCTTCTACTCTATTATCACCTCTGTTTCTCATTTCAACCATAAAGTCGATCTTTTCACCAGAGATACCTTCTTCGTCATAAATATAACCATCAGGTCCAGAAATCGTTACTAATTTCCCACCAAGGTCATTTACTTTTAAAGCAACTCCCCAAGCTACATTTCCAAAACCTGAAATAGCAACTCTTTTATCTTTTATAGATTCACCTATAGTTTGCAACATTTGTTCTGTAAAATAAACTACACCATAACCTGTTGCTTCTGGACGTATCAATGAACCTCCATACGCTAATCCTTTACCAGTTAAAACTCCAGTAAATTCATTTTTGATTCTTTTGTATTGACCAAATAAATACCCAATTTCTCTTGCACCAACACCAATATCTCCAGCAGGAACGTCAAGTTGTGGTCCAATGTGTCTGCACAATTCCGTCATGAATGATTGACAAAAACGCATTACTTCACCATCAGATTTACCTTGTGGATCAAAATCAGAACCTCCTTTTCCACCACCCATTGGCAAAGTAGTCAAGCTATTTTTAAACACTTGTTCGAAAGCTAAAAATTTCAATACTGATAAATTCACAGTGTGATGAAAACGGATCCCTCCTTTATATGGTCCAATTGCTGAGTTCATTTGAATTCTGAATCCTCTATTTACTTGTATTTCTCCTTTATCATCAACCCATGGAACACGGAATATGATTGAACGTTCCGGCTCTGTCATCCTTAAAAGAAGATTTTTACCGTCATATTTTTTTTGAGTAACGATAAATGGAATTACTGTTTCTGCAAATTCTCTAACTGCTTGAATGAATTCAGGTTCATTTGGATTTTTGGCTTCAACCTGAGCCATAAAATCATTTATTTTTATTGACATAGAATATATGTTTAAATTAAGAAAACGATATCGTAATACATCACAAATATACATTTTATAAAATATTCAGCCATATTTTTTTTAATCTATCAATAGAATTATCTTTATATTAAGAATTCACCAATAATTATATTTCTCACAAACACTTTTAAAGCTTTTTATTAGGAATTTCGCAAGCAAATAAGATTTTATCGCTTTCTTTTTAATTTTTATTTATTTTCCAAATGATTGATGTTTTTATATATTTGTAAGGATTGCAAAATTCCACCAACAAATGATCAAACAAATTCTATTTCTTTTATTAATCCTTTTTGGGCTGCCTAGTACGACAATTGCTCAATTTGGTGGGTTTTCCCATGAAGTAGGAATTATTGCTGGACCAATTGCTTTTCAATCTGATTACGGCCAAAGATCAAACCTCTCTACTAATGCTGGTAATACAGGACTTGGTATAGGAATTATACATTATCTAAATTTTTCATATAAAGAAGATTGCAACTGCTACACTCCAGATACTTACTTTAACGATCATTTTAAATTTAGAACTGAACTATCTTATAATAAAACTGAATTGCAACATTTTGGAAAATGGGTGTCAGAACAGAAGAAGGGGGACGTTACAGACTACCTTCGAGCGATGAAGGGAAGTACTGCCGTGACAAATTTGGGTGTCCAATTAGAATTTTATCCTTTTAGCGTACGCGAATTTAGTGCAACTATTGGAAGTTTAGCGCCATTTATTAGTATCGGAGGTCAGTTCAGTTACTACAACACTAAAAATTCACAAGGTCCTATTCCACCAATTCCTTTTATTTTACCATATACTATTAATAAGTACGTAGTTCCTTCAGATGGTCGACCCCATGGGTACTCAACGGAAGGTAGAACAGTATTGTCTGTAGTTTCTAGTGTGGGAACGCGTTACAAATTAACAACCTTATCTGATTTAATGATTGATCTAAGAGGACAATATTTCTTTTCAAACTGGGTAGATGGTTTGAATCCTAATCCAGCTATTTATAAAGAAAATAAAGCTAATGATTGGCTGGTTTGGTTTAATGTGGGGTACATTTATTATTTATAATTAAAAGACTTGATTCTATAAAAGCAAAAAGCTCCAATTCAGAAAATTGGAGCTTTTTGCTTTTATAGATAGTAGCTTTATGTTAATGCTTGTTTCAAATCTTCAATCAAATCATCTGCATCTTCGATACCTACACTCAATCGAACTAGATCATCAGTTATTCCAATTTCTTTTCGTTTCTCTTCTGGAATTGAAGCATGTGTCATCAAAGCAGGATGATTCGCTAATGATTCTACTCCACCTAAAGATTCTGCTAAAGTGAATACTTTTACTTTTTCAAGAAAGTCAATTGCATCTTCTTTTTTACCCGAAACAAAAGTAAAAGAAACCATTCCGCCAAAACCACTCATTTGCTTTTTAGCGATTTCATGATAAGGATGACTTGGTAATCCTGGATAATATACGGTTTTAACTTTTGGATGAGTACTCAAAAATTCTACTACTTTACCTCCATTTTCACAATGTCTTTCCACACGTAAATGCAAGGTTTTTATTCCTCTTAAAATTAAGAAACTGTCCATCGGTCCTAAGGTAGCACCAGTTGCAAATTGTTGAAAATGCAATTGTTCGCCTAGCGCTTCGTCCTTTACAATTAGAGCTCCAGCAATAACATCAGAGTGTCCACCTAGATATTTTGTTGCAGAGTGCATTACGATATCAGCGCCTAAATCTAAAGGTTTCTGTAAATAAGGAGTTGCAAAGGTATTATCAACAGCAAAAAGAATTTTTTTCTCTTTCGTTATTTTAGCGATTTCTTGAATATCAGCTAATTTCATCAATGGATTAGTAGGCGTTTCAACCCAAACTAATTTTGTGTTTTCATTAATTAATGACTTGAATTTCTCCATGTCATTCATGTCTACAAAATGAAATTTTATACCTGAATCTTTATAAATACGCGTAAACATTCTATACGTTCCGCCATATAAATCATCCATAGCGATAATTTCATCTCCAGATTTAAAAGAGCGCAAAACGCAATCAGTAGCAGCTAGTCCTGATGAAAAAGCCAATCCTCTTGTTCCATTTTCTATACTTGCTAATGCATTTTCTAATGCACTTCTAGTAGGATTTGCAGCTCTACTATATTCATAATCTGGGTTTAAAGGTTGCCCTGGACTAGTTTGTATAAATGTTGATGTTTGATATACTGGAGGCATAACAGCTCCAGTGCTTGGATCATGATGTTGACCACCATGAATAACTTTAGTATTAAATTTCATAAGTTGAATTTTTGATGCAAAATTGTTTTGCAAATTTACCCTTTAATTTTATCTAACCAAGAAACAAGTAAGTACCTTTGTTTTTAATTAACATTTTTGACATGAAATACTTTATAATCTACACCTTATTGCTTTTTTCAGTAGCGCAATGTTCTAACGAATTAGTTTTTGAAGAGCAGTCTTTTCAGAAGAAAACTACTTTGCCGTGTACTGGAGACTGTCCATCAATTAGTGTGAAAATTCCTGTTGCAAATGCAGTTCCTGTAGTAGCAGACAGTATCAATAAAAAAGTTTTTTCAGTTCTAAAAGAAATTATTTATTTTGGCGAAAAGCCCTATACTTCTAAGGATTATAATGGATTATTAACATCGTTCATTAATTCTTATGAAAAACTTCAAAAAGAGTTTCCAAAGGATAAATTTGGCTGGGAAGCTGACATCAAAGGAAGTGTAAAATATCAATCAGAAAACATATTGAATATAGAAATCAATCATTATACATACACCGGAGGCGCTCATGGTTATCAAGGTTTACGTTCGCTACTTTTTGATCCTAACACGGGAAAATCTATAATTAATGACGAACTTTTTATTGACAAAGCAAGTTTCAAAGCTTTGGCTGAAAAAAAATTCAGAGCTAAATATAAAATTCCAGCAAGCAAATCGATCAATTCTACCGGTTTAATGTTTGAAAAAGAAATGTTTCAGTTACCACAAAATATATTCTTTACTGACAAAGGATTATTGCTTTATTATAATTCATATGAAGTAGCATCGTATGCTGATGGAGCTAAAGAACTATTATTGTCATATACTGAAGTGAATGATTATTTAGCAGTAAAATAGCTATCTCCCCAATATCTTAGCCCTGACAGTAATGAAATTCCTATAGTCCTTAACCCTATTTTTTTCACGAAGAAAAGAGCGACCGCAGGAAGCTCCTTTTATGACTTATAAAAAAAGGATTAAGAACTAGAGATTGAAATGTATGGCGGGAATAGCTCCTAAAAAAAAATAAATATTAGTTTAAGAACTTTTATAAAAAATTGATCACTTTTAGTACCAAATTATTTTCCTTTGCATAAAGAAACTACCCTTATTATGGACAAAATATATTATCTCGCTTCGTGCGACACTTGCAGAAAAATCATAAAATCATTACCGAAAGACCATGATTTTAAATTTCATGATATTAAACAAGATCCTATAACTGTCGACGAATTAGAGCAAATGCGCGAACTTTCGGGAAGTTACGAAGCACTTTTCAGTAAAAAAGCACAGTTGTACAAATCAATGGATTTAAAAAACAAAGCCTTGACCGAAGAGGATTATAAAAAATACATTTTAGAGCATTATACCTTTTTAAGTCGTCCTGTTTTTATTATCGATAATAAAATTTACATTGGTAACACGCAACAAAACATGCACCAAGTAATGCTCGCTTTAGGAAATGTCTAAAAGAAATCTTGCACTGATAGGAGCTACGATTGTCTCTATAATTTACGGTGTAACCTTTACGATTGCTAAGGACGTAATGCCATTATACATTGATGCCTACGGTTTTATTTTATTGCGTGTAGGTGGATCGGTAATCTTGTTTTGGTTGGTTTGGTTTTTTATTAAATTGCTAAGTTTTAAAAAAGAAGATCGTAATAGCACTATTG
This sequence comes from Flavobacterium weaverense, assembly GCF_003688495.1. Taxonomy (GTDB): domain Bacteria; phylum Bacteroidota; class Bacteroidia; order Flavobacteriales; family Flavobacteriaceae; genus Flavobacterium; species Flavobacterium weaverense. The sequence continues at coordinate 405,701 of NZ_REFH01000008.1, read as the reverse complement.
AACTTGCTGATTTTCCTCGAATAATTGCTGCAGCATTCTTTGGGGTGGCTTTCAACATGCTTACTTTTTTCAAAGGTTTAAGTCTTACTTCGCCTATTTCAGCCGCTGTAATTATGGTTTCTACGCCCATGATTGTTTTAGCGCTTTCAGCTATAATAATGAAAGAGCGAATGAAAAGTCGAATGATTTTTGGGATTCTATTAGGATTGATAGGAACGGGATTTCTTATCTTGTATGGAAAATCTATTGGAAGCGCGACTAATGCAGGACTCGGGAATTTTTTAGTTTTAGTAAATGCAATTTCCTATGGTTTTTATTTAATTATTGTCAAAAAATTGATGGATAAATACAATGCTTTTGCTTTTGTAAAATGGATTTATTTGTTTGGTTTTATAATGGTGTTGCCTTTTGGCTGGAGCCAATTTGAAGCTGTAGATTGGTCCGCAATTCCTACTGATATTTCTTGGAAAATAGTGTTTGTCGTTATTATTTCGACATTCCTAACGTATCTTTTGAACTTACTTTCTATGAAAGAGTTAAAACCAACAACAGTAGCTGTTTTTATCTATTTGCAACCTTTGTTCGCAACAATTTTTGCGATAGGTTTAGGAAAAGACGAGTTGAGTTGGGTTAAAATTATTTCAGCTTTATTGATATTTATTGGAGTTTACTTAGTGACATACTCCCCTAACCCCTCCAAAGGAGGGGAATAGAACTATATTCAAATTTCTCCTTCGGGGGTCAGGGGGAATTTTTTACTATCTTTGCCCTCTTTTAGAAAATTATATGATACAATCAATGACAGGTTTTGGGAAAGCAACTTTGCAATTACCATCCAAAAAAATTACGGTAGAAGTAAAATCTTTGAACAGCAAAGGTTTAGATCTAAATGTGAGAATGCCTTCGCTATATCGAGAAATGGAATTGGGATTAAGAAACCAAATCGCATTAAAACTTGAAAGAGGAAAAGTTGATTTTTCTATTTTTATTGAAAGCACTGCTGAACAAACTTCTACAAAAGTAAATGTGCCAATTGTAAAAGCCTATATCAATCAATTGAGAGAAGTATACGCTGATGCTGATGAAACGGAACTAATGAAAATGGCGATTCGGATGCCAGATACTATGAAAATAGAGCGCGATGAAATTGACGAGAACGATTGGGTACAAATCCAAACTGTTATCGAGGAAGCTTTACAAAACATCTTGACTTTTAGAAAAGATGAAGGAATGTCATTAGAAAAAGAATTTCAATTGCGAATTGGAAATATTCGTCAATATATGAATGACGCTTTAGCATTAGATCCAGAACGTGTTCAAACTATTAAAGACCGTTTACAAACTGCGATTGCAGAACTAAAAGTAAACGTTGATGAAAATCGTTTCGAACAAGAATTGATTTATTATCTTGAAAAATTAGACATCACTGAAGAAAAAGTACGTTTGACGAATCACCTCGATTATTTCCTAGAAACTATTAACGGAACGGAAGCTAACGGAAGAAAATTAGGATTTATCACTCAAGAAATGGGTCGCGAGATCAACACTATGGGTTCTAAATCTAATCATGCTCAAATGCAAAAATTAGTCGTTCAGATGAAAGACGAATTGGAAAAAATAAAAGAACAGGTATTGAATGTTTTATAGAGGAATTAGTAACTAGTGAATAGGAATTACACTATGCTAAACTAATCACTAATTACTATTCATTAATCACTTAAAAAATAATGAACAAAGGAGGAAAATTAATTGTTTTTTCAGCACCATCAGGATCTGGAAAAACAACTATCGTGAAACATTTACTAGCACAAGATGATTTGAATTTAGAATTTTCTATTTCAGCAGCGTCACGCGACGCTAGAGGTGAGGAAGTAAACGGAAAGGATTACTATTTCATATCTACCGAAGAATTCAAAAAACACATCAAAAATGACGATTTCCTCGAATGGGAAGAAGTCTATCGCGATAATTTTTACGGAACTTTAAAAAGTGAAGTAGAACGCATCTGGGCATTAGGAAAAAATGTGATTTTTGATATTGATGTCGCTGGTGGATTAAGAATTAAAAGTAAATTCCCAAACGAAACTTTAGCTGTTTTCGTTAAGCCACCAAGTATCGACGAATTAAAAATTCGCTTGAAAAAACGCTCTACTGAAAGTGAAGACAAAATCAATATGCGCATCGCTAAAGCTTCTGTTGAGTTAGTCACTGCACCACAATTTGATGTTGTTATAAAGAATTACGATTTGCAAGTTGCTTTAGAAGAAGCACATCAGTTAGTGAAGGATTTTATAAGTAAAAAAAAGTGATTGGTAAAAAGTAACTAGTAATTAGCTTAAGATGGCAGAAATTAAATCATATAAAGATTTACTGATTTGGCAAAAGGGAATTAGAATTGTCTGTTTAGTATATCAGCTAGTAAAATCATTTCCTAAAGAAGAACTATATGCCTTAACAAGTCAATTGAAAAGAGCTTCAGTTTCAATTCCATCAAATATTGCAGAGGGTTATGGTAGAAATACTCAAAAATCATTTAATCATTTTTTAGATATTTCTAGAGGTTCATTATTTGAAATAGAAACTCAGTTACTCATTGCTAATGAACTTGGTTTTATTATAGATCAAACTTTGTATAAAGAAATATTGGGACAAATTGAGGAAGAATCTAAGATGATAAATTCATTTTCAAAAACTCTCAAAAACTAATTACTTTTTACTAATCACTATTTACCAAGATAATGAAGATAGGACTTTACTTCGGAACATTCAACCCCATTCATATTGGGCATCTAATTATCGCCAATCATATGGCGGAATATTCTGATTTAGACCAAATCTGGATGGTGGTGACGCCGCACAATCCTTTTAAGAAAAAAAATACTTTACTTGAAGATTCACATCGTTTGGAGATGGTGCATCTTGCTACTGAAGACTTTCCTAAAATCAAACCTTCAGATATAGAGTTTAAATTAGCACAGCCCAATTATACCATAAACACATTAGTTCATTTACAGGAAAAACATCCTACTTATGAATTTTCGTTAATTATGGGAGAAGACAATCTAAGGTCTCTTCATAGATGGAAAAATTACGAAGCTATTATAGCGCATCACGAAATTTATGTCTATCCGAGAATATCAACTGATGAAGAAAACTTAGAATCAAAAGAATCGCAACATTTCGGGACAAAAATTCATATGATCGATGCGCCTGTAGTAGAAATTTCATCCACTTTTATTCGGGATAATATTAAAAAAGGAAAGAATGTGCAGCCATTACTACCTACTGAAGTTTGGAAATATATTGACCACAATAATTTCTATAAAAAGTAATTAGTCTAAGGCACTTATTAATTCTAATTCTATTTTTTCGAAAATAGTATTTAAGTTTTCATTTTTAGCTGATAATAAAAACACCTCTGAACTAGGCATTTCTTTGCTGTTCCACAATAATTTTATTTTCCTATCTCCAATAAATTTTTTTGCATTAATATCCCACACCACTGCAACACCTAAATTTCTTGAAAGTATTTCAATCATTTCATTTTCGGAAGGAATTATGTAATTTGGAACCATAGAAGGCCTTTTTTTATTAAAAACATGGAGCCAGAATAATTTTATATGTGGAATTCCTGCATCGTGGCTAAACCATTTCTGGTCATTTAACCAGTTTTCAGTTGCGTCATTGTCTTTATTCTTAATAGTCGCTTTTAGTTCAGATTCGTTAATGGTATTTGATCCAACTATTACTTGTCTTATTTCTCCAACCTTTTTTTGAACGGTGTCGAAAGTGTCGTACTGCTTTGTTACAATTGCGAAATCAAGCTTTTTAGAATTTACTAATTCGAATAATTGATCATTTTCATGAAAGCTGAAATCTATAAAATCAAATTTAGAAAGTAAGACGCTTCCCATACTAATCATAAAGTGTTTTGAAAGTCCAACTGAAATTAACCGATTGGCATTAAATGCCTTAGCTCTAAAACCGTTTTCCACATTTTCCAATCGCTCAAGAGCTTCAATGATTAAATTATTGAGTAACTTAGCGTACTGTGTTGGTTCCACGCCTTTAGATTTTCTGTTGAAAAGTTTATAACCAACATGCGCTTCCAACATTCCTATCTGCTGACTCACGGCTGGTTGGCTGATAAAAAGCTCCTTTGCAGCCAAAGAAAAATTTCCATTTTTATAAACAGATTTGAAAGTCCTGTACCATTCAAGATTGACCATGATATAAATATATTTATCACAAACATAATTTATTTTATTTTTACTAATAACATATTAGCCGTAAATTTGTAGTAATAAATGAAGTATGAAAAAAATTGCAGTATTTACAATTATAGCATTAACAGTAGGTTGCTTGAGTGCAACTGCACAGAAAAAAAATAAAAAAGATATGAAAAAAGTATTATTTGTACTTACTAGTCACGATAAACTAGGAGACACGGGAGAAAAAACAGGGTATTGGACAGAAGAATTTGCAGCACCTTACTACGAGTTAGCAGACAAAGGAGTTCAAATTGATATCGCAACACCTCTTGGAGGTCAGCCACCAATAGATCCGAAAAGTGAAGATCCTTCTGCAGCTACAGAAGACACAAAAAGACTGGATAAGGATACCGACGTTCTAGCTAAATTAAAAAACACTCATAAACTATCTGATGTGAATCAAGCAGATTATGATGCTGTTTTCTATCCAGGAGGTCATGGACCGCTTTGGGATTTAGCCGAAGACAAAACTTCGATTGCTCTAATTGAATCTTTTTATAGTAATAAAAAACCAGTAGCTTTTGTATGTCACTCTCCTGGCGCACTTAAAAATGTCAAAGTAAACGGTGAATATTTAGTTAAAGGTAAAAAAGTAACTGGATTTTCTAATAGTGAAGAAGAAGCAGTAGGTTTAACTAAAGTTGTTCCTTTCTTATTAGAAGATGCTTTACAATCTAATGGTGCTAGCTATTCTAAAATAGCTGATTGGAAACCGTATGCTGTAGAAGACGGACTTTTAATTACAGGTCAAAATCCAGCTTCATCAAAATTAGTTGCTGAGAAATTATTGAACCAACTAAATTTAAAAAAATAATAGTATGTTAAATTTCGAATTATATAATCCTACAAATTTAGTTTTTGGTAAAGGACAAATTGAAAAACTATCAACTTTAGTTCCTCAAGGAGCAAAAATATTAATGACTTATGGAGGCGGAAGCATTTTTAAAAATGGTATTCACGCACAAGTAATTGAAAACCTAAAAGGTTTTGAAATCGTGGAATTTGGTGGAATCGAAGCAAATCCACATTTTGAAACTTTAATGAAAGCAGTAGCCGTTGTTAAAGAGCAAAAAATCGACTTTATTCTAGCAGTAGGTGGTGGTTCTGTGATTGATGGAACTAAATTTATATCAGCTGCAGCAAAATTTGAAGGCAATCCGATAGACATTTTACAAAAGAAATTATTGATCAAAGATTTATCGACTGTTATCCCTTTTGGAACCATTTTGACTTTACCAGCGACTGGAAGCGAAATGAATTCAGGTTCAGTAGTAACTATTGAATCTACCAAAGAAAAATTAGCTTTTGGAGGTTCTGCGTTGTTTCCAAAGTTTTCTATTTGCGATCCTACTGTTATTGAATCTTTACCTAAAAGACAATTACAAAACGGAGTTGTAGATGCTTTTACTCACGTTCTAGAACAATACTTAACGTACGTTCATGAAGGTTTTCTTCAGGATCGAATATCTGAAGGAATTTTGCAAACATTAGTAGAAATAGGACCTAAAGTCGTTGAAAATCCAAAAGACTATGCACTTGCTTCTAATTTCATGTGGAGTTGTACAATGGCGTTGAATGGATTAATTCAAAAAGGAGTTCCTTCAGACTGGGCAACGCACATGATCGGTCACGAATTAACAGCTTTGTACGGAATTGATCATGCTAGAACATTAGCAGTAGTAGGACCAAACTTATATAGAGTAATGTTTGAAACTAAAAAAGGAAAATTAGCACAATACGGAAAACGTATTTTTAATTTAACTGGAACTGAAGATGAAATTGCCAAGCAAGCAATTGACAAAACAGTCGAATTTTTCCATACTATGGGAATGGACACTAACCTATCTGACTATACACAGGAATTTGACAAAACAGCTGACTTCATAGTGAATCGCTTTGAAGAAAGAGGTTGGTTAGGTTTAGGAGAAAAACAAAACATAACTTTAGAGAAAGTAAAATCAATTGTTGAAATGAGCTATTAAAAGCTAACGAAAATTAGTAGTTTATCTTAGATCAAAATAAAAAGGCGTCCCCCATATACATGGAGGACGCCTTTTAACATTCAAAATATAACTAACTAATTCAATTCCTGTTTATCTGTTAAAAAATCGTACTAACAATACTTATAACGAATGTATACTATTTATATTGTGTGCTATATGTGAAATAATTATAATATATTTAATAAATTATGATTATTGCAATTAATGATCTGTTTTTGTTAGCAAACAAGGATTGATTAAATTTGCTTAATTGAAACAATTTTAAGTACTTTTGATTAAATTCAATATTATAATGGCCGAAAAAATAAAATTTGCAGTAATTGGTGGAGGAAGTTGGGCAACAGCGATTGCAAAAATGCTATGTGTAAATCTTTCAGAAATTTCGTGGTATATGCGTAACGATACTGCTATTGAGCATCTTAGAACATATAAGCACAATCCTAATTACTTAAGTTCTGTTGAGTTTGACACTAATAAATTAAAACTAACTAATGATATCAACGAAGCTGTTGCTTATGCTGATTATATAATATTTGCAATACCATCTGCTTTTTTAGATGCTGAACTACAAAACCTAACCGTTTCACTTCAAGATAAAATTATTTTCTCAGCAATTAAAGGTATTGTTCCTGAGACGAGTTTAATTGTGGGAGAACATTTTCATGTGAAATATGACATTCCTTATTACAACATTGGTGTAATAACTGGGCCTTGCCATGCAGAAGAAGTAGCTTTAGAGCGCTTGTCGTATCTAACTATTGCTTGTGGAGATCCCGATAAAGCTAAAGTTGTCGCTACAAATTTATCTGGTAATTACATTAAGACAAAAATTACTGACGATATAATAGGAACAGAATATGCAGCAATGTTAAAAAACATTTATGCAATAGCAGCAGGAATTGCTCATGGCTTAGGATACGGAGACAACTTCCAATCTGTATTGATGAGTAATGGAATTCGTGAGATGAAAAAATTCATCAAAAAAGTCCATAAAATGAAACGAAACATTAATGATTCTGCTTATTTAGGTGATTTATTGGTGACTGGATATTCTATATTTTCAAGAAATAGAATGTTTGGAAATATGATAGGCAAAGGCTATACAGTTAAGTCTGCAATGATGGAAATGAGCATGGTTGCTGAGGGATATTACGCAGTCAAAAGCGCATACAAACTAAATCAAGCTTACGGTGCTAAAACACCTATTATTGATGCTGTTTATTCAATCTTGTATGAAGGAAAGAATGCTAAAACTGTTTTTAAGAAACTAACGGATCAACTGGACTAGATTTAAAAGATAGTTTTATGAGCGAAAGATGGAAATATCAAATTATGACTTGCGGTCTCTGGGGGTTGATTATCGCAGTAGTCATTCCTACATTGGATTTATTTCAACTATCTTTTGAACAAGCTTTCTTGTCTAAACACAATTTAATTAGAACAATTTATTTTGTAACTTTTGGAGTATGTTTAATTGGCTACTTAAGTTGGAGAACAAAGGTAAAAAGTGAAAGCAGTATTAGTTTACCTGACAATAACACCATCTACAAATAATATAGGTACTTCTTCAACGTCCTTTTCATTTATCGAATTAGCTTTGAAGATGAACTTTTTATCGTATAATTTGTTATCCATGAAATAGGTTACCATAAAGTCATTGTTAAGTGTTAAAACACTTTTTTCAATCATTTCTATTTTTACTACTGAAACAGCTGGAACTTCTACAAAAGCGTGACGTAAAAGTGATGTCTTTTTCATTTCACCATTTATAGTTCCAAAAGCTTTAGAAACTACCATAACACTTTCAATTAGAAAGTCACTGTCGTTTACCAGATAGGCATACCAAACTTTCTCCATGAAATCGTCACTCCATTCTTGGACAACTGCAACGAAAACATTTTCTACTTCAGGGATTGTAATATCTTTTTTCATGTCATTATAGCAAACGAAACAATTAGTTGGTTCGTTATTGATTAATGTTTAGTATTAAAAACTAAAATTTCACTTGAACCGAAAACCCTAGCCCAGATGGAAACGGCATCCCCCGCTTTTGAGCGGGGATATAGTGGACAGCTGGAAATAGCTCCTAAAAATTAGATTGATTTGCTCGTCGCAATACCTAAATACTTGCTTTGAATTGCTCTAAGAAACGAAGGTCGTTTTCATAGAACATACGGATATCGCCAATCTGGTATAGTAACATCGCAATTCTTTCGATTCCCATTCCAAAAGCAAAACCATTGTATTCATCAGGATTGATTCCACAGTTTTTAAGAACATTAGGATCAACCATTCCGCAACCCATGATTTCTAACCAACCTGTTCCTTTTGTGATTCTATAATCAGTTTCTGTTTTAAGACCCCAATATATATCAACCTCAGCACTTGGCTCCGTAAAAGGGAAGTAAGATGGACGTAGACGGATTTTTGATTTACCGAACATTTCTTTAGTGAAGTATAAAAGTGTTTGCTTTAAATCAGCGAATGAAACATCCTTATCGATATACAAACCTTCTACTTGGTGGAAAATGCAATGGGAACGAGAAGAAACGGCTTCATTACGGAAAACTCTTCCCGGAGAAATCGTTCTAATAGGCGGCTTGTTGTTTTCCATATAACGCACTTGTACTGATGAAGTGTGCGTGCGAAGTAAAATATCTGGATTTGTTTGTATAAAAAAAGTATCCTGCATATCGCGTGCCGGATGGTATTCTGGCAAATTTAAAGCCGTGAAATTATGCCAATCATCTTCGATTTCTGGACCTTCAGAAACATTAAAACCAATGTTCGAAAATATATCTATGATTTGGTTTTTCACTAATGAAATGGGGTGACGAGAACCAATAATAGTTGGCTCAGCAGAACGAGTTAAATCGCCATAAAACCCTTTACTTTCCTCTTTACTTTCTAAAGATTCTTGTATGGCTTTTACTTTATCTTCGGCAGAAGTTTTAAGCAAATTAATAACTTGTCCAAACTCTTTTTTCTGGTCGTTAGGAACATTCTTAAATTCAGCAAAAAGCTCTTTTAAAAGTCCTTTACTTCCTAAGAATTTAATACGGAATGCTTCTAATTCCGCTATGTTCTGCGTTGAGAAAGCTTGAGCTTCACCAATATATTCTTTTATCTTGTCTATCATTTTCATTCCATAATTGAGAGTGCAAAAATAAGTAATTTGTTCTAAGTTTGCCCTTTAATATTCCTAGTTTTTAAAGCAAATGTGAAATTGCAAGTCGCTATTCAATAATCGTTAGCTAATTACTTCTCTTTCTAGAAAGTAATTCACAATTGCTTCTTTCATCAAAACAGATTGCTCACCCGCTTTTAATGGAGGTAACTCCTCTTTCACTTTGTAATGTGGCCAACCTTCTTCATCAAAAAATTCAAATTCGTAAAAACCGTAAGGTTCTAACAATCTACAAATAGCGATGTGCATCAGGTTTAGCTTTTCATCTTTTTTATATTCTCTATGGACTTTCCCTAATTCTTGTACTCCTATCAAGTATATAATTGCATCTAAGTCTAAGTCTTCTCCTTGTGAAAATTGATCAGAAAGTATATTTACAAGCTGTTCCCAGCGTTCTTTAAGTTGTGTGTCTCTTGACATTTTAAATTTTGATTGTAGAATAACATTTTTTCACTTTTAAAAGCATCAATAAGAGATACTTTACTACTGTGGTTATTCCAATTGTTTTTGCAAAGATAAGAAGTTGAAAATTGGCAATTGATATGGATCTATTCTTTTATATTTGCGATCTCTATTATTTATATTACTACGATGGGATTTTTAGATATTATTTTGTGTGCGGCGCTAATTTTTGCTTTCTATAAAGGTGTTGTAAACGGACTCTTTGTCGAACTAGCTTCGTTAATTTCACTAATTTTAGGTATCTATTTTGCAGTTAAGTTTTCTTCTTTCGTGAAAGAATTTCTAATGGGATTTGTAAAATGGAATCCTAATACAATTCAAATTGTTGCTTTTGCATTGACTTTTATTGTGGTAGTTATCGCCATAAACATTTTAGGAAAATTTTTAACTGGAATAGCTAATTTTGCCTTTCTAGGTTGGTTAAATAAATTGGGTGGCGGATTTTTTAGAGTCTTAAAAACTATTCTAATTGTGAGTATTCTTTTTTCACTTTTCGAAAAAATAAATTACAATAATTATTTAGCTAAAAAAGAAACACTTGACAATTCTATCTTTTATAATCCAATCCAAAAAATAGCTGGTTACGTTTTCCCTTCGATAAAGAAAGGATATGAAGAAATAAAGAAGAAAGTTTAGGTAGAAAATATTAAACCTTAAAGCTTATGAAAGGCTACAAGCTTTATTAAAAATTTACACATATTACTTCACTTCCTTTATAGCACTACTTTCTATCCAACCTTCAGTTCCATCTGTGAGTAGGATTTTTTTCCACTTACCAATAACTTCCTCAACATACACTTTTGTCCCTTCATGAAGTAAAAACAATGACTTTCCACCGTCTCGTGGTTCACTTTTTACATTCGCCATTTCGGCAAAAACAATTGCAGGTTTCTCAGTATCGAAATATCTTTTTTCAAAAATGGCTGATGAAGCGGTAATTAACAGCACTAAAATGGCAATAAACATTCCCACGAAAAAAGCTCTTTTCCAAACAGTAATCTCTAAAAAATAATACCCAATGAAAAATAATAAAAATAGTGTTGCCAGCCCTACAGTCGCCCATCCCCAGGTATTATAATTATAGATTCCAGTGAAATCGCGAACTAATTTGGCAAAACCTACTTTAGGAATAACTTTTATTTCATCGATGGTTTTTTTATGAGCAAATTTCAAGTTATTCAAACTCTCTTGGTCCTTAGGATTCAGCACTAAAGCCTTTTCATAATAGTAGATAGAAGGTGCTACTTTATTTAATTTGTAATATGTATTCGCCAAGTTAAAATAAAGTTCTGCCGAATGTTGATTACTATTCAATACGCTTTCATAAGCAACTGCAGCTTCAGAGTAATTTCCTTTTGCATAAAGCGCATTCCCTTTCTCAAAGCCACTTTGAGCAAAGAAAATTTGGGTTGAAAGCAAGAATAAATATAGTATATTTTTCATTTTATATTGTATTTGCCATTAAGGCACTAAATCTCAAAGTTTTTAATTATTCATCTAAAAACAAATTGCAAAAATTTGAGCTCTACGTCAAAAGCTTTACTTCAACTTTGTTTTAATTCTCTTTAAGAAATCTGTTTTTCTAATTCAGATATTATGAAAACTGCCTTATCAAAATCCTGTTGAATCGTTACACTCGAGGAAGGTGCATAGCGCGCTATTTCACAATTTTCGGTTAATGCAATGAATTCAATCACCGTTTCTTCGCTTGCATTGCGCGATAATAGCAGCTCTTGAATATTATTTTTACTCATTTCTGAAGTTTCAATATTCAACTTAGCTTTCAAGAAATTATGCATTGCTTTCTCCAAGGCGATATAAAACAGTTCTTTGTTTTTAATTTGTTTCTTAGCTTCTGACAAATATTTTTTAGCTAATCTATTATTCATTCGAATTCTATTTCCACTAATATCTCCCGCCAATGCTTCACGCTTATTTTTAAATAAGATAAGTAAAGGCAAAAGTAAAAACGGAATAAATAACAATACATAAAACAAGTTAGAACCTAAGAAATCTTTTTTGTTAATTTCATTCAATTCAGTTTTCAGTTTTATAGGTCTGAAATGATCTACAATAGCATTTTTATTCTTATTCCCATCTGCTCTTGTAGTGTCTACAGGTGTTGGTCCCTCTAGAACATTAACCATAATTTCTGGAGAACTGATCGTTTTATAAGTTCGAGAATCCAAATCAAAATAAGAAAATTGCAATGGCTTGATAGGATAATTCCCTTTGTATTGCGGAATAATGGTGTAACTATCTATAGTTTTACCGTTCATCCCTGAAAGCGGTGTACTAATATCTTCACTATGCACCGGATCATACATTTCTAAGGCATTTGGCACCTCTGGCTTTGGTAAACTAAATAATTTTAAATTCCCTTTTCCAGTAACGCTTACAATTAAGTCTAGACTTTCACCATTTTTTAAATTATTCTTCGAAGGAGTTACCTTAAAATCAAATTTACCAACGGCACCACTAAAATTATCTGGCTTACCAATTTCAGGAAGTGGTTTTACGTTTATAGTTTTACTTCCAGCAGAAACGCGCTTACTTGTTTCAGTGAGTAACATTCGACCAAACATATCCCTACGATTAGAAGGCAATTGAACATCAATTTCTAGCGAAAGTGGTTCGATTTTAAGTTTTCCAGATTTTTGTGGATACAAGACTACTTTCTTCAATACGATGTAGCGGTAATTTTGTCCCTTAAAAATTCCTTCTTCAGCAACAAGTTGTTTTATTTCAATATTTTGACTCCAGAAATCATTGTATTTTGGTTTATTTAATTCTCTAAAGTTTGAGATTCCAATATTTGCGAAATAAAGTTTGTATACGACTGTAGTTGGTTCGTTTACATATAAATTATCTTTAGAAACATCAGCTACAAGATATAAATTATCATCAGCTGCAATTTGAGAATCGTTTGGATCTCGTGGTTGTTCTTGAGCTGCAGTTACGTTTATTTTTATGGGAGCTGTTCTATAGATTTGCCCATTGTATTCAATAGCCGCTGATTTAATAACTATAGTTCCTTTTTGATTTGGAAGTAAAAAATAGGAATATGCTTTCTCAAATGAACTTCTACCATTCACCCATGATTGGCTGACTTGCTGACTAGGACCCGCAATGATTCTAAAGCCTTCAAAAGAAGGTTGCGCGAAATTATCACCATCAACATTCATCATAAAATCCACGCGTAGTCTTTCATTCAAGGCGAGCGTAGTTTTACTAACACGAGCTTCAAATTGAACTTGAGCGCTGATTAAACCGCACATTAAAAAGACAATCGCTACAAAATATTTCTTCATTTTTAAATTATGAGATTGCACTACCAATCTTTTTCTGTTTTAACCGGTTTTCCTTGTACTTTTTGAGCGTTCACTTTATCTTGAACTTTCTTCTCCTCTTTATTTACTGCATTCAGTAAATTCTCTAAACGCTCTTTTGAAATTCCACCAGGTTGTGGTTTTGGATCTCCTTTTTCATCTTGTTTTGGATCATTTTTCTGTTTATCCTGATCTCCTTTATCATCTTTTTTATCCTTGTCTTTATCTTTCTCTTTTTTATCTTTTTCTCCGTCCTTTTTGTCGTCCTTCTTATCTTTATCCTTTTTATCGTCTTTTTTCTTGTCATCCTTTGGAGGATTATCTTTCAACATTTTTTTGGCTAAAGCGTAATTGTAACGTGACTCTTCATCAGTAGGATCATTTCTTAAAGCATTTTTATAAGCCTCCACTGCTTGTGTATAATCCTTCTCATTCATAAAAACATTTCCTAGATTATGAAAAGCTCGATGTTTTTCAGCTCTTGTTTTTGAATTTTTTAGCGCTTTCGCGTAAGCAAATTTTGCTTCAGATGATTGCTTTTGTTTATAAATTGTATTTCCAAGATTATAAGGCGCAGTTGCTTTATTAGGGAATTTTGAATCTGAAATTCTGTAATCCGCTTCTGCATCTGCAAATTTACTTTCCGCGTATTCCTTATTTGCTTTAGGTAAAATTCTATCCTTCTTTTGTGCATACAATCCGGCAGTTGCCGTAAAAGCAAACATCAAAAAAGTCATTATTACACTATTTAATCTTTTCATTTATTTTTTATTTATGCCTAAAAGAAAATTGAAATCTTTTAGAAATAATTATTTATTCTCGTTAAATAAATCTAATTTCTTAACCCATTTTGTTTTTTTCTCCAATAGAAAAACATCAACAAATAGTAGCAAAAAAGCAAAACCTAAAAACCACTGAAACTGCGATTGAAAATCAGCCATTTCTGTAGATTCAAATTCGGTTTTTTGAATTTTATCCAAAGTAGCTTTGATGTATTCCAGAACTTCTTTAGTGTTATTTCCGTTGATATAGCCGCCTTTAGTCGCTTTTGCAATAGCTTCTAAACTTTCTCTATTCATTTTAGTAATCACCACTTCGTTGTTGTTGTCCTTCTGAAAACTTTCTACAACGCCATTTCTTTTCAAAGGAATTGTAGCGCCTTTTTCTGTTCCAATACTAATTGTGATGATTTTTAATCCAGCTTTATTTGCTTCCTCTGCAGCAGCTTGTGCATCTTCGGAATGATCTTCACCATCTGAAATTAAAATTAATAATTTGCTGGTTTTACTTTTTTGGTCAAAATAGGTTATTCCTAATCGAATTGCATCATCCAGAGATGTTCCTTGTGAAGAAACCATTTCAGTATTCATGCTTTGCAAAAACATTTTAGCAACACCGTAATCTGTAGTAATTGGTAAAAGCGGGAAAGCACTACCTGCATACGCAACTATACCTATCCTGTCATTCCCTAACTGGTTTATAATTTGTGAAACAATTTGTTTACTCTTATCTAATCTATTTGGCGCAACGTCTTCGGCGAGCATACTTTTAGACACATCCATTGCAAAAACAATGTCAATTCCTTCACGCTTTACGGTTTCCATTTTAGTACCAATCTTTGGGTTTACTAAGGCAATAATTAGCCCAAGAAAAGCAAGTACTAATACTACTAATTTTAAAACAGGTTTAAAAACAGAGCTTTCTGGACTCAGTTTTTTCACCATTTCTAAATCTCCAAAATCACGCTGTTTTTTTCTCTTCCAATATAAATTTGCAAGAAATACTAACACTATAAGCGGAAGTATAATCAAGAGATATAAATATTTTTTTTCGTCTAATTCCATATTCTTTAACCACAATGGTCACAAAGTTTTTTCACAAAGTGCACCAAATTAATGTGTATTTATAAAGTTCCATTAATTACTCTTCTAACACCATTCTTTAATAAACTGACATTAAAGTTGATCAATAATCCTAATTTACAATTTGATAATTTTAAATAAGTCAATAACTGAGCTAAATGAACATCTGTCAGCGCCTCGACTGATTTTATTTCAACAATAAATTTATCTTCAATAATAATATCAATTCTATAACCAACATCTAATCTAACTTCTTGATAAACCAGCGGTAATTGTTTTTGTTTTTCAACTTTTAAATCGTACTTCCTAAGTTCGTAAAACAAACACTCCTCGTAGGCACTTTCTAATAAGCCAGGGCCTAAAACTTTATGAATTTTTAAAGCACTTTCAAAAACAATTTTGGAAATTTCGTTTTCATCCATCTTTATAATTTGTTTTAAACTTAGTGACCACAGTGCCTTCGTAGTGCACATTGTGTTTAAATTTTATATAAAACTCCTGAAAACAGTTTTTCTCAATCCAATTTCCGCTAATAATAGAAAACCTGCTATCCATACAAAAGCTCTATACTTTTCATCGTAATCATAGAATTTTAGTTCTTCGATTTCAGTGGTTTCTAGTTTATTGATAGCGGCATAAATCTCAGCTAACTTGGTATTACTCGTTGCCCTAAAGTATTTACCATCAGTTTTAGCGGCAATGTTTTTCATTAATTGTTCGTCAATTTCTACTTTCATATTCTGAAATAAAAATTGGCCGTTTGGTGAGATTGCGTACGGAGACATTGCCATTCCGTTTGTTCCAATACCAATTGTGTATACCTTAATTCCGTATTGCTTAGCGATATCCGCAGCGGTTTCCGGCTCAATAAACCCGGCATTATTTACTCCGTCTGTCAATAGAATAATGACTTTACTTTTTGCTTTACTATCTTTCAATCGATTGACAGCAGTAGCTAATCCCATTCCTATTCCAGTTCCGTCTTGCAGAACATTATCATATTTAATAGTTTTTATGGCCTCTAGAATAATTGGCTTGTCACTTGTAACTGGCGTTTTAGTATATGCTTCAGAAGCATAAATAACTAAACCGATTCTATCATTAGGTCTTTCATCAACAAAATCAGCTGCAACCTTTTTAAGTGCTTCTAATCGGTTGGGCTTTAAATCTTTTGCTAACATACTTCCAGAAACGTCAATCGCCATAACAATATCAATACCTTTTGTGGTCTTGGTTCTATTACTTACATCAACGGTTCTAGGTCGTGCCATTGCGATAATCAAACAACATAATGCTACGATGCGGAATACATTTAAAAGTGGTTTCAACTTTGTTAACGTAGATTCTGATCCTTTAAATCCCTGTAACGAACTCATTTTCAAAGTTGCTGATTGCTGATTTTTTTTCCAAAACAACCAAAAAACTGCAACTGGAATCAGAAGAAATAGCCAAAAAAATCCTGGGTTTAAAAAAGTTATTTTATCCATTATTTTGTTGCTTGTTTTAATTCAACAGAGTTCAAAACTCTTTCTGATATTTCGTCACCGTATTTATCTCCTTCTTCATGCAACAATAAAAGTTGTTGTAATCCGCCTTCTTGACTAAACAGTAGAGCCTCATAGTATATTTTAGAACTTGATTTTGTCAATGCATCCATTTGCGAAAAAGTACCGTACGCCTTTACTCCTTTTACCCCTTCTTTTGTTTCAAATTCTTCTTGCTTCACAATCATGTTTTGAGCACCTTGTGATTCAAGTGACTGCAAAACACCATCCATTGATTTAGTTAAATCGATTTCTGTTTCTTGTTTGAATTTTAAAGTTGAAACCATTAGATAAAACTGATCTAAAACACTTCCATAAGCAAAAGATTGCATCTCTTTGATTAATGCCATACCATCTTTAGGCAAGGTTTTAGTCAAGTCAACCCTCTTTAACACCTTCGGAGTTTCTATTACTATTCCTGGATTTCCATATTCACTTTTGATCCATTCGCCTTCTAATAATTCTTTTGTTGGATGACCTAAAATATTATCTTTTACGTAATCAAAACCTTTAGTAATAATGAAAAATGTGGTCACAGCAAACAATATGAAAGCTACTGAAGCTACAGCAGTTACAATTCGTTTTTTACGCTGCTTCTCTAGTTGAATTTGTATCTGTTTTTGTCTTTGGGCTTCATTTAACAACATATCCTCATCAGCTTCCACTTCAACTGGAATCGAATTATCTAGTGTTAAAATCACCTTCTGAATTTTATTTCTATCCTCTGTAATTTCGAAATCCAATGGTTTTGATTTGGCAAACTTTACTAAATCTGCTTGTTTTAAAACGCGCTCCAGATTTTCTATGATTTCTTGTGAAAGCGTCATTTTCTTTTTGACAGAAGCGGCTCTAAGACCTTGAATTAACTCCGATGTAGTACTTTCCATTGCTGGAATTTCTATTGCTTCTTCGATATAATTTCGAGCAATATCTGTCAATTCACTATAATAGGCTTTGACTTCTCCTTTTTGCCATAATTCTTTTTTCTCCAAAGTATCTAGCAATGTAGTTGCTTTCTCTATTGGTGTTTTTATGATCGCTGCTTGTAATTTTTTCTCCTGACGTTTTTTAATTAACCAATAAATCAACGCTCCAATTCCAATTAGTAAAGCAATAACCAAAACATACTTCCACCAGTTCCCAATAGGATTTTCAGCAGGAGCAATATCTTTAATGTCAAACATTTTCTGTTTTAAAGTATCGACTTTCACATTAGCCACTTCAACTAAAAGCGAATCCGTCATAAACGGCTTGCTATTAATAAAAATCTTAATACTTGGAACAACAAAACGACCCGAATCAAATTGAGTCAGTCCGTATTTTTTTATAAGTTCGTACTTATTATCTACTTTAACGGTGTCAATAGGATACGAACGAATTACCTCTAAAGCGCCAACGTTTTTTAAATTTGGAAAAATAACTTTAGACGACGCATCAACAGTTGTTTTTATCGACAGTTTAAATTCGGCACCAATTTTATTTTTAAGTGTATCTATACTTGTAACCACTTGTTTTTGTTGTGCAAAAACAGCTGTGGAAAGCAGTAGAAGTAGTATGTGTAATTGTTTTTTCATTTTGTATTATTGCAAGCTTCTGATTTAAAATCCTTACCTCGATTTAAAATAACTTAATAATTTCGTCACGTAGCTTTCGTCAACTCTTGTGTTTACAACTCCTGACCCTGATTTGCTAAATGTTTCTTTGAAATAGTTTAATTTATCATGATACAATTTTTCGTAATTCATTCGCACGCTTTTCGAACCTGTATTAACTAATTGAATTTCTCCAGTTTCAGCGTCAAGCATCGAGACCATTCCTAAATCTGGCATTTTTTCTTCACGAATGTCATACACCCGAATTCCAGTTATATCATGTTTCTTAGCCGCAATTTTTAATGTGTGTTCATAATCTTCAGACATGAAATCTGAGATCATAAATACAATTGCTTTCTTTTTCTGAGTTCCAGATAAAAATTTTAGCGCTTGTGCGATGTCCGTTTTATGACTTTTAGGCTTAAATTCGATTAACTCCCTGATAATTCTTAAAACATGTGACCGTCCTTTTTTTGGGGGAATATACAACTCGATCAGATCTGAAAATAAAATCAAACCTATTTTATCGTTGTTTTGAGTTGCTGAAAATGCCATAGTTGCAGCAATTTCAGTAACGATATCTTTTTTGAATTGGTTTTTAGAACCAAAACTTTCAGAACCTGAAATATCAACCATTAACATCATGGTTAATTCACGCTCTTCTTCAAAAACTTTTACGTGGGCTTCATTATATCGTGCCGTTACATTCCAATCAATCGCACGAATATCATCTCCGTATTGATATTGACGCACTTCACTGAAGGTCATTCCGCGTCCTTTAAAAGAAGTATGGTATTCCCCAGAAAAGATGTGATCGCTCAATCTTCGGGTTTTAATTTCTATTTTTCGTACTTTTTTTAAAAGCTCTTTTGTATCCATTTTATTAGTAATTAGTAAGTAGTGCATAGTGAATAGTAACCAACCGAGGCTAATTACTAATCACTCATTACTAGTGACTTTATGGTACTTCTACTTCGTTTACGATTTTGTTAATGATATCTACTGAGGTTATGTTTTCAGCTTCAGCTTCATAAGTGATTCCAATTCTGTGACGCAATACATCATGAACAACAGCACGAACATCCTCAGGGATTACATAACCACGACGCTTGATAAATGCATAGCATTTTGCGGCTGTAGCCAAGTTAATACTTCCACGCGGTGATGCTCCAAAACTGATTAATGGTTTTAATTCAGCTAATTTATATTGCTCTGGATAACGAGTTGCAAAAACAATATCCAGAATATATTTTTCTATTTTTTCATCCATATATACTTCACGAACTGCTTCTTGCGCTCGTAAAATTTGCTCTACTGAAACAACTGGATTTACCTTTTCATAACTTCCTTTTAAATTTTGACGAATTACTAAACGCTCGTCTTCCATTTTTGGATAGTCAATAACTGTTTTCAACATGAAACGATCGACTTGCGCTTCTGGCAACTGATAGGTTCCTTCTTGCTCCACTGGATTTTGAGTAGCTAAAACAAGAAATGGACGGTCCAACTTAAAAGTTGTGTCGCCAATAGTTACTTGTTTTTCCTGCATCGCCTCTAATAATGCCGATTGCACTTTAGCAGGCGCACGGTTAATCTCATCGGCAAGAACGAAATTTGCAAAAATTGGTCCTTTTTTAATCGAAAATTCGTTTGACTTAATGTTATAGATCATTGTTCCCACAACATCCGCCGGGAGTAAATCTGGAGTAAACTGGATTCTACTGAATGAACCTTGAATCGCTTGCGAAAGTGTATTAATTGCTAATGTCTTTGCTAAACCAGGAACTCCCTCTAATAAAATATGTCCTTGGCCTAAAAGTCCGATCAATAAACGCTCCACCATGTGCTTTTGGCCAACAATGACTTTGTTCATTTCCATCGTGAGAAGGTCTATAAAAGCACTTTCTCTTTCAATTTTTTCATTGATTGCTCTAATGTCTAAAGTAGCCGTATTTTGTTCCATTTTATTATTTTTAAAACCTTGAATTTAATGCCTGTATTTTGAAGGTGCAAATTGAATTTTTTTTTAGAGGTAAGATGTTAACAAATGGTTAAAACTTCAATAAATACCTTAATTTTAAGGATGAATTATGATACAATTTTTATATTTTTAAGAACTTTGAAAAATAAACTTTGAATTAGAGAATTTACGTATTCATCAAAAAATAAAGACAATGAGTAAAACAAATTTATCACCTGTAATAGCTGGTGTCATGAATTGGGGAATTTGGGATAAAAAACTCAATACCAAAGAAATGGAGAACATGATTCATGTGTGCTTAGAAAATAAAATAACCACATTTGATCATGCTGACACTTATGGTGACTACACCACAGAATCAGATTTTGGAAAAGCGCTTGCTTCAAGTAAAATTGCGAGAGAAAAAATGCAACTTATTTCTAAATGTGGAGTTCAATTAGTGACTGAAAGTCGTCAAAATACAATTAGACATTATGAGTTCTCAAAAGAGTATATCATTTCATCCGCTGAAAATTCATTAAAAAACTTACAGACTGATTATTTAGATGTTCTTTTATTACACCGACCAAGTCCTTTGATGGAAGCAGATGAAATTGCTGAAGCAGTTTTAAAATTGAAAGCTGATGGGAAGATTATCGATTTTGGTCTTGCAAGTTTTACTTCCTCTCAAACAGAGTTAATTCGCCAGAAAACGGAAGTTAGTTACAATCAAGTGCAATTTTCAGCAACAAATTTCAAGCCTATGGTCGATGGTAGTTTTGATTATATGCAAATGAATAATATTCGTCCCCTTTCAGGAAATCCATTAGGTTCTGTATTTAGAGAAGACAACTCACAGACAAGAAGATTGAAAAAATTACTGGTTTCATTAATGGAGAAATACCATTTAGGTTCCGATTCTATTTTGATTGCTTGGATTTTACAACATCCTGCTAAAATCATTCCTATTGCTGGAACAGTAAATGTGGCTCGTATTCAATCATTGAAAAAAGCAGTGGAATTAAAATTAGATAAAGAAGATTGGTTTGCTATCTGGACCGCAAGTATGGGCGAAGATGTAGCTTAGATTTTTTCTATGAAAAACTTACGTTTTATTATTCCCGTTTGCGTGAGGGATTGCAGTGGAGCTCTTTTATAATTTGTTCTCGTTTTTGAACGAGAGCAAATTATAAAAAGCGGGAATGGAAAGCCCGACCCGAAGTTGCGAGGAGGAACGACGAAGTAATCTTAAGGGTCACGCCCAAATAATTATCATGAGAAATTGCACTAAAAAAATAAATAAATGAGCAAAATAGCATTAGTTACTGGAGCCACCAGCGGAATTGGAAAAGCAACAGCACAAATATTAGCAAAAAATAATTACAAAATTATTCTTTGTGGCCGTAGAGAAGATCGCTTACTGGATTTGAAAAATGAACTTTCAGCTTTTACAGATGTTTATACTTTGTCCTTTGATGTAAGAGATAAAAAAGCTGTTTTTGAAAGCATTAATTCCTTACCAGAGGAATTTTCTAAAATTGATGTTTTGATTAACAATGCTGGAAACGCACATGGTTTAGATTCGATTCAAAATGGAAATTTAGACGATTGGGATGCAATGATTGATATCAATGTGAAAGGACTTCTATACGTTTCAAAAGCGATAATTCCGAGAATGATTGAACAAAAATCAGGTCACATTATCAATATTGGATCTATAGCTGGGAAAGAAGTTTATCCAAATGGAAACGTTTATTGTGCCAGTAAACATGCTGTAGATGCATTAAACCAAGCCATGAGAATTGACTTAAATCCTTTCGGGATTCGTGTTGGAGGAATTCATCCAGGAGCTGTTGAAACGGAGTTTAGCGAAGTGCGTTTTAAAGGAGATTCAGAGCGCGCTGCCAATGTTTACAAAGGTTTTGAGCCATTACGTGCGGAAGATATCGCTGACATTATTCACTTTGTAGTTTCTCGACCTTATCATGTTAATATTGCAGATTTGATTGTACTTCCTACCGCTCAAGCATCGGCGACAGTGATGAATAAATCATAATAGTAGTTAAAACAAAATTTAATGATCAACAAACGCATTCTTATTAAAAATCTTCTCGCGCATAATGACGAGAGTAGTTTTTTTGATAAAAAGCGTCAGTTAAATTTGCATTCGCAAGAAGGAAAAGCTAAGTTTTTAAAACATATTTGCGCTTTATCTAACTCAAATCCTGAAAATAATTCTTATATAATTGTTGGTGTTGAAGATCAGGACAACACAATTGTAGGTGACGATTTTTTTGATGATAGCCGAATTCAGAATTTAGTAAATGCATATCTAGAAAACCCTCCAAAAATACAATACGAGAATATCCCTTTTCCTAATTTACCAAAGGATAAAGTGATTGGACTAGTAACTGTAAAACCTAAGAGCAGTCCTTCACATTTTAAAAAAGGAATTTACACCATTCCAATTAATAGCACCTACATTCGACAAGGCAGTAATACCATGCCTTATGCTGGTGCAATTGAAAAAAATTATCTAAATAAAGAAACGGTACTTGGTATTGAAAATAATTCTAGAAATTCGATTGAATATACGCTTGACGGCGTAATTGATTTCTTAAACTTTCGGCATAAAGACATGTCGCCAAAATATAAAGTATTTAAAGAGTTATTTGTAATTTGCTGGGCAGGAATCCCGAAGAAATCACGTGAAAAAACGTATTTGTCTCGTGTAGATATCGAATTAATAAACGAACAAATTAAGTTATTTTACTCTGATCAAGATGTTGTTGAAATAACTTATGATGAGGATAGTTTCACCATTGTCGAATATGTTTCTCTTGGATTAAATGACAAAACAAGTTATTATCCTTTAGAAAAACAGACGATTTGCTTTCAAGATAATGGATATTATAAAATTGATAGAAAAATGCTTTTTGAACCACCTAAGTTTAATAGAAGGATGTTATTCCATATCTATAATTCGAATATCGCTTTGCTTCACAAATTAGAAAAAGGTCATTCGTTAACTAATAGAGAACAGAAAGATTTAGAAAACTTACCTTCTACATTTATGATTTGCTATCTCAATGGTTTTGAAGATGCTAAACAAAAACTCATTGATGCAAAAGCTTTATTAAAACCTTTTGTTTCCGTTTATTTATCCTTTAAAGACTCTTTGAGGATTTTGAGAAAAATGAAGTATGATGTACAATAAGCACTAAGATAAAATTATTCTTGGTATTAATTTAAAATCTTAAAATAAGCTTACTACTTCTTTAAAAATTTGGCAAACAATTTTAGCTAGGAATAATGATAACGACAAAAGTGTATTCATTTTGATGACTGTTTAATTATTTATTGTAAAAATAAACTTAAATTTTCACAAAACCAATCCCTAAATTTAATGATATTTTTGATTTTATTTAAAATCAAGATTTGTTATAGCTAAATCTAAAAAACAAATCAAAAAGGCTCTGTTTCACCACTCTTTTACTTATTTTTATAAATTAAAAAATAACGAACTCTTATCTCGCTATTTTACAATACTAAGAAAACAATTTACATGAGAACACTTGTTATAGGCGATATTCATGGTGGTTTGCGAGCGCTACACCAAATTATGGAGAGAGCCAAAGTTACTACTAAAGACACCCTAATTTTTTTAGGAGATTATGTTGATGGCTGGAGCCAATCTCCTCAAGTCATCGATTATCTTATCGATTTACAAGAAAAGCAGAATTGTATATGCATCCGTGGTAATCACGACGATTTATTATTAGAATGGCTTGATGAAAACAAAGACAATTTACTCTGGTATAAACACGGTGGAGAAGCAACTGTAACCGCATATGAATCTGTCAGTTTAGAAACTAAGAAAAAACATATCGAGTTCCTAAAAGCACTTCAGAATTATCACTTAGATGATAAACACCGTTTATATGTACACGCCGGATTCACTAATGTAAATGGAGTCCATTATGAATATTTTCCAGGTCAGTTTTACTGGGATAGAACCTTATGGGAAACTGCTTTATCATTTGACACAAGAATGCAACGTGATGATCTTTTTTATCCAAAGCGTTTTACTTTATACCACGAAGTTTTTATTGGACATACTCCGGTTACTAGAATTGGAGAAACAACTCCAGTGCAAAAAGCAAATATTTGGAACGTAGACACAGGTGCTGCATTTAAGGGTCCACTAACAATTATGGATGTTGATACAAAGGAATTTTGGCAAAGTGAACCTTTGAATCAATTATATTTTGACGAGAAAGGAAGAAATTAGATTTATTGAACTAATTTTACTGCAAATTAAAAAACAAAGAGAATGAAAAAGATTATTACATTAGCATTATTATTCACTATTGGATTAACTAATGCTCAAGCTTTTAAAGGAGCTGGAGATACGAAACTGAACATTGGAATGACGGTTCAAAATGGTGGTACTGGAATTTTAGTATCTAGTGACTACGGACTGGGAGAAAATTTCTCTATTGGTGCTCTTGCCTCTTACTTACTTTCAGGAAGTGGTATTTCAGCAGTTTCTAGTGACTATCGTTTAGATGTAAAAGCTAGATTTAATGCTAATTTAGGAAATGTATTAAATGTTTCTCCAAAATTTGATGTGTATCCTGGTTTAAATTTAGGTTTAAAAAACTTTGGTGGTCATGTAGGTGCAAAATATTTCTTTTCAGAAGGATTTGGTGTTTTTACTGAATTTTCAACACCTTTTGCAAAATATGATAAAGATGCAATATCAAAATACAATAATGGATCATCATTCAATATTGGCGCTTCATTTAATTTGTAGTTTTTTTTACTTATAAATTTTACAAAGTTCTAAAGATAAATAAAGGCAATTTGAAATATTCAAATTGCCTTTATTGGTACTTTTATTTTTGATTACAAATCAAATTTGATTCCTTGTGCTAATGGCAATTGAGTTCCATAATTGATTGTATTTGTTTGTCTTCTCATATAGGCTTTCCAAGCATCTGATCCTGACTCACGGCCACCACCAGTTTCCTTTTCCCCTCCAAAAGCACCACCAATCTCTGCTCCTGAAGTTCCGATATTTACATTTGCAATTCCGCAATCAGATCCTGATTGAGAAAGGAACAATTCCATTTCTCTCATACTGTTTGTAAAAATAGAAGAAGAAAGTCCTTGTGGAACTCCATTTTGCATTGCAATAGCTTCTTCAATCGTGCTGTATTTCATTACGTATAAGATTGGTGCAAAAGTTTCTGTTTGAACAATATCAAAATGATTTGCAGCTTCAATTATACATGGTCTTACGTAACAACCACTTTCATATCCTTCACCTTCTACTAATCCACCTTCAACAATAATTTTTCCACCTTCTTTTTTAGCAGCTTCGATAGCTTCTAAATAATCTTTCACAGCTCCTTTGTCAATAAGTGGACCTACGTGATTATTCTCGTCTAGTGGATTTCCTATTTGCAATTGACTGTAAGCATTTTTCAAAACACTAATCGTCTTGTCATACACACTTTCGTGAATAATTAAACGTCTTGTTGATGTACAACGTTGTCCCGCAGTTCCTACTGCTCCAAAAACAGCTCCAACTAATACCATACTAATATCAGCATGTTCTGAAACTATAATTGCATTATTTCCTCCTAGTTCTAGAATGGTATTTCCAAAACGTTCCGCAACTGTTTTTGAAACGTGACGACCAATTCTAGTTGATCCTGTAAATGAAACTAAAGAAATTCTTTTGTCATTATTGATTAAATCTCCTGACTCATTTCCAGTTACTAAACAACTAACTCCTTCTGGTACGTTGTTTCTTTTAAGAACTGTTTTGATTATATTCTGGCAAGCAATACCACATAAAGGTACTTTTGAACTTGGTTTCCAAATAGCAACGTCACCACAAACCCATGCAATCATTGCGTTCCAACTCCATACTGCAACTGGAAAGTTAAAAGCAGAAATAATTCCAACTGTTCCTATTGGGTGGTATTGCTCATACATTCTGTGTAAAGGTCTTTCAGAGTGCATTGTTAATCCGTAAAGTTGACGTGATAATCCAACTGCAAAATCACAGATATCAATCATTTCTTGAACTTCACCATATCCTTCTTGAAGACTTTTTCCCATCTCATAAGAAACAAGTTTTCCAAGAGGTTCTTTAAATTTTCTTAATTCATCACCCATCTGACGAACGATATCACCTCTTTTAGGAGCTGGAATCATACGCCATTCATGAAAAGCTTCTGATGCTTTTTCCATCGCTTTTTCATAATCTTCTTTTGAAGAAGTTTTCACTTTTCCAATTAAAGCGCCATCTGCTGGCGAATAACTTTCGATGATTTTTCCGTTGGCAAAATTAGATTCACCTGTAGATGTTCCTTCATTTATGGCTTCAATCCCTAATTGCTTAAGGGCTTCTTTGATTCCGAATTGATCTGCTATTGTTATCATTGTAACTTTTTTATTAAAAATTGTTATATTTCTATACAAACATACCGATTATACCTCAAATAATAACACATATTGTTTTTATTTTGCTCATAAATCCCTAAAAATGTAGTTATATAAATTTTGGATCAACATCCATTATTGTTCCACATTTAGCACAAGTTCTCAAGTCCTCAGAGCCGTAAAAACGTTTGAAATGTGGCAGGAAATCTTTTTCAATATCGTGTAATTCAAAATAAACTTCGTGCAATTTATGATTACAGTTATCGCAAAACCAAAGCAGTCCATCTGTATAGCCAAGACCTGCTCTTTTCCTTTCTATTACGAGTCCGATTGAACCCTTAGACCGGACTGGCGAATGTGGTGTTTTAGCAGGATGCAAATACATATCACCTGCATGGAGTTCCATTTCCCTTTTTTCCCCATTATCCTGAACTATCACTTTTATCGAGCCTTCAAGCTGATAGAAAAGCTCTTCGGTTTCATTGTAGTGATAGTCTTTCCTTGCATTAGGACCTGCAACTACCATTATAATATAATCTCCAGATTCTGTGTACAAATTTTTATTACCAACAGGTGGTTTAAGTAAATCACGATTTTCCTCGATCCATTTATTAAGATTGAAAGGTTTTGCTATTGCCATTTTTTTTGTTTTAAACGTAAAGTTATGAAATAATAAATATTACTTTTTCTCTTTAATTAAATAAATATAAACTGGAAAGTGGTCACTGTAACCTATTTCAGTATTGGAATGTCTCAAAGGATATCCCTTATATTGCCCACTATTTTGAATCAAAAAAGACTTGTTATAAATTCCTGCTTTCCAATATTGAAACGTGGAATAATCTGTTTTTATTAAAGATTCTGATACTATGATTTGGTCAAAAACATCCCATGCATCGCGATATGCGATAGTTCCCATACCACTTTTAGCCATTTCCTCAAAGGGATTGAAAACTCCAAATTCCTTCACTTCAGATTTTTTTGCTTTGGCGCCAAGCGCAATTTTAACACTTTTGTTGTACGGACCATCATTCATATCGCCCATCGTAATCACTTTTGCATTAGGATTTATTCTTTGTAGTGAATCGATAATTCTCCTATTTAATGCTCCTGCTGCTTCTCTAAAAGGGCTTGATTTTTTTTCACCGCCAGATCTCGATGGCCAGTGATTTACAATAATATTTATTTCTTCACCATCTAGAAACCCAGTAACTAATAATTGATCACGAGTATAAACTCGATAATTCTTAGTACTTACTTGCATTTCATCATCAGAACCTTCGTCACTTATAAGTTTAGAATTTTCCGTATTGGAATTTCCCTTCTTATAAATATACAGTGGAATATTACTGAAACTTGTAGGCTGAAATTTATTTTTTTGATACAACAATGCTACATCAATTCCTCTTTTGTCTGGCGAATCAAAATGAATTATACCGTAATCTTTCTCGATTAATTTGGGTTGTTTTATTAGATCTTCGAGAACCCCTCTATTTTCTATTTCGCAACCACCAATAAATGTTGGTGAATCTGTATTTTCTCCAGATCCTATCTCCGCTAAAACTCTTGCAAGATTGCTCAATTTTTTTTGATACTTATTAACCGTCCACCGCTGCAAGCCATTTGGCGTCCATTCTTCATCAAAAGTATCTGGATCATCTACTGTATCAAATAGATTTTCGAAATTATAAAAAGCAACAGTATGGATAATATATTTTTTAGGTTGTCCAAAGCTATTTGGAACCATAAAAAACAAAAGAATAACTATAGCAATACCGTGCGTAATTTTCATAAGCAATTTTTATTTCAGCTCCGTAAATTTATTGAATCTTGGATGTGTACTTGTAAAAATAGTCATTTCGATTTGTAACTTAAAATTATTCTGTAATTCGCTATCTTTGTTTTTGATGTCCCTTAAAACACAATGTCTCAATTTATAATTATAAGCAATTCTGTATGCTAAGAAATAAAAGTCAGTTAAAAAGCCATTTTACCATTTTACACTTAATACTCTTCATCACGTTAACATTACAATCTTTCAACATACAAGCTCAAAAACATATGATTACACCAGCACATCTAAAAAAAGGGGACACCGTAGCAATTTTGGCAACAGCCAGAAAAAATCTTGATGACAATTTAAAACCTGCGATTGATTTATTAAAAAGCTGGGGACTTAATGTAGTTATTGGCAGCACAATAGGTTTAGATAACAATCAATTAGCGGGAACAGATGAGCAGCGTGCAGAGGATTTTCAACAGCAAATGGACGATCCAAAGATCAAAATGATTTGGTGTGTAAAAGGAGGTTATGGTACGGTTCGAATAATTGACTTATTAGATTTCACAAAGTTCAAGCAAAATCCCAAATGGTTAGTTGGGTTCAGTGATGTTACCGCTTTACATAATCATTTAAATACTATGGGTTTTAAATCAATTCATGGAATAATGCCAGTAACAGTGGCCAGAGCGACACCGCAAGCTGTTGAAACATTACGAATTGCATTGTTTGGCGGAAAATTAAAATACGAAGTGGAACCTTTTAAAATGAATCGCATAGGTAAAGCTCAAGGGGAATTAGTCGGAGGTAATCTATCTATTTTATATAGCCTTTTTGGTTCACCTTCAGCAATCGATTGTTCAGATAAAATCTTGTTTATTGAAGATTTAGATGAGTACTTGTATCATATCGACCGAATGATGATGAATTTAAGACGAAACGGTTGTCTAGAAAGCATAAAAGGAATTCTTGTGGGTTCGATGACAAAGATGAAGGACAACGACATTCCGTGGGGAAAAAATGCCATTGAAATTATTGATGATGTCACTAAAAAATATAACATTCCTGTGATGTACAATTTTCCAGCAGGTCATATTCAAGATAACAGAGCGTTAATTTTAGGAAATAAAGTTAGAATCGATGTTAATGATACGATGAGCACTGTGATTTTTGAATAAAAGTCCTCCCCCAACCCCCTCCGAAGGAAGAGGGGAATAATTTGCATTCTTTTATAAATAATAACTTTAATAGGAATAATTTACTTCACAATCTGAAAAAGGAATTTAAAGTCGAAGATTGATAATAAAAACTGAAATTTTCAAACTAAAATGAATGGCTGAACATAACGAACTTGGTAAATTAGGGGAAGAAATGGCAGTCGATTTTCTTAGGAAAGAAGGTTATACTATTTTAGAAACAAATTGGACTTTTCAAAAAGCAGAAATTGATATAATTGCTCGTAAAGAAGAAACCCTTGCTATTATTGAGGTGAAAACTCGTTCCTCATTAGAGTTTGGATTACCACAAGATTTCGTCAACCCAAAAAAAATACAGCTATTAGTAAAAGCCGTTGACGCATTTGTCAATGAAAGAAGTATCGATCAAAACGTACGTTTTGACATCATCGCTATACATAAAGAAGGCAAGTCTTTTGTGATTGAGCATCTTATCGACGCATTTTACCATTTTTGATAGTGTTATATTTGTAACAAATTGTTTTTTTATTTACATTTGCATCTTGCTTCGATTCGAATCACAATTATTCTTGTATTAAATTTAAAAATCAGTTCCTTATGAAAACGGTATCTTCAATTGTAGAAAATTATATTAAAACAAAGCCATTTTTATTGAATGCTTTATCTTTAGGTATAATCAATTTGACTTCATTGTCAAGAAATATAATGACTGAACTAGAGAGTGATTTTGGAAAAGAAGTAAAACAAGGCGCAGTAGTAATGGCTTTAAAGCGACTTACTGAAGAACTTGACTTTCGATTAAATCATAAGATTAACAAAGTCATAAAGAACATTGGTGAAATTACAGTTCGATCTTCTTTAACAGATTACACTTTTGCTGCTTCAGATACTGTTCTAAATAAACAAGCGGATTTAATCACAGACATTAACGCACTTCCTGATATTTTCTACACTTCGTCAAGAGGCGTAAATGAGACAAACATTGTAGTAAGTAATAGCATTAATCACTTAGTTGACAAGCATTTTGCCAACGAAAAGTTGATTCAAAAATTAGATAATCTAGCTTCAATAACCGTTAAATTACCTAAAGAAAATATTGTTGTACCTGGAATCTATTATTTTATTTTCCAACGTTTAGCTTGGGAAGGAATTATAATTAATGAAGTTATTTCAACTTCGAATGAATTTACAATTCTAGTAAGTGAGGAACAAGTGGATGTTGCCTTTAAGGTAATTAAGGATTTGAAGAATTAATATTATTTAATATTTAAGGCTTCCAGCCAATAAAAGTCTGGAAGCTTTAAATATTCTAAATTATTTTCCTCCCAACATTTCCATATATTCTAACGCAATTCTTGTATTCTTGACATTTTCAAAAGTCAGCAAAAGCTTTAAACCAGTTGGCGTTTCCTTTTCCTTTATTTTGCAAATGTTACTATTCTTTGTAACGAATTGTATCATATTAGTAAATCGCTTGGATTGATAGTAATCAGATTGCTGATCTGACACAAAATAGCCAATCATTTTTCCTTTTTTCATCACTAATTTCTCAATTCCTAAACGGGTTGCAATCCATTTGATTCGAATACTATTCATTAAAGCCTTTGCACGTGGAGGCATTGGTCCAAAACGGTCAATCAGTTTATTTTGGAAAATGATTAATTCTTCTTCGTTTTTAACAGCTCCTAATTCATTATATAAACTCAAACGTTCTGAGACATTATTAATATATTCATCAGAGAAAAGCAGTTCAAAATCGGTATCGATTTGCAAATCTTTTACATATTCTTTAGTTTCAATATCATTTTCTTCAGGATATAAATCCTTAAATTCATTTTCTTTTAATTCATCGATGGCTTCGTTTAAAATTTTCTGATACGTATCAAAACCTATTTCGTTGATAAAACCACTTTGTTCACCACCTAATAAATCTCCCGCACCACGAATCTCAAGATCCTTCATCGCAATGTTGAATCCACTTCCTAATTCGCTGAATTGTTCTAAAGCTTGAATTCTTTTTCTAGCATCATCAGTCATCGCAGAATATGGAGGACAAATAAAATAACAAAATGCTTTCTTGTTACTACGTCCTACTCGCCCACGCATTTGATGTAAATCAGAAAGTCCAAAATTATTTGCATTATTTATAAAAATCGTATTTGCATTAGGAACATCTAATCCACTTTCAATTATTGTGGTTGCTACCAAAACATCAAATTCTCCATTCATAAAGGCCAACATCAACTCTTCTAGCTTTTTTCCTTCCATTTGTCCGTGACCAATTCCCACACGAGCATTTGGCACTAAACGCTGAATCATTCCTGCTACTTCTTTGATGTTTTCGATTCTGTTATTAATGAAGAAAACTTGTCCATTGCGCTGAACTTCATAAGAAATAGCATCCCGAATCAACTCTTCACTAAAACCTACAACATTGGTTTCAATAGGATATCTGTTAGGCGGCGGCGTTGTAATTACAGATAAGTCACGCGCTGCCATTAATGAAAACTGTAGAGTCCTAGGTATTGGTGTAGCCGTTAATGTCAATGTATCAACATTAGCAGCAATCGTTTTTAATTTGTCTTTTACGTTGACACCAAATTTCTGTTCCTCATCAACAATCAATAATCCTAAATCTTTAAAAACTACATTTTTATTTACTAATTGATGTGTTCCTATAACAATATCTAGTTTTCCGTCGGCTAAATCTTTTAAGGTTTCTGTTTTTTGTTTAGCGGTTCTAAAACGATTTAAATATCCAATTGTAACCGGCATATCCTTCAACCGTTCTGTAAAAGTTCTGTAATGTTGGTAAGCCAAAATAGTTGTTGGTACCAAAATCGCCACTTGCTTGCTATTATCGACTGCTTTAAAAGCAGCACGAATTGCAACTTCGGTTTTTCCAAAACCTACGTCACCACATACCAAACGATCCATTGGACGATCACTTTCCATATCAGCTTTTACTTCTGCTGTAGACTTTGTTTGATCTGGCGTATCTTCATAGATAAACGAACTTTCTAATTCATTTTGCAAGTAACTGTCAGGAGCAAACTGAAATCCTTTATCCAATCGTCTTTTAGCATACAATTGAATCAAGTTGAATGCAACGTGCTTGACTCTAGCCTTGGTTTTTTGTTTTAAAATCTTCCAAGCATTCGAACCTAACTTATAAATCTTAGGCGGCGCGCCGTCTTTTCCGTTATATTTTGAAATTTTATGAAGTGAATGGATACTCACGTACACAATATCATTGTCAGCATAAACCAATTTAATAGCTTCCTGTGTTTTACCTTCAACTTGTATTTTCTGTAATCCACCAAAACGTCCTATTCCGTGATCGATATGCGTTACATAATCACCAACCGAAAGTGTTGTCAATTCTTTTAAGGTGATATTCTGCTTTTTAGAATAGCCACTTTTAATATTGAATTTATGGTAGCGCTCAAAAATCTGGTGATCAGTATAACACGTAATTTGATTTTCATCATCGATAAATCCTTGAAACAAAGGCAAAACTACGGTGTGATATTGCTTAAGAATGTTCTCAGAATTAGCCTCGTCTAGCGTTTCGAAAATATCATGAAACCGCTTTGCTTGATTTTCATTCGAACAAAACAAATAATTCTTATAGCCGTTAAAGTGATTTTCACTTAAATTGTTCAGCAATAAATCAAATTGTTTATTAAAAGATGGTTGTGGTTGAATATGATATTCAAATTTCTTAGTAGTTCTAAAAATAGGTTTTGAACTCAACTCAACGACTGAAAAATCTAACGCTCTTTTTATAAAAGAAGCTTGATTTAAAAACAACTGTTCCGGTGTAGAGCGCTTTATTTCTTGAGATAATTTGGCAAAAGCCTCTTCAGCTTTTTCAAACTGTTTATCTAGCTGCGAAAAAAAATCTTCGGTGTTTTGGATGAAAATTACTGTTTTCTCAGAAATGTAATCTAAGAAACTCTCTCTGTTTTCCTGAAAGACTTTATTTTCAACATTTGGAATTATGGTAATCTTTTTTTGTGTTTCAATAGACAACTGCGTGGCAACATCAAAACTACGAATGCTTTCTACCTCATCACCAAAAAACTCTACCCTGTACGGATTATCATTAGAAAATGAAAAGACATCGACAATTCCTCCACGTACAGAGAACTCGCCTGGTTCTGTAATAAAATCTACTCTTTTAAATTCGTATTCAAATAAAACTTCGTTAATGAAATCGATTGAGATTTTATCACCAACTGCTACTTTCAAAGTATTTTTATCCAACTCTCTTCGGGTTACTACTTTCTCAAATAGCGCTTCAGGATAAGTGACGATAATAGCAGGTTTTTTGTGGGAATTGATTCGGTTTAAAACTTCAGCACGTAATAAAACATTAGCATTATCAGTTTCTTCGATTTGATATGGTCGTCGAAAGGAGCCAGGATAAAACAATACATCCTGATCACCAATCATTTGTTCTAAATCATTTAAATAATAGGCAGCCTCTTCTTTATTATTTAAAACAATTAAAAAAGGTAGTTCTGATTTTTTAAAAATAGAACGTATTACAAATGAAAGTGCTGATCCCAGCAACCCTGACAAATGCATTTTAACTTGATTGTTTTCTTGTAAACGAGCAACAATTTGCTGTGTTTTGGGAGAACTATCGTAGGTGTTATATAATATTTTTTTACTCAACTCTAGGTATGTTTTCGTCAATAATTACATTAGGTATTGCTCTAGAAGCGTCCCTCATTTTTATTAAATCAGACTCTCCTACTTCGACTGGAATTTTACTTTTATCAACCGTTTTTTCCATTTGCCTTTGTAAGGAAACTAATTCTAAATTAATCTCTGCGATTAATTTTACCACTTTTTTGTCTGGAATATTATCAAGATTGATATATAAATCTAGCATCTGCGTCTTAGCAACTACAGTAGAAATTCTACTTTTTATAGCAGGTATGCTGTAAGCGCCAGGAATATTATCGTTTAAAGCCATAGCTTTTTTAGTAAGTGCTTTAGACTTTTGCTGAAAACATCCAATTGTCTTTTTAGGTTTTTGAGCTAATTCAACAAAAAAGACTCTCCATTCATTCCAGTTCGCCAAACTATTTTCGGCGGCTTCTGTAACAGGAGTGTCATAAAATACCCAGCCTTTCTCGATGTTTTTAAGTATAACTTCTCTTTTTTGTATTTCTTTCTTATTTTCTGCGATACGCTTTTGATCGTCATTTTGACAGGAGTACAAAATAAAAACCAAAGATAATAAGACTACTATTTTGTTTATCATTTGGATTTGGATTAAAGTACAAAGTTACAAAGTAAATTTACAATTACGAATACGGAAATTGGAATAACAATCCATTAACTTAAACTAATTTAATATGATTAAAAAAGAAATAATTAAGAAATTAGATTACTAATTTTATATTCTTTTTACAAATTGATCTGCATTATTATCATATTTATAATATTCACAAAATTGTTATATTTGTAGCTCAAAATAGACAAAATGAGTACTAAAATATTGATTATCGGTGCTTGCGGACAAATTGGGACTGAACTTACCCATAAACTGCGTGAGATTTACGGAACCGAAAACGTAATTGCTTCTGACATTAGAAAACTAAATAATGATGTCGTCAATTCAGGACCTTTTGAAGTAGTAAATGCATTAGATTTTAACCAAATCGAGCATCTTGTAGAAGTTCACAAAATAGATGAAATTTATTTAATGGCTGCACTACTATCTGCAACTGCCGAGAAGAATCCAGCGTTTGCTTGGGACCTGAATATGAACTCTTTGTTTCACGTTTTGAATTTGGCGAAAGCTAAGAAAATAAAAAAAATATTCTGGCCTTCTAGTATCGCTGTTTTTGGACCTACGACTCCTAAAGAGAGTACGCCACAATATACCGTTATGGAACCTTCAACCGTTTATGGAATCAGTAAGCAAGCAGGCGAAAGATGGTGTGAATATTACTATAATATTTTTGGTGTAGATGTTCGAAGTATACGCTACCCTGGTTTAATAAGCTGGTCATCTCCTCCTGGTGGTGGAACTACTGATTATGCTGTTGATATTTTTCACAAAGCACTTTCAGATAAAACTTATGAGTGTTTCTTATCCTCTGAAACTAAAATGCCGATGATGTATATGGATGATGCAATTGCTGCAACCATACAGATCATGCAAGCACCAGTAGAACAAATAAAAATTCGTTCTTCCTATAATTTAGCGGCAATGAGCTTTACGCCAACGGAGATTGCTGCTGAAATCAAAAAACATATTCCTGAATTTACAGTAACTTATGAGCCTGACTTCCGTCAAAAAATTGCGGATAGTTGGCCAGCAAGTATTGATGATGCAGAAGCTAGAAAAGATTGGAACTGGAAGCACAAATTTGATTTGGAAACCATGACCGTCGATATGTTAGAGCATCTAAAGTAACATAAAACGCAAACAGTCTAGCTTTAAAAACTAGACTGTTTTTTTTGCAGTATAAAGATTCCAGCTAGGTTTATCGCTAAATCATTAAGTAATCACTAATATGTACAGTAGCCATACACAGCCCAGAATCTCCAGCATTGTAAGTTACACATCGATCCCAAAAGATTTTTAATTTATAAACAGATAGAAACTTTTAAACGATGAGCTTAACAAATTATTTTAGTAATAAAACTTTTGTTTCATTGAATCAAGCAACCTATAAATTAGAATATTGGCCCATAAAGATAAATGTCTAAAAGTGAGATATTTATTATTTTATCGCTATATTTATATTACTAATAATTAGTTTAAATCTTTAATCATATTAAATATCATGTCAGAAAAAAACAAAAAACAATTTGGGGTATGGATGGATTCTACTCACGCAACTATTATTGGAAGAGAGAATGTTGACGAGGGAGATTTTGTAGTTCTAGGACATGTTAATGCTGAAGAAGCAGGGCGTAATTCAAATGAAAAAACGGCTAATAATCATGAAATAGGTATTACTCAAAAATTCTTTAAAGAGATAGCCGCTAAAATGCCTAATGTAGACCAGATTCATTTAACCGGAACAGGACAAATCCAAGAACAGTTTATGAAGTACCTTGATGATTCCGCTCAATATAAAAACGCCGTTAAAACGGAGAGCACTTCTAACAAAATGAGCGACGAAAATGTAATTGAATTTATCAATAAATATTTCGAATAAGTCTTATCCGATTCAAAAACACAAAACCCCTTTAGAATTTAATTCTGAAGGGGTTTGTCATTAATAATAAAAACGAAATAATTTTAGTTTAATGGAAAATTATTTAAGCTCGTACGTGTTGTTTTCTTTTTTAATATCAGCCATTAAACCACTTGGATCAATAGTGATTTTCTTAATTGCACTTTTAGGCTTTGCAATCATAAATTCCATCGTTGGAAATGCCCAAGCCCAATCTCCTAAAACTGTTCTTTTTATTGCTGGATTAGGATTCTGCTTTTCGAAATTCATCATTCTTAAAGGAATATAAAAACTCTCCATAGTTCCATCAGTGTATTCTACTAATAGGTCAATTGGCATAGCCATTCTACCATTCCTTTCTAAAGTTACAATCGTTCTTTCACCAATATCTCTTGGCTCTCTAATCCCGTAATCAATAGTGTTGGTTGTTTTTGTCCAGTCTGTCAAATACCAATCTAAATTTGCTCCAGAAACCCTTTCAGCTGATCTTTTTATGTCATTAGGCGTAGGGTGCTTAAATTTAAAATCACTGTAATATTTCTTTAGAGTCTTCATTAAATTCTCCTTACCTATCAAATATATTAATTGTGCTAAAAACACCTCGCCTTTACTGTACGATGTAATGCTATAAACTCGATTCTCATCAAAACGATCTGCATGTGTGGTTTGAGGCAATTCTTTACCAGAATTCACCATTGAAAAATAATTTTTATAAGCTCCTTCAAATGGATTTTCTACTTTTTTATCACTCATTTGATTTAATGCGTAATCTTCTATAAAGGATGTAAAACCTTCATCCATCCATCCGTGTTTTAACTCATTTGAAGCTAATACATGTTGGAACCAAGAATGCGCCATTTCATGAGCAGTAACTCCTAGCAACCCTTCAAATGTACCTTGACCTAAAATTAAAGTACACATTGCATATTCCATACCTCCATCGCCACCTTGTATTACTGAATATTGCTTGTATGGATAATCGCCAACAGTTTTATTGTAAATTTCCATTAACTCAACTGTTTTAGGCTGTAGATTTTTCCAGTTTTGAATATACTTTGGATTATTCTTATAAAGGAAATGTAGATCTACGTTATTAGGACCTTTTACAATATCATGAATATACTCTTTGTCTGCAGCCCAAGTGAAATCATGAACCATTGGTGCATTAAAATGCCAAGTTAATGTTTTAGTTTTCTTTGGTACAGTTACGACTATTCCTGCGTCTTGATAACCATGACCAATTTCATTTTTGTTTTGTAAGTATCCCGTACCACCTAAAACATATTCTTTATCAATTGTAATTTTTACGTCAAAATTTCCCCAAACACCATGAAACTCTCTTGCGATGTATGGATCTGCATGCCAACCTTCAAAATCGAATTCGGCCATTTTTGGATACCACTGTGACATTGAAAATTCTACACCTTCAGCATTATTTCTTCCTGAACGACGAATTTGAACTGGAACTTGACCGTCAAAATTTAACGTCAAAGTAGTTTTAGAATTAGGAACTATTGGTTTAACCAAAGTAACTTCAAGAATTGTTCCTGCTGCTTTTACAGATGCCACGATACCATCTTGCTTAAAATTTGTAATGTTTAAATATCCCGTTTCATTAGGTTGTAAAGTTTTAATTCGGCTTTCCTTAATCTCATTAGAACCTACCTTTACTTTGTTTACCATTCTGCCGTCTGGATCCTTAATGCTTGAAACTCTAGCATCCATTTCACTTCCCGGTTGAAAAGCATTGTTATATAAATGATAGTATACTTTTTTAAGTGTATCAGATGAATTATTAGTATAAACTAATTCCTGAGTACCTTTATATTTGTATTCTTTCACGTCCATGGTGACGTCCATTTTATAATCAGCGTGTTGTTGCCAATACGCATTGTTTTGAGCGATCAGACTTCCAAAGCCTAGAGTCACAAAAGAAAGTAAAAGTAATTTTTTCATATATACATTAAAATATAAATGGAAGGA
Organism: Flavobacterium weaverense; assembly: GCF_003688495.1. GTDB lineage: Bacteria > Bacteroidota > Bacteroidia > Flavobacteriales > Flavobacteriaceae > Flavobacterium > Flavobacterium weaverense. The sequence goes on along the minus strand of NZ_REFH01000008.1, from coordinate 366,868 downwards.
CGAATCGCCCTTCCATTATGTGAATTTTTAAACTATTATTATTTTGACATTTTTTCTGCCATTATTAAAGCATTGTAAGCGTTCACTATTTTTCCTGATTTAGATAAGGTAGTAAAAGAACGTTTATCACTTGCTTTTCCACCCACAATCACTTCAGTAGTTATTGCTACTCCTGAATCCATTAAAATATGCTTCACTTGCTTAGCAGATAATTTTGGATAATAAGAACGTATTAATGCAGCAACTCCTGCAGCATTTGGCGCAGCCATTGATGTTCCTTGTAAATATTGGTAAGAGTTATTTGGAGTTGTAGCATAGATTTGGACACCTGGAGCAAAAACATCTACATTAACTTTTCCAATATTAGAAAAACGAGCCACAACTTTATCTCCGTATTCATAATTTAATGCACCAATTGTTAGCACATTATCAGCGTATTCTGTTTTTTTATCATCTGCGTCAGTTGGAAAATTATCCGCAAAGTCAATATCCTTAGCATCGTTTCCTGCAGCATGAACAAATAAAACATCTTTAGATTCAGCATATTTTATTGCATCATAAACCCATTGCTTGTGAGGAGAGAACGCTTTACCAAAACTTCCATTGATTACTTTAGCTCCGTTATCAACAGCATAGCGAATTCCTAATGCAATGTCTTTATCATACTCATCTCCATCTGGTACTGCACGCACCGTAAGGATTTGTACATTGTTTGCAACACCATCTCCACCTAAATTATTGTTTCTAGTTTGAGCAACAATACCTGCAACGTGAGTTCCATGAAGAATTTCCTTCTTGTCTGGTCCCATTACATTGTTGTCTCCGTATTTAGTGTCCGTGATATCATTTGGATTATCACCTACAACTTTACGATAATCTACCTTAAGATTTTCTCCGCTAATTAAAGCTTTAAAATCATTTAGATCTTTTTCAATCGCTTCCTTTAATCCAGCAACAGGCATTCCGTATGAAAGCATTTGTTGCATGGTAGTTTTGCTTTTAAGTAATGTAGCATCTTTAGTAACGATAGCTTTTACTTCATCTGCGGTGTAAACTGGTTTGCCAAAATGTTTTACTAATACAGCATCACCATCTTTAATTGCAACTAGCATTTCCTGTAAACGACCTTGTCCTACACTAGCTTCAGCAACTTTTTTATCATTAACACTTTTAGCTGCTTGATACGTTACATCATCAGCGATAGTTTTATCCTTAATAATTCTTTCGTATTCTAAATTCTCTTTAGTAATATCACCTAGAAAATTCCAACCATGAATATCATCAATATATCCATTATTATCATCATCTATTCCGTTTCCAGGAATCTCTTTTTTATTTGTCCACAAAACTGATTTTAAATCTTCGTGTTCAATATCTACTCCAGAATCTACAATACCTACAATTACAGGAATACCTATTTTATCTTTCAACAATTCAGCATAAGCTCTGTCCACGCTCATACCAGGGATAGTATCTTTTACGATATCTAAATGGCTCCAACGTTTCAATTCGTTTTCAGTTAACGCCGCTTTCTTTTTAACATTCAAAGGAGCAGTTATAGCACTTAAATTAGTAGTATTAATAACTTGCTTTGAAGTACCACATCCAGCCAAAACGAGCAATGCAAAGGCAGATATGTAAATAGGTTTAATAGGATTCATTATTAATGTTTTTTTAGGTTTTTGAAATATTTGTCTAAAATAATTTTTTTTGTTACAAATCTAAGTATTCTTAACACTATGTTAAGATTTCCTCGCAGCTATGAACTTGCTTTAATCGCACTCCTTTTTCAGTATGTTGAACAGTGATAATTTCATTATGAGCATCATGTTCTAAGAATAAGTAATAATTATTATCAGCAGCCGCATTTAAGAATTTTTCCTTTTCCGGCATTGTCAATAAAGGCCTAGTGTCATATCCCATTACATAAGGAACGGGAAGATGTCCGGCTGTGGCCAATAAATCAGCGCAAAAAACTATTGTTTTATCTTGATACTGAATGTGAGGTAGCATTTGTTTTTCAGTGTGTCCATCTGCAAAGAAGATGCCAAAACCCAGCTCTGATTGCGTTAAGTAATCGCCTTCAGGTCTTTTTACAAAATTTAATTGGCCGCTTTCTTGCATTGGCAAAATATTTTCAGATAGGAAAGATGCTTTCTCGCGTACATTAGGTTTTGTTGCCCATTCCCAATGATTTTCGTTACTCCAAAATTTAGCATTTTTAAAAGCAGGTTCGTAACCTGTTTTACTATCATTCCAATTTACGCTACCGCCACAGTGGTCAAAATGCAAGTGAGTCATAAAAACATCAGTCACATCATCACGATGAAAACCGTATTTAGCTAAAGATTTATCCATGGAGTGTGTACCCCAAAGCGAATAATATCCAAAAAATTTCTCGGATTGTTTATTGCCCATTCCAGTGTCAATCAAAATCAATTTATTCCCATCTTCGATTAACAAGCAACGCGCTGCAATGTCAATCAAATTGTTTTCATCTGCCGGATTAGTTCTATTCCAAATTGTCTTTGGCACTACGCCAAACATAGCGCCACCATCCAATTTAAAATTTCCAGTTTCTATAGGATATAATTTCATAAACTTTTATAAATTTTGATAGAAACCAAAGTTAAGGAATTCAAATTCGATTCGCCCTTACAAATAACTTTTTTCTATTTTATCATTAGTTATAAAAATGTTATCAATTATGGAAAAAGCTTTTTATATAGTATCTTTGTCCTTAATTTAGACAAAATCAATATAAGGTCTAATTCGAGTTTCTAAAAATTACTTTTAAAACAGAATTTATTGCTCAATTAATAACTTGTAAAACAAATAAAAACGAACTTATGATTAAAGTTTCTGACACTGCAAGAAAAAAAATTATTGATCTTATGAAAGACGATGGTTTTGATGCTGCAACAGACTATGTGAGAGTTGGTGTAAAAAGCGGCGGATGTTCTGGATTGTCTTATGATTTAAAATTTGATAAAACTAAAAATGAAGAAGATAAAATTTTCATTGACAACGACATAACGATAGCTGTAGAAAAAAAATCATTTCTATACTTAGCCGGAACAATATTAGAATTTTCAGGAGGAATAAACGGAAAAGGATTTGTTTTCAATAATCCAAATGCCAACAGAACTTGTGGATGCGGAGAGAGTTTCTCTTTGTAAAACATTAAAATAAAAAATATGTCAAAATATACCGAAGACGATTTAAAAATCGAACTCGAAACTAAAGAATATGAGTACGGATTTTACACAGACTTAGAATCTGATACGTTTCCCATAGGTTTAAACGAAGATATTGTGCGTGCAATTTCTCTGCGCAAAGAAGAACCACAATGGATGACGGATTGGCGTCTTGAAGCTTTTCGTGCTTGGCAATTAATGATTGAGCCTGAATGGGCAAATGTGCATTATAAAAAACCTGACTTTCAAGCTATTTCTTATTATTCAGCTCCAAAAACAATTGATCCTAATAAAACATTAGATGATGTTGATCCGGAACTTTTAGAAATGTATAAAAAGCTAGGAATCTCGGTTGATGAGCAAAAAATGATGAATAATGTAGCAATGGATATTGTTGTTGACTCGGTTTCGGTAGCAACTACATTCAAGAAAACATTAGGTGAAAAAGGAATTATCTTTATGAGTATTTCTGAAGCTATCAAGGAACATCCAGAATTAGTTCGCAAGCACTTAGGAACTGTTGTCCCTCAAAAAGACAATTTCTACGCGGCGCTGAATTCAGCTGTTTTCTCTGATGGATCTTTCTGTTATATTCCAAAAGGCGTTCGATGTCCAATGGAACTTTCGACTTATTTTAGAATTAATCAAGCAGGAACAGGACAATTCGAAAGAACATTATTAATTGCTGACGAAGGAAGTTACGTAAGTTACCTTGAAGGTTGTACTGCTCCAAGTCGTGATGAAAATCAATTACACGCCGCTGTTGTCGAATTGATCGCAATGGAAGGCGCAGAAATAAAATATTCTACCGTTCAAAACTGGTTCCCTGGAAACAAAGAAGGTGTAGGTGGTGTTTTCAACTTTGTTACTAAAAGAGGAATTTGTGAGAAAAACGCAAAAATTTCTTGGACACAAGTTGAAACGGGTTCTGCAGTAACTTGGAAATACCCGTCAGTAATTTTAAAAGGAGATAATTCAGTAGGAGAATTTTATTCAATTGCGGTTACTAATAATTATCAACAAGCTGATACTGGAACAAAAATGATCCATTTAGGTAAAAATACTAAATCGACTATTATTTCTAAAGGTATTTCTGCTGGAAAATCACAAAATAGTTATCGTGGTTTAGTGAAAATTGGACCAAATGCGGATAACGCTAGAAACTTTTCACAATGTGACTCGTTACTTATGGGTAACAATTGTGGTGCGCATACTTTCCCTTACATCGAAACAAAAAATCCAAGTGCTAAAATTGAGCATGAGGCTACAACTTCAAAAATTGGTGAAGACCAAGTTTTTTATTGTAACCAACGTGGAATTCCAACGGAGAAAGCAATTGCTTTAATCGTAAATGGTTTTAGTAAAGATGTTTTGAACAAGCTGCCAATGGAATTTGCTGTAGAAGCTCAAAAATTACTTGAGATTAGTCTAGAAGGTTCAGTAGGTTAAAAAATTTATTTAAATTTATATAGCTATGGATATTGTTTTAAAAAATGTGAAGAAGAAAGATTTTCCAGTGTTAAAATCATTGGCAAAATCACTTGGATTTGAAATTATTGAAAAAATTGACAAGCCATACAATCCTGAGTTTGTAAAAGAAATTTTAGAAGCTAGAGAAGAATTAAAGCAAGGAAAAGGAATAAAAATGTCATTGGAAGAAATAGACAAACTATGGAAATAGTTTTTTCTAAAAAAGCGCAAAATGACATATTACTTTGGAATAAATCTGGGAAGAAGAAAATTCTAAAGAAAATATCTGAATTACTACGAGACATTCAAAGAAGTCCTTATGAAGGCATTGGAAAACCAGAACAGTTGAAACATAATTTATCTGGAGTATGGTCTCGAAGAATTGATAAAGAACATAGATTAGTTTATGAGATTATAGACGAAAACACAATAGAAATATTAAATATCCTTTCAGTAAAAGGTCATTACCAATAAATAAAGACAACATGTTATCAATAAAAAATTTACATGCCACAATTGGCGATAAAGAAATATTAAAAGGAATTAATCTTGAAGTAAAGGCAGGAGAGATTCATGCAATAATGGGACCAAATGGTGCTGGTAAAAGTACATTGGCTTCAATAGTTGCAGGAAACGAAAACTACGAAGTAACGAGTGGCGAAATTTCATTAGATGGAGAAGATCTAGCTGATTTAGCACCGGAAGAAAGAGCTCATAAAGGTGTTTTTCTTTCGTTTCAATATCCAGTAGAAATTCCTGGAGTTTCTGTTACAAACTTTATCAGAACAGCTATTAACGAAACTCGTAAAGCACAAGGTCTGGAAGAAATGCCAGCTAACCAAATGCTAAAAGTGATTCGTGAAAAATCAGAGTTATTAGAAATAGACAGAAAGTTTTTATCTCGCTCTCTTAACGAAGGTTTCTCTGGTGGAGAGAAAAAACGTAACGAAATTTTCCAGATGGCGATGTTAGAACCGAAATTGGCTATTCTTGATGAAACTGATTCAGGACTTGACATTGACGCTTTACGTATTGTTGCAAATGGTGTAAATAAATTGAAAAGCGATAAAAACGCAGTGGTTGTGATTACGCACTACCAGCGTTTATTAGATTATATCGTTCCTGATTTTGTTCACGTTCTTATGGACGGAAAAATTGTAAAATCTGGTGATGCTAGTTTAGCGCTAGAATTAGAAGAAAAAGGATACGATTGGATCAAACAAGAACAAGAAGCATAATAAAAAATGGAATTAAAAGAAAAATTACTATCGTCTTTTATGGCTTTTGAAGAGCGTGTGGATGTTCACTCTGAACTTCATGATGTGCGAACTGCTGCCATAAAAAACTTTGAAAATAAAGGATTCCCATCCAAAAAAGAAGAATCTTGGAAATACACTTCACTAAATGCCATCTTAAAAAATGACTTTACAGTTTTTCCAAAGCATGAAAACTCAATCGAATTCAGCCAAGTTAGTAAGTACTTTTTAAACGAAGTAGATACTTATAAAGTGGTTTTTGTTGATGGTGTTTTCAGCTCTCATTTATCTTCAACAACTCATGAAGGAATTGATGTTTGTTTGATGGCTTCGGCATTGAATAAACCAAAATACAAAATGGTTATTGACAAATATTTTAACCAAATCGCGAATAAAGATGATAGTTTAACTTCTTTAAATACGGCTTTCGCCAATGAAGGAGCTTACATCAATATTCCGAAAGGTAAAGTGGCACCAAAACCGATTGAAATCATGTATTTCTCTACAGGAAATCAAGCTGCACTTTTGGTTCAACCAAGGAATTTAGTAATCGTTGGCGAAAACTCACATGTTCAGATTATTGAACGTCACCAAAGTTTGAATGAAAATCCAGTACTAACAAATTCTGTTACTGAAATTTTTGCTGAAAAACGTGCCATCGTCGATTATTATAAAATTCAGAATGATACGCTTGAAGCGAATCTAATTGACAATACTTTCGTTTCTCAACAACAAGAAAGTCATGTATATGTACATACTTTCTCTTTTGGGGGGAATTTAACACGTAATAATTTAAATTTCTATCACTTTGGTGAAAGATTGACAAGTACGTTGAATGGAATTACAATTATTGGCGGAAAGCAACACGTTGATCATTATACTTTAGTAAACCATGCAACTCCAAATTGCGAAAGTTTCCAAGATTATAAAGGTATCTACTCAGACCGTTCAACAGGAGTTTTCAACGGAAAAGTATTTGTTGAAAAAGAAGCTCAAAAGACAAATGCTTTCCAGAAAAGTAACAATATATTGTTGAGCGATAAAGCAACTATAAATGCAAAACCACAATTAGAGATTTTTGCAGATGATGTGAAATGTTCTCACGGTTGTACAGTAGGACAGTTAGATGAAACAGCATTATTTTACATGCAGCAACGTGGAATCCCTCAAAAAGAAGCTAAAGCATTATTAATGTACGCGTTCTCAAATGTAGTTATCGAAAACATCAAGATACCTGAACTAAAACAAAGAATTACCAAAATTATTGCCACCAAATTAGGCGTTAAAATGGGATTTGATTTGTAATTTTAATTAAAGAGTTCACTAAGATTACAATAAGGTCACAAAGTTTATAATTGAACTTTGTGACCTTATTGCTTTTTTACTTTGGGCTCTTTGTGTTTAAACTCAAACTCCCTATTATCCCTTTCAACATTCCGTTTACATCAAATTTTGCGTCTTCCGTCAATCCCATTCTCACAATTACTAAATCAAGTGAAGGAATAATAAATACTTTCTGCCCTTGAAAACCATTGCATGAATACAAATCTCTTGGCGCATCAGGATATCTTCCACCAGCGTTTAGCCAAAAGTGACCTCCATAATCTCCTTTTGATCCCTTTGTAGGAGTCGCAACATATTTCGCCCAACTTTCATCAAAGACTTGATCGCCATTCCAATTCCCTTTGTGCAAATACAACAAACCAAACTTAGCCCAATCTCTTGTTGTTGCCCAACCGTAAGACGAACCCACAAAATTCCCTTTCATGTCCGTTTCAATAACCATCGAGTTCATCCCAATTCTATCAATTAAGTCTGTATACCAAAAATCAAGGTATTCTTGTTGCGTTTTAAATTGGCTTCTCAAAATTCCACATAATAAATTCGTAGTTCCTGATGAGTAATTCCAATTTGTGTTTGGTTTGAAAGCAGCAGGTTTTACTAATTGCGATCGTGACATGTCCTTCTCTTGGAAAAGCATATTAGTAGCATCACAGATAGTGCTATAATTTTCCTCCCATTCTAGTCCGGAATTCATATGCAATAAATCATTTGTGGTTATTATTTTACGATCATCTTTTTGCCATTCCGCTATAGGAGCTGATTTATAAATATCATATTTTCCTTGTTTTTGAAGAATTCCAAACATCGTAGCCGTAATACTTTTAGTCATTGACCAACCCAAAATTTTGCTTTCTTTATCAAAACCTGTATCGTATTTCTCCGCAATTATTTTGTCTTTATAGATTACTAAAACAGATCGCGATCTTTTATTAATTTCGCCTTTTTTATCAAAAGCATTGGCTACAGCCGCATTTAACTTAGTGTAATCCACATTACTGAAAAGAGTGTCTTTGGGTTCTAAATTTCCATAAGGAAATGGTAAATTGTTATTTAATTTAGTTCTTTTTGGAACTTCATAAGGCTTATTAAGGTCAAAATCTTCTGTTATCAAAGTAGCTCCTAAACCTTCACGATAAATTGCCTTTCGTTCCTTTAATCCGTAAACGGAAGCTATTGCAAATTTTCCAGCATCGTCAATTGTGTTAGTAGCTAAATCTATTAGTTTAATATCGTTATCGCCTCTCTCAATCATTTCCTGAGATCTACCATCTATAAAATGTCCCGAAGCAATACTTTTGGCTGAAAAGCCAGAAATTAAATCTAGTTTAGGATAAGTAGTAAATCCTACGTAGAAAAGTGCAATAATTAAGGCAAGACCAACGAACTTAAAGAATTTTTTCATTTTGCTAAAGAATTAATTTATTGCAATTTAATAAAATAATAGTTCATAGATTCAATAAAAAAATTCTATGAATGCATAACAAAGAATCATAAAAATTACGCAATTCATACCCAATACAATTTCGTTTTTCATTACTTTTGTATTTAGAACTTTTCTAAATAATTATGCTAGATATAAATAAAATTAGAGCAGATTTTCCAATTCTTTCTCAGAAAGTAAACGGAAAACCATTGGTTTATTTCGATAATGGAGCGACATCACAAAAGCCACAAGTTGTCATAGATGCCATATCAAAGTACTATCAGGAGATTAACGCAAATATTCATCGTGGCGTTCATACTTTGAGTCAATTAGCCACAGATGCCTATGAGATTTCACGCGGTAAGATTCAAAATCACATAAATGCTAAATTTTCTCATGAAGTACTTTTTACTTCGGGGACCACTCACGGTATTAATTTAGTTACTAATGGATTTGCTTCGTTATTAAAAGCGGGTGATGAAATTTTAGTTTCGGCACTGGAACACCATAGTAACATTGTGCCTTGGCAAATGTTATGTGAAAAAACAGGAGCTATCCTGCGTGTAATTCCTATGAACGAAAATGGAGAATTGATAATGGCTGAGTACGATAAATTACTTTCAGATAAAACCAAAATTGTTACCGTAAATCATATTTCGAATGCTTTAGGAACTGTCAATCCTATAAAATATATGATTGACGAAGCGCATAAATTCGGCGCAGCAGTTTTAATTGATGGCGCGCAGGCAGTTCCGCATTTAAAACCAGATGTTCAAGAATTAGATTGTGATTTCTATGTTTTTTCCGGACATAAAATTTGTGGACCAACAGGTACTGGGATTTTATATGGTAAAGAAGATTGGTTGAATAAATTACCTCCTTATCAAGGTGGTGGAGAAATGATCAAAGATGTAACTTTCGAAAAAACAACTTACGCTGAGTTACCTCATAAATTTGAAGCTGGAACTCCTAATATCGCTGGAGGAATTGTTCTAGGAACAGCTATTGATTATATGAATGAAGTCGGTTTTGAAAACATTCAACAGCAAGAATTAGAATTACTAGAATACGGAACAAAACGCTTGTTAGAAATTGACGGTTTAAAGATTTACGGCACCGCTAAAGAAAAAACATCTGTAATTTCATTCAATATTGAAGGAATTCATCCTTACGACATTGGTACGATAATTGACAAATTAGGTATTGCAGTACGCACCGGACATCATTGTGCGCAACCTATTATGAATTTCTTTAATATTCCCGGTACTATTAGAGCCTCATTTGCTTTCTATAATACTAAGGAAGAAATTGATGCCATGGTTGAAGCTGTAAAAAGGGCAAAAATGATGCTGTCTTAAAAAAATAAAATTATGAAAATCCTAACTTTATTATTTCTAACTCTTTTTATGGGTAAAAGTTGTGATAGTGCAAAAGCCCAAGATATGGAAGCTGCAGTTATTGAATACACTGCAAATACTAGAGGATTTTACCAGAAAATAACAATCAAAAATCAGATGCTGAGTGTTTCTAAAGATAGAAATACTGAAGATAACGCGGTTGTTACCAAAATTGATGATGCTAAATGGAATGAATTGGTTACCTACTTTAAAGAGGTGAAATTAGAAACTTTAAAAGATTTAAAAGCTCCAACCGAAAAAAGATTTTATGACGGTGCGGCTATTGCCAATTTAAAAATTAGACATAAAGATAAAGTTTACGAATCAACTAGTTTTGATCATGGTTTTCCACCAAAAGAAATAAAAAAGCTAGTCGATAAAATAAACTCATTTGTTAAAAAAGAATAAAACTGAAACAAATTCAGCTTACTATGAAAATAAAAGAAATACAAGAAGAGATCGTTGATGAATTTTCGATGTTTGACGATTGGATGGAGCGTTATGAATATATCATTGAACTTGGTAAAAAACTTCCTTTAATTAAGGAAGATTACAAAACAGACAATAACCTAATTAAAGGATGTCAATCGAAAGTCTGGTTACAAGGTGAGCAGACTAACGACATGATTGTTTTCACCGCAGATAGTGATGCCATTTTAACTAAGGGAATTATAGCGATATTAATTCGTACGTTCTCTAATCAAAGTGCAAAAGATATTCTTGAAGCTGATATGGATTTTATCGATGAAATCGGTTTAAAAGAACACTTGTCACCAACTCGTGCAAACGGCTTAGTTTCAATGATAAAATATATTAAAATGTATGCTTTAGCGTTTAATGCTCAAAATTAAAATAACTAATAGTTTTTTAAAACATATAAGTCAGATAAGTTTTTTAACAAGATTCACCTGAAGTAATTTTTTAACTATGAATTTTACAAAAGCATTTCTAAAAGATTTAGTTTATCAGGTTAATGGCGCAGCAATTGAAGTTCATAAAAGTATTGGTCCTGGCCTTTTAGAAGGCGTATATCATCAATGTCTTAAAAAAGAACTAGAATTACGAAAAATAAACTTTTTATCTGAATTGACAATTCCTTTGAAATATAAAGGATTTGAGTTAGAATCTAAATTAAGATGCGACTTATTTGTTGAAAATGTGCTAGTGCTGGAATTAAAATCAGTTAATGAAGTTAATCCTATATTCGAAGCACAACTTCTAACTTATATGAACTTATTACATTCACCAATTGGATTACTAATTAATTTTAACGTAAAAAATATATTTTACGAAGGTCAGAAAACGTTGGTAAATAATTACTACACTAATCTTGCAGATTAGAAGAATAAATGTAACGAATAAAAAAAAACTTACATGGCTTATATGTTCAGAATAGAAGTAATGTATTTAAAAATCAAAAATAAATAATAATGGAACAAGAAATAGACACAACTGAATTAGGCGAATCAATCGTAAAAATGTTAAAAACAATTTACGATCCTGAGATTCCTGTAGATATATATGAACTGGGATTGATCTATGACGTAATGGTAAATACGGATTATGAAGTAAAAATTCTAATGACTCTTACTTCTCCAAACTGTCCAGTAGCAGAAAGTCTACCTAGAGAAGTAGAAGAAAAAGTGAGATCAATTGAAAATGTAAAGGACGCTGAGGTAGAAATTACATTTGATCCACCTTGGAGTAAAGATTTAATGAGCGAAGAAGCTAAGTTAGAATTAGGTATGCTATAATTAGTCATAAAGTCATAAGTCATAAAGTCTATTTAGAGCTACTTTATGACTTTTGACCTTCGACTTTAAGACTTTAATATGGACGAAATAATAAATAAGGTAGCGAATAGTGTTTTGGAAGTTTTCGATCTAGAAGATTATTATCCGAAAGGAATTCGTGCGCAAATCGATATTTCCCACTGGCTCATAGAAGGATTTTTATTGAAGGAAAAAGATTTTAGAGAGCAACTTAAAAATCATGATTGGTCACAATATCAAGATCAATTTGTTGCTATTAATTGCAGTACAGATGCTATTGTTCCTGCTTGGGCATCCATTTTAGTTGCTATTCAATTAGCACCATTTGCGAAAAAAATTATTGATGGAACAATTGAAGATTTAGAAGCTTCATTATATGAAGAGTTACTTGCTAAAATTGATTATTCAGTATATTCAAACAAGCCAATGATTATAAAAGGTTGCTCAAGAAAACCTGTGCCAATGCGCGCCTACGTTTTAGCTGCGCATTACTTACAGCCTTTTGCGAGAAGTATTATGTACGGAGAGGCATGTTCAGCAGTTCCGTTATTTAAAGCAAGTTCAAAAGGGTAATGTACATTCTATTTTTCAATCATTTATTTATAAAATTAAAATTTAGCAAAAATTATTTATTTTTGGCAAAACTTTTAAATAGCATTTTATGAAAAATATAGCAATCACTTTAGTTTTTCTTATGAGCATTTTTGCTGCTAATGCACAAGAGACTGCAATAGACACGACGAAACTTTGGACTAAAAAAGGAAATTTTTCTTTGCTTTTTAACCAATCTTCTTATAACAAGCAATGGTTAGGCGGCGGAACTTCTAATATTGCTGGTAATCTTGGAATCAATTATGACTTCAACTATAAAAATGGCGATGTCGTTTGGGACAATAAATTTATTTTAGCCTATGGCTTAAGTAAAATAAAAGGTGATGCTAAAACAGCCAAAACAGATGATCGTTTAGAGCTAAATTCTCTTTGGGGTAAAAAAGCTACTGGAGAATGGTATTATTCCATGTTCTTTAATTTTAAAACACAAATGGATAGCGGTTTAGACAAGAATATGATTAAAATCTCTCATTTCTTCTCTCCTGCTTATTTCCAGTTTGGACCTGGTATTTGGTGGAAAAAAAGTGACAATCTTAGCGTCAATTTTTCTCCCGCAACAGCTAAGCTAATTGTTGTTCATCCACACTTTACTGAATTTGGACCTTCTTTTGGAGTTTTACAAGGTGACTCTTCTCGCTTTGAATTTGGAGCTAGCATTTCAGGATATTATAAAATCAATTTAATGACAAATGTTTCCATTGAAAACAGATTGAATTTATACTCTAACTACTTAGACCAACCGCAAAACGTAGATGTCGACTACCAAATGAATGTAATCATGAAAATAAACAAATACCTATCAGCAAACGTAGCATTTCAAGCTATTTATGATGATAATTCAATTAAGGCTGTACAAACTAGAGAAGTTTTTGGATTAGGAGTTAATTACGGTTTCTAGATCAAAATAATATTTATGCAAAAATCCCTTTTGAAAAATGATTTCAAAAGGGATTTTTTATTTTCATTAACTTCCAATAAAATTATTGGGAAATGTGAATTAACAAAATTTCTATAACCTATTTCGGAGCTGCAATTTCCATCAAAAATGCAGCTAGCAACGCACCATAAGTTCCTATTACATAACCAAAAACTGCTAAAAGAACACCTACACTAGCTAGTGATGGATGAAAAGCAGACGCTACAATTGGCGCAGACGCTGCTCCACCGATATTGGCTTTACTTCCAACAGCGAGAAAGAAAAATGGCGCTTTAATGATCTTCGCAACAATAACTAATAGTAGAACGTGAATCGCCATCCAAATCAGCCCTACGATCAGTAATCCAGGATTACTCATCACAGATCCTAAATCCATTTTCATTCCTATAGATGCAACAAGAATATATATAAAAACGCTTCCTATTTTACTTGCTCCAGCTCCTTCATAAGCTTTAAGTTTAGTGAAAGAGAATAGAATTCCTAAAGCCGTTGCAATCGTAACCATCCAAAAGAACCGATCTCCAAAAGTAGATGCAAAACTTGTAGGATCATTTACAATTTCGAAATTAGCTTTTAAAAAGTCGGAGAAAGAATTACTTCCCCAATGCGAAAGACCTACCGCTGCAAAAGCAATACCCAAGATAATCATTAAGTCGGTTAAGCTAGGATTTCTAATTACGTTATCAGCATAAGCTGTAACTTTCTCTTTTAGTTCTTCAATTGAACTGTTATCAGCTTTCAGCCATTTATCTATTTTTTCTTTTTTTCCAATACCAAATAGTAGAAAAGCCATCCATATATTAGCAACTACTATGTCTACTAGAACCATAGCTCCGTATTTTTCCTGATTGAATTTGAAAACTTCAAGCATTGCTGCTTGATTAGCTCCACCGCCTATCCAACTTCCTGCAATGGTTGAAAGTCCACGCCAAGCGGCATCAAACCCTGCACCACCAACAGTTTCAGGAGAAAAAATAGACATGATCAAAACAGCTATTGGAGCTCCAATTATTACACCTACGGTTCCTGTAAAAAACATAATTAATGCTTTTGGCCCTAATTTAAACATCGCTTTCAAATCAATGCTCAATGTCATTAAAACTAAAGCAGCTGGAAGTAAGTACCGACTAGCAATAAAATATATCGAAGACTTTTTTGCAATTAATTCACCGCTTTCACCCACTTCATTCCACTCCGGTGCAATGATATTTAACGAGCTGAATATCGAAGGAAGTAAATAACACATCAACAAAGAAGGAAAAACAACGTAGAATTTTTTCCAAAATCCAAATTTTATTGCAGAAGTGTAAAACACAAATGCTAAAAGAAGCATCAATAATCCAAAAACGACTGTATCGTCTGTAATAAAAGGTGGGTTTTTCATGTTTTTAATTTGGCTGCAAAATAGAACAAATTAATTTTAAGAAGAGTATTTATACTTAGACTTTTTTTCAAAGAAAAATCCCTCTTGAAAAATCAAAAGGGATTAAGCATTTTATTAAACAGAGATATAGCTATTCGTCGTCACTTTCCTCTTTATCTTCCTTTTCAACAGCATCCTTATAATCTGGATACAAGAATTTATTGTAAGGAAAACGAGTAATGTGAATCTGTCTCACAGCTTCATAAACACGTTCTCTGAATTCTTCAAAATTTTCTTTTTGAGTAGCGGAAATAAACAAAGCATTTTGCTCTCCTACTCTACTCATCCAAGTTGATTTCCATTCTTCAAGTGTAAAATGTTTATTCGTTTTCTCAGTCATCAAATCATCTTCATCAATAGTCAAATGTTTGTAGGCATCAATTTTATTAAAAACCATAATAACAGGCTTATCATTAGCTTTGATATCTAATAATGTCTGATTTACCGATGCAATATGATCTTCAAATTCAGGGTGAGAAATATCAACTACGTGTAATAAAAGATCGGCTTCACGAACCTCATCTAATGTGCTTTTAAAAGAATCTACCAATTGTGTTGGCAATTTTCGAATAAAACCAACAGTATCAGAAAGCAAGAAAGGTAAGTTTTTAATCACCACTTTTCGAACAGTAGTATCTAAAGTTGCAAAAAGTTTGTTCTCCACAAAAACATCACTTTTACCTACTGCGTTCATTAAAGTTGATTTCCCAACATTAGTATACCCCACTAAAGCCACACGAACCATTGCACCACGATTTCCGCGTTGCACGCCTTGTTGCTTATCAATAGTTTTTATTTTTTCTTTCAATAATGCGATACGGTCACGTACAATACGTCTGTCTGTTTCAATCTCCGTTTCACCAGGTCCACGCATCCCAATTCCTCCTTTTTGGCGCTCAAGGTGCGTCCACATTCCGGAAAGTCTTGGTAGTAAATATTGACATTGCGCTAATTCTACTTGCGTTCTTGCGTATGAAGTCTCAGCACGTTGTGCAAAAATATCAAGAATAAGATGCGTTCGATCAAGGATTTTACATTCCTCAATTATTTTAGATATATTTTTTTGCTGTGAAGGAGACAATTCATCATCAAATACTAATGTTGAAATATCATTTTCTCTAACAAATTGATGAATCTCTTCAATCTTTCCTGTTCCAACAAAAGTCTTTGGATTAGGACGTTCCATTTTTTGCGAAAAGCGCTTTACCACTTGGCCTCCAGCAGTAAAGGTCAAAAACTCTAATTCATCAAGATACTCGTTAAGTTTCTCTTCACTTTGATTTTGCGTTACAATACCAACTATAGCCGTTTTTTCGAAATTTATTACTTCTTTTTCTAACATGTCTTTGAATAAGCTACAAATTTAATGATTTGTAAGGAACTTATGTTGTAATGGGTTTATAAAAAAATCACAAGCTTTTAATAATAGTATTATTTTAAAAAAAGCTTTTAAAGTAAAAAAAAAGAGATTGCCCTATTGGACAATCTCTTTAGATTTCTTAAATCAATCAATGCTATAATTTATTTTACAGTAATTAATTTTATATCAAAAATAAGTACAGCGCCTCCAGGTATTCCTGGTCGACCTCCGTTACCGTAACCTAAACTAGAAGGTACTAACAGTACGCCGCTTCCGCCTTCTTTGAAATATTGAATTCCTTCTGTCCATCCTTTTATTACTTGTTGTAAATTAAAAGTAATTCCTGCTGCTTCACTTTTATCAAAAGTTTTACCATTAGTAAAATATCCTTTGTACGCAACTGTTACATCTGAATTTGCATTAGGCTGTTTACCAGTTCCTTCTTCATTAATTATGTAATGTAAACCAGTTTCGCTTTTTTGGGAAATCAAATTATTTTTAGCAATATAATCAGTGATTTCTTTTTCATTTTGGATTGTATAATCAACTGGTTGTGTTTCAACATCAGATTTCAAATCTGGAAAGCAAGAAACAAATAGAAAAGAGACAAGTACTAATAAAGTGTATTTCATGGTATTTTTTATTTTATTTTGCCGCAAAGATAGTGAAATTAATTATCGCCAAAAATCTGCACATCATCTACTAGGAAAGCACCATCCAGCGCTAGATTTTTACCAGAACCACTGTACTTGAACGCTATATTAATTTTCCCTTTGTAAGAAGATAAATCTACTGCGCCACTTCCTATAAATTGACGCCATGGTGTGGATTGATTCGGTAAATTTGCTTTCAGCGGAATCCAAGTCGCTTTGGTTACGTTCAATCCATCAAAATTAGTTGAAACTAAAACTTCAAGCGCGTTAAGCGGTGAATCAATATCTAAATGATGTTGAGCAGCTCTAAAACTAAGGACTTCGTTCTTATAGATGTCCATATCTATTTTTGGTGAAATTAACCAAGCAACATTTGTAACTACTTTAGTACCTGAAATACTAAACTCGGCATAACCATTACCTGCCGAAACCCCTCCTTTCCATAAGAGCGATCCATTTTGTGCAATGTTTGTCCAACCAGCAAGAATCAAATTTGATTTATCAACTGCAGTTTCAAAATCTTGAATAAAGAATGGAGTTGCTCTCACCCCTTCCATAACGACATCTTTTTCGGACCTTGCGAGCAATTGATAATCAGTTCCATATTTTGTAAGCACACCTCTTACTTTACCGCTACCAGTAGGAACTAAGCTAGTAGAAAATTTAGCAAAACTACTAGTTCTAAAATAGATTTGGTTTCCAAGCTTATCCATTAGTCCCCAATTAGTCGCGCCACCTACATTATTTGTCTCTTCAAAATAATGGCGGCCCTTTGCGGCGATTGAAAATTGAACATCTGAAAGCTCGACTAAAGTGTTTAAGTATGAATCATTGAGCAGCTCAGTCATTGTAACGGCTTTTACAAGCTCATCCTCATTAGCGTTTTTGCATGAGGCGTTAAGAACTGCTTTGTAATCATTTTGAGAAAGTCTTCCCACTCCACCATCATTATAGCCATTAACAAAAATGCTTCCAATACGCATTCCTCCAAATGAAACATCTGTAAATTGGTTTTTCAACTTTAGATATACTTTGTTGCCAACTCTATAATCAATATATAAATTAGTAGCGTCAACTGGAACGCTAAAACCTATTGCTGGAGTTGCGGCTGTAGCCAAGGTTTGAAAAGATATAGTTTTAAAAAAATTTCCGGCTTCATCACTTGATATAACATAAGCTTCAATGACGTCATCGTATTTATATTGAGCCACGATAGCGTTTGCGTTTGCACGAACTTCACTCACCTTGATATTAGGAATCAAATCCGTTTGCGTGCAAACTAATTGTGGTGCAGACAAATTATCGTTTGTGCAAGCGCTTAATAGTAGCAGTGATAAAAAAAAGAAATAAGAATTATAAGTAGATTTTTTCATGTTCTAGAGACTATAAATTAATATATAAATTCACAAAATAGGTTCTTCCGTATCCGTAGAAATATTTATTACCGAAGGATGGCGTGCCACTAGAAACGTCTTGGTTCATTTCTCTAAAATTAGCATTTCGAGCCTGTTCATATCCCCCAGTTTTATAAGTAACATCGAGTACATTATTGACACTTGCGAAAATGCCAAAATTCGTTCCATGTATTCGCCAAGATTTTCCACCTACAAGATTTAAAAGCATTAACGGATCAAATTTTTCTTGCTTTAGCAACTCTGCAGCTCGTTCCTCTGTTGCCTCGGGAAAGTTAAAACCGGAAGCTGGATTTTTATAAAATATTTTAGTTCTAGAAATTGCTGAGATGTCGACGTAGCTATTTGTGAGATAATTGACATTAGTACTAATCCACCAGTATTTTGGATCTCTGTATTCTAAACCAAAAGAATAGGCTCGCTGTGGCATTCCTGCTTGCTTGTAGTTTTTAAGAGCAGCTGTTCCAAAATCAAAAACTGGATTTGTATTTTCTATGGAAGCTTTGGCGTCATTTACTAATGTAACTTGAGGATTACTTGCAATTGTATATTCTCCTATGGCTGCGGCCAAAGTAGTTTTTATTGTCGAAGTCAATTGGTATTCCAAACTTAACTCAGCACCAATATTCTTTTTATCTAATTTGCTTAGTGTTTGACTTACAAAAGCATCCGTATTCAAATATCCTGCTCCGTCATCAAAAATTCCTTCAGCGTAGAAAAATGAAATCTGAGTTATGTTTTTTATAAGTGAATAATATGTTGTCAATCTGCCTTTTAGTTTTGGCGAACGATAAATATAACTAACGTCGACACTATTAATATTTTCACTTTCAAGTTCATTTACTATTGAATTATTTAGTCTAGAATTGGGAAAAGTATTGCGTAAAGAAGGTGCTTTGGTCAAATGTGCTGCATTAAAAGTAACCAATTTTTTTCCGGAAATTTTGAAATTAAATCCAGCTTTGAATCCGAAATTTTCAAATGTTACTTTTTCACTTTTTCCAAAAGATGTGTTTTCGTAAATACCATTTTTATATAAACCTTCTCTTTGATAGGTTCTATTCGAAAACTGCTGCGCCAAATAAAAATCAATTTTGTTATATGTGAATTTAAACTGAGTAAAAGCCTCTAAAACAGCAGCAAAATAATTGTAATTATATCCATATGTTTCACCTACTACAACTTGGCGATCTGCATTATTAAGATCAGATTGAGATTGTGAACCTTTATAGAAGGTATCAATATCTTCAAAGTATCGTCCCCCAAGTAAATCTAGAAGATGCTGAGAATAATTAGATTTTATTTTTTTAAATGATGCTCCAGCGTTTAAAAATATGTTTTCTGAAAGTTGAGTAGTTAAATTAGTATTGATTGCAGCAGTTTGGTCTTCGACTCGATCCTCATATAGAACGTATTTACTTTTTGCAGGTTCATATCCTGAAATAATGCCATTGGAATCAAGAAAAGGAGTTTGATTTGCTTTATAAATAGCAGTCCAATCGATTTGAGGATTAGCTAGGAATGAATTTTTGCTTTTCTCTGCATTTTCATAATCTGGCGTAAATGCTCCTGAAAATTCTCCGCTATCTTTTGCATATAACGAACTATAAAAACTAGGTATTTTTCTATAATAGGATGGATCAGGGCTGATAGTATTTTGATAATCAATATTGCTATTAGCTACTTTACCAAATTGATACGTTACACTAGAATTTAGGTTGGTTTTATCATTAATTTTAAAATAATGATTGAGCATAATAGTAGGCATTTCAATAGATTTTATCCTCGAATTCCGCTTTTTGCCATCTTGAAAACCCCAATAAGAATTGTATTTGATAGTCGTTAAATCGGTGACTTCAGATGTATTTGGAGAATTTTTAGCTCTGTAATTTGGAGTATACATTGCTGTTAGATTTAATGAATGTTTTTCGCTCCATTTTTTTTCAAGACTTAGAAAAAAAGAATTTGCATCATAGCTCGTTCCTTCAAAATAGCCCTCTTGTGCCCAGCGTTTTCCCGCAGAAACCACATAAGCCCAACCAGAAGGATTCATACCGCTCGCATAAGTAGCCATGCTTCGCCAACTATAGTTAGTATTTGTACCTGAAAAAGTAATACGAGAACCCGGTCTATAAATCGAAGCGCGAGTATTGATTTGTTGCGTTCCTAAAATTCCACCGAAATTATAATCTGAAGCTGCAGTTCCCAGCGTAAATTCTTGATTGCGCAATGCATCATTCAATCCTCCCCATTCTCCCCATTGTGGTCTGCCATCATATATTTTATTCATGACAACACCATTAATCATCATCGTCGAATATTCGCTGTCTAATCCTCGAACCCTAAACCGAGCTTGTCCCCAGTTGAAGGCTGCTGATTGTAGAAAAACATCTCTTGAGGATTGTAAAAGTCCCGAAGTACTTTCTGAACTACTATTTTCATCACTAAAATCGCTTTCTACAAGTGTAATTATACTGCTTTGTTGTTCTAATGTTTGGTCTTCTTCTAAGCTGATTGTACCTAGATCAAGCATTTGGTCTGAAACAATTTCTAGCGGAAGGAGTACATCTTTGAATCCTTGGCTATGGATGAATAGCAAAACAGTACCTGAAGGAACAGAATCAAAAATAAATTGCCCATCAGTTTCAGTAATTTGCATTAATGAAGTATTTTGAACACTGACTACAACAAAACCTAATGGATTTTGAGATTTTGTTTCAATAATTCTTCCAAAAAAACCACTTTTATTTTGCGCAATTGCTCCCGATACATAAATGATAAAGAAAATTGTGAAGTAAAATTTATTCATACACTCAAATGCTATTAACGGTTATCAACAGAAAAATCCAAATTATAGAACCTATTATTGTCTATAGGAAATGCGAAAAGTTCAACTTATAAAACTCTCATAAGTTGAACTAAAAGCGTACATAACGCTATCCGAGATGGAGAACATTAATAATTGGATTAAAATTAAAGTTGGAAATTGATAAAAGCATCATATATAATCCTACTGAAAAAGTGGTATTTGAAATTCAGCAAGAAAAATTGAGTGACAGAATTATAATGTTAAAAGTAATAATTAAATTCTAATCTATTGATTTTCAATGTATTTATTTTTACTGAAAACGTTAGAATTTTTATTATACTGCATTTTCGAAAATAAAAAAGAGTCTAAAGCCACGATGTTAATGGCATCTTAGCTGATTTAGCAGGTCAATAAGCAATGAAATAATCAAGAATATCATGTTCTAAAGTATTGAGAGTAAAACAAAATGTTTTTGAAAAAGTGATTTACGGTTCCCAAATAAAACGTTATTCTACAGCTTCGATTTTAGAAACCATAAATGCGATTAGAACACCAAAAATGCCAATGAAACCGAACGAAAATCGGAGGCTTGAAACCTCAGCAATGTATCCTATGATAGGTGGTCCCATTAAAAAACCTAGAAAACTAACACTTGAAACAGTTGTTAAAGCGATACTTGGAGAAACATTAGGATTTTTGCCAGCAAGGCTATAAACAGTAGGTACAATTGTAGAAACTCCAAGTCCGACTAACATAAATGCGAGTGTAGAGGGAACAATATACGGAAAGAAAACTGCTGTAAAAAGTCCGGTAGAAATCATAATTCCACTAATTTGTAAAACGTTTTTTCTACCAAATTTTCGAATTAAACCATCACCTAAAAATCTTCCTCCAGCCATCATAATCATAAACGAAGTATATCCTAAAATCACTAAAGGTCCAGGAGCTTTGATGACATCTTTAAAATAAACACCACTCCAGTCAAACATTACACCTTCACTTGCCATGCTACAGAACCCAATAATTCCCAACCAAATTAAACCGCTATCTGGTTTTGAGAACATTTTTTTCTTTTTGATCTTTATGGTTTCTTTCGCTTTTACTAGAAACTGAAAGTTGAAAGCCATCAATAAAAATACTATTACTCCAACGATCAGAAAATGAATATAAGGTGTCAAATCAAATGCTAGCATTGCTAACCCTACTAAAGCACCCATAAATCCTGCAAAACTCCACATGCCATGAAATGACGACATTATTGTTTTTTTGAAAAGCACTTCAGTGTAAACTCCTTGCGTATTTACTGCAATATTTGATAAATTCCCAAATATCCCAAAAACAAATAATCCCGCCGATAATTGCCAAGCGTTATTAGCCAATCCTAAATTTGTTAAGCTAAAAACATAAAAAAGCAAAGAAAACACTAACATTCGGTGGCTTCCAAAACGACTTACTAATTTTCCCGAAAATGGCATAATCACTAACTGTCCTAATGGCAACGCAAATAAAATTGATCCTAAATCTCCTTCACTAAGTTGCAAAGTGGTTTTGATATCTGGAATTCTACTAGCCCAAGTTGCAAAGCACAATCCCATCCCGAAATAAAACATAGAAACCGCCCAACGAATTCTATTTAAATAAGAAATCTTTATGTCTTTGTACTGCTTCTTAAACTTTGCTTTTGTTTTTGATCTTCCTAAGAAGTTTATATTTATCAAACCGATTTATTTTAAATTTTAAAGTGCAAAATTACAACAAGCAATTGGCAATTGAATCAAAACCATTGGACCTAAAAAAACTATAACGTTATTGTTTATAAAAAGTCAATACTGCAAATATTATTATATTTTCAGTATCAAGATAATGCCTCTCAAATTATAAAGTGTAATTTTCTTCAGAGATATAATTATTAATTAATTCTTAGAATTCCAATCGCTTTTAAAAACTTTGATCTACTTTAATTACTGTAATAGTCTTGTCATTAAATTTTATAAATCAATTACTTTTCGCTGCACGCTACTTTGAATTGCGGCTTCAATAATTTGCATCACAGCAACGCCATCCTTTGCAGTAACTGGTTCTATACTGTCATTTACTATAGAATCATAGACACCTTCAAAAAAGTCGTAATAATTCCCTTGTAGAGTTGGAATCATTTCATTAATTATTTTACCATCAATTTCTGTATGTAACAAGCCTCTTTTTTCAATTGACTCGGTTCCCCAAGTTGTTAAATTCGGTTTTTTAGCTAATTTTAATTCGTCTTCCTGAACATCGCCTCTAGGTTTTAAGAAAGAACCTTTTTTACCATGAATTACATAAGCTGGATTTGCCTCTCGAACAAAAAATCCCGCTTTTAAACGCACACGAAAATTAGGATAATAGAGTACGATATCAATATAATCATCAACTAATGAGTTTTTCCTTGTAATACGAATATCTGCAAAAACTGATCGTGGTAAACCAAATAAACATAATGCCTGATCAATAATATGTGGACCTAAATCTTTCAGAATTCCAGATCCACAATTGATAGTTTCTTTATGTTGTTTTGGACTCAATAATGGATTAAATCTATCAAAATGAAATTCAGCTTCTACGATTTCGCCAAGGAGTTCATCAAAAATTATTTTTTGAACTGTTTTAAAATCACTATCCCATCTTCTGTTTTGGAACACAGCCAGTTTTAATCGTTTTTCTTTGGCTAAAGCTAATAATTCCTGCGCTTCGGCAACAGTTGTCGTAAATGCTTTTTCGACAATTGCATGTTTTCCTGCTTGTAATACTTTTTTAGTATATTCATAATGCGTTGCCACAGGAGTATTTATAACAACTAAATCTACATCATCGTCTAACAATTCCTCTATTGACTCATAACTTTTGACCTTTGGAAAATCAAGATGAATCACTTTTTTACTTCTTTCCCAAGAACCAGTGAGTTCAAATCCGGGATGGAAAGTTAGAAAGGGAGCATGAAATACTTTTCCTGACATTCCGTAAGAAAGAAGAGCGGTTTTAATTTTTTGCATAATGTAATAATCAAATAGTGAATTGTAAAAGCCAAAAATGAATCTCACAAATTTAAACGTACTAAGTAGTGTAAAACTATGAAATTCATTTTCTATCTATTACTTTAGATTTTTGCTCTTTCGTATTGTTTTGGCCATTGAATTTCAGCTTCTAAATCATGTGCAAATGACAATCCTAAGTTTGGATTTCTTAATGATTCTCTAGCAAACAAAACCAAATCTGCTTTTCCTGACGAGATAATTTCTTCTGCTTGTTTGGCATCAGTGATTAAACCAACGGCCGCAGTCAAAATTCCTGTTTCTTTTTTTATACTTTCTGCAAAAGGAACTTGGTAATTAGGTCCTAACGGAATTTGTTGATGTGAAACTGCACCTCCCGAAGAAACGTCAATTAAATCCACCCCTCTTTCTTTTAATATTTTCGAAAGCTGGATTGACTCTTCGATATTCCATCCGCCTTCTGCCCAATCTGTTGCTGATATTCTAACAAATAAAGGCAAGTTTTCTGGCCATTCTGATTGAACTGCGGCTACTACTTCTAAAGTTAATCGGATTCGATTTTCAAAACTTCCTCCGTATTCATCTGTTCGAAGATTAGACAAAGGCGACATAAATTGATGTAATAAATATCCATGAGCGCCATGAATTTCGACAACTTGGTAACCAGCTTCAACTGCTCTTTTAGTCGCTGATTTAAAATCTTCAATGACTTTTTGTATCCCGGTTTTATCTAATGCTATTGGTGCGGTTTCATTTTCATGATACGCCAAAGCACTTGGTGCAACAGTGTTCCAACCTCCATTTTCAATTGTTACCTTTCGACCACCGTTCCATGGCGACGCTGCACTGGCTTTCCTGCCGGCATGCGCTAATTGTATTCCGGGAATTGAATTTTGACTAATTATAAATTGATTAATTTGTTTCAATTTATCAATTTGTTCGTCTTTCCAAAGTCCTAAATCTTGAGGTGAAATTCTTCCTTCTGGCGAAACAGAAGTCGCTTCTTGAATGATTAATGCAGCACCGCCGCTAGCGCGACTTCCTAAATGAACAAGATGCCAGTCGTTAGCAAAACCATCTGTTGCCGAATATTGGCACATTGGCGAAACAGCAATTCTATTTTTAAATTGGATACTTTTTATCGAAAGAGGCGAAAATAATTTTGATCTCATAATGTAAGCTTTAAGTAGAAATAACTAAAAAATAAGTTGTAAAAAGTAAAGTTAAGCGACTGCAATTAAAGGAAAGATTGAATTTAAATTAATTAACAAAGTTTTAAAACCCTATGGAACAATATTTGTAAATTAAACAAATAGAAAACCTTACTTTTGTGAGTTGTAAAAGAACTAAAATTAAACAATGGACATATTTATAAAGCTTTCTCAATTTTTATTGAGTTTATCATTACTTATTATACTTCACGAATTAGGACATTTCATTCCTGCAAAATTATTCAAAACAAGAGTCGAAAAATTTTACTTATTTTTTGACGTTAAATATTCCCTTCTAAAAAAGAAAATTGGAGATACTGAATACGGTATTGGTTGGTTACCGCTAGGTGGTTACGTGAAAATTTCTGGAATGATCGACGAAAGTATGGACAAGGAGCAAATGGCTTTGCCGCCACAACCTTGGGAATTTCGTTCTAAACCAGCTTATCAGCGTTTGATTATCATGTTAGGTGGAGTTACGGTAAACTTTATTTTAGCATTTATCATCTATATAGGTATGGCATTTGCTTATGGCGAAACTTATATAGCTAACGATGATTTGAAAGACGGATTATTGATTGAAAACAAAGCAATGCTAAATGTTGGTTTCAAAACAGGTGATAAAATACTTGCTGCTGACGGTTTAAAAATAGCAAAATTTGATAATGACATCACTATGAAAGTCATTATGGCAAAAGAGGTTTTGATCGAAAGAAATGGCATGCAACAAACTATTAAAATGCCAAATGATTTTGTTGATCAACTATCAAAGCATGAAAAAGGAGGCTTAATGAGCATCAGAATGCCGTTTGTTGTGGGAGCAATCTCTGAAGATTCTAAAAACACTGCGTTACAGCCAAAAGATGTTGTGTTGAAATTAAACGGTCAGCCTGCTAAATATTTTGATCAAGCTAAAGCCATTTTAGAGAACAACAAGAATAAAACAATTCCTGCTACTATTTTAAGAGATCTAAAAGAGATTGAAGTTCCTGTTGTTGTAACTAGCGATGGAAAATTAGGAATTGGCGTTGGTGGCTTAAGTTTGAGTAATCTTGAGAAATTAGGATACTATAAAATTAGTAAGCAAGAATTTGGTTTTCTAGAGGCAATTCCTGTTGGAATTACAAAAGGTAAAGATCAATTAATAGGATACGGGAAACAACTGAAAATGATTTTCAGTCCAAGTACTGGTGCTTACAAACAAGTAGGTGGATTTAAAGCAATATTTGATATTTTTCCAAACACGTGGAGTTGGGAAACGTTCTGGAATATTACTGCATTATTATCAATCATGCTTGGTGTAATGAACTTATTACCTATTCCAGCACTTGATGGTGGTCATGTTATGTTTTTATTATACGAAATTATTAGCGGTAAAAAACCTAGTGATAAATTCCTAGAGAATGCGCAATTAGTTGGTTTTGTTTTACTTATAACACTATTACTATTTGCTAATGGAAATGATATTTACAAAGCAATTGTAGGGAGATAAAAAAAATTAAAAAAAGTTGGGTTTTTATTTGCACAAACCAAATGATAGCCTATCTTTGCACCGCTTTAGAGATGTAACGCAAGTTACTTTTTACTGCTCAGTTTCCTTCTTAGCTCAGTTGGTTAGAGCATCTGACTGTTAATCAGAGGGTCCTTGGTTCGAGCCCAAGAGAGGGAGCTTTTATAAAAAGACTATCAGAAATGATAGTCTTTTTTTTTGCACTAAAGTGAAGTGGAATAGTGCTTCCCCACATTATGATTAAAATAGTGAATTTTTGTCTTTTGACAGCTTGACAAGTTATTTTAGGAAAAAAGGCAACATATTAGGCAACATCTATTTTTCTAAAAGGCAACACTTTTTTGGATCAAGAACAATACACGAGGATCATCCAAAAACATTAAGTAAAGTTACGTACCATTCTTAAAACACTGTAATAAGCGATACCCGATGTTTCTAGTAAGAATCATTTTTAATTTCCTTACTCTTAAATTAACATAGTAACATTAGCATCACCTCTGCTTAACAAAATGGTCACGATTTGAATAATCTCCTTTAACTTGCTTACCATTTCTTCACTGTTTCTTTGTCAAAAATAATTAAAAACAAGAAGCATGAAAATTAACTACCTGAAACAACTCGGAATTTTATCTATCGCTAGTTTAGCTGTTGTAAGTTGTCAAAATGATAACGAAGAAAAAAAATCCAACTCTTTAATTGATTTTAACACCTCATCAATGCCCGCTTTAGTAGTTGCTAAAGAAGGGTTTGAAAATCTAAAAATAAGTTCTTTAATAAGTAGTACAGATGTATTATCTGAATCTCCTTCTTTCGTGTACGGTGCACAACCTGATGGCGCTGGATTTATGAAAGATCCTAATGGAGATGGGTACATGATGATTACCAATCACGAAATATTAAAATCAGTTTCCAGAGTTTATTTTGATAAAACATTAAAACCTATAAAAGGGGATTATATCGTTGATGGAATTGGCGGAATGACCAGACTTTGTTCTGCAACTTTAGCGACTCCGGCTACTCATGGGTTTGGACCTATGTTTTTAACCGCTGGCGAGAGCGGTGAAGAAAGTATGGTACACGGAATTGATCCATTTAGTCTAAGCAGTCAAAAAAGTAGAAAGGACCGTGTTTTACCTGCTTTAGGAAAAGCTAGTATGGAAAATGCTGTACCGCTAACAAAAGCAGCTTATGCTGGAAAAACAGTAATTATCATTGGCGAAGACCAAGGATATTCGACAGGACACACTAGTGCTGGACAAGTAATAATGTATGTAAATGAAGTTGTAGGAGATCTTAATAATGGAAAATTGTATGCATTAAAAAGAAATGATGGTGTACAAACCGAAACTACAATGACGGTAGGAAATTCTTTTGATGTTTCTTTTGTGGAGATTCCAAATGCTAAAAACCTAACTGGAGCAGCAATAAATACAACTGTAAATAATTTAGGAGCGATTCGTTTTTCAAGAGTTGAAGATGTCGATTATAGAAAAGGTTCTGCTAAAAATAACCGTGAAATCTATTTCACAGCTACTGGTCAAGCTAGCGGAAACAATCCTGTAGCAGGTTATACTATGTGGGGAAGAGTGTATAGATTAGTTTTAGACGACAAAAATCCTTTAATAGGGAAAATAGAATTAGTTGTTGAAGGCGATTCTACGCCGGGAACTGGTATCATAAATCCAGACAACATTTGTGTAACAGAGAATTATGTTTACATCCAAGAAGATGGGGATTCCTATTACGCAGATGCAAAACACGATTCGTACATCTGGCAATATAACATTGCTACAAAAGCAAACAAACCATGGATGACAATGAATCATAAAAGAGATGATGCTGTCTGGAACGCAACTTACAATCAATCTGGCACAACTAAATTAGGTAGTTGGGAATATGGCGCAATGGAAGATATCTCTGATGTGATAGGTGTTCCAAATACATTTATCTTAAACATTCACCCACATACTTGGCAAAAAGATGCTTTTAAAAATCCTGATGGAAGCGGTGTTAACACGAACAAAGAAGGTGGACAGACCGTAATTATTAGAAATGTTCAAAAGTAATTTTAGAATTAATTTATTCCAAAGCAACCTACTACAGGTTGTTTTGGTTTATATAATAGACTCATAATGAAATCTCAGTTTAATTACACCAAAAACATAATTCTTACTATTCTACTTGCTGTTACTGTAGTAGGTTGTAAAAAAGAATATAAATCATTGACTGTACAACAATCATTGCTAGCTGATGTCGAAAATTTAGAGCAAAAAATAAATGATTTTCAAGCAGTTACAGAGCAAGAAACAGAGCAAGAAAAACTAAATCAAGCTTTTACTAATGCTCGATTGGCCTACAAAAAAATGGAATGGGCTGTAGAATATTTCTGTCCAGATCCCGCTCGCTTTATAAACGGACCAGCGCTTGACGAACTAGAAGTAGCTGAAAATAAATTTCTTCCTCCTAATGGATTCCAAGTAATTGAAGAATTGATTTATCCAAAATATAATCTACAAAACAAAGATGATTTAATAAGGGAAATAAAGATGATAAAGGCGAATCTGAATCAAGTTAGACAAACTTTTACCGTCATCACCATTTCTGATGATTATGTTCTAGACGCTTTAAAAATGCAAGTTAATAGAATACTTGCACTTGGAATTACTGGTTTTGATTCTCCTATTGCATTACGATCCATTCCAGAAACGGAGGTGAGTTTAATTGCTTTAGGTAATTCAATTAGCATTTTGGAATACAAAGATGAAATAAGTAAAAAATTAGTTGTTTTATGTTCTGAAGCGGCGAAATACTGCAGTAGTAACTCTGATTTTAATGCTTTTGACAGAGTTCACTTTATCAAGAATTTCCTAAATCCTATTAGCAGTAATTTAATTGCTTTTCAACAAAAAAACAAAATTAAAGCTATTGATAAAAACAGCGTGGTCAATCCAAATGTTATAACAATTTTCGAAAAAGATGCTTTTGATGTCAATGCTTTTACTCCTTCCAAAGAATATAAATATACTCCCGAAAAAGTAGCTTTAGGTAAACAACTTTTTAACGATAATTCCTTTTCGAAAGAAAAGAGTAGAAGTTGCGCTTCCTGCCACAATCCAGAAATGGCATTTACAGATAATCTAAAAACAAACACCTCTTTAAAAGGTGGTAACTTGCCTCGCAATACTCCAACGCTGACTTACGCATCTTTACAGAATGCTCAATTTTGGGATATGCGACAACTGGATTTAGAAAAACAAAGCAGCGATGTAATCCAGAATAAAGAAGAAATGCATGGCGATCTCTCTAGTATTGTTGCATTTTTAAGCAAAGATAAAGCGTACAACAAGTTATTTATGAACGCATTTCCAAAATCTAAAAAAGTTGAAGAGTGGCACGTGCAAAATGCTCTTGCAAGTTACGTTCGATCTTTAAACGCTTTCGACAGTAAATTTGATCAATACATGCGTGGCGAATCTAACGATTTTACAAATGAAGAAAAACAAGGTTTTAATGTTTTTGCAGGTAAAGGAAAATGCGCAACCTGTCATTTCATTCCACTTTTTAATGGAACAGTTCCACCAAAATTTAATAAAACAGAACATGAAATCATTGGAATTCCAGAGCATAAAAACAATTTAAAAATAAGTCCTGATATGGGAAGATATGTACAACATGAAATGCCGCAGCTCAAAAACGCATTCAAAACACCAACTCTACGAAATGCAGCGGTGACAGCGCCGTACATGCACAATGGCGTTTTTTCTACCTTAGAAGAAGTTATTGATTTTTACAACAAAGGTGGAGGAGTTGGATCTGGAATAACCGTTGAAAACCAAACTTTACCATCAGATGAATTGAATCTTACTCAAAAAGAGATAAAAGCACTTGTTGCCTTTATGAACACCTTAACGGATCAGAAATACCTTGATTAATATATAAATAAAAAATTTTGTTTTGATTAGTGGTTGCTTCTCTTATTCATTTGAGAAGTTTTTTTAGAGACTGTCCACAATGGATAGTCTCTTTTTTTTGTATAAAACGCTTAATTTTAACCTCAACTTTTTAAATTCTGTCACATAAAGTTTTAAAAAACTGTTTACTCAATCCAATTCGTTAATTCGAACTAAAAATTGCAAGAGAATCTTCTTTTTAATTTGTCTTTTACTATCTTTAAAACTGTTTTATTTCTAAATTTTAGTAAAAGCACCATTATGAAAAAAATTATATTCCCTTACCTTTTTCTTTTTTCTGCACTTTCTATAAGTTGTGAAGCACAGGTAAAACAAAATGACGTCCCATTAAAAGAAGATTCAAAAAACTACAAATTAGAAACCGTAGCTGGGTCAGCAGATATTTCAATTCCTTGGGGAATGGTGTGGTTACCAGACGGGACAATGTTGGTAACTGAAAAAAGTGGTGCACTTTATCATATTAAAAACGGAACAAAATCAGAGATTAAAAACGTCCCAAAAGTTTATACTCGTGGTCAAGGCGGATTATTAGACATTACTTTACATCCCAATTATAATAAAAATGGCTGGATTTATATGACTTTTGCTTCTGATGAAGGTGAAGGCACAGGTGGACATACAAAACTCACTCGCGCAAAATTATTGGATGGAAGTCTAACTCAAGTTGAATCTCTTTATAAAGCAACACCTAATACTACTAAGGGACAACATTTTGGATCCCGAATCGTATTTGACAACGATGGATATTTATATTTTTCAGTGGGAGAAAGAGGCGACCACTTTGTAAATCCGCAAGATATTAAACGCGATGGTGGAAAGATATACCGATTAAATGAT
The DNA here is from genome assembly GCF_003688495.1 of Flavobacterium weaverense. Classification (GTDB taxonomy): domain Bacteria; phylum Bacteroidota; class Bacteroidia; order Flavobacteriales; family Flavobacteriaceae; genus Flavobacterium; species Flavobacterium weaverense. The sequence goes on along the minus strand of NZ_REFH01000008.1, from coordinate 335,245 downwards.
GACGGAACAATCCCTAAAGACAATCCTTTTGTAGGTCAAGCTGGAGCGAAGCAAGCTGTTTTTACTTATGGAAATAGAAACCCACAAGGAATGGCCAGAAATCCAGTAACAGGAGCAATTTGGGCACACGAGCACGGTCCAAAAGGTGGTGACGAAATCAATATTATAAAAAAAGGAGCTAATTATGGCTGGCCAATAGTTACCTACGGAATTGATTATGATGGAACAACGATTAGTGAAGAAAATGAAAAACCAGGAATTGAAAAACCTATTTATTACTGGCTCCCTTCTATCGCGCCAAGTGGAATGGCATTTGTAACTAGCGATAAATATCCAGACTGGAACGGACATTTACTGGTAGGTTCCTTAAAATTTGAATATCTCGAATTAGTAAAACTAAAAGGAAATCAAGTCATTGGTAGACAAAAAATAGCTGCTGGAGTTGGCCGTGTTAGAAACGTTGCCCAAGGTCCAGACGGATTCATTTATTTAGGAGTAGAAGGAAAAGGAATTTTAAAAATTATACCAAATTAAATTATGCTTGCAACACAATTATTATTAGGATTTGGAATATTATTGTTAGGAAATCTGAGTCTAGAAAATGCTCGCTTGCAGGATAATTATATAGCTTTCAATTCAGAAACAGCAGTTATTTCAGCACCTCAAAACCCTGGAAAAGAGATTTACGCTGATTTTTGCATTCAGTGTCACGGTGCTAATGGAAAAGGAGATGTTGCTGGAATTCCTCCCCTAGCTGGCTCTGACTGGCTAACTACCAAAAGAAATGAAAGTATTGCAGCAGTAAAATTTGGATTAAGTGGAGCAATCACTGTTAATAAGACAAAGTATGACAAAAACATGCCTGCCATGGGGCTGTCTAATGAAGAAGTCGCTGATGTAATGAATTATGTAATGACTTCTTGGGGGAACAAACAAACCAAAGTTATAAGCTTAAAAGAAGTAGAAGCTATTACAAAAAAATAATTTTAAAGCGATTTAAAATAGGTAGTTTATAGAAAATCCTCCGTAATAATTTACTGGATTTCCAGGGTAAAAATATCTTGGCAAAGCAGTGCCAAAACTAACAGCATTAGGTAAAATATTAGCAGCATATTTAGTATTTAAGACATTATTAACGCCAGCATTTAATTCCGTTTTGAGAATCTTTAGAATTGTAAATGCATAAGTGGTTTTGATGTTAAGCAATGAATACCCTTTACTATATTTATTATTAGAATCGTTCAATGGAATTTTATCCATGTTTAAAAATGAAGTGTTTAAGCTAAAACCATTACTTGTGCTAACATCTAGTCCAAAATTAAATTGATTTTCAGGCACACCCGTTAATTGATTTCCTGAATAATCTACATCATTATCTATAAATTCCTTGAATTTAAAATTATTCACTGCTCCAGAAACGTAAGGTGTGATTTGGAAATACTTAGCATTCAAAAATTTATAATATAGCGAAAATTCCATTCCGTTATGCGAACTACTTCCTGCATTAATACCCACGTATTGATCATCAGCGGTGCGTCTTGCTACTAACAGATTTGTAATTTGGGTACTATAAAAAGTCAATTCCGTATATAATTTATTTTGAAGCCAATTTCCCTTGAAACCTATTTCGTAGTTTACGCCCACTTCTGGTTTCAAATCCGTGTTTATCTGACCTTCGGGAGTTAATGTTTCTGAAACTGCAGGAACCGAAAATCCTTTACTAATTGAGGTAAATATATTTTTTCCATTACTGACTTTGTATGACAATCCAACTCTTGGTGACCATACATTTCCAAAAGTAAAAGGTGCATTTTTAACTTCAATTTTTTTATCGAAAGTGTCTCTTAAAGAATATTTGGTTTTGTTAAAAGCTAAACCTGTTTCTAAATGAAGTTTTTCTGTGAGCCAAATTTCCATTTGTAAAAAGTAGTTACTGTACTTTCGGTCTTGCTCAATTGCACTAAACTCCTCCCCTTTTGTACTTCCTTTCCCCGGCTGCGATTGATACAAGTTTTTGAAAAGAGAAAATTCATAATTCTCTTTGAGCAATTCTGTTCCAAAGCTTAATTCGAAAGGTAGAGAGAATAATTGCGTTGCATAATTCACATTCGAACGAAATCCTATTTCACTTGAATTATCCTCTAAAATATCAAATGGTCTTGGTTCATAAGCGTCTTTATAATTAGAAAAAACACTAGCTTTGAAGGACCACTTATCTGAAAATCGATGATCATATCCCAGTCCTAACATTACTTTATCATAGGATTCAAATCCTTGAGCGGCTTGCCACGTAATAGCAGCTTTCTCTGGATTATTATTTAAATCTGTTTCATTAATAGAGCTTGGAATAAAAGCTTTCAAGCGTGTAAAAGTTCCTAAAAATGATAGATTACCGTTTTCATTTACTTTTTGTTTGCCGTGAAGAGTAAAAGATTTCCTTTTGTATTCGCTATTGGCTCTAAATCCATCTGTCTCTAAATCATTGTAACTCGCATACAAATTAGTTTTGGTATCACTAAACCCTGCAGAGAGCCGTTGTTGCAATAATCCAAAACTTCCAAATGTAGTTGATGCCTTTCCAAAAGATTCTGCCAAAGCTGTCTCTTTGGAAAACAACTGAATTACTCCTCCTAATCCAGAACCAAAACTGGTGGCATTTGGACCCTTTGTAATTTCTATTTTTTCGATAGATGCTACATCGATATCTTCAATAGTAGTCTCACCTTCGCCAGAAGTGAGTGGAATTCCATCAAAATATGCTTTTATCTTGTTTGTACCATATTGAGAACGCGCCCCGATTCCGCGAATCGTAATCCTATTAGTATTTAAAGCTCCTTGTTGCATTGTAACGCCCGGAATTTTATTAAAAATGGGAGTTAACACAGTTCCGTCGCTTTTATTGATATCGGCAGTTGTGATGACGGCTATCGAAGAAGCTGCATTTTGAAGTTGTTGCTTAATAGGTGAACCTTTCAAAGTGATTGCTTCAAGAGCTATGGTATCTTTTTTTACCTGTCCAAAAACAGAAATAATACTGATAAAAAAGGCTAGATTGACAAAAATAATTTTAAACAATTTTTCGAATATTTAAATTGAAAATAACAACTATAAAGTTAGCTTTTTCTTTTCATTTTAAAAGTAAACTATAGCTTTGAATACTTTAAAATCATGAGTTACTACGATTATATATCGCATCAGAAATAAGGTTTCTATTTTTGAAATAATAATGTCTTTTATTAATCCTTAAATTATATAAAAAATAGTACTTTGAGACATAATTTTATTAGATTAGTCGCGCTGTAAAAAACATATCTTTGCTCTGTGATTCAGAATAAAAAGTATCTTTAAAACTGTAATTCCTTTTCCAATTAATAGAACATTTAACTACTATGAAAAAATCAACAATTGCGTTCATTGCACTTCCTTTATTGCTGTTAGGCACCATCGCTTGTAATCGCAGCAAAGCGGCAGATACGGAAAACAGTACAGTTAAATCAGAGGCCGTAAAAAAGGATTCAATTGAGGAGAAAAAAGTACTTACGATAGATACGCTCGACTACAATAAAAGAATGGTAGCAATGAGTAACAGCGATACAACCGGAAGATGGCCAGTAAAAGCACCATATCCTTTACCGGGCGCTATATTGCCTTATAACAGAATTATTGCTTATTACGGTAATTTATATTCTACAAGAATGGGCATTTTAGGCGAAATTCCTAGAAAAGAAATGCTTCAAAAACTACAAGGTGAAGTGGCTAAATGGCAAGCTGCAGAACCCACTGTTAAAGCGATTCCTGCTCTACATTATATTGCTGTAACCGCTCAAGGTGCTCCAGGGAAAGATAATATGCACCGCATGAGAATGCCTTTTAAACAAATTGATACCATTATTAAATGGGCTAAGCCAATTGACGCCTTAGTTTTTGTTGATATTCAGGTAGGACACAGCAGTGTGAAAGCAGAAGTAAACCAATTAGTAGATTATCTTTCTATGCCTAACGTACACTTAGGAATTGATCCCGAATTTTCTATGAAAGGTGGTGAACGTCCAGGAACTAAAATTGGACATTTTACAGCAGCAGATATTAATGATGCTATTGATATTCTTGCAGACATCGTTCGAAAAAACAACTTAACTCCTAAAATACTTGTTGTACATCGCTTTACGCAAGGAATGGTAAAAAACTATAAAGACATAAAAATTGTTCCTGAAGTTCAAGTGGTAATGGACATGGATGGTTTTGGTAGCAAAGTACTTAAGAAATCAACTTATTTGCGCTACATATACAAGGAACCATTACACTTCACTGGTTTTAAATTATTTTATAAAAATGACAATAAGAACGATTGGACGATGTACACTCCAGAGGAATTAGTGAAATTTACTCCAAAACCGATGTACATTCAATATCAATAATTAAATATTTGCATTATGAAGAATAGTATTATTGTAGTTTTTTTAGGGCTCTTCTTATTAGTTGGATGTCAATCAGAAACTCGTAAAACAAAAATCGAGACCGAAACAGCAATTGAAGGCGATACGGTTACTGTTAAGAAAGTAGAAGCTAAAAAAGTAATGGCAGATGCCGCAAAAATTCTTTCCAAAAAAGAAGTGCCTATTTTATGTTACCATAATATTAGAGAATTTAGTAATACTGCAAGTGCTGTTATGAAAACCAATACGGTAAAACCAGCTGCTTTCGCTGCGCAAATGAAAGCCCTGGCTGAGGCTGGTTATCAGACGATTTTACCAGAGCAACTTTATGATTATTTAGTTTACGATGGCCCTATTCCTGCAAAACCTATAATGATCACATTTGACGACACTAGAATAGATCAATTTACTAATGGTGAAGTTGAAATGAAAAAGCACGGTTTCAAGGGAGTGTTTTTTATAATGACAGTTGCTATAAATCGTCCCGGTTACATGAGTAAAGAACAAATAAAAACGCTTTCTGATGATGGTCATGTTATCGCGTCACATACTTGGGATCACCACATGGTTACTAAATATGCTGGCGAAGATTGGAATACACAATTTGTTAAACCGAAGGCAAAACTAGAAGAGATCATTGGAAAACCAGTAACAGACTTTGCTTACCCTTTCGGATTGTGGAATACAGCAGTAATTCCTGAGTTAAAAAAGAGCGGACATAAAATGGCATATATTTTATCGACTAAAAGGGATTCTATTGATCCTCTTCACACTATTAGACGTATTATTATATCAGGAACCTCATCACCTGAAGGAATGCTAAAATCTATAGAATCATCGTTTAAGTAAACAAACTTGTTCTACTGTTTCAAAATTACAATATTTCTTAGAGAAAAATTGTAAGTACTGCTTTGCTAACATTATTATATATTGATTAAAGCATCATCAAAAAAGAATTTGTACATTAAGCCTTGAATTACGCATAACTTTTTAATAACATTAAGTTAACATGCAAACAGAATTCTTAAAGGACTTTTGTACAAAATTAAACTTTGATTTAAAATGGAGCAGATTTATGTAATAATGTTGCTAGTTTTGGGCGTTTTAGCCGTTATAGATTTAGTCGTAGGAGTCAGTAATGACGCAGTAAACTTCTTAAATTCTGCGGTAGGTTCAAAAGCTGTTTCATTCAAAACTACCATGATTGTAGCAAGTCTTGGAGTGCTCGTTGGAGCAATGTTTTCAAGCGGAATGATGGAGATTGCTAGAAGTGGAATTTTTGTTCCTAGCATGTTTAGTTTCAACGATGTTATGATTATCTTTTTAGCAGTAATGATATCTGACATTCTATTGCTTGATGTTTTTAACTCTTTAGGATTACCAACATCAACTACAGTTTCTATTATTTTTGAACTATTAGGAGCAGCAGTATGTTTAGCTTTATATAAAATTTACACTTCTGATGAGACTTTAGACCATTTAGGAATGTATATCAATACTAAAAAAGCATCCACAATTGTTTACAGTATTTTACTCTCTGTGATATTATCTTTCTCACTAGGTAGTTTTATTCAATACATTTCAAGACTTATTTTCACCTTCCATTACGAGAAAAAATTAAAATACTTTGGTGCAATTTTCGGAGGAGTAGCAATTTCAGCAATTTCGTTCTTTATATTAATAAAAGGTTTAAAAGGCGTTTCATTTATTTCTGCAACACAATTTGATTGGATTGATAAACATCAGTTTTTAATTTTAGGAATTCTTTTTGTTTTCTTCCTTGTGCTTTCACAGATATTAATAAGCTTTTTCAAAGTCAATATTTTACGTGTTATTATCCTTATTGGAACTTTTGCATTAGCATTAGCATTCGCAGGAAATGATTTGGTAAACTTTATTGGAGTTCCAATTGCTGCCTTTAATTCGTATCAAATTTTTCAAGGAAGTGGCGTTTCTGGTGACGATTTTATGATGGGTGCTTTAGCAAATGATGATATTGTAGCTCCATTTTATTTCTTGATGTTTGCTGGTGTTGTAATGGTAATTACTTTATGGACTTCGAAAAAGGCAAAAAGTGTTATTGAAACTGGCGTAAATTTATCGAGACAAGGTGATGGAGACGAAAAATTTACACCTAATACTGCTTCTAGAGTTATCGTTCGAATGGGAGTTTATGTAGGTCAAGCGATTAATATTTTTTTACCAAAAAAATTACAAATCAAAATCGACAGCCGATTTATTAATGTTGAGAAATCAAAGAAAAAGTCTGAAGACGAACCTGCCTTTGATATGGTAAGAGCATCCGTGAATTTAATGGTTGCTAGTATTTTAATTTCAATTGGAACCTCTCTAAAATTACCGCTTTCTACAACTTATGTTACGTTCATGGTTGCAATGGGAACCTCGTTTGCTGATAGAGCTTGGGATAGAGAAAGTGCTGTTTACAGAATAGCAGGTGTTTTCAAAGTGATTGGTGGATGGTTTTTCACAGCAATAATTGCTTTTGTACTAGCTTTTGTAATGGCTTATATTTTAAAAGTGGGCGAAATTTTTGCTTTCGTAGGACTATTGCTTTTACTTGGAATCATACTATATAAAAGTTCTAGAAAACACAAGCAAAAGATCAAAATTGAAGAGGAAATTAAAAGCCTTCGTAAAGAAGATATTGCTACTGTACACGAAATGATAACGGAGAGCTCTGCTCAAATTTCAAAAGTATTCCGTAAAACTAGTGCGTTGTATTCTAATGTCATAGACAACTTAAGTTTGCAAGATTTAGCAAAATTAAAAGACAATAAAAAAGACCAAAAGAAGCTCGAAAAAGAGATTGACGAATTAAAAAGTAATGTTTTTTATCTAATCAAAAATCTTGATGATACTTCAGTAGATGCAAGTAAATTCTATATTTTAATTTTAGGCTATTTGCAAGATATGGTTCAGTCTATTGATTTTATAACATCTACGAGTTATTCACACGTTAATAATAACCACAAGCATTTAAAGTTTAACCAAATTAGAGATTTAAAAACAATTGATAGACAACTTCAAAATTTATTACAACTATTAGAAGATAGTTTTAAAACTGAAGATTTCTATAAAATTGATCTTATTTTAAATGACAAACAAATATTACTTGATACTGTTTCTGAATTAATTACAAAGCAAATTAAGAGAATTAGAACAACTGAAACTAGCGCAAAGAATAGTAAGTTATACTTTGCTTTATTACTTGAAACAAATGATCTAGTGAAGTCGCTAATGGGATTATTAGAGTTGTTCAAAGAGTTCAACAAGGTGAACAAATAAGATTAAGTATCGAATGATAAAGGAGCTGTAATAAGTACGCATTATCTTTTACAAAACCGTTAGGTTAATTATTCAGCATGATGTTTAATGATTTCAATAGTCAAAGAAATAGAGCTCTTTTTAGATTAGGCTAATTTTTGAAAATTGAATCAAATCGCCATTAAAAATTATAGGTTTGACATTGTTCCTGAGTGACAATAATGCATTAAATTTAGCTTTCATTCTAGAGTTTGTTATCTGTCACTTTTACTTCGGAAGCGTTTATAACGTGATTGAAATGGGAGTTCTTTTATAGGATAACTTTTTAGACTAAAAAAAACTAAATAAAAAAAAGCACTATTGAATTCCTCAGAATTCGATAGTGCTTTTTCATTTTAAATAAGACTGGATTTATCTTCTAGATAACCAACCTTCTGGATCGTTATAACTTGTGTTTTGAAGGATTAAAAACTTAATGATCGTTTTCCCTGTCTCTCCATTAGTTCTAACAGTCCCTATGCTTTGTTTGATTCCTACTTTATCTCCTTTACTTACATTCACAGAACTCAAGTTTTGATATACTGTAAAGTAATCTCCGTGCTGAATCATTACTGCTTTATTAACCGGTGATAGAATAATAACGCTAGTCACTTCACCGCCAAAGACGGCTCTTGCAGTTGCTCCCTTATCAGTTGTGATTTCTACACCACTGTTGTGTACCGTAATCGTGTTGAACAATGGGTGCGTTTGGTTTCCATATCCTAATGAAACATATCCTTTTTCTACTGGATAAGGTAATCTCCCTTTGTTAGATCTAAAATTATCTGCAATTATTTTTGCCTCTGGCGTTAATTCGATTTTAGAAGAAGACACAGCCGCTTTTGAAACCGGAGCACTAGGATTAGCTTTTGCTTTTTCTAAAGCCGCTTTCCTATTGGCTGCAGCAATAGCTTCCCGAATTAATTTATTAATTTGTCTATCGATAGTGCGATATTCTTGTTGCTTTTTACCTATTTCTCGAGAGCTTTTAGTTTTATCTTTCTTAAGAACATTTACCAATTTTTGCTGCTCTTGTTTTTCTTTTTCTAATGAAATACGTTCTTTTTGATTCTCAGCAATTAATTTTTGTTTTGCCGTTTTTTGAACATCTAACTTTGCATTGAAGTCAGTTAGTTTGTTCGATTTTGTTTTAATCTCCTCCCCTTGCATCTTTCTATAACCAGTATACTGCTTCATATACTGCGCTCTTTTGTACGCTTGTAAAAAACTTTCAGAAGACAGTAAAAACATTGCTCTACTTTGCTCAGATCTACTCTTGTATGACTTAACGATCATTTTTGAATAATCCTCTTTCAGTTCCGCTAGTTCCTTTTTAAGTTTATTAATTTGAACTTGGTTAATATACATATCATTACTCAGCAATTTGGTTTGCTTTTCTGTCGTGTTTATCAGATTTTCCTTTAGCTTAATTTTCGTGCTTTGAATGACAACTATATTAACAGCTGATTTTTCTTTTTGCTTTACGCTTTGCAATAATTTTTCATTTTCACGAATTTCTTTTTGAATTTGAGCTTTGCGTTGTTCTAATTTTTCTTGCTGAGAATCCTGACTCCATAATAATGAAGTCATACAAATAAAAATTAGGCTTAGGAGAAATTTTGGCATATTGAAAAAATATTTTTGCAAATTTACTTAATTATAATTCTTTTGTACCCTTTTGGAACACTATAAGGAAAAGAAAGTTCTTCATTAAACGATACTGAGTTGTATTCTAGATTAATTTCAGTATTTCCTTTCTTCTGTATTGTATTGATTAAAATTTTTGACGGTAAAATTGCTTGGTCATAAACCTTACTATCTGCGTAAGCGACTTTTATCATTCGCTCCTCTGCAGTTTGAGTTATTTCTTGTTTCTCTACTAAAAATCTATTAGCATCTAAAAAGAATGACTTTTTCGTGTTTTTATTAGAAGCATCATCTAACTTATATGTTTGCTCCAGCAATGATTCTAAGTATTTACCTTTAGTTAAATCATCGATAGCCTCTCCTAATAACATATTTTGAATCTTTCCATAATCTAAATCAGTTCCTAACCACTGGCTCAAACTACTAAAATCTCCTTCAAAATATTTGCCACCTATCTTCTCGTAATAATTTACTGCTGTAGGCGTAATCAATGCTTTAGCCATCGTTATTCCTAAAAAACGAATACTCACTAAAATTTGCTCGTCTTTTTTAATTTTAATTTCTGCAGTTACATTTTGTGTTTGCTTATCATCTGCATAACGCGCATTAGACTTAATATATAATGTCGAAAACTGAATTTTATTGTCGTAGTGCTTTTCTATTATTTTTTTGGCTGACATGTAATTAGCCTCCTTTACAGTTTCATTACTTGCTGAAACTGCAATAGCTTTTGTTTTACACGACATAAAAGTCAATGAAGTTGCTACACAAAGGACTAGTGCTCTAACTGTTCCATTTACTATTTTATTTTTAATCATTTTTTTTCTTTTAATAATTGATTGGCTTTAGAGAAGAACTCATCTTTTTTCTTAAAATCTCCTAACCCATTATAGGCTTCTCCTAATTGAATATTGAAATTTATTTCCAATTCCTTATTCTCTACTACATAATCCATGCCCATTTCCAATAGATCTTTGGCTTTTTTAAATTCCTTTAATTGATTTTTAGCCAATCCAGCATAATAGTAAAACTGCGGTTGTGTTGGGAAAGTCTCCAACATTTCCTTTGATTTTTTTGCTAACACACTAAATTCTTTCATCTCAGTGTATGCTTGAAGCAAAAGCAAATTAGTTTCCACCGCTTCATCCGACCTATTATTTAGCGACTTTTCATAAAATTTTATGGCCTTTTCAAATTTCTTCTTAGCATGAAAAAACTTCCCTAACTCTTTTGCTACATTAACTGACTTATCATTGTCAAAGTAGCTAACAGCTTTCTCTAAATCAGATGCATATTGAGGGTTTTTATCTGAAAAAATTAAAAACTCATTCAAGATTCGGTGTTTTATCTTAGAATCAATTTTCGAACTAGAGAGAACAATGTTCATCGCATTGATTGCTTTAGGACCGTCATTAGCATCTAGATAACTTTTAAACAAACTGACTTGTGCCCACTCTGAATTCGGAATTGCTTTTTCTAATTTTTTAACGACTTCAAATGCTTTTGATTCTTCGTTATTTTTAGAATACAAGAATAAAAGATTGAGATAATTTGACTCTTCAGTAGGATATTTATCAATCTGTGAAATCAAGTTCGTCACTTCAATATTTTGAAATTTTCCTTGAGACAGAATTTGGTTTTTATAGATTTCTCTCCGATCTGTTTTGCCAATTGTTTCCTCTAGTTCTTGTATTAACACTAATGCTTTTTCAAATTGGTTTGTTGCCATGTAAAGTGAAGTTAAATCCTCCTTATACTTGACATCAAATTCAATCAATTTATTAATTATAATAATTCCTTGATTATAATTTTTTGTCTCATAAGTCACATCGTACATCCCAATCCAAAACCACTTATTCTTTGGATCAATTTTAGCAGCCGTTTCAAATGAGGAATAAGCGTTTTTATACTCTTTTAATGATAAATAATTTTTTCCTAGTTCGAAATGTACTATTGCATCATTGGGTTTGAATTTTTTTGCTTTATCCAACGCAGCAATTGCTTTATCGTAATTCTCAATTCCTTTTTGAAGCAATGATTCATAAAAAAGTTCCTGAAATTGATCCGTGTCTAACTTTATTTCTTCTGGCTCTGTTTGTGCCCACAGCAAAGCTGAGTTGCTTTGCAAAACCAAAAATAAAATTAATATAAAGGATCGTTTTTTCATTCGTACTTTTCCAATTCTTCAGTTAAAGGTTTTATATCCTTATTCTAAAACAGAATAATCTCCTATGCTTATTGCAGTGAAATTACCGTCAAAAGCAGCATGATTTCCAATCATTGCATTATCTAAAGAAGCATTTTTTATATGAGAATGCGTTTGAACTAAACTGTTTTTAATCGTACTATTTTGTACATGGCAACCATCACCTAATGAAACATTGGGTCCAACTGTAGCATTAATTAAAATCACATTTTTACCAATGTAACAAGGTGCAATAATCGTTGAATTTTCTGTTTTTACATCATAATCAACAAGATGTTCACCATCATTATGCAAGAATCCTAACATTCTAGAATTAGTTTCTACAGTTACGTTTTTATTACCGCAATCCATCCATTCCGCTACTTTTCCCGGGACAAATTTCATTCCTTTGGCCATCATTTGCGTGATACCATCGTTGATTTGGTATTCACCACCGTGAATAATATTATTGTCAAGCACTAATTGCAATTCATTCTTTAATACAGCAATATCCTTGAAATAATAAATTCCTATCACAGCAAGATCAGAAACGAACTCAGTTGGTTTTTCAACTAATTCTACGATCTCATTTGCTTCATTTAACTTTACTACACCAAAAGCTTCTGGCTGATCTACTTGTTTTACCCAAATAACACTATCTGCATCTTTATCTAAATCAAAGTCAGCTCTAATTAGCGTATCTGCGTAAGCGATAACTGCTGGTCCGCTCAAAGAATCTTTAGCACACATAATGGCGTGACCTGTTCCTAAAGCTTCATTTTGATAATAAATAGTTCCTTTAGCACCTAATTTAGTGGCGATAGCGATTAATTCTTCTTCAACTTTTTTTCCAAAACTTTCATGAATTATAAAAGCTACTTCCTCAATATCTTGTTGTAAAACAGCTGCAATATCTTCGACTAAACGGTGAACGATAGGTTTTCCAGCAATAGGAATTAATGGTTTAGGAATAGTTAAAGTATGTGGACGAAGGCGTGATCCACGACCCGCCATAGGAACGATTATTTTCATGTTATTTTTTTATTAAACGCAAAATTCACGAAGGTTTTTCGCAAATTTAACGAAGGTTTTTATTATTATTTTTAGCCACAGACTAAATTGATGTCTGCAGATTTATATGTAATTGCGAGGATTTGCGAAGCATAAAGCAATGCAATCTCATACTTAAGTTGATACTTTTCTTTTTTATAATACTTTGACTGAATACTAGATACTAAACACTGATCACTACTTCACTCCCGTACTACCAAAACCACCTTCTCCTCTCGAAGTTTCTGTTAATTCTTGTACTTCAATCCAGTTAGCGCGTTCGTGTTTTGCTATTATCATTTGTGCGATGCGTTCTCCGTTTTGAATTACAAAATCATCATTTGATAAATTTACTAAAATCACTCCAATTTCGCCACGGTAATCCGCATCTATTGTTCCTGGAGAATTGAGCACCGTAATTCCGTTTTTTGCAGCAAGTCCACTTCTAGGACGTACTTGTGCTTCATAACCTATAGGTAAAGCTATAAAAAGACCTGTTTTTATAATTGCTCTTCCTAATGGCTTTAAGGTTATTGATTCTGTAATATTAGCTCTTAAATCCATTCCTGCTGAAGCTATAGTTTCATAGTTAGGCAATGCATGAGCCGATTTGTTAATAATGTCTATTGTCATTTTATATTTTTTATCAATATTGAAGCGAAATTATAAAAGTTATATGTTCTCTCAGATATAGATTCTAGCCGTGATGGAAGTGGAAAGCCTTTTTTTATAAAATTATATTTTTTCTTGTTCAAAAAGAGCGACTGCAAGAAGCTCCTTTTTGTACTTAGAAAAAAATAATTTAAGGAAAAAGCTTGAAACGTACAGCGCGATTAGCTCCTAGAAATAAATATTTAACTTGGTTTTCTTTTCAAAATTTTAGTTAATAAATCTTTTTCGTTGTGATATATGAAGTACATAAATAAAATTAATAACGGGATTCCCACGAAATAATTTTCTCGAAAGCCATAAAATGAAATCACAGAAAATCCAATGGAAACTAGCATATAAATTGAAATTTTATTGATGTCGTAAGGAATAGGATAATATTTATTTCCAAAGTAGTACGAAATTCCCATCATGCTTCCATACGCAGCGATAGTAGCAATTGCAGAACCATAATAACTCATGGTTGGGATTAATAAATAGTTGAGCGCTAATGTTATGATGGCTCCAACAATTGAAATATAAGCGCCATAATGTGTCTTGTCGATGAGTTTGTACCAAACGGAGAGATTCGTATAAATTCCTAAGAAAAAGTTAGCTAAAATTATAAGCGGAACAACTTTCATAGCTTCCCAGTACGACTCGTCTTGAATCATTATTATTTTTAGAATATCAGCAAAAACAATAACTGAAAGTAAAATAAAGGATCCAAAAATGACAAAATATTTAGTAATTGTGGCGTAGGTTTGAGGTGCATTTTCATTTGAAGCGTGACTAAAAAAGAATGGCTCAATTCCTAATGTATACGCAGTACGGTACAAAACCATAAACAATCCAAGTTTATAACAGGCGGAATAAACGCCAACCTCTGAAACGGCAATGTCAGCTGGTAATAGATAGCCAAGTAAAATTTTATCAAATTGCTCGTTGATGGCAAATGCGATTCCGGCAATCATTATAGGCATTCCGTATTTTATCATTTGTTTCCAAAGCTTATAATCAAATTGCCATTTTAGCTTGAAATAATTAGGAGATAAGACTAGGAACGTAAGTAAACTTGCTACAATATTAGACACAAAAATATATCCTATTTGGAAATCTTCGAGGTATAAATTGCTCAGTAAATGATTTGGATTTGACTTTGATAAAGCGGGAAGCCAGATTAAGAAGAATAGATTTAAAAATAGATTTACTGCGACGTTTCCTATTTTCACAACTGCATATCGTATGGGCTGCTGGTTGACTCTTAACTTTGAGAAAGGTACAATTACTAATGCGTCTAAAACCAAAATCCAGATCGTGTATGTGATGAACTGCACATCAATTCCAGACCATTTTGCTATGGTATTTTGCGATAGCAAGGACAAAATTAAAAATATAAAAGAGGTCCAAAAAATAGAAACTGAAGTAGTTTCTACAACGGCATTTTTATTGCTTTCTTTATTGTAAAATCTAAAAAAAGCAGTCTCCATTCCATAAGCAAGTATGACGTTGAAAAAAATCATTCCAGCAAATATGATAGAGATTTTTCCGTACTCCTCTTTTGGAAGTTCGTTTGTATATAATGGCACCAATAAAAAACTGAACATCCGCGGAATCACAGTAGCTAATCCATAGATCGCGGTTTGTTTAAATAGATTTTTATATAATCCCAAAATGGTATGTTAATTAAATTAAAGGAACAAAAATAACCAATTCTTTCATTTAATCATCTGAAGTACCAAATTGTTTTAGAACTGTTAAATTGTGGAATAAAATAAAAAACTATCGGACTTGTCTTTCATTTACGTTTATAATTTTGAAGTAATATTTTTGGTTTTTTTTCGAATATTGTACAACTGCTTCATTTGATTTTAAAACAAATTTTGACTTTTTTACTGAAGGAGCTTTATTTCCATACTCTTTACTAGCATTACCATCTAAAATCAAATCGGTGTTTTTACTTTTATTATTAAACTGTGCTCGAAATGTATTTTTCGAAATCGATTCAAAGACTGCCGTCTTATCATTGAAATGTACTTCTTCTAATTGCAGTTTGCTATTGAGCTGCTCTTTTAAATCTATAAAAAAATAAGTTTTACCATCTTCTTTATTTGTTTGATAATAAGCGGCTATTATTTCTTGTGGAAATTCCGACTGGAATTCTTGTTTACTAGCGCAAAAAGTAACACTCAATGCGATTATAAGGATCGAAATAATTCTAATAACTGTTTTCATAATAAATGATTTAACTTAATCCGTCTTCGTTTAAAATCTTGAGAAAATGGAATCCCTTTGGTACATATCCTTGATTATAATAAAATCGATGTGCTGTGAAATTTCCTGTAAAAGCATCAAGTACAATCATCGTGCAATCTGTTTCTTTGGCTTTCTTATCGATATAGTCTGTCATCATCTTACCAATTCCTTTCATTCTGTGATCTGGATGGACAATAAAATTATCGACTTCTAAGTACTTACCGGACCAAAGTTTTGTTCCAGACCATAATCCTGAAATTCCAACACATATATCACCTTCAAAGACAGCTACTTGAGTGTAATTATGCGGAATCATCTCGCTTAAATAGGATTTATATTTCTCCAGAGTAAACTTATTATATAGATGTTGCATCACTTCAAATTGCGCTACCATCTCGTCCACAGTGGTCAGTTCTCTTATTTCTAATCTCATTTTTTGTTCGTTAATTGCTTTGGTAAAAATAAACAAATCAATAGTAATACCAGTTTTATCAAAAACAATAATCTACTAAAATAATGGATATTTAAATAATTGTAATAGAAATTCTAAATAGAATAAAAAATGAAACCATCTTAGCATAAATGCTGAGATGGCTTCTTCAATTTAAAAAGAAAAGTATTTTATCTTTTTATAATTTTAAAACTTTCACTTGTTCCATTTTCAAAATCAATCCTTACATAATAAATGCCGCTAGTCAAATTTGTAGGAGCTACTTTTATTTTGGAATCTACAATCGATTTAGCTTCTTGATGCCAAACTTGTCTTCCCGTTGATTCGTAAATAGTGATAATTACATTATTAGTGTTTAAACTATTTAATTGAACAGTAAAGTCAGTTACGAATGGATTTGGATAAGCAATAAATGATTTACTATCGGCTAGTTGAGTACCTCCTATTCCTAGATTAGGATCGTATGTACCTGCTTCATTATTGTTTTTATCTAAGGAAGTAATTACAATAAATTTGTTGTCAATTTGATCTTGTGTTAATACAAACTGATTTGCAGCTGTTATCTCAATAATTTTTGAGCCGTCATCTTTATTAGTGACCGCTTCGGCAGCGTTATCAAATGCATATATCACATATTTTGCAGGTAAATCGCCATCTGCGGCAGCAACTGGCGTGTCCCAACTCAAAACTGTACCTGTTTTTATAATATTAGCCGGTGGATTTGGACAAATAGCGTCTTTACCAAAAATTGGGGGAGCAAAAGATTTATACTTGTATTCCGCAGCGAGAAGATTAGTATTTATAGATTTAGAATTCGCTTTTATAGCAACATAACTATAAGCGATCTGCCCAAATGTAGCGTCCATCGTTGCTGATCTATTGTGAATAATTTGGTTCTGAAGTTCTACAGAAGTATAATTATTACTATCATCCATTTTATAGTACGCCTGACTTAAATACACCTGCTTATTTCTAATTTTAACTTGGTCATTCCACCATTGTGATAGTTTTACCTAATCCTGATCACCACCGATTTTCCAATATAATTGAGGTGCTAGATAATCTACCTTTCCAGCATCCATCCAAGCAAGAGGATCGTAAAACAGATCATTGAAATGAGAACCACCACTTATTCCTGTTGGCACTCCACTCTTCCAAATTCCAGAGGGGCTTACGCCAAAAACTATATTCTTGTTTAAATTAGTATTGATTACTTGAATTGCATCATATACCTTACCTACCATAAGTTTACCGTTCTCTCTTCTCCAGTTTGGTAGAGATAAATTAGTAGGATTATAATCGATAAAGGATTGACTATCTTGATTGTTTGGCGCAGGCACCATAAATGAACTAGGATAAAAGTAGTCATCAAAATGAATTCCATCCACATCGTATCGAGTCGCAATATCCTCAATAATGGATACAACATAATCACGCACTGCGGGTATTCCCGGATTAAGTATTTTTAAATTAGCGTTCGTTGCAGCAGTTAACACCCATGAAGGATTAGTATTTGATGGGTGATTAGCAGCGTTTGTATAGCTACCATTCTTTGATCGATAGGGATTAATCCACGCATGTAAATCAAGTCCGCGGCTATGCGCTTCAGTGATTGCGAATGCTAACGGATCCCATATTGGACTAGGCGCTAATCCTTCTGTACCTGTTAAATAAATAGACCAAGGTTCTATAGCAGATTGATAAAGAGCGTCACCTGAAGGGCGAACTTGAAGAAAAACTGTATTGTAGCCATTAAATTTTAGGTTATCTAAAATCGTCAGTAATTCTGCTTGTTGCACCGCAGGTGTTGCAAGCTTGTTAGTTGGCCAGTTCAAATTAAAAACAGAAGCAAGAAAGACTCCTCTTAAATCTCTCTTCGGTGTGGTTTTACTAAACTCATTGTCTTGCGGGCATTGCGCTGCTGCTGTAGACAAGAATAAAAATAGACCGCCTGAAAATGCGATCTTGAGATACTTTAAAGTAATGTTCTTCATAATAAAATGGTTAATTGGTTAGTTTTCAATCAATTTGCTAAGGATTTAAGAGGCTAAATATACACAAAATTTAAAATGAAATAATTTATTCTGCATCTTATTTATCTAATTGCATGAATAATGCAGTAAAACGCATTAAATTAAGCTGTTTTTCGAAGATTACAGACAAATTAACAAGTTTAGAAATAGTGAGAAATTAACCAGATTACAAAAAAGGATTTATTATATAAGACAAAAAAAAACGACTGAATTTACATTCAGTCGTTTTTTTTTATCTATTTAGAAGATAATTTTTATAAAAATTAAAAATTTTCTTATCCATTCAAAGCTGCGCAATTTTAAGATTTGAAAAATTAAAAATTTTTCTTATCCATTCAAAGCTTCGAATTTTTAAGATTTGAAAAATTAAAAATTTTTCTTATCCATTCAAAGCTTCGCAATTTTAAGATTTGAAAAATTAAAAATTTTTCTTATCCATTCAAAGCTTCCGCTCCACCAACGATTTCTAAAATCTCGTTCGTAATAGCTGCTTGACGCGCTTTGTTGTATGTTAATTTCAATTGGTCTCTTAATTCAGTTGCATTATCAGTAGCTTTATGCATTGCGGTCATACGTGCTCCGTGCTCTGATGCAAATGAATCACGAATTCCTTTATACAATTGTGTTTTCAAAGATTTAGGAATCAATGTCAATACAATCTCTTCTTTTGAAGGTTCGAAGATATAATCACTTGGAGTAACGTTTAAATCTGATTTAATTGGAGCTAGCGGCAAAAACTGTTCTGTTTGAACAATCTGTGTAGCAGCATTTTTAAATTGGTTATAAATCAACTCAATTTTATCATATTCACCAGAAACGAATTTCTCAGTTAATACATCAGCAATTTTAGCAACATTATCAAAAGATAAAGCATCAAAAACAGGACTTTCATTAGCAACAACGTTAAGCGTTTTACCTAAAACGTCATTTCCTTTTTTACCTATTGCAAAAATATCAACTTGCTTCCCTGCATAGTAAACTGCACGGCTTTTAGCTTCTTTAATTGCATTAGTATTAAAAGCACCAGCTAAACCTCTATTAGAAGTAACTACAACAAGTAAAACTTTTTTGATCTCACGTTGTTCTGTAAACTCACCACCAGCACCTCCTTCAAGAGTGTCAGAAAGATTTTGCAGTAACTCCGTTAATTTTTCGGCATAAGGGCGCATCGCTGTGATTGCATCTTGTGCTTTCTTTAGCTTTGCTGCAGAAACCATTTTCATTGCCGATGTAATTTGCATCGTTGATGAAACGGAAGTAATTCTATTACGGATTTCCTTTAAATTTGCCATTTGTATTTTTAGTAATTAGTAAATAGTGATTAGTAATTAGCTCTTCACTAATTACTAATCACTAATCACTTGTATTAGTTATATTTTGCTGATAATTCTTTTGCTACTGACTCGATTACATCTGTAATTTCGTCTGTTAATTTTCCTGCTTTCAAAGCGTCAAGAGTTGCTCTGTGTTTGTTGTTTAAGAATTCTAAGAAATCTTTCTCAAATTCTCTTACTTTGTTCACAGGAACATTTCTTAACAAGTTTTTTGAACCAGCATAAATAATTGCAACTTGGTCTTCAACAGTATAAGGATCATTCAAACCTTGTTTCAAGATTTCAACGTTTCTTTTTCCTTTCTCAATTACGTTCAATGTAACCGCATCAAGGTCAGAACCAAATTTAGCAAACGCTTCCAATTCACGGAATTGTGCTTGATCTAGTTTCAATGTACCTGCTACTTTTTTCATTGATTTAATTTGTGCATTTCCTCCAACACGTGATACCGAAATACCTACGTTAATCGCTGGACGAACTCCTGAGTTAAACAAATCTCCATCAAGGAAAATTTGACCATCAGTAATCGAAATTACGTTTGTTGGGATATATGCAGATACGTCACCAGCTTGAGTTTCAATAATTGGTAAAGCAGTTAATGAACCACCACCTTTTACAATTGATTTCAATGAATCTGGTAAATCATTCATGTTTCTAGCAATTCCATCATCAGCAATTACTTTACAAGCACGCTCTAATAAACGACTGTGTAAGTAAAAAACGTCTCCTGGATATGCCTCACGTCCCGGTGGTCTTCTTAATAAAAGAGAAACCTCACGGTAAGCAACAGCTTGTTTAGATAAATCATCATAAACAATTAAAGCTGGACGACCTGAATCTCTAAAATACTCACCAATTGCAGCACCTGCCATAGGAGCATATACTTGCATTGGAGCTGGATCAGAAGCATTAGCAGCAACAATAATGGTGTAAGCCATTGCTCCTTTTTCTTCTAACATTTTAGCAATTCCTGCTACAGTTGATGCTTTTTGCCCAATTGCAACATATATACAAAACACTGGTTTTCCAGCGTCGTAAAATTCTTTTTGATTTAAGATGGTATCAAGACAAACAGTTGATTTACCTGTTTGACGGTCACCAATAACTAACTCACGTTGACCTCTACCTACTGGGATCATAGCATCTACTGCTTTAATACCTGTTTGTAATGGCTCAGTAACTGGTTGACGGAAGATAACTCCAGGAGCTTTTCTTTCTAATGGCATTTCGTATAAGTCTCCACCTATTGGTCCTTTTCCATCAATAGGAAAACCAAGAGTGTTAACTACACGTCCTACCATTTGTTCTCCTACTTTAAGAGAAGCGATACGTTGTGTTCTTTTTGCAGTTGATCCTTCTTTGATACCAGTTGATGGTCCTAAAAGTACCACACCAACGTTATCCTCTTCAAGATTCAAAACAATAGCCTCAAGACCATTTTCGAATTCTACTAATTCACCGTATTGAACATTTGAAAGCCCGTAAATACGAGCAATACCATCTCCAACTTGAAGTACTGTTCCTACTTCCTCTAGCGTAGCGCCAGATTCAAAACCTTCTACTTGCTTTCTTAATATTGCTGATATTTCAGCAGGTTTGATTTCCGCCATCTTAATTTATAATTTAGACACTCTAAAGTGCGATAAAACTAGTTACTTAACTCTCTTTTTAATACTTGTAATCTATTAGCAATAGAAGCATTATACTCCTTGTCACCAATTCTTAAAATAAAACCTCCTATGATAGCAGGGTCTATAGTATTTACTATTGTAATTTTCTTATTTGAAAATTCTTTTATTTTTTCAGAAACTTTCGCTTCTAATGCAGAATCCATTGCTATTGCCGTAGTTACTTTTACTACTTCAAAGCCATTCATCTCATCTGATAAAAGAACGTACTGAGAAACGATATCTTCTAAAATTTCAAATCTTTTGTTTTCGAATAACAAATGGAAAAGACTTTTAGTCAATTTAGTTGTACTTGCGAAAACTTCAGTCAAAGCACTTTCTTTAACACCAACAGAAATGGTAGGGTTTTGAATAAAGCTATTCAATTCCTCATTTCCAGTTATTGTTGAAGAAATCAAAGCCATATCTTTATAGACTTCCTGCTCATTTCCTGCAGAAATAGCTAAATCTATGAATGCTTTTGCATAACGAATTGCTGCTCTAGTTCCTGACATAATTTTAGTTTAATTTTACGTCACCTAACATATTCTCAATCAATTTAGCTTGAGCTTCTTTATTAGATAATTCGTCTTTCAATAATTTTTCTGCGATACTCAATGATAACGTTGAAACTTGAGATTTCAATTCAGCCATAGCTGCATTTTTCTCTGCTTCAATAGCAATTTTTGCTTGTGAAATCATTCTCTCTCCTTGAATTTGTGCTTCTTTCTTAGAATCAGCAACCATCTTCTCTTTCATTTCACGCGCTTCTTTAAGCATGTTGTCACGCTCCATTCTAGCTTCTTGTAAAATGCGTTCATTGTCTGCAGTTAAATTCTGCATTTCTCTACGCGCTGATTCGGCGGAAGCCAAAGCATTATTTATAGATTCTTCACGACCTTTTACGGCTCCCAAAATTGGTTTCCAAGCAAATTTTCTCAAAAGTAGAAAGAAAACAAAGAAAATGATCGTTGTCCAAAAAATTAAACTCTCCGGTGCTGTAAAATTCATATGTATATATTTAAAATAATTTTTTTGTTTTAGAAAGAAAAACTTCCTGCAGCCAACCGCTACAGGAAATTTTAATTTTTAATTACTTTGCAATTAAAGCAACAACTACTGCGAAAAGCGCAACACCTTCAATAAGTGCAGCAGCGATAATCATAGCAGTTTGGATTTTTCCAGCAGCTTCTGGCTGACGAGCAATTGCATCCATAGCAGATCCACCAATTTTTCCAATTCCAAGACCTGCTCCAATTACTGCTAATCCAGCTCCGATTCCAGCTAATACCATAATAATAAATTTATATAGTTAATAATTAATAAAACTCTGATTAATGATGATCATGCTCTGCAACGGCTTGACCAATAAACAATGCTGATAACAACGTAAAGACATAAGCTTGTAATGCTGCAACTAACATTTCTAATACACTCATAAATAAAACAAACGCTCCAGAAATAGGAGAAACCGCTACTGTTTCAAATATAAAGATTAATGAAACTAAACTTAAAATAATGATGTGTCCTGCTGTAATGTTAGCAAATAAACGAATCATCAATGCGAAAGGTTTTGTTAACATTCCAATTAATTCTACAGGAATCATAATTGGTGCTAACCAAAAAGGAACTCCAGGCGTATTGAAAATGTGCCCCCAATAATCTTTATTTCCACTCAATGTTGTAATGATAAACGTAATCAACGCCATTACAAAAGTAAAGTATATATTTCCAGTCAAGTTTGAGCTAAATGGAAAAAAAGGAATCAAACCGATAAGGTTGTTAATCCAGATGAAGAAAAAGATAGTCAATAAATACGGCATGTATTTTTCGTATTTTTTCTCTCCAATATTTGGTCTAGCAATATCATCTCTAACAAATGTTACTAAAGGCTCAAGAAATCCAGCGATACCTTTAGGTGCTAATTGATTTTTCTTGTACGATCTTGCTACAGCTAAAAACAATAAAAACATTATGATAGCTGACATGAACATTGAAAAAACATTCTTAGTAATCGAAAAGTTCAACGGTCTTGCATCAAATTCAAATGCTCCATTTTTTCTTTCCTCTACAGTCAATTTGTCAAATTTGTCTGCGTAATAAATAACTTCATTTGAACGAACTAATTTGTGACCATTGACGTCAATCGCATGTTTTGCTTCATTGTCGTGGTGAAATCTCTCCGAAGAGAAAATTTCTAAACCAGTATTGGTCCACAAAATTACTGGTAGATAAAATGAAACTGGATGTCCGCCCCAGTCTGCAATATGAAATTCATGTGAATCACCAATATGAGAATTAATTAATTCCGTTGCATCAAATGGTTTCTTTACGGGAGCTGCCTCTGCTTGATGCTCAACAACTGCTTCATTTGCAATAGAAAGACTATCAACCACAGGATTTGCAAATCCAAAATAAGGAATACTGGCTACTAAGGCAACTAATAAGAACTGAACATGTTTATTTGAAAATACCATTATTAAATTGTGTGTCTAATTTTACGTTTCAAAATTTTTTGCAAAGGTACATAATTTATTTACAACTGAAAATATATCATTTTGTTTTTACCCATTATATTCAAATTAAATACTGCTATTAACACATACTCCTTATTGTTTATTTATTAAACGAACCGCAAAAAGGGTTTCGAAGAATAAGAATAGAAAATAAGGAATAAAAAATGCACTAACATCAGGAATTTGGCTTGTAAGGTCTGATTGAATCAAAGGAATAAGAAAAACTATTGACGCCATCATTTTAATTAGGCTAAATCCCATAAAGGCAAAACCCGTTTTATCAGCAAATGTTTTATTAACAAAAAGAAGAAAACTATAGCTTAATAGAGTAATAATAAGATGGAAAAGGTAAATACTCCATGTCGAATAAAAAAAAGTAATATTTTCAAAAAATGAGCTAATTATGTAATATTGTATGAAAAATAATACAATAGAAAAAGGAATAATTATCGTTAAGAATTTATAAAATTGTCGCATTAATCGTCTTTATTTAAATTTTTTACCTGTCTTATTACATTGTATAATCCAATAAAAACAGCTAATAATGATAGTATTATGGTAAATACTGAAGAGCTCGTATATTTTTCATCAAGCCACATTCCTAAATAGGTAAAACAAAAAATGATCACTCCCATTTGAAAAGGAATATTCATCATCACTAACCATTTATTAGATTGTTTCGGATTGCTATTTTTCTGCATCAGGAAGCGTCTGTTTTTTTACAATATTATTCATTACACAAGAAGCACTAAAGTCAGCTCCTGGTTCTACAGAAAGCTTTCCTACGCTTACTTCTCCATGTATACTAGCTTTTGATTTTACATTTAAAA
Organism: Flavobacterium weaverense; assembly: GCF_003688495.1. Classification (GTDB taxonomy): domain Bacteria; phylum Bacteroidota; class Bacteroidia; order Flavobacteriales; family Flavobacteriaceae; genus Flavobacterium; species Flavobacterium weaverense. The sequence goes on along the minus strand of NZ_REFH01000008.1, from coordinate 310,868 downwards.
CTTCGGTGATTTGCATCTTACCGCTAAATTTGCCTTCAATATCAGCATTTTTACAAGTAATATCTCCTGTTACACTTCCAGCAGGACCAATAACTATCTTTCCGCGCGATTGAAAATTACCAATCAAATTACCATCCAATCTAAAATCAGCTTCTGAAATAATATCACCCGTTATCGTTGTACCTTCTACAATTCTATTCGTTTTTCCTAAAAGTTCCGTGTATGATTTTGACTTTTTATCAAACATAGTTATTGTTTTTCTGCTACTAAATACGTTTCAAGATTTTTCTTAATTTGGATAACTTTATAGTTTTCGCCTGAAATTACAATCGCAGGATCGGTGACTTTATATTTCGAATTATCTTTCAAAACTAAGGTAATATCATCTGCATAAATCTTTGACTTTATACCGTGTATAGTAATAAAGTTTTCCTTATTCGTATAAATATCATACGAGTAATATAATTTTTGCAGATTTTCGCTTGCTATAAATTTTTTGATTTTATCTTCTAAAGCTTTCGTGTTTTTATCTTCACGTGATCCTACGCGATATAAAATTTTCCAACTATTTGAATCCGTTTTTACAAAATCCATTTTTTCTAAAAGTGGAATCTGATCATTAATAATGCTTTGTGCACTCTTACCCTCTTCACTATTTGGATAGTTATCAGCAACAGTTTGCAAAGCATTTTTATAAGCTGTCAATCCTTTTAGCTTACCAATGGTATTAGCTCTCAATAATTCAAATTTACTAACCATTTCATCTCCAGAAAACTGAGTGATTAGCTGATCAGAATTATCTAAAACTAATTCAAATTGCTCTTGCTGATACAGCTTAAACCATTTATTATAAATACTTTCTGCTGACTCAAAGTTTGAAGCCGCAGTACTATTAGAGTTACTAATAATTTCTGCGTAACGAGAGTTTGGATACTGAACTGCGATCTTGTTTTTCATCGCTACCGCTTTGCTTGTATCTGTGATTTCATATAATTTATATAAATTATACATTGCAGGCAGTACTAATTTTTCCTCAGGATTACTATTTAATAGTTGCTCAAGTTTTGCAATCGCTAAACGATTTTCCTTAAATTTCTCCTTGTAAATAATTCCTAATTGATAATTAGCAAAATTACGTTCTTTACTTATACTGTCAATTTCAACAGTTGCAGTTGGAATTTGCTTCAAATAAAAGTCAGTAGTGTATTGTTCCAAAACTTCATTTGAAGTAATGTCCTTGTCAGTAGAATTAATTTGATTATTTAAATCGTTAGTGCTGATAGTATTCGCAACAGATGATGAAATTCTCCAATAACCATCTAAAGCTCGATCTCCCCATATTTTTTTAAACTCTAATTTTCCAAAAGCTAAGGTAGTTGGGTTATAGAAATAAAATGTACTAGCACCTGTAGGAGCAGCAGGAGCGCCCATGGATGGTGGTGCCATTGCCAGTTTTCTAGCAGGCCTTGTAGGATCAGTTGCTGTAATAGGATCAATTACAGTTGACGAACTATTACGTGCTATATTATCTTGTATTTCTTTGTTCTTTTCTTCTTGTAGTCGCTTCGCTTCATCTTGTTTTTGAAGTTTAGTAATGTAATTTTCAAAATAAGCTGTTCGGTCAGATGGGCTTAATGCTACGACATTCAAAATACTATCGTTCCTTTTTGCAAGACCTTCATATAAAATAACCTCATCAAGATTATTTCTAATTTTTTGAATTTTAAGAAATTCTCTCGATTTATTATTAAGCTTTACTAATGTACTATCATAATATTTAGCCGCTTCAGGATACGCGGCATCTCTAAAGTACATATTACCTAGATTTCTATAATTTGATGCAACCAAATACGAATTTGTTGAATTTGATTTTAAGGAAGAATTATAAAAATCGATTGCATCTTTCTGATTATTTTGCTTGTCATAAAAAACGCCATACTGATGAAATATTAAATCTTTGTACGGACGATTTTCTCTATCCTTTATCAATTTGTCAAATGTGTTTTCAAATGAATCAAAATCACCATTTTGATAATCGAATAATTCTGCTTTTTTAACGTGAGCTTGAATTACAAATTTTCGCTCCGCTTTTCTATTCATTTTGATAACGGATTCATACGATGGAACTGCACTGTCTTTGTATCCTAATTCTTGATACAACTGGCCAAGAATAAAGCGATAACGTGCTTTCTCTTGATTTATTTTAGTGAAATCAATTGCTAATTTCAATTTTGCAACAGCGCTATCTTTTTGTTCTAAACTTAAAAAAGAAGCAGTTAAAAGTGCATTAGCATCAGCAAAAACTTGATTTGTAACCTTTTGATCTTCTAATAATTTAGTTATATTTTTTATTACTAATGCGTCGTTACCTAAACGCATATTCGTTTTTTCTCGCCATATTTTAGCTTCGTAAATTTTACTACTGTTGGGATATTTGTATAAAATGTAATTAAACGCATCTAAAGCTGGAACAAAACGCTGATCAAAATACCTTGCTTTTCCAAGCATAAGATAAGCTTCGTCGATTTGGCTATTTTTTTCTCTGCCACCAATGTTCATTGAGTGCTTTTGAATGGCTTTGGTCGCTTTGGCTTCAGCCAATTCAAACTCTGCGTTACTTGCTTTATTATTGCTGACTAATTCATCTTTAATTAGCATTTTTTCTGGAGGTAGAAGTTCCCAGAAATCATCATCAGTACTAGAATTAATATTTTGAACTCCTTTTTCGAGTCCTACTCCACCGTTATATAAAATATTATATTTTGTGCTAAGTGCGTGTGAACTTCTTGCCATAAAAGTATGTTTTTTAGTAGAACAGGCTACGAAAAAAGTGAAAGACAAAGAGAAAAGTAACGGCTTAATTATATTGATTTTCAATGGAAAACGTTTTTATCAATTAACTATTAAATATACTATTTAGTATATGCAGTGGTAAAAATACATTTCTTTTTGACATCGTGAAAATTATAGTAATTTAATTGCAAAACAAGCGCTTGAAATCAAAGTACTATTAATTTTATTTTTTATTCCACTACTGACTTAAAAATAGGATTAGTTTTTGAAAAAATGTTTCAATGTAATATGGAAAATCTAATCTCTTCTCTTAAAAAAATTCTAACTGAAGTTTAAATTATTTTAAACTGCAAAAAAGGATTCTAGTTCTTTTAATGTTTCTGCAGAAGTTTGGATATCTTTTACCACTTCGCCTTTATGCATCGCAACAATTCTATTACTGACTTCAACAGTATGCATCAAGTCATGACTCGAAACTAAAACGGTAATTTCTGGATTGTCAGCAAGATCTTTAATGATTTTTTTTAATCTAAATTGAGTCGTTGGATCTAAATTCGCAAAAGGTTCGTCAAGAATAATTACCTCTGGATTTCCAATTAATGTTGCGATAATACCAACTTTTTTCTGATTCCCTTTTGACAAGTCACGTAAATATTTTTTGTTTTTAAGAATTTCTCCATTAAAAAATTCTTCATGTTTTGCTAGTAAAGCATCTACATCAGCTTTGTTTTGTCCACGCAAGTCACCTATGAAGTAAAAGTATTCTTCAGGAGTCAAGTATCCTATTAAAAAGCTCTCATCTAGAAAAGAAGCCGTGAATGGTTTCCAAGCTTCACTAGTATTTACCTCAACTCCGTTGTTTATGACATGACCTGTTGAAGGTTGGATTAAATCCAATAAAAGGCTGAAAAAAGTAGTTTTTCCTGCTCCATTATTTCCTACAAGACCAAAGCTTTCGCCTTTTTTAATTTCTAAAGAATCTATTTTTAGTACGGTTGTTCCGTTATATGTTTTTGAAAGATTGTTTACTTGTATCATTTTATAAAAAATTAATTTGATGAATCGTTTGATGAATAATTCCGTTATCCTTTTTGTTTATAAGCGGCGATAGTTGCGTATTTCTCTGATTTATATACTCTTTCAATTAGAGAGAAAGCTTTGTTTTTTAATGCAAAACCAATTACTCCTGCACCAGCCACTAACGCTAATGCTACGTTAGGATTGGCATATTTTAAACCTAACCAATAGAGTAAAACAGGCAAACCTAATTGTGGAACAGAGATTAGCATGGTTTTGATATTAAATGCTTTTTTATCTCCAAAAGCGCCTTTTCCAGAACTCAGATCAATTGGTGTTTTAGTATATGCTCCACCTAATAAAACTAAATGTGAATTAACGCCAATGTTGTAAATAGCACCTACAATAATGACTAAATACGTTTCCCAACCAAAATAAAGATAAAATGACGCAACAATAGTGGTTAGTATAGTTGCAATAACCATCAACCACCATTTAGAACTCAAATATTCTTTATAAGGAATATTTTGTGTCATCATTAATTGGTAATAGGCACTATCCCAACTTGGTACAAATTGTCCAAAAGTGATTAGAAATCCTCCAGAAACAAAGATTCCTCCAAAAATGTGCATCACTGGTCCATAAAAAGCAGTGGTGGAGAAAAACAGAAGTCCATAAAAAAGAAACATAACACTTAAACCGACGGTTGTCTTCGATCTTTTGTTCCTTTTTATTAATTTGATGTCATTTTTCAAAAATGTTCCTATAGTTCCAAATTGGTTCAACCAAGTTAAATTTTCTGTTTTAGCAACATCATGCTTATTTGTAAGTCCTGAATCTAGATATAAGTTATTTTTAAAATAGATAAAAGTGAAGTAATACAAAACTATTAAAGCGATAACTGGAATTGCAAAAGCCCAATACGTGTTGAAAATAGCATCAAATGGAGGCGCTATATAATCCGTAATATTAAATAATCCATAATACTGTAAACCCGCTAATGCAGTTGTGATTACTAAGAAAATTCCAAATAAATTATCTTTATTACTGAGTATAATATTAATAAAGTTGTTGATATATAGCAAAGAGTAAACACCAGTATACCATAATAGTACATGTACAACATCATATCCTTCGATCATTAAAACAATACTGAATGGAAGTAAGAAAAAACCATGAACTAAGTTAAAGAATGATAAAATTGTTTTTCCCAGAGAAAAATGAACAATCGTAGATTTTTTTATAGGAAAAATTAGCATGGGACGAATGTTCATTACTGGAATTTTCTGCACCAATATTCGAACGAGTAAATCCATTACTACGTAATAAATCATGAATTTATTCACTGTTGTGATTGGGTCCATATTCATTTTCTTTAAGAAATAGAAAACCCCAATACCCATCCCTAAAAATAGTAAGATAAAATAGGCGGCAAGAAAACCAATTAGGATTTTCAAAGCTAAGTTGGTAGCGAAGGAAGCCGATCTAAAAAAAGCTTTCCATTCGAGATAAAGGAATTTTTGAATCATAGTTTGGTTATTTTGGTTGTGTAGTATGTAGTTAAATTCGAAAAATGTTACAGTTTTTCAAATTTATATTCAGGATATGTCGCTTCTAAATAGATACAAATTTTAGACGGAATAATTTTGAATACGATAATAAGTACCAAACTAAATAATACAAAAAGAAAACTAATTCCTAATATCCAATAATCGTTATTTAAGAAGTTATCGCCATGATTGATTAATTGAACTAACAAATTGATAGGCAGTATTATTGTTGCAGAAAAAGTGCCGTACTGATTGATAATTTCTTCGAACAGCCACTTTTTCTCATTTAATTTCTTTCTTTCCTTTCTCGTTTTTCGGTTTTTAAACATTTCATAAAATGTAAAGCCTAATAAGAGGATATAAAAACCAACTAGAATCCATTCTTTAAAAAAACTTAATTTTATAAAAGTAAAAAGCAATAAAGTCATTGCTATTGTCAAGATAATTTTTGGGACACCAAAAAAATCTTTAAAATGTTGCCAAACCAAACCGTTGTATTTTTTTCCAAGTACTACTTGTCTTTTTTCCACAACATCCATAAAACCAAAAACGCCAAACTTCTTGAATTCAATATTCAAAGCTTCTTCAAAAGAACGGTTGGGTTTTTCCTGCCATTGTTCTTCAATTGAATTGGCTAAATGATCCACTAGTTCTGATTGCAAATCATAATACTCCACATAATGTTGTCGAGTAAAAGTGAAAAGTTGTTCTATTTGTGAAATGGATAGTTTAATGTTTTAGATTAGTTTGTATTTTTTTACCATTCTGAAATGCTCTGCTGCAAGCGCAATTAAATAAACACTTATAAAAAAGAAAAAATTAGTAATAGACCACTCCATAAAATTGCTAAACAAACTGCCTCTGTGATAATGGCGATAATTTCCATTTAAAAGTGTGTAAATCATATAAAAATTATTAGGTAACAAACAGGAACTTTTTAGAAAAAAGAATCCATAAACCGTTTTTGATTTTAATTTCCAAACAAAAAACATAATGGTTAGTATTGCCACACAAGATAAAATATATACTGACGATAAAAAGGATTTCAAAATAGTATAAACGTATTCCTGTGGATACATTATTGTGATCGTTGTTATCAAAATACTAAAAAAAAGAGTTGAAAATAAACTCGATTTATAAATTTTTGATGCCGCAGCAACATATCGGTCGACAATTATTTTTGGCCCAATAATTCCCCATCCAAAACTTTTTGTTTGTTTCAACAGTGATTCCCACTTTTTTAAACTCTTTGCAAAGGCTTCTTCAAAAGTAGATTCTTCTTCTAATTCAATCTCTGAAGCAATATGATCAATTAATTCTAGTTTTACATCTTCATAAATGACATCCTTTGAAATTAAGGACTCATTTATTAATTGGATTTGGTCTTTGGTTAGTTTCATTTTATAAAATCTAAAATAAGTAATGTTATTTTTTAGTTTTTTAAAGTATTCTTTTGAAATTACATTTCAGTAAATACAATTTTCTACCTTATTTGTCATGCTGAGGAACGAAGCATCTCTTCCCTACTATTCAAACAAGTCATTAAGAAAATTCAGGTCAGGATTAATTGTTTTTATTAGTGTGATTTTCTTGTCTTTCCTCCATCCCTTAATTTCTTTTTCTTTAGCAATTGCTATTTGTATCCATGTAAATTTTTCGAAATACAATAAATGATGAACGTTATATTTAGCTGTAAACGAATTCGGATTCAAGGAGTCTTTGTGCTGCTTTAGTCTAATTTTTAAATTATTAGTAACTCCAGTGTACAAAACCGTTTTTGCTTTATTGGTCAGAATATAAACGTAATAAGTATGGTGTCCTTCCTGAAATTCTATAATTTTTTTGCTTTAAAGATGATTTCATATTTTGTGTAGATGCTTCGTTCCTCAGCATGACAAAGTATTTGGTTTTACTAATAAAATTCTATCATGTTATTTGCTTTAACGATGATTTAATAGATTGTGGTGATGCTTCGTTCCTCAGCATGACATATTAGTGGATTAATAATGCTAATTTAACTGGTATTGTTCTTTAACCCTTTTGATAGTTTTGTTTTGCAATAAGATTCCAGTTATTAAGCATAAAACCGTTAATGCCCACAAACAACAAAAAAGAAAAAGTACTAAAGCATATTCATTAATTTCTTCTTTAAAAACATTTCCTAAACTAAGTCCAAAATTAATAAAACCACCAAATAATAAAGTTAGTGGATTGCTCTTCTCAATTTCAATAAAGCGATTACCATCTATTTTTCTATTCTTGTAATAAGAATAGACCATGGGTATGGCTACAAAAATTAAAAAAAGAAATAGTCCTGCAACAAACTTTCTTGGCTCTTCAAAATACAGAGAAATTTTAAAAGTTAGGAAAACTACTATTATACTTGCAAATATCTTAGGAAACTTTAGATACTCGCCAATCATCTTCCATTGCTCCTTTCTGAACTCTTTTCCCAAAATTTCAGTTCGTTCCTTTTCAATGGATTTAAAACTAGAATCTCCAGTAAAATTATTCTCAGCGTATTGTTTTACTTGATGAAAAGTGAGTTCAGGATCTTTCTCCCAAATTTCCTCCATGCTAGAAACCATGTGATCCGTTAATTCCACTTGCAATTCATACCATTTGATATCACGTGAAGAAACATAATCGAAAATGTATTGAGTTTGTTCTTGAGTTAATTTCATCATCTTAAGATTAAAATTCTAATTTTGGACTTGGGTTTACTAAACTCTGCATATTTCTAATAAAATCTTCTAGTTCTGAAAGTCGGTTTACGGTTTCGGTTGTACCTTTTTCAGTAAGTTTATAATATTTGCGCATTCTATTGTCTACTTTTTCGATTTCTACATCGAGAATTCCTTCTGCTTCCAGTTTATGTAAAGCAGGATATAAAGCGCCTTCGGTAATATTAAGTTCACCCGATGTAATTGCTTTAACTTTTTGAGTAATTTCATAACCATACATCTTGCCGTTTTCCTCCAGCAACTTCATGATGATCGTATTTAAACTTCCCTTATATAATTGTGAATTTTTCATATTTTTTATCATTAGGAGATGCAAAGCAATTTCTTTTCGAAAACAAATATACATAAGATTCCTATACATAATCATGTTAGGTATATTAATTTTAAAGCAAACCTATTATTTAACTAAAAAATCAACTACAAGTAGAACATTTTAACACAAAATGAAAATTTTCATAAGTTTACTAAATTTTCACAATAGAAAATTAATTGGTTTTTTTGAATATTAAGTATTCGCGGATTTTCCTGTAACTCGTGGCAAAAAAGATCCTTATTTCAACTGCTTTAAAATTTTCAAACACTTTGATTTAAGAAACCTAATCTGTTTATTATCTTTGTCAAAAAATAATCACATGTCATCCTTTTTAAAACTAATTATAAAAGAAGTAAAGCGCGAAACTAAAGATGCCGTTTCTATACTTTTTAACGTACCGGAAGAATTAAAAGCAAATTATAAATTCATTGCGGGTCAATACCTAAATTTGAAATTAACGCTTGACGGTGAGGAAATACGTCGTGCGTATTCAATTTGTTCATCGCCAGAAAGTGGAGAACTTCGCATTGCTGTAAAAGCTGTAAAAGGAGGTGCTTTTTCTCAGTTTGCTAATACAAAACTGAAAGCTGGAGATGTAATTGAAGTTGGAACTCCTGAAGGTAAATTTACATTTGAACCTCAGGCAGACCGACAAAAAAATTATGTTGCTTTTGCAGCAGGAAGCGGAATCACGCCCATACTTTCAATACTAAAATCAGTATTGAAAGACGAACCAAAAAGTTCATTCGTGCTGGTTTACGGAAATAAAACGCCTGAAGAAACCATCTTTCATCAAGAATTACACGATTTACAATTGAAATATGTAGGTCGTCTTTTTGTACATTATGTTTTCAGTCAAGCCAAAGCAGACAATGCTTTATTTGGAAGAATTGAAAAAGCAGCGGTAAATTTTGTTTTGAAAAACAAGCATAAGGAACTTGAATTTGATAAGTTCTATTTATGTGGTCCAGAAGAAATGATCAACATCGTTTCTGATGTTTTAAAGGAACATAATGTAAAGGAATCGAATATAAAATTTGAATTGTTTGCCTCCTCTACTGCCGAAAATAAAATTGAAAAATCATTAAGTGGACACTCGAAAATCACCATTATGGTTGATGACGAGGAAACGACGTTTGAAATGTCACAGAAACAAACCGTTCTTGATGCAGCGTTAAAGCAAGGGATAGATGCTCCATATTCTTGTCAAGGTGGAATTTGCAGTAGCTGTCTAGCACGAGTAACATCAGGAACTGCTGAAATGAGTAAAAACTCAATTCTTACGGACAAAGAAATAGCAAGTGGACTAATACTTACTTGTCAAGCACATCCAACATCAGAAAGTATTTATATCGATTACGACGATGTTTAAAATATAATTACTGAATAAATAGAATTCCAAACTCCAAATTAAACAGTGGACTTTGGAATTTTTTATTTTAACTAAATGAGGAACTTTTATTAGTAAGAAAACGAATCTTATAAAAGAAGCAAAAAAAAATTTAAAATTCTTTGAAAAATTACAAGGTGAATTGGTTGTTTTAAATTTAAGTAAAATGACAAAAAGCAATCGCTAATGCTACAAATATCTTCAAGAGATTATACAATGTATGTAGAAAAATAGCAAAGAGAATCGGTACGTTTAGGACTGAAAGCTGTTTATTTTGAAGAATAAATTTAAACTTTGGAAAGGCGATTAGAAATTATGAGGTATATAAAATGGTATTAAGCTTAGATCCAATTTAAAAATCTACACTAAAGACTGAATATACGCCACAACCTGATTTGGTTGGATCGATCGCATGACCTCATCATAACCTTCAACTACTTTATTTCCATAAACTGATGTTGGCAGTAAAGGATACTTTTCTCGATCAGAAATTAAAGCGTTTTCTAATGGTTGATTAAAAGGTGAAAAACCAGCAAATGGATGTGTCGCGCCCCAAAGGGTGACAACTTTTACACCAAGCATGGCAGCAATATGCGCGTTTCCAGAATCCATAGAAAGCATAACATCAAGATTACTAATTACTTGTAATTCCTGTTGAAATTTAATTTTCCCAGCCATGTTAATGACGTTTACTTTATCTTTTGAAAGTGATTCTAGTACTTCAATTTCTTTTTTTCCACCTCCAAAAAGTAAAATTTTATATGAACTGTTTTTAGCTAATTGTTCAATTACTTTTTGCATTAAATCTATAGGATATACTTTAGAATCATATTGTGCAAAAGGAGCAATCCCTATTAAATTTTTATAATCGTTACCAATGATTGTTTGAATTTCTTTATCTAGAATTCCTTTTTCTGGAAAATTAGGATTTGAAAAATTTATAGGAAATCCAAGTTCTTCAAAAACTGTAGTATGCCGCTGGAACATAGTGGGCAATTGTTTGAATTCTTTATCCTCTGTGCGCGTTAATTCTTTTTTTCCTTGTCGACCTTTGTCTACCGACGCGATTTTTTTTCCGCTTACAGCAAAAAGATTGCGAATGATTTGGGAACGAAGAACATTATGCAAATCAGCAAAAGCATCAATATTTAATTTTTTTAAGTCCTGGAATAAACGCAACAATCCTAGAAAACCTTTATGGCGTTCTTTTTCATCGAAAGCGAAAAAAGAAATATTTGGGATTCCGTTAAAGAAAGGTTTTAAAAAAGGACGAGAAATCACAGTCAACTGAACGGATGGATATTGTTTTACAAAAGCCCGTAAAACAGGAACCGTCATGGCGACATCTCCCATCGCGGAAAGTCTCATGACAGCTATATGTTTAATGTTGTTTGGCAATTGTAATATTGATCGTGGGTTTTAGCCCAGATTAAAATGAAAATCCCGGAACAAAAAAAGTAAAGTTTCTGGTTCTAAAAAAGCGACCAGCGGAAGCTCTTTTTATAACCATAGAAACTATACTTTTTTTATGAGGAATTGTAATGGAAAGCTGGAATAGCTTCAAAAACTATTTTTTATTTTGGTACAAAACAGGATTTAACTCATCGTCATTGTACATTTTCATTTGTTTGTACACTTTCATGAATTTATCTCCATGCTCGATATCAGTAAGTAAATCATCGATAGCTGTTGATAAATCAGTTCTTTGTTCTAATAAAATATTTAATTTCACTTGGCACTTATCTCTGTGATCTTGAGAGGCTTGCTCGCGAGTTGCCTCTTCATTCATGTGATAAATTTTAAGAGCTAAAATCGATAATCTATCAAAAGCCCAAGCAGGACTTTCAGAGTTGATTTTTGCATTGTCTTTAATCACAACAGTGCTGTATTTTTGAAGAAAATAACTGTCAATATATTCAACCATATCAGTACGCTCCTGATTTGAAGCATCGATTCTTCTTTTTAAAGTTAGAGCCGCAACGGGATCAATATTAGGATCTCTAATGATATCTTCAAAATGCCATTGTACGGTATCAATCCAGTTCTTGTGATACAACAAATGTTCAAATTTATCTTTAGGATAAGGATTGTGGATCGGTTGATCTACATTATCAAACTCATGATAATCCTTAATACTTTTTTCGAATACGGAATAAGCTAGTTTTGAAAACATATTTTTATATTTTATAATTACAAAGATACTTTTTATACTTTTATGGTTTAACAAAAACTGTAGAAGTTTAAAAGCAAAATTAAAATCATGCAAATTCATAATTTATCAGAAAATAATAGCATTCTAAATCATTTTTTAGGCCAAATAAGAAATGTCGATGTTCATAAAGACAGCATGCGTTTTAGAAGAAATATTGAGCGAATAGGTGAAATAATGGCGTATGAACTTAGCAAAGAATTAGCTTATCAAGACATCAATATTACGACTCCTCTAGGAACAAAAAGTACTACAGAAATTAAAGATCAAATCGTTTTGTGTTCGATTCTGAGAGCTGGTTTACCAATGCATCAAGGATTTCTAAATTATTTTGACAGCGCTGAAAATGGCTTTATTTCAGCTTTTAGACATCACCCAAACAACGATGATTATTTTGAAATAAGAGTAGAATATCAAGCTGTTGCAGACATAAATAATAAAAATGTGCTATTATTAGATCCAATGCTTGCTACTGGACAATCTATTGTTGCGGTTTTTAATAGATTATTAGAAAGAGGTACTCCAAAAGAAATTCATATTGCAGTTGTAATTGCAACACCAGAAGGAATTGCACGTCTTAAGGAGCAACTTCCTGACAATTGCCATCTTTGGATAGGAACATTAGATGATGGCTTAGATGCTAAAAATTATATCGTTCCAGGTCTGGGTGATGCCGGTGATTTAGCTTACGGAGTTAAATTATAACTGACTAAAAAAAGCAAACATACTACAAATAATAAGCGCATAAAGCACTAACTCTTGATTCAGCCTGATTTGAGGCATTTCAATATGACTCGTAGCCATTATGGCTAAAGGTGCAAAAGTGAAAATTAAAAGATCATTACTTTTTACCGGTGAAACTACATAAATTAGTACTCCAATGAAAAAAGAAGCGATGATTTTTTTATAAGAAGTATGTAAAAGCTGCGGTCTTCCTGATAATGTACTAAACATGGATACAAGAAAAAACAAAGCTATTGTAGCATAGATTGATAAGGCACCATTTTCATAATTATTTTTAAAATAACTAATCTCAAAATTCGTGTGAACACTGTTTCGTAAATATTCGATACCGTCCAGATTAAAAACTAAAGCAAAAATAATGTAGAAAATTACCACGATGAAAAAAGCGATAAAAGGTAATATCCAGTTTCTGTAATCCCTTGAAACATGGAAAATTATAGATATAAAAACTAAAATAATAAAGATTATACTCCAAAAATGAAATAATGCTGCTAAAAAAATCCATAATGAGGCATCAAATATTTTTTCTTTTGACGATTTTAATGATTGCAGCGAAATTAACCTTCGCAACGCTAATAGTATGAAAAAGTTAGATAGAATTAGATTCGTATTATTAAGTACCGAAGGAAAAAAAAGCAGAAATAAAAAATAGAAAAATATCGTAAAGGTGCTGTCCTTACTCAATCCATTTTTTTTAGTTACAAAATTTGCGATGAATATTGAAGCTATTAAAAGACAGAACATTCCTCCCTTTGTAAGTGCTGAAGGCAAGGAACTTAACCAAGATAAATCTTGCAATTGAAACATTAAAAAGAAAAACAGCATCAAAATCCCGACAAGTAAAAAATTTAATGGCGTAGATTTTCTAAAAACACTTGTTATCATAAGGATATTTTATACTTTTGTGTTCGTAAATATAATACTTGTTTAAAAAGTAAACTCTGAAAGTTAGTAAAGATTGCCAAAAGCAATAGTTTTCATCCGTTAGAGTTCACAAAACAACTACTAAAATTAATTTTATACATTATGAAAGCATTTTTCGAAGGAATAGAATACTTATTTGTGAATATTTTATTTGCTCCTCACGATTTTTTACGCTCTTTAGAGTTATCATCTTGGTTTGCTGCAAATACAATTAACTGGATTTTCATGATTATTTGTGCTGGTGCAATGGTATATTGGATCAAACAATTGAAAATTTTTGAAGATGCTGGTACTGAAAAACAAGATACTACCGCTCACTCTTTCTTTAAATAAAAATTAAGAAAAAAGTGAACGACATTTAGAAACTATTTTAAGTCGTTTCCAATATCTTTTCTAAAATACATCTTATCAAAATTTAGTTTATCTATATTTTGGTAAGATTTTTTTATGGCTTCTTCGAAATCATTTCCGTATGAAGTTATGGCTAATACTCTACCTCCATTAGAAACAACATTTCCGTTGTCTAATTTAGTTCCTGCGTGGAAAACTATAGAATCTTTAATAGTTTCTAATCCTGAAATTACTTTTCCTTTTTCAAAATCTTCAGGATAACCGCCAGATACAACCATTATAGTTGTAGCGCTTCTTTCATCAATTTCAAGTGTGATTTCATTGAGTTTTTCATTGGCTGTAGCCAAAAACAACTCCACTAAATCCGTTTTTAGTCTAGGAATAACTACTTCTGTTTCAGGATCACCCATCCTTACGTTATACTCAATAACGATAGGCTCATTATTTACATTGATCAATCCGATAAAAACAAAACCTTTGTACGGAATACCATCTTTTTGAAAACCGTCAATAGTTGGTTTTACGATGCGTGTTTCAATTTTTTCCATTAAAACAGCGTCAACGTAAGGAACTGGAGAAACAGCGCCCATTCCGCCTGTATTCAATCCTGTGTCGCCTTCTCCAATTCGTTTGTAATCTTTAGCAGTTGGTAAAATTTTATAATTTTTTCCATCCGTCAAAACAAAACAGCTCAGTTCGATTCCGTCAAGGAATTCCTCAATAACAACTTTAGAACTTGCAGCACCAAATTTTTGATGTACTAACATATTTCTAAGCTCTTCTTTGGCTTCTGCCAAGTCTTGAATAATTAAAACTCCTTTACCTGCTGCGAGTCCATCTGCTTTTAAAACATAAGGTGGCTGTAAAGTTTCTAGAAATTCACAACCCTTTTCTACAGTTTCAGCAGTAAAACTATCATAGGCTGCTGTTGGAATATTATGTTTAATTAAAAATTCTTTTGCAAATTCCTTGCTTCCTTCTAATTGCGCTCCTAATTTAGAAGGTCCGATTACTGGAATGTCTTTTAACTCTACATCATTTAGAAAGAAATCATAAATCCCTTTTACTAATGGATCTTCTGGACCCACTACAACCATTGTTACATTTTCTTTTATAACAAATGCTTTTATAGATTCAAAATCAGTTGGACTCAAAGCAACATTATTAGCTATAGCAGCAGTTCCTGCATTTCCAGGTGCTACAAAAAGTGTATCACAAAGCGGACTTTGAATCATTTTCCATGCAAAAGCATGTTCTCTTCCTCCTGAACCCAATAGTAAAATATTCATTTTGTGTGTAGTTTAGTTGTGTGTCTCCTTTTTTTAGGATGTTGCAAAAATAATTGCTTTTAAACTGAAAAAGTAATTAATTTTCAAAAATTTGTCACATGTTGTTCATTAGTTGTTAGTATATATTATTTTTGATAAAATATCATTTTAAAATGTTTCGAATTTTTGATTTATCGCTACTAATTAATGGCTTTCCTCTCAAGAAAGCTCAGAACGAGTTGGATAAAATTGTAGCGTTGAGTAATGAGGAATATTTTGAATTTATCGAAAATAAAAAACGAGAAATTGTCAATTATCATTTAGAAAACAATCCTTTTTATCAAGAATTAGTTGGTTCTAAATTATTTAATAATTGGAATGATTTACCTATTTTAAATAAAAAAAACTTACAAAAACCTCTTTTTGAACGTTTGTCAAAAGGTTACACTACAAAGAATATTTATGTGAACAAAACATCAGGATCCAGCGGAGAGCCTTTTATTTTTGCAAAAGATAAATATTGTCATGCATTAACGTGGTCTTCGATAGTTCATCGTTTTGCCATGCATGGTATTAATTTTAATAGTTCTTATCAAGCACGATTCTATGGCATTCCTTTGGATTTTATTGGAAATAAAAAAGAAAGATTGAAAGATTTCCTAAGCCGCCGCTATCGATTTCCAATTTTTGATTTATCTGATAAAGTTTTAGAAAAAATATTAATAAAATTTCAAAATAACCCATTTGATTACATTAATGGTTACACAAGTTCCATCGTTTTATTTGCTAAATATTTAGAAAAGAAAAATATTATTCTTACTGATATTTGTCCCACAATTAAAGTTTGCATCGTAACTTCTGAAATGCTATTTGCAGATGACAAAAAATTGATGGAGAAGCAATTTGGAATTCCCATTATCAACGAATACGGAGTATCAGAATTAGATTTAATAGCGTTTGAAAATCAAAATGGAGAGTGGCAAGTAAACGCTGAGACCTTATTTGTAGAAGTTTTAGATGAAAATAACAATCCTGTCCCAAATGGAATATCAGGTCGAATTGTGATAACTTCACTATTCAATAAAGCGCATCCATTTATACGATACGAAATTGGTGATACTGGAGTGCTAGACGAAAAAAGCACTTTAAAGAAGCCTATTTTAAAAACATTAGTTGGTCGTACAAATGATATTGCAATTTTACCAAGTGGCAAAATAACTCCTGGACTTACATTTTACTACATTACAAAAAGCATAATTGAAGATGATGGAAATGTTAAAGAATTCACTATCAAGCAAACTAAAATTGACTCGTTTGAAGTGGAATATGTTAGTGAGATGGAATTGAATGGAGAACAAATTCAAAAAATAAACATAGCGATCGAGTTGTATTTAGAATCTAATTTAAATTTCACATTTACTAGAAAGTTGACTTTAAACAGAAGCAATCGTGGAAAATTAAAGCAATTTAAATCGATGGTTTAATTATTGTATTTTATAAAACCTCTGATCATCCATTGAAGCATATAGTATGACGATTTAATGATATTTAGGTTTTCAATTTTTCGATAAAATTCCCACTGATATTTTAATAAATTAGCCTTATTTCTTGATAATGAATTTTCTCTTATGCGATAAATTGCTTTAGTTTCTTGGATACCATGTGCAAAGGGAATTTCTTTCAAATATTTAAGCCACAATCCCATGTCTTGTCTTTTTGCGATCTCAGGCATAGTTTTTTTTCCTAATACTTCTATATCAATGAAAGCAGTTAAACAACTAATAGAGTTCGTTTTTAAAATATCTGTATAAATTACTTTTTTTGGAACAATGAAATCTGAGTAAACAAATTTTAGACTTTCATTCGATCGTTTATAAGAAGAAAAAACGAAGTGTATTCCAGTCTGTGTAATAGTTTTAATACTGTTTTCTATAAAATCAGCAAACCATATATCATCAGCATCGATGAATGTTATATATTTCCCTTTAGCTTGATTAATTCCTATATTTCTAGCTTTTGCAGGACCAATATTTTTTTGAAGTGAAATAAATTGTATGCGAAGATCACTCTTCATTTCATTTTCAATAATAAATTTTGTCATATCATTTGATCCATCATCAACAATTATCAATTCCCAATTTTGATAGCTTTGATTTTGCACCGACTGAATCGTTTCTAAAATAAATTTTTCAGAATTGTAACAAGGAGTAATTATAGATACTAAGGGATTTTCCATTTTAATACGCTTTTTCATCACCTTTTAAAGTGTTGAATACAGTTACAAAAATGATCTTTATATCTAATAAAATAGACCAATTTTCAATATAAAATATATCATATTTAACCCTGTTAATAATATCGTCATCAGTTTCCACTTCACCACGATATCCTTTTGTTTGAGCTAATCCGGTTATGCCAGGTTTGACTAAGTGACGAACCATGAATTTATCCACTTTAGCAGCATAAATATTAGTGACGCTTACCATGTGCGGTCGCGGTCCAACGACAGACATGTCACCAAAAAATACATTAAAAAATTGCGGTAACTCATCTATACTTGTTTTGCGAATAAATTTTCCAATCTTAGTTATTCTAATATCATTTTTTGATGCTAATTCCATATCTGAAGTGTCGTTTAAGTCCATTGACCGGAACTTGTAGCAGTTGAAATTTTTATAATTTAAACCATTTCTTTTCTGTACAAAAAACAACGGCCCTTTAGACTCTAATTTAATAAGTATCGACATTATTGGCACCAGCCAAGACAATAAAAATACAATTATAACTGTCGAAAAAATAAGATCAAAAAGACGTTTGACAGCTTTATTAAAACGTTCTTCTTGTAAAATATTTCGCTGTGAAATAACTGGAATATAATCGTAAAATTCGAATTTGATATTAGATGAAAGCATTTGCTTTTCGCTTGGTATAAATTTTAATGTTTTCAAATTATTATCAGCAAAGTCAATAATATCAACCACCTGATTATCTGACAAATCGGCCATCGCGCAATAAATTTCATCAATTTTGTTCTCTAAAACAAAAGAAAGGCATTGATTTATGTTTTCCTTTTTATTTTCCTGCAATGAAAATACATTTTCTAAGAAATATCCATAATCTGGATTCTCAGTAAAAAAGTGTTTTAGCGGTTTGATGTTTTCATCATTTCCTAACAGTACTACTTTTCTATAATTTCCCCCGTATAAAACGCGAAAGCGTCTTAAAAAATAATATATAAAAAGTTTGACCAATACTATTAAAATGGTAGCTGTAAAGACAAATAATACTATCTTTTTTTGATTTCCAAATTCAGAGTAAAACAGTTCTAATGCGAGACAATACAAGCCAAATAAAACCGATTGTTTTACCGTTTTATTCAAAATACTAATAACTTTCGTGTACCGATAAACTTCGTAAAATCCTAAATAAATGGCACTTACAAACCATCCACAACTAATCAGTATTGAATATACCAATAAATTATTGTGAAATGGAAGCATATAAATAGACAGTGCATTGATGATACTTAAATCAATCAAATAAGAAAAAGGGCGAATATAGCCTGAATATCTTCCTGTTTTTGCAACCACTATTTTATATAACTTGAAAAATCTTTGTGTTCCTCTTTTAAAAGTTCTTCTTTAGACAACGATTTAAAATAATCATACGTAATTTTCATTCCTTCAGCACGTCCTATTTTAGCCTCCCAACCTAGTAACTCTTTAGCTTTAGAGATATCTGGCTGTCTTTGTAATGGATCATTTACAGGAAGTGGATGATAGACCACTTTTTGGTTTGTTCCTGTTAATTTAATTATTTCATCTGCAAAATCTTTTATGGTAATTTCATCTGGATTACCAATATTTACTGGAAAAACATAATCAGAATGTAGTAATCTAAAAATTCCTTCTACTTGATCATCTACATAACAAAAAGAACGCGTTTGCATTCCGTCGCCAAAAATTGTTAAATCTTCTCCACGAATCGCTTGACCTATAAATGCTGGAATAACTCGTCCATCATTGAGACGCATTCGAGGTCCGTAAGTATTAAAAATGCGA
The DNA here is from genome assembly GCF_003688495.1 of Flavobacterium weaverense. GTDB lineage: Bacteria > Bacteroidota > Bacteroidia > Flavobacteriales > Flavobacteriaceae > Flavobacterium > Flavobacterium weaverense. The sequence continues at coordinate 291,504 of NZ_REFH01000008.1, read as the reverse complement.
ACAATTCTGGTCTCCACACCATGAAAAGTGTGATACGCCATAGTAATAGATTCTTGGAATCGCTTAGCTTCATCATAAACACCTCTTGGCCCTATCGTATTTACATTTCCGTAATATTCTTCGGTTTGTGGATGAACCAATGGATCTCCGTACACTTCAGAAGTAGATGCAATGAGAATTCTAGCATTTTTAACTCTAGCTAAACCTAAAAGATTATGAGTTCCTAATGAACCTACTTTTAGGGTTTGAATTGGTATTTTCAGGTAATCAATTGGACTTGCTGGCGAAGCAAAATGAAGAATATAATCTAAATCTCCTGGAACATGAACAAATTTTGTAATGTCATGATGATAAAATTCAAAATGCTCTAATTTGAAAAGATGCTCTATGTTTTTTAAGTCTCCCGTAATAAGATTATCCATACCTATGACAGCATAACCTTCTTTTATAAATCGGTCACAAAGATGAGAGCCTAAAAATCCTGCTGCTCCAGTAATAAGTATTCTTTTCATATTATTTGTAATTGTTCAAAACCAATTATGATCTGATTTTATAATTTATTTTACATTAAAAATTTGTTCTAAAATCTTAATCGTAATTAAATAAGTTGGTTTAACACCAGAAGTTCCTAATCCGCCAGAAGCTAACGTACTTCCAGTTTCTAATGGATTATCTGAGGCGTAATAGGCATATCTCACTTTAACATCATGAGGAACACTCTTTCTAATTTTTGATGCAGATTGAATCGCTTTTTGATAATAGGAACCTTCCATTTCCAGCCCAATAATTCCCCATGTTGACTCATGGAAAAATTTAAGTAAGTCTCTATTTTGTAATGATGTTCCAAGAACTGTGACCATTGGACCTGCAAAAACTGCAATATCATTTCCTTCAAACATTTCAGCTGTCAGCTGATTTTCGAAAAAATAATTATCAGCTGTTCCTTCATTTATGTGTGCATTCGGAATCATAATATCTCCTTTTCCACCTTCTAGAATTCCTGCTTTTCCCATTATAGAAACCGACTCAACGTTCATTAGGATATCTTTTTTATAGGGTTTCAATAACTCATCAATTGTTTCATAAGCTTGTTCTCCAAAAGCGTAATCCATAACTATTAAAACCGGTTTTTTATCACCTAAATCTGCGGAAGCAAAAGATGTTTTTGACCAATTAATTTTAGCGGTATCGAATATTTGAATATCAATATTAGTTCCTGAAGTATCTGGCAACGAAATCATTCCGTGCTTCAATGCGACAGCTGAAACTTCATCTCTTAAAACATCTGCTCCAGATTTACTTAATTCTTCATAGATAAAGAAATCTGATTTGTCTTTAAACTTAGTTTTTAAAACCGTAGTTGCAAAAATAGAATTCATTACGGAGTGCATATTCGCACTGATTACGTGAATTGGTCGATCTAAAAGCTGATTTTCTTCTAAAACTTTCTTAATGTTTGTAGCCCAAATTTCACCGTGAATGTGGTGACCTAAACGCTCTCTTAAAATAGGACTAAAAGTTATCGTTCTCTTATTATCATCAACAATTTCTTCAATGGCAAGTTTACCCAACCAAAAAATAACATGTAAAAATCGATCTGGTGCAGCAGTAGACCCAAAAGCATCATAAATATCTAATACCTCTTCAAATGTTCTACCCAAAATATTGGCTGCATGCGAAATCGCTTTCTCTTTTTCGACCAAAGTCAGTTTTTTCTTTTGAGAAACTGCCTGTTCCAACTTAAACCAATCACGAGAAACTTCACCTGCATCATCAAGTAGAACTCTATTTCTAATTTTATGCGATTCTATAAAAATAAAAGTCAAATGCGTTAAAATATCATAAATGTCAGAACGACCTCTAGTAATTTCAACATTCATTTGCTCCTCATCAATTCTATAGCAATTACGTCGCCTTTTGGGAGGGACAATAGCTTGAAAATGAGATTTAGAATACCCTTCCTCAGAAGTTAAGTTTATAAATCTGCATTCTTCGATTCCCACTGGAAGACGCTCGATTACATATAAAAGTCCATTCAATTCTACTTTTTCTTCTCCTATATTTCCATAAATTTCTGGACGTAATGCCAGTAATGCTTCTCTTAACGTATCACCAGAAATTCCCATTGGTTTATAAAAACCTCTGTTGAATAAATGACGCATTGTAATGTACATTTTTTCAATTGCTGCTGATGATTCTTGTGCTCTAGAACGAGATATATTTTTTGTTTCTTTCATATTATACTATTTATCTTTTATTCGAATATCGAATTGGCACAAGTTTCGAATGTATATTTTATCGAAATTTCAATATGCTCATTTCATTTTCTAATTTTTTTATAGCCTTCAAAGGTAAGGCATTTATTTACTTTTCAATAAATCAACAATCTTCCTATCATTAGAAAGTCTTGGGATTTTGTTTTGTCCTCCTAATTTGCCAATTGATTTCATATAATCTTGAAAACCATTTTTGACAACAGGAGTAACAACCAACTTTTGAAGCACTTTACCAACAATCAAATCGTCGTAATACATGTTTTGTTTTCGCATCGCATTATCTATCGCTTCCGCAAAAGTAGTGCTGTTCTCTGGTTCATTCTCAAATTCTACAAACCATTCATGGTAAGGTAAACCAGTAGCTGGCGAAATTTGAGGCGCAACAGTAAATTCGTTTATTCTAACAGCAGTTCCCTCAATGGCTTCTTGTAAGGCACTTTCCACTTCCTTTCCAATTACATGCTCTCCAAAAGCAGAAATATAATGTTTAATTCGGCCTGAAACGATGATTCTATAAGGTTTTAAACAAACAAATTGAACGGTATCACCAATGTTATATCCCCACAATCCTGCATTGGTTGAAATAATCAAAACATAATTGACATTTAATTCAACTTCGCCAATGGTATATCGTTTTGCATTTTCATTATGAAATTCGTCACTTTTTATAAATTCGTAGAAAATTCCAGCATTCAATAGCAGTAACATTCCTTTTTCTTTCTGAGAATCTTGATAAGCAAAAAATCCTTCTGAAGCTGGAAATAACTCTATACTATCTACTTTTCGACCTATTAAATTTTCAAATTTAGCGCGATACGGTTCATAATTGACACCGCCGTAAATAAACAAATTGAAATTTTTAAATATTTCGCCTACTGGTTTTCCTCCTTTTTCTTGTAAATTCTCAAAATACATTTGGACCCAAGAAGGAATCCCAGAAATCACAGACATATTTTCACTAAAAGTTTCTTCGACTATAGCGTTCACTTTAGTTTCCCAATCCTCAATGCAATTAGTTTCTAGTGATGGCATTCTATTTTTTTGAAGATATTTTGGAACAAAATGAGCTACAATACCAGACAAACGACCTAGTTTAATACCATTTTGTTCTTCGAGAATTGGGCTACCTTGTAAGAAAATCATTTTTCCATCTACAAAATCTGCATTTCCAGTTTCATAAATATAATGTAAGATGGCATTTCTAGCAGCTTCAATATGATAAGGCATCGATTCCTTAGTTAGTGGAATGTATTTTGCGCCAGATGTTGTACCAGAAGTTTTTGCAAAATATAAAGGTTTCCCTTTCCAAAGTACATTTTCAACGCCGTTTACAACCTTATCAACATAAGGTTTTAATCCTTCGTAATCTCTTACTGGAACATGTTTAGCAAAATCAGCAGTAGTTTTTATTTTTTCAAAATGATGATTGATACCAAATTGCGTATTCTTGGCTTCTCTTATCAAATTGAGAAAAACTTTTTTTTGAGTTTCAACTGGTTTAGTTGCCCAAGCTTGGGTTTTATTATATATTTTCTTGGCAAATATTTTTGCTGCAATAGATTTTATTGACATAGTTGTTTAATTTTGTCATCAAGACATAAAGGCACTTTTTTAATTTTTAGATTTTTTAGTAATTCTTTTTTTAGGCGCTACATCTTTATTAGGTTGAGCATCTTTTTCCTCTTTTAAAACGTCATTACGTAATTCTAGTTCTTCCTCTGAAGCTTTTAATTTCTCAGGGCTAACTATCTCTTCAGTAGAGGAAAGTATCGAATCTTTATTGAATTTCGCATAATCTAATTGTCCTGTGAGAACTTTTTTTATCGACAAAATGTAAGCTTCGTTTTTCTTTAAAGCAACAGTTAAAGAATCAGACTTTAGTGCTAACTCAGTAGCATCTTTTTTTAATTTTGTTGAAGAATACCCAGGAATAAATTCACGTAAAGGAGTAAAAGCAATTATAAAAGTAGTAATAGTTGTAATAATAATAGCTCCCAAGGTTGCTACTATAAATACGTTCATCAAAGTAAGTTTCAACGAAAAAGTTTCCTCAAATGTGTCTTCGTTTAAAATTATTAAACGTCTTTTATTGAATAAATTTTCTTTGATTTTGCGTCTTTTCAGTCTTTTTTTAGACATACCTTTTTATTATTAAACAAATATAACAATTAATGTGGTTTATTGTATTCTCAAGTATTGGTGTCACAGTAATGCAAGCATTTTTATTTTAATAAATTTTTAACGCTTTTGAAACCAAATAAATGCAGCAAAATAATATTCCGTTAGGTTATTCTATATACATTTGTACCTTATTCTAAAAAATAGAAAACATGAACTTTTTAACTATAACTTTAGGGATGTTGCCTGGTGGTTCAGAATGGATTTTAATTGTCGTTGTTGTTTTGCTACTTTTTGGAGGTAAAAAAATACCGGAATTAATGAAAGGTTTAGGTGGCGGAATTAAAGAATTCAAGAACGCTTCTAAAGAAGATCAGACAGTTGTCAAAAAAGAAGAAGAAACAAAAGAATAAATTTCTTTAATTTCAATATTAAAAAAGTCCAAATTACATCAGTTTATCTTATGTGATTTGGACTTTTTTTGGATTTATATAATCATAGTCAACTGAATTCTTTTTCTGTCTTCGTCCACTTCTGTCACTTTTACTTGAACATGTTGATGTAATTTAACTACTTCATTAACATCACTTACAAATCCAGCTTTTAGCTGTGAAATGTGAACCAATCCACTTTCTTTGACACCAATATCTACAAAGCAACCAAAATTGGTAATATTATTGACAATTCCAGGCAATATCATTCCTGATTGTACATCTTTTATCGATTGAACATTTGGATCAAATTCAAAGACTTTAGCAGATTTTCTAGGATCTAGTCCTGGTTTTTCTAATTCTTTGATAATGTCTTTTAAAGTTAATAAACCTATCTCAGACGTAATATAATTTTCTGGTTTGATTAACGCTGTTTTTTGTGGATTAGCTATTAAATCATTCACAGTTAATTTTAAATCCTTCGCCATTTTTTCAACAATTCCGTAAGCTTCTGGATGTACTGCTGAATTATCCAGTGGATTTTTAGCATTTGAAATTCTAATAAAAGCAACACCTTGTTGATATGCTTTTTCACCAAGTCTAGGGACTTTCTTGAGTTGCTTTCGATCAGTAAAAGGTCCATTATCAGATCGATATTGTACAATATTTTCTGCTAGCTTCTCTCCTATTCCACTCACGTAACTCAATAAATGTTTACTCGCGGTATTAATATTAATTCCAACAGAATTCACACAGCGAATTACAGTATTATCTAGCTCTTCCTTTAACTTACTTTGATCTACGTCATGTTGATATTGTCCCACGCCAATTGCTTTAGGATCTATTTTTACCAATTCAGCTAATGGATCTGATAGTCGTCTCCCTATAGAAACCGAACCACGAACCGTTACATCATAATTAGGAAATTCATCCCTCGCTATCTTCGATGCTGAATATACTGATGCTCCCGCTTCACTAACAATAAAAACTTGAACCGGTTTATCAAATGCAATTTTCTTTATAAAAAATTCTGTTTCGCGTGAAGCCGTTCCGTTTCCTATAGATATTGCATCAATTTTATAAGAATTAACCATTGAGCGAATCTTTTTCATCGCCATTACTTCCTCTTTTTGAGGTGCATGTGGATAAATTGTTTCATTGTACAGCAAATCGCCTTTTTCATCTAAACAAACAATTTTACAACCACTTCTAAAACCTGGATCAATTGCTAGAATTCGTTTCTCGCCTAATGGTGGTGCTAATAACAACTGCCCAAGATTATTAGCAAATACTTGAATAGAATTGGCATCAGCCTTAACTTTTGCCTCTTGTAAACTCTCGTTTGAAATGGCAGGATTAAGTAAGCGCTTAAAACTGTCTTCAATAGCAAGCTGAATATGAGAAGTTGAATTACTTTGCTTTTTTAAAACAATTTCATCAATTAAATCGTAAGCTTCTTCAGTATCAACTTCAATTTTCATTTTTACAAAACCTTCATTTTCAGCTCTAAGCATAGCTAATAAGCGATGAGGAGGAGTTTTAATTAAAGGCTCTGTCCATTCAAAATATTGATTAAATTTCTGAGCATTTTCATCGTCTTTTTTAGACTTTACAACCTTTGTAGTAATACTCGCTTTTCTTTGATATAATCGTCGTAATTGTTTACGAACATAAATATTTTCGTTAATCCATTCAGCAACTATATCGCGCGCGCCTTGTAGAGCAGCATCTTCATTTGCAACGTTTTTATTTAAGTACTTGGTAGAAATAAAATCTATATCATCATTACCTTGTGCCATTATAATTGTAGCCAAAGGTTCAAGACCGTATTCACGTGCGACATCTGCTCTTGTTTTTTTCTTCTTTTTAAATGGCAGATAAAAATCTTCTACTTCTTGCAAATCAAAACTATTTTCAATTTTTGATTTTAGTTCTGGACTTAATGCGTTTTGTTCTTCAATAGATTTTAAAATTGCTACTTTTCTTTTTACTATTGTTTCAAATTCCTTTTGGAACTTCGCTATATTTTCAATTTGAACTTCATCAAGATTTCCAGTTGTGTCTTTTCGATACCTAGAAATAAAAGGAATAGTACAATCTTCTGCTAATAATTGCACTGTTTTTTGAATGTTTATCGCAGCAGTCACAACGTACTTTGATATGAATTGGATGTTCGTCATTTTAAAATCTAATATTTTATATAATTGATATAGTATTTAAAGAAATCACCTCGCTAAAATAATATCTTTGAAAGTTAAATTGAGTTAAATGATTACTTTATTATTCTTATTCGTAGTTTTAAATTTAAGTGCCTTTGTGCTAATTGGATATGATAAATATTTAGCTAAGAATAGAAAACGCCGAATTTCAGAAAATACTCTTTTAATTTTAGTTGTTTTAGGAGGAACAATTGGTTCAGGAATCGCAATGCTTTTTTTTAGACATAAAACATCAAAAAAAAGTTATTTACTTCGCTTTTGGGCAATAGCTTTAATTCAAATTGTAGTAATGGTATTATATTTTTATTTTCTTAAAGAAGTACATATTTTTGAAAATTACAAATGATGATTTTTTAAAAAATTGTTCAATTATGTTTTACTCAAAAAAAGTGCATAAAAAAAAAGCTCAGTTTAAAACTAAGCTTTCTATATATTGATACATGATAAATTAATTTTTAGCAAGAAATTTTATCAACTCTTGTTTGATGTCTTCCACCTTCAAATTCTGTAGTTAGGAAAGTATCAACCATTTCTACTGCTTGTGCAATCGAAGTATAGCGCGCTGGAATACTAATAATGTTTGCATCATTGTGTTGACGTGCCAAAGCTGCAATCTCTTTAATCCAACATAAAGCTGCACGAACTTTTTGATGTTTGTTTGCAGTCATTGCAATTCCATTTCCACTTCCGCAAATGATAATTCCAAAATCAGCTTTACCTTCAGCAACATCTGTGGCAACAGGATGTCCAAAATCTGGATAATCAACACTAGCTGCTGAATCTGTTCCATAATTAGTTACCTCAAATCCTTTTGCTTGAAGCATTTCAACAATCGCTTTTTTGTATTCAGGTCCTGCGTGATCATTTCCTATCGAGATTTTCATACTATGTATTTTAAGTTGTGTGGTGCAAATTTAATTAAAGTATATCTATTATATGATATATAAATCACGCTTATTTAAATCAAAAAACACAACTAATTTTTTACTTCATAACTAACACATAACCATTAGTTTATGAGTTGTTAACAATTTAATAATATATATAATTAGCTGAAAATCAGTAGAGATTATAAAATAAAATTGTTAAAATTTTACATTGTTAATAGTAAAAGCTAATTGCCTGATATTCAGTTAACCTTAAATTAACATTTTATGTTGATAACTTGAGATAGAATATCAGAACTTTTTTAGGTCCATAAATAAAAAAAAACTAATCCAAAACGGGTATTGAAAATCCTAATTTAGTTTGCTGAATTTTTAGAATAGTTATCATTACTAAATAGTATGTTGTTAACAAAAAACGATAGTTGAAGTTATTTACAATTTGAATATTGAAACGGTTATCAACCATTGTTAACTAAAATTCAAAACTTTTTAAAAACTAGCACATTACTACAATATAACTATGTTGATAAGTCGCGATAACATCTTTTAACTTGACTTCAATACATTTTAAAATATATTTATTGCTACTATTAACAAGCTATAATAACAACCAAGAAAGATTTTAAATTTAATTTTTCTTTTTGTTTATATTAATATATGTTAACAACTTTCAAAAAATAAAACTTTCAAAAAAATAATATTCGAAGAATATAAAATTTAAACGATTTTCAAATTGTTATTTAGATTGTCTAACAACTGTTGCACTTTTTCATAATCGTTAGGATGTATTTTTAGTTTAATTCCTCCCAACGCATTTGAGTACATTGGCGCAAAAGAAGACATGATTTCATTTTCAAAAAAATAACTTATTCCTTCTTGTTCTAATAAATGCTTTAATACAACAATTTCATGTGAGTAATTAAATATTGCAACTGTTTTAAATTCTTCCATATTTTATTCTTTTTATAAAGATACAATTTATCTTCAAAGTTATATTTTCTTTAAATATGTCACCTCTTTAGCTATAACAGCTTAGTATTTTGTAATTTTAGACTTTTAAGAAAAGAATTTATGAGTAAAAGATTAAGAAAGCCGATAAAAAAAGGGAAAGATTTCTCTGATAAAATTATAAAAATATTATCGCAAAGTGCTAATAAAGCATTCAATTATAAACAAATAGGAGCAAAGCTCGAGTTAGACGATACAGAAAGCAGAAATCAAATTATTAAAGATTTGAAAATTCTAGCTGCCCAAAATAAAATTATTGAATCAGAACCAGGAAAGTATTTAATTAAGGCCGTAAGTAAGGATTATTACGAAGGTAAAATAGATATGACTGGTCGTAGAACGGCTTATTTTGTATGCGCTGATTTAGAGGAAGATGTATTTATTCCAACGAATAATCTAAATCATGCTTTAGACAAAGACATTGTAAAAGTTTATGTCTATAACAAAAGACAAGGTAAAAAACCAGAAGGCGAAGTTATTGAAGTTATAGAAAGACACAAAACTGATTTTGTAGGAGTAATTGATATTCAAGCGAATTTTGCTTTTGTATCTACTGCAAATCCAAAAATGTATACTGATATTTTTATTCCAAAGGATAAAATAGGAGAGGCAGAGCAAGGTGATGTAGTTCTGGTTCATATAGAAGATTGGCCTACTAAAGCCGATAGTCCTTTTGGTTCCGTAATCAAAGTGCTTGGAAAACCTGGTGAACATGACACTGAAATTCATGCTATTCTTGCTGAATATGGTTTACCATCAGAATTTCCCATTGAAGTGGAGACATTTGCACAAAAAATTGATACTACAATAACAGAAACTGAAATTGCAAAACGTCGCGACATGCGCGATACATTAACCTTTACAATAGATCCAAAAGATGCTAAGGATTTTGATGATGCGTTATCATTTAAAAAATTAGATAATGGAAATTACGAAATTGGTATTCATATTGCCGATGTTTCGTATTACTTGCAAGAAGGTACAATACTCGATGATGAAGCCTATCAAAGAGCTACTTCTGTTTATTTAGTAGATAGAGTAGTACCAATGCTACCAGAAGTACTATCGAATTTTGCTTGTTCTTTACGTCCAAATGAAGAGAAATATACTTTTTCTGCTGTTTTTGAAATCAACGAAAATTCTCAAGTGATGGATCAGTGGTTTGGAAGAACAGTTATTCATTCGAACCAAAGATTTTCATATGAGGAGGCTCAGTACATCATTGAGACTAAAGACGACGTAATTCCAGAGGAAATTTCCATTACTGGAGCTTCTTATAAAGTTTCAGAAGAAATTGTCTCAGCGACGCTTAAATTAGATGAGCTTGCTAAAATTTTACGTAAAAAGAGGATGGCTGAAGGTGCAATTACTTTTGATAAAGTAGAAGTGAAGTTCAACTTAGATGAAAATGGAGAACCTCAAGGCGTTTATTTTAAAGTTTCAAAAGATGCAAATCATCTTATTGAAGAATTTATGCTTCTAGCTAATAGGAAAGTAGCAGAATTCATTGGTAAACAAAAGAAAACTTTTATTTATAGGATTCATGATGAACCTAACGAAGATAAATTAATAGCGATGCAAACCGTTATAGCGAAGTTTGGTTATAAAATTGATTTCCGTAATAAAGGTGATATTTCTAAGTCATTAAATGCGTTGATGGAGCAGGTAAATGGTAAAAAAGAGCAAAATCTTATTGACACACTTGCCATTAGAAGTATGAGTAAAGCTAAATATTCTACAGATAACATAGGACATTATGGTTTAGCATTTGATTATTATTCTCATTTTACTTCGCCTATACGTCGTTATCCAGATATTATGGTACACAGATTGCTACAGCATTATTTAGATGGCGGAAAATCTGTGGATGAAGACACTTATGAAACAAAGTGTTTACACTCGTCAACTATGGAAGGTTTAGCGACAAATGCAGAACGTGATTCTATCAAATACATGCAAGTTAAATACATGCAAGATCATCAAGATGAAGAATTCTTGGGTGTTATTTCTGGTGTTACTGAATGGGGTATTTATGTCGAAATTATCGAAAATAAATGCGAAGGAATGTGTAGAATTAGAGATATCAAAGATGATTATTACACATTTGATGAAAAACAATATGCATTAAAAGGTGAGACTTCCGGTAAATTATTGCAATTAGGAGATGAAATTTACGTTAAAGTAAAAAATGCTGATTTAGTTAAAAAACAATTGGATTTTAATTTCTTAAGAAGAGTTGAAGAACCATTAAAATAGAAAAATGAAAAAAGTAGTTATTATTGCATTTGTATTGTTAGCTCAGTTTACAAATGCACAAGTTAATAGAAATTTAGGAGATTTTGATAAAGTAAAAGTCTTTGATAAAATCAAAGTTATTTTAATTTCATCTGACGAAAATAAATTAACAATCACTGGCGCGCGCGCCTCAGAAGTGGAAACTTTAAATAAGAACGGTGATTTAAAAATTAGAATGCCCTTTCCTAAATTGCTATCTGGTAACGATATACTTGTAAAATTATACTTTAAAAACATTGAAAGTATTGGTGTTAGCGAAGGAAGTTATATTTCTAGTGAAGATGATTTTAAGCAAACTAGTATTGAATTGAACGCAAAATCTGGGGGAGAAATTAATATTGATCTTGACGTAGATAAAGTGATTGTGAAAGCTAATGCTGGAGGAATTATTTCTATATCTGGAAAAGCTACAAATCAGAACGTAACCATAACATCAGGTGGTATTTTAAATGCAAGAGATTTAAAGACCTCTCAAACAACTATTACTGTTGCTGCTGGAGGAGAATCAGAAGTAAATGCTAGTACTTTAGTCGATGCAAAAGTAAAAGCTGGAGGTTCAATTTATATCTATGGTAAACCAAAACAGATAAATCAAGAAGTCTTTATTGGTGGAACTATTACAGAAAAAAATTAGTATTTTACCAAAAATTTATTGGTAATTAATTTCGAATTTTAATGATAAACGATATTTTAGCAGGTATTCCTTGGGGAATATTCTTAAGTTTTATGATAGGGCCTGTTTTCTTTATCTTACTAGAAACTAGTATAATAAAAGGATTTAGAGCAGCCTTAGTTTTTGATTTAGGTGTCATTTTAGGAGATATAGTTTTTATTGCAATTGCTTATTTAGGAAGTTTTAGATTGATTCAAAGTTTGAAAGATCAACCCGCACTTTTTATTTTTGGAGGAGTTTTAATGTTAGCTTATGGTATAATTTCATTCATTCAACTAAAGAAAGAACAGAAGATTAATACCGATTTAATTGACAAAGAAATTATAAAAAAGAACTACGGAAGTTTATTTGTAAAAGGTTTCTTTTTGAATATAATTAATATTGGAGTTCTTGGTTTTTGGTTAGCAGTAATTATCTCAGTAGGACCTAAGCTAGAAATGCAAACATCCAGAATGTTTACCTTTTTTATAACTGTTATTTTATCCTATTTAGCTGTTGATTGTATTAAGATATTATTAGCTAAGCAGTTAAAAAATAAGTTAACACCAATTAATATATTAAAAATTAAAAAAGGAATAAGCATAGTTTTGATGGTTTTTGGAACGGTTTTGATTACTCAAGGTTGGTTCCCAAAAGAAAAAGAAATGGTAAAACATGCCTTTGATAAAATAGATAAATAAGATTTTTTAAAAGTGTATAATTCACATAATCCTAACTCTGAATTTCAATTCAGAGTTAGGATTTTTTATGTTTTTAATTGGATAGGATACTTTTTACTTATTTATTGCAGATGTTATACGACTATTATTTTTTCTATTCCATTTGTCACGCTGGAAGCGTCTCAGCAAGTTTGAGTATTAGAAAAATGATGCTTATAGCGTAATAATGTTTGTAATGTATAATATACTGTAATTTATAAGTTTACAAAGTGAATTTTATTAAATTCTCAGTGTTTAGAGAACTCATTCTATTTGTCACGATGGAAGCGTCTCAACAAATTTGCGCAAGGTAGTAATGATGCTTGCAGCATGACAATGTTGGTACTAGTAATTGTACTTTTACAATCTAAAAATCCGCTTCATACGATTATAATTATTTCTATTGCATTTGTTACGCTGGAAGAGTTTAAACAGAATTGAGAAAAGTAGTAAGGATGTTTCCAGCATGACAATTTTTGGTACTGGAAGTTGTATTTTTAAAATGGAAAATCCGCTTTTTACGATTATTATTGTTTCTATTCCATTGATCATGCTGGAAGCGTCTCAACTAGTTTGAGCAACGTAATAGGGATGCTTGCAGCATGACAATGTTGGTACTGAAAATTGTAGTTTTAAAATCTAAAATGCGCTTGATAAGATTATTATTGTTTCCATTCTATTTGTCACGTTGTAAGCGTCTCAACACATCTGCGCAAGGTAGTAGGGATGCTTCCAGCATGAAATTGTTGGTCCTTAAAAAAGCAATAAAAAAGAAGAAATTATAATTATTTTCCATAAAAAAACCTCCAAGTTTCCTTGAAGGTTTTTGAGACATCGTCCGTCCCTGCGCTTCGGGAGAAGTGGTATATACTTTTTTTTATTATTTTCCATAAAAAAACCTCCAAGTTTCCTTGAAGGTTTTTGAGGCATCGTCCGGATTCGAACCGGAGTAGGAGCTTTTGCAGAGCCCAGCCTAGCCACTCGGCCACGACGCCTTATTTGATTGGATGGCAAAAGTACTTAAAAACTTTAAGTTTTGAAAATTAAACCCTTGAAAATTTAAATTTATTTCGGAATCTTTAAAAAGTAATTTAAATATTATGATCTGTACTCTTCCATTTCAATTGTAACCGCTTCAACATCACCTCCTATAGGTGGATTCAATTTTGAAACTGCTACAATTATTCTCGAAACTTCTGGTATTTCATTAAATATTCTAGTAATAATGCGGTGTGCAACATGTTCTAATAAATCAGAGCGAATTGCCATTTCCTCAACAACAATGCTATTTAAAAGAACATAATCTACAGTATCTTTTAAATTGTCAGTAAGAGATGATTTTCTTAAATCAGTTTTAATCTCTAAATTGACAATATAATCAGAACCTATTTTACCTTCTTCGATCAAGCAACCATGATAAGAATATGTTCTAATATTTTTTAATTTTATAGTTCCCATTTTGTGTTTTCTATTTTTTATCTTTGCTAAAATTAAGAAAAATTATGTCAACCGAAGAAAAATCACTCCATTTTATAGAACAAATCATTGAGGACAGTTTAGCCAATGGTTTTCCTCAAGATAAATTACGTTTTCGTTTTCCGCCAGAACCAAATGGATATTTACATATTGGACATGCGAAATCGATTTGTTTGAACTTTGGTTTAGGACTAAAATATAATGCACCGGTAAATCTTCGTTTTGATGACACTAATCCTGCTAAAGAAGAACAGGAATATGTTGACGCAATTAAAGAAGACTTAAAGTGGCTTGGCTTTGAATGGACAGAAGAATTATATTCTTCTGATTATTTTCAGCAGTTATATGATTGGGCTGTAGGGATGATTAAAAATGGCAAAGCATATGTTGATAGTCAATCTTCTGAAGATATGGCTATTCAAAAAGGAACTCCAACACAAGCAGGTGTAAATGGTCCGTTCAGAAATAGATCTATCGAGGAAAATTTGACATTATTTGAAGCGATGAAAAATGGTGATTATCCAGAAGGGAGTCATGTTTTGCGTGCTAAAATTGATATGAAATCAACTAATATGTTGATGCGCGATCCTTTAATGTATCGCATTTTGCATCGTCATCATCATAGAACGGGATATGAATGGAACATATACCCAATGTATGATTATGCACACGGTGAAGGAGATTATATGGAACAGATTTCACATTCGATTTGTACTTTAGAATTTGTGATGCATCGTGAACTTTATAATTGGTTTCTAGACCAGATTTATGATGAGAGTAGAGTTAGGCCACACCAGTATGAATTTGCGCGTTTAAACCTGAATTACACTGTAATGAGTAAACGTAAATTATTACAATTAGTTCAAGAAAAAATCGTAAACGGTTGGGATGATCCTAGAATGCCTACAATTTCAGGATTAAGAAGAAGAGGCTATACCGCTACTTCTATTAGAAAGTTTTGTGATATTATTGGCGTAGCCAAAAGAGAAAATGTTATTGATTTTTCACTTTTAGAGTTTTGTTTGCGTGAAGATTTAAATAAAACAGCACCAAGAGTAATGGCGGTTTTAGATCCTATTAAATTAGTAATTACTAATTATCCTGATGATAAAGAGGAGTGGTTAGAAGCTGAAAGCAATCAGGAAGATGAAAGTGCTGGCTTTAGGCAAGTTCCTTTTTCGAAAGAATTATATATTGAAAGGGAAGACTTTTTAGAAGAAGCGCCTGCTAAATTTTTCCGTCTAAGTTTAGGAAAAGAAGTTAGACTCAAAAATGCTTATATTATTAAAGGTGAAAGCGTGGTAAAAGATGCTGCTGGAAATATTACTGAAATTCATGTTAGTTATGATGAAGACAGTAGGAGTGGTAGTGGGAGTGAAGCAAGTAAAAGAAAAGTGGCTGGAACATTACATTGGGTTACTATAAAACATGCTATAGAGGCTGAAATTCGTCTTTATGATCGACTGTTTATAGATGAGGCTCCTGACAGTCATAAAGAGAAGAATTTCTTAGAATTTATGAATCCAAATTCATTGCAAATCATCAAAGGATTTGTAGAACCAAGTCTAGCAACTCCAAAAGCAGGAGAGAAATTTCAATTTCAGAGATTAGGTTATTTTAATGTCGATAATGATACTACCGAGGATAAAATTGTCTTTAATAAAACGGTTGGTTTAAAAGACGCTTGGGAAGAAAAAGGTAAAAAAGAGGAAAATTTATTGATGAATACGCAAAAGGAAATCAATAAATATGTGAAAGAAAAAGACGAAAGCAATGCAAGTTTAATATTAAATTCAATAATTGAAAATATAAAGAGTATTGATAATTACAGTTTGATTATTCAAACAATTATAAAAAATATCAAGAACGATAACAATGCGTTACTTTTCTCTAATTTGATTTTGCATCATTCTGATAAAGTTAAAGTAAAAGATATTGAGGAAGAGTCATTGACAAAATTATATACGATGTCGTTGAAAAGTCAATTAGCTGCCGTAAGAATTTTGGCAATTGAAAATTTGCAAGTAGATTTAAATAATTTCAGTCTTCTAGAAAATCAATTACAAGATTTGAAAAAAAATGAAAAAAATGAAAAAGTGTTGCAATTATTGACACATTTAAAATTGTAAAGAATATTTTATTACTAATTACAATATTTATTAAAAGCTCTCAATTTGAGAGCTTTTTTCTATTATAATAAATAGTTATATTTATTAAGCTTTTAATAATATTTATTTATCAAAACTGACGCCTATAAATGGCATATAAGGCGATTTTTCAATCTTTACAACTACTTATTCAGAAATAATTAAAAGTGATCAAAATATAGCTTCTAATTACTTTTCCTTTATATTATTTGCACTTTAACGAGTTGTTAACTACTTACTGTTAATAATTTTGTAATTTTATGTAAGAAAAATTAAAACTATATAATTATGTCGAAAAATACAGGGAATACAATGATTGCTGTTTTAGCAGGAGTGTTGGTAGGAGCAGGAATAGGAATTTTATATGCTCCAGATAAAGGTTCAAAAACTAGAAAGAAAGTAAAGGACGGATATGATGATGCTAAAAGTGATGTGACAGGTAAATTTGATTCTGTATCTACAAAATTGAGTAACAAATTATCGACTGCAAAAGTTGATTTAGAAGATACTTACCAAGATTTAGTTTCAAACATGAGTCATAAAACAGAAGAAGTTATTTCTTTTTTAGAAGATAAACTATCACATTTGAAAAAGCAGAATGCTAAGCTTCAAAAGTAATTTAGATTTTCTTGATTTATTAATTGTAAAATGAAATAAATGGCTTTTGAAGAATTAAAAGAAAATACTGAAGAAATTCAAGAACAGATTCATTCGTATATCAATACAAATGTTTCTTATTATAAGTTATGGGGTTTCAAGGTCGCTATGAAATCAACTACAATGATTCTTAAATTCTCATTGATATTTGTTTGCTTGAGTATGGTTTTATTATTTTGTTCGATAGCTGGAGCTTTAGCGATTGGTAAATCGATTGATAACTATCCTTTAGGTTTTTTAATTATTGGTGGAATATATCTAGTGATCACTGGGTTGTTATTTCTAGTAAAAGACAAAATTGTAGAAGGCCCAATTTTAGAGAAATTTTCGGAAATATTTTTTAACGACTAAATTATGGAAAATAAAAAATATACTTCTTATGCACAAATTGATAGGGAGCTGGAAATCTTAAAGGTTGAAAAAGAAATTAGTTATCAGAAATTAGTTTTTGGAGTGAAGAAAACGAAAGAAAATTTTACTCCTCAAAATATTGTAAGCGACTTAATAGGAACTTATAGCTCAGCGATCCCTTATGGAGCAATTGTATCAGCATCAGTTCCATTTGTACTTAATAAAGCAATTCCTTTTGTAAAAGATTGGTTTGCAAAAAGAAAAAGAGGCTCATGAGCCTCTTTTTTTATTTAATGTATAGAGTATTTTAGTCCTCTAAATCATGATTTGCTGGGTTTTCCGGCAATCTATAATCCGTTTTGTTTTCCTTCTTGATATTATTTTTATCACTTCTTATTTTCATCATTTCACCTACTTGATTAGATGCGCTAAATGAGGCAATCATATTATTTAGCATGTCACTACCAGCTTGAGGAGAGTTAGGTAATAAAATCAAGTTAGAATTAGCGTCAGCACCAATAGCTTGAAGCGTATCATAATGCTGTGTTACAACAATCAAAGCAGATGCTTCTTGAGAGTTAATACCAACGCGGTTTAGAACGTCAACACTTTCTACAAGTCCTTTAGCAATTTCTCTTCTTTGATTAGCAATACCTTGTCCTTGTAATCTTTTACTTTCTGCTTCTGCTTCCGCTTTAGCAACAATTCTAATTCTTGATGCTTCTGCTTCAAATTCAGCTACTGTTTTTTCTCTATCAGCCGCGTTAATTCTGTTCATCGCGTTTTTTACTTGAATATCTGGATCAATATCAGTTACAAGAGTATTGATAATCGTATAACCGTAAGTAGTCATAGCCTCGTTTAATTCTCTTTTTACTGCTACAGCAATGTCATCTTTTCTTTCGAAAACATCATCTAATATCAATTTTGGAACTTCGGCGCGAACAACGTCAAAAACGTAGGAAGTAATTTGGTCATGTGGATACTCTAATTTGTAAAAAGCATCGTAAACAGTTTCTTGAACAACCATAAATTGAACTGAAACTTTAAGTTTCACAAAAACGTTATCTTTCGTTTTTGTTTCGATAATCACATCTAATTGTTGGATTTTAAGATTAACTCGACCTGCGATGCGATCTATTACAGGAATTTTTAAATGTAAACCAGATTGTCTGATGATTAGGAACTTCCCAAATCGCTCTATAACCACAGCAGTTTGTTGCTTTACGGTAAAAAACGAAGATAGTAAGATGAAGAAACCTAATACGAGCAGAATAATTAGTGCAATGTCCATACTGTTTTTTTATTTTAGTTAAAAATTAACTGACAATTTACGAAAAATCTTTAGTTTTTTATTCTTAAATTCCATTATTGTGATAAAGAACGCAATTAAGTTAATTTTTATCTTTTTTTGTGTCTCAGTCATCGCGTAGATTAATTATAAAGATTGTAATAGAATTGTTATAATTGCTAGAATTAATCGTTTTAATTTAAAAACTGCGAACTTTTAAGCGAACTTTAAAATGGGATGAATCGCTGGATTATAAATACTTGAGAATTTTTATGACAATTGGTAATTACATTAAAATGTACATTTTAACGAATATAATTATTATGTATTTACTAGTGATGTACTACTAGGAAGTGAAAAAGTAAATTATGAATTAGTCTCCGTACAAATTCCATTATTGGGTAGTTATAAAATAATTGTAAAACATTAAAGTTTAGAGTTTGGAACTATTTTGAAAGTAAATGGTAAATTTAAAAGTGATTAAGATAATGAAACAAATGTAATAGCTGGAACTACTTTACTTGTTCAATATATTCTCGATATTGCCAAGTTTAAGCCTTATCCTACTGTAAGTATCACTTTTGGAATTCGGTATTGTACAGCAAATTTTTCGTATCAAAATTGAGTTGATAACACGTTTGTCAATTTAAACGATAATATTCGTGATTATAATTTAAAATCTAATCTTGAAGTAATTAATAGTAATTAAATTATCTATTTATAAAAAAAGCCCTGAATTTTCAGGGCTTTGATTTTCTATAATGAAGTAATTGCTTTTTGAAGTCTACTTATTGTTTCCTCTTTTCCTATAAGTTCTACAATGTCAAATAGGTGAGGACCTTTTAAAGCTCCCACTAAACTCAATCTAAATGGCTGCATAACTTTACCCATTCCAATTTCATTATTTGTCATCCACTCTTTAACGATCGTTTCGATGTTTAAGGAAGTAAACTCTTCTATTTTTTCAAGAACAGAAATTAGTTCTTCCATCAAAGCTGGTGTTTCTGCTTTCCAATTTTTAGATGCCTTTTCATCATAAGCAACTGGAGCCACAAAGAAAAAATCACTCATTTCCCAAAACTCAGAAACGAAATGTGCACGTTCTTTAATTAGAGATACAATTTTTGTCAGCTTATCGTCAGATATAGTAATGCCTTTTTCAATGAGAATAGGAGCAAAGGCGTTCGCCAAAAGAGAATCTTCCTGTCTGATTAAATATTGATGGTTAAACCATTTGTTTTTTTCTGGATCAAATTTGGCTCCTGCTTTATGAACTCTATTTAAATCAAAAGATTCAACTAATTCCTCAAGATTAAATAATTCTTTTTCAGTTGCATCGTTCCAACCTAATAATGCAAGAAAGTTGATAACCGCTTCTGGGAAAAAGCCTTTTTCTCTATATCCTGAAGATATTCCTTCCTCTGTTTTCCAATCTAACGGAAATACTGGAAAGCCCATTTTATCTCCATCGCGTTTGGATAACTTTCCATTCCCAACAGGTTTCATAATTAACGGTAAATGTGCAAACTCGGGTGCATCCCAACCAAATGCTCGATAGAGTAAAATATGTAGAGGCATAGATGGCAACCATTCTTCTCCACGGATAACGTGTGAAGTTTCCATTAAGTGATCATCAACAATATTTGCTAAGTGATACGTTGGCATTCCATCGCTTTTAAATAAAACTTTATCATCAAGAAGACTTGTTTCAAATTTTACATCTCCGCGAATGATGTCATGTAAATGCAAAGTTTCATTCACAGGTGTTTTAAAACGGATAACGTAAGCTGCACCGTCGGCGATTCTTTTTGCAATCTCTTCAGGAGAAATTACTAATGAAGTATCTAGTTTTTCTCTATTATGATGATTGTATATGAATGTTTTACCTTGATTTTCTTCTTCTTTTCTTGCAGCATCTAGTGCTTCTGCCGTATCAAAAGCATAGTAAGCATTACCAGATTTAATTAAATCAGCAGCATATTGCTGGTATAAATCTTTTCTTTCGCTTTGACGGTAAGGTCCAAACTTTTCATTTTTACCAATAGTTTCATCAGGTGATATTCCTAACCATTCTAATGCTTCAATAATATATTCCTCGGCTCCAGGTACATATCTATTTTGATCTGTATCCTCAATTCTTAAGAAAAAAACACCATTATTTTTTTTGGCAAACAAATAGTTGAATAATGCGGTACGTACTCCGCCAATATGTAAAGGTCCAGTTGGACTTGGTGCAAAACGCACGCGAACTTGTTTAGACATTGCTGTAAATTTTGTGCAAATATACGTTTTCAATGTATCAATTTAAAAATAACTGATATTTGATACCTATTTATTTTAGCTAATTTTCTCATTATCATATTGGTTTATTATCTAATTAAAAATATTACTTTTATTTGTTATAAATAATTGTCAACTATTGTGGACCACCAACATTCTGTTTATTTAAAATTAGAAGCTTTCATAAGGAAGTTTTATACTAACGAATTAATAAGAGGATCAATTTTCTTTATTGGTCTTGGGTTGTTGTATCTACTATTTACACTATTTGTTGAATATTTTCTTTGGCTTAAGCCAATAGGTAGAAGCATATTATTTTGGACTTTTATACTTGTAGAGTTCTATTTACTTTTTCGTTTTATTCTTTTTCCAATGTTTAAGTTATTTAAACTTCAAAAGGGAATTGATTACAAGCAGGCGTCAGTAATCATTGGTAATCATTTCACAGAGGTAAATGATAAATTGACTAATTTTTTGCAATTATCTAATGAGAATAATGACGATGTAAAATCAGAACTTCTCATAGCATCGATTGGTCAAAAAGCTAGTTTATTGCAACCTGTACCATTTAGCAATGCTATAAATTTTAAAGCGAATAAGAAATACTTTCCACTAGCTCTTATTCCTATACTATTAATTGCGATATTCTATCTATCAGGTAATAGTAGCGTGATTTCTCAAAGTTTAAATAGAGTAGTGCATTTCAACTCTGTTTTTCTTCCACCAGCTCCTTTTAAATTTGTGCTGATGAATTCAAGTCTTCAAACGGAGCAAGGCAAAGACTTTCTTATTCGAATGAAGTCAGAAGGAAGTATTGTTCCAGAGAACGCAGTTATTTTTATCGATGATGAAAGTTATTATATGGAAATTGTAAAGCCGGGAGAATTTGAATTTAAAATCGCTAGACCTTTAAATAATGTTTTGTTCCACGTGGAGGGAAATAAAGTTTCTTCTAAAGATTATGAGCTTAAAGTTGTTGAAGTTCCATCTATTGCAAATTTTGAAATGATCCTTAACTTTCCAAGTTATCTGAATAAGAAAGCAGAGATTATT
Organism: Flavobacterium weaverense; assembly: GCF_003688495.1. GTDB lineage: Bacteria > Bacteroidota > Bacteroidia > Flavobacteriales > Flavobacteriaceae > Flavobacterium > Flavobacterium weaverense. Next base: position 269,644 of record NZ_REFH01000008.1, on the reverse strand, counting down.
AAAGGAACTGGAAACGCTGTAATTCCAGAAGGTACGCGCGTAACTTGGAATATGACAACTTCGGCAACTCAAAATGCGGATTGGATTACTGACAATGTAAAAAGTCCTTTTACAAACACTAGTAAGGGATTTACGATTGCTAAAAATGTATTCCAAAATACAGATTATCATATAATTACTTCTAATAGTAACGTAAAAAACTACGAAAAACTTAATTATCAGCTTTCAACTGTAAAAGATCAATATCCAACGATTACTGCAAACAATGCTCCCGACAGTTTAAAGGTTGCTAAGAATTATGTGTTAGGTCAAGTTGCTGATGACTATGGTCTTTCAAAATTACAAGTAGTTTATTATCAAAGCGGGAAACCACAATCAGTGAAGCGTGGAACAATTTCAATAAAGAATAGTGCTTTTGATCAGTTCATTTTTTCTTTTCCAAGTAATCTGCCAGTCGAGCAGGGTGTTTCATATGACTATTATTTTGAAGTTTTTGATAATGATGTGATTCATAATTATAAAAGTAGTAAGTCAACTATTTTTTCCAATCGAATTTCTACTGATGTTGAAAAAGGAGATGAATTGCTGCAACAGCAAAACGACAACATCAATAGTATGGAAAAGTCATTGAAGAATCAAGACAAGCAAATTTCAGAAATGGAGAAGTTGCAAAAAACCGGTAAGGAGAAATTAATTTTAGATTTTAAAGATCAACAAAAAGTAAATGATTTCATTAAACGTCAGTTGAAGCAAGATGAAATGATGAAAGAATTTGCAAAAAAAATGAATGAGAATTTAGACAAATTTAAAACTACTCCTAAGGATGAAATGAAGGAGGAGCTTAAAAACAGAATGGATAAATCTGAACAAGATTTAGAAAAAAATGAAAAACTTCTAGATGAATTAAAGGAACTGAATGATAAAATGCAAAGCGAAGAACTAATGTCTAAGTTGGAGAAATTTAAACAAAACAGTAAAAACCAAAGTAAGAATTTAGAGCAGCTAGTAGAATTAACTAAGAAGTTTTATGTCGAGAAAAAGGCGGAACAAGTTGGTAAAAAGTTAGATGAACTTTCTAAAAAGCAGGAGGAATTATCAAACAGTGAACACAATAATAAGGTCGATAAGCAAGACGAGATTAATGCCGCATTTAACAAGATTCAAGAAGAGTTAAAGGATTTAAAGAAAGACAACAAAGATTTAAAAGCACCACTTGATTTACCAAATGATAATGAGAATCAAAAAAGTGTAGAAGAAGATTTAAAGAAAGCTAGTGAGGAATTAAAAAATGATCGAAAAGATAAAGCGAAGCCTAGCCAGAAAAGTGCCGCTAAGAAGATGAAGGAAATAGCTCAAAAACTGGCTGAAAGTATGGATGCAGGAGAGATTGATCAGTTGCAAGAAGATGTTGCAATGCTGCGTCAAGTTCTCGACAATCTATTAGCTTTTTCGTTATCGCAAGAGGATTTGATGAAACAGTTTAAAAAGTTTAGATCAGGTTCGCCAGCATTTAATAAAAACATTAAAATCCAGCAAGATTTAAAGCTGCAGTTTAAACACGTTGATGACAGTTTATTCACGATGTCATTACGAAACCCGAAGATTGCCGAAGATATAACTAAGGAAATAGGTAATGTTATTTACAATGTTGATAAATCTTTATCTACCTTGACAGATGCGCAACTACCTAAAGGCATATCACATCAACAATACACGATTTCTGCTGCTAATAAGTTGGCAGATTTCTTAAGTGACATCTTAAATAATATGCAGATGCAAATGTCTAGTAAAAGTTCAGGTAGTCCTAAACCTGGACATGGGCAAGGTATGCAATTGCCAGATATCATTAAGAAACAGCAAGGATTAGAAGAGAAAATGAAGGATGGAATGAAAAAAGGTCAGAAACCGGGTGTAGGTGAGAAGGGAGAAAAAGGCAAACAAGGTCAGCAAGGTGAGAATGGAAAAGGTGGCTCTGACGGAGAAGGAGATGCTGAAGCAATTATGGAAATCTATAAGCAGCAAAAGGAATTGCGGGAAGCATTGCAAAAAGAGCTAAACAAACAGGGAATAGGTGGAAATGGGCAAAGTGCTTTGGAGCAAATGAAACAAATAGAAAAGGAGCTTTTGAACAAAGGATTTAAAAACGAAACGCTTCAGAGAATGTTAAATGTCAAGCAGGATTTATTAAAATTAAATACAGCATTGCAGCAGCAAGGGGAGGAAAATAAAAGACAATCTGAAAGTAATAGAAAGGAGTTTAACAATCAATCTAATACATTGCCACCTGCATTGTTAGATTATTTAAACAGTATAGAAATATTAAACAGACAATCGTTACCTTTGCGCTCGAATTTTAATCAAAAGGTTCAAGAATATTTCAATAAAAAATGATCAATTTTAATTACGAAACAGATTTTATTTTAGAAAATGAAGAAGATATTGCTTCATGGTTATCTGCTGTTATTGCATCCGAGAATAAAAAGGAAGGCGAGATAAGTTATATATTTTGTGATGATGAATATCTACACAAGATAAATGTAGAGTATCTTAATCATGACACGCTTACAGATGTCATTAGTTTTGATTACACAATGGGAAATGAAATTAGTGGTGATTGCTTTATTTCTGTCGAAAGAGTTAAGGACAATGCCATTGACTTTAATGTAACTTTTGAGGAAGAAATCAAGCGTGTTTTAGCACATGGCATTTTACATTACTGCGGTTATAAAGATAAAGGAGAAGACGAAGAAGCGCTGATGCGAAAGAAAGAAGATGAAAAAATTGCTCTGTTCCACGTGGAACAGTAGTGCTAAAAAGTAGAAATAGCATAAGTGATGTTTCACGTGGAACATCATTCAATTTACACACTACAGATTTTTGTTTCACGTGGAACAAATGATTTAGATTTCAAAATTACAGCCCGTACAAATCACAAGGGTTAAACTATACAAGAAGATGTTTTTAGAGGAATATGATGTTATAGTCGTTGGCGCCGGTCACGCTGGCTCAGAGGCTGCGGCGGCAGCCGCAAATTTAGGTTCAAAAACTTTATTGGTTACAATGAGTTTGCAAAACATTGCTCAAATGTCTTGTAATCCAGCAATGGGTGGAATTGCAAAAGGGCAAATTGTTAGAGAGATTGATGCGCTTGGTGGTTACTCAGGAATTGTATCAGATAGAACTGCTATTCAGTTTAAAATGTTGAATAAATCCAAAGGTCCAGCAATGTGGTCTCCGAGAGTTCAAAGCGACAGAATGCGTTTTGCTGAGGAATGGAGAATGGTGCTAGAAGGAACTCCAAATCTTGATTTCTATCAAGAAATGGTAAAAGGACTTATCATTGAAAACGGCAAAGTAAAAGGAATTCGTACTTCATTAGGATTGGAAATTCGATCAAAATCGGTTGTGCTAACGAATGGAACTTTTCTAAATGGATTGATACATATTGGTGAAAAACAATTCGGTGGAGGTAGAGCAGGTGAAAGTGCTGCTTATGGAATTACCGAAGATCTAGTCGCTGTGGGTTTTGAATCTGGTAGAATGAAAACTGGAACGCCTCCACGAGTGGATGGTCGTTCTTTGGATTATTCTAAAATGAATGAAGAAAAGGGAGATGCGAGACCAGATAAGTTTTCGTATTCAGATGTAACATCACCATTAATTCATCAAAGATCATGTCATATGACTTATACTTCTCAAGCTGTTCATGATGTTTTGAGAGAAGGATTTGATCGTTCGCCAATGTTTAATGGTAGAATAAAAAGTCTTGGTCCTAGGTATTGTCCTTCAATCGAAGATAAAATTAATCGTTTTGCGGATAAGGAAAGACATCAATTATTTGTAGAACCTGAAGGTTGGAAAACTTGTGAGGTTTATGTAAATGGATTTTCAACTTCGCTTCCAGAGGATATTCAATTTAAAGCATTACGTACGGTTGTTGGTTTCGAAAACGTGAAATTCTTTCGTCCGGGTTATGCAATCGAGTACGATTACTTTCCGCCTACGCAGTTAAAACATACTTTAGAAACAAAATTAGTTGAGGGATTATATTTTGCGGGACAGATAAATGGAACTACAGGATATGAAGAAGCAGCTTCTCAAGGGCTAATGGCTGGAATTAATGCACATTTAAAAGTGAATGAAAAAGCGCCGCTAATTCTAAAAAGAGATGAAGCTTATATTGGGGTTTTAATAGATGATTTAATTACTAAAGGAACTGAAGAGCCTTATAGAATGTTTACTTCTCGCGCTGAGTATAGAACCTTACTTCGTCAAGATAATGCTGATTTTAGATTGACTCCTATGTCGCATGAAATTGGTTTAGCATCTGAAAAGCGTTTACGACGTATGGAGCACAAATTGAATGAATCTGAAAAAATGGTTTCATTTTTCAAAAACACTAGCGTATCTGTTGCCGAAGCAAATCCGATATTAAAAGCTAAAGAAACAGCACTAATTACTCAAGGAGATAAAATGTTTAAAGTTTTTTCCCGTCCACAGATCGATATAGACGATATGTTGAAATTTGATAAAGTTAGAGATTACATCGCTGAAAATGATTTAGACCAAGAGATAATTGAGCAAGCAGAAATTCAAGTGAAGTATTCTGGTTATATTGAGAAGGAAAGAAATAATGCTGATAAGTTGTTAAGACTTGAAGATGTAAAAATTCCAGAAAACTTTGACTACGATAAAATAAAATCGATGTCAATAGAGGCAAAGCAAAAGTTGAGCAAGATTCGTCCAGTGACAATATCTCAGGCTTCAAGAATAAGTGGAGTGTCGCCAAGTGACGTTTCAGTGTTGTTGATTTATATGGGAAGGTAATGATTTAAGATTGCAGAATTTTAATTTAGGATTTTTAAGATTTAATTAGTGACTGGAAATAGCAGATTTAAGAATTAGCAGTCATTATAAAATCTAAAATCAAGAATCGTTAATCCCAAATCTAAAATCATTTTGTTCCACGTGAAACTACTGTGTCAGCCCAAGCTACTGCTACAAGATTCGAAAATAAAATAATAATAAACCCGAACGCAACTAAATTTTGTTGGGGATTTAGTTTAAAATAAATTTATAAATAGTAATATTAATTAATGGACATTTCAAATAAGAAACATTTTTTAACGGTCAAAGATTATTCTGTATCTCAAGAGACATTTGAATTGTATCATGACGAAGAGATGGACATGTTAATCACTTATCCGCAGCCAAGTCTAGAGAACTTGGGAAAGTATTATGAGAGCGTTGATTATATTTCGCACACGGATAGTAAAAGAACTTTGTTTGAAAAATGTTATCATTTTATTAAGACTATCGCTTTAAAAAATAAATTAAATTTGGTTAATTCATTACAACCTTCGAAAGGAAGTATTTTGGACATCGGTGCTGGAACAGGAGATTTTTTATCAGTTGTTAAAGAAAATGGATGGAGCACAGTAGGAGTAGAGCCAAGTGAAAAAGCTAAAGCAATTGCTAAATTTAAAGGAGTATCATTTGTAGAGGAAACAAGTGAATTGGAAAACAATTCTTTTGATGTAATTACAATGTGGCATGTTTTGGAGCACGTTCCTAATTTAGACAGTCAAATAAAAGAATTGAAACGTTTACTGAAACCTAATGGAAGTCTTATAATTGCTGTTCCAAATTTCAAATCTTTCGATGCAAAACAATATGGAAAATTCTGGGCTGCTTACGATGTACCAATTCACTTTTGGCATTTCTCTAAAACGGCAATAAAAAAATTATTCGCTAAAGAGGATATGGAATTAGTAAAAGTGCTTCCTATGAAATTTGATTCTTTTTATGTGAGCCTACTTTCAGAAAAATACAAAACTGGAAGAATGAATTTTATAAAAGCATTTTTTATTGGATTACAGTCAAATTGGAAGGCAAAACAGAATTTTGAGTATTCATCACACATTTACGTTCTTAAAAACAAATAAAACGTATTTTAAAAGCATTTAAGAAGTAATTATAGCGTTAAACAAGCTATTGGTTGGAATTTTTAAAACATTTGTTTATTCAAACGATATTGAAGTCATTTATAATAGTAATAAGTGATAATTTAAACTAAAGTGATAATAAAATCCTATATGATAAATAAATAGCATTTTTTAAAGTTTTAACCAATACTGTCTATTTTTTTATATTTTTGTCACAAGTACAAAAAACCAAAACGCAAAAAAATTAAATTTAAGATTTCCAAAAATTCAATATTAAAGACATGACTAAAAAAGCATTATTATTTATCGCATTAGCAATTTCAATGGTTGCTTGTAACAAACCTGCAGAAGCAGCAAAAGAAGTAAAAACCGCTTATGTTGATACTTCTGAATTAATGAAACAATATACAGAGGCAAAAGACCTTGAAGCAAAATATAAGTCTAAGGCAGAAGAAAAAGGAAGACAACTTGATGCTGAGATAAAAAGATTCAAGCAAGAAGCAGCAAGTTTTCAATCACAAGCACAAGCAAACGGTCAAGAATGGGCTCAAAAGAAAGGTGCTGAATTACAAAAAAGAGAGCAACAATTAGGATATGCTCAGCAAGCATTATCTCAAGAATTGCAACAAGAAAGCGGTAAAGAAATGGATTCTTTAGTAAGCGGTGTGAAAAAATTCATCAAATCATACGGTAAAGAAAAAGGATATGCATACATCTACGGTACTGGTGACGCTGCTTCAATTCTATATGCTGAAGATAAATTTGACATCACAAAAGAGGTAATTAAGTCTTTGAACGACAAATACAAGTCAGCTGAGAAAAAAGAAGAAGTAAAAAAATAAGTTTTTATATTAATTCGTAAAAGGACCTTCATCTAATTTTAGATTGAAGGTTTTTTTTTGAAGCTATATCCCGCTATGCATTACAATCTTTCGTTTAAAAATTGTTTTTCTTACCCATAAAAGGAGCCTCCTCCAGTCGCTCTTTTCTGGCTAGAAAAATTCAATTTTAAAAGCTCAAGGATTTCTCCCGAAATTTCGGGACTATCGGGGCTAAGTCGATTTCAGTTACAACAGAATTATTTTGTTAAAAAGAAAGTTTTAAATCTAATTTTCAACACTTTAGCTACATATCTATACGTCTAATGCAAACAATTTCAGAAGCCGCTGCTTACACTTTACGTTTTATCAATCAGACACATCGTTCCGTTTTTCTTACTGGAAAAGCAGGTACTGGAAAAACGACTTTATTAAGGGAGATTATCCAAACCACACATAAAAACACGGTAGTTGTTGCACCCACAGGTATCGCGGCTTTAAATGCAGGTGGAGTGACTATTCATTCTATGTTCCAACTCCCATTTGGTGGATTTATTCCTGATAATTCTGCTCCACAATTTTCTGATAGTACTAAATTTGAGACTAAAGCTACTTTGCGCCGTCATTTTAAGATGAGTGGATTGAAGAAATCAGTGATTCGGAATATGGAATTACTAATTATTGATGAAGTTAGTATGTTGCGCTCTGATTTATTGGACGCCATGGATTACATGATGCAATCGGTACGCAAGAAACCTATGCCTTTTGGTGGTGTTCAAGTTTTATTTATTGGTGATTTATTGCAATTGCCACCGGTAATTCGCGATGAAGAATGGCGAACATTGAAAACCTATTATCGTGGAAAGTTCTTTTTTCATTCACATGTTGTGCAACAAAACCCTCCATTGTATATAGAATTATCGAAAATATTCCGACAGACGGATGATACTTTTATTTCGGTGTTGAACAATCTAAGGAACAACCAGATCTCGCAACAAGATATTCAAACGTTAAATAAATATGTAAAACCCGACTTTGATTTAAAAGCTAACAAAGGTTATATTACGCTTACCACGCATAATAACAAAGCGGATACGATGAATGCGCAGGCTTTGCAAGATTTACAAGGAAATTTAGTTTTTTATACTCCAGATATTGTTGGTGATTTCCCTGAGAAAATTTTCCCAGTAGAGGAAAAATTACAATTAAAAGTAGGAGCGCAGGTGATGTTTGTCAAAAATGATTTATCTGCAGATAAAAACTATTTCAACGGTAAAATGGGAATTATAAAGTCTCTAGCAAGTCAGGAAATTTTGGTTCATTTTCCAGAAGAGAATAAAACTATCGAAGTTGACAAATATGAATGGAAAAACATTCGATACAAAGTAGATGAAACTACCAAGGAAATTGAAGAAGAAGTTTTAGGAACATTTGTTCATTATCCTATTAAATTAGCTTGGGCTATTACAGTGCATAAAAGTCAAGGATTAACTTTTGACAAAGCAGCGCTGGATGTTTCTCAAGTTTTTCTCCCTGGACAAGCATATGTTGCTTTATCGCGTTTGCGATCGTTAGAAGGGCTTATTTTGCTTTCTCCGCTTCGTATGAACGGTATTTCAAATGATCAAGATGTGATGGACTATTCGCTTAATAAAGCTACTGATGACTTTTTAGCGAATGCGCTGCACTTTGAAACTAAGAATTTTATTCATAACTATTTGATTAGTAGTTTTAATTGGTCAGATTTAGCCCAAGAATGGCGGAATCATAAATTTAGTTATAATGAAAATAGTGAAAGCTCTGTAAAATCTAAACAGGCGATTTGGGCTGCAAAGCAAATGGATATTATGGAACAACTTTTGGATCCATCTAAAAAATTTATTGCACAATTAAACAAACTTTTTAGTCAAGAGACTGTTGACTTACATCATGTGTCAGAACGTATTGATGCAGCTTTTAGTTACTTTTTCAAACCAATGGACGAATTAGTATTTGAAATACTTTGGAAAATTGAAGAAGTTCAAAGAAGCAAGAAAGCCAAATCGTATTATGATGAATTGGTTGTTTTAGAAGATTGGCAAACTAAAGCTGTTTTACAATTAATGAAAGCCAAGTTATTAATAGAAACTGTTGTTGCTGGAGAAACTATTTCGAAAGAGAAGCTGACATCCGACGAGATTAAGAAATACATCAGCCGAAAAACCTCTTCTATTCAAGAGCAATTCAAGAAAGTCAACATAACTTTGATTGATGATGATAAAGATATAGAGCGCTACACTTCTAAAAAAACAAAAGCAAAAGCTCCTAAAAAATCTACCGTTCAAGAAACTTATGAACTGTGGGTGGATAAAAAATCTATAGATGATATCGCAACGATTAGAGTACTGACTAAGCAAACTATTTATTCTCATTTTGTGCAATTAATACAAACAAAAGCGGTCTCTATATCTGAAGTTTTACCTAAGGATAAAATTCAGACTTTAGCGCAAGCATTTCAAGGTTACAAAGAAGAATCGTTGAATGCACTAATGGAGAAAAATAGTGACAAATTCACGTGGAACGAAGCAAGAATGTATAAAGCGAGCTTGAATTAGGATTTAAATTTTCGAATAGAATTTCATTATCAGACTTTTCCTTTCTTCTGTTGCTAGCTTTATTGTTAATAAATGTTATTGCGACCGGCCCGCTTGTACCCAAAAAAAAGTGGAACTACATTTAATTTATTACAAGTAGAAGTAATCTCAACAGTCATTGATAGTACACGCAAAAACTGAAATTAGATTGTCGTCAGGTTACCTTGTTCGAGCATATTTAGATAATCATAATAAGCGACGTTCAATTATTAAAATTCTTCAAATCATTACCAATGCTTTTCCCTGTATAAAACTCGTTTTCATTATCTCAATATTGTAATGACTTTTATCATCTTTAGCCATTTATGTTTAGGCTAATTTTACTAGTCATTTTGAAATTGTAAATATGAAAATTTTAGAACCCATAACCGTAGGCAATATTGTACTTAAAAACCGTATTATGTTTCCGCCACTTACAACAGGTTATGAAGATAAAGATGGTAGCATTAGTCCTCAAAGCAGAGCCTTTTATACCCGACTCGCGCAAGGTGGAGTAGGTTACATTGTTCTAGGTGATGTAGCACCCATACGTAGTTTCGCACCTACGCCTAAACTTTTTGATGATAGCCAAATAGAAAGTTTCCGTTTACTTGCTGAAAGTGTACATGCGCATGGAGCAAAGTTAGGCGTTCAAATATTTCACCCAGAATATGATTGCGACGCAATTAATGCTCTTTTTGATAGTGGTAAAATGGATCAGGTTCGAGTGAAACTGCATCATGATATGGAGTTTTTCGTAAATGAGGTGAGTGAAACTACTTTACTCGGCATTATAAAAAAAATGTGCGATTGTGCCATTCGTGCCGAAAAAGCAGGTGTTGATGTAATCCAAATTCATGGTGACCGATTAGTAGGAGCACTAAGTAGTACAAAAATGAATTTCCGCACAGATAAGTTTGGTGGGTCTCTAGAGAATCGAACGCGATTTGCTCTGATGTTGGTTAAAGCTTTGAAAGAAGCAGTTCCCACTAGAATAATTGAATATAAATTTCCCGTAGTTACACCTGAAAGAGGAAAAGGCGGAATAGATTTAATTGATGCTCCACAATTTGCAAAATGGCTCGAAGATGCAGGTGTCGATATGTTGCACGTTGCACAAGCCAACCATACTGGCAATTTAGCAGATACCATTCCGCCGATGGGAGTTCAGCCCTATGGTTTCTTTGTTGATATTGCAGGTATTGTCAAAGGGGCGGTTAGCATTCCAGTTAGCGCTGTAGGCAGAATTATCGATCCTGAAATGGCTGAAAATATTCTAGAAAGTGGAAAAGCTGATATGATTGGACTTGGTCGTGCATTATTAGCTGATCCAGATTGGATCAATAAAACGAAAATAGGGAAAGGCTGTGATATTCGTCGTTGTATATCCTGTAATCGAGGATGCACCGATAATATTCAAAATCGCGCTTTTGTAGCGTGTGTACTTAACGCTGAGAATGGTTTTGAGCAAACTCGTTCCATTATTCCCGCTGAAATTAAAAAAAGTGTAGTCGTTATCGGTGGTGGGCCAGCTGGACTTGAGGCGGCTAGAGTGGCTGCAAAAAAAGGTCACAAAGTCATACTTTATGATAAGCAAAATCGTTTGGGTGGGCAATTAAATATCGCCGATGTGCCGCCACGCAAAAGAGAAATGCATCGTGCAGTGCAAGATTTAGCAAATGCTGTAAGTATTGAAGGAGTTACAGTTCGCTTGGGTCAAACAGCTACGATTGCAAGTATAATCGAATTAAAGCCTGATGCGGTGATTGTTGCGGTTGGAGCATCTAGTTTTGCTCCTGATATTGATGGAATTAATGGAGCAAATGTTTGCGACTCATGGAAAGTTCTATCAGGAGAACAAAAAGTTCATGGACGGGTTGCTGTAATTGGTGCTGGTTTAGTAGGCTCTGAAACTGCAGAATATCTTGCAGAACAAGGATGTAAAGTGCTGTTGATAGAAAAGGAAGATATTATTGCAACGGGAATAAGTAATACTGTTTTGCCCACACTGCTAGAAAACTTTAAAACTTATGGAGTTGAGCAGTTTACTGGACACCAAGTAAAAAGTATTTTTGCTACAGGTATAATCTGTGAAAGCAAAGATGGTTGCGAGGTCCAAATTTCGTGTGATTTTGTGGTTACAGCGATTGGTTCTCGTTCCGTGGTATTTGACACGAGTGAGCTGAGTAATGCAGGAATTGAAGTTATCAAAGTAGGGGATTGTAATGAAGTTGCTGATATTTCACATGCGATTAAAACGGGATATGACGCTGCTAATACTCTGTAACAATCAATTCCGTGAATTATATTTTAAATAGCCTGCTATGTTGGAGAATTACGCTGAAACCAGCTGTTTTAACAAAAGAATTCAATAAAAACACAATAGTAGTTAGCTCCACTATATTTTAAGCCTCAACGATTTAAAAAGGGCTTCAAGAAAATTAATTTTTAATTTCTTATTAGAGAAATGAAATGCATTTCAAAAAAAACACCCCAAAAAGCTAAATGCTATTTGGGGTGTTTTTAAATTGTAATTTAAATATTATAATGACTCAATCAATATCCATGCTTCAGGATTGTGCTTGATGTTAATTTCTTTTTTAGCCTTTTCTGCTTCAGCAAAAGTGGCGTAGCTACCATATAAAACTGGATAAAAACCATTTTTATTTGGTGCAATTCGTTTTGCATCGTATCCTAAACGAGTCAATATTCTCAATGTTCTATTAGCATTTTTTTCTTCTCTATATACTCCAGCCATAATGTGATACGGCATTTTAACTTCTTTATCAGATTTTATAGTAAGGGTAACAGCAGGAACTGGACTTTCAATGAAGAAAGTTGCTTCCTGAATTTTATTTTGAACTTGTTTTTGTACTGCAGTTTTTACTAAAATTGTCTCAGATGCTATTTGGTTTTGGTACATTGGATAACCAACACTTCCAGCAAGTCCAAGTGCTAGTACAAAAATCGCTGCATATTTTAAGTATGGATTTGAAGTTCTAGTTTCTTCAGTAACCATATTTATTATAGTAGTATCTTCAATTGCTTCAATTTCTTTTTCGAAGATCTCTCTTTTTACTAGCGGTGAAACAAATGACGCTAGACCAAATGAACTCGTCAAATAGTTCGCTTGATCATACGGAGTGAAAATCATGTTTTTATCCGCATTCAAACGAATATCTCCAACGTTTTTTATCGCAAGTACACTATTTTCTTCTAATGTTTTTTTCCAATTAAAAACTTCATGCTGAATAGCGCTTAAAACATAATCATAAGACGTATTTTCAGCTAATGCAATATGATTAGCAAGTAAGCCATCGTTACTTTTCAAATTAGTATTGAAAGCAATTTTCTTTTTTGGAGGAGAAAAAGAATTCGAACTTTCATTTAATTGAGCTGATTGAATCTCAGTCAAAAATGCTCCAAAACCAGGAACAGTTACACATTGATAACGGTATAATAGCTGCGCGATGTATAGTTCGATTTTCATACTGACAAAGTTAGCCAACCAAAATAGTTATCAAAATTTTATTCACAATTTTTATTAACAATTCACGTAAAATTTTATACATTTCACACTCAAATAATTAGCATGAACGAGCAGGATTTATTTTATTTATTAGCGTTGCAGAGAATCGACGGAGTCGGTGACATTATGGCTAAGAAACTATTGACACATTTAGGAACTGCCGAAGCTATTTTTAAAGCTAAATCTTCTCAACTAGCTGGAATTGATGGAGTAGGCTCAGTACTTCTTAAAAATTTAAAAGATCAATCCGTTTTCGATAAAGCGAATTTAGAGTTGGAATATATAAAAACCAATAATATCAATGTAGCGCATTTTCAAGATGAAAATTATCCTGAACGCTTAAAACATTGTATTGATGGACCACTTTTATTATTTACATCGGGAAATATAAACCTAAAAAATAGAAGAATAATCAGTATTGTAGGAACGCGCCAAATTACTTCTTATGGAACTGAATTTTGCCGTAAACTAATTGAAGATTTGGCTCCATTAGATCCCATAATTGTTAGCGGATTTGCTTACGGTGTTGATATTGTAGCCCATCAACTTGCCATGGAAAATAATCTACAAACGATAGGAGTAGTGGCGCATGGATTAAACCAAATCTATCCTAAAACGCATAAAAAGTACGTTGCAAAGGTGGAGCAAAATGGTGGTTTTATGACTGAGTTTTGGAGTTCTTCAAATCCAGATAAAGAGAATTTCGTAAAAAGAAACCGTATTGTTGCCGGAATGAGCGAAGCAACTATCGTAATAGAGTCTGCCGATAGAGGTGGTTCCTTGATTACCGCAAATATCGCAAATGATTACAATCGTGATGTTTTTGCCGTTCCCGGTCGAGTAACCGACAAATACAGTCAAGGTTGCAACAACTTGATTAAAACCCAAAAAGCAAATGTACTCACCAGCGCTGCAGATTTAGTTTATATTTTAAATTGGGATATTGAACAGAAAACAAAGCCAGTTCAAAAGCAATTGTTTGTCACTTTAGAAGATGATGAACAAAAAGTATATGATTATTTGTTGAAAACAGGGAAAGAACTAATGGATATTATTGCTTTGCGCTGCGATTTTCCAATTTATAAAATCTCAGGGATGTTGTTGAATATGGAATTGAAAGGAGTAATTAGACCATTACCAGGAAAATTATTTGAGGCGATATAGTAAAAAAAAAGCGCAGATTCGCAGAATTAATATTAGGATAATCTGCGAATTTGCGGCTTTATTGATAAAATACTATCTAATAGATTTTGCATCTAGAAAATCAATAAACATTATCTCTAATAACTCTTACAATAGTCCAGTTTTCTTTTTTTTTTTTCATAATAACAGACGAGGATTTACCTCCACCTGTAGAATATGCTTTACTACAGTAAAACATAATGTATTTTTTATTCATATAATACATTGGTTCAGAGATTAATATCGCATCTTCAAGTCCAGTACCAATATACCTCACCATAAAATCATATTTCTTGTACATTTTTTTCCAATGTTTTTCTACAAATTGACCATCTGTATAATCTATAGGGTCGGTGGGATCTAAAATGTGTTCACCTACTTCTTCTCCATTAAAAATTCTTAAAGCCCGTTTATTTGGAGCTTTATCTACTTGTAAGATATGCTTCTTATTCTTATCTATTTTTTGAGTTTCTAAGAACATACTGATAGGTTCATAATCTTTAAGATAAAGAGAAGGTGAGGCACAAGAATGAATAAAAAATGGGATTAGTATCACTGTATTTTTTAAATATTTCTTAACTTTATTTTTTACAAGGCGTTCCTAAAGGAGTAATGAAATAATTAATATTATCACATTAACATTATTTTTTTAATATAAATCATATCAATAGAGTTTTACAATAATTTTTGGCCATTATTTAATAGTAAATATTACTTATCAGCTCCTGTATTATAATCCATACTCCATTTTTCTTTTGCATTATTACAATGCTATCAGGGGTAATTATCTGCTTTTTAGTTGTAGTCTCTGATTTTGCAAATAGCATGAATCTATTATTTTTATAAAATATGGGTTTTGAAAATGCGAACACTTTTATTTCCTTATTTTCTTCTTTTAAATATTCATTGAAAACCCATGGTTTTGGAAATAAATCTTCTTTAATTAATCTTATATTTAATTTATTAAAATCTTTTTGATGCCATAAATCACTATTTAGCCAGTTTGCAGTTTTTGTTTTATTTTGATATTTTTTTTGCATTATTAACCAATCTTTCTCACTATAAATACCTTCGTGAGGAGTGCTATCCTCTATGGTATTTTTATCTACTCTAATCTTTGATTGCGCTTGAAGAAAGTCTATTGTAAAATTATTATTGATCATTTCTTCAATAACCATAATTGTATCATTTTTATTAGTTTTTGTCAAAAGATAAGCAGTAATTGGACTTAGAACCTTTTTATAAGAGGAACAACCGCAAATTAGAAATAATGACCCAACGAGACAAAATATTTTATTTTTCATAAATCATTTTTTAATCTATTAAACAAGTTTTTCCTAGAATAATTTTATCATTAATAGTTGCGTTTCCTTAGCTCGCATCAGCCTCTCACTCTTCACCACATAATAATTATTTTTTTTAAAAATTTAAAATGCTTAAAAGTTTAATTTTATTGAGACAAATTCCTAACGTCTTATTTCATTGCATAATACAGACGCTCGCAGTAGCGAAACTTAATTGTTTAAATTAAACGGTATTTTTTAAAAATCCTGATCAAATGTATACGACCTATATAACCTACTAAATACCCACTTTTAATGATATTCACAATGAAATTCCTTTTCAGTTTTTACACTAAATAAGGATTTTCATAAGTTGTTATAAATTAATTACAAAAATGTCGCTTAACTTATACTGCAAGTTTTAATTGCATAATAGTTTCTTAAAATAACTGCAATATGATTGTTTATAGTGTTTTTTAATTTTTCCAAGATTGCTTTTGGATTTTCTCTAATTAATTATGTTAAATTCTGAATAAGTTTCTATCGTTTTCCACTTATTGTTTTTGTTTTCCATCAATATGACACTATATGTTGTATGACCAAAATAAATTCCGACATTAAAAATTCGAAAAAATAAAAATGCATATTTTTTGTTTGTAGTTACTATAGGTTTAGAAATTTCCAACGCATTATCTCCAAAATATTTCTCCAGAAGAGAACTTCTATTTGCTTGCATTGTTTTCGAATCAGTTAACTCGAATTTTGGTCTATGAAAATCTCTTTTAATCCACAATTTATTAGTCGAATCATTTTTATATTTTTCAATTAAATTTTTTATTTCTATGGTATCAACAGGCCACACGAATGGAGGGTTTGACTCTGGACGGATTCTTATCATATCTCCTAAACGAATATTTCTATCGTCATAGGCTTTTTCATAAAATTCTAAAGGCAATATGCGGCTAATTGGTTGTTTTATGACAACCCTAAAAGAGAAGTTTTCTATAAATTGTTCATTCATGAAATCGTTTAGAACCTGTTTTTCTATTTTTGAAGACGAGCAGGATAGTAATAATATGCTAAAGATTAAATAGATTATATTTTTCATAATACGTACAGTTTTATTTACACGGAGTTCCTTGTGGATTGGCAGTTCCTTTAGAAGTATTACTGTCTTCGGCAATACGATTATTTTCTATTCTAATTCTGTCTGCACTAACTATCAGTGGCAAATTAGGATGTTGTTCTAAGCAAATTTTAGCGTTACTTATATTTTGAGGAAAAGATATAAGTAAATCTTCTTCCTCGATTTGACAATTACTTTTTGTAAATAATATTAAAACAAATAATACAGTTTTACCAAAATAGTTTAATAGTTTGTGGTTTATTTCATTATTTAAGGTTTAATTTATTACTATTTAAGTAAATAGTTTGTGATAAAAATAAGTTATAAATATGATTTGTCAAATACCCACTTTTACTGATATTTACAAAAAAATCCCTTTCCAGTTTTTAAACTAAAAAGGGATTCTCATAAGTTGCTATAAATTAATTTTCGTAACCTAGCTTTTCTCTTACTTTGGCTAAAACGCCGTTAGCAATAGTTGCTGATTTTTGAGCACCTATTTTCAATAAAGCATCAACTTCAGGACGGTTGTTGATATAGTAATTGTATTTTTTTCTTTCGGTTTTAAATTTTTCGCAAATTAATTCAAACAAAGCTTGTTTGGCGTGACCATAACCATAATTTCCACCAAGATAGTTTGCTGTCATTGTTGCTAATTGTTCTTTAGTGGCTAATAATTTATAGATTCCAAAAGCATTACAGGTTTCTGGATTTTTAGGATCTTCAAGTGGCGTACTATCTGTTTCTATGCTCATTACTTGTTTGCGTAAAGATTTGTCATCTAGAAATATATTGATAATATTATTAGCTGATTTACTCATTTTTCCACCATTAGTTCCTGGAATTAGCAAACCATCTTGTTGTACAATGGCTTCAGGAATTACAAATGTTTCGCCCATTTGATGATTGAAACGCGAAGCTACATCACGTGTAATTTCAAGGTGTTGCAATTGGTCTTTTCCTACTGGAACAAATTCTGCATCGTATAGCAAAATATCCGCAGCCATCAACATTGGATAAGAAAACAAACCTGCATTTACATCATCTAAACGATCTGCTTTATCCTTGAACGAATGTGCTAATCTCAAGCGTTGAAAAGGGAAAAAACAACTTAAATACCACGATAATTCTGCTGTTTGTGGCACATCAGATTGTCTGTAAAAAACTACCTTATTAACATCAAGACCGCAAGCAAGCCAAGCTGCTGCTGTGCTATACGTGTTGTCACGTAAAGTTTCACCGTTTTTTATTTGAGTAATCGAATGTAAATCAGCGATGAAAAGAAACGATTCGTTTTCCGGTTTATTTGATAATGCTATTGCTGGAATGATTGCGCCAAGTAAGTTTCCTAAATGTGGAGTTCCTGTACTCTGAACGCCTGTAAGTATTTTTGCCATTATAATTTTTTCTAATTCGCAAAGTTCGTGAAGTTTTTTAATTTTTACCGCAAATTCGCAAATTTTAAAAATCTGTGCTATTATATATTCTGATTTCTTATTTTTGGCGTTATGAGAGGAATCAAGATTATTTTTTGGACACTTTGGCGCATTTGGTTTTACATTTTGATGACCATTCCCATACTTATTATGTTTCCTTTCTTGGTACTTTCTATTTTAACTGAAAGTGGTTATCCTTACTTTTTTAAAATGGCTCGAATATGGGCAAAATTCATTCTATTTGGAATGGGTTTTCGCTATACAATAGATAAAGAGCAAGACATGGAATATCTTAAAAGTTACATGATTGTTGCTAATCATACTTCCATGGCTGATATTATGTTGATGCTCGCTGTGACGAGAAATCCTTTCGTTTTTGTGGGTAAAAAAGAATTATCTAAAATTCCATTATTTGGCTTTTTCTACAAGCGTACTTGTATTCTAGTGGACAGAAGTTCTTCTAAAAGTAGAATGCAAGTTTTTGAACGCGCACAAAAAAGAATTAATCAAGGCTTTAGCATTTGTATTTTTCCAGAAGGTGGTGTTCCTGATGATGAGTCTATACTGTTAGATACTTTTAAAGATGGCGCATTTCGTCTGGCAGTAGAGCATAAAATTCCTATTGCTCCAATAACTTTTGGAGACAATAAAAAAAGATTCTCCTACACATTTTTGAGCGGAAGTCCGGGCTTAATGCGTGTTAAAATGCATAAGCATATAGAAACTGCGGGTTTTGTTGCCGATCGAAAAATAATCAGAGAAGAAGTTCGTGAGGTAATATATAAGCAATTATTACAATTTGAATCTGTTAAAAATGATAACTAATTCCGGAATATAAACCAATAATTAATGGTTTAGTATTACCAGAATTGTTAGAAAAAGTATTGAGTTGGTATTTGATAACCGGTTCAAAGTTCAATTGAAATGACTTTACAAACTTATATTTGAATCCAAGTCCAATGTTACTGCTGAAATTGACAGTGTTTAGATTATTAGCCTCGCCTAATTTTAGATTAGTTTCTGGTGAAATCAATGATATTTTATTCTCATCTAAAAATAAAGTACTAATACCGCCTATTACACTTATTCCTAGTTTTTTATTTAAAATGATATAGGAAATTTCAAGAGGAACTTCATAATATCCCATTTTTTGATTGATTGTTCCTGTGTTTGTTTTTTGTAAATCTTTTTCAAATGTCATTAAAGAATTAGCACTTGCTGCGTTGTTAACTTCGATCATCGCATTTGTAGTGTAAGATACATTAGCTAAATAAGTGTTTTTCAAACCTGGAGAGTAAGTGACATTATTAGTATTAAATCCAAGTGTAAACTTATTAATTCCGGACCGTATAGTGACTCTTTTACTCACTGCGTAATTTACACCAATTCCAAAACCAATACTATTCTCTGTACTTTTAGCATTTTCACTAAATTGTGGATCTAAGTTTGCAACTTTTGCATTGGGATACATAGCTGAAATATTAGGTGTTATTTCCCATTTGCTTTTCTTTTCAGCGACTACATTGATGTCTTTTTTCTCTTTGAGCTTTAAAATAGTCTCTAATTCATTCGGAAGCTCTTCATTACTGGTCTTTAGTTCATTAAATTCAGTTTTGGCTGTAGCCAAATTTCCTTTTTTATTTCCAAGAATGTTCTCAGAATTTTGATCTAAAATCTTTTCAGAATTTTCGCTATTCAGCGTATTTATTTTACCTTCTAATTTTGTAGCAGTAACTGTTCCTAACGATGGATTATTTTTACCGAAATAAATCGTAGCACTCGCTTGATTCGTCTTTTTGCCATAGATGATTTTTTCCTGTAAAGTTGTTGCAGTTTCTTTTTCATCTTTCTCTAAGTTTTTAGTTTGGTTTACGACAATGATAGAATTTTTTTGAATAGAAGTGGATTTAATATTATCTTTTAAAGACTCAGAAGCGCTGCCACTAGTATCAATAGAAGACTTAATAGCTGCAGGATCTAAAACGATTTTATTTTCAGGAATGATAGTAGTGCTGAAAAAAGTGTTCAAAGCAAAAAAGCCAACAATGAATGCGGCAGCTATTCCCGCTAGTTTGAACCAAAACGGAATTATTTTTCGTTCTTTTTTCTGATCATTTAACCGCGCTTGAATCGTTGACCAAGTCTGGTTATTAGGTTCTGTTTCAAAATCCTTAAATCTTTCTTGAAACAATCGGTCTATATTTTTATTATTTTTCATTTTGCCGATGATTCGAATTTAACTTCTGTTAATTTTTCAATTTTTTCTTTCAAAATCAATCGTGCTCGATAAAGATTAGATTTTGTTGTGCCAGTGGATATGTTTAGCATTTCACTTATTTCCTTGTGTGAATAACCATCAAGTATGTATAAGCTAAAAACAATTCGGTATTGATCTGGGAGCTCCTGGATTATTCGGAGTAAATAATCAAGGGATATTTTGTCGTCATCTAATTCTAGTTCTACCTCAGCGATAGAATCATCGAGAACTTCTAGAAAACGAATTTCTTTAAATCTTTGTAAGGCCGTATTTATTAGTATTCTTTTAGCCCAACCTTCAAAAGAACCTTTTCCACTATATTGTGAAATTTTTGTAAAAATAATTATAAAACCATCTTGTAGAATGTCTTGGGCATCATCATAATTACGGGAATATTTAAGACACACCCCAAAAAACTTTTTAGCAAACAACTGATACAACTGTTCTTGAGCTTTGGGGTGATTCTTTTTACAATCTGCAATTATTTTTTCTAATGCCACTGAATTCTACTATAATTATTGAATAACAGGAATTTCTACCTCTTCAAAAAGATCTTTATCGTCTGCACCTTTTCCTTTGTATATTTTGAAAATGTATGAATCCGTTGCAGTCGCTGTAAAATTAAAAGAAGCTTCAGAAATTGGGGGAACTTCAGAAGTGCAGCTTTGATTATCTTTTACGGCTGCTTGTATAGCGATTGTTCTTTTATTTAATTCTTTGCCATAATAAATACCTTGGTAGATGTGACAAGCAGAAGGTTTTTGATAGCTTAACTTAATAGTATACGCCTGACCTAATTTAAAAGCAGCTGGAAGCTCGTAAGTTTCTATTGGAAGCACGCTGTAAGTGTACGTATCTCTGTCTCCATTGTCAAGGCTACAACCTACTAAAGTTGTGATTAATACTAAAAGTAGTGCGATTTTTTTCATTTTTATTAATTTAAGATTTTATAAATAAGGGAGTTTATTCGAAAAATATTGGCCCCACTTTTTTATAGATGTACTTTGATATAAAAGGTTGCGTCAAATAAATACTTTTTTATAAAAAAAATTCGAACGTGATATAATTTGCAAAGGTCTTAAAAAAAAGGAGGCTGTTAATTACATAACAACCTCCTTTAAGAGAATTATGAAGCAACGCTCACAACTATTGTTTGTGTTACAAATTCAGTTTCTGATTTTTTGAAATTCAGAATGTGAGTTCCTTCCTTAACAGCTTTGAATTTATAAGTAGCTTTTTTTGTTGCCGGAGTCTTCTCGCATGCAGTTCCTTCCAGTCTAGTTTCTACTGCGATAGTTGTCGTGTTTTCAGCTGTTTTTTCAACATAATTATTAAAAACATCGCAATTACTTTCTACAGCATAAGTCACCTCTAATGTGATTTCTTCGTTCACTTTTGCTATTGTAGGTCCAGTTACTTCAGTTACCAAAGTTTGTTTTGTAACAATTGCTGTTTCATCGTCGTTTGAGCATGAAGCTAAACCAGCCGTTACAAATAATACTAAAGCTACTGCTTTTAATCTTAAATTTTTCATTTTTTAAATTTATAGGTTAATAATCATAATGAAGATGATTATAAGATTGAAAGGTTGCTTCATTAGTGTGCTTTTTCCTTAATTTTTTAAAAAAATAAGACAAAAAAAATGCTCGGAAATTTTCCGAGCATTTTGTAATATGAACATTCAAAGGCTATTACGCTTCTGCTAATTCTTTTATTCTATCTTTAATTTTTACTTCTAATTCATCAGCTAATTCCGGATTATCTTTAATTAAAGACTTTACCGCGTCGCGACCTTGTCCTAATTTAGTTTCTCCATAGCTGAACCAAGAACCTGCTTTTTTAATGATTTCAAATTCAACAGCAAGATCTAAGATCTCTCCAGTTTTTGAAACTCCTTCACCGTACATGATATCAAATTCAGCGATTTTAAATGGCGGAGCCACTTTATTCTTCACCACTTTCACTTTTGTTCTGTTTCCTAATACGTTGTCCCCATCTTTAATTTGAGTAGAACGACGGATATCTAATCGAACTGAAGCGTAAAACTTTAATGCATTTCCTCCAGTTGTAGTTTCTGGATTTCCAAACATTACACCAATTTTCTCTCTCAACTGGTTGATAAAGAAAACCGTACAATTAGTTTTGCTAATCGTTCCCGTTAATTTTCTTAACGCCTGTGACATTAAACGAGCGTGAAGACCCATTTTAGAATCTCCCATTTCTCCTTCAATTTCGCTTTTTGGAGTCAAAGCAGCAACTGAGTCAATTACTACGATGTCTATAGCGCCTGAACGAATCAAGTTTTCAGCAATTTCTAATGCTTGCTCTCCATTGTCTGGTTGAGAAATAATTAGGTTTTCAATATCTACTCCTAATTTTTCAGCATAATTTCTATCAAAAGCGTGTTCAGCATCAATAAAAGCCGCTATTCCACCTGCTTTTTGAGCCTCAGCAATTGCGTGCAAAGTCAAAGTCGTTTTTCCAGAAGATTCTGGACCGTATATTTCAATAATTCTTCCTCTTGGATATCCACCAACTCCTAATGCCAAATCGATTCCTAAAGATCCTGAAGAGATAGTTTCTACTTCCTCAATAGCTTTGTCCCCCATTTTCATTACAGTACCTTTTCCGTACGTTTTATCTAATTTATCAAGCGTTAGTTGTAACGCTTTTAATTTCGATTCTTTTTCTGTACTCATCTTCTCTTTTACCTTTTCTTTCATCTCTTTGTATAATTTTATAACGGTAAGAAACTGACAGGATGAATATTTATCCTGAAAATTCTTATTGTGTATTAACGTATATTTTCGTAAAAATACTTCTTTTTTTAATCAAAAAATATCTTTAAAAATATTTTAAATTAAATATAACATCTTACTTTGAGAACACTATAGAAACAAAGCTTTTAATTCAGTAGCATCGTGAGGATTCATTTTTCCAGCAAGTACTAAACTAAGTTGTTTGCGTCTCAAGGCTGCTTCAAAACGTTGTATTTCAAGTTCTGTTTGAGGGATTAATTGTGGCACTTCAACCGGTCTTCCGGTATCATCAACAGCAACAAAGGTGTAAATTGCTTCATTAGCCTTAGTACGATTTCCGGATTGTCTGTCTTCTACCCAAACATCAATGTAAATTTCCATCGAACTCTTGAAAGATCGAGAAACTTTGGCCTCCACATTTACCACACTTCCTAAAGGGATTGCTCTATTAAAAGCAACATGATTCACTGATGCAGTAACTGTAATTCTTCTAGAATGTCTTCCTGCAGCAATACTAGCGGCACGATCCATACGGGCTAATAACTCGCCGCCAAAAAGATTGTTTAATGGATTTGTTTCACTTGGTAAAACTAAATCAGTCAATATAGTTAATGAGTCTGAAGGATGTTTTGGTGTCATTATAGTTGTCAATGTAATTATTTTATTTTCTAATTTTATTTTTAGTTTAACCAATAAACGGCTAAAATTGCTGGTATGAAATAGATAACAATTGTTCTAGCGCCGTCATAATCTTTAGCTATTCGTTGTCCAAAAAGCAACATTAATAAAGTTATACAAGAGAAAACTGCTCCGTAAAAGCCAAAAATTCTTCCGTTATTAACAAATAGTTCGATGCAACCCACCACGCATAAAATCCCAGAAATTAATTCGAGAACTAAAATGTTAGCTAAAGCCAAAGGAACTTGATTTTTTAACGGTGTTTTTGAAAAATGACCTTTTAACCAATCTACGTTATCTTTCCAGTTAAAGAGTTTGTCGTAACCGGATTGTAAAAAGGTAATAGCCAAAAAAATTAAAATCAATATGGAAGTAATGTTGTTCATTTTTTTATTTTTTGTGAATTAATCTAGTGAGTTTGATTGATAAATCGGTTAAAATAATCTTGGCATTTCCGTTGCGTTCTATGTGATACATCGCATCAGAAAGTTCTTTAAAAATATCGTTTATATTATTTCCATTTACAAATGGCGCAAAATTTTCTAACTTAAACTTTTCTACTTGTGGTTCAATATAAACTAAACTAGGTGTTTGATAATTTAGTAGCAGCGCTTGGCGAAACATATCGATGCAAAAATGAAGGAATTTTTTCTGAGTTTCCCTCCCTAAACCAGCGATTTGTTCGCTCCACTGAATTAGATCTTGAATTGCTGCGGCGTTTCCTTTTGCTCTAAAAGCAGCACGAACCCAATCCACAAACCATTTCTCAAAAAATGTTGATTCGCTATCTGGTTGTAATAATTGCAATGCTTTGTTATAATTTCCTTGTGCTTGGTGAGCAGTTTTTAAGGCAGTTTTAGCATCTATTCCTTCATTAGAAATTAGGGCATCAGCAATCACCTTCTCAGGAAGTCCATTGAAATGCAAAACCTGACAACGGGAACGAATGGTTTGAATTATATCTTCTTCACTTTCTGAAATAAGTATAAAAACAGTTTTATCTGTTGGTTCTTCTAGTAGTTTCAGTAGTTTATTGGATGCTTCGATATTCAATTTATCGGCCATCCAAATAATCATTACCTTATATCCACCTTCAAAGGATTTTAAAGCTAATAATTTTAAGGTCTCCTGTGCGTCCTCTACTCTAATGAGACCTTGCTTGTTTTTTACATCAAGAATTTGGTACCAATCAAACAAGCTCCCATAAATATTTAATTCTAAAAATCGTCTCCATTCTGCTATGAAATCAGTGCTTTTGGGTTTAGTTTTTACGCCCTCGGTACTTACTGTAGGATAAACAAAGTGCAAATCTGGATGTGAAGTTTTTTCAAATTTCAGATTACAGGCAGCATTCGAACTAGAGTTTTCAGAATTTTGATTTCCACAAATAAGGTATTGTGCGTAGGCAATCGCCATAGGTAAAGTACCACTTCCTTCAGGTCCAATGAACAATTGTGCGTGTGGAATTCTTCCCAAATCTGCACTTTTTGTCAAATGACTTTTTATGTGTTCTTGCCCTAAAATTTCTGAAAATTGCATAAAGCAAAGATATAAGAAAATGGCTTAGTCTAAAATTTTTAGTGCCAAAGTTTAATGACTGTAAAATTAAATATAGTTGCAAAATAACAGAGTCTTTAGCTTCTAATTTTTAGTTGCATAATTGATTTTTTAACAAATCTTAAAACATCAATACAGCCGAAATTTAAGTTTTATATTTCTTTCTTTTAAATTTTGCTGAATTTTTTATTGTAAGTATTTTGGTAACTTAAAATTATAATTATTTCTTTTTAAGAAACTATAAAGATAGCTTTAAGGTTAATTAGTTTCTAATTTGTCAGATAGAATTTATTTCTTCCACTTCTTTGCTTATGTTCTAAAATATTTTTATGGTTAATACCATATATAATTTGTCGGTTTAATAATTATTTTAAAAGATATATATAAAACTTACTTTTGTGAAATTAATAAAAACTACAATAAAAACTGAATATCTTTTTACTATGTTTTTGTAAATAATTTACGTTGAGTTTGTTATGTCTTATTATTCATTTAATTTTTATTGTAAATGTTTAGTAGTTTACCTTTATTATTTCCTTTTTAAAAAAAAAAATACTTTTATTGGAGTTTTATTTTTTAGATTTATATTTTTCGACATTTAATTGTTGATAAGGAACTAACAAATTAATTTATATTATCTAATTTTACGATTAGTTAATGGTAAAAATTTAAAATATGAAGGTTAAAATTTTTTTTCTATGCGTTTTTCTATTCGCGACAAGTGTAATTTTTTCTCAAAATAAGAACGCTCCGAGAAGTATTATTAGTTCAACTGCTGTAATCAAGAAGTATCATGGATTGGAAGAATTAAAAAAGATGAAAAAAGGTGATCTTTTAGAACTTTATGCTGAGAGGGTACAAGTTCTTATTAAAACCATACCCTATATGGCATTAGCTACTAAATCAGGAGCTACTCTTACTGATCTTGGCGTGCCAAATAATTCCGTTATTAAAAAAGTATTGGAAACTCAAGATAAAGCGACTGAAGAGTATCTTAAAATATCTTCAAATTTTCAAAAAAAAATATTGCCTTATACGGATAAGGATGTTTTAATATCATCTATCTTGTATTATGAAAGTACAATGAAATCATTTCATGAATATAATGATCTTTAATCAGTAATAACTAATTTTACTCAGATATTCAGAATAGTAATTAACCACCTTTTTTTATGAAAAAAACTACCATAATTATCACCATACTTTTTTTATTTTTTTTTTCTGCTAACGCTCAACAAGAAATAGGAATTTTTGGATCTAGCAATTGGTTAAACAATTGGACAGAGTTTAATCCTAATAAGAAAGAATATGGTGAGGCTAATCGAATTTTAACTGGAAATATTTCTGTTAATACTAGATTAGAAAAGAGGAATATATACTTGTTAAAAGGAAGTGTTTATGTCACCAATAATGCAACTCTAATAATTGATCCAGGTACTGTAATTATATGTGAAGCTGATTCAAATGCATCACTAATTATCACAAAGGGGGCAACTATTATAGCAGATGGTTTAGAAACTGATCCCATTGTTTTTACTTCTAATAAAGCCTTTAAAAAAGCTGGAGATTGGGGAGGGATAATTGTACTTGGTGAAGCTCCCATTAATAAATTTGGTGGAGTTTCATCAGTTATTCATAATTTAAACCCTGCTTTAACTACTTACGGTGGAACAAATCCTAAAAGTAATTCTGGTATTTTAAGAT
Source organism: Flavobacterium weaverense (assembly GCF_003688495.1). Lineage (GTDB taxonomy): Bacteria > Bacteroidota > Bacteroidia > Flavobacteriales > Flavobacteriaceae > Flavobacterium > Flavobacterium weaverense. Next base: position 242,758 of record NZ_REFH01000008.1, on the reverse strand, counting down.
TTTTAAGGATAGAGTTTGCAGGATCAAAATTTAAAGGGGCTGAAAATTTCAACTCTTTGCTTTTATGTGGAGTAGGAAATAAAACAATTATTGAAAATATAATGGTCAGTTATTCTGCTGGTGATTCCTTTGGAATTTTTGGTGGTGAAATTAAACTAGATAAAATGGTTTCTTTTAAATCTAGTAGTAGTGATTACAAATTTAATTATGGAACTCAATGCACTATCGATAATTCATTAGCCGTTCGATCTTCTTATTTTTCTAGTATTTATGGTTCTAGATGCTTAGATGTTTCTTCGTATGATACCAAGCAAGAAGTTGATTTTACAAAGAAACAAACTAAAGTTGTTGCAACTAATTTGACCTTAGTAAATAACAGTGATAGCATCAGTATTGATATTGAATCTGGTTTAGTCAAAGAAGCTATTTTTGTTAGAGAGAATGCTTCTTTAGAATGCAGAAAAACAGTAGTCTCTGGTTTCAATCCCGCTGTAATATTGGATGGTAAAATTCTAATTAATGATCAAAATTTAAATAAAATAAAATTCGAGCAAATGTATTTCAATTTCTGTAAAGGAAACATATTCACTGAGTTTGTCGCAAACAATGAAGATTTAGAGAATTGGTATGGTAATAGTGCTTTTTCAAATGTCTATTCTAAAAGTGATAACATAGCAACTTTTATAAACTTTAAAACTAGTAAAAAGCCTGATTTTAGATTGAGAATAGGAAAAATTGTTGTTTCAAAAGTAGATAAATAGAATTAGTTTTATATTGTTTAGTTTGAATTTTTTGATGTTAATGAATGCGTTTAATTATGAAAAAAAACTACCCATTTAATTTTACTCTTTTTAGCACAGATAGATTTTTTTATTACTTGTTTTTTTTCTCGTTTCTGGCTAATCAAACATATGCTCAAGTGACAATAGGCTCTCCAAATTTGAATTTTACTCAAATTTGTGCTGATACAGCTTATAATACTACAGTTCCTTTTAAAGTGAGTTTTACTTTCTCGCCCGTTTCTGCATTAAACCCTGGTAATCAATTTATAGTAGAAATTTCTGATGCTACTGGAAGTTTTTCTACGCCTACAATTCTAGTTAGTTCATCGGCAGGAGCTATTACTAGCTCTCCAGGAAATTTAAATTTTGCAATTCCTAATACTACAGCTGGCGAAAAATATAAAATAAGAGTTAGGAGTACTAGTCCTGCAATAACTAGCCCAGAATCAAGTTCATTTTTAGCTTATTTTTTAGCACAGAATAGTCCATTTTCAATCAATAATTTCAATGCTTCAGCTACGTATTGTGCAGGAGGAAAGTACGTTTTAAAAATAGATAATCCAGGAACGGGAAATAACGATTCTCCTATGAAGTATCCGTCCTTGACTTATAAATGGTATAGGGACGCAAAACCTTTACCTTTATTAGTGGGTACATCTCCATCTTTAGAAGTTAATCAACCAGGTATATATTATGTGGATACTAATTATGGATCCTGCGTTTCGTCTTCTTATTCTAACAGAGTAAAGGTCTCAGAGGGAGTTGCAGGTACTACTGTCATTAAATCGAGTAAAGGAAATCCTTTTTGTCTAGGTGAGGGTTTTACTACTTTAAGCGTTGATGCGGGGAATAAATTTCAATGGTATTTAAATGGTAATTTGATAAAAGATGCTACAGCGCAAACTTATGATGCTACTATTGCAGGACTATATTCCTGCAAAGTTGATTTTGGCGGTTGTACAACTGATACAAGTATAGACTTAAAGGAATTTAAGTTTACCAGTACAATCAATGTAGCCAGAGTTAGCTATCTAGATAAAGGACAGACGCAAAAAATTGTGACTTCAACCACTGCAATTAGTCCAACATACCAATGGTTTTTAAATGATAATTTAATTATTGGAGCTAGTTTTGCAACTTTTAATGCAATTACTGCGGGTGATTATAAAGTTATTATTACCCAAAATTCAAGCTGTTACTATACTAACGAATTTACGTTTGCTCTTAATGAATCAGGGCCAGTTTTACCACCAAATAGCACAGATGTTGTAAACATACCTAACATCATAAGCCCAAATGGAGATGGAATAAATGATTTTTGGATTATTCCTAATAATTATTTAAGTGGGACAGATACCGAAATTACAGTGTTGAGTTCTTCAGGAAAACAAGTTCTTAAAACCAATGATTATCAAAACAATTGGCCCGAGAATGGTTTTGATTTTAAAAATATAAATCCAGTATTTTACTATATTATTAAGACCCAAGATAATAAAGTCAAAAAAGGGTCGATAACCATAATTAAATAGATGAGAAATTTTTTAATAACACTAGTAATTTTATGCTCTATCCAGCTTTCTTATTCCCAAGAAGATGGTGTGGTGTCCATAAAATTACCTGTGAGAAACTCTTTAAAATTTAATAAATTTCTTATTGATCCTACTTTTAGTTTTGTTAAAGAACAAAGTACTTCCATAAGTATTTACGGTAAAAAACAGTGGGCTCAATTTGATAATGCTCCACAAACCTATTTGTTTAGTTATGCTGGCAGAATTACTCAAAATCAAGGAGTAGCTCTCGGTTTATTTCAACAAAATCATGGTGTTTTGACAAAGTTTGGGGGTATAGCTAATTTTGCGCAAAATATCGAATTGGGCCTCGACAGTAATTTAACTTTTGGGTTAAATCTTGGTTTTTATAAAAGTGGTCTAAATAGGGGTGAAGTAATTACAAACTTTCCTGATCCTTCGTTAGATAATATTCCTTCTAATTTTTTATTCTCATTAAAACCTGGAATTAATTATGGCACCAACTTTATTGATTTTGGTGTTTCTATAAATAATTTGCTTTTGTATAATTTAAAAACATCCAAAATGATTGAGGATGATCCTGAAAAAAGCATTGAATTACATGCTATGTATACAGGGTATTTAGAATCGTATGGTTTTTTTGACAAGAGTAAATTTTCTACTCTGATTAAAACAGATCTTAAAAAGGAAAAAACGGTTGTTTCAGGATTAGTGCTATTTGCTATACCTTCAGGCGTATGGGTTCAAGGAGGTTACAATACTTTATATGGAATATCAGCTGGACTAGGTTTAAATATTACAGCAAGAATTTCAGTAGAATATAATTATGAAAAGGCAACAGGTAATTTTTCAAACTTTGGACCGTCACATGAAATAACTCTTGCTTATAGATTCAAACGCAATAAAAATTATGCGGAGTACGATGATGAAGAAGGTTCTATTATTAATCCTTCTGAAATTAAAAAGTACGTTCCTTCAGAAAATGCTGCTACCACTACGAAAGCTAATTCAGCTAAACTAGCAGCAGAAACTAAAGCTGCTTCAAATGCCAAAATGAAAGCAGAGCCTGATACTAAAGCAAAATTGACATCAGAAACTAAAGCTAAAGAAGCTGCAATAGCCGGAGCTAAAGCCGCTGCTGATTTAAAATTGAAAGCTGGTGCTGACGCTAAAGCAAAATTGGAAGCAGAAACTAAAGACAAAGAAACTGCACTAGCCCAAACTAAAGCCGCTGATGATGCGAAAATGAAAGCTAATGCTGATGCTAAAGCAAAATTGGCTGCAGAAACTAAAGCCAAAGAAGCTGCATTAGCCCGCGCTAAAGCCGCTGCTGATGCGAAAATGAAAGCTGATGCTTATGCAAAAGCAAAATTGGCAGCAGAAACTAAAGCCAAAGAAGCTGCACTAGCCCAAGCTAAAGCCGCTGAAGATGCTAAAATTAAATCAGAGGCTGATGCTAAAGCAAAATTGGCAGCAGAAACTAAAGCCAAAGAAGCTACACTAGCCCAAGCTAAAGCCGCTAATGATGCTAAAATTAAATCAGAGGCTCATACTAAAGCAAGACTAGCTGCCGAAACTAAAGCCAAAGAAGCTGCACTAGCCCAAGCTAAAGCCGCTGAAGATGCTAAAATTAAATCAGAGGCTGATGCTAAAGCAAAACTAGCTATCGAAACTAAAGTCAAAGAAGATGAATTAGCACTAGCCACAGCAAATGCCACTAAGGACGATAACGCTAAGTCGATGAGAGATTTGACTCAAGTTGTTGAGTTGTCTAGAAATAACCAAGAAAAATTACTAAAAAAACTAGACGCTACTGTTTTAGAAAGAGAAAAGGATCTAAACGATTTAAAAGAAGAAAATGATTTAAGAGAAAAGGGAATCTTTAAAGAACCAAAACCATTTAAAAGTATTTCTGCTCAAAACAGTGAATTCTTGTTATTGAAATCTGAAATAGAGGTACTAAATAAAAGTCAAAACAGTAAAATTCAAGCTTTAGAAAGTTTGTATAAAGAGCGAATTAAAAAAGGAAATAAAAAAGAGGATATCACAGCTCAATATTATTTAAAAACTATTCAGACACTTAAGTCGGAACAAGCAGAAGTAGCAAAGATCAATACGAATTTACTCTGTTCAATGGATAAAATCAATGAGGAAACAGAAATCGCTAAAAAGCGAAGAATAAAGCTTGCTTCTTTTGAGAATGATGAAAGCAGACACATCAGCGACTTAGCAACTTTAAAACGTATTAAAGAAACCACACAGTTGAGTACTGAAGTTTTTAAACCGACTGACTTTGATTATGGTGATGTACAATCGAATATTCAAATCGTTAAGAATGTTAAGAATGTTCCTGGCGGATATTATCTAGTTGTTGCAGTTCACGACGATGTTGCTAAAAGAGATGAATTCTTGAAAAAAGCTGTCGCTGCAGGAGAAAAAAATATTAATTTCTTTTATGATGTGAACACTAGTAAATATTTTATTTACTACAACAAATTTGATTCTATAAATCAAGCTAAACAAGCACAGGAATCCAAAGGCAGTAAGCCTTATAATGGTAAAATGACTCTGGTAAGAGTGGAGAACTAAAAAAAAAATAAATAAATAATAAAATGTAATCAAAATTAAAAAGCGAATGTAATGTTATTAACTGTAACCTTTTGGATTTAATAAAACCTCATAGTTTTAGTAATAATAATGATCAATAAAGCATTTTTTATAATAAAAAATTAAATTTTCAGATATTCAATTACCTGAAAACTTAAACCAAATACCACACATGCATAAAATCACTTTTTTTAAAACATTCTTTTTGGAGCACTCAATATTTACTTGCTTTAATTCTTTATTTTTATTTAATACTATGGCATTTATAAGCCACAGTACCGAGAAGAAAGTTAAAAAACATTTCTTTTTTTATCTATTAGTTGTTTTAGCTACTTTTCTTTTTTTTGCTAATTCTTCTTATGGACAGGTGGCAAAAGCATTTTCACCGAGATTACAAGGTGGGAATGTGCGTGTTAAGGGAGATGTTGTTTTTGTAGGAAATAGTATGATGAGTACTAGTACATATCCTAATATTAAAAAAAATGTTCCAGACCCTAGAAATGTATATCCTGTTTTTATTGATTCTGACCCAAATGGAATCCCTACTAATTTGGCTGCTTTGACATCCGAAGCTAATAAAAATTTTAATCTAATTACAAACAATAATGGACTAAATCAAGAGTATACGGATATTGATAATGATCCCAATACTTTTGCATCTAGTAGCGCAGAATTGAATATAAGTAATGATTGTAAAAGAATTTTGTATGCTGGGCTCTACTGGACCGCTATTTATCCTAATGATAGAATTATTAATGCAGAGCCTAATAATAAAATTATAAAAAGACGTGACGACTGGAATCAAATAAAGTTTAAAATACCAGGGGAAGCGAATTATATCGATATAAAAGCTGATAATGATGCAGACCCAGTTGGTGATGAAGATGATATTATTTTTAATGGTTTTATTAATGGAAAAGCATTTACCAACACTCCTTATGTTTGTTACAAAAATGTAACAGGAATACTTCAAGGATTAGCTGATCCTAACGGAAATTATTTCGCAGCCAACATTAGAGCTGCGAAAGGAATTACATCTAGTGGTTCTATGGCAGGCTGGACTTTAGTTATTATATATGAATCTCCTAACATGCCTAGTCGATATATTTCGACCTTTGATGGATTTGCGGGAATTACTAAAAGTTTAAAAAATTTAGATTTCACAATTGATGGCTTTAGGTCTTTACCTACTCCTTTACCTGTAAGAGCTACTATTGGAGTAGCAGCTCAAGAGGGTGAGTCTAAATTATATGGAGATGATTTACTTATCAAGGCGAATGGTGTTTCTACTTTTACCTATGTTAATAATAGTTTAAATCCCTTAGGTAATGTGTTTAATTCAAGTATTACTGTTCCTACCGTAATTACTCCATTTTCTTCCAATGTAGAAACAAGAGTACCTAATAGTTTAAACACACTTGGATTTGACATGGATTTAATAAATGTTAATAATCCGAACAATAAAGTAATTCCCAATGGAGAAACAGGCGCTACATACAGACTTACATCAACTTCCGATACCTATGCAGCATATCTTACTACTTTTGCAGTCGATGTTATTGAGCCTGAAATTGTTTTAACGAAAATTGTGAAAAATTCTGCTGGCGTAAACATTGGTAATAAAGATGTTTCTTTAGGAGATTTTTTAAATTATGAAATAGGATTTAAAAATGTTGGAAATGACGATGCTGATGAATTTACAATTAAAGATGTTTTACCAGTTAATATCATCTTTGATCCTAATTCCATCGTAATTCCAGTCGATTCTAAAATTACATATACTTATGTACCTGTCACTAGAACTCTTATTTTTACAATCCCTAATGAATTAGTAAAAATTAATGGAAATCAATGGTTTATTAAGTTTGGAGTTCAAGTGGTTCCTAATTGCAATGATTTAAGTGATGCTTGTTCAGATCAAATAAAAAATCAAGCTTTTGCTACTTACAAGGGAGTTACAAACCCTTACATTATTACTGATGATCCTAGTATTTCTGTATTTGGAGATTGTAATTTATCATTGCCTTCTGCTACGAACTTCTTAGTTGGAGTAGATAATTGTAGTTACAGTAGAAAATACCAATTATGTGGTTCTAATGAAATTATTTCAGCATCATTAGGATATGATCAATATGAGTGGTCTTTAAGTCCTTTTGTAAATGGTGTAGCTACAGGGGCAATTATTGGAAATGAACGAACTCTTACTGTAACTAAAGTAGGGACTTATTATGTAAGGAATACGGCTTTGGAGCCATGTACATCTATAGAAGAAACGATCACAGTAGAACCATTCGGTACCACAGTTTTGAATCCTGTAATACCTTTTGCTAGCGAATTAGTGACGTGTACAAGTGACGGTAAAATATTACCTAATATATATTTATGTGGTTCAGATTCCAAAAAATTTATTCGAACCGGTATTAATGATACAGAAGACATAATATGGGAGAAAAGCGTGTGTGCATTAGTTTCTGGGACAAAATGTGCGGATGAAGGTAACTCATGTGTTTGGGAAAATGTTGCAACCGGACCAGACTACAATGTTGGTTCTCAAGGTCAGTACAGAATAACTTTAAAATATAAAAACGGCTGTTTTAACCGCTTTTTCTTTAACGTTTACGAGAGTAATCTTGCACCAAAAGTTACATTTAGAGATATAATTTGTAATACCGATGGAGAAATAATTGTAGAAAATCCGCAGGCAGGGAGCCCTTATGAATATAGTTTAGATGGAAACACCTATCAATCTAGTAATATTTTAACAATAAAAAACCCAGATATTTACACTGTTTATATAAGGTCAACTCCGTACATTCCTAATACCTGTGTTTACACAGTACCTGGGATTCAGATAAGAAAAAGAGATTTTACTGTTACAACTACTATTAGTAATCCGCTTTGTAATGGTGAAAAAGGATCGATTAAATTAGCTGCGAACGATGTTCGTGGCCAGTATACTTTCAGTATTTTAAATGATGCTAATGAAGGGCAAATTGAAGGTCCAAAATTGCTTAACGATTATACATTTGAGGATCTAAATCCAGGGACTTATACTGTGAACGTAGTGACCGAAGACGGTTGTAGTTTTACAGATACAGTTACTTTGATTGAGCCTGGTGAATTAACTGTTACTGCTGTAGTAAGTAAATCTTTAACTTGCGAAAATGGCGAAATAACAGTAACTACAAGTGGTGGTACAGGACCATTTACGTTTTTTGTAAATAGTACTACGGAGTTTCAAGGTTCTCCATTAATTGATATCTCAACGGCAGGAACGTACGAGATTAAAGTTGTTGATTTTAACAATTGTGAATTTATAGTAGAACCGATAACTATTACCGCTATTCCTAAACCAGAATATACCGTAAATCCGACAAATATAGCATGTTACGGAGGAAAAGGAGGCATACTATTTAATGTAATAAAAGATAATGGCTACACATTAGAATATAGTATTGATAATGGAGATTCTTATTATAACAACAGTACTTTTTCAAATCTTGAGGTGGGAAGTTATACTCCTGTAGTAAAATATAGTTTACAGGCAAACGATGGTACTGTTGCTGATTGTTTTGATATTGGTGAAACGATCACGATCACAAGTCCTACTACAGCTTTAACTGCATCGGCGGGAGTTTCAGAATTGGCTGGATGCGGACCAAATGGAGAAGGAAAAGTAAGAATTACTAATCCGCAAGGAGGAATTGAACCGTATACTTACAGTTTTGACGCACAAAATACATGGATAACACAAAAAGAGATGTATTTGGCAGTTGGTTCTTATACTATTTACATTAAGGATTTCAACGAATGTATATATCCTATGGATGTAACTATTGCTGAAATACCAGAAAAGCCTACTATTAGCAAAGTAAATTCATCTTTTAATTGTGACGGGACATCAACTACTACTGTTACATTAACTAACAATGGTGGAGATGACTATGCGTATCAGTATCTTTTAAACGGAATTGTTAATACTAATATACCGGCAAATGTTTTTGTAAATGTTTTACCAACAGAGTTGAATGTTCCTCATATTATTACTGTGAAATATGAATTGCAAAGCGCTCCTACTTATAGTGATTTATTGAATGAGGATTTTGGTTCTGGTGCGCCAACCACCACTCCGGGGATTAATGCAGCCTATTGTTTTGAAAATCAACAATTACCGAATGGTAGTTGTAATGGAGGTAGAGATTTAGTTAATAATGAATATAGCGTTACCAATAAAATTGAAATTCCTTGGAGTGGTTGGGTTCAAGATATCAAAGAGCATACTGATCCTTTAAAAGATCCAGCAGGAAGATTTTTGGCTATCGATATTGGTAGTGCAGCAGGTACTGGAGGAATTTTGTACAGTAAAACCATAAAAGATATTATCCCTAACAAGGATATTTTAGTTGATTTTTATGCAATTAATTTATATAAAGCGGAGTTTTCCGGGAAAGCAGATCCGAATTTAAAAATCGAATTGGTGTATGATTTAGGGAAACCTTCACAATTTATTGTTCCTAATTCCTATCCAGATTCTTTTGATGTGCCTAAAGAAGAAAAATGGCTCCCTTATAAAGTCACATTGAATCCAGGCTCGTATACAACATTGTCTTTTGTTATAAGGTCAAATAGTGTTTTATATGACGGAAATGATGTTGGAATCGATGACATTAAAGTCTATCAATTTCCTGTATCATGTATCGAAAAAACAGATTACGAAGTTATTATTCCTTTAGATAAAGAATTCAAAGCATCGGTTGAAGGCTCGACCGATGTAACTTGTGCTGGAAAAGATGATGGGACAGTAACTATTGCTGCTCAAAATTTTGATCCAGCTAAAGGGTTCTATTACTCTACGGATGATGGAGCCAGTTTTACAAACGCAATGACTTCTCCAGTAATTGTTAATTTATCAGTAGGAGTTTTTAAAGTTCAAGTTTCCAATGAACCAACAGGTGGCTGTGTAAAAACTTTTGATGTTACTATTGAGGAGCCAACTCCAGTAACTTTATTAGCTAGGATAAAAACTTTTGTAACTTGTACAACTGGTGCAACTATTGAAGCAATTGGTGATGGTGGAACTCCTTCTTATGAATATCAATTAGTAGATAAAAATGACAGTACGAAAAACAGACCATTTCAAAAAAGTAGTCTATTTTACGATGTTCCTTCAGGCAACTACACTGTTTTTGTTCGTGATGCTAATTTATGTATTGCATCAGCGACTGGTGTTGATGTTAATGTAGATGCTCCTACACCTCCAGACGCAACTTTAGAGACAACATCATTATGTTATGATGGTACTAACAAAGTAAAACTTACTGTAAATATTGCAGAATCAACAGGTATATTACCTTTTAGCTATAGTATAAATACTGGACAAACTCCAATTGATAATACTTTTGAAGTATTACCGGGTACATACACTATAACGGTAACTGATGCCAATGGCTGTACCGACGAAATAGATAATATTATCGTTGCACCTGCCTTAAAAGCAAAAGTTGAAAGTGTTGGTGAATTACAATGTGATCCAGTAAATACTGCTGATATAGTGCTTTCCGTTATTGGAGGGACAACTCCATATAAATATACCGTAAATGGTGGTGCAGCTTTTGATTTAACTACGGCAGGAAATTTTAGTTACGATGCTACAACTTCTGGTGATTATGAATTTATAATTACTGATGCTTTAAATTGTTCAACAACAGTAAAAGCTAATGTTAAGCCAATCACTGATCCTAGTTTAAGTGCTACACCAACACAAGTTACTTGTAAAGGTGCTGATAACGGTCAAGTACAATTGTTAGGATCTGGAGGTTCGGGTGGATATACGTATAGTGACGGTAATAGTACTTATGGAGCAGTTTCATTGTTCCCAAATTTAGCTGCATCTGCAACTGCTTATACATTTTATGTGAAAGATAGCAAAGGATGTGTAGGCTCGACTACTGTATTTATTACAGAACCAGCAGAAGAATTAGGTGCAACAGTTACTGAAACTACTTTTAAATGTAATGCAGCCAACGGAAAAGTAGGTGGATCTGTAGTTATGAATACTCCAACTGGAGGAACAGCACCTTACACGTATACTTTTACAGTTGGAACAACTACAACTACTGGCAATACGTTAACTATTACTGATACAACAGCAGATGTTCCATATTCTTGGAGTGTCAAAGATAAAAATGGTTGTGAGGTAAATGGTAATGGAACTTTATTGAGATTAAATCCTCCAACAGCTTTAGCATTCAGTCCGTCAGGAGTTATATCTTGTAATACAACTGCAGTTAATATTATTGTAACTGCCGCCAACGGAGTAGGGACATTGCAATATGAAACTATTGCTCCTTCTGAAATTATAGTTGCAAAACAACCTTCGGATACATTTAGTAATCTTACTGCAGGTACTTATACATTTAGAGTTACCGATGCTAATGGTTGTTATTTCACAGATACTTATAAAATTGATGCCGTTACTAACATTACAGTGATAGGTAATAAAATAAGAGATAATAAATGCTTAGGAGTTAATAGTGGTTCTTTAGAATTTACTGCTGATAAATATGCAGGTACATATAGCCATGAAATTCAACTAAATGGTACGGTTGTAACTCCTACTGAAACTTCTTCAAACGGCGGGAAAACAATCACTTATGCCGATTTAGCAAAAGGAATTTATAAATATATTGTTACCGATAATTTAACTGGATGTCCAGCAGAATCTATTTTGGAAATAATAGAACCTACAACATCAGTTACAGCAATTGTTGAACCTTTTGTTAATGCAAATTGTAAAAGGCCTTATGTTGCAGTAACTATTACTGCAACAGGAGGTACACCAAATTACAAATACGCATTTGTACATGATGGTGCAACACCTTTAGATACAGATTATGATGATTTAAAGTCTAAAAATTTAGATCCATTAGATTCAAAATTATGGGATGTTTATGTTATAGATAAAAATGGTTGTAATCCGTCTAAATTAGATGTAACAATTGATTTAGATGCACTTCCAGAAGTAAATCTTGCTGTGGATCAATGTACGGTGGCTTTAGGCGGAACCTTCCAAATTACTGCTACGCCTACTACAGATTTAGGTGTTGCTCCCTATACCTATACTATTAATACAGGACAAGCGCCAACAGGTGCTTTAAGTAATGTTTTTAACGTACCTGATGGTTCTTATACAGTTACAGTTACAGATGCCAATGGATGTACTGATACAGAAGATATTATTGTGAGTAAAGTTTTAAATCCAAAAGCTACTTTAATTAAGGATCTTACTTGTGAATCAGGCAATGAAAAGGCTCGAATTGATGTTAAAATTAATGGAGGCTTGGCTGATTTTACTTACACGGTAACTAAAGATGGAGGGGTTATTGGAAGCACAGAAACAGTTACTGGAAATACATTCTCTTATTATCCAACTACTAAAGGCAATTATCAATTTACAATTACAGATGGTAATGGTTGTACTAAATTAACAGAAGTTATTCCTGTATCTGATCCAATTACTGTTACTGCATCAGAAACTCACATAGCCCCAACTTGTAATGGTTTTACAGATGGTTCTATTACGCTTACTGCTTTAGCAGGCGAAGCGCCATTTACGTATAGTATTGATAATGGGGCTAATTTTGTTACTTCAAATGTATTTGGAGGTTTAGCAGCTGGAAGTTATGATTATATTGTTAAAGATTTTAAAGGATGTCAAACTGTTCCTGCGACAATTATTTTGTTAGATCCAGCACCAATAGTTCCAAATATTGTAAGAAATGCGATACAATGTAATACTAATACTCCTGGAAGTTTTGATGTAAACGTTGTTTCAGGAGGTGTCGCACCTTTTGTATATAGATTATATGATAATGCTTTTACTCAAATTGATACTTATACTGAAAATTCTACTAATACCAATAATGCGATTCCAACTCCTACTCCTGTTTATAGTTTTACAGGTCTTAATTTTGGTGATTATTATATTACCATTGTTGATGCTAAAGGATGTGAATATAAAAGTGCTAAACTTAGAATTGAAACACCTCCTTATTTAGGAATTACAACTGTTGTAGATTCTAACAATTGCGCAACAGGGGTCGATATAACTGTTACAACAACTGGAGGAACGGGTCCTTTTAGATACTCTATTTTTGGTCAACCTACAGAAACTGCACCATTGGCGAGTAACAGTTATCAGTTTGTAGGCTTATTTCATAATACTACTTACTTTTTGCAAGTTAAAGATGCTTTCGGTTGTATTTCAATTAAAGAGGAAAAAACACCGTTAGCACCTTCAAATATTAAAATTACAGCGACTTCAAGTACAGATGCTACTTGTAATGCTAGTGCTAGTGGGATATTAGCATTTACAGTTCAAGATTATGATGCATCTGTAACTCAGATAAATTATGAAGTTTTAAATGCACTTACACTTTTACCGCTTCCAACAGCTATTAATGGTTCATTAACTGGCCCAGCTGGAGGTCCGGTATCAGAGACAATTACTACCCTAAAAGCTGGGAATTATGTTTTAAGGGTTACTGAGGATACCGGAACCTTGTGTTCTACAACTTTTACTTTTACTATTACTCAACCAGCTCAAGCACTTACTTCAGCGATTACCGCTTCTGTTAATGCTAATTGTAATAATCCAGAACAGGTAACTTTAACAACAACTGGAGGAACTGGGCCATACACTTATGCTTCAGCTCTTGCTCCAGCAAGACCAAGTAGTTTTGCTTCTAGCAATGTTCTAAAATTAGGTTCTACCACTGGAGAAATATGGAATATTACTGTAAAAGATAGTAATGGATGTACTGTTGATTTAACTCATACAATTACAAAAGATCCAACACCAGAAATCGCTTTATCTGTATTTAATAAATGTGTCGCTGAAGGTACTTTTAAAGTTGTAGTAGATGAAACTACAGCTGGAATTGGAGCTTATTCTATTAGTGTTGATAATAGTACTTTTACAAATATTACTGGATTACCGTATACAGTAACGGCACTAAATTCTGGACTTCATACTATTAAAATTAAAGATGTCAATGGTTGTATTGACTCAAAAGATATTACTATAGATATACCTTTAGTAGCAACGCCAGCCATCACAACTTTACCAACTTGTGCTAATAATGATGGTGTAATTACTATGTCAGGGACTGGTGGTACAGGAACATATACCTATACTATTAGCCCTTCTGCTGGAATTTCTATTGAGAATACTACAGGTGTTATATCTGGATTAGCTGCTGCAGTTACTTATACTGTTACAATGATAGATACGGCTACACCAACTAATTGTACCGCAACCGCAGATGTTACTTTAGGCGCACCTACGGCTGTAAGTTTTACTACCGATACAACACCTGCATTATGTGTGGGTGAAGCGAGCGGAACTATTACTGTAATTTTGGGAGCGAGTAATGATAATCCAAATTATACTTATGAAATTACGGCAGGTCCACAATTGGCAGCTTCTCAGCCTTCAAATGTTTTTACAGGCTTGTTAACAGGTTTTTATTCGGTTAAAGTAAAATCTGGAAGAGGTTGTGAGCTTACACGCGTCAATGTGTTTGTAGATGATGCAACACCGTTAGTGGCTAACTTAACCTTAGATAAAAGGTTAACTTGTGGAACTGATAATGCGGCTGTCAAAGCAAAAATTAGTATCGCTGGTTCTGGAGGCGCTGGTCCGTATGAGTACGGAACTAATGGAACCGATTTTTCTAGCCAATTTGAATATGAGACTGCGACAGTTGGAACATTTACATTGTATGTAAAAGATGCCAATGGATGTATAAGTAGTAGTGCAGTTCAGATAGATGATATTAATCCTCCAGTTATTGCCAGTGCAGTTGCAACTCCTATTTATTGTGAACAAGTTGGTTTAAGTGATACAACTAGTACGGTAACATTAACTACAACAGCTTTAACAGGTTTTGGTACTTTAACTTATACGATGCTACCAACTAGACCTGCTGGAGTAACTCAGGCTGGAAACCAGTTTTCTGGTTTAGTGGCTGGATATTATACATTCGAAGTAACAGATGAGAATGGTTGTAAAGATCGAAAATCCATTCCAATAGTGGATGTCGAGAAAATCCAAATCACTGGAGCTAAACAAAATGAAATTTCTTGCAATAGTGCTAATGGTATAAATACTAATGGTTCAGCAACATTTACGGTTACAGGATTTAGCACAACGGGAAATTACGATATTACTGTAACGACTTTGCCACCAGCCTTGACTTATACTCAATCAGCTCCAGTGAATGATGTTATTACTTTATCTGATCTTTCAGCAGGAATTTATACAGTAACGGTTAAAGATCTAACAACCGGTTGTGAGCAGTTTGATTCAGTAACATTAGTAGAACCAATTGCAATTGATTTTACTGCAACTGCAACAAACGTATATTGTATTCAAGACAAATCACAAATCACCGTAACAGGTGTAACTGGAGGTACAGGAGCTTATAGCTATGCAGCTGTCGTTCATACAGCAATTCCTTCTGCTCCAGCCTCAGGAAGCTATAGTTCTAGTAACGTACTTTTAATTGATACGAACTTAACGGATTTAGCTTGGGATGTTTATGTGAAAGATGCAAAAGGATGTTTGTTAATGAAAACAATAACTGTCATTTTAGATCCATTACCAGAAATTACTGTTGTGGCTCCTTATAGTCATTGTGCAGATGTAAATGGTGAATATACATTTACGGTAAGTGTATCTGGTGTTGGAGGTTTCCAATACAGTATTGGTGCAGGATATCAGCCTTCGCCTACTTTTGTAGTTAACAATCCTGGTACTTATAATGTATTTGTTAAAGATGCTAACGGTTGTGTGAGCACTACAGCTTTCTCAGTAATTATTTACGAACCAATACAATTGGATTATGTAGTAGATGCTTTACCAGCTTGTGGTACTGCCAATAATGGTGTTGTTACATTAACTGCATCTGGAGGAACGAATCCTACACCTGTTTATGAGTACAAAAAAGATGTTGCAGGTGAGATTTATCATTCAGTAAATACTTTTCCAAATTTAGCACCTGGAGATTATACTTTCTATGCTAGAGATATTAATACGGGTTGCGAAACTTCAGTTAAAGTTAGGTTAGCTGCTGCTACACCACTTACTGGATTTGATGCTTCCTCAACTCCGGTTACTTGTAATGGAGGTACTGATGGAACAATTACTGTTACGATGGATACTCCTGCAGTTGGAGTAAATGATAATCCAGTTTACATGTATACTTTGACAGGAACAACTATAGGTGGTACTCCTGTATCTGTTGGGCCTCAAACTTCTAAAGTATTTACTGGATTATCGGCTGGTAATTATACTGTTGATGTAGTTTCAGGAAGAGGATGTCCAGATAGTAAAACTGTAAAGGTAGAAGAACCAGATCCTATTATTGTTCCGACTCCCACGGTTGTTCAATTTGCTTGTGCGGCTGGCTCAAACGCTAATAGTTTCGCAACCATTACAATTGATCCAGCTACGGTAACAGGTGGTTCTAGTACATATCTAAACTATGAATTCCTCAACAATGGTGTTCTTGTTCAGTTTGGTACTAATAATGCTTATACCGAAGCTAATTTAACAGGAGGAACTTACACTGTAAACGTTTACGACAACAAAGGTTGCATGGGAACGGCTAACGCTACAATTGATCCCTTTTCTAAGATTGATTTTGATGCAGTAGAAGAGATTGTTGTGACTAAACAGATTACTTGTAATACTGACGAGGAAATTCGAGTTAATGTCCGTATAAACTCACCCGCGACTTTATTATATGAAGTGAAGTATTTAAGTGGAGGTACAGCAGGCTATATGTACAGCCAAACTAACAGTAATGGGATTTTTGATGGAGTTAACGCATTGCCAATTGGAAATTATTTAATCACGGTCAAAAATTTAGTTACAGGATGTACTATTCAAACTACGCATTATGTCAGTGATCCAAATACGTTCGATCTCACGATTGATTCTACTGTAAATACAACTTGTTTCGAATATTCTGACGGAAGTGCTAAAGTTACGTTCGTAGATAGAGTAATTACTGCTACTAATCCAGATCATGCAGGTATATTTGATTATACCGTTAAAGATCAAACAGGAACAGTAATTGTTCCTATAACAAGATCTACAGGAGTAAGTGTTAACCTTAATGCTCTAGCGGCAGGTATTTATACTATTGATGCTACTTTAGTGAGTAGCCCATTTTGTACTACTACAAAGAACTTTACAATAAATAAAGCTAATGCAAAATTAACCATAGCTGAATCGCATACTGAAATCACATGCATCTCTGGAAATGATAATGGTTCAATTGCTGTAACGGCAAGTGGTGGATGGCCAGGTGATTATGAATTTGAATTGGTTGGGCCAACCCCCGAGATAAGTGTATCATATGGTTCGCAAAATATATTTTCAAACTTAATTGCAGGAAATTATACCATTAACGTAAAAGACAGCAAAGGCTGCGTAGATACAAAATTGGTTGTATTATCAAATCCAACACCTATTAATTTTCTAGCTACAGTAGATAAACCAACATTGAGTTGTTTCGGAGACACTAGCGCAACCATTACAATAGCTACACCGACGGGTGGATCAGGAACGTATTTGTATACGTTAATTAATACTTTCGCTGATGGAACGATAATTAGTAATGGGCCTCAATTGGCCAATAGCTTCACAAATTTAGGTGCAGCAACTTACGAAGTCAAAGTTTCTGATACTTGGAATTGTTCAACCGTTTCTGCTACTCCTATTTCAATTACTCAGCCTTCAAAAGTAACCGCAACTTTGGTTGTAAAAACGACGCAAACCTGCGAAACAGGTTTTATCTTGAAGCTGACGGCTTCTGGAGGGACTGGTCCATATCAATATAGCGCTGACGGAATTAATTATACAGCATCTTCATTCGATCCATCTACAGATATTGCTTTTCCAAAAGGAACTGTAGGAATTTTCAAATTTTATGTAAGAGATGTTAAAAACTGTGTAAGTATAATTTCAAACAGTATAAAAATTAACCCTTTAGAACCTTTATCTATTCAGCTAGGCTTAGATAATCCAAATGTTAACTGTAAAGGAGACGCAACAGGAGTTATTTTGGCTATAGCAACAGGTGGCTTAGGAAGTTATGTTTATACGTTGTTCGATGGAGCTAATAACGCTATTACGCCAGCTCCCTTCCAAACAGCTCCGGGTCGTTTCGTAGGATTAACTGCTGGTTTTTATCAGGTTAAGGTAATTAGTGGAGATTGTAACACAGCTACTCGCATCGTTGAAGTTACAGAACCAAATGCACCATTGACCTATGTTTCGGTTGTAACTGATATAACGTGCTATGGTGAGAAAAATGGTAAATTAGATCTTAAGGCAACAGGCGGAACGGGAGTTATTAAATATTCAATTTCTCCACGTTTAGATCAATTCTTTAATACTGGTGTTTTCGAAAATCTTGTTTCTGGAACTTATCAAGCTTTAATTCAGGATGCAAATGGTTGTTATGAAATTTATGATTTTACAATAGCCCAACCTTCTGCCTTAACCAGTACAGTTAGTGCTGGATCTATAATTGAAGAAATTTGTGCAGGAGATAATGACGGTGCCTTTATGATTGATATTTTTGGTGGTACAGGACCTTACAGTGTGAGTTTAGATGATATAAATGGAACTTATAGTACTGGATCGATTGGAAAGACTACTTTTGATTTTACAGGATTAACTGGAGGAGACCACTACGTTTATATCAAAGATGCAAATGGCTGCACGACTGATGTTAAAGCTTCACTGGAACCGTCAGTAAATATTAATCCTAAAGTAGTAGTTAATTACATTTGTTCAGGAAATTTCGCCGGAAATACAATAACTGTTACTGTTGATCGTGGTGTTTTGCCTGCTGATTTAGATTACGCTTTAGATGGAAGCATAGTTTTTCAAGCTTCTAACATGTTTACTAATGTAACGCCAGGTTTCCACATAGTTACATCAAGACATACTAATGGTTGCGAACAGCAGACTACTAGTTTTGAAGTGAAACAAGTTGATCCTTTGATATTAGCTTTAAGCGATGGTGGATTGAATGAGATAGTTGCTACAACTACAGGCGGAAGTGGTATTTACACCTATATGCTAAATGGAGAAAATTATGGTAACAGCTCTAATTTTATAATTTATAAATCGGGCGATTATACCATTTCAGTAACTGATTCTTATGGTTGTACGGTGTCCTTTACACAATTCTTTACCTACATTGATGTATGTATTCCAAATAATTTTACACCAAACGGTGATGGCATAAACGACACTTGGGAACCAGGATGTACAGAAAACTACAAAGACTTAGTGTATTCTGTTTTTGATAGATACGGTCGCATTGTAGGAACATATCGCGTAGGACAATACTGGGATGGTAGATACAAAGGAACAGAACTTCCTTCAGGAGATTACTGGTATGTGTTAAAATTAAATGATGCAAAAGATGCCCGAGAATTTGTTGGACACTTTACGCTGTACAGGTAAAAGTATTAAATTGATGAGGTAATCCTCGTAAATGATAAGTAGTCAAATGAAAAAAATAATAGTATCATTATTGCTTTTGGCTGTAACAACGGTTTACAGTCAAGAGTTAAATTTACCGGTTTTCACCCAATATCTAGCCGATAATAATTTTGTAGTTTCTCCTACATTTGCAGGAATTGGTGACAACTTAAGAATTAGAGCTAATGGACTGACGCAATGGGTGGGTATAAAAGATGCACCAGATAATCAATCCATCTATGCAGATTTTAGAATTGCAGACCAATCCGGTATAGGTATTTCGCTATATAATGATAGCAACGGATATACAAAGCAAACGGGAGCAAAAGTGTCTTTTGCACACCACTTAATTTTAGATTATTATTCAAAACAATATTTGTCTTTTGGTATTTCTTATAACCTCAATAATTTTAAAATAGATATTGATCAGTTCACTAATACTTATGACCGACCATTTCCTGACCCTTACATTACTGACAATCGTTCTATTTCAAATCATAATTTTGATGTTGGTTTTTTATACAGAAACAAAAATTATTATGTAAGCGTAAACGCTAACAATATTTTAAATAAATTAACCAATCGTTTTTCTGTTTTGGAACCAAATTTGCTTAGAAATTACCAATTATATTCTGGCTATGTGATGAAATTACCTAGTGATGGTAGGGCGGAATTAGAGCCATCTACTTACATCCAATATTTTGAAAGCGATGGACGTTCTAGCACCGATTTAAATATTAAATATCGTAAATTCAACAGATATGATGATTATTATTGGGCTGGGTTATCCTATCGTTTTCTAAATGATCAAGTAGCAAAGCCATTAAATGTAGGGCCGATGGCGGGATTCAAAAAGTCTGGTTTCTATTTTGGATATTCCTATCAAGTTACTGTAAATAAAATTGCTGCTTATAATTCAGGAACTCATGTGATTACAATAGGACTTGATTTTTTACAAGGAATTAGTAATTGCCCTTGCACGCAAAGTCCAGTTCATGAATAAAACGTATTACTTAATAATTATTTTTAAGTAATACGTTTTGTTAGTATTAAATTCTGGAATGACACACTAAATATAATCATGTGTCAATTTTTTCACAATTAGTTTTACTATTTAGTTTGTCAAGCTAATAGATTCTTAAACTAAGTCGTATAAAGAGGAGCAGTAAAGCGAAATTCTAACGGTATTACAACGTTTTCGTTGCTTTGTGATGCATTTATTTAATTTTTTCAAATATGGGGAGTCCTTAAAAGTTCTATATTTGTTGCTCTTTCTAAGAAAATAAACTAAAAAACAAACCAATGAAAACTTTAAGTGATTTCGATTTCAAAAATAAAAAAGCTATAATAAGAGTTGATTTCAATGTTCCTTTGGATGAAAACTTCAAAGTAACAGATACAACACGAATTGAAGCAGCAAAACCAACCATCGACGCAATTCTTGCGCAGGGTGGAAGTGTAATTTTGATGTCGCATTTAGGCAGACCAAAAGGAGTAGAGGAAAAGTATTCATTGAAACATATTCTATCCACAACTTCAGAAATATTAGGAGTACCAGTTCAGTTTGTTTCAAATTGTATTGGTGAAGAAGCTTCAAGTGCTGCTTCAAATTTAAAATCTGGAGAGGTTTTATTGTTAGAAAACTTACGCTTTCATGCCGAAGAAGAAGCTGGAGATGTTGCTTTTGCTAAAGAGTTAGCGTCGCTAGGTGATATTTACGTAAATGACGCTTTTGGAACTGCGCACAGAGCACATGCTTCAACAACTATTATTGCACAATTTTTTTCAAAAGAAAAATGTTTTGGATTGTTATTGTCAAAAGAAATTGAAAGTTTAAATAAGGTTTTAAAAAACAGTCAAAAACCCGTTACAGCAGTTCTAGGAGGATCAAAAGTCTCTTCTAAAATTACTGTAATAGAAAATATTCTAGATAAAGTGGACCACATGATAATAGGTGGTGGAATGACTTTTACGTTTGTGAAAGCATTAGGAGGAAAAATTGGTAATTCTATTTGTGAAGATGACAAACAAGAATTAGCGCTAGAGATTTTGCGATTAGCCAAGGAAAAAGGAGTAGAAATTCATATTCCTGTTGATGTTGTTGCAGCCAATGCTTTTTCTAACGATGCAGAAACTCAAATTGTAGCTGTAGATAAAATTCCTGACGGATGGCAAGGTTTAGATGCGGGTCCAAAATCATTAGAGAACTTTAAAAAAGTGATAATGGATTCAAAAACGATTCTTTGGAACGGTCCTTTGGGAGTATTCGAAATGGAAAATTTTGCCAATGGAACTATTACTTTAGGAAACTTTATAGCAGATTCAACTGCTAACGGCGCTTTCTCACTTGTGGGTGGTGGTGACTCTGTGGCAGCAGTAAAACAGTTTGGTTTAGAAGATAAAGTAAGCTATGTTTCAACAGGTGGTGGCGCAATGTTAGAAATGCTAGAAGGAAAAGTACTTCCTGGAATTGCAGCTATTTTAGATTAATTATAATAGAAATCACAAATTACTTTTTAGAAACTTAAAAATAGCGCTCTTAAAGTATTAATTACATAAACGTTTCTTAAAACCTTAACAATAACTCTGTTGTTAAGGTTTTTTCGTTCAAAAACATATTGAATTATTCGTTTAATGACATTTTCATAGAGAATCAGTCGAAATTTCTGCACAAATAGACGAAATATTACATTTTTAACAATAAATAAAGAAATTTTTAGTTTTAAGCTACTAAGTTTGTAAAAATTGAGCTTTGTAATCATTTGAAATATAGATCTTTGATCGTAAAACTATGAGTATAAAAAATACCACCCTATCGTTTTTTCTATTGTTATCAGTACAGTTATTTTCGCAAGAAAGCTATGAAAATAAAGTATCTGAGAAATTTGAAACAAAATTATCCTATTTAGATTCTATTAAGAACTCCTTTGTTAACAATGCATTAGCTTCTCGAGTAGATAGTTTGTGGATGAACGAATTAGTAAGTTTAGATTTATTTAATTCCATTACTGAGGATATTCAAAATGTAAATATTGACGCTTCGGTTGACTATGAATTACCAACAGATCTTTTAAAAGAAAGATTAGCGGCAATGGATGCTAAATCACCTTTTAATATAGAATACAATCAAGGATTAGAAAATATCATCAAATCATTTTTGAAGAATAGAAAAAAATCTTTTGAGCGACTTATGGGTGTCTCAGAATATTACTTCCCAATATTTGAAGAAGCATTAGCAAAACAAAATGTTCCTTTAGAGATAAAATATCTTGCTGTTGTTGAGTCCGCTTTAAACCCAAAAGCAGTTTCTAAAATGGGCGCTACGGGCTTATGGCAATTTATGTATCATACAGGAAAGCAATACGGTCTTAAAATTGATTCGTATGTCGATGAGCGTAGTGATCCTTTAAAATCTAGTGCAGCCGCAACTCAGTACATGACTAATATGTATAAAATGTTTGGCGATTGGGATTTAGTTTTGGCTTCTTATAATTCAGGTCCAGGAAATGTATCTAAAGCGATAAGACGTTCTGGAGGACAAAAAAATTATTGGAACATTAGAAAAAACCTTCCCAAGGAAACTCAAGGGTATGTTCCTGCTTTTTTAGCCACGATGTATCTTTACGAATACCATAAGGAACACGGAATTGTACCTCAAAGAGCAGCGATAAAGCATTTTGCCACTGATACTATTATGATCAAGCAACAAATGTCTTTTAAACAAATAGGAGATTTACTAGATGTTCCCATTGCACAATTGCAACTTTTAAATCCGTCTTATAAATTGAATGTTGTACCATCGTATAAAGAGCAGAACCACTATTTAAGATTGCCGCAAGATAAAATTGCAATTTTTGCTTCTAATGAAGATCAGATCTATGCTTATACGCAATATCAATTAGAAGGTCGCGAAAGACCATTTCAAGCAGGCAAAGCAGTTGCTTCAAGAAATAATACAAGCGTTTCATATCAAAATAATAGGGTTATAAAAACTACTTTTTATAAAGTTAAACGAGGTGATAACTTGGGTGCGGTAGCAAACAAATATGATGTATCTATTTCTCAATTAAAAAAATGGAATAATCTTAAAAGTAACTCAATTGCTTACGGTAGAAATTTGAAAATCATTAGAACAGAAACGACCAGTAAAGTTATCAATAAAGATATAAAAATTGATAATGCGTCGTCAGAGCTTAATTCGAAAAATCAATCTGTAGCATCAAAATCTAACAAAGAAGAAAAAACTATTGCTACAGCAGCAGATTTAGCTTCTGTTTATGTAGTTCAAAAAGGAGATAATTTAGGTAGTATTGCTCAAAAATATAATGTTACTGTAGCTGAAATTCAAGAATGGAATAATCTCGCAAATGAAAATGTGCAGTTTGGAATTTCGTTGCAGGTAGCAAAAAAGGAGTTGAGTCCTAAAGAAGATATCGCACTAGTTCAAGAGCGAAAAGATATTGAGTATACTGTTCAAAAAGGTGATAACTTAGGAGGTATCGCTACTAAATTTGGAACTTCTCTAGCGGAGTTGAGACAATGGAATAAACTTCGAGATAACACTATTTCTGTCGGTAAAAATTTAATTGTTGCTAAGGATGAGGTTGTAATTGTAACTGACAAAGCAACTGTAAATTCATTCAAAACTAAAGGAAATAATACAGCAGCTTCAAATAAAGCAACGACAGATTATTACGTTAAAAAAGGAGATTCTTTATTTAGTATTGCTAAAAAATATCCTGGAATTACTATTTCCGACTTAAAAAAATGGAATGATATTCGCAGTGAAGACATTAAACCTGGAATGAAGTTGAAAATTAACGGATAATAGAATAAACTTCTATAAATTTGGGTTTTATCTATTAGCAAATTAGTTATGAATAAAACCCATATTATATTTTTCTTTGTTTCGCTGTTATTATTTTCTTGTAAAAAAGAAAATGAAGCGCTACCTCGCAAAACAGTTGGAAAAATAAACACCATTTCTGTCATCATTGATGATCAATTATGGAATGGAGATATTGGTGATAGCATTCGAAATAAATTTGCTTCACCAGTAATTGGTTTGCCTCAAGAAGAACCATTATTCAACATCAATCAGTATCCAACAAAACTACTCGAAGGATTCATGACTGACACGCGAGCAATAATCGTTGTGAAGAAAGCCGAAGAGAACAAGTTTGAAATCCGTAAAGATCAATACGCATCACCTCAAAATGTGTTTCACATCTCAGGAAAAACGGGAGCAGATATTATAAGTTGTATCGAAAAGAACGCTCCAAAAATGATTCAGATTATTAAGGAAGGTGAAATTTTGGAAACCCAAAAAATCAACAGCCAAACGTTGATAGATCCTAAAGTGATTGGTAATAAGTTTCATATTTCAGTACAAATCCCAACTGGTTACGTGTATGTTCTTCAAAAAAGTAATTTCATGTGGTTGAAGAAGGAAATAATAGGTGGAAATAACAGCATTTTAATTTATCAAGTTCCGCTAAACACTATTAATCGTAAAGGAGATTTAATTAGCTGCATCGTTAAAATGCGCGATTCTATTGGGAATTTATATATAAGTGGCAAAGAACCGAATACAAATATGCTTACTGAAGAAGCGTATGCACCGTACCTTTTTAAAAGCAATCAAGATGGAAAAGAAGCTTATGAAACAAAAGGAACTTGGCAATTAAACAATGATTTCATGTCTGGTCCTTTTATTAATTATGCTATAATTGATCCTGAATATAATCGAATCTTAGTGTTAGAAGGTTTTTGCTATGCCCCTTCAAAGGATAAGAGAGATTTAATGCATGAATTAGAAGCTATTATAAAATCAGTTACTATTAATAAAAGGTAATTATTAATTTCTTTAATTTGCATTTTATAAAGCAACCTACCTATGGCTATACAGTGGAACATTAAATCCTTTGACGCACTTTCTGTTCACGAACTATATGATTTATTACAACTAAGAAGCGAAATTTTTGTGGTTGAGCAAAATTGTGTTTATTTAGATCTTGATGGTAAAGACAAATTAGCTTTACATCTTATTGGTGAATTTGAAGGTAAAATTGTTGCCCATGCCAGACTATTCAAACCAGGTATTAGTTTTGATAATGCGTCAATAGGTCGTGTTACCGTTGCTGCCAATTACAGAGATAGAAAATGGGGTCACGATTTAATGCGAGAATCTATAGCAGGAATTCAAAATCACTTTGGTGAAAGCGCAATTACTATAGGCGCACAATTGTACCTTAAAAAATTTTATGAAAGCCACGGCTTTGTGCAAACCAGCGAAATGTATTTAGAAGATGATATTCCACATATCGAGATGATCAAGGAATAATTTTTATATTTTGAGAATCGTATTGTAAGCGTTAGTATTTCCTAAAAGTGCAGTCGCTCTTTTAATCTCAGCATTGTTTTGAATGTAATATTGGTACAAACCTTCTTGATATTGATATCTTTTTATGATTTCATCAACCATCAAATTTTTGATTTCCTTTTGATTTTTATCTAGTAAACTATTTTCAGTTTTTTGAAGCGCTGATAATAGCTGTTGGTATTCGGCTTGAATGGATTCGTCTAGTTTTTCTTTTTTGGCTACAGCCAAAGTGTTCTTCAATGCTATTTCCGTTTCAGTATCAAAAGAGAATTTTTGAGCTTTTAGGAATTGCTTAAAATCAGAATAGTCAGCGTCAGTTATTACGGGAATTTTAGTGCCTAGATTTGGATTTTTATAATAATAACTGGTCACATAATTAAAAATTCCGTCATTTCGTAGTAATGCATTGGTTATCGGACTTGATTTAGTTTCTTCGAGCTCCACGTCAGGTTGGATTCCACCGCCATCATAAACAGTTCGTCCTTTTCTTGTTTTAAAAGCATTAAAATTCTTCTCGTCAGTTTTAATAGCCATACCATTTTTGTCTTTTTTCGAATAATCCAATGCTTGAATACATCTTCCCGATGGCGTATAATATCTCGAAATAGTTACTTTGAGTTGGGTACCAAAGGTTAAATCAACTGGTCTTTGTACCAATCCCTTACCAAAACTGCGACTTCCCAACACAACAGCACGATCTAAATCCTGTAAAGCACCAGCCACAATCTCTGATGCTGAAGCACTGCGATCATTGACAAGTATAATTAACGGAATTTGAGTGTCAACAGGATCCTTTGTCGTTTTATAAGTGCTAGTATGTTTTTCAATTTTCGATTTTGTTGTCACAATGGTTTCATTTTTTGCAACAAATAAATTACAAATATTCACAGCTTCGTTTAACAATCCACCAGGATTATCTCTTACATCTAAAATAATTCGTTCAGCACCTTCGTTTTTTAATTGCTCCAAAGCATCTTTAGTTTCCTGCGATGCTTTTTTATTAAAACGAGCTAAAACGATGTAACCCGTTTTATCGTCGATTTTTGCAAAGAAAGGAACTGATTTTATTTCTACTTCATCAAGAATAATTTGAGTTGTATTTACTTTTCCTTGTCTAATGTATTTAATATCTATTTTAGTGTTTTTCGTCCCTTTGAATAGATTTGAAGCCTCATCTTTATATTCTGATAAAAGTATACCGCCTACTTGAATAATCTCATCTCCTGCTTTTAATCTTGCTTTGTCTGCCGGAAAGTTCTTGTAAACTTCTTTGATGATTAGTTGCTCTTTTTTTCGAGATAAAACAGCACCAATCCCTGTGTATTCTCCTGTATTATTTATTTTAAATCGCATTACATCTTGCTCGTTGAAATAAACCGTGTACGGATCTAGACTTGCTAACATTCCTTTGATTGCCTTGTCCATTAAATCTCCGGGGTTAGTCTCATCTACATAATTCTTATTTAATTCCTTAAATAGCGTAGTGAATATTTCGATTTGCTTCGCTATTTCAAAAAAATCATCTTTGAAACTAGTGCCTATAAATAGAAATGCAGAGGCTACGATAGGTATTATGACTTTTTTTGGAAAGGAGAAATTCATGATTTTATGGACTAAATTAGAAAACACTAAATTAGAAATAAATCACGAATAATTTTGCCCAAGAAACGAGCAAATTAAGATGCTTACATATTGTAATAAGTATAGGACTAGATTTCTGGAATTGGCTCGCTCTGTGGAATGTTTTTTGAACAATTTTGAGCTATAAATTTCTCAAAGAGTTGAATCGTTTTAGTATTTATTTCATCATAAGACAATCTGTCTTTCGTTTGATAAAAAAACATAAAAGAATAAGGTTGATCTAAATTGTCAATCAATAAATGTTTGTTAAGTCGATAAGTTTCGCGGAGAATTCTCTTAAAATAATTGCGATCGACTGCTTTTTTAAAGTTTCGCTTTGAAACTGAAACTCCCATTTTAATTTTCTCGCCTTCGCCAAAAGTACCTGCCTTATAAACTAAACGCAAAGGATATTTTGAAACTGATTTCCCTTCAGTAAATAATAAACCGATAGTGATTTTACTTTTTAGCTTTTCGTTTTTTGGGTACTTGAAATTCATTTTGATAGAAAAAAGGCGTAATTTTTGAAAAGCAAAGTTACAATTAAACGCTGAGTCGATATATTGTTTTGGATTTAAATAGCGCTAAAAATATATTTCTTACTTTTGCAGTTAATTTTTAATGCATGCAAAAAATAATTTCGTATCCTATTTCCGTAATTTATTATTTATTTTTCGGTCTGACATTGCTTGTTTTTCATCCAATTCAGTGGGTTTGTTTTAATGTTTTTGGTTATCACGCACACAAAGTAAGTGTCGATTATCTTAATTTTTTCTTGCTGAGATGCACTAATATTTTAGGCACTACCTATAAATTTGAGAATATAGAAAGTATTCCTAAAAACGTACCGTTAATTTTTGTTTCAAATCATCAAAGTATGTACGATATAATTGCCATGATTTGGTTTTTTCGTCGTTTTCATTGTAAATTTGTAAGTAAAAAAGAATTAGGAAGCGGTATACCTAGTGTGTCATTTAATTTACGCCACGGTGGATCAGTTCTTATTGATCGAAAAGATCCTAAGCAAGCGATTCCAGCGATAAAAGGTCTTGGTGAATATATAGAAGTTAATAATCGTTCGGCAGTTATTTTTCCAGAAGGAACTAGAAGTAAAACCGGGAAACCGAAAGAATTTGCACAAAGTGGTTTGAAAATTTTATGTAAATATGCTCCATCTGCTTATGTTGTTCCAGTTAGTATTAATAATTCCTGGAAAGTCGTAAAATATGGGTTTTTCCCTTTAGGTTTAGGAAATCGCCTTACCTTTGTAGTACATCAACCAATTGCGGTTAAAGATTATGAATTTTCTGAATTGATGGAAATCACGGAAAAAGCAGTTGTTCAAGGAATAAAAATTTAATACATACATATAATGTCAATAAAAAATATTCGATTAGAAGTAATGCAGTTTTTAGAAAAAAACGTAGATAGCTTTGTCGATCAGTATCTAATCCCAGTAGAAAAAATATGGCAGCCTACAGATTTTTTGCCTGATTCTCAGAGTGATACTTTTTTTGATGAGGTAAAAGAATTACGTGAAATTGCAAAAGAATTACCATATGATTTCTGGGTAACTTTAGTAGGAGATACTATTACTGAAGAAGCATTGCCAACATACGAATCGTGGTTAATGGATGTTGAGGGAATTGATAATGTGGAAAGAAATGGCTGGTCAAAATGGATCAGACAGTGGACTGGTGAGGAAAATCGTCACGGTGATTTATTAAACAAGTACTTGTACTTGTCTGGTCGTGTTAATATGCGTGAAGTCGAAATGACTACGCAACATCTTATCAATGATGGTTTTGATATTGGAACCGGTAGAGATCCATACAAAAACTTCGTGTACACTAGTTTTCAAGAATTAGCGACTTACGTTTCTCATAATAGAGTAGCACAAATGGCTAAGAAATATGGTGACAACAAATTGTCTAAAATGTGTAAAATGATTGCTGGTGACGAAATGCGCCATCATCATGCATATAGCGAATTTGTAACTCGTATTTTTCAAGTAGATCCAAGTGAAATGATGCTTGCTTTTCAATATATGATGAAAGCTAAAATCGTTATGCCTGCTCATTTCTTAAGAGAATCAGGTGAGAAAATAAGTTCAGCATTTGAACAGTTTTCTGATTCGGCTCAAAGAATTGGTGTTTACACCGCTGCAGATTATGTCGATATTATGCAAAAATTGATTGACAAATGGGAAATCGATAAAATGAGCGGATTAACAGATGAAGCAGAGAAAGCGCGTGATTATTTAATGAAATTACCAGCAAGAATGGCAAGAGTTTCAGAACGATTAGTGATTCCGCAAGAATCTCATATTTTTAAATGGGTAGAGCCGGCTGTAATAAGATAAATTTTAGAGTTCTAAATAAATATATAAGTGTTGAATTTTAAAGTAATAGCTTTAGAATTCAACATTTTTTTTAAGAGTACATAAATAATGATAAAGTCTGATTTAATAAGTAAAACAATATCTTTCGTTAAAGCAAAACTAGAAAATGCCGAAGGTGGTCATGACTGGTTTCACATTGAAAGAGTATATAGAAATGCAATACTGATTTCTAAAAATGAAGTTTGTGACACTGCTGTAGTACAATTAGGAGCGTTGCTTCATGATATTGCCGATAGTAAATTTCATGATGGTGATGAGACTATTGGTCCAAAAATAGCACGTGAATTTTTAGAAGCTGAAGAAACTGATGAGGCTACAATTGATCATGTTATTAAAATCATTGAAAACATCTCTTTTAAGGGAGGAAATTTTGAAAAGGAGTTCCACTCTAAAGAATTAGATATTGTTCAAGATGCAGATCGATTAGATGCTTTAGGCGCTATTGGAATAGCTAGAATGTTTAATTATGGAGGTTTCAAAAATAGAGCAATCTATGATCCTAAAATCGCACCGAATACTAAAATGACTAAGGACGAGTACAAAAAAAGTGCTTCACCTACCATTAATCATTTTTATGAGAAGTTATTTCTACTTAAAGATAAAATGAATACTGAGACTGGAAAGCAAATAGCGACTGAAAGACATCTTTATATGCAAGGATTTTTATCTCAATTTTACGCAGAATGGGAAGGGGAGAAGTAAGGTTCTAGATCGAAATTCATTTTTCTTTCATTGCAATAATAGCTTTTTAATTGTCTTAGTATAATTTTTGTAAATAAGTGATTGTTGAGATTCCTCCGGAATGACAAAAGAGGATAATTTGTCGTTGCGGTAATTAAACTAAAACACTTTTATAAACAAACTCTTTCCACCACGTTTGTCACGCTGGAAGCGTCTCTTTACTATTAATTTTTGTATCTAATTAATTGTTGAGATTCCTACGGAGTGACAAATTAGTCCAGTTCATTACCCTGGCTAACTAACTAAAAACGCTTTTTTAAACAAACTCTCTCTACCACGTTTGTCACGCTGGAAGCGTCTCATTAACATTGTATTTTTGTACTAAAGTGATTGTTGAGATTCCTCCAGAATGACAAATTAGTAATGAGTGTCTGTGCGATAATTAAACCACTGTACTTTTTAAACAAACTCGCTCTACCACATTTGTCACGCTGGAAGCGTCTCATTGCTATTGATTTTTGTCTATATGTAATTGTTGAGATTCCTCCGTAATGACAAAATAGTATAGTTTGTAACTCAGCTAATTAAATCAAAGCGCTTTTTTAAAGAGAGTTTCTCTACAACGTTTGTCACGCTGTAAGCGTCTCACTGCTATTGATTTTTGTAATTGAATAATTGTTGAGATTCTTCCGTAATGACAAATTAGTCCAGTTTATTACCTTGGGTAACTAAGTAAAATACTTTTAAAATTAACTCTATCTATAACGTTTGTCACGCTGGAAGCGTCTTATTGCTATTGATTTTTGTCTATATGTAATTGTTGAGATTCCTCCGGAATGACAAATTAATAATGAGTGTCTGTGCGATAATTAAACCACGGTACTTTTTAAACAAATTCGCTCTACCACATTTGTCTCGCTGGAAGCGTCTCGTTGCTATCGATTTTTGAAATTGATTAATTGTTGAGATTCCTCCGGAATGACAAATTAGTAATGAGTGTCTGTGCGATAATTAAACCAAAGTATTTTTTTAAACAGACTCTCTACCACATTTGGCACGCTGCAAGTGTTTCTACGCTCATTATAAAAATCAATCAGAGTTATATGTTATCACATAATAATCACTCAAATAGCTTATAATGTTTGTCTTATAAAGAATCAATTATTATTTTTATAAAAAAATGATTGAATACACTGAAGGAATTTATAACTTTTATGTTTACATTTTGACTAATAAAAACAAAACTGTTTTATATACTGGTGTCACTAATAATTTAAGGAGAAGACTGAACGAGCATAAAGAAAAAATTAATCCTCATAGTTTTAGTGCTCGTTATAATGTCGAATTTTTAATTTATTATGAACATTTCGGCTGGATTCAACTTGCGCTTACTAGAGAAAAAGAAATCAAAGACTTTAGAAGAGAATTAAAATTAGATTTAATCAAAAGCTTTAATCCAGAACTACAATTTCTTAATTCTCATTTTGATTAGAACATACAAACATAATCTTGAGTAATAATATTAATAAAGATTATACATGACGAACACAAAATCCTAAATCGAAATTCCTTTTTCCTTCATTGCAATAATTACATCAGAAGCGTTTTTAAAAGTAGGTGATTTTTCAACAATGCTTGCTACTCTTTTCTTATTCAACTTAAAAGTAATATCCTTTTCGGTAGTGAACAGAAGCGCAGTCAAAAATGGATTATTCATGTAGGGAGCTAATACCATAAAAGCTTCGTCTAAAGTATGAGTAGACTCAATTTCCTCCGTTTTATATTTTGCTGTAAGCGAAAGAGCAAAAACATCGTTGTCTAATAAAACAGGTCGAACGTAAATATTCTTCAAATCGGTATCACCAATTGTTTTGGCAAGTGTCAATTTAGCGTAAGTTTTATCAGTAATACTTTCTTTTACTTTTTCCCAAAATTCAGCAAATATAGGTTGGTAGGACATAGAATTATTTTTTATGATTGTAAGTGCCCAAAAGGGAGTACAAAATTAGGTTTTGTAGAGCAAACCAAATCTATTTTCTGAAAAATTATTTTCAATATTGTTATTTTTAAGTAAAAAGAGAGCCATTTGGCTCTCTTTTTAGTCTTATTTTCCTGTGAACAATGCTTTTCTTTTTTCTAAGAATGCTGTTGTACCTTCTTTAAAATCTTCGGTTCCGAAACATTTTCCGAAAGCTTTGATTTCCGTTTCGTAGCCATTTTTACCTTCTTTAAAGTTAGCGTTGACTGCTTTTATCGCTTTGCTAATCGCATTAGGTGAATTTTTAATTATTTTTTGAGCAATGGTAGTACAAAACTCCAACAATTCCGTTTGTGATACTACATGATTTACAAGTCCATTTCTATGAGCTTCTTCAGCATTGATCATTCCAGCAGTCATAATCATTTCCATAGCGCGACCTTTCCCAATAAGTTGTGGCAGTCTTTGCGTTCCTCCGTAACCTGGAATTACTCCTAAGGAAACTTCTGGTAGTCCCATTTTTGCATTATCTGAAGCTATTCTGAAATGACATGCCATAGCTAATTCTAGTCCGCCACCTAATGCGAATCCATTGACGGCTGCAATTACAGGTGTTTTTAAATTCTCAACAAAATCAAATAATTTTTCTTGACCTTCTGCCGCTAATTTCATTCCTTGTTCAACAGAAAAATTAGCAAATTCAGAAATATCAGCTCCAGCTACAAACGCTTTCTCTCCACTTCCGGTTAGCAAAATCACTTGAACTTCATTGTCTTTTTCTAACTTTTTAAAAGCTTTGTGCAGCTCATTAATCGTTGCCACATTCAACGCATTTAACTTTGATGGACGGTTAATAGTAAGAGTTGCGATATTGTTTTCAGTTGTTACTAAAATATTTTCGTAAGTCATAATGGTAGTTTTAAGTGTTAATTATAGGAAGAGTTACGGTGAAAGTTGTTCCTTTCCCAAATTCTGTATCAAAGGTAATTGTTCCTTTATAATTTTCGATAATGTTTTTTATTATTCCAAGACCAAGACCCATCCCACTACTTTTAGTGGTGAATTTTGGCTCGAATATTCTAGCTCTATCCTTAGGTTGAATCCCAATGCCATTATCTGCAAATGTGATTAATACATTGTTGTCTTCTTTTCTAATTCTAACAATCACCGATTTTTCTTCTTGCTGTTCTGGGATAGATTGTATAGCGTTCTTAGCTAAATTAGTGATAATACGGATGAGCTGCGTTCTGTCTATTACTGAAATAATTTTTGGTAAATCGCTTATAACTTGGATGTAATCTTCATTAAAAATATCCATTGCAAGTTCGACAACTTCAACCACATTTAACGTTTCATTTTGCTGTGCCGGCATCGAAGCAAAGTTTGAAAATGCCGAGGCAACTGCTGTCATCGTATCAATTTGCTGGATTAAAGTTTCAGAATAATCATTCATTTTTTGCTTTACGTTGGGGTCGCTTGGATCAAATTTACGTTGAAAACTCTGAACAGTCAATCGCATTGGAGTAAGCGGATTCTTTATTTCATGGGCTACTTGTTTAGCCATTTCGCGCCAAGCTTCCTCTCTTTCACTCTGCGCTAATTTTAAGGCACTTTTCTCGAGCTCATCCACCATCGCGTTATACGAATTTATTAATAGATTAATCTCCTTGCTACTGGCTTCTAAAACAATTTTTTCGTTTTTCTGACTCAAACTGGTTTCGCTCAATTTATCAGAAATCGTTTTTAATGATTTAGTGATATACGACGAAAGGAAATAGGCTAATGCAAAAGCCATAATTAGCATAAAGGAGTACACTTGTCCTAAGCGAATTAGAAAGCTTTTTAACTCATTTTCATAATAGCCATCATCTTCTACATAGGGCAGATTCAAAATTCCTAAAGGTTTAAATTTATCGTCTTTGATTTGGCTAAAAGCCGAACGATTCTTTTTACCATCAATAGACTTAATTTCAACGTAGCGCTTTTCAATGGAAGAACGCACGAGTTTTAAAATGTATTTTGGAATAGGTGGCGCTACTTTATCGACTGAAAAAGACTCTTTTGAAGATTTAAGTAATTTTCCGTCTAAGCCATAAATATTGATTTCGACATTATGAATGTGCGCTAATTCATGAATTTTGTCTTTGAAAATTAAATCTAGATTACCAGAAGTAAGGGGATATGTTGTTGTGGATAATACGAAATTGATGTGTTGCTTCACAGCATTTTCATTACGCTCTAGTCGCTGCTGGTGATAAACTTTAGCTTCATTTTTAAACTGAATAATTGAGATAGACGCTAAGATTACCGAAGCCATTAATATCAATACAATCATCGAAAGGAATATTCTGATTCGTAATGAAAGCGTTGCTATTTTGAAGTTTTTGATCATAATTTTACCACTAGGACACTAAGAAGGCACAATGGACACAAAAATCTTAAATTGATCTTTGCGTAATCTTTGCGAACTTAGTGGTTAGACTTTTTTTCTCTAATTCTTTTATAAAATTTGAATCCAAGCATTATCAGAATCGAAAACAAGAAAATACCAACTACTCCGTAAATCCAGTTAACCGCATTTTTTAAAATCACTAAAAATACTACTGCAAATAGAATGATTGTCGCACCTTCATTCCATAATCTCATAAATGTATTGGAATATTTCACTTTATCAATCTGTAAATCTTTGAATATTAAATGGCATTTCAAATGGTATAAGTATAGCGCAAATACAAAGCCAAGTTTTACGTGCATCCAAGGCATTTGTAACCAAGATTGTCCCAATTCAGTGAAAAATAGCATCCAGAACGCAAAAATACTCGCTAAAACCGCTGACGGCCATGTGATAATATACCACAAGCGATAGGTCATGATCTTGTATTGTTTTTGCAGAATTTCTTTTTCAGGAGATGGTTTTTGAGACGCTTCTATTTGGTAAACAAATAAGCGAACAATATAAAATAAACCTGCAAACCAAGTGATAACAAAGATGAGGTGTAATGATTTTAAGTAATTATAGTATTCCATCGTTAGTTTGAATCAATTTTGTGTTCATTTCTTTTTTAAGAAAGTAACCGGTGAGAATCGTGGAAAGAACATCGGCAATAGGAAACGCAATCCACACTCCAAAAATACCTAAAAAATTTGGTAGTATAAGCACTAGAGGAATTAGGAAAAATCCTTGCTTACTTAAAGTTAAAAGTAACGCCTTTCTAGCTTTTCCTGCGGCTTGAAAATAAGCGGCGCCTATTAGTTGAATTGCAATAATGGGTGAAGCAGCAAAAACCCAACGTAAAGCTTCTGGTGTTTGAGCGATTACAAGTGCATCATCAGTGAAAACTGCAGTAATGGGTTTTGCAAATATTAGAATAACCACAAAAATCAGTGTAGCTAAAATAGCTGCATATTTTATAGATAATTTCACACTTTCTTTAACTCTATCGTAATTTCCCGCACCATAATTAAAACCAGCGATAGGAAGGAAACCTTGTGTAATTCCTAGGATTGGGAACAAAGCGAACATTAACATTCTACTTATAATTCCGTATATCGCTACTGAATGTTCGCCACCATAAGTGTATAAAGTATGATTTAAAATAATCGATAAAACACTTATAACACCTTGTCTTGAAAAAGTCACGAAACTTAGCGCTGATATTTCTTTAACGATAGGAATCTTAAATTTAAAGTGTTTTAATTGCAGCTTTAATTCACTTTTAAAAAGGAAAAACCATAAAACAAATAGAAAGCAACTAAAATAGGATATGGCTGTCGCCAAAGCAGCGCCAAACATCCCTAAATTCATGTATTTGATAAAAAGAATATCTAATCCGATGTTTACAAATGCGGGGACTATCATTGCAACCATAGCAAATTTTGCTTTGCCTTCTGCTCGAATGATATTGTTCCCCATCATGCATAATGCAAGAAAAGGAACTGAAAGTATAATAGGGAAAAAGAATTCCTCTGCGGGTTGTACTATTGCGCCTTTTGCTCCAAAAAGCGCTAACATTTCATCGCTGAATAGAAGTCCTATTGCAACGAAAAAGCAAGATAGCAGTAAAGTCATCATGATTTGATTGGCAAAAGTGTTTTTTGCTTTCTCTTTATCATTCGCTCCTAAAGCTCTAGAAAGTACAGAACCGCCACCAATACCTATTGCCATTCCTAATGAAGAAATGAAAAAGGTAAATGGCAAAACTACCGTTACCGCCGCAATAGCCAAAGAACCAATCCATTGCCCAACAAAAATTGTGTCAATCAAAATATTGACAGACATGAACAAGACTCCAATAGAAGATGGAACTGCTTGTTTTATCAATAATTTTTTGATGTCTTGCGTGCCTAAGTCATCGGCGGTAACAGCCATTTATGCGTTTATTTTTTCAGTATTTGATTGAACAGTAGAAGATGTATTAGACCAAGTTGTAATCCAGTTACCTACTGTTTGACACCAATCATCACTATCATTTAAACAAGGAATCGCTAAAAATTCCTCTCCACCATGAACTTTAAATTCTTCATTAGCTTCCATAGCGATTTCTTCTAATGTTTCTAAACAATCAGATACAAAAGCAGGAGTAACAACAGCTAGTTTTTTAATTCCTTTTTCAGGCATTTTATTTACTTCAACATCAGTGTAAGGCGTTAACCACTTATCTCCAGCTAAACGAGATTGGAAAGTTTGGCTATATTTTCCCTCTGGAATTCCTAGTAATTTAACGACTTGTTTTGTAGTTTCATAACATTGATGACGGTAACAAAATTCATGAGCTGGTGAAGGTGTATTGCAACAAGAACCATCAATTTTACAATGCGATTTTGTAATATCTGTTTTACGAATGTGACGCTCTGGAATTCCGTGATAGGAGAACAATAAATGATCGTAATCATAACCTTCTAAATGGCCTTTGATTGAATCAGCTAGGTTTTTTAAATAATCAGGTTTATTATAGAAAGCAGGAACAATAGTAAATTTCATCTTCGGAAAATACTTTTGGCGGTGCTCTTCAGCTAACTCTAAAATTGTAGTAGTTGAAGCCATTGCGTGCTGAGGATATAAAGGAAATAAAAGAACTTCCGTAACTCCTTTATCATGTAGTTCTTGTAAACCAGACAACAAAGATGGATTTCCGTAACGCATCGCTAATGAAACTGGAACATCAACTAACTGTTTCACTTTTTCGTGCATTCTTTTCGAAATTACAACAAGAGGAGAACCCTCGTCCCACCAAATTTTAGCATATGCCGCAGCAGATTTTTTAGGTCTTGTTTGAAGAATAATTCCACGTACTAATAGAGCGCGCAACAAAAAAGGAACGTCAATAACATATTTATCCATTAAAAACTCATCTAAGTATGGTTTTACATCTTTTGCTGTTGGACTTTCTGGAGAACCTAAATTAACTAATAATACACCTTTCATGTTGTCTTTTTTTGTTGGTACAAAAGTAATTAAACTTACTTTTTTATAAATTGGGATTAACTATTTTTTATTGATTGTTTGATATACGAAATTTATGACTTTACGTATTTTGATTCATTGACATTAAATATTTTTTAGGAGTCGTAGCAAATTTCTTTTTAAAAGCAGCTATAAAATGACTTCCAGTACTATATCCTATTTTTAATCCTACTTCGTTGACATTGTAAGAACCACTGTCAAGTAATTTTCGAGCAAAATCCATTTTATAATCAAATAGAAATCCATAAACGGTGTCGCCGTAAATTTGCTTGAAACCCATTTTTAATTTTTTCAAATTTAAACCAATCTCATCTGCTAATTCTTGTAATCCTGGCGGTTCAGCCATATTAGCAATAATAATTTCTTTGGCTTTCCTAATTTTTAGAACATTGTCTTCATCAATTAAAAACGGACATTGTTCTGCATTTGGATCTTCGGTTCTATTGAAATATAAACTTAATAATTCGTATCCTTTCCCTTTGTAGTAAAGGTTTTTGATCGATGGGTTTAGATTGTAATGAAACATTTGATTCAGTACAATTGCCATCGAGGGACTGATTTCAGTTTCGTTGTAATATTTTTTTTCTTGATTTTCTTTACTTAGAAAAGGGATATGTTCAGCATCATCAGTGAATAGACCATGAAACTTTTTAATCGAAATAAAAATAGAAATCAACCATGTTTTTGGATCGATTTCGACATTTAAAGGAAGTTCTTTCTCAGTGTTATAAAACAAAAGAGCCTTTTCCTCCTTCAATTTCAAACTGTAATTCCCTTGATTAAAATTATAATTTGCACTTCCCTTGAGTCCAAAATGAAATTGTATCAATCCTAATTGTATTGGGCGTTGAAATACAGCGACTTCATCTGTGTTGTTTTGAAAGCGAATTAAAATAAAATCATCATCAATTTTTATTTCTTCTTCCATCTTTTAAATTTTTTTTATTCTGTTCGAAAGAATCTCTTCTAATCTAAGATTCCATTCCGACCTTCAAAATTAAATCTTTTATGTGGTTAAACCTTTACTTCCTTCTAAATTTATAGAATGTTTAATTATTACTAAAATTAGTAGATGTGGTAAAACTGTCTTTTTCCAAT
Organism: Flavobacterium weaverense; assembly: GCF_003688495.1. GTDB lineage: Bacteria > Bacteroidota > Bacteroidia > Flavobacteriales > Flavobacteriaceae > Flavobacterium > Flavobacterium weaverense. Next base: position 203,650 of record NZ_REFH01000008.1, on the reverse strand, counting down.
TATATCTGCGAAATACTATTAAAGCTAATATTGAATTATACAATGACATTGTTGTTGTGTTAGAATCTATCAGAAAACCAACAGTTTAAAAATAATTAGTTTTTGACATTAAAAACGCTATTCAATTAGGTAGTGTTTTTATTTAAAAATAGTTTTCTAATTAGTTTATTATAACTAAAATCAATTTAATTTTAATGAGTTATAATTTTAAATAAATTAATTTTTTAAAATGTTTTAGGCACAAATAATTCATCTATTTAGAGATACAATTTCGATTACTATTTTTAAAAATGACAATGTTGAAAATAATTATTAACATTATTATAAAGCACTCTAAGCGATGTTTTTATTAAAAATTTAATAAAAAAATCGAATCTCTTATTTAGAATTATTCTACATAATCGAATGTATTTACCCTTATTTCACTCTATTTTCAGATATAACTTCTTTTGTAATTAGTATTTTTGATCAAAATATCTCTCAGCGATACAAAAAGCACTTCCAGCGTTGTTTTAATAAAATAGTTAACAATAATTTTGTAGAACTTTTTTAAGAAAAGTATAATATGGAAAAATTCAACATGTCCAGAAATAGCACTTTCTATGCTTTAGGTTTAAGTTACAAAAAAGCAGATGCAACAATCCGAGGAAAATTTAGCTTAGATGCGCATGCGCAATCTGTATTATTAATGCAAGCGGAGGCAGAAGGTATCGAATCACTTATTGTTACTTCTACTTGTAATAGAACTGAAATATATGGCTTTGCGAAGCATCCTTATGAATTAATCAAATTACTTTGTGAAAATAGTAAAGGTTCTGTAGAAGAGTTTCAAGAAGTTGCTTACATATATAAAAATCATGAAGCTATTAATCACATGTTTCGCGTAGGTACAGGATTAGACAGTCAAATTCTAGGTGATTTTGAGATTATTAGCCAGATTAGAAATGCTTTTAATTTAAGTAAATCTAACGGTTTGATCAATACGTTTATGGATCGTTTAGTAAACTCAGTTATTCAAGCGAGTAAAAGAATTAAAACCCAAACTGATATATCTTCTGGTGCAACATCTGTTTCATTTGCATCTGTTCAATACATTTTTAAAAATGTTGAAGAAATTGCTAATAAAAATATTTTACTTTTTGGAACAGGGAAAATTGGAAGAAATACTTGTGAGAATTTAGTAAAACATACTAAGCACAGTCAGATTACTTTAATTAATCGTACAAAAGATAAGGCAGAAAAATTAGCTAAAAAATTGAATGTTGTTGTAAAAGATTACGCCGACTTACAATTAGAGCTACAAAAAGCTGATGTTGTAGTTGTTGCAACTGGAGCGCAAAATCCTACGATCGATAAAACTCTTTTAAATTTAAAAAAACCGTTGTTAATTTTAGATTTATCAATACCTAAAAATGTAAACGAGAACGTAAAAGATATAGAAGGAGTTACTCTAATTCACATGGATCAACTGTCGCAAATTACAGATGAAACATTGGAAAATAGAAAGCAACACATTCCACGAGCAGAAGCAATTATTGAGGAAATTAAAGAGGAATTTGATTCTTGGAATAAAAACAGAAAATTTGCACCAACTATCCAAGCTTTAAAAGAAAAATTAAATTCTATTAAAGATGGCGAGTTGAATTTTCAAAGGAAGAAAATATCAAATTTTCATGAAGAACAAGCTGAACTAATAAGCAATCGCATCATTCAAAAAATCACTAAACATTTTGTGAATCATCTAAAAGATGGAGAATCAATGGATGAAGGAATTGAATGGATTGAAAAAGTATTTCAGTTAGAGCAAGAAAAATATTTTTCGTAATATAACAGATTGAAAAAACTTTAATAAGTTATTAAAACTGTTGTAAAATTAAATAAAACGTGGTCGAAAAAACAATACGCATAGGAACCAGAGATAGTGAATTAGCACTTTGGCAAGCCCATACAGTTGAAAAAAAATTAAACGATTTAGGTTATAAAACTGAAATTACTGCAGTAAAATCACAAGGAGACATTCTTCTCGATAAACCACTCTACGAATTAGGAATTACTGGAATTTTTACGAAAACATTAGATATCGCCATGATTAATGGTCAAGTAGATATCGCGGTGCATTCCATGAAAGACGTTCCTACAGCATTGCCAACAGGAATTGTTCAAGCTGCTGTGCTAGAAAGAGCGAATACGCTTGATATTTTAGTTCATAAAGGCAATCTTGATTTTCTAAAATCAGAGGGAACAATTGCAACGGGTAGTTTACGCCGTCAAGCACAATGGCTCAATAAATATCCTACACACAAAGTTGTTGATTTGCGTGGAAACGTGAATACAAGGATGAAAAAATTAGAGGAAAGTGACTGGAACGGAGCTGTTTTTGCCGCTGCTGGATTAGAAAGAATTAACATCAAACCATCTAATTATATCAATTTAGACTGGATGATTCCAGCACCGGCTCAAGGAGCAATGGTAATTGTTGCAATGGCAAATGATGAATTTTGTCGAGATGCCGCTGCCGAATTAAACGATATAGAAACAGAAGTTTGTACTCATATTGAAAGACAATTTTTGAAGACTCTTGAAGGTGGTTGTACAGCTCCAATAGGAGCTTTAGCAATAATGCAAGATGATGATATCATATTTAAAGGTGTATTATTTTCTTTAGACGGAAAAGAAAAATTAGAGATTAATAAAACCGTTCCATTGGAGGATTGGAAAAAATTAGGATATAATTGCGCTAAGGAAATTTTAGATAACGGCGGAATTAGTTTGATGGAAAGTATTCGCAATGATTTAAAAAAGTAATTTTATCTCATTATGAAAAAAGAATCCCTACTCAATTATTTGTATCGCTTTTTTGATATTATAGTTCTGCTATTTATAGTTTTTGATTTTGGATATGATTTTCAGGATAATTATAACTCACCTCATGTAATTGCATTAATCGTACTTTCAGTAGGATTGTTAGGTTTTAACTCCTTCAAATATTACAATTACACATTCAAAAGCAATAAGAAGGTGGTTTTAATCAACATGATTATTCTATCATTTCTTCTAGTGCTTTCTGCTATAACTTGGTTTGTAAATAGCACATTACCCTCTTATTACGTCTTACAGAAAATCAAACCAGTTATTGAAGGAGGTCTTATCTTTTACTTCTTGCTTCGATTAATGGTATTTGTTCGTCATATCTATGACATTTACTTTAATCCCGCCATCGTTTTTGTAGGGAGTTTTATGATTTTAGTTTTAATTGGTGCCTTCTTATTAATGCTTCCCAGTGCCACGACAGGCTCAATTACTTTTACTAATGCACTTTTTACTGCTACAAGCGCTGTTTGCGTAACTGGTTTAACTGTCGTTGATACCGCAGAAGATTTCACAATTATAGGCCAATCGATTATTATAGTTTTAATTCAATTAGGAGGAATTGGAATTTTAACTTTTACGTCATTCTTTGCATTCTTCTTTAGAGGAAGTTCTTCGTTTAAAGAAGGCTTAAATACACGAGATTTTATTGCTAATGAAGGCCTAAGAGATGTTTTTAGAGCAGCTCTTAACGTTGTTATATTTACACTAGCTGTTGAATTAGTTGGAGCATTGTTTATTTATTCATCCATTATCGAAAACCCTATTATTGAGCATAAATTATACTTTTCGATATTTCACTCTATATCAGCTTTTTGTAATGCAGGATTTTCAACTTTACCGGGAGGAATTTTAAACACAACAGTTAAGTTCAATTATTACCTACAGTGGATTTTGATGCTAATGATTATTTTGGGTGGTTTAGGTCACAATATTGTTTTTAACTTCTTTCAATATTGGAAGACTTATGTTTTTGAACTTTTTGATAAAAAGATAATTCATAAAAAGGTTAGGATCATTACTTTAAATACTAGAATAGTACTTTATACTACTTTTATATTATTAGTAGGAGGTTCTATATTTCTATATATTTCAGAGTACAATCACACTTTGCTACAACACGATACTGTTTTCGGAAAAATAACAGCAGCAGCATTTAATGCAGTATCACCTAGAACAGCTGGTTTTAGCGCAACTGATTATGCAGAAATGGGTGTTCCATCCTTACTTTTTATTATTTTTCTTATGTGGATAGGTGGTTCGCCAGCCTCAACTGCCGGTGGAATAAAAACGAGTACTTTTGCATTAGCGACATTAAATATTGTTGCAGTAGCAAGAGGGAAAGGTAGAATTCAATTATTTGGTCGTAGAATATCAGCAGATTCTACTTCTCGTGCATTTGCTATTTTATCGATCTCGTTGATTACGATTGGTCTTTCTATAATGGGGGTATTAATTTTTGAACCAGAAGGAACATCAATATTAACAGTAGCTTTCGAATGTTTTTCAGCTTACAGCACTGTAGGATCGAGTATTAATTTTACTCCAACGCTTAGTGAGCCGAGTAAGTTTGTGATCATTCTCACTATGTTTATTGGCCGTATAGGAATGCTGAATTTAATGGTAGGATTATTACGAAGATTGAATCATCAGTTTTACGAATATCCGCGGGAAAATATATTAATTAACTAAACTTGTTTAGATGAAAATAATCGTTTTTGGTTTAGGAAATTTCGGAATGTCATTGGCTATAAGCCTAACCGAAACAGGAAATGAAGTTATTGGTGTAGATAAAAATATTGAGAAAGTAAATCTTGTAAAAGATAAAATTTCGCATGCTATTGCCATGGATTCTACTAACGAGCTGTCATACGAAGCATTACCTTTAAAGGACACTGATAAAGTAGTGGTCGCTATTGGAGAAAATGAAGGTGCCGCCATTATCACGACTGCCATTATTAAAAAATTGAGCGATGTGAAAATTATCAGTAGAGCGTTGTCACCTATCCACGATACGGTTCTTGAGGCTATGGGAATCCATAGTATTGTTCATCCAGAGCAGGAATCAGCAGATCGATTGACCAAGCAAATCAATTTTAAATCTACTTTAGAAAATTATCAGTTAGATGATAATTACACCATATCGGAAGTTAAGGCAAAACCAGAATTCTTTGGTAAAACATTAGCTGAATTAGATACCATCGATAAATATCGATTAACTTTGATTACTATTATTCGAAAGAGAGAAAAGAAAAATTTAATAGGCAAAAAATCTATTATAAAAGAATCAATAGGTCGTCCCGCTCCATTAACTGTTATTCTAGAAGATGATATTTTAGTGGTTTACGGATACAATAAAGATATAGAAACCTACTGTTTGGGTCAAGAAGAATACCAAAAAAGAAGTTAAAAAATGATTCAGATACTATCTACAAGGACACTTTTAAAAGATCAAAAAGAAGCTTTGGTAAATGCTAATTTCAATGTTGTTGAAGTCGATTTTATAAAAACGCAAAGCAATCCGTTTAAATTAAATGAAATTAATGAGAATTTGATTTTTACTAGTCAAAATGCAGTGCAAAGTTTTTTATTGGATCCAAAAGCTGAAGCATTAAAATCCAAAAATGTTTTTTGCGTAGGTTTAAAAACCAAAATTATGCTTTCAGAAAGTGGCTACAATGTTGTCGCTTACACGGGTTACGCAGAGGATTTAGCAGAAATAATTACTTTAATTTATGCTAGTGAAAGCTACACTTTTTTTAGTGGTAACTTAAGAAGAGAGACTTTGCCAAAAGCTTTGAAAGAAGCTAAAATAAAGTTCAACGAAATTCAAGTTTACGAAACAACGCTGACACCTCAGAAAATTAAAACGCCTGTTGAAGCAATTTTATTCTTTAGTCCTTCTGGAATCGAAAGTTATTTGAAAGAGAATAAGATTAAAAACGAGACTTGTTTTTGTATTGGAACAACAACCTCAAGCGCTTTAGAGGGAATAACTAAAAATGTAATAGTTGCTACACAACCTACAATTGAAGATGTGATTGAAGAAGTAATTGCTGAATATAGATAATGACTGTTTAGAGATGATCTAAACAATTAATAATAATGAAAACGCTTTAAGACAATAAATTATGATTAAGAACGACCTATTTTTAAAAGCACTAAAAGGAGAAACAGTTGATCGTCCGCCAGTATGGATGATGCGTCAAGCTGGAAGATATTTACCTGAATTTATTGCATTACGTGATAAATATGATTTCTTCACGCGTTGTAGAACCCCTGAAATTGCTGCTGAAATTACTGTACAACCTATCCGTAGAATTGCTCCAGATGCTGCGATTTTATTCTCTGATATTTTGGTGGTGCCACAAGCAATGGGACTTGAAGTTATAATGAAAGAAAATTTTGGTCCGTTTGTACCAAATCCAATTCGTACAATTCAAGATGTAGAACGCGTTATTGTTCCAGATATTCATGAAACTTTAGGATATGTGATGGATGCCATCAAATTGACTAAAGAAATGTTGAATGATGAGGTTCCGTTAATTGGTTTTGCTGGTTCGCCGTGGACAATTATGTGCTATGCCGTAGAAGGTCAAGGATCTAAAAGTTTTGATAAAGCTAAAGGATTTTGTTTCCAATATCCAGAAGCTGCTCACGTCTTATTGCAAAAAATTACAGATACGACTATTCTATATCTTAAAGAAAAAGTAAAAGCAGGAGTAAATGCCGTTCAAGTTTTTGACTCTTGGGGTGGAATGCTTTCTCCAGCTGACTATCAAGAATTTTCTTGGAAATACATCAACCAAATCGTTGAAGCTTTAGCTGATGACGCACCAGTTATTGTTTTCGGAAAAGGATGTTGGTTTGCTCTAGGCGAAATGGGTAAAAGTAGAGCTTCAGCATTAGGAGTAGACTGGACTTGTTCACCAAGGAATGCAAGATATTTATCAGGAGGAAAAATTACTTTACAAGGAAATTTTGATCCATCAAGATTATTATCACCTATTCCTGTGATCAAGAAAATGGTGCACGAAATGATTGACGAATTCGGGAAAGATAAATACATCGTGAACTTAGGTCATGGGATTTTACCAAACATTCCTGTAGATCACGCAAAAGCATTTATCGATGCAGTAAAAGAATACAACATCTAGTTTAAATGTTAAACAAAGGATTAAAAGATAAAGAAAGCGAACGAATAGACAATGTGCTAAAGACTTTGCTTTCTTTTGTTTTTGTACCAAAGTTTTGGAATATTGAAGACACAAGTGTTATCGACAATCATTTAACTAATCTCGGATTGACAACAGAAGTCATAATTACAAGTAGTCAAAATGAATTACTTGATTTATTACAACGGTTAAAATTTGATTGGAGTCAGCAAGAACAATTTGCTGATTTTTTAATTGCTATATCAAAAGAAAATCCATTTTGTTTAGTTGAAAAAGCAATTGCGATTTACGAGAATATTCAAAAAGAAACTAAGACTTTTTCTTTCGGAATCTCGACTAAAATAGCTTTGGCGAAAGCCAATTAAAGTCATGGTTGTTACTGAAAATTTTATTCTAGATAAATTGAAGCAAGATGATGCACAAAAATTGCATCAATTTATGATGGAGAACAAAGAAAGATTTAAAGTTTTCTTTCCAGTAACGCTCTCAAATAATGAAACGCTCGAAAAATCCAAAGAATATATTGAAGTAAAAAATAGCGAAATGGAAAAGAGAACAAACTTCACATTTGCAATTAGAGCTAATGATTCCCAAACAATCGTAGGTTTGGTTATAATTAAAAAGATAGATTGGACAGCTGGTTTAGGTGAATTAGCCTACTGTATTAGAGGTTTTTATGAAGAAAAAGGTTTAAGTACCAAAGCTGTTAAAGCGCTATCTAATTATGCTTTTAATGAATTGAAATTAAAAAAGCTTCAAATTAGTGCTCATAAAACGAATATTGGAAGTGTAAAAGTGGCTTTGAATAATGGTTTTATTTGGAATAAAATATTAAAAAATGAATTCACTCCAATAAATGAAACTCCATTAGACATGGAATTATATGAATTGAATAATGAAAAATAAATTTTACGCATACATCCAAAACTTACAAGATCAAATCGTTGCAGGACTAGAAGCAGTTGACGGAAAAGCTAAATTCCGAGAAGACATTTGGGAACGCCCAGAAGGTGGCGGAGGAAGAACTCGTGTAATCGAAAATGGAAATGTTTTTGAAAAAGGCGGTGTTAATATTTCAGCAGTTCACGGAAAACTGCCAGACAGCATGCAAAAACTGTTCAACGTAGGAGAAGCTGATTTTTTCGCCTGCGGATTAAGTTTAGTTATTCATCCAAAGAGTCCAATGGTACCAACGGTTCATGCTAACTGGCGCTATTTCGAAATGTATGACGATGCTGGAAATGTAATCAACAGTTGGTTTGGTGGCGGACAAGATCTTACGCCTTATTATTTGTTCGAAGAAGATGCAACTCATTTTCATCAGACTTGTAAAACAGCTTGTGATAAACATAATCCAGAGTTTTATCCAAAGTATAAAAAGCAATGTGACGCTTATTTCTGGAATACACATCGTTTTGAAGCTCGTGGAATTGGCGGATTGTTTTTCGATTATTGCAAAGCAACCGAAGAAATGAGTATGGAAAACTGGTTTAACTTTGTTTCAGAAGTGGGTAATAGTTTCCTAGAAGCGTATGTTCCCATTGTTGAAAAAAGAAAAAACTTACCATTTACAGAAGCTCAAAAAACTTGGCAAGAAATTCGTCGTGGCCGTTATGTAGAGTTCAATTTAGTTCACGATAAAGGCACTTTATTTGGTTTAAAAACCAATGGTCGAATTGAAAGTATCTTGATGAGTTTACCACCACATGTTCAATGGGTTTACGATCATCATCCAGAACCAGGAAGCGAAGAAGAAAAATTAATTCAAGTATTAGAAAATCCAGTTAATTGGATTAAGATTGTTGAATGATGATTTTTGATTGCAGATGTAATCCCGTAGTTCAATAATATTTGATAAATAGAAAATATAATAAGATTAGAGATCTAGGATTTCAGACTTTTCTTAACATAGAGCAAAGATCTAAAATCTACAATCGTTAATCTAAAATCATAAATCATTATGTTCCCATTACAAAGAGGTAGAAGATTACGCGTAAACGAATCCATTCGTTCTTTAGTTCGCGAAACCACATTAAGTCCAAGCGATTTTATGTTCCCAATGTTCATCGCAGAAGGTGAAAATTACAAAGTAGAAATTTCCTCCATGCCAGGAATTTATCGACGTTCAGTAGATTTAACTGTTTCAGAAGTTAAGGAATTATTCGAATTAGGAATTCGTGCGGTAAACATTTATGTAAAAGTTGATGAAAGTTTAAAAGACAATACTGGAAAAGAAGCTTGGAATCCAGAAGGATTAATGCAACGTGCGATTAAGGAGATAAAAGTAGCTTGTCCAGAAATGATTGTAATGCCAGACGTGGCATTAGATCCTTATTCCATTTATGGTCATGATGGAATAATCGCTAATGGTGATATTGAGAATGACTCAACAAATGATGCATTAGTAAAAATGGCCGTTTCTCATGCACAAGCAGGAGCTGATTTTGTAGCTCCATCCGACATGATGGACGGGCGTGTTTTACGCTTGCGTCAAGGACTTGATGCTGCGGGATTTCAAAATGTAGGTATCATGAGTTATTCGGCTAAATATGCTTCGGCATTTTACGGCCCATTTAGAGACGCCTTAGACAGCGCTCCAAGAGAAGCTGACGTAGTTGTTCCGCAAGATAAAAAAACGTACCAAATGGACTATGCAAACCGTTTAGAAGCTATAAAAGAAGCATTGTGGGATGTTGAAGAAGGTGCAGATATGGTTATGGTAAAACCAGGAATCGCTTATTTAGATATTGTACGTGAAGTTAAAAATGCTGTGAATGTTCCTGTAACTGTTTTTCATGTTTCGGGAGAATATGCAATGATCAAAGCAGCAGCCGAGAGAGGTTGGTTAGATCATGACAAAATTATGATGGAGCAATTAATGTGTATAAAAAGAGCAGGAGCAAGTTTAATTTCGACCTATTTTGCTAAAGAAGCTGCGATACTTTTACAAAAAAGTTAATAAAATAATAAGCTTAAAATTTGAAAATTGAGCTGAAGAGTAATTTTTTTAGTATATTTGATACAGAGTTAAATACAGCTAATCTTACTTTTTGACTGGAATTTAAATAATCACAATTAAAGAAAATAACATGAAAAAGATTTTATTATTATTTGCAGTTTTAGCCATGGCTTCTTGTAAAAAAGAAGAAACTAAAAAAGAACCATTGTATCCTACTTCAACTGAAGAGATCGCTCAGACTCCTGAAGAACTAGGTGCAGAGATTTTTAAAGGAAAAGGAAATTGCGTTGCTTGTCACCAAATGGACCAGAAAGTCGTAGGACCAAGTCTTAAAGTTATTGCGCAGATGTACAAAGATAAAAATGCAGACATGGTTAAATTTCTAAAAGGTGAAGGTGAACCAATTGTTGATCCAAGCCAATACGAAGTGATGAAAGCTAATTTTGCGATTACTAAAGCGATGTCTGATGAAGAATTAGGCGCACTAGAAGCTTATGTATATTCAAGTATCAAATAGTTTCATCTTTATTAAAAGTGAAATTTTAAAAATCTATAGGAAAGCAAAATCTCCTATAGATTTTTTTATTTTTATTTATGTCAAGTTTGCTTTACTTTTTGATTATTTTACTTTACATTTGATGTGAATTTTAATTGTATCAACATGAAAACAAATTATTTATTTCCGTATTCCTTTAAAAAGTTTAGCGGTATCTTATTAGTTATTTCTCTCCTAACACTGTTGATTATTTCTGCTGTCAATAGAGATCACGATGTAATTCAACTACCTGTTAAAACATTTGCTTTTATTTATGATAAAGCCGGCATTCATACTGCTTACTTTGGATTAACTGAAAATAATATTATCGATGAGGTGTTGATGACTGTATTTATTATTTGTGGTATTGTTTTCGCTTTTTCTAAAGAAAAGATAGAAGACGAAATGGTTTCTAAAATTCGTCTTGAAAGTTTAGTTTGGGCAACCTACGTCAATTATGCTATTTTATTAATTTGCGTGATTTTTATTTACGGATTGTCTTTCCTTCAAGTTATGGAATATAACATGTTTACGCTACTATTGTTCTTTATTATCCGATTTCATTGGACGTTATACAAAAACAGTAAATTGGATAATTATGACTAATAATGTAAAAGTACAGCGTGCTATTGCAAACATTACACAAGCACAATTAGCGGAGAAAATAGGAGTGAGTAGGCAAACAATAAATGCAATTGAGTTAAAGAAATATGTACCGTCGACAGTTTTAGCTTTAAAAATCGCTAAACTATTCGGTAAATCAGTGCATGAGATCTTTGAATTAGACAGTGACGATTAACCCCTTACTTTCAAATAATTGAACCAATTTTAATGAGATAATTAAATAAATTCGATAGTATGGAAACTGCTTTTATAAAAACACCTCTAGGTATTGCTGAAATTGTAGGCGATGAAAAAGGTATTTGCTCGATTTCAGTGCACGACGAAGGAACGCTTTCAACCGAAATTCCTGCAAACTTACAGAATGCAGTAACTCAGTTAAATGAGTATTTTGAAGGAACGAGAACTGCGTTTGATTTTAAGTTAAATCCTAAAGGAACGGAGTTTCAGAACAAAGTGTGGAAAGGGCTTTTATCAATTCCATTTGGCAAAACGAGAACATATCTCGAACAATCAAAAATCTTAGGTGATGTAAAAGCAATTCGCGCTGTGGCTTCCGCCAATGGTAAAAATCCTTTGTGGATTGTAGTTCCGTGCCACAGAGTTATCGGTTCTGATGGTTCGTTGACTGGTTATGCTGGTGGCTTATGGAGAAAAAAGTGGCTTTTAGAACATGAAAATCCTACGAATCAGCAAAGTCTTTTCGATGAACTGTAGTTTAATTTTTACTTTCTATCACTAAATCGTATTTTAGTTTGTGAAAATTTATGTAATTTGGGATCAAATATGAAAATATGATCGAAAAAATAAACCTTAATAATATTCTATTTCTAGATATCGAAACTGTACCTGAAGCCGAAAATTTTAATGCTTTAGATGTTGAGATGAGAGATTTATGGGAACATAAAACACAGTATCAAAGAAAGGACGAATTCACAGCAGAGGATTTCTACGACCGTGCGGGTATTTGGGCAGAATTTGGTAAAATTGTTTGCATTTCTGTTGGATATTTTACAATCAAAAATGACATTCGGAATTTTAGAGTTACTTCTTTTTTTGGTGAAGAAAAAAAAATATTAGAAGATTTTAATAATTTGCTTAATACGCACTTTAACCAACCACAGCATGTTCTATGCGGACACAATGCAAAAGAATTTGACATTCCATTTATTGCGCGCCGAATGATTATAAATCAAATAGCGATTCCCAACAAGCTAAATCTATTTGGAAAAAAACCATGGGAAATACCACATTTGGATACATTAGAATTATGGAAGTTCGGGGATTATAAGCACTACACTTCACTCAAATTACTAACAAAAATATTGGGAATTCCTTCCCCAAAAGGTGATATCGATGGCAGTCAAGTTGGTCATGTTTTCTATGTCGAAAAAGATATAGATCGAATCGTAACTTATTGTGAAAAAGATACTATTGCCGTAGCGCAAATTTTTCTGAGATTAAGGAGAGAAGATTTGTTAATAGAAGACGAGATTATTCATGTTTAAATAAATGATTTCTGTTACAGTATCAAAAATATATATTAGTTTTAGCAATTGAAATTTGATTTTACGGTTTTCCTTGATTTGTCACATTTATAAAAAATATAGATTATGGTATTAAGTAGGTTTTGGTTAGTTATTTTTATCTCGTCGATTTTATTTGTGGTGATCAGTTTGTTTTCGGGAAGTACTTATACCATCGATTACGTTTTGAATGGTGAAAAGGGTGATCGTATTTTAGTATCTGAAAAATATATAGATCAAGTTCCTGCTTTTATTAGAGATAGTATTCAATTGAAAGCAGATAAAACCATGATTGTTAATCGTGATTTGTCAAATAACGATACGACTTATGTTTACAAAAATCAAACCGTTCAGATTTACAGTGGAGTTCAAAAATCCGATGGATTATTAGCAACGTGTAGAAGCAGTTTAGTTGACATTATTATTCCCTTGATTGCTTATTTAGCCTTCTTTTGTGGACTGATGGAGCTTTTAATTATTTCTGGAGTTTCTGGTAAATTAGCTAAAGTATTGAGTCCTGTATTTGTAAAAGTATTTCCAAGTATTCCTAAAAATCATCCCTCTATTTCTTATATGACATTGAATTTTGCAGCTAATTTTTTAGGGCTAGATTCGGCCGCAACGCCTTTTGGGTTAAAAGCAATGGAGAGTTTGCAAGAGCTCAATCCGGATAAAGACACTGCAAGTGATGCGCAAATTATGTTTATGTGTTTGCACGCATCGGGTTTAACTTTAATTGCCACCTCTATTATCGGATACCGTGCAGCTGCAGGTTCTAGTAATCCTGCTGATGTAATGTTGCCCTGTATTATTACATCGTTTATTGGTACTATTGCTGCTTTTTTAATCGTGGGTGTAAAACAAAAAATCAATTTTAAAAGTGCTTCCTTGGTAATTGGATTAATGACATTAATTGGCGCTATTGTCGGGTTGTTGATGTATGTTAATCATTTAGATTTAATCGGAAAGAATTATTTTACTTCTAATCTTTCGGGATTGATTTTATTAGCTATTATTGGTTTTACCTTATTTTACGCATTTCGTCAAGAGAAGAAATTTGCTGAGGCTAAAACGACTGTATTTGACTCTTTTGTAGTTGGTGCAAATAATGGTGTAAAAACTGGAGTTACTATTTTTCCTTATGTTTTGGGAATGCTAGCTGCTATTTCTTTATTTAGAAACAGCGGTTTATTTGATATTATAAGTGATGGAATTGCTTTTATCTTTTCGAACTTAGGAGTAAATAAACAAATTATTGATGCTATGCCAGTCGCCTTGCTTAGACCTTTCAGTTCTGCAGGATCAAGAGGGTTTTTATTAGATTCGATGAGTACTTTTGGCGCAGATTCCTTAACAGGAAGGTTAAGCAGTATTTTTCAATGTAGTGCCGAAAGCACATTTTATGTAATTGCAGTTTACTTCGGTTCTGTAAATATTAAAAACACACGTTACGCGCTAGGAACGATGTTGCTAGTTGATGTGATTTGTGTAATTACAGCCATCTTTGTAGCGACATGGTTTTTCTAAGATTACTGTAAATTATTAATATAAAAAAAGAGTCGGAATTTCAATATTGAAATTCCGACACTTTTACATTTATAGAAGTTTTGTTAAATAACCATCTCTGGTATTTCACCTTCAATTATTAGTTCAGCTTCTGTTGAAGCAATGATATGTTCAACTGTAACTCCTGGCGCGCGTTCTAAGAGCTTAAAACCCTTTGGAGTCACTTCTAGAACTGCAAGTTCAGTAACCACTTTTTTAACGCAGCCTACACCTGTTAATGGCAAAGTACATTTTTTAAGTATTTTTGATTCCCCTGCTTTATTCACGTGCATCATGGCAACTATAATATTCTCTGCCGAAGCAACTAAATCCATAGCGCCACCCATTCCTTTTACCATTTTACCTGGTATTTTCCAATTGGCAATATCACCGTTTTCGGCTACTTCCATTGCACCAAGAATAGTTAAGTCTACTTTTTGGCTACGAATCATTCCAAAACTAAAAGCAGAATCAAAAAAACTGGCTCCTGGTAAAGTCGTAATGGTTTGTTTTCCAGCATTAATGATATCGGCATCTTCTTCGCCTTCAAATGGAAACGGTCCCATTCCTAGCACACCATTTTCACTTTGAAACTCGACATTAATTCCATCAGGAACATAATTTGCCACCAGTGTTGGAATTCCTATACCTAAGTTTACGTAATACCGATCTTTAACTTCTTTTGCAATTCTTTTTGCTATGTCTTCTTTTGTTAACATAATTTATTTTTTTTAAACCATTAAGAATATTAAGGTTCAGTAAGTATTTTTACTATTACTGTTTTTAGACTTAAAATGATCACTGCTCACTTTTTTAAATCATTAAGATAGTAAGGTTCATTAAATGTTTTATTTAAAGTCTATTTAAAGTTCAAATTGATGACTGAACACTGATTACTTTTTTCTAACCGTTCTTTGCTCAATTCTTTTCTCAAATTTTTCGCCTTGAAAAATACGTTGGACTAATATCCCTGGAATATGTATTTCATTTGGATCAAGCGAACCCACAGGTAACAATTCTTCTACTTCAGCAATTGTGATTTTTGCAGCGCCAGCCATACAAGAATTAAAGTTTCTGGCAGTTCCTTTAAAAATAAGATTTCCGGCTTCATCACCTTTCCACGCTTTTACAATAGAAAAATCAGCTTTGAAAGCCAATTCCATTACGTGCATTTTTCCATTAAATTCTCGAGTTTCTTTACCTTCAGCAACTTCAGTTCCGAAGCCGGCTGGCGTAAAAAATGCTGGAATTCCAGCCTGAGCTGCACGACATTTTTCTGCTAGAGTTCCTTGAGGTGTTAACTCTACGTCCAATTCTCCAGAAAGCATTTGACGTTCAAATTCAGCATTTTCACCAACGTAAGATGAAATCATCTTTTTGATTTGGCGCTTGTGCAAAAGTAAACCAAGGCCAAAATCATCTACTCCTGCATTATTTGAAATACAAGTTAAATCCGTCGTTTCTTTTTTTACTAATTCAGCGATACTGTTTTCAGGAATTCCACATAATCCGAAACCACCTAACATGACAGTCATCCCATTTTCAATTCCTTGAAGGGCTTCGTGAACATTATTTACTTTTTTATTGATCATAAGAATGAATTACTAATAAGCCTAATTTTAATAAAAAATAGGATTTAATTATTTAAACAATTTAAAATTTTACAATTCGAATTCTCCTGTGTCATTTTCAGTGTCAGTTGAATCGACTACTTTTTTAGCAACATAACAATCTACTTTAATAGAAAGATTAGCAGGTCGCTCAAATGGAGATTTCGAAACTTTTAAATCTGGATCATCATAGCAAAGTTTCATAAAGTAACCCCAAATAGGTAATGCTGCAGTAGCTCCTTGTCCGTAAGTAATACTTTTAAAACGTGCAGAACGATCTTCGCAACCAACCCAAACACCCGTTACAAGATTTGGAACCATCCCCATAAACCAACCATCAGATTGATTTTGTGTAGTTCCAGTTTTTCCTGCAATCGGATTCTTGAAGTTATACGGATAACCTGTCCAGCGATTAGAACCATTTCCACCGCCCGTAGTTCGCAAACGATCTCCAGAACCACCTTCGGTAACTCCTTCTAACAATTTGATTACTGCGTAAGCGATATCTTTATTTAATACATCGTGGGATTCTGGTATTGGCTCATAAATAATTACACCACTTTTATCTTCAATTCGTGATATAAATTGTGGTTTCATATAAACACCTTGATTTGCAAATGTGCTGTAGGCAGCTACCATGTCCTCAACAGTAATTTCAACGGCACCTAAGGCAATTGATGGTTGCAAAGGAATTTCAGATTTCACGCCTAATTTATGAGTTAAATCTACAACAGCTTTTGGACCTACTTTATCCATTAACTTGGCAGATACTGTATTTATTGAACTAGCTAAACCTCTTTTTAAGGTAACCATTCCGCGGTATTTATTATCTGAATTTTTTGGCTCCCAATCCGCTGTTACATTATGGCGACCTTTTCTAATCATAAAAGGTCCATCAATAATAGAATCACAAGGAGACATATTCAATTGTTCAATAGCAGTCGCATATACAAATGGTTTAAAAGTCGAACCTACCTGTCTCGCTCCTTGCCCTACGTGATCGTACTGAAAATACTTGTAATTAATTCCTCCAACCCACGCTTTAATATTTCCAGTTTGTGGCTCCATAGCCATTAAACCAGATTGAAGAAAGTGTTTGTAATAACGGATTGAATCCATAGGAGTCATGATTGTATCTCTTTCTCCTTTCCAAGAAAAAACAGTCATTTTAGTCTTTTCACTAAACGATTTTATAATTTCTTCCTCACTTTTATCCATTGATTTCATTACAGACCAACGGTTCGATGATTTCATAGCTTGGTTCAATATTTTTTGAGTTTCAACAGCTGAAATATTAACAAAAGGAGCATTTTTATTGCCTTTTGACTGATTAAAAAATTCTTGCTGAAGATTTGCCATATGCGCCGTAACTGCTTTTTCAGCATGTGACTGCATTCTTGAATCGATCGTTGTATAAATCTTTAAACCGTCTTTGTAAATATCGTAGTTAGACCCGTCCGACTTTTTGTTTTCTTCTACCCATTTTTTCATGTAATCGCGAAGATATTCTCTAAAGTAAGTAGCAGTACCGTCTTTGTGAGTTTCTAATTTGAAATTCAATTTGATTGGTAAACTCTGTAATTGCACTTTTTGATCTTCAGTAATAATATCACCTTTTTCCATTTGTGACAACACTACATTTCTACGATTTTTAACTCCTTGAGGATTACGAATTGGATTGTATAATCCAGAGTTTTTAAACATTCCCACTAAAATAGCAGATTCGTCTATTGTCAAATCTCTTGGCTCTTTTGAAAAATAAGTTTTTGCTGCAGAGCTTACTCCAACAGAGTTATTTCCAAAATCATATACGTTGCAGTACATCGCAATGATTTCATTTTTAGTATATTGTCTTTCTAAACGAATTGCAATAATCCATTCTTTCATTTTTTGAACGATTCTAAAAGGTAAAAATTTAGACCCTTCACCATGAAATAATTGTTTCGCTAATTGTTGCGTTAAAGTACTTGCGCCACCGCTTGTTCCTAAACTCGAAATAGCTCTTAAAGTTCCTCTCGCATCAATCCCTGAGTGATCATAAAAACGAGCATCTTCAGTAGCAATTAAAGCTTGAACTAAGTTTTTAGGTAAGTC
The DNA here is from genome assembly GCF_003688495.1 of Flavobacterium weaverense. Classification (GTDB taxonomy): domain Bacteria; phylum Bacteroidota; class Bacteroidia; order Flavobacteriales; family Flavobacteriaceae; genus Flavobacterium; species Flavobacterium weaverense. Next base: position 185,717 of record NZ_REFH01000008.1, on the reverse strand, counting down.
AGAATATTTTAATTGCGATCTATTCTTTTGGAAATACTTACCAATAACTACTCCATCTGCTGAAATAATTTCAGTTGCTAGGTTAGAATCAGGATTCTCTAAGTCTTCAAATGAAGGCATTGATCCAAAGATTCCCCAGGATGCGAATAAGAAAAACAAACCTACACTTCCTAAACCAATGAAGAATATTTTCCAAAACTTCCTCTGATAAGAAGTAATGTCTTTGCCAGTGCCTTTCGTCTGTTTATTGTTTTTTTTGATAGCCATAATACTATATTATTCTTTTTTTTCTATTCTAAAACCAACTTCAGTAATTCCGTCTAAGTCTTGTACACCAGGCACTTTGCCATTCTCTCTAACAGCTTGTTTGATATGCACTTTGTATTTCTTGCGAAATCGTACATTTTCTTTATAAAACAATTTACTTTCTTTAATATCAGTAAAGCCATCGCCTAACATTGTGCCATCAGGATCAGCCATCTGATATTCTAAAGTATCTACTTTTGTGAATCCATTAGGCATTTCTAATGCTACAATTAAAAACAAGTTATTGAATTTGTAATCATTATTTGCTCTTAAATTTACAAATAAATTATATCGTTTTGTCGAATCTAGCTCTGGTAAATTGAAAGTTATAATACTGTCTTTATGCCACGCATTTCCAACAGTTTTATACTCATCAAAAACTCTTTTTTTATCACAAGAAGAAAAGAGAATCACAACCAATAGAACTAAAGCGCTATTTTTTATCCACATTTTTGGTAATAATTATAGGTTTTCTAGGCTCCGCAGGTTTTTTATCTACAGGCGCTTGACGATTAGTATCTGCCGGTTTACTGTTTTTAATGATTTTATTATCTTTTGCCGGTTTGCTGCCGTTGGCAACAATCGCATTTTCTCCAACAGTTTTACGTTTCTTATTTGGTTTTTTCTTTGCTTTAGGTTGGTCAAAACGAGTTAGACTCTCTTGTCCCATTGCATTATTAAAGTTTTTCTCTACCTCAACTACAATTTCAATTGCAAAATCTTCAAGTGAAGAAACCTTATTTTTTAATTTATTTTCTGCTACAATTTCTTTTACCTGATCAATTTTTAAAACATGCCAGTTAGCGAAGTTATTAGTGTAAGCAAACCACATTAATCCTTTAAAAATATCTTGTTTTTGGCAAATTGCATCTCCTTTTTCAGTAACTAATTTAGTTTCAAAATCTGGAAAATCTTTCAACGCATCCATATAAGTGTCTAGCTCGTAGTTTAGACAACATTTTAATTTACCACATTGTCCCGCTAATTTTTGCGGATTTAAAGATAGTTGTTGGTAACGCGCTGCAGAAGTGTTTACGCTTCTAAAATCAGTTAACCATGTAGAACAACATAACTCTCTTCCACATGAACCAATCCCGCCTAAGCGAGCTGCTTCTTGGCGAAAGCCAACTTGTTTCATTTCAATTCGAGTACTGAATTCTTTTGCGAAGTCTTTAATTAAAGCACGAAAGTCAATTCTGTCATTTGCAGTGTAGTAGAAAGTCGCTTTCGAACCATCTCCTTGAAATTCGATGTCTGAAATTTTCATTTCTAATTTTTGAGCAATCGCTAATTCACGTGCTCTCACTTTCATTGGTTCTTCTCTATCACGAGCAACTGACCAAATATCAATATCTTTTTGAGATGCTTTTCTATAGATTTTAGGTACTTCATTACTTAAATGATTTACCCCTTTTTTCTTCATTTGGATTTTAACTAATTCTCCTGTCAACGTGACAATTCCTATATCGTGACCGGGAGAAGCAACCGTTGCAACTATATCTCCAATGCTTAATGTTAACTTTTCAGTATTGCGATAAAATTCTTTTCTACCATTTTTAAAACGAACTTCGACACAGTCGAAAGGAGCGTCTCCATTAGGTAAACTCATATTTGAAAGCCAATCGAAAACAGTCAGTTTATTGCAGCTATCGGTGCCGCAAGTCCCATTATTTTTACAACCCTTAGGTGCGCCACCATCAGAAGTTGAACAACTTGTACATGCCATAATTTTATATATAGTGTTGTGACTGGCACAACTTAAGTTCTTAAAACGATTAAGTCGTAAAGATAGTATTTTTTAATTTTATGTTACAACGATTGAAATTGCAGGAAACTGATAAAATTTTACTAAAAAAAACCCATTACGATTACTATCATAATGGGTTAGTTTTTAATCTATTTTACTGAATTAGCATTTTTAAAACGCCATTTTTTTTAATAAATAACTTCTAAATTTTTACTGTGAAGCAGTAGAATTCCTTTACTATTTGTCCCACCAAACTGGTGTAATCATAGATTTAAAATTTGTACTATAAACAGCTGAATTAGTACTTTTTTCAGAATTTGGATATACAAATCTTCTAATCCAATTACCACCATTGTTAGGATCTGTATTTTTTGGTAGTTTTAAACCAACAAAAACATTTGGTGAAAAATTATATCTTCTGTAATCTGTGAACGTTTCAGGATTTAGATATAATGCGATAAATTTCTGTCTCATGATGTCTTTTAATGCTAGAGCAGCTGCGCCTTTAGCAATTGATGCGTCAGCAACGTAAGCTGTTTTCAAAGCAGGTGCAACTCCTAACTTATCCATGTTAGCATTAATTCCAGCAAGATAAGCAGTATTTGCTGCTGCATTTGCACCAGTGCTAGTTGCAGTTCCTCCTGCTATAATGAAATTAGCTTCTGCTTCAATAAATTTCGCTTCAGCAAATGACATAATCACTAATGGTGAATTCGCTTTTGAGTAAAAGAAATCAATTCCTATTTTAGCATTAGCTCCTGGTTGTCCAGGAACGTTTGCACCAGTTCCATTTTCAATTCCATTGTAATTAGTAACTACCATTGGATCTGGATTTGTAGTTTGTGAAGCTGGATTCGGATATTTTCTAATGTCAACAATTGCTAATAATCTTGGATCCATCGTTACTGTGCTAAAAGGAAATGATTTTCCATTCATAGCATTTATCAATTGATTCGAAATTAAAAATGAAATGTTACCAGTGTTTAATCCTAACTGATTTGCGTACCAAGGATTTGTATTTACAGTATTGTAAACTAATTGAAAATCGTCAGCATTAGACGTGAACCCTTTTGATAAACTTTCCAATGCTTTAGTAGCAGCTGTTCCAGCGTTTATTTTAGATAAGTGTAACTGATATCTCGCTTTAAAAGTATACGCAGCCTTAATCCATTTGTTAACGTCTCCGCCATAAATTAAATCTTCTTTACCAGGTTTATTAATTATTGAAGTGTTAGGAGCCGATAATTTTGCGATTGCATCTGTAAATAATCCATCAATAGCCGCATACACAGATTCTTGAGAATCATATTTTGGATACGTAATTGTACCCCCTTGAGAAGCTTCAGTATAAGGAATATCACCGTATAAATCAGTTGCTAAACCTATATTAATTGCTTTCAAAATTTGTGCAATTCCTAAGTAATGAGAAGAATTTGTTGCGATTGCTTTGTCTTCTACCACTTTTATATTAGATAAAGCTTTTACATAAGTGGTGAACCAATATGAATCTAAGCCACTGAAATAATGCTTGTCAATATCTTGATTTGAAAGTGCTGATGAAATATGTTGGCTTACTTGAGCAACACTTACTGAAGCAGAATATTGAGCGTCAATGGTGTTTTGAATGGCAGGACTTAATACATCTTTTAATGCTGTTGAATTAGTGTCTATCGCATCAGGAGGTGTATTTACATCAAAATAACTATCGCTGCAACTTGTCACCAAGCTGGTCGTAACAAAAAGTGCTACTATTTTTAAAATATTTTTCATACTGTTATTTTTAATAAATTAAAATCCAAAATTAACACCAAAAGAGTACGATTGTGTTAATGGAACGTTTAAACCTGTGAATCCATATACATTACTTCCTGAGCTAAACTGACTTCCTTCAGGATCAAAACCTCTAAATGGTGTCCATAGCAAGAAGTTACTTCCGCTTACTGTAAATGAAGCAGTAGCAATGTTTAATTTACGAAGCAATTCTGAAGGTAAATTATACGATAAAGACACATTTCTTAATTTCAACCAAGAAGCATCTTGGACTAAAATTTCAGAAGCTCTGTTGTAGTTTTCATTACGGTAGTAACTGTTAGCATCTATTATTGCAGGAATGTCGTTTGTAACATAACCTCCAGAACCATTAGATTTAACACCGTCAAGCACTTTTGTGATGTTTCTCTCCTCAGTGATCTTAAGAACACCATTACGTAACCCGTTTCTTTGTCCTGAATCAAAAGCGCTTCCACCTTCTTTATATTCGAATAAGAAAGACAAATTAAAGTTTTTATAAGTGAACGTATTATTTAATGTAGCAACCCAGTCAGGAAATGCATTAGCCACTTTTGAATATTCGAAATCACCTTTAGCTGTTTTTTTCAAAACAGGTAATCCGTTTGAGCCAATTAGTCTTTGGCCATCAACTTCCGTCCAAGTATATCCATATAAAGATCCTGCTGCATCACCTACTTTAACTTGAGAAATTACACCTTGAAAACTGTCCATAAAAACAACATTTTCAAATGGTAAAGAAGTTACTTCAGTGTCATAAGCTGTAAAGTTAGCAGTAGCAGTCCATTTTAAATCGTTAGTTTTTAATATGTCTCCTGCAAGTGTTAACTCATGACCTTTTGTTTTTAAGGAACCTGCATTACTCCAAATACTTGTTAATCCTGAAATTTGTGAAACTGGAACTGCAATAATTTGGTCATCACTTTTTCTATCAAAATAAGTGTACTCTAATCGTATACGGTTATTGTAAAACTTTAAATCAGTACCTACTTCAAGAGTGGTAACGATCTCTGGTCTAATATTAGGGTCTGAAGCAATTGAACCAACAGAAATTCCACCAACACCATTGAACGGAGTTTCTGGTCTACTGTACCTTCCAATTCCGTAAGGAGGAATTTTTCCAACTTGTGCCCATGAAGCTCTTATTTTTCCTAATGATAAAACATTTCTATCTTTATCAATTAAGTCATTAAATACAAAGGCAGCATTTGTAGAGTAATAATCAAAAGATCGATTTGCTTTAGGTAAAGTTGAAACTTCATCTCTTCTTGCAGTAGCTCCTAAATAGATAATTTCTTTGAAATCAGCTTTTGCTTCACCAAAGTACCCAATGTTTCTTTGAACTTGTTCTCCTGTATTCGTTACAAATTTGTTTGTAGTATTTGAAATGTTGTCGAATCCTGAGATTAATAAACCTTCACCTCTTTGATTGCCATAGGTGTTTCTAGTGTCAGAAATTTGTTGTCCGATCAAAAGATTAGTGCTAATGTCACCAAATTTTTTAGTCGCTGTAAATACTAAGTTTGAGTTCAGACCTTTGAAATTAATAGTTTCATTTGTTATGAATCCTTTTACACCAGTCCCAACATCTAAATCGTCTGGAACATATCTATTTCTCAACTCCGAATAATTATCAATACTTGCTCTATAAACAACATTAAACCAAGAATTCGCTTGCCAGTTTAAGTCGGCACCAGCAATCCAACGATCTACATTGTCATTTAAATTGCTGATTTCAGCAAAATATCTTGGATTATCGATAGTTCCTTTGGTCCAGTTTCTTTGTTTTCCATCAACAGTCAAATAGTTGTTGATGTCAATAGATGGAGACCAGTAAGCCATAGAACTCATGATCGATTTATCACCAGTATTAGCTCTAGTTCCGCCAGAATTAGCATACGTTACAGAAGTTCCCAGTTTTAAATTTTCTAATAATTTATAACCTCCATTAAATTTTAAAGTTTTTCTGTCGTAGCTTGTGTTTGGAACCGTTCCTTCATCTTTACTTGTAGATGCAGAAAGATAATAATTGATTTTTTCGTTTCCACCGCTTACACTTACGTTTAAAGTGTGATTAACTCCAGTTTTGAAAAAATCTTTATAAAAATCTCTAAAGCGAATGCTTGAATCATCAGCAGAAGAATATTTTGGTCCATTCGATTGAAATCCTGATGTAAATCCAGGGTAGTACGAAACTCCTCCAGGAACACTGTCGTCATTATTGCTTAAAACTCTAGGTACTAAAGTACGTGGGAAGGGAGAAGCTCCATTTCCTGCAGTTGTACCTTCTCTCCACGTTGATTGTAGTTCTGGATATTTGTTTACTTCACTAAACGAAACACTCGAAGAAACGTTAACTTTTGTTTTTCCTTCTTTTCCTTTTTTTGTAGTGATAATAATTACACCGTTACCAGCCAATATACCATATAAAGCCGTGGCTCCTGCACCTTTTAGAATCGAATAAGACTCGATGTCATTTGGATTGATATCTACTGAACGATTTGAAAAAGCAAATTGCTCACTACTTCCAGCAGAATTAGAACCAATTGAAGGATTAATATTTCCTGTGAAAGTTGAATTGTTTACAGGATTACCATCAATAATGATTAACGGCTGATTGTTGCTTCCTGCACTTAAAGAAGAAACTCCTCTAATTAAAATATCAACTCCAGCACCTGCAGCACCAGAAGTTTTATTTACCGTAAGTCCAGAAATACTTCCTTGTAAACTTTCTAAAGCATTCACTTGGCCTGGTCTTTCAATATCTGCGGCTTTGATTGTTTGATTCGCAAATCCTAAAGATTTAGTTTTACTTTGAACACTAAAAGCGGTAATTACAACCTCGTCTAGTTTGTTTTCTGAGCTTTCCTTAAGGCTAATATTTAATGTGTTTCCTGTGACAGTTGCTTCTTGATTGGCGAAGCCAATGTATGAAACCACTAAAACGTTTCCTTTTGAAGCTTTAATTTGAAAATTTCCATCTAGATCTGTAGACACAACAGATTTAGTTCCTTTAATTGCGATGTTTGCTCCGGGTAATCCAATACCAAGATTGTCTGAAACTTTACCTTTAATAATACCTTCTTGGGCATACGTTATAAAAAACCCAAAAAAGAATAGTAAAAGAAGTAAGCTCTTTTTTTTCATATTGTTAAATTTTCTTAATTTAAAGTAAAACTAACATAAAATTTAACATAACATTGGTGAAATTTGTTAATTGTTTCAAAATCTCACGCTGTTTTTATTGATACAATTTGTATTTGACAAGCTTTGACGACTAATTTACAGCTTTCTAAAATCATCTAATTCACTGATTTTGAGAAGTAAGAAGTTTTTGGATCTAATGAATTTTTCAAAACCGATTTTCCATGATTTTATACAATTAAAAGTGAATTCATTTTAAAAGAATAATTTAAAACTTACATGTTAAAACATATTCAACATGCATAATTGTATTTTGCCACTAGGCGAAGTTCCTAATGACAGGAACAAGTTCGATTTTAGCATGAGTTTTAATATTTGTGCAAAAAAAACCTCTGTCAAAGTTTTGAACTTTGACAGAGGTAATGAGTAAGTTTGTTTAAAAACTAGTCTAAAACTTTATATAATTTATCAGATAAACGAATTCTAAAAGGCAATTTGAAAGTGCAAGTGTCTCCCGAAGTAGCAATTGTAGCATCAATATCATTCACGAACATTTCTTCAATAATGATTTGCTGTTCTCCAGTTGTAGCTCCTTTTATTAAAAGAGTATCACCAATTTTAATTTCTCCTTCTTCAATTAGAAATTGTGCAACGCTTGGTTTTGGAAAAAAGTGAGTTCCTTTTCCAATGTATTGTTTTTTAATTTTTATTTCTTTCTTTAAAACAGTAGCGACTCTTCGAGCTGTTTTTGTTTCGGCCAATTCCGTAAGATTTGGAACTGCAGCTAATGGATCTTGATTGTTCTTAAATGTCAGCACATCTGATTTTCCTTTTTTGAAAATCATATTGCCGTTTTTAATTCCTCTTCTTACTGCTTTTTGCTCTTCTTCTGGCAAGTGAATTACCTCTACACATGCTGATGAACAACAGCCTTCCATAGCACTCGCACATTCTTCACATTGAATGAAAAGCAAATGACAACCTTCGTTAGCACAATTCGTATGTACATCACAAGGCTTTCCGCATTGATGGCATTGTGATACGATATCGTCTGTGATTCTTTCGCCCAATCGGTGATCGAATACAAAGTTTTTTCCAATGAATTTACTCTCTAAACCTTGCTCTTTTACTTGACGGGTGTATTCAATAATTCCACCTTCGAGTTGGTAAACATTTTCAAAACCTTTGTGTTTGAAGTAGGCACTGGCTTTCTCGCAACGAATTCCTCCGGTACAATACATCAACAGTTTTTTATCTTGTTTGTGCTCCGCTAATTGCTCTTCGATAATAGGCAAACTTTCACGAAAAGTGTCCACATCTGGTTTTATGGCTTTTGTAAAATGACCGATTTCGCTCTCGTAATGATTACGCATATCGACCACAATAGTATTGGGATCTTCTAATAAATCATTGAATTCCTTCGCTTTTAAATGTATTCCAATGTTGGTTACATCAAAAGTTTCATCCACTAAACCATCGGCAACAATCTTGTCACGGACTTTTACGGTTAGTTTCAAAAAGGAGTGATCATCATGTTCTACGGCAATATTCAAACGGATTCCTTTCATGAAATCATAAACTTCTATGGTGTCTTTAAACGTATAGAAATTATCAGCAGGAAGCGAAAGTTGGGCATTTATCCCTTCATGAGCTACATAAATCCTGCCCAGAACTGCTAAGGGATTCCACGCTAGAAATAAATCATTACGAAATTGTGTTGGATTTTGAATTTGCGCATAAGCATAGAAAGACAAAGTAAGTCTTTGTTTTCCGGCATCATCGATCATGATGGCTCTTTCTTCTGCGCTTAAGGTGTTGTACAGTTGCATGCTATAAACAGTTTAAGTGTGAAAAATTATTTTTGCAAAAGTAGATAAATTAAACTCAAAGTTCACTAATGGTTTCAATTTCTTGGAGCTTTTTCCAGCTTTCCGCTATATCTCTTGTTTTCGCTAGCGCTACAACAAGAGGATGCCGCTTCAATCTGGGCTAGGGTAGTTGTAGTTAAAGAATAGTTTCCGCTTATTTTGTCATTCTGAGGAACGAAGAATCTTTGTAAATTGCTTAACTAACTATGATTCTTCCTTCGTCAGAATGACAATTTTGAGTAAAAAAAATGGAAGTATCTGAGTGTTCTATTGACAATAATACGAATTAATTTGATAGAAAAAAGACCAATATATTGATAGTAAGATTGGTGTAATTCTAAATCATCCAAATTCGCGGCATTTGTGCAATTCGTGTCTAATATAAAATGTCAGTACTACTACAAATCTAAAATAGTAATAGTTGCGCCATCTAAATCTGAAGTAATATACAATTGGCAACTTAACCGAGTGGATTCGTCTTCGTAACCCATTTTTGATAAAGTAGCGGGTTCGTTACGATCCTTTATAATAGAGTTTCCAGTTATTCCTTCCGCAGTAATAATACAAGTGGCACATCTGCCTACGCCACCACATTCACCAAAACCTTCTAAACCCAATTTATCTCGCAACAAAAACATCAAGTTAGGATAACTTCCTTGTTGTGTTTCGATTAGCTCAGAATAGTCATTATCTATTACGGTAAATTGTATTGGTTTTTGGGTCAAAATATAAAGTGTTTATAAAACAAAACCGCAGATTAGCAGATTTAAAAAGTAATCAGCTAATCTGCGGTAAATAATTATTTATTGTGCCTAAGCAAAAATCTTAGCAATACTCGTTGAAAGCATCTTTCAAGTTTTCTGCAATCATTTCAGCTGGACGACCTTCAATGTGGTGACGCTCTAACATGTGAACTAATTCACCGTTTTTGAACAATGCCATAGCGGGTGAAGATGGAGGAAAAGGAAACATATGTTGTCTCGCTGCATCAACTGCATCTTTATCAACTCCTGCAAAAACAGTAATTAAATGGTCTGGTTTTTTAGCACCATCTAAACTCATTTTAGCTCCTGGACGAGCGTTTCTTGCTGCACATCCACAAACTGAATTCACTACTACTAGAGTTGTTCCTTCTGCTTTTATTGCAGTATCTACTGCCTCAGCACTATGTAAATCTTGAAAACCTGCCGACGTTAATTCCGCTTGCATTGGCATTACCATTTCTTCTGGATACATATCGTTGTATTTTAAATATTAATTTTATCAAGCAAAGTTACGAAGTTTAAAAAGAACTCCATTATTTGTATTATAAAGTTTTGTTATTGTTTGATAGACATGACTTTATTACTGAAATAAGTGTCTGCACGAACGAACTAAAGCATTAATAAAAGGCATTTTAGGACATTTCCAAATCACTTGAAGATCTTCAGCAAAAGTGGTTTCTTCATCTAGAAATTTAAAAATTAAAGCGGGACTTCCTTTTCTAAAAAGAGAGGAGAATAAAGACGCTCCTAATTCGTTTTTGCGATCTAAAATATCCAAAAGCAGCAAGTCATAAAACCAGAACTTAGTCGTTTTGTGGAATTTAGTGAAATCTGTTTCTTTTTGTAAAAAAGCGACTAATTGAGTTGATTTTTTATCAGAGCTTTTAAAAGTGTAACCTGTACTGGCTTTAGTCCATCCGCCGGCTGTTCCTATATTCAGTACTTTTTCAGTATTCTTTTTCCAAAAAGGATAACAACTCATTGGTATACTTCCTTGTTCTTTTTCGACTATCTCGTAGTCTGTTATTCCAAGTTTTTCAATGTACTTGATGATCTCATTTTCGTATTCTTCTTTTGGTAATAATTGAGCAGAAAACAGCGTGTATTCTAGCAAAGCTTCGGTAGACGAAGTTGGTAAAACATACATAAAGCGAGTGTTTCCTCTTTGCTCCACAGAGAAATCCATAAAAGTGGCTTGATCTGGAGTGAAAACAGGATCTTTTGATTTTATAAACCAACCAATAAAATGTTGCTGCAAAAGTGGATAATTAGTTTGATTTTCCACTTCAGATTTTCGATAAATACTATTAATTACTTTGCCACAAGTAAAGTTTTCTGAAGGTGTTGCAACAAAAATATGATTTTCTAGCTCGTTGATATCGGTGACTTTTTCATTCAAAAAAGTAATATTAGTTTGTTTCGAAATCAGGTCGAACACTTGATTGTAAAAATCTAAGCCTTTTACCATATTGTAACGATATGGCTTTAAATCAAGATCCCGACTAAAATCAGCATTGGCAAACAAAGCCGAATCCCACTTTTTAGAAATAGAATTTTCCCATTTGGATTCTTTTTGCTCCCAAAAACACCAGGTTCTGTCATTGGTCTTTTTGGTATTTTCATCGATTAACAGAATGGATTGATTGGAAAATTTTCCGGATTCAATCATTTTATAAATCGTCATCAAAGCAGCTAAACCTGTACCAGTAAAAACGTAATCGTAATGTTTCATAATAATTGGAGCATAATCATCTCCAAAAATAGGCAATTATTTCAGTTTGTCAAGGATAAGCAGTAAGGCTTTCGCCGAAAGAAAGGAAGCTTGTTGTAATATAATGGAGTTATCATAATCTAATATTGTCAAGCTAGGATAAATCACCTGATTGTCTATTGTCGCTAATGCTGTCGCTAATTCATGAACTCCAGTATTTGTTCCGTTCGGTTGGAATTGAAAAGTATGATTATTGAAAACGATGTCTTGTTTTGTTTCTGCATCAAATGAAATGAAATAGAAATGTTCGTTTAGCGTTGCTACAATTTTTGAGTTTTTGAACGTAGCATTTTCCATCATTTTGCAATATTTACACCAATTTGTATGCGTAAATACAACTATAGGTTTTGGATTTACCTTTGATAACTGTTCTGCTTGCTCAAAAGTGTTTAAGTTCAATTGGGCAAAACCCGAAGGAATTGCCCAAAGAAACAATACAAATATGTAAATTGCTTTTTTCATTATTTCAAAGTGTATCGTAATCCTAGAAAAGTTCTAATTCCTTGGTTTGGGCCATAAACATAATTTGGATCAAATGTTAATGCGTATGGATTATCAGCCGTGGCTTGTGCATTTCCATTAGCATCATATTGTACATTTTTGTCAAAAGGATCATTTGCCCTTGCGATAATAAAGGGATTTCCTTTATTTGGCGTCCAATTTAAAAGATTTTTAACACCCGTATAAATTTCGATTTTCTTGAACTTATTAAAAGTAAACTGAATATTTTGGATGCTCCAAGTTGGTGAGTAATCTTTTCTCGGATCTAAAGGACCTAAAGTTGGTAAACGCATTGGCCCATAAATATTTCCAGTATAATCTAAATCTAAAAATAGTTTATTGATTCGATAGGAAATCGCCCAAGTTCCTGAGAACTGTTCTGTTAAGATTTGCTTAGTAATAATGTTGTTTTCTGTCTTGGAAACATCCATAAAAGTAGCTCCCAAAATCATTTTCAAACCATTTGTGAAAACGAAGTCAACATTAGAGCTTATTCCTTTAGTAACTGCGTGACCATCTAGATTTTTATAAATAATTTGGTTAGGATTTGTGTCATAATCAGGAATAATAGAATTACTGAATCGAGTGTACCAAGCGGTTGTTTCGATTCCTATGAAAGTTCCATTTTGAGCGTATAGTTTTTTCAAATAGTTCAAGTTAACATTAAACGAGCGTTCTGGCTTTAATTCTTCAAGAACAATTACATCACGAGAACCGGTTAAAGCAGCATGTTCTTCAGTAAATAGATTTACAATTCTAAAACCAGTTCCCGTATTGAAACGTAGAATATTATTGTCGTTCAGCTTCCATTTATAAGCTAATCTGGGAGTAAAAATAGAGCCGTGGTTGCGGTTGTAATCGTAACGAGCGCCTAGAAGTACTTTATGATTTTCATTAAAAGCAACTTCGTCTTGAACAAATAAACTTGGAATCCAGTTGATGTCTTCCTTCACGGTTGCAGTCGTATTATCATCGTAATATTGATAGCGCAAAGCTGTTCCAAAAAGTAAATCGTGATTGTTTAATTTTTTGTCCCAAGTCAGTTGCCCAAAACCAATGCGCTGTTTCGCTAAATACGGAATATCTCCATAAACCGAATTTTGATCGTGATCCGTATAGGAAAAAGAGAATAACATTTTTTCAGCGATAGGCAATTCATAAGCGCCTAACAACTCCCAACGCTTTGTATAAATGCTCTCGCCATAGACTTCGTTTCCACCACGGTATTTTTTCTCCCACTGCATTTCGCCACCCCAGCGATCTTCGTAAAAATAACGACCTGCTAATGAGAATTGCTTGTTATTTTTTCGATTAAAATTCCATTTCTGGAAAACAGAGATTCGATCTTGTAGGGTTAAGTCAGTAAAATTATCGTTGTTGTTGTCTATTGGATTACTGTAGTTAAAGTAATTAATTCCAGTTAACATCGAGATGTCTTCAGTCACATTTGCTTTAAATCCTAAGTCAACGTTGAGTTCGCCCCAATCCGTTAAAAATGAATCAGCTGAAAAAACGGGAGCGTTTTTAGGATTCTTAGTGATGATATTTATTAAACCGCCCACCGCTTCACTTCCATACAAAGAAGAAGCGGGACCTTTCACAATTTCGATGCGTTCTAATAAAGAATTAGGAATTCCAGAAAGTCCGTACACCGTTGAAAGTCCGCTCACGATAGGCATTCCATCAATCAAAACCAAAGTATAAGGGCCTTCAAGACCATTGATGTGAATGTCTCCAGTGTTACAAACATTACAGTTCAGTTGCGGACGGACACCATTCACGTTTTGCAAGGCTTCAAAAATGTTTGCAGTTGGATTTTTCTTAAAGAAAATAGGTTTGTAAACTTCAACAGGAACAGGGCTTTCTAAACGCGATACAGCTTTTAAAGTTCCAGTGATTACCACTTCATCTAAAGTATTATTTTCCTGAAGTTCAAAATTCAAGTAGACATCAGTACTATCGCTAACCGTGAAATTACGTGACTTTGGTCTAAAACCAGTATAGGAAACTTGGATTTCATAGGTTCCTTTTGAAATGTTTTTAATGTTAAATTTCCCTTCGGAGTCGCTGACAGTTGATTTTTTCAAGGTTTTAATGATAACATTTGCTAATGGCAATGGCATTCCGTCAGCAGAAACGCTTCCTTTTAGTGTAGTTTGACTAGTCATCATGATGGTGAATAGTATGCAAAAAAGCAGTAATAGATTTTTCAATGTTTGATTTTTAGTTATGGATATATTTATAATTTAGGCAAATCTAAAAATAATATTGTATAAAACAAAAAAACATATTTATATTTGCAGTAAATAGTTATGAATGGGTAAATCATTAGAGGAAGTTCACGGATCAGTTTCGACGCAAAATAAAAAATCAGTTTTTAGAAAAATTCTTGCTTTTTTTGGTCCTGCATACCTGATTAGCGTTGGCTATATGGATCCTGGAAATTGGGCAACTGATATTGCCGGAGGAAGCCAGTTTGGTTATGCTTTACTATGGGTTTTACTGATGAGTAATATAATGGCGTTGCTGTTGCAAAGTTTTAGTGCTCGTTTAGGAATTGTAACCCAACTCGATTTAGCGCAAGCTAGTAGAGCGACTTATTCTAAATTTGTAAATTACATTTTATACTTTCTTGCCGAAATCGCTATCGCTGCATGTGATCTTGCTGAGGTTTTAGGAATGGCTATTGGTATCAATTTATTATTTGATATTCCTTTAATGGAAGGTGTTATTATTACGGTTTTGGATACGTTTTTATTACTGTTTCTAATCAATAAAGGAATCCGGAAGATGGAAGCCTTTATCATTGTTTTGGTATTAATTATTGGAGTTTCATTTGTATTTGAAATGTTCTTTGCACAGCCAGAATTAGATAAAGTTTTGTATGGATTAATTCCTTCGATGCCAAATGAAGCTGCGTTGTATATTGCTATTGGAATTATTGGTGCAACCGTAATGCCGCACAATTTATACTTACATTCCTCATTGGTGCAAACCAGAAAATTTGACCGAACTCCAAAAGGAATTAAGCAAGCTATTAAATACAATTTTATTGATTCAACAATTGCTTTGAATTTGGCGTTTTTTGTAAATGCCGCTATTTTAATTTTGGCAGCAGCCACATTTTATAAAAGCGGAATGCACGAAGTGGCTGAAATTCAAGATGCGCATAAGTTTTTAGCACCGCTGTTAGGAACTAAATGGGCACCTATATTATTTGCGGTTGCATTGATTGCTGCAGGACAAAGTTCAACAGTTACAGGAACATTAGCGGGCCAAATTATAATGGAAGGCTATCTGAATTTAAGGATTCAGCCTTGGGTTCGTAGAATAATTACGCGATTAATTGCGATTGTTCCTGCTGTTATCGTGATTAGTATTTTTGGTGATGGAGTGACTGGAAAATTACTGATTTTTAGTCAAGTGATTTTAAGCTTACAGTTGGGTTTTGCAATTATTCCGCTAATTCATTTTGTCAGCGATAAAACAAAAATGAAGGGATTTCACATTAGTAAAATCACTCAAATTGCGGGCTGGTCTGTTGCGTTAATAATCGTTTCACTAAATATAAAATTGGTTTATGACGAAATAAATGGATGGTTAGAAAATTCGGAGAGTCCAATTATTCTTTGGTTGACAGTTGTTCCTTTGGCCTTGGCATTTTTAGTATTGCTTTTGTATATCATTTTCAAACCTTTTGTTTCTAAATCAAAAATTGATATCCAAAATCATTCACCTCATAATCTAAAATTAAAATTTGAGGAATCGAGCACATTGACGCATAAAAATATTGCAGTAACAGTAGATTTTTCTGATTCAGACGAAGTGGCTTTAAATAGTGCTTTTGAATTAGGAGGAAAGTCGGCAGAATATACTTTAATACATATCGTAGAAACGGTAGGAGCAATGGTGTACGGTGAAAAAGTAGATGATCATGAAACATTAATTGACGAAAAATTATTAAATGAATATAAAGAAATGTTGACAGCAAGAGGATTTACGGTTAGTACAAAACTAGGTTTTGGAGATCCAGCCAAAACAATTCCAACAATCATTAACAAAGAAAATTTTGATATTTTAGTTATGGGAACACACGGCCACACAGGATTTAAAGATTTAATCTTCGGAACTACAGTTGATAAACTGAGACATAAAATTTCTATTCCGTTACTAATCGTCAAAAATTAATATTTTCTTGGAGCTATTTCCAGCTATCCGTTACAATCTGTGATTGCTTCGTTCCTCGCAATGACAGGATTTCCACTGCTATCTGGGCTAAAAAAATATAAAAATCAGAAATCGTTAATCAAAAATCAGAAATTACATGACTTATTCAGAAGAGAATTATCTTAAAACTATATATCACTTAAACGCAGTTTCAGATGGTGCAGTTAGTACAAATGCAATTGCTGAAAAAATGGAAACTAAAGCGTCATCAGTTACTGATATGCTAAAAAAATTAGCAGAGAAAGATTTAATCAATTATATAAAATATCAAGGCGTTTCCTTAACTGAACAAGGACTGTTAGCAGCAAAGATGATTGTTAGAAAACACCGTCTCTGGGAATGCTTTTTAGTTGAAAAACTAGATTTTTCTTGGGATGAGGTTCATGATGTCGCCGAGCAATTAGAACATATAAAATCGGAGAAATTGATTAATAAGTTAGATGATTTTCTTGGAAATCCTACTGAAGATCCACACGGAGATCCTATTCCCGATGCAAATGGAAGAATTGTAAAAGTGGAAAAAAGACTTCTTTCTGAATTAGAAAAAAATGAATCAGGAATTTGCGTGGGAGTAAAAGACACTTCTTCTGAATTTTTGAAATATTTGGACAAGCAAGAAATTGCTTTGGGTTCACATGTTCAAATTATAGAGAAGGAAAGTTTTGATTCCTCTTACAGAATAAAAGTTGGAACGAAAGAAATTATGATTTCAAATAAAATAGCTAGTAACATTTACATTCAATAAATATGTTTCAATCCATTATCGATTATTTTACCAGTATTGACCCGATTTTAGCAGCTTTGTACGCGAGTTTATTTACTTGGTTTTTAACAGCGCTTGGTGCTTCTTTCGTGTTTATGTTTAAAACTATGAACCGAACAGTTCTTGACGGAATGCTTGGTTTTACGGGTGGAGTAATGGTCGCTGCCAGTTTTTGGAGTTTATTGGCTCCAGCCATAGAAATGACAGGAGGCGAAGGTTTCTCGAAAGTGATGCCCGCTGCTATTGGGTTTTTCCTAGGTGCTTTGTTCATTTTTGGAATCGATAAAGTATTGCCGCATCTTCATATTAATTTTAAAGTTAGTGAAGGAATTAAGTCTCCTTGGCAACGAACCACATTGTTAGTCTCTGCAATTACATTGCATAATATTCCCGAAGGTTTAGCGGTAGGTGTTTTATTTGGTGGTGTAGCTGCTGGAATTCCAGAAGCTTCTATTGCTGGTGCAGTAACATTAGCGATTGGAATTGGAATCCAGAATTTTCCAGAAGGAATTGCTGTTGCGATGCCTTTAAGAAGAATGGGAATGAGCAGATGGAAAAGTTTTATGTACGGTCAATCTTCAGCAATTGTTGAACCTATCGCAGCCGTTTTAGGAGCTTTTGCCGTTACTTTTTTCACACCTATTTTACCTTATGCTTTAGCTTTTGCGGCAGGTGCAATGATTTTTGTAGTAGTTGAAGAAGTTATTCCAGAAACACAACAAGATAAAAATACTGATATTGCTACAATGGGTTTCATTGGTGGTTTTATTATTATGATGGTTTTAGATGTCGCTTTAGGGTGATTTTTTTAATTACTTTTGAAAGTAAGAAAATCGTACATTTATCTCAAAATCAAAAAGCTGACAATGAAAAAAGTAGTGACATTTCTGTTTATAGTATTTAGCTCCATCGCTATTTCGCAAAATAATCCGGCAGGAAAGCAAAAATTCAGTAAGGTAAAACAAAACAGTTGTATAAAAGGAGACGGCTATAAGTTACTATTGAAAGAAGTACTGACAGATTCCCGTTGTCCCGAAAGTGTAACTTGTGTTTGGGCAGGTGAAGTTACTATTATAATATCCGTTTATAAAAATTCAGAATTTATTGAAGATAAAAAGCTAGTTTTTACTACGAATACTTATGAAGGAAACTTGAAGTGGATTGCTACGTATTTAAATGAAAGTGACAGAGTAATTAATAGTTTAACAATTAGTCCGTATCCAAATGTAAGAAAGGTTATAAAGCCAGAGGATTATTATTTGAAAATAGGGTATACACAATACAATTAACCGCAACTTCCGCAACCGCTTCCGCAGTCTTTATCCGATTTTTTACCTTTAAAAAAGAATTTCTTAATTAGAAAAGCAATAGCTATTCCAAGTACGACGAAGGCTATTATTTCTTGATACATAATATATTATTTTAAGATTTGGTAGGCTATCAATGCCACTATATAAGCAAAGCCAGACATCAATACCAATTGGCCTAAAGGCCATTTCCAAGAGTTGGTTTCTTTTTTAGTGATCGCTAACGTTCCAGCACATTGCATTGCAAAAGCATAAAACAATAGTAAAGATATTCCAGAAGCAAAATTAAAGATTTTCTCTCCCGTGGCTGGATTGACTTCGGCAGCCATTCTGTTTTTTATTGTCACTTCATTATCACTTCCGCCTACACTATAAATTGTGGCTAATGTTCCCACAAACACTTCTCTTGCGGCAAATGAACTTATAATTGCAATTCCTATTTTCCAGTCGTAACCAAGAGGAGAAATAGCAGGTTCGATGGTTTTACCCATAATTCCTATATAAGAGTTCTCTAATTTTTGAGAAGCTACTGCATTTTCAAAATCTTGATCATTTAAAGGATCATTAATATGGCTTTCAGTTATAATTTGTTCCGCGTTATTGAAACTTTTTCCTGGACCATAAGAAGCTAAAAACCACAACACAATTGATATTGCAAGAATGATTTTACCTGCTCCAAAAACGAATGCCTTTGTTTTCTCAATTACATTAATTCCTACGTTCTTGAATAATGGTAATTTGTAATTTGGCATTTCAACCACAAAATAAGTTTTTCCTTTTATTTTAAGAATCTTGTTCAAAATGTAAGCCGAGAAAATAGCAGTTCCGAAACCTAGAAGATACAAAAGCATTAAAGTGATTCCCTGCATATTCAAGAAACCAAAAAGATGTGTATCTGGAATAACCAACCCAATGATAATCGCATAAACAGGAAGCCTAGCTGAACAGGTTGTGAACGGAGTTACTAAAATAGTAATCAATCTTTCTTTCCAGTTTTCAATATTTCGAGTAGCCATAATAGCGGGAATGGCACAAGCCGTTCCTGAAATAAGTGGAACAACACTTTTCCCTGACAAACCAAATTTTCTCATGATTTTGTCCATCAAGAAAACTACTCGGCTCATATAACCACTTTCTTCTAGAATGGATATGAACATAAATAAGAACGCAATTTGCGGTATGAATATTAAAATCCCTCCAATTCCCGGAATGATTCCTTGCGAAATTAAATTAGTCAAAACTCCTGCAGGTAATTCAGCGGCCGTGTATGCACTTAAGGAGGCAAAACTAGCGTCAATATAATCCATTGGTATTGTTGACCATTCGAAAATAGATTGGAAAATAACAAACAAAATCAAAAAGAAGATTACATATCCCCAAACTTTGTGCGTTAATACACGATCTAATTTACTTCTGTAATCTTTTGCAATTGACGTGTCAATTTTCAAACCTTCTTTCAAA
Organism: Flavobacterium weaverense; assembly: GCF_003688495.1. Classification (GTDB taxonomy): domain Bacteria; phylum Bacteroidota; class Bacteroidia; order Flavobacteriales; family Flavobacteriaceae; genus Flavobacterium; species Flavobacterium weaverense. Next base: position 166,070 of record NZ_REFH01000008.1, on the reverse strand, counting down.
ACATCATTAATGAATTGGTAGCGTTTGATGGTTTCTTTTTGCTGTAAACGTTTTAAATCAGAATGTGATTTAGTGAAAGAACTGCGTATTTCATTTCGATCTAAATTTAGGAAATTTACGTCTTGCGTAATAACTAACCACAATTTATATAATAACTGATTTGGAAATGCTTTGCGCAAACTATCAAAATAATCTTGATCTATTACTGAAGAATTTAAACAAGGTTCTGTAGAAATCGTTCTGTAAGTAATAATCATTTCTTTCAACTCTTGAATACCAAAACCTTTTCTAGAACTGATTAGTGCAATCTTAGTTTTTAGATGTTCTTCAAGATAGGGAATGTCTAAAGAGATTCCTTTAAATTTCATTCGATCAGCCATATTGATGACTAAAATCGTCGGAATCTCTAAATCTTTAATTTGTGTAAAAAGAAGCAGATTTCGTTTTAAATTTTCAACATCGGTAACCACTAATGCTACGTCAGGATATAATTTATCATTTTTATTAAGCAACAATTCAATAACAACATTCTCGTCAATTGAACTTGCATTTAAGCTGTACGTTCCTGGTAAATCAAGAATATTTGCTTTTATATTTGTAGGCAGTTTACAAAAACCAATCTTTTTTTCAACAGTAATTCCAGGATAATTCCCTACCTGCTGATTTAAACCTGTTAATTGATTGAAAACGGATGTTTTACCCACATTTGGATTACCAATGAGGGCAATATTGATGTTTTGCTTGCTTACCATAAGTTGAGTTTTATGATATCAACTTCAATTTCTTTAGCGGTTTCAATTCTGATGGCCACATGTGAACCATTGATATTTAAAAATAAAGGATCACCAAAAGGAGCAATCTGAAGTAATTCAACTGTATTGCCAGGCAAACATCCCATCTCCAATAATTTTAAAGGAACGACATCGATGTCAAAGTCTTTTATGATGGCTTGTTCGCCTTTTTTGAGAGAATGTATCGTGGTATGCAAAGCTTATTTAGATTGAATTAATATTGCAAAAATACACATTTTAATATAAAGGCAAATGATAAATATCACATTTAAATGCCAATTCTAGATAAATCAATAAATGGTCTTGTGTTTATGTAGGAGAATTGCTTTAGAGCAGCAATGATATTTCTTTTATTCTGAAGCTAAGAAAGTGATGTCCTCAATTAATCGTTTCATATCTTCTTTATTAGTTCCATCATAAAAGCCACGAACTCGCTTTTTAGTATCGACTAATACAAAGTTTTCAGTGTGAACCATATCATATAATTCACTTGGTTTTCCCAGTTTTACAGCTAAATAAGATTTTCTAGCCACGGTGTAAATTTCTTTTTTATCACCGGTAACTAAATTCCATTTAGAATCGTCAACTTTATGCTCGATAGCGTACGCTTTTAAAACGGGAACACTATCAGTTTCTGGAAAAACGGTATGGGATAGTAATTTTACTTTTGGATTATTAGCAAAAGCAGTTTGAATTTCAGAAAGATTAGCCGTCATCTTCGGGCAGATTGTTGGACATGTTGTGAAGAAAAAATCTGCAACGTAAATTTTGCCTTCATAATCTTTTTGAGTAATCGTTTTGCCGTTTTGATTGACAAATGAAAAATCTGCTATAGTATGATATTTGCTCTTATACTGCACGGTGGTATCCACTAATTCAGGATTTACATCAGATGGATTGAAAATAGGAAGCATTTTTTTTGGCTTTAACGCCGAATAAAATAATGATAAAACAATTGCTGAAAACACGATAAAGACTCCTAAAAAAATTCGGTATTTTTTGATAAATTCTAACATGATGCTATTTTGATGCAAAAATACAAAATCGAGCTATGTTTCATAGCGCAATTAACATAATCTTATTCTGTGTTGATAGGGCAAGGTGATAAGTACTATTCGATAATTGAATTTATAAAATTACTAATCTTATCGGCTTTGCTATTCTCTTTATTTTTAGGCGCTGTCACAAATAAATTGAATAATAATCCGCCCATTAAACCACCATATAAAGTGCTATTTAATGGTTTTGAAGTGATAGCACAAGTTCCGCTCGCACAACCTGTTTGCAGGTAATATAAATATCCTGCAAGAAATCCAACAATGATTCCAATTCCCGTGATGATGTATGCTTTTTTTGTCATTTTATTTCTTGTTAAAAGTTATGCTCCACATTCCTCGTACTTCACTTTCATTATAATCAATAGCTAAATCTTTGGGATATAATTTTAAAATTTGTGTTTTCACTTCTGGTTTTATCTCTTTTCCGTGACATTGTAAACACATAGTATTCGTTTCAATAGGATAATAAAAATGAACCTTTTTACCTTTCTCTAAAACAATAGGCTTTATATCGCCATTTTTAGCCATTTGCTTTTTGAATTGACTTATGTATTTCAATTCTTCTAAGTTTGCTGTGTTTTTTGGATTTCTATTTTTATCAGAAACTCTTTTTATAGTTGCGTTGTACTTTACCGCCATGCTATCTGTCAAAGGCATTGCTTGAACATTACAAAAATCTAGTGCTGCAATCGTGCCTTTTTTCTGTATCGTTCCCATCAATGTTTTGCCCAACACTTTTTTAGTTTCTAATGCATATTCTAAACCTATATCAGAGTATGTTTTTTGAGACGCCACTTCACTATATTTCTGTCCTGATTGTATCCAAGTTTTATTTCTGTGGGATTCCCAGTGCGCTTTAAACCACTTTGGTTCTTCAATTTGATAATCAAACATAAATCCGGCTATTTTTTCTAAACTTCCTTTTGGAAAATCTTGCTTTGGCATTAAGCCATGTTTTTTTACAGCACCACGCATTAATGCTTTTTCCTCAGTTGGCTGTTTTACAAATTCAGTTAGTTGTTTTATAAATCCCTCTTTATTCAATCCTCCTTTGTCAATGTATCTTGCTTTAATGGCTACCATCGGTGGAGCAATCCGACCTTCGTTTTCAGCTGCGTTCGGACTATGACATAAATAACAATGTTTTTCCATCAGCATTTTACCTTCCTCATGCTGCATTTGTTCGAATGCTGTTTTTTGTGGAATTTCAATGTATTCCGAATTTTTTTTCTGAAAACTGAAAAGCGCTACAGTTGCTATAATCAAGATTAGATACTTCATGGTCTATTTATATTTAGATCAAAAATAGCGACGCTTTTTTAATAAGTATGTAACTAATGTTACATAGAGATTATATAATAAGGTAAAAAGTTGAATGAGAGCTAGAGTCAGTTTTAAATAATTATCTATTTATCCATTAATCTCAATGTGTTTTCCATGATAATTAAATGTAAATCCTGCATTTAGTAATTAAAATTAAAGCAATACTGTCATAACAAATAATTCAATTTATTTATATTAATTTTTTTATTGATAGATTTGTAATTGTAATTAAAACATCAAAAACAATGAAAATAAAGCTTAATAAGCAGCTACTATTTGCTATTCCTGCAATTATAGGTTTCGCTGGAGTGCAGGCACAGTCTATTCCCGTAACGACTGTACCAGGAATTGATGTCTCAAATATTGATAAAAAAGTCAGACCTAATGATGATTTCTTTAGATATGTAAATGGGATTTGGCTTGACAAAACTGAGATTCCAAGTGACAGAACCTCATGGGGAAGTTTTAATGAATTGCTAAAGAAAACGGATAAAGATGCTATGGATATTTTGAAGGAAGCTTCTAATAATCCTATGTATAAATCTAACACTGATCAGGGAAAAGCAATCAATCTTTTCAAAACTATCTTAGATACTGTCGGTAGAAATAAAAATGGTATTACTCCATTAAAACCGTATTTAGCTAAAATCGATGCGATTAAAAATGCTAAAGATTTACAAAAATTATTGATCGAAATGGAGCCAATTGGAGGTATTGGTTTCTTCGGAATTTATGTTGGTGCAGATGATAAAGACAGCAACAAGAATTCTGTGTTTTTAGGAACAGGAGAATTAGGTTTGCCAGACAAGGATTATTATTCAGCAAATGATAAAGATTCTAAAGAGAAACGCCAAAAATATGAATTACACGTCGCTAAAATGCTGCAATTTATTGGTGAAAACCCAACTAAAGCTAAAGCAAGCGCGCGTAAAATTGTACTACTAGAATCGGCAATGTCTAAACCTCGTTTAGATCGTGTAGAACAAAGAGATGGTAGGCTCCAATACAATCCAATGACAATCGCAGCATTGCAAAAAATCACTCCTGCAATTGATTGGAAAAATTACTTCACAATACTGGGTTTTACTAAGTTAGATACTGTAATTGTATCGGAGCCTAAGTACATGAAGGCTTTGCAAACAATTTTAGCTGAAAATAAAGTTGAAGACTGGAAGGAATATTTGAAATGGACTCTTTTGCAAGGTGCTTCAAGAGAATTAACTACTGATATTGAATCAGCTAATTTTGATTTTTACGGCAAAACACTTACTGGAGCTATAATGCAAAGACCAAGAGAAGATCGTGCATTACAAACAATAAACGGTGGAATTGGTGAAGCTCTAGGCAAATTATATGTAGAGAAAATGTTTCCGGCTGCAGCCAAAGCTAAAGCAGAGAACATGATTAAAAATGTAGTTCTAGCTTACCAAAATAGAATTGATAATTTAACATGGATGTCAGCTGCTACCAAAGTAAAGGCTATTGAAAAATTGAATAAAATTACAATCAAAATTGGTTATCCTGACAAATGGAAAGATTATTCCGCTTTAAAAATTAGTAGCTTAGAAGAGGGTGGAAGTTATTTTGAAAATTCTCAAAATCTTTCTCGTTGGGCTTTTAATGAATCTATAGAAAAATTAGATAAACCTGTTGATAAAACGGAATGGGGAATGTCACCACAAACCGTAAATGCATATTACAATCCATCGTATAACGAAATTGTTTTCCCTGCAGCAATATTACAACCTCCGTTCTACAACTATCAAGCTGACGATGCTGTTAATTATGGCGGAATAGGAGCTGTGATAGGACACGAAATCTCTCATGGATTTGATGATTCAGGTGCCCGATACAATGCTGATGGAAATTTAGTAGACTGGTGGACGGCTGAGGATTTAAAACAATTTTCAACCTTAGGAACGGCTTTAGCTGATCAATATAGCGCTTTGGAGCCTTTACCAGGAATTCATGTCGATGGAAAGTTTACATTAGGAGAAAATATTGGTGATTTAGGTGGAGTTAATGCAGCTTACGATGGCTTAAAAATACATTTAAAAGCTAATGGAACTCCAGCATTGATTGATGGTTATACACCAGAACAACGTTTCTTCATTTCTTGGGCTACCGTTTGGCGTACTAAAATGCGGGACGAAGCTATTAAAAACCAAGTAAAAACGGATCCGCACTCACCGGGAATGTATAGAGCTTATGTGCCTGTGCAAAATATAGATGCGTTCTATGATGCATTTACAATTAAATCCGGTGATGGAATGTATATCACGCCAGAGAAACGCGTAAAAATTTGGTAAATCAGTTTAATAAGTCTTATTTCAATCCCAATTGTATCGTTAAAGATGCAATTGGGATTTTTTTTAGCACCAATTTTTGCTGAAAAAATTTTAACAAATAATTAAAAAATTTATTAATAGCTTTGTGAGAATAACTGAATAACTAACAAAAAATGAAAACAATGAAAAATAAGCAACTGCTTTTTGTCATTCCTGCAATTATGGGTTTTGCTGTAAGCCAAGCTCAAAATGCTCCTGCAAATAAGGAACCAGGAATTAATGTGAATTACATGGACAAAAATGTAAAACCAAGCAATGATTTCTTTCGCTACGTGAATGGAACTTGGCTTGATAATACTGAGATTCCAAATGACAGAACGCGTTGGGGAAGTTTTGATGAATTGCGTCAAAGAACAGATGCGGATGCATTAGAGATTTTAAAAGATGCTACTAAAAATCCTAGTTATAAATCAAACACGGATCAAGGTAAAGCAGTCAATTTATACAAAACAATTTTAGATACTGTAGGCAGAAATAAAGCAGGAATTGCTCCACTAAAACCTTATTTAGCTAAAATTAATGCAGTTAAAAGCAGCAAAGATTTACAAGCATTGCTTATTGAGATGGAGCCTTTTGGAGGTATAGGTTTCTTTGGTGCTGGAGTTGGAACAGATGCTAAAAACAGTAGTAGAAACGTGATTAATTTAGGTCCTGGAGGAGTTGGTTTACCAGACAGAGATTATTATGTATCTGACGATGCAGATTCAAAAGAAAAACGTGAAAAGTATGTTTTGCACGTTGCTAAAATGCTGCAATATCTTGGTGATAAACCAGCTGTTGCTAAAATGAATGCAGAAAAAATTCTTTCTCTTGAAACTGAAATGTCTAAGCCACGATTAGATAGAGTAGAGCGCAGAGACCGTCGAAAGTCTTATAATCCAATGACACTTGCGGAATTAACTAAATTAACGCCTTCTATCAATTGGGATACTTATTTTACAAAAATTGGATTAGCTAAAGTTGATACTGTTATTGTTTCTCAACCGAAATACATGACGGCTCTTGAAGCTATTTTTAAAGAAAATAAAGTAGAAGATTGGAAAGCTTACATGCGTTGGAGTTTATTAAATAGATCTTCAAGTCAATTGTCTACTGATATTGAAAATGCAAATTTTGAGTTTTACGGTAAAACTTTAACAGGAGCTGTTAAACAAAGACCGCGTGATGAAAATGCACTTCAAACTATTAATGGAACTATGGGTGAAGCTTTAGGAAAATTATATGTCGAGAAAAAGTTTCCTGCTGAAGCTAAAGCTAAAGCAGAGAAAATGATTAAAAACATATTCTTAGCTTTCGAAAATAGAATTAATAATTTAGCGTGGATGTCTGCTGAAACTAAGGTAAGTGCTGTTGCTAAATTGCATAAATCTAGAATTAAAATTGGTTATCCTGATAAGTGGAAAGACTATTCTGCTTTAACAATTAAAAGTCCACAAGAAGGTGGAACTTATTTTGACAATGTGAAAAACATGGCGCAATGGCGTTTTAATGAAAACATTGCTGATTTAAAGAAACCTGTTGATAAAGACAAGTGGGGAATGTCTCCGCAAACAGTGAATGCATATTACAATCCTTCAAATAACGAAATTGTATTTCCAGCAGCTATCTTGCAACCGCCATTTTACAATTACCAAGCGGATGAAGCAGTAAACTATGGTGGAATAGGTGGTGTTATTGGTCACGAAATCTCTCATGGATTTGACGATTCAGGATCAAGATACAACGCTGATGGAAATCTTGTAGACTGGTGGACAGCCGAAGATTTAAAACAATTCTCAGCATTGACTGGCGCACTTGCAGCTCAATACAGCGCATTAGAGCCTTTACCTGGAACTTTTGTTGATGGTAAATTTACTCTTGGTGAAAATATAGGTGATTTAGGTGGTGTTAATGCTGCTTATGACGGTTTACAATTGTATTTAAAAGAAAACGGAAATCCAGGATTAATTGATGGATATACACCAGAACAACGTTTCTTTATTTCTTGGTCAACAATTTGGCGTTCAAAAATGCGTGATGAAGCCTTGAAAAACCAAGTAAAAACTGATCCGCACTCTCCAGGAATGTACCGTGCTTACGTGCCTTTGCAAAATATTGATACGTTCTATAAAGCATTTGATATTAAAGCAAATGACGGAATGTACATTGCTCCAGAAAAAAGAGTTAGAATCTGGTAATACTATAATATTTCAGAGTTTCTATAATAACACAAAACCCATTCGCCTAGGTGAATGGGTTTTCTATTTTTTAAAACTAAAGGTTTTTATTTCAAGAATTATTTTACTAAGTATTCCTGCATAAATCGAATCACTGCTAAACGTTGATAATCGATGTTAGCTTTCTTTTTAAATCCGTGTCCTTCATCTTTAGCTTCAAGATACCACACTGTATTTCCTTGGGCTTTTAGTTTGTCACGCATTTGCATCGCTTCAGTTACTGGCACTCTTGGATCATTTGTACCTTGAATGATAAACATTGGTTTCTTTATTTTATCGGTGTTATTCAAAGGAGCCATTTTGTCAAAAAAAGCAGCCATTTTAGGATCTCTTTCATCACCATATTCCGCTCTACGTAAATCACGTCTGTATTCTTCTGTGTTTTTTAAGAATGTATTGAAGTTGGAAATACCTACAATATCAACAGAACATTTTATTTTATCAGCATAGTGAAAGGCTGTTGCCAATGTCATATAACCACCATAGCTCCCGCCCATAATCATTATTTTGTCTTTATCTAGTTCAGGTTGTTTTGCAATCCATTCTAGTAAAGCTCCTATATCTTTAACAGAATCCTCTCTTAGAAAACCATTATCTTTAGCTAAGTATGTTTTTCCAAAACCAGAAGATCCTCTAACGTTAGGATAAATCAAAGAAACTCCCATTTCGCTAGTGTAGAAATTATTTCCTCCTAAAAAGGAAGCCATAGATTGTCCTTCCGGTCCACCGTGAATCAATATGATAACAGGTCTTTTTCCCTTAAATTTTGGCGAAGCTGGATAGTAAAAACCAGAAACGGCTAAGTCATCAAAACTTTTCCATTCGATAAATTTAGGAACAGACATTTCTGAAGGTTGCATTTCGCCCAATTCACTTTCAGTCCAGCGTGCTACCATTCCAGAACTAATTTCTAGTTGATAGATATCTGATGCAGTTTGCGCAGTAGATTGATTAAAAAAGATACTTTTATTATCCTTTGTAAAACGAGGATTACTAACTAGGCCTACTGGAAGTCCTTTTACATCAGTATAAGATTTAGTTGCCGTGTTCATTAGATACATCTTATTTAATCCCGCTTCATTACTGGTAAATACAATTGATTTTTGATCTTCAGATAAATCGTAGTTTTCAACATTCCATGGAATAGCAGTGGTGTGGTACGTTGTTTTCTTTTTCTTTAAGTTCATAGTTGCTAATCGCTCAAATTCGTTATCCTTATCCGTTACAAACCATATTTCATTTGGAACATTTGAGAAAGTAGCATCAGATTGTGAAACTCCTTTAACTTTTCTATCTGTAATTTCAGTCAACTTTCCTGTAGCAATATCTAACAACCATAAATACGATTCATTTATGGAAACATATTCTCCTAAAACCAACTGTTTATTGTCTGCAGATATATCTTGAATTCCCCAACCTCCACCTTTTACTTGCAAAATTAATTTCTCTGCTTTAGGATTGTTTGGATCCATAAAATAAACGTCGCGATCACCACCGTTTCTCTTCGTTGAAGAATAATAAAATCCTTTGCCATCTTTGCGCCAATTAATACCGCCATTTTGAGATCTTCCGCCATCAGTTAAGAGAGTTGATTGTTGCGTTTTAAGATCTAACTTGAAAAGTTGGCTAAATTCATTTCCGCCAATATCTTTAGCATAAACTAAATACTCGCCTTTTGTCGGTTCGTAAGAAGTAGCACTTATTGGTTCATCAAAAAAAGTGATTTGGGTTCTAGCTCCCATACCATTTAAAACACGATGCAATTGAGAGGTCGAACCAAATCTTGTATTGATAATAATCTCGTTTGTTACCGGATTGATATCCGCCAAAGTTGCGCTCCTAAATTCTGAATATTTCTTTACATCGTTAGAAAGATCTTTAGGAATAGGAGCAATATTTTCTGTGATTAAATTTTCATTTGGAACTACAAAGCTAGATTTCGTTTGACCATTCATTACAAACAGTGTAGAAAAAGTAGCAGTGACTACTAAAAGACTTTTAAAATTCATAATAATATATTTATTTGGTTAATAGCATTTTCTTTCGAGACTTCCGCAGGGAATAGTTGACCATGTAAAGACCGAACAAGGTAACACTTCCTCCGATAGCAATCGCTGCATTAAGTGTTTCACCAAAAATTACTGCTCCTAGAAGAACTGCAACGATTGGATTGATGTAGGAATAGATGGTGCTAATTTCTGCAGGTAGATTTTGTAACGCATAAATAAAAGCAATAAAAGTAAGTATCGATCCAAAAATCACTAAATAAGCTATAGACCACCATGATATTGCTGGGATTTCACTTAAAGGTACTGATATTCCAGTAGCACCCGTATAAGCAAAAACGATGATGCTAGACAAAAACATTTGTATTCCTAAACTAAAATAAGGGTTAAATGTTGCTGCCTTTTTCTTTGTATATAAAGTTCCAAAAGCCCAAGTCAAAGTAGAAATTATCGAAACTATTATTCCAAATCTAAAACTTGGAATTAAAAAATCGCTTAAATGATCGAAGAAAATAACACAAACGCCACTAAAACTAATCACTAAGCCTACAACCGATAATCGAGATAATCGTTCTCCTCTAAAAAAAGTGATAATAACGATCCATAAAGGAACAATAGCTCCAATAATGGCTCCAAGTCCGCTACTGATATATTTGACGCCCCAAGTGCTTAATCCATTGCTTAAAACAAAATTAAGAATGCTTAATATGATGATGGTTTTCCATTGTTTGCCTTTCGGCCAAGGTGCCTTTTTGAATAAAAAATAGGAAATATAAAGAAATCCTCCTAAAAATTGTCGGATTGCAACTAGCTGTAAAGCGGGCATGTGTTTTACGCCTTCCTTTGAGGCAATCCAAGTAGTTCCCCAAAAAAAACTAACAAAACATAAAGCTAAGATGGGTAGTCCAACTATATTTATTTTTGTCGAAATGGCATTCTTAATTTTAGCTTTCACTTTACAAATTTGGTTCCGTAAAAGTATATTTTAAAAGATTTATAATTTTGTTGTTTTCAATTAATTTTCCAACTGATGGCTTACTATGATCAAATTTTGGCAACGGTAAATTTAAGTCGGCTGCTTTTTGACTGTAATAGCTTTCTCGAGATGGGTGAAAAGGAGATACGGCGTTAAATGTTTCGTTCCAGTAGTCACTTTCTATTATTTTTAAAATGATACCAATACAATCTTTTTGATGAATTAAATTCACGGGAGACTCTGGATTTTCAAGGTTTTCTCTTCCTGCTAAATATTTCCCAGGTTGTCTGTCAAAACCAATTAAACCACCAAATCGTAAAATTGTAGTTTTAAAATTGCTATTACTTTTTAAAAGCGACTCACATTCTAGTAATTGTTTTCCACTTTCGGTTTCAGGTTCTGGTATTGTTGATTCATCCACTGTTCCTTGATTTTCTCCATACACAGACGTAGAGCTTACAAAAAGTACGTTTTGAACAGTTGACTTTATTATAAAGGGAATTAAAGCAGCTATTTTTTTTACAAATGTTTTTTCATCTGCTGGCACTGATGCACTTCTTAATTTTGGTGGAATATCAATTATTAAAGTTTCACTTCCGTGTAAAAATGAATTCATGGATGATGAAAAATTTATCATTTCAAGGCTACCTTCATCAATAATAGAAGGAATATCTATTAAAAAAGGATTAATATTTTCACTTTGCAACAAGGATAGTTTTTCCACGGTTGTCGTCGAACCATTTATTTGAAGTCCTTTATCTAGTAAGGCTTCCGCCAAAGGCATACCTAACCAACCGCAACCAAGAATGCTAATTTTTGTCATTTTATTTATTGTACTAATGTGCGTTTTTATAATAATTTCAAACTAATTCAATCTTGGAATAATTAAGCTGTTTCTATGCTTGTGTTAATCTGTATTTACACAATCATTTTAAAAATTACTTTAATCTACTTTTAGATTATCAATGGCTATTGGTGTTTTGCGTTTTAAAACTGGTATTTTGTTAACTGTTGCTTCGACACTTGGAAGAATAATAACTGGGCTTACTTTTATTTTCTCTCTTATCACAACTGCATCTGTCAGCACAAACGGTGTTGGCATCATGCAGTTTTCTCTCTTTTTTATTTTAAATAATGGATTGGTAATTAAGTCAAAAGAACTTTCTAACATTTCCATATCTAAGATTGTTTTACTATCAATTGAAAACTCCATTTCTAATGGCGCATTTTCTACAACATAGTAACTCAAGAGTTTCTTTCCTCTTCGCTTGTATAAAGCCGATTCTTGTCCTAATGATGTAACTCCATTTGCTTTAAAATTATAAATAAGCATTTTTTCGTTAGCAAAAATATCGTAGCGATTTACTTTTCTATTTGGTGTAATTCTAATTTTTAGATTTCTTTGATTTCCTATAATTTGATCTTCTAGAAATTCAATGGTTGGTTTAGCAATTTCTACTTTCGTGGCGTTAACACTGTAAGTAAAGCCAGAATTATATTTACTAAATAATGGAATAGTGTTCAAATCTGTTGCTGAATTTGGGTTTTCACCTAGATAGCTTTTCGTCCAAGAATCTAAGTTAGTATCATATGTCGCCCAGTTGGTTTTATTCGAATCTGCATTATAAATGTATAATAAACTGTTTGATTTTGCTTTTCCTAATTCGTAACCGGAGTCAACATGCGCTTTAGCAAAAAATCCAATAGAAAGTAGTAAAAACAATAAAGCCCATATTCCTTTTTTGGCGAAAGCCCCAAAAGTTGGAAGTAATAAAACGAAGGTTAAAACAGTAAGCAATGCGCTTCCAAAAAGTACTTTCAAGCCTAAACCAATTGGAAACATCTGAATAAAGGGAGCAATTAAAAGTAGCGCAGGAATACTTAAAATTAAATTTAAAACTTTATTAGATCTTTGAGTGATTACGAAAACAGCCAAAATCAATAATCCAAAATATACAGGAATAATTAAAAACCCAGCACCTTTTAAACTAACAGCAAGAGCTATGTTCAGTAAAATCCAAAAGAATAATGGAGCTACATAATGATTTAAGGTCAGTTTTTTAATTGAAAACCGATTATAAACCGCAAAGCAAATAGCAATAGTTAAGAGAACAAAAGCGGCAATATAGGAGTGACCATTATAGGTAAAACCGTTAAGTAAATCGTTGTATTGTGGATAAGCGATAAGTAGAAGTTTCCATCCAAAAAACGTTACGCATCCTGAAGCAACTAAGGAAATTAATAGTGGTATAAAGCCTTTTATAATCTCGGAAAATGATAAAAGACGTTTTGCTATTCCCACGAAAATTAGCCCTGCAAAAAATAGTAATGCGATAATCGCCATTGGTAAAACCCAACTAAATGGATAGTTAACAAAGGTGTAGGGAATGGTAAAATAAACATAATCGGCTGTAGATTGAGTGGCATTTAAATCAGCATTTGAAAAGTACTTTAATAACGGCATCAGGTACGATGCTTGATGCGCTAATGTATTTGTGTTTAAATGATCAATATCATCCTGGGCAGTGTGATAATTATAATGATCATCAATAAAAGCAAAATTATATCCTTGAATATTTCCTTGTTCTCTAAAAACTGTTAAATCAGTGTCGTTAGGCAGCATTTTATAAATGCTATACATCAAGGAATTTGAAACAGGAAAAGTAGCTTTTGCAGCAGCAAATTCTTTTACTAAACCTCCATTTCCTTTATTAGTTTCCATCAACATATAACTTGGTCCAGATGAACCACGCGCTTCAAAGTTTAGTACAAGACCAACTTCTTTTGCCCATGAATGCTGCGTTACGAAGAGTGAGGCTCCGTTAAGTCCTAGTTCCTCAGCATCTGTAAAAAGAATAATTATATCGTTTTTGTGAGGTGTTTTATTGTGAATAAAAGCGCGAACACTCTCTAATATTGTGGCAACACCGGAGCCAGCATCGCTGGCGCCTTTAGAGTAGGAATGTGGTGCGCTATCATAATGTGTCAGTAATACAAGTGCCTTTGAACTATTGGAACCTTTTATACGAGCTAAAATATTTTTTGATTTTACCAGGTTTCCCCAATCGCTTAACGTATATCCTTCTTGTAAAGAAGTTTCAAGCCCTAAAGAACTCAGTTCTTTTTGGAGATAGTTAGCCACTACTTCATGATTTTCAGAACCTACGTAATGAGGTTGCTTTGAAATCTCCGCTACTATATTCAGTGCCCGTTTAGTTGAAAAGTCAGTTAGCATTCCTTCATCATCTGATGTGAATTGTGGCATCATTGTGAAGAAAGTAGTCCCTAGAATTATCGAGATGAATAAAATGGCAAGAATGGAGAAATAATCTTTTTTCATTTCAGCAGATTTAAGGTTCTAAATATCTTTTTTGACTAACATATAATAATCATTATCTAGAACCATATATCCTTGGTCGTAGAGGAAATAATATGTATTTCCTGTTTTTGTTTGTAAAACGTTAGTGAAGAATTCAAAGTCAAATCCTTTACTTAGTAATTTTGCCCGAGTTGCTTTAGATTTTCCTTCAGGATTAAGTTCACCTAGAATGCGGTAATTTTTGCGCAACTTGTTGTTGATGTTGCGCATAAAATTAGTACTGTCTTTATTTATTTTATTATTGTAGGCGTTGCGACAACCGTCGCTGCAAAACTTTTTGTCTTCCCGACCTACAATTTTTTCTCCACATTCTAAGCAAGCTTTGTTCATGGCTTTATTTTTTTGATATCGTATAAGTCGGTTCTACGATCTTTAAGAATACGAACACTTCCATGCTCATGCAATTCTTTAAGTAAGTTTAAATCTACGTCTACAATAAGCGTCATTTCTGTATTTGGAGTTGCTTCTGCTTTAATTCCATTACTTGGAAAAGCAAAATCAGAAGGGGTAAACACAGCAGATTGAGCGTATTGTATATCCATGTTGTTGACCTTCGGTAGATTACCTACACAACCTGCTATTGCAACATAACATTCGTTTTCAATCGCGCGGGCTTGTGCACAATGTTTTACTCTCGTATATGCATTTTGAGTATCAGTTAAGAATGGAACAAATAAAATATTCATTCCTTCATCGGCCATTAATCTGGATAATTCTGGAAATTCAACGTCATAACAAATCATAATTCCTATTTTCCCACAATCTGTGTCAAACGTTTTAATTGTTGAACCACCCGTCATACCCCAGTGCTGCACTTCATTTGGAGTTACGTGGATTTTAGAATACATTTCTGAGGTTCCATCTCTTTTACAAAGGAAACCAACATTGTAAAGCGTGCCATCTTCTAGATAAGGCATACTACCTGTAATGATATTGATATTATATGAAATTGCTAACTCCTGGAATCTTTTCCTGATGGGATCAGAATGTTTAGCAAGTTCGCGAATTGCTTCTGCTTCTGATAGATGATTATAATCAGCCATTAACGGAGCCGCAAAAAGTTCTGGAAATAATGCAAAATCACTACCGTATCCAGATACTACGTCGACAAAAAATTCACATTGTTCGAACAATGCTTCAAGATTATTAAGCTGACGCATTTGCCATTGAACTAATCCAAGTCGGATTACACTTTTTTCTAGGTTAATTAACCTCGGACTTTCGTCAAAATAGATATTGTTCCATTCTAGTAAAACAGCAAATTCCTTAGAATCGGCATCGCCTTCTAGGTAATTTTTCATAACACGAATCACGTGAAAATCATTACTTAATTGGAATGAAAGAACAGGATCATGCAATTCTTTTCTTTTTACTTTTTCGATATAATCTTTAGGAGTCAACTCTTGCGCATGTTGCCCATAATTAGGAATTCGACCAGCAAAAACAATTGCTTTCAAATTTAGTTGCTCGCATAATTCTTTTCGAGCGTCATATAAACGTCTTCCTAAACGCAGTCCTCTATAGTTTGGGTGGATGAAAACATCTATTCCGTATAGAACATCTCCGTTTTGGTTATGAGTCGAAAACGAGTAGTTTCCTGTAATGTCTGAATAATTGTGGTTTTTATCAACTACACTTTCGTCGACAATAAGTGATAATGCGGAACCAACTACTTTATCATCTACTAAAATAACCAATTGTCCTTCTGGGAAAATGCTCAGTAATTTTTCAATTTGATGTTCTCTCCAGTAGGAACCTACCATTTCTGGATAGGATTCAACCATTGATTTTTTTAATTCTTTATAATCGTCGTATTTTAAATTTCTTAATTCTACTTTATTTATGTGGGCTTGCATATTGCTTTGTTTTTACCAAATATAACGAATTATTTCCATTTACAAACGCTTACAAGTAGTTACAACCGAAAGTAAATAGTTAGTAACCGAATGTTTTTCACTTCCTATCACATCTTTGCAGTGTTGATTCGAAAGAACGATTTAACAAAACAAACTATAAGCACTAACATTTAAATTTACACGCCATGAAAAACAGAGTACAATTAATCGGAAGAGTTGGTCAAGATCCTGAAGTAAAAACTTTAGAAGGAGGAAAAAAATTAGCTAACATTACAATCGCTACAAATGATGTTTATTACAAAGAAAACGGTGATAAAGTCGAGCAAACGGAATGGCATAGAATTACTGCATGGGGAAAAACTGCAGAGATTATTGAAAAGTATGTTACTAAAGGAAAAGAAATAGGTATCGAAGGAAAATTAACCCATAGAAGTTATGACGACAAGAATGGAGAAAAAAGATACGTTACCGAAGTTATCGCTAATGAAGTATTGCTTTTAGGAAAATAATCCATCAAGGAACATTAATAAATAAAGAATCCCCTTTAATTAAATTAGAGGGGATTTGTGTTTTATTAAGAAATATTTTTCAACAAGTCGAGCATTGGGCAACGCCTACATCGTTTCTCTTCTCCCTTTTTAAATTTCTTGCAGCATTTAGATTTACAGTTTTCTGTTATCTTAATATTTTCTATAAGTAATGTCTTGTCCTTTTTCTTATCCTTTTTTTTCTTTTCCAATGTGTAGAGAATTAAAAACTAAGGCAAATATAAATTATTTTTATCTATTCTAAATAAACTTTAACATTCTAAACTACAGGTTTTGTGATTGCAATCTGTTGCAAGTCTCTATCAAATAAATATAATCCAGCTCTATCGTCGCCGATTAAATTAATTTTGTCTAATATGGTTTTTGCAGTTGCTTCTTCTTCAATTTGCTCAGCAACGTACCACTGCAAGAAGTTGTGCGTAGCATAATCTTTTTCTGAGAACGTAATATGAACTAATTCATTTATAGAATCAGAAACGAATATTTCGTGCTTGTAGAGCTCTTCAAACATTCCTTTAAAGGTTTCGTAGGTTGTTTTTGGTGCTTTTAAATCGGTGATTTGCGCATGGCCACCACGTTCGTTCACATATTTGATCAATTTAAGCATGTGTTGGCGCTCTTCATCAGATTGTGCAAACATAAACTGAGCTATTCCTTCAAGTCCGCTAATTTCAGCCCAGCAAGCCATAGAAAGATAAGTCTGCGACGATTCTGCTTCAATACGTATTTGCTTGTTTAAAGCTGCTTCAATATTTTTTGATAACATAATAATGGGTTTTTAGTAAAGTTAGAAAATTAAACCACTATAGTACCATGAACGGAGTCTAAAAAGATCTTAAAACAGCTTAGATCATATCAATCACCACCTAAGTGAGCAATTATTATATTTACAGAATTAGATTAAAAATTTCGTTTTTCAAATTAATTGAAAACGTGATAAAAACTCAATTCTTGAGATTGTATTCTTAGATTTTGAAAATGAAATTACATTCGAAAAAGAGAAATTATTAATTACTAAAAATTATTTACAATAAAATAATTGTAGACTAATAGTAGTGTATTCTAGCTCTAGGATGAATCTAATTTTACTAAGATTAATATCAAATAGAACATTTAGTAAATAATCTAAATGAAAAAAGCCCTAAAGGAAATTTCCTTTAGGGCTTTAGATATTATCAGTAGATAATTACTTTACCATGAAAGTAACTCTTCTAACTAATTTTCTTGCAGCATCTGAATCTTTGTTTACTGAAGTATCTTCACCAGCAGCAACAACGTTCAATCTTGAAGCTTCAATGTTAGCTTTTACTAAAGTGTTTTTGATAGTAGTAGCTCTTGCATTAGATAATTTATCATTGTAAGCAGATCTTCCTAATTCGTCAGCATGACCAATAATGTCTACTGAAGCAGATGGATTGTTTCTTAAGTAAGTTAAGATAAAATCAGTTCCTTCTGTAGAAACATTTGTTGGAGTAGATTTATTAAAGTCAAAATACGTAGCAACATAACCACCATTGATCAAACTTTTGATTAGGTCATTGTTATATACAGTAGAACCATTTCCACCATTAGCAGCATAATTTTTCATGATGAAATCTTCAGTAACATCATCAACTCCATTATTGTTTTTGTCAATAGACTGTCCTTTAGTGTTAACTAAAGCTCCAGCAGCAGTGTCTTTTTCAACATCTAAATAATCAGCTACACCATCATTGTCAGCATCAACCATTTTATCTTCGATTGCAGCAACTCTATCTTTCAAAGCAACTACTTCTTTATCAGTAAGAGTAACCCAGTCAGCATGTTTAGCATTTTTACCTAAGTATACAGTAAGACCAACAGTTCCGTTGAATAAAACTCCACCAAATCCAGGAGAACTTACTGAAGACGCAGCATCAAAAGCACTGTTTTGTTTAGCATTAAGGATTGTTGTAAAATCTCCAGTTAATGAAATTCTATCAGATAATTTAATTTGACCAGTTACACCAGCAATAAAGTTACCCATTCTGTCTTTAACTGCAGAATTTTGATCTTCTAATTGAGCTAAACCGAAACCTGCATGACCTAATAATCCAAGCGTGTTAGTCCAAGTTTCAAAGTTCATGATTCTTCCAAGGTTAGCTACACCTTGTAAGTCTGCTCTATAATATTTAGTGTCAAATCCTATTGAACTTTCTCCTTCTTTAAAGCTGTTGTATCCGAAATCAGCTTTTAAACCAAATTTGTTGTTGAACATGTATCTAACTCCTAGGTCAGCTACGTAAGAGCTTAGTACTGCAGTTCTGTAACCAGCAGTCATAGGCCTCATTGGTTTGTTTAAACCACCAGCTAATTCAACAGACCATTTGTTATAATCGTTCTCGGTGTTTTTTACAGTTTCAGTTTGTGCAGTTACAGTCGTCGCTGCTGCTACAAAAGCTAAGGCAAACATTAATTTTTTCATTATAGTAGATTTTTATATTTGATGCAAAAATACAACATAAAAACTAATAAGAAATTTCAATCAGTAAATTATATAAAATAAATTGGAAATTTTATAAATAAATGATTATAATGCAGTGTTTATTACACATTTAGCTATTATTTATAAGATTAATTTCCAAATCATAACTAAATTGTGAATTTAATTTTAAGAAAAAAGAGCCTAAACTGAATTTTAGTACTTAAAAACTATATCGTTCACTTTTAAAGGCCATAAAAAACGTTACAAACAGCCCATCTTTTTAATGATCGAAGTGGCCTAAAACTTCTGTAATTTTTTCGAAAGAGCTGAAATTTTCATGTTCCACTTTATGGTCAATTCGCTCATGTTCCCAAGTAGTGTGAAAAGGAATATGTACCGCATGTCCACCAATGGCTAGAACAGGTAAAACATCTGACTTTAAAGAATTACCAATCATAAAAAACTCCGAGGGTTCTATTTCTAATCGTTTTATCAAATCAGTATAATCAATTTCTTGTTTATCAGACATTACTTCAATATGATGAAAATATTTTCCTAATCCAGAATTGTGTAATTTTCGGCGTTGGTCTAATAAATCACCTTTAGTTGCAACAACTAATTTGTACTTTCCATGAAGTGCTTGTAAAGTTTCTTCCACACCATCAAGTAAAACAATAGGTTTCTCTGTTAATTCTTTTCCATATTGAATAATACGTTCAATGGCTTTTACTGAAATTGTATTATTAGAAATTTTCATTGCTGCTTCAATCATAGAGAGTATGTATCCTTTGATTCCGTAGCCATATATTTTAAGATTGTCTATTTCAATTTTAAAAAGTTCTTTCGCAATTCCTTGGTTTGAAAGATAATCACTCATCAAGCTGCAGAATTTCTCTTCGGTTTCAGCAAAATAAGTTTCGTTTATAAATAAGGTGTCATCTGCATCAAATGCAATTACTTTTATGTTTTTCATGTTATGATATTATTTGTTAAGAAGACGTTTCTTTAGCTTTTACTACATATATTTTTGATAGAAAGAGTTTTTCCATAAAATGTTACCCGGATTCCAAGTAGCAAAATTAATCCGCCAATAATCATTTGCAGTGTTATTTTCTCGTCTAGAAACAACCATGCTAATATAGTCGCTAAAACGGCTTGACCTAATAAAGATAATGATACTCGAGTAGCACGCATATTTTGAGTAGCGTAACTAATTAGTAACCAAGCAATCAATTGACATACTATTCCCTGAATAAACAATACAGTCCACCCTGCATTAGAAAAACCGCTAAAAGGTTCATCAGTAACGAAACATACAATTCCTAGAAATAGAGTAGAAGTGATCAGTGTTACTAACATAAAGGAAAGCACGTCCATTTCTGATAACACATCTTTACTCACTAGCATGTATACAGCGTATAGAACTCCAGATAAAATAGCTAGCAGAAAAGCCATGTTGAAATCTAAATTTATAAAAAATTGGAATCCAACCAGAGTTATCATTCCAAATATTGCTATTAATGTTCCAATCCAAAAATTAGTTGCAGGTTTATTTTTTAAAAATAAGAACGAACCTACACCAACCCATACAGGCGATAAATTAGTTAATAACGTGGCTTGAGTCGCACTCGATTGCTGTATAGAAATATTCCAGACCGCCACATCTGAAGCGAATAATAGACCACAAACAATAGCGAGAATCAAAATACTTGTTCGAGGTAATTTAAACTTTCCTGTAATTAGAACATACGGCAAGAGTAGTGCTCCTGCAATTGCCATTCTATAAAAAGCTGAAATTAATCCACCAGTGAGGTTAAGCTTAACCAATATTGGAAAAACTGAGATGCATAAAATTCCAATAGCTAGAGCTAATCGTGGTTTATTGACTTTCATATTATGATTAATTAAGCTGCTGCCAATTTTTAAATTTAAAAGCTACTTATTGTTGGACAAAAACTCAGCTATTTTTCAAAACTGAATTACGTCTTAATCAATAAACTTTCTAACTATATATTCTTTAGCTTTATTATCATAATATCCTAAATAATAAGCATCTGTTTTAAATAATGTTTGAGAGGAGAAATCTTTATTCTTCTCTAAAAAATCCCGAATCTTATCGAAAGCCAAAGGCTCTAAATCACCTTTTATATGATTGCCGTTAGCATCAAATAAACCTTCTGTTTTTACCACTTTCCTATTCGCGTAGGAATTAAAACTGTCTAATGTTGGGTTGTAAACTGCAATTGAAACTAGAGCACCAATGAGTCCAAATTGCCCTAAACCTGCTTGCAAGCCAGTTTGCTGCGCTGCTGAAACTCCTCCAAAGGTTACTACATTATTAGTAGCAGTAGTATAACTAGTGATGCCTGCTTTAAGATTATTTAATTTACGAATAAACTGCGATGAATTTTCTAAAACCCTTTTTCCTCCAAACTCTCCTCCTTGCTGAGAAACTTCCGAGTTTTTAAAGTCAATGGGTTGGGTTGATGTAGCTACGTATTCCTTTACAAGATTACCTTCTAAATCCTTGATGGTAAAATAGAATAATTTTGGCGAACTTTTTATCTGATATAATCTACTTTTACTATAAAAAGAATTAGAATTTACGAATATTCTTTCTTCTTCAATATTGCTGGTTTTTATTCTTTTTTCAGTAGTTGTAAAATCCTTTAAGTCAATAGTAATTATCTGCGTAAACTCACTATTAGTATCTAATGTTATTATAATTTTTTTATCTTCTTGGTAACATTTTCTTTTTTTTGCAGCAGCTGTTAATGATGAAGGATTTTCAGAGTTTATTAGCTCTAAAGAAAAGGGTGCTTCAAAAGGAAGTAAATTTTCGCGAAAAACACCGTATAAGTCTGAAATATAATTATTTGATTCATAAAAGGTAAACAATCTTAAATTAATTACTTTTTCTATGTAATTACCGTCATTATCAAAAACATATAATTTGAAATTATTGCTGTTTTTTATAACCGTAAGAACATAAAAAAAATCATTTTCACTGAATTTTTGCAATACTTTTTCATCTTTTAAATTAAGAGAAAACTCCTTTGTTTCTGTCTTCCGACTTTTGAAATCATACAACTGTGAAAGAATATTTTTATAATCATTTGATGACCAAAACAACCTAGTGTTTTTATCACTTAAATTATAGCCAATCATATTGGTGTATGTTTTCGTATTTGGTCTTTCAGCAGACATGCTATCTATTACTTGTGTTTTTTCATCAAATTGAATCGCCTTTACATTTGTCTTATCGCTTATAAATAAAGTAACTTCTTTCTTATCGCTATTTACGGTCTGAAAAACGTCCCGATTCTTCTTTAAATTTAATGGTAATGTTGACACAATTTCCTGTGAAAAAGCAGTCAATCCAATTAGAAACCAAAATCCAATAAATATTTGTTTTATCATTTTTTTTAAGTTGTTTGATTTCAGGCTATTGTGTTATTTAATTTGCCTAAAAAAAGTAAATAACATATTACAGTAATAAGAAAATGCAAGAATCAATTAAAATATAAAATTGAAACCTGCATTATAACTTTGGACATTTGCAACGGCAATTAATTTATTGTCTCGCCATTAGAAGCATCAGCATCTGGATTTACAAAAACTAATTTCTCCTCTGCATTTGTAGTCATTAATATCATTCCTTGACTTTCTACTCCGCGAAGATTTCTTGGCGCCAAGTTTACTAAAACAGTCACTTTCTTACCAATAATATCCTCAGGTTTAAAACTCTCAGCAATTCCTGAAACAATGGTGCGGATATCAATTCCTGTATCTACTTTTAAAATCAAAAGTTTATTAGCTTTTGGCATTTTTGTAGCTTCTAGAATGGTTCCTACACGCAAATCCATTTTAGCAAAATCATCAAATTGAATCGCTTCTTTTTGTGGTTCTACTACTTTGTTTTCAGCTTTGTTAGCTGTTTTTGTCGCTTCTAATTTGTCTATTTGCTTTTGAATTTCTTCATCTTCAATTTTCGAAAATAATAATTCTGCCTCACCTATTTGGTGTCCTGCAACAATTAAATCTGAATTTTCTGAAATCGTATTCCAAGACAACGCTGATTCTATTTTTAAGATTCTAGATAGTTTAGTTGCTGTAAAAGGTAGGAACGGTTCACATAGCGAACTCAAAGCGGCTGCGATTTGCAAGGCAACATACATTTGTGTTTGTACGCGTTCTGGATTGTCTTTTATTACTTTCCATGGTTCTTCATCAGCCAAATATTTGTTTCCAAGTCGAGCTACATTCATTAATTCGCCTAATGCTTCTCTAAATCTATATCTTTCTATAGAACTCGAAATCACAGCTGGATACGCTTTCAATTCGGTTAAAGTAGCCTCGTCAACTTCCGATAAATCATTCGGTTGAGGTACAATTCCGTTGTAATATTTATTCGTTAAAACGACAACACGGTTTATAAAATTTCCGTAAATCGCAACTAATTCATTGTTATTTCTCGCCTGGAAATCTTTCCAAGTAAAGTCATTATCTTTTGTTTCCGGTGCATTTGATGTTAAAGCATAACGCAATACATCTTGCTGATTTGGAAATTCTTCTAAATATTCGTGTAACCAAACAGCCCAATTTTTAGAAGTCGATAATTTATTTCCTTCTAAATTCAAGAACTCATTCGCAGGAACATTATCTGGTAAAATATAACTTCCTTCCGCTTTTAACATCGCAGGAAAAATGATACAGTGAAAAACAATATTGTCTTTCCCTATAAAGTGAACCAGTTTTGTGTCTTGATCCTTCCAATATGGTTCCCAATCTTTTCCTTCACGTTCTGCCCATTCTTTAGTAGAGGAGATATAGCCAATAGGCGCATCAAACCACACATATAATTTTTTTCCTTCGGCACCAGGAACTGGAACGTCAATTCCCCAATCAAGGTCACGAGTAACAGCACGAGGTTCTAATCCACCATCAATCCACGATTTTACTTGGCCGTAAACATTCGGTTTCCAGTCATTTTTATGTCCAACAAGAATCCACTCTCTCAAGAAATCTTCATAACGATCCAAAGGTAAAAACCAGTGTTTTGTCGATTTCATAATAGGCGTTTCTCCAGTTATGGTCGATTTTGGGTTTATTAAATCTGTTGCATTCAATGTCGAACCACATTTTTCGCATTGATCACCGTACGCTTCTTCATTACCACATTTTGGACAAGTACCCATAACAAAACGGTCTGCTAAAAACTGATCCGCTTTGGCGTCATACAATTGTTCGGTAACTTGTTCTATAAAATCACCTTTTTCATATAAGGTTGTAAAAAACTCCGAAGCCGTATCATGGTGAATCTTAGCTGAAGTTCTAGAATAATTATCAAATGAAATTCCAAAATCAGAAAACGACTTACGTATAATTCCATCATATTTATCAATTACTTCTTGCGGAGTAATCCCTTCTTTCTTTGCTTTCATCGAAATGGCAACGCCGTGTTCGTCGCTTCCGCATACAAAGAAAACGTCTCTACCTTGTAAACGTAGGTAACGTGAGTAAATATCTGAAGGCACGTAAACACCCGCTAAATGGCCAATGTGAATTGGTCCGTTAGTATAAGGTAATGCCGCTGTAATCGTATATCTTTTTGGATTCTGTAACATAATTCAGTTTAATTTCGTGCAAAAATAAGCAATAGAATTTTTATTTGGAGCTATTTCCCGCTATACGTTGCAATCTTCTTGTTTTTAAAGAAAAAACAAGAAGGATTTTCACTACTATCGGGGCTAGGGTTTTCAGATTTCAACAACATTTGTCATTCCGAGGAACGAAGGAATCTCATTCTGCATGTCAGGCATTTTTCATAGCTTTGCTAAAATTAATACAGAATAAGCAATAGTATAATGAGTAAATCGTATATAAAGTGCCCTAAATGTTATACCGTCAATTTAAATAATGAGTATTGTAGTAACTGTGGCGAATTATTAGATTTAGTTCTCAAGCGCCGACTGGAAACAGAAAAAAATATTCAATTTAAAATTGACGAGCAAGAGAAGACAAAAAAACCACCCAATAAATTCGAAATTTTTTTCAATAAAGGATTAGAGCATTCAAACCTTTTAATAAGATATTTTTTTCAGGCTATTTATTCTATTTGGCTTTTCTTTGCAGTGGTTATTGGAGGAATTATTGCTGCAGTTACGGCTGCAGCTGCTGGTTAAAAATTTAAATCTTGTGATCCTAACTTCTCCAACTAAGTTTTCTATGTTTAGAAAAGTGCTGTATTTTACAGTGTTAATTGTGGCGCTAACAATATATGTAATGCAGCGTTTGAAAATTCCATTGCCTGCTGTGGTTAACAATTATGCAAATGATTTGCTATATGTCCCGCTAGTTCTTGGAGCGATTGAATATATAATTCGAAGATTAAAAAAAGATGATTATTTCAAATTGCCGTTAGGTTTCATTATTTTTCTATCGTGTTCTTATTCTTTTTACTTCGAATATTATCTTCCCAAAATCAATAGTAGATACACAAGTGATTGGATTGATGTGATGCTCTATTTTGTGGGTGGATTAGCATTTTTCTCTATTGGAAATAAAAAAAGAAAGGTTTTTAAAAAAGCTGATAAAAAAATCGAATCGTTATAATATTCATTTTAGTAATTACTAATTAATTAAGATTTTTAAAATGGCGAAAGGTCCTGAAAAGAATACTAAAAATAAAGCTTTGCATACTAAATTGCTGAATCGTAAAAAGTCAAAACTTCAAGAAGAAAAGAAGGAAAAGGCTTTGCGATTAAAAACCTTGGTCACTAAAGTGAATCAGCAAAAGAATAGCAATGAAGCTGAAGGCAAATAAATCTGCTATTTTTTTTATTTTTCGAATTGAAAAATGGCTCATTTGTTTCTTTCGTAGTGGGATTGCGTCGTTCCTCGCAATGACTTGATATTTCTATCATCGTTGCTACTACTCGAAATCTGTGTTTAAAAATAATTATCATTCAGTAATTTTTTCGAAATTTGCACAAACTCCTTAAATTAAACTCCAATGGAATTCGGCAGAATTATAATTTCAGAAACAGCGTCAAATAGCGAAAATGCTCAAGATGTAATCAATTCGAATATTTCGGTTATCAATTTAATGCGGGAAGAAAAAATTGATGATGATTTGATTCACGAAGATGCATTGATGAGTTACTATTTAGATTATTACACCTCGCAATGTACAGAAGGCAATTTCGCACAATTTGTATATAATTCGAAATGGAATACGGAGCTTAACGAACTAATAGAAGAAGGTCTACAGCTACTTGGCGCCGAAAAGCATTTGGAATTATTCCAACAACAATGTAAGAAAGTGAAATTGATGAGCAGTGTAAAAAGAGATAAATTCTTTAAAGGAAAACTGGAAGGAATAAATCCAGTTCGTGATTTAATGAACAGCGATACTTTTTTTGAAATTGAGGAAAATTTAGTACAACTTAACGCTGATTTCTTAAGAACTCATCCTGACTTAGAAGTGCTCTCTGTCGATGATATGTTTGCTGCATTAGAGGAATTTGTAGGTCACGAAATTAAAAGAGATTAAAAATTCAGACACGAATTTCACTAATGGTCACGAATAAAATATTAATTTAAATTCACTAATTTTAAAAATAACACACATAATTTGTTTGTATAAGATTAGAGATTTTATTTATCATTAGTGAGATTAATAGTCTAATAAATTTGTGCTAATTCGTGAAATTCGTGTCTTAAGCTGCCAATCACAAATGCCTGAATTTTTAGCTCGTTTCTATCAAACATTTCCTTAAATTTGCTTCCATTATTAGAAATATAATAGGTATAAAAAATAAATTATGTTACAAATTGCATTTATTAGAGAGAATCAAGAGAAAGTAATCAATGCTTTGGCAAAAAGAAATATGGATGCCAAAAGTATTGTTGAAGAAGTGGTACAACTAGATGAAAAACGTCGCGCTACGCAAGTAGAGTTAGACGGAATTTTATCTGAATCTAATAAATTATCCAAAGACATAGGCGAATTGATGAAAAACGGCGAGAAATCAAAAGCCGCGATTCTAAAAGAAAAAACAGTTTTAAATAAAGAGAAAAGTAAGAAACTAGCAGAAACTGCTGATGCACTTGCTGCTGAACTTTTAGAAAAATTATATACGTTGCCTAATCTTCCTGCGGATATTGTTCCAGAAGGAAAAACTCCTGAAGAAAATTTGAATGTTTTTCACGAAGGTGATATTCCAGTTCTACATGAAGGTGCGCAGCCACATTGGGAATTAGTGAAAAAATATGACATCATTGATTTTGAGCTAGGTGTAAAAATTACAGGAGCAGGATTTCCAGTTTATAAAGGAAAAGGCGCCAAATTACAACGCGCTTTAATCAATTATTTTTTAGATAAAAATACTGCTGCAGGTTATAATGAAGTTCAGGTGCCACATATGGTAAATGAAGCTTCGGCTTACGGAACAGGACAATTGCCAGACAAAGAAGGCCAAATGTACCATGATAAAACCGACGATTTATACTTAATTCCAACAGCTGAGGTTCCTGTTACGAATTTATTTCGTGATGTGATTCTAAATGAAAGTGAATTACCTATTCTTACCACAGCATATACGCCATGTTTCCGTCGTGAAGCGGGTTCATATGGTGCGCACGTACGAGGATTAAACCGCTTGCACCAATTTGATAAAGTTGAAATTGTAAGAGTAGAACATCCTGAGAAATCGTATGAAGCATTAGACGGAATGGTAGAGCATGTAAAATCTATTCTTCAAGAATTGAAATTACCATATAGAATTTTGCGTCTTTGTGGCGGCGACATGGGTTTTACTGCTTCATTGACATATGATTTTGAAGTGTTTTCAACTGCTCAAGACCGTTGGTTAGAAATTTCTTCTGTATCTAATTTTGAGACTTTTCAAGCAAACCGTTTGAAATTGCGTTTCAAAGATAAAGATGGAAAAAATCAATTGGCACACACGCTTAACGGAAGTTCATTGGCTTTGCCAAGAGTTTTAGCTGGAATTTTAGAGAATTATCAAACTCCGGAAGGAATTGTTATTCCTGAAGTATTGCGTCCGTATTGTGGATTTGATATTATAGATTAATTTAGTGTTCAGTCCTCAGTGATCAGTGTTCAGTTTGTTTTTTGGACAGTACATTGGTTCGCAAACTGAACATTGAATACTGAACACATTTAATATGAAATACTTTTTTCTTTTTCTCACTTTCTTTTTCTCACTAGTTGGATTCGCGCAAAACGAACAATTAGCGCAGTATTATTATGAAAAAGGAGATTTTGAAAAAGCACGAATAGGTTTTGAGGAATTACTATTAAATGTACCACAAAACACTCAATATTTTCTCCGCACTATTGACTGCTATCAGCAACTGCAACAATTCGATATTGCCGAAAAAGCAATTCAGCAAAGATTAGATAAGTACAAACAAAGCTATCTACTTGTTGAGTTAGGCTATAATTTCCAACTACAAAAAAACCAGACCAAGGCTAATAACTTTTACGATCAAGCCTTAGAACGTATTAAAAAAACTCCAACTGAGGTTTATAGCATTTCAAGCTCTTTTGAGCGAAAGGTTTTATTAGAATATGCCTTAAAATCGTATCAAAGCGCTATCGCTGTAGATGCTAATAATAATTTTAATTACCAAATAGGATTGATTTATGGTCAGTTAGGGAATATAGATATGATGATATCTACTTTCCTGGATGAAGCATTTGTAAACCCTCAAAATTCTGTTAGGATTCAAAATCAACTTGTACGTTTTATGGTTGACGATGGTGATGCCAATTTTAATGACAAATTAAGAAAAGCATTGATTTTGCGAACTCAAAAAAATCAAGATCTTTTTTGGAATCATTATTTGAGTTGGTTTTATGTTCAGCAAAAAGAGTTCGAAAAGGCCTTTATCCAACAAAAAGCAATTTATAAAAGGAACCCAGAATCGCTAAGTGCAATAATTAATTTAGCTCAATTAGCCATAGATGAAGATAATCAGGATGCTGCGAAGGAAATTTTAAGTTTTGTTCTTGAAAATACTAAAGACTTAGAATTATTGATCCAAGCAAATTCTTATTTGATGAATATGAAAATCGAGAAGTCAACTGAAAAAGACTATGCTGGAATTAGTACGGAACTAGCGAATTTGCTCAGCGAATTTGAGATTACGCCTTTTACCTTATCTTTGCAACTGACTCAAGCGCATTTTGCGGCTTTTAATTTTAAAAAACCTGAAGAAGGTAAAGCTATTATAAAAAAAGCTCTAGAATTGCGATTGAATGAGTACGATGTGGCTCGAGCCAAAATGGAATTAGCAGATATTTTGCTTTATGAAGAAAAATTCAATCAAGCTTTAATCTATTATTCTCAAATTGAATTAGATTTAAAAAATGACGTAATGGCGCATGAAGCTACATTAAAAGCTGCAAAAACGAGTTATTTTAAGGCAGATTTTGCTTGGGCTTTGAAGCAGTTTAAAGAATTAAAATCAGCTAATACACAATTGATTGCTAATGATGCATTAGAATATTTTCTTTTAATAAATGATAACACTGTTGCCGATTCGACACAAACTGCTTTAAAGCAATTTGCAAAAGGTGATTATCTTTTATATCAAAACAGAAATGAGGAAGCGGTAACGCAATTTCAATCCATATTGAAAAGTTTTAAAGGCGACGAAATTGAAGCAGTTACATTATTGAGATTAGGCGAAATTTATGAAAAATTAGGTGATTATAATTTGGCTTTAAGCCAATACCAAATAATTATCGATAATTACAGCGATGGAATTTACAGTGATGAAGCGCTGTTTTTTTTAGCTGAAATATATAATAAGCAATTGCAACAACCTGAAAAAGCAAAGCCGTTGTATGAAAAGATAATTTTCAATCATCAGGATAGTATTCATTTTGTAGAGGCAAGAAAAAAATTCCGACAGTTGCGAGGAGATACAAATCTTTAAAATGATTTTAGGTTTGAAATAGCATCTAAACTCAAAATTAAAACACAAAATAAAAAATGATAATATACAACGTTACAACAAACATACACGAGAGCGTTCATGATCAATGGATGCTTTGGATGAGACATAAACATATTCCGGAACTTCTAGCTACAGGGAAATTCTCTTCTGCTCGAATGGTCCGTGTTTTAATTGAAGAGGAAATGGGTGGAACAACTTACTCAGTTCAATACACAACAGATAGTAAGGAAACACTAGAGAAATATTACCAAGAAGATGCAGCAGCTTTCCGTGAAGAAGGACTGAAATTATTTGGTGATAAAATGCTAGCTTTTCGAACGGAGTTAGAATTGATAAGCGATCATTAAATAGTTTTTAGACTTAGATGCTAATTTTAATTATTAGTTGTCAGTCTTAATTCGTAAACAAAAAAACTTTCTTTTTTTGTGCCAAGAAATAAATGTGTTTAGCGCTTTGATGCTACGTGAATCGCAAGGTTGATTTTTAAAACCTTTGAGAATAGAAAATAATAAAATTAAGTGAGCTTGCTTCGTGCCTCGCAATGACAAAATGGAAAAAGTAAAAGCCAAAAAACACCTCGGTCAGCATTTCTTGAAAGATGAAAGTATTGCTAAAGATATTGCCGATACGTTAAATTTAGTAGGATACGATGATGTATTAGAGATTGGGCCTGGAATGGGTGTTTTGACAAAATATTTGTTAGATAAACCAGTTACTACCTATGTGATCGAAATTGATCCAGAGTCAGTAACATATCTTGACGAAAATTATCCTAAATTAAAGGATAAAATTATTTCTAAAGATTTTTTAAAATATAATATAAACGAAATTTTTGAAGGGAAGCAATTCGCTATAATTGGTAATTTCCCTTATAATATTTCGACTCAAATTGTTTTTAGAGCATTAGAATATCGCAGTCAGATTCCTGAATTTGCAGGAATGTTTCAAAAAGAAGTAGCGCAACGTATTTGTGAAAAAAAGGGAACTAAAGCATATGGCATTTTGTCGGTTTTAGTGCAGGCATTCTACGATGCTGAATATTTGTTTACAGTAGACGAGAATGTTTTTATTCCACCACCAAAAGTTAAATCAGGTGTTTTGCGACTGCGTAGAAAAGAAGATTACAGTTTGCCTTGTGGTGAAAAATTATTTTTTACAGTTGTCAAAACAGCTTTTCAACAACGTAGAAAAACGTTGCGAAATAGTTTAAAAACAATGAACTTATCTGATAAGTTAAGAGAAGATATTGTGTTTGACCTTAGACCAGAGCAACTTAATGTAGAACAGTTCATTGAACTTACCCAAAAAATTGAAGCAGATGGAGTTTAAAATAAGTAGAGAATTAATTCATGAGTTAGAGGATCTTATTAAAAGCAGAAACGACAGGCAACTGGAAGTTTTACTTAATGATATGCACCACGCTGATATTGCTGAAATTCTTGATAAGCTTGATTTTAACGAGGCTACTTATGTCTTTAAAGTATTAGATAGTGAAAAAACAGCTGAGATACTTCTTGAATTAGAAGATGATTTAAGGGAGAATATATTAGGCCGACTTTCTGCAAAAGAGATTGCTGAGGAGTTAGATGAGCTAGAAACTAATGATGCGGCTGATATTATTGGGGAACTTTCACAAGATTTGAAAGCGGAAGTTATATCAGAGCTTTTAGATGTTGAGCATGCAAAGGATATTGTTGACTTACTGCGTTACGATGAAGACACTGCCGGTGGAATCATGCATAAAGAGTTAGTTAAAGTAAATGAAAATTGGAATGTACTGACTTGTGTGAAGGAAATGAGAATGCAAGCTGAAAATATATCTAGAGTGCATTCTATTTATGTTGTTGATGATGAAGATCGATTAAAAGGTCGTTTGTCTTTAAAGGATTTATTAACGACCTCTTCTAGAACGGCGATAAGCGACGTCTACATTCGGAAACTGAATTCTGTAAAAGTAAATACAGAAGACGTTGAAGTGGCTCGAATAATGCAAAAATACGATTTAGAGGCTATTCCTGTGGTTGATGAATTAGGTCGATTAGTTGGCCGAATTACCATTGATGATATATTAGATGTAATAAAAGAAGAAGCAGATAAGGATTACCAGTTGGCAGCGGGTATTTCCCAGGATATTGAAGCGGATGATAGTATCTTAGAACATACTAAGGCGCGTTTGCCGTGGTTGGTTCTAGCACTTCTTGGAGGATTTGTAACTGTTAAAGTTTTGGGCTTATTTGAACCAGCAATGGAAGAGCACGGGAAGTTATTCTTTTTTACTCCTTTGATTGCCGCAATGGCTGGTAATGTGGGTGTACAATCGTCAGCGATTATTGTGCAAGGTTTAGCAAATAATTCCTTGAGCGGTTCACTCTTTAGTAGATTAGTAAAGGAAGTTATGCTTAGTTTACTTAACGGATTAATTTTAGCGATTATCTTGTTTTTAGGAAGTCACTTTTTATTAGATGTAGAGTTTATTATTGGATTTATTGTGACAATTGCGTTAGTTTCTGTGATTATTATTGCGTCATTAATTGGTACTTTTATCCCGTTACTTTTAGAGAAATTTGGTATTGATCCTGCATTAGCGACTGGGCCATTTATCACAACGAGTAATGATATATGTGGAATTTTAATTTATTTCTCTATTGCAAAAATGATTTTAGGGTTTTAAGTTTTAAAAAAGATATTCAAATTTAATAGATAAGTAGCAATAAGCATTAACCAAAAAACGAATACTTTATGACTTATTAATGATTTTTAGAAACGAATAATGAAGTAACCACATTATCTTAGAATCGAGTTGTAAAGAAAAATTAACCAAAACTATAATGAAAGTACATATTATTGGCGGTGGGAATTTAGGAGTTTCCATTGCCTTGGGATTATCTAAATTTTCCTCAGAAAACCAAGTAACAATAACCAGAAGGAATATTTCTAGCATTCAATATCTGGAAAAACTTGGAGCTACAGTTTCCACTAACAACACACACCTAATTGAAGAGGCAGATGTCATCATTCTAACGATAAAGCCATACCAAATTGATGTTGTTCTAAATGAAATTCTTCCTTTTATTTCGAATAAAATAATTGCTTCAGCAGTTAGCGGATTATCTATTGAAAGCTTACAAAACAAAATAGGTGAGTCTAATACCGCTATTAGAATTATGCCAAATATTGCCGCGCAGTTTGGAGCTTCGGCGACTTGTATTGCGTTTCAGGAAAAAAATAAAGATAAAGCAACTGGCGTAATTGCTCTTTTTCAAACATTAGGAACTGCTCCTATAATTGATGAAAAATTAATGGATGCGGCTACGGTTCTTGCGGCGAGCGGAACTGCGTTTGCATTGCGATACATAAGAGCTTCTATGCAAGCTGGTATCGAAATAGGATTCGACTGGCAAACGGCATTAGCTATTTCTGCACAAACTGTTAAAGGCGCTGCTGAAATGTTGTTAGAAGAAAAAGTTCACCCTGAACAACTTATAGATCGTGTTACAACTCCTCAAGGTTGTACAATTGCTGGACTGAATGAAATGGAAATGCATGGATTTAGCTCTTCGTTAATTAGAGGAATTAAAACTTCTTTGAAACAAATAAAAGGCTAATAAAATTTCTAATTTATCAGTTTTCTAATTTTTTTGTTATCTATAAGCGGATATAGTTTTCGCCTGTTTGATCATGAAATTATTATTTTATGTATTTAAAAATTAAATTTCAAAAAAATTTTTTCAGTATAAAATTCTAATTAAATTGTTTCTACAATAGAAAACGCCTCGCTTAAATACTATTCAAGCGAGGCATTTTTGTATAGAATTATAAGATTGATTTATTTTTTCCGATCAGCTTTTAAATTGAAATTTAAGAATAAGAAACCAACTGTACCAGCGATGAACGATGCGATAAGAATTGCTATCTTAGAATAGGTTATCACTTCTTCTCCATCATTTTTAAAAGCGAGTAATGTGATAAATATCGACATTGTAAATCCTATTCCTCCTAGCATTCCAGCGCCTACAATATTGCTCCACTTTAAATCGCGGGGTAATGAGCATATTCCAAAGCTTACTGCTGCAAATGAAAACAACCAAATTCCTAAAGGTTTACCTACTACAAGCCCTAATATAATTCCAATTGTGTTCGGGTGATTTAGTTCTGAACTCCAATCTGAACCAATCGCTATTCCAGTATTTGCCATGGCAAACAAAGGAAGTATAAAGAAAGCTACAGGTTTATGTAAAAAGTGTTGTAATTTATAAGAAGAAGTTTTTCTACTACCATCTCCAAATGGTATTACAAAAGCTAGTAGCACTCCAGTAATTGTTGCGTGTACTCCAGAATTCAGCATAAAATACCACATTCCTGCACCACCAATTAAGTATGGGATAATGTTATGAACCTTTCTTCTATTCAATATGAACAAGAAGCCCATAATTCCAAAAGCAATAAGTAAATTTATAAAGGCAATATTATCGGTGTAAAAAATAGCAATTACCAAAATCGCTCCAATGTCATCTATAACTGCAAGTGCCGTCAGGAACACTTTAAGCGACGTGGGCACGCGACTTCCTAAAAGTGATAATATACCAATAGCAAAGGCAATATCTGTCGCCATAGGGATTCCAGCGCCATTTTGCGTTATTGTTCCGAAATTCAATAGTAAAAAGATTCCCGCTGGAACTACCATCCCTCCAAGCGCTCCAAAAAGAGGTAGAGAAGCATTTTTTATATTCGATAATTCTCCTTGATATATTTCACGTTCTAATTCTAATCCAATTAATAGAAAGAAAATAGCCATTAAACCATCATTAATCCAATGGGTTATGGAATGACTTCCAATATTAGTTTCCCAAAATGCAATATATTCAGTTTGAATGATTGAATTAGCTAAGAAGAGAGATATTATAGTTACAGAAAGCAATAAGAGTCCACCAGATTTTTCACTTTCAAAAAAAGCCTTGAATGTTTTACTTAATTTCATTTTTCATTTTTCATTTATTACGTTTTTCCTATTTGTAATAAAAATTTAGAGCGCTAATTTATGAATTTAAGGTCAAATTTCCTTGGTAAAAATAATAAACCGTAATTTTTTTGTTTATTTGGAGGATCAAAAAAAATTAAATTATGGACATCAAAATCCTTCACATCGATAGTAATAACCCAATACTTTGGGATCAATTGCAAAATGCTGGGTTTATAAACCACAGTGATTTCACATCGTCAAAAGAAGAAATTGAAGCTAAGATTCAAGATTATCAAGGGATTGTAATTAGAAGTAGGTTCAAAATTGATAAGACGTTTTTAGAAAAAGCCACTAATTTACAGTTCATCGCCAGAGTAGGAGCAGGATTAGAAAGCATTGATTGTGAATATGCTAGTTCTAAAAACATTACACTTATAGCTGCGCCTGAAGGAAATAGAAACGCAGTCGCAGAACACTCTCTCGGGATGATTTTATCTCTTTTTAATAAATTAAATCAAGCGCATACTGAAATCCAATCTGGTCATTGGAACAGAGAAAGTAATAGAGGGCATGAGTTAGATGGTAAAACGGTAGGTATAATTGGTTATGGTAATATGGGAAAAGCATTTGCTAAAAAACTTCGCGGTTTTGATGTTGAGGTGCTGTGTTATGATATCAAAGAAAATGTGGCTGATGCCAATGCTAAGCAAGTTTCATTAGAAGAACTAAAGCAAAAAACTGATGTGCTGAGTTTACATTTACCATGGACTCCAGAAACAGACAAAATGGTTAATACTGCATTTATCGAGGGATTTGAAAAACCGTTTTGGATTATAAATACTTCTAGAGGGAATAATGTTGTAACTGCTGATTTAGTCACTGCGATGCAATCTGGAAAGGTACTTGGTGCTGGATTAGATGTTTTAGAATATGAAAAATTGTCTTTTGAAACACTCTTCAAAGACAAATACACGCCTGAAGCATTTAAATATTTATTGAAAGCTAAAAATGTTATATTAAGTCCCCATATTGCTGGTTGGACCTTTGAAAGCCATGAGCGATTAGCGCAAGTAATCGTTGATAAAATCAAAGCAAAATATTTTGGTAATTCTAATCCAACAGCAACCGAAGAAAGAGTAACTGGAATTGGAGGTTTCTTTTTTAAATCTAAAAATCCAAAAGAACTACTTTCATGGTACGCAACCCATTTAGGTTTAAAAACAGATGATTTTGGATCCACTTTTCTTTGGAAAGATAAAAATGACAATCAATGTTCAACGCAATGGTCCCCTTTTGTAGAGGAAACCAATTATTTTGCACCAAGTGAGAAGCAATTCATGCAAAACTTCAGAGTAGTAAATTTGGATGATTTATTAAACAAATTGTCTGAAGAAGGGGTAACAATTGTAGGTGATGTGCAGACTTATGAGTACGGTAAATTTGGATGGATCCTTGATTTAGAAGGAAATAAAATCGAACTCTGGGAACCAAAAGAGTAATATTAGAAAAGAATAACTATTAACTAAACTAAAATATAATTTTAAAAAATGGAAAATTCAAGACACGAGCAATGGAACAATCCTAAGCCAATTAAACAAGACAACAAAAAGTTGCCAGCTGGAATTTTAGCAATACTTCTAGGAGTATTTGGTATTCATAAATTTCTTTTAGGCTACACCAAAGAAGGAATAATATGGCTGGTAATAAGTATTTGTACTTGTGGAACAGTGACCAGTTTACTCGGGCTTATTGAAGGAATTATATATCTAACAAAATCTGATGAAGAGTTTTATCAAACCTATCAGGTAGAGAAAAAAGCATGGTTCTAAGAAATAAAAAATCCCGTTAACTTCTTAAATTAACGGGATTTTCTTTTCTATATAATTCGAAGATTAATCTTCTTTTTCATGTAGTTTTCTTTCAAGCTCTTTTTGGAACTCTTCCATTACTGGTTTCATTGTACTTTCTGGAATATCTGCAATTCTAATATACATTAATCCATCGACAGCATTGTTGAATAAGGGATCAACATTAAAAGCAACCACTTTTGCATTTTGCTTGATGTATTTTTTAATAAGCACAGGCAAACGCAAACTTCCCGGTTCTAATTCATCAATAATCTTATCAAATTTATTTAAATCAGATTCAGCTTCATCAAAAATGAAATCTTTATCTGCGTCCTTTAATTTTACTTTATATTCTTTCTTTGGATGAATATATTGAGCGATATAGGGATCGTAATAATTGGACTTCATAAATTCAATCATCAATGATTTTGAGAAATCAGAAAACTGATTGCTAATACTAACTCCTCCTAACAAGAATTTATGTTCAGGATAACGAAGCGTGGTGTGCATAATCCCTTTCCAAAGTAAGAAAAGAGGCATTGGTTTTTGCTGGTATTCTTTGATGATAAATGCACGACCCATTTCAATGGATTTGTGCATCATATCATATAATTCTGGCTCAAAACGAAATAGATCGTTGAGGTAAAAACCATTTATTCCGTATTTTGGATAAATTTTGGAACCTAAGCCCATTCGGTAGGCGCCTGCAATTTTATTGGTTTCATTATCCCATAAAAATAAGTGGTGATAATATTGATCATGCTTATCTAAATCTATAGACTCGTTAGTCCCTTCACCTACTTCACGAAAAGTGATTTCTCGTAAGCGGCCTATCTCATGTAGAATGTTAGGAATTTTTTCAGCTTCAGTGAAAAACACCTCATAGTTTTTACTTTGTAAAAGACGACAATCAGTATTTCTGGCGGCATCAACTTCGGCAATCATTTTTTCTCTATTGGCACCACCCACAATTTTCTTTGGGCTTTTAGGAATTTTTAAAGTTGGTGTTGGTAAAAAGTGAGTCTCCTTTTCGAAAGGATTAGCCAACATGTAGGTTTTCTTTCTTAAAAATTCAGAGTATTCCTCTATCGTTTTGTACTCATTTTGTTCGTTAACTGAAATTGGTTTCCCAACGCGTACTTTTATTACTCTATTCTTTTGACTAAAAACTTCAGAAGGTAGTTTTGCAGTTCTAAACGTGCTGCTAATTTTTGAAAGCAGATAAAACAAGCGACTGTTTTTTGCATGAAAATAAATAGGAACAACAGGTACTTGTGCTTTTCTAATAACTTTTATTGCTCCTTCTTCCCAAGGTTTATCAACCATTAATTTTCCATCTTTATACGTTGAAACTTCACCGGCAGGAAACATTCCTAATGGTTTTCCATCGCTTAAATGGCGTAAAGTTTCTTTAATTCCTACAACGCTAGATTTCGCATCCTTATGATTTTCAAAAGGATTTACGGGCATTATGTATTTTTTGAGAGGTTCAATTCGGTGTAATAAAAAGTTAGCAATAATTTTGAAATTTGGTTCTCTTTCAAGCATCAATTTCAGTAATAAAACTCCGTCAATACCACCTAGAGGATGATTTGATATTGTTATGTAAGCGCCATCTTTTGGTAAACGTTTTAAGTCTTCTTCTGGTATTTCAAATTTTATTTGTAAATCATCTAATATTCCATTCAAAAAATCTACATCTTGTAGATGTCTATTTCTATCGTAAACTTTATTTAATGTAGAAATTTTAAGCAACTTCATTAGCATCCAACCGGAAAAAGTGCCAAGAACTCCATACTTATCTACATTAATTGCTTTTGCAACTTCTTTGGCGGTTACTAAACCCATTTATTTTTTGTTTTTAGAGCAAGAAACAAAGATAGCAAAAAACTCCATTTTCTCTATTTTTCTAAGTCAAACTTCTTCTTTTTTATTACTTTTGAAACTCAAAAAAAACTTCAATGAAAATTATTTCATACAACGTCAACGGAATCAGAGCAGCGATTTCTAAAGGATTTATAGATTGGTTGAAGCAAGCAAACCCAGATGTAATTTGTCTTCAAGAAATTAAAGCTATGGAAGATCAAATTCCTGTAGATGCAATCACAGAAGCGGGTTATCCTTATCAATACTATTACTCAGCAACTAAAAAAGGATATAGTGGCGTGGCAATTCTTTCGAAGACTAAGCCTAACAAGGTAGTTCATGGAACTGGAATTCAGCATATGGATTTTGAAGGTAGGAATCTTCGTGCCGACTTCGATGATGTTTCTGTCATGAGTTTGTACTTACCATCAGGAACAAATATTGATAGACTCGACCACAAATTTATGTTTATGGATGACTTTCAAAATTATATCAATGACCTTAAGCAAGAAATTCCAAATCTTGTTATTTGCGGTGATTATAATATTTGTCACGAAGCTATCGATATTCATGATCCTGTAAGAAATAAAAATGTTTCTGGATTTTTACCTCAAGAACGAGCGTGGCTTGACGGATTTATGAAGTCTGGATTTGTAGATAGTTTTCGTCATTTCAACAGTGAGCCACATCAATATTCTTGGTGGAGTTACCGCGCTGGAGCCAGAGGGAATAATAAGGGTTGGCGCATCGATTACAACTTAGTAAGTGATTCGTTAAAACATAAATTGAAAAGAGCCGTTATTTTATCTGACGCAGTACATTCTGATCATTGCCCCATTTTAGTAGAAATTGAATAAATTTTTTAGGTACTTTATCCTACTTTTAATGCCTCGGGATGGTTCAATCTTACTGCTTTTTCAAAAGAGTAGGAAGGATTTTCAATGCCATCAAGGCTAGGATTTATGGGTATAATGATTACATTTGGTAAAAGACAACGCATAAAAATATAAACAAAATGATAAAAAAACTTTCGATAGGATTACTAGCAGTGGCACTTTCGACCTCATGTGTATCAAAAAAAATATACAATGATCTCGAAACTAAATTTGCCGATCTGAAAAAAGAAAATAGAAGTATATCTGATGAAAATGCCGATTTACTAAAGGCTAAAAACCAACTAGAATTATATCGTGATGGATTGACTTCTGATTTAAGTAAGTCAAAAGCGGAGCTGAATAAGTTGAAAGTAGACTATGCTGCAGCACAAGATAAATTTAAGGTTTTACAAGATTCATACGATGCTTTAGAAAAAAATAGCAGTGATGCTTTGCAAAGTAACATGAAGAAAAATCGTGATTTGCTGGGACAACTTGACGAAAAAGCAAAAGCTTTAGCTCAGGAACAAGAGCGATTAAATAAAAATGCACAGCGTTTACAAGAACTCGAGAATTTAATTGCTGCGAAGGAAGCGAGCATGAAAAAATTAAAAGAAACGCTTTCTAAAGCTTTAAATAGTTTTGAAGGTAAAGGCTTAACTGTAGAACAAAAGAATGGAAAAGTATATGTTTCAATGGAAAACAAATTACTATTTAATTCTGGAAGTTATGCTGTAGGTTCTGAAGGGAAGAAAGCGGTTACGGAAGTTGGTAAAGTTTTGGGTGACAACCCTGAAATTTCAGTTCTTATTGAAGGACATACGGACAATGATGCTTTCTCTGCTGCTGGTCCAATCGCCGATAACTGGGATTTATCAACTAAAAGAGCCACTGCAATTGTTTCGATTTTAACTGAAAACAAGAAAATAAATAAACAAAATCTAACTGCTGCAGGTAGAAGTGAATATTCACCTCTAGTGAGTAATGCAACTGCTGAGGGAAAAGCAAAAAATCGTAGAATCGAAATTATTCTAACGCCTAGATTAGATGAAATTGCAGATATGCTGAATGATTTAAACTAAAATTTAGTTTTCAAACTATTATTTTTAAGGCTCAAAGCATTTTGTTTGAGCCTTTTTTTATGGTTATAAACATAAACGTTTCATAAAAATAGTTTAATTGCAAACCGAAAAGTTTTAATAAATATACTTTTGTAACTTAATTAAGAATCTTCAAAAATGAAATACACTACTTTACCGAATACCGATATAAAAGTGAGTAAAATATGCTTAGGCACAATGACTTTTGGACAACAAAATTCAGAAGCAGAAGGTCATTCGCAAATGGATTATGCATTTGAAAATGGTGTTAATTTTTTTGATACTGCTGAGATGTATTCCGTTCCTGCGAGTAAAGAAACTTACGGTAATACTGAAAAAATCATTGGTACTTGGTTAAAAAAATCAGGGAAGAGAGAGGAAATAGTACTAGCGTCTAAAATTGCGGGGCCAAATCCTAATTTTACTTATATGCGTGATACTATAGACTTCTCTGCTGAAAGTTTAAATTATGCACTGGATAATAGCCTAAAGAGACTGCAAACAGATTATTTAGATGTTTATCAATTGCATTGGCCGGAACGTAAAAATAATTGCTTTGGTCAGCGTGGTTTTAAAGTACAAGATGATTCATGGGAAGACAATATTCACCAAGTTTTAGAGACTTTAGATGGTTTTGTTAAAGAAGGTAAAATTAAACATATTGGTCTTTCAAATGAAAATCCATGGGGAATTATGCGTTTTCTAGAAGAAAGTAAATATAAAAATCTTGCCAGAATTAAAACGGTTCAAAATCCCTATTCGTTATTGAATAGGTTGTTTGAAGTAGGAACTTCAGAAATTTGCATGAGAGAAAATGTAGGTTTGCTAGCGTATTCTCCATTAGCTTTTGGTGTTTTATCTGGAAAATTCTTGACAGGAGAAAGTCATCCCAACGCTAGAATTAAACTTTTCCCTCAGTATACAAGATATAATAGCGAGCAGTGTACCCAAGCGACAATGTTGTATAATGAAATTGCAAAGAAAAACGGATTAACCTTAACAGAATTGTCTCTGGCATTCGTTGAACAGCAACCTTTTGTGAGTAGTACAATCATTGGTGCCACAACATTGAAACAATTAAAGGAAAATATTGATACTATCAAAGTGTCACTTTCTGAAGATATTCTAGCAGAAATAAATAAAGTTCAAGCTATTATTCCAGATCCTGCTCCGTAATTTTATTCTATAATTATACAAAAGCCTGATAGAAATTTTATTTTATCAGGCTTTATTTTTACAATTCAAACTCACTTATTGAAGGTATGGAATCAATTTCTGTTGAATCTTTGACTTTTAATCTAAGATACGATTTTGCTGGACCAGAAATATGTAATGTATGTTGCTTGTAAATAGTATCGTCAACAGTCAACAATCCTCTTTTAGTCATAATATTAGTTAGAAAATTTTCTTGTTGCAATGCAAAATCTCTCAAGTTCCCTTGATCATTAAATTGATACATAAACTTTTTTGGACTTGGTATAATTCTAGCAAGATAAAGACATTCTTTTAGGTCTAATTCTGAAGGTCTTTTTTGGAAGTAAAACTGGCTCGCTTCACCTATTCCATAAATATTAGGTCCCCATTCGATAATATTAAAATATACTTCTAACATTCTCTCTTTGCTGGCTATTCGATTGTTTTCTAGAATGTAAACTAATAGAATTTCCTCAAGTTTTCGAGACAATGTTTTTTCTCTAGTTAGAAATACGTTTTTTACTAATTGCATACTTATGGTACTGGCACCGCGCGAAAACTTTTTCGTTTTTATATTCTTTACAATTGATTGTTTGAATGCCTCGTTTATAAAACCACGATGAGAAAAGAAGGATGGATCTTCGGTGGTTAAGACGCTCTTTCTCAAATAGGGTGAAATCTGCTCGAGCGGTGTAAAATTTGGATTGGCATTTCCAACTAATACTGGACGTTGTAGAACATCTTTTATAATGGCACGATATATAAATTCACCATTTAGTTTGTTTAGATTCGCTTTTCCATATTTTGTGATTTTTAAGTTTTCTTTCTTGAGATTACTATCAAAAACTAAGTCATTAGGTTTATTAACATTGTATTTGAAATCTAATTTATAATCGAAAATTCCTGCCGCTTCCATTCCTTGGAAATTTGTGAAAAGACCGTCTGGTAAAGAAGAAATAAAATCTTGTGCTGCCATTTTCGGTAACGCTACTTTGAGTCTGTAAACAGTATCTTTTTCATTGTCATAGGACAAATAAGGATAGAGTTTAATTTTATTGAGCTGGATCGTGGAGCTACTATCAATAGAAATAAAGTTTGATCCTAACAAGAAGCGATAATCAAAACGCGCGTTTTTTATAACCACATCTTTTCTTGCAATTTTAGGATGATTTATTTTTAAGTTGGCAATTGAAGCAAAGCCATCAAGATGCAGTTCTCCACCACTTTTATCAATATTATCAATGTTCAGACGGATGGAGTCAAAGCTCGAGATAAGATTATAACGCTCATCAAAATAGGGAACTTTAATCGCGCCAGTATCAAGATTAAAAAAACGAACATCTGCTTTCTTATTTCTTGGATCAGCAAAGCCTTTTATTTTCCAGCGCTGCGCAAAAGTATTGGTCTGTACATCTATTGAAGTTTCGAGCACTTTGTTTAATAGTACTAATTTTTTAATGTCTATAGTTGCTTTTTTGCCATTATCATCTAATTTAAAACTCAGATTTTCAACGTCCATATCTGTAGGGACCAGATTTAGCACCTTTGTAATAATTCGATAGGCAAAAGCAGCGTAGTCTTTTTTATCAGTGCTTTTTGATTCGTTTTTATCCTTTTTTAGAAAAGCTGCAAAGTTTTTTATTTTACCTTTTTGTGTTAGTTGTACTTTTCCATTTTTAATTTCTAATGTGCCTAATTGAACTTCACCAAGCGCTAATTGCCAAATATTAACGCTCGTTCTCATTTTCTGGATAGTTATTAAAGTGTCTAAATTTCGCGGAGTAAGTGTTATCTCGTTTAGACTTATACCTGAAAAACCTTCAAAAACAGCTTCCTTAATCGTTAAATCACTATCGTATTCTAACTCTATTTTTACTGTTGCTTTTGCAATTGCTTGTTTTAAAAGTGCATCTCTAAAAAAATAAAAAGCTACTGCAATCACAGCTACTAATATCAAAAGTATCTTTAGGATTAAAAATATTTTATTTTTTGTAGATTTCATTAATTATGAAACGTTTTTGTAACGGGTTTATTCTTTAAAAGTTAGATAAAAGATCATCTAATTTAAGTGAGGTCAGTTTAGTGAAAAGGTAAATGTAACGTGCAACAATATCTAATGCTAGACTTTACATAAATGATAAATAAACAATTTTTTTATCCAAATAATTCAGCGGCTACATCTTCAATTTTCGCAACTAAACGAACCGTTATCCCGGTACTCTTTGTTGCAATCTTATTGTATTTAGAAACATAAATGGTAGAAAATCCTAGTTTTTCTGCTTCCTGAATACGTTGGTCTACGCGGTTTACAGGTCGTATCTCGCCCGAAAGTCCCACTTCACCTGCAAAACAGAAATCTTTGTTCACTGCTATATCTTCATTTGAGGATAATATGGCCGCAACAACAGCTAAGTCTATAGCAGGATCATCGACTGAAATTCCTCCTGTTACGTTCAGGAATACATCTTTGGCGCCAAGCCTAAAACCAGCCCTTTTTTCAAGAACGGCTAATATCATGTTTAATCTTTTTGCATTGTAACCTGTAGTACTTCGTTGCGGTGTTCCGTAAACTGCCGTGCTCACTAAGGCTTGGATTTCGATCATTAACGGTCTCATTCCTTCTAGAGTTGATGCGATTGCAGTTCCTGATAATTCTTCGTCTTTGTGCGAAATTAATATTTCTGAAGGATTAGAAACCTCGCGTAATCCACTTCCGAGCATTTCGTAAATTCCGATTTCGGCAGTAGAACCAAAGCGGTTTTTTAAAGAACGCAATATTCTATAAACATGATTTCTATCGCCTTCAA
Source organism: Flavobacterium weaverense (assembly GCF_003688495.1). Lineage (GTDB taxonomy): Bacteria > Bacteroidota > Bacteroidia > Flavobacteriales > Flavobacteriaceae > Flavobacterium > Flavobacterium weaverense. Next base: position 121,485 of record NZ_REFH01000008.1, on the reverse strand, counting down.
ACTGAAGAACAGTATCTACCATGTGTTCTAGTATCTTTGGACCGGCAATATTCCCATCTTTTGTGATATGTCCAATAAGAATAACTGGAATATTAGTTTCCTTCGCAAATTTTATAAGTTCTGCAGTAGTTTCTCTAATTTGTGAAATACTTCCTGCAGTAGATTCGATGTAATCCGTATGTAAAGTTTGTATCGAATCGATGATTACAATTTCAGGTTGAATTGCTTCTATTTGTTTAAAAATATTCTGCGTTTTTGTTTCCGTTAGAATATAACAGTTCTCACTGCTAGGAGTAATTCGTTCTGCACGCATTTTTATTTGCTTTTGGCTTTCTTCGCCTGAAACATATAAAGTTTTGTACGGAAGCTTTAATGAAACTTGGAGTAATAATGTGCTTTTTCCAATTCCAGGTTCTCCACCTAAAAGTATTAACGATCCAGGAACAATTCCGCCACCTAAAACTCGATTTAATTCGGCATCAGTAGTGTCCATTCGTATTTCTTGAGCAGAATCTATTTCGTCAATTCGTAAAGGCTTTGGAGCTTTGCTGCTTGAACTCGGTTCACTTTTCCAAGCTGCTTTTTCTTGCTTCTGAATAATCTCTTCGGCGATGGTATTCCATTCCTTGCAAGAGTTACATTGTCCTTGCCATTTGGCATATTGTGCGCCACAATTTTGGCAAAAAAAAGTTGTTTTTACTTTTGACATTGATGTTGGAATAATATTGAATTCAAATTTACAGTAAAGTACGCTTGTAAAAAAACATTGTTTCTTAAATTCTACAGCTTCTTAAAAACAGTAAAAACTTCTTAAAAAGTGAAAGCCACTCTGTTGAGGAGTGGCTTTCAATGATTGAAAATTTTATTTTATGTTAGTGAATTGTCATTTTCATTTGGAAAAATAATCCATGGTTTAAAAGATTTTGCTTCTTCAAATTCTAGTGTTGCATAGGAGATGATTATAATAATGTCATCTTTTTGAACTTTTCGTGCTGCAGGACCATTTAACGTGATTGTTCCTGAATTTTTCGCGCCTTTAATAGCATACGTTTCAAAACGTTCTCCATTATTGATGTTTACGATAGAAACTTTCTCGCCTTCAATAATGTTTGAAGCGTCTAATAATGACTCGTCAATAGTAATACTTCCGATATAATTTAAATCGGCTCCAGTTACTTTAACGCGGTGTATTTTTGATTTTAAAACTTGAATTTGCATGGCACAAAAGTAAATTAATTTAATGAAATAGTATCAATCAGACGAATATTGTTAATTAATACCGCAATAAAAGCACGATATTTTTTATTCTTGTCTTTTCTAGAACAGGACAGTAAAGTTGCTTCATCAGCTATAGTGAAATATTCTAAAGCAAAATTAGGATTTTTTTCTAAATTTTTCTGAACCCATTCTGAAATCTTCGCTGTGCTCTCTTTTGGGAATTTCTCTTTTACAGTGCTTAATATTTGGAATATAATTGCTGCTTCATCTCTTTCATTTGCTGATAATCTTTCGTTTCTCGAACTCATAGCAAGATGATTGGATTCTCTATGAATAGGACATCCAATGATGTTTACTTTCAATCCATTTTTAGAAACCATTTTCTTTACAATTTGCAATTGTTGGAAATCTTTTTCTCCAAAATAAGCATTTGTTGGCTCTACAATTTCAAAAAGTCGCTTAACAATCGTACCAACACCATCAAAATGCCCAGGTCTAAACTTGCCTTCCATTTGGTTTTCTAAGCCATCAAAGTTAAAGCTTTGTGATTCTACGTTTCCTTCATAAATATCATCTACAGAAGGCGCGTATAAAACAATTTTCGGGTCTAAATTGTCCAGTTTTTTAACATCTGCTTCTAGCGTTCTTGGATATTTAGCTAAATCTTCAGCATTATTAAATTGCGTAGGATTTACAAATATACTTACCACAGTAGTGTTATTTTCTGACAAGGATTTTTGCATTAAAGCCAGATGACCTTGATGCAAAGCACCCATAGTGGGAACAAATCCAATTGTTGATTGGGCTGTTTTTATGGATTTAAGATGTTCCATTAAAGATGCTTTTCCGTAGAAAATAGGCATGGCAGTATTATTAAAATTAACTGCAAACTTACTATTTTTGTTAATAACTGCATAAATTTTTGTAATTTTGCATGGTTTTTATTGCCAATAAATTAAGTAAATTACAATATGAAAGATAAGAGGATATTATACGTATCATCTGAAGTGGTGCCTTATCTCGCTGAAAACGAGGTTTCTTTAATGTCTTACGACGTTCCTAAAATGATCAATGACCAAGGCGGACAGATTCGAATTTTTATGCCTAGGTATGGAAATATTAACGAGAGAAGACATCAATTACATGAAGTAATTAGACTTTCAGGTATGAATTTGGTTGTAAATGACCTTGATATGCCATTGATTATCAAAGTTGCTTCTATCCCAAAAGAGAGAATTCAAGTTTATTTCATTGACAATGATGAATATTTTAAAAGGAAAGCTACATTCACTGATGAAGAAGGTGTGATGTTTCCTGATAACGATGAGCGCGCTATATTCTTTGCAAAAGGTGTCGTTGAAACCGTTAAAAAACTGAACTGGGTTCCAGATATTATTCATGTTCACGGATGGATGGCTGCTATGTTACCTATATACATGAAGCATTTTTATAAAAATGAAGCTTTATTCTCTGAAACAAAAATCGTTACATCTGTTTATGCTCCTTCATTTGAAGGGACTTTGAATAAGGGAATGATTAATAAAGTGAAGTTTGATGGAGTTCCTGTAGATGCTATCGCAGATTTAGAAACGCCTAACTATGAAAATATCATAAAAGCAACCATCAATCATTCTGATGCTGTGATTATTGCGTCAGAAAACCTCCCTTCAAGTTTAACAAAATTTATAGAATCTTCAGGAAAACCTTTTTTACCTTTCGCCCCGAAAGATGCATTCGCGGAAGCGTATACCAATTTCTACAGAAACGAAGTTCTTTAAATTAAACTTTTTTAATAAATATGTACAATAATTCTTTTTTTAAGAAAATTCTTCTAGTTGCTACTGTTGTAATTTTTACTTCTTGTGATAAAGATTACAATGAGATCGGTGGAAATTTAATTGGAGTAAATAACTTTGATCTCAATAAAGCATCTTATAGCGTTCTTGGTTACAACCAAAAAACAGGACCTATTCAGTCCAACAATCTTGAAGTTAATGCGCTAGGTATTTATAGTAGTACTAATTTTGGTGAAACCACTGCAAATTTTAATACGCAGTTAAGTTTACCAACGTTTGTTAGCGCTGTAGGTGCTAGAACTTTTGTTGAAAGTGTTACTTTGACAATCCCTTATTTTACGGATGACACAAAAACTAAGACAAATGCAGATGGCAGTCACACTTACGTTTTAGATTCAATTTATGGTCCAGAGATGGCAAAAATGAAACTAAGTGTATATGAATCTGGTTATTTCATGAGAGATGCTGATCCTCTTGAATCATTCAAACAACAACAGAAATATTTTACAGATCAAGATACAGAGTTTAATAGTCTAAAAGTTGGTTCGCCTTTAAACGATAGTCCGGATAAGTCACAAAATGATGAGTTTTTCTTTAGCCCATCAGAGCATGTTGTGGTAACAACTGATTCGATAACATCTGTAAAAAGCACAAAATATACTCCGCCAGGAATGCAGTTGAATTTGAATAAAGGTTATTTTAAAACTAGAATTCTTGATGCAGCAAATTCTGGTAAACTAGCGTCTAACGATGTTTTCAAAAATTATTTTAGAGGACTTTATTTCAAAATGGAAAAGTCAGCTGGTGCTGCAGGAAATTTAGCAATGCTTAATTTTAAAGCTGGTAAAATAACGATTATATATAAAGAGGATGTTGCGTCTGCAACTGGAAGTGCTACTACAAGAGAGAAGAAAACATTAGTATTAGACATGGCTGGAAATTCTGTAAGCTTATTGAAAAATGATTACAGCGCTACCGGTATGACATATAACGCTTTGCCTAGCACTGGAAATAGTGTAGATGGAGATGATAAATTATTCTTAAAAGGTGGTCAGGGTTCTGTAGCAATTTTACAATTATTTGATAAAACAGATGTAAAAGGATACGATGCTAATGGTGTTGTAACTGCAGGTCCAAATGGTGTTTCAGATGAACTAGATGATTTGAGAAACCCTGCCGGTGGTAAAAAATTATTAGTTAACGAAGCTAATTTAGTTTTCCATATTGATGCTGCTGCAATGTCTAGCAGTTATGAGCCGCAAAGAATTTATCTTTATGACTATACAAATAGTCGTTTAGTTGTGGATTACACATTAGATCCTACTTCAAGCAGTACTAGTCCAAAGAATTCAAAAGCTTTGTTTGATGGTATTATCAAGAAAGATGCTACCACAAAAAGAGGAGCTACTTATAAAATTAGAATAACAAACCAAATTAGAAATCTTATCAATAATAAAGATTCTACTAATGTAAAATTAGGTCTGGTAGTTACTGAAGATATTGAGAAAATCAATTCATACAAAGTTAAAACTCCAAATGCTTTTATAACTCAAGCACCAAAAGCTTCAGTTATGAATCCTTTAGGAACTATTTTATACAGCGGAAAATCTACCGTACCAGCGGATAAGAGATTAAAACTAGAGATTTATTTTACAAAACCAAATTAAACCAAATTTATGTGCGGAATCGTTGGATACATTGGATATAGGGAAGCATATCCTATAGTAATAAAAGGATTAAAAAGACTAGAATATAGAGGTTACGATAGTGCGGGAGTAATGCTGTACGATGGCCAAAATATGAAAGTTGCTAAAGCTAAAGGTAAAGTTACAGATCTTGAAGAAAGAGCTGAAAAAGAAATTACGCTTAATGGGACTATAGGAATTGGACATACTCGTTGGGCAACACATGGTGTTCCAAACGATGTGAATTCGCATCCACATATTTCAAATTCAGGTGATTTAGCAATTATCCATAATGGAATTATTGAAAATTATGCTCCTTTAAAAGCAGAATTGAAAAGTAGAGGTTATGTTTTTCATTCAGATACTGATACTGAAGTTTTAGTAAATCTTATTGAAGAAGTTCAAAAGAAAGATAACCTAAAGTTAGGTAAAGCAGTTCAAGTAGCTTTAAACCAAGTTGTAGGCGCTTATGCAATTGCAGTTTTTGATAAAAAAAATCCAAACGAAATTGTAGCAGCACGTTTAGGTAGTCCGCTTGCAATTGGTATTGGTGAAGGAGAGTTTTTTATTGCTTCTGATGCATCACCATTTATAGAATATACATCTAATGCTGTATATTTAGAAGACGGTGAAATGGCAAATATTAGATTGCATAAAGAAATGAAAGTTCGTAAAATTCAAGACGATACTTTGGTTAACCCTACAATTCAAGAACTTCAAATGAATTTGGAGCAAATTGAAAAAGGAGGATACGATCACTTTATGTTGAAAGAGATTTATGAGCAACCTAGCGTTATAAAAGATACGTACCGTGGAAGACTTCATGCTAATGAAGGTCTAATCCAAATGGCAGGAATTGAAGATAACTTAGAAAAGTTTTTAAATGCGGAACGTATTATTATTGTTGCGTGTGGAACTTCATGGCATGCTGGATTAGTAGCTGAATATATATTTGAAGAATTTGCAAGAATTCCTGTTGAAGTTGAATACGCTTCTGAATTTAGATATAGAAATCCAATTATAAATAGAAAAGACGTTGTTATCGCTATTTCTCAATCAGGGGAAACAGCTGATACGATGGCTGCAATAAAATTAGCAAAAGAAAACGGAGCTTTCGTTTTTGGAGTTTGTAATGTAGTAGGTTCTTCTATTTCAAGAGAAACACATGCAGGAGCTTATACTCATGCAGGACCAGAAATTGGTGTTGCTTCGACAAAAGCATTTACAACTCAAATTACAGTTTTGACTATGATTGCTTTACGTTTGGCTAAAGCCAAAGGGACGTTGTCAAATTCTGTATTTCATTCTTATCTACAAGAATTAGAGATTATTCCTGAGAAAGTGAAAGAAGCTTTGGAAACAAATGAAAGAGCTAAAGAAATTGCTGCTGTTTTTAAAGATGCACCAAATTGTCTTTATTTAGGTAGAGGGTATAATTTTCCAGTAGCTTTAGAAGGTGCTTTAAAATTAAAAGAAATTTCATATATTCATGCTGAAGGATATCCTGCTGCAGAAATGAAGCACGGACCTATTGCATTAATTGACGAACATATGCCAGTTATCGTTATTGCACCTAAGCAAGGACATTACGATAAAATCGTAAGTAATATTCAAGAAATAAAATCTAGAAGCGGAAAGATTATTGCAGTTGTTACTAAAGGAGATACACAAGTACGCGAATTAGCGGATTACATTATTGAAATCCCTGAAACATCAGATGCTTTATCACCATTAATTACTACAATTCCTTTACAGCTTTTATCCTATCATATTGCTGTAATGCGCGGATGTAATGTGGATCAACCACGTAATCTAGCAAAATCAGTTACTGTAGAGTAAATTCAGTTTTACTTTATCATAAAAAAGCCTCGAGAAATTTCTCGAGGCTTTTTTTATGGCCTGTTGTTAATTATGACTTGATAACAAAATTTACCATTTGAAAAGAGAAATGTATGTTAATTATCCAAATAAGTGCACTTTTATCAAATATCTAGTAATTAATTAGTTTTTTGATATATGTTCATAAATCGTATGCATGCATAGTTATTTTTTGATATTTTGACATATTTAAGAATATAAAATTATAATTTTCAATTGTAGGATATGCATAAATGAGGCAAAATAACTGCTGAATATGAAATATTTAAAGCTGTTTTTTAATAATGTCAAAAATAATTGTACTTTGGCTTCATAAACCAACAAATTTTAACCAAATGAGAGTGTATTTACTTTTTTTGTCATTGTTTTTTTGCGGGATAACTTTCGCTCAAAATTCAATTTCAGGTATTGTTACAGACAGTAGCAACCAACCTATTCCTGGAGCCAACGTAATGATTGTTGGTGAAAGCGCCAGTACGGTTACCGATGTTGATGGAACTTTTATGTTGCAATCTTCGAGAAAGCCACCGTATACGATTAGCGTTACAAGCGTGGGTTACGAGTCTCAGAAAATTTCTGTTACCTCTAATAGCCAAAAAGTATCTGTGAAATTGGTTGATGAAGAAACATTGTTGAATGAAATCGTAGTTTCAGCTTCAAGAACTCCTGAAAGAGTTTTAGAATCGCCTGTAACTATTGAAAGAATGGGAATTGCTGAGATTAAAAAAACAGCTTCTCCTTCGTTTTATGATGGATTAGAAAACTTGAAAGAAGTACAAATGAACACTTCAAGTATGTCTTTTAAATCGATAAATACTCGTGGATTTGCTTCTGTAGCAAATACTCGATTTATGCAATTAGTTGATGGAATGGATAATTCATCTCCATTATTAAATTTTGTATTAGGAAATCTAATTGGAGTTTCTGAAATTGATGTTCAAAGTGTTGAGTTGTTACCTGGAGCATCTTCTGCTTTATATGGTGCTAATGCTTTTAACGGAATTTTGTTCATGACTAGTAAAAGTCCATTTACAAGCGAAGGAATTAGAGCATATGCAAAATTTGGACAGACAAGCCAAAAAGCTGCAGGAACAAATGATTATGTAGATTATGGTGTTCGAATGGGTAAAGCTTTCAATAAATACTTTGCAGGTAAAGCAAACTTCGCTTACATGAGAGGTACAGAATGGAATGCAGTAAATTATGATGATAAAACACGTCAAGGTATTGATAGAGGTACTATCAACTATGATGGAATAAATGTGTATGGTGATGAGGTAGCAACTAACCTAAAAGGTGTTGGTTCAGCGTTAGCAGCACAAGGATTAATTCCAGCATCTGCAGTTAACTTATTGCCTAGCACAAATGTTAGTAGAACAGGTTATAACGAAGTAGATTTAACTGACAATAAAGTTTCTAATACTAAGATCGATTTATCACTTCATTTCCGTCCATTTGGCGATGAAAAGTTAGAGGTAATTGTACAGAGTAAATTTGGATTTGGTAACACTGTTTATCAAGGAGCAAACCGTTATTACTTGAATAACTTTTTTATGCAACAACATAAAATCGAATTTAAAGGTAAAAACTTTTTCTTGAGAGGATATACAACTACTGAAGATGGTGGTCAATCATACGACATGTTATTTACAGGTATTAATGTAAATAGAAAGTGGAAAGATGATAAAACATGGTTTGGTCAATACGCTGGAACTTATGTTCAATCTACATTAGCTGGACTTACCCCAACTCAAGCGCACTCCCGTGCAAGAGATGTAGCTGACACTGGTAGATTAATTCCTGGAACTGCTGCGTTTAAAAATGCATTTAATCAAGTTATTAATGATCCAGATGTATTAAAAGGATCAAAGTTAGTGGATAACTCAAAAATCTACCACGCAGATGCTAATTACAATTTCAAAGATCTTATTGAGTTTGCTGAAATTCAAGTTGGTGGATCATACAGACAATATGAATTGAATTCATTTGGTCGTATTTACACAGACGGCGATGGACCAATTCGTTATGACGAATATGGAGCGTACACTCAAGTAATGAAAAAATTATTGGACGATCGTTTGAAATTTACAGGTTCTGTTCGTTATGATAAAGCACAAAACTTTGAAGGTAACGTATCACCAAGAGTATCGTTAGTTTATTCAGGTGGAGAAAGCAGAAAGCATAATTTTAGAGGTTCGTTTCAAACAGGTTTTAGAAATCCTTCTACACAAGACCAATACATTGGTTTTAATGTTGGAAGTGCTATTTTGTTAGGTTCAGCTAAAGATAACTTAGCTAGATTTGTTGAAACTTTACCTATCGCTACTGCAGTTGGACAAGCTTTTGCTCAAGGAAATACAGTTACGATTACGGGTGCTAATGCATATGAAAATTCATTTACAGCTGCATCGGCTACAGCATTTGCAGCAGCTGGAAACCCAGCTCTTTTACTAAAAACAAACGTTGATTTAGTAAAACCAGAAGAAGTAAAGGCATTTGAATTAGGATATCGCTCTTTCATTAATAAAACGTCGATTGATGTTAATGGGTATTACAATATCTACAACAACTTCATTGGTAATTTAAATGTAGTAACTCCATTATACGGTAAAGCTTTAGACGGAGGTGGATTAACCAGTGCAGATGGTCAACAAGCATTACATGCACTTGCAAATGGTAATTCGAGAGCTTTTCAATTGTACACAAATACAGACTTAGAAATTAAATCTTTAGGTTTTGGAATTGGATTATCAAGAAAAGTATACAAAGAATTTGAATTCGGTGTGAACTATAATTACGCTCAATTTGATTTTGACCAGTCTAAAGATGCTAGTTTTGAAGCAGGCTTTAACACACCGAAACACCGCGTAAAAGCGTCTATTGGTAACGAGAAATTGATTGCTAATTTAGGGTTTAATGTAAGTGCTAGATGGAATTCTGAGTACTTATGGCAGTCTTCTTTTGCTGATGGAGTGATAGCTTCAGCAACTGTAGTTGATGCGCAAATAAACTATGATTTTCCATCTTTAAAATCTACATTTAAAATAGGTGCTTCAAATATTGGAGGTAAAGAGTATGGTCAAGTTTTAGGAGCAGGGCTTATAGGACAACAATATTTTGCGTCTTGGACAATCAATCCGTAATAATCATTAATTATAAAATCAAAAGACAATGATAAAAAATTTCAAATGGATACTATTTGCTTCCTTAGCATTTGTAGCATGTAATAATAATGATGATGAAGTAATGATTGATGCCACCTCTTCAGATGGTAAGCCATTAACTTCAGGAACGGCTGTTGTTACAAAATACGTTGCATTAGGTGACTCTTATGCAGCGGGTTTTAGTGACAATGCTTTATTTAAATTAGCACAAGAGGGATCTTATGCTAATGTTATCGCTCAACAATTTTCATTAGCAGGAGGGGGTGATTTTAAAACACCTTTAATGGCTGACAATGTTGGTGGATTACTTTTAGGAGGAAATGTGATTTTAGGGCCTAGATTATTTTTTAATGGAACTGCGCCAGTTCCTGTATCTGGAAGACCAACTACTGAAGTAACCAATAAACTTGCAGGCCCATTTAATAATTTAGGAGTTCCTGGTGCTAAAAGTTACCACTTATTAGCTCCAAATTATGGAAATGTTGCTGGAATAGGTGGCGGGACAGCTAATCCTTATTTTGTTAGATTTGCTTCAACTCCTTCTACGACAATTGTGGCTGATGCAGTTGCTCAAGATGCTACCTTCTTTTCTTTATGGATAGGTGGTAATGATATTTTAGGATATGCAACTTCTGGGGGTTCTGGGACAAATCAAACAGGAAATCTTAATCCTGCGACATACGGAAGTACTGATATTACTGACCCTACTGTTTTTGCTTCCACTTACACAGCAATCGTTAATGCAATGACTGCTAAAGGTGCAAAAGGTGTAGTGGCTAATTTACCTTATGTAACAGCATTACCTTATTTTACAACAGTTCCTTACAATCCTTTGACTGTTTCAGTTTTAGGAGGTGGAAACATAGCTGTAGGTCAAGGAACTATTGCGGCTTTAAATGCACAGTTGTATGGACCTTTGAAGCAAGCTTTAACGGCGTTTGGCGCTGGAGGCCGTCTTAATTTATTATCTGCAACAGCACCGAATCCACTTTTAATTATTGACGAATCACTTCCTGATTTATCTCTTCAATTAAAAGCTGCTTTTACTGCAGATCTGGGAGTAGCAACAGCAACTGCTTATGGTGTTATTTTTGGGAAAGCAAGACAAGCTACTAAAGATGACTTAGTGGTTTTAACTGCTCAGTCCGTTATAGGTTCATCTCCACAAGGAATTCCTGCGCCTTTAGACAAATTTGGGATTACATATCCAATGCAGGATAAAGATGTTCTAACAAAAGCTGAAATTGCAGAAGTTAAAGTGGCAACAGATGCTTATAATTTAACAATTAAAACAATCGCAGATGCTAAAGGTTTAGCATTCGTCGAATTAAAAGGAGTTACAGATCAGTTAGCAAGTGGTGGAATTGTTTATAATGGATTCACTACAACATCTACTTTTGTAACAGGCGGAATGTTCTCTTTAGATGGAGTTCACCCGAGTCCAAGGGGTTATGCTATAATAGGTAATCTATTTACTGAGGCGATTAATACAAAATACAATTCGAACTTTAAAAAGGTGAATGTAGGATTATATAGAATTTTATACCCTGCTTCATTATAATATAATAAATTGTTTTTTTTTACTAAAACCACCCGTTTTAATGACGCGGTGGTTTTTTAATTTTATTATCTATCATAGCCTTTCGTTTGTTTTAAATCTGTTTTTTAAGAATCGTTTAAATTTTCGTTTTTTTATCCTAAAAGATGTTGATTTTTTATATTAAAAAATTATCTTTGCAAACTGAAAAAAGCATGTAATCGATACATTTCGGTTGATACTAATTCATAAACCTAAATAGCTATTTAATAAATACATAAGTAATGTCAAAAGTAATAGGAAAAGTTGCCCAAATCATTGGACCAGTAGTTGACGTAGTTTTCAACGGTAAGGATGTTGAACTTCCAAAAATTTATGATTCGTTAGAAATCACAAAAAAAGATGGTACTTTACTAGTACTTGAAGTACAATCTCACATCGGTGAAAATACAGTTCGTACTATTTCGATGGACTCAACAGATGGTTTGAGTAGAGGTTATGAAGTAGTTGGAACAGGAAATCCGATCCAAATGCCAGTTGGTGCAGACGTTTACGGTCGTTTATTCAACGTGATTGGTGATGCAATTGATGGTTTAGGAAACTTACCAAAAACAGGCGAAAACGGAATGTCAATTCACCGTCAAGCTCCACGTTTTGAAGATTTATCTACATCTTCTGAAGTTTTATTCACAGGTATTAAAGTAATTGATTTAATTGAGCCTTACTCAAAAGGGGGTAAAATTGGATTGTTCGGTGGTGCTGGTGTTGGTAAAACAGTATTAATTCAGGAATTGATTAACAATATTGCAAAAGGTCACGGTGGACTTTCAGTATTCGCAGGAGTAGGAGAAAGAACACGTGAAGGGAATGACTTACTTCGTGAGATGTTAGAGTCAGGAATTATAAAATATGGTGATGAATTCATGCACTCTATGGAAAATGGAGGATGGGATTTATCTAAAGTTGATATGCCAGGAATGAGAGAGTCTAAAGCTACTTTCGTTTTCGGACAAATGAATGAGCCACCAGGAGCTCGTGCTCGTGTAGCACTTTCTGGATTATCTATTGCTGAATATTTCCGTGATGGAGCAGGAAGCGATCAAGGTAAAGATGTATTGTTTTTCGTTGATAATATCTTCCGTTTTACACAAGCAGGTTCTGAGGTTTCGGCACTTTTAGGTCGTATGCCATCTGCAGTAGGTTACCAACCAACATTGGCAACTGAAATGGGAGCGATGCAAGAGCGTATCACATCTACAAATAAAGGATCTATTACATCTGTACAGGCGGTTTACGTTCCTGCAGATGATTTAACGGATCCAGCACCAGCTACAACTTTTGCTCACTTAGATGCTACAACAGTATTGTCTCGTAAAATTGCTGAGTTAGGTATTTATCCTGCAGTTGATCCATTGGATTCAACCTCAAGAATCCTTACTCCACAAATTTTAGGTGATGAGCATTATGACTGTGCTCAAAGAGTTAAAGAAATTTTACAAAAATACAAACAACTTCAAGATATCATTGCGATTCTTGGTATGGAAGAATTATCTGAAGAAGATAAATTATCTGTTTCAAGAGCACGTCGTGTACAACGTTTCTTATCACAACCTTTCCACGTTGCTGAGCAATTTACAGGATTAAAAGGTGTTTTAGTTGATATTAAAGATACTATCAAAGGATTTAATATGATTATTGATGGTGAATTAGATCACTTGCCAGAATCAGCTTTTAACCTTAAAGGTACTATCGAAGAAGCTATCGAAGCTGGAGAAAAAATGTTAGCAGAAGCATAAAAATAGTTATTAGTACTTAGTGTTCGGTTTACAACTGAACACTGAAAGCTGAACACTGAACACTAAAAAATTATGATTTTAGAAATAGTTTCACCAGAAGCAAAATTATTTTCAGCACAAGTAACATCCGTTACCTTACCTGGAGTTAATGGAAGTTTTCAAATTTTGAATAATCACGCACCAGTTGTTTCTATTTTAGAAAAAGGTGAAGTGAAAATTACAGCTTCTAGTTTTACTTTCGACAAAGAAGTAGCAGCTAAGTTCACAAAGTTGGATGATCAAAATTATACATTATCTATCAATTCAGGTACAATTGAAATGAAAGACAACAAAGTTATTGTTTTAGTTGACTAAAGTGATTTCGAATAAAAAACTTAAGCCTAGCGGAAACGTTAGGCTTTTTTTATTGCCCCATAATCCACTTCTTTTTCACTTCTATTTTATTCCCCTCCGCTGGAGGGGTGCCCGTAGGGTGGGGTGGCTTTTGTATTTCAGGCAATACTATCTTTATTTTTAAAAATTATAAATTATAAATTTACTTCCCAACAACAGCATCATAAGCGATTTTCAACTTGTTAATTACGATTTCAATCTCATCTTCATTTAGATGACCAAAACCAAATCGTATCGCGCAAGTGTTCTTATCTTGATAGAGAATAGTTTTTGGTAGCGATAAATCATTTTTATATGCTTCATCGGCTAATTGAACTAATGATATTTTTGGTTCGAATTCTAACCAAAGTGCTAATCCACCACTAGGTGTTTTCCATCGAACTGTTTCTTTAAAATAGTATTCTAGCATTTGCGACAAGTGATCACGCCTTTGCTTATAATTGATAATATTTTTTTTAATTAAACGATGAATTTCGCCTTCATGAATTAATTCAGAAAGCATTTGCTCTTGAATCACATCGCCCTGTTTGTCTAGCATTTGCAGGTAATTCTTAGCTTCTTGAATTAAAGTAGTTGGCGCAACTACAAAACCGGTTTGGAAACTAGGAAAAAAAGATTGTCCTAATTTCCCTAAGTAGATAACATTACCATTAGAGTCCGAACTTGCCATTGGTAACATTGCTGAACCTTCAAACTGAAAGTCATAATCGAAATCATCTTCTATAATGGCAAATTCATATTCTTTTGCTAATTCTAATAGTTCTAATCTTCGTTTTGCACTGAGCGTCCAAGTCGTTGGATAATGCCGGTGTGCACACACGTATACACAACGTATTGACTTTTTGCTGTACTGCTTTCTTATAAAGTCTATATCTAAACCATCTTCATCAATTGGAACAGTACGGATAGTTGCGCCAACTTGCTGAAAAATCATATTGGCTGCATAATTACTCCAGTTTCCAACCAAAACCACATCCTTAGGCTTTACTAAAAGCTGTGAAACGATGTATAAACTCATTTCTGTACTTCTAGTGCTCATTAAATTTTTAGGATCGATATGAAAGCCGCGAGTAGCATTCAAATAGTTACATAACTGCTTTTCATAAGTAGAGTAATTACTGTTTTCTATTTGATTCCATTTTGAAAGCACTGCTTTTCGTTTCATGGTAGCACTATACCACTTTGAAAATTGATGCGTTGGATGTAGTCTTAAATCTGGTTGCCCGTCATTAATCGTGTATTTGGTCTGCCTTTTTTCAACAGTAGAAGCTAAGTGAAAAGAGGACTTAAAATCAAATCCCGTTTTTTCGGTATATTCTTTATCTCGATTTTCAGGATAAGTAATAGCTTTAATTGAAGCTGTTTTTTGTTCTGGAACAATAACAAATGTTCCTTTGTTTGGTATGATTTCTACCCAACCTTGCGCTGCTAATTCGTCATATACGGCGACTACAGTATTCCTATGGATTTGTACTAATTGACTAAGAGATCGTGTTCCAGGCAAAGCAATTCCTTGAGTTAAATAACCGCGCTGTATAGCGTCTATAATTTGATGAGAAATTTGAATAAATACTGCTGTTGATGTATTTTTTTCAAATAGAATTATTTGTTTTAAGAGCGCTTCAACCGGACTATTCATAATTTAAAAGGTGGACTAGATTACTGGTCCGGAAAGTTACGACTTTTGCAGCGTTTTAAAAATGAACAATAAAATTAATTATGAAAAACACGATGGCATTGGCTTCTTTAGTACTTTTTACTTTAGCAGCAAAAGCACAGCAAACCCAGCAACAAACAGATTCACTAAAAGAAGTTATAGTGACTTCCTCAAGAATCGATTTACCTTTTGATAAAAATTCTAGAACTATTCAAATTGTTACTGCAAGTGACATAAAAAAATCAGGAGTAACAAATGTCGCTGATGCATTACAGCAAGTAGCCGGTGTTGACGTACGACGCCAAGGCGTTAACGGAATGCAAGCCGATTTATACATAAGAGGTGGAAGTTTTGACCAAACACTTTTGTTGATTGACGGTATTAAAGTAGATGATGCGCAAACAGGCCATCACACTCTAAACTTAGCTTTGCCTATCGAAGTGATAGAAAGAATCGAAATTATAAAAGGACCAGCGGCGCGTATTTTTGGTCAAAATGCATTTTCTGGAGCGGTAAATATTGTTACTAAAAATGCGCCTCAAAATACAGTGGTAACTAAGTTACAAACAGGTTCCTATGGACAATTTTTGGCAGAAGCCACAGGGTCAATTAATTTAGAGAATAGTAGTCACATTGTTCACTTTAGCAAGAATTTTTCTGAAGGCTACAGAGAAAATACAGATTTTGATAATGTAAACATATTTGTAAAAAGTCAGTTTAATAAAAATAAACTACCGATAAATTTAATTGCTAGTCATTCTGAAAAGAAATTTGGAGCGAATGGATTTTACGGAATTCCATCGGCAACAAGACAATACGAAGAAACGCAGGCTTCTTTAGTTGGCTTTTCAACCGTTATAGAAAAGGGAAATTTTACTTGGAAACCCAGAGTATATTGGAGAAGAAATCAAGATGAATATATATACGTTAGGGAAAATCCTTCTTCATATAGAAATTTACACTTGACTAATAAAGTAGCCGCAGAGTTGAACGGTTCTTATTCGTCCTCTATTGGTGTCACTGGTTTTGGTTTGGAATTCTCAAAGTATTTTATAAGTAGTAATCGTTTAGGTGATAATCAACGAGAAATTGCCACCCTATTTTTAGAGCATCGTTTTCAATTTATGGATGATAAATTCGATATTACGCCAGGAATTGCAGCGTCTTATTTTTCTGATTTTGATAACAAATTGTTTCCAGGAATTGATGGAGGATTTAAGATAAATGATGAAGTTCGCGTGTATGGAAATATTGGCTATACCTATCGCGTCCCAACGTATACTGATTTATATTATATAGGGCCACAAGCAGTAGGAAATCCAAATTTACAAGCTGAAGATGCATTAGCACAAGAAGTGGGAATGAGATGGAACACGAATCGTTTCAGACTTTCGTTAGTTGGTTTTAATAGAAATTCGCATAATTTGATTGACTACGTAAGGGTAAACAGTACAGATCTTGTTTTTTCTCCACAGAATATACAAGATGTGAATACAAAAGGATTTGAAATACAATTCGATTACAATTTTAAATTTAATAATCTAGATCAAAAAATTAATTTTGGTTACACTTTTAGTGATGATGAAATTAAGAAAACTGCTGCTGTCGAATCAAGATATTCAATCAATTCATTAATGCATCAAATGGTTGTTTCGTACCAAATGCAATGGTTCAAAAATTTTAGTAATTCGATTGCTTATCGCTATATGGAAAGAACTTCCGGGGTGAGTTATAATGTGGTTGATTTAAGTGCAGCTTATAAAATTCAAGAGCTAGAGCTTTCAGTTTATGCCAATAATATTTTTAATACTGAATATTCTGAAAGTAGCTTGATTCCAATGCCAAAAGGTAATTTTTTGTTTGGAGTGAAATATACCTTTAAATAGCGAAAGGCTTTTGCATTTAGCTTGTAAATACAGCAAAAAAATTACTCTACTAAAATCTTAAATCATTTTGACCTCAGTAAATCATAATTTTTTTGCCACAGATTTTAAAGATTAATAGGATTCAATTTGTGGTAATTAATTTAATCTGTGGTAGGTTTTTTTATACAGTTCAGCGTAGCGAGTCATGAATTTGAAAAAACAAATTATTAAAGACATCGCTTTGTTAATTCAAGGCAATGTCTTTTTTTATTATATTGAAATTACTTTCCACATTTTACAGCATTTAAATTATAATCGGAAATTTACGCATTCTCCAGCTCCTTTACCTTCTGATAAATCAAATTATTTTCCCAGCCTTTTCGAAGAAAATAATCGCAGAATTTCTTTCGTTTTTTCAAAACATTTTTCTCAACGATAGTTTGCCAATGCTTCTCTGTTAATTCGTCAAACATTTCGAAATATTCTATATCATTAATTTCTTTTAAAGCGATTTTTATTAGTGTCGCAGAAATTTTTCTAAATTTTAATTCATTTACAATTCTGATTTTTCCCCAATGCTTAATTCGGTGTTTTCCTCTGGCATAAGTACAAGCAAAACGTTCTTCATTTAGGAAGTTATCAGCAATCAGTTGGACTATAATAGTATCAATTTCATCAGCATCCATTTTCATAGTTCGTAATTTCTGAACTACTTCCTCATGACAGCGATCTTGGTAAGCACAGTAATGTTCTAATTTTTGTGTGGCTTGTTTTATGGTGAAAAAGTCTTTCATTTTGCTGGTTTAATGTAGGTAGAAATTTACGACTTTATTGCTAAAGTATAAAGGGTTAATATTTTAAAAAAAATCTAATTATTTAATCGAAACTTTTTCAGCATATCGAATTTTTCAAATAGTTAGTAATTAGTTTTAAAATAAGTTAGAAAAGTGTGTTTAAACAGACATTTATACTAATCATCGATTTTGTTTAAAATTGTTATTTTTTTTGTTAAATATTGTGTTTAAATATAAATTTTCACCTTAATTACTATTAAAAATAATTGATAGTTATAATGTCTACTGTTTTTGCAAACATAAAACTTCTGCAATGAAAAAAAATTACATACCATTTAAAAACACGTACATTTTATTAGCTATTTTGATTTCTTCTCTTTGTATTGGGCAAACTACTTATTATTCTAGAGCTTCTGGAATATGGAATGATACGAACACGTGGTCTTTAGCTAATGGTTGTGTTACAGCATAATCTATTCCTGGAGTGAGTGATAATGTTGTTATCGTTACAGGTACAACATTGACATTAACTTTTGACGCAAGTATAATTAATTTTGAAATAAAAGCAAATTCAGGTAAAATAGAACTTAATTTAGGTACTACTCTAACGGTTGCGGGAACTTTTTTGAATCTTGGCACAGGAGTTAATGGGGTAAACGGGCCTGGCAATATACTTTTTACAGGAACGACTAATTTAAATCGGCTTTCAAGCACGGGGATTAGACCTAACGTTTTGATAGGAAATGGCTTTAGTGCAAACACAGTCACTAATTCTGGCTCAACTGTAATGGCTGATTTGACGGTAAATTCAAATGCAATTTTTAAAAATAATAGTAAGACAGTCGGGATAAGCGGAAATTTATTAGTGAATGGAAAGTTGATCAGTTCTAGTACTAAAGCTTTTACTTTTAGCGGAGCGGGCAAAACGATTGGTGGTACTACTCCTTCTATTACTATTTATAACTGGACAATCACTGGCAGTTATACAAATAATATTGATTTTTTTGCTGTAACAAATAACCTTTCTGGTGCTACTGGTTCTTTAACTAATGGTGCAAATAAAACGCTTACTGTTGGAAAAAATTCAGGAATTGCTACAATTGATGGAAATGCGATAGGTAATACAGTAATTTATAATCGCTTAGGATTAGGATTTGGAGGGCAAAATTGTAAAGCTACGAATTATTATAATCTAACGCTTTCTGGATCTGTAAGTAAGAATTTCTCTGCTTCACCTGTAATATATGGCATTCTTTCGATGGAAGGGATTTTTACAGTAGCTATAATACCAACATATGGCCCTAATGCTAAACTACAGTATAAGAGAGAATTGCCTCAGATAAGCGGAGCTGAGTGGATTCCGGTATTTGAAGCGAAGGGAGGCATAAGTATTATTAATTCGGGAATTATTACTATTAATAGCGACAAAGCTCTTGGTATATCCGTATCGCTTTCTATCGTTAATGATAGTGGAGGTGGCTTAGATAATGGTGGTTTCAATATTTCCGGAGGTAGCGTTTTTGCTTTAGCTAATGATGCTAACTTGTATTTAAGCGGCAATAGTACATTTCCTTCAAGTTTTGCTCTTAATACTTTAGCGCTAGAAAGTACTGTAGATTATAGAGGTATGGAACAAACTGTGGCGGTTCAGAATTACGGAAACTTATCTTTAAGCAATTCAGGAAAAAAAACATTTGTTGGTGCAACAAGTATATTGGGCGAATTAGCTTTAAAAGGTAATGTTAAAGCTATTCTTTCTAATGGTTCAACTTCAAATTCGCATACGCTTACATTTAATAGCATATTGCAAACTTCAACTTCTTGGAGAGGAACGTTAGCAAATAATGCAACGATTCAGAGAGCTGATTGGTTTGGTGAAACCACAACTGGAATTCTAAACGTAAATTTAGCGTGCACAATTGGAACATGGCTGGGTCAAAGTAATGAAGATTGGCAAAATACTAATAAATGGTGCTTAGGACAAATACCTTTAGCCAGCACTAATGTTATAATAGATCAAACTCCCAATATACCGAAAGTAGGTTCAGAAGGGGCTGTTTGTCGTAATATTACCATTTCCTTAGGATCATCGTTAATCAGAAATGGCACATTAAAAGTTAGCGGGAACTGGATCAATAATGTTACATTGAGCTCTACAGGCACAATTGATTTGAATGGCAATGGTCTCCAGTCTATTGGTGGTATAGGAGTAAATGAATTTAATAATTTGACTATTTCAAATAGAGATGCTTCAGTAAAAGCCACTTCTACAATTGCTGTAAAAGGAGTTTTAAATAATGAATATGCTACGTCGGTGCTTGATATGAGTAATTATATTTTAAGTGGCACGTTTTCTAATATTGGTTTAGGACAAATAAAAACAGCAAATATATCATCTACTCCTATTCCATCTGGAAAAAATTGGACAAATTTAATTGTTTATAACGCACTAACTGGAGGTCAAAAAGTTGTGCCAGGTGTTTATGAGTCATTGTCTCTTGAAAACGCGTCAGGAGTTCAAACAGCCTTTGGCAATATATTGATTAATGATAAATTGTATATTGCTAATGGCAATACTATTTTTAAAATGAATGGTTTCAATTTAAATGTTAGTACTTTTAATATTACTGCTCCAGAGGCAGTGATAGACATGGGAGTTGGTACTTTGGTCTACACAACGATCAGTAGTATGGATGGAATTATTCGGTTTTCAGGTACGTCAAATGGAAAAGCTGTACCATCTGGAACCGTTGAATATAACGGTTCAGGAAAAACTGTTGCTGGAGGTACTTATAATGATTTAATCTTTTCAGGAAATGGCGGGTATAGCGTTTATACCAATGTTATAGTTAATAATGAACTTTCAATAAAGAAAGGAACGGTAACAGTAAATAGTGGAGTTGTAGTAACAGTTGATAACAATATTACAGTAAATAATTTAAATGGCTCCTTCATATTTGAAAATAATGCAAGTTTAGTGCAAGTAGACGACGACGCAGTAAATGAGGGAGATATATCTTATAAAAGAAATACTGCTCCAGTAAAACGGTATGATTTCACCTATTGGTCATCACCAGTATTAGAGCAAACATTAAAGCTTTCATCACCAGATACATTAAGTGATAAATATTATAGCTACAATCCAAATAGTAATAAATATGAAATTTATTATAGAGGAAATTTTACAATGGTGAAAGGAGATGGTTATTTGGTTAGAGCACCGCAATCTTATGATATTGATGTAGCTAAAGTTGATACTGCTCCAACATTTATAGGAGTTCCGAACAATGGTGTAATAAATAAAATTTTAACTGGGAATACATTATACTTACTAGGTAATCCCTATCCATCAGCGTTAGATGCAAATACATTTCTTGATGTAAATTCAAAAAAGTTACAAGGGACTCTCTACTTTTGGACTCATAATTCTAAGCCAAATAAAGCTGTTGCTGGAGATGCTATTTATAATTACACGTCTAACGATTATGCTGCTTATAATAGGAGCGGAGGTGTGGCTACTTACGCATCGTCAGCAGGTGGTGTTGCTCCATCAGGGAAAATTGCTTCTGGACAAGGATTTTTTGCTTATGCTAGTTTCGCAGGAGGAAATTTAGTTTTTGATAATAGTATGCGATTTGGTGTAGGGGGAATACCAGGTAATAATTCTCAGTTTTATAGATTCAACGCAAACATTAGTAGGGAAACAAAAGCTGATAATAACCGTGTTTGGTTAAACCTGTCAAATGATCAAGGCGCTTTCAAGCAAACTTTAGTCGGTTATATTACTGACGCAACAAATGATTATGATAATGCTTTTGACGGTGGAACTTTTAATGGAAATGAATTTATAGATTTTTACAGTATTAATAATGATAAGAATTTAGTGATTCAAGGTCGCGCTATACCATTTGATAAAACTGATATTGTACCATTAGGAAACAAATCTAAATTTGGTGGTGTTTATAATATTTCTACTGATCAAAAAGATGGATTATTCGAAACTCAAAATATTTATCTTGAAGATAAAATGTTAGATGTAGTGCATAACTTGAACCAATCTTCATACTCTTTTACAACTCAAATAGGAACTTTCGATAAACGTTTTGCTCTGCGCTATAAAGATAAAACACTAGGAAATACTACATTCGATAGTGAAGATAGTCAACTTGTGATATCAAAGAATAAAAGAATATTAAAAATTAAATCTGAAGTTGAAACTATAATAAGCGTTACTGTATTCGATCTTCAAGGTAGAAAAGTATATCAAAATAGTGATTTACACACGACTACGTTTACTTCTTCTAGTATCAGTTTAGTTAACCAAATAGCTATCGTAAAAGTGACATTACAAAGTGGCAAAGTCATTTCTAAGAAAATTAATTACTAGTAATAGGTGGATGAATTATCGTTGGAAAACTTAAAAATTAAATTTCTATTAAACCACTGTTTTCAGTATTTAATTAGCACGTTACGCTTGATTTTAAGCGAGAAAATTAAGAAAGTTAATTATACTTTAACGCTGTGTTTATCAGATTTATAACGGGTATCCCAAACTAACATTAAAATAAATGTAACGATTACCGCTGAACTAAATCCTTCAAACAATAAAGAAATAGAATAAGTCATGATCGATGGTTCGCCACCGAAAAGGAAAGTTTTAGATAACGTTCCAATGTAATCGGTTCCTCCTTTTATATAACTATAAACAACTAATGCTACGACACTAAGAAAAACTCCTACTAATGCTGTTGACAGCGCAGAAATTCCATTTGTTCCTAAGCCCTTTTTTCCTTCTAAGAAATTAGATTTTAAAGTTCTATTAGTCCCGTAAAAAATAAACAGCACGTTGAATACACGGAGTAAATATATATCCGCTAAACCTAAAAGCTCCATGATTAGGAAATAGATTCCAATTCCAATTACTATAATCAATCCGTTAACTAATTCTCTAGGTATTTTCATGATGCAGCTTTTAAAATTATAAGTAGTTGAATAATAATGCAATAATTTCAAAGCTACAACAAAAAGTTGCGCATCCTGAGTAATAAAATTATTTTAAGACTTATTTATAAATTGTTTAAACAGCTAAGCGCTTCTTTTTTATCGGTCTCAAGCTGTGTTTTAAGGGCATCAACTGATGAGAATTTTTGTTCAGAACGAATGCGCTTCAAAATAGATACTCGAACATTTTGATGGTATAAGTCGGCATTAAAATCAAAATAATGTACTTCAATTGATCGGTTTTCGCCATTAACGGTAGGGTTAAAACCAATGTTCATCATTCCAAATATTACTTTATCTACAATGATACTCTTTACGATATAGACTCCATTTTGCGGAATCAATTTATAGTTTTCTTTTACTTCAATATTTGCTGTTGGAAAATCAATGGTCCTTCCTAGTTGTTTGCCTTGGACAACGTTACCAGTAAGAAAATATTCGTACCCTAAATAATCATTTGCTAAAGTCATATTTCCTTCGACTAAAGCTTGTCTAATCTTAGTTGAGCTCACTGAAATTTCATTAATTTCCTGAACTGATATTTGTTCTACTTCAAAATTATATTGCTCACCGTAGGCGATGAGGTCATCTATGTTTGCAGTGCGATTTCTACCGAAGCGATGATCATGTCCAATAATTATTTTGTGGATATCAAATCGATCTACAAGTACAGTTTTGACGAATTCTTCCGCGGTTAATCTTGAGAACATTTCATCAAACGGATGAATGACTAAATTCTCAAGTCCGATTTCGTCTAACAAATATATTTTCTCGTCAATTGTATTAAGTAATTCAATGTCACAGTCCTCTTGCAAAACCATTCGAGGATGAGGGAAAAAGGTCAAAACTAAACTCTCGTACTTTTCGTTGTCAGTGTTTTGGATTACTCTTTCTAGTATTTTTTTATGACCAATATGAACACCGTCAAATGTGCCTAATGTTATAATAGTTTTTTTAGTAGAACTGAAATCGTTTATAGAATGAAAAATCTTCAAAGCAAGGGTTTTATGATGGTGCAAATTTAATGTATACAATTGATATAATTAAAAAAGGACTGAAAACTTCAGCCCTTTTTAGATGACATAACAGAAATTTTTACTTTTTAATGAATCGAATTGTAGTTGTTCGTACATCGTTTTTGAATAATTTCAATAAATAGATGCCTTGAGATAGATTCGTAACATTTATTTGTTGATTTTCTGCTGTATTCAATTTTTTAGATTCTATTATTTGGCCTGATAAATTGAAAATAGTGTAGGAGTTAGGGATTTCCAATTTATTTTCTGTAATAATTTTTAGAACTGATTGTGCTGGGTTCGGATAGACGATGGAATTGCGTAAATTACTATCTTCATTTTTTGAAACTGATCCTATATGAAAACTTGTTGATTTCTCAGATTCAAAACGTAGGTTTGATACTATTGTGTCTTCCGTAGCGGTTTTTAAGTTATAAAAACCAATACCATTTTCACAGCAAATTCCGTCGTCCGCAGAGTCAAAAATTTTAAAGGTGTAGCATTCATCATTTGGAAGGTTAAAAACCTTAGTAATTACAGCAGGTAAAGTGGTTGTATCATTGTACGGACCGCCTTCATATACTATAGTTCCAGCTGAATTAGTTAATTGCCATTCAGTCTCAGAACCATATTCGTCTAACTGCAAAGTTAAAGTGACTGTGTTACTAGAGTAACTTTTTATAAGATCAAAATCGATAGAACTTACATTGTTTTTTATATTTTGATCTGTTGTTGAATTTACATTGTTTATTTCTATTTTAAAATTACGTTTACCTCCACTTCCTGTTATGGCATCCAATGTGATTTCTGCTGACGCACTATTAGAAAGATTGCCTGTCCAAGTGATTGTTCTCACGTTCACATTATCTACGCTGTAGGTAATAGTAGCAGAGGTTAAAATTGCAGATCCTTTATTTGTTAATTTAACAGTAGGACTAAATGTGGTAGTACAGGAATTTAAATTTAAACTTACAATAGATATAGCACCATCATTAACATAAATAAATCCAGGTTCTAGAGCGTCAGAAGTTTTTAGTGCGACTCTTCGTGGTGAATTATTCATAACAGTGATCATACGTAATTTTTGATCATTTGTGAATATATTCATGCACGCATCATTAGTATAATCCATATAGTTTTGAATCATATCGTTGCCTGGTGATGCTGGACAAGAATCAACATTTTCTGGACATCCTTCATTTTCTTTCGCTGTATTAGGAGTGTCATTACAAAAATCATCTACTGAGCATCCACTTGATGAATCTCCGTCACCCCAAATATGTCTTAAACCAAGCCAGTGTCCTACTTCATGTGTTGTTGTTCTTCCCTTGTCAAATACTGGAAAGTAAGTTCCGCCAGGGAAATAAGTAGTTGATCCAAAAAATTTGTATCCTATTACTACTCCATCTGTAAGTGCTGATCCCTCATTAGAATTTAGTCCAGTTAGTCCAGACTGACTTGGAAACTGAGCGTATCCAAGGAGCTCCGTATTTGCAAATTTAACTACCCATATATTTAAATATTTTTCAGGATCCCATTGCGTTTGCGGTTTAACAAAATTATCTATGTCTTCTGTTGACCAATTTCCTTGTAACAAATTGACACGATTTATTCCGTTAGATGTTACTCCTGCCGGATCTCTTTTTGCCAAAACAAATTCAATTTCTACATCGGCGCCAACTGGATTCGTATTAAAGCCAGGTGTGTTAAGTTTTCTTCTAAAATCCTCATTTAGTACTTGAATCTGACTTTGCACTTGGCCATTGCTAATATTTTCGTCAGTTCCTATTAAGTCTCCACTATGAATAACGTGCACTACTACCGGTATGGTGATAATAGCATTAGTTCGCTGTGTTTTTGAAGCGTTCAAATTCTTCTTTTTTTCTAAAACAATCTTTGGAGCAATCCACTTTTCAAATTGATTAATTGAAGGTCGGTTGCTGTTTTTTGATTTTAAATACTCTTCATATTCAGTTGTAGCACATCGAATAACTGATCCATTATTTATTAATTTTTTCTTACCAAAAAGCTCGACCTTTTGCATATTATTTACTTGCGCAACACTATGGTTAGCCATAAAAGCAAGACATAATAATAATAGAAAAGTAATTTTTTTCATAGTTTTATTTTTTCAACGTAATACGTAAATTTTAAAACCTTAATCGCACTTTATTTACAAATTCTTTATTTGTAAAAAAGTTACCATTGTTTAAAATTAGAGCTTTTTTTGTCTGATTACGGTAGTTATCTTTTTATTTTCCGTTGAATGCAGTCATAGTGTTTTCTAAACCTGCTGTTCCAAAAGATTTTATGATTTCAGAAGCCATTTCTAGTCGTTCAGGAAGCGCAACTTTTTCAGCATCGTCCCAGTCTCCAAGCACGTAATCTACTTGTTTTCCTTTTTTAAATTCATCGCTTATACCAAAACGGAATCGGGCATAGTTTTGAGTGTTCAAAACCAAATTAATATTTTTTAATCCGTTGTGACCGCCATCACTACCTTTAGGACGAATTCTTATACTTCCAAACGACAGATTTAAATCATCAGTAATAACAAAGATGTTTTCTAATGCTATTTTTTCTTTCTCCATCCAATATTGAACTGCTTTTCCGCTGAGGTTCATATAGGTGTTCGGCTTTAATAATAAAAAAGTCCTTCCTTTGAATTTGTATTCAGCTAATGCGCCTAATTTTACAGTTTCAAAAGAAACGCCTTCTTTACGAGCTAAAAAATCTACTATTTTAAAGCCGATGTTGTGGCGTGTATTGACATATTCTGCACCTATATTGCCAAGTCCTACTATTAAAAATTTCTTCATTTCAGGGTTATTATCTTCTGTTTTTGTTGATAAAAACAGTTTTTTGATCCATTTTATCATATTGCAAAAGTAAACTTAATTGGATAATTTCTAATAAATGTTTGGTTTATAATTTCTCGGTTCATTTGATGTACAATTAAAATTTGAGCACGGATTTTTTACGGAAGTAAATTGTGTAAAGTAGCCCCGATTGCAATGAAAATCCTTTTTGTGAGCGTACCAGGCGCGCAAAAAGATTGTAATGTAAAGCGGGACAATTATTGTACTGAAAATAAAAACGATTGCTCCTAATTATATAAAAAAGGAATAAAACAAAAAAAGCACCAGTTTTACAACTGATGCTTTTAAATATTCTTGAAAAAATATTATTTTTTCTTTCCTTTTACTGGAGCTTTTGCTGCTTTTGCTGCTTCTTGAGCTGCTTTCATCGCTGCACGAGAAATCTTCACTTGACAGATAACAGTGTTGTCTGGGTGCATGATTTTGTAGTCAGGAGAAGCTACTTTAGTAACATATAATTTGTTACCCATGTCTAATGGAGTAATATCAGCTTCGATAAAATCTGGAAGATTTTTAGGTAAAGCTTTTACTTTAAGTTTACGTGTGTTCAAACGTAAATCTCCACCAGCCATAACTCCTTTTGATTTTCCAACAATTTTCACTGGAACTTCAATAGTGATTTCTTTGTCATCAAATAATTGGAAAAAGTCAATGTGTAGAATTTTGTCAGATACCGGGTGAACCTGGATGTCTTGTAAAACTGCATTGAATGATTTTCCGTTTCCAAGATCGATCTCAACTGTGTGAGCGTTTGGGGTGTAAACCAAGCTTCTGAAAGCCATAACTTCTGCTGAGAAATGAACTGCCTGATTTCCTCCGTATAAAACGCAAGGAACCAATCCAGCATTACGTAGGGCTTTAGTCGCAACTTTACCCACGCTTTCTCTTTCTGATCCTTTAATTGTAATCGATTTCATTGTAAATTTATTATAGTTATTAATATTATACTTTTTATATAGACAATAAGTAGTAGTAGTAGATTAACAGTATTGCATTATCTAAAAACTCTACTATTTGTTTGTCTATCTACGAGAAGTTTCTAATTTACATTATAAACTTTCCGCTTATTGAATTGTTATGGTGAACCATGTGCATTACTTCAGCAAAAAGTGGTGCGCAACTCAATACTCTAATTTTCTTTGACTCTTTCTTTAAAGGAATAGAATCAGTAACAATTAATTCTAACAATTTAGAATTTTCTATTTTCTCGTAAGCATCTCCTGATAAAATGGCATGCGTACATATTGCTCTTACACTTAATGCTCCTTTTTCTATCATTAAATCAGCGGCTTTCGCCAAAGTGCCTCCGGTATCAATCATGTCATCAACTAAGATTACATTTTTACCTTTAACGTCACCAATCAATTCCATGGTGTCGATAATATTAGCTTCTTTTCTTTGTTTGTAACAAATAACTACGTCTGACTCTAAGAATTTAGAATACGCATAAGCTCTTTTAGAACCTCCCATGTCTGGAGAGGCAATTGTTAAATTGTCTAATCCTAAGCTTTTTACATATGGTAAAAAGATAGTGGATGCAAAAAGATGATCTACTGGTTTCTCAAAGAAACCTTGAATTTGATCAGCATGCAAATCCATAGTCATTACTCTTGTTGCTCCAGCAGCATCTAATAAATTAGCTACTAGCTTAGCTCCAATCGGAACTCTTGGTTTGTCTTTTCTATCTTGTCTTGCCCAACCAAAATAAGGAATTACTGCTGTTATATGTCTTGCTGATGCACGCTTTGCGGCGTCAATCATTAATAACAATTCCATCAAATTATCTGCTGATGGGAATGTGGAACAAACAATAAAAACGCGTAACCCTCTGATTGACTCTTCATAAGAAGGCTGGAATTCACCGTCGCTGTACTTTGACGTTGTGATTTTCCCTAATGGGATTCCGTATTCTTTCGCTATTTTTTCAGCTAGATAGACACTTTGCGAACAAGCAAAAATTTTAGCTTCCGGTTCTAGGTGTGACATTTAATTTGTTGTTTTGTAGTTAGTTGTGTATTTCGTTTTTAACGAGGTGCAAATTTATAAAATTTATTTAACTCTGAAAGGAAATAATTAAGTATTTTTAGTTGAACATTTAATATTATTTTTTACATTTGCAGCGTGTTAAAGGAATTGATGGTTGATTTAAACACAATCACATCTTTTATTGCGTTGAAATGACTGTTGTTATTTCATGTCTGCTAAGCCCGGATGGCGGAATTGGTAGACGCGCTGGTCTCAAACACCTGTGGGAAACCGTGCCGGTTCGACTCCGGCTCCGGGTACAAAAACCGCTTCGAAAGAAGCGGTTTTTTTGATTTTATGCCTCTCTGATTCCTTGTCGTAATGAATCTAAAATATTGAAACTTAATTTATAAAATTTTATCATTTTCTACGATAAAATTTCCTCTAGCCAGTAAGTTTGTCCATTAACTATTTGCTAAAACAACTTTATAAAACGAGTGATTAAATCCTTTTTTTTGAATTAAAATTACAAATTCACACAAAAAAAAGCCTCTGAATTATCAAAGGCTTTCTATATTTTATAAATTTTTCTAATTGTTAGCTACACTATCTTTTTTCCATGTTTTAACTGCAGCTATTTTACTTTGTGAATAATCCACTTCATGTAGTACTTCATTATTCCAGAAGAACCATTTTCCAACTTTTTCTCCACCTTTATAGGTAGCAACAGCTGTTTTGGCGCCATTTATATCGTATGAAGTCCAAATTCCTTCTAATTTTCCATTTTTATAGAAACCTTCTTGCTGTGTTTTTCCATTATCAAAATAATACGTAGTTTTTACTAAATCACCAACAGCTTCTAGTTTGACGTTGTTATCTTGAGCAAAAGCAATTCCTGATAGTAGTAGAGCGGTCATTATTATGTATTTTTTCATAGCAGTGTGTTTTTAGATTTCTTACCAAATTTATAAAAGCATTTACATTAAAAAAACTTTAGCTTAACAATTTAGTAACATTGAGTGAAAGCTTAACATTGGGATTTAATTGCATTAAAGATTACGTTATTAAATACTTACGATTAATGTCTGTAATCAAATAATATTTTTTTATCGTTTCAAGCATCTTTTTAGCTATTATCACTAGTAAGGAAAGTTGTTCCATGCAAATCGGATCGTCATTATGTATTGAATAGAGAAATCACCCTTAATATTGTTGGTGTGGCATTACAAGTTTCCTGTAGTAGAAATTATATTTGAAATTAGCTTTAAGTAATTTTCATTAATAGTCTTTTACTATTTTCTACATAGCTGAGTTAGCTTTTTTATCTAATTTTCGCAGTGTATATAACATATAAATGAGAGGAGGGAAACTGCTTTGAATTGCACCTTTTCTTTTATTGAGTCTTTAAAAGGTAGTAATTTAAAACAAAACACTATTTTTGCAAAAATTTTTTAGCCATGTATAGAAGTCATTCCTGCGGAGAACTAACCGCCAAAAATATATCTCAAGAAGTTACACTTGCTGGTTGGGTTCAAAAATCTCGTGATAAAGGATTTATGAATTGGGTTGATTTGCGCGACCGTTATGGAATAACACAATTGATTTTTGACGAAGGGCGTTCGAATAAAGAAGTTTTTGAATTAGCAAAAACTTTAGGACGTGAATTCGTTATCCAAGTAAAAGGAACTGTTATTGAGCGTGAAGCTAAAAACAAAAATATCAGTACTGGTGAGATAGAAATTTTAGTGACCGAACTAAATATTTTGAACGCATCACTTACACCTCCTTTTACGATTGAAGATGAAACAGACGGTGGTGAAGATATTAGAATGAAATATCGTTATTTGGATATTAGAAGAAATCCAGTGAAAAACAGTTTGCTTTTTCGTCATAAAGTGGCAATGGAAGTGCGCAAGTATCTTTCTGATTTAGATTTTTGCGAAGTAGAAACACCTTACTTAATAAAATCAACTCCAGAGGGAGCGAGGGATTTCGTTGTTCCTTCACGAATGAACGCAGGGCAGTTTTATGCTTTGCCACAATCTCCTCAAACTTTTAAGCAATTATTGATGGTGGGCGGAATGGATAAGTATTTCCAAATCGTGAAATGTTTCCGTGATGAAGATTTACGTGCCGATAGACAACCAGAGTTTACACAAATTGATTGCGAAATGGCTTTTGTGGAGCAAGAAGATATTTTAAATGTGTTCGAAGGCTTAACGACACATTTACTGAAAGAAATAAAAGGTATTGAAGTAGATAAATTCCCAAGAATGACTTACGATCATGCTATGAAAACCTACGGTAATGATAAACCAGACATTCGTTTTGGAATGGAGTTTGGTGAATTAAATGAATTCGCAAAACATAAAGAGTTTCCAGTATTCAATGCTGCTGAATTAGTTGTGGGAATTGCTGTTCCAGGTGCAGGAGTGTATACACGTAAGGAAATTGATGCTTTAATTGATTGGGTTAAACGTCCGCAAGTTGGAGCCTCAGGAATGGTTTATGCAAAATGTAATGAAGACGGTACTTATAAATCATCTGTAGATAAATTTTACGATCAAGAAGATTTAGGAAATTGGGCAAAAATTACTGGAGCTAAAGTTGGTGATATGATTTTTGTTCTTTCTGGACCAGCTGATAAAACTCGTGCGCAACTATCAGCACTTCGTATGGAAGTAGCGACACGATTAGGTTTAAGAAATCCAGCTGAATTTGCACCTCTTTGGGTTGTAGACTTTCCTTTATTAGAGTTTGATGATGAAAGTGGTCGTTATCATGCGATGCATCACCCATTTACATCTCCAAAACCAGAGGATATGCACTTATTAGAAACTGATCCAGGAAAAGTTCGTGCAAATGCGTATGACATGGTTTTAAACGGAAATGAGATCGGTGGAGGTTCAATTCGTATTCACGATAAAGCTACACAACAATTAATGTTTAAATATTTAGGTTTCACTGAAGAAGAAGCTAAAGCGCAATTCGGATTTTTAATGGACGCTTTTCAGTTTGGTGCACCACCACACGGTGGACTTGCATTTGGACTGGATAGATTAGTTGCAATTTTGGGCGGACAAGAAACGATTCGTGATTTTATTGCTTTCCCAAAAAACAACTCTGGTAGAGATGTGATGATCGATGCTCCATCTAAAATTGATCCGTCGCAATTAAAAGAGCTTCATATTAATCTTTTATAGTCATTTTTTGCATATCTATTTTGATAGAATGCATTGAATATCAATAATTTTACAAAATAAAAACACAAGTTGGTATTTCGTATTATATTAAATATTACATTTGCCTCATTATAAATTATTATTACAATTACAATGCGTACAGGTACAGTTAAATTTTTCAATGAATCTAAAGGTTACGG
Organism: Flavobacterium weaverense; assembly: GCF_003688495.1. Lineage (GTDB taxonomy): Bacteria > Bacteroidota > Bacteroidia > Flavobacteriales > Flavobacteriaceae > Flavobacterium > Flavobacterium weaverense. The sequence goes on along the minus strand of NZ_REFH01000008.1, from coordinate 89,459 downwards.
ATTCATCACAGACGAAGAAACAGGAAAAGACATTTTTGTTCATGCATCAGGAATCAACGCGGAAGAATTACGCGAAGGTGATAGAGTAAGCTACGAAGAAGAAGAAGGAAGAAAAGGGAAAGTTGCTGCGAAAGTAGCAGTTATCTAATCAAAAGATTTATTTTTTGATAAAACGTTTCGATTTAGTTCGAAGCGTTTTTTTTTGCTCAAAACTGAAAATTCTCACTTTTAAAATTCGAAACCGATTCACTTATTTATAATCAATAAAAATTAGTCTGTAATTCTAATTCGCTTTAAATTTATCATTGTTTTAAACTTGTGTTTTACATACTTGAAACCTATCTTTGTAGCTTATTCTCATTCAAAAAAATACGCAATATGCAATCTGATCAATTAAATTATATCCCTATTTTAATGCAGTTTTTACTGGCTGCTGGGTTTGTAGTGGGGACAATTCTTGTTTCTGGCAAATTAGGGCCTAAAAGAAAATCAGCAATTAAAGACAGAAACTTTGAATGTGGTGTTGAAGGTATAGGAAATGCGCGTATTCCATTTTCTGTAAAATATTTTCTTGTTGCGATTTTATTCGTACTTTTTGATATTGAAGTAGTTTTTCTTTATCCTTGGGCAGTAAACTTTAAGGAATTAGGTATGGAAGGTATGGTAAAGATGATAATATTCATGCTTTTGCTTTTAGTTGGTTTCTTCTATATCATCAAAAAGAAAGCTTTAGAGTGGGAATAAAAAATTGTTTTAAATCTTGAATTTCTGGCAGTTTCTGTTTCTAAATTCAAATTTTCAAATACAAAATAAAAAAGATGAGTAATTCAAATATAAAAATGGCTGAAGCACCAGAAGGTTTTGTTGGAGAAGGTTTCTTCGCAACAAAATTGAATGATGTTGTAGGTTTAGCTCGAGCTAATTCACTTTGGCCATTGCCTTTTGCGACTTCTTGTTGTGGTATTGAATTCATGGCTACTATGGGTGCGCATTATGATATTGCACGTTTTGGATCAGAGCGTTTAAGCTTTTCTCCACGTCAGTCTGATATGCTTTTAGTGATGGGAACTATTTCAAAAAAAATGGCTCCAGTTTTACGTCAAGTATATGAGCAAATGTCAGAGCCTAAATGGGTTATTGCTGTTGGAGCTTGTGCTTCTTCAGGTGGTATTTTTGATACGTATTCCGTGCTTCAAGGAATAGACAAAGTAATTCCTGTAGACGTTTATGTTCCAGGTTGCCCACCAAGACCAGAGCAAATATTAGAAGGAGTTATGAAATTGCAAGAATTGGTTAAATCGGAATCAGTGAGAAGAAGAAGCTCTCCAGAATACGAAGCATTATTGGCCTCTTATAATATCAAATAAAGACATGGCATTAGAAAACACAGCTATTCAAGATAAATTAACAGAAGCGTTCGGCGAGAATGTTTTTCGTTTTAATGAAGAAAAAGATATTTTTTCGTTCGAAGTAGCATCTGACAAAATTACAGCGCTAGTTCTTTTTTTGAAAAATGATCCGGTATTGCGTTTTCAGTTTTTAACTGATTTGTGTGGGATACATTATCCAGATAATGAAGTGGACAGACAGTTTGCGATTGTGTATCACATGCACAATTGGTACGACAACAAACGCATCAAAATAAAAGCTTTTATTAACGGCGATAAACCGGAGATAAAAACAATATCAAACATTTTTCTTTGTACCAATTGGATGGAAAGAGAAACATTCGATTTTTACGGAGTAGACTTTATAGGTCACCCTCAATTGAAACGTATTTTAAACATGGACGAAATGATTTCATTTCCTATGCGTAAAGAGTTTCCAATGGAAGATGGTGGAAGAACAGATAAAGATGACCGTTTCTTTGGAAGAACAATAGACAATTGCTAAAAACACAATATATAATTTTTCACATTCTATAAATGTCAGAACTATTATTACCACCAGAGCATCGCTATGCTAAGAAAATGAAGGAGCAGCTAAATGATGATGGAAGCGAGCTTTCTATCTTGAATTTAGGTCCTACTCACCCAGCAACACACGGAATTTTCCAGAATGTATTGTTGATGGACGGGGAGCGTATTTTAGAGGCTGAACCAACTATTGGTTACATTCATAGAGCTTTTGAAAAAATTGCTGAAAATCGTCCTTTTTACCAAATAACACCGCTTACAGACCGTATGAACTATTGTTCATCGCCTATAAACAATATGGGTTGGTGGATGACATTAGAAAAATTATTAGATATTGAGGTGCCTAAACGTGCTCAATATTTGAGAGTTATTGTAATGGAGTTAGCAAGAATTACGGATCATATTATTTGTAATTCTATTTTAGGAGTTGATACTGGTGCTTTTACTGGATTTCTTTATGTTTTCCAATTTAGAGAAAGAGTTTACGAAATCTATGAAGAAATTTGTGGTGCTCGATTGACTACAAATATGGGTAGAATAGGTGGTTTTGAAAGAGATTGGTCTCCTGAAGCTTTCAGAAAATTAGATTTATTTTTAGAAGAATTTCCAGTTGCTTGGCAAGAATTTGAAAATCTATTTGTAAGAAATAGAATTTTTATGGATCGTACTATTGATGTTGGTCCTATAACTGCTGAACAAGCAATTTCATATGGATTTACAGGTCCTAATTTACGTGCTACAGGAGTTGATTATGACGTTCGTGTTGCTCAACCTTATAGTTCGTACGAAGATTTTGATTTTATAATTCCTGTTGGAAAAACTGGAGATACTTACGATCGTTTTTGCGTTCGTAATGCCGAAGTTTGGGAGAGTTTGAGTATTATTCGTCAAGCTTTAGATAAAATGCCAGAAGGAAATGATTTCCACGCTGACGTTCCAGATTATTACCTTCCGCCAAAAGAAGATGTTTACACAAGCATGGAATCCTTGATTTATCACTTCAAAATCGTGATGGGTGAAGTTCCAGTTCCAGTTGCAGAAATATACCATCCTGTTGAAGGTGGAAATGGAGAGTTAGGTTTTTATTTAGTAACAGATGGAAGTCGTACTCCTTATAGATTACATTTCCGCAGACCTTGTTTTATTTATTACCAAGCCTATCCAGAAATGATAAAAGGATCATTGCTATCAGATGCGATTGTAATTTTGTCAAGTTTAAATGTAATTGCAGGAGAATTAGACGCTTAAAAAGAATTTGAGATTTTAGATAAACGTCCCGAAGTCTCGGGATTGATTTCAGATTTATTTAATCTGATAAATTATAAAACTTTGTGACTTTTCGCCTTTTTGGCAAAAACAATAAAAATGGAAAGAACCTTTCACCCACAAGAAATAAATATTACTGAGTCATTGATGAATCGCATCAATGAATTAATCAGTCATTATCCTGAAGATAAAAGAAAATCAGCTTTATTGCCGGTTTTGCATGAAGTTCAAGATGCACATGATAACTGGTTGAGTCTTGAATTGATGAATAAAGTAGCTGAAATTATCCAAATTAAACCAATTGAGGTTTATGAAGTAGTTTCATTTTACACTATGTACAATCAAAAGCCAGTTGGAAAATATATGTTTGAATTCTGTACAACATCACCATGTTGTTTGAATGGAGCAGAGGATTTAATGGATTACACTTGTGAGAAATTAGGAGTTGAGCCAGGAGAAACTACAGCTGATGGTAATTTTACTGTAGTTGGTGTTCAGTGTTTAGGTGCCTGTGGTTATGCTCCAATGATGCAGTTAGGGGATTTTTACAAGGAACATTTGAATAAAGAGAAAATCGACCTATTAATTGCTGATTGTAAAAATGATAAAATAATATTACACGATAAATAATATGTCACAAAAAATATTATTAGATAAAATAAACGTTCCAGGTATAAAGACCTATGATGTTTACCGTGCAAACGGAGGTTATGCTTCAGTAGAAAAAGCATTAAAAACCTTAACTCCTGACGAAGTAGTTGAAGAAGTGAAAACTTCGGGATTACGTGGTCGTGGTGGTGCGGGTTTCCCTGCTGGAATGAAATGGAGTTTTATTGATAAAAAATCAGGAAAGCCAAGACATCTAGTTTGTAACGCTGATGAGTCAGAGCCGGGAACTTTTAAGGATCGTTATTTGATGGAATTTATTCCTCATTTATTGATCGAAGGTATGATTACTTCGAGCTATGCTTTGGGGGCGAACTTATCCTATATCTACATTCGTGGAGAATATATGTGGGTTTATAAAATATTAGAAAGAGCCATTAACGAAGCAAAAGCTGCTGGATTTTTGGGTAAAAATATATTAGGCTCAGGATTTGATTTAGAACTTTACGTTCATTGTGGAGCCGGAGCTTATATTTGTGGTGAAGAAACTGCATTAATTGAATCATTAGAAGGAAAAAGAGGAAACCCTCGTATCAAACCACCGTTTCCAGCAATCTCTGGACTTTGGTCTAATCCTACTGTTGTAAATAACGTTGAAACGATTGCAGCTGTGCCGTGGATTATTAATAATTCAGGTGCTGACTACGCTAAAATTGGTATTGGTCGTTCAACGGGTACTAAATTAATTTCAGCTTCTGGACATGTTAAAAATCCGGGTGTTTACGAAATCGAATTAGGATTAAGTGTTTACGAGTTCATGAATTCTGATGAGTATTTAGGAGGAATGAGTTCTGATAGACCATTAAAAGCATTTGTTCCTGGAGGAAGTTCTGTTCCAGTATTACCAGCAAATTTAATTTACAAAACAGCAAATGGTGAAGATCGTTTAATGACCTATGAGTCATTAAGTGATGGAGGATTTGCAACAGGTTCTATGCTAGGTTCAGGAGGATTTATCGTTTATAATGATACTTCTTGCATTGTGCGTAATACATGGAATTTTTCTCGTTTCTATCACCATGAAAGTTGTGGTCAATGTTCTCCTTGCCGTGAAGGTACAGGATGGATGGAAAAAGTATTACATAGAATTGAGAACGGTCATGGACGTGAAGAAGATATCGATTTGCTATTGAGTATTCAAAGTAAAATTGAAGGTAACACAATTTGTCCTTTAGGTGATGCAGCAGCTTGGCCAGTAGCAGCAGCAATTCGTCATTTTAGAGATGAGTTCGAATACCACATTCGTTTCCCAGAGAAAATAAAAAATAGAGATCACTTTGTTGCTGAACCTTTTTCTACAGTTAAGCATTTAGTGGGTATTCAAACAGTTTAAATTAGTTTCAAGTTTTAAGATTTTATTTTTATCGTAAAAGGTAAATATTTAAATCTTAAACTAAAAAAACAAAAAGATAAATGAAAGTAACAATAGACGGACAGTCGATAGAAGTAGAACCAGGAACAACGATCCTGCAAGCGGCACGTATGATAGGTGGGGAAGTTGTTCCGCCAGCAATGTGCTATTATTCTAAACTAAAAGGGAGCGGTGGAAAATGCCGTTGCTGCTTAGTAGAAGTTGCTAAAGGAAGTGAAGCTGATCCAAGACCAATGCCAAAATTAATGGCCTCTTGTGTAACAGGTTGTATGGACGGAATGGAAGTGAATAGCAAATCTTCTGAGAGAGTTCAAGAAGCTAGAAAATCAGTAACTGAATTTTTATTGATTAATCACCCACTTGATTGTCCAGTATGTGACCAAGCTGGTGAATGTGATCTGCAAAATTTAAGTTTCGAACACGGAAAATCGCAAAGTCGTTTTATCGAAGAAAAAAGAACATTTGAACCAGAGAATATAGGTGAGAATATTCAATTGCACATGAATCGTTGTATTCTTTGCTACCGTTGTGTAATGGTTGCAGATCAATTGACTGATGATCGTGTTCACGGGGTTATGGATAGAGGTGATCATTCAAACATTTCTACTTGTATTTCTAAAGCAATTGATAATGAGTTTTCAGGAAATATGATTGACGTGTGTCCAGTAGGAGCATTGACTGATAAAACATTTAGATTTAAATCTAGAGTGTGGTTCAACAAGCCTTACAATGCACATAGAGATTGCGATAAATGTTGTGGTAAAACTACAGTTTGGATGTTTGGTGATGAAATCCAACGTGTAACTGGTAGAAAAGATGAATTCCATGAAGTAGAAGAATTTATTTGTAATGGATGTCGTTTTGATCACAAAGAAGTTTCAGATTGGATTATTGAAGGACCAAGAGAATTTGAAAAAGACTCTGTTATCAATCAAAATAATTATACTAGAAAATTAGAAACTGTTGAAATCGCTACTGAAGATCAAATCCTTTTAGGTAGAGAGCAAGACCGTAAAAAAATAAGCATGCCAGCTATCCCTTTGGATAAAAATGAAGAGGAAGATTTTAAACATGGTAACATTTAAAAAATGGATAGTACTTTAATTATAGAGAAAAGCGTTATCATTTTAGTTGTTTTTGCAATTACAATGTTAATGGCGATGTACTCTACATTAGCTGAGAGAAAAGTAGCCGCTTGGCTTCAAGATCGTATCGGTCCTAACAGAGCTGGAAAAGGTGGAATATTACAGCCACTTGCTGATGGTTTAAAATTGTTTGCTAAAGAAGAATTTGAGCCTGATACCCCTAACCGCTTTTTGTTTTTTACGGGACCTGCTCTTGCAATGACAACAGCATTAATGACTAGTGCCGTTATTCCTTGGGGAGACAAATTTCACCTTTTTGGAAGAGATATTATTCTTCAAGCAACCGATATCGATGTTGCATTATTATATCTTATTGGTGTAATGTCAATAGGTGTTTACGGAATCATGATTGGTGGATGGGCTTCTAATAATAAATTCTCATTGATTGGTGCAGTTCGTGCCGCTTCTCAAATGATTTCTTATGAGGTAGCAATGGGACTTTCATTGATTGCTTTATTAATGATGACTGGTACTTTAAGTTTAAGAGAGATTTCAGCACAACAGGCTGGATTGAACTGGAATGTTTTTTACCAACCATTATCCTTCTTTATTTTCTTAATCTGTGCTTTTGCAGAGACAAACAGAACTCCTTTTGATTTAGCGGAATGTGAAACAGAATTAGTTGGTGGATATCATACAGAATATTCTTCGATGAAAATGGGTTTCTATTTATTTGCTGAATATGCAAATATGTTTATCTCCTCTACTATTCTCGCTGTTTTATTCTTTGGTGGTTACAACTATCCAGGAATGAGTTGGGCAGTAGAAAACTGGGGTGTAAATATTGCCAATGTAATAGGAATAGGGGCTCTATTTGTTAAAATATGTGGTTTCATTTTCCTTTACATGTGGGTTCGTTGGACGATACCAAGATTTAGATATGATCAATTGATGCATTTGGGTTGGAGAATCTTAATTCCATTAGCGATTGTAAATATCATGATAACTGGAATAGTAATTTTGAGAGCAGAAATTTTTGCTTATTTAGGATTTTAATTAGCACCAAAAAGCAGTAGCCCTGATAGAAGTGGAAATCCTTTATGTTAGCGATAGCGAAATAAAGATTGAAACTTCCCGAAGCATCGGGAGCAGGAATAAGCTTCAAATAAAAATAAAAAATGTCAATAGAAAGTATATCCTTATCGGGAAGAAAAAAAGTAGTCTCTAATAAAGAGATGTCTTTTTTAGAAAGAATGTATCTCCTTGCGATTGTCAAAGGAATGATAATCACAATCAAGCATTTATTTACTAGAAAGGTTACGATTTTGTATCCAGAGCAAGTACGTGAAATGAGTCCGGTTTATCGAGGTCAACACCAATTAAAGCGTGATGAATTAGGTAGAGAAAATTGTACTGCCTGCGGATTGTGTGCTTTGTCATGTCCTGCCGAAGCAATCACAATGAAAGCTGAGGAACGCAAGCCAGACGAAAAGCACTTGTACAGAGAAGAAAAATATGCTTCAATATATGAGATAAATATGTTGCGTTGTATTTTCTGTGGATTATGCGAAGAAGCATGTCCAAAAGATGCTATTTACTTGACGACTTCTAAATTGCTTGTACCCTCAAGTTATGATAGAGAAGATTTTATTTTTGGAAAAGATAAATTGGTCATGCCATTAGATATCGCAATGAAAAATGCTCAATTAAAAAACGCTAAATAATGATCAATATTCCTGATTTTGCAAATGCATCTGCTGTTCAAATTATATTTTGTGTATTAGCATTTATAACATTATTAACTGCATTTTTAACTATTTACAGTAGAAACCCAATTCACAGTGCTATTTACCTAGTGATTTGTTTTTTCTCTATCGCAGGACACTATTTCTTACTGAATGCTCAATTTTTAGCAATAGTTCACATCATAGTTTATTCTGGTGCCATTATGATTTTATTCTTGTTCACCATAATGTTGATGAATTTGAATGAGAAAAAAGAAGTTCACAGACCTAGGATTACAAGACTAGGAGCAATTGTTTCTTTTGTTTTAATTAGTTTGATTTTAATTGCCATTTTCATCAATTCAAAACCGATTGTGGGTGAATACACTTCAACGGGTGAAGATTATCAATCTATAAAGGTATTAGGGAAAGTACTCCTTAATGAATATATGGTTCCATTTGAATTTGCTTCTGTATTACTTTTAGTAGCAATGATAGGAAGTGTTTTATTGTCTAAAAAAGAAAAATTAGAAAAGTAATATGAATAATATTTTAAACCAAATTGGTATTGAAAATTATATATTCCTAAGCGTAATACTTTTTTGTATTGGTGTTTTTGGAGTTTTATATAGACGAAATGCCATTATCGTATTTATGTCAATAGAAATTATGTTGAATGCAGTGAGTTTATTATTCGTAGCATTTTCAACTTATCATCAAGATGCAGAAGGACAAGTTTTTGTTTTCTTCTCTATGGCGGTAGCTGCGGCAGAGGTTGCAGTAGGATTGGCAATTCTAGTTTCTATCTTTAGGAATGTTGGCTCGATTACAATAGACAATTTAAAAAACTTAAAAGGATAAACTATAATGAATACAAATTTATCTTTACTCTTATTATTAGCTCCTTTTTTAGGGTTTTTAATTAATATTTTCTTCGGGAAAAGTTTAGGAAAAACAGTAGCTGGAATAATTGGGACATTAACTGTTGCAGTTTCATTCGCTGTTTCACTTTATTTCTTTGGACAAATAACCGCTTCAAAAGAACCAATTCAAATTCAATTATTTGATTGGATCCAAATCAGTAATTTTAAAGTAGACTTTGGTTTTCTATTAGACCAATTATCTATTTTATGGTTGCTTTTTGTAACTGGAATAGGATCTTTGATTCACCTTTATTCTATTAGTTACATGCATGACGATGAAAAGATGCATACCTTTTTTGCCTATTTGAATCTGTTTGTGTTTTTCATGATTACACTTGTAATAGGAAGTAACTTATTAGTAATGTTCATTGGTTGGGAAGGCGTAGGTCTTTGTTCTTACTTATTGATTGGGTTTTGGTATAAAAACCAAGAATTCAATGATGCGGCTAAGAAAGCATTTATCATGAACAGAATTGGAGATTTAGGATTGCTAATTGGGATTTTCATTCTGGGAATGTTATTCAACACTTTAGATTTCTCTACTTTAAAAATAGGAATTTCTGGAGCTACAGATTTAAATATGTATTGGCTTTCAGCTGCTGCGTTTGCACTATTCATTGGAGCTTGTGGTAAATCAGCGCAAATACCATTATACACTTGGTTACCGGATGCAATGGCAGGTCCAACACCAGTTTCAGCATTAATTCACGCAGCTACGATGGTAACTGCAGGAATTTTTATGATCACGAGAATGAATTTCTTGTTTGATTTAACGCCAGATGTTCAATCTATAATAGCTGTTGTTGGAGCGATTACTGCTTTAGTAGCTGCAACTATTGGATTAGTTCAAAATGACATTAAAAAAGTATTAGCTTATTCTACCGTTTCGCAATTAGGATTAATGTTCTTAGCGTTGGGATTAGGCGCTTATGAAGTTGCCGTTTTCCATGTAATAACACACGCTTTCTTTAAAGCTTGTTTGTTCTTAGGTTCTGGTTCTGTTATTCATGCTTTGGGAGGCGAACAAGATATGCGCAATATGGGTGGGTTGAAAAAAGCAATGCCAATTACATTTGGAACAATGCTTATTGCTTCTCTAGCTATTTCAGGAGTTCCATTATTTTCAGGTTTTTTCTCGAAAGATGAAATCTTGTTAGTGGCATTTCACAGCAACATTCCTTTATGGTTAATTGGTTCTATAGCTTCGATAATGACAGCTTTCTATATGTTTAGATTGATGTTCCTAACTTTCTTCAAAGAATTTAGAGGAACTGCAGAGCAAAAACATCATTTACATGAAAGCCCATCACTAATCACTCTTCCCTTAATTGTTTTAGCGATTTTAGCAACAGTAGGTGGTTTGATTAGCTTACCTGGAAACAGCTGGTTGAATGAATATTTAACTCCTATTCTACCAAAATTAGCAACAGCGGCTCATCATTTAGGAACTACTGAATATATCTTAATGGCTATTGCAGTTGTTGGTGGATTAATTGGTATTGGTTTGGCTTACGCCAAATACATTAAGCAAGATTCTATTCCCGCAGAAGATGCTGCTATTACTGGATTCTCAAAAGTGCTTTATAATAAATATTACGTGGACGAATTCTATGACGCTATAATTGTTAAACCAATCAATGTTTTGTCAGGATTTTTTAGAGACACTATAGAAACAAGTTTATCTTCTCTAGTTTTTGGACTTGGGAAAGTTACTAACGAAATAAGTTTTCAAGGTAAGAAATTGCAGTCCGGAAGTATTGGACTTTATCTTTTTGCTTTTGTGATTGGGCTTTGTGCCATTATTTCTTATTTATTTTTAGCTCAATAATTTATACTATGAATGTATCTCTAATATTAATTATACTTTTTGTTGGTGCGTTAGTCACATTTCTAGCGGGCGATAAACTAGCTTCAAAAGTAGCATTGTTCTTTGGGTTGGCTGCCGCAGGTTGTTCAATCGTACTATTAAACCATTTTAACCTTGGTGAAAACATCAGTTTTATCAGTCAGTGGATTTCAAAACCTAATGTTTCTTTTGCGCTGAAAGCAGATGGACTCTCATTAGCGATGGTTTTATTGACAACGGTTTTGACAGCAATTATTACTTTCTCTTCTTTTGGGAATGATTATAAAAATGCAAAATCATTTTATGCATTAATTCTTTTCATGTCGTTTGCTATGGTGGGAACATTCTTAGCTAGCGATGGACTTTTATATTATATTTTCTGGGAGTTATCTCTTATTCCTATTTACTTCATTGCATTAGTTTGGGGTAATGGAGATGTAGAAGAACGTAGAAAGGCAGTGGTAAAATTCTTTATTTATACCCTTGCAGGTTCATTATTCATGCTAATCGCATTTGTTTATTTGTACCAAAAAGCAGGAAGCTTCCTTATTGAAGATTTATATAAAGTTACTTTATCAGCAACAGAGCAGTTTTGGATTTTCTTAGCGTTCTTCTTAGCGTATGCTATTAAGATTCCTTTAATTCCATTTCACACTTGGCAAGCAAATGTGTATCAAAAAGCACCAACTGTTGGAACTATGCTTTTGTCTGGTATCATGCTTAAAATGGGATTGTATAGCATCATCCGTTGGCAATTACCGATTACTCCATTAGCAGCTTCAGAATATAAATATATTTTTATAGCCATTGGAATTGCAGGAGTAATTTATGGTTCTATAGTAGCTTTGAGACAAAAGGACTTGAAGAAATTACTAGCATATTCTTCACTTGCACACGTAGGTTTGATTGCAGCTGGAACTTATACGTTAACTCTTGATGGATTGCGTGGTGCAGTTTTGCAAATGATTGCGCACGGATTTGTAGTAGTTGGTTTGTTTTATACTGCTGAAATTATATATAGAAGATATGAAACTAGAGTAATTGCTGAAATGGGAGGAATTCGTTCTCAAACTCCAAAATTCACGTCGATGTTTTTAATATTAGTTATGGCTTCTATTTCTTTGCCGGCTACTTTTAACTTCGTTGGAGAATTTACAGTATTATATAGCTTATCACAAGTGAATGTTTGGTTTGCTATTTTAGGAGGTACAACAATTATCTTAGGAGCTTACTATATGTTAAGGATGTTCCAACACTCAATGTTAGGAGAAACGAATTCTAAAGTTTTTGCTGATGTAAGTATGAATGAAGGAATTACATTGGTGGCAATTATCGCCGTTTTATTGTTTTTTGGGATGTATCCAAAACCAATAATAGATTTGATCACACCAAGTCTAGAAGAAATCTTAAATCAAATTAATAGAATTAACTAGTCAGATAAAAAAATGAATACATTAATAGCTATAATAGGATTAGGTGTTTTATGCCTTTTACTTGAAATTTTCAATTTGACTAAAGCCATTGTGCCTTTAACAATCGTTGGGTTGTTAGCCGTTCTTGGTTTAACTATATCTGAGTTTAATTCTACCGAGAGTTACTATAACGATATGATTGTTGTAAGTAAATTTTCTACTGCATTTTCCTCGTTGTTTATCGTCCTTACTATTTTCTTAGTTTCTTTAAGTCATAACTTTTATGAAAAGCATCAATCCAAAATCTCAGATTACATTGCCATAAAAATATTTTTACTTTCGGGAGCGGTAGCAATGGTTTCTTTTGGAAACTTAGCGATGTTCTTTTTAGGAATTGAAATATTGTCAATTGCATTGTACGTGCTTGCGGCAAGTGATCGTTTAAATTTAAAAAGTAATGAAGCAGGAATGAAATATTTCCTAATGGGTTCATTTGCTTCAGGAATTATTCTTTTTGGTATCTGTATGATTTACGGTGCAATGGGAAGTTTTAATGTTAGCGATATTGCTGCAATGTCCCAATCAGCTGAGTTACCTATTTGGTTCCCAATAGGAATTGTATTATTGACAATAGGAATGTTATTCAAAGTTGCTGCTGTTCCTTTTCACTTTTGGGCACCAGATGTATATGAAGGTTCTCCAACAATAACTACTGCATTGATGAGCACATTAGTAAAAGTAGTTGCTATGGCTTCCTTGTACAAATTACTATCTGTAATGAACGCTGATATTTCAGAATCGTTCAAAATTGTTGTTGTAGTTATATCTATGGCTTCCATGACTGTTGGAAATATTATGGCATTGCGCCAAGTGAATGTAAAACGTATGCTTGCTTTTTCAGGTGTATCTCACGCTGGTTTTATGCTGATGACTTTATTGAGTTTATCAACTTCAGCTGGAAGTTTGTTGTACTATGCTTCTGCGTATGCATTATCAGGAATTGCTGCGTTTAGCGTAATCATTTACGTTTGTAAAAATAGAGATAATGAAGATATTGTAAACTTTCACGGTTTAGGAAAAAACAATCCTTTATTAGCTGCGATACTAACTGGTTCGTTACTTTCAATGGCTGGTATCCCTATTTTTGCAGGATTTTTTGCTAAATTAGTCTTGTTTAGTGATACAATTGAATCAGGTTACTTAGTTCTTGTGATAGTAGCAGTTGTAAACTCTATTATTAGTGTTGGCTATTATTTCAAACTAATTTTGGCAATGTACACTAAAGAGCCAAACGAAGAAAGAAAAGCAACACCATTCGTTATTTATGCAGTAGCAGTTGTTGCAATTGTATTGAATATCGCTTTAGGTCTGTTCCCTTCAACAGTGTTGGATTTATTGGTGTAATTTGAATTTTAAAATTTTAAAAAAACCATCAAGTTTAATCTTGATGGTTTTTTGCTTTTCTAAATAGTCTTGATTTATAGTGCTTAGGAGAAATCTCTTAATTCGAAAAAATTTCAGAAGTAGTTTTTTAGTATAACCAGAAATAAACAATAGGATTATAATTTTCTGTAAAATAGTCGGCTTCTGGCTTTAAACTTTTTAGCCTAGTTTTATTGTTAAACAATTAATAAATAACTCTATTTTTACTTTAATGTGTAATACATAAAATATATTGATCATGAGACTAGAAGATAACGATACGAAAATAATACGCTGGGGTATTTTAGGGTGCGGTAAAGTCACAGAAGTTAAAAGTGGTCCAGCCTATCAAAAAACAAAAGGTTTTGAAGTTGTTGCAGTAATGAGAAGAGATGAAAGTAAAGCAAAAGATTATGCTCAACGACATGGGATTAGAAAATATTACAGTAACGCAGATGATTTGATTAATGATGACGAAGTAGATGCGGTTTATATAGCTACACCACCGGATACTCATAAATTCTATGGACTTAAAGTCGCAGCAGCTGGAAAAATATGCTGCATAGAAAAACCATTAGCACCAAGTTATCAAGATTGCTTGGATATTTACGAGGCTTTTAAGAGTAAAGAAATCCCTTTGTTTGTTTCTTACTATCGCCGATCATTACCTCGCTTTAAACAAATTAAAACATGGCTTGATAGTAATGCTATAGGGGAGTTACGTCATATAAGATGGCATTTAAGTAAACCGGCAAACTCTCAAGATTTATCCGGAGAATACAATTGGCGCACAGATAAGTCTATCGCTACTGCGGGTTATTTTGATGATTTAGCAAGTCATGGATTAGACTTGTTTATTCATCTCTTAGGCGATGTAAAAGAGGCTAAAGGAATAAGTTTAAACCAACAAAGATTATACACCTCTAAAGACGCTATAAGTGCTTGCTGGTTGCACGAATGTGGCGTGACGGGTTCAGGTAGTTGGAATTTTGGTTGCAGCATGCGTGAAGATACGGTCGAGATCTTTGGGAGTAAAGGTAAAATTAGTTTTTCGGTTTTTAATGAGGAGTCTGTTGTGCTATCCAATGAGGAGGGTAGAACTGATTTGTTCATTGATAATCCAGAAAACATACAATTATATCATGTCGAAAATATGCGAGTGCACCTTATCGGAAATGAAATTCATCCTTCTAATGGAAATACAGCGTCTCATACAGCTTGGGTTATGGACAAAATTGTAGGTAAAATTTAATTAATCCTATTTTTGATTTCATTTATAGATTAGCAAGAGACTCAAGATAAGCCTAAATTCTCAAGCGTTTCACTTCAAATTATCCTAATATAAACCTAAAATCAAAGACTCTCAAAATGGAATTAGTTAATTTTGTATTCGAGAAATAATCCTAATTTTGATAAAAGACATAAACATGGAAAATAAATTAAAAGTTCAAATTTGGTCGGATATTATGTGTCCGTTTTGCTATATAGGAAAAAGAAGAATTGAAGAAGCTCTTAGCCTTTTCGAACATAAAAATGCGGTGGAAATTGAATGGAAAAGTTATCAGTTAGATCCAAGTTTCGTAGCTTCTAAGGAGGATAATATGGTTACTCATCTTGCTGATAAGTACGGAAAAGGGATTGACTGGGCTCAAGGCATGCTTGACAATATGACTCAAAATGCTAAAACTGCAGGATTAGACTTCTATTTTGAAAAAGCTGTTCTTGCAAATTCGTTTGATGCGCATCGATTGCTACATTTAGCTAAAAAGCATTCACTATCTGATGAATTAGAGGAACTTTTATTTAAAGCCTATTTGACTGAAGGTAAAAACATCAACGATAAGGATACTTTAAAGGAATTAGGAATTTCAGTGGGCTTAAATCCTGAAAGCATTGATGAAGTTTTAAGCTCAGATGCTTTTTCAGATGATGTAAAGAAAGATATTAGTACTGCGCAAGAAATAGGTGTACAAGGCGTTCCGTTCTTCGTGTTCGATAATAAATATGCTGTTTCAGGTGCACAACCAGCCACTGCGTTTTTAGAAACACTTGAAAAAGTATGGCAGGAAGGAAAGTTTGAATCAAAAGTTACATTAATTAATAAAACTCAAGGCGATAGTTGCGGTATTGATGGTTGCGATTAATTTCTATATAAACTGATCTAAATGTAAAAATTCCCGTTGGTTGTTATACCAGCGGGAATTTTTTTAATAATTCTAATAACTAATTCAAAACTATTATTTAACTGTGCTTACTAGTCATGCTATCTTTTGATAATTGTAATGTCTGCATTTCCTACCAGTTTTGGACTAGCCGTTCTGTAATAGTAGTTGTCATCATTATTGTTTCTGTCATTAGCGTAATCGTTATTACCATAGTTGTTTTGATTGTAAGCGTACGCTTTACCGCAATTTACACTTCCAATAGTATTCACGATTTGACCTTTACGGTTGTACATGATTTGTAAACCACCCACTTGTTCTAAAGCGTAACGGCTGTACGCCATGTAAACAGAACCTACACGTTTAACTCTATCATTAGAATCGTAGTTAATAAAAACATTACCTACTTGTCTAACTCTACCAGAATTATCGTGTAAAACCTTTACGCCATAATTTTTGTTTTTAGAGTTGTGAGGTGCTCCATAAGTTCTATTAACATCACCTCTACTATTTGATTTGTAATAGTGATCACGTCCGTTTGAAGGTCGCGTGTTAAAGTCTAGTTGTCCGTCAGGAAAGATGAAGAATTCAACTCCTCTCTCTGTGAATACAATTGGCTCCGAATTTCTAAAATCTACTGAAGATTTTTTAATTACAGAGAAATCGATTCTCTCTGCTGCGTTAGCTACACTACCTCCAAAAAGGAAAATACTAGCTACTAATAAAGTAATTTTTTTCATGATAAAAGTATTTTGAATGTTTGCCTACTCTTTAGCTTTTCGGCTTACGCTTTTCAACTTATTTGATAAGCCATATTCAAGTAGCGTGCCATAAAAAAGTTCATAGTTTCTGTGCTTAGATCATAAGAATGTAATACTATCATTTACAATATTGAAAATCAGTTGTTTATTAAATTTATTAAAAGTTTTTAAATTCTTTATTTAAGATTTAATTAGTAAAAGCAAGGCGTTATTTTCTTTTAATAATTCAGCTAAACTGATTACTTCTGTACTATAAAATCGCTTCATTAATATCACTTTGATTTTTTAGATACTAAAATGTCTTGTAAAATAAACGACCTATTCAAATTAATGAATAGGTCGTTTATAGTATTATAATTAGAAATTAATGTTTTGGTGTAAACCCATCTTCACTTAACTCTCTGTGCTCGTAATCAGCAATCATTTCGACATCGTAATCTACTTTTTCACCTTTAGAGAATTTAGCAATAATTTTCTCCATGATTTCGTAAATAACCGGAACAATAATCAGCGTTAAGAATAAAGAGGAAATTAATCCACCGATAATTACCCAAGCCAATCCATTTTTCCATTCCGCTCCAGCTCCTGATGCTAATGCAATAGGTACCATTCCAAAAACCATCGCAATAGTAGTCATCAAAATAGGACGTAACCTAGCGTGATTCGCTTGAATTAGCGCTGTTCTAATTGTCTCACCAGCTTTACGTCGTTGATTGGTATAATCCACAAGCATAATCGCATTTTTACAAACCAGACCAATTAGCATAATGATACCAAGAATGGTAAAGATATTCAATGTATTATTGGTCAAAGCCAAAGCTAACATCGCTCCAATAAACGAAAGCGGTATAGCAAACAATACTACGAATGGATGCACAAAACTGTCATACAAAGATACCATTACCAAGTAAACTAAAATAATAGCTGCTAATAAAGCAATTCCAAGTGTTCCAAAACCTTCTGATTGATTTTCTTGATCACCACCCCAAATGTAATTTACTCCAGCTGGTTTTTCAAGTTTATCAATTTTCTCTTGCCATTGCGCAACAATTGTTCCCGATGCAACACCTACATTCTGACCTTTTACAGTAACAGATGCCGATTTATCTCTTCGTTCTAAGTTACTTGGACCTGAACCTTCAGTTACTGTAGCAAATTGATTTAGTTTGATTTGTTGACCTAACTCATTAATGAAAATTAAATTACTAACATCAGTAATACTTTTTCTATCGAAAGCATTGTACTTAATGTTAATTTCATATTCATATTCTCCAGCTCTATAACGTCCATCAGTATTTCCGCTAAAAGCAGTTTGCATTGTCATACCCACACTTTGAAGACTTAATCCAAGTGCAGCCATTTTATCTCTATCTACTTTTACGTTTACTTCTGGGTTTCCATCTTCAACTGATAATTCAATCTCTGTTGCTCCTGGAATTGTATATAATTCTTTTTCTGCTAGTTTCGCAAATTTCATTGCGCTAGCAACATCTGTACCCGTTACAATTAAATTCAAAGTCGCATCTTCAGCAGTTCCTAAAATACCAACTGGAACCGTTTTAACTTTAGCACCTACTAATAATTTTTCTAATTTACGTTTCGTTTTGGCTGCATAAACATTTGCAGGCTCGCTGCGTTTGTCTAATTCAACCATCTTCACGTTGATTTCAGATTTGTAAGCTGTTGCTTGAGCAGCTCCAAGTCCACCACTAGTTTGACCTACGGTTGCAATTTGGCTTGCTACATATTCTTCATTGCTTAAAAAAGCTTCTGCTTTTTGAGTCATGAAGTTGGTTTGTTCTAGTGAAGCGTCTTTTGGCATTTCAATTTGAACTAAGAACTCACCACTATCTGACGCAGCAAAGAATTCACCACCAATAAAACCACCACCTAATAAACCGATAGTAGAACCAAAGAATAATACTAATACCACTAAAATAGTTTTAATATAATGGTCTAGACACCACGTTAACAATCCAGAAATCCAGTTTGTAAAACGAGTTAAATAACTTTCGAATCCAAGAATAACACGTCCAAAAAGATTTTTACCCTGAATATGTTCTAATTTACCATATCGTGAAGACAACCAAGGAATGATCGTAAACGAAGCTAATAAAGATAGTAATGTTGATATAATTACAGTAACACAAAACTGCGTGATAATGTTTGAAACTAATCCTGTACTCAATGCAATAGGTAAAAACACTACGACAATTACTAAAGTAATCGAAACTACGGTTCCACCAATTTCTGCTGTTCCATCATAAGCAGCACGCACTTTGTTCTTGCCCATTTCCATGTGCCTGTAAATGTTTTCCAATACTACAATGGCATCATCCACCAGAATACCTACAACGAGCGATAGTCCTAATAGACTCATTAAGTTCAAAGTATAACCCATCAAGTAAATTCCAATAAAAGTCGCAACTAACGAAGCTGGAATCGTAATCATTACAATCAACGAGTTTCTAATACTGTGCAAGAAAAACAACATTACTAGAGCTACTAAAAGAACTGCAATAAGTAAATCGTGTACAACCGCATCAGCAGCCATTAACGTAAAAACAGTACTGTCCTTGGCTACTTCAAGCTTTAAACTATTCGCTTTGTATTCATTTTCTAGTTTAGCAATTGTTTTGATTACCTCTTCACTTACTGCAACCGCATTGGCATCCGATTGTTTGATGATTTGTAAAACTATTGCGCTTTTTTGGTTTACACGCGCTATTTTTTCAGTGATCTTCTGTGTATCTTGAACATCAGCAATGTCTTTAAGACGGATTTGAATTCCGTTTTTAGACGAAACGATAAGGTTTCTTAACTCGTCAACACTTTTATATTTTCCAGCTAAACGAATTAATATTTTTTGCTCTCTCGTTTGAATATTTCCTGTTGGGAAATCTAAGTTAGAGGATAAAACATTTTGCTGTACCTGTAAAACTGAAAGTCCATAAGCTTGCATTTTTGCTGCATCAAGATTGACTTGAATTTCTCTTTCTTGACCTCCAATGATGTTTACTTGCGCAACTCCTTGCACACGGGAAATAACGGGAACTAACTTTTTATCGATCAAATCGTAAAAAGCAGCTTCGTCCATTTTTCCATAGGCGCCTAAAGTCATAATTGGTAAATCACTCAATGAGAATTTACTCAAAGAAGGTGTCTCCACATCATCCGGTAAATCACTAATAATAGCGTTAATTTTACGTTGCGCATCATTCATCGAAACGTTTACATCAGCTGAAGAAGTCAATGTAATGGCAACTGTAGATAAACTCTCGTATGATTTAGAATCTATTTTTTTAATGTTTTCCAATGAAGCAATTGCATCTTCAATCTTTTTAGTCACCGAGCTCTCTACCTCATTTGGTGAAGCACCCGGATAAATAGTGGCAATCGAAATTACGTTAGTTTCAAATTTCGGAATCAATTCGTAACCCAAATTGCTGTAACTGTACAACCCACCAAGTGTTAATATTGTAAATAATACAATTATTAACGACGGACGTTTTATGGATATTTCTGCTAATTTCATATTTATATTTTGCTTTAAGCTTAGAGCTTTAGGATCTAAGCGGTTTCTTTAAGACTTTTGACTTTATGAATTATTTTATAATTTCCACTTTCGTTCCGTCTTGAAGGTTAATTTGACCTGTAATAATTACAGTTTCACCATCATTTAATCCATCTAGAATCTCAACTTGGTCACCCAGGATTCTACCAGCAGTTACAGTTTTTAGTTTAGCAGTTCCATTTTCGATCACAAAAACTTGGTTGCTACTTACACTACCTACAAATGCATTTCTTGGTACAATTTTCAATGATTGTTTTTGTCTGTTTGATGCAAATTCTGCAGTTCCATACATTCCTGCTTTTAAGTCTGCTGAAGAATTGTTTGCGATTTCAATTTCAACTGGAAAA
The DNA here is from genome assembly GCF_003688495.1 of Flavobacterium weaverense. Lineage (GTDB taxonomy): Bacteria > Bacteroidota > Bacteroidia > Flavobacteriales > Flavobacteriaceae > Flavobacterium > Flavobacterium weaverense. Next base: position 68,983 of record NZ_REFH01000008.1, on the reverse strand, counting down.
TTTAAACTCTCATCTGCTTTTGAAGCAATAAAGGTAATTTTACCTGAAAAAGTTTTATCTGGGTAAACACTCGCTTTTACATTAGTTGCGCTTCCTACTTTCAAACTTGCAACTTGGCTTTCGCTAACATTTACTTTTAGTTTTAATCTAGAAACATTTACAATGTCAAATAATTGAGTCGCAGGCATTCCTGTTACAATAGATCCTACTTCAATATACTTAGCATTGATGTAACCACTTATTGGAGCTTTAATTCTTGTATCTCCTACGTTGATATTAGCTTGAGTTAAATTAGATTTAGCGTTTACCATTGCTAGTTTAGCTTGGTCTAATTGCTGTTTAGTAACACCACCTGTTTTAAAAGCATTTTCAAATCGGCTATAATCTGAAGCAGCGTTTTGATATACAGCATTTGCATTTTGTGCACTTACATTGATAGCATCGCTTCTTACAATTGCTAGCGTTTGCCCTACTGAAACATAATCACCTTCTTTAACTAAAACCTTTGTTATTTTACCGGATTTTTCAGCAGAGAATTTTAATTCTTGTACTGGCTCAAAATTTCCATTAGAAGAGAAATCCAGAGAAATTTCTTGTGTCTTCACGGTATCAATTCTAACCGATACAGCAGCATTTTTCTCTGCAACAACAGCTATTTTCGCTTCGTTTTCTTTTTTGTTATTTGTTAAAACTAAAGCTATAGCTCCAAGAGTTACTGCAATAATTACTACGGTTATTATAATTTTTTTCATGTTCTTAGTTATTTAATAATGATTTTAATTCTCCTTTAGATTTGATTAATTGAATTTCTGCTAGTTTGTACTCTAGTATTGCAGAGGTATAATTGTTTTGTGCTTCTGTTAATGAATTCTCTGCATCCAATAAATCTGTTAATGAAGCTAATCCTTGTATATAGTTGTTTCTTGTATTGTCTAAAACTTCCTTAGCTAATTGTGCATTATCTTTTTGATTGTTTATAGTAATCAAACTGTTGTCAATTTGCGTTTTAGCATTGGCGAACGCCAAATCAAGCGCTAATTTTGTGTCATCAATACCAACTTTAAGAGATCTTAAATCCACATCTGCTTGTCTTACTTTAGCACGAGTGCTGAAACCAGTAAAAATGGGAACTCTCAAGTTTAAACCAATAGAAGAGAAATCAGACCAATAAACCCCATCTGATGGTTTTGCACCAATTGGCATTTTTGGACCTTGACCTATGTAATTGTATCCAGCACTTAATGATAGAGTAGGATAGTAACCTGCTTCAATTGCTTTTTTCTGATAGGTCAAAAGCTCTTCTTGTTTTTTCATCAACAAATATTCAGTTCTATTAGTAGTATCTGGAATCTCAGATAGAGATTGCGGACTTACTTCAAATGCAGTTTGTGGAATTTCGATTTGTATTTCGATTGGCATTCCCATGTAAAATTTCAATGCATTTTCTTGTATTTGTACTGCATTCAATACTTGCTGACGCATCGTATTGATATTTGAAATTTTAACCAATATTCTGTCTAAATCAATTTTCTTAGCTAGACCATTGTCAAATTGTCCTTTGATGATGTCCTTAACTTTAGTAGTGTTTTTAAACGTGCTATCAATAACAGTTAGTTTTTGTCTTTGAACATAAACTTGGTAATAATTATTTGCTACTCGCTCGATTACTTGCTCCTCAGTTAACTGATTATTTATAAGATAAAATTCTCTAGTTGATCTTGCGGCTTTCAAACCTGTAAAAACAGACTGATCGAATATAGCTTGTGTTAAAGACACACCAGCAGTAGAACTCCATTTTTGTCCAAAAGAAGCTTGAATAGTTGTTCCTGGCTGACCAAAAGCTGATCCATCAATTACTGTAGTTTGCAATACTGGATTGTAAGTCAAACTTCCATTAGCAGAAATTTGAGGCAAAGCTCTAGAGCGAACTTCTTGAATTTGGTATTCACTATTTTCAACTTGTAATTTAGATTTTTTAGCATCAGCTTTGTTTTCTAAGGCATAGTTGATTGCGTCCTTTAATGTCAACGTTTTTGCTGGACCTGATCCAGTGTTGCTCAAATTTTGAGATTGGACCGATAGGCCTAATGTCAGAATTGCGATTAAAATTATTCTCTTCATTATTTAGTATAGTTTAGTAATTGTTTTTCTAATTCGATGACTCCAGCTGGCGTAGCCATTGCTCTAGTGTGGTATTCTAAAACTTCAAGTTCTATTTGCTGTCCTTCTTTTTCGGAACTTATGTTTTCCTTTATCGTGAAAACAAGATTGTAATAAAACTGAATGTAATTTTTGATATTTATGTTTTCGCGGTAATATCCTTGTTGAATTCCTTTTATGATGTTTTGCTCAAACGTCGTATTGCACTCATTAATTTCTCTTGCAATAACAATTTCGTAAATTTCAGGATAATGTTTTTTTAATTGATAAATAGGAGAGTCATCTGATGATTGGAACATCTCTTTAAACATTTTTCTAATTTCAAAATTCTCTTCAATTGCATTATAATTTTTTGAAATTATAGTATTGATAATTTCATGGATTTCCTTGTGAACTGTTGTGGTGCTTTCTTCAATAAGTAATTCTTTGTTACAAAAATATTTATAAATTGTTTTTTTAGAAATACACATTTCACCAGCAATATCATCCATGGTAACGCTCTTAAAACCGAGTTTTAAAAACATTTCGCTTGCTTTAGATATAATTTTTTCTTTCATTTTTTTTGTCCTGAAATAATATCAGTATTTTTAAATTGAGTTAAAATTTATGGCAAATGGTTGTTAAATTGGGTGCAAATGTAAGAAGGAAACTTTAAACACTAAAATAGTTTCCTTTTATTTTGTAATTATTTAACATTTGATTAATGTTGATTTTTTAAGCAGTAAATTCTAAATTGGCAATCAGCTTAATATCTTGTCCTAATGCTAATCCTCCATTTTGATTAAAAGAATTATAAGTAAGACCAAAATCTTTCCTGTTTATTTTACCTGTAATTTCAAAAGCTGCTTTAGCATCGCCATCGTACGCATTTATTCCCATGAATTCGGCATCAAGCTCAATTGGTCCAGTAATGTTTTTTATCGTTAGATTTCCTTTTAGAAAATTGATGTTCTTATTTATCTTTTCGAATGAAGTAGACTTAAAACTGATTATAGGGTATTCATTAACGTCAAACAAATCATTCATTTTTAAATGGCTGTCTATTTGCTCTAATTTGGTGTCTTTATTATTCACGTCTAATGAAAACTGAATCGAAGCGTCTGCTATTTCATTGTTGTCAATATCAATGTGACCATCAAATTTATTAATTGTTCCGGCTAAATAGGCTATTATTGAATGTCTCATTTTGATCAGAACGTCTGATTGGCTTGAATCAATTGTCCACTTCGTTTTCATAATATGATTGTTACGTTAAGAATATAATGGGTTGAATGCTATTCGAAATAAAAAGCTATTACCCCAATTGTTAAAATTTTCTGCAAATGTAATTAGGAAACTTTGAATACCAAAGAAGTTTCCAACGTATTTTTTTAATTTTAACATTTCTCAAATTTTAAAGTTTAAAGTTTGAAGTTTTTTGAGTTTCTTTGCAGTAGATAAAGTGAAAAAAGTCATTCAGTTTCAACCTTTTTAAACTTTAAACTTTAAATAAAACAAAATGCACAGCATATTTCAGTATCAAGAATTTCTTTCAGATTATTTACAATCACAGTACGAATCAAAAGAACCTAGGAATTTATATGAGCCCATTCATTATATTTTAGATCTTGGAGGAAAAAGAATTCGTCCAGTACTTACTTTGATGACTGCTGAGATATTTGATGCCGATTATAAAAGAGCATTGCCAGCAGCGTTAGCAGTTGAAGTATTCCATAATTTTTCATTAGTGCATGATGATATAATGGATGATGCACCATTGCGAAGAGGTAAAGAAACAGTACATGAAAAATGGGATTTAAACACTGGTATTTTATCTGGAGATGCCATGTTGATATTAGCATATCAATATTTTGAACAATATGAACCTGCTATTTTTAGAGATTTAGCAAAATTGTTTAGTAAAACTGCTCTTGAGGTTTGTGAAGGCCAACAGTGGGATGTAGATTTTGAAAGTCGTACAGATGTTACCATTCCAGAATACCTTAAAATGATACAGTACAAAACTGCTGTATTAGTTGCCGCAGCTATGAAAATGGGTGCAATTATTGCTGATGCTTCGACAGAAAACGCAAATTTAATTTATGATTTCGGATTGAATTTAGGTTTAGCTTTCCAGTTGCAAGATGATTATTTAGATGCTTTTGGTGATCCAGAAACTTTTGGCAAACAAGTTGGAGGTGATATCATCGAAAATAAAAAAACGTATTTATATTTAAAGGCAATGGCTTTTTCTAATGAAAAAGATGCAGCTGAATTGAGTAGATTATTTTCGATTCATCCTGAAGATAGTACAGAAAAAATAGAGGTTGTAAAAGAACTTTTTAACACTTCAGGTGCTTCTAAAGCGACACAAGATGCTATTCACGATTTTACTTATAAAGCTTTTCAAACCTTAGAAAAGATGAATATTAGCGCTGATAAAAAAGAAATTTTGAAAGATTTTGGTGAGAACTTAATGGGTAGAATGGTTTAAATATTTATATCTTATTTCAAATAAGAAGTAATTATTCTCCGTCACAAGTTGCTTATTAGAACTTACTCTTGAAAAATGTATTAAAATGCGCAAATTTGAATTCGTTTTTAATTTAAATCAATCATGTATATAGCTCCAATTAATACGGATTCATTGCTTTCAGAAGCGGAAAAAGAAACCTTATATCTTAAGTTGGTGGAACAGCTAAATAAGGATTTCAATCTTGCTAACGAAGCAGTTGATTTTCCATTAAGTATTACACCTAACGAATTAAAAATTCAACTCCACGAAAAAATATACCGACTTATCCAGTATAAATTTGCTGAATATCTCAATTTATTATACATCATCGATGTGTCTGAGGATGAAATAAAAAAACTTGATGGTTCCGATCTTGTTATTCTAGCAGAACAAGTTTCATTCTTGGTTTTAAAGAGAGAATGGCAAAAAGTATGGTTTAGAAATAAATACCGCTAGAACTCAAAAATTCCTTAAACAAGTAGCGCTTTAATATATAACTGACTTAGAAATATACCCTAACAAAAGGCATAAAAGCACTACCGTAAATGCTATTTTTATCGTCTAAGACATTATAGCGAGCTCCAATAGTCGCGCTCCCAGATCGATATCCTGCTCCAATAAATAAAGCGGTGTTCCAGTAATCTTGTGAATTGCTATTAGAACCTTCGAGATTTACATTAACTCGCAATTGCTCTAATTCTGCTGAAATTTGTATGGCACGAATAGGATTAAGCAATCCTATGATACTGCCGCCATATAGGTTTGACGCGTAAAAATCTTTTTGCTTTAGATATTTGTACTGAGCACCTAATCCCAAAGCAGCATATTCATTAAAGTTGTAAATAGCACTAGGAGCTATTGAAATGTCTGTATAACCAGATCCAAAACCAAGACCCAATCCACCTCCAAATTGTACGTTTTTCCAAAATTGATTTTCCACTGGCGGTGGTAAACTATTTCGTTGTGCAAACATAAAATTTGAAAGAAACACGGTTAATATGACTAAAAATGATTTACAATCATTCAAAAAGTAATTCTTTTTCATGAGTTTTTAATTTTTAACGATATTCAATGTAAATGTATCCTAAAATAAATTAGAAATTTATTGTATTGTTGTACTTTTGCTAAACTATTTAACAAAAAGAATATATTCAATAAATATTATGGATAGGTTTTCATTTTTAAACGCAGCACACACAGAGTTTTTTGCTCAATTATACGACCAATATTTAGAAAATCCAGATAGCGTTGAGCCAAGTTGGAGAAGCTTTTTTCAAGGTTTCGATTTTGGAATGGAAACGTACAATGAGGAAAATAAAGTAGAGCAAATTGCAAATTTTGCTTCAACTAACACCGATTGTAGTTTGGTTTCAAATCAACTTCAAAAAGAATTTAACGTATTAAAATTAATTGATGGATATCGTTCTCGCGGACATTTGTTTACTAAAACAAATCCAGTAAGAGAGAGAAGAACTGCATCGCCAACACTTGAACTTTCAAACTTTGGACTTTCAGCAGCAGATTTAAATACTGTTTTTGATGCGGCAAAAGCCATTAATATCCCAGCTTGTAGTCTTCAAGAAATTATTAGACACTTAGATAGTATTTATTGTCAGCATATTGGGGTGGAGTACATGTACATCCGTAACCCAGAAATTGTACAATGGATTCAGAAAAAAATAGGAGTTAATGACAACCAACCTAATTTTTCTGCTGATGAGAAGAAATCAATTTTAAATAAATTAAACCAAGCCGTTTCTTTTGAGAACTTTTTGCACACTAAATATGTGGGTCAAAAGCGTTTTTCTCTTGAAGGTGGAGAATCTATTATTCCTGCATTAGATGCTTTAATTGAAAAAGCAGCTGAAAAAGGAGTGGAGAAATTTGTTATGGGAATGGCACACCGTGGTCGTTTGAACGTTTTAGCAAATATTTTCGGAAAATCCACTCAAGATATCTTTGGAGAATTTGATGGTAAAGATTACGATCAGGAATATTTTGATGGTGATGTAAAGTATCACTTAGGGCTTACAGCTGATAAAGTAACGCAGTCTGGTAAAAATATAAATATAAATTTAGCTCCTAATCCTTCGCACTTAGAAACTGTAGGTGCAGTAATTGAAGGAATTACAAGAGCTAAACAAGATAAATACTTCCCTAACGATTTCTCTAAAGTGTTGCCTATCGCCGTTCACGGAGATGCTGCAATCGCTGGTCAAGGAATTTTGTATGAAATTGTGCAAATGGCACAATTAGATGGATACAAAACAGGAGGAACGATTCATATTGTTATTAATAATCAAGTTGGTTTTACAACTAATTATCTTGACGCACGTTCTTCTAAATATTGTACAGATGTTGCAAAAGTGACATTGTCACCAGTATTACACGTTAACGCTGATGATGCAGAAGCTGTTGTTCACGCAATGTCATTTGCTTTAGATTTTAGAATGCAATTTGGACGTGATGTATTTATTGATTTATTAGGATATAGAAAGTACGGACACAATGAAGGAGATGAACCTCGTTTCACACAACCTGTATTATATAAATTGATTGCAAAGCATTCAAACCCTAGAGATATTTATGCTGAAAAACTATTATCAGAAGGAGTCATAGATTTGACTTATGTAAATGGATTAGAGAAAGAATACAAGTCTAACTTAGAAGTAAATCTTGAAGAATCTCGTAAAAAAGATTTGACTGTTATTACTCCATTTATGCAAAATGAATGGCAAGGTTTTAACAGAGTTTCTAATGATGAGATGCTTAAAAAAGTAGATACTTCTTATAGTAAAGAAGGTCTTACAGCAGTAGCTAATGCAGTTTGTAATTTACCAGCAGATAAAAAGTTTATCAATAAAATCCAAAAACTTATCAATGACAGAAAAACTATGTTTTTCGAAAGTAATAAGTTAGATTGGGGAATGGCAGAACACCTTGCTTACGGATCGTTATTGCAAGAAGGTTACGATGTTCGTATTTCAGGACAAGATGTAGAACGTGGTACTTTCTCGCACCGTCACGCTGTTGTTAAGGTTGAAGATTCAGAAGAAGAAGTTGTTTTAATCAATAATTTAGAAGGTAAAAAAGGGAAATTTAATGTGTTTAACTCGTTATTATCAGAGTACGGAGTACTTGGTTTTGACTACGGTTATGCATTGACAAACCCTAATGCATTGACTATTTGGGAAGCACAATTTGGAGATTTCTCTAATGGAGCTCAAATTATGATTGACCAATATATCTCTTGTGGAGAAGATAAATGGAATAATCAAAACGGAATAGTTTTACTATTACCTCATGGTTATGAAGGTCAAGGAGCAGAACACTCGTCTGCGAGAATGGAAAGATATTTACAGCTTTGTGCGAGACACAATATGTATGTTGCAGATTGTACAACGCCAGCGAACTTCTTTCACTTGCTGAGAAGACAAATGAAAACAACGTTTCGTAAACCACTAATTGTGTTTACACCAAAAAGTTTATTGCGTGATCCTAGATGTGTATCTCCAATAGAAGATTTTACAAATGGTGCTTTCCAAGAGACTATTGATGACGAAACTGTGAATAAAAACGATGTGAAAACATTAGTTTTTTGTACCGGTAAATTTTATTATGACATCACTGCTGAAAGAGAAATTAATGGCCGTATTGATGTTGCTGTAGTAAGAATCGAGCAATTGTTTCCACTTCCAGTAGAGCAATTAAAAGAGATAATCGCTAAATATCCAAATGCTGATGATTACGTTTGGGCACAAGAAGAACCTAAAAACATGGGAGCTTACAGCTTTATGTTAATGAACTTTGATTTAGTGAAATGGAGATTAGCTTCATTAAAAGCGTATGCAGCTCCTGCATCAGGAAGTTACACACGAGCAAAACGCCGTCATGCAGATGCCATTCAAATGGTATTTGATAGAGATTTATTTAGATAGTAATTGCGAGGAACGAAGCAATCTCAATATATTATTTTTTAAGAGCTATTATTAGGGCTAAAAAAGAAAAAAGAGAAATACACGTTGTTTTACAACAGTTATATAAAATTAAAATTCATAATTTAAAATAATAGAACATGATTTTAGAAATGAAAGTCCCATCACCAGGGGAATCAATCAAAGAAGTTGAAATTGCAACTTGGTTAGTAAAAGACGGAGACTATGTTGAGAAAGACCAGGCGATTGCTGAGGTTGATTCTGATAAAGCAACACTAGAATTACCTGCAGAAGCAAGTGGAATCATTACGTTAAAAGCAGAAGAAGGCGATGCTGTAGCAGTAGGAGCAGTAGTTTGCCATATTGATACTGATGGAGCAAGACCAGCTGCGGGAGCACCTGCTGTTGAAGCTACAAAAACAGTGGAAGCACCAAAAGCTGAAGTTAAAGCGGAAGCGCCAAAAGCGGCTCCAGCACCAGCGACAACTTATGCGTCAGGAACACCATCTCCAGCTGCGAGAAAAATATTAGACGAGAAAAATATAGAAGCTAGTTCAGTAACAGGAACTGGAAAAGCAGGAAGAGTAACTAAAGATGATGCTGTAAATGCAGTACCTTCTATGGGAACTCCTACTGGAGGATCACGTGGATCTGAAAGAACTAAATTATCAATGTTACGTCGTAAAGTAGCAGAAAGATTAGTTGCTGCTAAGAATGAAACAGCAATGTTGACTACTTTTAATGAAGTAAACATGACGCCAATCAATATGATTCGTAATGAATATAAAGATGCGTTTAAAGCAAAACATAACGGAGTAGGTTTAGGATACATGTCTTTCTTCACTAAAGCCGTTACAAGAGCGTTACAATTGTATCCAGATGTAAACTCAATGATGGACGGTGATCATAAGATTGCTTTCGATTTTTGCGATATTTCAATTGCAGTGTCAGGACCAAAAGGTTTGATGGTTCCTGTAGTTCGCAATGCAGAGAATTTGACTTTCCGTGGTGTAGAAGCTGATATCAAACGATTAGCAATAAAAGCACGTGATGGACAAATCACTGTTGATGATATGACTGGTGGAACTTTTACAATCACTAATGGTGGTGTATTTGGTTCTATGTTGTCTACTCCTATTATCAATCCTCCACAATCTGGAATCCTTGGAATGCATAACATTATTGAACGTCCTATTGCTGTAAACGGCAAAGTGGAAATTCACCCAATGATGTATGTAGCGCTATCTTATGACCACAGAATTATTGATGGTCGTGAGTCTGTTGGTTTTTTGGTTGCTGTAAAAGAAGCTTTAGAAAACCCAATGGAATTATTATTGGATAACAATCCTAAAAAAGCATTCGAATTGTAATAATTGTTTTTTATAATGTAAAAATCCCATTTGACAGTACCTGTTCAGTGGGATTTTTTTTATTTCATCAAATATAAATAGTGATTATAGTAGTCCACAATAGCCTTTCCTTTCATTAAAATATCAGCACCAATAATTCCGTGAACTGGCTTAGCTTTATGTTGTGTCAATGCTTCGTTTACGTGTGATAAATCAAAGATTACTAAATCAAAAGCGTAATCTTTCCAGTTTCCCAGTTGTAATAGATTCTGAGTTGCTATTTGGGTAAACATTCCTGTTGCACCAGCTCCAGAAGCTTTAGTTTTTGATTTCTTAGCTTCCAATAAAAAGAAGGCAACACTTTCAAATCCAATACAACTACTAGAAGCACCGGTATCCAAAATAAAATTTCCCTCAACACCATTTACCTTTGCTTTTACCAAAAGATGTTGCGTTTTGGTGATTTTGAATTTTACTTTTTTATAATTTTCTTTTTTGAGAATCTCGTGTAGGTCTTTCATTGGTGTAACAATTATCGAATGTCTATCTAGTTTAGAAAACAAAGATACCGCAAGAATATTTGATATTTAAATGTCTTAACTCCGTCTTTTCTTTTTCGAAAGAAATAATTTTAAGCCAATAAATAATCCAATTCCGAGTAAGAGTATTAATCCATAAAGTAAATAGTTAGTACTCGGCGGATTTTCAATGTTTCCGTAATAAACAAATGCACTCCAGTAATAAGGAGATTTTTTAGCATTTGAAATATTTTTATTTTTTAAAAAATCTCTCTTTGCATTTGCATTTGCTTCGATATAAGATTGATTTTCTTTGATGTTTTTGTAGAACAAATCCATGAATACTGAAGTGGTATAATCGTTTACTTTCCACAATGAAAACAGTAAATTTTGTGCTCCTGCAAATTGAAATCCTCTGGCTATACTCATCGCACCTTCGGATTTGAATAATTTTCCAATTCCGGTTTCACATGCACTTAAAACTACCAAATCTGGATGAATGTTTAAATGATAAAGTTCTGAATACATGACTTCTTGATCGGAAAATTTAATGCTCGCTGGACTGTCAATATCACCTGAAGAAGCATGTGTGGATAAATGTAAAATAGAATAGAGGTTTGCATTATTTTTAAAATTGCCGAATGTCGCACCACTATTATCAAAATACTTTCCTTTAAATTTTTCTTTAATCGATTGCATCTCGTCTTTTGAGAACGTCAATTCAAAAGGAGTTTTTTCGAATATTGGAAAAATACCTAGAACTGTTGCAACAGAATTTCTTTTAGCTCGGTTAGCCTCTAAATAAAATTGTGCTGAATTTTGATAACCAATGTTGTAATCATTAAGTAGATAATTCATTTTAGCAAAATTAGTAGTTGCTGATTCTTTTGTGATTAAAGCTTCAAAAGGAAGAAAGTTTAAAAGTCCATCGGATACAATTAATAAATTTTTGTAAGCTGAGTTCACCGGTAGTTTTAGTAATTTGTAGGCCATGTTACTATACTTATTGTAGTCAGCTGGCGAGTTTGTAATCGTATAAGCATCATTAAAGAAATCTATAAACTGAACGATTTTAACTGAAGCGTGAGTATTATTATTAAAGGAATTTAGATAGATTTTGTTACTTACAATAGTGAAGGAATACATTTTATTAATACCAGAAAAATATTCTACCATTATTGCATTATCTTTTTCGAGCTTAGCATAGAGATCACTCAAAATAATACCGCTATTTGGATTACTTTCCGTCGCTGACGCTGATTGCTTTAATTGCAGCATCAATTCATTCTGTTTTTTAATAGAATTATTTATTTTAACTATATCTGCTAAAGCACCTTTTTGCTGTTCTTTTAAAATGAGGTTGCTTTCATTTTGTAGTTGTTGAGCAATTTTTTTCTGCAGCGTTGACTGTTTCGATGAATTTATTAAAGCTTGCTTTAAAACTGCTGACTTTGTTTTTTCGGCTAGTAAAAATGCATTTTCAAGATGGGTGATTTGATTGTCTTTTTGATATAAAGATTCATAGATAGCAATACATTTTTCAGTACGATTTCTATTTCTTAGTTGGCTAATTATTTTAGAATTCTCATAGACTAATAGAGATTGAAATAATTCTTCAATGTGAAAAGAAAGTCCGTAACATTCTAGGGCCTTTTTAGGCTGATTTTGAATAGTGTAAATAGCAGCTTGTAAGTCAAATGCGTCTAATAGCATTGTATCTGCATACAGTAAATTTTTATTAGGTAATTCTGCGTTTTTGTTATCAAATGACGGAATTAAATTTTTAAATATTTGCGTAATTAGTACCGCTGATTCTTTAAGTTTTCCAGTTTTGAAAAATAGATTAGCTTCATCAAAAAGGAATTCTGACTTGTTTCGCGGATCGTTGCTTGAATTTTTATTAAACAGATTTCTTGCTTTTTCAAAATATACTAAAGCCATTTTTGCATCATTTCGCTGTAATTTTAACTTTGATAAGTTGCGATAGGTATTGGCCAAAGCCATATGTTGTGATTTATCTTTTTCTAATAATGAAATCGCCTTTAAAAATGCCTTCTCAGCATTTTCGTAAGCATAGGGAATCATTTTATTAAACTTGGTAGTCAAGAAATAATTAGTACCTAAATTATTATATAAATTTCCTTTTTGTAAATCAGTTAAATTTTGTGATCGAATGGTTTTTTCAAGTAGAGCAATGGCGTCATTTATTCGGCCAGTATTTTGATAGACGTTTGATAAATTAAGTACTGCAGCATATTGCTGTTGCAAATTATTGGTTTGAGTAGCGATGTAATAATATTGCTTGATTATATTTTCAGCATTATCAAAGTCGCCAATTATTGTGTAAAGATTACCAAGTGGTTTTAAGCAATACTCAATAATATCGTAATTTGATAATCGATTCTTCTGATAGAGCTGCCATGCTTTTTCATAGCTAGAAATCGCCTGTTGTTTTTTGTTAAATTGATTTTGATAATAACCAAGATTTGATTTTAGTATTACAAAAGCGAGTAGTTCGCTTTTGTCTTTTAAACCATTGATCGAATGAGATATATTTTTATCAAATCCTTCTAATTTTTTTAAATTTTCTGCAGTTGGATTTTCCGTAAAACGATCAACATTTAAATTGATCTTTTCTTCAAAAATATTTGAATTTTGCGCCGAAATTGAACCTGAAAAAATGAGAACTATTAAAATAAAACTATTCTTAAAGTAAGTTAAACTTCCATTAAATAAGGCTTTCCATTCATAGAAAACATTTTTTTCGTGCAGAGGCAGATTTCTATCAAATTGTAGCAATTTTAAAACTTCCATATTCCATAAAACTGAAAATAATTAAAATTATCTTTAAAATTCAAGACATATCTTGCTCCTAAACTAGGTCCTATTCTCGCCGCACCTATGGTGAAATCGAGAAGTATTCCAGTTTTAATTGTGCTAAAGGAATTTGTATCTGCTGATTTTTCATTTTTTGTGCTGATTAGAAAAGTGTCTTTCACACTTTCAAAAGTTTCGATTTTTAAATCATTATTTTGTTTTTCTGATACATTAATATTTCCTTGTATTCCAGCGCCAACTCCTATATAATTATTAATGTTATACCGAATTAAAATAGGGATTTCCCAATTTATATTTTCATTTCTCGTTTCGGTTGTGGTGCGTTGCAGTTGTCGTACTCCAGCAGCTGTATCTAAAATCTCTTCTGAGATGGCTGTTTTATTACTATAATTGTGTAAACTATTTATGAATTCTGCTTGCCAGTAATAGCGATATGATTTAAATGGAGAAATAGTTGCTCCCACAAAATAACTTTTAGAATCCACTAAATTAGGGTAAAGATTATAGCCCGCTTTAGCTCCTATAGAAATACCGGGAAGGAATCGTGTGGTTGCGTAATTTGTTATTATGGGTTCATTTTTATCAAAGATTATAGCTGTTCTACTCTTTGTTTTTATTTTGTGAAAGTCATCACTAAATTTCATCGAGTACTTTACAAATCCTTTAGTGCTATCGATTTCCTTAACATTTTTTTGGTTACTTCCGGGCAAGTAAATGTTCTTAAAAGTAAAAAATATTTGTTTTTGTTTTATAATAGTGTCTAAACAGCTTGTAGTTGGAATTTCATCTTTGGGACATATTGGACATTTGGGATACATATCCTCGATTTTAAATGTTTTCTTGTCAAACATATCCGGAATATCAGTTTCTAAACGAATCATTCTCGCTGGACCTTCACCATTGTTTTGAAATCGAGTTTTGAAATTTACCCGTTTGAAGCGCACTAATCTATAATTCATAAAGCTCCCATTTGAGCCCATTTTATTTGGATCATGAGAAGTAACGATTTCCATTTCTAAATTCTTTATTTTATGATTTTTAAAACTTCTGTTCGGAATAAATATACCGCGCATTGTTACCGTTGCGCTTGTGTCTTTAATCATTTCAGGAGTGGTTTTAAAAGTGTAAAATATGTTTCTAGTTTCTGATGGGTTGCATTCATCAAATTCCAAAATGGATACATCTGAAAATGTTTCTTTCGCAGTTTTTAAAGTAGCATCTAAGTCCTCCTCAGTTGTAGTGTTTCTATAGTTTTTGGCTGGAGCCAAATTTTCACTTAAAGCTAAATATGAGTTGGAATTATCAAGATCGTTTATTGAGGCGATTGTATTTTCCTTAATTTCTCTTTCGCTAGCGTGTGCGCGGTAATCAACTAATTCGAAGTTTTTATTTTTAAATTGTTTTTCATTGTAGAAAAGATATAATTTTCCGTTTGTAACATAGCTTTCTAAGTTTTGATAACTCAAAACAACTACAATCTCTTGTTCTGGAATAGGATCACAATTCTTTTGAATGTTGAATCCGTTTTGGTCTTCAATTGATGCAATGTCTTTGTATAGGGTATTTGAAATCTCGTTTATAACTACTTTTTTTGGTCGTGTCGCAGGTGGTTTCCCATTGTCGTAATTGTTAGTTACCGTTAATCGAGCTGTATAAGTTCCTTTATTTTTATAAGTATGTTTAGGTTCTGTTTCTTTGCTGTAGTTACCATCACCAAGTTCCCATAAATAGGAAAAACTAGGTTTTGGTGCGCCAGCAATAGGAATAAGCGGCGGTGTTTCTGGTTTATAAGAAACGGCATTTCCGTTTTGATTATAAGTGATAGTAGCTCGTCGAGTTATCGTATCATTTATTTTTTTCTGCGAAAAGATGTTTGTTGCCGTAAAGCAGATTAAAATTACTAGAAGTGTTCTCATAATCAGTTTTTTTTTAGTCCTGATAGTAGTGAAAATCCTTTTTATTAGAAAATTAGTTCAGGCCACTGAATTAATTTTATGATTAAAAGATTGTAACGGATAGCAGGATTAGCTCCAGAATATTAGCTAATTTATTGATAAAATGACTTCTAACATAATCAAAATCATTTAAATGTAAAAAAAAGTGGTGAGCAAATCACCACTTTTCTAAAATTATCTCCAAGTCTGCTATTGAATTGCATTGATCGCAGCGATTAATTGAGCTTCAGTTCCTACTGTTGTATCTGCTAATGTGAAGGTGTAGACATCATTTGCTTGAACGGTTACGCCTTTTATTGCATATCTCCATTGTCCGTTTTGTTCCGTAGCAAAGATTACGTGACAAGCTAAACCTATTGGAATTTGACCATAATGTTCGCTAAATAAACCTGCTGCAGTGTACGTATCTAATTGTGCTAATGCATTTTGACCTTCGCCATCGTAAGATAAATATACGGCACTATTTGTATTATTGTAACCTTGTGGCGCAGCAACAAGAAGCGATGTTTTAGGTCTTGGATCACTATAAAAACGGTCAACGTTAGTCCATCCAAATTTTCCAAAACTTACGAAATAGTTATTTTGTTCCCCTTTTACGCCACCTTTGTCACCGTTTGCACCTGTCGGATCCATCGCATTTTGCCATGCCAAGTCTCCATTTGCATCAATAATACCATTCCATAATATCATTGCAGCATCAAGACCGCCTGTTAAGTTTGTTGGCACTTGTAAAGTCATATTACAACTAATTCCCAGGTCTTGTCCACCTTGAGTGGCTTTGATAAAAAATTCTCCTCCTGAAATTAGTAATGCTCGATCGCCGTTTGGCATAATTCCCATCGTAGGTTTGTTAGTAACTAACATATTTCCTTTTTTGAATATTTCAACGTATTCAATGTCTACTATTCCGGTAACCGGATTTCCGTTTTTAGTTAAGCAGCTTCCATTAATTCCTATTTTTACTCCGTTTGAAGAAGTTAGTGTCACAAGTCCAGCTCCTGCGGTCAAAGTAAATTTCTGTGTCATTCTATCTAATGCTTCTTTTCTCACTGCTTTAAATTCTGATGCTGAAGGTGGTGCAGTAGTGATATCATTTTCATCATTACAACTGCTGAAAAGAATTGTTGCTAAGAATAATAATCCGATGTTTTTTAAATTTGTTTTCATGGTTTCTAGTTTTTAGATTGTTTTTAGTTTGAGTTGTTTTAAAGACTCCTTTTGTGTTTATATGTCTATATCAATTTGTGTTTAAAATTGTTACCCTATTTTTAATTTTTTTTATTTCAATAATATATTAATCACGTTGTTTATTTATCAGCCCTGAATATTTACTCTTTTAAGGTTAGACCTAGCTCAACGAAAGTTGTGAGTGTTGTACCTACAAGAGTAGGCGTTCCTGAAAGATCTATTTTACTGATTTGTCCGTTAGGATAGCCAGATATTCCTTGTAATGTTGAGACATAAAAAACCTTGTTGCAGTCATCGTAAACAGAGCTGTAAAATTCAGGATTCACTTCAAATCCTAAAGTTAAAATGTCGGTCTTTGTTATTATTAGCGGGTTTGAAACATTTAGTTCCACTAGTTTCGAATTTGAAACTCCAGCATCTTCCATCATTGCATAGAGGGTATTTCCTTGTTTAAATTCGAGCGAAATATAAGAGAGCCCAATGCTACTTCCTGTCGGTGGCGTAATAGCCGCTGAGACAATTGCAGCTCCTATTGTTGCGGTGTTGTATCTAATAATGCGGTTACCCATTAAAAAGTAAATCGTATTGATTCCGTTAGTTGCAGCAGTAAATGTTTGCGAATTATAACCTTCTAAGGTAGTTTGAGCAATAGCAGTTGTTGACGCTGGAATTATATTGAAATTAGAATCTAAAAGCGAAAACAATTGATTTGTAAAATCATAACAACCATAATACAGATTTCCGCCAACAATTACAGGCGCATTTACGACTCTGTATAATACCGAAGTTGAAGAGTACGCTGGAATTGGAATTACAGTAGAAACATTTGTTAGTGTATTTACTTTTGTTACGAGTCCTCTTTCAGCAGAAACGAGTACGTATTCATTTGTAGAAGGATTAAAAACTGCATTGTTCGTCCCTGATGATTGAAAGCTTACTGGTTGTGGAACTGCAGTAAGAACTGTAAAATTAGGAATACTTAAAGAATTTAATGAAGTGCCAAAATTGCCCGTCAATGCTCCTTGCTCAATATTATATCCTAAAATTTCAACATTTGGGCAACTTGTAGGTAGTTCATCATCTGTATCGCAACTAAAAAATAAAGTAGATGCGAAGATTAAAGCTAAGAGGTATGTGAACTTTTTATTTATCAATAAAAAAATTCCGTTTTGATTATTTTTTTTCATGATTTCTAATTTTTAATTATTAACTTTTTAGTGGTAAACATTTATCTTCAAAAACATTCCCGTCTTCATCTAGTGCAATTAGGATTTGATTTTTTTGCGAATCATTGATTAAAACATAAACCCAAACAAGGAGCCACATTCCAACTGTAATACAAGAAAGAAAAAGATAATAAGAGTGATCAATATTTTTTCTTTCTCGACATAAAACCACGTACGGCAATTTGTTATTTTGCTCGATGATTCTAAAACCAGATTGAATTTTATTAGAAAGTCTTTGCTGGAATTTATCAAAATCGGCTTGGCTGTTTAATTGATGACTTCTCATTGCTACTTTATTTAAAGGTTAAGTGTCTCTTGTTTTCTTAATATCAATTTTGCTTTAAAATTGTTACCCCTATTTTTAAAACTTTTTTCTATTTATTCTTTTGGGCTATTTCAGATTACTGATTTTCATTTGTTTTACTTTCTTTTTTTTACTTTAGCCAATAAAAAGTTTTTTTATGGCTACTCAAATTATTCATAGCGATCAAATTTATATAGAAGGAATTGCTAATAATGACTCGGCTATCATTCAGTCTATTTATAAAAAGTTTGTTCCTAAAGTGATTTCTTACATTAGAAACAACTCTGGCGATGAGGATCAAGCTCAGGATGTTGTTCAGGAAATTATGATTTTACTGTTTAATCAGGCTAAAGCCAATAAACTGCAACTCAGTTGTCCTTTTGATGCTTACTTTTTTTTACTATGTAAAAGGAAATGGTTAAATGAATTAAAAAAAGCTTCTAATAAAGGGGTAACAATTAATGATGAGTATACATCTAATAATGAACCCACTGAGGAAATGGTTACACAAACTGAAATTTTTGAAGAGAAGCAGGAATTATTTGATTTGATGTTTCAAAAATTAGGTGATAAATGCCAAGAAGTTTTGAAGTTAAGTTTTACTTTAAAATCGATGGAGGAAGTTGCTGAAAAACTCCAAGTAACCTATGGATATGTTCGTAAGAAAAAATCATTATGTACAGGACAGTTAACACAGTGGATTCGCGAAAATAGCCGTTTTAAATCATTAAAAATCACCTAGCCATGAACGAGGAAAACTATATATTATTCGACCAATATCTTCAAAACGAGCTAACTGCAATTGAGAAAGAAAATTTTGAAAAGCTATTGCAAGAAGATCAAGAAGTAGCATCTAACTTTGAGATATATAAGGATGTACAAGCGCAATTAGAAAATAAATTTACACTTGAAGAAGAACGTAACGCATTCACCGAAAATTTAAAAGCTATCGCTCAGCAAAATTCCAATTTAAAAGATAAAAAAGTAATAAATTTCAAACCAGTGTTTTATTTGGTTGCCGCATCGGTGCTTCTGCTGGTAGGATTATTTCTTTTTGATGCAAATTCGAAACCAAATTTTGAGGATTTTAATCAATTTGATGAAGCTCATTTTATAGAAAGAGGCGAGCAAAGTGATTATCTGAAACAAGCGGAAGATGCTTTCAATGCAAAAAATTATGTTGAAGCAATTCCGTTATTTGAATTAATTTTAAATGAGAATAAAACCGCTGAGATTCAGTATTATTATGGTGTATCGTTATTAGAAAACAATAAAATTAAAGAAGCTGAAGTTGCTTTTTTAGCACTGCAGTCTGGAAATTCAATCTATAAAAATAAAGCTACTTATGGCTTGGCTTTAGCCAAATTAAAGCAAGAAGAATATAAGTCGTGTAAAGAAATTCTTTTGACAATTCCATCGGATTATGAGAATTACGATGCTGTTCAAAAACTACTTAAAGAATTAAATTAATAATTATCTGAAATAATTTTTACCAAGTAAGAATCTGACATATAGAGGCGTTGATTTCGATAAGAGATCAGCGCCTTTTTAATTTTGTATAACAATAAACGGAAAATATTTGGACAAAATTACTTTGGGAATCTTTATGTAATAGTTGTAATTTTGCAAGTTAATATTCTTGACAACTAATGATAATAACCGATACACACACGCATCTTTACAGCGAAGAATTTGACCAAGATAGAAATGAGATGATTCAAAGAGCTATTGATGCTGGTGTTTCACGTTTCTTTATTCCAGCAATTGATTCTTCGAGCACAGATAGTATGTATGAATTAGAGAAAAATTATCCTGAGAATGTTTTTTTAATGATGGGTTTGCACCCAACGTATGTTAAGGATAATTATTTGCAAGAATTGTTGCATGTAGAATGTGAACTAGAGAAAAGAAAGTTTTACGCAATAGGTGAAATTGGAATAGATTTATATTGGGATAAAACACATTTAGAGGAGCAACAAATTGCTTTTAGAAGTCAAATAAGATTAGCTAAAAAGTATAATTTACCAATTGTTATTCATTGTCGAGAAGCATTTGATGAGATTTTCCAAATTTTAGAAGATGAAAAATCAGATGAATTGTTTGGTATTTTTCACTGTTTCACTGGAACGTACGAGCAAGCCTTAAAAGCGATTTCTTACAACATGAAACTAGGAATAGGAGGAGTTGTCACTTTTAAAAATGGTAAAATCGACCAGTTTCTACATCAAATTGATTTACAGCATATTGTCGTAGAAACAGATTCGCCTTATCTCGCTCCCATTCCGCATCGAGGTAAAAGAAACGAAAGCAGTTATTTAGTTGCTGTGGCGGAGAAGCTAGCTGAAATTTATAATTTATCGGTTGAAGAAATTGCCGAAATTACGACTGCGAATTCTAAAGCCGTTTTTGGTATTTAAAATAGAATTCACATTATTTACATATTTTTTTTGTTCATTTGCCAATTAAATAATTCAGAACCAAAATGCAGAGATTTGACGCTATTCGGCCTTTTTATGATTCCGAAATAAACGAAGCACTTAACAATGTTGTGAATCATCCTATGATGAAAGCATTGATGAATTTTACTTTCCCAGATGTTGCGGATGAAGTTTGGAAAGAACAACTTCATAAAACGCATTCTATCCGCGATTTTCAATGTAATGTTATATATCAATCTGTTCAAAGAGTATTAGAGAAAAGCTCTGATGGATTGACAACTTCAGGTTTTGAAAACTTGGAGCCTAATACTTCTTATCTATTTGTTTCGAATCATCGTGACATCTTATTGGATACTACCTTACTAAATACCGCTTTATTTGAAAACGGTTTAGTAATGACGGCTTCGGCTATTGGAGATAATTTAGTTAAAATGTCATTTTTAAATACATTGGCTAAATTAAATCGTAACTTTTTAGTGCAACGTGGCTTAACGCCAAGGGAAATGCTGCAAAGTTCAAAATTACTATCAGAATATATAGGACATTTATTGTTGCATGAAAACCGATCGGTGTGGATTGCACAACGAGAAGGTAGAACTAAAGATGGAAGAGATGAAACTAATCCTGGTATTTTGAAAATGCTTGGAATGGGTTCTGATGAAAAGAATTTAATGGACTATTTCAAGAAAATTAAAATTGTACCTGTTTCTATTTCTTATGAGTACGATCCAACGGACGCTTTAAAAATGCCACAATTAATGGCTGAAGCAAACAATGAAGTGTACGTAAAAGATAAAAACGAGGATTTCATGACGATTCTTAGTGGTGCACTAGGTCAAAAGAAAGGAATTCATATTCACGTAGGTAAAGTTTTGGACACTGAAATTGAAGAAATAAAAGAGAATAATGAAAGTTCAAATAAGCAAATTGTGTCTTTAGCACAAGTTATTGATGATGCAATTTTGAGCAATTATCACTTATGGCCAACAAATTTCATCGCTTTTGATATTGTAAATAAAACGGAGCGTTATTCACATTTATACACAGAAAATGAGAAATCATTATTTGAGCGCCGCTTAGAAATGCGAATTGATCACGATAATCCAGTAGCATTAGATGGGTTTCTAGCAATGTATGCAAATCCAGTAGTGAATAAATTGAAATACCACGATGTCGTATAAAGCTAAAATACTTCTTATTTATACTGGTGGAACCATTGGTATGAAAAAAGACTTTGAAACTGGCGCTTTGAAAGCTTTCAATTTTAGTAAATTATTGCAGCGCATACCAGAACTAAAGCAATTAGATTGCGAGATTGAAACAATTTCTTTTGGAGATCCAATTGATTCTTCGAACATGAATCCTGATGAGTGGGCAAAAATCGCAACAATCATTGAGGAAAATTATAGTTCGTTTGATGGTTTTGTAGTACTACATGGCTCAGATACGATGTCATATTCCGCATCAGCATTGAGTTTTATGCTCGAAAATTTAGCAAAACCAGTAATTTTCACTGGTTCGCAGTTGCCTATTGGAGACTTACGTACCGATGCTAAAGAGAATCTAATTACAGCTATTCAAATCGCTTCTCTTCGAGAAAACGGTCGTCCAGTAATAAGTGAAGTTTGTCTTTATTTTGAATATAAATTATACAGAGGTAATAGAACCACAAAAATAAATGCCGAGCATTTTAAAGCATTTACGTCTCCCAATTATCCTGATTTAGTAGAATCAGGCGTGCATTTAAGAATGAGTCCAGAATTGTTTCTGCCTTATAGTCCAGAGAAAGTATTGAAAGTTCATAAATATCTAGATACGAACGTCGCGGTTATCAAAATGTTCCCAGGAATTAGCGAGGCTGTATTATCTGCCATTTTAAATATACCAAGTCTAAAAGGAATTGTTTTAGAAACATACGGAGCTGGAAATGCGCCTACTGAAGACTGGTTTTTAAACTTACTAGAAAAAGGAATAGCTGCCGGTTTACATATTATTAATGTAACTCAATGCTCAGGCGGAAGTGTAAGTATGGGACAATATGAAACAAGCACAGGGATGAAAAAAATAGGAGTTATTTCTGGAAAAGATATAACTACTGAAGCGGCAATAACAAAATTAATGTTTTTATTAAGTCAAAAAATTGAGGCTAGCGAATTCAAATCAGTATTTGAAACTTCATTACGTGGAGAAATAATATAATAATAAGGTTTTGCTTTTCTAACTCATTTTTTTTAGTGTTCTTTGCAACCGTAATAAAATAGAGAGGTGGCCGAGTGGCTGAAGGCGCACGCTTGGAAAGCGTGTATATGGCAACATATCGAGGGTTCGAATCCCTTCCTCTCTGCAAAGAAATAATGCTTCCTGAAAGGGGAGCATTATTTCTTTGTGAGACGCCCCTTTGCGGGATCAACGGAGTTAATCCTTTACTTGGCGTGTCAAACTTTTTAGTTTGGCTAAGCTTTAAAACGAAAAGGATCAGGCATGAAATGCCAAGCAGTATTTTTTTGTGGGACGTATCTTCAGGGGATCAACGGCGTTAATCCTTTACTTGGCGTGTCAAACTTTTTAGTTTGGCTAAGCTTTAAAACGAAAAGGATCAGGCATGAAATGCCAAGCAGTATTTTTTTGTGGGACGTATCTTCAGGGGATCAACGGCGTTAATCCTAATTGAGTTGTGTCTAATATATTCGAAAAGATTCGCAATTTAAATACATGTTTATCAGTTTTGAAATGTCACAAAAAAAACTCTCAAATTACATAAATGTTCGGGACGCTTCCAGCGTGACAATTAGAATAGTTTATCCTATTTATTTGAAAATCAATTGGAGTTACTCTCAAAAGCAGGGACGCTTCCAGCGTGACAATTGGAATAGTTTGTCTTATTTATTTGAAAATCAATTTGAGTTATTCTCAATAGCAGGGACGCTAACAGCGTGAAAATCGGAGTTGTTTGAATATTCAGTTTTTTGCTGGAACTTATATTTTGATGATGGCAAATCTCCTTGACCACCGTTTCTAAATAATCTTTTATCAGCCGTATATTTAAAATTCAAGTATTAAAAGCATTTGAAAACTCCATTATCTTATATTTGTAGCTTTATAAAAGGATTCAAATTGAATTAATGATTTAATAAACAAAAATGGTATGCGATTATTTCTAAGTTGTTTTCTTTTTTTTACTGTGTTCAACGTCTTTGCACAGCAAAATACAGCTCCTGAAATTGTTCCTCTTGCAAAGATTGATTCCTTGTATAGAGAAGATCAGTTTTATTTTGCAATAACGTATAACACACTTAGCGATAAGCCTGCAGGTTTGTCGCAAAGCAAATTTTCTTCAGGATTTTCAGGCGGGTTTCTAAGAGATATGCCAATCAATAAGAAACGAACTGTTGCCATTGCTTCTGGTATTGGATTCTCTTATAATAACTACAATCAAAACATGTCCATTACTTCAACTCCTTCAGGGAATGAATATGCGATTATTGATGCTGATGCAAAATATTCTAAGAATAAATTCTCTCTACTTTCTGTTGACGTGCCTGTAGAATTTAGATGGCGAACATCCACTTTCGAAAGCCATAAGTTCTGGCGTATTTACACTGGAATAAAGTTCAGCTACTTGCTATATGATAAGTCAGCTTTCAATAGTAGTATGGGAAAAACTCATATCAATGGAAACAAAGATTTTGATAAAATTCAGTACGGAGCCTATATTTCTTCCGGTTATAATACCATAAATCTGTACGCTTATTACGGTTTAAATCCGTTGTTTAAGTCGGCTAAAATTGCTGGAGAACCTGTCAAAATGAATGCATTGAATTTAGGGATTATATTCTATATTCTATAACCAAATATACAATAGAAGTATTTGCGGAATAGCGCCTAAAACAAATCCTAACATGAGTTCTTTATTCGTATGCGCCTGCATCTCTAAGCGGGAGGATGCTACAATACCATTTAGTAGAATTAATATTGTAATAGTGACAATATTCTGCATTTGAAGATGAATACTCAATCCTATTACAAAAACTGTCAATGAACTAATGGCCATCATGTGTAGGCTTGCTCTTATATTCCCAAATAATAAAATCAAAGCTAATAAAGTGCTCATCAATGCTCCTAAAAAGAAAAAATGTAACTCGAAGTAGCGATCAATACTAATGCTTTTTCTAAGTAATAAAATGATTAAAAAGCAGTGGACAACTAATGGAATTTTTCTTTGAGATGTTTTAGAAATCATTATGGTATCAACATTTCCAGTGGCACGCAATAGTATAAAAACTAAAATTGGAATTATTATAGTTACTATGGCAACCTGAAAGAAAATGAATATTTTTTCTTGATCTACAAAATCAGCATTGTAATAGAAAAGATAAAACAATGTAGCTATGGCCGGAATAAAAATCGGATGGAAAACATATGAAAACGAAGGAAGTAATTTTTTCAAAATATTAGTTTCTTTAAGCAAACAAATATAACTAATCTGTAAAAATTAAGGCAACATATCGAAGTTGTTTGTTGATTTATAGAACTTCCTTTAACTATATAAATTGAATATCGGGGTCGTCTTTGTAAAAAGAAATGGTATTTTTACGAAAGTTAAAGCCCCGAAAGGGTGGCCAAAACACTATTTTATTTCGAAAAAAATTAATTTCTATCTACTCTCATTTTATGAATCCAAAAATTTTCAATAGCATCCAAAGTATACCGGCAAAGTTTGTTGGTAATCAATTTGACACAGCTTTAGATTCGGTTTCTATTGATAGTAGGTCTCTACAAAACGGTTCTCAGACTTTATTTTTTGCATTGGTAGGCGTTCATACTGATGCACATATTTATATTTCTTATCTTATTGAAAATGACGTTCGTAATTTTGTTGTCAGTCACATTCCAGAAGGTTGTGAAGAACGTGCAAATTTTTATATTGTCGAGAACACCTTGACTGCATTACAAGAATTTGCAGCGCAGTACCGCAGTCTTTTTGATTTTCCTGTAATTGGTCTTACCGGAAGTAATGGTAAAACAATAGTAAAAGAGTGGCTTAATTTTCTACTGAGTCCTGACTACAATGTTATTAGAAGTCCAAAGAGTTACAATTCCCAAGTAGGAGTTCCGTTGTCTGTTATAGCGATTAATGAACAGCATAATCTTGGAATCTTTGAGGCAGGAATCTCAAGTAGATTTGAGATGAATAAATTACAAAATATTATTAAACCAACTGTTGGCGTGCTTACTAATATTGGTTCTGCACATGATGAAGGTTTTCTAAATTTAGAAGAGAAAGTAAAAGAGAAAATGTCGCTTTTTCAAAGCTGTGAAGTTGTCATTTACCAATTTAATGAAAATATCACTTCGATACTTTCTCAACGACAAAATGCTTTTACGTGGAGTTTTACGAATCAGGAAGCAGATGTTTTCATTGGAAAGAAAACTGATAGAGAGCAAACAGAATTACAAGTTTGTTACAATAAAGAAGATTTTAAAATTAATATACCTTTTCAAGATGAGGCTTCGATAGAAAATGCAATTTCATGTTTAATGGTTTTAATTTATTTTAATTATGACCATTTCACTATTCAGAATAGGATGAAAATGTTGTATCCCGTAGAAATGCGTTTAAAAGTTAAAAATGGAATTAACAATTGCAGTATTATTGATGACAGCTATAGTTCAGACTTTCAGTCTTTAAAAATAGCTTTAGATTTTCTCGAAAGTCAGAAACAATCGGATAATAAAACAGTTATTCTATCTGACATCTTTCAAAGTGGATTGTATAAAGAAGAATTGTACGATAAAGTTGCAGAATTAATCGTGTCTAATAATATTAGTAGAGTGATAGGAATAGGAGAAACAATCTCTGAATTTAAAGATAAGTTTCAAAATTGCGTAACTTATAAAAATACAGCTGAATTTATTAGTGATTACGATAATATAGACTTTTCAAATGAAACTATTTTAGTGAAAGGAGCTCGCTCTTTTGAATTTGAAGAAATTGTCTGGTTGCTAGAGGAGAAAACACATGAAACTGTTCTTGAAATAAATCTTAACGCAATAACTTATAACTTAAATTTTTATAAAGCTAAACTAAAACCTAATGTAAAAATTATGGTAATGGTAAAAGCTTTCGGCTATGGAAATGGTGGTTTCGAAATTGCTAAGTTACTCGAGCACCATAAAGTTGATTATTTAGGTGTGGCTTTCGCCGATGAAGGAATAGCTTTAAAAAGTTTAGGTATTCAGCTGCCAATAATGATTTTAAATCCTGAAAACACTAGCTTTAACGCTATTATTCAATATCAATTAGAACCTGAAATATATAGTTTAAAAGGACTTAAAGCGTTTCTCAAAATGGCCGCTCAAAAAGGATTACAGGATTTTCCTATTCACATAAAATTGGATACAGGAATGCACCGTCTGGGTTTTGAAGCCAATACGATTGATGAATTGATTGCTACTTTAAAAGGAAATCAAAACGTAAACGTGAAAAGTATCTTATCTCATTTAGCTACTAGTGATGATTTAATTCACAAAGATTTTGCAAAATCACAAATTGATTTATTCGAAAAGTTATCTAGCCAATTAATTAGTGAATTAGATATAAAGCCTATTCGTCATATATTAAATACATCAGGAATTAGTAATAATGTTGATTCGCAATACGACATGGTCCGTTTAGGAATTGGGCTTTACGGAGTTTCAAACGATAGTGAAGAGCAAAAAAAACTAGAGAATGTGGGTACTTTGAAATCGATAATTTCTCAAATCAGGACTATTGCGGCGGGAGAAAGTGTAGGTTATGGAAGAAAATTTATAGCTGAAAAACCAACAAAGATTGCAACAATTCCTATAGGTTACGCTGATGGGATTTCTAGAGGTTGGGGAAATAGTGTGGGATTTGTAACAATCAAAAATCAGAAAGCAACAATAGTAGGAAGTATATGTATGGATATGTTAATGGTCGATTGTACCGAAATTGAATGTAAAGAAGGTGATGCAGTTATCATTTTTGGTAGGAATCCAACTGTTAGTTATATAGCTGGTAAGCTTCAAACGATTCCATACGAAGTGCTTACGAGTATTTCGCAAAGAGTTAAAAGAGTATTTTATAGAGAATAGTAGTTTTTTTTAATGTTAGATATACAAATGTTAATTTTTTAACTATTTTTGCTTTTACACAAAAAGCAGTTCTAACAAAAAAAAAGAAAACTATGGGATTTTTTAGTGATTTTAAAGCATCTTTAATGAAAGGTGATGTAATTAGTTTAGCTACTGCCGTTGTTATTGGTGGAGCATTTGGTAAAATTGTCGGATCGGCAGTTGATGATGTAATCATGCCAATCGTAGGTTTGATTACTGGAGGTATAGACTTTACGCAAAAGTTCATAACACTTGATGGTAATTCTTATCCAGATCTAGCTGCTGCTAAAGCTGCAGGAGCTGCCGTAATAACTTACGGAAATTTAGTTCAAGCAATTATTAATTTTGTAATTATTGCTTTCTTCATTTTTGTTGTTTTAAGAGCAGCTGAAAAAGCGAAGAAAAAAGAAGAGGCTGTTGTTGTTGTAGCGCCAGTAGGACCTACACAAGAAGAATTGCTTATCCAAATTAGAGATTTGTTAAAGAAGTAATTTCCGCTACATTATATATTCTAATCTAAACCGTCTCGTAATTGAGACGGTTTTTCTTTTTTATCACATTTAGGGTTTTATTTAAAGTTGCAGGAAAAAGTTTTACTAGAATAATTTCAATTGCAACATGAATTGATGATCAGCAATTGGACTAAGTTTTTTATTTTGACTGAATTCTGTACGCATAATATTCATTTAATGAGTTTGTAAGCATAGCTTAATTATTAATTGTTATATTTTAAACATTTTGTTATTTTTTGTTAACTACCTTGTTTTGTTTTGAATATTACTTACTTTTGTTTTTCAAATTTTATATTCAATAATAAAAATATACTATGAAAATTGCAGTTGTTGGTGCTACCGGAATGGTTGGCGAAGTAATGTTGAAAGTATTAGCAGAAAGAAAATTTATTTCGGCTAACGACGAATTGATTCTCGTAGCCTCTGAAAGATCAGTTGGTAAACAAATTGAATTCGATGGTAAAATGCTAACCGTTGTTGGCTTACAAACTGCCGTAGATATGAAAGCAGATATTGCTCTGTTTTCTGCAGGTGGAGATACTTCATTAGAATGGGCTCCAAAATTTGCAGCAGCAGGAACTACAGTTATTGATAACTCATCTGCTTGGAGAATGGATCCAACTAAAAAACTGATTGTTCCTGAAATTAACGCTCACGAATTAACAAAGGCAGATAAAATTATAGCAAATCCAAACTGTTCTACAATTCAAATGGTTCTAGTACTAGCTCCTTTGCATAAAAAATATAATATTAAGCGCGTTGTCGTTTCTACTTATCAGTCAATTACTGGAACTGGTGTAAAAGCGGTTGCACAATTAGAAAATGAGTACGCCGGAGTAAAAGGTGAAATGGCTTATAAATATCCAATTCACAGAAACGCAATTCCTCAATGTGACTCATTTGAAGAAAATGGATATACTAAGGAGGAAATGAAATTAGTTCGTGAAACTAAAAAAATATTAAGTGACAATACGATAGCTGTTACTGCAACTGCTGTTCGTGTGCCAATAGTAGGTGGTCACAGCGAAGCGGTAAATATTGAATTTTCGAATGATTTTGACTTAAGTGAAGTGAGAAGCATCTTGCATCACACAGATGGAATAGTTGTTCAAGACAATAATGATACTTATACGTATCCAATGCCAATGTACGCACAAGGTAAAGATGATGTTTTTGTGGGTAGAATCCGTAGAGATGAAAGCCAAGAAAACACATTGAATATGTGGATTGTAGCAGATAATTTACGAAAAGGAGCGGCGACAAATACTATACAGATTGCAGAATATTTAGTAGCTGCAAAACTGGTTTAAATTCATTGAATTTACATAGAATTAAAAAACTACAACTTTTACAGTTGTAGTTTTTTGTTTTACTACCTTTGCCAAACATGAAAAGCAACAAGCTCATATTAAGTCTTTCCTTGGTTTTTACGGTATTGTTCTCAATACTGTTTCAATCATTGCATACGTATGAGCATATTTCAAAGCAACTTTCAGAAAAGCATTGCGAGCATCAGTATAATGTTTCAGGTGCTGAAATTACGCATGAACATCATAATATTGATCATTGTTATGTATGTCATTTTACGCTTGGCAGCTACATTACACCCACAAACGTAAGCTATCAGCTATATTCATCTAATGCCGAAATACCTTATTTTAGCATTGATCAGAAAATTGTAATTACTTTTTCTGGCAGTTCTTATTCCCTTCGAGGTCCTCCAATAAATACTTTAAGCTAAATTTATTTCAGCTTATTTCAGATTTTTTTTTCTACGCAATTTCACGTCTTTGATTTTGCGAAGCACTTACTGTATTTAAATCACATTTCCGTTTACGGTATCTTTTTTTGGCTCAAGCCGAAACGCGAAATACTATAATCATTTCAATGAAAAAATTTATCATAGCCCTATTTTTGGGAACATCTGCACTTTTGCAAGCGCAAAATACAATTTCAGGTACTGTAACTGATATGTTTAACCTACCTGTTAAAGGCGTTTCCGTATCAATTTCAGAACTGCATAAAGGAACTACAACAGACGAAAATGGGAAATATCAGTTTTCTAATTTGCCTAATAAAACCTTGAAAATCAATTTTACTATGCTAGGATTCGCAACTCAGAATCAAAGTGTAAGTATAGGATCTAACGAAATTATTCTAAACGTTTTACTTGAGGAAGCGATTTTTGAAATGGATGAGGTAATTGTTTCTACCGCTTTTAATAAAATTCAATCACAAAACGTGATGAAAGTAGAACACGAAACTATTAAAAACTTACAAAGAAAAGGAACTTCAACTTTAATCGAAGGATTAGCGACTATTCCAGGGGTTTCTCAAGTTTCAACCGGAGCTTCTATTGGCAAGCCAGTTATACGCGGTTTGAGTGGAAACAGAGTTTTAGTTTATTCGCAAGGTGTTAGAATAGAAAATCAGCAGTTTGGTGATGAGCACGGTTTAGGGTTAAATGATGCGGGAGTAGAAAGTGTTGAGGTTATCAAAGGTCCCGCTTCGCTACTATATGGTTCGGATGCTTTGGGTGGCGTGCTCTATTTTAACCCAGAGAAATTTGCTAATGCAAATACCTTTAAAGCTAATTTTAGCCAAAAATATTTTTCAAATACTCTCGGAAGTAACACTTCACTGGGATTGAAAACATCAACTGATAATTGGAAATTTATGACTCGTGGAAGTTATAACACCCATTCTGATTATAAAATTGCTGATGGTGAGAGAGTTACCAATACGCGTTACAACGAAACTGATTTTAAAACAGGTATTGGTTATAGTAACTCTAAATTTTCTTCAGTTCTACGTTACAATTACAATAAATTAGATTTAGGAATTCCAGAGGAAGGAATTGCCGAACAGAGCACTAGTAAAAAAACAGAATTTCCAAAGCAAGGAATTTTTAATCATTTACTAAGTTTGAACTCTATATTTTATTTAGAAAATTCAAAAATCGATCTGGATTTAGGGTATATCGCAAATGATCGAAGCGAGTTTGAAGATAGTAACGACGCAGCCTTGCACATGAAATTAAAAACATTCAATTATAATTTAAAATACCATTTACCAAAAACGGGAAAAATTGAAACTATCGTCGGAGTTCAGGGAATGCATCAGACCAACAGAAATTCAGGAGAAGAATATCTAATTCCGGATGCAGTAACAAATGATTTTGGTGTTTTTGGAACTGCTAATTATGAATGGAATCGCAATGTGTTGCAGGCAGGACTGCGTTTTGATAATAGAAATATTAAAACAGAAGCTCAAGGAATTGCAGGCGAGGAAGGATCGTTTGAAGCGGTCGATAAATCATTTGATAGTTTCAACGCTGCTTTAGGTTATAAAACTAATTTAGTGGATGATTTGACTTTGCGTCTAAACATCGCGACAGGATTTAGAGCTCCAAATTTAGCTGAGTTAACTTCAAATGGAGTTCATGAAGGAACTAATAGATATGAGGTGGGAAATACCAACTTAAAAACGGAGCAAAACATTCAAACCGATTTAAATTTAGAATATAAGAACAGTCATTTTGAGTTTTTTGTAAATGGATTTTACAATCATATTAATAATTATATTTACACTTCGGCGACTGGAGAAACGATAAATACAAATCTAGTTTTTGATTATATTCAAGATAACGCTAAATTGTATGGTGGCGAGGTAGGTTTGCATTTACATCCACATCCATTGGATTGGTTGCATTTTGAAACTAGTTTTGAAACCGTAACTGGGAAAAAACAAAACAATGATTACTTGCCATTAATTCCAGCAAATAATTGGGATAACACTATTCGAACAGAATTTAAAATTAAAAATTTACTGGAAGATGGATATGCAACTTTAAATGTATCCAGCACTTTCAACCAAAAAAATGTAAGTGGTTTTGAAACAACATCAAATGGTTACACTTTACTTAATTTAGGTTTTGGAGGAACGATGAAATTAGGTAAAACAGTATTCGATATCAGTGTGAATGGCAATAACTTATTGGATAAAAAATATATTGCGCATCTTTCCCGTCTTAAAACGGATGGTATTCCTAACATAGGAAGAACCATCGTTCTAGGTGTAAATTTTGATTTGTAAATTACTGTCTAAACAGCACTACGTGATAGCGTAATGCTTTTTAGTTTTATTTAAGACTCCACATAGGAGGAGAGCTAACTATTTGTCTATTTTTGTAATAACCTAAAACAGAATCTAATGAAAAAAACTTTTTTAATAATGGCTGTGACTTCTACATTAGCAACTTTTGCTCAAGATCAAAAGTCAAATTCGATTCAATACCCGCAAACCAATAAAGGTACAACGGTAGATGTATATTTTAATAGTAAAGTTTCTGATCCCTATCGCTGGCTTGAAGATGATAAATCTGCTGAAACAGGTGCTTGGGTTAAAGCCCAAAATAAAGTCACTTATGATTATTTAGCTCAAATCCCGTTTAGAGACGTACTTAAAGCTAGAATGGAAAAATTATGGAATTACGAAAAAATAGGCGCACCATTTAAAGAGGGAGAATTTACCTATTACTACAAGAACAACGGTTTGCAAAATCAATCGGTTTTATATAGAAAAGATGCACAAGGAAATGAAACTATTTTCCTTGATCCAAATACTTTTTCTAAAGATGGAACTACATCGTTAGGAGGATTAGATTTTTCTAAAGATGGGTCGAAAGTTGCGTACGCCATTTCAGAAGGCGGTAGCGACTGGAGAAAAGTAATTATCATGGATGCTGTTTCTCAAAAAATTGTTGAAGACACAATTGTAGATGTGAAATTTAGTGGTGTTTCTTGGAAAGGAAATGAAGGTTTTTACTACTCAAGTTATGATAAACCGGAAGGAAGCGAACTATCTGCAAAAACAGATCAGCACAAATTATATTTCCACAAATTAGGGACAGCTCAGAAAACTGATAAACTAATTTTTGGTGCAGACAAAAAACGTAGATATGTTGGTGGAAGCGTAACGGATGATAATCGCTATTTAGTAATTACGGCAGCTAATTCCACTTATGGGAATGAACTATATATCAAAGATTTATCAAAAGCAAATAGTCCTATTGTTACTCTTGTAGACAATTTTAATAGTGCTAACAGTGTGATTGAAAATGAAGGATCTAAGTTGTTTATTGTAACAGATTTAGATGCGCCAAACAGGCGTATCGTTACTGCTGACTTAAATAATGCAAAGCCACAAAGTTGGAAAAACTTCATCGCAGAAACTGAAAACGTATTATCTCCTTCAACTGGTGGAGGTTACTTCTTTGCTAATTATATGCAAGATGCAGTTTCCGTAGTTAAACAATATGATTATTCTGGAAAAATGATTCGTGAAATTGAATTACCAGGTATAGGAACTGCAGCAGGTTTTGGTGGAAAGAAAAAAGAAAAAACACTTTATTATTCTTTTGCGAACTACATTACGCCAGGTTCTACTTTTTCATTCGAGACAGAAACAGGAACTTCAGCTGTATACCAAAAACCAAAAGTGGATTTTGATAGCGAGCAGTACGAATCAAAACAAGTTTTCTATACTTCGAAGGATGGAACTAAAATCCCAATGATTATTACGCATAAGAAAGGATTAACTTTAGACGGAACTAATCCAACAATGCTTTATGGATATGGTGGATTTAATATTAGCTTGACGCCAAGTTTCAGTATTGCAAATGCAGTATGGATGGAAAATGGTGGTGTTTATGCAGTGCCTAATTTACGTGGAGGTGGAGAATATGGTAAAAAATGGCATGATGCAGGAACAAAAATGCAAAAGCAAAATGTATTTGATGATTTCATCGCAGCTGCAGAATATTTGATTGCTGAAAAATATACGTCACCTAATTATCTTGCTATTCGCGGTGGTTCAAATGGTGGACTTCTTGTAGGAGCTACAATGACACAACGTCCAGAATTGATGAAAGTTGCTTTGCCAGCAGTAGGTGTCTTAGACATGTTGCGTTACCACACTTTTACTGCAGGTGCAGGATGGGGTTATGATTATGGAACGGCTCAAGATAGTATGGAAATGTTTGATTATTTAAAAGCATATTCTCCAGTACATAACATTCAAAAAGGGATTCAATATCCAGCAACGATGATTACAACTGGAGACCATGATGATAGAGTTGTACCAGCACACAGTTTTAAATTTGCTGCTGAATTGCAAGAAAAACAAACGGGTGCAAATCCTGTTTTAATTCGAATTGACATTAATGCAGGTCACGGAGCTGGAAAATCTGTTGCAGCAACAATTCAGGAAAATGTAGATATTCAAGCATTTACATTCTATAATATGAGAGTTGTTATATTGCCTAAATTAGAGTAGTTTTTCTCTTCTAATAGTGCAGAGCTTGATTTTAAAATAAGGTTTGTAAAATATAATATTTTCAAAAAAACGCTGTTCGAAAGGATAGCGTTTTTTTTGTCCTTATCAAACCCGCGTATTAGTAATGTAGAATTTTATATAGTTCTGATTATTAAAATTATAGAGCTTTGAAAAGTACTAAAACAGCAGTAATACTATTGAATATATCTAATCACCTACATTATTTTATCTCTAATTGTTTTTCACAATGTTTTATTAATACAGTCGTTTTTTGATAATGATTTGGTTAAATTTGAGAGACAATCAATAAATAAATATAACATGACAGTACAAATCAACACAGACAATAACGTAGAAGGTAACGCACGTTTAAAATCTTATATTTCTGAAGAATTACAAACAGCTCTAGCTCGTTTTGAAGATAAAATAACTCGTTTAGAAGTGCATCTTGGAGATGAAAATAGTGATAAATCAGGAGTAAATGACAAAAGATGTCTTATTGAAGCTCGTCCCATAAACATGCAACCTGTTGCTGTTACTAATCATGCTGATACTACTGAGAAAGCATTTCATGGTGCATTAGACAAAATTAAAAAAGTACTAGAAACTACTTTCGAAAAGAAGAAAACATACTAGAAATTCTTTAAATCGGATTTAGTTATAAAAAAAATGACACTAACTTTTAAATAAGTTAGTGTCATTTTTTTATGTGTTCAATTCAAAATTGTGAACTAAAGATACTTGTAGTTTTTTCTATTTTAATTCTTTATTTTCAAATAATAAAGTGGCAAGCGCATCATCTCTTTTATATACATCATCATAAAATTGAAGTACACCATCATTATTTACCCAAGACGTAAAGTAGCCTATGTAAACTGGAATTTTATCTTTAAGTGTATACCAATATTCATCTCCACTATCCATTTTTGCATTAATCTTTTCAGCATTCCATTTAGGATCATTTTTCATAATCGCCACAGCAAGTTCTCTTGGCTTAGCAACTCTGATACATCCATGACTAAATGCGCGTACATCGCGGTTAAACAAGCTTTTTGATGGTGTGTCGTGTAAATAAATAGCATTAGAATTTGGAAAAAGGAACTTTACTAAACCTAGGGAATTAGTTTCGCCAGGTCGCTGTCTTACAAAATCATCTTTCCATTCCATATTATGCTGCGCTAGATAATTGGGGTTTTTTGCTATTGCAGGAAGAACTTCGTTCTTCAATATACTTGCCGGAACATTCCAATATGGTCTAAAAACAATGTGCTTCATAGGAGCGCTAAAAATCACGGTTTTATGCATCGCTTTACCCACAACAACCTTTGAGCGCAATTCTGGTTTACCATCTCTAAAAAAAGTTAATTCATATGCGGGGATATTAACGACAATCAATTCTTTAGATTTAGTAATATCACTAGATATCCATCGGCAACGCTCCATATTAACCATAATAGTTTTAATGCGCTTCGCAATAGGGACGTTCATATACTTAATATGATAAGGTAAAATTATATTGTTAGCAGCATTTCCACTACTCTTTTTAAAATTCAATATTCCTGTTTCTAATTCGCTATCATAAACATTGCTTTTAGAATCAGTAGAAATAGCTTCTGTTAGAAACAGATATTTTCTTATTTGTGCAATTGCTGTAGCGCTGTCTCCGGGCTTCAGTGATTTTATTTTAGGATCTAAGACAATAGTTTTAAAGTCTTCTTTTTTTTCTAATTTTTGATATTTTTGTAATTCGTCTCTCAGTAAGTAATATTGTTTGATCAATCCTTTTTCTTTTTTATTAATCAGTGAAGGATTGACAAGTAAAGAATCTAAGTAATGCACGTATGATTGTTTTTTTCTTGGCAAAAACCAACCTAATTCTTTTGATTTTTGAGAATCAATTCCATCGTAAACCTTGTTTGCATAAAAAAAGTAAAGCGACGAACTCAATAATTCAGTTTCGATATCTGCTTTTTGATGATTTTCAGCATTGTCATAAATAGCGTCTAGTTTATCTTTATATGGGATTGCTGTTTCAATACCTTCTGAACTTAAATTGTTTACCTTGTTATATAATAAACCAGAAAACTCATTTAGTCCGTCTTTATCAAACCATATATAATGAAACTGATGCTTGCGATATAGCTTTTCCACATCGCTTTGATATGTTTTTAGTTTTGGATACTTGGTGAAGAAAGTTTGTACTTGTGTGCTGTCAAAAGCTACATCTATAGTATTTAAACTTGTTGGCAAAATGGTTGGCTGACTTTCTACTTTCTTTTTACAAGAAATGAGCACAATTAAAAGCATGAAGCTAACAAGTAATAAAGGTGTAAATATTTTTTTCATAGCTAAAGTTTTAAATCGTGATAAATTCATCAATCACGTACAAAAATACATCAAATCTGTTGCTCTATTACTAGTCTAAAATCAAGCAGCTTACCAACTAAGAAACAAAAGTTGCGCCAATTAAATATAATAAAAAGTGCGGCGTGAGTTAATGCCTTTATAATGAATAATTTGGAAAATTATTTTATGTTATTTCGAAACTTATCTTTGATAAATCAGTTCGCTGCAATCCAAAAATTATACAATTTAACTGCTTTATTATGTAAGTAGATACAAAGAGTAATTTGTTTTATAAATTATTGTTTATCAGTGTTGTAAGGTCTTCATATTTTATAATGTAATTCTCTAATTTTAATGCTGAAATATGGCTGAAATGAGTTTTTTAAAAAAGTAAATAATATTCTCTTTTTCTATTTCAAAATTTAAAAAGTAATAATTTTAGTTACCTTGTAATCTAAATAGCAAAGTAGAATGTATGAACGAATCTTGGGAACGTAGTAAAATCTTTTTCAAATCAGAAAGTTTCAAGAAAATACTCAAGAGAATTGGATTATTCTTTGTGGGGATTATTTTATTGCTATTCGTTTCGACTGCTGTTTTTGCAATTTATTTTAACAACAATAAAGCTAAAATTGTATCCCAAATTAATTCTAAAATTAATGAAAACATAGTTGGCACAGTTAAGATAGGAGATATTAATTATAAATTCCTAAAGGGCTTTCCTAATATGACTTTGGCTTTAAGCCAAGTTGAAGTAATAGACAGTTTGTTCTCTGTTCATAAGCGTACATTATTAACAGCTGAACAAATTGAAGTCAGAATAGCGGTACTTGATCTTTTAGTAAATGAAATAAGTGTTGATAAAATAGAAATCAGTCAAGCGACTTTGCATTTATTTAAAGGAAAAGATGGAATTGTAAATACCTCTATTTTTAAATCTAAAGTTAAAACCACAAATTCAGAAAGTACGACTACTTCTACTATTAATGAAATCTTGTTGCACAAAGTGCATTTTATATCAGAAAACCAACAAGGAAATAAGTTGTTTGATTTTGATATTAACGACTTGCGAAGCAATGTGAAATTCAAGAATAATAACTGGACGACGAAATTATATCTAAAAACTTTTGCGAAGAATATGGCCTTCAATACGCAGCGCGGTAGTTTTATCAAAGATAAAATGGTTGAAGGGGTTCTTGAAGTAGATTATTCGGAAGTAAAAAACCAAATTAACGTAGCAACCGAAAAGCTGTTAATTGGTAAAGAAACTTTTGATATAAAAGCTAATTTTAGTTTAGATGCTAAAAAGTCACCTTTTTCAATAGCTATTAAAACAGATATTTTATGGCGCAATGCTTCGGAATTACTAAGTGCTAATATTACTGAAAAACTCAATCAATTTGATTTAAAAAACTCAATCAATGTAGGTTGTACAATAATAGGTGACATGAACGCTACTGGAGATCCTGAAATCGTGGTTTCTACAAAAACTGTTGATAACGAACTCAAAATACCAGATGGAATTATAACGAATAGCACTTTTAAGGCCACTTTTACGAATCAATATGTAAAGGGAAAAGGGTGCAATGATATAAATTCAACTATAAGTATAACTGATTTTTCAGGTCAATATAAAACCATTCCATTTTCGATTCCAATAGGGATTATTTCTAATCTAGAAAAAACGAGCGCGGCAGGGAGCTTTAAAGCTGATTTCGCTGTATCGAAGTTAAACGAGTTGATAAATAAAGATTTAATGCATTTTTCAAATGGCCAAGCTACATTGAATTTAGATTTCAAATTTGATGTTATGGATTTAAAGATTACGAAACCATTATTTACGGGTAATGCTTATGTCAAAAATGCGATTGTGAATTATGGACCACGAAATTTAAAATTTTTGAAAACAGATGTTCAACTTGATTTTACAGATGAGGCTTTACTAATCAAGAAAATTAATTTTAAAGATGAACGGAGTTCAGTTTTTATGGATGGTAGAATTGATAACTTTATGACGTTGTATTATGAAAATCCCGAAAAAATGATTGTTAACTGGGATATTTACGCACCATTTTTAGATGTTAAAAAGGTTGTTGGCGCTATTACCACTTCGGCTCCTGCAGTTAAGACTAAGCAGCAAAAAAAGGATGATTTCTCTCAGCAATTGTATGCCGTTATTGACAAATGCCAAGTTGTCCTCAATGTAAAAGCTGATAAAATGGTATATAGCAAATTGCAAGCTACAAATCTTAAAGCAGCAATTTTGCTGACCAATAATACATTAATTGTAAAAAACGGCGCATTGCAAAGTTCAGGAGGAACGATTTCATTTGATGGTAAATTAGCTCCTGTAAATAAGCAATATGCACTAGAGTCTAACACGCAAATTAATAATGTGAATATTGCTCAATTCCTCACAGCGTTAAATAATTTTGGAATTACTTCCTTCGAACCTAAAGATATAAAAGGCTCTTTAAAGGCTTCTGCTTCCGTTAAAGGAACTTTGCTTTCTGGAGGACAATTGAAAACAAATTCTCTTTCTGGTGTTGCAAAATTTGATGTAAAAAAAGGCGCGCTGATTGACTTTAAACCTATAACGAATATTGGTAAATTCGCTTTTCCTTTTAGAAATGTAAATAATATTATATTCAGCGACTTGTCAGGAAATTTCAAAATTAAAGGTGATTTAATAGATGTTAATAATTTGAAAGTAAGTTCTAATATCTTAAATATAGACGTAGATGGTGTATATTCTTTTGGAAGTGGAACTAATTTAGCGATGACAATTCCGTTGCGAAACCCTAAAAAAGATCGTTTTATTACAGACGAGGAAGAGAAGTTAGAAAAACGGTATAATGGAATTGTTCTTCATTTACTAGCCGTTGATGAACAAGGGGAAATAAAAATTAAGTGGAATAAAAACCATAAATAATATTTAAAATTATGAAAAAAATAATTTTCGCACTTATTGTGCTGGCCGTATCAAGTTGCAAAACAATGATGTTAAATGAAACAACGGTTAAAAACGAAATTAATAGTACGATTGACGATTGGCATAAAGCAGCATCTAATGCTAATTACAATGCTTATTTTAATTTAATGACTGATGATGCTATTTTCATTGGCACTGATGCTACAGAAAATTGGAATAAGAAAGACTTTCAAGCGTATGCAAAACCGCATTTTGACAAAGGGAAAGCTTGGAGTTTTACTTCCTTAGAACGCCATGTCTTTGTTGATAAATCTGGCGAGACAGCCTGGTTTGATGAACTTCTAAATACGCAGATGAAAATTTGTCGTGGATCAGGAGTACTTGTAAAAGTAGCGGGTCAATGGAAAATTAAACATTATGTTCTATCAATGACTTTTCCAAACGGAAATTCAACAGAAGCCATAAAAATTAAAGCTTCTGAAGATGCATTGATAGA
This sequence comes from Flavobacterium weaverense, assembly GCF_003688495.1. GTDB lineage: Bacteria > Bacteroidota > Bacteroidia > Flavobacteriales > Flavobacteriaceae > Flavobacterium > Flavobacterium weaverense. The sequence continues at coordinate 28,819 of NZ_REFH01000008.1, read as the reverse complement.
AAAATTAAAAGCTAGCAAATAATTTATTTAACTTCATCAGAATATAATAATTCAGCTAGGCGATCATCTCGCTCGTAAATGTCATGAAAGAAACTTACTTCTCCAGCATCATTAACCCATGACGTAAAGTAACCCATGTGCACCGGTAGTTTATTCTTCAAGAAACAAGTGGTTTCTTTTCCGCCGTCCATTGCGCTTCTAATGCGTTCCGCTGGCCAGTCGGGATCATTTTTTAATATTAAAAACGCTAATTCCTCTGATTTGTTGACGTTGATGCATCCATGACTGTAAGCACGATATTCAGAATCAAATAGATCCTTTGAAGGTGTTCCGTGTAAATAAATGTCGTTTGAATTTGGAAATATAAACTTGACTTTGCCTAATGGGTTTTTTGGACCTGGCTTTTGTCTGACGTTGCCATTATTCCATTCCATATCATTTGAAGACAAGTAATTTTTATCCGTTTGCATTGCAGTTTTTATTTCGCTTTGTACAATACTTGTCGGAATATTCCAGTATGGACTAAACACTAAATATTTAATGTCGCCACTAAAAATAACGGTTTCGTTCATTGTACCACCGACAAAAACATTAGATTCTAATTCGGTTATGCCATCTCTTTTGTAGAAAAGTTTATAAGAAGGAATATTGACGATAATATATTCAGGAGCTTTTGTTAGTTCAGGAGCAATCCATCTGCAACGCTCCATGTTGACTAAAATCGTTTTTATGTACTGCGCAATAGGAACATTCATTCTATTAATTTGACTAAAATTCACGACAGGATCTTGATTATAACCATTTCGCTTTTTATAGTTTAGAACTCCCTTTATTAATTCTTCATCGTATACGTCACTCTTAGAATCCTGAAGTAAATCTCCGGTTACAGCAAGTCTTTGTCTGATTTGGCCGATTGTCTTTGCAGTATCTCCTGGCTTATATTCTCGTATTAAAGAGTCTCTTTTAATGAAGTTCCACGTTCCATTTCTCTCTATTTCACGATATTTCTGTAAAACATCACGTAACTTATAATATTGATCAAAAAGTAATTTTTCATCTTTATTTAATGCTTGAGGATCATCTAGCAATGTTGTTAATAAGCTACTGTATGAAAGATTTTTTTGCGGTAAAAACCAACCAATTTCTTTTATTTTGTCAGAGTCAATTCCTTTATATACTTTTTTAGCATAGAAAATATACATTGACGATAACAATAATTCGTTGTTAGTAGTAGCGGGAATTTTTTTTAATTGCTGACTAAAAATGTTGTCCACTTTGTCTTTATAAGCAAATTTGGAATTCAAACCTTCCTGCTCTAATTCGGTAGTTTTGGAGTATAATAAATCAGCAAATTCAATAACTCGACCACCTTTAAGCCAGATGGAGGTGTAACTTCTGTTTTTATATAAAGAAAGTAAATCATTGCGGTATGTTTTTAACTTAGGATATTGAGTTAAAAATTTATAAATAATTACATTATCAATTTTAACCGTGTTTCTTGATGAAGGGATTTTGGTAGCAACAGTAGTTTTTGATGCAGCAGTCTTACTTTTGGTTTGATAAGCATGTGCATTCGAAAAACTAAATAATAATAGTAAAATAGATAAAGTAAAGTTCTTCATAATTGGAATGTTTTGCTAAAGATATAGAATTATTCTTTCGATAAAAAGTGAAACGCAGTTGCTTACTAATTGAAAGTGAAAGAGTAGCGTTTTTAAAAATGTATTTTTCGAAATAAAAACTAGTGTATAATAGACAATCTGTAAATTTTAAAAACGTTTTTTGACGGTTAGCTGTTCGGTCTTATATAATTCCTTAATTTTGCCGAAATATTTTAAAAAAGTGGGAAGCAAAAATAAATTAAAAAGATTTAAGGAAAACGAGACATTCACTAATGTTTTTCAACCTAGTAGAGAGGAAGTAGTGGGAGATTTATTTCCTTTAAGAGGGAAATGGAATACTGATTTCTTTAAAAACGATAATCCATTAGTTTTAGAATTAGGCTGTGGAAAAGGTGAATATTCTGTTGGTTTAGCTGAAAGATATCCTAACAAGAATTTTATCGGAATCGATATTAAAGGGGCCCGTTTTTGGCGTGGAGCTAAAACTGCAGTAGAGACAGGATTGCATAATGTTGCGTTTATTCGAACTCAAATTGAATTAATCAATCATATTTTTGCTGAAAACGAAGTAGATGAAATTTGGATTACTTTTCCAGATCCACAAATAAAATACAAGCGCACTAAACATAGAATGACTAATTCTGAGTTTTTACAATTGTATAAAAAAATTATTAAAAAAGACGGAGTCGTAAACTTAAAAACGGATAGTGAATTCATGCATGGTTATACTTTAGGGTTGTTGCATGGAGAAGGACACGAAGTTTTATATGCTAATCATAATGTTTATGTAAACGAGGGAAGCCCTGAAGAAGTGACTGCTTTTCAAACTTTTTACGAAAAACAATATTTGGAATTTAACAAAGCAATTACGTATATTCGATTCAAAATTAAGCAGTAGTTTATTTTTGAAATAAGTTCCCTTTTTTTTGACACGTGCATTTTGACTATGAATTTAATCACTTCTTTGTTATTGGGTTTTATTACAGCTATGATTGGGATTACGCCTCCGGGCTTAATCAATATGACAGCTGCTAAAGTAAATCTAAAGGAAGGAAAGCGAAGTGCGTACTGGTTTGTTTTAGGTGCTGTTTTAGTAATTTTTTTCCAAGCTTCTTTGGCGATCTTATTTTCTCAGTTTATAAAGGAGCATCCTAATGTGATTGTTATACTGCGTGAAATCGGTTTTGCAATCTTTTCTGCTTTGTCAATTTATTTCTTATTTATTGCAAAAAAGCCTAAAAAGAAGAAAGGAAAAATTAAAAAGAAGAGTACCACAACTCGATTTTTTCTTGGAATGTTATTATCGGCATTGAATTTTTTTCCAATTCCTTATTACGTTTTTGTTAGTGTAACCTTAGCTTCTTACAATTTATTCTACTTTGATTTAACGCATATTTTAGTGTTTGTCGCCGGAGTAGTTTTAGGTTCTTTTTTGGTATTTTATCTTTACATTACTTTCTTCCAAAAAATTCAGGATAAAACCGATTATTTCATGCGAAATATGAATACTATCATTGGGAGCATAACGGGACTGATATCAGTAATTACTTTGATCAATATCATAAAATATTACTTGAATTAAAATCTTTAAACCTTAATATTAATGGCATGGTTGAAGAGAGTTTTTTCGAAAGAGTTTATGCAGTTGTGAGGCAAATACCTTATGGCAGAGTAACTTCTTTTGGAGCTATTGCAAAAGCTTTGGGAACCGCTCGTTCTGCTCGAATGGTTGGCTGGGCGATGAACGCTTCTCATTCTTTAGATGATGTTCCAGCTCATCGAGTTGTTAATCGAAATGGATTATTGACTGGAAAACTTCATTTTGACGGAACAAATTTAATGCAACAATTGTTGGAAAATGAAGGCATTGTGGTCACTGATAATCAAGTGCAAGATTTCAAGAATATTTTCTGGGCACCTGAAGTACAGTTTTAACTAGCTTTTAAGCAGAATCTTTATTTCACTCATTCCAATACAAGCATTGAGATTAAATCATAAAACTTTCGATAAGGCGATTTTTTAAATTCGTTATTTGAAACTTCACTTTTTTCGAATTCGACAGAAATATCAATAGTTATCATTCAACTTTAATAGTCATAATTTAAATAAATAAGCATATAAGAGTGAGCAATTCTTGCATCAATAAATCCAATGTAATTCCTTTATTTTAAGAAGTTAATCAGCTATCTTTGTAATCTGAAATCAGTTTAAATAAAGATAATATTCTGGTGTAAAATACCAATAGAAAAAAGTTGAATAAAAATGAAATTAGATAGAAAAGATATTCTAAAAGCTTTAGAAACAATAACTGTAGCTGGAGAAGGAAAAAATATGGTGGAGAGTGGTGCAGTGGCGAATGTAATCACTTTTGGCGATGAGGTTGTAGTAGATTTAGTTTTGCACACTCCTGCAATGCACATCAAGAAAAGAGCAGAAGAAGATATTAAAAAGACGATTCACGACTTAGTTTCTCCTGATGCGAAAGTAAAAGTAAATACTAAAGTAGAAGCTGCAGTTGCTGAAAACCCAAATCAGATTAAAGGAAAAGCAATTCCAGGAATAAAAAATATTATTGGAGTAGCTTCTGGTAAAGGTGGAGTAGGGAAATCTACTGTTACTGCAAACTTAGCCGTTTCATTAGCAAAAATGGGATTCTCTGTTGGAATACTTGATGCAGATATTTACGGGCCGTCAATGCCAATAATGTTTGACGTAGAAAGCGAGAAACCAGTTTCTGTTATGATTGATGGAAAATCAAAAATGAAACCTGTTGAAAGTTATGAAGTAAAAATACTTTCAATTGGTTTTTTCACATCGCCAAGTCAAGCGGTTATCTGGAGAGGCCCTATGGCTTCTAAAGCGTTGAACCAGATGATATTTGATGCTGATTGGGGAGAACTTGATTTCATGTTGGTAGATTTACCTCCAGGAACTGGAGATATTCACCTTTCAATTGTTCAAGCATTACCTATTACCGGAGTTGTAATTGTAAGTACGCCTCAAGCTGTAGCTTTGGCTGATGCCAAAAAAGGAGTAGCGATGTTCATGTCTGATGCAATTAATGTTCCTGTTTTAGGAATTGTTGAAAACATGGCTTATTTTACACCTGAAGAACTACCTGAAAATAAATATTACATCTTTGGACAAGAAGGTGCTAAAAATCTTGCAGAAGATTTAGAGGTTCCATTCCTTGGCGAAGTTCCAATAGTACAATCAATTCGCGAGGCTGGTGATTACGGACGTCCTGCAGCAATGCAAACGGGTTCAGTTACAGCAAATGTTTTTGAAGAAATTACGCGAAATGTAGTACGAGAAGTGATCAGTAGAAATGAAAACTTACCAGCTACCGAAGCGGTTAAAATAACAACAATGGCGGGTTGTTCATCGGTTAAAAAATAAGGCCAGTAACTGCGTCACGACGAGCAATAATAAAATTAGTATGACAACAGAAGAATTAACGATAGAAGTTCAAAAAGCACTTGAAGAAATCAGACCTTTTTTGAATTCAGATGGTGGAGATATTACGCTTATTTCTATTGAGGATGATAAACATGTAAAAGTGCGTCTTGAAGGTGCTTGTACCAGCTGTAGTGTAAATCAAATGACATTAAGAGCAGGAGTTGAAACTACTATTAAAAAGTTTGCTCCACAAATAGAAACTGTTGTAAATATTCTATAATACAAGGTTATGATTTGCTTTTTAGTAAGTCTTAAAACTTATAAACCACAACCTATTGATGGATGTATTAATAAAAATTAAAGATAGAGAAGGAGTTGTTCATGAATTACAAGCGCCTACTGATATGGCGATGAATATCATGGAATTGTGTAAAGCATACGAACTTCCTGTTGAAGGAACTTGTGGCGGAATGGCAATGTGTGCTTCCTGTCAATGTTACGTCTTAAATGACGTGGAATTACCAGAAATGGGAGAGGATGAAGAGGCAATGCTTTCAGAAGCATTTTACGTCAAGTCAAATAGCCGATTGGGATGCCAAATCCCAATAACTGAAAGTCTTGAAGGACTCGAACTAGAACTTGCTCCTGAGAATTAAATCATAGCGTCACCTCAAGTGACGCTTTTTTTATTTGTTGAGTACATTTGCAGCAATTGGTGCGATGCGTTCCACAAACAAACGATACGCTTTTTCAGAGGGATGTAATCCATCTATTGCAACTAAATCTTTGTCAATAATTCCACCTCTTGTTATTTCGGTAATATCAATAAAGAGGATGCCATTATCTTGACAATAATTTCTAGCAAATCTATTATAATTATCAATCTCGGATGAAATTGACACCATGTTTCCTAATGCTTGACTCGAAGGCGTGTAAGCATAATCAGGAATGGAAATTACAATTAAATTTGATTTATCTCCTTTAGCAAGTGCAATACTTTTAGATACTAATGCTGGAAACTCTACTTGATACAGAGAAAACGACTGACGCTGAAATTGATTGTTAACGCCAATCAATAAAGTGACTAGATCGTAAGTCGGATTTAAATTTTGATTATTTATTGCATCAAGAAGATTTGTTGTTGTCCAACCCGTTTGCGCAATTACTTTTGAACTAAAATTATTTTTCAAATTAGTATTTTGTAATGCAGTCTTTAATTGGAATGGAAAAGTGCATTTTTCGCAAACGCTTTCGCCAAAAGTATAACTATCACCTAGCGCTAAATAATTGATAGTCTGTTCTCTCGTTTTAACCGCTGGTATTGCTGTTACTATTGTTTGATTGCTATTGTTTGCATTAGGTTTTGTATCAATAATTGAATTTTCTACACTACAGCTCGTTATGCTTAATGTTATCAATAGGAATGTCACTACTTGAATTATATTTTTCATTATGCTTTTTTTAGCGATTACGATGTTGCTTAAATAAGAGAACAAAATTTTTTAGTTTGTTCTGCCTATTTCTTGAAATCAACACTTTAATAAAAATATTAAATTCTCTAATACCAACCTATTATTTTTCATTGATCAAATTCTAAATTTGTTATTTTTTTAAAACGTAGAAATTAGAATTACATCACTATTCAGTAATTCAAAGTAATTCCCTCCTCAACAAAAATGCTAGAATTACCATAAAAAGAAAAAGCTTCTTGTTTCCAAGAAGCTTTACTTAAACTATAATTATTTACTATATTATTTGAATGCTGGTATTCCAGTAACGTCCATTCCTGTAATTAATAAATGAATGTCGTGTGTTCCTTCATATGTAATTACAGATTCTAAATTCATCATGTGGCGCATGATAGAGTATTCTCCAGTAATTCCCATTCCGCCTAACATTTGTCTCGCTTCACGAGCGATATGGATTGCCATATCAACATTATTTCTCTTGGCCATTGAGATTTGAGCAGTAGTAGCTCTTCCTTCATTTCTTAAAACACCTAATCTCCACGTCAACAATTGCGCTTTTGTGATTTCAGTAATCATTTCAGCTAATTTCTTTTGTTGTAATTGTGTTCCAGCAATAGGTTTGTCAAATTGTATTCTTTCTTTAGCATAACGCAAAGCAGTATCGTAACAATCCATTGCAGCGCCAATAGCGCCCCAAGCGATTCCATAACGTGCTGAATCAAGGCAACCAAGTGGAGCACCTAATCCAGATTTATTAGGCAACAAATTTTCTTTAGGAACTTTTACATTATCAAATATCAACTCTCCAGTCGATGACGCACGAAGCGACCATTTATTATGTGTTTCAGGAGTAGTAAATCCTTCCATTCCTCTTTCAACAATCAAACCGTGTATTCTACCTTCTTCATTTTTTGCCCAAACGATCGCAATATCAGCAAATGGCGCATTGGAAATCCACATTTTAGCACCGTTCAAAAGATAGTGGTCACCCATATCTTTAAAATTAGTTGTCATTCCACTTGGATTTGAACCATGATCAGGTTCAGTTAATCCAAAGCAACCCATGAATTCTCCAGTAGCTAATTTTGGTAAATATTTTACCCTTTGCTCTTCATTTCCATATTTCCAAATAGGATACATTACCAAAGAAGACTGTACAGATGAGGTAGAACGTACACCAGAATCACCACGTTCTATTTCTTGCATGATTAATCCATAAGATATTTGGTCTAATCCAGCTCCTCCATATTCTTCAGGAATATAAGGACCAAAACCACCGATTTCTCCTAAACCTTTTATGATTTGCTTTGGAAATTCAGCTCTTTGAGCGTATTCTTCTATGATAGGAGATACTTCTCGTTTTACCCAAGCACGTGCTGAGTCACGGACTAATTTATGCTCTTCTGTTAATAAATCATCTAAATTATAATAATCTGGGGCTTGAAATAAGTCTGGTTTCATGATTGTTAATTTTTAATAGAACAAATCTACATAAAGAAATATAACAATTGCATTAACAAATGTTATATTTTTATAATTTATAATATTTTTTTTAGCCAATAAGCATAATAAAAGTATTTAATGTACTAAGCTACAATAAAATGAATTGAAAAAGGAAAAGATTATTAATTAAATAAAGTCTTTTTAGAATAGAGTTTACAATTACATCTTTAAATAAAAATCCTTAGTCAAGGCGATATATTCTGGAGTATAAATATGTCTCGCTGTTTCAATAATTAGCTCATCTATCTCTAAATTAGTGCTTTCAAATCTACTGAAAGCTAACAAACTTCGCTTTATTTCGCTAGTTGGTGTTCCTTTTACGCGAGTGATTTTTATTGGATATAATTCGTAATCTTTGGCTAAAGCCAAAAAAACAATCTCTTCCTTGAAAGGAATTATTAAAGAGAAAATTCCGTTCTCAGAAAGTAATAAATCAGCAGCTTCGATTAAGTCTTCAAAAGGCATGGAGTCAGCAAAACGAGCTAAATCTCTTTGTTTATTGTCAGTTTTGTAATCTTCTGTGTAAAATGGTGGATTTGATATTATCAGATCGTATTCGTCTTCAGGCTCAGCAATAAATTCGTCTAAACCAGCGTGAAAGCAAAATAAACGATCGCTCCAAGGAGAGTTTTCAAAATTATCTACTGATTGTTCGTACGCTTCTTCATCAATTTCTAACGCATCAATTTGTTCAGCGTTACTTCTTTGCGCAAGCATTAGAGCAATGATTCCTGTTCCTGATCCAATGTCAAGAATACTAATTGAATTACTATTTATAGGAGTCCAAGCGCCAAGTAAAACACCATCAGTCCCGATTTTCATCGCGCAGCGGTCTTGATTTACAGAAAATTGTTTGAATTGAAACAAAGTGATTGAAAATTGAAGATTAAAAAATAGTGACTCGAGCATTAGAGAATTTCCGAAGCATTTTAGATTTTGTAAATCTGATCACTAAAAAGAGCCTAAGAATTACTTTTCTTAATGATACATTTCGATAAGTCCTTCTGGCAAGTCCATCACGACTTTTTTATTTTCCCGATCAATTTTAACAAGAAAATGATCAATCATAGGAATAAGAATTTCTACTTCACCATTTAAAACTTCAAAAAGTGGTTGAGCAGTGGTATCATTTATTGATTCTATTTTTCCAACAATGCCAAGGCGCTTGTCTTCAACTTCAAAACCAATTACTTCATGAAAGTAGAATTTGTTACCGCTAAGTTTTGGTAACATTTTTAGAGGAAGATATAAGTCATTACCTATTACAGCATCGGCATCTTCTTCATTATTGATATCTTCAAAACGAATACGAAGAAAATCATTTTTGTGCAGCGAGCTGCTTTCAATAAAAAAAGGAACCAAGTGTTTGTTGCATTCAACAAACACTGATTCCAAGTTTTCGTATAACTCAGGTTCGTCCGTGTCTAAATAGGCAAGAACTTCTCCTTTGAAACTAAATTTTTTAGCGATTTTACCTAAATAGAAACAATCTTCTTTACGCATTTCTCGCTATTAAAATTATGCTTCAGTTGTTTCGTTATTTTCTTCTGCAGCAGGAGTTTCTTCAGCCGAAGCTTCAACTTCTTCTTCTACAGCTGGAGTTGCAGCAGCAATAGCATCTGCTTCAGCTTGTGCAGCTGCAGCTAAACGTTTTGCGTTTACATCTTGTTCTGCTTTAAAAGCTTTAGCTTTAACATCAGCTTGCGCTTTAGTTAAACCATCTTTTTTAGCATCAACTTTTCCAGATTTTGCATCTAACCAAGTTGTTAATTTTGCATCAGCTTGCTCTTGAGTTAAAGCTCCTTTACGGATACCTCCATCAAGGTGATGTTTCAACAAAGCTCCTTTGTAAGAAAGAATTGCTTTAGCAGTATCAGTTGGTTGAGCACCATTGTGCAACCATCTAACTGCAGCATCAAGGTTTAAGTCGATAGTTGCTGGGTTTGTGTTTGGATTGTAAGTACCAATTTTCTCTAGGTATTTACCATCTCTTTTTGAGCGTGCATCTGCAGCTACAACCCAGTAAAAAGGTTTTCCTTTTTTACCGTGTCTTTGTAATCTAATTTTTACTGACATAATCTTGTGATTAAATTTTGAGGTACTCGACCTCGATTAATTAAGGGTGCAAAGATACATTTTTTATTGGTTTCTACTACAGTGAAATCTATTTTAATCAAGGGTAATGCTTTAGCAATTCTTTGCCTGTTTTCATTTTATAAATCGCATTCTATTTATATAGGTAAATAGTTTATTTTTGTTTGTTCAAATTCAGTCGTATGAAAAAAACAACTCTTTTGTTATTAGTGCTTTTTTCATTGTTTTCATGTGAGGAGGATGTTAAGTTTAATAATCCTTCTATTCAGGGAATGAAAAACAATGTTTTTTGGCGAGCAGTAGATTCAAGGGCAACTTTATTGTCTGATGGATCTTTATTAATAGAAGCGTACACAGCAAATGAAGTTCTAACTTTAAAAACTTCTTCTAATAATTTAGATCTCTATCAATTAGGACAAAATAATTTAGAAACTGCAGTTTTTTTGTCTTCCAAAGAAGGGAATCAAGTTATGTACAGAACTGGAACTGATATTGGTGCAGGCCAAATTATCATCGAAAAATACGACGAAATTAATAAAACTGTTACAGGAACTTTTAAATTTAATGCGAAAAATATAGATGCGTTTGAATTAGTTGATCCTATATTAAGCTTGCAGCAAGGAGTTTTTTATAAAATTCCGGTGGGTTTACAAATTCCTTAAATAAATTTTATCTCGCATAACTATAATGTAAAATGCTTTATTCGCTGGAACTATTGCTATTACGATTGCATGAAATGATTAAAATAGTGATTTTATCCGCATTCTAATTTCGTTATAAATCATAAATAAGCTAATATATAGTAGATTACAAAATAAATGCACTACATTTGTTGTATTATTTAAATAAGTACATATGAATATTTTTGTTGGAAGCCTTCCATTCAGTATTGAGGAAGCAGATTTAAGAGAGTCTTTCGAGGCTTACGGAGCAGTTGATTCAGTTAAAATTATTACTGATAAATTTACTGGAAGAAGTAAAGGATTTGGTTTTGTTGAAATGGCAAATGATGACGAAGCTCAAAAAGCAATTGACGAATTGAACGGTGCAACTGTTCAAGGACGTGCAATCGTTGTAAACAAATCTGAGCCAAAACCAGAAGGCGAAAGAAGAAGTTTTAACAATAACAGTCGTGGTGGAGATTCACGCGGTGGTTATGGTGGTGGAAACAGCCGTGGTGGAGAAAACCGTGGTGGTGGAAACAGAGGAGGATATTAATATTTTTTTCTACAACTATAAGAAAAGGTGTCAATGTAAATTGACACCTTTTTTGTTTTAAATAATAAAGCTTTTCTAATTTCTTAAATTTTTTATCTTTAAGAATACATTTCTTTTTCTACTTTGATTATTGATTATTAGATTAGCAAGATTGTAATTGTGTTTAGTAGAATCTAAGTAGTTGATTTAATAGTTTAATAATAGCTGATCATAAAAAAACCATCCCTTTTATAGAATGGTTTTCATAATATTATATGTACGTTGGTTTATAAATTAGCTACTAACCAGTCTCCAACATCACTAGTTGAATATGCTTTAGCTCCTTTAACAACTAAATCTTCGGTTACAATTCCTTGTTGTAATGATTTATTAACTACAGCTCTAATGGCTTCTGCTTCTTCTTTTAATCCAAAAGCATCCTCAAACATCATTGCTGCTGATAATACAGTTGCAAGTGGATTAGCAATATTTAATCCTGTAGCTTGTGGATACGAACCGTGAATTGGCTCGTACAAAGACGTATGCTCTCCCACAGATGCAGATGGCATTAATCCCATTGAACCAGAAATCACAGACGCTTCGTCAGTTAATATATCTCCAAATAAATTTTCGGTGATTAATACGTCATATGAATTTGGCCATTGAACTAAACGCATAGCAACCGCATCGACAAATTCATAAGAGACAGTAACTTCAGGATAATCTTTCTCCATTGCTTGAACTGTTTCTCTCCATAGTCGTGATGTCTCTAGAACATTTGCTTTATCAACGCAACATAACTTTTTAGTTCTAGTCATTGCTAATTCAAATCCTTTTTTAGCTAAGCGTTGCACTTCAGCTCTCGTATATACGCAGTTGTCAAAAGCGGTTTCACCACCATCTCTTCTACCTTTTTCTCCAAAATATATTCCGCCAGTTAATTCTCTTAGGAAAACTAAGTCGGTACCTTCGATTCTTTCTCTTTTCAACGGACTGTTATCAATCAAAGAAGGAAAAGTGAATGTAGGTCGAACGTTAGCAAACAAACCTAATTTTTTACGCATTAATAATAAACCTTGCTCTGGGCGAACTGGTGCCAATGGATCATTATCATATTTGGGATGACCAATTGCGCCGAATAATACAGCATCTGCAGCCATACAAATTTCATGCGTTTCATCAGGATAAGGCACGCCAACCGCATCAATAGCACAAGCTCCTGTAAGCGCAGGAGTCCAAGTAATTTCGTGATTAAATTTTTTTGCAATAGCATCCGAAACTTTTACAGCTTCGTTAATTACTTCTGGTCCAATTCCGTCTCCAGCTAAAAGTGCAATAGTGTATTTCATGTTTTATAGTTTTATTCCTAACCAGACTTCCTCTGAAGGAGGGGGAGCCGAGATGGGAAAGTATAATGTTTGTATTTTTTTTATTTGTCTAACTGATTTAGGCTCCCGTCCCTTCGGTGAGGGTTGGTGAGGGGATCACATTTAACATCTTTTGTGTTGCCACAATAGCAGCTACAGTTTGATCAGAATCCAATCCTCTTGTTTTAAATTCTTTTCCATTATTTGTCCAAGTAATTATCGTCTCGCACAGTGCATCTGAACTACTTCCTGGGGGAATTCGCACAGCGTAGTCAATCAATTTGGGTAACTCTAAATTTTTAGTTTTATAAATTTTTGCTAATGCATTCATAAAAGCATCAAATTGTCCGTCGCCTTGTGCATGCTCTTCAATAATTTCACCATCTATTTTTAAAGATAGAGTGGTAGAGGGACGCATTCCTTTTGCATGAGATAGAATGTACGATTCAACCACAATTTTTTCTAAATAAGATTGACTGTCCAACACATCTGAGATTATATAAGGTAAATCTTCCTTAGTAACTGTTTCTTTTTTATCACCTAATTCAATGATTCTTTGCGTAACTAGTTTTAAATCTTCAGGATTTAATTGCAGCCCTAATTCTTGTAGGTTTTTTTCAATATTGGCTTTGCCAGATGTTTTGCCTAAAGCATATTGTCTTTTTCTGCCAAAGCGCTCCGGTAATAAATCGTTAAAATAAAGATTATTTTTATTGTCACCGTCTGCATGAATTCCCGCAGTTTGTGTGAAAACGTTGTCACCTACAATTGGTTTATTTGCTGGAATTCTATAGCCTGTAAAAGTTTCGACTAATTTACTTACTGAGTATAGTGAAGATTCTTTAACGTTCATTTCTATTTCTGGCATAAAATCATTAATAACGGCGACTGTACTTTCAAGAGGAGCATTACCAGCGCGCTCTCCCATTCCGTTCACAGTAACATGTAGTCCATGAATTCCAGCTTTAACTGATTCCATTACATTAGCAATGCTTAGGTCATAGTCATTATGGGCATGGAAATCAAAATGCGTATTAGGATATTTTGATGTAATTTGGGAAATAAAATTAAATGTTTCCGAAGGAATAAGAACTCCTAAAGTGTCCGGTAGCAGAATTCTTTTTACCGGTTGTTTTGTTAGAAAATCTAAATATTGGAAAACATATTCTGGCGAATTTCGCATCCCGTTACTCCAATCTTCTAAATAGACATTTGTATCAATATTATTTTGTTGTGCTAACGCAATTGTTTGTGCTATTTCATCAAAATGTTGTTGTGGAGTTTTCTTCAGTTGGTGCGTCAAGTGATTTAGCGAACCTTTAGTCAGTAAATTTTGAACTTTAGCACCAGTATTCTTCATCCATTCGATGGAAAGACCTCCATCGACGAAAGTTAAAACTTCAATTCTCTTGCTGTATCCCTTCTCTTCGGCCCAAGCCATAATTCCTTTAACACCGTGAAATTCACCTTCACTGACACGCGCAGATGCAATTTCTATTCGATCAATATTTAATTCCTCTAGGAGTAATTGTGCAATGGTTAATTTTTCTGCAGCAGAAAAAGATACTCCCGAGGTTTGTTCACCATCGCGAAGCGTCGTATCCATTATTTCAATTTTTCTTTTTTTCATTAGTGTAAAGATGCTATCGATTTTTATAATGTAAAACCGATGTATTTATTTAAGAGAAGGAAACTAAAAAAGTAATTTAATTTTTTACAGATTTTTTTAATAAGGAAGCTTATCAGCAAATTCAATAATATCTTCTTTGATATTTTGTAAATAGTCTATGTCATCAAATCCATTCAACATGTTATTCTTTTTGTAACCATTGATGTCGAAAGATTCTTTCTCGCCAGTAGCTTTTAAAGTAATCGTTTGCTCAGGGAGATTAATTTCTAGTTCAGTATTTGGATCAGCTTCGATTGCAGCAAAAATTTTATCTGAAAATTCTGCACTTACTTGAACAGGTAAAACACCAATATTTAAGCAGTTTCCTTTAAAGATATCAGCAAAGAAAGACGAAACCACCGCTCTAAAGCCATAATCATAAACAGACCAAGCTGCGTGCTCACGAGAGGATCCCGACCCAAAGTTTTTTCCACCTACCAAGATTTTTCCAGAATAGGTTGGGTTGTTTAAAACAAAATCTGCTTTTGGAGAATCATCTCCATTGTATCTCCAGTCACGGAAAAGGTTATCGCCAAAGCCAACACGCTCTGTCGCTTTCAAGAAACGAGCTGGAATAATTTGGTCAGTATCTACGTTTTCTATTGGTAACGGCACCGCGCTACTCGTAAGGATATTAAATTTATCGTATGCCATGGGAATTTTAGATTTTAGATTAACGATTTTAGATTGTTGATTTCTGCGAAGAGACCTATTTTTAATCGCTATTTTTTTTATGTAATATATTGTAAAATGTCACTTTAATAAAAAATTTAGTATTCTAACGGAATCTGAAATGCGACGCCAGTTCGCTAGCGCTCGGGTCAAAAATCGTTGATCTACATTCTTAAATCTTTTAAAAAAGCTCTCTAGGATCTGTTAATTTTCCAGTAACGGCAGCAGCAGCAGCCATAATCGGACTTGCTAAAAGTGTTCTAGAACCTGGACCTTGACGGCCTTCAAAGTTTCTATTTGATGTACTTACCGCATATTTACCAGCTGGAACTTTATCATCATTCATCGCTAAACAGGCCGAACATCCTGGCTGACGCAATACAAATCCAGATTCAGTTAGAATGTCTAACAAACCTTCTTCTTTAATTTGTGCTTCTACAACGTGAGAACCGGGAACCAACCAAGCCGTAACATTATCTGCTTTTTTTCGACCTTTTACAATTTCTGTAAATGCTCTAAAATCTTCAATTCGTCCATTAGTACAACTTCCTAGGAAAACAAAATCAATTGGTTTACCAATCATTACGTCATTTTCTTGAAAGCCCATGTAGGCTAATGATTTTTTATAGGTTTCAGCTCCGCCTTCAACTTGGTTCGCACTGGGAATACTTTTTGAAATACCAATTCCCATTCCGGGATTTGTACCATAAGTAATCATCGGTTCGATATCAGCTGCATCAATATTTAATTCAGAATCAAAAACCGCATCGGTATCTGTTTTTAAAGTTTTCCAATATTCCACCGCTTTAGTCCAAGCTTCTCCTTTCGGAGCGTATAATCTTCCCTCAAGGAAATCGAATGTTTTTTGATCTGGTGCAATCATTCCACCACGAGCACCCATTTCGATACTTAGGTTACAAACAGTCATACGACCTTCCATTGACATTTCTTCAAAAACATTTCCTGCATATTCAGCAAAATATCCAGTTCCTCCAGAAGTTGTTAATTTGGAAATAATGTAAAGTGCAACGTCTTTTGGACCAACACCTTTACTCAATGTGCCATTTACGTTGATACGCATTTTCTTTGGCTTTGGCTGCATGATGCATTGTGTAGCCATTACCATTTCTACCTCAGAAGTTCCAATCCCAAATGCAATTGCACCAAAAGCACCATGAGTAGAAGTATGTGAATCACCACATACTATTGTTGCACCTGGAAGTGTAATTCCATTTTCAGGACCTACCACGTGTACAATTCCATTTTTTTTATGGCCTAAACCCCAATGTGAAATTCCATATTCTGCAGCGTTATCTTCTAAAGCTTTTAATTGATTAGCTGATAAAGGGTCTTCAACAGGTAAATGTTGATTTATCGTTGGTGTATTATGATCCGCTGTCGCAAATGTGCGTTCTGGATATAAAACTTTAATATTTCTTGATTTTAAACCTAAAAAAGCAACAGGGCTCGTAACTTCATGAATGAAATGACGGTCAATAAAAAACACATCTGGTCCATCTTCAATTTTACGCACAACATGCGAATCCCATACTTTGTCAAATAATGTAGTACTCATTTTAATAGTTTTTTTATTGTATTTCTTCTTTAAATATCCAAGTTATTTTTTGGAAAAATAGTAATCGAAGCAAATTTATAAAAATTGATAAAGTAGAAAATTTCGAATATTGATTATATACGATACCCAAATAGTTTTTATGGTAGCGTAGTCATATGGTTTGCCATTTTAGTAGTGGTTACGCCTTTTGAGTTTATTACATTTTTAAAGTTAGTGTGGAAATGATGTTTTATATGTTATTTGATTAATTATAGTAAATTCATAATATAAGGTTAAATTTAGTAGTGTATTTTAGGAATAATTAAATGTAAAAGAAAAATATCTGATTATTTTTCATTGTAGCAGTGCTTGACTCACATTTAATTACGATTTGGAAGTAGCATTTTAGGCCCATTAAAACTAATTATTATATTAATTAATGTCGGATGAACGAGAGAAATTTCTACAAAATATTACGACATCCAAAATTTAGAAAAAAAGTAGATCTATTCTTTTTATTTCGAAAACCGAAATTAATTTTAAGGATTTCTGATTAAAAATATAGGAGAATGCTGTACAAAAAAGAGTAGTAGTTTTTCTTTCCAATATTAAAAACTAAGCGTTCTTATTTGTGTAAAAAAAGCCTAAATTTGAAGTTCAATTTTTGTGATTTTAAATAATTACAAACACTTCAATTCCAGATATGTACTTAATATTCGATACTGAAACCACAGGATTACCTAAGCGTTGGGGCGCACCTATTTCTGATACTGACAACTGGCCACGTTGTATTCAAATCGCATGGCAGCTGCATGATGATATGGGGAAACTCGTCGAGCATCAGGATTATTTGGTAAAACCAGAAGGCTTTAATATTCCGTATGATGCCGAAAGAATTCACGGTATTTCTACTGAATTATCCGAAGCAGAAGGTATTTCTTTGGCCGAAGTGTTGGCGAAATTTAATATTGCATTAGGTAAAACCAAATATATTGTAGGTCAGAATTTAGGTTTTGATATCAATATTATGGGCTGTGAATTTTACAGAATGGGAGTGGAAAGCCAAATGAGCTCCATGCCAATTCTGGATACTTGTACAGAGGTTACTGCTTCTTTATTGAAATTGCCTGGAGGTCGTGGAGGAAAATTCAAATTGCCTACATTGACAGAATTACATAGTTATTTATTTAACAAACCTTTTGGCGAAGCGCACAACGCAACTGCCGATGTGGAGGCAACTACGCGTTGTTTTTTAGAATTAATTCGTAGAGAAATTTTTACCAAAGAAGAGCTTGATGTTCCTGCTAATTATTTTCAAGAGTTCCAAAGTAAGAATCCAAGTGAGATTAAACTTATTGGATTAAAACATATTAATCTTAAGGCAGCTTCGGAGAAAATTCGTCAGCAGTTTGGGGAAAAGCAAGAGCCAGCAGTTTCAAAGAAAGAGCTTTCCGATAATAAAAAAGTACTGGTAGATACCCAATTTGTGCATTTACACAATCATACACAATTTTCGGTATTGCAATCTACCATTAGTATTGCGGCTTTAGTTAAAGCGGCGGCACAGCAAAAAATGCCTGCAGTTGCTATGACGGATCATGCTAATTTAATGGGTGCTTTTCATTTTGTGCGCGATATTTTATATCATAATAAATCGGCTGAAGGCAAAAATAAAATAGCGGTAGAAAGCGGAGAAGAACCTACTGAGGTAACTATGAAACCTATTGTAGGTTGTGAGTTTTTTGTATGTGAAGACCATAAAAACAAGTCGGTTAAGGATAACGGATACCAAATAGTACTTTTGGCGAAAACTAAAAAAGGATATCATAATTTGGCGAAAATGTCTTCAATCGCATATACAGAAGGGTTTTACTACGTACCAAGAATTGATAGGAAAGTAATTCAAAAGTATAAAGAAGATATTATCGTATTGTCTGGAAATCTCTATGGTGAAATACCAAATAAGATTTTGAATATTGGTGAAAACCAAGCTGAAGAAGCACTGATTTGGTGGAAAAACGAATTCAAAGGTGATTTCTACATTGAGGTTATGCGCCACAATCAAGAAGATGAAAATAGAGTGAATGCCTCTTTGATTTCATTGGCAAGAAAACACGATGTCAAAATTGTAGCAACTAATAATACGTTTTATATAGATAAAGAAAATTCGAATGCACATGATATTTTGCTTTGTGTTCGCGATGGCGAAAAGCAAACCACGCCAATAGGTCGAGGTCGTGGTTATCGCTACGGATTACCAAATCAAGAATATTACTTCAAATCGGGAGACGAGATGAAGCAGCTTTTCAATAATTTACCAGAAGCGATTTCGAATATTTCGGAGATTGTAGATAAAATTGAAATTTACGACTTAGCGCGCGAAGTATTACTTCCCAAATTTGAAATTCCAACTGAGTTTGAAGTTCCAGAAGATGCTGCCGACGGAGGAGTTCGTGGAGAAAACGCCTATTTGAGACATCTAACTTTTGAAGGTGCCAATATACGTTACCCTGAAATTACTGAAGAAATTCAAGAACGACTGGACTTTGAATTATTAACAATTTCAAATTCTGGTTATCCAGGATATTTCTTGATTGTACAAGATTTAATTGCTGAGGCTCGAAGCATGGGAGTTTCTGTTGGGCCAGGAAGGGGTTCTGCAGCAGGTTCTGTAGTGGCGTATTGTTTGAAGATTACGAATATAGATCCTTTAAAATACAATCTCCTTTTTGAGCGTTTCTTGAATCCGGATCGTGTGTCACTTCCCGATATTGATATCGATTTTGATGATGAAGGTCGCAGCAGTGTCATGGATTATGTTATTAGAAAATACGGTTCAAAACAAGTAGCACAAATTATCACTTATGGTAAAATGGCCACTAAATCTGCCATTAGAGATACTGCAAGAGTATTAGATTTACCTTTATTTGAAGCTGATAAAATTGCCAAATTGATTCCGGGCATGATGCCGTCAAAATGGAATTTAGCGCGTTTTTTAAATGAGAAAGAAGACTTAATAAAAAAGGCTGTTCGTCCTGAGGAATATATTAATATCAAAGAACTAATAAGTCTTGCTAATGAAGATGATTTAGGTGGAGAGACCATTCAGCAAGCTAAAGTTTTAGAAGGAAATTTACGAAATACTGGTATTCACGCTTGTGGTGTGATTATTACACCTAGCGACATTACTGATTTTGTTCCCGTAGCTACTGCCAAAGATTCAGATTTGTACGTAACGCAGTTTGATAACTCCGTTGTAGAAAGTGCAGGTTTATTAAAAATGGATTTCTTGGGTTTAAAAACTCTTACGTTAATTAAGGATACCGTAAAATTAGTAAAATATAGAAGTGGAATTGATCTCGATCCAGATGCGTTTCCTATCGATGATGTGAAGACGTATGAGCTTTTTCAACGCGGAGAAACAGTTGGTATTTTTCAATATGAAAGTCCAGGAATGCAGAAGTATATGAAGGAATTGAAACCTACGGTTTTTCCTGATTTAATTGCGATGAACGCATTGTATCGTCCAGGTCCAATTGCTTACATTCCGAGTTTTGTTAAGAGAAAAAATGGTGAAGAAGAGATTATTTATGATCTTGATGCTTGTGAAGAATTACTAAAAGATACTTACGGAATTACTGTTTACCAAGAGCAGGTGATGCTTTTGTCCCAAAAGTTAGCAGATTTCTCTAAAGGTGACGCCGATGTTTTGCGTAAAGCGATGGGAAAAAAGCAAAAAGATGTCTTAGATAAAATGAAACCTAAATTTATTAATCAGGCTGCCGCCAAAGGTCATGCTGAAGATAAATTAGAGAAAATCTGGAAAGACTGGGAAGCATTTGCAGAATATGCATTTAATAAGTCACACTCAACATGTTATGCTTGGATTGCGTATCAAACCGCCTACTTAAAAGCGAATTATCCAGCGGAATATATGGCTGCGGTTTTGTCAAATAATATGAGTGATATCAAGCAAGTCTCCTTCTTTATGGAGGAATGCAAGCGAATGGGATTGCAAGTTTTAGGTCCTGATGTAAATGAATCCTTTTATAAATTCACTGTAAATGATGATTATGCAGTCCGTTTTGGGATGGGAGCTATTAAAGGTGTTGGTTCTGGCGCAGTTGCAACAATTGTAGAGAATAGAAAAGACACAAAGTATAAATCGATATTTGATTTGGCTAAGCGAATTGATTTGCGTGCGGCCAATAAAAAAGCAATTGAAAACTTAGCTTTAGCTGGTGGATTTGATTCTTTTGGGAATACCACAAGAGCACAATATTTTCATGATGATGGCGACGGAATTACTTTTTATGAAAAAGCGATTCGATATGGTTCGAAATATCAAGAGAATGAAAACTCGTCTCAAGTGAGTTTATTTGGCGAAAGTAGTGATGTCCAAATTGCTGAACCAATCGTTCCTCCCTGCGAAGATTGGAGTACGATGGAAAAACTCGCCAAAGAAAAAGAGGTTGTGGGAATCTATATTTCTGGACATCCGCTCGACGATTTTAAATTTGAAATGAAGTATTTCTGTAATTCTAAGTTAGAAGCACTTAAAAACATGGAAGCGCATGTGGGTAAAACGCTCGCTTTTGGTGGTATTGTTTCAAATGTTCAAAGAAGAATTGCTAAGAATGGAAAGGAATGGGCGATTTTTAACCTTGAAGGTTTTGACGAAAGTTTTGAGTTTAAAATATTCAATGAAGAGTATTTAAATTTCCATCGCTTCTTGCTTCCTAATAATTTCGTTTATTTTAAAATATTAATTAAAGACGGATGGGTAAATAGAGATACGGGTAAAAAATCAGAACCTAGAATGCAATTTACTGACGCGAAGCAACTGCAGGATGTCTTGAGTATTTTTGCTAAGAAACTCATATTATTACTTAATATAAGTGACTTAGAAGCAGAATTTATTCATAAGTTAAGTCATCTTTTTCAGGAAAATAAAGGGGATAATACCGTTGCTTTCGAAATTATGGAAATCGAAAAAACAAAACGTTTAGTTGAAGTTGCGCCAATAGAATCTGAAAATGAAGAAGAGGTATTTATTGATGAAAATGAAGACTCAGATATAGAGGGTGATGAAATGATGGGTTCAGAATCAGTGGTTAAAGCAAAAGTTGAAGAGGTAGAGGAAATAAAAGTGGTCACTAAATTAACAATGCCGAGTAGAAGACTAAAAATTAAAATTTCGAACGAATTGCTGATGGAGCTCGAAAAAATGCAAATAAACTTCAAGTTAAATTAGATTAATTCGGAAATTTTTATTTTCTAAATGTTAAATTTTCACTTGTAAAGCCTTGATTTTTATATGCATGCATATAAAACAAGCTAATTAGAGCTATTTTATTTACAATATAAGGTATAGCTGTGGATGAAATCATTTAAATTTGTGTAAAACAAAAAACATTATTATGAAAAAGAATCTTTTTTTATTAGGATTTATGGCTTGCTCTATGACTATGATGGGGCAAACTGACCAAAACGAAAGCTGGTATTTTAAATTAGGCGGATCTTTTTTTACACAGACTGCTGCTACTGAATTTCCTACTGTAGGAGGTAACGCTGCATTAAGCAAAGTGTATGTAGGAGGAAAATTAATATCTGAAGAAAGTGTAACTGGATCTTTTGGAGAAGGTTTTAGAACTGGATTTACTGCAGGATACCGTTTTAATCAACGTTTAGGTGTTGAGATGGGTGTTAACTACTACAACAGTACCGACAAAACAATGGCGCAGACAATGACAGATAATATCTTTATTTCTGGAGGTAAGCCTGTATTTAATTTCAAATCTGTAGGTCAAATTACAGCATTTGATTTAGCTCCTGCTTTAGTGTTGTTTTTAGGAGAACATAAAGGTTTTGAGCCGTATACTAAAGTTGGTGTTTTAGTACCTATTCATGGTGACTTAGTAATTACTACTGATGCAATTGCACCAACTGGTGTTCCAAATCCTGCAACTGTGGCTGTTCGTAGCGTTGATAAAGTAAAACCAAATCCAACATTAGGTTTTATGTCAGCTTTAGGAACTTCATATAAGTTAGGTAAAAATATTTCTGCTTTTGCTGAGTTAGAGTACCGTAACTTTACTGTTCACGGTAAAACTAAAGAAACCACTGAGTACACTGTAAACGGGAATGATGCACTTGCTACTAGAACTCAAGCGCAAATTCATACTAATTACCAAGATAAAATTAATGTAAACTCTAATAATGCTTCTACAAACGCAAGTTTTGATAGCACAAAACCAATGGACGAATTAAGTTCATATGTTGGAATTAGTGGTTTAGGATTAACTTTAGGTTTGAAATATAGTTTGTAAACATTTCGTTTTTCAATTAAAAAAAGAGGTTGTCTAATTGGCAGCCTCTTTTTTTTAGCCCTGATCGAAACGGCATCCTTTTAATGGCTTATTGCGAGGAACGAGCAAAAAGCAAATAAAAGATATAGTGCAGAGCGGGAGTAGCTCCTAAAATAAAATCAAAAAGAAATTAAAATTGATTTATAAAGATTGTCAATACATTTATAGTTAAAACTAATTTTTGAATGGTGTTTGATATGTATTTAATTTCTAAATTTGTAATTACGTTTTGAATATGATCAAAACTTTTAAACTTAAAATAAAACAATATGGCATTAGCAATAACAGATGCTACTTTTGAAGAAGTAGTTTTGAAATCAGACAAACCGGTAATGGTAGATTTTTGGGCAGCATGGTGTGGACCTTGTAGAATGGTTGGTCCAATCATTGACGAACTAAGCAGCGAGTACGAAGGAAAAGTTGTTATAGGGAAAGTTGATGTTGATGCAAATCAAGAATTTGCTGCAAAATACGGAGTGAGAAACATACCTACAGTTTTAGTTTTCCATAACGGAGAAGTAGTAGGAAAACAAGTAGGAGTTGCTCCTAAACAAACTTACGCAGATAGTTTAGACGCTTTGTTGTAGTTTTAATCAACTAAGTACTCTCAATAATAGTATAAAAAGGTTTGGCGAAAGTCAAGCCTTTTCTTATTTTTAGCCTACATTAATCTTTATTCAAATGAAAATCAGTTCCTATTTATTGTGTTTTACTATGGTTGTTTTTTCTTGTCAATCTGTTAAGAAAACGACTGTAGCTTTAGAAGCTGGAATTTCTCAAGAACTGGCTTTGTATCGTAAAAGTCAAATTACTGAAGCATCCTATAATTTGTCGTTTGCTATTCCAAAAGAAAAAGAAAGTCCTATCTTATCTAAGCTACTGTTAAAAGTTACTCTTCAAGATATTGAACAACCCTTATATTTAGATTTTAATGAAAAGAAAGAGAATCTAAATTCTGTTGTAGTTAATGGCACAAGTATCAAAGTAGTACACGAAAAAGAGCACTTAATTATTGCTAAAGAATACTTGAATAAAGGAGAAAATTCTGTTGAGGTAAATTTCATCGCTGGAGAATTATCTTTAAATAGAAATGATGATTTTTTATACACCTTATTAGTTCCAGATAGAGCTAGCACTTTATTTCCTTGTTTCGATCAGCCCGATATTAAAGCTACTTACACACTTTCAATATCGGCGCCAAAAGGATGGTCAGTTTTAGCAGGATCGCCATTGTATAAAGAGACGAGTGAAGGAGATTATGTTACATATCAATTCGAAAAGTCTGATAAGATGAGCACGTATTTATTTTCATTCGTAGCGGGTGAATTTAAGAGCGTTTCTCAAAATGTAAATAACTTTCCGATGACAATGTTGTATCGAGAAAATAACGTTGAAAAAATTAGCGAGAGTACGGATGCTATTTTCGATTTGCACCGCCAATCAATCTCTTTTTTAGAAAAATACACTCAGTTTCCTTTTCCATTTAAAAAATTAGATTTTGCTACAATTCCAGTTTTTCAGTATGGAGGAATGGAGCATGTAGGTGCTATTCAGTATCGAGAATCGAAGTTGTTTTTAGATAATAGCGCTACTGACAGCGAAAAGCTGAGTAGAGGAAAACTAATTGCACATGAAAGTTCTCATATGTGGTTTGGTGATTTGGTAACTATGAAATGGTTCAACGACGTTTGGATGAAGGAAGTGTTTGCTAATTTTATGGCTGATAAAATAATGAATCCTGCGTTTCCGGATATCAATCACAATTTACAGTTCCTAGCAACACATTATTCAAGTGCTTATGATGAAGATCGTACGAAGGGTACTCATCCAATTAGACAGAATTTAGCAAATCTTAAAAATGCAGGTTCTCTTTATGGGAATATAATTTATAATAAAGCTCCCATTATGATGCGACAGTTAGAAGCAACGATGGGAAAGGTTGATTTTCAAAAAGGAATTCGGAAATACATTCACAATTATGCAAATTCAAATGCCGATTGGGAAAATCTAGTTGAGATTTTAGATAAGGAAACTTCTGTGAATATAAAGGAGTGGAGTGATGTATGGGTCAATCAATCAGGACGAGCACTATTTACAGATGATATTAAGTATGATGATGCAAACCGAATTACAAACTTTACAATTCACCAAGAAGCAGAAGATGGCTCTAAGAATATATGGCCTCAAATTTTCGAAATAGGTTTGGTATACCCAAATACTGTTAAAACTATAAAAATTAATGTTAAAGATCGAAGCACTCAAGTAACTGATGCTATTGGTAGTGAGATACCTATTTCAATTATTTATAATTATAATGGTTTTGGCTATGGAGTTTTTCCAACTGACGCTAATAATTTAGAGCAAATTCCTAATATAAAGGATGAAGTAGCGAGGGCGTATAGTTACATTAATGTCTATGAAAACACATTAATAGGTAAAATTCCTCCAGTAGTGGCTTTCAGTAGTTTTTTAAAAGGAATTGCCGAGGAGCAAAATGAATTAATTGTACGATTATTTTCTAATCAAATAAGTTCTTTGTTTTGGGATTTCCTAACGCCTAAACAGCAAGCTGTCGCTCAAACTGAATTAGAATTGTTACTTAATAAAAGACTGGAATCAAGTTTGCCTCCAAATGTGAAAAAGACTTTGTTTGGTTTGTTTGAGAGTACGGCCTATTCTAAATCTGCTAGCGATAAGTTATACCAAATTTGGAGTAAAGAGATTTCAATTCCTAATTTGAAATTAAATGAAGATGATTATATTAATATGGCTATGGATTTAGCGATTTATAAATATTATAAATCGGATGAGGTTCTTAAAAAAACGAGGGAATCTATAACTAGTGCTGATAAACGAAAGCGTTTTGATTTTTTACTTCCTTCGATATCAAATGATATAAATGTAAGAGATGATTTTATGACTTCGCTAAAATCGCAGAAAAATAGAGAGAAGGAAGCCTGGGTTCAAGTAGCTTTAGCTAACATTCATCACCCTTTACGCCAAGAAATTTCAAAGAAGTATTTAAAACAAGGCTTGGAAATGATTGAAGAGGTTCAGCTTACAGGAGATATTTTCTTTCCTAAAGGTTGGTTAGTAAACAGTGTGGGGAAATATTCTTCGGTAGATGCGTATGAAATAGTGGTTGACTTTTTAAAAGAAAATCCTAACTTCAGTCCGATATTAAAAAGGAAATTGCTACAAGCAACCGACAATTTATCACGCGCTCAAATAATTAAAAAAGAAGCAGAATGAAAATAGAATCGCAAATAGAAAAAATATCGAGTTTTCAGCATCTTGAATTATTAGCAAATCAAGTTGTTGAAGGTTTCATTTCTGGAATGCATAAAAGTCCATTTCATGGATTTTCAGCTGAATTTGCGGAGCATAAAGTATATAATCTTGGCGAAAGCACTAAACATATCGATTGGAAGCTATTTGCCAAAACGGATCGTCTATTTACTAAGAAATATGAAGAAGAGACTAATTTACGCTGTCATATTATTATTGACAATTCTTCCTCGATGCATTATCCTAAATTGAAAGAAGGTCAAAATTTCTTTGAAAATAAGATTGGATTTTCTGTTTTAGCAGCTGCAGTATTAATGAATTTATTGAAAAAGCAACGCGATGCGGTGGGTTTAAGTGTTTTTTCAAATACTTACGAATACTATGCGCCTGAAAAAGGTAGCGATCGCCATCATAGAATGATTTTGAATACGCTTGAAGAATTGTTAGTAAAGACTAACAATCAAAAGTTCACAGACACAATTACATTCATACATCAAATAGCGGAAAAAATTCACCGTCGCTCGATGATCATTTTATTTACTGATATGTTTCAGGCAGAGAAGGAAGAAGAACTATTTAACGCCTTGCAACATTTAAAGCATAATAAGCATAAAGTGGTTTTGTTTCATGTAGTCGATGCTAAAACGGAACTGAATTTTGACTTCGATAATGCGCCTAGAAAGTTCATTGATTTAGAAACTGGTGAAGAAATCGCTGTTTTTGCCGATAATGTGAAGCAAGAATACGAAAGTGAAGTTGAAAAATACTTTAAAAAGTTGGCTTTAACCTGTTCTCAAAATAGAATTAAGTATGTTCCGGTAAGTGTGGATGAAAGTTTTGAAAAAATACTTTTAACATACTTGGTTGAAAAACAAAACTTTGGCTAATAGAATAAAAATTTATTAATTATTTTTCAAATAAACACTTGCGTAAACGGAAATCTATTGTATCTTTGCCACCGCAATAACGCAGAGGTTTGGTAGTTCAGTTGGTTAGAATACATGCCTGTCACGCATGGGGTCGCGGGTTCGAGTCCCGTCCAGACCGCAATATTGGGGAAAGCCTTTCGTAACAGAAAGGCTTTTTTGCCCCATAAGGTTTTTAACGTTAGTTGTGTTGTTTGCTGCGAATTTGTAACTCGTAGCGGGTTTAGTAGTTAGACCAATGAAAAGCTTTTCGCTTCGGCGAATAGCTTTTTTGATTTAAGAAGAAGGAATTTCATTTAATAGGTGATAATTAGTTAGAGGCCATTAGATTTAAGTTTCATCAGTATAAGGGTTTAGGTTAAAAATATTGGTTTGGTAGTTCAGTTGGTTAGAATACATGCCTGTCACGCATGGGGTCGCGGGTTCGAGTCCCGTCCAGACCGCCAGTATTTAAAAAAGTCTTTCGTAACAGAAAGACTTTTTTTGTTTTAATACTTTTGAATTAAAAAACAAGATTGATGCTGTCGTAGTTATTGAGAAGCTAATTTTATAAAATTGTAGTTTCGTTTTGATAACTGCTTCTTGAAGATTTATTAAAATTCAATTTTAAACACATTTCCACTCGGCTAGATTTTCTTTTGGGCGTTACCCTTTATAAAAAAAGAGCCTGTTACCTTTTCTGGTAACAGGCTCTTTTTTTATAAAGGGTCGGGCTATTCGCTTCAAGTCCTCGCAAAGTTTTGTTTCACTTCACTTTGCTGTGGGCTATCCGCTGCTATCCCTAACGCGGACTAGAATTAGAATCAAGACTTTTAAACACTCCTATATATAAGGTGTGTTTAATTTATAATTATAGTTTGTTTATAATACTCCACTTTGAACGTTTATAGTAGTTTCGTCAAATTATTACTGAAACGCTTCCTTATATATAGTAGTTAAAACGTCTCCTATATAATCCACTGCTTTTACAACAAAGGTTATTTTATGGTTGACTTGTAGTAGTAGACACTATTTAGGATCTGAAGCTTCGGTAATGATATAAAGTAATATAGGGAAAACCCTCAATTTCTAGTAGATATTACAATCAGAATACAGTTGCAGTAAAATATTTCACCATTCAAGTTTCACGTTTTAAGCTATTTAAATAGAACGGTATTAAATTGTTAAATAAAAGTGCGCAAAAAAGCTTGTATAACGGTATAAACGTTGTAGTTTTGCACCCGCAACAGCGCAGACGTTCTTACTTAATTAATGGAAATCGAATCAAAACTAAGGCGAAAGTTTTAGAAAAAAGATTTGGCAGAAATAAAAGAAGTAATTACATTTGCCGTCCCTAACGGGTTGCAAGTTCTTAGACAGATTGAGCAGGTAGAGAAGTGGAGCGATCAACTTATCACTTGAAAAGCGGATAAAATTTATTTTCTAAAAACTTTTCAAAAAGCCTTGTGAGATTTAAAAAGAGGTTGTACTTTTGCACCCGCCTTGAGAGACACATTATATGTGTTAATTGAGACGAGAAACTGAAATAAATTCAGTTTAAAAAATTAAGAAGAACACGTTCCTAGACATATTGAATTGACAGCCGTTTTAACAGAGATGTTAGAACAAAAGAATAAGAGTAATAGAATTGAGAGATTTGAAAAAACCGATAGAATTGGAGTCGCATAATAACTAGCTTAGATTTTATTTA
>NZ_REFH01000007.1 GCF_003688495.1 Flavobacterium weaverense | reverse complement strand
TAAATAAAATCTAAACTAGTTATTATGCGACTCCAATTCTATCGGTTTTTTCAAATCTCTCGATTCTATTACTCTTATTCTTTTGTTCTAACATCGCTGTTAGAACGGCTGTCAATTCAATATGTCTAGGAACGTGTTCTTCTTGTTTTTATCGTCTCAATTAACACAGACAATGTGTCTCTCAAGGCGGGTGCAAAAGTACAACCTCTTTTTAAATCTCACAAGGCTTTTTGAAAAGTTTTTTAGAAAATAAATTTTCTCTGCTTTTCAAGTGATAATTCGATCTCTCAACTTACCCACCTGCTCAATCTGTCTAAGAACTTGCTACCCGTTAGGGACGGCAAATGTAATTACTTCTTTTATTTCTGCCAAATCTTTTTTCTAAAACTTTCGCCTTAATTTTGATTCGATTTCCATTATTTAAGTAAGAACGTCTGCGCTGTTGCGGGTGCAAAACTACAACGTTTATATCGTTATACAAGCTTTTTTGCGAACTTTTATTTAACAATTTAGTACCGTTCTATTTAAATAGCTTAAAACGTGAAACTTGAATGGTGAAATATTTTACTGCAACTGTAATAGTATTGCAAAATCTACGAGAAATTTACGGTTTTCGCTATATTACTTTATATGCTGAATAAATTTTCAGTTCCTAAATAGTGTCTACTACTACAGTCAAGCATAAAAAAACCTTTCTATACTACACTGTGAATTTTAAAAACCGCGTTCCTTCTATTATATAAGGAAGAGTTTCAGTAATAATTTGACGAAACTAATGTAAAGGTTCAAAAATGAAGTTCATTATACACAAACCATAATTATAAATTAAATACCCTTTATATATAGGAGAGTTTAAAGGTCGTCATTATAATTCTAGTCCGCGTTAGGGATAGCAGGGGATAGCCCACAGCAAAGTGAAGCGAAACGAAACTTTGCGAGGACTTGAAGCGAATAGCCCGACCCTTTATAAAAAAGAGCCTGTTACCAAAAAGGGTAACAGGCTCTTATTTTATAAAGGGTAACGCCCAAAGCAAAAAATTAAATAGTAGTATGATTTAA
Source organism: Flavobacterium weaverense (assembly GCF_003688495.1). Taxonomy (GTDB): domain Bacteria; phylum Bacteroidota; class Bacteroidia; order Flavobacteriales; family Flavobacteriaceae; genus Flavobacterium; species Flavobacterium weaverense. The sequence goes on along the minus strand of NZ_REFH01000007.1, from coordinate 823,054 downwards.
AGGCTAAAGTAATAAACTACACTATAAAAAATTAATTGAGATCGTCCTCTGAAGTGTTTTCTTCTAAATCATTATGATTGTCGCCACCAATACTGTAATAATTATTCTCCTCGTCCTCACTTCCGATTTTTTCTTGTGCATCATCTAGTTCGGAACCGGGAACATCAAGGTCAGATCCTGACATATCGGAATCAAAATCTTTCTCATTAAATTCTCCAGCACTATTAATTTCAACTGGAACTTTATTTTTTGTAATATCTTCAGGGTTTATATCTGATTCTTTTTTAAATTGATTGTATATATCTTCACTTGACGGATACATAATAGGATCTAATGCATCATCGCCGTCATTTTGCTTCTCTTTATTTGCGTCTCTATTTTTCTTATTCTCTTCCATATCTAAGTACTTTAAGTGATTTGTATCATACTAAGTTACTCTAAATTGAGTTAAAATAATAATAACGATTCTATTTTTAGCAATTAAATAAGTAACTTTAAACTATTGAAAATTCGTTATTCAAGTATTAAAACAAATTCATAACCTTAAAAAAAAATAAAATGAACATTATAGAAGACAATGTAATTCCAGGAGTTGAAGGTAGAACTTTTGGAACTAATGCAGTTGAAGATAAAGATTTACTAGCAATAAAAGCTGCAATTCAAGAAATTAATGGCATCAAAGACATTACAGTGGACCATGTGATTTTTCCAAGAGAATTTACAGTGTTCACTATTAATGTTATCGCTATTTCGGAAATTCAGAAAAAAGTTAAACAAGCAGGATTTCATGCAATACCGAAACAAGAGCTAGACGTTTAAAAATAAGTCCCTTTAAATAATTATTTAAAGGGACTTATTTTTTTAAAACTATATCGTAATATTGCAATATAAAATTAAAAAAAATTGGGAGTTACTAAATCTTATCATTTTACAGAACTACAAAATGAATTAGCTTCATTATTGAAGGCTATCGCTCACCCAGCTCGGATAGCAATTATTCAACATTTATTAAAAGTAGAAAGCTGCATTTGTAGCGCTATCGTCGATGAAATACCATTAGCACAACCTACAATTTCTCAGCATTTAAAAGAATTAAAAAATGCGGGTCTCATTAAAGGCACTATTGAAGGTAATTCAATTTGTTACTGCTTGAATGAGCAGGGTTTTAATAAAATAAAAGGATTTTTAGAAATAGTGAGTTCGCATCTAGAAAGTCAAAAAAAGCAATGTTGTTAATTTAAATTATCAAAAAATGAAACTATCAGAAATCAAGAAAACGTTGAGCACATTAGATAACGTTGCATTTATATTACCAAATGGAACTTATGTCCCCGAACACTTTCACGTCACTGAAGTAGGACTAGTTACTAAAAATTTTATTGACTGTGGGGGAAAAGTTAGGAAGGAAAAGGTTGTTAACTTTCAATTGTGGGATGCTAATGATTATGAGCATCGCTTAAAACCTAATAAACTTTTATCTATTATTACTCTTTCAGAAAAAACACTAGGAATTGAAGATTACGAAATTGAAGTCGAATATCAAACAGAAACTATTGGAAAATACGACTTGGATTTTAATGGTAAAGATTTTACACTAATTAATAAAAAAACCGCTTGTCTAGCCGAAGATCAATGTGGTATACCGAAAACTAAAAATAAAATCCAATTTTCTGAAATTTCAAAGGAAGCTAATAGTTGCACGCCAGGCGGAGGTTGTTGCTAGTTTTAAATTATAATTAATCATAATAAGTTTAATTGACTCAGTACATGTTAATTCCTTTTTACTTCCCACTATCAGCATATCGTGAAAAGCTATTTGTCATGATTCAATCGCTTCTATTATCCGCTACTATGAACTAAGAAATTAAAAAATGATAGGCACTTTCAAGCACAAAAATTAAAGAATGGCATCAAGTAATAAAAGATTAAAGTTTTTAGACAGACATTTAGCACTATGGATTTTTCTAGCAATGTCTTTAGGAGTTTCAATAGGATATTTTATTCCATCAAGTAGTACATTTATAAGTTCATTCTCAAATGGAACAACTAATATACCATTAGCAATTGGCTTAATACTAATGATGTATCCGCCTTTGACTAAAATTGATTTTTCTAAAATCTCTCTAATTTTTGAAAAGCCAAAATTACTCACCGCATCTTTTTTGGTAACTTGGATATTTGGTCCTTTTCTGATGTTTTCGTTAGCCACAGTCTTTTTAAAAGATTATCCAGAATATTTAACAGGATTAATTATAATAGGAATAGCGCCCTGTATTGCAATGGTTATCGTGTGGAATGAATTAGCAGAAGGAAACAGAGAATTGGCAGCTGGACTAATTGGCATCAACAGTTTGCTCCAAGTATTCTTTTTTGGGCTCTACGCCTACTTTTATCTTGAAATAATGTTACCGCTTTTTGGAATTAAAGGTCTTGCCTTGAATATAACTGTGACACAGATCGCAACAACAGTTGCGATTTATCTAGGAATTCCATTTCTATTGGCTGTGGTCAGTCGATTCACTATAAAAAAGTACATGGGTGAAAAATGGTTTGCTCAAAAATTTATTCCATTCGTGTCCCCTATTACACTCATCGCGTTGCTATTTACAATCATACTAATGTTCAGTTTAAAAGGAGAAATGATTGTCGAATTACCATTTGACGTTATACGAGTTGCTCTACCTTTACTTTTATTTTTTACGATAATGTTTTTCGTGATGTTCTTTATTTCGAAAAAAATAGGCGCGAATTATAGAGACGCAGTCGCACTTTCATTTACTGCCTCAGGAAATAATTTTGAACTCGCTATTGCTGTTTCTATTGGAGTTTTCGGAATCAATAGTGGTCAAGCGTTTGCGGGAGTGATTGGTCCGCTAGTTGAAGTTCCTGCATTAATACTATTAGTAAAAGTTGCTTTTTGGTTAAAGAAAAAGCTTTACAAATTAGAAGTTAATTAGCAGTTGTTCAAACCATTATTTAAACGATTCATTTCCATATATTTTAGCAGAATTCAAAGTTAGCACAATCATAAAAATGTTAATCCATAATTTCAGTCTGCACTCAATTTTCTAAAGTCCAATTCCACTACTATTTTTGTTTTTCTGCAACACTCACGCCAAACCAATTTAAAATTCATTACAATATTGATTGTCCCCATTTAAATTTTCATTATTGACTATTATTAATTGCTTAATGTCTTGAGAACTAAATGTTCTAATAGAGAAAACATAATGATGAATGTCAGTTTTCTTAACTAATTTTGACTATTAAATAAAAATTTAAGGTAAAACATATTTATTTAACAATTTTAACGTAAAACTATTTTTATTTAACAATTTATTTGGATATTTGAGGGAACTAATCTTAAATATACCAAAAATGAGAATTAAATTTAAATATTTTTTGAGCATTTTAGCTGTGCTTTTGGTGCAACTAACTTTTGCCCAAGAAAGTAGATTTTCAGGTAAAGTCACTGATATGAGTGGACTTCCTATTCCAGGTGCAAATATTGTTGTGAAGGAGTCGAAAGTGAGCGCCCAAGCTGACTTTGATGGCAATTTTGTAATAACAGCAAAAAAGGGCCAAATTCTTATTGTAAGTTTTGTGGGTATGAAAACTGTGGAAATTTCTGCTGCACCTTCCATGCTAATAAAGCTGGGTGATTCATCGAACGAACTTGAGACCGTTTTTGTCGTAGGTTTTGGTACACAAAGCAAGAAAAAATTAACGGATAACATTGCTCGTGTAACGGCTAAGGACATGGAAAACGTACCCGTTTCCAATTTTCAAAATGCCATGGTAGGTAAATTAGCTGGTGTCCAAATCACACAAATCAATGGAAAAGTAGAAGGTGGTGTAAAATTGAGAGTCCGCGGTGTTTCTAGCATCTCCTCTTCTCAAGAGCCTTTATACGTTCTAGACGGTATGCCATTAATAAATGATAATGAAAGTGGTTCATCGGCACCTATTAATCCATTAATTTCCTTAAATCCTAATGACATTGAATCTGTTGAAATTCTTAAGGATGCTTCATCTGCTGCTATATATGGTGCTAGAGGAACTAACGGGGTTGTACTTATCACTACAAAACAAGGAAAATCAGGTAAGACAAAAATTTCATTAAATACTTCTGCAGGATGGAGCGAAGCAACGCACAAGGTGAGTTGGTTAAACGCTGCACAATATGCTGAATTATTTACCGAAGCATCTGCATACCGATATGGTGCTGCCGATTTGTGGTTGACAGAGCCAGGCGGAGTTTTTGATGGTTATGCTAATGGAAAAGATTGGAGAACGGGCGAAGTTGATACTGACTGGCAAGATTTAGCATTAGTTAAAGGAGCTGTTCAAGACCATACGTTTTCAATTTCTGGTGGAGACAGTAAAACTTTATTCTTTCTTTCTGGTGGTTACAATAATACTGAAGGAATTGTAAGAGGAAACAATTTAGATCGGTATTCTTACAGAGGAAATTTAGACCATAAAATTTCTGATAAATTCAGAGTTGGTTTAAATACTAGTTTGAGCAAAACAAATATTACAAGAATAGGATCTGATAATTCTTTTGCAACACCGCTACAGGCGGTTGCTCAGACTCCCTTGGCGCCAGCCTATCTTAACGATGGTGTAACTCCAAATAACGATACTACATTGTACTACAATTTCCTAATGCAGCAATTTAATGGAAATTGGGATGCCAATATTTTTAGAACATTGATGAATTCTTATGCAGAATTTAAAATTATACCGGAACTAAGTTTTAGAACAGAATTAGGTTACGATAATAATAATCAAACGGAGGAATATTTTGCTGGTAGTTTAACGGAATCTGCTTCAACTAATGGTTATGCTGATGCAAATGCTATTCAATCTGACAAATACAGTATAAATAATTATTTGACGTATTCTACAAAATTCAATGAGAACTACAATTTAGAAGTAGTAGGCGGAATGAGTTTTGAAGAAAGTGCAAGAAAAAGACAATATGTTGCTGGTACAGGTTTTCCATCAGACGACTTACAAACGGTGGAAAGTGCATCTGAAATAACAGCTGGAACTTCTAGTAGAACCAAGTACAATTTCCTTTCTTATTTTGGAAGAGCAACAGTTTCTATTATGGATAAATATCTTTTAAAAGGAAGCTTACGTTATGATGGTTCTTCTCGATTTGGGGCTTCAAATCGTTACGGTATATTTCCCGCAGCTTCTGTAGGTTGGATAATATCACAAGAAGATTTTTTAAAAGAAAGTAGTGCTATTAATTTATTAAAATTAAGAGCTAGTTATGGAGTAACAGGAAATGCTGGAATTGGAAATTTTGCTAGTTTAGGATTATTTAGTGGATCCTCTTATAATAAGCAATCAGCGATAAATCCTTCTCAATTAGTTAACCAAGATTTAAAATGGGAAAAAACAAACCAAGTTGACGTAGGAATTGATTTTGGTTTTTTAAATAATAGGGTAAGCGGCGAAATTGATTACTATGTAAAAAAAACAAATGATCTTTTATTAAACGAACCATTACCTGGTACATCAGGATGGAGCTCTTTAACTCGCAATGTAGGCTCATTGACTAACAAAGGTTTTGAATTTGTACTAAATACTACAAATTTCAAAAATGATAAATTGACTTGGAAAACCTCATTAAATCTAGCTACATTAGATAATAAAGTAACAGAATTGCCCGGTGGCGATATTGTTGCAGGACAAAATATAGTAAGAGTTGGTGAAACTATTTCTTCCTTTTACGTAGTAGAATATGCAGGAGTTGATCCAGCAAATGGGAATGCGTTATTTTACAAAAACACTTTACTTGCCGACGGAACTTTAGACAAAGCAACCACAAAAACGTATAGTGATGCACAAAGAATTATTGCCGGAAATCCTTATCCAACATTAATGGCTGGAATGACCAATACTGTAGCATTTAATAATTTTGATTTTTCCTTTACCTTCCAAGGAGAATGGGGAGCGTCTATATACAATGAAGCTGGAAAATTTCAATCTAGTAATGCTAGATATAAAGACAACCAAACGTCAGATCAAATGAACAGATGGCAAAAACCAGGAGATATCACAAGCGTTCCGCAGGCAAGATGGGGTCGCAGTAATGGTGAGCAAGCTTCTACTCGTTATTTAGAAAAAACTGATTTTGTTCGTTTGAGAAATCTATCATTTGGATATACATTGCCTAAAACAGTTACTCAAAAAATATCTGTAGATAGACTTCGCATTTATATGACGGGATTGAATTTATTAACCTTTACAAATTATCAAGGATACGATCCAGAATCATCATACGACAATAATGGAGATTCAAATATTCAAAAAGGAATCGCATTTTATTCAGCACCTCCTGCAAAAACGATAATTATTGGATTAAACATTGACCTTTAATAAAATCAGATATGAAAATATATAACTATAGAATAATCATAGCAATAGTTGTAATGTTGTCTTTTACTGCGTGTGACGACAACTTAACAATTAAACCGGAACAATCAATCCCAACGGAGATCGCAATTAGTACACCGTCAAACCTTCAGAAAATATTAAACAATGCTTATGGCGATGCGCGATCAAGTGCATTATACGGTGGCGGAATTGCTCTAGTATCTGAATTAATTGCAAACGACGGAGATCTTTATTGGGATGGGACATACGTTCAACCTAACCAATACGATGAGAAAGAGATACTAACAGACAATAGTTTTGTCGAAAGCTTATGGTTGAGAGCTTATAAAATTAGTAATCAAACTAATATTGTGTTAGACAATCTAGCTGTTTTTACAGATGCAAACGATAAAAATCAAGCTAAAGGAGAAGCGCAGTTTCTTAGAGGATTAGTTTATTTTGATTTAGCTCGTTTATTTGCTAAGCCTTTCGTAGCTGGAGCAGTAAATAATCAGCTTGGCGTTCCTATCATTTTAGAGCCAAATTTAGACCCTACAAAAATCACTTTTCCAGCGCGAAATACCGTAGAAGAAGTTTACAAGCAAGTAATAATTGACCTGAAAGATGCTTACACGCTGTTACCAGCTTCAAATGGTGTTTATGCAACAAAATATAGTGCAGCAGCTTTACTTGCTAGAGTTTATTTGCAAAAAGGTGATTATGTTAATGCACTAGCAATGGCTAATATTGCCATTAATAATAGCGGTGCATCGTTAGCAAGTACTTACGCAAAGACTTTCAATAATTCAGAAAATTCAACCGAAGATTTGTTAGCTTGGCAAGTTAGCAGCCAAGATGCAAGTGCTAATGACTTCAATGTGTTTTGGGCCGGTGCTGATTTTGGAGGACGTTCTGGAAATCCTGATATTAGCATTGAAGATCAACATTTCGACATTTATGACGATGCTGATGACCAAAGAAATAATTTCTTTTACGAAGCAGATAATATATGTACGACCAAGTGGAAGAATCAGTATGGAAACATTCCATTTTTACGCTTAGCCGAAATGTATTTAATTCGCGCAGAATCTAATTTTAGAGGAGCGACTCAAGTTGGTATTTCACCAGTAGATGATGTTAATATATTGCGTGCAAGATCAGGCGCCTCATCATTTGGTAGTGTTACTTTAGCAACAATTCTAATGGAAAGAAAAAGAGAATTATCATTTGAAGGTTTTGCTTTGTTTGATGCTAAAAGATTAAAGCAAAATATAGGATCGTTGGCTTATGACGCAAATAATCTAGTGCTACCTATTCCATTAAGAGAAATGGATGTAAACAAAAAATTAGTTCAAAATCCAGGTTATTAGATAGTATTTTTTTTAGCAAAAAGATTATTTAAAATAGTAGCTAATTAAATAAAATACCCCTTAAAAACACTAATCAAATTTTGATTTTATAGTGGATTTAAGGGGTTATTTATGTAGAAAAGCTAACTTTTTAAAAAGAGATAATTAGTTCTCTATTGACTGTAATGTAACGGTAATTGCTTCCAATACTTCAAAAGCAGTTTCAGCCATTTTATTTCCTTTTGTGTCTAAAAGCGGATTAACTTCTACAAATTCTATACAGACAACTTTCTTATTTTCAATAATTTGGTTGATAATAGCTATAATCTCGTGTTGATCAAACCCTTTTGGAACCGGCGTACCTGTTCCATAAGAAATCGTGTCGCAGTCCATCGAGTCAACATCAAAAGAGATATAAATAATTTCACAATGTGAAAGTTGAGCTAATGCTTCATCAACACATTTTTCCAATCCTCTATAACGTACTTCCTCAACTCTATAATTTTTAATTTGGAGTTTTTCAATTTGCCTATCCTCCTCTTCTTCAGTATCTCGAACACCAAAATAGATTAAATTTTCTGGTTTAATTTTTGGGCCTTTAAGACCAATATTTTTCATATTGTCCCAATGTTGCTTCGTTTCCGAAGTTACGTCATTGGTATTTCTAGAGCTTAAATTATCCTCTGCCAGCGCTGCTGCAATTGGCATACCATGAATATTTCCAGATGGCGATGTATATGGCGAATGTAAATCTGCGTGGGCATCAATCCAAAAAACACCTATGTTTTTATCAGGATAAGCAGCTTTAATTCCGCTTATGGTTCCTAAAGCAGAAGAGTGATCCCCAGATAAAACAATAGGAAAATAATTGGATTCTAGATTTTCTTTCACCGATGAACTAACTCTCGTACATTGTTCTAAAACATGCTCAATCCTTTTAGCAAAAGAACTTTTATTCCTATTATAAATGGATTCGTTATGTGTTTTTACATCTTCAAATTCAAAACTGTTAAAATAATTACTATTCTGATTTATTGCTGCAACTTCGATCGCATCAATTCCCAAATCAGAACCTCGCGTTCCGGCACCAATATCTGACCGGTTTTTAATTAATTTTATAACTTTATTCATTCCTCGCTTTTAAATTATTTAAAATCGTTAAGCGCTCTTTCGATAATAGCTAAACATTCGTGAATTTGCTCCTCAGTAATTACTAATGGTGGCGCAAATCTAATTTTATTACCATGCGTTGGCTTAGCCAATAATCCGTATTCACTAAATTTCATGCAAATATTCCAAGCTAAATCAGATTCCTCATCGCAGTTTACAACAATTGCGTTTAAAAGCCCTTTCCCTCTTACAAGTGTAATTAGAGAATTTCTAGAAGCGATTTCATTTAATCCTTTTCTCAAAACTTCTCCTAAATGCTGCGCATTTTTAGCTAAATTTTCTTCTTTTACTACCTCAAGGGCAGCAATTGCAACCGCTGCAGCAACTGGGTTTCCTCCAAAAGTAGATCCGTGTTGACCTGGTTTTATTACATTCATAATAGCATTATTTGCTAAAACTGCAGAAACTGGATAAACACCGCCAGAAATTGCTTTTCCTAAAATTAGGATATCTGGTTTTACTTCTGGTTTATTTTCGCAACCGTTATTACAGTCACAATTGCCACAAGTTGCCAATAATCTTCCTGTACGAGCGATTCCTGTTTGTACTTCGTCAGCAATAAATAAAACGTTATGCTCTTCACATAATGCTTTGGCTCTAGCTAAATATCCTTCAGCAGGAACGTAAACGCCCGCTTCACCTTGAATAGGCTCTACTAAAAAGCCTGCTATATTTTTTGAATTTTTCAATACTTCTGCTAATGCATCTACATCATCATAAGGAATTTTGATAAAACCAGCCGTAAATGGTCCAAAGTTTTTACGAGCACTTTCGTCATTCGAAAATGAAATAATAGTCGTTGTTCTACCATGGAAATTATTTTCACAAACAATAATTTGCGCCTGATTTTCAGAAATTCCTTTTACTTCGTAAGCCCATTTTCTACAAATCTTTAATGCTGTTTCCACTGCTTCAGCACCAGTATTCATTGGTAAAACTTTATCAAAGTTAAAGTAGTCAGTCACATATTCTTCATACGGTCCTAATTGATCGTTATGAAAAGCACGAGAAGTCAATGTCAAAGTCTGCGCTTGTTTTACCATCGCACCTACAATTTTTGGATGACAGTGTCCTTGATTAACCGCAGAGTAGGCTGATAAAAAATCATAGTATTTTTTACCATCTACATCCCACACAAATACACCTTCACCTCTTTCTAAAACTACAGGTAAAGGATGGTAATTGTGAGCACCATGTTGGTTCTCTTTTGCTATCAACGCTTCAGATTTTGAAGAAAGTTTTTGGTCTGTGTGTGTCATGTTGTTTGTGATTTAAAGTAATAAGATGCAAAACTACTACTATTTTTTAAAAAGCCAATTAAATTATACTTTTTGACTTTAAAATAGAAATATTTTAAAAGGATTTATTTTAATTAGGCTTTAAATAAGTCATTTCAAATTATTTAATTTCAATTAAAGATGTGCTCAAAAATAAATATTATATGTACATTTATAGCTACGCTAAAGCTTAAAATATTCAAAAAAATATGGATCAATTAGACGAATTCGATATCAATATAATCAAAGAATTAGAAAAAGACGGAAGAATGGCTTATTCCGCGATTGCAACCAATTTGAAAATATCAAACACGATGGTTCATCAGCGTATAAATAAATTGACAGAACAAGGAATTTTAAAAGGAATCAAGCCTGTTATCGATGAAAAAAAAGTAGGTTACGATTGGGGTTCATTTACAGGTTTAACTTTAAATAAAGATCAAGACTCTGGGCGAATAATCGAAGAATTAAAAAAGATTCCAGAAATCACAGAATGTTATTTTATAACAGGTTCCTTCACTTTGTACATAAAAATAATAGCGAAGAACCATGAGCACATGCGTAAAATTCTCTATGAAAAGATTGATAACATTCCTGGAATTGCAAAAACAGATTCAATTATGGAATTAGGTTGTGCATTTAAGCGAAATGTGTCACTTTAAAAAAGTATTATAATTCTATTAACCAAGCCAAAAACCAAGTAATGAAAAAATCATCATGTTCCATTCTCGACTATAAAAGAATTATTACAATTTTCATTTTGTTTTTTTGCGCAAGCTCACAAGCGCAAAATCCAAAAGGAAAGCTATTTATAATTGGTGGCGGAGATCGATCTGATGCGCTGATGACACAGTTAATTAGCGTAGCTGAGCTAACAACAAAGGATTACATTGTCGTTTTACCTATGTCAAGCGGAGAACCTATTGAATCTTTCAACTATTTTAAATCTCAGTTTAAAAAGCTGACTCCAAATCCAATTATCATGATGAATTATGATAAAACGATGGTAAATAATAAGGTTCTAAATGATTCTTTGCAAAATGCAAAACTTATATTTATTAGTGGAGGCGATCAAACTCGCTTTATGGATGTAGTAAAAAACACTTCCGTTTACACTGCGATTCACAAAGCATACGAAAATGGAAGTACAATTGCAGGTACAAGTGCGGGCGCTGCAGTAATGTGCCAACACATGATTACGGGAAATCAAAAATTACAGACTAAGTACTCCGAAACTTTCGACAATATAAGATACGACAATCTTGAAACTACTGTTGGTTTAGGATTAATAAAAAATGTAATTATCGATCAACATTTTATGAAAAGAAGTAGGTACAATCGATTAATTTCTGCACTAGTTGAGTTTCCAGATCATATAGGAATTGGTATTGATGAAAGTACTGCCTTGATTGTTCGAAATAAAGAAATCGAAATTGCTGGTGAAAGTGAAGTAATTGTGGTTAAAAAACCAAAAGGAATTATAAAATCTCGAAAAAACAATTTAGTTAGCATAAAAAACCTAGAAATGGCAATCTATTTTGAAGGTCAAAAATTTAAAATCAAATAATATGAAGTATCTCAAGAACCATTTTACCGTACTACTTTTAATTATCAGCATTAGTTTTTCTGCCTTTTCGCAAAAAGCAAATAACGCTGAAATCAAAAGATTAGAAAATCTTGCGAAGAGTGTAACTATCATTCGAGATAATTGGGGAATCGCACACGTATATGGAAAAACAGATGCCGATGCCGTCTTTGGCATGCTTTACGCACAGTGCGAAGATGATTTCAAGCGCGTTGAAATGAATTATATTGAGAAGCTAGGTCGTCTTGCAGAAATAAAAGGACAAGCCGTGTTGTATAACGACTTAGAAATAAAACTTCTAATTGACACTGAAGAAGCAAAAACGGACTACAAAAAAGCAGCACCTTGGTTGAAAAAATTATTAAAAAGTTATGCAGATGGAATAAACTTTTACTTGCACAAGCATCCTGAAGTAAAACCTGCATTACTCACTCATTTTGAGCCATGGTTTCCATTATTATGGACTGATGGAAGTATAGGTGCAATAAGCACCGCTAATCTTTCAACTGGTGAATTAAAAGCATTCTACTCTGGAAACAATGATAAAGTAGCATACATAGAAAGAGAAAAAGATGTGCAAACGGGCTCTAATGGATTTGCAATAGCACCTTCAAAAACAGCTTCTGGAAATGCTATATTATATATCAATCCACACACTACTTTTTATTTCCGCCCAGAGATACAAATGAGCAGTGAAGAAGGATTGAATGCATACGGAGCGGTAACTTGGGGGCAGTTTTTTATCTATCAAGGCTTTAATGAAAGTTGCGGTTGGATGCATACCTCATCAAATGTTGATGTAGCAGATGTGTACGCAGAGAAAATTGTAACCAAAAACAAAAAATTGTTTTACGAGTACGATGGTAAATTAGTGCCTGTAATTGAAAAAATGATCACCATCAAATATCTTAAAAACGGAAAACTGATTCCTAAAACTTTTAAAACCTATTACACAAACCACGGTCCGATAATGGCTAAAAGAGATGGTAAGTGGATTAGTTTAAAATCTAATAATCGCTCAATGAAAAGTTTAGAGCAAAGTTGGATTCGAACAAAATCTAAAGGATTTGAGGATTACAAAAAAGCGATGGATCTAAAAGCTAACACTTCTAATAATACTGTTTACGCAGACAAAGAAGGTAATATTGCATATTGGCATGGAAATTTTGTTCCTATCAGAGATAAAAAGTTTAACTGGTCAAAAGTAATGGATGGAAGTACTTCGGCAACACAGTGGAAAGGTTTACATGAGGTTTCAGAAACAGTTCATTCTTACAATCCTACTAATGGCTGGTTACAAAATTGTAATTCTACACCTTATTCCGTTGCAGGAGAAAATAGTCCGAAAAAAGAAAATTATTTACCTTACATGGCGCCTGATGGCGAAAGTTTTAGAGGTTTGAATGCTGTTAGACTTTTAAGTAAAGGAACAGACTACACTTTGGACAAAGTAATTGCTGATGGTTACGACACTAAGTTGACTGCTTTCGAATTTCTAATTCCTGCTCTTCTTTCTTCTTTCGAAAAGAACGTAAATAAGAATGATAAAGCATACTCTGAAACAGCTGAAGCAATCGATATATTAAGAAAGTGGGATTATTATGCTAATAAAAATTCTGTTGCTACAACGATAGCTGTAGAATGGGCTTATAAATTAGATCCAATAATCCAAAAAGTCTATACTGATGAAGGAGAATTAGATCAAGTAGAAAATACTCGTGCATTTGCAAAAAATGTAAAACCAGAGCAAATGATACCGCAGTTACAATTAGTTCTAAATGAATTGAAAGTGAAATTCGGAAAGTGGCAAATTCCTTGGGGCGATATCAATCGATTCCAAAGAACTTCAGGAGCTATTGATTTAGTTTATGACGATGCTAAAGAAAGTTTACCCATTGGATATGGCCCAGCGTTATGGGGAAGCTTGCCAGCTTACAAAAGCAGTTATCAAAAAGAAACCAAAAAACGATACGGATTTAACGGAAATAGTTTTGTGTGCGCGGTCGAATTTGGTGCCAAAATAAAAGCTAAATCACTGTTAGCCGGAGGAAATAGCGGCGATCCAAAATCAAAACATTTTTATGATCAAGCGGAGATGTATCGCGAAGGAAAATTTAAAGATGTCTTATTTTACAAAGAAGATGTACAAAAAAAAGCAGAACGAACGTATCATCCAGGCGAATAAAAGCTTCAACTATAAGATTTAAAAATACAGTCATAAAATAAAAAAATAAAAGTCTGCTTGCCTAGATAACATAAATTCAGAATTTAGTAAAAAATAAAAAAAACACAAAATATGAAAAACACCTTATTTACATTATTAGGTTTATTGTTGTTTTCTGCATCGTCATTCGCACAGCTGAAAACAGTAAAATACACTGATGGAGACCAAAAACTAAACGGTTTATCTATTGCTCCTATAAAAGGTAGTATGACGAAGCCTGGAATATTGATCTTACCTGCTTGGAAAGGAATTGACGCTCATTCAAAAAGATCTGCTGAAAAACTTTCAAAATTGGGTTACTACGCATTTGTTGCTGATATTTACGGAGAAGGTAATTATCCCACTAATACACAAGAAGCGGGGAAAATGTCTGGTTTTTACAAAAATAATATCGCGGATTATCAAAGAAGAATTCAGCTAGCTTTAAATCAGTTAGTAAAAGCTGGTGCAAATGCTGATAATATTGTCGTAATTGGATATTGTTTTGGTGGTACAGGAGTACTTGAAGTTGCTAGAACAGGAATGAAGGCGCAAGGAGTTGTTTCATTTCACGGAGGTTTAGGACGCGATTCAGCAAGAACGACCACGCCGATAAAAACTAGAGTTTTAGTGTTACATGGTGCAGATGATCCTTACGTTCCTGCAGCTGAAATTTCTGCTTTCCAACAAGAAATGAGAGATACAAAAGCAGACTGGGAAATGATTTACTACGCTGACGCGGTTCACGCTTTTACAGAAGTAGAAGTTGGAAACGATAAATCTTCTGGAGCGGCTTACAATGAAAAAGCAGACAAAAGATCTTGGGAGCGCATGAAAACTTTCTTAAAAGATGTTTTGAAATAAGATTGTAAATACCCTTTTTTTTAAGGCAGTATAAATTTGTTGTTTTTATTAATTAAATGATCTTAATTAATAAAATAGTACAATTTATGCTGCCTTCTTTTTTGTGCTAAAAATTAAAAATAAAATTATCAGAAAGGTTTAAAAAGTAAAATGAAAAATAAATCAATCTCATAATGTGTTACGAATAACAAAATTTAAATAGCAGTAAAGCGTTTTAATTATATTTATTCCTATTTTTACCCTTTGCCATTTATCAATTTATTATTTATATCCAAAAAATGAAAAAAATCCCTTTATTAAGTCTGTTCGCTATTATAACATTTAGCTGCACCTCTCAAAAAAGCAGTGTTACTCAAGTAGAACCGACCAAATACATGAATTCGATTACAGCTGACGAGCTTAAAACACATTTGTATATCGTTGCGTCAGACGAAATGGAAGGTCGCGAAACAGGTTCTGAAGGCCAGAAAAAAGCTGGTGTATATCTTATCGATCAATACAAGAAAGATGGTATTTCCTTCCCTGCTGCAGCTACTAATTTTTACCAACATATTCCTGCTGCATTCCTTAATGCAAAACGCAATGAGAATTTGCCAGATTCAGAGAATATCTGGGCGTATATTGAAGGTTTAGAAAAACCAAATGAAGTTCTTGTAATCTCAGCTCACTATGATCACGTAGGAACTAAAAAAGGAAAAATTTATAACGGTGCAGATGATGACGGTTCAGGAACAGTTGCATTATTAGAAATCGCACAAGCTTTCCAAATGGCTAAAAAAGCAGGACACGGACCGAAGCGTTCTATTTTGTTTCTTCACGTAACTGGCGAAGAACATGGCTTACACGGCTCGAGATACTATTCTGAAAATCCTTTATTTCCGTTAGTCAATACAATCGCAAATATCAATATTGATATGATTGTCCGCCGCGATGACGCTCACGCTGACAGTAATAATTATGTATATGTTATTGGAGCAGATCGTCTATCATCTGATTTGGATACAATTTGTACAGAAGCCAACGAAAAATACACTAAAATGAATTTAGATTATAAATTCAATGACCCCAAAGATCCAAACCATTTTTATGAGCGTTCTGATCATTATAACTTTGCAAAAAATGGAATTCCATCTGTATTCTTCTTCAACGGAGTCCACGCGGATTATCACAAGCACACTGACACTGCAGAGAAAATTGAATACGATGCTTTGGCTAAAAGGACTCAATTTGCTTTTGTGACCGCTTGGGAACTTGCAAATAGAGAAAACAGACCAGTTGTAGATAAAAAATAGTATTTGGGCACATCCACGTTTCCACTAGCGTTACAACGTGGTCGGGCTATTCGTTTCAATCTTTTTATGCTGCGTACCTCCGCATAAAAAGGATTTTCACTACTATCCCTTGTGCAAAAAAGAAATATATAATCAGTCTTGACGAAATTCAAGACTGATTTTTTTTACACAAAACTTTATTGCACAAAAAAAGCCTCTCATTTCTGAGAGGCTTTTGCCTTTTGGGTGGGAGACGGGGCTCGAACCCGCGACCCTCGGTACCACAAACCGATGCTCTAACCAACTGAGCTACAACCACCATAATGCTTAGCGGTGGCAAAGATACAATATAAGTTTACTTTTGCAAATAATTTTTTCAAAAAATTACATCTATTTTACTTCAAATCTGCTAAGCTATTGACTGCCAAATATCTTTCAACTGTAAAACCTTCCGCGTGTTCTACTCCAGAAAGTCTACCTAAATCTCTAGAGCGATAATTTAAGCTTTCTAGGAAGTTTTTACTGCTAATTGGTGATTCTGGTTCTTTAGAATTTGGATCATAAAACTGAGAACCATAAGCTAAAAT
This sequence comes from Flavobacterium weaverense, assembly GCF_003688495.1. Taxonomy (GTDB): domain Bacteria; phylum Bacteroidota; class Bacteroidia; order Flavobacteriales; family Flavobacteriaceae; genus Flavobacterium; species Flavobacterium weaverense. Next base: position 806,355 of record NZ_REFH01000007.1, on the reverse strand, counting down.
CGATTCTATTTTTTTATCTGTAAATCCAGTTATGTCGACCACAAAATCAGGTTCGATATTTTTCCATTGAATATAATGATAAACAAGTTTTGGTCTCCAAGCTTTTTGTTGTTCTCCATCTAATTCAGTTTCAATTTTCATTAAACCAGATAGAAAGCACGCGTCAGAAACTAATTTACTTCCCTTTCCATGATCAATATGACGATCGTCTATTGCATTGCACAAAACAATCTCAGGTTGGTACTTACGAATCATTTTTATGATTTCTAATTGGTGCTTTTCGTCATTAACAAAAAACCCATCACGCATTTCTAAATTTTCACGTGCCACAACACCTAAAATTTTTGCAGCAGCATTCGCTTCCTGATCTCTAATTTCAGCAGAACCACGTGTTCCTAATTCACCACGAGTCAAATCAACAATTCCGACCTTTTTTCCTAATGAGATTTCTTTTAAAATAGTTCCGGCACAACCTAATTCTACGTCGTCAGGATGTGCTCCAAAAGCTAGTATATCTAATTTCATATTTATATATTTTTATTTTCCGCTACGCGGTTTAATTGTTTTAGTTGATAATCACAATAATTTTCGAAAAGTCTAAATTACAATACCTTTTTCATTGTCATTGATTTATTCACACTTTCCTCCCACTCTTTGTCAGGAATACTATCTTTTGTAATTCCGCAACCCATATACAAATGAGCTTGAGAGTTTTTAACTTCCATACATCTTAAATTCACAAACAAATCTGAGCTTGCTTTCTTATTTGTAAAGTTACAATTTAGTTCACCAAGAAAACCTGTGTAAAAACCTCGGTCGTATGGCTCGTTTTCGATAATGAATTCCTTTGCTATTTCTTTAGGCAAACCGCAAACTGCTGGCGTTGGATGAAGTAATTGAACTACTTCTTTCAAACTAGAATCAAAATTTAAATCTCCTGAAACATCAGTTTTTATATGCCAAATACTTCCTGCTTTAATACTATACGGTTCTGTGAACTTTACATCTGAAGCTACGCTTTCAAGTCTTGAAACTAAATAATCAGTAACAAATTGCTGCTCTTCTTTTTCCTTTTCGCCCCACAATATATCCGACGAACCAGTATCTTTTTGCGTTCCTGCGAGTGAAATGGTTTCAAATTTGCCTCCGTTAACTTTTAATAATTGTTCTGGAGTTGCTCCAATCCAATTACCGATTTCTGGATGATAAAAACAGTATACAAAGGCTGAAGGGTAAAGTTGAACCAACTTTTCAAATGTTTCAAACATATTAAAATCTTCAATATTAACATGCTCTTTTCGTGATAAGACGACCTTTTTGAATTGGTTATTTGATATAGCTAGAATCCCTTTCGAAACTAAAGATTCAAATTCCCTTTTAGCAACATCATCGCCTGCTCTAAATTGTGTTTTAGAAGGTAGTGATTCTTTACTATTCAAAGAGAAATGCATTATTTCTGACTCCTTTTCTGGGATTAAATAAGTTTTAGTTCCATCAAAACTTGCAAAAACAAAACCTTTTTCGCTAAAATCATTTACTGAAAATAAACTATCATCTTTTTGAAACATAGCAATAACACCCTCAACATTTGGTTTTGAATACAACACAAATGGTAATTGATTTATTAAATGATTTTGAATTTTACTTTCGATTTCTGCCATTATTTATCCTCGCTTTTTCTCTTTGGCAAAATCATATTGGTCAACTTACACAGCGAAATTAAATTGTTGTTCTCGTCGACAATTCTAATTTCCCATAAGTGAATACTACGTCCTTTATGAACAATTTTTGCTGTAGCGGTCACAATTCCATTACGTTTTGATTTTAAGTGATTAGCAGATATTTCTATACCTCTCACATCGCTCACTTCTGGATTTACAAATAACATTGATGCCGCACTTCCTACACTTTCAGCTAATGCTACCGTTGCACCACCATGTAATATCCCCACAGGCTGATGAACTGAAGAATTAACGGGCATTGTTGCAACCAAAAAATTCTCACCTGCATCTGTATACGTGATATTCAAGGTTCGCATTAATGTGTTTTCAGAAATTTTATTACAGTAATTCAGTATTTTTTCTTTATCAAATGACATGTTAGTGGCTTTTAATCTGTAAAATTAAATAAAAGATACGGGAGAAGATAGGAATTACATTTGTAATTCTAATTTCATTATAGATTTTGCCTATTTTTACAAAAAAAACATAAAATGCGTCCACAAATAGTATTGACTTTTATTGCAATTATAATATCTATTTGCTCCTGTCGCTCTGATTTTGAAACCATTGCTAGCTCAGGTAAATTAGAGTTTTCTAGAGACACTATTTATCTAGATACTGTGTTTAGTAATATTGGTTCTAGTACGTACAGACTGAAAGTTTACAATAGAAGTAAGAGCGACATTACCATTCCTACTATAAAACTAGCTAAAGGACTTAATTCTAAATATCGAATGACCGTTGATGGAATGCTAGGGACAAACGGAAAAAATTTTAATAATGTAGATTTATTGGCTAAAGATAGTTTGTATATTTTTATCGAAACTACAGCAAATATCGCCGACGCGAATCCTACCGATTTTTTATACACTGACCAAATTCAGTTCGACGGAGGTCAAAATCTTCAGAGTATCGAATTAGTTACTCTTATTCAAGATGCAGTTTTTCTATATCCAAAACGTTTTGTTGATGGCACAATCGAAAAACTTCCTATTGGCGATCAAAAAATTGAAGGGTTTTATTTGGACGAAAATGATCCCGTTAATGGAAACGAGTTACAATTCACAAAAAATAAACCCTACGTCATTTATGGTTACGCAGCTGTCCCTAGCAATAAAACTGCGACTTTTGAAGCCGGAACCAAAGTTTATTTTCATTCTAATTCAGGTCTTATTGTTTCCAATAAAGCATCCATAAAAGTAAATGGCTTGGTTTCTACAACTGATAAATTGGAAAATGAAGTTGTTTTTGAAGGCGATCGTTTAGAACCTAATTTTGAAAACGTACCAGGACAATGGGGAACTATTTGGCTTGCTGACGGCAGTACTAACAACTCCTTTAATCACTTAACTATTAAAAATGCAACCATTGGATTGTTAATTCAAAATAATGATGGAACAACAGTTTCTATCAAAAATACCCAAATTTACAACTCGACTAACTACGGAATTTTGGCGCAGACCGGAAAAATTAATGGAGAAAATATAGTTACTAATAATGCAGGACTAGCTAGTTTAGCTTGTAATTATGGAGGTAGTTATAAATTCACGCATTCCACTTTTAATAATAACTGGAACAGTTCGCAACAAGTAGCTCTATCCTTAAGTAACTATTTAACCGGTGCTATTCCAGAAGCTAAAGATTTAGCGGAAGCTACTTTTAATAACTGTATTATTTATGGATCGTATTCGAATGAACTGACGCTGAATAAGAAAACGGGAGCTGCTTTTAAATACCAATTTAACAACTGCTTGATAAAATTTGATAATACATCTAGTCAGTTCGCAACTAATCCAGATTATCAGTTCACAACTGATGCCGTACATTACAACGCTATTATTTTAAATAAAGATCCAAAATTCTTCAAAACAGCACAAAACAAATTAAATATAGATGCTGCTTCTGCTGCTTTCGCGAAAGGAAATTCGGCCTATTTAATTCCAACAGATGTTTTAGGCAAAATGAGAACTTTACCTCCTGATTTAGGAGCATATCAGAATATGAAATTTCCGAAGTAGCAATCATTTCAAGCATTGCTTATATTAATTATTGCAATGTCTTTGTCATACTGACGAAGGAAGCATCTCTATCACAATGTTTCAGATTGTAAATTATATAGTATTAGCAACGTCGATTGTAGAATTCTAAACTTCGAATAATTTGCATTTGTAACATGCAATATAGAAATTTGGCACATCAAAAATTGAATTTTTAATCCTTGCGCTTACTACTTTTTTAAACTAAATTTGCACCGTAAATACAACTAACTACACAACAATGATCCATTTCTTTGAAAACCAAAGCAAAACTGTTTTTGCAGTGCAAACGCAAAACGAAATTTCGGCTCAAGACATTTCAAAATTAAATTGGCTTTTTGCCGACTCAAATAAAATAGAAAAATCCGTACTCACGGATTTTTTTGTTGGACCACGTGCCACTATGGTAACTCCGTGGAGTACAAATGCTGTTGAAATCACTCAAAATATGGGGATTTCGGGGATTATTCGAATTGAGGAATTTTACAAAGCAACGGAAGATTTCACTGATTTCGATCCTATGCTTTCGCAAAAATATGCAGAGTTACATCAAGATATTTTTAATATCAATGTACAACCAGAACCTATTTTAGACATCGAAGATATTGATGCTTACAACAAGAAAGAAGGTTTGGCCTTGAGCCTTGAAGAAGTAGAATATTTGGATAATTTAGCAACCAAATTAGTTAGAAAATTAACTGATTCTGAGATTTTTGCTTTCTCCCAAGCAAATTCAGAGCACTGTCGTCACAAAATTTTCAATGGAACATTTGTAATTGATGGCGTAGAAAAAGAAACCTCTCTTTTCAAATTAATCAAAAAAACATCTCAAGAAAACCCGAACGATATCGTTTCAGCGTATAAAGATAATGTGGCTTTTGTAAAAGGGCCAAGAGTTCAACAATTTTCTCCCAAAACCGGTGATAAAGCTGATTTCTATGAAATCAAAGAATTTGATTCGGTTATCTCCTTAAAAGCAGAAACACACAATTTCCCAACAACCGTAGAGCCTTTCAACGGAGCTGCAACAGGTTCTGGTGGAGAAATTCGGGATCGTTTAGCTGGTGGACAAGGTTCGTTGCCGTTAGCAGGAACAGCAGTTTATATGACTTCTTATTCTCGACTAGAGGAAAATCGTCCTTGGGAAGATGCGGTTCCAGCAAGACCTTGGTTGTACCAAACTCCAATGGATATTTTGATTAAAGCCTCTAACGGAGCTTCAGATTTTGGAAACAAATTCGGACAACCGCTAATTACTGGATCTGTTTTAACTTTCGAACACCAAGAAAACAATCGCAAAATTGGTTACGATAAAGTAATCATGCAAGCAGGTGGAATTGGTTACGGAAAATTAGATCAAGCCATTAAGAAAAAACCACAAGAAGGCGACAAAATCGTTATTCTAGGTGGAGAAAATTATAGAATCGGAATGGGTGGTGCTGCAGTTTCCTCTGCAGATACCGGAGCTTTTGGTTCAGGAATCGAGTTGAATGCGATACAGCGTTCAAATCCAGAAATGCAAAAACGTGCTGCTAACGCCATTCGTGCCTTTGTAGAAAGCGACAATAATCCAATTGTTTCCATTCACGATCACGGTGCTGGAGGACACTTAAACTGTCTTTCTGAGCTCGTGGAAGAAACAGGAGGATTGATAGATTTAGATAAATTACCTGTGGGTGATCCTACCCTTTCGGCAAAGGAGATAATCGGTAACGAATCTCAAGAAAGAATGGGATTAGTTATTGGTCACAAAGATATTGATTTATTACAAAGAGTTGCCGATAGAGAGCGTTCTCCAATGTACCAAGTAGGCGATGTTACTAACGATCACCGCTTTACTTTTCAGTCAAAATCTACTGGCGCTAAACCAATGGATTATGCTTTAGAAGATTTCTTTGGTAGTTCTCCAAAAACGGTGATGAATGATAAAACGATTTCTTACAACTATGCGCCTTTAGAGTATTCAGTTAAAAATATTTCGACTTACTTACAACAAGTATTGCAATTAGAAGCAGTGGCTTGTAAAGACTGGTTGACTAATAAAGTAGACCGTTGTGTAGGTGGAAAAGTAGCCAAACAGCAAACGGCTGGACCATTGCAATTGCCATTAAATAATGTTGGTGTAATGGCATTAGATTATCAAGGAATTGAAGGTGTTGCCACATCAATTGGGCACTCTCCTATTGCCTCTTTGATCGATCCTATTGCAGGTACACGAACTGCTATTGCAGAATCATTATCAAACATTGTTTGGGCTCCTATAAAGGATGGAATGAAAGGAATTTCACTATCTGCTAACTGGATGTGGGCTTGTAAAAACGAAGGCGAAGACGCTCGTTTATACGCAGCGGTAGAGGCTTGTTCAGAATTTGCAATTGAACTGGGAATCAATATTCCAACAGGAAAAGATTCGCTTTCGATGAAACAAAAATATCCAAATGACGAAGTAATCGCACCAGGAACGGTTATTATTTCGGCAGGTGGTAATTGTACTGATATTAAAAAAGTAGTAGAACCTGTTTTACAAAAAGACGGTGGTTCTATTTATTATATCAATTTGTCGCAAGATGATTTTAAATTAGGAGGTTCGTCATTCGCACAAACTTTAAATGCAATTGGAAACGAAGCACCAACGATTAAAAGTGCTGTCTTCTTCAAAAAAGCATTTAATACCATTCAAGAATTAATTTTAGACAACCAAATTCTGGCAGGACACGACATTGGAAGTGGTGGTTTGATTACTACTTTATTAGAAATGTGTTTTGCTGATGTGAATTTAGGTGCTAAAATTGATTTCTCTGTTTTTGAAGAAAAAGACATCATCAAGTATTTATTTGCTGAGAATATCGGAATTGTTTTCCAAGCTAAAGATAATGCAACGATTGAAGCTAAACTAAATGCTAATGGAGTTGCTTTTTACAAATTAGGAAATGCAACTAATGAACCAAGCTTAGACTTTGGGCATTGCAAACTAGACATCGCAAAATACAGAGACATTTGGTTTAAAACTTCGTTCTTATTAGATCAAAAACAATCCAAAAACGGAACGGCTCAACAGCGTTTTGATAATTACAAAAACCAACCATTACAATATACTTTCCCAACTCATTTTACAGGAAAAAGTCCAGTAATCGATAATTCGAAATCACGTCCAAAAGCAGCTATTATTCGTGAAAAAGGAAGTAATTCTGAGCGTGAAATGGCAAATGCAATGTATTTGGCTGGTTTTGATGTAAAAGACATTCACATGACTGATTTAATTTCGGGACGTGAAAATCTAGAGGACATTCAGTTCATCGGAGCGGTTGGAGGTTTCTCTAACTCTGATGTTTTAGGTTCTGCTAAAGGTTGGGCGGGAGCATTTAAATACAATGAAAAAGCAAATACAGCATTAAATAACTTTTTCAAACGAGAAGACACTTTATCTGTTGGAATTTGCAACGGTTGTCAATTATTCGTCGAATTGGAATTAATCCATTCAGAGCACGAACAAATGCCAAAAATGTTATATAATGACAGTAACAAACACGAAAGTATTTTTACATCAGTTACTGTACAAGAAAACAAATCTGTGATGCTATCGAGCTTAGCTGGATCGACATTAGGAGTTTGGGTTTCACATGGTGAAGGAAAATTTGAATTGCCATTAGGCGAAGAGCGTTACAACATCGTTGGAAAATATGCTTACGAAGGCTATCCTGCTAATCCAAACGGTTCGCATTATGATGTGGCCATGCTTTGCGATCTTACAGGACGCCATTTAGTTACTATGCCGCATATCGAACGTTCTACTTATCAATGGAACTGGGCTCATTACCCAAAAGATAGAAACGACGAAGTTTCTCCTTGGCATGAAGCATTTATCAATGCCAGAAAATGGATTGAAAACAATTAATATTTAGTTTTTTATTTATGGAAAGCGTTCTCGAAAGAGAGCGTTTTTTTTATGGCGTTTGTTCTTAAAGTTATATTGTGCGTGTTAGCCGCGGCATAACAGGCTATTCGCTACAATCCACGCCCAAAAACTTGGGATTGTCGCTGTTACCTTCACGGGTGTCTATGCTTAGCGAGAGGAAAGTATTACATCTGATCGTTTATATTTTGTAAGATTTTTAAATAATTAATTATATATTAGCCAAACAATTAAAGCCGATTTTCATCAGACTTATCATATTAAACATGCATTAATAATTCTCACATAATCACAAGTTTATATTAGTCTTGCTATTCTTTAACTCAAAATGGCAGAAAAAACATAAATATAAATCATTAAAAAATAAAAAATGGCAGAAATCAAAGACAGAAGATACGGAACAGTTTTATTTTACATCGATGGGAATGAAATTAAAGATAGAAAACACGGAAGTACATTGTTTTACATACATAATTCAGAAGTTAGGGAGAAAAGTAGACATGGAAGTGTGAAATTTTATATCGAGAGTGATGAAATTAAAGAAAAAAGTAAATATGGTAATGTTCGATATTATTTTGACGGAAAAGAAGTGCGAGATAAAAGCAAGCATGGAAGTACAAGATTTTACGTTGATGGTAGTGAAATAAAAGAAAAAAGTAAACATGGAAGTTTAAAATATTACATTGATGGTTCTTTGACAAGAGACCAATTGTACGGATTTATATCAATAATCTAAAAATGGAAAAATTTAGTATTAAAGAGCATTATGAAGTTGAGTTAGAAAAAATATGGAACGATAGGGAATTTCAAAATATTGAATTTATAAATCGTGGTTATGCAATGCAAGATGAGATAATAAAAAATTCTATTCTTTTTATCGGCATAAATCCATCATTTTCTGGGAAACACTTAAAAAATGAAAGTCATTTTTATAATAATAACCAAGAAGGTAATATTTATTCATATTTTAAAAAATTTCAAGATATTTCCAAGAAAACGGAAATTCCTTGGTCGCATTTAGATTTGTTGTGTTTAAGAGAAACAAATCAGAAAAATATTGAGAGAATAAATCAGGATCAAAATGGAAAAAAATTCTTTAAAAAACAATTAGAACTCTCGAAAAAAATAATAGAAAAAACAAAGCCAAAAATAATTGTGGTTTCAAATTCTTTTGCAAGAAAACTTATATGTTTAGATTTTCAAATTGAATTCGATGAAAAACTTGGAACTAATAAAATAATTAACAATAGCGCTTTAGAAAATACACCAATTTTTTTTACAAGTATGTTAACTGGTCAAAGAGCATTAGATTTAGGTTCGTATGAAAGGTTAATTTGGCATTTGAAATTTATATTAAAAAAGATCTAAAAAAAAATGATCTCTTAACACAGTATATAAGCAATCAATTATTCTGTTATTATTTGTAAAGTTAATGGGTTTCCCAAAGTTAGTTTATATTTGGAGAGATTGCTGCAAATGCACGCCACAGCACATATAAGTAAACTTTAGCACATATTAAAAAAAAATGACAGAAGAACAAGTAGCTATAAGATTAAACGAACTCAAAGAAATCCAAGACAAAAGACAAGATAAATTTTATTCATGGATAAAAACCATTATCACTTTATCAGTTGCCCTTTTTGGTATTTTAATATCATTTAAGTCAACATTCCCTATGTCTTTAGTTAAGTCGGTATTATACGCAATAGCTATCTCATCACTCGGATTCGGAATTCTTTTTGGCTTGATAGTTCTCTTTTCTGAAGTTCATATTTTAGATCGTATAAAAAGCAGTCGAGTGAAATTAACGGTAAACGAATTGGACGGAAAATTTAACAATTTAGATTTTGAAATAGTGAAAGAATCATTTTTTTTTAGAATTTCTCTCTTTATATGTATTTGTTTTTATTTACTTTCGTTATTTTCATTGATTACTTACTCTATTTACGATGTAGTAAAAAGTATGTGGTAGTTGCTAAATTTTTCGTTGCGAATGAAAGACGAACAATAAATTGGTTGAACTACCGCAAAAGCGTTGTAGGCTGGAATCAATTACATGCAGTTAAAACTTTGGAGTTAGTAAAATAATTATTAGAATTACAAGAGGCTAAAAAGCCTTTTTTTTTTGCAGCAGAATAATCTTATTTTCAATAGTGTACACATTTAAATTTCATCAATTAAACTTTATTATTTTTATTTTAAGTAGTTAATTTACAATAACATTTAAGTAAAAAGATATGGAAACTGAAATCATCAAAATAGGGAATTCAAAAGGTCTGCGTTTGAGCAAAACGATTTTAGATAAATATAACATTAAAGACAAAGTGGAAATCATCCTTGAGGAAGGACAAATTATTATTAAACCCATCAAAACACCAAGACAAAACTGGGAAACTACTTTTGAAAAAATGAGCAAAGAAGGTGACGATAAAATGTTACGGAATGAAAATTTTGAAGAAGGAAATTTTGAGGAAGGAAATCAATTCAATATGCAATAGTTGTAGTAAATCTTGATACTGCATTAGGTAGTGAAATTCAAAAAAAAAGAACCTGTGTAATTGTTTCACCAAACGAAATGAAAAAATACTTGGGCACTAATGTTATTGCACCTATGACTTCTAGCTTAAAAGAATATCCTACTAGAATTCCTGTAAATCATAATGACAAAAAAGGAATGATAGCAATTGACCAAATTATAATTATTGATAAAAAGAGAATTACAAAGTTGTTAGGAAAACTTAATAAGACAAATTAAAACATCTAAAAGAGGTCCTAAAAGAAACTTTTGTAGATTAAAGTATCACCAATACCGCTTACTAAAATAGTTATTACTTCATCTTATTCAAGAAGGAATCATCCATTTATTAAAAGAATAAACTTCAATATTTCTTCGGTGGTTAAAATATAATCGGGAATCAAATTTTTTATTGCATTGTTTGGCATAAAAGGCATATCAGCAGATGTTGGATTTTGTACCACAACAGTTCCTCCTGCTTCTTGGATGGCTTGTAAGCCTGCAGTTCCATCGGCATTAGAACCGGAAAGTAAAATACCTATAACATTGCTACCAAAAATCTCTGCAGCAGCTTCAAAAGAAACATCAATACTAGGTCTGCTATAATTTACTTTCTCCGAGCTGTCTAAAGCTAGTGTACCATTTTTCTCGAATAACAAGTGGTAATTAGAAGGTGCAACATACATATACCCTGATTCAAAGTCCATTTTGTCTTCTATTAACTTTAAAGGGGTATTTGACTTTATCTTGAGTAGTTCTTCTAAATTACTATCGTCAGAATGTTTTCTGTGGAGTACAATAACGAATGCAAAGGAATTCACTGCTGGTAAATTGGGTAATATATCCATAAGCGCATGCAAGCTCCCCGCGGAACCTCCAACAATTAGCACTTTACAGTTTGCAGTTACTTTATTTTTCTCCATAATTTTTCTTTCTGCACTTGTTTGTATTTGTCTTGAGCAATGGAGTATTTTATGGTTTCTTTAGTTCCAAGAGCTAAAAAACCAAGTATGGAAAGACTTTCGTCAAATAATTTTATAGCTCTAGACTGCAAATCATTATCGAAATAAATTAACACATTTCGACAAAAAATCATATCAAACTCGTTAAAAGAAGTATCTGAAACCAGATTATGTTGAGAAAAGACCATCTTTTTGATTAGGTCTTCACTGAATTTAGCATTTCCATAATTTGCAATATAATAACTGGAAAAATCTTCTTGTCCGCCAGAATCTCGGTAATTCTCTGAATATTCTTTCATCATTCGCAGTGGAAAAATTCCTTTTTTAGCAGTCTCTAAAACTTTCGAATTAATATCCGTTGCATAGAGTATAGATTTGTGTAGTAATCCTGCTTCTTGCAATAAAATAGCCATCGAATATACTTCTTCACCGCTAGAACATCCTGCATGCCAAATTCGGATAAAAGGTTTGGTGGCCAACAACGGTAAAATTTCATTTCGTAAAACTTTATAAAAAGAAGGATCACGAAACATCTCTGTTACATTAACCGTAATTTCGTCAATCGCTCTTTTGTAATAATCAGAATCGTATTTTACTTTCGATAAAAAATCATAAAAACTAGGGAAACCGTCTAAGTTCATTATCCTATTGACGCGACGTTTTAAGGAGGCTCTAGAATACCCTCCTAAATCAAATCCGTAATATTCATAAACATCGTTAATAAACGTTTCTAACTCTATGTCTTCTATCATAATAACTTTAAATTTTAGATAATGCTACTAGCAATTTATCTACGTCGACTGGTTTAGAGATATAATCATCGGCACCAGCCTGAAAACATTTTTCCTTATCGCCGGTCATTGCTTGAGCGGTCACTGCAATAATGGCCGTGGTCTCCCGTGAAGGTATTTTTTTAATAATTGGAATAGCATCGTAGCCATCCATATCCGGCATCATCATATCAATTAAAACAGCATCGATAACTTCATCAGTCTGCAGTAGCACTATAGCTTCTTCAGCACTCAAACAAGAGAGACAATCATAAGATCTTGCACGCAACGTGTTGACTAATGCAAAAATATTTCTAGGATCGTCATCAATAATTAAGAGTCTTTTCTTATTCATATATTGAAATCAATTTATATTAAACTTTATCATACAACCACACTCGCAATAGCGAAAGCAATTGATCAATATCTACAGGCTTCGTAATATAATCAGAAGCTCCTGCTTTTATGCATTTTTCTCGATCGCCAGTCATTGCTTTAGCTGTAACTGCAATTAATGGTAGCGCTTTTAATTTAGGATTGTCCCTGATTTTTTCAGCCGTTTCGTACCCATCCATATTTGGCATCATCATATCTAGCAAAACAATATCTGTATCAGCATGTTCAGCAAGCATTTTAATAGCTTCATTTCCATCAAATGCAGTTATTACATTCATTTTAAAAGCTTCTAAAGCCTTGGTTAAAGAATAAATATTTCTAACATCGTCATCTACAATTAAAACCTTTTTGTTAAGCAAAATATTATTCAGCTGATTGAGTTTTTTATAGTTCTCTTTTTTATCATCCACTCCTTTATTCTCTTCCATTAAATGTAGAAAAAGTGAAACCTCATCTAACATTCTTTGGTACGAATGAGCTGTTTTAACAATAATTGAGTCGGCATATTTTTTAATTTTTACTTCTTCCTTTAACGATAAACTTTTTCCTGTAAATACAATTACAGGAAGATTCTCTAGGCCTGGACTTTTCTTTACACCTTCTAAAATTTCATACGCTTGCTTGTCAGGAATTCCCATATCTAGAATTACACAGTCAATATCCTTTTTATTCAGCGCTTCTAAACCATCTGAAACTTCACTTTTAATCTCCGAATTAATATTATGATTTTCTAAAAAGAAGGCTAACGCTTTAGCATGTTTAGGATTATCTTCAATAATTAAAACCTTTTGCGATTCCTTACTAATGATGTGCTCTATTCGTGTAAAAACTTCTGGGATTCGTTCAAAAGCAACTGGTTTATGAAGAAAATCAACTGCTCCTTGCAATAAACTTTCTTGTTTCAATTTATGTGATGACATAATATGAACCGGAATATGTTTAGTCTGTGGATGGTTTTTAATTTCTTCTAATACCTCCCAACCACTTTTAATTGGTAACTCAATGTCTAATAATATTCCGACCGGTCTGTATAAAATTGCAAATTTTAAAGCGTAATCGCCTCGCACAGCAACAATAGTTTTGTAACCATTCTGCCTACTAAATGATAGCAAAGATTTGGCAAAATTCATATCATCTTCGACAATCAAAATTACTTTTTCACCGGGTAAAATATTATTTCTGTCATCCTCAATTTCGTCAGGAATTACAGTTGAAATGTATTTTTTCTTTGTTTCCTTTTCAGTGTTTACTATAGTATCTAAAACTTCAACGTCAGGTCTAACTGTAACAACAACTTTTTTATTTTTATTGACAAATCTCGGTAAGCAAAGAGTGAACGAGCTTCCCTCCCCTTCTACACTATTTAAAAGTATTTCACCGTCCAACAATTTAGCCAATTCTCTACTAATAGATAGACCTAAACCTGTTCCTCCATATTTTCTTTTAGTAGAACCATCTGCTTGCTGAAATGCCTCAAAAACGAGTGGTTGTTTATCTAATGCGATTCCAATTCCTGTATCTTTTACGATAAAACAAATTATGTTTTCGTCATCTGTATTTATTTTTATCTCGACACTTACTGATCCTCTGTTGGTGAATTTAATAGCATTTGAAATAAGATTTTTTAGAATTTGCTCTAATCGCATCTTATCTGTTTTGAGAATTACAGGCGCTTCATGGGCAATAATTTCAAAACCTATATTTTTAGCTTTTGCTACTTGAGTAAATAAACTAGATAAACCATCCGTAATTTCTTTAGTAGTCACATCGATATATTCAAGTTCCATTTTACCTGCTTCAATTTTGGATAAATCCAAAATCTCATCGATTAAGCCCAGTAAGCTATTTCCAGAACTTTGAATCACTTGAGCAAACTCAATTTCCTCATCGTTCATGCTCTTATTGTTATTTTCAGACAATAATCGGCTTAGTAGTAAAATCGAGTTTAGCGGCGTTCTCAATTCATGAGACATATTCGCTAAAAATTCTGATTTGTAACGAGTTGATAATTCTAAAGCCTCTGATTTTTTAAGAATCTCCGTATTTTTTTCTTCTAATAAAATACTGCGTTCAGAAAGTTCTTCATTGGTTTGTTCTAACTCTTCTTGTTGCACTCGTAACTCTTCCTCAGATGCTTGTAGTTTTTCCGTTTGCGTCTCCAACTCAGCATTCATTGATTCTAATTCGCTGTGTTGAATTCGTAATTCCTCTGATTGCGCCTCCGTCTCTTCTAGTAATTCCAGTACACGCTTTCTATTTTTAGTAGATTTAATAGCGATTCCAATATTCTTACTCACAATATTTAGGAACTCTAAATGAAGATCAGAAAAACCGTTTATACTAACAAGTTCTACTGCACCCTCAACCGTATTATCCATTAAAGGAAGTGCGACAATATGTGTCGGTTTTATTTCTCCAAGCGCATAATTGACTTGAATATATTCAGAAGGAACTGCTTTCAGCTCTAACAGTTTTCCAGAGACAACTGCTTGCCCTAATAATCCATCACCACTTTGAATTCGTTCTCGACTTTTATTAGGAATATAACTGTATCCAGCTTTAGACAAAAGAACGTCACCATACAATACATAAAAAGCTCCTGCACTACTGTTAGTGGTAACACATAAAAATTCTGTTATGTCTCTGGCTAAATCCAACATTGATTTATCACCTAACATAATATTATTGAGACGCGCGATACCTGATTGCAGCCATTCTTTATCAGATAATAAGGTAAAAGAATTTTGTAGGGATGAACTCATATTATTTAATGATTCTCCGACCGATCCTAATGCATCAGCTTTACTGTCACTTACGCGAATATCATAATTTCCTTGTGCAATATTGACTGCAATAGTACTAATGGCTTCAATTCTATTAGCTGTTTCTTTATCTTTTTTCTGCAATTCCTCTTGCAATCTAGCGCGTTCTGTAAAATCTTTTAGAATTCTAACTAAGAAAACCAGTGAAATTATAAATGCAATTACAAAGGCGACAACAATCAAAATCAGGCTGTAACTACCATAGCTTTCAGCATTTTGATTTCGATTTTTTAATTGTAATTGTTCGTTTTTCTCAATGTTACGGAAAGAATCTCTCAACTCGTCCATCATCATTTTTCCAGCATTAAGGTCAAATGATATGGTTTGTTTTCCAAGGCGTTTTTTAGCAATTTGACCTTTTAAATAATCGAAATAATTATTTCTTAAAATTTTTAAATCTTGAACCGCTTTATTTTGTTTAGGATTGTCAAGAGTAAGTTCGTCGAGTTTATTGAAAAAGGTACTTGATTCTATCTCAGCCTTTTTATACATATCAACAAATTGCTCATTTCCTGTAATCAGAAAACCGCGCATACTGGTTTGTGCATCTGTAAGAATAGCTTCTCCTTCATTAACATTGTAAATGACATCCTGAGTTTCATTAACTGAAGTTACACTTTCTAATAAATTTTTTATACTGATGTATGAAGCAGTCGAACTAATCACTAATACCACTAATGAAATGGTACAACTTATTAATAAATTTCTTTTAAAATTACTTTTCATAAATTGTGTCTAATTAGTTTGAATCTCTTGCTGTAAAGGTAAAACTAGAATGAAACTAGCTCCTTTACCCAACTCACTTTTTGCAGTAATTAATCCGTTGTGTTTTTCCATAATTTTTTTCGAAATGGCTAATCCTATTCCCGTTCCTTCATAAATAGAGCGATCATTCAAACTCTGGAAAATAACGAAAATTCGATCCAAGTATACTTCGTCAAAACCAATACCGTTATCTGATATTATGATTCTGCAGAATTCACCTTCGGGATCAGTTTCACTATCAAATTCTCTATTTTTTATTAATTCAGAAGTAATTTCGATTGTAGGCACAGCTACATTTCCTGAAAACTTAAGTGCATTCCCTATTAAATTCTGAAAAACTTGTCGGAGTTGACTTGGAATACTATGAATTGCTGGCAGATCGGTCACTTTGATAACTGCACTTTTATTTTCAATTTGGTAATCAAAATCAGAAAGTACTTCTTGTAAAACTACATTTAAATCGGTTTTTTCGAATAAGACTTTGGATGACAATCGCGAATAGGCTAATAAATCACTAATTAGTGTTTGCATTCGCTCCGCAGATTTCATCGTTCGATTTACGTAGTCAAGCGCTTTTGGATTATCCTTTAAATACAAGTCTTTTATGATTCCAATAAATATTTGGATTTTGCGTATCGGTTCATTTAAATCATGAGAAACAACCCATGAAAATTGCTGCAATTCATGGTTTTTAAATTCTAACTCTTCATTTTTTAAAACCAATTCCTTAGTTCGCTCGACAATTTTTATTTCTAAATTATCTTGAGCTTCCTTTCGAAACGCTATTTCTTTGGACAGCAAATCTTTCATTACTTTCAGCTCATTTTGCTGCTCGTATATCTTAATGAATGATTTAACTTTTAATATCAACAAGTCAGAATCTACAGGTTTAGTAATATAATCTACCGCTCCAGTTTCATAACCTTTAAAAATATATTTCTTTTCAATATTTATAGCTGATAAAAAAATAACTGGAATATCTTTTGTCTTTTTATTACCAGAAAGAATTTTAACCACCTCAAAACCATCGAGTCCAGGCATTTGAACATCCATTATAATTAAGCTATAATCAGTTTTCAAAATTTTCTTAAGCGCTTCCTCTCCAGACTCAGCAGTATCTACTTCTATACTATGAAGTTCCAGTGTTTTTTTTAAGGCAATTATATTCGCACGAATATCATCTACGATTAATATCATTTAATTAGGAGGTAAATCGACTGAATTGAATAATTTGGAATTAAAATTCGTTCGAAAATTGTTATTATACTGTAAAACATTCGTTTGTAATAAAGTTACAAATTTTTCAAATTTATAAAAAAATTGCAAAATGCTCCTCTTTTAATTGGCAAGAAAATTACATAATTCCCATGTTTCAAAGCTCTTTTGAAATTATTATAACTGACAAATTATTATATACTAATAAGTCAATCAAATTGTTTTGAATAATTTAAAAAATGTGAGAAAGACATAAGTCTAATATTTAATTCTATAATAATTAACGATCTATTTGTCCTTTACTTTGCCCCAGTATAAACAACAACTTAAACAACAAAAAAATGAAAAATTTAAAAAAGAGTTTTGGCGCACTGATTTTAGCAATTTGTGTATTATCTGGATTTCTATTCGTTTCTTGCGACAAAGAGGAAACTGAAGTTAATATGATTATCAGAAACTGGAGTCTTGAAACTAAAACAGTATTAGGCGGTAGTGTAATAACAGATTGTGAAAAAGGTTCAACGTGGAACTTTAAATCTGATGGTTCTTACGTTATAAAAGATAGCTGTGGAGATACAAAAACAGGAACTTGGAAAGTAGCTGAAGATGGAAAAACATTAACACTAAATGATGCTACCGCTTACAAAGTAATTGAAAACAGTCTTACAAAATTAGTTATCGATTTACAGGTAGGAGATGCAGGATTAGTTCGTTGGACTTTCAAATAATATTCAATTATTTTTAATGAAGTGTTTTTCACTGAAAAGTTTTAAGTTCAGTAAGGAAGATTCATAAATACAATACGCTACTAATTTTCAATTAGAAGATTAAGTAAATAATTGCATAAAAAGAGGATAATTTTAATTAATTACCCTCTTTTTTATTTCATAATTCTAAATGTATTGAAGGTTATAGAAATGGTTTTATATTTTAAATAAGTAATAGTATCGAAATCTAATTTTTATTCCTGACGGAACAGCGTGGACAATAATTGTAAAGTAAAGCATCTTTTATTTCATCTATATTTGTGTTTAAAGTAATAGTTTTACCTTAAGACTTTATTTAAAAATGTTTATAAAGAATATACTATAGAATGAGCGTAGCAAATAAAAACGAACTGTCTTCAACGAAGATTTTTGAAAATAAAACAACAAAAATTAACAACCTTAAATGTATAATTTTTGATTGTGACGGAATACTTGTAGATAGTGAAAGTATTGCAAATCAAGTATTACTTTCAATGGCCGAGCCTTTTGGACTAAAAATATCAATGGAAGAAGCTGTTAAAAAATTTAATGGAAGACGTTTAAATAGCATTTTCGAACAAATAGAAATACTAATAAATAAAAAACTACCGGAAAGTTTTGAAACTGAATTCAGAAAACGAACTTTTGAAGCCTTTAAAACAGATTTGAAACCTATAAAGGGTGTTACAGAATTTATCAATTCCTTAAATATAAGTTTCTGTGTAGCTTCGAGCGGCCCTGTCGAAAAAATTACTTTGAATTTAACGACAACTGGATTGATAGAAAAATTTGAAAACAAAATCTTTAGCTCCTATCAAATTAATAGTTGGAAACCAGAACCTGAAATCTTCTTACATGCTTGTAAGCAAATGGGATTTGAAATAGAGGAATGTATAGTAATCGAAGATAGTGTGGCAGGAGTTATTGCAGCTGCAAAAGGAGGATTTAAAGTATATGGTTTAGCGAATGAAAACAATGCACAAGATTTAATTAATGAAGGAGCTACTGTCTTTTACAGTTACGAAGAATTGGCACAGATTCTAAATATTGTCAATTAGAAGTCCTTCTAAATAAATCAGTGTGAGAAATTATTAAATCCTTTTATTATATTTGAAATAGAAAATTTTTTAGTTCAAATAAGCAGCACTGCTAAAAAAAATAAGGATGCCAATAGCTAACATACCTGAAACGTATCTGCAAAACGATAAAGCAATCCCCGATTTGCTTCTTTACGACTTCAAGATGAATACTGATTTGGTGAAAAGTAAAGTCCACCTGAGCATGAATATGTTTAGCTTTTTACAAGTTGGTAAAAAACAAGTCCACTTTGCAGGAAATTCTGTCGCTGTCAATAAGGACCAATCGCTATTGCTAAAAAAAGGCAATTGGCTATGGACAGAGTTGTTAGAAAACGAGCCAACATATTACTGTAAACTATTCTTTTTCTCTGATAAAAAACTGAAAGATTTTTTAGAAAAGCATGCGCAAAATCCTATTGTGCTAAGTAATGAAATTCCCTATTTTATAATTAGTAATGACGTATATATAACTACTTATTTAAATTCATTAACGACAATTAGTAAAGCTCCAGCTATCTTTTTCGAAAATTTATTAGCCTTAAAATTTGACGAATTAATGCTTTACCTTCTTCAAAAATATGGATCTCAATTTGAGCAGTATTTGAAATCATTGATTGCAGATGAAAGCTCTACTTTTAAGAAAATCGTTGAAAGCAAAATGCATGCAAACTTAAAGCTAGGAGAAATTGCTTTTTTATGCAACATGAGTTTATCTACTTTTAAACGCCATTTCGTTAAAGAATATAAAATCACACCCGGAAAATGGCTTCAAGAAAAGAAACTTGAAGCAGCTAAAGAAATTCTCGAAAAAGGAAAATTAAAATCATCTGACATTTATCTAGATTTTGGTTATAATAATTTATCCAACTTTAGTTTAGCATTTAAAAATAAGTTTGGCTACAGCCCAAGGAATATAAATAGTAAAACTTGAAAATTAATTGTTTTGAACTTTATTCATAACAGAATGAACTTTTATAATAAGTTAAAAAGTAAATATTAATTTAAATTTGTATTGTAATCATAACTTAAAAAACTAATAATCATGAATATATCATTAGCACAAGCAGAAAAAATAATTGCAGCGGCACAACAAAAATCAGCAGCAATAGGTACAAAAATGAACATCGCTGTAGTTGATGCAGGCGCAAATTTAGTTGCTTTTGCACGTATGGATGGCGCATGGCTAGGATCACTTGACATATCAATTAAAAAAGCAAAAACAGCTCGTTTTTTTGATATGAACACGGGAGTTATAGGAGAACTTTCACAGCCAGGAGGTTCGCTCTATAATATCGAACATTCAAATAGTGGATTAATTACTTTCCCAGGAGGTATTCCAATTAAAAATGCGGCTGGTGAAATTATCGGTGCAATTGGAGTTAGCGGAAGTTCGGTTGAAAATGATCACACCGTTGCAGAGGCTGGCGTCTTAGCACTATAATAAAAGAGAAAATAAAGAGGAAAAGAGGATAACTGCAGCTAGTTATCCTCTTTTTTTTTGCAAGAAAACTAAAAAGTAATTTACTTTAAAATTCGATTTTACATACAATTTGGGACAATAACTTAAGAAAGAAATTTAAATAAATTAAAAAATCTTGTCTTAATATTCCGATTTTTTGTGATAGAAATTTCTGATTTTCATTTATATTTGTTATTGATGAGGATATTATTTCCTTTAAATTTAATTGACTTCAATATTTCTAATCAAAATAAAAAATCATGAGCATACTAATCAAAAACGGACTCTTTTTCTCTGGAGACAAAGATGAGAATGCGTCAAAAAAAGATGTATTAATTGATAATTTAGGTCGGATTCAAGAAATAGCTGAACCAAATTCGATTGAATGTTTTGGTGCGGAAATAATTAATGCCGAGGGAAAATGGATTGTACCAGGTTTTGTAGATTCACATACACATTATGATGCTGAGCTATTAGCATCACCAGGAATAAAAGAATCAGCGCGACACGGAGTAACAACAATAATTCTAGGAAGCTGTTCTGTTTCTGCTGTTTTTAATAGTCCTGAAGACACAGCAGATTCCTTTACCAGGGTTGAAGCAATTCCCAGAGAAATGATGCTTCCATTATTACAAAAAGAAAAAACTTGGAATAACCCAAAAGAGTGGAAATCATATATAAACAATTTGCCATTAGGAATTAACGTAGCCTCTTTTATTGGGCATTCTGATATTCGAATGAAAGCAATGGGGATTAAGCGCTCTTTATCAGACGAAATTTCTGCTAGCGAGGAGGAAAAGCAAACAATGCTGAACATGTTGAATGAAGCATTAGATGCAGGTTTCATAGGTTTGTCAACAATGGACAATCCGTGGGATAAAATGGACGGCGATCGTTACTGGTCGCACAAAACACCCTCTTTCTATTCCTCTTGGAAAGAAAGAAAAAGTTTAATTGAATTACTACGAAAAAAAGATGCTATTCTTCAAGGCGCACCCAATCTAGTTACGAGAGTCAATGCTCTAAATTACATGCTTGCGAGTGCAGGTATTTTTAGAAAACCCCTAAAGACAACAATGATTGCCATGATGGACTTGATAGGCGATCGTTACATTTATCCTTTAATTGCTTTAGCTTCGAGATCGATAAACATATTAGCAAATGCAGATTTCAGAATGCAGTCACCACCTTGTCCGTTTACGGTTTATTACGATGGCGTCGACTCAGTGATGTTTGAGGAATTTCCTAGTGGTGAAGCGCTTAGAAATCTCGCAAAAGAGTTAGACCAAAGAAATGAATTAATAACTAATGTGGAATTTAGAGACAATTTTAAAAAAGAAATTAAGAAAAAGTTTGCTCCAAAGGTTTGGCATAAAGATTTAAGCAAAGCTGTTATATTAGATTGTCCAGAGCAAAGCTTAATAGGTAAAAACTTTTACCAAATAGCCGAAGAAAAAAACATTCATCCTGTTGACGCATTCTTGGACACGATAATATTGTATGACAAAAAAATAAGATGGACGACAACAATTGCAAATGATAGAAAAGAAAAATACAAAGATCTTTACAATTTTAAGTACAACCTAATTAGTTTTTCTGATGCAGGTGCCCACCTCAACAATATGGCGTTTTACAATTTTCCTTTAAAAATGATTAAAATCGTTCAAGAGTCAATCGATAAAGGAACTCCAATAATGACAATGGAAAAATGCATTTGGAGGTTAACAAAAGAACAAGGCGATTGGTTTGATTTAGATTGTGGTAACTTAGAAAAGGGAAAAACTGCTGATTTAGTAATTTTGAATCCAGCTCATTTTAATACGATTAGTGAAAACGTTGAAATTGATACCATTACGGAATTTGATAACTACGAAAGGTTAGTAAATAGAAACGAAGGAGTTGTAACCGCAGTAATAGTTGGAGGAAAAGTGATTTTTAAAAATGAAAATTATGTCGAAAATTATGGAACCGATATAAAATATGGAAGATTTTTAGAGAAGGGTAAAAGTAATTAAGTGTAGTTGAGCGACTATAATTTAATTTCCCTCTCGATCTTAGAAAATTATTTGTTGTTATTTCTAGAAATAGAAAATTTCAGTTCTTACCATAGATATTATTTTCTCTACTATATTTTCGTAAAAAACACAAGTAATAATTATTACTACTCCATCAGGAGCAATTGCTAAAATAAAATCAATTCAATATTCCAATGCCATTACAGGTTTATAAAACAAAGACGAAAAATGAAGATTGATCCGAATGAAAGTGACAAATACGTTGAAGAAAATTTCTTCTCACAAGAAATAGCTGTTAACGAAAGAAAATATGTTTTCAACAAACTTTTTTTTCACTACAAAAAGGACTGGCAAAGCTCGTTTGCTTTGATGCTCTTTTTAAGTGTTGGAATAGCTTGCCTCGGACTTTCAGAAAACTCTTCAGCAACCATTATTGGTGCGATGATTATAGCTCCGCTTGGTCAGCCAATCGTCGCCTTAGGAGGTGCTATTGCTTTGGGTTGGAAAAAGCAATCGTTTCGCATGGTTCTCATAATTTTTCTAGGAATAGTAGGTTCGCTAATTGTCTCTTACTTGATAGGGCTTACGCTACCTGACTTGTCTCCTAACGAACAACTATTGATTAGAACTGCTCCTGATTTACGAGATCTCGGAATCGCGTTATTAGCTGGAGCCGGCGGATCTTATGGATATTATCGTAGTGAATATTCAACTGTTTTAGCAGGTGTTGCGATTGCTGTAGCTCTAGTTCCACCTATTTGTGCTTGTGGTCTAATGCTTGAACAAGGCAATTATATACTAGCAAGCGGAAGTATATTATTGTTTTTCACCAACTTAATGGGAATCGCTTTTTCTTCAATTTTAGTATTTTTCCTTTTAGGTCTGAAAACTAAAAGAAATCGAAGATGGTTTTATACCGGTTCCATTTTTATAATATTTTTGGGCTCAGCCACAATTCTTCCTTTAGCGCTGAATTATGACAAATTCACTTCAGGTGCTCAATTTCAAAGTTCTATTTTTGAAAAGTCAGCAAGCGTCTTAAATCAGTCTAAAAATGCTCCCGAAATAAAAAATATTTTGATTCAAGGAACTGCTGCATTCATTACAATCAAACCTTTTCCTGAAAATAAAAACGAAAGAGAAAAATTGATTAATAAATTAGAGGATGCTACAGGATTACAAGTATTCCTAATCAATCCAACAAAAGAAGATTATAATTACAAAGTTAAATAAAGAAACTATAGTTGTAAAAACTAGTTCTATGACAAGAACTAATCAATTATTTTGTAATAGTATCTACAATATCAGCAACAGGGCGAATTGCAGTAGTGTTTTCAATCGTTGGTCCTGCAACCCACACTGTTTTGTAAGTTACTTCAGTTGCGGCTTTAGTAACAGCATTTGAACCCAGTAAATAACGGATCATCTTAACCCATTTTTTTAAGGTTTTATTTTTACTTAAGGTGCTTTCAATCCATGATTGTTTCGTACCTACTTTTTGAACATACGGAGTATTAATTACGGTACAAGGTGTTCCCGATATTTTCTCTGTAAGAACTATATCCTTCGCTCCATAGTCTACGCAGGCTTGCTTATATTCTTCAGAAACTCCAGATTCCAAGGATGCAATAAACGGACTTCCCACAGAAACACCCACTGCGCCGTAAGCCATCATTGTATCTAAATCCACTTTCTTACTTACTCCACCTGCAGAAATTACAGGTAATGTTGTTTTTGAATCCAACTCTCTAATTAAATCTTCAGGCGTATGATTTCCTCTATGCCCACCTGCCAAGTTATTGACCGCAATAAGAGCATCGGCTCCTAAAGTCTCTACTTTTTTGGCGAAAGCCAAATCAGTAACATCACAAAAAACTTTAATTCCAACTTTATGTGCCATTCTAATTGTCTCTTCCGGCGAACCTAAAGATGTAATAATAAAATCTACTTTTTCCTCACATAAAACAGCTAATTGATCTTTGTACTTTATATTAGATTTATTGACAATTAAGTTATAACCAAAACTTCCCCCCGGAACTTTAGCAGATCGAAGCTCAATTATAGAAGCGCGAAGCTCGTCTAATGTCCTGTAGTTTAAAGCTGGAATACAACCAGCAACACCCGCTTTCATTCCCTCAATCACCATTTTAGTATTTGAAACTAAAAACATTGGAGCTATTATTAAAGGTTTATTGATTTTTAAAAGAGAAGTTAAAGTGGGCTTAATCATCAGTGAGATATTTAGTAAAAACAAATATAACGAAATATACTATGCGTGCCTACTAATTTAAAAAAAATGAGAATAATCAGTGATTTTCATAATTTAGCTGATAAGAAATGACAAACTTTTAATAATTATTAAATATTATTTTTCTAATATTTCACCAACTAATGCAACAGCAAAATAGTAATCTTATTTCATTTTAAATACTTGCAGTTAAACTTCTTTCCAAAATGTCTCTGAACTAATAATAGTAATTGTTTTAAAATCAAATTCTTAAAATGCAATAAAAGAAAACGATTTCGCAATCAAATTGTAGAACTTTTAAAATTTACTATTTAATTCTAAAAAAGTAATCGTTATTATTAAATTTTAATTAATTTGCATAAAAATTCAATCTTTTTATAATGATTTCAGTAACTAGACTTTTCGATTTTCCGTACTATCAACAAGAGAAATATAATAATATTTCTGATGCATTGGTGACTAAAATTAACGGTGTTTGGGAGAAAACTTCTACCCAAGAATATATAGCGAAAGCAAATAAGATTTCTCGTGCATTATTGCGTATGGGAGTTCAAAAAAATGATAAAGTCGCTATTATTTCTACTAATAATCGAACGGAATGGCACATTATGGATATTGGTGTTTTACAAATTGCTGCTCAAACAGTACCAATTTATCCTACCATTTCAGAAGATGATTATGAATATATCCTAAATCATTCTGAAGCAAAATATTGTTTCGTTTCTGATGAAGAGGTGCTCAGAAAAGTAAACCTAATTAAAGATAAAGTACCTCATCTAAAAGAAGTGTACTCATTCAACACGATTGAAGGTTGCAAAAACTGGAATGAATTACTAATTAGTGGCGAAGACCAAGCAAACCAGCAAGAGGTAGAAACAATAAAAGATAGTGTTGATCCACATGATTTGGCAACAATTATATACACTTCAGGAACTACTGGACGACCAAAAGGTGTGATGTTGTCGCATGACAATATTGTATCTGATGTTATTAATAGTGCTCCTAGAATTCCATTTGAAGCTGGAGCAAGTCGTGCGTTGAGTTTTCTTCCCATTTGCCATATTTTCGAAAGAATGATCTTATACTTGTACCAGTATTATGGTGTATCAGTTTATTTTGGAGAAGCAATCGATAAAATCAGTGATAACTTAAAAGAGGTTAAGCCAACCGTTATGACGGCGGTTCCAAGACTTCTGGAAAAAGTATACGATAAAATATATGCTAAAGGAACAGAGCTGACAGGAATTAAAAAAAGTCTTTTCTTTTGGGCTATCGATCTAGGATTGAAATACGAACCTTATGGAGCGAATGGATCATGGTATGAATTCCAATTAAACATTGCGAGAAAATTAATTTTCAGTAAATGGAAAGAAGGTTTGGGTGGAAACCTAGATTTAATGGTTTCCGGTAGCGCCGCATTACAACCTCGTTTAGCTAGAATTTTTGCAGCAGCCGAAATTCCTGTAATGGAAGGTTATGGTTTAACGGAGACTTCTCCTGTAATCTCTGTCAACGACATGAGAAATAAAGGATTCAGAGTCGGAACTGTGGGTAAAGTTATTGATAACGTCTCAGTGAAGATTGCTGAGGATGGGGAAATTCTTTGTAAAGGACCTAATGTTATGCTGGGTTACTACAAAGACGAAAAGCTAACTAGTGAAGCAGTAACTGATGGATACTTCCATACAGGCGACATTGGAGAAATCGATAGTGATGGATTCTTAAAAATAACAGATCGTAAAAAGGAAATGTTTAAAACGTCTGGTGGTAAATATATTGCGCCCCAGATTATTGAAAATACAATGAAACAATCTCGTTTTATTGATCAAATCATGGTAATAGGTGACGGACAAAAAATGCCTGCTGCCTTTATCCAACCAAGTTTTGATTTCATTAAAGAATGGGCAAAAATTCATAAAGTAAATATTGGCACTTCTAACGAGGATATTATTTCAAACGTGAAAGTGATTGACCGTATTCAAGAAGAAATAAACTTATACAACGAAAAATTTGGTCATTGGGAACAAATCAAACGTTTTGAACTCACAGCTGAAGTTTGGTCAATTGAAGGTGGAGAAATGACTCCAACGTTAAAATTAAGAAGAAAACCAATTATGGAAAAATACAAAGTATTATTTGATAAAATCTATAGCTAGAAGCTAGCTGCAATTTTTTTATGTATAATTACTTATTAGTTGAAAAACTATAGAATACTTTTTCACTCCAAAACTCCTCTAAATCAGAGGAGTTTTTTTATATTTATTACTTTTTAACAAAAAAATAGTTGAATATATTATGCATGCATAGTATTTTTTATTATATTTGAAATCGCTATAGCAAAAATATGAAAGACAAAACGATAGATTATATCTTACGTGCCACTTGGCAGGCCGTTTCCCGAATGTATAACGAGGAAGCCTCTAAATATGGTGCTACTATGTCAACAGGATTTGCTTTATTGAGCATTGATAAAGATAAAGGAACTCCTTCTACTTCTTTAGGTCCAAAAATGGGAATGGAAGCGACTAGCCTAACCAGAACCTTGAAATCAATGGAAGAGAAAGGATTAATTATCCGAAAGAAAAATCCAGAAGATGGCCGAGGCGTGCTTATTTACCTTACTGAATTTGGTAAAGAAAAAAGAGAATTATCAAAAAATACCGTTTTGAAATTTAATGAAAGTGTTAAGCAAACTATTTCTGAAGAGAAATTGCAGCATTTTATTGAGGTTGCAGAAACAATCAACGAATTAATTCAAGATAAAAACATATTTAATCACGCGAACGTCATTGATATGACAGAGCTTTCAGAGCATACTGAAAAAGAATAATTCAGTAAGAAAGACGCTGAAAATATTATACTCTAATAAAATAAATAGTAATTATATATGAAACGCACAATTAAAAAAGTCGCAGTAATAGGATCCGGAATAATGGGTTCAGGAATTGCTTGTCATTTTGCAAACATTGGGGTCGAAGTCTTACTTCTAGATATTATCCCTAGAGAACTAACTGAGGCAGAAGCTAAAAAAGGACTAACTTTAGAAAGTAAAATTGTAAGAAACCGTTTAGTGAACGAGCATTTAGCAACTTCATTAAAGTCAAAGCCCTCTCCTATTTACAGTCAGAAGTTTGCTTCTAGAATTACTACTGGAAATACCACGGATGATATGTCAAAAATCGCTAACGTAGATTGGATTATCGAAGTTGTCGTAGAGCGTTTAGACATCAAGAAAATGGTATTTGAGCAAATTGAAAAATTTAGAAAACCAGGTACTTTAGTAACTTCAAATACTTCGGGGATTCCAATTCATTTTATGAGTGAAGGTCGAAGCGAAGATTTCCAAAAACACTTCTGCGGAACACACTTTTTTAACCCTGCTCGTTATCTAAAATTATTCGAAATCATTCCTGGTCCACAAACTTCAACTGAAGTGTTGGACTTCCTTACTATATATGGCGAGAAATTCTTAGGAAAAACTTCTGTTGTTGCTAAGGATACTCCTGCTTTTATAGGAAACAGAATTGGTATTTATGGAATTCAGAGTTTATTTCATTTGGTAAAAGAAATGGGATTAACGATTGAAGAAGTTGATAAGTTGACCGGTCCAGTTATTGGTCGTCCAAAATCAGCTACTTTCCGTACCGTTGATGTTGTTGGTTTAGATACCTTAGTGCATGTTGCTAATGGTATTTATGAAAACTGTCCAAACGATGAGCAACATGAATTGTTCAAACTTCCGGAATTTGTCAATAAAATGATGGAAAATAAATGGTTAGGAAGTAAAACAGGTCAAGGTTTTTACAAAAAAGAAGGAAAAGAGATTCTGACTTTAGATTTAGATACTTTAGAATATCGTTCAGCTAAGAAAGCTTCATTTGGAACTTTAGAACTTACAAAAACAATTGATAAGCCTATCGATCGTTTTAAAGTTTTAGTAAAGGGAAAAGATAAAGCGGGAGAATTTTATAGAAAAAGTTTTTCTGGAATGTTTGCTTATGTTTCAAACAGAATTCCTGAAATTTCAGATGAATTATACAAGATTGATGATGCCATGAAAGCTGGTTTTGGATGGGAAAATGGTCCATTCGAAATTTGGGATGCTATTGGTGTTGAAAAAGGAATTGAAATTATGAAAGCGGAAGGTCTAGAGCCTGCTGCTTGGGTAACAGAAATGTTAGCGTCTGGAAGTAAAAGTTTTTATACTATTAAAGAAGGAGCTACTTATTTCTACAATATTCCGACTAAAGCACAGACTAAAGTTCCTGGACAAGATTCATTTATTATACTGAACAATATTCGCGAAAGCAAAAAGGTTTGGAGCAATAGCGGTGCAATTATACAAGATTTAGGAGATGGAATTTTGAACTTAGAATTCCAATCTAAAATGAATACTATTGGTGGCGATGTTTTAACAGCTATCAATAAAGCGATTGATTTATCTGAGAAAGAATATCAAGGATTAGTTATTGGTAATCAAGCAGCAAATTTCTCTGTAGGTGCTAATATCGGAATGATATTTATGATGGCGGTGGAACAAGAATATGACGAATTAAACATGGCCATCAAAATGTTTCAAGACACGATGATGCGCGTTCGTTATTCTGGAATCCCAGTTGTAGTTGCGCCACACGGAATGACTTTTGGAGGTGGATGCGAAATGAGTTTACACGCTGACAAAGTAGTTGCGGCAGCAGAAACATACATGGGATTAGTAGAGTTTGGTGTTGGAGTAATTCCTGGCGGTGGTGGATCTAAAGAATTAGCTTTAAGAGCTTCTGATTTATTCCATAAAAATGATGTTGAGCTTAATGTATTGCAAGAATATTTCTTGACAATTGCTATGGCAAAAGTGTCGACTTCTGGTTACGAGGCTTTTGATACTGGACTTTTACAACATGGAAAAGACATTATTGTTGTGAATAAGGATCGCCAAATTGCAGAGGCTAAAAAGCATGCTTTAATTATGGCTGAAGCTGGTTATACACAACCAATACGAAGAAGTGATGTAAAAGTTTTAGGAAAGCAAGCATTAGGAATGTTCTTAGTGGGAACAGACCAAATGGAAGCTGGAAAATACATCTCTGAACACGACAAAAAAATAGCCAACAAATTAGCATACGTTATGGCTGGTGGAGATTTATCTGAACCAACATTAGTAACGGAGCAATATTTATTAGATCTAGAACGCGAAGCTTTCTTATCACTTTGTACAGAAAGAAAAACGTTAGAGAGAATACAATTTATGTTGACTAAAGGGAAACCGTTGAGAAATTAATTTTAAATTATAAATTATGAATTTTAAATGTGGTTTGAGATAATTCAAAATTTAAAATTCAGAATTCAAAACAGCATTATGAAAACAGCCTATATAGTAAAAGCATACAGAACTGCCGTTGGTAAAGCACCAAAAGGAGTTTTTAGATTTAAAAGACCTGATGAATTAGCTTCAGAAACCATTCAATATATGATGAATGAGCTACCTGATTTCGACAAAACTCGCATCGATGATGTGATGGTTGGAAACGCCATGCCAGAGGCAGAACAAGGACTTAATGTTGCGCGATTAATCTCTTTAATGGGTTTGAAAGTGGAAGATGTTCCTGGTGTAACTGTAAATAGATATTGTGCTTCTGGATTA
The DNA here is from genome assembly GCF_003688495.1 of Flavobacterium weaverense. Classification (GTDB taxonomy): domain Bacteria; phylum Bacteroidota; class Bacteroidia; order Flavobacteriales; family Flavobacteriaceae; genus Flavobacterium; species Flavobacterium weaverense. The sequence continues at coordinate 776,052 of NZ_REFH01000007.1, read as the reverse complement.
GAAACTATTGGTATGGCTACAGCCAAAATCCAATCAGGAATGGCACATTGCATTATTGCTGGTGGCGCTGAAAGCATGAGTTTTATTCCGATGGGTGGTTATAAACCTACTCCGGATTATGCTGTTGCAAAAGCAGGAAACGAAGATTATTACTGGGGAATGGGACTTACAGCAGAAGCCGTGGCTGATCAGTTTAAAGTGTCTAGGGAAGATCAAGATGAGTTTGCGTACCACTCACATATGAAAGCCTTGAAAGCGCAAGCAGATGGAAAATTTGATAAACAAATTGTACCTATCACTATTGAGCAAACGTTTATAAATGAAAACGGAAAGAAGGAAACTAAGTCTTATGTAGTAAACAAAGATGAAGGTCCTAGAGCTGGAACTTCTAAAGAAGCTTTAGCGGGTTTAAGACCTGTTTTTGCAGACGGTGGAAGCGTAACAGCAGGTAACTCTTCACAAATGAGTGATGGAGCTGCTTTCGTTTTAGTGATGAGTGAAGAAATGGTGAAAGAGCTAAACTTACAACCTATTGCTCGTTTAGTAAACTTTGCTTCAGCTGGAGTTGAACCAAGAATAATGGGAATGGGACCAGTAAAAGCAATTCCAAAGGTTCTAAAGCAAGCTGGAATGGATTTAAAAGATATTGACTTAATTGAATTGAACGAAGCTTTTGCGTCTCAAGCTATAGCCGTTACACGTGAGTTAGGGTTAAATCCTGATATCGTTAACGTCAATGGTGGTGCAATCGCTTTAGGTCACCCATTAGGATGTACTGGAGCAAAATTATCTGTTCAATTATTTGATGAGATGAAACGTCGTGGAAATAAATACGGAATAGTATCTATGTGCGTAGGAACAGGACAAGGTAGTGCGGGGATTTATGAACTCCTTTAATTAATTTTAAATTTTGAATTATAAATTTTAAATGAACATGAAAGAAAATATTATTGCTACCAAAACTTTTGATTTTGCTCTGTCAATAGTAAATCTTTATGTTCAACTTAAAAAAGAAAATGAATTCATAATTTCTAAGCAAATTTTAAGGTCTGCCACAAGCATCGGAGCAAATGTTGAAGAAGCAATTGCTGCTCAATCAAGGAAAGATTTTATTCATAAAATGTCTATCGCTTCAAAAGAAGCTAGAGAAACAAAATACTGGTTAAGATTATTGGATAAATCCGATCTAACATCAATTGAAGTGAATAATTATCTAATTGAAGTTGAACACATCATCAACATCATTACTAAAATAATTAAAACATCACAAGAGTCAAAATAATTTAAAATTCAAAATTTAAAATTTAAAAAAATAAAGTCATGAGCGACAAAACAAGAGGAGGTCAATTCCTAGTAAAAGAAACAAAATGCGAAGACATCTTCACTCCAGAAGATTTCAATGAAGAGCAAATAATGATGCGCGACTCTGTAAAAGAGTTTGTTGATAAAGAATTATGGCCTAACAAAGACCGTTTTGAGAAAAAGGATTACGCTTTTACTGAAGACAGTATGAGAAAAGCAGGAGATTTAGGTTTCTTAAGCGTTGCTGTTCCTGAAGCTTATGGCGGAATGGGAATGGGATTTGTAAATACGGTTTTAGTGTGTGATTATATTTCTGGAGCAACGGGTTCATTCTCGACTGCTTTTGGAGCACATACGGGAATTGGAACAATGCCAATTACTTTGTACGGAACAGAAGAGCAAAAACAAAAATACGTACCTAAGTTAGCTTCAGGTGAGTGGTTTGGTGCTTATTGTTTGACTGAACCTGGAGCAGGATCTGATGCTAATTCAGGAAAAACAAAAGCTGTTTTATCTGATGACGGAACGTACTACTCGATTACAGGACAAAAAATGTGGATTTCGAATGCAGGATTTTGTTCGGTATTCATCGTTTTTGCACGTATTGGTGATGATAAAAATATTACTGGTTTTATACTAGAAAATACAGAAGGTAACGGAATTTCAATGGGTGAAGAAGAGCACAAATTAGGTATTCGCGCATCTTCTACTCGTCAGGTTTTCTTTAATGAAACTAAAGTTCCTGTTGAAAACATGCTTTCTGAAAGAGGAAATGGTTTTAAAATTGCAATGAATGCTCTGAATGTGGGTCGTATTAAATTAGCAGCAGCTTGTTTAGATGCACAAAGAAGAGTAATTACAAGTTCAGTAAAATATGCTAACGAGAGAATTCAATTTAAGACTCCTATTGCTCAATTTGGTGCTATTCGTGCAAAAATTGCAGAAATGGCAACCAACTGTTATGCAGGCGAAAGTGCTACATATCGTGCAGCAAAAGATATCGAAGATCGTATAGCAATTCGTGAGCAGGAAGGTTCAACACATCAAGAAGCAGAATTAAAAGGTGTTGAAGAATTTGCAATAGAATGTTCAATCTTGAAAGTAGCTGTTTCTGAAGATGTTCAAAATTGTGCTGATGAAGGAATCCAAATCTTTGGTGGAATGGGATTCTCAGAAGATACACCAATGGAGAGTGCTTGGAGAGATGCTCGTATTGCAAGAATTTACGAAGGTACAAATGAGATTAACAGAATGCTTTCTGTAGGTATGTTAATCAAAAAGGCGATGAAAGGTCATATTGACTTATTAGGACCAGCTTCTAAAGTTCAAGAAGAATTGATGGGAATTCCATCATTTGAAACTCCTGACTATTCTGAATTGTTTGCTGAAGAGAAAGAAATGGTAGGAAAATTAAAACAAGCTTTCTTAATGGTTGCTGGTGGAGCCGTACAAAAATACGGTCCAGACTTAGATTCACACCAACAATTATTAATGGCTGCATCTGACATATTAATTGAAATTTATATGGCGGAAAGCACAATACTACGAACAGAAAAATTAGCTAAAAAAGAAGGTGAAGCCAAAGTGCAAGAACAAATTGCAATGGCAAAACTTTACTTGTACAAAGCGGTAGATATTGTAACTCAAAAAGGTAAGGAAAGTGTAATTTCTTTTGCTGAAGGAGATGAGCAACGTATGATGCTAATGGGTTTACGTCGTTTTACAAAATATGCAAATATGCCTAACATAGTTGCTTTAAGAGAGACCATAACTGAAAAAGTAGTTGCTGAAAATGAATATTGCTTCTAGTAGTAAAAAAAATTACTAGTTTGAAATAATTGAAAAACCGTCAAGTTTTAAATAACAAGACGGTTTTTTCTATTTACATGAAATCTAATTTTAATTCATAAAAATTAAATATTTAATGCAAGAGTGATTGATTACAATAAGAGATTCGTTTGAGAAAATTGTCGCGGTCCATTTTTTTTATTAAGTCACTTTAATGGAAACCACTAATGATTCATTATTTTTAACTTAACACCACTAATTTTTTGCGCTGCATTATATTAATTTATAGATCACTTCAAATTTTCAATTGTAGTAATTTCTCCATAATAAGATATTGAACTCCTATCATTGGAGTTTATCGTTAGTGTTGCACTACCTTCAAAGAAAACAGATAAGATAATTTTAAAAACGTCATTCTCTCCTCTAACTACCGCTTTTATTTCGAATGAACGCTTTCCCTTCATTACAAAAAATTCAGTTGGATTCCCTTCAAATTTGAGTCCTTTATCTCCGCCGTAACCAATACCACTATAACCTCGCCCAAAAAAAGGCATTTCGCTTTTTATTAAAGTAGGTGTGAATTCTAAAAAGTTATCATTTGTCGTCAAATCCACTGCCGAATACCCTTGAGGTATCGCTTTTCGCCCAATAAAAGTAAACTCTTTAGAATCTATTAAAACTTGAATTAGATTTGCTGTTTCTAACTTCCGATCTGTTCTCAGTTCTTTCTTTGTTCTTTCTTGGCTAAAGCTAAAAGCAATTGAGAATACCATGAATAATACTGTTAATACTCTTTTAGATTTCATCACATCATCTTTAAAATATAGTTTACTTTAGTATGTTATATAAAAAAAATGATACCCTAAAAAGGGCATCATAAATTAAATTATTTTTTAGCGAATCGCATCATTTCGACATCTCCCATCATAAAACTTAAAGTTTTACCATCTTTCGAAATGGCGTAAGATTCAATTTTTTGAAGTGTTGCTAGATAAACGCTTTCACCTTCTCCTGGACAATATCTTTTAGTTAATGCCATATCGTTTTTAAAATCAATTTTATTTCCATCAACTTTTAACTTTCCAGAAAAACGATTACATCCTGTTCCTCCTGAAACTAAGTCCGTTTTCAAATCGAAATTTACGGAAGGTTTTTCATCTGGATATAAACCTTGGAAAGCAATTCGAGGACCTGTGATATAATTAAGTTCCCAATCACCTTGCAGTGCCGACATATCATTAGTAGTTTTTAAAGAGTTACAAGAAACGAATGCTAGACAAGAAATTGCAAGCAATAAAATTAATTTTTTCATGAGTTTGTTTGTTTTAATTGTTATAATTATTTGAAATAGATACTAAGCAATAACGCTGCCAATAATGATGAATACATAAACTATTAGCAAAAGATTGTAAAATGAAAAAGAGATTTGAATTTTTAAAAAATTAATCGCACGTCACTTTGGGTTTAATTTCTAAAACTTCCGTCTTAATTCCCACAGCATAGGAGTTTGGTATTATTTTTTTTCCTTTTTCGTTGGAATAAACCTTCGTAAATTCAGCTCCAAAATATAATATAATAGCTGAATAGTACACCCAGATTAATATAATGATTACAGAACCAGCCGCACCATAAACAGTAGCAACGGTAGAACTTCCCAAATAGAATCCGATGGCAAATTTACCAAACATAAAAAAGAAAGATGTAAAACTTGAACCTATTAGTGCATCTTTCCAAGCGATTTCTCCGTCAGGAAGCGTCTTAAAAATAATAGCGAACAACATAGTAGTCGTTACAAATAAGATTAAAATATTAACGATGTAAAAAATATAAACTGCGGTGTTTGGGAAATAAATAAGCAATCTCGCGTTTATCACATCCATTACAGTATTTACCATCAAACTCACCATCAATAAAAAACCAACAGAAGCAATCATTGAAAATGACATCAATCTATTTTTTACAAATTTCATAATTCCTTTATTAGGTTTAGCTTTTAAACCCCATATAAAATTAATAGAACTTTGAATTTCTGCAAAAACTCCAGAAGCACCTATAAGCAACATAATCCCACCAAATATGGCCGCAAATGTATTGCTATCAGACAACTCTATATTTTTAATAGTCTCTTGAATTTGTATTGCGGCTTTATTACCTACCATACCATTTATCTGACTGAAAAACCTTCCAGTAACAGCGTCTCTACCAAAGAAAAAACTGAAAATAGATAAAATAATAATCAATAATGGTGGCAATGAAAATATCGTATAATAAGACAACGACGCACTCAACTTGATACCATTGTCGGCGTCAAATTCTTGATAAGTCTGCTTTAATAAGCTCCAACTTGTGCTAAGTATTTTTTTTCTTTTCATATCTATTTCCTTCCATTTAATAAGATCAAAAATACAAAAATACTTACCACTACTTTCAAATGAAATTTACATAATTCTACACTAAACTATCGCTCATAGTCCAAGATCATATAAAAAAAGATATTTTTTTAAGTGTTTTTTAACCCTGCTAAAAAAATTTATGTTTAAATTTATCGTAATTACTAAACACATATTTTAGAATAAAGTCAACACTTATGGAAAATAATAATACACGAAGAAATTTTTTAAAACAAACAGCAATTCTTTCTACGGGAACAATTATTGGTTCTAGCTTATTTAATTCTGCATTTGCAGCCGAAACAAATTCGATAGCAGATGGTTTAAATGTAGAGGAAGAAAAAGTAAGCGCTGTTGATGGATACACACTTCCTAACTTAGCATATGCCTATGACGGATTAGAACCACACATTGATAAAGCCACAATGGAAATTCATCATAAGAAACACCATCAAGGCTACGTTACAAATTTGAATAAGGCCATTGAAACATTAGACAAAAAGTTAATGGAACATACTGATACATTAGAACATATATTTGAAAAGATGTCTAAATTCCCTGAGGCAGTTCGTAATAATAGCGGCGGACATTATAATCACAGTTTATTTTGGACATTGATGAAGCCTAAAGGTGGCGGTAATCCAAAAGGAAACTTAGCTGCAGCTATAATGAGTACTTTTGGTTCTTTTGACGAATTTAAAAAGCAATTCAGCGATGCTTCTATGAAACGTTTTGGATCTGGATGGGCTTGGTTAGTGGTTCAAGATGGTAAATTAGTAATTGGATCCACAGCAAATCAAGACAATCCGCTTATGAGGTTGAGAGGAAAAGGGTTAAGAGGAAAACCAGTTTTAGCCTTAGACGTTTGGGAACACGCTTACTATTTGAAAAACCAAAATCGAAGAGCTGATTATGTTTCTTCATTTTGGAATGTAGTGGATTGGGATAAAGCAGAGAGTTTATTTAACTCGTAAAATATAAGTATTCAAAAAGCTCCGAATCGCAAATGCAATTCGGAGCTTTTTAAATTTAAAAGCATATTTGCATTATTTTTTGACGCTATAAATCTCAGTAGTTACCGCATCAATTTATACAAGTTTTATCAATATTAAATTTAAGTAATTTATGTGTTAAACTAAATATCTCAAGTAGTAGCTAAGATAAAAAAGTATAGCTTTGCAGCACCAAATAAAAATAATGATTAACCCTTCAGCATCAGGTTGGATAGATAAATTTTTTGTTGAACAAAAGTTCTCCAATAAAACGACGTATTCAAACATGGATACATTTTATCAAAAAGTAAGAAATACTGGTTTTATATACGGTCATATTATCTCCTTTGATACTGTAAATGCTATCCCAACTAAAGGCTGGTTTAAAGAAGAAATTTCAAAAGTTGCTCTGCTAAACACCTTATACGGAGTTTATTGTCTAGAAAACAATGAAATTAGTTCCGCAAATTTTATTAAACAAGCAGTTAGTTTTTACAATGAGATGAATCCGCAAGGGTTTAATCTTTTTAAAAAGATATTGCCTAAAAACTCAGATGCTCTAAGTTTAGAAAAAATTATTGATGAAAGAGTTCAAACTAATGATAGTATTATCAGTAAGAATTTTTCTCACTTAGTTACCAATGCATTATTGTTCATTGATGTTCTCGCTTTTCGCCAATATTTAACGCACGGTTCAATTCCTGAAAAATATCTTAAAAAAATTGAAGAGACGATAGTCAATATTGTCACCATCGCATTAAAAGTAAAGTCAAAGAAATCTCAGTATGACGATTTATTGATTAAACTTTTTGAAGCTTCAATCCGATATAGTAAATTTTCCAAAATTACTGTCCAAAGTTTAGAAACACTACAACTGGATTATTTTACTACGGATTTAGAGAAGTATTATCTTTTAGATATGGCTGGAATGGCTTTGTGGAATGATGAAAAAATAGAAAATGAGGAAATCTATTTTTTACATTCATTATCACAAATTCTATCACTTCCAGATGCTTTTGTAGACGAAAGTATCAAATGCACTCACGATTTTATTACTGAACATAAAAAAGAAATTCCTTACTTCAACTATTCAAATCCTGTAAAACATTTTTACGACCAGACAACGCAAACTGTTGTTACAATAATCAGCAGAAATAAAAATAGACTGATTAAAGAAATCATTCAAAGTAAGGAACTAATGGTACTCCTCACCTATTCCACTATTAGAGATTTGGATGAAAAAGAAAAGAAAAAAGTAAAAAAACAGTTGTTGGAAATTTGCAAAACTGTTCCTTCATTGGCTATTTTTTTATTACCTGGAGGAAGCTTGCTATTACCTATATTGATAAAGTTTATACCGCAACTATTGCCATCAGCATTCAATGAAAACTTAGAGGATCAATAATTATTAATCCACGAAAAATGGTTTTCTTTTATCTCTTCTTTATTGTCTTTAATATATTCCATGAAAGATTTTGCAACGGGACTCATTTTTTTACCTTTTAACCAAATGATACGCCACGAACTAATCATAGGTAAACCGTAAGCATTCAATAGCACTAAACTTCCGTTATCAAGTTCATTTTTCAGTCCGATTATTGGCATTACTGAAACACCAATTCCTGCAATCACAGCTTGTTTTACCGCTTCGTTAGAAGTCAGCGTTATTTTCATCTTTGGTTGAATTTTTTGTTTCGAAATATAATCTTCCATAGCAATTCTAGTTGCTGATCCAAGTTCTCTAGAGATTAATGGCGAAGAGGAAAATAATAAATGCAAATTTTTCTTTGTCACATTTTGATGTACTGAGTTGCCAACTAAATGCAGTTTATTCTCAATTAATACTTCTGATTCTATATCGAGATCTTTTGGTAATACAGATACTAGTGCAAAATCAACCTCATTATTTTTTAGCGCTTTAATAACTTTACTTTTATTGGTAACATCCATCTCTAACTCAATTTCATTGTGCGTTTTTAGAAAAGTACTCAAATAATAAGGAATCACATATTTTCCAGTAGAAACTACAGAAAGCTTAAGTCTACCAGAAAGTTTCCCTTTAAAAGCTATCGTTTTATAGTTAATAGCATGGACTTCATTCAATATGTTTTCAGCGGCAACTGCTATTTCTTTTCCAAAATCAGTTATGTAAACCTTTTTCTTAATCACTTCCGTCAAGGGAATCTCAAACTGATCTTGAAAATTTTTCAGTTGGATCGAAACTGCTGGCTGCGTTAAAAAAAGCTCTTCAGCTGCTCTTGTAATACTCAAGGTTTTAGTGACTTTTAAAAAAACTTGTAGTTGGTGTAAAGTATAGTTCATAAAAATATTTTATGTATTTCATTACAAATATAAATAAAAATATATGAATAAATAATTCGAATTTTGTCCCATCAAATTGTAAAACAAAAACAACATGACACGAATTACAGTAGCAAAAGGAGACGGAATAGGTCCAGAGATTATGGATGCAACTTTAGAAATTATCAAAGCAGCGGGAGCGCAAATTGAGATTGACGAAATTGAAGTTGGTGAGAAAGTTTATCTATCAGGAAATAGCTCAGGAATTGCAGCTGAATCTTGGGATATCATTCGAAGAAACAAAATTTTTCTAAAAGCACCTATTACTACGCCACAAGGAGGCGGCTATAAAAGTTTAAATGTTACAACGAGAAAATTCCTCGGACTTTACTCAAACGTAAGACCTTGTATGAGTTTACATCCTTTTGTAGAAACAAAGCATCCTAAAATGGATATTGTAATTATCCGCGAAAATGAGGAGGATTTATATGCAGGTATTGAGCATCAACAAACAGACGAAGTAGTTCAATGTTTAAAACTAATAAGTCGCCCAGGATGTGAAAAAATTGTTAGATATGCATTTGAATACGCTAAAGTATACGGAAGGAAAAAAGTGACTTGTTTTACAAAAGACAACATCATGAAACAAACAGACGGATTGTTTCACCAAGTTTTTGACGAGATAGCATTAGAATATCCAGAAATTGAAAATGAACACTGGATAATTGATATCGGTGCAGCAAAAATGGCGGATACTCCAGAAATCTTTGATGTCATCGTAACTCTAAACCTTTACGGAGATGTTCTATCAGATATAGCGGCGCAAATTGCTGGATCAGTAGGATTAGCTGGATCAGCAAACATAGGAGAAGAATGCGCGATGTTTGAAGCAATTCATGGCTCAGCGCCAAGACGTGCAGGACAAAACTTAGCTAATCCATCAGGATTACTTGAAGGCGCAGTAATGATGCTAAATCATATCGGACAAACTGAAGTAGCTGAAAAAGTTCAAAATGCATGGTTGAAAACAATTGAAGATGGAATTCACACTTATGACATTTTCAAAGAAGGTGTAAGCAAGCAAAAAGTGGGAACTAAAGAATTCGCTCAAGCAGTAATTGCAAATTTAGGTAGCAATCCTTCAATTCTAAAACAAGTATCTTTTGCGAAAGACGTTGCACTTACTCTACCTAAATATGTAAAAAAGCCAGCAGCAAACAAGCAACTAGTAGGAGTAGATTTATTTATGCACTGGAATGGAACGAATCCAAACGAAATTGCTAAGCAGCTTGAAAACGTCACTTTAGAAAATACAAATCTTACAATGATTACCAATCGCGGTATCAAAGTATGGCCAGAAGGTTTTGAAGAAACTTTTTGCACGGATCACTGGCGTTGCAGATTTAAACCAAACAGCGAAAGTAAAATGGATAAAGGCGACATAATCGCTTTACTATTTAATGCTGCAAAAGCGAATGTAGATGTTATAAAAACAGAAAATCTCTATGAATTTGATGGGAAATCAGGGTATTCTTTAGGTCAAGGACAATAATTTAAAACTAATTAAGATGGACATACAACTTATTGAAGGCGAATTCAGCAGCAACGAAGCAGTAGCATTAATTTTAAAAATGATTGAAGTCAAAATAAAATTTCATGAAAGCAAAATTTGTAAATCTGATCAGGAAGAAGATATTAAAAGTCGCGAAAATAAAATTAAAAAGCTCCAAAAATCATTAGATAGCATTCGCTCTTTTTTGAATTCTAAAACAGATGGAGTGCGAATGCGAGCTTCGATTCACATCGAATAAAAAGAATATTTTAATAGATTTTTATAATAAAAAGTATGGGAAACGAAAATGAATTTAAATTAATTGATGGTGTGTTTTCTCATGAAGAAGCAGCAAACGTAATGACAGCTTTATTCAATTACAAAATCGATTACCACAACCGAGAGGATTTTAGTAACCACATTCGCTTTAATAAAGATCTTTCTCACTCTAAAATAAGAATACAAGAACTATTTGAAGCAAAAGAAGCTATTAAAAAAATTATTGAAGATACTAGCTCAGCAGGATCAAATTTAGTTATTAAAAGTACCATCACAATTAGTTTTGAAAAACCGCATGTTTAAAGGAAGAAAACTTTTAATCGCTACAAAACATCATAAAGAATCAGTTATCGCTCCTATTTTCAATACGGAATTAGGAGTGCACTGTTTCACTTCAGATGCATTTGATACTGATATTTTAGGAACTTTTTCAGGAGAAATTGCGCGATTAGACAGTGCTCTAACCACTTTAAGAAATAAATGTATTCTTGCAAATAAAGTTACTGGATGTGATTTGATAATAGCAACAGAAGGATCTTTTGGTCCACACCCTAGTCTTTTTTTCGCAGCAGCGAATGATGAATTAATTATGCTTAAAGATTTCCAAAATGATATCGAAATTATTGCGAGAGAAATCAGTATGGACACCAATTTTGATGGAAAATTAATCAGTTCAGAATTAGAACTAAAAGCATTTGCTGAAAAAGTTCAATTCCCAACACACGGAATTATTTTAAAATCTACAGAGGACAATCCGATTCAAATTATTAAAAACAATAGGTCCGTCGATGAACTTATACAGAATTTCGAAGAACTAAGTAAAGCGTTTAAAACCGTATTCGCTGAAACAGACATGCGCGCTGTTTTTAATCCTACAAGGATGAAATTTATACAGAAAGCAGCTGAAAACCTGTTGATTAAAATAAAAAATTGTTGTCCAAATTGTGAAACTCCTGGATTTGATATTGTTGCTGTAAAACCTGGTTTAAAGTGTGAAAATTGTTCTTTTCCAACGCGCTCCACATTAAGCCATTTATACCAGTGCAAAAAATGTGAATTTAAATGTGAAAAAATGTTTCCTAGAGGCATTCAATTTGAAGATCCTACCTATTGCGATTTTTGTAATCCATAAACAAATGATAGAAATTTCTACAGATTTATTCAAAGCCAAATATTTACTTGAGACTGACGAACTCGTTGCAATTCCAACTGAGACAGTCTATGGTTTAGCTGGTAATATTTACAGCGAAGTTGCGATAAGTAAAATTTTCGAAACCAAGAAAAGACCGCTTTATAATCCTTTGATTATTCATATTCACGACAAGAAAATATTAAGTGAAGTTGCGATTGAGATTCCCGAAAAAGCATTAAAATTAGCTGAAGCTTTCTGGCCTGGTTCTTTGACTTTAGTTTTAAAAAAGAATAAAGAAATACCTGATAGTGTTACTGCGGGAAAAGATACCGCAGCATTCCGAGTTCCAAATCACAAAATGACTTTAGATTTATTAAAATTACTGCCGTTTCCTTTAGCAGCGCCAAGTGCAAACCCTTTTGGAAGGATAAGTCCAACGACTGCTCAACATGTGGGAGATTATTTTCCTACAACTCTAGCCATGGTTTTAGATGGTGGAAATTGTCAAAACGGAATTGAATCTACAATTATTGGGTTTAAAAACGAGGAACCCATCCTATATAGACTGGGCTCAATCTCCATCGAAGAAATAGAAATGGTAGTTGGAAAAATTAAGATTCAAAATCACAATGGAATAAAACCCGACGCTCCAGGAATGCTGTCAAAACACTACGCGCCTAAAACCAAAATAATTTTAGTCGAGGAAGTTGAAAAAGAATTAAAAAATCACAAAAACAAGAAAATTGGTTTGCTACTCTTTAATAATCAAGTACTAAACCCATTAATTTCTTCTACTGAAATCCTTTCTGAAAAAGGTGATCTAAAAGTAGCCATGTCAAATTTATATGCGGCTATGCATCGATTAGATAAGCAAAATTTAGACCTAATTATTGCTGAAAAATTCCCTGAAAATAATTTAGGAAATTCAATTAACGACCGTTTACAACGTGCCACTAAAAACTAATTTAATATGAATCTAGACTTACTATTTGAAAATCTTACTAATCCCGCTTTGCTATTCTTCATATTAGGAGTGCTCGCTGTAAAATTAAAAAGCGATTTAGAAATCCCAGAAAACTCATCCAAATTCATTTCGCTTTATCTGCTGTTTTCTATCGGTTTTAAAGGAGGACAAGAATTGGCGCACAGCGATTTCAATATGGAAATTATTTGGTCGGTATTGTTCGGTGTCTTTATAGCCTTGGTAATTCCGATGTACGCTTTCTTCATTCTACGAAAAAAATTCAATATCTACGATTCGGGAGCTATAGCAGCTGCTTACGGTTCCGTTAGCGCAGTAACATTTGTAACAGCGGCAAGTTTTTTAGAATTACAAAACATGACTTTCAGCGGGCATATGGTCGCTGTAATGGCTTTGATGGAAGCACCAGCAATTATAGTTGGTGTTATTTTAATTAGAATTTTTGATAAGAATAATGAAAACAATGCATCACTACCATCCATTATTAAACATTCCTTTACTAATGGAAGTGTTCTTTTAATATTAGGAAGTTTAGTGATAGGATTAGTGGCGAGTGATGAGCAAGCCCTCGGAATAAAACCTTTTACAACCGATTTATTTAAAGGTTTTTTAGCGATTTTTCTTCTAGACATGGGAATCACAAGTGGAAAAAAACTAAGTGCTTTCATTAAAAGCGGATGGTTTGCTGTTATGTTTGCTATTGCAATACCAGTAGTGAACGGAATAATAGTCGCACTAATAAGTCAATGGGTTACTGCCGATATTGGAAACCGATTTATATTAGCAATTCTCGCCGCAAGCGCATCATATATCGCAGTTCCTGCCGCAATGAAAATTGCAGTCCCGAAAGCAAATCCTGGACTATTCCTACCAATGGCACTTGCTGTAACATTCCCCTTCAACATAACGTTAGGAATGCCAATTTATCTCTCAATTATAATGGCATATTAAACCGAAAATTTTAATTGATATACATCATCAAGATCTTCATTGTTACTCATGTTTACATCAAGATCAGTAACATAACCAGAATTCAAACCATAAACCCAACCGTGCAAAGTAAGTCCTTGTCCATTTCGCCAAGCATTTTGAACAATAGATGTTTTTGCTAGGTCAATGACTTGCTCTTGTACATTGATTTCAACAAACTTATTGAAACGTATTGTTTTATCTTCGATCGAATCTAAATATTTGCTATGCAAGCGATATACATTTTTAATGTGTCGAATCCAGTTATCAATAATACCAATAGAATCATTTCCCATCGCCGCTTTAATTCCTCCGCAACCGTAATGACCGCAAACTAAAACGTGTTTTACTTTTAAAACGTTAACGGCATAATCAAGAACGCTCAACATATTCATATCAGTATGAACTACCATATTTGCAATATTTCTATGAACAAAAACCTCTCCTGGCTTAGCGCCAATAATCTCATTGGCAGGAACTCTACTATCTGAACAGCCTATCCACAGTAATGGTGGTGTTTGTCCTTGTGCAAGGTCTTCAAAATAATTAGGATCACTTTTTAGTGAGCTTTCGACCCATTTTTTATTATTGTCTAAAATTTGTTTGTAAAATTCTTTCATGACTATTTAGTTTTATTTACAAACTCCTTAATAATTAGTTTCAAAAAAAAGGACGGCTGCGTTATTTTGCTAAAGTAAATATATTTTTTGGTCGTAAAATGAATTTATACAATCTAAATTGCAAATTAATCGAATGCAAAAAAATAAATTGTGCTGACTTAAGACAGCTATGTATAATGTTCGAGTAAAAATTATTGAACAATTGTATTGTTACTCAGTTCAAAAAAAGCACAAAAAAAAGCAAAATAAAATCGTAAGACTCTATTTTGCTTTTCTTCATTAAGATAATCTATAACCTATAAGCTCTCTTCTAACCAAGCTTGCATCATCCAAATAGTTTTTTCTTGCTCAGAAATAAAATCACTCATCATAGCATTTGTTCCCTCATCATTTATTTCTGCAGATTTATTAAGTATCTCTCTCTCAATTTTCAATAAATGAGACAATGAAGTTACAATCAAATGAACTGCTTTTTCATCATTAGATATATTTTTACCTACAACTAATTGGTTGTTTTTAATGTAATCCTCAAAAGTATGCAGTGGAGTTCCGCCTACTGTTAACACGCGCTCTGCGATTAAATCGATTTTTATTTGCGAATCAGTATATAATTCTTCAAATTTAACATGTAAATCAAAAAATCTTTTTCCTCGAATGTTCCAATGAATTCCTCTCAAATTCTGATAATACACCTGAAAGTTTGATAATAAAACATTTAATTCAGCAACTATTAATTCTGATTCTTTAATTGGTAATCCTAAAATATTAGTTTTCATTTTTTAAGTTTTTTTGTAATTAAATTCTTTAGTAAATTTACCATAAATTTAGCGAAAATACTATAATATAAAGTTATAGTTTTACTAAATTTGTATTAGAAATTACTATACCATGACAATTACTCAATTGAAATATGTTCTTGCAGTTGCTGAACATAAAAATTTTACATTAGCTGCTGAAAAGTGTTTCGTAACTCAACCAACCTTGAGTATGCAAATTCAGAAAATTGAAGAAGAATTAAGTATTCAGATATTTGATAGAACTAAGAAACCAATTCAATTAACTGACATTGGACAGAAAATTGTCAATCAAGCCAAAAATATTGTTATCGAAGCGGATCGCATCCAAGATATAGTAGAGCAGCAGAAAGGTTTTATAGGTGGAGAATTTAGATTAGGAATTATTCCAACAATTATGCCTACTCTATTACCAATGTTTCTGAATAATTTTATTAAAAAATATCCAAAAGTGAAGCTTATTATCGAAGAGCTGAATACGGATGAAATAATTACAAAACTTAATAATGGTCATCTTGATGCTGCAATTGCTGCAACGCCATTGTTAGAAGAAAAGATAAAGGAGATCGTATTGTATTATGAGCCTTTTGTAGCTTATATTCCAGAAAGTCACCATAATTTCCAGAAAGAAGAGATAGAAATTTCTGATTTGAATTTAGACGAAATATTGTTATTACAAGATGGACATTGTTTCCGTGACGGAATTTTAAACTTATGTAAAAATAATCCCCGAAGCGATAAAGGACACTTCCAGTTAGAAAGTGGTAGTTTTGAAACTTTAATTAAACTTGCCGATGAAGGTTTAGGAACAACACTGTTGCCTTACTTACATACTTTAGATTTAAAGGAAAATGACAAACTAAAACTTCGTCATTTTAAAGAGCCAAAGCCTGCTAGAGAAGTAAGTTTGATTTTCCCTAAAAATGAATTAAAAATTCAAATAATTGAAGCATTGCGAACTACAATCGCCGGAGTTGTAAAAGGAGCGATAGTTTTCCAAAACGTACAAATTATAAGTTCAAAACATAAGAAATAAAAAAAGGAACCTTAAAAGGTTCCTTTTTTTTATGAATTTACAATAAGTAAACATTGTTTCAGTTCTGGTTTTTCCATCGTAAAGCTAATTAACCATTCACGCAACTGTTCCATTTCGTAGGGCAATAACATTTTAACTGCTTTTTCTAATTCTTTGCAAAAAAGATTAGCATCAAAACTTACTCTTTCTAAAACTGATTTCGTATAATCATACATTATTTTTGACATAATTCAAGGCAGATTTTGGTTATATTCAAATTCTAAATCGTTGTAAAAATACATTCTTTTTAAGATAGTGTATAAACATTTAACGAACTTTTTGGTTTTTTATTTTACTAACTATAAAACATTGTAAATAAAGAGTTTACAAAATAAAAATAATAAAATTTTAAAGCTTTCTAGCGCGAAACATTTCTCTTTTTCCTGGAGGCCCCGCAAGCTTTTCAACTGTAAAACCTACCTCAATCATACTTCTCTTTACTACACCTCTAGCAGCATATGTAACTAGCACACCATTTTCCTTGAGCGCCTTATACATTTTTCTAAATATTTCAGTGCTCCATAACTCAGGTTGCACTCGATATCCAAAAGCGTCAAAATAAATCAGGTCATATTTATTTTCATCTTCGATTGCTTCAAAAAACATTTTTCTTTTTGTAAGCGAAAATTTATTATCTAAAATTATTTTTTCTTCCCAATTGCTTTCATGCATCTTATCAAAAATGGTACTTTGATCAACTGCTTCCAGTTCAGCTACATAATTCATGTTTAGGACTTCATTTGCAGATATAGGATACGCTTCTATTCCTACGTAATCAACAGTTTGATTATTTTTTTTTGATTCTAAAAATGTGATAAAAGCATTCAAACCAGTACCGAAACCAATTTCCATTAAGGCTATTTCTTTATTTGGAAATAAAGACAGACCGTTTTTGATAAAGACATGCTGCGCTTCTTGAATTGCACCGTGTTTAGAGTGATAGCATTCGTCCCATTCTGTTAGTTGGATGGTTGTTGAGCCATCAAGCGTTTGGATTATTTCTCTTTTCAAAATTATATTCTAAAGTTAAGATGTTTAGTCAAGCAACATCGTGTCAAATTTAATAAAAAGAAAAGCGTTTCCTTTTTAAAAACAGACTAATTATTACAAATTTACTAGAATTCCTCGGCATTTTACCACATTTTTTAAAGCATAAGTAATTGCGAGTTATCTCTCAGAAATAATATCAATTTCGCAAGGACTTTACTGAATTTTAACTAATTTTGCACAAATTAACGGATACTTAATAAAAAAAAATTCTTTTAAGTATCGCCAGATTACATATAAAAATAAAAACCAATACATTATTATGAGTACAACTCAAACTAACAAAATTGAAATTTTAAAATCTGCTACTTCAAAAATTAATGAGGTAGATTTTGAACACTTAAGCTTTGGTGCAGTTTTTACAGATCACATGTTTGAATGTGATTTTAAAAATGGAGAATGGCAAAAACCAGTCATCAAGCCCTATGCTCCTTTTTTGTTAGACCCATCAAGTAGGGTTTTTCATTATGGTCAGGCAATATTCGAAGGAATGAAAGCTTATAAAGATACTAATGATGCTGTTTGGCTTTTTAGACCTGATGAAAATTATAAGCGTTTTAACAAATCAGCGGTTAGAATGGCAATGCCAGAAGTTCCCGAGGATGTATTTATGAATGGATTGAACCAATTGTTACAACTGGACGAATCATGGATTAAAAAAGGGAATGGAAATGCAATGTACATTAGACCTTTTATGATTGCTACAGGGCATGGCGTAATTGCTAATCCATCTGATGATTATAAATTCATGATTATACTTTCTCCAGTAACTTCTTATTACTCTGGTGAAGTAAAAGTACTTATTGCTGAACATTACAGTAGAGCTGCAAATGGAGGAATCGGTGCAGCTAAAGCAGCTGGGAATTATGCTGCTCAGTTCTACCCTACTACATTAGCTAATGAAGCAGGTTTCCAACAAGTTATTTGGACTGATGATGCAACACATACAAAATTAGAAGAAGCAGGTACAATGAATGTTTTCTTTAGAATAAATGATACTTTACTAACTGCTCCAGTAAGTGAACGTATTTTAGATGGTGTGACTAGAAAAACACTTATCGAATTAGCTAAGAGCGAAAATATCGTTGTAGATGTAAGACCAGTTTTAGTATCTGAACTTGTAGAAGCTGCTAAAAACGGAAGTTTAAAAGAAATCTTTGGTGCTGGAACTGCTGCAGTTGTAAGTTCAATATCTGGTTTCTCCTATCAAGATGTGTACTACGATTTACCAAAGATTGAAAAACCGGTTGCAATTCAATTAAAAGATAAACTGACAAATATTCAAAACAAGTTAGAAGAAGATACTTTTGGATGGACTGTTAAAGTATAATCCATAAAGATATTAGAAGTTATAAACGCCAATTTTCGATAAGAAAATTGGCGTTTTATTTTGCACACCTTTTTGTTTTGTAGTCACGGAAACAAAAAGTCTTTTTATTTTAAAATTTTTGTAAAGTCGGGCTTGAAGTAGTTCGGTCCTTTCATTACTTTACCATCTTCACGATAAATAGGATTTCCATTTTCATCTAGTTTACTCATATTACTTCGCTGGATTTCATCAAAAACTGCCTCAATTTTATCTTGTAATCCATGCTCTAGAATTGTTCCGCAAAGTATATACATCATATCCCCTAATGCATCAGCAATTTCAGTCAAGTCATTGTTTTGAACTGCTTCTAAGTATTCTTCATTTTCTTCTTTCATTAAATTATAGCGAAGTTCATGCTTACTCGCACCTAAATCTGCGGTTGGTTTTTCATGAAAGTCAATTTTGAAAGTAGTATGAAATTCTTTGACTGCCTCAATCTGTTTTTGCATCTGTTTATATTTATAAAATGAAAACACAAATTAGTAAACTATTATTAAAGTAATACCTAAATTTGCTAAAAATATTTTAATTATGTTTAGTAAGGATCAATTAATATTTGCTGTTCTATTTTTTATTGTATTTGTTATCGGAATAGCATTTGCTTATCGAAAAGATACAGGTTTGCACAAGATTTTTTACAAAGGGAGTTATAAAATACTGCTTGGTTTTATTGCTTTTATTGGAATATTGTTCTTGATAAAAATCTTCTTTAAAAGATAAATTAGAGTTTAATAAACAGAAAGTCTGCTGCGTAGCGGACTTTTTTATTGTGAATTTTAAGAGCTGTAAGTCTGGAAAGTATTTCATAACAAAAATAATAGTTTGAAAATTTTGAGAAAAGAGAATAATTTATTTTAATTAAATTCCAATTTACTTTAGTTAAATAAGATGCTATTTCTCTTTATCACTTCCCTGCTCAATTTATCTTTTTTAGTCAGAAAAATACAAGCATAAAAAATTAACAGTTTATATGACTTCTAATTTAAATCTTTAACTTTACCGAAATTAATAAACCTGCGTACTATGAGGATTTTAAAATATTTGTTTCTTTTGCTACTACTTACTGTAGTTGCTTTGTCCATTTTTGTAGCCACCCAAAAAGGAGATTTCACTGTAGAAAGAAGTCAAATTATAAATTCCCCCAAATCAAACGTATATAGTTTTGTAAATGATTTTCGAAACTGGGAAGATTTTAGTTCCTGGATGACTGAAGATCCTGAAATAAAAATTAATTATCCAGCTAAGACGATTGGCGCGGGCGCTTCTTTTTCTTGGAAAGGAAAAGACGGAGCAGGTGATGTGAAAACAATTTTTGTAAAAGAAAACGATAGTATTTCACAAAAAATGAATTGCGATGGCACTTCATCTTCTGTTTTTTGGAGTTTTAAAGATACCATAGGTGGAACAAAAGTTACTTGGAAAACTACTGGAAAGATGGATTTTTCTATGAAAGTTTACACTGCTTTTAATGGTGGAATCTATAGGATTTTTGGAAAAATGTATGAGAAGAGTTTAGCTAATCTTGACAAGACACTTGATTACGAAATTAATACTTATAACGTAAAAGTAGATGGGATAGTTAAATTTCCTGCTACGTTTTACTTAGAGCAAACGTTCACCAGTAAAATCTCAAATGTGAATAAAAATTCAAGAATCGTTTTTAAGAAAATAACCCACTTTTGCAATACAAACAATATTGAATTGAATGGAAAACCGTTTTTGATTTATCATAATTACGATTTAGCAAATGGTCTGACTCGTTTATCTTTCTGTGTACCAATAAAAAGCCAAATACTGACAAGTTCAGGAAGTGACATATTGAGTGGGAAAATAGAAGAGTTTGAAGCAGTAAAAACTACTTTAACCGGCGACTATTCGCACAGTAAAAAAACACTTGACAAAGCGACAAATTACATTAATGCAAACCGTATACTTGTAGATCAATCATTTACATTCCTGCAAGTGTATAAAGTTACTAAGGCTGATATTAAAAGTCCTTCAAAATGGGTAACTGAAATGTATTATCCAATACAGCCGAAAGTAGCAGCAGTAGTTCCTAATTACGTACCCGCACAAATTAAAAAAGTTGAACCTGTAAAAGTACCAGTAGTACCAACGAATAAGGAGGAAGAGCAATCTGAATTTTAAATTTCTCTAAACCTATTAAACCTTTTACATAAATTTTGTTCTAACTTATAAAAAACAATTTTGCACGAAGAAAAGGAATTTATACAGCAATTATTAGATCCTCGGACGCAGAATGAAGCGTTTCAGAGTTTAATATTGGAGTATCAAAGACCGCTTTATAATCACATTCGGAATATCGTTTTAAACCATGATGACACTGATGATATACTGCAAAACACATTTATTAAAATATTTCAAAATTTAAAAAATTTCAAAGGAGAAAGTAAACTTTTTTCTTGGATGTACCGCATAGCCACAAATGAAGCTTTAAATTTTTTGAAACAAAAATCAAAAATGAGTGGCGTTACATCAGAAATTATTCAAAACAAAGTACTTGATAATCTTGAAGCAGATATTTTTTTTGATGGAGATGAAATCCAATTAAAATTACAAAAAGCTATTGCGCTATTACCTGAAAAGCAACAACTCGTTTTCAAGATGAAATATTTTGAAGAGCTTAAGTACGAGCAAATTTCTGAAATTTTAGGGACTTCTGTAGGAGGTCTAAAAGCATCTTATCACATAGCAGTAAAAAAAATAGAAGCTTTTGTAACAACCAATTAAACCTTTTTAAAGTAAAAGTGTCTTAGTAGTATATGAAAACATTTAAATTAGAAAACGAGCCTAAAATTGAATCGGGATTTAGAACTCCAAATGACTATTTTGAAAATTTCTCTGTCAAAATGATGGAGCGATTACCTGCGAGTGAACCAAAAGTAATTTCGATATTTCAAAAGAGAAAAACGTTGTTTATGATGATAGCCGCGATTTTAGTTCTTGCGCTAATGATTCCCATAATTGCTAACTGGTCTCAAAACAAACAAGAATTAGATTCAGTAGCTTTAGAGAATTATATTACGTACCAATCAAATGTCAATCAATACGACTTGATTAACGAGTTAGAAACTGAAGATATCAGTAAGATAAAAATAAATGTAGCTATTGAGGATAAAGCTATAGAAGATGTTCTAGCAATGAACTCAAATTTAGAAAATCTTCTTTTAGAATAAATTTAAAACTATTTCTTAATATTTAATTAGAAAAATAAAAATGACCATAAGAAAATTATTTCCACTATTACTATTGCTAGTTTCAGTCAGCTTTTATGCTCAGGGCGAAAGTATGAAAGAAAAAAAAGAGCAGATAAAAGTACTTAAAGTAGCCTTCTTCACTACCGAATTAGACTTAACAAATAGTGAAGCAGAGAAGTTTTGGCCTCTTTACAACACTTTTGATGATAATCAGTTTGAATTAAGACATCAAAAGATGAGAGCTTTTATGCGTAGAATGAGCGATGGCTCGTTAGATAAAATGACAGAAAAAGAAGCATCATCATTTCTAGCTCAAATACAGGATACTGAAGAGGAACTGTTTTTACTTAGAAAGAAATTTACTCAGAATGTTAGAGCAATAATACCAGCTTCAAAAGTTTTGAAGCTAAGAAAAGCGGAAGAAGATTTCAATCGAAAACTTTTGCAGCAATATCGAAATAAAGGATCAAAAAAATAAAAATTTTATTTATTAATTCTGTAAAAAGCCCTAAACCGCAGTCGTAATCTGTAGTTTAGGGTTTTTTTATTATTTAAATCGGAGGCGAATCATTTTGCTTTGTCCAGCAGCTATTGCTGTGTTTTCATCTATAAATCGGATTGTATTAAGACTGCTGTCGTCCGACAATTTTACCCACGAATTGCCACTGTTATTAGAATAGTAAATTCCAGTAAAACCAACTGTAACTAATGATCTACCTTTGCTATTAGGAACATATTGAACACAAGAAGCATAACCAAAAGCTTGGTTTTCTGCTACCAATTTCCATGTTTTACCGCCATTACTAGTACTTGCTTTATTAGAGAAATTTTGAGCTTTAATTTCGTAATCTCCCCCAGCAATAAATCCATTATTTGAATCGTAAAAATCAGCTGTGAAAATTCCTGTCATTGCTTTGCCTTGTATAATTTGCGTTTCATAAACAGTCCAACTATTTCCTCGATCAGCAGAATAAAAAACTCTAGACTTTTTTCCACCTGATACAATCCAAGTGTTATTTTCTTTAATAATGATGTTCGTGTTACTTGCAGCAAAAGCGGCTTCACCATCAATGACTACTGGTAACTTATCACAAGAGATTTTGTTCCATGTTTTACCCCCATCACGAGTTTTAATTAGATTTAAACAATTAGTGATGGGATCACCCATCGCAATACCTTCATTATTATCCCAGAACTGCATACTATCGTAAAAAACTTTCTCGTGATTTTCTTGATACACTAAAGTGGAACTCAAATCAGCTTTAGAAATTTGGTACAGCAAAGCCGGATTAGAAACATTTAAAATGAAAACATTGTCGCTTGTTTGAGCAATACTTCTAAACTCTAATTTCAGTGCATTTTTCTCAATTGTATTTTCAGTTTTTTTATTATCCACTAAATTATAAAAACCATATCTTCCGTTATCTGCTGCATACCAAACTCTATTTTTATCAATTTGAATTGCTCGAATGCTTATTTTATCTTGGAATAAAGTGTCTATAAGCACGTTTTTAAAATTAGAGCTGTTTAAATCATCAGAATTATAAACTGCTGTTTTACAAGACAAAAGAGTTGAAAACACTGCTAAAATCAATATTATTTTTCTCATACAAAATTATTTTAATGCTAATTTACAATTATTAATAGAAATACGATTAGTCTCTAAAATTTATTGGCACAGTAATTGGATATTCCAAAAAAGAGAAAATTTAATCCAATTTACTATGAAAACGAAACTTCTACTATTAAGTCTTTTGACTACTGTTTTCGCAACACAATTGCAAGCACAAAAAAGAACATCTGTAAATGCGATGAACTCTGAGATAAGTGATAACCTTGACTTAAGAGCAGTTGCATCCATTTTTGGTGATTCTAGAAACATTCAGGATTTTGAAAAGCGTCTTAATGATCCAGAGCGTCAAATATCTAATTTGGATTTAAATAATGATGATGAAGTTGATTATTTGCGAGTGATCGAGACTGTCGAAAACAGAACGCATTTAATTATTATACAATCTGTTATAGATCGTGATGTTTACCAAGATGTTGCGACGATCGATGTAGAAAAAGATCGGAACAATAAAATTCACGTTCAAGTTGTAGGTGATGTATTTATGTACGGAGAGAATTACATTTACGAACCGGTTTACTACACTACACCAGTAATTTACGCGTCTTTTTGGTCAAATAATTACAGACCTTATTATTCATCATGGAATTGGAACTATTATCCTTCCTATTATTATGCATGGAATCCGTTCCCAATCTTTCGATATAGAAACAACATCAATATCAACATAAATATTAATAACAATTACAATTACGTAAATCATAGAAGAAATGAACGTACTGTAGTATATTATAATTCTAGACGTTCGAATGGATATGAGCGCCAAAATCCGAACTATTCTTTTTCAAGAAGAAACGTGAACGTTGTAAATCGTTACGAATTGGATCAAAGAAGAGGATCAAGTAATGAAATTGGAAACTCAAATAGAAGAGGAAGTTCATCACGAGATTTAGCTTCAAGAAGAGGAAATACGTCAGGTGAAATAAATGCACAAAGAGGAAGTTCTTCGAGAGATTATTCTCAAAATAGAACAAATCGTTCTGCAGATGCAACAACTCAGAGAGGCAGTTCTTCAAGAGACTATTCTCAAAACAGAACAAATCCATCGCCGGATGCAACTCAACAAAGAGGAAGTACTACGAGAGATTATTCACAAAATAGAAAAAATCCATCTCCGGATGCTACAATTCAGAGAGGAAGTTCTTCAAGAGATTATTCTCAAAATAGAACAAATCCATCACCAGATGCAACTCAGCAAAGAGGAAGTTCTTCTAGAAATTATGCGCAAAATAGAACAAATCCATCGCCGGATGCAACTCAACAAAGAGGAAGTACTACGAGAGATTATTCTCAAAACAGAACAAATCCATCGCCGGATGCAACTCAACAAAGAGGAAGTACTACGAGAGATTATTCTCAAAACAGAACAAATCCATCTCCAGATGCAACGCAACAAAGAGGAAGTTCTCCTAGAGAGTATTCACAAAACAGATCAGCACCTTCTCGCGAAACAGCTCCACAAAGAGAAAATTCACAAAGTAGAACAAGCCCGTCGAGAGAAGCTGCACCCCAAAGAGCAGAACCACAAAGTAGAGGCAATTCTTCTAGACAATCAGCTCCTCAAAGAAACGAAAGTCAAAGAACAATTTCTTCCTCTAGAAATGATAGTAGAAGAATCTAAAAAAGACTTAGTTATTACATTAAAACACGGCCCTTAAAGCCGTGTTTTTTTTATTCTATAAAAAGCTACATTTTATTTTAAAAGTGTACTTTTGACCTGTTATTAAAATCATTAAATGAGCGCATCGCACAAAGACCTGCATAGTAAATTGACTTTAGGTGGTTTATTAATTTCTTTAGGAATAATTTACGGTGATATTGGAACCTCACCATTGTATGTAATGAAAGCCATCTTAGGCACCCACATAATAAATGCCGATGTTGTATTAGGTGGAGTTTCAGCAGTTTTTTGGACGCTGACTTTACAAACTACAATCAAATACGTACTCATTACCTTGAGCGCCGATAATCATGGTGAAGGAGGTATTTTTGCTTTATATGCGTTAGTAAAAAAAACCAAAATAAAATGGCTGATTGTCCCCGCAATTGTTGGTGGAAGCGCACTATTGGCCGATGGAATTATAACTCCCCCCATTTCTGTATCTTCTGCAATTGAAGGTATACGAACTTTTTATCCAGAGATCAATACTATTCCCATTGTAATAGGAATATTGTTTGTGCTGTTTGCAATTCAGCAATTTGGGTCAAAATTGGTTGGTAAATTCTTCGCGCCTATGATGCTGGTTTGGTTTGCAATGCTAGCTGTCTTAGGAGTGATCCAAATCACACAACATCCTGAAGTCTTTAAAGCAATTAATCCTTACTATGCTTACAATCTACTATCAGCTCATCCCGACGGATTTTTTGTTCTTGGATTCGTGTTTTTATGTACTACTGGTGCAGAAGCTTTGTATTCAGACATGGGACATTGTGGTCGTAAAAATATTAGAATTAGCTGGATTTTTGTAAAAACCGCTTTAGTACTGAACTATTTTGGGCAAGCCGCTTATTTGATCCATCATGAGGGAAGAACGTTGCAAAATTTAGGCGGTAAAAATGGAAATCCTTTCTACCTTATTATGCCTGACTGGTTCCAACCAATAGGTATTGTTGTAGCAACATTAGCTGCAGTAATTGCGTCACAAGCTTTGATTAGTGGTTCATTTACATTAATTAATGAAGCGATGAGACTAAATTTTTGGCCAAAAGTTAAAATTAAATATCCTACTGAATTAAAAGGACAGTTATACATACCCTCAATAAACTGGCTGCTCTTTATTGGTTGTGTTGGAATTGTATTGCACTTTGAGGAATCTAACAATATGGAACATGCTTATGGTTTAGCAATCATATTATGCATGATTATGACGACCATTTTACTTAACTTTTATCTAATAATGAAAAGGGTTAAGTTATACTTTATAATTCCACTAATAACTATTTACTTACTTATTGAATTTAGTTTTCTAGCAGCAAACATCACTAAATTTGCTGATGGAGGTTACGTAACACTTATCATTGCAGCAATATTAATTAGTATAATGACAATTTGGTATTTAGCTAAGCAAATAAATAAAAGTTACACTAAACTTGTAAAAGTTGAAGATTACAAAAAAGTTTTGATTGAACTAAGCGCTGATTTAACTATTCCAAAATACGCAACGCACTTGGTTTATATGACTAACGCTGGAAGAACTGACGAAATAGAAGAAAAAGTAATGTATTCAATTTTACAAAAAAGACCAAAAAGAGCTGATATTTATTGGTTTGTACACGTCAATATATTATCTGAACCATATAAGGCGGAGTACAAGGTTACTCAAATTTTAAAAGACGATTTATACCGTGTTGATTTTAATCTAGGATTTAGGGAGCCAACTAAAATAAACTTGATGTTTAGAGAAGTGATTAAAGACATGGTTAAAAATGGTGAAGTTGATATTACAAGTCGATATGAATCATTAAATAAAAATAACATTATTGGTGATTTCAAATTTGTTTTATCTGAAAAATTCCTATCCAATGATAGTCGTTTAAGATGGCATGAAAAACTAATAATGAACTCGTACTTCCTTCTTAAAAAATTAAGTTTATCTGAGGAGAGAGCTTTTGGATTAGACAGTAGTTCTGTAAAAATTGAAAAATTCCCGATGGTGCTTCATGCTCCTGAAAAAGTAGATTTAAAACGCATTCATTAATTGATAATTCAAAAAAACACTGTAACAAACACAGTGTTTTTTTTTTGGAAAGAAATTTATAAATAACATTCATTATTTAAAATATCACATTCAATCAATAAATAGTACCTTTGCACCTCAATTATTAAAAATGAGATTACATAGAAATTTAGTTTACACAACAATAGATGCATTAAATGCCATTTTCAATGAAGGTGAATATGCTGATAAAGTGGTAGCAAGATCTTTAAAAAAAGACAAACGTTGGGGAAGTTCAGATAGAAAATTTGTCGCTGAAACTATCTACGAAATAGTACGTTGGAAAAGATTATACGCAGAAATTGCAGAAGTTAAAGAACCATTTGACAGAGATAATCTTTGGAGAATGTTTTCAGTATGGGCTGTATTAAGAGGATATCCTATTCCTGATTGGCGTCAATTAGAAGGAACTCCAGAAAGAAAAATAAAAGGTCGTTTTGATGAACTTTCAAGAGTAAGAGCATTAAAAGAATCTATCCCAGACTGGATGGACGAATTAGGAGTTAAAGAATTAGGTGAAAAAGTTTGGGCAACTGAAATAACAGCTCAAAATCAACCAGCCAAAGTTATACTTAGAGTAAATACATTAAAGACGACAAGAGAAGCACTTCGTGCTATTTTGATGGACTTAAATATTGATACAGAAACTTTAAAAAATCAACCAGACGCTTTAGTTCTTAAAGAAAGAGCTAATGTTTTCTTGACGGATGCATTTAAACAAGGTTTCTTTGAAGTTCAAGATGCAAACTCACAATTAGTAGCTGCTTTCCTTGATGTTAAGCCTGGAATGAGAGTTGTTGATACGTGTGCTGGTGCTGGTGGAAAAACACTACACCTTGCTGCTCTAATGGAAAATAAGGGTCAATTAATTGCAATGGATTTGTATGAAAGCAAATTAAAACAATTAAAGATCCGTGCTAAGAGAGATGGAGCTTTCAACATCGAATATAAAATTATAGATTCTACAAAAGTTATCAAAAAATTACATGAAAGAGCAGATCGTGTACTAATTGATGCTCCATGTAGCGGTTTAGGAGTTCTAAAAAGAAATCCTGATGCTAAGTGGAAATTACAACCAGAGTTTATTGACAATATTCGTAAAGTACAATCAGAAGTTTTAGAAAGCTATTCTAAAATTGTAAAACCAGGTGGGAAATTAGTTTATGCTACTTGTTCCGTTTTACCTTCTGAAAATCAAGATCAAGTTGCTCGTTTCTTGACAACAGACATTGGAAAACAATTCAACTTTATAAAAGATCAAAAAATCCTTGCCTCAGAGTCTGGTTTTGATGGTTTTTACATGGCTTTGTTAGAACGTAAAGAATAAATTTTTAAATTTCGATATAGAAATTCCTAGAAATATAAATAAAAAAAACTCCAATTTTCAAATTTGAAAATTGGAGTTTTTTTTTAGAGATAAACCAAATTAGAATTTGGAAATAACTATTTTAAATTATTTTGTTAGTCGTTCATTGAAATCAAGAACTCTTCATTATTTTTAGTTTTCTTGAATCTATCGTTTATGAAATCCATTGCTTCCACAGGATTCATATCAGAAAGATACTTTCTCATAATCCACATGCGCTGTAATGTTTTTGGATCTAACAACATATCATCACGTCTTGTACTTGACGAAGTTAAATCGATAGCTGGGAAGATACGTTTGTTTGCGATCTTTCTATCTAATTGTAATTCCATATTACCAGTTCCTTTAAATTCCTCGAAGATCACTTCATCCATTTTAGAACCAGTTTCTGTCAATGCAGTTGCTATAATACTTAAAGAACCTCCATTTTCAACATTACGAGCTGCTCCAAAGAATCGTTTTGGTTTTTGTAATGCGTTAGCATCAACACCACCACTTAAAACTTTTCCTGATGCTGGTTGAACCGTATTATATGCTCTTGCTAAACGTGTGATTGAATCTAGTAGAATCACTACATCGTGACCACATTCTACTAAACGTTTTGCTTTTTCAAGAACGATATTAGCAATTTTTACGTGCTCTTGTGGTTCTCTATCAAAAGTAGAAGCAATTACTTCTCCTCTTACTGAACGTTGCATATCTGTAACCTCTTCTGGTCTTTCATCGATTAACAAAACAATTAAATATACTTCAGGATGATTAGCTGCAATTGCATTAGCAATGTCCTTAAGCAACATCGTTTTACCTGTTTTAGGCTGTGCCACGATCATTCCACGTTGTCCTTTACCTATTGGTGAAAACAAATCAATAATTCGAGTTGAAATTGTGCTTTGCTTTTCAGCTAATTTAAATTTCTCTGACGGAAAAACAGGAGTTAAATGCTCGAATGAAACTCGATCGCGAACAACTTGAGGATCGTGCCCGTTTATTTTTAATACGCGAACTAAAGGGAAAAATTTCTCTCCTTCTTTTGGTGGACGAACCACACCTTTTACAGTGTCTCCAGTTTTTAAACCAAATAATCGTATTTGAGAAGTAGATAAATAAATATCATCTGGCGAAGCCAAATAGTTATAATCAGAAGATCTTAAGAAACCATATCCATCAGGCATCATTTCTAAAACTCCTTCACTTTCTATAATACCGTCAAATTCAAAGTCAGATGCAGCAAAATTGCTTTTCTTGTTTTTAAAATTGGGGTTTTGATTTGTATTTTGATTTCCGTTTCCATTTTGATTTGCATTTTGTTTATGCAACTGGTTCGGATTTATTTTTTTTGCAGGAGCAACAACTTCAGCTTTTTCTTCAGCAGTTACTTCTGATGTAGAGTCAACTGTAGGCTCTTGCTCTTTTGAAGTTTCTTTAACTTCTTCTTTGTCCTTTTTTAAGGCTATTTTTTTCTCGTAAGCTGATTTATTAAATTTTATCGCTGTACCAGGTTTTTTACCTTCTACTTTTTCCTCGTTTTTTTGCTCTTGATCTGAAGAATCTGTTTCATTAATAGCAATTTCCGCTTTTTCTGAAACGTTATTTTCTTCTGTTTCTATTTCAGCGACTGCAATTTCCTGATTCTCAATAACAGGATTAACTTTCGTTTTTTGAATAGCTACTTTTTTAACAGGAACAATTCGGGCTCTTTTAGGTTTATCATCTTCAAGAACAGTTTCTGCTGTTGTAGTTACTTTCGATTCAACTGTAGCAGCTTGATGATCTAAAATATGACCAATCAATGTCTCTTTTTTAACACCGTTAAATTTTATGTTTTTAGCCGTTTTAGCTATTTCTTGAAGCTCAGAAAGCTTCATTTCTTTTAATGCAGAAATATCAAACATGAATGTTCTATGAGTTTAATTAGTTTTTTTGGAATAACGTAAAAGATAGGTAGTAACTTTAAATTGAATCAACCGCAGTATGAAGTGCTTACGGAATTATGATGCAATAATACGAATAAATTTTTATCAGACAATAGTATTTGTAAAAAAGAAGATATATTTTTGTCAAACATATTTAACACATGATACAGAGAATTCAGACCATTTATTTATTTCTTGCTTTTGTAGTTACAGGTATATTATTGTTTTTTATTCCTTTATGGACTATGAGCGATAATAGCTCTTATTATTTCATGCAAAGTCAAATCTACACGGTATTGCTAGGACTTAGTACTACGCTAACTGTTTTGAGTATCGTTTCCTATAAAAAAAGACAAAATCAATTTGTTATTGGCAGATTGAATATCATATTAAATTTGATTTTATTAGGATTGTTTGTATATCGTTCACTAAATGTATCTGGAGAAACACCCGCTGTTTCTGAGAAAGGTATTGGGATGTTTCTACCTGTAGTTGCTATCGTGTTATTAGTTTTAGCTAATAAGGCCATCAAAAAGGATGAAGATCTCGTAAAATCTGTGGACAGATTGAGGTAAACCTATAAACTTTAGTTTATTAGTGCGAAGGAAACCCGAATGTAACAGTTCGGGTTTTTTTGTGTTCAAAACTCAAAGTCAGCAATAATTTGAGAAAATTTGCGCACAGCTATTTATTTTATCTAAATTTGGCAATAACAAACACACTATGTTAGACAAAATACGAATTCACCTAGCTGATGATCATCAAATACTAATTGATGGTATCAAAACAATCTTGCATACTAACGCTGCATTTAAAGTAGTTGGCCACTCCATTACAGGTGATAATTTATTTGAAGAGGTGCAAAGTAACAACTCAGATATTCTTGTACTTGACATCAACATGCCTGGCAAGGACGGAATTGAGGTTATAAAAGAATTTGCCGCCAAAGGTTTTCCCTGCAAAATCATAGTTTTATCAAGCCACGACGATTTAAGAATAGTGCGAGAAGTGATGAAGTTAGGTAGTAGTGGTTATTTGACTAAAAAATGTGCAGGCGAGAACATTATTAACGCCATACTAGCGGTTAATAATGGCGAAGAATATTTCTGTAAAGATGTTAGGGAGAAAATTTTCACGAAAGTAACTAAAGGTAACCCTAAATTAAATAAATCTCAATTACACGGAAACGAAATTTTAACAGAAAGAGAGCTTGAAATTATAATCTTAATTTCG
Source organism: Flavobacterium weaverense (assembly GCF_003688495.1). Taxonomy (GTDB): domain Bacteria; phylum Bacteroidota; class Bacteroidia; order Flavobacteriales; family Flavobacteriaceae; genus Flavobacterium; species Flavobacterium weaverense. Next base: position 744,384 of record NZ_REFH01000007.1, on the reverse strand, counting down.
CTTGAATTCAGCGGTAAGGAAATTAGTGATCAATTATTTATTAGTGCAAACACAGTCGAAACGCATCGTAAAAATATAATGAAAAAGCTTGGCGCTAAAAATTCGATTAGTCTTGTAAAATATGCAATAAAACACAAACTGGTAAAACCATAAGCACTGTATTATTTATAATTTTGCATTTAGTTTACAAGCATATTAGAATAGTACATTAAAAAGATTCGAATACCATAAATTAAAAATTTCCATTAAAACAATTGATCAAAATTCAATTTTAACTACTTAGCAAACTTATTATGCTTCTTAAAAAAGTTCTTTTTGCATTGATTTTACTTTTGACTTTTTCTTCTAATACAGCCTTTGCGCACGTAGAAAAAGAAGAACAAAAAAAAGCAGCTGCACTGATCAAAGAAGCAGTTGATTTGATGAAAAATGGAAATTATGAGAAATCATTAGTCAAGTCAAGACTTGCTTTAAGTCTCGCGCTTTCTTCAAAAGATAATAATTTAATAGCTAGTGCATACAATACAATTGCCGCAAATTTTGATCAATTATCTGAATTTGATAAAGCGTACTTATATTATCACAAAGGATTAGTCTACGCTAATAAAACAAATAATGATCTACTCAAAAACTGGTTAAATAATAATTTAGGTAATATCTATTGCTTTGATAAGAAACAATATGAAAAAGGAATTTACTACTATAAAAAATCATTGGAATTTAGCACTAAAAGTCGTGATTCATCACAGATAGTTTTCACAAAGCTAAATCTAACATGGGCCCATTTTGACATTGAACAATTCGATCAAGGCCTTCCCTACTTAAACTACATTAATAAATTTCACGAAAAACATGGAGACTCTACTACTGTTGTAGCGCTAAACATGCTTAATGGAATGTATTACAGTCACAAAAATGATTGTGATAAAGCAATTTTCTATTTTGAGAACGCAATAAAGTTAGGTATCGAAGGAGACGAAAAATCAGATCTATCTTATTCATATCATGAGTATGCTGAATTTTTAAATAAAAATGGCGACTACGAAAACGCCTATAAAAATTTAACTATCTATAATGCCATTACAGACCAATTAAACAATGAAGCTAAACACAACAAGTCAAATATTGCCGGTATCAATCTTGAAATAGATGAATTTAAGCGAGAAATAGATAAAATAGAAAGTGAACTAAAAACTAAAGAGCATAAATTTCTGCACGAACAGTCTCGAAATAAAAAAATTGTTATTGTTTTAGTAGCCGTTTTAATAATGTTATTTTTTCTGTTCTATTTTTACGCGCAAAACGTCAAACTAAAACATAAAAATAGGCTAAAAGATTTACGTAGTAAAGTGCAGGAAAACACTATTAACGCCACTATCAATGGTCAAGAATTAGAGCGCAAAAAGATTGCATCTTTTCTACATGATAACATTAGCGCTTTACTTTCTTCAGCAGGAATGCACCTTTTTGCACACATATCTCAAAACCCAACAACTTCACAAGAAATTATAAAGACAAAAGCAATTCTTGAAGAAGCACATGATCAAGTTCGAAACTTATCACACGAATTAATGCCTTCGCTCTTAGCGCGTTTTGGCTTATTTGATGCGTTAGAAGATCTGTGCGATAAAAATTCAAACTCAATTTTGAATTTTAAGTATATAAGTGCCGTTGAGAGAACTACCCGCTATGATGAAGACTTTGAAATGAAAATCTATTTTATCGTCATGGAGCTTTTAAATAATATTATCAAACACAGTGACGCTATAGAAGCTCAACTACGTTTAAAAGAAAATAATGATTCTCTCCAAATTGACATCATTGATAATGGCAAAGGTTTTGACGCTAATAAATTCCAAATTGTTGAAGGTTTTGGACTGAGTCAAATTACCGCTAGGCTAAACAATTTGCAGGGCAATATTGATATTAATTCAACTTTAGAAGTGGGAACCTCAATCAAAATTATTGTTCCTATCGTCCACCGCGTATAATGAATTACGCCTTTTTTTCGAATTCAATTATTTCCAAATCTTTGATTTTATCGCCATCAATTACAAAACGAAGCATCGTTCTCACTTGGTGAAAACCACTTTTTCCTGCAGCGCCTGGATTCATGTGTAAAAAATTATTTTTTTTATCGAAAATTACTTTCAGAATATGTGAATGTCCACAAATAAATAAATTTGGAGGATTTGCGCTTATTTCTTCTTTTATATTTAAATTGTATTTTCCTGGATAACCCCCAATATGCGTAATCCAAACATCAACCCCTTCACACAGAAACCGATTGTGTAGCGGAAATTCAAGTCGTGCTTGAGCGTCATCAATATTTCCAAAAACACAGCGCAATGGTTTCAGTTTTTTAATGGTATCCGTCACCACTAAATCGCCGATATCGCCAGCATGCCAAACTTCATCAGCCTGATTTACATATTTTAAAATCGTGTCATCAATATGACTGTGCGTATCAGATAAGAGAAGAATTTTTTTCATAGTAATAATTTCATTTTTAGAAACGAAGCAATCAGGAGCTATTTCTGCTCCCGAAGCATCGGAACAATCTGACCTAGCATTTTCGGTAAAATTAAACATTCCGATTCCAAATAAAAAATCCTTTAAAAACTTAACAAACTTTGGCTATTAGCCATTTCATAGCCAAAAAATTAATAAGTATCTTTGTAGCTTCAAAAAAAGTGACTTGAGATATTTTATAAAACTAGCATACAACGGAACGCAATATCATGGTTGGCAATACCAACCAAACGCTTCGTCAGTGCAAGAAACGATGAATAAAGCTGTTTCTACTTTATTAAATACTGAGATTAATTTAATGGGTGCAGGACGCACAGATACTGGAGTTCACGCTAAGGAAATGTACGCTCATTTTGATTTTGATAAGGTATTTGAAGTTGCAAACCTTGTCCATAAGCTTAATTCCTTTTTACCCAAAGATATTACGGTTTATGATATTATTCCTGTTTTGAATGAGGCGCACACCCGTTTTGACGCACTTAAAAGAACATACGAATATCACATTAACACATTCAAAGATCCGTTTTTACAAGAACAAAGTTGGTATTTTCATCAATCACTTGATGTAAATCTTATGAATGAAGCAGCGCAATTATTATTTAATCATACTGATTTTCAGTGTTTTTCTAAAGTCAATACAGATGTCAACACCTTTGATTGTACAATTTTTGAAGCATTTTGGAAACAAGAAAATGATAAATTAATATTTACTATTTCGGCAAATCGGTTTTTGCGAAATATGGTTCGTGCAATTGTTGGAACTTTAGTAAATATTGGTTTACACAAAATTGCTTTAACTGATTTTGAAAATATCATAAAAAGTAAAAACAGAGATAAAGCTGGTTTTTCAGTGCCGGCACATGGTTTATACTTGACCAAAATAGAATACGATTATTTGTAAAATAATTAATAAAATAAGTGCTGCAGCAATTTAAGACTGCTTAGTAGCTCGCAAATAAAAAACATGAAAGCAAAAGCATTCGATACTAGATTATTTAAAAGAATATTAAAATATACCAAACCATATCAATTTCGGTTTAATGGCGTAATTATATTTGCAATTTCACTATCCGTTTTTGCGGCATTGCGTCCCTATTTATTAAAGCAAACAGTTGATGGTTATATTTCTAATCAAGATCAACAAGGTTTATTGCATTACGTTGTTTTGATGGGAATCGTTCTTTTACTAGAAGTGTTTTCTCAATTCTTCTTTGTGTTCTGGGCCAACTGGTTAGGTCAAGATATTGTAAAAGATATTAGAATAAAACTTTTCCAACATATTTTAAGTTTCCGAATGAAGTATTTTGACCTAGTTCCTGTTGGTCAACTTGTAACCCGTTCCGTTTCTGATATTGAATCTATTGCTCGTATTTTCAGTCAAGGTTTATTCATGATTATAAGTGATTTAATGAAAATGGTAGTGGTTTTACTTTTCATGTTCTATATGAACTGGAAGCTAACGTGGATTGTTATTGTTGCAATGCCTATTCTAGTTTTCTTTACGAGAATATTTCAACGTAAAATGCAAGTTGCGTTTGAAGAAGTGCGTAACCAAATCGCAAATATGAACTCATTTGTCCAAGAGCGCGTAACTGGAATGAAAATTGTCCAATTATTCAACCGCGAGAAAATTGAGTCGGAGAACTTCAAAGAAATTAATGATAAGCATAAAAAAGCATGGATAAAAACGATTTTGTATAACTCCATCTTCTTCCCTATCGCTGATATAATTTCTTCGTTAACATTAGGTTTCATAGTACTTTACGGCGGATTTAAAATTTTAAATGGAGACACATTCACCACTTTTGGAGATTTATTTTCGTATACTATGTTTATTGCAATGTTGTTTAATCCTTTGCGCCAAATTGCTGATAAATTCAACGAAATGCAATTAGGAATGATTGCAGCAAATCGTGTTTTTGATATTTTGGACACTGAAGATCAAATTCAAGATACGGGAATGATTGAAGCTCCGGATTTCAATGGAGACATCGAATTCAAGAAAGTACATTTTGGATACATCCCAGGTGAAGAGGTAATAAAAGGAATTGATTTAAAAGTGAGTGCAGGACAAACTGTTGCAATTGTAGGATCTACAGGAGCTGGGAAATCAACAATAATAAATTTACTGAATCGTTTTTATGAAATTAATAGCGGTTCGATTTACATCGATAATAATAATATTGAGAATTACACGCTAGGATCGTTACGATTACAAATTGCAGTGGTTTTACAAGATATTTTCTTATTTGCAGATACAATTTTTAATAATATTACTCTTAATAACCCAGAAATTAGTCGTGATCAAGTTTTGGCAGCAGCCAAAAAAATTGGAGTTCACGATTTCATTATGAGTCTTCCTGACAATTACGATTTTGATGTTAAGGAACGTGGTGTAATGCTTTCTTCGGGACAGCGCCAACTGATTGCTTTCCTACGAGCTTATGTGAGTAATCCTAGCATTTTGATTTTAGATGAAGCTACCTCATCTATCGATACCTATTCTGAAGAATTAATTCAGCGCGCGACTGAAACTATTACTAAAGGGAGAACATCAATAGTTATTGCGCATAGATTAGCAACAATTGTTAATGCTGATAAAATCGTGGTAATGGATAAAGGTCTGATTGTAGAGGAAGGAACGCATCAAGAACTAATTCACCGCGAAAATGGATATTATAAAAACTTATATGACTCTCAATTTTCGGTTGCGAATTAATTTGTTAAAAACATTAATTTAATAGTAGCATAACAGACATTGTAAGAAATACTAAATATCATTTTATACCTCTTTTTACTGATTTTAAATTTATTATTTATCGTCTTCAAAAACAATAAATAAAACACGAGGATTTGTTTAACACTTTATCAGTTTGAAACTTTCTCACAACAGAATAATTCCTTAAATTCGCAACGTTAAAAATTAAAAAAAACTAAGATAAACGACTTGTCTTTGTATTCAATTATGAATGACGGTAGTATAAAATAATAAACACTTTAAAAAATGAAATACGATATTATAGTTTTAGGAAGTGGCCCAGGCGGATACGTTACAGCCATTAGAGCATCACAATTAGGGTTTAAAGTAGCCGTAATTGAAAAAGAAAACTTAGGTGGAGTTTGTTTGAACTGGGGATGTATACCAACAAAAGCTTTGCTGAAATCAGCTCAAGTTTTTGATTATTTAAAGCATGCTTCTGATTACGGATTGACTGTTTCATCATTTGACAAAGACTTTCCTGCTGTTGTTCAACGAAGCCGTAGCGTCGCAGATGGAATGAGCAAAGGTGTTCAATTCTTAATGAAAAAAAATAAAATTGACGTAATTGATGGTTTTGGAAAATTAAAGCCAGGTAAAAAAATCGATGTTACTGATAAAGATAATAAAGTTACAGAGTACAGCGCTGATCATATCATAATTGCAACTGGAGCACGTTCACGTGAGTTACCAAGTTTACCGCAAGATGGTATAAAAGTAATTGGATACAGACAAGCAATGACACTAGCAACACAACCTAAATCAATGATTATCGTTGGTTCTGGAGCTATTGGAGTTGAGTTTGCACACTTCTACAACTCAATGGGAACAGATGTTACTATTGTAGAATTTATGCCAAACGTAGTTCCTGTTGAAGACGAGGATATTTCGAAACAAATGGAGCGCTCTTTGAAAAAAGCAGGCATCAAAATCATGACAAACTCATCTGTAGAGAGAATCGATACTACTGGAGCAGGTGTGAAAGCATTTGTAAAAACTGCAAAAGGAGAAGAAGTTATTGAAGCTGAAATTTTACTTTCGGCTGTTGGAATTAAAACCAACATTGAAAACATCGGTTTAGAAGAAGTAGGAATCGCTACAGATAGAGACAAAATCTTGGTAAACGCATACAATCAAACTAATATCCCTGGATATTACGCTATTGGAGATATTACACCAGGACAAGCATTAGCACACGTTGCATCTGCAGAAGGAATCAACTGTGTTGAGAAAATTGCAGGATTACACGTAGAACCTATAGATTACGGAAATGTTCCAGGTTGTACGTATGCTACTCCTGAAATTGCTTCTGTAGGATTAACTGAGAAACAAGCGAGAGAGAAAGGATACGAATTAAAAATTGGTAAATTCCCGTTTTCTGCTTCAGGAAAAGCAAAAGCAGCAGGAACTCCTGATGGTTTTGTTAAAGTAATTTTTGATGCAAAATATGGCGAGTGGTTAGGTTGTCACATGATAGGTGCGGGAGTTACTGATATGATTGCTGAGGCAGTTGTAGCTCGTAAACTTGAAACTACAGGACACGAAATCCTAAAATCAATCCACCCTCACCCAACTATGAGTGAAGCGGTAATGGAAGCGGTTGCTGCTGCTTATGATGAAGTAATTCACCTATAATTATCATTGCGAGGAACGAAGAAACCTCATTCCATATATTAAAATCCGTTTAGAAATTCTAAACGGATTTTTTTTGTTCCTAATTGAACATCAAACTTAGATGTTCTTCTATTTCTTAAACGGATTATAACATAATCCTGGGTTTTCAAAACATCTAAAATCTTAACAATATTTTACAAATCGTGCCAAAAAAGATTCCTATTGTAAACTATCTTTGTATTCTGAGTTATCTTACTCTCTAAATTTGAAAATAAATGAATACTAGTATTACTGATTTCGCAAATATACTTCATCAAAACCAACAAGAAAAGTGGATTAGAGCTATCGACTCTTCGAAAATTATAAGTTGGCTTGACGATTTATTTAGAATAATATTTCCGGAGAAAGCTTTAGATAGTGTACAAATTGAATTGTTACTAGAACAAAATAAAACACGTTTCATCGCTATTCTGACTGAAATCAACAAAGACGAAACAACTTCTAAGAGTCGCGCAGTAGCAGACTCTTTTTACGTCCAGCTTCCTACTTTGTATTCATCGATGCAACAAGATGCGCAAGCTATATTGGATACTGATCCTGCCGCAGATTGTATTCAGGAAATTATCAACTCGTACCCTGGTTTTTTTGCCATAGAAGTCTATCGCATCGCCAACGCTATTTCTACTTTAACTAATTGCCTTCTGCCTCGCATACTAACAGAATATGCACATAGTAAAACAGGAATCGACATTCACCCAAAAGCAACTATAGGCGTGCCATTCATTATCGATCATGGAACTGGTATTGTGATTGGTGAAACTACAACAATAGGAAAACATGTTAGTATTTATCAAGGTGTAACTCTAGGAGCTTTGCAAGTTGAAAAAAGCATGCAAGAAAAAAAGCGACATCCTACGGTAGAAGATCATGTAATTATTTATGCTAATGCAACAATACTTGGCGGAAGCACAATAATAGGAAATCACAGTATCATAGGCGGAAATACTTTTGTGACCAAAAGTCTGAATCCTTACTCATTTGTGATGCAGTCTAACAAAAACACGATTTTGAACCAAAAAGAAATAAAAGAAATAAATTTTTTCTCAATATAATAATTATGAAATACAATAATATTCTCGAAACGATAGGCAACACGCCACATGTAAAAATAAATAGATTATTTGGAGATAATCAAAACGTCTGGATCAAACTAGAACGAGCAAATCCAGGAGCCAGCATTAAAGATAGAATTGCTCTAGCAATGATCGAAGATGCCGAGGAAAAAGGATTACTAAAAGAAGGCGGAACTATTATTGAAGCTACATCTGGCAATACAGGAATAGGACTCGCTATGGTAGCTGCTGTAAAAGGTTATAAACTGATTCTAGTTATGCCTGAATCAATGTCAATTGAAAGACGCCGACTAATGAGTTTGTATGGCGCAGAATTTGTTTTAACGCCTCGCGAAAAAGGAATGAACGGTGCAATCGCAAAAGCTAATGAATTAGTAAGCGAATTAAAAAATGCTTGGTCGCCACTGCAATTTGAAAATCAAGTAAACATCGATATCCACAAAAAGACTACTGCTCAAGAAATTATCAAGGCGTTTCCTGATGGATTGGATTATTTAATAACAGGCGTAGGAACTGGTGGTCACATTACTGGTTGTGCTGAAATATTAAAACAACATTTTCCAAATTTTAAAGTTTTCGCGGTAGAACCAGAAGATTCTCCTGTTATCAACGGTGGAAAACCTGGTCCGCATCCTATTCAAGGAATTGGCGCTGGATTTATTCCTGCAAATTTACATACTGATTTATTAGATGGAAGCATTCAAGTGAGCAAAGATGAAGCTTTCACTTACGCACAAAGAGCTGCAAAAGAAGAAGGAATGTTTATAGGTATTTCTTCCGGAGCATCTTTAGCTGCAGTTGCCAAAAAACTAACTGAAATTCCTGAAAACTCAAAAATACTGACGTTTTGTTATGACACTGGAGAACATTATTTAAGTGTGGAAGGATTGTTTGTGTAATTAATTTATATAGAAATTAGTAAAGCACTTCTAATTATTTTGAAAGAATATCAACAAAATTTTAGACTTGCTAATATAAAATAACCTTCATAAATATTCGTTTTAAGAACGGCATTTGCGGAGGTTTATACTTTTTACAAACTTCTAAAAGAAAAATAACTTAAAAAATAAAAACAGAGAATGCTTATTGGTTTAAGTAGTACAAGTGGAAATAGTTTTTGAAGTTGGGTTTAATTAAAATTAAGCATCTTCTATTTGTTCTAAATTTAAAATAATTTCGCTTTTCATTTTAATGTTAACTGCTAAAAAATTTAATTCTATCTATTAAAGTCGATAAGTCTAGGAATGACTAAACAATACAATTCTCTCCAAATTACAAAACCCGCACTTCTTTTACAAATCTTTTTGCATAACCAGGTTTTTTTAAGCTAGTGATAATAACTTTCATCTCCCGACCTGAAGAGGAGTGTATAAAATCACTATCCAAGCCTTTTGGATTTGTGACAACACCTACATGACCGATAACATTTCTTGTTGGACTTAAAAACAGTAATATATCTCCTTTTTGAACTTCGTCAATAGCAATTTCTTTCCCAAAATTTTTAAACAGCGAAGAGCTACGTGGAACTTTGATATTAAATTGATTAAAGATAAAATAGACAAATCCAGAACAATCAAAACCTTTAGTACTGCTTCCCGCTGTTACATAAGGCGTTCCTAACAATCCTCTTCCAAAATTGATAATTTTATCTCTTAGAGGAACATCTTTTTTAAATGTATTAATTAAAGTGTCTTTACCATTCGTAGTATATTGCGACTTAGCACACACTCCTATTATAGAAGAGGAATAAGCTTGAGTACAAAACAGTATTACTACGAAAGTTAAAACTGTTTTCAATTTTAAAAAAGCAAAATTTTTATGTGTCATATAAAAAACCTAAATGAATATTATTTACCTAAAATCAAAAGAGATATTACTCTCTACAATTAAATGAGATGTGAAAATTATATATTTTAACGTTTCTAATCTATTTAAATTGCGTAATTAAATTTAAAAGATGCTAGAAAGCTAAATTTGGATAAAGAGAAATCCGTTAAAAAAGCCATAAAAAAAGCCCCTTTAAGGAGCTTTTCAAATCTTATTCTTCTACTTGATCAGTCCCGTGGGATTTCGAATAATTTCTCCATTTTTCAATGCAGTCTTCTAAATCTTTTGGAAGTTTTGTATCAAAACGCATTAATTCTCCCGTTGTAGGATGTACAAATCCAAGAGTTTTAGCATGCAAGGCTTGCCTTGGTAACGCTTTGAAACAGTTGTCTATAAATTGCTTGTATTTAGTAAACGTAGTTCCTTTCAAAATTAAATGACCACCATAACGCTCGTCATTAAAAAGAGGATGTCCTATGTGCTTTAAATGCGCGCGAATCTGATGTGTTCTACCCGTTTCTAGTTGGCACGAAATCAAAGTAACATAACCAAAACGTTCCAAAACTTTATAATGAGTAATAGCAGGCTTTCCTATTTCTGGATCAGCAAAAACAGCCATTTGCATGCGATCTTTCAAGTGACGCGCTAAGTTCCCTTCAATCGTTCCTTGATCTTCCACTACATTTCCCCAAACTAAAGCCACATATTCCCTTTCAGAAGTTTTAGCCTCAAACTGTTTAGCAAGATGTGTCATCGCAGCTTCTGTTTTAGCAATAACCAATAAACCTGATGTGTCTTTATCAATTCTATGCACTAATCCTGGACGCTCACTGCTATTCATTGGCAAGTTATCAAAATGATATGCAAGCGCATGAACCAAAGTACCTGTGTAATTCCCGTGACCAGGATGCACTACCATTCCAGGTAATTTGTTTATCAGCAGTAAAGTATCGTCCTCATAAACAATATCCAGCGGAATATTCTCTGGAATAATATGATTTTCATAAGGAGGATGAGTAAGCATCACACGAACTATATCATTGGCTTTCACCTTGTAATTTGATTTTACTGTCGCATCATTTACAAAGATATTTCCTTCAGTTGCGGCAGTTTGTATTTTATTGCGAGTCGCATTTTGGATTAATCCCATCAAGTATTTATCAATTCGCAAAGCCGTTTGGCCCTTAGGAACTTCAAATCTAAAATGTTCATATAACTCGTCTTCTAAATCTATTGTATCTACAGTATTGTTCATTAAATGGTGTTTATTCTATTGGAGCAGTTATCGTATCCGCAGCATTTTCTTCTTCCTGGTAACTCATTTTTCCGTCGCCTAAAACCAAGTCAATTTTAGATGATTTAAGAACTCGATCGCCTACTTTCAGGTTTCGTCCTTTAAAACGCATTTCTAGTACCATATCCTTACCTAAATTAGGAACATAAGTAACAGTTCCTTCATCAAGCCCCAGTGCTTTTAGTGTTGGCACTGCTTCACGATACGTTTTTTCAATCAAATCAGGAATTCTAACAGATGAAAAACCAGAAGTATTGATTTTGATATATATTTTTCGACCCACTTTAACCATCGTTCCAGGCGTTGGATCTTGCTCCACCACACTAAATTGAGGAAATTCACTTCTATAATCTACGCTATCTAGTAGCACATAATCTAAATCCAAATCATCTAATTTGCTTTGCACTTGCTCCTCGGTAAGTTTGCGCAAATCAGGTACTGCAATTTCGTGACCATGATCTGTTGTAAAAGTCAACCAGTGCATAAACAGGTAAATCAATGTGGCTAAAATGGCAAAAGCAATTAATACTTGCACTAAAAAAACACGGCTAGTAAGATACTTACGTAAACTCATAAATTTATTTTTATATGTCGCAAAGATAAAGCTATTTCGTTTCAAAAAAAATGATAATTTTGTTTAATGCTTTTTAAGATTAATCCTAATGGATTTTAGGAGCTATTTCCCGCTATTCGTTACAATCCACGCCCAAAAGCGTGGGATTTTCACTTCTATCGGGGCTAAAAAACGAATCGTTTTCATAACTTATATATTTCAAAAATGAAGAACATTGCCATCATCATGGGCGGATATTCCAGCGAATATAAAATCTCACTAATCAGCGGAAACGTAGTTTACGAATTTATGGATAAAACAAAATACAATCCATTTCGTATCCATATTTTTAAAGAGAAATGGGTATACGTAGATGCTAATGACGCAGAATTTCCTATTGACAAAAATGATTTTTCAACAACTGTTCAAGGAAATAAAATAAGTTTTGACTGCGTTTTTAATGCTATTCATGGTACACCAGGAGAGGACGGATTAATGCAAGCGTACTTCGAACTTTTAAATATCCCTCAAACATCATGTGATTATTATCAGGCGGCATTAACCTTCAACAAACGCGATTTATTGTCCGTTTTAAAACCCTACGGAATCAAAACGGCGACTTCGTACTACTTAAACAAAGGTGACAAAATCAATACAGACGAAATTGTAGCTAAAGTGGGTTTGCCTTGTTTTGTTAAACCTAATAAAGCAGGATCGAGTTTCGGAATTTCTAAAGTAAAAACCGCTGCTGAATTACCTATTGCTATCGAAATCGCTTATAAAGAGGACAACGAAATCATTATAGAAAGTTTCCTTGACGGCACAGAAGTTTCTGTTGGAGTCATCAATTACAAAGGAAAAGTAACTGTTTTACCAATCACTGAAATTGTTTCTGAAAATGATTTTTTCGATTATGAAGCGAAATATCTTGGTAAATCTCAAGAAATTACACCAGCCAGAATCTCAGATGAAATGACTGAAAAAGTAGGCGAAATAGCAAAACGAGCTTATGAAGTTTTAAAAATGAAAGGCTTCTCTAGAAGTGAATTTATTATAGTAAATGGCGAGCCTTTTATGCTAGAAATGAATACTATTCCGGGATTAACAACTGAAAGTTTGATTCCACAACAAGCACAAGCAGCTGGAATTTCGCTAGAAGATTTGTTTACTAATGCTATCGAACTAGCTTTAAACAATTAATTTGCTGTTATGAAAGAAATTTTTGAATGGAACAGATTGTTGTTTAACGGTTTACCCGAATCATTTCTTTTAGAAGTTATTTTTCGTTCGACAATAATGTTTATCGTTTTATTGGTGACGTTAAAAATTGCAGGAAAACGCGGCGTGAAACAATTGTCGGTTTTTGAAACCGTAATTATTATTGCTTTAGGATCAGCAGCAGGAGATCCCATGTTTTACGAAGATGTAGGTATAGTTCCAGCAATTACTGTATTTACTGTGATTATTGTTTTATATCGATTGGTTACTTGGCTTACAGGAAAAAGCAAAAAGTTTGAAGAATTCGTAGAAGGAAAAACGGAATGTTTAATAAGTGAAGGAGAATTTTCAATCACTACTTTTAAAAAAGAAAGTTTGGCGCAAGATGAATTTTTTTCTGAACTGCGTTTGAAATCTATAGAGCATTTAGGACAAGTAAGAAACGCATTTCTGGAAACTAGCGGTGATATAAGCGTTTTTTATTACGAGGACGAAAACGTTAAACCAGGATTACCCATTCTACCATTCTTGTTTAATAAAAAAAGTACTATTATCCCCGAAGATGGCATATTCTCCTGTACGTTCTGTGGCAATACAGAACCTCAAAACACAGGAATTGCAACTTGTAAAGTTTGCAGTAAAACAGAATGGGTTAAAGCGATAAAGACGATTCGAAAAACATAATTGAACATCAAATTTGTTCACAATAAGAGTATCATAAAAGATGAGAAAAGCAATATTCCCCGGATCTTTTGACCCAATTACTTTAGGTCATGAAGACATTATCAAAAGAGCGATTTCGCTTTTTGATGAAATCGTAATTGCTATTGGTGTCAATGCCGAAAAGAAATACATGTTTTCACTTGAAGAAAGAAAGCGATTCATTGAGGAAACTTTTAAAGACGAACCAAAAGTTTCTGTTATTACTTACGAAGGATTGACAATAGATTTATGCCATAAAATAAAAGCTAACTTTATTCTTCGCGGTTTACGCAATCCCGCCGACTTTGAATTTGAGAAAGCAATTGCACACACTAATAGACGCTTGGCTAAAATAGAAACAGTTTTTTTATTAACAGCTGCAAAAACATCCTACATTAGCTCAAGTATTGTGAGAGATGTTCTTCGTAACGGCGGACAATATGAATTACTAGTTCCTGATGCCGTTAGAGTAAAATAGTTTTAAAGTCGTAGAAAAAATCTTAAGTTAATTTATTTGTCACGCTGGACGCGTCTCATTATTTTTTTAAAACACAACTTAATTAATCATTGCACGATCAATATTCAGAGACTCGCACAGATAAACAATCAAAACTACAATAATTTGCGAAGACTATCTTTAAAGAGTAATTTCGCTTAAAATAAATACAACATATAATGAGCATAGAAAGAGAATTAAGCAAACGTAGTGGATCGAAATGTGAACTTTGTGGCGCAAACGAAAACTTAAAAGTTTACGAAGTACTTCCAACAAAAAAAGGTGGACTAGACGAAAGCATTTTGGCTTGCAGTACTTGTGTTGATCAAATTGAAAACCCTGACAATGTAGATTTAAACCATTGGAGATGTTTAAATGACAGCATGTGGAGCGAACAAGTTCCAGTGCAAGTTGTAGCTTGGAGAATGTTAAGTCGTTTACGTGCTGCAGGATGGCCTCAAGAATTGCTAGATCAGATGTATTTAGATGAAGATAACTTGGCTTGGGCACAAGCAACAGGAGAAGGAGAAGACGACGAAAATAAAATAATACATCGCGATAGCAACGGAGTTATCCTAGAAACTGGAGACTCAGTGGTTTTGGTCAAAGACTTAAAAGTAAAAGGATCAAGTATGGTTGCTAAGCAAGGAACTGCAGTTCGCAATATCCGTTTAGATCATGAAAATGCAGAATATATTGAAGGAAAAGTTGATGGACAAACGATTGTGATTATTACGCAATACGTGAAGAAAACTTAAAATTTAGTCTTCAGTGATAAGTTTTTGAGTGATCATTTTTAAGTATTCAGTTCTGAGTAAATATTAAAAAAAGCGTTAGCAGTCTAAATTTAGGCTGCTAACGCTTTTTTTATTTTTCATTTCCAACAAAAATAGTAAACCCAATTGTGAAGCTGTAAGCTTCTCAACACTATTGAGCAACTTCGTCGGGATGCTTCCAGCATGACAAAGTAAAACAAAAATTATCATTCTCTTTTTAACAATACATACAACTCCAGTTGTCACGCTGGAAGCGTCTCAACACAATTGAGCAACTTTATCGGGATGCTTCCAGCATGACAAATTAAAAATAAAATTATCATTCTATTTTTAACAATAAATGCGACTTTAATTGTTGCGGTGGAAGTGTTTGAACACTATTGAGCAACTTTGTCGGGATGCTTCTAGCATGACAAAATTGAAGTTAAAAAAACCGCTAGCAAAAGAATTATCTCTTGCTAACGGCATTTTAATGTGAAGATATATAAGTAGAGATTTTAATCTCTAAAACTTCTGCGTTCTTTTATTTATCAATAAATAAACTCCAATTGTCATGCTGGAAGCGCCTCAACACTATTGAACAACTTTGTAAAGATGCTTCCAGCACGACAAAATAAAAATAAAACTTAACATTCACTTTTTAACAATAAATCCAACTGCAGTTGTCACGCTGGAAGCGCCTCAACACTATTGAGCAACTTTTTCGGGATGCTTACCGCATGACAAAGTAAAAACGAAAATTATCATTTAATTCTAAAAATAAATGCAAATCCAATTGTCACGTTAAAAGAGTCCTAAAACAATTGAGCAACTTTACCGAGATGCTTCCAGCATGACAAAATTAAAGTTAAAAAAAACCGCTAGCAAAATAATTATCTCTTGCTAACGGCTTTTTAGTGTGAAAATATGTAAGTATAAATTTTAATCTCTAAAACTTCTGCGTTCTTTTACTTATAAATATATACAACTCCAATTGTCACGCTGGAAGCGTCTCAACACTATTGAGCAACTTTGTAGGGATGCTTCCAGCATGACAAATTAAAATGAAGATTATCATTCCCTTTTTAACAATAAATTCTACTCCAATTGTAACCGTGGAGCCCTTATCAAAAATACTGAGCAACTTCACAAGGGTGCTTCAATTATGACAAATGAAACAAATAATCATAGAAAGTGAATACTGAGCACTTATGACTTTTCAAATTCCCCTCCTGAACACTGAACACTGAACACTTTTCTACTCCTCTTCCTTTTTAATAACTTTTCTCGCTACTTCAATCTTAAATTTCTTGCCTTTCATTTTTTCATCTTTAATTGCGTGCAATAAGTCTTTTACTTTATTGAATTTTACTGCTGCAAAAGAAATGAAATCTTTTACTTCGATTAAACCTAAATCACCTTTTTCAAGATTACCTTTTTGAGAAAAGAAACCTACGATGTCAATTTTATTTAATTTGTTTTTCTTTCCACCGCTGATATAAATCGTATGAAATTGAGGCGGTTTTGGTAAAGAAACATTGTTTTCTACATTGAAAACGGGCATTCCATAATCTAAATAATCTGCTTTTTTCTCACTTTCATGCGCCACTATATACGCTGTCCCTGAGGATAACATACGAGCTGTTCTACCATTTCTATGAGTAAACTCATCTTCCTTGGCCGGTAAATGATAATGGATAACATGATTCATTTCAGGAATGTCAAGTCCACGAGCTGCTAAATCAGTTGTGATTAAATAACTTACACTTCCGTTGCGAAATTGAATTAAAGCACGTTCTCTTTCATCCTGATCCATGCCACCATGGTAGCACGTAGCATAAATTCCTTTTTCGTTTAAAGTATCGCTTATGCGTTCTGCAGCATCACGATGGTTACAAAATACAATAGCCGATTCTGATTTTAAAGAACAAATTAAGTTGAACAAACTGCCTATTTTATCCTTTTCTTTAGAAACGACCATTTTTGTGGAAAGGTTTGATTCCTGTTCGTTTTCTGGAATAAAATCAAGAATCGTTGGGTTAACAACTCGTGTATATCTTGGAATCTCAATGTCTGAAGTCGCAGAAACCAAAACACGTTTGTTCAGTTTTGTTAATTTACCTATGATAAATGACATTTGCTCATGGAAACCTAATTGTAATGATTTATCAAACTCATCCAGAATTAAAGTTTGGATTTTATCCAGACGAAAAGTTCCTCTGTCAATATGATCAGCAATTCTTCCTGGAGTTCCCAATAGAACTGCTGGTGGATTGCTTAAATTTTTAATTTCTGTTTCAATAGAGTGTCCGCCGTAGCACACATTTACTTTGTAATCAGTACCCATTTTTTTCCAAACTTGCTCAATCTGTAATCCTAATTCGCGTGATGGAACTAAAATTAAACATTGCACGGACTGTATTTCCGGTTGCAACATTTCTAAAACTGGCAATAAAAAAGCTAAAGTCTTACCAGAACCTGTTGGCGAAAGTAAAAGAACATTATTATCATTTAGTATTGCGTCTTGAGCAACTTCTTGCATTTCGTTCAGACTTTCAATGCCTAAATTCAAAAGTATATTGTTGGAATGGTGTTTCTTATTCATTTTTTTTATTTGTGCAAAGGTAATTTTAAATTTTTAAATTTTCATTTGTTTTAAATAGCCTACTTTGAACACTAACAAACCGTTAAAATATTATCTAAAAATAGCTACATTTGATACTCAATATAAAAACTAAATTGTGAGATTTTGCACTTTCTTTTTTTTACTATTTTCCATAAGTCTGTTGGCGCAAAAAACAAATAAATACGATACTTTTTTCGAAAAAGGAAATGGAAATCAGTCGGGAAGCTATCAGGAAACAATAGCATATTACAAACTTCTAGCAAAAGATTTCCCAACAATCGAAATGCAAGAAATGGGATTAACGGATAGCGGCGAGCCATTGCACATTGTGATCTTTAATCCTGAAAAGCAATTCAACTTTGGAGAAATTCAAAAAAATAAAGCAGTAATCTTATTGAATAACGGAATTCATGCAGGTGAACCTGATGGAATTGATGCCAGTATGCAATTATTTAGGGATTTAGTTTTAGGAAAAATAAAAGCTCCAAAAAACACTGTAATTGTATGTATTCCAGTCTACAATATAGGAGGCGCTTTAAATAGAAATTCAAATTCTAGAGCGAATCAAGACGGTCCAGAAATTTATGGTTTTAGAGGAAATGCAAGAAATTACGACTTGAATCGCGATTTTATCAAATCAGATACTAGAAATACAAAAAGTTTTGTCGAGATATTCCACAAAATAAATCCTGATGTTTTTATTGACAATCATGTTAGTAATGGTGCTGATTACCAGTATAAATTGACTTACATAATGACGCAACATAACAAATTAGGAACTGTTTTAGGTAATTTTTTAGATACTAAAATGATGCCTGCTTTAGTCACAGATTTACAAAAAAAAGGGATTGAAACGACTCCTTATGTAAACGCATTTTCAGATACACCTGATAAAGGTTTTGCTCAGTTTTTTGAAAGTCCTAGATATGCAACAGGATATACTTCTTTATTCAATACCATAGGTTTTGTGGTGGAGACCCATATGCTGAAAAAATATGCAGAGCGCGTCAAAGTTACTTACGAGTATATGAGATCTACTATTAATTTTACTGACATTAATTTTAAGGAAATTAAACAATTACGTTTAAATAACGAGGAACAATATAAACCACAAAAATCATATACTATTAAGTGGGAAATTGATACTACCAAAGTAGTTCCGTTTTCTTTTCTTGGTTTTGAAGGTACTTACAAAAAAAGTGAGGTAACTTCCGGAAAAAGACTCTTTTATGACCGAACTAAACCTTACAAAAAAGACGTCCCTTTCAGCAAAGAATATAAGTCCACCAAAGAAATTACGATACCAGCAGCCTACGTTATTCCAAGAGGATTTTGGCCCGTTATCGACTTACTAAAAAGCAATGGAATCATAATGGAAAAACTACAGCAGGATACTATAATTGAAGTTGAAAGCTATAAAATTGCCGACTTTAACACTTCAAATTCAGCTTATGAAGGACATTATTTACATAGTAATACCACTACAACATCGCAAATTAAGAAAGTGGCTTTCGCCAAAGGTGATTATATTATAAAAACAACTCAAAAAGGTATTAAATACTTGCTGGAAAGTCTCGAACCAGAGGCCATTGATTCGTTCTTTAACTGGAACTTTTTCGATACAATTTTACAGCAAAAGGAAGGCTATTCAGATTATGTTTTTGAAGATACTGCTGCTCAATTATTAAAAAAGAATCCGAAATTAAAATTAGAATTCGAGCAAAAAAAACAGAGTGACAGCGACTTTTTAAAGAGCCCTGCGGCACAATTAAACTGGGTTTACAAACATTCAGTGTATTATGAATCCGCTCATTTACAATATCCTGTCTTTAGAATTTTAAAATAATCGAAAGACATAATTTAAAAGATATTTCTTAAAAAACGCAAACACCACTAATTTTTAACTTTCAAAAAGTTATAGTTAGTGGTGTTTTCGATTACAATTGAATCTGTTATTTAAATGGTAAAACAGATTATTTTACAATAGTTTCTTCCTCAAAAAGCAATTTTATATTTTCATAAGAATTTTTTAATGCTTCTTTAATTTGCTCTGGATTTAACCAAGCCACTTTTTCGATTCCTTCTTCTAGTTGCCCTTGAGGTGTTCCTTCAAAATCAGATTGCATTTCGAACCAGTGCGTAATCTTTAATTTATATTTTCCGTTTCTTCTAAAAACGTGATAGGTCTTTTGTAATTTGTGAGAAATAGAAAGACCATTTACACCAGTCTCCTCCTCTACTTCACGCTTAGCAGTATCTTCAATTTCCTCACCTTTCTCGATACCACCTTTAGGTAAGTCCCATTTCCCATTTCTAAAGATAAATAATACTTCCCTTTTTTTATTGTAAACTAAACCTCCGCCGGCTTTACAGACAGGGATTTTAGCTTTTAAAGTCTTCATAATCAAGCTCTCATCAGGATGATACAAATAAGCTTTATTAATTTTATTTTGAAATATTTTAACTATAAGTTGTTCTATATCAATACTCTCTAACAGAAATAATTGAAAATCTGTCTCCTTAGAGATGTGATTTGTCAAAAAAAGTGGCTTGTCGTTAACAAAAACTTTATACATTTGTACTATGATTTTTAATAAAGATACAGCCGAAAAAACAGCCGAATTCCTTTTGCAAATAAATGCAATTAAATTGAATCCAAGAAATCCTTTTACATGGGCTTCGGGATGGAAATCGCCAATTTATTGTGATAACCGATTAATTCTCTCATTTCCAGCAGTAAGAAATTATGTCAGAGATGAATTTTCGAAAAATATTGAGAAACAATTTGGAAAACCAGATGTTATTGCCGGTGTTGCCACAGGAGCGATAGGAATTGGTATTCTTGTAGCGGAAAGCTTGGGATTGCCTTTCGTGTATGTTCGTCCAGAAGCTAAAAAGCATGGAAGACAAAATCAAGTTGAGGGATTTTTACAAAAAGGACAAAACGTTGTTGTTGTAGAGGATCTAATCAGTACTGGAAACAGCAGTTTAATGGCTGTTGCAGCTTTACGTGAAGCAGGTGCGAATGTAAAAGGAATGGCAGCAATATTCACTTATGGATTTGGTGTTTCGGAGGAAAATTTTAAAGCGGCAAATGTTGATTTATATACCTTAAGTAATTACTCAAACTTATTGAATTTGGCTGTAGCCAAAAGATATATTACTGAAGAAGAAGAACAAACATTAAGAGAATGGAATGTGAGTCCGTCCACTTGGACCATTGAAGTTTAAATACAAAAACATAAAATAATGAACTTAGAAAGTCCAAAAGTTACCGTTCAAAAATCAGCGCAAGAATTATTTGATTTGTTGACTGACGTCAAAAATTTCGGAAAATTGATGCCGGAAAATATAGCAAAATTTGAAGTTATTGGTGACGATGCTTTCATCTTTGGGTTAAAAGGCATGCCAGAAATCAAATTAAAAATGAAGGAAAAAGTAGCGCCAAGTAAAGTAGTTCTGGGAGCTGCGAGCGATAAATTACCTTTTACTTTGATTGCTAATATTGATAGCATTTCAGATAGCTCAAGCGATGTTAAATTAGATTTTGAAGGTGATTTCAACCCAATGATGGCAATGATGATCAAAGGACCTATTGGAAAGTTTATTGAAACTTTAGCAAGCAACATGCACAAGCTGTAGTTTACAAAATAGTATTAAAAAAAACAGAGAAAAGATTTACATACAAGTGTAATTCTTTTCTCTGTTTTTTTTTATTTAATAATGTCAATACTTTATAATCTTGAATCCTGAATATTGTATTTAAGCTCAAGTTTTTAATATAGCATTTGAATTTCTTTGATATCATATTCGCAAATAAAATCATCTTCGAGTAAAACTTGCAATTTCCCAATAGCAGATACCCCATGAATAATACCCATAAATTTTATATTCTTCGCATTCGAAAACGCCATAGGAATTCCTCTTTTATATAAATTAAAAACATATTTCTCCCATAAAATCGCTGCATCTTTTATCCCAGTTGCAGCATTTTTCTCAATATTTTCAGCCACTTTTAAAAGAACTTCTTCTTTGTTAAATTGTTTTGCTGCTATAACTGCCATCGAAGACGCTTTAGGTAAGTTTTCAAAATTAATTTGATTTACATTTAATCCTAAACCAACTACTGAATTAATTGTGCCGTCACTTTTTATAACGTTTTCGATCAAAATGCCACCTATCTTTTTATTATATGACATTATGTCGTTAGGCCATTTTATAGAAAGATTCGGAATATTTAGTGATTCTAAAGCCTCCATTACAGCGAGAGAAACTGCTATATTTAGATTGAAAATTTGAGTTATATCAGATAGGAAATCCTTAATCAAAATACTCATTACTAAGTTTTTACTTGCCTCAGACGACCATACGGCACCCATTTGGCCTTTGCCTTTGAATTGATTCTCAGCACTTACAACAGTAAAATTTTCAATATTTTGCTTACTTGACAAGCCTTTTAAGAACTCGTTTGTCGAATCTATGGCATCGAGTTTGATTAGTTTCATGATACGTTTTTTGTAAACAGAATTTAATATTATGTTAAGGTTCAAAAATAATGACAAAAAATGGTAACTTTACAAACTTATATAAAAATAATTCATGGCCAAAAAGACTATAAACAATGACATCCTATTAGCGAATATCATTAACGGAATCGAAGAAGTAAAAGGAAATGACATTACTATCCTAGATTTAAGAGAAATAGATACAGCAGTATGCGACTATTTCGTTATTTGCAACGGTAATTCCAACACACAAGTTAACGCCATCGTAAACTCCATCCAAAAAATAGTTTCAAAAGAATTGAAAGACAAGCCATGGCATGTTGAAGGAACGGATAATGCAGAATGGGTACTGATAGATTACGTAAATATTGTAGTACATGTTTTCCAAAAGCACATTAGAGAATATTACAACATCGAAAGTTTATGGGGCGATGCTAAAATAACAACCATAGAAAACAAATACTAAAGACACATAATCCGTAGTAATGGCTAAAGAAAATAATCCAACTCCAAATAAATTTAAAGTAAGTCCGTGGTTAATTTATGCTGCAATCTTACTTATTTTCTTATTTATAAGTTTTATAACTGGAGGTTCTAGTATAGATGAACCAGGACAGTTGACTTCATCAAAATTTAACGACTATTTAGAAAAAGGTCAAATCGAAAAGGTTATTGTTTATAACAAAACAGAAGCTGAAGTCTTTTTGACAGCTGCTGCACTGAAAGATGCTGCACACAAGAAAGTTTCTAAAGATGTTTTTGATAGAGCTAACAAAGGACCGCACTACAAATTTGATATTGGTAACGATCAAATTTTCCAAAATAAATTGGAAAAAGCAGTTGAAGAGAAAAAATTAAAAGATTTTAATTTCTTACCTAAAAACAATTGGTCTGATATTTTAATTAGTCTTTTACCTATTATAATTATCATCGCTGTTTGGATCTTTATTATGAGAAAAATGTCTGGTGGTGGCGCAGGTGGTGGCGGACAGATTTTCAACATTGGAAAATCCAAAGCAAAACTATTTGATGAAAAAACAGATATCAAAACTACATTTAAAGATGTTGCTGGTTTAGAAGGTGCAAAAGAAGAAATACAAGAGATTGTAGAGTTCTTAAAAAACCCCGAAAAATATACTAATCTAGGAGGTAAAATACCAAAAGGTGCTCTACTTGTAGGACCTCCAGGAACTGGTAAAACATTATTAGCTAAAGCCGTTGCTGGTGAAGCACAAGTACCATTCTTCTCTTTATCAGGTTCTGATTTTGTTGAAATGTTTGTGGGTGTAGGAGCATCACGTGTACGTGATTTGTTCAAACAAGCTAAAGAAAAATCTCCAGCTATTATCTTTATTGATGAAATTGATGCAGTAGGTAGAGCGAGAGGAAAAAGCAACATGTCAGGTGGAAATGACGAGCGTGAGAATACATTAAACCAATTACTAACAGAAATGGATGGTTTTGGTACAAATTCTAACGTAATAGTATTAGCTGCTACTAACAGAGCTGATGTTCTTGACAAAGCTTTAATGCGTGCGGGACGTTTTGATAGACAAATATTTGTTGACTTGCCAGATATCAGAGAAAGAGCTGAAATTTTCCAAGTACACTTAGCTCCTATTAAAAAAGTAGAAGGTTTAGATCTTGATTTCTTAGCAAAACAAACCCCAGGTTTCTCTGGTGCTGATATAGCTAATGTTTGTAACGAAGCTGCTTTAATAGCGGCAAGACATAATAAAACTGCTGTTGACAGACAAGATTTCTTGGATGCAGTAGATAGAATTATTGGTGGTCTCGAAAAGAAAAATAAAATTATTACACCTGACGAGAAAAGAGCAATTGCAATCCACGAAGCGGGTCATGCAACTGTAAGCTGGATGCTAGAGCATGCTGCGCCTCTTATCAAAGTAACTATTGTTCCTCGTGGACAAAGTTTAGGAGCGGCTTGGTATCTTCCTGAAGAAAGACAAATCGTAAGAACAGATCAAATGTTAGACGAAATGTGTGCAACAATGGGTGGAAGAGCTGCAGAAAAAGTAACTTTTGATAGAATTTCTACAGGAGCATTAAGCGATTTAGAAAAAGTAACGCGTCAAGCTCGTGCAATGGTAACCATTTACGGATTGAACGAAAAAATAGGAAACGTTACTTATTATGATTCAACTGGACAAAGTGAGTACAATTTCTCTAAACCTTATTCTGATGAAACTGCTAAAGTAATTGATGCTGAAATTTCTGATTTGATTGAAGGTCAGTACACAAGAGCGATTGCAATCTTAGAAGAAAATAAAGATAAGTTGAACCAACTTGCTGATATCTTAATCGAAAAAGAAGTTATTTTTAAAGATGACTTAGAAGCTATTTTCGGTAAAAGAACATGGGATAAAAATCTCGAAGAAGTAGTTTCATAAATAAAATACCAATATTTAATTATTTAGAAAATCTTAATTCAAAAACAACTTTTGAATTAAGATTTTTTTATCTTTGGACGTTTTCAAATAATAAATCAAGTAGTTTAAAAGTGTATGAGTCTTTTTAGAAAATTTTTTGGTTCAATCAATCCTGCTTCTGATGAAGATAAAGCAAATGAATCTAACGAGTCATTTACTGAAAGCAACAAATCAATTGACGAGATATTTATTTTCAATTTTAAAAAAAATGGAGGTAAGTTTTTATACTGTGAAAATCTTGAAGAAGTAAAAGAGCAGTTTGAAAATATACTAGAGGAAAACGACTGGTTTGAGAGTAAAGTTCTATGCTACAATCCTGATTTGTTTTCGATCCTTGACGACAATAAATTGGATTACAGTAAAAGTGCAGATCCAAAATTCCTATATGCTACCTGTGAAAACTTAATAGCTGATGAAGGTTCTATACTGTTTTCATCTAAGCAAATCAAGCAAAATAAACCGCACGAACTTCCCGCAAACATTATTATATTAGCTACGACTAGTCAAATTATTGGCGCTAAAAGTGATTTGTTGAGTGTTATTAAAAAGAAGTATGAAACAGACTACCCTACTAATATCACTACGATAAAATATTTCGAAAAAGCTAAAGAAGAAGATTTCACACAATACGGAAGCACTGCTAAAAACCTATATTTATTGCTCTTAGAAGATCTTTAAGATGAATGAAACCCTAAAACGAGGTATATCAGGAGCTGTATATATCTTATTGTTACTGGCATCCATTTTATATTCGACAGAAACTTTTTTTATTCTTTTCGGTATATTTATGGCAATAGCAATTTACGAGTTTTGTAACCTTGTTCAAATTGGAAAAGTGTTTCCTATAATTTTAGGAATTACGTTATATACCGCTATCACTCTATTGAGCCATTACAATAAGTTAACTAAACAATGGATTGATGAAATTTTCAATACTGATATTGATATTTCCTTTAACATTCATCAATTAGATATAATACTGTTAGTGATAGCATTAGTTGTTTCTCTCAAAGCAATATTGTTCTTGTTTTACGATAGTATTCAGAAAATAAGCAATTCTTCAAAATACCTATATTTAATAGGTTACATAATATTACCCTTTATCTTTATTACCAAAATTTCTTTTGGAGTACAAGACTACAATCCAAAGATTATTATAGGACTTTTTATATTGGTTTGGACAAACGATACATTTGCGTACATCGTAGGTAAGTCAATAGGTAGAACTAAATTATTCGAAAGAATATCACCTAAGAAAACTGTTGAAGGCTTCTTAGGCGGAATTGTTTTTGCGGTTTTAGCTGGTTACATGATATCTAGGTATTACATAAAGGCGAGCCCAGAACACAGCGATCGTTCTATATTAATATGGACATCAATTGCAGTTATCGTTGGAATTGTAGGTACAATTGGAGACTTAATTGAATCTAAATTCAAGCGAATAGCTGGTGTAAAAGATAGCGGAAGTATAATGCCTGGCCACGGAGGCATACTAGATCGTTTAGATAGTGTTATATTTGTAGCACCAATAATTTTTTTGTTTTATCAAATTTTAAACTATGTTTCATAAAGAAGGAACCCAATCGATTTTATTAGGAACGATTTTTACTGCTATTGTACTTTTATTGTCTGATTATTTTATTGACACGAACTGGCTAAAAATGGCCGTTCAAATTGTAGCATTATTGCTTTTGGTTATTATTTTACAATTTTTTAGAAACCCAAAAAGAACTGTCATCATCAACGAGAATCAAATTCTTGCACCAGTTGACGGTAAAGTTGTTGTGATTGAAGAAGTATACGAGGGAGAATATTTTAAAGACAAGCGTTTACAAATATCAATTTTCATGTCACCTATAAATGTACACGTTACGCGTTACGGCTTGAGTGGTTTAGTGAAATTTAGTAAATACCATCCTGGTAAATTTTTAGTGGCTTGGCATCCAAAAGCAAGTGAAGAAAACGAAAGAACTACCATTGTTGTTGAGAATAACAGTTTTGGTGAAGTTCTATACCGCCAGATCGCTGGAGCATTAGCACGCCGAATAGTTAACTACGCTGAAGTGGGTATGCAAGTTGTTCAAGGTACTGATGCTGGTTTTATCAAATTTGGTTCAAGAGTTGATATTTTTTTACCATTAGGAACTCCTATCAATGTTACCTTAAATGAAACAGCAGTAGGAGGAAAAACAGTTATAGCAACAAAAAAATAATGACCGAAAAAGATTTAGATACTCAATTTCTAGAAGCTGTAGAAATAGCGTCGAATATGACGCAAGCTTCTTTACCACAGGATGTACAATTGCGACTATACGCTTTATACAAACATTCGACTAAAGGTACCGTAGATCTAAAACAAAATCCTTCATTCCATTTGAGAGATGCTTTTAAAACAAACGCTTGGATGCAAATTAGCCATCTCACTTCAAACGAAGCCAAGCAGCAATATATCGAAATGATACTTTCGCTATATAAAAAATAATCTAATGATGAAAAAGACCTATTTACTAATTCCAATACTTTTGCTGATTATACTTTTACAAGCTTGTAATGACAAGAAATTAATAGAAGTCGTTGAAGTGCCATTACCTACAACCGTGGAGGAAAAACCTGTGATGGGATCTCCTGATGATGTTAGAGCAATTGAAGGCTCTTTTCAAATGGAGAAATTACCTTACACTTATGACGCACTAGCTCCGAGCATATCTGCTACTACATTAGAAATGCATTACTCTAAACATTATCTAACTTATACTAATAATTTAAACAAAGCCGTTTTAGGAACTCCGCTAGAAAACCTAACAATTGAAGAGGTTTTGGCTAAATTAGATCCTAACGACCAAGCGATTCGCAATAATGCAGGAGGATTTTACAATCATTCTATGTACTGGAAATGCATGAGACCAGATTCGGCACGTGAAGCAAGTGGTTCATTAGCAGAGGCTATTATCAGAGACTTTGGATCTTTTGGTCGCTTTACGACTATGTTCAAAAATGAAGCTACAAAGCATTTTGGTTCTGGTTGGGTATGGTTAATTATTGATCGTTCAGGCAAGTTGCAAGTAAGCAGCACTGACAATCAAGATAATCCATTAATGCGAAACGCTACTATGCCAGGTACTCCAATTTTAGCATTAGATATTTGGGAACATTCGTATTACTTAGATTACCAGTACAGAAGAGCAAATTATATCGATGCTTTTTTTACTTTAATTAATTGGAAAAAAGTACAAGAGAATTACGAGAGTGCTGTGAAAAAATAATTTTTCAATTATTGCTACCATTTAATTACTCCGCTCTATTTTAGCTCTAAAGAAAAGTAAGAAGACCTTTATTTTAGTACTATTCAAAAATTCTACTATCGATTTTAGCAGTATAATAAGCAATCATAAAACTTGTATTTTTTAAAACTTGATGTGTTACCGCTCTACGAGAATCCGATTGTAATTTAAATAAGAGTCATTACTTTACAGCATTCTTACTCTATTACTTAAATTATTTAAAATCGCAATTAGACTTCTTTCGTACTAGAGACTTTTTCAAAATTTTCTATTTAAAAGTATCGAAAGTAACTCAAATCTAATCTTCAATTATTTAGAATTTAGTTTGAAATTGTCAATTCTTTTCCTCTTTCGAAAAAACCAGTAAAGACGATAAATTATAAATGATTGTAATTGCTTTTGATCAATTATAAATAAACCTTAATATGGATTAGGATTGTATCCTTTTTCATAAATTTGACAAAAATTAAATCCATTGAATAAATCACTTTTTTCCCTTTGTTATTGTTTCTTGTTGATTGCTAGCAATTTAATTTTGGCACAAGCACCGAAAAAAATTATTATTGAAAATTCTGATTTTGCAGATGTAAATCAAACAGAAACTCCTGATGCTTTATTGCTTATTGGGAACGTTCGTGTAAATCATGACGGAATTGTAATGACGTGCAATAAAGCTTATTATTTCCAGAAAGAGAATTACATAAAAGCTTTTGGTAATGTGCAAATGGTACAAGGTGACACTTTGTTTTTAAATAGTAAATATGCTGAATATAATGGTAATCTAAAAAAAGCATATGCTTCCGGTGATGCTGTTATGAGTTCGCCAGACGCAACTCTTGTAACTGAAATAATTAACTTTGATAGAAATACACAAGAAGCATTCTACGAAACTCCCGGAACAATTACCAACAAAGAAAATATATTACAAAGTAATTCAGGCCGGTATTACGTCACTCAGAAGAAGTTTCAGTTCCTGACAGCAGTTACGATTACAAATCCAACTTACGTCATTAAGTCAAATCATCTCGATTATTTTAGCAACTCCGGACATTCCTATCTTTTAGGACCGTCGACAATTACTAGTAAAGCAAATTTCATTTACACTGAAAAAGGTTTTTATGATACTAAAAAAAATCTAGCTCACTTCCTCAACAAATCGTACATCAAGTACGATGATCGCGTGATTAAAGGAGATAGTTTGTATTACGATCGAAATAGAGAATTTGCTTCGGCAACGCGAAATGTGAAAATTACAGATTCTATTAATCGGGGAATTATCAAAGGCCATTATGCTGAAATGTATAAAAAGCAAGATTCGGTATTTGTTACTAAGAGAGCAGTCGCTATAAATTTTGTCGAAAATGACTCCGTCTATATTCATGGAAAAAAATTAATGGTTACTGGCAAGGAAGAAAATCGAATTATCAGAGCTTTTAATAATGTACGCTTTTACAAAACAGATATGAGCGGCAAATGTGATTCGATACATTCAAGTTCTAAAACTGCCTTGACAAAAATGATAGGAAATCCTATATTATGGAATGGCGAAAGCCAAATCACAGGTGACATTATGCACCTTATAGGAAATAACAACTCTAAAAAGTTAGATTCGCTTAAAGTACTCAACAATACTTTTATAGTGTCAAAAGATACTTTGGGCACTGGCTACAACCAAGTAAAAGGCCAAAATCTCTACGGAAAATTTGAGGAAGGAAAATTACGGGACGTTGATATTGTTAAGAATGCAGAAGTGATTTATTATATGCGAAATGATGATCAAGAATTAATTGGCATTAATAAAAATGTTAGTAGCAAAATCAATCTTTTATTAAATAAAAATGAGATAGAAACAATTACATTTTTTAATCAAGTTGATGGTGATATTTTTCCTGAAAAAGATTTGCCAGAAAATGCCCGTAAGCTTAGAGGATTATTGTGGCGTGGCGACGAGAGAATAAAGACAAAAGATGATATTTTTCCTCCTGAGGAAAGTGAAGACATTTATAAGTCCGCTAAAGCGTCAAAATCTACTGCGGCAAAAGACAATGCTCCAATGAAAATTAGAGAAGAAACTTTGAATTACGATAAAAAATCTAAACCAAAGCCTAAAAAAATAAAATGATAACAGTTTTCTAAGCGGTTATTAGTTTAAAACATTAAATATAAAAAAAGTGAATACTGATTTTACAAAATATCAAGCACAAACTTCACCTTATCCTTTAGGCATGGAAGTTTCACATGCGGTAGGTTCATACATTTACGACACAAATAATAAAAAATATTTAGATTTTGTTGCTGGAGTTTCTGCTTGCGCGCTGGGGCATCAGCATCCAAAAGTAAATCAAGCTATAAAAAATCAACTTGATAAATATTCTCACGTAATGGTTTATGGCGAATACTCGCAAAGTCCAGCAGTTGAATATTGCAAATTATTAGTTTCACTCCTACCACCAACATTGAACAAAACTTATTTAGTAAATTCAGGTACAGAAGCTATTGAAGGCGCTTTAAAATTAGCGCGAAGAACAACTGGTAGAAGTCAATTAATTTCTTGTCATAATGCGTATCATGGAAATACAATGGGTTCTATGAGCGTGATGGGATTTGAAGAGCGCAAACAAGTTTTTCGTCCTCTTATACCAGATGTTGACTTTATAACTTTTAATAATGAAGCAGACTTAGAAAAAATAACAACTAAAACTGCTGGAATAATCTTAGAAACCATTCAAGGAGGTGCTGGATTTATTCAGCCGCATAATGATTTCCTCAAGAAAGTACGTCAACGTTGTGATGAAGTAGGTGCCATGATGATATTAGATGAAATTCAGCCTGGTTTTGGAAGAACAGGAAAATTATTCGGATTTCAACATTACGATGTAGTTCCAGATATTTTGGTAATGGGCAAAGGAATGGGTGGCGGAATGCCAGTAGGTGCCTTCACTGCCGAGGCTTCAAGGATGGATTTATTAAGCGATAATCCTAAATTAGGTCACATCACCACATTTGGTGGTCACCCTGTCATAGCGTCAGCCTGTTTAGCGACTTTGAAGGAAATTACCGAGACGAATTTGATGGATGAAGCCATTGAGAAAGAAAACTTATTTAGATCGCTTTTGGTACATCCTTTGATAGAGGATGTACGAGGACGAGGATTAATGCTGGCCGCAATGACAAAAAGCGCTGATATTACTAATGAAGTGATTCTTAAATGTCAAGACAAAGGACTTATTTTATTTTGGTTACTTTTTGAAGGAACAGCAATCCGCATAACGCCACCGCTTACCATTTCAAATGAAGAAATTAAAGAAGGTTGCAAAATAATGCTAGATGTAATGGACGAGATTTTCAATAAAGAATAATTATAGTACGAAGGTATTCTTGCTCCCTAAACTTCGGGACGCTACACTCTTTCATCAGGACTAGAATAGCAGGTTATGAACAAAAATATTTATTAATTGAAATTTGTTTTTTGTTAATTAAATTGTTCAAAACAATTCCTACTCCTCAGCGCTTTAACATTAATGATGCCTAACTTTATTTAGGCCAAATTAAAAAAACACAGTATGCAATTAAGCAACGAAGAAGAAGACTATAACTTATCCTTGTCTAAATTTGAGTCTATGTTGAAAACCAACAAAGTGCTCTTTTTTGACTCTGAGGAATTTGAAGAAATCATTCTTCATTATCTCGATATGGGTAAGGCCGCTTTAGCTAAAAAAGCATTAAAGTTAGCACTTGATCAACACCCCAAATCAACAGGACTAAAACTAGTCCAAGTGGAGATGTTAGTCTATGATGACAAACTAGAATTAGCCGAAAAATTGCTAAATGAATTATATGCAATCGAACCTACGAACGAAGAAATATACATTCAAAAAGCAAATATATACTCTAAAAGAGACCAACACGAAAAAGCAGTTGAGTTATTAAAAATTGCTTTAAAATATACTGATGATTATGCAGATGTCTATAATTTAATAGGCATGGAATACTTATTCATGGATAATTTCGAATTAGCGAAAGAAAGTTTCATCAAATGCTTAGAGGAAGACTTAGAAGATCAATCTGCATTATATAATGTTGTTTATTGCTTTGAATTTTTAGATCAAAATCAAGAAGCGATTACTTTCTTAAATGAATATATTGAAAAAAATCCATACAGTGAGATTGCTTGGCACCAAGTAGGTCGATTGCATTACGGTGTAAAAGAATATGAAAATGCAATTCGCGCTTTCGATTACGCGACTTTAATAGACGATGAATTCTTAGGAGCGTTTATGGAAAAAGCGAAAGCTTTTGAAAGACTTAAAAAATATAAGGAAGCTATTGAAAGTTACGAAAGAACTATAGAGCTAGATGATGCAACTTCATATGCATTACTAAGAATAGGAAAATGTCACGAGAAATTAGGAAATAAAGCACTTGCTCTAAAATATTTTAATCAAACAGTGCATGAAGATCCGCTTCTTGATAAAGGATGGATTGCAATTACTGACTTTTATGTTCGCCAAAAAAACTTTCAAAAAGCACTTTTCTTTGTCAACAAAGCATTAGCAATTGATAATCAAAATCAATTGTACTGGAAGCGATATGCCTCTATAAATAAACAAATGAACTTTTTTGAGGAAGCAGAGTTTGGATATAGAAAAGCAGTCGAATTTGGAGACCACTCTTTAGAGACATGGTTGTTTTGGGTTGATATTCTTCAATTTTTAGGAGAATTTGATAGCGCAATAAAAACATTGCTGCAGGCGTCTGAATATTTTCCGGAAGAAAACGAAGTTGAATATCGATTAGCTGGATTGTATTATATGCAAGCTGACAATACTAAAGCAAAATTTCATTTGAGTAATGCTTTACGACTAAACTTTGATAACAAAGTTGTTCTCGAGGAATTATATCCGGTAGTTTGGGCAAGAAAAATAGTTCAGAATCATATCTTAAAATACATAAAACCATAATGATTGAAATAGTAAAAAAGCGTTTTGGTTTGTTGGGTAGAAATATAAGCTACTCCTTTTCTAAAGGATATTTTACTGAGAAATTTAGTAATGAAAACTTTGAAGGTTGTACTTATGAGAATTTTGATATTCAAGAAATCACAACTTTACCTGAGATTATTAGAGACAATTTAGAATTAAAAGGTTTGAGCGTTACAATTCCTTACAAAGAAACTGTAATTCCTTTCTTGGATAAATTATCAAAAAAAGCAAAGAAAATTGGTGCTGTTAATACGATTAAAGTTTCCAAAAAAGGCAAGCTTAAAGGATACAATACAGACTATTTTGGCTTTAAAAAATCGTTAAAACCTCTATTAAATAAAAGTCATCAGCGAGCATTAATCTTAGGAACAGGTGGCGCTTCAAAAGGTGTAGCTTTCGCTTTGGACGAGTTAAAGATTTCCTATACATTTGTTTCCAGAGAAGCGAAAGAAAATGCAATTAGTTATGAAGCTATTAATGCTTCAACATTTGAAAATTACCAAATCATAATTAATTCTACTCCAGTAGGAACAAGTCCTAATATTGATGCTTTTCCACTAATTCCTTACGAGTATTTTACAGAAAAGCATATTGCTTATGATTTAATTTACAATCCAGAAGAAACACAATTTTTAAAAAAAGCAAAAGAACGAGGCGCTAAAACAAAAAATGGTTTAGATATGCTCATTTTTCAGGCCGAGAAAGCATGGAAAATTTGGAATAAATAAAACTAAAACACAAAGACATCTACCAATATTTCAAGCTACAACCCTTAAAAGTTATAGCTTTTTTTTTATTTACAAGGTTTTCAAATACCTAAAAATAATTAATACTTAGGCAAGAATGCTCAGCTTCATAATTTATAATCACTTTAAATCGATTGTTTTCCATCAAAAGTGCCCATAATTAGCATATTAATTTTGTACTTTCATAGGGCTTTAGTACCTTTCGCAATAGATACAATTACAAACCTTACACATTGAACAAATGTTAGAAGAAAAGAATGATAACCTGTCTCGTAATGAAAACGAAACAGATGGAAACGTGGAAAACAATGCGGTTGATACAAACCAATCTCCAACGGATAATTTAGAGCAATCCGCATCTACGGAAATAACTGAAGAACCTGCTGAAGACAATGTTGTAAATCCAGAAGAAAGTAATTCCACTGATGCCGTTGAAACGAAAAATCAGAATGCCGTTGACGCTATCGCAGATTCAAATGCTGAAGAAAGTGAAGATGAAACACTGAAAGAACGTCATGCTATTCCTATGCAAGATTATGATACTTTATCATTAGAGGAATTAGTAGACGAGTTATCTAATTTAGTTTCGAACGAAAAAGTATTATCTGCTAAAGATCATATTGAAGAAATTAAAAAATCATTCTTAGCAAAATACAATCATCTTTTAGAAGAGAAAAAAGAAGAATTCCTTGCTGAAAATCAAGATCCAAATGAAGATTTCCAATATCATTCTCCTCTAAAAACAAATTTCGATAAATATTATTCCATTTTTAGAGATGCTAAAAATACGCATTTCAAAAGTTTGCAAACTAATCTAAAATCTAATTTAGAAAATAGATTAGCAATCGTTGAGGAACTTAAAGAACTTATAGATCCTCAAGCAAACATTAAAGATACCTTAAAACATTTTAATGATTTAAGAGACCGTTGGAAAAATGCAGGACCAATTCCTAAAGATAAGTACAATCATGTATGGAATAATTTTCATTTCCATGTAGAGAATTTTTACGATTATTTACACTTAGATAGAGAAGCAAGAGATTTAGACTTTAAGCACAATCTTGAGCAAAAACAAAAAATCGTTGCTCGTGTTGAAGAACTAGTAAACGAAGCGGACATCAATAAAGCTTTTAGAGAATTACAGGATTTACATCGAATTTGGAAAGAAGATATCGGTCCAGTTTCTAGAGAACACCGTGATGATATCTGGAATAAGTTTAGTGAATTAACTAAACAAATGCACGATAAAAGAGAAGTTTTGTTTGAAAACCAAAGAGGTACAGAGCAAGAAAATCTAGAAAAGAAAAAAGAAATAATCGCTCAAATTGAAGTTTTAGCAACTGAGAAAGTTAATGCTCATTCGCAATGGCTTGCACAGATTGAAAAAGTAGAAGCTTTACGTACTGCTTTTTTCTCAGCTGGCAAAGTTCCTTCAGATGTAAATGAAGAAACGTGGTCTGCATTTAAAACTGCTGTTAGAAATTTTAATTCTTTCAAAAACTCTTTTTACAAAGATATTAAGAAGGATCAAAACGATAATTTAAGTAAAAAAACGGCACTTGTAGCCAAAGCTAAAGAGTTACAAGAAAGTACAGATTTTGCTACTACTACTCCTATCATGAAGCAAATTCAAGAAGAATGGAAGCAAATAGGTCATGTGCCGAGAAAATATTCAGATAAAATCTGGAAAGAATTTAAAGATGCTTGTAATCATTATTTTGAGAAGTTAAAAGAGCAAAAAAACGAAGAAAATAGTGAAGAAGTAGAAGCATTCGATAACAAGAAAACCTATTTAGAAACACTAAGAGAGTTTCAACTGATAGGTGAACATAAAGCGGATTTAGACGCTATAAAATTGCACATCGAAACTTGGAAAAACTTTGGTAAAGTTCCTTTTCCAAGAAGACATATCGAAGGTAAGTTCAATAAAATACTAGATGCTCTTTTTGAAAAATTAAATCTAAGTAAAAAAGATACTGAGATGATGCGTTTTTCAAATAGAATGGATCATTTATCTGAAAGTAATGATACACGCAAGCTTGATAATGAGAAAATTTTTATCATGCGCAAAATTGAAGAAGTTCAAAATGAAATTTTCCAATTAGAAAATAACATTCAGTTTTTCACCAATACGCGTAACGCTAAAAAAGAAAACTCTATAGTTCTAGAAGTTAGAAAAAACATAGCAATTCATAAAGAAACGCTTACTGTTTGGAAAGAAAAACTTAAACAGTTGCGAAATCTTAACGTAGAATAAACTACAAATAAGCTTATAAAGTAGTAACCTCGAACAAATACTGTTCGAGGTTTTTTTTTATCTGTATTAATTCGCAGAATAACCTTCATTTACAGGAAAGAATGACTCATAATCAAATCCAATGGCTATATTTACATTATGGATTGGTTAAGGAGAACAATACTTATTATTGGACTTTCATTAGTTATTTTCGCTGCTTTTACTGCTAGCAAATCATTGGGTGACTCCATCGAAATAGAAAAAACAGCACCTTCTTATTCACCAGACAGTATACATAGTTCTGTTTTTATTCAGCCTCAAACTACAGCTGCTTTTATATTACAGTATAAAACACAAAGCTACACTGTAGTAAAATATTTAGAAAGCTATTTAGCTTTACTTCCAGAGTTTAAAATTAAGACTCTTTTCATCCGTTATGCGAATCAAGACATCAATCGATGCGAGATGGTTTCGCTACTCTTATTTCCGTATCACTCTTTTTGGTAAAATATATTCTTACTTCTATTATTAAGAGACTTTTTTAATTCTCGCAATTAACACAAATTAATATTATTTACTCAAACTATTTGAACAAATCAATTGGTTCAAGTCATCTTGTTATATAAACACCTAAAATTAAAAAAAATGGACACTTCAATTACAATTATCGGACTTGCATTATCTTTCTTAATCGCTATTCCAATATTCTACTCAATACGATCAAATTCACTTAATAAATCAAAAATTAATTCGATTATAAATCAATACACTCAGCCAGGAAATTTTAAATTTGAGGTGATAGACACATTAAATAAAAAAGTTTTGGCTTTCGACGAACACAATAAAGGATTTATTTTAATGGATTTTAACCCGAAGACAGAGTCTAATTCATTTATCAATTTAAATGATGTACAATCTTGTAAAGTGAACGTTACTAAGGACAGTGCTAATGGTGATACAAATCAAGTAGATTTAGAGTTCCAATATATGAATAGTAAAAAATCAGAATCTATTCCATTTTACAAAATAGTCAATGACCAAATGGGGCAACTTTGCTTATACGAAGATCATCAGCTTGCAAAAAAATGGAAATCACTAATTGATAACTGTATTACTAAATAATTTAAAAGAGACTTTAAAAAGGTCTCTTTTTTTTTGTCTTTTTCTAACATGATAAATATCATTTTAAATATTTAGTGTTAGGAGTACTTTTGGATATTACTAAAAGCTTTTATTATGAAAAACTCCTTAATTCAAAAATACAACGTTCCAGGTCCCAGATACACTAGTTATCCTACGGTTCCCTATTGGGATGAAGCTGATTTTTCATATGAAGCATGGACTGACACCTTAAAAAAATCATTTATACAAAGTAACGGTCCAGAAGGAATAAGTCTTTATATACATCTTCCTTTTTGTGAAAGTCTATGCACTTTTTGTGGATGTAATAAGCGTATCACAAAAAACCACAGTGTAGAAAATCCTTATATAGAAGCTGTCTTAAAAGAATGGTCAATCTACTGTAAAATATTAGGAGAAAAGCCAACTGTAAAAGAAATCCATTTAGGAGGCGGAACGCCTACTTTTTTCTCCCCAAAAAATTTAGAGGATTTAATTAACGGTATTTTCACAAGCGCAACTAAAGCCGAAAATTATGAATTTAGTTTTGAAGGACATCCCAACAATACCTCTTACGAGCATTTGCAAAAGCTATACGATTTAGGTTTTAGAAGAGTAAGCTACGGAGTACAAGATTATTCTGCAAAAGTGCAGAAAGCAATTCACAGAGAACAACCCTTTCACAACGTTGCAAAGGTTACTTTCTGGGCTAGAGAAATAGGTTATACTTCGATAGGCCACGATATCATCTTTGGTTTACCATTTCAAGAACTTGATGATATTATCGATACGATAGAAAAAACAAAATCATTACAACCTGATCGATTGGCATTTTACAGTTATGCTCACGTTCCGTGGATTAAAGGAAACGGTCAGCGTGGTTTTAAAGATGAAGATATACCAAAAGATGACAAGAAAAGATTGTTATATGAAACAGGTAAAAAACTACTTTTCGAAAATGGTTATCACGAAATAGGAATGGATCATTTTGCCCTAGAAACGGATAGTCTTCATGATGCCTTTGAAAAAGGAAAATTACATCGTAACTTTATGGGTTATAGCTCTTCAAAAACGCAACTAATGGTAGGCTTGGGCGTTTCATCTATTAGTGATAGTTGGTATAGCTTTGCCCAAAATGTAAAAAACTTAGAAGATTATTACCAAATATTAGAATGGGATAAAATACCTGTTTATCGTGGACATTCACTGACAAATGAAGATTTAATAATCAGAAAACATATCTTGAATTTAATGTGCCAATTTGAAACTTCATGGGAAAATAAAGATGTTTACTTTGAAGAAATTCCAGATGTTCTAATTCAATTGAAAGAAATGGAAAACGATGGCTTACTTATTATTAAAGAAAACAGTATCGAAGTGGCAGATGCTGGAAAACCTTATGTTCGAAATATCTGCATGGCTTTTGATCTTCGATTAAAACGAAAAGCTCCGGAAACCGAATTGTTTTCGATGACAATATAAATTATTAGTTAAATAAAAAAACACGCTGTTAGCGTGTTTTTTTATTGAAATATGCTTACTAATATATTAGTGACAATTTGGATCTTCTTGAACGAACAAGCTCATATTGGATGGCGAGATATAAGGAATTCCTAATCCTAAACCTCTCAAAATAAACAAGCATCCGATTAAAACAGCAACGTATGGAATTAATTTTTGGATTTTATTTCTAACAGGCATTGTCAAGTACGAATTAATGTACACAATACTACTCATCATAGGAACTGTACCAAGACCAAATAATATCATATACAAAACTCCAAGACTTTCACTTTGCATCGCAATTGCACCAAAGAGAGCGACATAAACCATTCCACACGGTAAAAATCCATTTAATAAACCAATAGTAAATAATGACTTATAGCTTTTATTTCTAAATTGACTTCCTAAAGATGTCTTAATTTTAGAGATTAATCTATACGCTGGTTTAGAAAAATTATATTTTGCGAAAATCTTCTCTGGTATCAACACTACAATAATCATTGCGGCACCTATGAATATCGATAAATTTTGCTGAATTCCTGCTAAGAAGAAACCTTTACCTAGAAGTCCGAAAACAAATCCGATAGTTCCGTAAGCAGTTAGTCGTCCAATATGATATGTAATTATTTGTGTTACCTTTTTAGCTTGATTCGTTCTATCAATAGGCAACATCATCGCAATAGGTCCGCACATACCTATGCAATGAAAACTACTTATTAAACCGAATATAAACGCTGAGTATAGCATTTTACTATATAGGATATTATAAAGATTAAAAGCCATAATGTCAATATTTGACTTTATGGCTTTTATCTAATTAATGTAAATTGTTTCTTTAGTCAAATATAATTTTCCATCATATTTCCATTCCATGTTAATGTCCCATCGACCGCCTGCCAAACTTTTTTTAGGTATGAGCAAAGTAGTAGCATCAGATAATGAAATAGGAATTTCGAAATCTAATTTTTTGTTAGACGGTCTATAAAGGGACACTTTTCCTTTGATATTTTTTGGAACTAAAGTTGTTGGAAAAACAATAGTAACTCCTTCTTCCACTATAGTAATTATAGGTTTTGACTTTAAATCTTGAGCGTTTTGAATGCGCTCCATCTCATCACCAAATTTAGCATCGTGCTTGTAATATTCTTCTACGACCAAATCATTATCGTATTTAGAATCTGATTGAACTTTTATAACAAAATACAATATGAACGAAATAAACAAACTGAAAGCAATGACAATTGCTGTTCCCCAATTAATTTTCATGATATTTTATTTAATAATTTGAAGTATTGCTAAAGTGTTAATCGAAACTTCGTGGACTTAAAAAGTTGGTCGTACTCGTTTCAATTTTCTTATCACCATCGTAAACTTCTATCTTCAATTTTGTTTTATCGCTATCCAATAAATTTTTATTGATTTCGACAAATAATGTACCACCACTCATTCCTTGTTTTGGCACTTTTAATTCTTGTTTACCTACCACATTCAAAGTACCATTTATACCAACTAATTTAAAATGAACATCATTAAAATCATTGTTAGTTTTATTAATAATTTTGAAAGTGTAAATATTACTTATATTATCTCCTTTATGTTGGAATAGCTGCCCTGGTAAACGTAAAATCGTCGCTTCGACATCAGTACGTAAGAATAAAAGACCAATTAAAATTCCTGTAAGAATAAATAATACAGCTGAATATCCCTTAATTCTTGGCGTTATCTTAAACTTATTTTTCTTCTCAATTTCCTCTTCTGATGCATAACGGATTAAACCTCTAGGCAAACCGATGTTATCCATAATAACATCACATTCATCAATACAAGCCGTACAATTTACGCATTCCATTTGAGTACCGTTACGAATATCAATTCCGGTAGGACAAACATGCACACATTGTTTACAATCAATACAATCTCCTTTTCCACTTGCAGCGCGATCTTCTTGCTTATTGTATTTAGCTCTTCCTAATTCCTTTTCACCTCGTACAAAGTCATAAGCTACATTTATAGATTTATCATCTAGTAAAACTCCTTGTAACCTTCCATACGGACAAGCAATAATACATACTTGCTCTCTAAACCATGCGAAAACAAAGTAAAATATACCTGTGAATATCAGTAAAGAAATTAAAGTACTCACGTGATTTACAGGTCCTTCTTCAATCATTAAAAATAGTTTATCACTACTAATTAAATAGGCAAGAAATACATTAGCAATGAAAAACGAAATAATAAGAAACACAGTCCATTTAAGTGCTTTTTTTCTGATTTTCTCCGCGTTCCACTCTTGTTTCTCTAAACGAATTTGAGCTCCTCTATCTCCTTCAATCAAATATTCAATTCGACGAAAAACCATCTCTAAAAATATAGTTTGCGGACAAATCCATCCACAAAATATCCGTCCAAAAATAACAGTAAACAGAATTACGAATACGACACCTACCAGTAAAAAAAGAACAAAAATGTAGAAATCCTGTGGCCAAAATGGAAATCCGAAAATATTAAATCGACGTTCAAGAATATTAAACATCATGAACTGATTGCCATTAATCTTTATAAAAGGATTAGCGACAAGAATAATTAGTAAAATATAACTAACCCACTTCCTGTAATCATAAAACCTACCTGAAGGTTTTTTTGGAAAAATAAATTTTCTACTACCATCTACATCTATCGTTCCAATAGTATCTCTAAAAGCTTCGTCTGGTAATTTTGACATTTTTTTAATTTTAAAAAAAATTAATGAAGAGCTCTAAAAAAATATGATTTTTATAAAGCTCTTTTATTATGATATTACTTTACTTGTGTAGAGTCAATAGCATTTGGTACCGGAATTGTAGTAGATTTAGCTGCATCTTTGTCTACCCAAACTTCACCTTCTGCTTCTTTTGCATCAGCTGGATCACTTCCTCTTAATGAGATAATGTAACTCGCTACCTTTTGCATTTCTTTAGGTTTTAAAGTTCCTTTCCATGCAATCATACCTTTACCATCACGACCACCATTTACTAATGTGTGGAATATATTTTTTATCCCGCCACCTAAAATCCAGTAATCATCTGTTAGGTTTGGACCAATTTGTCCACCTGCATCTGCTCTATGACATGCTGCACAATTTGTAATATATATTTCCTTACCTACAGATAAATCTGCAGCATCAGTTAATACTGTTACTGTTTCTTCGTCCATCATATCAGGAGCAGTTTTCATATATTCTGCTACTTCAATTTTAGCTTGAGCGATCTCTTTAGCCAACTCCATTTCTTGGTCATCAGCACCTAAAACTTCGAATCTAACCATATAAACAATTCCAAAAAAAATAGAAGCATAGAATAAATATACCCACCATGGCGGAAGATTGTTATCTAATTCTTTAATACCATCGTAATCGTGCTCTAACAGTAATTGATCTTCACTTACTATTGTAGATTCTGGTCTTACAAATGTTGATACTAATTTTTTATACCATTCGCTATCCGTAAAACTCTCATCACATTTCTCTTGTAATTCGGCTTTTTCTTGTTCGGTCATTAAATGATACGTAATATTATCTACCGCTCTCATTGTAATTGATATCGCTATTAATACGAAAAGAAATACTAGTAAGAAGACAGAAACCATAGGATACCTAATGAAAGCTGGTTGATTGCCCGAGTCTATGAAATATTCCATCGCCCCAAATGCAGCAAAGAAAATGACAATTACGCTAACGTATGCTGGAATTAATTTTTTCATTCTATATATTATTAAAAAATTATACTATTTTATTGTCTTCTAATGGCATTTGGCTCAACTCGTCTATTCTCTCTTTTTTATAGGAAAAAACCCAAATTCCTAATCCTACAAAAAAGGAAAAAAATATTAATAACGATATGATTGGAAATGTTTCCACACCATCAATGGTCTCTAAATTATGTTTTACTTGTTCGAACATGACTCTATAATTTTAGTACTATTTCTTTACTTTTATATCAGTTCCAAGTCTTTGCATGTAAGCAATCATTGCTACAATTTCTCTTTCGTTCATTGGAACAAATTCCTCACCTCTAGCTGCTGCTTTTTGCTTGCTTTCCTCGTAACTTTTCACAAAATCTGGATCGTTTTTCAAACTTTCTTCAATCGAAATTGCTTGTTTTCTTAGGTTATCTAATCCACCAGCTACTTCAGCTTCTGTGTACGGAACACCTAATGTTACCATCACTTCCATTTTCTTTTGAGTATGAGAAATGTCCATTGCTTTATTATCAAACAACCATTTATATCCAGGCAT
Organism: Flavobacterium weaverense; assembly: GCF_003688495.1. Classification (GTDB taxonomy): domain Bacteria; phylum Bacteroidota; class Bacteroidia; order Flavobacteriales; family Flavobacteriaceae; genus Flavobacterium; species Flavobacterium weaverense. Next base: position 701,781 of record NZ_REFH01000007.1, on the reverse strand, counting down.
AATAGAACCGGCTGAAATACTTTGTGGGCTCCAGAAATGGTTAAAGTGCCAGTTGTCATTGTATTTACCACCTACTCTTAATAAATCTGGTCCTGTACGTTTTGATCCCCATAAGAATGGATGGTCATAAACAAACTCACCTGCTTTAGATTGTGGTCCATAACGTTCTACTTCACTACGGAAAGGACGAACAGACTGAGAGTGACATCCCACACAACCTTCACGAATATATAAATCACGTCCTTCTAATTCTAGCGGAGAATATGGTTTAACACTTGTAATTGTTGGGATATTAGATTTAACCATTATAGTTGGAACAATTTGAATCACACCTCCAATTAAAATAGCAATAGTTGCTAAAATTGTTAACTGAATTGGTTTTCTTTCTAACCAAGGGTGGAATTTTTCTCCTTTAACTCTTCCAGAGCTAATTCTTACTAATGCTGGAGCTTCAGCTAATTCATCTTCAATTACAGATCCTGCTCTTAGTGTTTGAATGATGTTATACACTAAAACAAGCATTCCAGTTAAATAAAGACATCCACCAATAGCTCTCATCCAATACATTGGCATGATTTGAGTTACCGTTTCAAGGAAGTTACCATACGTTAAAGTTCCGTCTGGATTAAATTGTTTCCACATAGATGCTTGCAAGAAACCAGCAACATACATTGGAATTGTATATAATATAATACCTAAAGTACCAATCCAAAAGTGGAAGTTAGCTAACTTTAAAGAGTACAAAGTAGTTTTAGACATTCTAGGAACCAACCAATAAATCATACCGAATGCTAAGAAACCATTCCATGCTAATGCACCTACGTGAACGTGTGCAATAATCCAGTCCGTGTAGTGCGCGATAGCATTTACATTTTTAAGAGACAACATTGGACCTTCAAAAGTAGCCATACCATAACCAGTAATTGCTACAACGAAGAATTTTAAAACAGGATCAACACGTACTTTATCCCAAACACCTCTTAATGTTAACAATCCATTAATCATACCTCCCCAAGATGGAGCAAGCAACATAATTGAGAATGCAACACCTAAGTTTTGCGCCCAGTTAGGTAATGCCGAATATAACAAGTGGTGCGGTCCAGCCCAGATATAAATAAAAATTAAAGACCAGAAGTGAACAATAGATAGTCTATATGAGTAAACCGGACGATTAGCAGCTTTAGGTACAAAGTAATACATCAAACCTAAGAAAGGAGTCGTTAGGAAAAATGCAACTGCGTTATGACCATACCACCATTGAACTAATGCATCTTGAACTCCTGCATAAACAGAATAACTTTTCCAAGCAGATACCGGAATCTCTAAATTGTTGAAAATATGCAATACCGCAACAGTAACGAAAGTTGCTAAGTAAAACCAGATCGCAACATATAAGTGGCGCTCTCTACGTTTTATCATAGTCCCAATCATATTGATTCCCATTACAACCCAAATAATGGTAATTGCAATATCAATAGGCCACTCCAGCTCAGCATATTCTTTTGAAGAACTATAACCTAAAGGCAGTGTTATAGCGGCTCCAACAATAATTAGCTGCCAACCCCAGAAGTGAATGTTACTTAATAAATCACTAAACATTCTCGCTTTAAGCAATCGCTGCATGGAATAATACATTCCAGCAAAAAAAGCATTTCCTACAAAAGCAAAAATAACAGCGTTTGTATGTAAAGGTCTCAACCTACCGTAGCTTAACCACGATATTCCATCGGTCATGTTTGGGAAAAGAAACATAAAGGCCAATGTGAGCCCAACTATCATCCCTACTACACCGAAAGCGATAGTAGCGAAAATGAATTTCTTTACAATTTTGTTGTCATAATAAAACTGCTGCATTTCCATAATTAAATTTGTTTTTTATTTTAATTTTAATGTTTGAAGTCAATAGAACAGGACTATTTATCCTGCTCCTTTTCTTCAATTTCTTCTAATTGTGTTACTTTTTTTGGAGATTTCATCAACTCATCATCAAAAAGCATTCTGACAGACGGCGTGTAATCATCATCGTATTGTCCTGTTTTTACTGCTGTTATAAAGGCAATAAAAAAGCCAATCGCAATGATTATACTGATGGTTATTAATAAATAAATGACACTCATACCTAAGTTTATGTGAACAAAATTACTGTGATTATTTTACGCAAAACATGACAATTGTCATACACATTGACAAACGTTAAATAAATGTGAAGATACACAATTATTTTAATTTCAAATTTATTTCTTCTTAGAGTAGTAGCTACTCATCACTGTCACAAAGCTAACAATTGTTATAGTGCTCAGCGGCATTATAATAGCAGCAACTAGTGGCAGTAAATTACCAGTCACTGCAAATGAAAGACCTACTACATTATATAATAAAGACAGTGCAAAACTCATTTTAATTGTAGTAATAGAATTCTTAGAAAAGTTGAGAAAATAATTTAATTTCTTAAATTCAGTAGCATCTAAAATAGCATCGCAAGCGGGAGAGAACACATTTACATTTTCTGAAATTGAAATCCCTACGTTACTTTGTGCCAAAGCACCAGCATCGTTCAAACCATCACCCACCATCATAACGTTACTACCACTATCTTGCAAGTTTTTAATAAACTCTAATTTTTGTTCTGGTTTTTGATTAAAAACCAGCTCAGTTCCTTTAGGCAGCAATTCCTCTAGCACCGATCGCTCACCTTCATTATCTCCAGATAAAACTTTGATTTTATACTGCTTACTTAAAACATTAAATAACTCCTCTAAACCATCTCTGTACTGATTGTTAAAAATAAATTTTCCATAATATACCTCATCAATTTTTATGTGAACTGACGTTTGCTGAAGATTAGAATTTTCTATTTTCTCCACAAAAGCCGCAGAACCAATTAAAATATGGTAACCAAAAATTTGCGACTTAATACCTTTTCCAACGATCTCTTCGAAATAATCAACTTTCATTTTTTTAGCATTTGAAGTAGATTTATTTTCTAAAATTGGTAAAGGCAAATAATCATATAACATCCGACTCAATGGATGATTAGAAGCGCGAAGGACATTTTTTATCAACAATAAATTTTCATCTGATAATTCATCGCCTTCATAAGAGATATTTGATTTTTTATTCGTCGTAATTGTTCCTGTTTTGTCGAAAACAATGGTATCAACTTTTGCCAATTGCTCGATCACTAATGCGTTCTTCAGATAAAATTTCTGCTTACCCATAATTCGCAATACATTCCCAAAAGTAAAAGGAGCTGTTAATGCTAGAGCGCACGGACAAGCGACAATTAAAACAGCTGTAAAAACATTAAAAGCGATATTAGCATCTATAAAAATCCAGTAACCAAAAGATGAAAAAGCAATAAGTAATAGTATTGGTGTGAAATAGCGAGAAATGCTATCTGTAATGGTTTTGTGTTTCTGCTCGACATTTTTTTGGAAAACATCATTACTCCACAACTGCGTTAAATAACTTTGAGAAACCGAATGTAAAACTTCCATTTCGATAACTTTCCCTATTTGCTTTCCGCCTGCAAAGACTTTATCTCCTGATTTCTTTGCAATTGCAACGGCTTCACCTGTAACAAAACTATAGTCAATTTCAGCTTGTTCTGAGATTAAGATTCCATCCACAGGAATCAATTCCTGGTTCCTTATCAGCAAACGATCTCCTTTTTCGACCTCATAAATTGGCACACTTTCCTCTGAGGAGTCTGCTTTAATTTTAGTAATTGCAATTGGGAAATAGGATTTAAAATCTCTTTCAAAACTTAAGAAACTATAAGTTTTGATTTGGAACATTTTACCTAAAAGCATAAAGAAAATCAATCCTGTCAAACTATCAAAAAAGCCTGAACCGTAATCCATTATGATATCAAATGCACTTCTAACAAACATCACCATAATTCCCAAAGCAATAGGAATATCAATATTTAGCATTTTAGTTTTAATGCTTTTGTATGCAGAAACGTAGTATCCACTAGCCGAGTAAAAGAAACTTGGCATTGCCAAAGCAAAAATTAACCATCTAAAGAAACCGCGATATTGATCTAGCCAATACTCTTTTACTTCAAAATATTCAGGAAAGGATAACAACATCACATTCCCAAAGCAGAAAAAAGCAACGCCTAATTTATAAGTTAGCGTGCGATCCACTTTATTATCTCCAGTTTCATAGTTTTCTAAACTAATATATGGCTCATAGCCTATCGAACTGAGTAAGTAAACAATGCTCTTGATGGTTACGATTTCAGGATTATAGGTAATTCGCACCTTCTTTTCAGGAAAATTAACTTGGGAAGTACTTATTCCTTTTTGAAGACGCTGTAGATTTTCCAAAATCCAAATACACGAGCTACAGTGTATGTGTGGAATGTTAAGTGAAATAATAGCGGTTGAATTCTCTTCGAATTCCAAAAGTTTGGATACAATGCTTTCATTATCTAAAAAATCATATTTACCTTTAATATCCTGCGGAGTTGCTCCAGGTGATTTTTCGAAATCATAATAGCAAGACATATCATTCAGACTAAAAATTTCATAAACCGTTTTACAACCGTTACAACAGAAACTTTTAGCATCAAAAATAATTTCGTCCTCTTTTATAATATCTAAACCACAATGGAAACAGTTTTGTGTGTCCATAACATTGCTCATTTTACCTAGGGCAAAGGTTGCTAAATTGATTCACTTAAAAAAATGATATTTGTCATATAAATGTCTAAATTTGTCAAGTTAAAAACCCATCTTCTATTATGAGTAAATGTGAACAATGTATCGTCAGAGAATTTAGCTCACTAAAAGCACTTACAAAAGACGAGCTTTTAAAAATTTCTGATTGTAAAACCTCTCACATTATTAAAAAAGGGGAAGTTATATTTGAAGAAGGAGAAAATGTAAATGGAATTTACTGCATAAAAGATGGTATTTGCAAGTTAACAAAACTCAGCGCAAATGGTAAAGATCACATTGTCAAATTAGTTACAAAAGGCGAACTATTAGGACAACGCTCAATGATTAGTGAAGAGCCTGTGAACCTAAGTGCAGTTGCCTTAGAAGACATGCAAGTTTGTTTTATTCCAAAGACAGAAGTAATGGGATTTTTCGATAAAAACAATCAGTTCTCTATGAATGTTATGAAATCGATATGCGGTGATTTAAGAGATGCCGATGACCATATGGTTAATTTAGCTCAGAAAACTGTAAAAGAAAGATTAGCAGAAGTACTTCTTTATCTGCACGATACTTTTGGCAAAAACGAAGATAATTCATTGAAAGTTCAGCTTTCTCGTGATGAATTAGCAAGCATGATAGGAACAGCTACTGAAAGCTGTATTCGTTTACTTTCAGATTTCAAGAAATTAGAATTGATTGAATTATCAGGTAAAAAAATAGTCCTTAAAGATATTAGTAAGCTGAAAAAAATTAGCCGAACAGTTTAATTTAGGCTTTTTTATTCATTACCAAATAATAAACTGGAACTCCTAAAGCGACAATACAAAGTCCTAAACCCGTATTGAAAGTATCATAGATTAATAAAGTTAAACAGATACCTGTTGTAATTACAATGTAGATGGCAGGAACAAGTGGATAACCAAACGCTTTGTAAGGTCGATCAGCATCTGGTTCTTTTTTTCGAAGGATAAAAACACCCATGATTGTTAATATATAAAACAGTAGCGATGCAAAAGTCGCATACGTAAGTAAATCTCCAAATTTGCCAGAAACACATAATACACAAGCCCAAATACATTGAACCCATAAAGCCTTTGCAGGAACTTGGTTTTTATTAAGTTCAGTTGCTTGTTTAAAAAACAATCCATCTTTAGCCATTGCAAAAAACAATCTTCCACCAGAGAGAATTAAGCCGCTATTACATCCAAAAGTGGATACCATAATTAATGCTGCCATTACAAAAACGCTCATATTTCCCATAATCATACTTGCAGCTGCAGCACCTACTCTATCGTTGCTCGCAAACATGATTCCGTTATTAGCTACATCAGTAACTCCAGGAGTTCCATGCAGCGGCAATAAAGCTAAATACGCTAGATTTGCCAATACGTAGATGACAGTTACAATCAACGTTCCCAAAAATAAACTTCGCGGAATATTCTTTTTCGGCTCTTTAATTTCGCCAGCAATAAATGTAACATTATTCCATGCATCACTGGAGAAAAGGGAATTGATAATGGTTGCTCCTGCAGCTCCCAAAAGTGCCATTCCAGCAAGTTTAGTAACTGTAATAGTTCCATCAGGATTAGCAACTGTTTTACTAGCCTCCCACATATTTGTAAAATTATCTGACAGGATATTTGTTTGCAAGCCCACATACAATCCTAGAACAATTAATGCAAAAAGTGCAATTAATTTTGCTGAAGTGAGAATCAATTGAACGGTTTTACCGCTTTGAATCCCTTTGGTATTAATAAATGTCAACAAAACAATACTAAAAATTGCTAAAACTTTTTGGTACGAAAAAACAAACGTTGCACCAACAGTAAAAATCGTTATATCTAAAACTGGAAAAAATATTGCAGCATAATTAGCAAATGTTACTGCAATGGCTGCAATAACTCCCGTTTGAATCACTGTAAAAACAGTCCAGCCATATAGAAACGAAATTAATCGTCCGTATGCTCTTTGAATATATACAAATTGCCCACCAGCATTAGGCATCATTCCAGCTAATTCTCCATAACTTAATGCAGCTGCAACAGTTATTAATCCTGTCACAATCCATATTACCAAGAGCCAAGCTGCAGAGCCAATATCTCTCGCCATGGCAGAAGTAACAATGAAGATCCCTGAACCTATCATAGAACCTGCGACTAAACTCGTCGCATCTATTAATCCTAAAGAACGCTTTAACTCGGTTTTGTTTTCTGCCATTGGTTAATTTACTATTCTACAATCTATTAATATAGAACTGAATACTTGTTATTGAATATTATCTTGTGAACACCTTTCAGTGATCACTAAGAACTGAACACTTATAGCTTTTTCGCTTCTTCCCAAAATTGGAATATTTGAAAATCAAAGATTTTCAAATCCTATTTTTTAGGAAGCCGCTTCGCTTCTTCCCAAAATTGAAATATTTGAAAATCAAAGATTTTCAAATCCTATTTTTTAGGAAGCCGCTTCGCTTCTTCCCAAAAAACATCCATTTCAGCTAAGGTCATATCCATCAGTGGTTTTCCTAGCTCTCCAGCTTTACTTTCTAAATACTGAAAACGCTTTATGAATTTTTTATTGGTACGTTCTAATGCATCTTCTGGATTTACTTTTAGAAATCTAGCGTAATTTATCATCGAAAATAAAACATCCCCAAATTCGTCTTCAATTTTATCTTGATCACCAGCTTCGACCTCAACTTGTAATTCGGCTAATTCTTCTTGCACTTTATCCCACACTTGATGCGATTCCTCCCAATCAAATCCCACACCTTTTACTTTATCTTGAATTCGGCTCGCTTTTACTAATGCAGGCAAACTTTTTGGCACTCCTTCTAAAACAGATTTTTTGCCTTCTTTTAGTTTGAGTTTTTCCCAGTTTTGCTTTACTTCTTCTTCATCTTTTACAACAACATCACTGTAGATATGCGGATGACGATGTATTAGCTTTTCACATAATTCATTACAGACATCAGCGATATCAAAATCATTAGTTTCACTTCCAATTTTCGAATAAAAAACAATGTGCAATAAAACATCACCTAATTCTTTCTTGATCTCAGACATATCATTATCTAGAATAGCATCACCTAATTCATAGGTTTCCTCAATAGTTAAATGACGTAAGCTTTGCATGGTTTGCTTCATATCCCAAGGGCATTTTTCGCGCAAATCATCCATTATATCTAATAATCTTCCGAAAGCTTGTAACTGGTTTTGTCTTGAATTCATTAGGATTCTATTTTTTAGTAAAAATAAAAAAATCCTGTTCAGAAAAAATAGCTGAACAGGATTAAATTGTATTTAAAAGTAAAATTATTCTTTCTCTACTTTTTCTTTTTTAGCTGGAGCCGCATCTGCAACGACCGCTGCTTCTTCCTCAACTGCAACAGCTGGAACTGTATCTACCACAAGACCTTTTGCTTGAAGCATATTGTACCAGTTTAAAACTTTTTTAATATCAGAAGGATAGACTCTTTCCTCATCATAATCCGGTAAAATCTCTTTAAAATAAGACGTTAATGTTGCGTTATCCTCTTTGTGAGAAATTGCAGGTTGCTTATTCTCTTTATCAGCAATTTTTTGCATGATTTCAGACAGTGGTTTTTCACCTTCATACGTGTAAATAGAAATCTCAGATAATAAGCTCACATTACTTTTTAAGTTAACGGTGATTTTCTTTCCATCAACTAATGATTCTGCAACAAATCCTGTGCGAGTTTGTACTTGTAATACATATAAACCTGGTTTCCCAGAAATCGCTAATATTTTTTCTAAATTCATGTTTTTTGTAATTATTATTAAGAATTTGACTTATTATTTTTTCGTTAAAGACCAAGAACCATACCAACTGAAACGTAAACTTATCTTACCTTCCCTTTTTACCAAAAAATTTCATTCGGTAATCTTGAAACGTTTTACCTTCTAATATATTTTTTAATTTCTTTTGTATTAATCTTTTCTTTAATGTGGAAATTTTATCAGTAAACAAAATTCCTTCAATATGATCGTATTCATGCTGAATAACTCTAGCGATCAAACCATCAAAAACTTCCGTTTTCATAACAAAATCCTCTTCGCAATATTCGATAGTGATAGTAGGATTTCTATAAACATCTTCCCTAACATCAGGGATACTAAGACAACCTTCATTGAAACTCCACTCAACACCTTCTTCTTTAATCATTTTTGCATTAATAAAAGTCTTTTTAAATCCTTCTAATTGCTTTTGCGAAGCATCGTCTAAATCTTCATCATCACTAAATGGAGTGGTATCGATAACAAATAAACGAAGTGCCATTCCTATTTGAGGTGCAGCTAGTCCAACGCCACAAGCGTTGTACATTGTGTCGTACATATTAGTAATCGTTTCTTTCAAATTTGGATATTCTGGCGTAAGAATCTCTCCAGTTTTTCTTAAAATCGGATCACCGTATCCTATAATTGGTAAAATCATGCGAGTTATATTAATTATTATCGTCTATAATTAGAATTGCATTCTTTTTATTTCAGTTCGCAAAAATAGTAAAAAAATAGACAATGGATAATCATCTATTAATTATTACTGAATATTAACAATATTAACCAAAAGTTGGCCATTTATACTTTGAATAATACCTACAAATCTTACCTTTGCTGCAATACTACCTTATGATTAATAAAATTAGAAAATTTATAGACAGCACTTATTTTACGAATGCTATGAAAGTGACCATAGCAGCTGTTATTCCGGTTGTAGTATTTTCTTTTTTAGGACATTTTGCCATGGGATTTACTATGGCTCTTGGCGCTTTTTTTACGTATCCAAGTGATATTCCAAGTAGTTTAAAACACAAAATAAACGGAATTCTTGTAACGGCATTTTTAGTTGCAGGAATTAATCTCGTTGTGAATTTGATTCATCCTTATTCATGGGTTTTTTATCCATTTTTAATTTTGCTTATTTTTCTGCTATCAATGATATCTGTTTACGGGCATCGCGGTACTATGATTTCCTTTTCAGGATTAGTAACGGTTTCATTGTCATTCTCCAGCTTGAATACGGGTTGGGCTATTTTAGAGCACGCGGGCCTAATTCTGGCCGGTGGTTTGTTTTATCTTACTGTCTCACTATTATTTTATTATATCAGACCGAACCGTTATGTCGAGCTGCAAATTGCAGAATGCATAAAATTAACTGCTAAATACTTGAAACTGCGCGGTGATTTATGGACCTTAGATAGTGATAAAAAAGTAATTATAGAAAAGCAACTTCATCTCCAAGTTGAGCTGAACTCAATACATCAAAATATTAGGGAGGTTCTTATTAATGGTTCGAATAATACTGCTTCTTCAAATCAAAATCGTAAAATGCTTTTGGTCTTTATTTCGTTAGTTGAAATTTTAGAGCTTGCCTTATCTACCGCTTTTGACCACGACAAACTGAATAGTAAATTTGATAATCATCCAAAAGTTTTATTCACCTATCAAAGCTTAGCGTATCATCTTGCTGCTAGTCTCAAGAAAATTTCAAAAAGTGTCAAGAAAAGAAATAATTATGTATCTAAACATAATCTATTAAGAGACTTGAATGCCCTACAATCTACAATAGATAATTATGAGACTGATTTAGGTAAAATCGCAGCCTCAGAAGGTGTATTTATGTTAACTACAATGCTTAACTATGCTGAAAAGCAAGTAGAGAAAATAAAAATCATAGAAAAAGCATTTACGCTTCCAGCAAACTCAGAGGATTTCAAAGGAATAGGAAAAGATTTAGAAAAGTTCCTTACACCACAATATTATCCTTTAAGTACATTAACTCAGAATTTGAGTTTTTCATCAAATATTTTCCGACATTCCTTACGATTGACGATTACATTAATAATTGGTTTTCTCATTGGTATTTCCTTTCCATTCCAGAATGTATATTGGATTCTGCTTACGGTAATCGTGATTTTACGTCCTACGTACGGTTTGACTAAAGAACGTTCATTTCAAAGAATCATTGGTACCGTGTTGGGTGGACTAATAGCATTTGGAATCCTATATTTTATTAAAGACAATATTACAATTAGTATTTTCTCGATTCTCTGTATTCTACTGGGTTTTACATTTACGCAAATTAACTACAAGGTCAGTGCAACTTTTGTAACGATGTATGTCGTTTTTATATATGGAATCTTAACTCCAAACATTAGTGACTTAGTTCAGTATCGAATTTTAGACACAGTTGTTGGTGCTATCTTGGCTTTCCTAGCGAATCACTTTTTATGGCCGTCATGGGAATTCTTGAATGTTCCTAATCATTTAGAAAAATCCATTCGAGCCAACCAAAATTACTTAAAGGAAATAGCGGCATTTTATAACAAAAAAGGTATCGTGCCAATATCTTATCGCTTAGCCCGAAAAAATGCATTCATAGAAGTTGGAAATCTAATGTCCTCCTACCAGCGAATGTCACAAGAACCAAAATCGAAACAAAAGCAGTTACCCCAAGTTTATCAACTTGCTGTGCTTAATCACTCTTTACTTTCCTCCTTAGCATCACTAGGAACTTATACGCAATCTAATGCCACGACCACTGCTTCAGAAGCTTTTAATGTGGTTGTTGATACAGTAGTTAAAAACTTAGAAAATTCAGTTGTCCTGCTAAAAGGAAATGATTGTTGTTTTGAAGAAAACACACCAAAAGAAGAATTAGCAATGCATTTTACTTCCTTAAAAAAGATTCAAGAAAAAGAGTTAAAAAAAGGATTTCCCGCTGACGAAGAGGCATTTCAATTAAAAATGCAGGAAGCACAATTAGTAATAGAGCAGCTTATTTGGTTAATAAACTTATCTGAAAACATTACTAAAACTACTAAAATTATAAAAAGTATCTAGATAAAAAAAAGTGCTAAAATTAGATCAACTCTAAATTTAGCACCACTTAAAAATTTATAATATTGTTTAATTTTTCAGTTTTAAAACAGTAGCAGTTGCTTTTCTAACTTCCAATAATAATTCAGGATTGTCATTTAATTTTTGTCCAAAAGAAGGAATCATATGCTTTAGTTTTTGTTGCCATTCTGGCGAATTGAACTGATCGGCAAAACATCTACTAACTAAATCAACCATAATAGAAACTGCAGTGGAAGCACCTGGTGAAGCTCCAAGAAGCACTGATAACGAACCGTCATGCGTCGTAATCACTTCAGTACCAAATTCTAATATTCCACCTTCTTTTTCATCTTTCTTAATAACTTGTACACGTTGGCCCGCTCTTTCTAAAACCCAATCTTTAGATTTTGCAGTTGGGACATATTCTTTCAAGGCATTAATTCTATCTTTAGGTGATTGACGTACTTGCTCAATCAAATAGCGTGTGAGTGGAATGTTTTTTATTCCTGCAGCAATCATTGGAATAATATTATCGGTTTTTATAGATAATGGCAAATCAGAATAAGAACCATTTTTTAAAAAACGAGTAGAGAAACCAGCAAATGGTCCAAAAAGCAATGCTCGCTCTCCATTTATCATTCGGGAATCAATATGCGGAACTGACATTGGCGGCGCACCTACACTAGCTTTTCCATATACTTTCGCTTGGTGTTTAGCAATTACCTCAGGATTTATACATTTTAACCACTGCCCGCTTACTGGAAAACCTCCGTATCCTTTACCTTCTGGGACATCAGCTTTCTCAAGTAAAGGTAAAGATCCTCCTCCAGCGCCAATAAAAACAAATTTTGTGTATGCTTTTCTTTTTTGACCAGTAGCCAAATCAGTAACTTTGATTCTCCATACTTTATCGTCACGCTGTTTCAACTTTTTAACTTCGTGGTGAAAATGGATCGTTACACCATCTAATGTTGTAAGATGATTGAATATATTTCTTGTTAGTTCGCCAAAATTCACATCTGTTCCCAAAGCCATTGATGTTGCGGCTACTTTCTCATTGTCATTTCTGCCTTCCATAACAAGAGGCATCCATTCTTGCAATTTTGCAAAATTAGTACTAAAAAGCATGTCTTTAAAAAGAGGATTTGCCGTAAGAGCATCATATCTTTTTTTAAGATATTCTACGTTTTTTTCGCCCCAAACAAAACTCATATGAGGAATGCTTTTTATGAAGTTTTCGGGAGAAGAAACTTTATTTTCTTGAACAAGATAAGACCAGAATTGTCGCGAAACTTCAAAAGACTCCGCTATGGAAATCGCTTTTTTAGCACTTACAGTTTTGTCTTCACTTTCAGGTGTGTAGTTGAGTTCGCAAAAAGCAGAGTGACCTGTTCCTGCATTATTCCAAGCATCAGAACTTTCTGCTGCTGCAATATCTAGTCTTTCGTAGATTTCTATTTTAATATCTGGCTGTAATTCTTTGAGGATTAAACCTAAAGTAGCACTCATGATCCCAGCGCCTATAAGAACTACATCACTATTTGTACGTATTGTTGTATCTGACATAACAAAAATTTAAAACGCAAAGATACTTGAAAATACTAAAAAAAATGTAACAATATAATGTTAAAAAGTAAGAATCGAAGCGATAATTTGAAGCCTTAAAAATTTAGAATAGTAGATTTTAAAATCTTTTTTGCTTCAGATAATCTTGTAACATTATAGTTGCTGAAATCTCGTCAATCAATGCTTTATTTTGTCTTTGCTTCTTTTTCATTCCGCTATCAATCATAGATTGAAAAGCCATTTTTGAAGTAAATCGTTCATCAACTCTAATTACTTTCATCTCTGGAAAGTGATTCGTAAAATGCGTTACAAAGCCTTTTATCATTGAAGCACTTTCTGATGGTTGTCCATTCATTTGCTTTGGTTCACCAATAAGAACTGCCTCCACTTTTTCTTTTGAAAAATAATCTTTTAAAAAAGCTATTGCTGTAGCACTTGGAATTGTAGTCAATCCCGAAGCAATAATCTGCATCTCATCAGTAACTGCAATTCCAGTACGTTTTTGTCCGTAATCTATGGAGAGAATTCTTGGCATTTTTATATGGAATCTTTTATTTTATAAAACTAAATTGTATCGTATACTTCAGTTTTACAACTTCAGTTAAGGTTAGAGTAACAGTAATAAACAATGTTATTTAAAAGACAAATATATAACATTTTCAAAGCAAATTGACTTTTTGCTTTTGGCTAAAAATCCTATATTTGGCAAAAATAAATTTAAGATGAATCCATTACAAATTATTATAGAACAAGCTTGGGAAAACCGCGCCTTGTTACAAGAAACGGCAACTACTGATGCCATTAGAGAAGTTATTGAATTATTAGACACTGGCAAATTACGAGTAGCTGAACCGTTAGCTGAAGGTTGGCAAGTAAACGAATGGCTAAAAAAAGCAGTAGTAATGTACTTCCCTATTCAAAAAATGGAAACTTGGGAGGCAGGAATTTTCGAATATCACGACAAAATGCTTTTAAAAAGAGGTTTTGCTGAAAAAGGAATTCGTGTTGTACCTAATGCAGTAGCGCGTTACGGAGCATACATTTCAAGTGGCGTTATATTAATGCCAAGTTATGTAAACATAGGTGCTTATGTTGATGAAGGAACAATGGTAGACACTTGGGTAACAGTTGGAAGCTGTGCTCAAATAGGTAAAAATGTACATTTAAGTGGCGGTGTAGGTATTGGTGGTGTTCTTGAACCTCTACAAGCTGCTCCTGTAATCATAGAAGATGGCGCCTTTATAGGTTCTCGTTGTATTGTCGTTGAAGGTGTTCACGTAGGAAAAGAAGCAGTTCTTGGTGCAAACGTTTGCTTAACAGCTTCGACAAAAATTATAGATGTAACTGGTGATACTCCAGTTGAAATGAAAGGTTTTGTTCCTGCACGTTCAGTGGTAATTCCTGGAAGTTACACTAAAAAGTTTGCTGCTGGAGAATTTCAAGTTCCTTGCGCACTAATTATAGGAACACGTAAAGCTTCAACTGATTTAAAAACGTCTTTAAATAACGCGTTGAGAGAATATGACGTAGCAGTCTAAAACTTTCTAATAAAAATCTACAAATTTACCAATGCAAAATTATCTTCAAACTGTAAAACTTTTTGTCAAACGTTTTTTAGTAGTACTATTTGTTTATGAAATTTGTAGATTTTTATTTTACTTCTTTAATCGCAATGCTTTTGAAAGTATCTCTTTTAAAGGATTTTTAGGCGGCATTCATTTTGACTTATCTGCAATTGCTTACATCAATCTGATCTTCGCCGTATTGCACCTGTTACCTGGGAATTTTAAATACAGACTTAATTATCAAAAGGGATTAAAAAACGCCTTTTTTACTGTAAACTTAATTTTCATATTAACCAATTTTGTTGATTTCGAATATTATAAATTTACAGGAAGACGCAGTACATTTGGAATGATTACAGAAACTGGAATGGAAAATGAGATTGGTGGATTACTCTTTTCATTTTTAGTTGAATTCTGGTATTTACCTTTATTAGCAATTGTTTTGGCCTTCCTTTTTTGGAAAGCAATTCCTAATTTAAAAATGGTTACTGAAACAAGTTGTAGCAAACTTCAATCGTTAAAACTTAGTGGTTTATTATTTGGACAATATCTACCACTATATCTCAAAAGATTTCTACTTGGCTTTTGACGGAAAAAAATCATTGAGACTTTACAATCTCAAAAATGACGAATTATTAAAAAAATAATGTATTAAAAACTAATCTAGCAAAAGAAACGGAGATGGAACGATTTATCAAAGCGTATGTTCAGAGTTTTAACGAACGTTTAATCAAAAATGAGCTTACATTAAAAAAATAAACTAATGGTGAGAATATTAGTAATTCAACACAAAATGATTGGCGACGTTTTAGTAAGTAGCATTATCTGTAATAATTTACGAAAAGCCTATCCTAATGCTCAGATTGATTATTTAGTAAATGACAATACCGTTTCAGTTTTAAAAGGAAATTCCAACATTAGCAACCTTATTATTTTCGATAAAAAAATGCAAAAAAGTTTTTTTGAATTGACCAAATTTGCATTTCAAATCCGAAAAAACAAATATGACCTTGTTATTGATGCTTATTCAAAATTACAAAGCTGGATTATTACATTGCTGTCTGGTGCTAAACAAAAAATATCTTATAAAAAAACGGGAAGGACATTTTTATACGATTACAACATACCGCTGGCAAAAAATCCATCATCAAATTTTGGCTTAGCCATTGAACGGAGATTATCATTACTTTCTCCATTGAATTTAACTATATCTATTGATCCTTTTCCAAAAGTATTTCTTGATCAGGAGGAAATAAAATTCGCTACTGCTCTTTTTGAGCAACATAAAATAGATGAATCTCGAAAAACCATAATGGTGAGTTTGCTAGGGAGCGAAAAACTTAAGACTTATCCGCCGCAGTATATGGCTGCTATTTTAGATTCTGTAAGTGACTCGTTCCAGATAAATATTGTATTTAATTATTTTCCTAGCCAAATTGAGGAAGCCAGAATTATATATAATTACTGCACTACAAAAACTCAAAAAAACATTTATTTCAATCTTTTAGGAGCTGACTTAAGACAATATATAGCTATAATGAGTAAATGTGATGTTATTGTAGGAAACGACGGTGGTGCAATAAATCTAGCCAAAGCGTTAGGAAAACCTTCCTTTATTATTTTTTCTCCCTGGATCGAAAAGAAAATTTGGGCAACTTTTGAAGACGGTATTCATCATACTTCAATTCATCTTAAAGATGTTTTGCCAGAATTTTTTTCTGACAAAACAGAAAAAGAATTAAAAGAGAATGCTATTTCTTTATATGAGAATTTGAAACCTGAGTTTGTGATAAAAAAAATGATTCCTTTTTTACAGCAGCATCTTTTACCCTAATCACGAATTGAGTATTAAATAATAATTTATGTACTTTTTTTTGACACTAAAGTAAAATTCCAATTTTTTTATAAAAACGTTAATTAAGTGAGTAAAATAATCTATAACGAAAAAATAGTTTTATATTAAAATCATTTTTTCCAAAACTGGAATTGTTTTTTAAATCTTTTTTTTCTCGAAAACTTTTCTTGAAAATCGCTTGTCATTCTCCAAAGTGTTTCAAAAACAGATTTTTCCGATTCTCCAGATACTTTTGCATATTCATTACTCATAATGATAATCATATCCTTGCTAGGCGTAAGACGTCTTAGATTATTCATGCGCATTTCAAAAGACATTGATTCATGAAACTTCATTCTATTTAGGTCAACTAAATAAAAGGAATATTTGCCGTCATCATCATTTTTAATTAAGGTATTTCCTGGCGAATGATCCATAAACTCAATTCCATTTTGATGTAAATCATAAGAAAAACGAGTAAATTGTCTTAAAATATTTTCTGCATCAGGATAATCCGTTTCTACTAATTCTCTATAAGTTAAATCACAACTTAGATGTTCAGACACATAGTAGCTTTCAAGTAAACCAACTGTATCAAAATTCTCGTAATACGCCATTGGTTGTGGTGTTCCAATTCCTTTTTGTAACAATATAGAAGCATATTCAAATGAGCGCTTTGCTTTTGATTTTCTAAAATATTTGTAGGCAACTTTATTAATTAAATTCGGTTTTTTGAAAGACTTTATATTAATGGTCTCACTTTCTAATTTAAATAGCTTTATTACATTTCGGTCTCCATTCCCAAAAATAATTTCTTCAGAGGAGTTGAACTCTTTTATAAATCTGAGTATCTCTCTCGAATTTTCAACTCTGTTAGAAAACATAAGTTTTATCGTCATATTTCTTTCTTTACAATTCAGTACTTAGTATTTATCTAAAATAGGTTTCCAAAAATCAATCACTTTAGGCTTATTGATAGCATGACATCCAAAAGGAAGCTGATTGCTATTAAGTTCTAATGCTAATTTTGGTTTTCGATCCATAGCAAATCCTAGCGCTTCTTTATATTCAGGAATTTTAAAGTTTGGATCAATTTCAGGCGCTTTTAAAGACCAAAAAACATCTTCGATAGCACAAAGTTCTTTCTCTTTATTGTTAATTAGAGTAGTTATTAGATCTTCGTTTTCTTTAATGATTTTTAAATGTGAAGCTGTCTTTCTTAATGAAAATCCTCCATTTCCTACTTTGTAAAAAATAACATGCCGTCTATTTGTTTTATTTGACTTGAAAATTTTCAAAAACTTATTAATCTGAATTATTACAAAATTTTCCTTAGTAGCAATCCATGGCGCACCAATGTAATCATATCCTTTTTCACACCATTCCTTTAACTCATCTTTAAAAACGAAAGCATCTAACTGATGTACTAAAATAAATTTAGAAGTTATAAAGCGATGGTAAAACTCAGCAGATAATAATAATTTATTATAACCATCTAGATTCTTAAAATAGTTTACAGAGAAACTTTCGACTTCTATCGTTCGATATTTTTGTGTAATATAGCTCGTATCTAATCCTTCAGGTTGCACAAGAACTACTTGATAATCTTTCAGAACTTTTAAGCACTGTACCAAGGACTTTTCTTCTAACTCACCAAAAAACGTCTTATAAACAGGAATTATAATTTTTACTGAAGTCTTCAATTTTTATATATTTTATTTATTTGAGGGAAAATGATTAATATTTACCGTCATAGTCTTTATTTAAAAGTTCGCCTTTTTCATTAACTTTCCATGAACTTGAATCGTTGGCAGTTTTAAAATAAAATTTCTGCTCTTCGGTAAGATTTTCAATATCAAAATACCATCCACCATGCTGAGCTAAATATGGCGCACAAGTTCTTAGAGCAGTTTTAAATTTCTTGTTTTTTCTATGATAAAATGGTTTGTATAATGCAAAAGTTGTATCTATATCCGCATCAAAAGCTTCGTCCGTAATTCTTTTTTCCCAAAACTTTGATTCCCAATTTATCACTTTTTGTTTTAACGGATTAGAACTAGGTATGTCATCAATTTTTAGGCCAAAGCCAACTTTCATTTTTTTTGGATATTTTAAAAGAAGGCCCTGAAATTTAATTAAAAAATCATGAGGCGTAATAGATAGAGGCACTACATCTGAATCTGTTATAACGTAATATCCTGCAGCATATTTAACGAATAAATCCATTCTTTTCCAGAAAACTAAATGTCCGTAATTTTTATGTAATCTGTGAATGCTTATCTTTCCTTCAATTGAAGAAAAATAAGATAGCAAAGGCTCATAATTTGAATTATTATCTATAATAATAATATTTGTAAATCCCTTCAAGCTTAAAAAATTGACTAATTTTTTTAAGTATTCCAGCTGATTAAAGCTAATTATAATTATTGGGATTTTTTTTGATTGCTCTAAAGTTAAAATCTGATAATCAATACTAAGAAATTTACTGTAATAAAAACAAAATCTTATGTATAGATACTTAAATGTCGTTGCAAACATGTGAAAAAAATTAAAATTTAATAAGGTGTAATGTAAATTGCTTACCTAAATCAGCCTGTAAAAGCAAAAATAACTTTATATTTAGTAAAAATGCTTTTATTCAGAATTAAATTTAACTCATATACCAACTAGAATAGTATTTTTGCATTAAATCTATTTTGATGATATGAATATAAATGAAGAAATACAAAATGCCTACGACATCATAAAAGAAGGTGGGATTATATTATATCCTACTGACACTGTTTGGGGTATTGGTTGCGATGCTACAAATCCAGAGGCTGTGGCAAAAATTTATAAATTGAAGAAAAGAGCCGAAGAACAAAGTATGATCGTTCTTATGAATGGTGATCGAATGATGCACAATGTATTTGCAGATATTCCTGAAGTTGCATGGCAAATACTTGAATTATCGGAGTATCCAACCACTTTAGTTCTTGATAAACCAAAAAATGTAGCTGCAAATTTGATTGCTTCTGATCAAACATTAGGAATTCGAATAGTAAAAGAACAATTTTGTTTTAAACTATTGGAAAAAATGAAGAAGCCACTAGTATCTACTTCTGCAAATATTTCGGGACAACCAACACCAAAAAGTTTCAAAGAAATTAGTGCCGAGATTATAAAAGGCGTGGACTATGTTGTAAATTTGCATCGTGATAAAATTGCTGGGAAACCTTCGACAATCATTAAACTTTCTTTAGATAATCAAGTGAAGATTATTAGAAAATAAAAATAGTATTCACAAATTCACAAAATTTTTTAAGATATAACTGTCGATTGTTTCAACAAAAGTCATTAAAACCAATGTTTAAACTATTTAAAAGTATCTAAAAACAAATTGGCTATACTCGGTAATTTCAATCTAAGATCTTTAGAATGTAAACGCATTATAGATTCAAAAAATTAATTCGTGAATTCGTGGTAAAAAACAACATGAACTACAAACAAGCTTTACACAGTAAAATATTCAAAGTTATCTCTCAAGCTTCCCAAGAACTTAACATTGATAGTTATGTTATTGGAGGTTTTGTGCGGGATTTGATTTTGAAAAGAGACTTTAAAAAGGATATCGATGTTGTTGCCGTAGGTAGCGGAATCGAACTAGCTTTAAAAGTATCTGAATTGCTTCCAAAAAAACCTAAAGTGCAAGTTTTCAAAACCTATGGCACAGCAATGTTGCGATTTGAAGATACAGAGATCGAATTTGTTGGCGCCCGAAAAGAGTCCTATCATTTTGAAAGCAGAAATCCAGTAGTTGAAAATGGAACCCTTGAAGACGACCAAAACAGAAGAGATTTCACCATTAACGCTTTGGCATTATCTTTAAACGCTGAAAATTTTGGCGATCTTTCCGATCCTTTCAATGGTTTAGCTGATTTAGAAAATAAAATAATAAAAACACCATTAGATCCTGACATCACTTTCTCTGATGATCCGCTTCGAATGTTGCGAGGTATCCGTTTTGCTAATCAATTGGGTTTCGAAATTGAAGAAAACTCTTTAAAATCTATTGCAAAAAACGCAGAGCGAATTAAGATTATATCGGGAGAACGTATTGTTGAAGAATTGAATAAAATCCTTTCGACGGATAAGCCATCAATTGGATTTTTGTTATTATTCAAAACGGGACTACTAGATATTATTTTACCTGAACTTACTGCTTTAAATCAAGTAGAGGAAATAGAAGGCCACACACACAAAAATAATTTCTACCACACCTTAGAGGTCGTCGATAACATTTGTCCAAATACTGATGATGTGTGGCTGCGCTGGTCAGCATTACTTCACGATATTGGAAAAGCTCCCACCAAACGTTTTAATAAAAAACAAGGTTGGACATTTCATGGTCACGAATTTCTAGGTGGAAAAATGGCTAAGAAAATATTTGAACGACTCCATATGCCATTAAATCACAAAATGAAATTTGTGCAAAAAATGGTTATGATGAGTTCTAGACCAATCGTTTTATCACAAGACACCGTAACAGACTCAGCAGTGCGCCGTTTAGTATTTGATGCGGGTGAAGATGTGGAGAATTTAATGATCTTATGCGAAGCTGATATCACGACTAAAAATCCAAGCAAGTTCAAGAAATACCATAATAATTTTGAAATTGTTCGAAAGAAAATTGTGGAAGTAGAAGAGCGTGACCAAGTTCGCAATTTTCAACCGCCTATTTCTGGTGAGGAAATTATGCAGCTCTTTAATTTGAAACCTTCAAAAGAAATTGGAATGTTGAAGGAAGCGATTAAAGAAGCTATATTAGAAGGTGAAATACCAAATGAATATCAAGCTGCATATCAGTTTATGCTGAAAAGAGCTGCAAAAATTGGGCTAAAGATTAACGCTTGTTGAATTGAGAAATAATTGTATTTCAAATATCTTTGCATAAATTAATTTGAGTAATGAAAAAAGAGAATAATTTCGTGATCATCTGGTTGTTATCAGGTTGTTTGTTATTGTTTATTATGGTTGTAGTAGGAGGAATTACTAGGCTAACCAATTCAGGTTTATCAATGACCGATTGGCATTTAGTAACCGACACTTTTCCACCACTTACGGAAGCAAAATGGCTACAGACTTTCGAAGAATACAAGAAATTCCCAGAATATCAAAAAATCAATATCCATAACGATTTTACACTTAGCGATTATAAGTTTATCTATTTTTGGGAATGGTTTCACCGTTTTATAGGAAGAATAATAGGTATGGTTTTTATAATTCCATTTCTTTACTTTTTATTTAAAAAACAACTTTCAACTGCTACAATCAAGAAATGTGTAGTGTTACTTTTTATGGGAGCTTTTCAAGGATTCCTTGGTTGGTTCATGGTAAAAAGCGGATTAATTGAGGATCCAGACGTAAGTCATTTTAGATTAGCCTTACACCTAACTTTTGCGTTTATCACTTTTGCCTATACACTTTGGGTAGCTTTAGACTTGATCTATCCTAATAAAAATGCAGTTATAGTTCCGTTACGAAATTTAGCAAGAGTTTCATTAGTACTGCTAATTTTGCAAATTATATACGGAGGTTTTGTTGCTGGTTTAAATGCTGGTTTAATTCATAATCACTGGCCATTAATGAGTGACGGACAATTTATTCATGACAGTGTGTTCATCGAACAAAAAACGTTGTTTCTAAATCTAGTAGAAGGTAAAAGTGGCGTTCAATTTGTACATAGAACGATGGCTTATTTTGTAGTAGCATTAATTGTAGCATTATTTTTCAGAAGTAAGAAATACATACTTTCAGCAGTTCAAAAACGTGGTATTAACACTTTAGTTATTTTTGTATTTTTACAATTCGCATTAGGAGTTTTCACTTTATTATATGGAGTTCCTTTATGGCTAGGATTAGTGCATCAGGTAATGGCATTCTTTTTATTGACAGCAATGACTTTCACTTTACATCGATTATCTAAATAGAAATAACAGTAGTTCAATAAATAAACTACTTTTACATGTTGTAAAATAATACAAAACCAAAAATACAACAAGACTATATTGTCACATTTCTTTGCTTACAAACTTAAATGTCTAAACTAGCTCCTCAAGATAAATTTTTAGATTTATCAGATTACGGAAGGCCTATTGGAAATTTCATCGCTAACCAACTTAAAAATACGCGCTTCACTGCTATTCATGTTACGCTAGTTTTTGGTATTTGTGGCTTAATTGCAATTTACTTTATTTTGCAAAATCAGTATTTATTAGCTGGCTTTTTCATAATATTGAAATCAATTATTGATGCTGCAGATGGTGAATTAGCGCGATTAAAAAACACGCCGTCTTACACTGGTCGCTATCTCGATAGCGTATTTGACATCATTTTAAATTTCATGTTTTTAATAACTATTTGCTATGTTTCAAACGCAAGTATTTGGCTTACTATTCTAGCATTTATTTGCATTCAATTGCAGGGAACTTTATACAATTATTACTACGTTATTTTAAGAAATAAATCTGTGGGTGGCGATACAACAAGTAAAATTTTTGAATATAAATCACCTCGCGCTTTACCTGGGGAAAATCAAAAATCAGTTGATATTTTGTTCTTAATTTATACAATTGTTTATGGAGCTTTTGATAAAATAATTCATACTTTAGACAGCGACGCTTACAAGGTAAAAACATTCCCTAACTGGTTTATGACTTTGGTGAGTCTTTATGGATTAGGTTTTCAATTATTGATAATAGCAATAATGTTACAACTAGGTTTAATAGAATTCATTGTTCCTTTTTTCATAGTCTACAGCGTACTGATTTTTGTACTAATTGCTATTAGAAAAACCACTTTTAAGGTCTAAAACGGCAATAGATAGAATCTATATTAAATACTTACTTTGCTTATTACCATATAATTGAACTCTTTTATTTAATTCGATTATTTAACTAATTAATAGTCTGCTTTTTACAAAAACCAAAAATTATATAAAAGTAAATTTTAATTCTATAATAGAATATGTGTAGTAATTCCTGAAATTTGTAAAACAACAATTAGTAATTTAAAACATAGAAATTATGCCAAATTCAAAAGAGATTGAAGGAAACTGGAATGAGTTTAAAGGAAAATTAAAACAAAAATACGCTGACTTAACTGACGATGATTTGCTTTACGAAGAAGGTAAAGAAGATGAAATGTGGGGGAAATTACAGCAAAAATTAGGTAAGACAGAAAAAGAAATTAAATCATTATTTGATTAATTTTAAACTTCTATTACAAATACAAACTGCTTCAAAGACTGCTGAAAAAATATTCTTAAGTGAGTAATTTTTCAAAGTTTTTGAAGCAGTTTTTTTATGGTTATAAATTAACCAATCCAAGCTTTAAAATCAGATACTTTTTCCCTACTTACTATTACCTCATCTTCTTTATAAGTTGGCAAAATAATCTTTAATCGAGAGTTGCTGTGCACAACTATTTCCTTAATTGCTTTGAGTGAAATTATAAATTTCCTACTAACTCTAAAGAAGTTTGACTCGTCCAACTCTTGCTCTAAAATCTCCAGTGTGCAATCCACTAGGTAATCCCTATTGTCAAAAGTGTGAATATACGTTCCTTTATTTTCACTATAAAAGCATTCAATTTCTTCAATTAAAACCACTTTTAACAGTTGGCCTATTTTAACTGTAAAACGTTTTTTAAATGTTTTCTCAAATGGGTTCGACAGCATTTTTTTTATTTGTTCAAAATCAAATTGTACCAATTCTTGTTTGGGTAGTCTCGATTTAAATTTAGAAACTGCAATTTCCAAATCGTCTTCGTCAATAGGTTTTAAAAGATAATCAACGCTATTCAATTTAAATGCTCTCAAAGCATATTCATCGTAAGCCGTGGTGAAAATCACAGCACTGTTTATAGTTTCATGAAGCGACGCAAAATGTTCAAAAATTTCAAATGATAATCCGTCCGATAGTTGAATGTCTAAAAAAATTAAATCTGGATGTTCATTATTTGAAAACCACTCAATAGCCTCTTCTACGGAATGAAGCATCACTCCTACTTCTATAGCGAGTTTTTGCAGTTTTCTTTGTAGTAATCTTGCAGCTGGCTTTTCGTCTTCGATTATGATTGTTGTCATTATAAAAAATATCTCTTAATTAAAATCAAAATTAATTTAAAAATTGGATACACATTATTCCCATTTCGTACTCTTTTCTTTCTCCATAAATTCTTTAATTTTTTTCTGTTCCCAATCTTGGTCAAAAAACAGACTTCTTCCAAAAACCGATAATCCGTGTGCTAAAAGTCCAATTCCCCAAAAGAATGCCGTAGAATATGTTTCCCAATTCAAAAAATCACCATTTTGAAAAGACTGCCCACTTGTGCTTAATATGATTAGAAAAGCATTCACTAAAATGTAAACCATTACATGCGTGTAAAATCCTTTAATTTTTTTTACTCTTTTATATGCAATCTCGTATTGTGGATCAGGATTATTTCTATCAAATTGATCACTATTGTACATTCTATCGTCTAATCTTTTCATCTCTACTATATTTTATATTTTAGTATCTACTACTATTTTTCTTGTGCTATTCTTTTTTTCTATCCAATGCTTGTCAACATAATGCATTAAAATAATAACTTTCAACTCGTACATGAAACATTACTTTAGTTGACTTTTTATGAATTTTGACTCAAATTTATTTAAAAGACTCATTGCTATTTTGCTTTTGCATAATATCTCTAATCTTTCGCTCTTCCCAATGAGTCCCATATCCAAAAATTTTTAAAGCGTGCATTATCACTCCAAAACCCCATCCAGCAGCAGAAAACCAAAACCAATGAAAATGTGGCGAATAAGTTAAATTGATGTAGATTAGGAATGGGATAACGCAGCAGTAGGATATTAAGTTTCCATAAAATCCTTTTATTTCCTCTACGTGTTTTTTAGCGTGGTAGTAGGAGTTGTCTTCATTGTGTTTAGTTCTTGTTTCCATAACTGTAATTTGTTTAGTTAAAACCGGTATTTTTACGGCAAAAATCTTTTCATTCTGTTCAATACGAACATTTCTATTCGTGATAATCGCATAACGATTAATAATATTCTCAAGTCCAACACCTTGGCGCTCTTTCAAAACTTCCTTTTTTTGATAATCATTTTCTACAACTAAGTAGCCATCTTCAATAAATATTCTGATATGTAGCGGTCGTTGCTCGCTAACTACATTATGCTTTACCGTGTTTTCTAATAAAAGCTGTAATGAAAGTGGTACCACTTTAGCATCGGGATTTATAGGTGTTGCTGGCAATTCATAAAAAAGACTATTTTCAAAGCGCATTTTTAATAAGTTCATATAGGTTTTGGCGAAAGCCAATTCTTCAGCAACGCTTACTAATTCTTTATCTTTTTGTTCTAAAACGTAGCGATAAACTTTAGATAATGATGTTGTAAATCGCTGGGCGTTTTCTGGATTTTCTTCAATCAATGAACTTAAAACATTAAGACTATTAAAAAGAAAATGAGGATCAATTTGGTTTTTCAAACTTTCAAACTTGGCCGAAGCAGTTCCAGCTATAATTTTATGCTCAATGACCTCTCTTTTCGATGCGTGTTTCCAGTTAACCATAAAACTTCTGGCATGTATAAAAACAGAAACACCTAGTGATAAAACAATATAAAATAGGTGCACAAAAATCATTCTTTCGCTGAAAAACTGATCAGTTTCTAAATTTTGGAAAATAACAAAAGTGATATAGTCAATTAACAAAACAACAGGAACTGTATACACTATAGTTGTAATTATCCCAAAATATACTCGAAGATTAGTTTGCTCTAGCCAGTCCCACTTTCGATCTAGAAATACATTAATCATTCCATTACCAAAACCAATTCCAAAAGAATATAGCGAACTTATCAAGAACGTTCTAAGTACATTTTCCAATTCAAAATTCATTTGAACTATTGAAAATACTAAAGTAAAAATTAAGCTGATCTTTAAACAAACTTTCGACCCTTTGCTAAAATCTGTAAATATCTTGATTTTTTGATTTTCCATTATCTGTTCTGTTATTTGCAATTCGCTGCAGCGACTGTCGCTCTATCTAATCCCCATGTTGGAGAAAAAGCTGTTTCAGGTTTAAAAGTAGCAAAAAGTCCAATAGCTTTTTCAATTTGTGCGCACATTGGTTTTGTATCTGTTCCCCAAAATTTAGCAGCACCAATTTCAAATTCCGCTTTTTCGAAAATAACTCTAGGGTTCTCTGGAGCAATTGCTTGAGCTTTAGCATACAATTCCATTACTTTTCCAGATAATTTTTGTCCATTTGTCATTGGATCAAAAGCAATCCATGCTGTATGAATCATTGCTTGCACTACTAGTAATTCAGCATTGTTGGGGTTTTTCACCATTTCAAAATCTAGCGCTTTTTGTGCTTTTGCCAATAATAAATTAATTTGCTCTTTATCTTTGGTTTGGAAAGCTGCTGTTGTATTTATCAATGCTACATAGTAATTAGGTAACCAACTTGTTTTTTCTGCAGCCGAAATTCTTTCAAACATATCAGATGCTTCACTGTTTTTACCTTGTCCCCAAAGCTGGAATGCTTTTCCCATACCTTGTTCAAATTGGCTTTGAGCCGATAATAAGCTGCAAACAAAAAATGCGATGGTAGTAATAATTTTAGTCATGATTTCTAGTTGTTAAAGGATTATTTTTTATTGTTGTTTTCTTTATTTCTATTTCAAAAGTATTGCGGAATCAACTCTTCTAAAACTTTTACTTACTGAACTGTAGAATTTTGAGGATGAATTGTATAATTGTAAATTAATAAATGAAGTAGCGCATGAATATTCTCTTTTCAACTGAAAGAGATAAAGGATTTCGGCAGGATCTCGATGGCGATTTAATTCTAATTGACTCCTTAACAGAATAGAATCTTTAAAATTACAAATTAAAGATTCTTCAATTGATTATCTTTTTTATTTGCACTTAATGTCCAAAAGAAGCCTACGAAGAAGAAGCGATCTGCTGCCGGAGTTACCGCTGACCGATTATAAACACCATTTGAATTGGGATTTTTTGCATAATCGTAACCATAAACATTCTGAGTGCCCAAGACATTGGAAACAGAGAAATACAAAATCTTTTGTTGTGATAGTAAGTACGCCCAGTTAAAGCTCAAGTTATTATACGCTTTAGTTTTCCCATTCATAAATTCTAATTCGTTAGGATTATTGTAGGGTCTTGCAGTGCTAAAGGAATTAGTAAATCCGATTTGTGATTTCCAACTTCCAATCCAGTATTTTGTAACCAAAGACAAACTGTGATTTGCGATAAAATTTGGCGTTGCTTGCGTTGGGAAATTTTTATAATTTCTTTCCGAGTCAATGTAAGAATAGGAAATCCAATACTCTAAATTTTTAATTGATTCGCTGTCTCTCCAAAATATATCTAAGCCTTTGGCAAAGCCAAATCCATCATTATTGAAATCAGAATTATACTGAATACTTGGAGTATTGTATTTTACTAAATTGTTGTACGCTTTATAATACGCTTCAGCAATTAAGGTTTTTCCATTCTTGCTGAACTGATAATTTAAAATATAATGCGATGCTTTCTCACTTTCAAATTCGTAAAATTTAGAATATTTGATATAATCAGAATTTGGAGTTTGACTAAAATCACCGTACGCTAGTGATACTTGACTGTTTTTTGCCACTTTATACGCTAATGAAATTCGGGGAGAAAATGCAGATTCTTCTAACAAGTCATTATGTAAAAATCGCACTCCTACTTTAGCAGCTAGCTTTTTAGAAAAGAAAATATCTGATTCTGCGAATACAGCTGCGATATTCGAATTGTATCCAATCGAGTTTAAAGTTCCAGAATTTGAGCTGATGTCTTCACCAAATTTGGTAATGAAATAGTCAGCTCCAAAAGACATTTTAATTCTATTTGACAGATTTTTTCTTACTTTAAATTTGAAATGTGCTGCATTTTCCGCATTAGCGATATCATCTAGGTCAACTTTAATTTTGTTTTGGCTGTTTCCATAACTAATCCCTGAAACTAATTGCCAGTTTTTACCAAAAACTCCTTTGTAAGAAGTATTAAAATAGAAGTTATTATTATTTAAATTTACTCTTATTTTGTTTGGTGAATTTATATTTTCTTGATTGATATCAAACTTTGAAGAATCAAATGCGGCATACACTTTTAAAATTCCGTTGGTAAAGTTATAACGGTAAACAGTCTCGCCAGATAAAGATTGAAAAGGGCTATTCCAGTCCACATTTTGTTTCACTATATATTGATAAGGCGCTAAATTAATGTAAGAACCATTTACACTCAACGAACTTTTGTCCCATTTTTGTGTATTTCCTAAACCTAAACCCACAGTCATCACGGAAATTTCGGTTTTATTAAAATCAACCTCGTTTTTAGTATTCAGTAATAAAACACTGGACAAAGCTTCACCATATTCTGCAGAGTAGCCACCGGTAGAAAATGAGATTCCGTCGAATAAAAAAGGCGAAAACCGACCTCTAGTAGGTACGTTTTGAGCTGAAGCGCCATACGGTTGTGATACGCGAATGCCATCTACAAATGTTTGAGTTTCGTTAGCTTCTCCACCACGCACAAATAATCTACCGTCCTCACCTACGTTTTGTGTTCCAGGTAAAGTTTGCAGAGCTGCAATAATATTTCCCGCAGAACCAGCAGTAGTGACGATATCTAAAGGTTTTAAAACGGAGACTTTTGCTTTCCCACCGGATTCAAAAGTTCCAGCTGTAATTACCACTGCATCCAATGCGTTAACGTTGTCTTTCAGTTTTAAAATTATATTTTGAAAATTGGAAACATCAATCTTAGTTTTTAATGTTTCGAAAACAAGAAAACTAGCCACTAAAATTTGGTTTCCAGTTGTACTAGTTTCAAAACTAAAAGAACCATCCTCAGCGCTCGAACTACCATCGTAAGTTCCTTCAATAAAAACATTAACACCAGAAACAGCTTTTCCTTTCTCATCAATAACTTTTCCAGAAATATTAGTCTGAGAGAATAAGCTTGTCGTTATTAGAAAGATACTTAAGATAAAAATGATTTTCATAATACTTGGTTTTTGATGAAGCAAATATATTTAAGGAATGACTGCTGCGAAAAACTTATTAACTGAAGTGTCAATAAACGAGGATGAGTTGTAATACGATTCATTTTCTTTTACATTTACAACAATCAAAATTATTACTATGACTACTGAAAAAGAGAAAATGATCGCTGGAGAATATTACTTAGCAGGTGATCCTGTACTAGTCAAAGACCGCAGAAAATCTAAAAACTTACTGCATCGATTAAATGTAACTGAGTATAGAATTACTAAAAAAGCGAGAGAAATCATTAAGGAGTTAATCCCGAATGCTGGCGCTAATCTTTATATCGAACCTCCATTTTTTTGTGATTATGGATACAATATTATTTGCGGAGAAAACGTTTACTTCAATGTCAATTGCGTTGTTTTAGATTGCACGAAAGTGACAATAGGTTCCAATGTATTTTTTGCTCCCGGAGTGCAATTGTATACTGCAACGCATCCTCTTGATGCTGAATTGCGCAAGACATTAGAAAATGCTTTACCTATTATTATTGGTGACGATTGTTGGATAGGTGGAAATTCAGTGATTTGTCCAGGTGTCACAATAGGAAATGGTTGTGTTATTGGAGCTGGATCTGTGGTTACAAAAGACATTCCAGACAATTCCTTAGCAGTAGGAAATCCTGCAAAAGTTATTAGAAAGTTAAATCTAGAAAAATAAAAACTATGTTTATTTCAGTCCTATATTAATCACTAAATTATAAAACTATGAAACATTTAAAATTACTGTTGGCGTTTTTACTTGTATTTGTTGCTAATACTGTTTCGGCACAATCTACTTTTGACAAATGGCCAGCGATTAAAGAATTTCACGAGATAATGTCTGAGACTTTTCATCCAGCTGAAGAAGGAGATTTGGCTCCAATAAAAGCACGTTCGGAAGAAATGATGAATAAAGCAGCTCAATTATTAAAATCAGAAGTTCCAGTAGAATTTAAAACTGATGCTATACTTGTCTCTGCAGAACATTTACAAATGAAGAGTAAAGCGCTAAATAAAATCATCAAATCTAATGGATCTGACGCCGATGTTGTGAAGTCCATCACTGATTTACATAATACTTTTCATGAAATTGTAGGGTTATGCTCTGAACAAAAAAAATAGAAACTGAAGCCTAATCAATCAATTAGGCTTTTTTTTGAGAAAATTTATTAATTAATCTTGTTTTTATAAAAAAATAATAAATAATTGTTTTTTTCTTAGCTAAAAAAATACGGTAATCACAAAATAGTGTAACATGCACATTAATTGGATTCATTTGTGCTTTTGTTTTTTTAACTTTGTGATGTAGAATTATTTTTATTAACAATATATTTTCTTGTTTTAGGACAACCAAAGTTTAGCACTTCGATCCAATGAATACAAATGCCGAAATTAAAAAAAATTACCAATTCATTAAGTTTAAAAAATTAGTAATAGTTTCCGTTTTGATTGGATTTCTCTCTGCATTTTTAGGGATAGTTTTAAAAAATGCGACTGAATACTACGAAGCTATATTCTTTCATCGAGCATCTACTAACTCCTTGTTTTTTATAATTTTCCCTATTTTTGGTTTCTCTATTATCTTTTTTCTACGACAATATTTATTCAAAAAGAAAGAAAATAAAGGGATTAAAGAAATATTTGAGAGCGTAAATTCAAAAACTAAAAACCTACCAAGTTATAAGATTCCTTCTCATTTTATAAACGGTCTATTAACAGTTGTTTCTGGTGGATCTACTGGAATTGAAGTTTCTACCGTTGTAGCGACAGCAACTATAGGAGCAGTTGCGCAGCGAAAGCACAATATGTTTAGACAATACAAAACAGAACTAATATGTGCCGGAATAGCTGCAGGGATTACCGTTCTATTTAGTAGTCCTATTGCAGGAATTCTCTTTTCATTGGAAGTAATTTCTAAAAAATTAACGCGAGCATTTATTCTCACTACTGTCATTGCAGTATCAATCGCCTCCGCACTTAGTTATTTATTACATGAAGAACCATTGTTTACGGTTAATATCACAACTTGGCATTTAAAAGCAGCTCCCTATTTTATTCTATTAGGAGTTTTAGCTGCAATATACTCTGTTTATTTAACGCGATGTGTTTTGTTTTTTAAATCAAGATTCTCCAAAATAAGCGAGCCTTATTACAAAATCATATTAGGCTCAGCAATTTTAAGTGTTTCCTTTTTTTTATTCCCTCAATTATATGGAGAGGGATATCATGCGATTAAAACTGTTTTACTTGACTCAAATGATACTGTCTTAACTTTATCATTAGCGTTAACATTTTTTGGAATAACACTATTAAAACCTATTGCTACTTCTGCTTCGCTAGCTGCAGGAGGTGACGGAGGTGTTTTTGCGCCCAGCTTATTTGTTGGTGCTTTCTTAGGTATATTGCTTGCTTTACTTTTAAATAAATATTTAAACGCTAATGTCATTCCGCTAAACTTTATGATCATTGGTATGGCTGCCGTTTTAAGTGCAAGTATTCACGCGCCTTTTACAGCCATTTTTTTAGTTTGCGGTTTAACCAATGATTATACCCTATTTCTACCCATTTTAGTAGTTTGCTTAATTTCAAAATATACGGCAAAATTATTATATCCATTTACTGTATACACTTATTCTCCTAGCCTAGCAAAATAACTACTTATGTCATCAATCCATAAAATCAAGAGGAATTACCGCAAAACAAAATACATTCTTTATAAAGAAACACTTGTCGATTTCAAAGAACATTTATGGGCTTTTATTGGTGGATTTGTTGGTATCGGGATTATAGCTTATTTACAATCACAAGTGCTCCCAAAGTCGGATATGGTTTATTTAATAGGTTCTTTTGGTGCGTCTAGTGTTTTAGTTTATGGAGTTATTCAAAGTCCTTTGGCTCAGCCAAGAAATCTTATTGGCGGTCATGTGATTTCTGCCATTATTGGAGTGACTGTTTATAAATTCTTGCCCGATATCTTATGGTTAACTGCTCCTCTTGCGGTCGCTTCCTCGATTGTATTGATGCAAATAACAAAAACACTTCATCCACCAGGTGGCGCGACTGCTTTGATTGCAATTGCTGGTTCCGAAAAAGTTAAAGAGTTAGGTTATTTATACGTTCTTTCCCCTGTACTAAGCGGATCACTTATTCTACTTGCAGTAGCGTTAATCACGAATAATATGGCGCACAATAGACTTTATCCCAACCATAAAAAATACCACAAATTCAGAAAGAGAATTTCTAGAGCCTTTAGAAATCGGAGAGCAGAATAAATAAATTTTGTTAATAGAAAAAAGGATGAAAATAGAATTCACACTAACTCATTGAGTCTGAAAAACATTCCTATTTAAGCTTCTAATTTCATATTCATACGCAAAAATCTTATCAACAAATCGCAAATCTGTAACAAAACTTCAAGACTAAATCTAAAATTAAATTTTACCTTTGACCTTTCAAAATAACAGGAAAGATTATGGTTTACAAATTTAGAGTGATACTAGACGCAGAAGATGATGTTTTTAGAGATATTGCTATACATGAGGAAGATACATTAGAGGATTTACACAACGCAATTTTCAATTCTTTCGGTTTTGACGGGATGGATGTTGCTTCTTTCTACACTTGCGACGAGACTTGGAATCAGGAAGATGAAATTTCGCTTTTTGATACTGGAGATGTTCCTGGCGAGCAAAAAATAATGAGTGATTACGCTTTATCTGATATTTTAGACAAACAAAACACAAAGATTATCTATGTCTACGATTTCATTAATATGTGGACATTCCTTGTTGAATTAGCGGCTATTGAAGAGCCTGTTACAGGTAATGCGTATCCAGAAACGATTTTTTCTCATGGAGAAATTCCTGATGAAGCAATGGAGAAAAATTTTGAGTCTGATAATGCCGATGATTACAATGACGAATACGAAGATGGCTTAGATGAAGATGATCTAGACATGTTTGAAGGAGATGATAGTTTTGAAGACTTCGGTTTTGAGGAGAACTGGAATTAATTCCTCTCCCCGACCCTCTCCAAAGGAAAGGGAGCTAAGCGAACTATAAATAAATATTGCTATAATAACGAAAAGCTTTTTTGTTTGCACAAAACACCTTTAATGAAAACTTTTATTCATTTGTGTAAATAAAAGTAATTTCAAAACCTACCTCTCAAACTTTAATAAGATGATCAACCTATATAATACACATATCGAAAATTTATCAATTCATAGAGTTGGTAATAAAAGTAGAAATGAAGCTATTTTTTTATCAGAACAGCCATTTAGCTTGAATGATGAAATTGTACCTTTAATGAAAGAATTTTTCTTTAAACCATTTAGAGAAAAAGAGGAAAACTATTTTCAGTTTGCTCACGAAATTGATTTGGATTACAATGATATGTTCAAGTTTGCTACTGAAGTTTTTGACAATCCTGCGACTATTCATGAAGTATCAAAAAAAATAACAAATCATTTATTTGAGCAATCCAATCATCCTCACATTAAAAATGGTGAAGTATATGTTACCTATTTGACAAACTTGAGTATCGACAACAACGTTGTTGATGCGATAGGGATTTTCAAAAGTGAAATTCAAGCTGATTTTTTACAGTTTGAAGAAAAAGCATCTCACCTAGAAATGATTTTACAACAAGGTGTGAGTTTGAACAAACTTGACAAAGGTTGCTTGATCTTTAACTATAAAAAAGAAGAAGGATATAAAATTTTGACGGTAGACAGCAATCGTTATGATGCCAGATATTGGTTAGAGCATTTCCTTTCTGTGGATGCATTTGAAGATGAAAATTTCATCACTAAGAAATATTTAAAATTCTGTCAAAACTTTGCTAAAGATGTTGTTTTCCCCGCTGAAGACAAGAAAGAAGAAGTAATGTTTATGAATCGCTCTGTTAATTATTTCGCCAAAAATAATGAGTTTGAAGAGACAGAGTTTCTAAATGAAGTTTTAGACAATCCGGACTTAATTCCAGAGTTTAAAAATTATAAAATAGACAAAGGCGAAAAGTATAGTATTGAAGATGTAACTTCTTTTCCTATTGCGAATGCAGCAGTTTCTGACGCACGTAAATCGATTAAAAACGTAATTAATCTAGATACTCATATCCAAATTAAAATGGATTTCATTAATCCTGAAAGTGCAGAGAAGTACGTTGAAAAAGGATGGGACGAAGAAAAACAAATGTATTACTACCTTGTATATTTTAACAAAGAAGAAAAGTCCTAATGGTAACTTTGTGTAAATAGTCGATATTAAAAAAACATGAATCCTCAAGCAACTAATTGCTTGGGGATTTTTTTGTTTAAAGGATCAAAACGTAAAATTTCGAATGATAGAACAGTTGAATAGAAAGCGCAATAAAACTATTATTATTTGTAAATTTACCTTTCTAAAAATAGAAAATGACACATCAATTCTTTACCGAAAGTCCTTTCAAAACAATGATCTCTTTTCACAAGCTTATTGAAGCGCTTGAAGAAATCTCTATTTCTGATGTGGATTATCGGGCTAATTATGCAAAAGCTTTACTAAAAGAGATTGAACCATTTCCTGAATTTAGAACAGGCATTGAAGATTTAAATTTAATTTACGATAATGAAATTTTAATAAAAAACTTACTGGCCGATCTATTTCCAACCGCTTTAACTAACAACGAGATTAAAGCAGTTACTATTCCTTTTCAAAATTTCACTTTTAATTACACAGAACGTTTTAAAAAAATTGTACAACAAGCTGGTATCGCTTTTGACATGTCTATAAGAAATCTAGACGAACATCAGTTTTACATTATGAGCTGTACGTTAATTTTAAATCAATTCTACGGACAAAATATTGATTACAACAATCCTTTATTTTATGATATTCCAAGTGAAAACGGAGTCATGAATCAATATAGGATTTTATATAATGCTGATTTTTTAGAAATTCAACCTACTGATAACGTAAATCCTATTTCCCAAGACGACATTGACTTGTTGATGGATAATTGTGATGATATCGCTTTGTGGAAAGAGAAATTTCCAGTGAATAGTTGGACACTAAAAGGTTTCGGAATTGCTATATTATTTGATGCCACTACTGAAAGTGCGATTTCAAATCTAAAAAGTAATCTATTAAAACCGGAAATAGAACTAATAACGCTTCAAGATAATTTTGAATCTATTTTTCGTTCCATATTTAAAAATCCAAATCTAAAAGTTGGGATGATTATTTACGATGAAGAACAAGATAAGTTTGTAAAGACTACTTACAATAACGATGAAAGCAGTGGCAGCTTTATATTGTCAGCTGAGGGAGAAATAAACTGTAATAATGAGTTTTTTGGCTGTTCTTTCGAAAAATTATTAAAAGACAAAAAGCCTTTATCGATTGCAAACGTTGAAAATTTTGCATTAGTTCCCGGTAATGAAAAATTAGGACAACATTTATTAAAACAAAATATTCAAAGTTGTATTTTTTGTCCCATTGTGAAAAATGACGTTATTCTAGGTATTATTGAATTAGTTTCACCAAATAAAAGAGAACTCAGCAGTCTTAATGCAAGAAAACTAGACCTGATTATACCTTATTTAATTGACACTACAGAACGTCACAATTTAGACAAGCAAAACCAAATTGAAGCTATAATTCAAAGAGAATATACGGCTATTCATCCTAGCGTATATTGGAAATTTAGACAAGAAGCTTTACAATATTTCGAAACAAAACGTCAAAATAAAGATTACATTTTCAAAGAAATTGTATTCAAAGAAGTGTTTCCTTTATATGGCCAAATTGATATCAAAGGGTCATCAGAACACCGAAACAAAACCGTAAAAGAGGATTTAAAAAAGCAATTAAGCACAGTGATTGAAATATTCGAAAATCACGGGTCAGATACTAATATTTTATTATTAGAGCAACGTAAATTCGAATTAAAATCGCTCTTAGATCAATTGAATTTGCCTCTAAAAGCAGATACGGAACAACAGATTCAGCTGTACATCCAAAATGAAATTCATCCTGTTCTTAAAAACGCTGAAAATGGTGCGGCTGAGAAAAGTTACTTTGATAGTCTCGATGAAAAGTCAGGATTGTATTATCATGCAAGAAAACAATTTGATAACGCACTTTCAATTATTAATAAAAAACTCGCGGGAGTTCTTGATGAAAAACAAACAGAAGCACAAAACATTTTCCCTCACTATTATGAAAGATTCAAGACTGATGGCATAGAACACAATCTATACATAGGTTCATCTATTGCTCCAATGAAAGCTTTTGATATTATGTATCTCCATAATTTAAGGCTTTGGCAACTACAAACTCTTTGTGAAATGGAAATGGAACATCACCAATTAAAAAGCAGTTTACCGTATGAGCTTGATGTAACTTCTCTAATTTTAGTTTTTAGCTCTCCTATTTCCATACGATTTAGAATGGATGAAAAACGTTTTGACGTAGATGGAACTTATAATGCACGATACGAAGTTGTTAAAAAACGCATTGATAAAGCAAATATAAAAGGAACTATGGAACGAATCACTGAGGAAGAAAAAATTACAATCGTATATTCTCACAATAGCGAGCGAATTGAATATCTCAACTACATCAAATTTTTACAGTTCAAGAACATAGTAGAACCAGTCATCGAGGAGTTTGAAGTCGAAGAATTGCAAGGCGTATCTGGTCTAAAAGCAATCCGTGTAAAAGTTCAGAATAACAATTTCGATCAGAATATAAAAAAATACAGTTACGAAGATCTGCTGAACGAATTGCATTAAACTCAAACCATTCGGAAAGCAATCACAAAGGAAATAACAGATATTATAATTCCGAACATAAAGAAATTATAGGTAATTCTAAGAAGACGATATTTTCTTTCGAGAACTAATCCTAAAAAGTATAAATCTTTAATCATTGAATTATAGAGATAATCTTTGTCTTTCATCATTTCGTTCATTGCCCATTGGTATTCATCAAGCGGCATTTTATAAAAATTACCAAAGAATAATAAATTCACTTTTTTATTTTCAATATCTTGTCTCGTAAAAACGCCTTTAGTAACTTTTGGTCTCGTAGAAAGTATTGCAAATATAATTGTAATAACGCTAGATAACAACATTATAAAGGTTGGAATCATTAAATGTGCATTGCTGGGACTGTCTAATTTTGGAATTAGTGTAGAAAGTGCGATTGAAATTATAATGGCATTTACGGAAAGTAAAATATTAGCTTTACTATCAGCAATACCACTTAAAGTCGTGTGATTGTTTAATGTAATTCGGAATAAGGTGTCAACGGCACGATCTGGTTTATCTTCCTTAGACTTTTTCTTTACTTCTTTTGTGTTACTTAATTCCATTTTAACTTTATTTTCTTGTAGAATTTGTATCGTTTTTTCTTTTAAGGTTTGCCAGTTTTCTAATGCATACTTAGTATAATATTGATGCCTATTAACTAGGAAATTTATGTTTTCATTATTCCACTCTAAGTCGGAAAAAGTTTTTTGACTCGTGTTTTGAAGTTCCATCCTCAAAGCATTACTCGTCACGTGGTATTGAGTGCTGGAAATATGATGTGAATCAGCATCGTTTATTATTTTTTCTAGGAGTGTTTGTGGAATATATCCTAGTGTGGTCGAGCGAATTAAAGTAGCAACGCTTTCAATAGTTTGAGAATCTTGACCTTTATTGATTAAAAAATCAGTCATCATTGCAATACTAGATTCTTCATGTTGATGGCATCCATTAACATAACCAACATCGTGGAACCAAGCTGCAAGAAGTAGAATCTTTTTGTCAACAATATTCAAATCTTCAACCGTCATAATCTCATCTACAGCAGCAACTACATCAGTGGTGTGCTTTAAATTATGATAGGTATATAAAGTAGAAAGTTTATCTTTGAATAATTTTTCAATGAATGCTTTGGCCTCTTCTATTAGGTTCATGGACTAATTTTTATAGTACTAAATTATGAAATTAATTTCGGATAACTCTTTTATTACTTTTAATAAAAAGATTTTTATAATACTTATTGGAACATTTATTTTACAATCCTGTGCAACACATCATGCACAATATGGGAAAAATATTCAAAATCCTATCAAAGAGCAAACTGCTGAAACTTCAAAAATTACGCACACTTTTTTTCTAGTTGGTGATGCTGGAAATTTAGAAGAAGCTACAACACAAAAAAATCTTGGTGAGTTAGAAAATCGCTTAAAAAAAGCAGATAAAAACTCTACTCTATTGTTTCTTGGAGATAATATTTATCCTAAAGGTTTGCCCAATAACAAAGATTTAGTAAAGCAAAAAATTGCAGAAAGTAAATTAAATGCGCAACTAAAATTATCAAATGATTTTAAAGGACAAACTATATTTATCCCTGGAAATCACGATTGGTATAGTGGCATCGAAGGATTGGAACGTCAGGCTAAAGTAGTGACTGAATACCTCAACAATAAAAAATCATTTCTTCCTAGAAAAAGTTGTGGAATTGAAGATCTAGAAATAAACAAAAATTTACTCTTAATTACAATTGACAGCCAATGGTATTTAGAAGATTGGGACAAATTTCCCGCTATTAATGACGACTGTACAATTAAAACTCGCGAAGATTTTTTCGACGAATTAGAAGATTTACTGGTAAAAAATAAAGACAAAACAGTTCTACTAGCGGTGCATCATCCATTAATGAGCAACGGAACTCATGGTGGACAATTCTCACTGAAAAAGCAACTATTTCCCTTAGAGCAAAAAATTCTGCTACCTGTTTTAGGGTCTGCAATTAATTTTCTTCGCGCAACTTCAGGCATAAGTCCGCAAGACATTCAAAATAAGTACTACACTAAATTTACGCAAAGAGTAAAAACGTTATTACAAAGTAATGATAATGTAATTATAGTTTCTGGTCATGATCATAATCTACAATACATAGAAAATGATGGTATAAAACAAATAATCAGCGGAGCGGGTTCAAAATTTGAAGCTGCAAAAGCGATGTTTCCTAATGATTTCTCTTATGGTAAAAATGGTTACGCATCTTTAGATTTTTACGAAAATGGAACAGCGCAAGTATCTTTTTATGGACAGGAAGACGGAATTGAAAAATTACTTTTTCAACACAATGTGTTAGAACCAAAAAATAATTTTGAAATAGCAAACTTTCCAAAATCATTTCCAAAAACGACCACTACAAGTATTTACAGTGATAAACAAACTAAGAAATCTAAATTCTACAAATTCCTTTTTGGAAAGCATTACCGCAAATATTACAATCTACCAATAGAAGCACAAACAGCCACAATTGATACGCATTTGGGTGGTTTGCAACCAAAACGTTCTGGTGGCGGACATCAATCTAATTCACTGCAACTGATTGATAAAAATAAAAAAGAGTACGTAATGCGTGCACTCAAGAAAAGTACGGGACGCTTCCTTCAATCGGTAGCATTCAAGAACCAATTTATACAAGATGAGTTTAATGGCACATACGCTGAAAGTTTATTAGCTGATTTTTACACAACAGCTCATCCCTATACTCCATTTGCTGTTGGAAATCTAGCAGAAAAAATTGGAGTATCTCACACGAATCCTAAATTATATTACATTCCAAAACATCATGCCTTAGGCTCTTTTAATGCAGATTTTGGAAACGAACTATATATGGTTGAAGAAAGACCAACTACAAGCCAAATAGCGGTGAAAAGTTTTGGAACACCTTCAGCAATTATAAGTACAGAGGATGTATTAAAAAATCTTTTGAAAGATGAAAAGTATTCAGTAGATGAAAGTGAATATATTCGAGCACGATTATTTGATATTTTAATAGGCGATTGGGATAGACACGATGATCAATGGCGCTGGGGCGAATATAAAGTAGGTGAAAAAATTGTCTACAAGCCAATTCCTCGCGATCGCGATCAAGCTTTTACAAAATATGATGGTACATTACTTTCCCTTTTAATGAAAAGTGTTCCGCTGCGTCACATGCAATCTTTTAGAGATAAAATAAAAAATGTAAAGATTATGAATCGCGAGCCCTATCCTTTAGACCTTGCTGTTTTGAAAATCAATAATGAAGACGAGTGGATCACGCAGGCGAAATATATAGAAGATAACTTATATGATGCAGCTATCGATGCAGCATTTGATAATTTACCAAAGGAAGTTCAAGACAGAACAATTGAAGACATTAAAAGAAAATTAAAACTGCGTAAAAAAGACCTACAAAGTGCTGCTTCAAAATATTATGGAGTATTGCAGCATACTGTTTTGATTGTGGGAACTGATAAAAAAGACAAGTTTGTAATCCATAATACAGATAAAAACAATCTAGAAATCCAAGTTTATCGCGTTAAAAAGGATAAAGAGGAATTACAATACACTAGAACTTTTACTACTGAAAAAACAAAAAAAATATGGATTTATGGATTAGATGACGATGACATTTTTGAAGTAACGGGAATGAAAAACTCTGGAATAAAAATTCGTTTAATAGGTGGTCAAAATAATGATTCTTACACAGTTAAAAACGGAAAAAATATAAAAATTCAAGATTTTAAAACAAAAGAAAATACTTTCGATATAGATTCCAAAGCTAAAACTTTATTGTCAGATGATTATGAAGTTAGCTTATACGATTACAAAAAGCCAAAATATAATTTCTTTTCAGTACTGCCTAATATTGGATATAATCCTGATGATGGAGTAAAGCTAGGCCTGATCACTGGTTACAAAGTGAATGATTTCAATCAAAATCCTTACACCCAAAAACACAGCTTAAAAACGAATTACTACTTTGCCACTTCTGGATTTGAACTCGGATACAATGCCTCGTTTCCAAAATTATTTGCAGAATGGGATTTAGATTTTGAAAGTCAATATACAAGTCCAAATTTCACAATCAATTATTTTGGAGATGGAAATGAAACTATTAATGATGATGAAAATATTGGTAAAGATTACAATCGCGTTCGAATGAAAATGATCAAAGCGTTTCCGTCAATAAAAAAAGTAGGGAAACATGGAAGTACGATTCGGTTCCAAACTAGCTTTGAAAGAATCACTGTTGAGCAAACAAGCAATAGGTTCGTTACTTCTGCGACAAACTTAAATCCAGCAGTATTCGACAGTCAACAGTTTGCTGGTGCGAATGTGAAGTACAGTTTTGAAAATTATGATTTTCCAGCTTTTCCATCAATGGGAATGGGATTTTCGATGACAGCTGGTTGGAAAACAAACTTATCAGATGGTAAAAGAAATTTTCCAATGCTTGAAAGTAAACTAAATTTCAATCATAAAATTGACGCAAATGGAAAAGTAGTTTTCGCCACGATTTTCAAAGCTAAAACAATTTTAAATAATAATTACGAATTTTATCAGGGAGCAAATTTAGGCGGTGATTATGATTTAAGAGGTTTTAGAAATGAACGTTTTTTAGGAAATAAATCTTTTTATCAAAGTACTGACGTTCGTTGGGATTTAGGTAAAATCAAAAGAAATCTTGTTCCCATGTCTTTTGGAATTTTAGGCGGATTTGACTACGGAAGAGTTTGGAAAGACGGCGAAACTTCAGAAAAATGGCACAAATCCTATGGTGGAGGATTATGGCTAAATGGTCTCAATACTTTAACAGCACGTCTCACTTATTTTAAAAGTATTGGCGATGAAGAAGCTAGGATAGCAGTTGGTTTAGGATTTGGTTTTTAATGAAGTGAGATTAACTTCATAGACATTCCCGCCTACATTTTTAGTTCTTTCATCCGCGATAAATAGGGTGTTATTATCTCTGAAAGTAACGGCTTCTTTTTGAGAAAAATGATTTAATTCTATTGTTGTTCTTTTACCATTTAAAAAACTATCACTTTTAAAATTTTCGAACATTATTATTTTATCATGCGTTAAAACAACTACTGTTTTTTTGTCTGGACTTATTGCGGCACTAGTAATAGCACAGCTATTATACTTGTTGCAAGTCTTAAACTTACCCATTAAAACAGCTTTGTGAAATCCTGCTTTGTTTGGAATTTTATAAAGAAATGAAGTCCCATCAAATCCTTTACTTCTATTTTTTGTAAAAAGATAAAAGTTGCTTTTAAATTCAAAAAAACCTTCAACATCATAAAATAGCTCTGATTTTTTAGGTGGGAAATCTTTTTGCTCTGGATATGCAAAAGAAATTTTATAGGAAGGTTTTACTCTTTCAGATTGCAAATCCTTTTTGTCAATTTTATAAATGGCAAGATCTTTTCTTCTATTCTCATTGTTACCAAAGTCACCTATGTAAAGATTATCTTGATTGTCTCGAGTAATATCCTCCCAATCCAAATTTTCAGTGTTTTCTATTGTAATTGTTTTTTCAATTTTCCCCTTTAAATTTATTCCATAAATTGCATTAGCATTACCGTGATCTTCCAATGCCCACAATAATTTGCTATTGCTATCATATGTTAATCCCGAGACTTCTTTTAATTTTTTAGGTAACGAAAAGATTGTATTTAGAGAATTAAATCCTTGTTGGCAACCCAATAAAACGATAACGGACAAGAATAGAAATGTTTTTTTCATATTTAGGAACTTAATTTTTCATCTGCTATGCTGACTGGAAAGCAGAAATATAATTTTTTAAAATTTCACAAAATGAATTACAATTACTGCACCTTGTTTTTAAACAGATTTATGTTCTTGTAATTTCTAATGATGAACTCAAATGCTGCAATCATTATATTACCCATTGATTTTGCTTTCTTAAAATTCAAATCATTGGTATAATTATAGAGTTCCATTTGTAATT
The DNA here is from genome assembly GCF_003688495.1 of Flavobacterium weaverense. Taxonomy (GTDB): domain Bacteria; phylum Bacteroidota; class Bacteroidia; order Flavobacteriales; family Flavobacteriaceae; genus Flavobacterium; species Flavobacterium weaverense. The sequence goes on along the minus strand of NZ_REFH01000007.1, from coordinate 658,368 downwards.
GCTCTAAATGGGAATCTGGTGCAATATTATCTTGTCCCATGATCTTTAATAACATTTTAATGCGATTCTCTGCAGAAAGAATTCGTTTAGCTAAAACAGATCGCTCTTCATCTTTGTATTGTTCGATCGAACTATTTTGCAATTTGTCTTTTACCAATTTAACCATTGGATAATTCTCCTTAAAAAATTGAGGACGATAGACTTTAAAATTACCTTCATAACATTGTTGGTCAAAATCTATTGCCCGAATTCTATAGACTACTTGGTCAAAATCATGAATAGGAATAACGACATAATTGTAAGCGCGCATATCACCTAATAATCGAATCATACAACGTTCATTGAACTTTACAAATTCTTTTGCAATTTGTGCTTTTTCGGTTTCAGTACATTCAGTAAGTAACGTTTTTATAAAAACATCTCCTGCAATCCCCATAATGTGCTCTTCCACTAGCGTGTCTCCGTACACTAAAAAGTTAATCTTATCCGGTGAAAGAATATGTTCCAACTCTAAACCATAAACGCGCGACGCATCAGCTTTCTTAATGTAAAAGTGAGTGTAATTATCATTTAATATATTTCTAACTTTTATTCTAAAAGGTTTAGAGTTTCCAAATGTGCAATAATCAATACAATCGACATTCAAGAATTTAAGAATCCCGAGATTACCATCAGAATGTAAAAGCGAATAGATTTTTTTTAAATTTAAATCAATTTCTTGTCTTTCAAATTCATTGTAATACACTCTAATCCATAATGTATCCTGATCATGTTTATCATAAACAGTTATAGAACCTGAAAAACGCAGTAAATCGTCATAAAAAATAGAAACTTTTGAAATCCTATCAAAACGCTCTAAATACTTTAGAAGGGAATCGTTTATAGGATAGGACGGCTTTTTAAAAAGCATTATTGGCTCACTCATACTAAAATAGGTTTAAAGCAAAATTACGATAAATTAAAATGAAAAGTATTTAAACCTAAACGAAGGAAACGAAGTGATTTAAAAATATGAATTAAAAGAAAGAAGCTAAACTAAAACAAGTTTTTATAATTGATTTTTCTATCTCTAAATCATAGAATTTTCGTTGTCGAAATAAGCTTAACTATCTTAAATATAGTTTATTACCTTAAAATTTATATTATTTATTCGAATTATAAAGTCCATGAGATAAACAGCTACAATAAAACAGCTAAATATTTCAAGTAAAAACCTAATTTTCAGTAGATAAGCAAATTATTTCTTAAAAAATTAATGACTTTTTTAAAATATAAAATTTATTAAAACATTGATTAGTAGTTATTTAACTAATTATTTTAAGCCAGTTTTTAATTTGACAGAAAGTTTATCATAAAAAGAAATTGATGAATAGATATATATTTTATATTTGGAGACCCATATTTACCTAAAATACTTAAAACCTAAAAATGACAGACAAACTTGAACTGTATTTCAAGGCTGCTCAATCTGCAAAGATTGGCATTTGGAAAATTAATCTGGAAACGAATCATGTCTTTTGGGATAGCGTTACTAAATGCATTCTTGAAGTCGGTGAGGAATTTGAACCAGTGTATGGTAATGCGCTAAATTTTTATACAGAAGGAGAAAGCAGAGATCGCATTAAAAGTATGGTTTGTGGTGCCATAACTGAAGGAATTTCATTTGACGAAAAATTCCAAATCACAACTGCAAAAAACAATATAAAATTTATTGAATGTATTTGCTTAGTTGAGAAAAATAGCGAAGGTGTACCTACTAATTTACTAGGAACATTCCAAGATATTACGACCGAGCAAAATCTAATTAACGAATTAGAATTGAATGTTCAGAAATTCTCATCTATATTTTCTAGCGCTAACGATGCTATCTTCATTATCGATACTTCTAACGGAATTATAACAGACTGCAATCCTAGATCAGCTGCTCTTACGGGTTACGATATTTCCGAATTAACGGGTTTGCATAATTCACAGCTTTTTCCAGAAAAATATAGAAAAGAGGTTAGATTTTTTTTAAAGTATAATTTGTATAGAAATGAATACACTGTTGATGAAACCTATATTCAAACAAAAAAAGGTGAATCTATTCCTGTAGAAATTGCCTCGGGAAAGAAATTCCAAGTTGATAATGTAACGTACCTCGTGTGCTTTATAAGAGACATTAGCGAACGAAAAAATTCTGAAAATAAATTAAACTTATTATCACTCGCTGCCTCAGAAACGACAGATACAATTGTAATAGCTGATGAAAATGGTGCTGCGATTTGGGCTAACAAAGCATATCTTGATCTTACGGGTCGAAATATGAATGAAATATTAGGCAGTAAAATAGACTATATTTCTAATGGTCCAGAAACAGATAGAAATGCAACTTCCCTCCTACGTAAAGCGATTAAAAACAAAGAGAGCATCAAAATCACAATTCTTAATTACAGTAAGAATGGAGAAAAGTATTGGTTTGAATTGAATATCACAACAGCACTTGATAATAATAATAATTTTATAAATTTCATTTGTATTGGTCGAAATGTAACGTCTAGAATTGAAAGAGAATTGGAATTAAAAGAACTTCTGGAGGTAACTAGTAATCAAAACAATAAGTTATATAATTTTACACATATTGTTTCCCATAACATTAGATCCCATACCAGTAATCTATCAATGGTAGTTGATGTTATTGAAAGTACAGATGATATTAATGAAAAAATATCCTACTTCGATTTATTTAAAGAGGGTACAGAAAAACTTTCTGAAACAATTGAATATTTAAATGAAATTATAACAATCCAACAGAAAACAAGTATAGAGAAAAAAGAGATTTGTTTAAAGAAGGAAATAGAAAAGACTAAAAAATCGTTAAGTTTAGTTATTAAAGAAAGTCAAATTACTATTACTGATACAATTCCTGACCGACTCATTGTGTCAGCTATACCCGCTTACATTGATAGTATTTTACTTAACTTATTTACAAACGCAATTAAATATAAATCATCAGAACGAGATGCAACTCTCGAAATAGGATACGAAATAATTGATGACTACACAGTGATCAATTTTAGAGATAACGGTTTAGGATTAGACTTAAAGAAAAATGGTCATAAACTTTTTGGAATGTACAAGACATTTCACGGTAATGAGGATGCTAAAGGAATTGGATTATTCATAACTAAAAACCAGCTAGAAGCTATGAACGGCAAAATTGAAGTGGAAAGCACGGTAGACGAAGGATCAAATTTTAAAATTTATTTAAATGAAAAATAAATTAACGTACATTATTGACGACGACAAATTAACTGTCAAATTGATGACCATTCTTATTTCGAAAAATAAATTTTGTGAGGAAATTAAATCCTTTTACAATGCTGAAAATGCATTAGAACTTCTTAAACAGAATTCAAATAACGAAGGTCTGTTACCTGACGCAATATTATTAGACATAAACATGCCAATAATGGATGGGTGGCAATTTCTCGATGAGTTTATCCACTTATCCTTAAAAAAGAAGATCTCTGTTTTTATTATGACCTCATCAATCGATCCAGCTGATATTGAAAAAGCTAAGGAATATACTGTCGTTAAAAATTATATTGAAAAACCCATCACTTCTTTAAAATTAGATTCTCTCTGTAAATTAATTGAGGACTTGTAGAACGAAGATTTATTTTAATCTGAAGTACGATTATTGTATTTTAGAACGATTAATAGCACTTATTTCTATAATAAAAAATCAGTTCTACCTTCATTGATTTTCTTTAATAAAAGTTTTAGTATCGATCTACTTTTTTTTCGAAAAGAGATCCAGCTCTGGATTTTCTAATTCCTACCTATTATTTAGAAAGTATTGATTTTATGATGCTCGATTCTACTACTTAAATAAATAAAAGTTGCGATAATCAAAACACAGATTTGAAAACTTGAGATGAATTTTCAAAACACGGGTTGAATTAAAAAGTGTTTTTGCTATTTGGCAGAGAAAATTGGCTTTTAATCTATATATTTGAAAACAAGGACCAATAATTTAATATTAAACTTACAAATATGCCAAAAAAGCTTAATCGGTATCTCAATGCCGCACAGTCAGCAAAAATTGGTATATGGGATCTCAATCTTAAAAAAGAAACTGCATTTTGGGATTCAGTTACAAGAAGCATTCTTGAAGTTGATGATGATTTTATCCCATTAAAAGGTTCCGCTATTGACTTTTATCAAAAAGGTAAAAATAGAGATCGTTTTGTATCGCTTTTAAATCAAGCGGTCGAGGAAGGAATTCCATTTCATGGTAGATTCCAAGTGAACACTGCTAAGAACAATGAGCGACATGTCGAGTGCATTTGCCAAGTCATTTTTAAGAAAGGCAAACCTCGAAGATTAGTTGGCACATTTAGAGATATTACAAAAAAACAGAATCTAATTAACGAATTAGAACTGAATGTTGAAAAATTTTCTTCTCTTTTTTCGAATGCTAATGACGCCATTTTTATTGTTGATACTTCAGACGGCTTAATTACACAATATAATCCCCGAGCGGCAGAACTGACAGAATTTAATGAGTTAGAATTAGTAGGTTCACCCTTTTCTCATTTGCTTATTTCAGAAAATAAAAAAGATTCTTTCATTTTCCTTCAAGATCATATTTTACATGATAATCACATTATAAATGAAGCAATTTTAAACACTAAGTCCTTAAAAAGCATAACTGTTGAAGTCGCCTCTGGAAAAAAGTTTAAAGTGCGTGATAAGAATTATTTAGTGTTTTTTATCAGAGATATATCAAGTCGAAAAACTGCAGCAACGTACATGAATATGCTTTCCTTGGCAGTTTCGGAAACGAATGATACCATAACTATAGCAGATCCAAAAGGAAAGACAGTTTGGGCAAATAATGCTTATTTAGAGTTAACTGGTTTTACTCTCGAAGAAATCGTTGGTCATACACCTGGCTTTCTATCTAAAGGTCCAGAAACTGACGTTGAAACTACAAATTTAATGCGTGAAGCCATTCGTAACAGGCAAATTGTAAAAGTCACAATATTAAATTATAAAAAGAACAAGCAAAAATATTGGTACGATTTAAATATAACACCAGTTTTTAATCAGCAAAATGACCTGATCTATTACATAGGCATTGGTAGAGACGTTACAATTCGCCACAGCAAAGAAATCGAACTTAACAATTTGCTTACTGTGACTACTGATCAAAATAAAAAGCTATTTAATTTTGCTCATATCATTTCGCACAATATTCGCTCACATACTAGCAATCTTGCTATGGTGCTTGAAGTAATAGAAGATGCTGACACCAAAGAAGAGAAATTATCCTATCTCCCACTCTTCAAAGAAGCGACAGAAAAACTCTCTGACACTATAGATTATCTCAACGAAATTGTTACTATTCAAAAAAGTACAAATTTAAATAAGACAAAAGTTAACTTAAAAGATGAAATTAGAAAAGTAAAAGAGTCATTAGCACTCGTTATTAGCGAAAATAAAGTTACAGTTTCAGATACTATCCCAGAAGATTTGACGCTATTTGTAGTTCCCTCTTACCTAGAGAGTATATTAGTAAATCTATTTACAAATGCAATACGATACAAGTCTCCAAAAAGACCAAATACTTTAGAAATTAATTGTGAGTCCAATGGTGAGCACACCATCGTCAATTTTAAAGATAATGGTCTGGGAATAGATTTGGAAAAAAATGGTCATAAAATATTTGGAATGTACAAAACATTTCATGGAAACAGTGATGCGCGCGGAATTGGCTTATTCATAACAAAAAATCAAATTGAGGGAATGAAAGGTAAAATTGAGGTCGAAAGTAAAGTAGACGTTGGTTCAACCTTCAAATTATATATAAATGAAAAATAGAAGAATCTACATAATTGATGATGATAAGTTGACGGTAAAATTGATTAGTATGTTAATTCATAAAAATAAATTTTGCGACGAAATCCATTCTTTTTATAACGCACAAGATGCTTTAAATGAACTAAAGCAAAATAGTGAGAATAGCGATGAATTGCCCGATGGAATATTACTCGATTTGAATATGCCGATAATTGATGGCTGGCAGTTTCTAGAAGAATATGTAAAATTAGATATCGTAAAAGATATTTCGATTTATATCGTGTCTTCATCAATTGACCCAGCAGACATTGAAATGGCAAAAAAGCATGAGTTTTTAAAGGATTATATTATGAAACCTATAACTGCTGCAAAGCTAACAGCAATGTCTTTTACCTTTTAAAAAAACTAAATAGAAATGAGCAGTAACATTTTAATATTTTATTCGTCTTATAAAAAACTAAAAAGCTACAATTTTGCAAACAATACTTTCTGTTAAAAATCTCAATAAACGTTATGGCGCTCTCCAAGCTTTAAAAAACGTTTCTTTCGAAATTCAAAAAGGCAATGTCTACGGGATATTAGGTCCAAATGGTAGCGGAAAATCTACCACTTTAGGTATTGCCTTAAACGTAGTTAATAAGACTTCTGGCGAGTACAGTTGGTTTGATGGCACGATGGAGACGCACGAAGCTTTAAAGAAAGTAGGTGCAATAATAGAGAGACCTAATTTCTATCCTTACATGACTGCCAAAGAGAATCTCGAATTGGTTTGTAAAATAAAAGGAATTAATTATTCTAAAGTTACCGAAAAACTTGAATTAGTAGGTTTGGTCGAAAGACAATATAGTAAATTCAGTACTTTTTCATTAGGAATGAAGCAGCGATTAGCAATTGCCTCAGCACTACTAAATGATCCAGAAATTCTAATTCTTGATGAACCTACAAATGGACTAGATCCTCAAGGAATTCACCAAATAAGAGATATTATAAAACAAATTGCTTCAAAAGGAACAACAATTCTTCTTGCCTCTCACCTCTTAGACGAAGTGGAAAAAGTTTGCACTCATGTTCTAGTTTTAAGAAAAGGTGTAATTCTGTATACTGGTTTAGTAGATGGAATGTCAGCTAATGATGTCTTTTTTGAATTACAAGCGGATGACAATGATACTCTAATGTCTGTTTTATCAGTTCATCCTGCGGTAAAGAATGTTGCCATAGACCAAGGAAAGGTTTTAGTTTATTTAAAAGAAAATTTAGAAGCAAAAGAACTTAATAGATTTCTATTTGAAAAAAACATAGTGTTAAACCACTTGATTAAGCGCAAAAACAGTCTTGAAGAACAATTTCTAGAACTAACAGAAAAAAACTAATTAGATTAAATCAAAGTTTAATCTAACACTTATCCAAAATCAAGTTCAAATACTTATTTCATGAAAAGACTTCTCGCAATAGAACTTCAAAAAATATGGAAAAATAAAGCTAGTCGGGTTTTGACTCTAACTTATTTTATTCTTTTAACTTTCATAGCTTTAATCGCATCTATCAAATTTGACTTAGGAATATTTAAGTTCCATTTAGCTGAAATGGGGATTTTTAACTTTCCATTTATTTGGCATTTTAATACCTATATCGCATCCATATTAAAATTGTTCTTAGCCATTGTAATTGTTTCTATGATGGCAAATGAATACAGTTACGGAACTCTTAAACAGAATTTAATCGATGGTATGAGTAAAAGGGAATTTATTGAATCTAAATTTCTAACCGTCGTTTTATTCGCTTCATTTTCAACTATTTTTATTTTTGTAATGTCGCTTATTCTAGGATATAGCTTCTCGTCCTACACTGAAGTGAGCATCGTTTTCTCTGATTTAAAATATCTGCTAGCTTATTTTGTAAAATTAGTAGGTTTCTTTTCATTCTGTTTATTTTTAGGAATATTAGTGAAGCGATCAGCGTTTGCTTTGGGGTTTTTATTAGTTTGGAATATTATTGAAGGTATTGTAAAAGGAATTTTAAGTTTTAAAATCTTCCCAGATTCAAAAAGCGCAACTTCAATCATGCAATTTTTTCCATTAGAATCTATGTCTAATTTAATAGTAGAACCCTTTACCCGATTGTCAGTTGTTAAAAATCTGGGTACCCAAATTGGTTTAGATAATATCAAAAACTATGATGTAGAGTTTAAATCTTTACTCATCGTTGTATGCTGGACTGTCATATTTGTTTACCTATCCTACAGATTATTGAAAAAAAGAGATTTATAGTATATTTGCGGGAATATGAAATTTCTATTACAAATATTGCTTTTTGCTTCTCTACACTTGATTCCAAGTTTTAGTTCAGCTCAATCTATTCTCATTGATGATAATCAAACTGCACAGCAATTAATAGAAGATGTCTTAGTAAGAAGTAGCTGTTTTGCTATTTCAAACGCAACTGTAATTGGAGATTCCTATACTGCTGGAAAAAATAGTTATGGCTATTTCAGCAAGCAAGGTGGCAGTTTCCCTTTTAACGAAGGCATTATTTTAAGTACTTGGAGCGCTAAAAATTCTGAGAACGGTCCATTAGCTGTGAATAAAGCATTGCCTGGTGATTCTCGTTGGTTAGGAGACACTAATTTACAAGTTGCCTTAGGAATTATAGCACCCGAATTAACTAAAAATGCTACAGTTTTAGAATTTGATTTTATTCCAAAAACAAATTTTATCAGTTTTAACTATTTATTTGCATATAATGAATATAGAGACTATTTCCCTTGCGAGTTCACTGATGGTTTTGCTTTTTTAATTAAAGAAAAAACCAGCACAGGACCCTACATAAATATTGCAGTGCTGCCTAATTCTTCAGTTTCAGTCTCTTCAAAAAATGTACATCCATTTGTTCCTCCTTTTAATGATATTATTAGCGGTGCTTCAAAAAGCGGATGTGCTCCTAGCAATGAAAATTATTTTGGAGGATATAATACTAGTTCCAGTCCTATAAATTATTACGGACAGACAAAGGTTTTAAATGCCCAAACTAATGTAACAGCTGGAGTAACTTATCATATAAAATTAGTAATAGCTGATTATCGCAATGAAGAATTTGACTCAGCAGTTTTTCTTGAAGCGGGAAGTTTTGCGCCAAAAATAAACTTGGGAATTGATCAAACAATATGTTTTAATGAGAATACCGTTCTTGATTCTGGCCTTACAGATAGCAATTATAGCTATGAATGGTTCAAAGATGGCAATACCACACCATTAAGTGGTGAAGACAAATCCACATTGAAAGTCACCACAGCAGGAATTTACTCTGTTGAAGTAACTTTAGCACCTAACTGTATAGCCAAAGGAAAAGTAACCGTAAATTATAAATCAAAAATAACAAAAGCTATTACTCAATGTGGAGATGAATTTGGCAGCGGTATTTTTGACTTGACTACTATCAAATCTAGCTTAAATTTAAAATCCACTGACGTAGTAAAATTTTTTTCAGATTTAGCAGAAACCGAAATTACCAATCCTTCCAATTATTCTTCTACACCCAAAACAGTTTACGCGAAGGTTGCTAATAGTACTGGTGAATGCCTCAACTTTATTGAAGTAGAGCTAAAAGTTTTAAGCACATTAAACGCTTTGCAAACTCTAAGTTTCTGTGATAATGATGGGATGCAAGATGGAATTCGTTTGTTTGATTTGAAAAATGAAATAGACCCACTAATTCAAGTAGCAGTTGGTATTAATTATTTAGTGGAAGGTTACTACTCATCATCATCAGACGCTGCGACTAAGCAATTAAAATTAGTAAATTCTTACACTAGCAATCCAAATGAGATCATTTATGCGAGAGTAGAAAATGGCAATGATTGTTACGGTATATATCCAAATTGAATTAAATATTGTACAATACAGCAACGCCAATCCAGATATAGTAAAAAATATTGAAATAAATAATTTCGCTGGAAGCAATAATTCTGTGGAAATAGATACCAATGGTTCTGGTCCATTTGAGTATTCACTTGATGGAATTATTTTTCAATCGAACGCTATATTCAAGAATATTACAGCAGGTACTTACACTGTTTTTGTGAGGGACAAAACAAACTGCATTTTATCCTCTGCAATAATAAATGTACTTGACTATACGCGCTATTTTACTCCTAACGCAGATGGAATAAACGATGTATGGAAAATAAAAAATCTTGATTTATTTCCTAAAGCAGTAGTGAGTATATTTGATCGTTATGCAAATTACTTTATGAGCTTAATACGTTAAGTAATGGATGGAATGGAAATTTCAATAATAAACCGCTACCCGCAGATGATTATTGGTTTCACATAAAATTCACAGATTCTAAAACAATAAAAGGACATTTTTTGTTAAAAAGATAGAATTAATTTTCATATTTTTAGCAAATGAAAAAAACTTTACTTCTTTTACTCGTTTTTTTATCTATGAATTCCTTTGCTCAGTTAAGTAAAACCCACTATATACCGCCATTAGCAACTGCAGCGTATACAACTGGGTCTACTGTAACCCAATCGAGTGTCTATCCAAATAATCAATATTTATATATCTCTACACCAAGTACAAGTTACGTTAATTTCACTATTGAGTTACTTGGATTAGGTACGTCTAGGATAATTAATGGTACTGTAAAATTGAACGAGCCGTATCGTTTAGATTTTCCAAATCCTTTGGATCTGTCAAGTGGAAATTTCACTCAAATTTTATTGAATCGAGACCAAATTCACACCGTTTTAAATAGCAAAGGTATAATTATAGAAGCAGCTGAACCAGTTTTTGCTGCCATACGATTAACTGCAGGTATTAGTAGCTCAGCTGTTACTTCAACTCCAAATAGCAATCAGGCAAGTGGTTTAATTTCCAAAGGTTTAGCAGGTTTAGGAAAAAAATTTAGAATCGGTGCTTTTACAAATAAAGGTACTAGTACTGGTAGCTTGAACTACTTAACTTTTGCATCTATTTTAGCTACCAAAAACAATACTAGAATTGATTTCAGCGACATAAAACCTGGAGTAACATTAATTAATGGCGCTACTTTCGGTAATACCCCGCCTTTTATTACTCTACAAAGAGGCGAGAGCTTTGTTATAGCAGTAATTTGTAATACAGCAGCAAATAGAGATGGTTTAATAGGAGGTCTTATAGAAGCAAGTGAACCAATCGCTGTAAATTGCGGATCATTTGGAGGAACAAATGGCACTGGTAGCGGAATGGATTTAGGTTTTGATCAAATAGTCCCAGTAGAAAACATGCTTGGATTAGATTATATTTTTATAAAAGGAAATGGAGCTACAAATCTAGAAACAATATTATTAGTAGCGCATGAAGGTGTTCCAGGTAATGAAACAAAAATTTTTTTAAATGGAAATACAGGCACGGAAGATTTTAAACTACTGGCTGGAGAGTCTATACAAATATCAGGCTATTCCTATAGCTTAAACAACAATCTTTACGTAAGAAGTGATAAGAAAATATTCGCCTTCCAATCTATTGGCGGTGGTAGTGGAGAACCGAACCAGGAAATGTATTTTGTACCACCTTTAAGCTGTCAAACACCTCGCACTATAAAACATATACCAGAGATTGAGGAAATTGGAGGTTTAAACTTCACTACTGATACAAGAGTAAATTTAGTTACCAAAACGGGTTCAAATCTGAATTTTAATATTAATGGAATTGATTATCAGACAATTGCTAGTTTATCTTCTGCTACAATAATTGTAAATGGGCCTCTACCTATTATCGGAAATACTAATTATGTAACCTATACATTAATAGGTAGTGGCTTACGTGGAAATGTTTCAGCAGAATCAACCAGTGAACTATATCTCTCCTACTTTGCTTCAAGTGGAAACGCAACATTCGGTGGTTATTATTCTGGTTTTACTTTAGAGCCAGATATCTCGTACTACAATCCTACATCGACTATTTCTAACTGTATTAAAAACGGCGTACCCGTTACTTTAAAAACTAGTGTTAATAGTGGCTATGACACGTTCGAATGGTTTAATGAGGCAGGGGTTTTAGTAGGAACTTCTGCTACATTCAGCACATCGATACCTGGATATTATTATGTTTCAGCAACGAATTCTTTGTGTACTAATGGTCCAAAAGTTTCAGATCGTATACCTGTAAGTCTTTGTGCTGCAGATGATGATGATGATGATGTAAATAACAACGTAGATGTAGATCATGACAATGATGGAATTTCCAATTGTACTGAATCCTTTGCTAACTCAAGTATTGATTTAACAAATCATATAAATGGAACAATTACAGTCGGAACATATTTGAATTCTTTTTCAGGAAATGTAAATACAGCTGGAATTGGAGCAGCTCCGCCTACTCCAGTAACTGGTTACAATGATGGAAATTTCACAACTGAAACAGCGGCTATAAAGAATAACTCAACGTCTTATAAAGTAAACTTTACAAAGCCTCTATCTGTTGCTATTGAATATACGAATAATTCATCATTAAGTCTTCTAACCACAAATACGGAATACCATATTACTTGTCCAGTTACCAAAACGTTGACCATATTAAATCCGGATGATCAATTATTAATCGATACAAACTATGATGGTATTTTTGAAAGTGGAATAACCCAGTTTTCTTCCTACGATATACGTTTTCGATTAAAAAGCACAATTCCTTTAAATCCAGGAACTGGTTCGTTTAAAATATTAGGTAACCTTTTAAATGAAATCACTATTACCAATAAAAATTTAGACGAACTAAATAGCAGTAAATCTACGCTAAGAATGCTAACAACCTGCGTTCCTAAAGATTCTGATGGCGACGGCATCACAGACGATTTAGACACAGATAGTGATAATGATGGTATTCGAGACACTATCGAAGCTCAGGGTAACAATTCAGTACCTATTTCAAATTCTGACACTAATAAAAACGGATTGGATAATGCATTCGAACCTGGATTTACACCACTTGATACTGATGGAGATGGCATCCCTGATTACTTAGATTTAGATAGTGATAATGATGGAATTTTAGACTCAGTTGAAACTGCAAGCGACTTAGATGGAGACGGAATCGGCAATTATCGTGACTTAGATAGCGATGCAGATTTGTGTTTGGACGTTATTGAAGCTGGATTTTTAAATCCAAACAATAATGGATTATTAGGAAGCAGTCCAATAACCGTAGACGTAAATGGCAAAGTTACGAGCGCTCTAGGGTATACAATCCCCAATCCAAATTATCTATTAGCAGCACCAATTGGAATTTCTGTTCAACCACAAGCAACACCAACGTGCCACTTACAAAATACTACAATCACTATTACCGATAATGCAGATAGCTATCAATGGCAACTTTCAATTGACGGAGTCAATTGGAACAACATTTCAAATGATCTTACCTATTCAGGGGCAACAACAAATATGCTAGCAATCACAGGTGTAAAAAACAGTGTGAACGGTTACAAGTATCGTGTTCAACCCAATAGAATCGGAAATGGTTGTGGTTTGATTTCGAATGAAACCACGCTAACAGTTTATCCACTGCCAATTATAAATTCACCAATTGTATTAAAGCAATGTGATGACGATATAGATGGACAAACAACCTTTAATCTTACCCAAAAAAATAATTTTATTTCGGCAGATCCTACATTTACTTTTACTTATTTTGAAAATAATAGTGATGCTATTAATGGTGCTGGACCTTCTAAAATTACAAATCCTACAGCTTTTACAAACACTACTCCGTTTAACCAAACCATTTATGTACGAGTAGAAAATAATAATGGCTGCGCTACTATTGGAAATATAGAATTAAAAATTTCTACGACAACAATACCTTCCACTTTTAATAGATCTTTTTCTATTTGTGATGATTTAACAGCTGCAACTAATTCAGATTATGACGGAAGTTCAGTTTTTGATTTTCATTCGGTTACAAACGATATTAGGACAACTTTTTTAACTGGAACAATTCCTTATTCCATATCTTATTACAGAAATGAGAGCGATGCACTATCTGAAATAAATCCTCTAAACCAGACCTTTCCATCTGATCCAAATGATCCAACTAACATTTATAATTATAGAAACATCGGCTATCCAAATTCGCAGCAAATTTGGGTTCGTGTGGATAGTGATATCGATAATGCATGTTTTGGCCTTGGTCCTTATATCACTTTGACTGTAGAAAAATTACCAATTGCAAATCCGGTTTCAATTCCACGACAATGCGATGATAATCAAGATGGCATTTATGTTTTCGATACATCTACATTAGAGACTACTTTATTGGGAACCAATCAATCTTTCCCTGTAACTGTAAAATATTTTGATAGTTCAAATAATCCATTAAAGGATTCAAATGGAGTATTGATCGCAAGTCCGTTTCCAAGCACTTTTTCAACAACATCACAAATCATAAAAGCAGTTGTAACTAATACAACAGCATTACAATGTTACGATGAAACTACTATAGTATTCACAGTTGATGATTTACCCCAAGCTTTTCCCATAGCAACGAACCTAACGACCACCTGCGACGACGAAGCGGATCCTCTATTACAAGATGGAAAATATAGCTTTGATACCAGCACCTTTCAAAATACAATTTTAGGAAGCCAAACTGCTATGATCGTTAATTATTTTGATGAAAATGGCGTTGCATTGCCAAGTCCGTTGCCGAACCCGTTTGTAACGGGATCACAAAATGTTACAGCAATTGTAGTAAATCCTATTAACCCGAGTTGCAACTCTTCAGTAATTTTACCTTTTTTTGTAAATCCTTTACCGCGCATAAATCTAAATTCAGATGGTAACGAAAATGAGCTAGTTTGCTCTAATCTTCCCACTTTTTTCGTCACACTTACCGCAGGAATCCAAGACGGTTCCCCTGCTACTGATTACAATTATATTTGGTCAAAAGATGGAGTGGTTTTACCCGACACAACTCCTACACTTATTGTGAATTCCGAAGGAGATTATACTGTCGAAGTAAGCACACTTTTAGGTTGTAGCAGTACTAGGAATTTAAAAGTCACTGCATCAGACATAGCTACTATTACAACAATTGATATTGTCGATTTTACCGATATAAACTCAGTAACTGTAAATGTATCAGGACAAGGCCTATATGAATACAGTCTCGATGATCCTTCAGGACCCTACCAGACCTCTAACGTATTTAACAATGTGCCTTCCGGAATTCATGATGTATATGTAAATGACATCAATGGTTGCGGAACAGTGAGCAAAACGATTTCAGTAATTGGCGTTCCTAAATTTTTTACTCCTAACAATGACACTTATAATGATTATTGGAAGGTTCAAGGAATAAATGCCAGTTTCAATCCAAATTCTACTATTTATATCTTCGATAGATACGGTAAACTACTAAAACAATTAAACCCTTTAACCCAAGGATGGGATGGTACTTTCAACGGTGTTCCGCTACCTTCAGATGATTATTGGTACACTATAAAACTTGAAGATGGACGCCAAGCTAAAGGACATTTCAGTTTAAAAAGATAATATGAATTATTTGGGCGTGCCACCATAAACTAAAAGTGCCAACTCATTATAATTGTGAGGTGGCACTTTTTTTTATGCTGTCAGGCTATGCGTGCTACTTCGGTAGCCAACTCCTATCCTTCACGCAATCGAAAATAGATTACTAACTTATCATTCTTATGGAAATCGCCTAAAAACAAAAATCCCAAATTCCAGTTCCGAGACTTCGGAAGGAATTTGGGATTTTAAATATTGAAATTTAAAACTCTTAGTTTTTAAATCTTTTTCTATCAGTTTCAGTCAAATAAATTTTTCTCAAACGAATAGATTTTGGAGTTACCTCAACATACTCATCTTTTTGAATGTATTCTAATGCTTCCTCTAGAGAGAAAATGATCGGAGGAATAATTCTCGCTTTTTCATCATTTCCAGAAGAACGTACGTTAGACTGTTTTTTCTCTTTAGTTACGTTTACACACATATCATCGCTACGTGAGTTTTCTCCAATAACCTGACCTTCGTAAATTTCAGCATTTGGTTCAACAAAAAACTTACCACGATCTTGTAATTTATCGATAGAGTAAGGAATTGCTTTTCCTTTTTCCATAGAGATTAATGAACCTTTGTTACGTCCAGAAATTTCTCCTTTATAAGGCTCATATCCAATAAAACGGTGCGCCATAATAGCCTCACCTGCAGTAGCAGTAAGCAATTGATTACGCAATCCAATAATTCCACGTGATGGAATATTGAATTTCACAACCATACGGTCACCTTTAGTTTCCATGCTTAACATTTCACCTTTACGCATAGTAACAAACTCTACCGCTCTACCTGAAAGATTATCTGGTAAATCGATTGTTAGTTCCTCAATTGGCTCACATTTCTTACCATCAATTTCTTTGATAATAACTTGTGGTTGACCAATTTGTAATTCGTATCCTTCTCTTCTCATTGTTTCGATAAGAACAGATAAGTGTAATACACCACGACCAAAAACCATAAACTTATCAGCTGAATCAGTTTCACCTAATTTCATTGCTAAGTTTTTCTCTAATTCTTTAGTCAAACGATCTCTAATATGACGAGAAGTTACAAATTTACCCTCTTTCCCAAAGAAAGGAGAATCGTTAATTGTAAACAACATGCTCATTGTAGGCTCATCAATATCAATCGTTTTTAAAGCTTCTGGATTTTCAAAATCAGCGATAGTATCACCAATCTCAAAACCTTCAACTCCAATGATAGCACAGATATCACCTGCAACAACTTCTTGAACTTTTTTACGACCAAGACCTTCAAATGTATGAAGTTCTTTGATTCTAGATTTCATTATAGAACCATCTCTTTTTACAAGAGAAATTGGCATACCTTCTTTAAGAACACCTCTTTCAAGACGACCAATAGCGATACGACCTGTAAAAGCAGAAAAATCTAAAGATGTAATCAACATCTGAGGAGTTCCTTCTGAAACTTTAGGAGCAGGTACGTTAGCAAGAACCATATCTAATAAAGGCTCTATATTATCTGTTTGAACTTTCCAGTCATCAGACATCCAGTTATTTTTAGCTGAACCGTAAACAGTAGGGAAATCCAACTGCTCTTCAGTAGCACCTAATTCAAACATTAAATCAAAAACTTTTTCATGAACTTCTTCAGGAGTACAGTTTTCTTTATCAACTTTATTAATAACCACGCAAGGTTTTAGACCTAAATCTAACGCTTTTTGCAATACAAAACGCGTTTGTGGCATTGGTCCTTCAAAAGCATCTACAAGTAGACAAACTCCATCAGCCATGTTTAAAACACGCTCTACCTCTCCACCGAAATCGGCGTGACCAGGAGTGTCAATAATATTAATTTTTGTCCCTTTGTACTGAACAGAAACGTTTTTTGAAGTAATGGTAATACCTCTTTCACGCTCTAAGTCGTTGTTATCAAGGATTAAATCACCTGAATTTTCGTTGTCACGAAATAATTGACAGTGATACATAATTTTATCAACCACTGTAGTTTTACCGTGATCGACGTGGGCAATAATTGCAATATTTCTTATAGATTCCATCTGTGTTTTTTAATGGGCGCAAATGTACAATTTTTTTTTAAATAAATAACATTTCGATAATAGTTTGCATACACTTAAGCCATTACGGTTAAAAACGGCTGCGAAAAAAATCTTTGAAATAAGTTAGTATTGATGTTTAGTAATTCGACTATAATTATTTACATTTGAGTAATGAAAAGCAAAGCCAATCAAGTAATCACCGTCTACATTCTTATTGCAATGTTTTTAGTCATTGTTAGTCATAAAATTCTCCAACAATTTATCTCTAATGATGGTACTAGAATTTACGTAATTTTAAAAGATATAATTTTTGTAGTATTTACTGGTATAATTTTCAAGTTAATTCTCTCCAAAAACGATCAAAGAAATACTAAAATCTTTAAAAAACTTAAAGATACAAATGACGAAATAAAAGAGTCAAATGAAAAATATGATATTGTAGCTAAGGCAACTAGCGACACTATTTGGGATTGGAAAATGCAAGAAAATACGCTTTCTTGGAATAAAGGAATTGAAAATGTTTTTGGTTATACAGAAGAACAAGTAGAAAACAACTCAGATTGGTGGTTTGATAAAATTCATCCTGAGGATAGTATAAAAATGTCAGTAAAACTATATTCTTTCATTGAGCAGCAAACAAAGAATTGGCAGGATCAATATCGTTTTAGATGTGCGGATAATACATACAAGTATGTTCTTGATAGAGGTTTTTTATTAAAAGATGATAATGGCAAAGCAATTAGAATGATTGGTGCCATACAAGATATCACAAAACAAAAAGAAGAAGAGCAAAGACTTAAACTACTAGAGACAGTAATTACGCAATCGAAAGACTCCATCATTATAACTGAACCAGATTCATCAGATTTTGGTATTCCAAAAATTATTTATGCTAATCCAGCTTTCTCTGCTATGTCTGGTTATGCGAATAGTGAAATACTTGGAAAAACCCCTGATATTTTCAAAGGTGTAAACACAGACGAAGCAGAGTATAACAAAGCAATCGCTGCGTTAAAAAATAAAAAAGAATGCATCATTGAAATCATCAGTTATAAGAAGAACAAAGAAGAGTACTGGGTTCGCTTTTCAATGATTCCAATATACAACACTGAAAATGAAATTTCACATTGGATATCAATACAAAGAGATATATCTGAAGAGAAAAAGCTTGAAAAAGAAAAAGAGCAGCTTATTAGAGAGTTGACGCAAAACAATAAAGATCTTAAACAATTTTCATATATCACATCGCACAACTTACGCGCTCCTCTATCTAATTTAATTGGCCTGCTCAACTTAATTGAAGATATACCCGTTGAAAATGAAGAGCTGAACGAAATACTTCAAGGTTTTAACAAATCAACACACGTATTAAATGATACTATTAATGATCTTGTTAAAGTAATTATTATTAAGGATAGTTCATCGATACAAAAAGAAGAGATTTCTTTAAAAGAGATTTTTGAAAATGTATTCAGCCAACTTAACTCTCAAATCGAATTACATAAACCAATAATAAAATTTGACTTTGAGAAAATCTCTACCATAAAAACTAACAAGGCTTATATTGAAAGTATTTTAATGAATCTTATGGCGAATTCATTGAAGTACAAATCTGAAAACAGGAAACTAAAAATAACTATTTCGTCAAAAGAAATCGACAATACTGTTATTCTGAGTTTTAAAGACAATGGAATAGGAATTGATTTGGCACGAAATAGAGACAAAGTATTCGGACTTTACCAACGATTTCATAATTATCCTGACAGTAAAGGACTTGGTTTATACTTAGTTAAATCACAAATAGAGACTATGGGAGGAACAATTGATATCGAGAGCGAAGTCAACAAGGGAACTACATTTACATTAACATTTAAAAACAAAGAATAATGCTAGATCAGATCTTATGCATTGATGACGATCCAATAACACTAATGCTATGTAAAAAAGTAATTAGTAGAGCTTTATTTTCTAAGGAGATAATAACACTTCAAAACGGAGAAGAAGCAATAAACTACTTTAATAATCTTAAACAAATAAGCAATCAGGATTCTGCAACAGTATTACCACAACTAATCTTCTTAGACCTGAACATGCCGGTAATGGGAGGCTGGGAGTTCCTCGATTATTTTATTGATGAAAAATTCTCAGAATTTAATAGCATCAAGGTGGTGATTCTATCTTCGACTATTGACCCAGAGGACTTAGAGAAATCTAAACAATATCCAATGGTTTTTGATTTTTTATCAAAACCTATAAGCCAGTCAATGTTACTCTACTTAAAAGAAAAATTAGAATAAAAAAAAGGTTACATACAAAAAAAGCTCTCAAATAATGAGAGCTTTTTTTGTATCAAATAAACTGTAAGATTTACAATTTAGAAACAAGTTTCGTTAATTTAGATTTTAAATTAGAAGCTTTGTTATCATGGATAATATTCTTTTTAGCTAATTTATCAATCATAGAGATCACATTAGATAATTTAGATGTAGCATCTGTTTTATCAGTAGCTATTCTTAATGCTTTGATCGCATTACGAGTAGTTTTGTGTTGGTATCTGTTTAATACTCTCTTCTTTTCGCTAGTTCTTATTCTCTTTAGAGCTGATTTATGATTTGCCATTATATTGCTTTTTTTTCTTTTACTAATTTTTTGTAGTCCGTAAGGGAATCGAACCCCTGTTACCAAGACGAAATCTTGGCGTCCTAACCCCTAGACGAACGGACCATTATCCCCTAAGTTTTCTCAATCTAAAATTGAATTTTGTAGCCCGTAGCGGAATCGAACCGCTCTTACATGGATGAAAACCATGCGTCCTAACCGATAGACGAACGGGCCCTTTTTCCCTCTAAGTTCAGGAGAACTTCAATCTGCAATAAAAATAGTAGCCCGTAGCGGAATCGAACCGCTCTTACATGGATGAAAACCATGCGTCCTAACCGATAGACGAACGGGCCCTGCTTCTCTAATGCGGATGCAAAAATACAACTATTTTTGAAACGTACAATAGCTTACGCGAAAAAAAACATAATTTTTTAATATGCCTTCGCAAAGAGCACTCTCCCTACTGAGGTTTCCCCAGTAAAGACACAGCTTCCCGACTCTAAAACCCTGTCCAATGGAATACATCTTATGGTTGCTTTTGTCAAGTCTTTGATCTTTTCTTCGGTAGCTGCAGTTCCATCCCAATGTGCTGATATAAAACCTCCTTTAGTGTCTAAAACTTCTTTAAACTCTTCAAAATTATTCACTTCAGTTATATGGCTATTTTTATAATCTAATGCTTTGTTAAATAAATCCTCTTGAATTTTGGTCAACAAATCATTAATATAAATTTCTATTCCCTCTTTAGAAACGACTTCTTTACTCAAAGTATCTCTTCTCGCTACTTCAAATGTACCATTTTCTAAATCTTTTGGGCCAACAGCAATTCTAACAGGAACACCTTTAAGCTCCCACTCTGCAAATTTAAATCCGGGTTTCTGAGTAGTTCTATCGTCGAATTTTACAGAAATATTTAATTTTCGTAACGCTACCGTTAATGCATTTACTTCCGCTCTAATAGCATCTAATTGCTCATCATTCTTGTATATAGGAACTATAACAACTTGAATAGGCGCTAAATTAGGAGGTAAAACTAATCCTTGATCGTCAGAATGCGTCATTACTAATGCACCCATTAAGCGCGTTGATACTCCCCAAGAAGTACCCCAAACGTATTCTTGCTTACCTTCTGCATTGGCAAATTTCACATCAAAAGCTTTTGCAAAGTTTTGACCTAAAAAGTGAGAAGTACCAGCCTGCAATGCTTTTCCATCTTGCATCAATGCTTCGATGCAATACGTCTCCTCTGCTCCAGCAAAACGTTCTGTCTCTGTTTTAATTCCTTTCACTACAGGTATTGCCATGAAGTTTTGAGCAAAATCAGCGTAAACATTCATCATCTTTTCTGATTCCTCTACAGCCTCTGCTTTAGTAGCATGTGCGGTGTGTCCTTCTTGCCATAAAAACTCTGCCGTTCTTAAAAACAACCTAGTTCTCATTTCCCAACGAACTACATTCGCCCATTGATTAATTAATAATGGTAAATCTCTATACGATTGAACCCATCCTTTATATGTAGACCAAATAATTGCTTCACTAGTAGGACGAACAATCAACTCCTCCTCTAATTTTGCATTTGGGTCGACCATTAACTTTCCAGGTTTGTCTGGATCATTTTTAAGTCTATAATGAGTAACAATGGCACATTCTTTTGCAAAGCCTTCTGCATTTTTTTCCTCTGCTTCAAACATGCTTTTTGGTACGAATAACGGAAAATAAGCATTTTGATGCCCAGTTTCTTTAAACATTCGATCTAATTCAGCTTGCATCTTTTCCCATATTGCATAGCCATACGGTTTGATAACCATACACCCTCTAACACCTGAATTTTCGGCTAAATCAGCCTTGACAACCAATTCGTTATACCATTTTGAATAATCTTCTGATCGCGTAGTTAAGTTCTTACTCATACTGAATAGTTTGGCATAAATTTTGCATTAATAATTTTACGTAAATAGTTCAGCAAAACTAACTATTTTTGTAATGTCCAACAATAAAAAACCCCATAGATATGAAAACTAATACTCTTTCTAAGAAAAATACATCAATATACTACATTGTTGGTTTTTTGAGTATATTAATGACATCATGTGGCTCCTACCAAAATAGTTCTTACTATGATTCTGACGGAATTTATGGTAATACATCTCCAAGAACTGTTGAAAGAGCATCGCAAAACGACAGATATGATCGAAATCAATATAAAGATTACTTCAATTCTTTGCAAAAAGAAAGTCAATCAAATGAAGTCTTTACTAATATTGACGACTACAGCAGCTATAATCTTGATAATGAATCACAAGATAGTAACTACAACAATTATCCTGGTTGGGGAAGTAATCCGCAAAGTGTAAGTATAAATTATTACGATAACGGTTGGGCTATGAACAATTGGTATGCAAACAACTATTACGGAAACAGTTGGTATGGCAATAATTGGTACGGCAATAATTGGTATGGTAACAATTGGTACGGCAATAACTACGGATGGAATGGTGGATACGGCTGGGGCTTAAATGTAGGCTTTGGATGGAATAACTGGTATAGCAATGGCTACTACGGAAATGGTTATTATGGAAATGGTTATTATGGTAATAGCTGGTATGGTAACAGAGGATATTCTACTTATTACGATAATAGAACTCGTTCATATAATAGTGGAAAAAGAGGTTCAAATTATAGTAACGAAATAAATGGCAATAGAAATTCTGGAAGTTCAGCAAGGACTGAAGGTAGTACAATTAGCAGAAGAGCAGTGAATTCTAGCAATCGTCAAAACAATGATGTAAGGAGAAATTCTTCTGATGCAACAAATAGAACTAGTCCCACATTTTCAAGAGAACCTATTAATAGTCAAAACAGCGGTAGAAGAGGAAGCTTAAATAACGGTCGTACAGAGAGATTTGAAAATTCTACTAGAAGTAATGAAAATTCTAGGTCATACACTCCTAGTTCAAATAATAATTCAGGATCAAATAGAAGTGAAAGTAGATCAACGAATTCAGAATCAAGATCGTACATCCCAAGTTCAAATAATAATTCAGGATCAACCAGAGGCGAAAGTAGATCGTCGAATTCAGAATCAAGATCATACACCCCAAGTTCAAACAACAATTCAGAATCAACTAGAAGCGAAAGCAGATCGTCGAATTCAGAATCAAGATCTTATACTCCGAGTTCAAGCAGTAGTGGAAGATCATCAGGTAGTCGAGGTGGAAGAGGATAGAAAAGAATTCATATTATATAAAAAGTAGTAAATCATAATTTTAAAATTCATGAAAAAATATATATTTTTATTAGCATTAGGATTGACCGCAACAATGGCGCAGTCGCAAGAACTTTCAGATGCGTTACTTTATTCTCAAGATAATTTAAATGGTACTGCAAGGTTTAGAGCGATGGGTGGTGCCTTTGGAGCACTTGGAGGTGACTTATCGTCACTAAATGTTAATCCAGCAGGTTCAGCAATTTTTGTCAATAATCAACTTGGACTTACTTTAAGCAACTCCAATATTAAAAACAACTCCAACTATTTTGGAAGTGCAACTTCAGATAAAAATAGTTCTTTCGATTTAAATCAAGCTGGAACTGTTTTCGTTTTTAACAACAAACCAGATAGTAATTGGACAAAAATTGCATTAGGAATAAACTATGATAATGTAAATAATTTTGACAATAAAATATTTTCAGCTGGAACAAATCCAACTAATTCTATTGATAAATACTTTTTGAGTTATGCCAATACAGGAAATAATGGAGCTCCTGTACCTCAAGAATTTGTAAATAGAAAAGCTGGAGAATCAATCTCAGATTTATACTCATTTTTGGGAAATAATTTACCTTACGGTTTTGCAGCGCAACAAGCAATGATAGGTTTCTACGATCAAGGTTTTATAATCGATGCAAATGACGTTAACAATCCAAACAGTACGTATTCCTCATTAGTACCTAATAATGGAAATTATTATCAGGAAAATTCAGTGGTAAGCACTGGATATAATGGAAAACTATCTTTTAATGCTGCTACTTCTTATAAAGACAAGCTATTTCTTGGATTAAATTTAAACTCACATTTTACTGATTTGCAAAAAAATTCTAGGTTTTATGAAGACAACAATGCACCATTAACAAATAATTACACTGTTTCTCAAATACAATTTGATAATACTTTAAATACTTATGGAACTGGTTTCTCTTTTCAGGCGGGAGCTATTGCAAAGGTTACAGAGCAAGTGCGCGTTGGACTGGCTTATGAATCTTCAACTTGGTACAACTTAAACGATGAATTATCTCAAAAGCTTATTGTTGTAAGTAGTGCTACATCATTAGCTGATATAACTGATACGGTTGATCCTAGAGTTGTAAATGTTTACGAAACGTATAAATTACAAACTCCAAGTAAAATTACTGGTAGTTTTGCATACGTTTTTGGTAAATCAGCGCTAATAAGCGTGGATTATGCAATGAAAGATTACAGCAACATCAAGTTAAAATCTGGATTTGAAGGTTTAAATAGTGACATTAATTCGTTATTAGATAATTCTGGTGAATTAAGAATTGGTGCAGAATATAGAATTAACGCTTTGAGTCTAAGAGGTGGATATCGCTACGAGCAAAGTCCATATAAAAATGGTGTTACAGTTGGAGATTTAACTGGTTATTCTGCAGGTTTAGGATATAGCTTTGGCGGAACCAAAGTTGACTTAGCTTATTCTTACGGAAAAAGAAATTCTGAGCAAGGTTTCTTTGGACAAGGATTTACTGATGGAGCAAAAATTGATGCAATTAACAATAATGTATCATTGTCTCTTTTATTCGAATTATAAAATAAGTTTACAATATATTATAAATCCGTTTCTTGTTCATGAAACGGATTTTTTTATGCCAATGTAACAGCTACTTGTAGTTAAAACTAGCACGAATCATTAAACGCCAATTGGATTAATGTACCAACAAAAAATTGAAAAGAAATTGAAACAAGTAGTGTTTCGATAAAAAATTGTAATTTTGCAAAATTCCCAAATTATCGGGATTCTAATGATATGAGAACGAAGTCTTTAAAAAAGAATAAAATAAATGTGATCACTCTTGGGTGCTCAAAGAATGTATATGATAGTGAAGTGCTTATGGGTCAACTTCGTGCAAGCGGAAAAGACGTAGCACACGAAGCTCCTGAAGCAGAGGAAGGAAATATTATAGTTATTAATACATGCGGTTTTATCGATAATGCTAAAGCAGAATCTGTAAATATGATTCTTGAATATGCTGATAAAAAAGAAAGAGGATTAGTAGACAAAGTATTTGTTACTGGATGTTTATCTGAAAGATACAGACCAGATTTAGAAAAAGAAATTCCTAATGTTGATCAATTTTTTGGAACCACAGAATTACCTGCACTTTTAAAAGCGTTAGGAGCTGATTATAAACACGAATTATTAGGCGAGCGATTAACAACTACTCCTAAAAATTATGCCTATTTAAAAATTTCTGAAGGTTGCGACAGACCATGTAGTTTTTGTGCAATCCCTTTAATGCGTGGAAAAAATGTTTCCCAAACGATTGAAAAATTAGTAAAAGAATCAGAAGGATTAGCAAAGAATGGAGTTAAAGAGCTAATTCTTATTGCTCAAGATTTAACATATTATGGTTTAGATATTTACAAAAAAAGAGCCTTAGCTGATTTACTAGAAGAATTAGTAAAAGTAGAAGGAATTGAATGGATTCGTTTACACTATGCCTTCCCTACTGGATTCCCAATGGATGTGCTAGAAATTATGAAACGCGAACCAAAAATTTGTAACTATTTAGATATTCCATTGCAGCATATTTCAGATTCAATTTTGAAATCAATGCGTCGTGGAACTACACAAGATAAAACCACTAAATTATTAAAAGAATTTCGTGCAGCAGTTCCTGGAATGGCGATACGTACGACTTTAATTGTTGGGTATCCTGGAGAAACTCAAGAAGATTTTAATACTTTAAAAGAATTTGTTCAAGAGATGAAATTTGATAGAATGGGCTGTTTCGCTTATTCACATGAAGAAAACACTCATGCATACTTACTTGAAGATGATGTTCCAGATGAAGTTAAGCAAGAACGTGCTAACGAAATTATGGAATTGCAATCTCAAATTTCATGGGATTTGAACCAAGAAAAAATTGGTCAAACTTTCAAATGTATTATTGATAGAAAAGAAGGTGGCCACTTTGTAGGTCGTACAGAATTTGATAGCCCAGATGTGGATAACGAAGTACTAATCGATGCTACAAAACATTATGTAAAAACAGGTGAGTTTATAATGATAAAAATTATCGAAGCAACTGAATTTGATTTGTATGGCGAGCCAGTTTAAATCTAAACTATTTGACTTAAAAACTATAATTATGAAAGTAATTCAATCAACGCTAATTTTTCTATTTGTACTGTTTTTTTCAAACATAGTTTCCGCTCAATATGGAAATAATGGCTATAATAATGGTTACGGAGGTAATTATGGCAGTAACCGCCGCGTGAATAGCGGTATGGATCAGTCAATGTCACAGCAAAAGCCAAAGGAAATTCCTGTCGAAGTAACAGTTGCAAAGATAATGGAACGCATTCAACCAGAGCTCAATCTTGACGAGCTGCAAATAATTGCAATTTCTAATATATTGAATGAAAACATTAGAACGCAAGGAATGCTGATAAAGGCAGAAGTGAGTCAGGAAGCAAAAATGGAGAACATTAAAGTGCTGACTGAAGTTACCGATAGAAAAATAATGGAATTACTAAATGCGGATCAGAAAGCGAAATACATTGCGCTAAATGATGCTGCAAAAAATCCGAAAAAGTCTAAAAAGAAGAAAAAGTCTGAATAATTGATTATCATACATTACAAAATAAAAACCATGAGCAAATTTTTTTACTATCTATTCTTTGTAATCTTAGTTACTTCTTGTGCTACTAATCCTTACAAAAAAACGGAAAAAGTATATGATCAAAAACTTCAAGAATTAAAAGAAACAATATCTAGTAAAGAGACGGTTACATTACCAGTAATTAATACTTACAAGGTCACGGTAACACCATCTTATACTGAGAATTTACTTAATATAAAAGATTCCATCTCAACAATGGGTCTTACATTATTAAAAAACGGTGTAAATACGGAATGGATTGGTACAGTGAATTTTAATTTACGTAAGCCAAATTTCATTATTATTCATCATACTGCACAAGATTCGATACAGCAAACTATAAAAACCTTTACTCTTGCCCGCACACAAGTAAGCGCACACTACGTTATAGGTGACGACGGACGTGTCGTGCAGATGTTAAATGATTATTTAAGATCATGGCATGCTGGAAATGGATCTTGGGGGAAAAACACAGACATTAATTCTGCATCTATAGGTATTGAACTAGATAATAATGGATCAGAACCATTCTCCGAATCACAAATTAATAGCTTATTAGCCCTTCTAACAAAGCTTAAAAAAGATTACAATATACCTGCCCAAAATATCATTGGACATTCAGATATCGCTCCTAGAAGAAAAGTAGACCCAAGCGTACTATTTCCTTGGAAAACTTTAGCAGAAAAAGGTTTTGGAATTTGGCCCGATGAAGTATTAGAGACCGCACCCGCAGACTTTAATGTAGAGCAAGGTCTTCGCATTATTGGCTACAACACAAAGAATTTATCAGCAGCTGTTACAGCTTTTAAACTGCATTTTATACAAACTGATCTTAGCGCATTACTAGATGAAAATACTGTAAACACCATTTACAATATTTATAAAAAACAGTAAAAGATACTTATCAATAAAAAAAACGAGAATAGAATTGTATCAACAATTTCTATTCTCGTTTTTTATTTATGCTTGGATTTTATTCTTTAAATATGCTACTCTATAACTAGTGATTTCATATTCATAAACTCCTTTATACCCACATCACCTAATTCTCTACCATACCCTGATTTTTTAACTCCTCCGAAAGGAACTCTAGAATCAGATCGCACAAGAGAGTTTACAAAAACGTTCCCCGCTTCTATTCTTCGAGCTAAATGGTACGCCTTTTCACGATCTTCAGTCCAAAGGGCGGATGCTAATCCATATCGATGATTGTTTGCTATCGCTATTGCATCATTTTCATCTTTCGCTCTAATAACTGTTGCAAGCGGACCAAAAGTCTCCTCTTGAAAAGCAACTGAATCAACACTTACAAAATCAATCAACGTTGGCTGAAAATTACAACCTTCGTGTTCACCGCCTAATATCAATTTTGCTCCTTGCTTCAATGTTTTATCTAATTGCTCCGATAATGTATCTACAAGATCCAGTCTTGCTAACGGTCCCATTTGGATTCCGTTATGAATTGGATTCCCTTGTTTTATAGCTTGTATATTCTTTGAAAAGTGCGAAACAAATTCTTCAGCTATTTTTTCAGTAACAATAAATCTTTTCGCACAAATGCAAGCTTGACCCGCATTTAACATTCTCGAATGCGCAGCAACTTCAGCTGCCTTCTCAATATTAGCGTCATTTAGCACGATAAATGCATCTGAACCACCCAATTCCATAACTGTCTTTTTAATATGCTTCCCAGCTAAAGCCGCTACCGATGAACCTGCTCCTTCACTTCCTGTTAGCGTAATACCACTTACAATATTAGATTCAATAATGCTTTCAACTTGTGAAACTTCTACACTTAACTGTTGAAAAACTCCTTCCGGAAAACCGGCTTCTAAAAAAGCACTTTCAATAGCTTTAGCACAACCAGTTACATTTGATGCATGTTTTAAAAGCGTAACATTTCCTGCCATAATAGCTGGCGCAGCATACCGAAGAACTTGCCAAAACGGATAATTCCATGGCATCACAGCAAAAACTGCTCCCATGGGATCATAGACAGACATACTTTTAAACGGAGTGTCATAGTACTGATCTTTTAACATCTGCTCAGCATGCTCTGCGTAATAATCACAGTTAGATGCTGATTTTTCTACTTCTGCAATACTTTCAGATAAAATTTTACCCATTTCATTTGTAATGAGTAGTCCTAATTGCTCTTTTTTATCTCTTAAAATAGAAGCTAACTTTTGCATTTTTTCACCTCTTTGTTGAAATGAAGTTTTTCTCCAATTTTTAAAAGCAGTTTCTGATACTTCTAACTTTTTATTTAGTTCTGTATTTGTCAAAACTTGATACTCCGCAATAAGTTCTTGCGAATATGGATTTATAGATTTTAATGTCATTTGCGATAAGTTTAAAATTCGTGATAATTATTCATGAAATCCAAAGCTGGATTTTCTAAACATAAAGTTAACTTACTCATGATAGAAATAGAAAACAATTATAAAAACTTTAGCTATCAAAAAATTATTGGACAAATAAATTAATAGAGAAGTCAAAAATATATCAACAATCGAAGGAAATCTTACTGAAGAAATTAAAGTATATCAATACTTTCAGTATTAAAAGCAATATCAAGTACTTCATAGACCTTTTGCTTATCAAATGGTTTGGTGATATAATCTGAAAAACCACATTGAATTATTTTATCTTTATCTTCAAATGAAGAGCAAGCCGTTTGAGCAATGACTGGAAGATTAGGTTTTAAAGCTTTTATTTGTTCAAAGGATTGAAAGCCGTTAAGAATAGGCATTTTTATATCCATAAATACCAGATCAATATCGAGATTCTCGACACACAAAGCGATTGCTTCTTGACCATTTATAGCTCGTATTACAAAGTGACCTTTTGATTCTACTATTTTTTTCAGGAGCAAGAAATTAATAGTGTTATCCTCTGCAATTAAAATGGTCTTTCCGTTAACATTTCTTGTGATTTTGACAAGCTTATTTTCTTTACTCTCTTTGATAGCTGCATCTAATTTAAGCGGTAAAGTAAATGTAAAAGAAGAACCAAATCCTATTTTAGATTTCACAAATATTTCACCTCCTAGCATTTCAACGTAAGCTTTTGTAATACACAAACCAAGTCCTAACCCGTTTGTCTCTTTACTTGTATTGTCTTCTAGCCTTCTAAAACGTTCAAATATTACCTTAAGATGATTATCATCTATTCCCTTGCCAGAATCCTCAACGGTAAATTCAATTATTCCTTTTTCTTCGTAAATGGTATAACCAAAAGAGACAAAGCCCTCATCTGTAAATTTTAAAGCATTGGTAACCAAGTTCACAATAATTTGCTTCAGTTTAATTTCATCACTTAAAATATTAGTATGTAAATGTTCTAAATTATCTACAATATAAAACTCAATGTTTTTTTCTTTAGGAATGGTAATCTTTATGGAATTGTACAAATCATTTATACATTTATCTAAATCCAAAGATTTATAATTAGGAGCTATTTGTCTTGCGTCAATTTTAGACATTTCAATAAGATCCTCAATAATTGCTACTAAATTAGTACCACTACTTTTAATGATTTTTAAATACTTACGTTTTTCTTTATCATCTAAACCATTATCACTTAATAAGTCACTGTAGCCAATAATAGCATTCATAGGAGTTCTAATCTCATGAGACAAATTAGCCAAAAAAGAAGACTTCAAATTATCGCTTTCTTCCGCCTTTAATTTCGCAATTTCTAATTGTATTCTTTGATTTCTATTTTCTTCAAATAAATCGCTAATCGTAACAAACTCACCTTTAAATTTCTTTAATTCATTTATTGAGTTGGTATCACCTATTTCTAAAATTTTTCTAATTTGTTCTATTGGATTGTAAACCCACTTCTTGGTATAATAAATAAATATTAAGATGCAAACTATTGAGGCCAGCACAACTACAAAAAGTACTTCCTTAGTTTTGCTGTAATTTAAATTGAAAGGTCTTTTAAAAATTAATTTATTGACAACTTTTTCGTTCCAATCTTTTAATTCTAGTCCAACAGTGATAATGTCATCTTGAGCTTTAATCTTATAATTAGCGGGTGCTAAATTAACGTATGAACTACTAATAGTACCTAAACCCTCAAAGAAAGATTGATCTAAAAGTCTAGCTATAAAAAAATAACCTGAAGGTAAAGTTTTGTTTTTCTTAGAATCGTTTGATGGGTGAATAGTTGCGCCGTAAACTTCAACAACACCCTCTGGAATTTTTACGTAAAATGTCTTTAATTTACTTTTATAAAGTGCCGCCAGCAATGACTTTGGAATAAAATCCGCACCGCTTATTTTAGAAGAAATTGTTTTACTTATTTGCTTACCTTCTAAATTATAAACGCCTACAAAGTCAGCATCATAAGATTCAAATTCGTTTGAAATATATTTATTATACCATTTTATATCTTCTGTCTTCGTAAATTCTACCAAGTCATCCCAAAAAGTGACATCTATAATTGTAGCAGCAAGCGTTCTAGAATTTAGTTTAAATAGAGATTTTACTTCGATGTCGTAGCGACTAACAGTAGTTTTATAAAAATCCTCTTCGCCTCGCACTCCATAAAGATACAATGAGATATAAAGCACTATAAAAAATACCATTGCTGAAATAATCAACAACAACAATTTAAAGTAAGTGTTCAAATTAAAAAATCTATTCATAGTGACGGGCAGGCTTAAGCCAAATAAGAAACGTCGTACGGGAATTTATAAAATATCTCGTGCTTTTTTCTGCCGCAAGTTAGGATATTTTTTACATAAATAAAATAAATATTTCAAATCATTTGAAAATCAATGCCTTACATTCTTTACTGAATTAATTATCTAAAAATATAAAAAAAATGAATATTCGAGTTTTATGAAGAAAAGTATCAATTGTACAGTAATGGAATTAGGGAGAAATCATCGAATTCAAACATATTTTATTTTAAAACACTTTCAATAGACAGCAATTCCTCTTGCGAAAATTGCAATGTTTTTGTACTATCAATATTGTTTTTTAGTTGCTCGACTGAACTTGCACCAATCAACACTGACGAAATTCGACTATCTTTTAGCAACCACGCTAACGACATTTGTGCTAATGACTGATTTCGATTCTTTGCTATCTCATTTAACGATCTAATTTTTTCAATTTTTCCCTCTGAAACTTCCTCTAATTTTAAATGACCATTAGGATTCGAAGCTCGTGAATTTTCAGGCACTCCCTTAAGATATTTATCGGTTAACAGTCCTTGCGCTAAAGGTGAAAAAGCAATGCATCCTACTCCTTTTTCTTCAAGAACATCAAGCAATCCATTTTCAGGTTCTCTAACAAACATTGAGTATTTGACCTGATGAATTAAACATGGTGTTCCTAGTCTTTTTAGAATTGCGGTTGCTTCAGCTGTTTGCTTTGGATCATAATTAGAAATTCCAGCATATAAAGCTTTCCCACTTCGCACTGCATAATCTAAAGCCATCATTGTCTCTTCCAAAGGTGTTTCAGGATCAAAACGATGAGAATAAAATATATCAACATAATCTACATTCATTCGCTTTAAACTTTGGTCTAAACTAGACAATAAATATTTTCGCGATCCCCAGTCACCGTAAGGACCGTCCCACATGGTGTAACCGGCTTTTGTAGAAATAACAATTTGATCTCTTAAATTTCCCTGAAAATTATTTTTTAAAATTTTTCCAAAGTTAGTCTCTGCTGAACCAGGAATGGGACCATAATTGTTAGCTAAATCAAAGTGAGTAATCCCTTTATCAAAGGCAGCTTTGACGATACTTTCTCCATTTTCAAAATTATCAACCGACCCGAAATTATGCCATAATCCTAAAGAAATTTGCGGTAATAATAAGCCGCTTTTCCCACATCTATTGTATTTCATTGTATTTATTTTTAAAACTCAGTTGTTGATATTCCAAAGTTAAGACAACAATTTTATTTTTTACTTTATTTTAAATTTATTAATTAAAAACATAAAAAAAACCAGCCCTATAAGCTGGTTTTGATACTTTATAATATATACTCCTTATAATGGAATATTTCCATGTTTGCGATTTGGAGTAACGCTCACTTTATTTTCAAGCATACTAAAAGCTTTTAGAAGTTTTGTTCGAGTATCTTGCGGTAAGATAACCTCATCCACAAAACCGCGCTGAGCAGCTGTGTATGGATTTGCAAATAAGTTAGCATACTCAGCCTCTTTTTCTAATAATTTAGCTTCTTGATCTGACGCTTCATTTATTTCCTTTTTAAAAATAATTTCAGAAGCGCCCTTAGCACCCATTACTGCAATTTCAGCAGTAGGCCACGCAAAGTTCATATCAGCACCAATATGTTTCGAATTCATCACGTCATAAGCTCCACCATATGCTTTACGAGTAATTACTGTAACTCTTGGAACAGTTGCTTCACTTAATGCATATAATAATTTTGCTCCATGGACAATGATTCCATTCCATTCTTGATCTGTCCCCGGTAAAAATCCTGGTACATCAACTAAAACTAATAACGGAATATTGAATGCGTCGCAAAAGCGAGTAAATCGAGCTGCTTTTTTCGAACTATTCACATCTAAGCAACCTGCTAAAACCATAGGTTGATTTGCGATAATACCAATGCTTCTTCCTCCCAGTCTTGCAAAACCAACTAAAATATTATCAGCATAATTTTTATGAATTTCGAAAAAACTATCTTCGTCTATAATACCACTAATAATAGCATGCATATCATACGGTTTATTTGGATTATCAGGTATTATATTTAGTAATTCTTCCCTAACTTCATTCTTTAACTCATAAGGAATATTAGCCGGAACTTCTTTATTACTTTGCGGCAAATAGCTTAATAATCTCTTTAAATCTTCTAAGCATTCTACATCGTTTGTTGAAGTATAATGTGCCACTCCCGACTTAGTTGAATGCGCGCTTGCTCCACCTAATTCTTCTGAAGTTACTGTTTCGTTAGTTACTGTTTTTACTACATTTGGTCCAGTCACAAACATATAACTCGTACCTTCTACCATCATTGTAAAGTCGGTCATTGCCGGCGAATAAACCGCTCCACCAGCACATGGTCCCATAATAGCCGAAATTTGTGGAATTACCCCTGATGCTTGCACATTTCTAAAGAAAATATCAGCATATCCACCTAAAGATCGAACGCCTTCTTGTATACGTGCTCCACCAGAATCATTCAGTCCTATCATAGGTGCTCCCATTTTGACTGCCATGTCCATTACTTTACAAATTTTTTCTGCGTGCGTCTCAGATAAAGAACCTCCAAAAACAGTAAAATCTTGTGCAAAAATGTAAACTAATCGTCCATTAATAGTTCCATATCCCGTAATAACACCGTCGCCATAATAAAGCTCCTTTTCCATACCAAAATCGGAAGTACGATGTGTAACTAAAAGTCCAATTTCTTCAAATGAACCTTCATCCATTATATACTCAACGCGCTCTCTTGCGGTTAATTTTTTATTGGAATGTTGTTTTTCAATACGTTTCTTACCACCACCTAAATGGGCTTCAGCAATTTTATTATTAAGTATGCTTATTTTATCTTCCATGCTGTATTTTTATTAACAATTAAGCCACCATTTAGTTACTTAAAAGTCTAAGAATTATTGATAAATCACTTCAAGTTTTAGAAAATCTAAAAATAAATTTATTATTTTTAGTTTGGTAAACGCACTATTTTTTGATCTTCAAAATAATGTTTCATCGCTATCAAAGCTGCTATTTCGGCCTCTTTATTCATTTGTGTTTTTAATACATCTGCGTTGTAATATTTTTTAACAAAGTGCGTATCAAAATTACCAGAACGGAATGCCTCATGTTCAAAAACAAATTTGCCAAAAGGTAAAGTTGTCTGCACGCCTTCTACATGATAATCAGAAATTGCTTTGATCATCAATTGAATCGCCTCTTCACGCGTTTCACCGTAAGTAATTAGCTTTGCTAACATCGGATCATAATAAATAGGGATGTCCATTCCTTGTTCAAAACCATTATCTACACGAATGTTTTCACCAAAAGGTAATTGATACACCTCTAAATGACCTACGCTTGGTAGAAAGTCATTCATAGGATCCTCAGCATATACACGCAATTCAACAGCATGTCCCTTAATTTTCAAATCTTCTTGTTTGAATGCTAAAGCTTCTCCTCTGGCAACTCTTATTTGGAGTTCCACTAAGTCTGTTCCAGTAATCCATTCCGTTACCGGATGTTCAACTTGCAAACGAGTATTCATTTCGAGGAAATAGAAATTATTACTTTCATCTAATAAAAATTCGACAGTTCCAGCGCCAAGATAATCACACGCTTTAGCAACTAAAACCGCTGCTTCTCCCATCTTTTTTCTTAGTTCTGCAGTTAAAACTGAAGAGGGTGCTTCTTCAATCACTTTTTGGTGACGACGCTGAATACTACACTCTCTTTCAAATAAATATAGAATAGTTCCATGACTATCAGCCATCACTTGGATCTCGATATGCCTTGGTGACGCAACATACTTTTCGATAAAAACAGAACCATCCCCAAAAGCTGCGATGGCTTCACTTATTGCTCTATTCATCTGAGATTCAAAATCACTTTCAGATTCTACTACTCGCATTCCTTTTCCACCACCACCTGCAGAAGCTTTAATCAAAATAGGAAAACCAATTGCTTTTGCTGCCAGTTTCGCTTTTTCTATATCAGTAATTGCTTCATCAACACCTGGAACCATAGGAATGTTATATTCTTTTACGGCATCTTTAGCCGCTAATTTGCTTCCCATAACTCGGATAGCTTTAGATTTTGGACCAATGAATATGATGTTGTTTTTTTCACATTCTTCAGCAAAATCAGCATTTTCACTCAAGAAGCCATAACCAGGGTGAATAGCATCTACTCCTAAACTTTTTGCAACTTCTATAATTTTACTTCCTAGCAAATAGGATTCGCTTGAAGGCGCTTCTCCAATACAAACTGCTTCATCAGCAAACTTTACGTGAGGTGCATTTCTATCCACTGTGGAGTAAACTGCAACAGTTTTAATACCCATTTTTTGAGCAGTTTTCATCACTCTAATGGCAATTTCTCCTCGATTTGCAATTAATATTTTTTTCATTATTTTTAAATTTTTATTTTTTTGCCGCAAAGGCACCAATTCACTAAGTCATTTTTTATTTATTTTGTAACCGTTTGGCGAAAAGATGTAAAGCATAGATGCTTTACAAAAACCTTAGTGTCTTTGCGCCTTCGTCGCAACATTCTACTCAAATTCAATCAAAAGCTGTCCTTTGTCAACTGCATCTCCAATTTTTACTGAAATTGATTTAATAATTCCATCGCGAGGAGAAAGAAAACTGTTTTCCATTTTCATAGCTCCAAGAATAATTAGATTATCATTTTGTTTTACCTCTTGACCAACAATTACACTAATTTCTAAAATTAGTCCTGGCATAGGAGCTTTTATGAAATTTACTTGTTTTGTAAGACCTACTTCAAATCCCATTTCCTTAATTAAAAGATCTAATGGATTTGAGATCGCTACTGTATAAGTATTGTTATTTACTTTGACAGTATATTTTTTTTGATTGAAATCAGCAGATAGAATTTCTGCTTTGTAGGGTATATTTTCATGCAGTACGTGAAATTTATTATCTTCCACAGAAACCGAATCTAATAGTGAAACACTTTCCTTTTCAATATCAAAATGAAAAGCGTCATTGACATTTACTTTATAACCAATACTCATAAGTACATTTTTTATTGGCCGTAAAAATAAGGAAAGAAATCGTTTTCGTAATTTTAAATAACTAGTTTTATGCTAAAATGGTATAGTTTTATGTAAAAAAGTTATAAAACTAATAAACCATAGTCTCTTAAAGTCTTTATTGGTTTAGAATACCAGAATAATTCAAAATCCTCTAAAACACTTTCAAAATCAGCTTTAACTTCCTGAAATGTATACGTTTTTGCGTTAGACACCGCTAGTTTTTTCAGAATTTCGATTAGCCATTCTCCTTCCGCTTTATTAGTATGGATACTAAAACTTTCTTTTTTATCATGCAAAGTTAACGTTGCCATTTCCCATGAACTTCCTTTTTTTGTTTTTGTAAAAAAAGCTGTTGACGGATTTCCGCCCAACCAAACTATTTTTGCACTAGATTTTATATTAAAATCATTTTCTTCTTGCAAAGCGTCGAAAATAAAATCGTGAGGAATTCTTGTTTTCGGAATTTTAAAATCAAACCAATCTTGCAGTTCATAGTCAAAACAAATGCCGTGCATGAAATTAAATAAAGATTTTTTCAGTCCAAAACTAAATTTCTCATGATCAATTCCTGTAGAATCGACATAATTAATGTCATTATTAGCAAATGTTCCGATTGCTTCTGTTTCTTTTTTTACACCAAATTTCTCGGGATACATTCCAACAGGACTATGCGCTGTCATAGCAAATTGATGCCAAAAACCAGATTGTAAAACACCAACTTCAAACAATTGCCTAACCATTTCTAAACTATCAACTGATTCTTGGATGGTTTGCGTAGGATAGCCATACATTAAATAGGCGTGAACCATTACTCCTGCTTCAGTAAAATTTCTAGTAACTTTTGCAACTTGCTCTACCGTTACTCCTTTATCAATGAGTTTTAGTAATCGATCTGAAGCTACTTCGAGACCGCCAGAAACAGCAATACAACCTGATGCTTTTAGCAGCAAACATAAATCTTTACTAAAACTTTTCTCAAAACGAATATTAGTCCACCAAGTCACGGCTAAATTTCTTTTTAGGATTTCGAGTGCTAATGCTCGCATTAGTGCAGGTGGTGCAGCTTCATCGACATAGTGAAAACCATTTTGCCCAGTTTTCTCCATCAATTCTTCCATTCGATCGCACAATAAATTAGCGGCGACGGGCTCGTAAATTTTTATGTAATCCAAAGAAATATCGCAAAACGTGCATTTTCCCCAGTAACAGCCGTGAGCCATGGTCAATTTATTCCACCGTCCATCGCTCCACATTCTATGCATCGGATTGACAATTTCAATGACAGAAATATATTTATCTAAAAGTAAATCAGAATAATCTGGAGTTCCTACTTGTGATTGCTTATAATCTTGCCTCGTAGAATTATTTTTGTAAACTACCTTTCCACCTTCGAGGAGAAAAGTGCGCTTATATTTTTTTTCTAGTCCTTCGGTAGTTAATGCTGTAATCAATTCTTCAATTGGAACTTCGCCATCATCCAAAGTTATAAAGTCAAAAAACTCAAAAACACGAGCATCAGCTAATGAACGCAATTCCGTATTGGGAAATCCACCGCCCATAGAAATTTTAATATGAGGATGATTTTGCTTAATCCATTGTGCTGATCGAAATGCAGCGTATAGATTACCAGGAAATGGAACAGATATTAAAAACAATGTTGGTTGTACGCTTTCTATTCTTTCTTTCAAAATCGAAATTAGAATAGCATCTATATATGTTGTTTCTTGCTGTAAGGTTTTATATAATTCATCAAAAGAATTAGCGCTTCGACCCAAACGCTCCGCATAACGACTAAAACCAAAATTTTCATCAATACATTCAACTATAAAATCTGAGATATCTTCTAAGAATAAAGTCGCTAAGTGTTTTGCTTTATCTTGAGTTCCCATAGTACCAAAAGCCCAATCTAATTCTTCTAACTGTGCAAATCTTGATGCTTCCGGCAGGAAATCATCCTGACAAATTTGCAATGCTAATGTTGGATTTTTTCCTTGTAAAAATGCGATGACAGCATCGATCGTTTTAATGTATTCTGATTGTAATGCAAAAATCCTTTGTGAATTATCAGACACATCACTGTCCATTTTAGCATTCGAAAATAAATCACGCAATCCTTGTTTTGAAAACAATTTTAAAATTACTTCAATACCAAAATCCGCTTGTACTGAATCTACATTTATAGTATTTAAAAAACCTTTTATGTAAGCAGTAGCAGGATACGGAGTATTCAACTGTGTAAAAGGTGGCGTAATAATTAAAAGTTTGGTTTTCAAAAGTCCGATTGTTTTGTGCAAAAATAAGGGTTATTTATACAGTTTCAATCAAAAGATCTTTTAGAAATCTTTAAAATTGTCTTCTTTACATTGTAGAAATTTAATTAGCAATAATTATTTAAAATAATCAAAGAATTGCAGCAGTGCTTCAACATACATTAAGTTAATTTTTTTTTCGATTTGTATTTTTTTTCATAAGTGCAAGGAAACTAGATAGTATGCTACAATTCTTTAGTAATAAATATATTACGACTTATTTTGAAAAAAAAATAAAACGATGAATGGGATAGTCTTTTGAAAAATGATGAAACTAATAAAAAATACTTTTTCGGAAATAAATAATCGATGAATATTTTTAGAATAGAAAATGAATTTTTAACTCTTTAAAAATATCGCTTTGTAATCTAAGTTAGATTAAAAAAGAGATTTTTTATAAAATCAATTATAGTTGCATTACATGTTAATGATCTCTACAAAAAACTTGTAAGGCCTGTAAGAACACAAAATTTAAATAGGATTAATTAATAATTAATACAGATTACCACCATTAGGCTTAGTATTCACTATATTTTTTGATTTATTTTTTGTTATTCAATTTTTTAACCGTAAAATTACAAAAAATTAACACGAATTTAATAATACCACCATCCATACCCTATTTTGAAAATTAAAATTAAAAAAAGCACTCATAATAATGACTTAGCCCTTTGGAGTAATCTAAAATTGGGTGATGAGAAAGCATTTTCGCAACTTTTCGAAAAATACTATTCTGATTTAGTTCAGTATGGAAATTCATTTTCTCCTTTTACAGCTAAAGTACAGGATTGTGTTCAAGATGTTTTCACAGATATTTGGATTTATAGAGAAACATTGAATAATAATGTCATTGTGAAAGCATACTTATTAGCAAGTGTTAGAAAGAGAATTGCGCGACATCAAGAACGTGATCGAATTTTTCGTAAAAGTACAACTGTAGATGCTATTGAATTTTTATTTGATTTCTCAATAGAACATCAGCTTATTGCAGATGAAACTACCTCTTTTGCAGTTTCTAATTTGAATAAACTTTTAAATGATTTACCAGCAAGACAAAAGGAAGCACTATATCTTAGATATCATGAAGGTTTAGCAGTGGAGGAAATTGCAGAAACGCTTGAAGTCAATTATCAATCTGCAAATAACCTACTTTATCGTGCAATTTTAAATTTAAGAAAAGAATGGAAAGGTATAATTGTGCTATTATTGTCACTATTTACATCCATACTATAGTATTTTTTCACTTATTATAAAAATATTCATAATTAGGTGAGTATATAATTGTAAAACTGTCCTCTCTGTCTTTTTAATCCATACTGTATTGATGCATAAGCGTAACGATTTTACTGAAATAGAAGACTTTTTGTCCGATGAGTCATTCCGACTTTGGGCGAAATACCAAGTTGATCAGCAGCAGTGGGAAGAATGGACTTTAGAAGATCCAAAACGTGCTAAGTTAGTCGAAGAAGCTAGACTTTGGATTTTAGCGATGAAAGTGGAAAGGCCGATTTTGGACGAAAAATCGATTGAAAGCGCCTTAGACAAAACATGGGATAAAATAAATGAAGCAGAACGAGCAAGACCTCTATTTAGAAAACAGAAACAAAAAATCTGGCAATACAATTGGATTACAAGCGCTGCCGCAGCAGTCTTATTTGGAGCATTAATTTTTAGTTACTTTAATACTTCCCTATTTTCGAATGACAGCACACTTGTTTACCATGAGTTAATTCAAGAAAATGAAGAAGGACTAGTGGAGCAAACCAATAATTCGAACAAGCCACAAATTATAACATTGTCAGATGGTAGTTCAGTATTGCTTCTCCCAGATAGTAAATTAAGCTATCCTAAAGCATTTTTAGGAAATGAACGTAAGGTCTATTTAAGTGGTGAAGGATTTTTTGAAATTAGTAAAAACCGTAAAAAGCCTTTTTATGTTTACGCTAATGAAATCGTAACAAAAGTAGTGGGCACAAGTTTTAGAATAAGAGCTTACGAAAACCAACCGAATATTGAAGTTCTTGTTCATACGGGCCAGGTTAATATAAAATCAAACGAGTCTGTGGAAGATTCTAATACAAAAGAATATGTGTTACTGCCAAATCAAGCAGTTCGATTTACACGTAAAGA
Organism: Flavobacterium weaverense; assembly: GCF_003688495.1. Classification (GTDB taxonomy): domain Bacteria; phylum Bacteroidota; class Bacteroidia; order Flavobacteriales; family Flavobacteriaceae; genus Flavobacterium; species Flavobacterium weaverense. The sequence goes on along the minus strand of NZ_REFH01000007.1, from coordinate 617,249 downwards.
TTTAACGTTTAATAAAATTAGTGACGCAGCTGCAGATAATACATTGTCAAAAACTAAAAATAATATTGAGGACATAAATTTCAGTTTTGCGGATACGCCAGTTTCTAAAATATTAGAACTAATCGAAAATGCTTATCTAGTAGAGATTGATTTCCCCAAAGACAAATTAAAGAACTGCTATTTAACAACTTCTTTAAATGACCAACCTTTGCCAGAGAAATTAAAAATCATCTGTAAAAGTCTTGGAAACAACACGACTTATGAAATGAATGGAAACCAAATAATTATAACATCTGAAGGATGCGACTAACCTAAAAGCCTATGTGAAATAAATACAAAAAGCGTCGAAAATGCTGTAACATTCCCGACGCCTAAAAAGAATCAAATTTTCCTCTGTAAAGGTCAATTTGCATGTTCAAAATACCCGTTAAATAGTACTAATAAAACAAACCAAAATTATGAAAAAAACTGTTGTCAAACAACGATTACTCTATCGAATCATGAAAATAACATTAATTCAATTTGTTCTTGCATTTGTGTTTTCCACCATCACGATGGCAAACAGTGTGAATGGACAGAGAAAACTAGACACTAAAGTTACGGTTAGCATTGCTAACATGACTTTAGAGAATGCCTTGTCAAAACTTGAAAAAACAGCCAATGTAAAATTCTCATACAATTCAAGAATTAGTCAACTTAATGAAAGGGTGACAATAAATGCTACAAGTGAATCTTTATCTACTGTTCTTAGCGAAATTTTAAAACCGTTAAACATTGGGTACAGCGAATTAAGCAACCAAATTATATTACAAAATAATACAGCGCAAACTTCTGAATTGAAAGGTTTTGAAGCTATTCCGACTTTAATTGAAAAATTAACTGTTGCTCCTATTGTTAGAGGTAGAGTAATTGATGAGTCAGGTATGCCACTTCCAGGAGCGACTATCTTAGCAAAAGGAACAAATAAAAGCGTAATAACTGACGCTGATGGAAACTTTTCAATTGACATGCCAGAAAATAGTACGAGGATCGTTGTTTCGTACATTGGAATGGAATCTCAAGAAGTATCAATCAAAACAACGGCTATGACTATTGTTTTAATTGATAAAGAACAAAGCTTAAAGGAAGTAGTTATTACAACAGGATACGAAAAAACATCTAAGAGAACTTTTACAGGAGCGATTAGTAAAATTTCTGGAAAAGAACTTTTTGTTGAAGGTGTTGTTGATATTAGTAGAATGATTGAAGGAAAAGCAGCGGGTGTTACCGTTCAAAACGTTACGGGAACTTTTGGTACTGCTCCAAAAATTACTGTTCGTGGATCTTCTTCTATCTTTGGAGATACAAAACCATTATGGGTAATTGACGGAATCGTTCAAGAAGATATTGTTAATCTTTCTTTTGCTGATTTAGCTTCTGGAAACTCAGAGACTTTATTAAGTTCTTCTGTTGCCGGTTTAAACGCAAGTGATATCTTAAGTATTGAAGTACTTAAAGATGCATCTGCAACTTCTATTTACGGATCAAGATCTTTAAATGGTGTTGTAGTTGTAACTACAAAACAAGGTAGAAGAGAATCTCCTTTAACTGTTAGTTATTCATTAGACCAAACCGCTAGAACTGTACCTAGTTACAATCAGTATGACATCTTGAATTCTCAAGAGACGATGAGTATATTGAAAGAAATGGAATCTAAAGGTTTTCTAGATTTACCATCAACTTCACAAGGACGTTACGGTGGAGTTTTCAATATCTTAGCTAACGCTATCAACAAATACGATGAAACAAGCGGAACTTACGGTGTAAAAAATGACGAGCCAAGTAGAAATACATTTTTGAGAAAATATGAGTTAGCAAACACTGATTGGTTCAAAGTTCTATTTAGACCTTCTATAACTCAAAATCACTCGTTAAGTTTTTCTGGTGGTGGAAAAAACAATGCGTTTTTTGCTTCACTTGGATACTATACCGATCCAGGATGGACTGTTGCTGATGGTGTGAACCAATTAACAACAAACCTTAAAAATACTTTTTTCGTTAATGATAAATTAAGTTTAACATTATCTACACAAGCATCTGTAAGAGACCAGTCAGCTCCAGGAAGTTATGACAGTCTAAGAGATGGTGTAAGTGGAAGTACTACAAGAGATTTTGACATCAATCCATTCAACTATGTCTTAAATACAAATAGAACATTGCGTGCATATGATGACAATGGAGATTTTGAGTACTACAGAAATAACTGGGCTCCATTAAACATTGTACAAGAATTGAAAAACAACTACATGGAAATTAAAGTAAAGGATATTCGTTTTCAAGCGGATTTAGCTTACAAAATTAATCCAAAGTTAACTTACAACTTCACTGCTAATGCGCGTTACGCAAATACTACAAGAGAGCACAATATTCTTGAAAATTCAAACATTGTAGGTGCATACAATGCTCAAGAGACTACAATTGTAAGAGATCAAAATATATTTTTATACCAAGATCCTAATAATTTAACTGCGCCTAAGGTTTCTGTATTGCCAAATGGTGGAATATTAAGATCATTTACAAATGACTTAACTTCTTACAATATCAGAAACAGTTTTAATTACAGAAATGTATTTAATGAAGTTCATGAATTAGAAGCTTTATTTGGTCAAGAATTACGTTCTGTTGATAGAAGCAGTTCTAACTTTACGGCTTATGGATTGCAATATGACAGAGGTTTAACAGCCTTTACAGATCCTAGAATTTTAGAGAAATTAATCAATGGTGGAGAATCTTACTATGCTTTCAATGAAGAAAGAGAAAGAACAGTTGGTTTCTTTGGTAAAGTAGGTTACACTTACGATCGTCGTTATACTGGATCAGTTACTGGACGTTATGATGGATCTAATAGACAAGGAAACAGTAACTCTTCAAGATGGTTGCCTACTTACACTTTTAGTGGAAAATGGAATATCATGGAAGAAGATTTTATGAAAGATGCTAAAACAGTTAATACTTTAGCTTTAAGAGGTTCTTATGGTCTTACGGCAACAGCTGGACCAGCTACAAACTCATTAGCAATTTACAAAAGTTTCATCACAGATCGTCTTAACCTAGGTGATAGAGAAACTGGTCTAAACATAGATGAGCTTCAAAATGGAGATTTAACTTGGGAAAAACAATTTGAAACAAACATTGGTTTAGATTTAGGTTTATTCAACAACAGATTACAATTTACAACAGACGTTTATAGCCGTAAAGCTTTTGATTTAGTTGATTTTGTAACTACTTCTGGAATTGGTGGACAGAAATTAAAGCAAGGAAATAATGCGGATATGGAGACTAAAGGTATTGAGTTTTCTATAAACACAAGAAACCTTAATGATACTAGATTGAAATGGTCTACTAGTTTCAACTTCTCAGTTTACGACCAAAAGATTACTAAGCTTCAAAATAATCCAAGAGTTTTAGGATTGATTGATGGTACTGGAGGAAATACTGTAGGACATCCTAGAAATGCTTTATATTCTTACCAATTTACAGGTTTGAACACACAAGGTTTACCAACTTTTATTCAAGCAGATGGACAAGCAGATAATGTGGCTGGAGCTAACTTCCAAGACATTGAAAACATCACTAAATACTTGAAATACGAAGGATCTATCGAGCCTAATAAATCAGCAGGTTTGTCTAATACATTTACTTATGACAACTGGTCATTAAACGTATTTATTGTAGCTGCAGGTGGAAATAAAGTTCGTTTGAACCCTATCTATTCTGATTCTTATGATGACTTAACAGTATTCACTAAAGAGTTTACAAACAGATGGGTAAATGCAGGTGACGAGTTGGTTACAAACATTCCAGTAATTGCTGATCAAAGATTAATTGCAAATTACGCAGCTCAAGGTAAAGATTTGACAAGAGCTTACAATGCATACAACTACTCTGATGAAAGAGTTGCTGACGGAGCATTTGTAAGATTGAAAAATGTATCATTAAGCTACGAATTTCCAAAAGATTTAAAGAAAAGATTAAGTCTTACAACGATGTCAATGAAAGCATCTTCTGCAAATCCTCTATTGATTTATTCTGATAAAAAATTGAATGGTCAAGATCCAGAATTTTACAGAACAGGTGGAGTATCACAACCAATAACTAGTCAATACACATTTTCATTAAACGTATCATTTTAATTAAAAAAAATATGAAAAAATTAAGATTAACCCTATCGTTACTTGTTCTTATAGGGATCACCACTAGTTGTGATGACTTCCTATCTGAAGTACCTGATAATAGAACCCAACTTGATACTCCACAAAAGATATCTGAAATATTAGTAAATGCATATCCTCAGGCTAGCTACATGGATTTTGCTGAAACTATGTCAGACAATGCTTTTGATAGTGAGAACTTAACTGGTACTACTATAAAAAATAGCCAAAATTATAACTGGGAAGAGCTTGATGATGTACAAAGAGACACACCATCATTTTACTGGGACGCTTGCTATAGTGCAATTGCGCACGCTAATCAAGCGATTGAGGCTATTGATAAATTAGGTAATCCAGCAAACTTAAACGCACAAAGAGGTGAAGCTTTAATGGCTAGAGCATACTCACACTTTATGCTTGTAAGCATCTTTTCTCAAAGGTACAACCCTGCAACTGCAAAAACAGATTTGGGAATTCCTTATATATTACAGCCTGAAACTGTATTATTAAAAAAATATACGCGTAATACTGTTGAAGAAGTTTTTGATAATCTTGAAAAAGATATCGAGCTTGGATTACAGTTTGTAGGTGATGATTACGACCAACCAAAGTTTCACTTTAACAAAGCAGCTGCTAAAGCATTTGCAAGCCGTTTCTATCTTGTTAAAGGAGATTGGGATAAGGTTTTAGCGAATTCTGATAACTTAAGCAGCCAACCTGACGGTAAACTAAGAAGCATTATTGGTTATAACTTACTTGATACAACAACACGTTTTAATATTTATTCTCAAGCTTCTGAAAACTCAAATTTATTAGTAGTTTCAACTTCTTCATTATACAACAGAACAATTAGAAGTAATCGTTTTGGATTAACAGGTGCAGAAAGAAACACAGTATTTGGAACAGCGACTAATTTATTTAACAAAGCTTGGTTGTATTCTAGTTTTTCTAGTAATGGATCAATAACAATATTTTTACCAAAATTTGTTGAATATTTTAAATATACTAATGCGAATGCAGGTATTGGTCTTCCTTATGTAACAAACGTTTTACTTAGTAATGAGGAACTGTTTTTAAACAAAATCGAAGCTCATATTATGAAAAATGAGTTAAGCACTGCTAATGCTGAAATGGAATATTTCCTATCTACGCGTACTACAGGTTTTTCTCCAACAGCAGACAAGGTTACAGAAGCAAGAGTAGTTGCTAAATATCCTGTTGTTGCAGATGAGTTTACTCCATTCTACAGCTTAACACCAGTTCAAGCATCGTACATTAAAGCGGTTGCGGAATTAAGAAGAATTGAGTTTATACATGAAGGACTTAGATGGTTTGATATCAAACGTTTTAATTTAAAAGTTACTCACAAGATTTATAACAAACCAAATAATGTATTAGTGAAGGATGATTTGCGTAGAGCAATCCAAATACCTTTATATGTAACTAATACAGGAGTTGAAAAAAATCCACGTTAATAAAATATAAATATGAAAATATTAAATAAATACAAAAAATTAGCACTGCTATCAGCAGTAGTACTTTTAGGTTCTTGCACAGGAGACGAGCCATTAAAAGAAAGTCAATTAGATTTAACTGTTAAACCTAAAACAGAATTAGACAATTGGATAGATACAAATTATTTACTTCCGTACAATATAAATGTACAGTATAAATGGAATCCAAATGCGGTAGATAACAATAGATTTTTGTATCCACCGATACAATCTAAAGTACAACCAGTTTTAGAAATTGTACAGAAGATTTGGTTAAAAAGTTACGCTGACGTTGCTGGACCAAATTTTGTAAAGAACATAGCTCCTAGAGAATTTGTACTGGTAGGAGGTGTAAATCTAAACACAACAGGAACGATCACATTGGGTTTAGCTGAAGGTGGAAAAAGAATAACTTTCTTTGAAACTGACAATGTAGATAAAAGAAATCGTTCTAATATTAAGCGTTTTTTGAGGACTATTCAGCACGAGTACATCCACATTTTAAATCAAACAAAACCGTTTGACGAAAAATCAATGGCTACAATTACTCCAACGGGTTACTCATCTGCATGGTATAACACAACAGATGCCGTTGCGCTTGAAGAAGGTTTTTTAACGGCTTACGCTAAATCTAACATTAATGAAGATTTTGCAGAAACGGCAGCAACTATACTTGTGAACTCTAAAGCAGAATATGCTTCTATATTAGGAACAGTTGTAAGTCCAGTTGCACTTGCAAGTATAAAAAGTAAGGAGGCAATTGTAGTTAAATATTACAAGGATGCTTTTAACATCGACTTATACAAACTAAGAGATGCAGCTGAAAATAATACTAATGATGTTATTAACAATTAATAGTTTCCAACAGGAGCTTTGTTTTTAAAGCTCCTTAAAAAAATCTCATTTATCATAACATAAATTAAAAACACATGAAAATAAAACAAATTATTAATTATCTTTTGGTCGCACTTTTAGCGATCCAATTGGTTTCTTGTGATAACAAAGAAGCTATAGATTCGCCATTTAGTGGCACTCCTACTGAGCGATTAAACGCTAAGGAGAAAGAATTGAACGACTTATTAATGTCGTCAGAATTAGGTTGGAAAGCAGTTTATTTTACTGACAACACACAACTTGGAGGATTCACGCATCTTTTTAAATTTAAAGATGGGAAAGTTGATATGGCTTCTGATTTTAACAACGATACTTCTATTCAATCAAGTGAATATGATATTATTTTAGGAAGTACTGTAAGTTTAGTGTTTACAACAAAAAATAGAATCCATTTACTATCAGACTCTAATAGCTTTCCGATTGCTTCTTTACGAGGTAAAGGATATTTAGGTGATTTCCAATTTCTTTACTACGGACAAGAAAATGGCGAAATCATTTTTAGAACTAGCCGTAGCTTTCAAGAAGTTCGTTTTGTAAAAGCAAAAGCTACAGATTGGACAGATTTAGCTCAAAGTAGATTAATGGTTCCTAATGTTGCGGGAGCGACAACTCGTCCTTTATTTAGACTTTTAGAGATAAATGATGGAACTAAAGTTAGTCAGTTTGACTTTAATTTTACTAGCGCATCACGTTTTGCAACATCAAACTCAATAGAAACTGGTTCAAGTGTAACAAACAATATTGGTATTGCTTATACTCCTACTGGTATTATTGTAAGCCCTGCTGTAAAAGTGGGAAGCCAATCACTTTCTGCATTTACTTATGACGCAGCAACAGGTAACTTTAATGCAACAGGAACTGCAGGAGTATCTGCATCGATAAAATATTCAACTAAGCCTCTAGTTCTTACTGATGATTTTAAAGGTGTAGTGAATGGTCCAAGATTAACTTATGCTTATATTAATGGAGATCTAAAAGGAGCACAAACTAACTCGCTACTTTTTAATAATTTAGTAGCTGCTGCAAAAGCAACACTTTTACCAACTCAAGACTTTAATAGGATTTCATTAATTTTCAATGATCCTGTTAATGGTACTTTCATTCAGTATTCATTTACTGGAGGAAAAGGAGCGATCAATCACTATTTAATTGCTAAAGAAGATCCAGTTAATAAAACAATCAAATTAACAGATGATGGATGGTCCATGGCAACACCGCCAGCATTCCTTGCCGATATTGACAAGCAAATCCTAGATCCTGCAGGACTTTATCTAAAGAAAGAGAAATTCACAATTAGATATAGTAATACAATCTACACATTCACAAGTGCATCAAGTAATTTCAGAATGACTACTTACGCACTATAACTATTAAATTTGTTTTACTTAGTTGGAGAAGGTTGCCCGTTAAAAGGCAACCTTTTTTATGTTTAATAATTACTAATCTAAAAGAACAAGCTTAAATTTCTACAAGGGAAAAACTATAAATCAGCGCTAAGTTTATAGCTAATAAACGAATTACACATTTCACAAAGGTTTCTTAAACTAAAAATAATAACTTAAGATTTGTTATTTTAGCATCAAATAATATTTACTATGCCAACGGACTGTATCACCTATCAAAATTCAGGATATTTCTCTTCCTTGATGAATGATTACTTAGATCAAAAAAATAATTTACACACCTTATATAATCGATTTCCAACCCTGGAAAACTTCGAAGCGCAAATACTTGAAAAGCAGGATAACTTTAATAACGATTCTCGTAAAACATTAGTATCAGTATTAGAAGAGCAATATAAAAAGATTGAACTATCAGCGTTAACAAAACAAAATATTGAAAACTTAAGGAGTAAAAATACTTATACTGTTACGACAGGACATCAACTAAATTTATTTAGTGGTCCACTCTATTTTTTATACAAGATTATTTCGACGATAAATTTAATAAATCAGTTAAAATCAAAATATCCTTCTAACAAGTTCGTGCCTATTTATTGGATGGCAACTGAAGATCACGATTTTGAAGAAATTAATTACTTTAACTTCAAAGGAAAAAAATTTAGATGGAATAAAGAAAGTACTGGACCCGTTGGCCGCTTATCAACTGCAGGACTTGATGAATTTTTTGAGGTGTACCAACTAGAATTAGGTTCTAGTACAAATGCACAAGAAATCAAAAAAATGTTTAAAGATGCATATTTAAATCATAATAATTTAGCAGACGCAACTAGACATTTAGCCAATTCATTATTTGGAAGCTATGGCCTAGTAATTATCGATGCCGATAATGCTGATTTAAAACGATCTTTTATTCCGTATGCAAAGCACGAACTACTAAAACAATCTTCCCATAAATTAGTATTGGAAACCGCTGAAAAGCTAAAAGAATATTTTGTTCAGGTTAATCCAAGAGAAATCAACTTGTTTTTTATCGAAGATAAAATGCGTGAACGTATTCTATTTGAAGAGGGAAAATATAAAATAAATAATACTAAAAATGAATTTACAGAAAATGAAATTTTAGAATTATTAGATAGCCATCCTGAAAAATTTAGTCCAAATGTTATCATGAGACCACTTTATCAAGAAGTACTTTTACCTAATTTATGTTACATTGGTGGAGGTGGGGAAATTGCTTATTGGCTGGAATTAAAATCATTTTTCGATGCAGCTAAAGTAACTTTCCCAATGCTATTAGTTAGAAACTCTGTACTACTTGCAACAGAGAAGCAAGTTAGAAAGGCAGATAAACTTGAATTGTCTTGGCATGACTTATTTTCTAAACAAGGGGATTTAATTAATAAAAAAACAAAACAACTCACTGAGTTTTCGATCGATTTAGACAATTTAAAAATCCAATTGAAAGATCAATTTAAAGATCTATATACAGTAGCTACTAAAACTGACGAGTCATTCATGGGCGCTGTTAAAGCTCAGGAAGCAAAACAGATTAAAGGATTAGAGAATCTAGAAAAGCGTTTACTACGAGCCCAGAAGAAAAAACTTAGCGATATTTTAGATAGAATAACCAATTTGCAGAATGATCTATTTCCTAATCAAAGCTTACAAGAACGTCAAGCAAATTTTTCCGAATTCTATTTAGAAAATGGAGAAAGTTTAATTCCAATGATTATCAAACAATTGAAACCGTTAGAAAATCAATTTGAAGTAATTACATTTTAAATATAATTGATTCACTTCAATAAAAACTTGTAAAATATTAAACAAAAAAGTTTACTTTTGCACAAAATATAAAAAACAAAATTAAAATGGCTACTAATAGAACTTTTACAATGATTAAGCCTGATGCTGTTGCAAACGGACACATCGGAAACATACTTGCAATGATTACTAATGCAGGTTTCAAAATCGTTTCTTTGAAATTAACTCAATTAACTATTGCTGATGCACAAGCTTTTTACGAAGTTCACGCTGCAAGACCTTTCTACGGAGAGTTAGTTGAATTTATGTCAAGAGGACCAATCGTTGCTGCTATTTTAGAAAAAGATAACGCAGTTGAAGACTTTAGAACTTTGATTGGTGCTACAAACCCTGCTGATGCTGCTGAAGGAACTATCCGTAAAGCTTATGCAACTTCTATTGGAGAAAATGCAGTTCACGGTTCTGATAGCGATGAAAATGCAGCTATTGAAGGTGCATTCCATTTTGCTGGAAGAGAGCAATTCTAAATTTTAGATTGTTGATTAACAATTTTTGAATTGAGATTTGAAAATCATTATATAAAAAATTCCCGTTTCCAAAAGAAACGGGAATTTTTTATATCTACCAAAATCTGAAATCAAAAATCTGCGTTCTAAAATCAAAAATCTCTATCTCAACACTACATCTTTCACAACATCTCTTCTTAACTCCTCATTTATCATGGCTACAATCTTAGATTTTCCATGACTCAGTTCCTCTCTTAAAACTGACGAAGTTAATTCCACATACAAAGTGCTTCCTTTTAAAACAACATTATTAGTATAACTATTAACTCCGTTACCCATTAAATTTCTCCAAGCATCTTTAACATCAATTTGATCCATTCCTGGCTGCAACTTATTCACTTGGATAATTTGTTTTAAAACATCTCCTATCGTACTTTGATTATTTAGTCGTTTTGCCATCCCCTAGTAAATTTATTGAAGTTGCTTTTTTATAATGATATTCTGTTTTTTCTTTATTTACCAACACTAATTCCTCTGCAGATAAAGTAATTACTTCCTCAGTCCATTTTGCGTAATCCGTTTGATAATCTAAAAAAACTTTATCATCAGCAAAACGTACTACAACATTTTCAAAAGTATCATTTACTAAAAAAGTACCGTCTAATTGAGGCATCACTTTTTTACGAATCCCTTTATTATCCTTAATTTCAAAGAAATCATAACTTTCATTGATCTTATAATCTTTATCGTCTCCTTTATCAAATGTAACTTTTTCAATTTCCCAATAACCATTTATTTTAGCGATATCGGTAGGGTTTATCTTTTGCTTACAGCAAATAAATAACACCGAAATAAATAAAATTGCAAATGTCTTTTTCATAAAATTAATGTTTTTTAATAGTAAGTTCTGTTTTTAAAATTCTAATTATTTGTCTTAAATTGTATACTCTTTCATTACTACATGGGATTAAGATTCAAATAAGAGAAAGTCTGATGGCAAGAAAGTAAAGTTATATTCTCACACTAACGACAAAGTTAAACTTAATAACTGTAAACAAAAAAACACATTTGAAATTTGTTCAAATGTGTTTTTCTTTCTTTATATATTTATACTTATTATTGTTTCCGAGATCTTTTAAATAAACCAAAAACAAAAAGTAATACTCCAATAACCATCAATAAATAATACAGATTAACATTCGTATCCTTATTTGAACTTGCTAACACAAAACAAATTACACTCCCAAAATAAAGGTACATCGTGGGTATATTTTTAAAAGAATCAAAATTCATAAATAAACCTATTTAAAGAATGAATCTACAAACTCATACTTATTAAAAACCTGCAAGTCTTCAATCCCCTCACCTACACCTATGTACCTTACTGGGATTTGAAATTGATCAGAGATACCGATAACGACACCACCTTTTGCAGTTCCATCCAATTTTGTAACTGCCAAACAAGTCACTTCAGTAGCTGCTGTAAATTGTTTCGCTTGTTCGAATGCGTTTTGGCCCGTTGAGCCATCTAAAACTAATAATACATCGTGAGGTGCATCACCAACTACTTTTTGCATTACACGCTTTACCTTCGTTAATTCATTCATTAAATTAACTTTGTTATGTAAACGTCCTGCAGTATCAATTATAACAATATCAGCATCTTGAGCTACGGCAGATTGCAACGTATCAAAAGCCACAGAAGCTGGGTCACTTCCCATATTCTGTCTTACTATTGGAACTCCTACTCTATCCGCCCAGATCTGCAATTGATCAATAGCTGCTGCTCTAAAAGTATCTGCTGCGCCGAGAACTACATTATAACCTGATTTTTTAAATTGATAAGCTAATTTTCCTATTGTAGTAGTTTTACCAACTCCATTTACACCCACAACCATTAAAACGTAAGGTTTAGTTTGTGTAGGAATTAAAAATTCAGTTGCTTCACCAGAGTTTGTTTCAGATAATAAGCTCGCTATTTCTTCTCTAAGGATTTGATTAAGTTCATCTATCCCTAAATATTTATCTTCAGCTACCCGACTTTCAATTCGAGTAATAATTTTTAAGGTTGTATTTACACCCACATCCGAAGCGACAAGGATTTCCTCTAGATTATCTAAAACATCATCATCAACTTTAGATTTACCAGCAATAGCCTTTGACAACTTTGAAAAGAAAGTTGTTTTAGATTTTTCTAAACCTTTGTCTAAAGTTTGCTTCGCTTCATCGGTAAAGCTCTGCTCCTTTTTTTCTGAAGAAAATATTCTTTTAAAAAAACTCATTGTGTAAATAGTATTAAGTATTTGATTCCAAAGAATAAATACGTTTTCTAAGTGTAAATATAGAAAATAAAAAAGCTACTTCCGAATGAAAGTAGCTTTTCTATATAGTGCTAATTGAATATTATTTCTTTTTCAAGAATTCATCAACTGATTCTGGAGACATAATAGATTCTACGAATGTATATGCACCTGTTTTAGGAGATTTCACCATTTTAATGGCTTTTGATAATCTCTTTGAAGCTGTTTGTAACGATGCTACGGTTTTCTTTGCCATGATTCAAATGTGTATTTAAAATTTTTATAAACTCTAAAAATGCTACCACTTTTAGACTTCGTTCAAATTTCTAATTATTATTTAATTTCTTTGTGAACTGTTACACGCTTCAATACTGGATTAAATTTCTTAATCTCCAATCTATCTGGTGTGTTTTTTTTGTTCTTAGTAGTGATGTATCTTGAAGTACCTGCAACACCCGAAGTCTTGTGCTCAGTACATTCTAAAATTACCTGGATTCTATTACCTTTCTTTGCCATCTTGCTCTTTTTTTTCTGTGGAAGTGATTATTTAATAAATCCTTCTGACTGCGCTTTTTTCAAAACTGCAGAAATTCCATTTTTATTAATTGTTTTTATCGTAGATGCTGCTACTCTAAGAGTAATCCATCTATCTTCTTCTGGAAGATAAAAACGTTTTTTAAGTAAGTTTACAGAAAACTTTCTTTTAGTTTTGTTCATTGCGTGAGAAACATTATTTCCCACCATAGCTCTTTTACCTGTAAGGTCACAAACTCTTGACATTATACTTATCTTTTATCGTTATTCAAAATCAGGGTGCAAAGAAAAGAAAAATAAACCTATTAACCAACAATATTATTGCACATTTTTTAAAATTTCTTTTTTCAACAGCTCTAAACTTTTGATTACAGCCCTATCTATCACTTTTTCACGTGGTTGGCCAAAATTAAATTCTTCGACAATAATATCCGTTGGCGTCGCCAGTGCGATGAAAACTGTCCCAAGTTCTGCATCAGAATCGCCTTTTAACGGTCCTGCATTTCCAGTTGTCGCAATCGCATAATCGCTATTCATCATCTTCTTAATACTCAAAGCCATTGCAGAAACAACTTCACTACTTACCACAGAAAATTCGTCAATTAAATCTTTAGAAATACCTAAAACATTAATTTTAGCCTCTGTCGCGTACGAAACTACTCCACCTTTAAAATATCGAGAAGATCCTGAAACAGCCGTTAAAACCTCCGCTATTTTTCCTCCTGTACAACTTTCTGCAGTTGCTAAGGATTTATTTTGCTTTGCTAAAATTTTACCAACAACTACTTCAATCGTATCATCCTCATCAAATCCAACGATGATATCATGAATAATAGCGTCAAGCGATTTAATTTTTTCTTCAAGAGTCGCATCAAGCAGCTCTTTATCTGTTCCGCGCGCTGATAGACGCAAACGAACTCGCCCTAAAGCAGGTAGATATGCTAACTTTATATAATCTGGGAGATTGTTTTCCCAATCCTCGATTCGCTCAGCAACCATGCTTTCTCCTTGACCATATGTTAAAATTGTTCTATGAATAATGTACGGTCTTTTATACTCCTGAACTACCTTTGGAACAATTTCATTTTCAACCAAATATTTCATTTCGAAAGGCACACCGGGAAGCGAAATAAATACTGTGTTTTCTTTTTTCATCCACATTCCTGGCGCAGTTCCCACTTTATTGTGAAGTACTGTACATTTTGATGGAACGAGCGCCTGATCTTTGTTCATTTGAGTGATTTTACGCTTGTAAAATCCTTCAATTATTTCAGTGACGTGTACTAATACTTTCTGATTTACGATTAGTTCATCTTCGAAGTAATCACAAAATGTTTTTTTAGTTACATCATCTTTTGTTGGCCCTAAACCACCTGTAATAATAACTAAATCAACTTCATTTTGAAGCCTTGCAAAAGTATCTAAAATATGGTTTTTGTCATCGCTAATAGATATCATTTCATTTATTTCAACGCCTATTTTATCCAGCGACTTTGCTATAAAACCAGAATTGGTATCAACAATTTGGCCTATTAAAATTTCGTCTCCAATGGTAACTATAGTTGCTTTCATTTTTTTTAATTCTTAGTTTTTTTTCGAAACTAATTTAATCAAAAAGAGAAATGCACTTCATAGCACATTTCTCTTTTTGCGTGAGCGATGATCCCGAAACTTCGGGAGAAAACCCCAAGCTTTTGGGTGTGGATTGCAATGAATAGAACGACCGATTGCAATGTCTCGATCGCTCGAGAGTTAAAAAATGGTCACGCCCAATCCCTATAAATCGAAATCTTTTTTAATTTCTTTGATGGCTTCTTTTACTTGTGTTTTAACACTTTTAAAAGTTTCTTTGATATCCTTCTTTTTTCCTTCTGACTTAGTCCAAGCTTCGATTTGTAGAATTTCTTCAAATGCGACGTTTAAACCCATCAAATCAAGCGTTGGTTTTATCTTGTGTGCATACGCATAGGCGTGTTTGTGATCTTTCTTTTTTATTCCTTCTTTGATTTGTAATAAATCTTCTGGAACTTCTGTTACAAACAAAGTTAGAATTTCATTTACAAATTCTGGATCATTGTCCGAAAGTGCGTACACTTTTGATAAGTTATAATTTATAGCCATTATTTCACTTGTATTCTAAATAGTTGTTGTCCTTCTAAAAATCCTTCTAAAACATCCTCTGATTTTACTGACGCAACTCCTTCTGGAGTTCCTGTAAAAATCACGTCACCAATTTTTAATGTAAAAAATTGAGAGACGTATGATATCAGTTCGTCAATTTTCCATAACATTAAACTTGAATCACCCATTTGAGCGGTTTCATTATTTTTCTTTAACTCAAAAGTAATATTTTCTAACGAACTAAACTGACTTTTAGGTAAAAACTCGCCTATAACTGCAGAGCCATCAAATGCTTTAGCTTTTTCCCAAGGCAATCCTTTTGCTTTTAATTTATCTTGTAAATCACGTGCTGTAAAATCGATTCCTACGCTAATTTCATCATAATATTTGTGAGCGAATTTTGGCTCTATGTACTTACCAACCTTACTAATCTTTACGATAATTTCGATTTCGTGATGCACATCCTCCGAAAATTCTGGAATTACAAAAGGATGTTGCTTTAATAAAATAGCCGAATCTGGCTTCATAAAAACAACTGGTTCCGTAGGCCTTTCGTTCTTTAATTCTTCAATATGGTTTGTGTAATTTCTACCAATACAGATTATTTTCATCCTGTTTTTATATTAAGATATTCCGCAGTTTTTATTTAGTGTTTAGTTTTCTAAGCTTGATCGCCGTTAAAACTTTTTTTGTGTACAATGGAAAATCAGCATTTTGAATCCAGCTAAAATAGCCTGGTTCCGTTTCCAATATCTTGTCTACTTTTACGCCTTTGTGTTTTCCAAAAGTAAAAATTTCCTCGTTGTCTTTATCAAAAGCTATCATTCCTGCAAAATCAGCAATTTTCTTTCTAGTGGTAAATTCAGACAATGATTTCATATCATTTTCTAATTCTGGATAACGATCAAGTTGTGCTTTTAAAATTTCATAAGTCGCCATTGTATCGGCTTCTGCAGAATGCGCATTTTCAAGTGATTTCCCACAGTAAAATTTAAGCGCAGCACTCAACGTGCGCTCTTCCATTTTATGAAAAACAGTTTGAACATCCACTGAAACTTTTCCTTTCATATCAAAATCAACTCCAGCGCGCAATAATTCTTCTGCTAACAAAGGAATATCAAATCGATCCGAATTAAAACCAGCTAAATCACTGTCTTTAATCATATTATGCACTTGGGCGGCTAATTCGTTAAAAGTAGGTTCATTTGCTACTTTTTCATCAGTGATACCGTGAACAGCTGTTGTCTGCGCAGGAATTGGAATCGTAGGATTCACTAACCACGTCTTACTTTCTTTATTTCCGTTTGGAAAAACTTTAAATATTGATATTTCTACAATTCTATCTTTCCCAATGTCAATTCCGGTCGTTTCAAGATCAAAAAAGCAAATTGGTTTACTCAGTTTAAGTTCCATTTTTAATTTTTGTATAATTACAAATATAGAAATTTGGGTTTAATTTCATTAAAAGTTTAACCTTTTAAGTTTGAAAGTTTGTAGAAAAATAAAAACCCGACTCATTCTAAAAGTGAGTCGGGTTTAAATTGCAATTAAATTTATTTTTACAAATCTCTATTCACATCAAATGCTTCAAGATATTCAGCTACTCTCTTAACAAAACTTCCTCCTAATGCACCATCTACAACTCTATGGTCGTAACTGTGAGATAAGAACATTTTTTGACGGATTCCAATAAAATCTCCTTCAGGAGTTTCTATTACCGCTGGCATTTTACGGATTGCTCCAAGTGCTAAAATCCCCACTTGTGGCTGATTTAAGATTGGCGTTCCAAAAACACTTCCAAAAGTACCAACATTAGTTACTGTATACGTTCCACCTTGCGTATCGTCTGGTTTTAGTTTTCCTGCTTTGGCGCGACCTCCTAAGTCGTTTACCGCTTTTGCCATCCCAACTAAATTCAATTGATCTGCATTCTTAATCACAGGAACAATCAAATTACCGTTTGGTAACGATGCTGCCATTCCTAGATTAATGTTTTTCTTTTTAATGATAAAATCACCATCCACAGAAATATTCATTCCAGGGAAATCTTTCAGCGCTTTAGCAACTGCTTCCATGAAAATTGGCGTGTAAGTCAATTTCTCCCCTTCTCTCTTTTCGAAAGCATTTTTATTTTTTTCTCTCCATTTTACAATATTCGTCACATCCACTTCGATAAACGATTGAACGTGCGCCGATGTTTGCACTGAAGCAACCATGTAACCCGCAATTAACTTGCGCATTCTGTCCATTTCAATAATCTCATCACCACCGCTTACTGAAACTGGAGCTGCTTTTTGAGCAACTGAAACTGCAACCGGTTTTTGAACTGCTGCAATCGGAGCTGCAACTACTGGTTGACTTGTTCTATTTTTTACGTATTCTAAAATATCATTTTTAGTAACTCTTCCTTCTTTTCCAGTACCTGAAATCGCAGATAATTCTGAAACAGAAACTCCTTCTTCCTTAGCAATATTTTTCACTAATGGCGATAGGAATTTCTCAGACTCAGAAAAGTCAACAGGAGCAGCAACGCTCTCTTTAGCAACTTCCACCGTTTTTTCAACTTCGGCAATAGCTGCAGGTGCTACTTCTTCTTTTACAATTGAAACAAGGTCTCCGCCTTCAGTCTCAATTATTGCAATTGTCTGACCAACTTGAACTAAATCATCCTTACCGAATAATTGCTCTACTAAAGTTCCTGAAACTTCACTTGGCACTTCACTGTCAACTTTATCAGTTGCAATTTCAAGTACTGCTTCATCCGCTTCAATTTTGTCTCCCACTTGCTTCAACCAGTTTGTAATAGTTGCTTCTGCGACACTTTCTCCCATTTTAGGAAGTTTCAATTCAAATCTTGCCATATTATTAACCTAAAAGGTGATTTTGATTTTCAATTTGCGAAATTACTGAATATTTCAATTATAAATTACATTAAATGCATTTTTTTACACTATTTTAATAATCTCGCCTCTTCCGTTACTATTGTTACTTCCTATTAAGAAATTAGCGTTTTTTGGTAGAATTTTAAACGTATAGCCTTTATTTCTTGCAGATTCGAGAAAATGAATACAATCTTTAAAAGGTATAAATTCATTATCAAATATAATTTCAACATTATTTGTGCTTTTACCTGCAGACGAAATTACCGCTTTTTCAGTTTTTAAATTATAAAAAGATACTTTTTTTTGCAAAATTGACCTCAGCTTATCAATCCATTTTTCTGAAGATGAGTAAAGCAGATATGATGAGGGTTCAGTAACAAAACTATTTTGTCTTCTAACCATTTTAAAAAACGAAAAAAGTAATATTCCAATTTTCATAAAGGCAGAAAAAAACAATGAAGTAAAACCTTTAGAACCAAAATGCTTTTTATAAAAAAAATTCATTGCTTCCCGGAAACGCTTCATATACGTCTCATCTTTAATAGTGCTTTCACCCTTGTAATGTATAACTGTTGTTTCGTGAAAATAATAATTTGACTTTCCTGTCTTAGAAACAACATACGACAAATCTATATCGTCAGAATACATAAAGCAATTTTCATCAAAGCCTCCAACTTCCAGATACAAATCTCTTTTCATTAGCATAAATGCACCGACTAAAATATCTACTTCTCCAGTTTCGTTTTCACCTAAATGTAAAGCGTAATACTTACCAAATAGTGATGATTTTGGAATTAACTTATATAAACCCATAATTTTTGTAAAGGCAACCCAAGGTGTGGGAATACCTCGTTTACTTTCAGGCAAAAATTTTCCTGCGCCATCAATTAGCTTACAGCCTATAATTCCAATTGTTTTTTTTGATTGCAAGGAATTAAGCGAGCGTGCAAAAGCTAAAATCTTGGTAAACGTATCTTCAGCAACTACAGTGTCCGGATTAAGAATACAAATATATTCGCCTTTAGCATGACTTACTCCGATGTTATTGCCTTTTGGAAAACCTAGATTTTCATCATTTGAAATTAGAGTTACGTTTGGAAAACGAGTTCTAATCATTTCGCAACTATCATCCTCTGAATTATTATCAACAACTATGATTTCGCCATCAATTTCTGAAAGCGCATTTTGCACACTTAATACGCAAAGCTCGAGAAAATAGCGCACGTTGTAATTAAGAATAATGACAGATAATTGCATTGATTGAAGAATAATTTATAAAGCACGAAAGTTTTAAATCAGTAAAAAAAAATTTAGCACTCCAACTACATTAATATTCCCATTGTCGAGTCTTGTTCAATTCTTCCTGCTCTTTGATAATTTCAGCTGGTATAACCTTTAAAAATGAAGAATGTTGTTCAATTGCGTATTCAACTTTTTCAACAATTTGATCAATAGTATCGTTATCGTATTCAATATCTAAAGGTTCTTTAATTATAAAGGATTGAAGGATCCCTTTCTTTTTCATACGTAGACCTTTTTTATCAAATGAACGACGGAAACCGTCAATTACAATGGGCACAACAATAGGGCGATGCTGTTTTATGATATGAGCCGTTCCTTTACGAACTGGTTTAAAAGACTTTGTAGTTCCTTGTGGAAAAGTAATTACCCAACCATCATTTAATGCAATTTTAATATTTTCAGTATCATCAGGATTGATTTCTTTTTTTTCTTGAACATCTACTCCTTTTGCTCTCCAGGTGCGTTCCACAGAAATCGCTCCTGCGTATGCCATAATTCTAGTAAGCAATCCTGCTTGCATCGTTTCTTTGGCAGCTACATAATATATATTCATTTTAGGTTGCCATAGATAACCAACATTCTTTATATTATCTGTTCGTCCGCTAAGACTGGCGTTAAATACATGAAACATTGCTACTACATCAGCAAAATAGGTTTGATGATTAGATATAAAAAGCACATTAGTATCAGGTAAATCTCTAATAATTTCTGAACCCTCGATTTGTAATTGATTAAAGCCTCTATATCTTTTATGCGTAATACCTCCAAAGATTCTAATTAACCACTTCTTTATAAATAGTATATGCCCAAAAGGATTTCGCTTAAACAATCGCATAAATTTATTTATTTTAAAATATTCAATTTACAATAATACGAAAATAATAGTGGAACAATTTGATAGTTTTTAAACTAATTTAAATTCGATGGGAAGGATTTAAAACTTCATTTATAACATCTTTCAATTCGCTAAGCATCATTGCTGTCGCACCCCAAATGATTTTTTTATCAATTTCGAAAGCATTAATACTAATGTTTCCTAGATAAGAAGTCTTAACATCCGTACTTATAATTGTTTCATCATTTAGTAATACCGATAGCGGCAATTCGATGATATCAGAGACTTCACTAGGATCAGGTATAAAAGACAATTCTTCTCTACTTATCCCAAAAAAAGGGTGAACCATAAAATTGCTAGGAGTAATATATAGCTTAGTAAATGGCATAATAATTTCGATTTTATCAGGAGCTACACCAATTTCCTCGTGTGTTTCTCTAAGAGCTGTAAAACAGAAATCTTCATCTTCTTGTTCATACTTTCCGCCTGGAAATGCAATTTGCGCTGAGTGGATTCCCTTATATGAATTCCGAACAATAAGCACTAAATACGCTTCATTATTTTTAGGGTAACAAAGCATCATGACACCCGCCATTTTTGGATTCTTATCGCTGTGATCAATATTTTCAAAATGCTGTAACCGTTCTAATGGTCCCATTTTTACATGTGCGTTAAAAGCAGGTAATGGCACATCAATTAATTTTGGAACAAACTGTAAAAATTCTTGAAAATCCATAATCAAAGTCTATTTTTGCAAATTGAAATTTAAAACTAAATGTAGTTAGAAAATATAATTACACCAATTTTCTAAAGCAAAAATTCATCTATAATGTACAGTAAAGAAGAAACTCAAAGATTAAAACGTGAATTCTGGGTTGAATTTGCGCAAAAATATCCGCGTAAATGGGTATTGTATGACACAAAAATTAAAGATTTCTCTTTTAAGTTTTATGTTGACAATAAAAAAGCGCAAGTTTTAATTGATATTGAGCATAGAAATGATGAAAAAAGAATTGCTTATTTTGAAAAACTGGAAGCTCTAAAAAATATTCTTGAAGAAGAATTCATTAAGGACTTAGTTTTTGAAAAACAATACACGCTTGAGAGCGGAAAAAATATAAGTAGGATTTGGGTTGAAAAACTTGGTGTAGGAGTTAGCAACAGAAAATATTGGGACGAGATTTTCGAATTTTACAACGAAAAGATGAATGCTATTGAAATGTTTTATTTAGAATATGACTCTTTTATTAAAGACATTGAGCAGTTTTAAATTTAAAAATAGCACGCTGTTAGCCAACTTCTTATTTACATTTTAAAAATATTATACATTATAATTCGATTTCCGTAATTGATGTATAATTGTTTCCTATTTCCTTGTTTTTTTCTGGTGATAATAGATACGGTGCAATCAACACCTTCATTGTCTTTAGTAGTAAACGAGTAGACTAAATCTGTGTTATTTTCTTCAATTGGAATATATTCTACAATTTCAAACAGCTGTATGATCTGCGAATAAACCACAATTCTACTTTTCTTAGTATCTAAAGTCACTAAAATACTCACAGGATTTAGCTCAGACCATTTTCCCCACTTTCCTTTTTCGTTTTTCTCCACAACGCTAAATCCAGTGGTCTTAAACTTATAGGTTTGCGCATAGGACTGTTGAATCCCAAAGACCACAAAAAAAAGTACAATAAATATTTTTGCTGTTTTCATATTTTAAAATTGAAAATTACTCACTTCAATTCTTGCTTCTTCAAAATCTAAAATCATCTCTTCAATGATTTGAGCAGCAGGTTTTATATCCTTGATGAGACCAGCTATTTGGCCTATTTCTAATTCACCTTCAATTAAATCACCTTCAAACATTCCTCGTTTTGCTCGTGCACGTCCAAGTAATGTTATCAATTCCTCCTTTGTTGGACATGTTTCATATAAACTTTGCACATCGTGGTAGAATTTATTTTTAATCAGACGAACCGGTGCTAATTCTTTTAATGTTAATTGCGTTCCTCCTTCATTAACATTTAAAATCGTCTCTTTAAAATTAGCATGTGAAGATGATTCTAGTGATGCAGCAAATCTACTACCTACTTGCACTCCATCAGCACCAAGAGTCATAACTGCTAGCATTCCTCGTCCTGTAGCAATTCCGCCTGCAGCAATCAACGGAATGCTGATCTTTTCTTTCACCATAGGAATTAGCGTTAATGTAGTGGTTTCCTCTCTTCCATTGTGTCCGCCGGCTTCAAATCCTTCGGCCACAATCGCGTCTACACCCGCATCTTGTGCTTTTAAGGCAAATATTGAACTACTAACAACGTGTACAACAGTGATTCCATTTTCTTTTAAAAAGGAAGTCCATTTTTTAGGATTACCCGCAGAGGTAAATACAATCTTAACACCTTCCTCTACTATAATTTTCATTATTTCTTCAATATTGGGGTACAACATTGGAACGTTTACACCAAAAGGTTTTGAAGTTGCTTTTTTACATTTTTGAATGTGTTCTCTTAAAACTTCTGGATACATGGAACCAGCGCCAATTAAACCAAGACCGCCAGCATTACTTACTGCACTTGCTAATTTATATCCGCTGTTCCAAATCATTCCTCCTTGAATAATTGGGTATTGAATTTTAAAAAGTTCGGTGATTTTATTCATTATCTAAAAATGCTACTATTCTTTTACTATTTTTCCTGATTTCGCAAATGACTTCGACTCCATTTTATAAAGATACATTCCTTTTTCTAATGCTTTTATCGAAATCGAGGTTGATGCTGGAGTTACTTTTTGTTCTAAAATTTTCTGTCCAATAAGCGAATAAATTGACAGTGTACCGTATTCAAACTTTGAAGGTAAAGAAACCATAATAATGTCAGAAGTAGGATTGGGATATATTATAAAATCATCTTTCGAAAAAGATTCTGCATACAATTGATTTCCAAGAGCGAGCCCGAAATCAGGAATTCCGTATCCATAAGTATTGTTAGGTGTCAAAAAATTATCTGAAGACTGGAGTACTAAATTTCTAATCTCCTGATTCGTTTTTTGAGGGAACGCTTGCCATAAGCACGCTACCATTCCAGCCATTATCGGACCAGAAAAAGAAGTTCCATCTGCCGTAACTATATTTCCATTCGCATCTGAAATAACAGCACTTTTACCCTGAGCCATTACATCTGGTTTTATTCTGCTATCAGAAGAAGGCCCTATTGAACTAAACGAAACTCTACTTTTAGAAGCATTCACAGCGCCAACAGAAATTACAGAAACTGCGTCAGCTGGTGCATTAATATATGGATTAGAAGTGCCGCCAGAATTACCCGCAGATGATACAACTATCATTCCTCTACTAAAAGCAATCTCAGCTCCACGACTCATAAATGTCGTATTCCCATTCATATCTGCATAGGTATGGTCGTATGCTTTATTATCAAAATCAAAATAACCAAGTGAGGTATTGATAATATCGACACCTAAACTATCTGCTTTTTCGGCCGCTTCAACCCACAACGATTCTTCTACAGGATTTTCAGCATTATTATCTTCAGTGATAAATAAATAATAGGAAGCATCTGGAGCTGTTCCAATTAATGAATTTTCTTTATAACCGCCCATAGTAGATAATACAGAAGTTCCATGTGAATTTCCAGAATAAATATCAGAATTTCTAGCTACAAAATTATAGCCTCCTAAAATTTTATTATTATCTCTCAGTTTAGCGAAAGGTGGTGCAGTATTTACTCCAGGATATCCCGCATCCATAATCGCAATTATTTTACCATCTCCGGTATGATTTGCTTGATGTAGAGCTTGACCATTTAACATTACAATTTGGTTTGACGAAGAGCCATAAGCATAATTGATTTTAGTCTTTTTGGTCTTATTTTCTTGTTTTACCTTCGCTGCTTTTGCAATTTTTCCTGCTTGATTTAAAGTTCGATCAGCAAAATCAATTTTATTGACAAATGGTAGCATCGATAAATTATTGATTGCATTTTGTGACCCTCGAACATGAATTGCATTTAGCCACTTAGATGTCGCCAAAACAGAAACTCCAGATGTAGCTTTAATTTGGTTAACGTATGAAGTTTCAACCGGAATATCCTTATTGTCTAGCGCAATACTTTGATTCGTTCTTCTATCTAATGCTCTTTGCGAAAGCATTTGTAGCGGAGAATCTAAATAAAGTTGAGAACTAGGCTTATCATTAAAATACAGCCAAGCATCTTGTTGCGCAAAAGAATATGTACTACAAATAAAAAAAATAAACAGATAAAATTTTCTCATAAATTCTACTTTTCGCTGCTACTGCATTATTAAATCTTTGTATTGACGCTAATAATTTTCAACTTCTTAAAATTTTAAATTTACGAAATCACTCCAGAACCAACTAATTCATCATCTGAATACCAAGCTGCAAATTGTCCTTCAGTTATCGCTGATTGTGGTTCATCAAATGCGATGTACATTTCTTTTTCAAACTGATATAAAGTAGCTTTTTGCAACGGCTGTCTGTATCTTATTCGAACCATAAACTCTTTACTCTCACCATTGGCTAAAGCCAAATCCTTGCGAATCCAGTGAACCTCATCTTTTTCGATGCGCAACGCTTTTCTGAATAATCCAGGGTGAGAACTTGTCAATCCAGTATAAATTGTATTGGTTTCTACATTGGTTGCAATTATAAACAAAGGATCTGTTGTGCCTCCTACGTTTAAACCTTTACGCTGACCAATAGTGAAATAATGTGCACCTTGATGTTTTCCCACTACTTTACCCATTTGCGGAGTGTAAGGAAGTTTTTTAGAAGCTAATTTTAACTCTTCTTCTAAACTTAAGTCATCCTTCTTTTCAAAATCGTATATGGAATCGTTTTTATCAATTTGGATAATAACGCCTTCTTTAGGTTGTAATTTTTGTTGTAAAAATTCTGGTAAACGCACCTTACCAATAAAACATAAACCTTGCGAATCTTTCTTTTCAGCAGTAATCAAATCCATTTCAGCCGCGATTTCTCGCACTTCAGGTTTTGTCAATTCTCCAATAGGAAAAAGCGACTTTGCTAACTGTTCTTGCGACAATTGACATAGGAAATAGGACTGATCTTTGTTGCCATCAGCACCAGCTTTTAGCTGATAAATCAATTCACCATTTACTTCGATTTCAGTCTTTCTGCAGTAGTGTCCAGTTGCCACGTAATCAGCTCCTAAACTCAAAGCGATTTTCATAAATACATCAAATTTTATCTCGCGATTACAAAGAACATCTGGATTAGGGGTTCTTCCTTTCTCATATTCATTGAACATGTAGTCCACTATTTTCTCTTTGTACTGCTCACTTAAATCGACAGTTTGAAAAGGAATACCTAATTTTTCTGCTACTAACAACGCATCATTACTATCTTCTAACCACGGACATTCATTTGATATTGTAACAGAATCGTCATGCCAATTCTTCATAAAAAGTCCAATAACTTCATACCCTTGTTTCTGCAATAAATAAGCAGCAACACTTGAATCTACTCCTCCTGAAAGTCCTACAACAACACGCTTCATCTTCAAAAAATTATAATTTATTAAGATTACAAAGTTACAAATATTTAAAATAGAAAAAGAAGCAGTTTTAAAGCAGAATACTCTTTTTGTTCTTCGTTTCAATCACTTATAATTCATAATAGAAATTTATTATCGCAGCTCTATTTTATTTAATAAAATGAATATTAAATAATGTTTTTAAAAGTGTTTCTTCAAAAGAAAATTATGAACAAATATGATAAAAGTCATACTTATTTACTCCAATGTCACAGTATATTTGTCTCGTGAAAAAAGTTTTCCTCATACTAGCGCTACTAATACTTCTGAAACCGATGTTTCCCATTATAGAGTATTTAGTAAGGTATGATTATATTTCAAAAGTGCTCTGTATTAATAAAGATAAACCAAAATTAGAATGTAATGGTCAATGTCATTTAATGAAACAAGCCGCAAAGAGTGCCGAAAGCGACGGTCCAATTTCTACTAATAAAAAGTTAAGTTCTCAAGAGATTGTATTTGTATTTTTTGAAGAATTAACTTCACAAACTATATTACCTCTTTATTTTCATAAAACTGAAAAAGCAAATAGTTTCTATTCCAACCTTTATTCTTATAGGCTGAGTGGATTCTTATTTCGACCGCCCGCCATTATTTCATAAAATTTTAATTAAAGTACTTGCCTTATTCTATTTTTTTCCAAAAATAGAAACTGCATGTGGTTACAATTGTTTGAAAGATTAATTCTTTACAAACGCATTTCCCATACACCTAAATAAAAATAAAATGAAATTTCAATTAAAAAATATAGTGACTGTGTTACTTATTGCATTCACTTTTGTTTCATGTTCAACTGATAATAGTGAACCAATAGTAATCAGCGAATTAGACGGACTTACAAAAATTCAAGAATTAACAAACGATACTCATACCATTGAGCTTTATTCGGCTTCAGGAACTTTACAACAAGGCTACAATGCAATTTCATTGCGGATTAAAAACAAGGCAACTAAAGAATACGAAACAAATGCTACCGTAAATTGGGCGCCAATAATGAAAATGTCTACAATGACGCATGCTTGTCCTTATTCTGAAATTAAAAAAACTTCAGGAAAACAAACTTTATACAACGGCTATATTGTATTTCAAATGGCAGAAAACACGATGGAACATTGGTTTTTGACTGTAAATTACAGCATTAATGGTGTCGCTGAAAGTGTTAGCGCTCAGATTGCTGTGCCTGCTTCAACGAAACAAAGAGTAACAACTTTTATAGGCACAGATGGCACAAAGTATCTGCTAGCACTTATTGATCCTTCAAACCCAAAAGTTGCTACAAATGAAATGACTGTTGGCGTTTATAAAATGTCATCCATGATGCAATTCCCAGTGGTTGATGGCTTCAAAGTTAAAATCGATCCAAGAATGCCAAGTATGGGAAATCACGGTTCTCCAAACAATGTTGACTTAATTCAGTCAAGTATCGATAAACTTTATCATGGAAAACTGTCATTGACAATGACTGGCTATTGGAAAATTAACCTCCAACTTCTGAATGACAAAAATGAAGTTTTAAAAGGGGAATCAATCACTGACGCTGTTCCGTCAAGTACTATCTACTTCGAAATTGAATTCTAAATCTGCTATTCTATTTACATATATTTTAAACTTTTAAATAGCATTATTTAAATATATTCTACTGCCATAACATTACAATTGTGATGGTGGTAGAACAATTTTCTCAAATCAAAAAGGCCAAAACATCATACATTTTGGCCTTTATATTACGCTTCATTATGAAAAAGATAATATTTTCCTGGGCATTGTTTTGTCTTGCCATAGCTTCAATTTATGGACAAGAGCAAACTAAAGACACTATTGCGCCAAATAATTTAAACGAAGTTATAGTTATTGGTAAAAAATCAGAAATAAGTCAGAAGCAAGTAAAACCTTTAGCAAGTATTGACGAATATTTGCAGCAATCTGGTAAGATAGAAATGATTAAAAGAGGTGGTTACGCTTGGGAACCAGTTTTAAATAGTATGGCTACCGAAAGAACGCTAATTACCATTGATGGAATGCGAATTTTTGGAGCTTGTACTGATAAAATGGATCCCATTTCATCATACATCGAAGTTTCTAATTTATCTGAAGCTTCCATAAAGTCAGGGCAGCAAGGCGCTTGCCATGGAGCAACAATCGGCGGAGCAATAGATTTAAAAAGAAACCGAAGCAGCTTTAATGATTTAGGTTGGAAAACTTCTGTAAATACAGGATTTGAAACCAATAGTAATCAGAAGATTTTTGGAACAGCCGTTAATTATGTTAGCGATTCCTTTTACATCGACACAGACTTTATGTATCGAGACGCTGATAATTACAGCGGTGGAAATAGTCAAAAAGTATTGTTTTCACAGTTTCGAAAATTTAACATATCTGCAACTTCTGGTGTTCTAATTGATAAAAATAAGTTAGTAGAAGGCTCTATAATATATGACAAAGCTACCGCTGTAGGTTATCCAGCTTTACCGATGGATGTTTCTCTCGCAGAAGCTTTAATCACTTCATTGAAATTTGAGTACGTTCCAAAATCAAAAAAGCTCACTTCAGATCTCGCACTGACCAATTGGGAAACTAAAATTTATTACAATACCATTACGCATAAAATGGACGACACTAAACGTCCAGCAGTACCTATTCACATGGATATGCCAGGTTGGAGTGATACTTACGGATTCTATTCGAAAATAAAAGGAGTTATTGAAAACCATCATTTTAATGTTGATTTGAACTCTTTTTACAACAGATCAATAGCAGAAATGACAATGTATCCAAGCGATCCAAATGAAAATTTGATGTTTATGTATACTTGGCCGGATGTTCGAACTTTTTACGGAAGTCTCTTTCTCGAAGATAATATCGCTTTGAATGCCGCATCTAGTTTAAAATTTTCTGTAAGTTTAGGAAATCATTTCAATGAAGTTGCAGATCAATTGGGTTTAGAAAGTTTACAAATTTTTTACCCAAACATGAGTAAAAGTAAAAGCCGAATTTTAAAAAGTATTTCTGCTAACTATTTACATTATCAAAATGGATTCGAATACGGATTAGGTATAGCTTACGGCGAAAGAGCTCCTTCAGTTTCAGAAGGATATGGTTTCTACTTATTCAATAGTTTTGATCGATATGATTACATAGGAAATCCAGGATTGAAAAATGAAAATTCTGTTGAAGGGAACGCCTATCTAGGTTATAAGAACAAATCGTTCTCTGCCAAATTAACCTCTTCTTATTTTCATATTTCTAATTATATTGTTGGAAAGCCGGATGCAACTGTCTTACCGATGACTATTGGCGCAAGCGGAATTAAAGTTTACACAGCGTTAGATTACGCTACTATTTTCAATACAGATTTAAATTTAGAATATCAATTTGATTCCCATTTTAAAGCTAAAGGACAATTAGTTTATAATTATGGGAAAGATCTTGAAAATCAAAATTTACCTTTTATTAGTCCGCTGCGCTATTCAACTGCTTTGAATTATAAAAAAGATCGTTTCTCAGCAGAAATTATGATTCAAGGAAATGCAACACAAACTCAATATAGTCCCTTTTACGGGGAGGATAGAACGCCAGATTATGCCATACTCAATCTTACATCCAGCTATTTGTTTGCAATTAATGAAAGTAAATTAAATGTGAGAGCTGGAATAGAAAATGTTTTAGATACGTATTATTCAACTTTTTCTGATTGGAATAATATTCCAAGAAAAGGAAGGAACTTCTTTTTGAATGTAACTTTTGCGTATTAGTTGTTAGTGCTGTCAGTAACAAAAATTGCACATATCTCAATAAAATAGTAATGGAGCTATGTGCAATTCTTTTTGTTGTTAATTAAACTATTTTTCAGAAGTAGTTACTTAATAATACATAAGATACCACTTGTGCTAAAATAAAAATTAGCGCTATATATCGATAAAAGAAGTTGTTCTAATATCTTAAAAAAGTATCTCCAGATTTAATTCCAAGCGCCAATTCTTCAAGATTTGTATTCTCTAACATAAAGGCTAGTTCATTTCTAATCTCTTTAAACTTATCGTGCACTGGACATGGATGATCCTCTGAACATTGATTTAATCCAAGACCGCAGCCTGTAAAAACACGGTCGCCATCTAACGCTGTCACAATTTGCGCAAGGGTTATTTGACTCATTGCTATTTTCGAAATTTCGAAGCCACCTCCTACTCCTTTTACAGAACTAACAATTGAACTTTTTGATAATATCTGCAAAATTTTTGCTGTAAAAGCTTCTGGAGAGTCTATCTTTTTTGCAATATCTTTAAGTCCCACACGATTGTTTTGGCACGATTGAGATGCGATAAAAATAGTAGCTCTAATGCCGTATTCACAAGTTTTAGAAAACATAATCGAATTTGTATATGAAGTAAAGTGAAATGGTTATAATTCTTGTCTCTAATTAAAAAAACGGCATTAAAAGTCTTTATTAACTCCAGAAAACATCTTCTACGTTTTCTACAAAAACTTCGTGCGTATGAATCTCACTAATCTTTGACAATTGCAGTTCGGTAGCTTCGCTTTGAATTTCAGGAAACAAAACGCGCTCTTCAAATCTAATATGCTTTTCTAATTCTTCCTCAATACGCCCTAATGCTTTCTCTAAGTCAGAAGTTTGAGTAAACAATCTTTTTAATCTTCGGTGATCTGTCAAAGCTTGTTTAATGAGTTCATTTGATGAGTCTAAAACAGTAAAAATGTAGTTCTCTTCTAATTCAAAATGAGGCTCTAAGTGTGTTACGAAAAACCAATCAGCATATTTTTTTATGCGTTCTAATTCAATTTTTCTTGAGAAACCTGTTCTAATCTTCCAACATAATTGCAAACCGTGATGATGATCATGACTTAATGGTTGCAATTCTATAGCTCTTTTTAAAGGTCTATTTGAAATCATATTCTAAAAATTTAAATCGCCCCTAACGAATAAAAAAACAATTATTAACTTTAAAAGTTATTAATGTCAACTGATCGCATGTGAAAAACCATTTTAATTTACTTGTTTGGATCTTTTTTAGTTTTGGGGAGAAAATTATCAATATAAAGATGGTTCACATAAAAAGTATTACATTTTCAAAGGTACGCTTTCAAAAAGACATTTTCATCTTATTTAATTTGAAAGTGTAGTTTAATATTTGTGATCGAAAGATTTACATTTTCTAATTTCCAACTCAAATAGCATAATTCCTTATAATAAAACAGAAGAAATTATTCTTGATCGTATCTAAAAATCTCAATTAAAAGTATGATTGCAAAGCAAAGATTTCATGTTCTACCTTTTTTATAAAGCAATTTTGCATATTCAATTTTTAAAAGAACAAGATTCGATTAAGAAATTGTAGTGCAGGGAATGATTTAAAAATGTAAAAATTTAGTATTATAATTTACTGAAGCACAAACTGAGAAAATGTTCTAGTCGCAAATAAAAAAACACATAGAATCATAATGCTATCAAAATAAATAAGAGGCTTTTTTTATTTCTATTAGAAAACTCAAATCTAGCTGAGAAATAATTTCCAAAGATGCCTATTATAATGATGCAACTATGTTTCTATGTGCAATAGACCTACTAAGAAGATTTTACCTTTGCATGTTTATCTTCTGAAATTAGTATTTACTCTTTCGAAGCAAATTTTTGCTCTAAAAGTGCAGCGGAAGGGAACAAAATATTATTTTCTAAGTGAATATGTTTGTGCAAATCCTGCTCAAAGTCGGATAACATTGCAAATGTCACTTTATAAGTACTACAACCATCTGCTGGCGGAGTATAATTATTAGTTAGTTCAGCAATTTTCACAAAACGATCTCCCTCTGCTTCATGTTCAGCCATCATCATTGCTATAGGATTTTTTACAGTGCCAAAATGAGGTGCGGGAATAATTTCATCTGCAAGACTTGCCTTCGCTAGTTTCTTAATAAATGGAAACAACATTAATTCTTCTTTTTTCATGTGTTGCGCTAATTCGCCAGAACATCCTTTAAAAAGCTCATTAATTTCAAACAATTCAGGATGGCTTGCTCCATGTACTTTGCACAACTTGTCTAAAAATGGAAGTAAAATTTGTGTTTTGTCTTCCACATAACGGTGATGTGTTTTCTCTATATAATCTGCTAATAAATCTAATGGCCATGATTTGAAATCAATTCCGCTATCATCTTTAGAGTTTAAAACAGCTTCTATCTCATCATGTAATACATTAGTATTAATATTCTTTTTGTCACAGGCCTCTTCAATACTTCTGTTTCCTTTACAACAAAAATCAATTCCGTATTTCGAAAAAACTGCTGCTGTTCTAAAATCTTTTGCTACATATTCTCCGATTGTTATTTTTTCTAAAGTTTCCATAATTATTATTTTTATGTTGAAATGTTTTTACAAATTTAATACTATTTTGAATAAAGGACAAATTTATCCTTAATAAAAATTGAATTATTATTAATTTATAGAAATATGATTTACAGCTAATTACAATCCAAATTTTTTACTATTTTGTAAATTAATATTTTATTTAAAAAATATAAAAAAAATGATTTATATCATGTTTTTAAAATAATTTATGCTGGTAATTTGCAGTAACTACATAAAAGATAAAATTGTCCTTTATAGTAAAAAAAATTATTAACTAACAAAAACTGATAATTATGCTTTCAAAATCACAAGCAAGAGCATTTTTTTTGGGAGGAACACTAGTCACCTTTTTAATCTTTATAGGATTGACTATTTATTCGTTCATGCCCCGAAACGATCAAACCAACTATGGTAAGATTACAAAAGAAGTAGTGAGAGGAAAAGAAATTTGGGAACAAAACAATTGTATGGGTTGCCACAGCATTATGGGTGAAGGAGGCTATTATGCACCTGAACTTACAAAGGTATTAGAACGTCGCGGTGAAGGTTACGTCAAAGCAGTTCTAATGTCACCAGTTCCATGGAATCCTAAAGGCAGAAAAATGGTTGCATACAAAATGAGCGAAGCTGACGCCAATGCAATGGTCGCTTACTTCGAATGGATTGGCAAAATTGACTTAAATGGTTTTGATAGAATAGTATCGCCATTAGCGAAAGACGAAGAATAATCTAAAATATATAAATATGAAATTTAAATCACAAAAAGTAGCCTATTGGTTCTTTGCCTTGTGCATGCTTTTGTTCTCGCTACAAATTATTTATGGCTTTATTATGGGCTTTGACCGCATTGGATTGCAAGGCTTACACGAAATTATCCCCTTTAATACGGCAAGAGCTGTACATACTAATTTACTTGTTGTTTGGCTATTAACTGGATTCATGGGAGCCGCCTATTATATCATTCCTGAAGAAGCGCAACGCGAATTAATAAGTGTAAAATGGGCTTATGTGCAGCTAATATCTTTAGCTGTTGTAGGAGTTGTAGCAATCGTTGGCTTTCACTTTAATCACTGGGAAGGAAGAAAATTCCTTGAAATCCCTAGAGAATTAGATTATTTAGTAGTTATTAATGTGTTGCTTTTCCTAGGAATAATATTAGGAACTTTATTTAAAGGAAAACGCCAAACAACGACTGCACTGATACTTACTATGGGTCTTTTATTTGCAGCACTGCTGTATATTCCTGGAATGATTTGGTTTGATAGCCAAGTAATGGATTCATTCTTTCGCTGGTGGGTAGTTCACTTGTGGGTTGAAGGTGTTTGGGAATTAATTATGGGAGGTATCCTTTCGTTCTTACTTATAAAATTGACAGGAGTTGATCGAGAAGTGATTGAAAAATGGTTGTACGTAATTGTTGGACTTACTTTTCTTTCTGGAGTTCTAGGAACTGGTCACCACTACTACTACATTGGAGTGAATAAAATATGGTTAGTTGTAGGTGGAATTTTCTCAGCATTAGAACCTTTAGCTTTCTTAGCCATGGCATTATTTGCCGTGAACATGTATAGAAAGGGAGAAAAAAGTCATCCTAATAAAATTGCTTTATTCTGGACAATAGGTTCAGCTATCGTATCTTTTGTAGGTGCTGGTTTATTAGGTTTTGCTCATACTTTACCACAAACAAACTTGTATACTCACGGAACATTGGTGACAGCTATGCATGCACATTACGCTTTTTGGGGTGCTTATGCAATGATTGTGTTAGCAATTATTAGCTATGCGTTGCCTAATTTAACTGGACGTAAACGTTATGAAAGTTCACAGGGAATGGCAGCTTTCTGGTTGTCCAATATCGGAATTCTGGGAATGACTGTTGCATTTGGTGTTGCTGGTGTGGCACAAGTTTACATGGAGCGCAAAATGAAAATGGATTTTATGGATGTTCAAAATGAAATCAGTATTCACTTTGTTGTTCTTCTTATTTGCGCCACAATGTTCACTATTGGAATAGGATTATTTATTTATGATTTTGTCAAATACGGACTTCCTACAGATGAAGCTTTGCTCGCTGAAAATGACAGTAACGATTAGCTGCTAATAAATAGAAATTTCAAAAGAGACTCTTTGAACTGAAAGTTTAAAATAATATTTCCAGAATGCTATAACGACCGTTTTTAAGATTTGCATTTCCGAAAAAACAACTGTTACCGCATTCTGGTTTATTTTTAAAAGTAAAATAAAATGTTAGAAAACACACCGTACTATCATCCTGTTGGTAAAGAAATAGAGGTCTTTAATCATGCTTACCAAAACAAAATTCCTTTTTTATTAAAAGGCCCTACTGGAACAGGAAAATCACGCTTTGTGGAATACATGGCGCATCAATTAAATAAGAAAATTATAACCATTAGCTGTCACGAAGAGACTTCTTCTACTGATTTAATAGGTCGTTTTATTATTAAAGGTGCAGAAACTGTTTGGCTTGATGGTCCATTAACTAATGCCGTGAAAGAAGGAGCGATCATTTATCTTGATGAAGTTGCAGAAGCACGTCCAGATGTCATCGTAGCGATTCACTCTCTCACAGATCACAGACGAGAATTATTTATAGACAAATTAGGTGAAACCGTAAAAGCGCATAAAGATTTCATGTTAGTCGCTTCTTTTAATCCAGGTTACCAGCGCGGTTTTAAAGAACTTAAACCTTCTACTCGCCAGCGCTTTATTGCTGTAGCATTTGAATATCCTGAGTCTAAAGTAGAAATAGAAATTTTAGTTAATGAAACTCAAATAGATTTTGATACTGCTAAAAAGTTAGTAGCGATTGGTAACAAAATTAGAAATTTAACTGAGTTAGGTCTAACAGAAACTGTCTCAACACGACTTTTAATTGACGCCGCTAAAATTATTTGCTCTGGTCTTCCAAAGCGTTTATCTGTTCACGTTGCAATAGTGGAACCGCTATCAGATGACTTACAGACCGTACAGGCATTAAAGGACTTATGTGATTTGATGATATAAAAATAGTATTCAGTTAACAGTTTGTAGTGTTCAGTTGAACGCCGTGAAATAGAATTTTAAACTGAAAGCTGATCACTAAATACGGAATACTGAAAACTGACTACTGAACACTGAACACTGAACACTGAACACTGAACACTGAATACTAAAATTATGGGATTCGAAATAGATGAATATATAGTTGGAAAGTTCTTTAAACACTTAAAGAAAAGCAGAAAAATCAGTCCTGAAATTATTGCGAGAACAGTTACTCTTGATAACATCAAACCTAGATTGACTATTTTAGCTAGAGCTTTAACAGGGAATCCAATTGAAATCTTCCCTGCTGAACGTGAAGGCGGTTATAAAAATAATAATTTCTTCCTTCCAATTTCTTTCAGTGCTTTGCCTACTAAAGAGGAAAACTTTACATTTTACCTCTTCCGAGTTTTATATTTAAGCGTTCAACAGCGTTTAAATTTAAACTGGAATTACTTAGAAAAAGAGCAACCTTTACTCCTATCCCAACAAAAAGCATTTGAAACTTCTAATGATGTTTTGACTGTTTTATTTGAAGAATTTTCGATCGATAAAAATTTTCACACTCAATTAAAACACCATTATTTCCAACAAGCAATTGAAAAAATAGCAGCTGATTACTCCTGGATATATGGAAAATGGATGCAAAATGATAAAGAAGTAAAATCAGATTCTGTTTTAGAAAACTTCTCTGATTTAACTAAAAAAGCAAACGAACACAAACCGTTAACCACTTTGAATTCAAATGCCGTTGAGGAAGTAATCACAGTTGAATTAGATAAAAAACAACAAGAAGATTATGTATTACTTCACAATTTTGAAAAAGCTGAAACCGCAGAAGAATTCAATGGAACTTGGCGAGACTTTGATGGATCAGACGAACTAGAAGAACATCAAGAAGCGTTAGAAGAACTGAACATGAAATATACAGTGCGAGTTGATGACACGGCACATTCTGTTTACCAATCAGACTTCGTAGAGAATACTTCCATTTCTGAAAGTGCAGAAATTGATTCTAAAGGTTTTCATCTTACCTACAGCGAATGGGATTTTAGCAAACGCATTTACAAGGAAAACTTCTGTAAAGTATATCCAAAGTCACAGCAAAAAACAGATCGCGATTATTACAAAAAAACAATTGCAAAAAATGCTTCAACTTTATTAGGCTTGCGAAAAATGTTGACGAACGTTAATAATCGTATGCAGCAGCAAAAGCGACAATTACAAGGTGACGAATTTGATATTGATGCAATCACTGATTTATATGTCGATGTACACTCTAAACGCAATCCATCAGAAAACGTGTATATTTCGAATAGAAAAAAAGATAAAGATTTATCCATTTTAATTCTTTTAGACATAAGTCTTTCTAGTGATGGCTACGCAGCAGGAAATCGAGTAATTGATGTGGAAAAAGAAGTTTCAATTCTTTTTGGTGAAATCTTAAATGAATTTAATATTGATTTTTCAATCGACAGCTTTTATTCAAAAACGCGAAATTTCTCTACATATTTAACAATTAAAGATTTTGACGAAAACTGGAATACTGCAAAACATAAGATTGGAGCGATTGAACCTAGTGGCTATACCAGAATTGGTGCTGCTTTAAGACATGCGGGTGCGCGACTAGACACCAGAAATACTAAAAATAAATGGGTAATACTGATCTCTGATGGAAAGCCAAACGACTATGATAAATATGAAGGTGAATATGGAGTAAATGACGTAAAACAAGCACTTCGTGAACTGAATAAAAGGAATATTAATTCCTATGCCTTAGCGATTGAAGCACAAGCTAAATATTATTTACCTCAAATGTTCGGGCAAAATCATTATCAAATTTTAACGACTCCAGTAGAATTATTGCAATCGCTGGTTAAGTTATATGAAAAAATAAAACATCAAAAATAGATTTAAAAGAAAGATACTTTTAGAGTTAATTTATCATTCCAATATCTAGTTTTTAAATAGCACTAAAATCAATTATAAAATGAACACAGTTAAGATCAATTATAAAAATTTATATTTTCCACCCGGAGGCATATTAATGTGGATTATTATCTTTCTTGAACTCATAACTTTTGGAATGGCTCTAATAGCATTTGCAATCTACGGTAGTGAAGAACCGTCGCTGTTTCATCAATCTCGCTTGCAACTTAATAGTACTTTTGGTGCTGTTAACACAGTTTTTCTGCTAACAAGCGGTTTTTTTATGGCTAATGCTGTTCACGAATTCAAAGAGAAAAACTTAAAAAAGTCCTCACTATATTTTAAGTTAACAATGCTTGGAGGAGTACTTTTTTTAATATTAAAAAGTATTGAATATTATCATAAAATTGAATCTGGAATCACAATAGATAGCAATACTTTTTTTGCGTTTTATTGGCTATTGACCGGCTTCCATTTAATCCACGTTGTTATGGGATTAGTAATTTTAGTTTGGACAAACCACGGAATGATGAAAAATAACTCTGATACCGAAGTTGCAGATGTCGAAGCCTGTGCTGCGTTCTGGCACATGTGTGATTTAATTTGGCTTCTACTCTTTCCTGTTCTCTATTTAATCTTTTAGTTATGAAAAAGACACTTTTATTAAATTACGGATTATTAATTATATTAACCGTTACCACTGCGTTTTTATCCAATTATACAAGTATTACTAATGTTGCTGTTAACCTGATATTAGTAGCATCAGCTTTTAAATTTATTATAGTAGCCTTCCAATTTATGGAATTAAAAAAGGCAAATGCGTTCTGGAAAGTGAGCGTAATTTTTGTTTTATTTCTAATTATTACGCCCATTCTCTTACTTATAAACAATTCCTAAAAAAAAGTTAAAAACATGATAAATGTCATAATAAAGGACCGAACTATCCCCTACTTTTACACTATAAATTAAGATAAACTCAAACCTAATTATTATGAATAAGCAATTCAATTTAATCCAGAAAAGTAAGCTAATTGCAATCATGCTTTTTCTCGCAATCGGACTATTCTCTTGCAAAAAGAATGAAGATAAAGATGCGAAATATTATGAAAGCATTAAAGTGGAAGATCAGAAAACGGCAGAACTTACTGCGCCACCTTTCGTTCCAAAACCAGTTGGTGATCGTCCTGCGATGAGACTTGTGGTTAATATGGAAATTAAAGAACAAGAAGGCGAAATGGTAGATGGTGTAAAATATACCTATTGGACATTTGGTGGTTCAGTTCCTGGAAGTTTTATTAGAACACGTGTTGGTGACGAAGTGGAATTTCACTTAAAAAATCATCCAGATAATAAAATGCCTCACAATATTGACTTACATGCAGTGACAGGACCAGGTGGAGGAGCTACTTCATCACTTGTTGCACCAGGACATGAGAAAGTTTTTAGTTTTAAAACATTGAACCCAGGTTTATATGTGTACCACTGTGCTACAGCTCCTGTGGGAATGCACATTGCAAACGGAATGTACGGTTTGATATTAGTTGAACCAGAAGGAGGTTTACCTCCAGTTGATAAAGAATACTACATCATGCAAGGAGATTTCTATACTAAGGGAGCTTATGGCGAACAAGGAAATCAACCATTTGATATGAATAAAGCAATTAAAGAACAACCAGACTATGTTGTATTTAATGGAAAAGTAGGAGCTTTAACGGGAGACAAGTCGTTGACTGCTAAAAAAGGAGAAACAGTACGTATTTTTATGGGTAATGGTGGACCAAACTTAGTTTCATCTTTTCACGCAATTGGAGAAATATTTGACAGAGTGCATGTTGAAGGTGGTGATTTAATTAATAAAAATGTTCAAACAACTTTAATACCAGCTGGTGGTGCTGCAATTGTAGAATTTAAAGTTGAGGTTCCTGGTACATTCATTTTAGTTGACCACTCTATATTTAGAGCATTCAACAAAGGAGCTTTAGGAATGTTAAAAGTTGAAGGAGATGAAAATAAGAAAGTATACTCTGGAACAATCCAAGAAGGAATCTATTTACCTGAAGGAGGAACAATTCAAACAATGCCAAAAGAAAATGGTGCAGCAAAAGCTGTTGTAGTAAAAACAGTTGCTGAACAAATTAGTTCTGGTAAAGGATTATACGACAGAACATGTTCTGCTTGTCACCAATTAGAAGGACAAGGTATACCAAACGCTTTCCCTCCATTAGCAAAATCAGATTATTTAAATGCTAATCCAGACCGAGCAGTGAATGCCGTATTACACGGATTGAGTGGGGAAATTAGTGTAAATGGTAAAAAATTCAATAATGTAATGACTAGTCAAAACCTTACTGATGATCAAGTAGCTGATGTTTTAACTTATGTATATAATAGTTGGGGTAATAATAAAACAGTTGTAACTCCAGCCAAAGTAAAAGAGTTAAGAGCAAAACCAGCTCCAAAAACTAAAGACATTCACGAATAAAGAATGCATATAACAACAATAATATTTAAATTATGAAAAAGTATATTTTTACAATCGCCATGCTAGCTATCGCTTTCCAAGGGTTTAGTCAAAATGCAGAAAAAGGCAAAAAAGTGTATAATCAAGTTTGTGTTGCTTGTCATCAAGCCACAGGATTAGGAATACCTGGAGCATTTCCTCCTTTAGCGAAGTCAGATTACTTAAACAAAGATGTCAATAGAGCGATTAAAGGTGTTGTTAAAGGTCTTACAGGTCCAATAGTGGTAAACGGTAAAAAGTACAATAGTGCCATGCCTGCTCAAGCACTCAATGACCAACAAATAGCTGACGTTATGACTTATGTTTATGCAAGTTGGGGTAATAATAAAACAGTCGTGACTCCAGCAATGGCAAAAGCACAAAGAAAATAATTAACACAATAAAAAAGAATAGCCATGTTTAAAAGGAAAATAGTTTTGTCATTATTTCTATTACTAATAGCAACATCGCTATGGGCTCAAGGAGCTAAAATGGTTACTATAGAAAGGGGAACTTTTGTTCCCCTTTATGGTGCCACTAATAAAACCCCAGTAGAAGTGAAATCTTTCTACATCGATGTTTATCCAGTTACAAACGCTGAATTTCAAGCATTTTTAAAAAAATATCCTGAAAATACCCGTTCAAAAATGAAAGGAATTTTTGCTGATAAAAGTTACTTATCACATTGGGAAAGTGATTTTAATTACGGTAAAGGAAATTTAAGTAATGCTCCAGTAACAAACATATCCTGGTTTGCTGCTAAAAAATACTGCGAATGTCAAGGAGGAAGATTACCCACTATGGACGAATGGGAATATGTAGCAATGGCTGATGAGAAAAGAATCGATGCACGCACAAAAGAAAGTTTCAACAAATATATTATGTCTTGGTATGAGAAACCAAATACCTATGCTAATCCTGTAGGCGAAACATTCAAAAATTATTGGGGTGTTTAT
Organism: Flavobacterium weaverense; assembly: GCF_003688495.1. GTDB lineage: Bacteria > Bacteroidota > Bacteroidia > Flavobacteriales > Flavobacteriaceae > Flavobacterium > Flavobacterium weaverense. The sequence goes on along the minus strand of NZ_REFH01000007.1, from coordinate 576,643 downwards.
GATATGCATGGATTAGTTTGGGAATGGACTTCTGATTTCAACAGTATCTTTCTTTCTGGAGAATCGAGAAAAGATAAAGATTCTGATAAGAATTTATTTTGTGGAAGTGCTTCTGTAAATGCAACTGATTTAATGAATTATGCCGCATTTATGCGCTACGCTTTTAGAGGAAGTTTAAAAGCTCGATATACTACAAAAAATCTCGGCTTTAGATGTGCTAAAGATAAAATTACGGTTAGTAAAACAAACTTAAAATCAAAAAAATGAAATTAAATACTACAAATACTCCTTCTTTATTTCGAAAAAAAGAAAGTTTAAAGAGTATATTCAGATTTAATACAATTATTTTTTTAGTTGTGACTTCACTACTTCTATCGCTTCAGTCGTGTAATAAAAAAGCTGAAAGCCCTAAAGAGGAAGAAAAGCCTATTTCTGAACTATCAATTTATAATCTTCCTTCTAAGTGGACTACACAAGATGGTAAAGATATTGAGATGAAAGATATGAAAGGCAAGGTTCTAGTGATGGTAATGATCTACACTTCTTGTAAAGCTGCTTGTCCAAGACTGGTTGCAGACATGAGAAATATTGAAAGTCGCATCCCTAAAAAAATAAAAGATAATGTGAAGTTTGTATTAGTAAGTATTGACCCAGAGGTTGATACTCCTAAAAGATTAAAATCATTTGCAATCGAAAATAAAATGGAATCTGATCAATGGGTTTTCTTACGTTCAACCGAAGAAAACACTAGAGAATTTGCTGCTGTTCTTGCAGTAAACTATAAAAAGATAGATCCAGTAGATTTCTCTCACTCTAATATTATTAGCGTCTTTAATGCTGAAGGAGAACTTGCTTATCAGCAAGAAGGCTTAGGCTTAAACTCTGACGAAACGATAAGTAAAATTACTGAAGAAGCTGGAAAGCTAAAATAAATCCTAATGAAATTATCAAACAAAATATGTTTATCACTTTTAGTAATGATAAGCGCAGCTAGTTACGCTCAAGAATTAGATGTTAATTTACAATTACGACCGCGCTTTGAATATAGAAATGGTTACAAAAACCTACTTTCTAATGGCGATGATGCAACATCGTTTGTTTCACAACGCTCTCGCTTGAATTTAAATTTCCACCAAGAAAAGTTAAAAACAAAATTGACTTTGCAGAATGTACGAACATGGGGAGATGTCGCAACAACATCGCCAACAGATAAAAACGGAATTTCAGTTTTTGAAGCTTGGGCACAATATGATCTAAGTCCTGAATGGACAACTCGTATTGGGAGACAAGTGATTGCATATGATAACCAGCGGATATTTGGAGAAATTGGTTGGTCTCAGCAAGGTCAAAGCCATGACGCAGCATTAGTAACATTTCATCCTAAAAATCACCAGTTAGATTTAGGATTTGCTTTAAATTCTAACGCAGAAAATTTAGTAGCACCAAAAACTCCATACACTACCAATTACAAATCGATGCAATATGCATGGTACCATACTCAATTCAGTAAAATTAATCTTAGTTTACTGCTTCTGAATACAGGATACGAATTCGAAAAAACAGTTGGAGATTTAGAAATAGATTACAAACAAACTTTTGGAACATATCTTTCTTTCAAAGAAAATAAATGGGATTCAAATTTAGGAATATACGGTCAGTCTGGAGAAACTGCAGATAAAAAAGTAAATGCGCTTTATGCCGGTGCATTCTTCGGTTATTCTGTTTCGAAACAATTCAAAATAGGAGTAGGTCACGAATACTTATCTGGAAAAGATCAAGATGATAGTAGCACTGCTATTAAATCATTTAGTCCAATTTTCGGAACTAACCATGCTTTCAATGGATTTATGGATTATTTCTATGTAGGAAATCATCAAAATAGTGTTGGATTAAATGATACTTATTTGAAATTAAACTACACTTCTAATAAGTGGCAATTTGGACTTATTCCACATATTTTTAGTGCACCAAATACTGTTTTAGATGTAAATAATAATAAAATGGAATCCTATTTAGGAACAGAAATCGATCTAACTGCAACTTATACTATTCGAAAAGATATTGTTGCGATGGCAGGCTATTCACAAATGTTTGGCTCATCAAGTTTAGAGCGAGTTAAAAATGTAAGTAATCCAGCAGATACAAATAATTGGGCTTGGATAATGGTTTCTTTCAGCCCTCGTATTTTTACTTTAAAATAAAATGTATTAATTCAGATAAAGCGGTAAACAAATAATTTTGTTTACCACTTTTTTTTTGATTTACTTTTTAAAAAATAGATAGTAGTTGTATAAATTAAATTCGTACTATGATAGATAATAAAAAAAAATTAGTTTAAAAATCTAGTTTTTAGTTTTAATTTCATTTTGAGAAACAGACATATTTACTTCCTTTACTAATTTTCCTTTTTCGAAAAATTGCCAGATTCCTGACTTTTTCCCGTTTACAAAATTACCCGTAGATGCAATTTCACCGCTCCCATCTCTAAAAATTGCCAAGCCACTATATACATCATTTTTAAAATTAGACTCTTCTAATAGCGTTCCTTTTTCAGTATATTTTTTATAGAAACCATTTTTTAAATTATTTTGATAGTTTGCCTCCTTAGCAATTTTGCCGCTACTGTAGAAAACAGTTCTCACGCCGTCCAACTTTCCCTTTATATAATTTTCATTTGTCATTAATATTTTTGATGCTAAATGATAATATTTCCATTCTCCTTCAAATAATTTATTCCTGACAAGACCTTCGCTTACTTTATTATTTTTTTGATCAAAGAAAATTGTGTAAGCTGAGTTGTCTTTAGGATTAAATTCCCTAGTAGCAATTAATGATCCTTTTTTAGTGTCATCGTAAAAACTAAAAACTCCACTCTCCTTTCCATGAACAAAATTTCCCTCATAACGCAGACGTTTAGAATCAGCATAAGTTCCTTTCCATAATCCATTCTTCTTTCCTTTATCATCAACTTTATTTACCTCCACTTGCGCTAAAAGCCCACAGCTAAATAAAAGTATTGCTACCATTAAAAAGTATCTTTTATTTATTTTCATTTTGACTATTTTAAATTCATATTACTTAAACAAATTTAATCTCTTTTTATTACATACTCATACAAAGGATGTCATTTAGCAAAACCGATAAATAATTTACCCTTGTAATTTAAAATTTTTGTATCAAAAATATAATTTAAGTTTTGTTTGAACTTTATATTAAAATTGTAAACTTATATAATGTAGACGAACCAATATATATAATAATTTAAAAGCCAAATCTCTTATTTTCAGATGTTAAACAAAAATAAATTAATTCATAAAATATTCATTTTGTTTAAACTTATTCAGAATTTGATAAACATAATTAAAATTATTTATTAGATTTGCTTAAACAATTAAAACAAACATCATGAAAAAACTATCAAAATTAAAGGTAATTGCATTAGCACTTTTTGCTATAGCGTTCGTATCTTGCGACAACAGTGACGATCCCACACCTATGCCAGTGGACAAAACCATCACTGGTTTAGCGGTAAAAAATCCGAATTTAAAAATTTTAGTACAAGCACTAACTCGTGCTGAGTTAGCTGCAACACTTCAAGGTTCAGGTCCATTCACAGTTTTTGCACCAACAGATGCTGCTTTTACAGCATTCTTAAAAACAACACCTTATGCAACCATTAATGATGTACCAAAAGATGTGTTGACTCAAATATTATTAAACCACGTTGTATCAGCTACAGCAAAATCAGGAGATTTAAAAACTGGTTATATCAAAACTTTAGCAAAAGGAAGTGCTTCAACTTCTAATACATTAAGTATGTATGTTGACATTACAACAGGTGTTAAATTAAACGGTGTATCAAATGTAACTACTGCTGACGTTATTGCTTCTAATGGAGTGATTCACGTAGTTGATGCAGTAATCGGACTTCCGACGATAGTTACTCATGCATTAGCAAATAAAAACTTTACTTCACTTGTAGGTGCTTTAACAGGAGCAGGACAACCTGACTTTGTAGGTACACTTTCTGGAACAGGACCGTTCACTGTATTTGCTCCAACTAACACAGCTTTCACAGCTTTAAACACAGAATTAGCGCCAGGAGGAACCGCTGGAGTTTCTGCAGCTAACTTAACAAAAGTACTACAATACCACGTGGTGAGCCCAGCTAACGTATTAGCAGCGACACTAACAGAAGGACAAATGGTAACTCCAATCCTTACACCAGCTCAAAAATTTACTATCCAATTAACAGGTGGTGCAAAGATTAAAGACGCTAGTAACAGAATATCGAACATTATCATAACTGATGTTCAATGTGCAAACGGAGTAATCCACGCTATCGACAAAGTATTATTACCAGCGCTATAATTTACTGAAGAATTTTAATTTTGTAAATAAAATTAAGTTAGACACAAAAAAATGGACCTAAAACATAAAGTTTAAGGTCCATTTTTTTTATATCTAAAGTATTACTATCTATCTACAATTTATATACAGTAACACACCCATCAACTATTTATCAAAAAATATGGTTTTAGATTAAATAAAAAATCTACTATTGAACTAACGATATTAGCAACCGAAGAGTTTATATCAGCATTGAAAAAGTAATATTTGTAAGTTATTAAATCTACTACATTACTATCGTTCACTATTTTTAACTTAAAAATACACTAAAGTCCTCACTCTTCTATTGTAATCCTATCAGTCCCTTGTGATTTAATAATTCAAGACCGTAAACAAAAAAAAGGCAATTAAATAAATCTAGATTTATTTAATTGCCTTTTACTTATTTTAAGAAAGATTATTTCTTCTTTTTATCTAATGCTTTTTGAGCTTCAGCTTGTTCCATCACTTCTTGAAGTTTTTTCTGGAACTTACCTTGTTTTTTAGGCTCTTTCAATTTGTTCTCTTGAATTTGACTGTGAATCTTATCGCTATCAATAAAGTATCTTTTAATCACAATCATTATTCCAATAGTAATAAGATTTGAAATAAAGTTATATAAACTCAATCCAGCACCGTAACTATTGAAGAAAATCAACATCATTAAAGGGGAAACATAAATCATGATTTTCATCATCTTAGCCATATCTGGCATTCCTTCTTGTTGTGGCGCAGCCATTTGTTGATCTCCAGAAGTCATTTTCATGTAAAAGAAAATCGCTATCGCAGCTAATATTGGAAACAAACTAATATGGCTTCCGTACATTGGAATATGGAAAGGCAATTTTATAACCTCATCAAAAGAAGACAAATCATCTGCCCAAAGGAAACTTTTTTGTCTTAATTCAAATGCCGAAGGGAAAAACTGGAACGACGCATACATGAAAGGAAGCTGAATCAGTGCTGGAATACAACCCGCCATTGGATTTACACCTGCTTTGTTGTACAACTTCATTGTTTCCTGCTGTTTCTTCATTGGATCTTTCTTAAATTTATCACCCAATTCAGCAATCTCAGGACGAAGTACTTTCATCTTAGCTTGCGATAAGAAAGACTTAAAAGTAATAGGTGACATTGCTATTTTTATAAGAATAGTAAAAACAATAATCGCTATCCCATAAGAAATATAATCACTTAAAAATCCAAATAAAGGAATAAATATAAACTTGTTAATCCATCCAAAAACTCCCCAACCTAACGAGATAATTTTTTCTAGATTCTTATCGTAATGCTTTAAAGTTGCATAATCTGTTGGACCAAAGTACCAACTCATTTTATGGTCTAATTCTCCGCTGGTAAATGCAAGTGGAATATTAGCTTTATATTGTTTAGTATAAATTGTGTCAATTTTATCATCTTGAACTAAATTAACTGATGTTACTTTAGCAGATTCTAATGGTGTTTTTGATAAAAGTATACTTGAGAAAAAATGCTGTTTGAAAGCTATAAAAGTTGGTTTCTCTAAATTCTCTTCTTCTGATTGACCTAAACCAGCATAATCAATTTTTCCATCCTTATGTTCAAAATAGATCTCATTATAGCGGTTTTCATAAGCAATACTTTTTTCATTTCTGTACGCTTTTAAATCCCATTCTAAATCTAAAGGTTTTGAAGTATTCAAAACTTTATTTAATCCTTGAGAACGAATATCAAAATCCACCATATATTCGTTAGGCTTCAAGATGTATTTATACTCCAAGAATTCGTTAGCTCCCGCCTTCAATTTCATCGAAAGTACTTGATCTGCTCCAACTTTCTGCAAAGTAGGTTCGAAGAATAAATCTTTAGAATTTAAAGTACGATTATCGCTTGTAAGTAAATGTACATTTAAATGAGCATTATTGTTTTTGATCAATTCAACTAATTCGCCCGAACCTTTCTTGAATTTTTCGAATTTCTTCAAAACAGCTTCAACAATAAATCCTCCTTTATTTGAAATTGTTAATTTAACAACTTCATTCTCTATAACTGTTAAACCATCTTTAGCCGATGGAAGTGTCGCTGAATACGCAAAGTTACCTAAGTTCTTTTGCAATTGAGCTAATTGTATTGAATCACCAGTAGTTGCTACAGCTACAGTTGCTGTTGCAATTGTTTTTGCTTCTAATTCTTTAGCTTTAGCTTCTTTAGTCACTAATTCCTTCTTTGCTTTATCAGCCGCAACTACTTTTGGGTCTGGCTGATTTTGGTACATGATGAAGATCAAAATAACAAAAATCAATACAAAACCAATAATCGAATTACGATCAAATCTTTTTTCTTCCATCTTACTTTAAAAAGTTATAAATTTTAAGGTTACTGAAAACAAATTGCTAACAGTTATTTCTTTTTTGCCTTAACGGCTGCCGCCACGAAACTTACAAAAATAGGATGCGGATTCGCTACCGTACTTTTGTATTCTGGATGGTATTGTACACCAATAAAAAACGGATGATCTTCAATTTCTATAATCTCAACCAATCCAGTATCAGGATTTACACCCGAAGCAATTAAACCAGCATTTTGTAATTGCGCGACATAATTACTATTGTATTCATAACGGTGACGGTGACGCTCTGAAATAGTATCTTTTCCGTATATTTTATGAGCCAATGAATCCTCTTTAATGTCACATTTCCAAGCTCCAAGACGCATTGTTCCACCTTTATCAGTTACTGTCTTTTGCTCTTCCATCAAGTTAACAACAGGATGAGAAGTATGTTCATTCATTTCAGTTGAATTAGCATCGGCTAATCCTAAAACAGTTCTTGAATATTCAATAATGGCCATTTGCATACCTAAACAAATTCCGAAAAATGGAATTTTATTTTCACGAGCAAAACGAACGGCGTCTATCTTACCTTCAATTCCTCTTTCACCAAAACCTGGAGCAACAAGTATTCCATCTAAATTAGCAAATTTTTCGCTGATATTACTAGCGTCAATATGCTCAGAATGTATTGAAATCACATTAACTTTAGTTTCGTTAGCTGCACCTGCATGAATGAAAGCTTCTAAGATAGACTTGTAGCAATCTTGCATTTCAACATATTTACCTATCAATCCAATATTTACTGTGTGTTTTGGATTTTTTAATCGCTTTAAAAAGATATTCCAATTTTTTAAATCTGGAGCTGCTTTTTTAGGCAAATCTAATTTCTTCAACGCAACGATATCAAGACCTTCTTCCAACATTAAATTTGGCACTTCATAAATAGTAGAAGCATCTATCGATTGTATAACTGCTTCTCTTTTTACGTTACAAAACAAAGCTAATTTGTTTCTTAACTCTTCTGAAATTTCATGTTCGGTTCTACAAACTAAGATATCAGCTTTAATTCCGCTTTCCATCAACGTTTTTACAGAATGCTGCGTCGGTTTTGTTTTTAACTCACCTGCAGCAGCTAAGTAAGGAACTAATGTTAAATGAATTACAATAGCATTATGCTCACCTAAATCCCAAACTAATTGTCTAACAGACTCGATGTAAGGCAAAGATTCAATATCTCCAACCGTTCCACCAATTTCAGTTATAACAATATCAAAGTCACCTGAATTACCAAGCAACTGCATTCTATCCTTAATTTCATTGGTAATATGAGGTACGACTTGTACTGTTTTTCCAAGAAATTCTCCTCTTCTTTCTTTTTCAATTACCGAAAGATATATTCTACCAGTAGTAACATTATTCGCTTGAGAAGTAGGAACATTTAAAAAACGCTCATAATGTCCTAAATCTAAATCTGTTTCAGCACCATCATCAGTAACATAACATTCCCCATGTTCATAAGGATTTAATGTTCCTGGATCTACATTAATATAAGGGTCAAACTTTTGAATAGTTGTACGGTATCCTCTTGCTTGTAACAATTTTGCTAAAGATGCTGCAATGATTCCTTTCCCTAAGGAAGAAGTCACACCGCCTGTAACAAAAATATATTTCGTTTGATTCATTCTGTTGTTGTTTGTGTTGTAGTTGTGTAAAAAACTTGGCAAAAGTACGAATTAAATTAGAGAAAAAGCCAATTAGATAATGAGAAAATGAACAGATAATTTTATTAAAAAGTTTGCGCTTTAGAACATAAAAAAAAAGCTACTTAAAGCAGCTTTATTTGTTATATCGTAGTTAAACACCTTGCTAATAAAATATTTAATTAAGCTTAGGATACTTCTTTTTTATATTTCTAATTAACTCCTCTAAGCCATTAAGTTTCAATTCGTAAATTAACTTTAGTTGTTCTCCTAACTCGCCTTTAGGAAATCCCTTATTGGAATACCACACAATGTAATATTCAGGGATATCGATAAGAAACCAGCCCTCGTATTTGCCGAAAGGCATTTTAGTATGAGCGAGCTTAATGAGTTGTTTTTGGTTTTGATCCATTTGATAAAAAGAAAAAAGAAGCAAGAATAAAGATTCACTTTACACTTACTTCTTTCTTTAATAGCTAAATATTATTTCCAGTTAAAGGTAATTCGTTTTTCAACATCTGGATGAAGACTTAAAAACACGGGACAAGTCATTCCAGCTCTCTCAAGAATTGTTTTACTTTTTTGATCGTTAGTTCCTTGAATTTCAAAAACTATTTCAATGGTACCAATTCGTCTTGGCTCAGCATTCATAACTTTTACCACTTCAGCAGTAGTGCCTTTTAAATCAATTCCTAAATCTCTAGCTTTGATTCCCATAATAGTCATCATGCAAGTCGCTAAACCATTAGCAACAGTATCTGTAGGAGAAAACGCTTCTCCTTTTCCATTATTATCTACTGGTGCATCCGAAAGAATTTCGGTTCCGGATTGTATGTGAATCGATGATGTTCTTAAATCTCCTAAATAGGTTACTTTTGATGTCATTATTTTGCTTCTTTAATAGTTAAATCAGTGTCGTAATACAAAATATAGATTCCTTTATTTGCGTATCCGCCACTTTCTTGTTTATAAAATTCAAATTTATTATCAACTTGTTCCGTTGCTGAGTTTTCAACAGTATCTTGGTATTTCTCGCCTTGAGACATACGCATCATGGTATCAAAAGTAAGGTCAAAACCTCTTGTTGCAAAAACAGTAGGATCAATTCTATTTTTCTTTTTGAACTCTTTTTCGAAAATTAAAGCTTCAGGAGATTCATTTTCGCGATTTACTGATGGATACATCAAATTCAACTTAGCTAAGTTGGCAATACTAACCTCATCAGTATCCAATGTTTCATTAGGCTCTAAAATAACTAATTGGACTTTATAAGTAGAGATTGAGCCTAACATTGCTGCTACTGTCGCTTTAATCATTCCCGTATTTGCTGTTTCCATTACTACGTAGTTTATTTTATCTTTCACAAATAAACTTTTCAAATTTTCACCTGAAACTCCACCGTTACCATTAAGTACAGAAAACTGAACATCCTTTTGATTTTCCTTAATATATTTTATTATCGAACCTTTCTTTTTGTCTACGACCGCAATCATATTTCCACCTTTCGAACGCATAAATTTAAACATTGCATTTTTAACCGCGTCAGGCGACGGAACTGATTGAAAAACATTTGCAAAGGAAACGCCTTGATCTTTAGACAAAGGAGATATTACAGCTACATCATTCGAAAGCAATAACTCAGCGGTTTTATCAACATTACTTTGATAGAACGGACCTATTACTACATTTGTATTTTGTAAATCATTATTACTTACAAGAGAAGTAATTGCAGATGAATTTTTAGTTTCTTGCGAGTCAAATATTGAAATATCAATATTAAGACCTAATGTTTTTGCTGAGTCGATTGCTATTAAAGCGCCTGCATAAAAATCTAAAGTCATATTAAGAAACTTATCCTTTTTTAAGCGTTTTGAAGTTGAATTAATTGAATCACTTTCAATTTTAGCAATATTAAATGGTAAGAGTAGCACTAATTTTTTTCTTTCCTTACTTTTAACCTTTGATAACTCTGTGTATTCTTTTTTGGTTTCTTGAGCAGTTATAATCTCAGCAGAAGTTCCAGGAACTTTCAAAACCATACCTTCTCTAACTCCTTCAGACAAAGCGGGATTCAATTTTAATAATTCCTCTTGAGTAATAATAAACATTTTAGACAAACCGTATAATGTCTCTTTTGGTTTAACAGTATATTCTTTGTAACTTTTTGCATCTGCTATTTTTACAGCTGGAGTAGCTGTTATGATTTCTTTTTTAATTTCCGCTTTTACTGGAATTACGTCCGTTTTTACAGCATTCCCCTTAATTAATAATTTAAAACCTTCTGGCAAACTAGTAACTACTTCAGGATTTTTACGTTCTAATTCCTGCAATGATATTCCATATTGTTTCGCAATAGAATATTTAGTTTCTTTTGGAAGAACATAGTGATAAACTGCTTTTTCTGTTGATTCAGCAGCTACCTTTTGGGTTTTATTTGTTGGGATAGTCAGTGTCTGACCTATTTGCAAGCCGTCTTTTTCAAGAAATGGATTTACTTTTTTCAATGCTTCTTCTGTTACACCATATTTCTTTTGAATACCGTATAAAGTCTCTTTTGGCAAAACCTGATGCGTTATCACATCGCCATTTGCCTTAGTTGGAACCGTTAAAGCTTGTTTTATCGATACTATAGGAATTAACAAAACACTCTTTGGTTTTAAACCCGTTTGCGCGTCTGGATTTAACTGATATATATCGTACGGTGTGACATTATATTTTTGAGCAATCTGAATGATTGTTTCTCCTTTTTCAACTTTGTGTGTAATGGTTCTAACTTGCGCAAAAGCACTGTAAGTAAAAAACAAAGCAGTCATGCAAATCGTAAAAAAATATTTCATCCTAGTTTATTTATAAATTATTCAACTCTTTAATAAAACAACGGTATCAAATTTTATTCCAAAAATCTGATACCGTTTATATACTGAACGTTATTTTTAATGCTGCTCAAAAGAAGATGGAAGTTTAAATTATTCCCATTCAATTGTTGCAGGCGGTTTTGAACTAATGTCGTACACTACTCTATTAACTCCTCTAACTTTATTGATAATATCATTAGATATCTTCATTAAGAAATCATAAGGTAAGTGAACCCAATCAGCCGTCATACCATCTGTTGATTCTACGGCGCGAAGTGCTACGACTTTTTCATAAGTACGCTCGTCACCCATTACTCCAACACTATTTACAGGAAGAAGGATTGCTCCAGCTTGCCACACTTTATCATACAATCCCCAAGATTTTAATCCATCAATAAATACAGCATCTACATCTTGCAAAATTTGTACTTTTTCTGGCGTAATATCTCCTAAAATTCTAATTGATAATCCAGGACCTGGAAAAGGATGTCTTCCTAATAATTCTGGGTCAATTCCTAATGAAGCTCCTACTCTACGCACCTCATCTTTAAAAAGCATACGTAAAGGCTCAACAATTTTCAATTTCATGTAGTCTGGTAAGCCTCCCACATTATGATGTGATTTAATAGTAGCCGACGGTCCTTTTACAGAAACCGACTCTATTACATCAGGATATATGGTTCCTTGTGCTAACCATTTTACATTTTCAATTAGGTGTGATTCATCGTCAAAAACTTCGATAAAAACACGTCCTATAATTTTACGTTTTGTCTCTGGATCACTAACTCCTGCCAACTCAGACAAGAAACGATCACCAGCATCTACTCCTTTTACGTTTAAACCCATTCCTTTGTACTGGTCTAAAACGCTTTGATATTCATTTTTACGAAGTAAACCGTTATTTACAAAAATACAATATAGGTTTTTACCAATAGCTTGATGTAATAAAACTGCCGCTACAGTAGAATCTACTCCTCCTGAAAGTCCTAAAACTACTTTATCATCTTGCAATTTCTCTTTTAATTCTGATACCATTTCGCTAACGAAAGCTTTTGGTGTGAAATTTTGAGGAACTTCTGCTATTTTAACTAGAAAGTTTTCTAACATTTTGGATCCATCTGTCGAATGAAAAACTTCAGGATGATATTGAATTGCATACGTTGTCTCACCTTCAATTTTGTAAGCAGCAAATTCCACATCATGCGTGCTTGCTAATTTTACTCCATTTGTTGGCAATGCTTTGACACTGTCACTATGACTCATCCATACTTGGCTATTCTCTGAAACACCTTCGAAAAAAACTTCATTCTCTTTAATAAAAGACAAATTAGCTCTACCATATTCTCTTGTGTTTGAAGCCGCAACTTCACCACCACTAAAGTGAGCTAAGTATTGTGCTCCGTAACATACGGCAAGTAAAGGAAGTTTTCCTCTTATTTGAGATAAATCAGGATGAGGCGCATCTTCTGCTCTAACAGAAAAAGGACTTCCTCCTAAAATTACCGCTTTGTAAGAAGATAAATCAGTTGGGAAATTATTGTATGGGAAAATTTCGCAGAATATATTTAATTCGCGAACTCTACGCGCAATAAGCTGTGTATATTGCGATCCGAAATCTAAAATAAGTACGTTGTGTTGCATGCGCAAAAATACTTTTAATATTTTGAATTGTAAAATTGAATTTTGAAAATATTCAAAATATTTTTATTCTCTATTTTCTCTCTTCAATTTAAATAGCAACTACTACAATTTTTTAAAACTAAAGGAGTTATTAATACGTATCTTATTATACATTTTGATACTCAAAATAAATCTAAAATCACTCCAATTAAAATGAAGAAACTAACTTTCTCGTTAATTACATTTTTGTCTGTTCTACTTATTTCTTGTAATGTAGTTGACGACCTACTAACTTTTACAATAAACAATCAGACTTCGTTTAAAATTTCTACCGGTTTCCCGCTCAACCTTGCTTCTGAAATAATCACTCCTGACGTAACAACAAATTCCAGCTCTGAATTTGAAAACAACAATACTAAAGCAAATTTAGTCAAAGATGTAAAGCTGAAAGAATTGAAATTAACGATAACTGAACCTGCTAATAAAAACTTCAGTTTTTTAAAATCAGTACGTTTATATATTTCCACTGATTCAAATGACGAAATTGAGTTAGCCTATTTAGATGATGTAAATTCGACATCAAACACTATAAATCTAACTTGTACATCAGAGAAATTAGATAAATACATAAAAGCGCCGAGTTATAAAATTCGAACTAAATTAGTCATTAAAGAAACTGTCACTAAAGATATTGTAGTTACTTCGGATATGAAATTTAGAGTTACCGCTGATCCTTTCTAAAAAACTAGACTAAAAACCAGCAGAATCTTAATCCTTTAAACTAAAAAAAACAACCTTCCGAAATATTTCAGAAGGCTGTTTTTCTTTATTCAAATAAAACGAAATTTATTCTTTTACTAAAATGATTGTAGCTTTAAAACCAGTGCCAAGATTCCACTGACTTGCTGATATTAAACTTCCTTTATCATCATAAACCTTAAACTCAGCAGTATTAGGTCCAGAACTTCCTTGATTTAAAGCTTCAAAATCAATTTTGTTGAATCCTTTTTCCAAAACAATTTCAAAACCTTTGAATTCACTGTCTAAATTAACTTGTTGCTGAATAACTTTATCGTTTAAGTATACTCTAATTTGGTCACCATCAACGTAAGCAGCATCACGATACATTACTTTGGCTGTGGTAGATCCAGTAGCAAAATTACCTAAATTTTGATTTTTTCGATACACAATTCCTTGTGAATTATCTTCTTTCTTATTCCATTTATCCTTATAAACATCACCGGGATTAATAAATTCATTTTTAGGTGTCATTGAAAAATTATCTGCCGGAGCAATCGAACCTAAAGGAGAAGGCTTCGGACTAAATAGATCGGGACTTTTAAAAACGTTGGGAGTATTTATAGGAGGTATATCAACCTTTGGCAGCGTTTCTTTTTTTACCTTTGGCGCGTTATTTTTAGGCGGAATTGCTTTAAATTTCGAATTAAATTCGCTTTGAGCATATCCACTTAAACTCATTGTAACCGTAAAAATTAAGAATAAAATCCTTTTCATATCTTTTTTAATTAGTGTATCAGTTTTAGAATAATTTTAAAAATAAAAAACCATTTGCAATTAATATAAAATCAATTAGCAATTTAACTTTCATTTATAACTTCAAATACGCATTAATATTTCAATTGTACATTTTAAGAAACTTAAAAAATCTTGTAGAAATCCGATTTATATGTTTAATGAGAATTATTTATTTCCAATAAAACTCTAAATTGCAAATAATATACCGAAAAAATTAAAAGGTCTATTATTTTGAAAATCTAACTAAAAAGATAAATAAAATGAGCAGAAAAAATATACTAACAGGATCACCATGGGAAGATAAAATGGGATATTGTCGCGCTGTAAGAATAGGAAATTGTATTGAAGTGTCAGGAACTGTGGCAATAGTCGACGGAACAATCGTGAAAGCTAATGATGCGCATGCACAAACATTAAACATACTAGAACGAGTAGAAAAAGTTCTAGAAGAACTAGACGCATGCATGAAAGATGTCATTCGCACTCGGATATTTACAACTGATGTTTCCTTATTTGAAGATATAGCAACTGCTCATGCAAAATATTTTAAGGATGTAAAACCAACTACAGGTTTTTACGGAATCAACCAACTTGTCGCTCCTGAATATCTTGTAGAAATAGAATTTACGGCTATTATTACTGAGAAATAATAGTTTAAGAACGATTTTTAATACTTTTGCTTGAAATTCACTTTCGAACAATAAATGATAATACAAAATAATAAAAACACAACAGCTTTAGTTCTAAAATGGATTCTCATTTGTACTTTGATAGGCATTTTTACTGGATCAGCATCTGCATTTTTTTTAGTAGCATTAGAGTTGGCAACTAAGTATCGAGAAGATAATAATTGGATTATTTGGCTGCTGCCAATAGGTGGTTTATTAATAGGATTGAGTTATCATTACTGGGGTAAATCAGTGGTAAAAGGAAACAATTTATTATTAGAAGAATACGAAAATCCACAGAAAATAATTCCGTTAAAAATGGCTCCTTTAGTGCTGTTTGGAACTTTATTCACGCATCTATTTGGAGGCTCTGCAGGTCGAGAGGGAACAGCTGTGCAAATGGGAGGCGCTATCGCTGATCAATTTACAAGAATTTTCAAACTTGATGATTCAGAAAGAAAAACAATTATAATTGTAGGGATCAGTGCCGGTTTCGCTTCGATTTTTGGAACGCCATTAGCTGGAGCAATATTCGCGTTAGAGCTTGTTATTTTTAGTAAGATCAGTTACAAAAGCATTCCGCTTTCTCTTTTAACTGCATACATTGCTTACTTCACAGTAGAGATTTGGCAAGTGAAACATACTGCTTACAGTATTCCTTTTGTTCCAGAATTTACTACAACAACATTGTTTTGGATCATCAACGTTAGTATATTATTTGGTCTAGCAGCGATGTTATTCTCAAGAAGTACACATATGTGGGGAACACTATTTTCAAAAACAATTGCCTATCCTCCGTTAAGACCTTTCGTGGGAGGAATTATTTTAGCTATTGCCTTTTATTACATTGGAACAACAAAATTTACAGGCCTAGGTGTTCCTATTATCGTTGACGCTTTTTCAACGGCAAACGCTCCTTATGATTTTTTACTTAAAATAGTATTCACTGGGTTTACTTTAGGAGCAGGATTTAAAGGCGGTGAGGTAACACCGTTGTTTTTTGTTGGGGCAACTTTAGGAAGTGCACTATCGCTTATCGTTCCATTACCTATTGCGTTTTTAGCCGGCTTAGGTTTTGTTGCTGTTTTTTCTGGAGCAACGCACACTCCCATCGCTTGCACGGTTATGGGAATGGAACTTTTTGGTATAGAAAGTGGGGTTTTCATTGCGATAGCTTGTACAGTGGCTTATTTTGCATCTGGATCAATGGGTATTTACAAAACACAAATAGTAAGGGGTCCAAAATACCATTTGTATGAAAAATTTAAAAGAAAAGGAACCGACCTTTTATAATAGGTAAAAATCATGTTAATGATTTCAAGATTAGCGTAAAAAAATGTATTTTCGCAACCTATGAAAATACAAGACATTCAAGCGATACAGTTGTTATTATCAACTACAAAAAAGATTGCAATAATCCCACACCGTGGTCCTGACGGAGATGCTATGGGCTCTACTCTAGCGTTATATCACTTTCTTTTAAAGAACAATCACATTCCAATAGTAGTTTCAGCTAATGAATTTCCAGATTTTTTATCTTGGATGCCAGGTTCTGAAACCGTCAAAATATTCGAAAAAGACAAAGAAAATTGCACTAAAATATTACAAGATGCTGAAGTTATTTTTACTTTAGATTTTAATGCTTTACACCGCACAGGTGAAATGGAACATGTTTTATCACAGCTTAAAGCTCCATTTGTAATGATTGATCATCATCAAAAACCAGATGATTATGCAGCAGTTACATACTCTGACACTTCGTTTGGATCCACTTGTGAAATGATATATAACTTCATCAATTTTCTTGGAAAAAAAGACCAAATTGATAAAACAATAGGAACTTGCATTTACACTGGAATATTAACTGATTCTGGTTCTTTCCGTTTCCCTAAAACAACAGGAAACACACATAGAATTGTTGCTGAACTAATTGATTTAGGAGTTGAAAATACGGAGATTCCCAGTTTATTATTTGACAACAGTGGCTATGATCGCTTACAGCTTTTGGGAAGAGCATTGCAAAACATGAAAGTAATAGAAGAACGTAAAACTTCTTATACAACTCTTACGCAAGAGGAATTAAACACTTTTCATTATGTAAAAGGAGATACTGAGGGCGTTGTTAATTATGGCTTGAGTATAAAAGGAATTCATTTTGCAGCTATTTTCATCGAAAATAAAGAAGAAAATATTATTAAAATTTCTTTCCGTTCCCAAGGCGATTTTGATGTAAATCAATTTGCTAGAGATCATTTTCACGGTGGTGGACATAAAAATGCTGCCGGCGGAAAATCAGAACTTACAATGGAAAAGACTATTGAAAAATTTGAAGATTTAGTTATGAAAATTAGCATCTAAAAACATGAAAAACTTAAAATTATTTACATCAATATTTCTTTTGCTTGTGCTAGTTTCTAGCTGTAAACAACCTCAAGAAGCGAGAAGACCAATTTCGCAAGCTTCGGGTAGTTTTATGAAGAAGTCAATTGTTAAGAATAAAAAATTAGTTGCTACAGAAGAAACTCAGATTCAAGCGCTGATAAAAAGTAATCCTGCTGTAAAATATAGTGCTTCTAAAAAAGGCTATTGGTATTCATACGATATACAAAACAAACTGGACTCTTTGACACCAAAAAAAGGAGATGTAGCTTTCTTTGATTACGAAATTAAAGATTTGAAAGGAACTATAATTTATTCTGAACTGGAATTAAGACCTCAAATATATTATGTAGATAAGCAAAATATTATAATGGGATTGAGAGACGGAATTAAACTAATGCGAAAAGGCGAAAAAGTCAATTTTATTTTCCCTTCTAATATGGGATATGGTTATCGCGGTGATCAAAAGAAAATTGGTATGAACCAACCTATTATTTGCACAGTAACACTTCGCGATTTTAAATCGGAAGTGCTGTATAAAAAAGAAAATACTTTAAAAGTAAAAACGCCAGCAGCTACTGCAACAGTTCAGGAAGAAAAACCAGTTTTAACAAAACCCAAAGACACTTTAAATTAATAAAATAAACTTAGAAATGAAAAAAAAGATCCTACTTCTACTAGTTGTAATAGCATCTCTTTACTCTTGTAAAGAAGACAATAGCAATCTTCCTGATGGTCTATATGCTAAAATTGAAACGAATAAAGGAGACATAATTGTAAAATTAGATTTCGAAAAAGCGCCAATTACAGTAGCAAACTATGTCACTTTAGCGGAAGGGAAAAACGACTTTATTACAAATGATAATCTTAAAAATAGACCGTTTTTTGATGGTTTAAAATTTCATAGAGTTATAAAAGATTTCATGATACAAACAGGAGATCCGCTTGGCACAGGATCAGGAGACACAGGATATAAGTTTAAAGATGAGTTCACAGATTTAAATTTTGATAACGCTGGTGTTTTGGCTATGGCCAATAATGGACCAACTACTAATAGTAGTCAATTTTTCATCACACATGTTCCAACGCCATGGCTTCAAGGAAAGCACACTATTTTTGGGCATGTTGTCGAAAATGGAATGGACAATGTAAATAAAATTGAGCAAGAAGATTATATTAAAAAGGTGACAATCATTAGAAATGGTGAAGCTGCTAAAAAATTTAATGCTGTAAAAATCTTCAATGACTATTTTTCAGTAGAATCAGAGAACCAAAAGAAAAAAGCTGCAATTGACGCAGAAAATAAAAAGGTTTATGACGAAAAATATAAAAATGTGAGAGAAGAAAAAATTGCTTACTTCGCTGACTTAAAATCTAAATCTACACGAACTCCTACCGGATTACAATATATTATTACAAAAAAAGGCGATGGTAAAAAACCAGCTAATGGAACTAATGTATTTATTCATTACGCAGGTTTCCTTGAAGATGGCGAGTTATTTGACGCAAGTATTGAAAGTGTTTCAAAAACTTTTGGTAAATATGACGAAAATAGAGCGATGCAAAACGGTTACCAACCTATTTCTTTTCAAGCTGGTAAAAAAGATGGCATGATTCCTGGATTCATTGAGGGGTTAGAGCATTTATCTTTTGGTGATAAGGCAGTAGTTTTTATTCCAGCTCGATTAGGTTATGGCGCTGCAGGTGCTGGAGGAGTTATTCCACCTAATTCTAATATCATTTTCGAGATAGAATTGTTAGAAAGTATGCCACAATAATATTTAAAAAGTTACAACTTAAATAAATTAGAAAATGAAATTTAAAATTCTGTTTTTATTGTTTTTAGGAGTGTTAAGCGTTCATTCGCAAACGATCAAGAAAACTGTTACTGCTAAAAAACCTGCGACTGCAGTAAAAGCAACTGTAAAAAAAGCAGTAGCGCCAATTGCTAGAACTGCCGTTGTAACTGAAGGAATTTTTGCAACTATATCAACAAATAAGGGTGACATTACTATTCAATTAGAATATCAGAAAGCTCCAATTACTGTAGCTAACTTTATAGCATTAGCAGAAGGTAACAACACATTTGTTAAAGATGAAAAATTAAAAGGAAAACCATTTTACGACGGTTTAAAATTTCACCGTGTAATAAATGACTTTATGATTCAAGGAGGAGATCCTTCTGGAAATGGATCTGGGGGACCTGGATACTCTTTTAAAGATGAATTTACAGATTTAAAACATAGTAGTGCTGGGATTCTATCTATGGCTAATTCTGGACCAACTACTAATGGAAGTCAGTTTTTTATAACGCATAAAGCAACACCATGGTTAGACGGAAAACACACTGTTTTTGGTCATGTAACTAAGGGGATGAATGTTGTAAACACAATTGTTAAAGACGACGTAATTACAAAAGTAATTATCTCTAAAAAAGGCGTTTTAGCCCAAAAATTTGATGCCGCTAAAGTATTTACTGATTATTTTAGTACAAAATCAGTAGAACAAATGAAGCAAGATTTAGCAGTTGCTGAAAGCAAAGCAAAACAAGCTGCTTTACAAGCAGAAGCTAAAAAAGAATATTTAGCAAAATACGGTCCCGTTGCAGTTGCAAAAGTTAAGTATTTAGCTGAAGTTAAATCTAGCGCAACTACAACTCCTTCAGGATTAATTTATAAGATAGTTAAAAAAGGAACTGATACTAAGCCTGCTGATAAAAGTACTTTCTTCTTCCACTATGCAGGATATTTTGAGGATGGAACATTATTTGACAGTAGTTACGAAGTTGTCTCTAAAGAATACGGAAAATTTGACGCTAACAGAGCGATGCAGAATGGATACCAAGCTTTTCCTTTTGAAGCAGGTAAAAAAGATGGAATGATTCCCGGATTTATAGAAGCACTATCTCTTATGTCTTACGGAGATAAAGTAGTAGCATTTCTTCCGTCTAGTTTAGCTTATGGCGAACGCGGAGCTGGAGACGTTATCCCACCAAATACAAACTTAGTATTCGAACTAGAAATGTTTGAAAAACAACCCGCTACAAAATAATAAATAATAGAATATTTAACGAAGAAACCCGATAGTTTGATAGCTATCGGGTTTCTTTATTTTATGCAATCTTGTTATTTCTTAGCAGGAAACTTCCAGTCGAATTCGTCTTTTTGATTTATGATTGCTCCTATTTCAAATTTGACAACTTCGTCGAACTCCGTTTGAAAAATGATCCAGTTTTCTTCATTAAAGTAATTTTCAAAAGTGTCAAATTCTTCTTGAGTGAACTTCGTAATTGATTTAGCAGTCAAATCTTTTTTGACATCACTGATTTTTCTATCAATAATTTTATTTCCAAAAAGTTCTAAATCCTTCCTTGAGGCTACAATATAACCTAATTTGAATTCTTCCTCAACATAGAAAGTTAATCTAACTTTCAATTTATTATAAGCAAAGATCACATTATCATCTTCGTCTTTATAATTTCTATCTGGTTTGCCATAAATAGCAATAACGTCATTTTCTTTCATACCGAAAATGAGCTTGTCAATTCCGTTCTTTGGATTTATTTTCATATTCTTTTATTTTATGCAAAGTTCGGGAAGATTTTTGCATTGTGTGCTATATTTTTTCTTTAATAATTTATTGACAACCGAAGAATCGATTAGAAGTAAAAGGAACACTTACTTGCGCGATTTCACGAGAAATTTTATAAAAGCAATTTTTTTCTAAGGTTCTCTTTAACTTCTAAAAACCATTCTTCTTTTAAAATACTTAGAATAATACTATCTCTTCTTATTCCGTTCTTTGCAGTTGGCATGTGACTTCTTAGCACACCTTCAACTTTACAACCTATACTAATCATTGCAGCAATACTCCTTTTGTTGGCATTATCAGCACGGAATTCAACCCGCTCCATCTGCATTTTTTCAAAAGCATATTGCAACAACAAAAATTTGCAATGTTTGTTGATGCCCGTACCTCTAAACTCTTTTCCGTACCAAGTGTATCCTAGCTGCAACGTTTTAAAAGGGATGTTAATATCATAGAAACGAGTGCTACCAGCATATTTTCCTTTCACTTTATCGAAAACAATAAAAGGAAATTGCATTTTATCTTCTCTTCCTTTCAAAGCATTTTGGATGTATTTTTCTAAGTTTTCCCTTCCCTCTGCACCAATTGGAGAATATTCCCAAATTTCAGGTTCGTTGATAGAAAACTCGATTAAATTTTCAACATCTGAAATCTTTAAAGATCTAAGTAAAAGTTTTTCGTCTTCAAGGATTAAATCTTGGCTAAAATCAAAATCCATATTATCTCTATTTTGTTAATGTAAAAAATTAATTCAAATATAATATTAAATACACATTTGTCTCTTATCGAAAATCCTGTTCTTTTTTAAAATTATCAACTGGATAAACTGCTAAGAATTTTGCTAATTACATTTAAGAATTCTGTAGGTACTCAACTGTAAAATTATTATTTTTTCATACATTAGATGCTTCAAAAAAATATTACTGACCATAATCAAACACTATGAAAATTAACCAATTACTCCTCCTCTATCTATCGTTTTTTGCTTCATTCGCTCTCTATTCTCAAAACGAGAAATCAAAAGAATTTAAAGTAGAATATGAAAAATTTACTTTAAATAATGGTTTGCAAGTCATTTTGCACGTTGATAAATCAGATCCAGTTGTAGCAGTAGCTTTAACAAGTCACGTAGGGTCAGCAAGAGAAAAAGTGGGAAGAACGGGATTTGCACATCTATTTGAACATTTACTATTTCTAGAATCAGAGAATTTAGGTAAAGGTGGATTAGATAAGATGAGTGCTCGTATTGGTGGCGAAGGGGCAAATGGTTCTACAAGCAGAGACAGGACTAATTATTTCCAAACAGTTCCTAAAGATGCTCTAGAGAAAATGATATGGGCGGAGGCAGACAAATTAGGCTACTTCATTAACACAGTTACTGAACCCGTTTTAGCGAAAGAGAAACAAGTCGTTAAAAATGAAAAAAGACAGAGCTATGACAACAAGCCGTACGGGCATACTTTTTCAGTAATATCTAAAAATTTATATCCTCAAACGCATCCATATAACTGGGATGTGATAGGATCTTTAGAAGATTTACAAAACGCAACGCTAGAAGATGTAAAAAGTTTTTATAATCGCTGGTATGTTCCAAACAACGTGACATTGACAATCGCTGGTGATTTTGATGTCAATCAAACTAAAATTTGGGTTGAAAAATACTTTGGCGAAATAAAAAGAGGTGGCGAAATTCCAAAAATGGAAAAACAAGCTGTTTCCTTAAAAGAAACTAAGAAATTCTATTACGAGGATAATTTTGCACGTTTACCGCAACTTACATTGACTTGGCCTTCTGTTTACGAATACCATCCTGATAGTTATGCATTGGAAGTTCTAGCATCTTATTTAGCTAAAGGTAAAAAGGCGCCGCTTTACAAATCTTTAGTTGAAGATAAAAAAATAACTGACGCAGTAGATCTTTACCAATATAATTCAGAAATCGCTGGACAATATATGTTGAGCGTGACAGCATTTGAAAAGGTAAATTTAAATGAGGTACTGAGTGGAATCGATCAAGCATTCAAAGACTTCGAACTAAAAGGAATTTCAGAAAAAGATTTAAGTAGAATCAAAGCGGGCCAAGAAACTGCCTTTTATACCAACTTGTCAAGTGTTTTAGGTAAGGGATTTCAATTAGCTCAATATGAAATTTTTGCGGGAGATCCAGGATTTATCGATCAAGATGTAAAAAATATTCTTGCCGTAACTACTAAGGACGTTATGCGAGTTTACGAGAAATAT
This sequence comes from Flavobacterium weaverense, assembly GCF_003688495.1. GTDB lineage: Bacteria > Bacteroidota > Bacteroidia > Flavobacteriales > Flavobacteriaceae > Flavobacterium > Flavobacterium weaverense. The sequence continues at coordinate 553,356 of NZ_REFH01000007.1, read as the reverse complement.
ATTAAAGGAAAACATTTTATTGCGACAAGCTTCGTTCCAAAAGGTCAGTCAGATTTAGTTTTAAAAGGTTCAACATTAGCAACTGTAGTTGAAGAAAAAATTGTTGAGGGTAAAGAAGATGACTTTGACGCAAGTATTGCAGCAACATATCAAAAAACACCTTCAACATTTGACCGCTCGATCGAACCAGCTTACGGCGAAAGCCCAGATGTAAAACTTCCAACAGTATGGAAAAACAATTCAGCCTCTGGTTTGAAAGCAATAGGAATTGAAAATCATGAGGTTCCGCTAGTGCAATTTTTACTTCAAATAAAAGGCGGAATGCGTTTAGAAACGAAAGATAAAATAGGAGTTTCAACAATGTTAGCAGAGCTACTCACAAAAGGAACAAAAAATAAAACACCAGAGCAACTTGAAAACGCTATTGAAAGTCTTGGCGCAACAATTAGAGCTTACGCGACTGATGAAGGAATATTTATTGCTGGAAGTTCACTTGCAAAGAACTACAGCGCTACAATAGCATTAGTGGAGGAAATAGTATTACAACCACGATGGGATTTGAACGAATTTAATTTAATTAAGCAAAGTACTTTAAGCCAAATTCAACAGCAAAAAGCAGATCCTAATAGTATTGCCAGAAATGAGTTTAAAAAACTTATTTACGGTAAAGAGTCGATATTATCTCAAAATAGAATTGGTGATGAAAATACATTAGAAAATATATCTATAGCTGATCTAAAAAATTATTACGCGTTGAATAGTTCTCCATCAGTTTCAATTTTTCAAATTGTAGGTGCTGTATCTCAAAAAGAAGTTGAGCGATCTTTAGCTAGCTTAAATAAAAGTTGGAATTCTAAAAAAGTAATGCTTCCTCAAGTACCGGTTCCAGATGCGATAACACAATCAAAAATATACTTTTATGATGTTCCTGGCGCCAAGCAGTCAGTTATAAGAATTGGCTATCCTGCTCTATCAGCTACTGATAGTGACTTTTACAAAGCAGAAATCATGAATTATCGTTTAGGTGGTGGTGGTTTTGCCTCACAATTAACACAGCAGCTGCGTGAAGGTAAAGGATATACTTATGGAATTAATTCTTCTTTTTCAGGTTCTACTAACAAAGGGCCATTTGTAATTGGTAGCGGAGTACGATCTAACATAACTTTTGAAGCAGTTAGTTTAATCAAGGAAATAGTAAATAATTACGGTAAAAACTACAATGAAAATGATCTTGCAGTAACAAAAGGATATTTAATAAAAAGTAACGCAAGAGCCTTTGAAACATTAGGTGCTAAGCTTGGAATGTTATATGAAATTAGCAATTATAATTATGCTAACGATTACGCTAAACAACAAGAAGATATTGTAAAGAGCATTGAAATTAATGACGTTCAAAAACTTTCAGAAAAGTATTTAAATGCTGAGAAGATGATTTATTTAATAATTGGCGATGCCGAAACACAATTGAAGAAGTTAGAACAAATAGGATTTGGAAAACCTATACTTTTAAATGAATCAGTGGTGAAATAGAAATTCATTTTGGAAGATCTAGTTTGTGCTTTTTTTTCGATAAGATGGAAAGGCACAAATTTTCCCTTTATTTAAGTAATGTTTACACACTAATAGAATTTCAGTAAACTTGCACATCAAATAAAAAATCTAAGATTACAAATGATAATCTTGTTTATACTAAAATAGCTACTACCGAAATATCGATAGTAGCTATTTTAGTATTTAGACGAATTTCTTTTTTATAAAAGGCTTTTAATGAAATACTTAATTAACTATGAGCATTGTTAATCAGCCATTTCATCGTAACGTTGTGGCACTTGAGGATCGTAAAGCGGACATTTAAATTCCTCCATTATACTAACAAGACTATCCATAGTCTTTCCTTCCGTTCCATAGCAGTCAATTTTTATGCTCTGTGGCGTAGTCCGAATATGGAAAGCGCCAACTCCATCAGTGTTTTTCCAACTTCTATCATCTACTTTTTCCCATTTTGAGAATACAGAAGCTATTCTATTTAAAATGACTTGAACAGGAAGTTGTTCCAATCCATCAATTTCTAATTCCTCCTCACTTATAGCCTCATAGACTTCATGATGGTTTAAATAAACTTCGTCAATGTAATTCCAAAAAAGTAATTCGTACATTTTAAAATAGTTGAATATTGTGATTAGAAAGATTTAAAATTTATCTATCAGCAATAAATTAATTAATATTCGAAAGTTCCGTATTCGCTGGTAATCGTTAATTTTTTACTTTCTGATTCTAATACTCTACCAACGATTTGCGCATCAACATTAAATGACTTAGAGATGGCAATAATATCCTCAGCTATATTTTCTGGAACGTAAATTTCCATTCTATGTCCGCAATTAAAAACCTGATACATTTCTTTCCAATCCGTTTTGGATTGCTCTTGTATCAATTGAAATAAAGGTGGTACTGGAAATAAATTATCTTTTATGATATGTAAATTTTCTACAAAATGTAAAATTTTAGTTTGCGCTCCACCACTGCAATGAACCATTCCATGAATATCACTAGATGTATATTTATCTAAAATTTTCTTAATGATTGGAGCATACGTCCTTGTTGGAGAAAGAACAAGTTGTCCTGCGTCGATTGGAGAATTTTCAACTTTATCAGTCAATTTTACTTGGCCTGAATAAATTAAATCTTCTGGAACCGCTGCATCAAAGCTTTCAGGATATTTAGTTGCTAAATACTTCTCAAAAACATCATGTCTCGCTGATGTAAGTCCGTTACTACCCATTCCGCCATTATAACTCTTTTCGTATGTAGCCTGACCAAAAGAGGCCAATCCTACAATTACATCTCCAGCTTTAATATTAGCGTTGTCTATTACTTTACTACGTTTCATACGAGCAGTCACTGTGGAATCAACAATAATTGTTCTTACAATATCGCCCACATCTGCAGTTTCTCCACCAGTAGAGTGAATAGTAACTCCAAATGTATCCAACTCTTGAATTAGCTCTTCAGTTCCATTAATAATAGCCGAAAGAACTTCACCAGGAATTAGATTTTTATTTCTACCAATAGTTGATGAAAGTAAAATATTGTCGGTTGCACCAACACACAATAAATCATCAATATTCATAATTAATGCGTCTTGAGCAATTCCTTTCCAAACTGATATGTCGCCTGTTTCCCTCCAATACATATATGCTAAGGAGGATTTTGTTCCTGCACCATCTGCATGCATTATTAAGCAATAATCTTCATCACCAGTTAAATAATCTGGCACAATTTTACAGAACGCTTGTGGAAACAATCCTTTATCAATATTTTTTATAGCATTATGAACATCTTCTTTCGCTGCTGAAACACCGCGAAGCGCATATCTTTTTGAAGTATCTGAACTCATGTATTGTAGTTGTAAAGCCTTATTTTAGGCATGTAGTTGTTGGGCAAAGATAATTATTTTTTTGGGTTTTGCCTATGGTCTTTTAGGAAGACTTTACGTTGATTTCAAGCAAAAATAAAAGCTAAAAAAAATACCCGAACTGTATAGCAAGGGTATTTCGATTACAACATTTTAATATATTATTCCCAGTCAGGCATAAAATTACCGCTAAACAAAACTTCTCTTTTTAGAGCAGCATTTCCAGATATATACAATTCCATTTTTAAAATATTTTTTTCAGAAACTCCATCATTTGAGGTATTTACAAAAATAACCTCAGCTTCATTAGGAGAATAGCGCGCATCAAGGTCATTAGTACCTCCTATTTTTTCTGTTGTAATTTGAAGAGTCGCAGCTGTAATAAAATTGTATTCGAAAATTCTTGTATCTAGTTGTCGATAATTTGAACTTTCATACTCAGCAACATCTTTTGTATACAATAATTTTTTCCCTGTTATCGATAAGTTTAACCCACCAATAGCACCAGTTTGCTCAGGCAAAATAGTCGAAATAACAACACCGGATGAATTAATTACATAAATTTCAGCCTTGTAACCATTACTATCATTTACTTTAATTGCTATTTTCGTTCCATCACTACTCCAGTCACATTCCGATATAAATTTCCCGTTTGGAGTCTGAAATATTTTTCGTAAACCACTTCCATCACTACCAATTTCGTATAATTTATCAAAATTTGGATAAATGATTTTGTTTCCTGAACTATTCCACGAGAAACCGATGTAGTCTGGATTAAAACCGGCAATGGGAACTGAATTAGTAACCTTTGTTTTATTCGAACCATCAGAATTCATAATAAATATATGATTTTGAGCGCCGTTAGACTGAATAAAAGCAATCTTATCCGACTGGTTATTCTTTCTTGGTCTCCAACTATTATTTTCTAAACTTGTAATTTGATAGCTCGTTTTATCTTGGCTTGCAGCAAAAATCACATTGTTAGAATTTATCTTTTTAACTATGAGAAAACGTGTTGTTGGAAATGCGAGAGTAGAAAATGTAAAAACTTGACTCAAGACAGGTTTACTTTTAGAATCTGTAACAGATACTTGCCAGAAATATTTAGATCCGTATAATAGATTTGTCAGAACTAATTCTTTTACCTTAATGTCTGAAAATTTTGCGATTGTGGTATTTTTATCATTTCTAACAGTGATTTCGTAAGTAAGAATGTCATTGTTGGAATCTGTAGCATTCCACTCTAGCTTTGTACTTAAATTTTCCCCCAATGCATTATCTAATGGCGCGATAGCTAGTGGTGCAGATGGTGGTTGGTTTGCTCCTGTGTTCTTAGTTAATTCAAATACTACTTCACTATTTAAATTTTTATTAACTGTTACTGCTTCAAATTTAGAAAGATAACCATCCATTTGCGTTTGTAGAGAATACTCTCCAATTTTAATATTTTTGATAGTAAATTTTCCTTCAGCATCCGTAAAAACAGTACTCGACGTTGGACTTGAAAAAACTTTTACGTTTTCTAGAGGTACAAATGCATCTGCAGAAACAACTTTTCCAGTTATTGTTCCATATACTTCACTAGTACCATCAATCTTCTCTTCAGAACAAGAAGAAAAAATTAAAAATGCAACTAAAATAATGATTGAGTTTATATATTTCATCGATCTCTTTTTTTATAAAAATTACAACAACAACTATTTATTTTTCTTTTTACCTAAATAATAAGTAATTCCTAAACCAAATTTATAATAGTAATCATCTCTTTTCCCCGTCACTATGTAATCAATATTATCACTGAAATTAATATTATATTCTCCAAATAACTTTAAACCTACATTACTACCGATTAAGTATTCTAAACCACCTCCAAATTGAACTTTGCTGTGATTGTTTTCAAAATTTTTATTAAATCCATATCCTCCACCTGCATAGAAAAAGGGTGAAAGATTATCTTTAGGTAAAAGAAGCCACTCTAAATTCAAGTCCAGAGTTACATAGCCAGCATCTAAACTATTTTTATTCGCAAGTTTTAAAACATTTGTTGATGCTGAAATACTAAAGCTTTGCGACAATGCATATTTTAAAGCGCCTCTCGCAAATGGTCTTGCAAGTGGATTTGAATAATCTCCATCCATTAATGTGGTGCCAGCACCTATTTCAATTCCAAATTTATTTCTTCTTGACTCCAAAACTCTTCCATACATTTTTGAGTTATCTGCAACTTCATTTTCCTTATTGTATTTGTCGAGTAAAGCATCAACTTTTTCTTTTGGATCGTCTGTTATTAGAATTCCATCTTTTATACCTTCCAAAACAATAGACTCTACTGCTTTTTCTATAGCTTCACTAACCGCCATATGAATAGGTTCGTTAGTTGTATAACCTGTTTCTACTTCTAAAAGTCTTTTAAAATTAACGTAGCGAAATAAACTCTGGTCTACTGCTTGCGATAAAATAGTTTTAGAAATATAAACTGATTTTAGAATTTTCCCATTCGAGGTAGAAACCATTCTTAAATATACTGTTACTCTATCTTGACGATATTTTACTGACCCACCTGCACCAAAATATCGGGCGCCAAAACCACCAGTTATTATATTTGAATCATATGAAACAATTCCTCCTTCTAGAAGAACTCCTGCGTAAAGAAGCGGCGTTAATTGAGTGTCATTTGGATTAGTACTTTTAATATATTCTTGTCTAGTCGAGCGAATTAAATTTCTTTCCTGTAGTAAGTTGCCCACGTTCTCTCTTTCGATAGGGATAAACCACTTAGAATCTTCTAAAGCTTTAATTAAAATAGAAGTTGCGCCTTGTGTAACGGCAGTACTAAAACTACTTCCGTTCTCTTGAGGCTTATATTGTCCAGTTTGATCTCTAAATTTGTACACTCCTACTACAACTTGTTCTTTTGGTGTGGGTAAATTTTTTAGTAAAGAAGTAGCAGGCGTTCCCTCGCCTATTATTGCTTTTTCTATTCCGGTGGGCTGATTGTAAAAACCCGCACAACCTGATAAAGAAATCAATATGAATAAAGAAAAGTAGGTTTTAATTTTCATATTATTTATTTGGAATTATTATTTGAGTTTGCTCACCAGTTTTAGTATCAAGGATATTTAAGGATAATCCTTCCGAAGTTGGAAAGATATCGATCGAATAACTTCCGAAAGTGTAAGATCCTTCTGCTAAGCCGTCCGTTCCAAATTGTTGTTTATAAAGCAAACTTGATATTTGGCTTAGTAACTGTGCATTTAAGCTTTCTTTAAATTTTTGTAAGTCCGTTTTTTTCTCTGCTTCAATTAACTTATCTTTAAATTTATTTTGATTTTCAGCACTGCTCATTAACCACTGATAATTAAAAGTATCGCCTCCAAAGGCAGGATTCACAGGCTTATAAACAAAAGCTTGCGCTTTCATTGACACTGAACAAAAAAGTATAAATATTAAAAAATAAATGTATTTCATAATAGAAGTATAAATTTAATATTGTGTGAAATATTTACTTTGCTTTTCCTTTTCTTTGAAGTAGAAATAAGTGAACTTAACTGCTTCACTCGCTACTTCATCTAGAAACTCATCATCTGGTCGTGCCATAAATTCATAAATAACTTCATTATTTATTTCAATACTAAGCTTTATGTTTCGTCCATAACTAAATTCTTCTCCAATGGTAACGATATCATTTGCGTTAATATTAATGTCATTATATTTATAAAAATATTTATCATAAAAATCCTTCCCAACCTTAGTTTTAGTGTTATCAGTAACAATGCCTTTGATATTAAAACCTTCATCTGGTAAGCTAGGAACTACTTCTACTTTTTTTTTTCGGCATTAAAAACTAATCTCTCTTTGCTTACAATTTGTTTTTCTTCATTAAAAAAAAGTAGCATAATAATTACTTCGTCATCATCATTAATGTTTACCTGAGTTGTAGATAACTTTATTTTTTCAGATGGTTGTAATGTAAATAGTCCTTCCTGCGAATTATTAGATTTATTTGCATTTGTTGCAACACTATTCTTTATGACTGATAATTGGTATGACGCGCTTTTTAAACTATTCGTCAAATTTTCAGCTGTACCAGTAATTTTAATATTATTTTCAACCTTTTCTACCTCAATTTTAGCTTTTACTACATCTTGAGGCACACTATTTTGGGCAAATATGATTGTAGTTGCTAATAATAGTACTATTGAGAAATATCTATTTAGCATTTTCATATTTAGTTTAATTTATTTAAAATTATAACAGAGGCTCCAGTTCCAGTTTGCATAACTTTCATATCTTTTGAAATAGAATTAGTTCCTATACTTTTAATATTTTGATCGTTACCGTTTTGAATCATAGAAGTGTTAGTTTCATAATTTGTTTTATAGGAATAGTCATTAATTATATTCCTATTACCTTTCTGGCTTATCTCAGCCATTATGCTGCGTCCATCTTTAACCAAATTATATTCGTTGTTATTCCCTTCTTGATTCACGGAAATAGATGCTTTTTTTGAATTAATTTCTAATAACGTCACATTAAAATTTCCAATTTGTTGAATAGCAACGCCCGAATTTTTAATTTTAATAAAAGATTCTTTATTGTTGTTACTATTTCTAGAAGAGTTTAAAAAATTAAGCGCAGAATCTTGCTGCTCAAAAATGGAAGAATTATAATTTTTAAATGCGAAATTTTCCTCTGATTGCTGAGAAAAAGTAAGCTGCGTGAAAAATAAAAAAATCGCACTACTTAAGAAATAGGTATTTTTCATTTTATAATATTTTAGAATTAAAAAAAAATGAGATAGTCTTATTAAGACTATCTCATCTTAAAACTGTATTCCTAGGAAATTACATTCCGTTATTTTGAGTTACAGTAATAGAGTTGCTGTTTCCTTTAGAGAATGCAAGACTTTCATGTGACATTCCATTTTGAGTAACACTTGCATTGTTAAGATTACCAATTTGTAGCGTATTATCTAACAATTTAGTACCATTTTGAGTAGTCGTTGCAGTATTACCATCACCATATTGATAATGATTTGACTCATTTCCAGCTGCTGCTAAAGTTCCAGATGGTGAAGTTTGAGTTTGAAAAGAATGATTTTCTTTACCACCTTGGCTTGCATAAGCAGTATTGCTATCACCATTTTGTGTTTGGATCGCATCATTATTGAAATGTGGCGATACAGGAACTACAACTGCTGCTGCAAATGCTAACTGCGCTGCACTAAATTTAGAAGGAGATACTGGTTTTTCATTACCAGTTGTTCCTTGGTCAATAGTAGCTACGTTGCTTTTACCTGTTTGAATTTGTTTAGCCCAGTCAGAACCTTGAGTTGCATTTGGAGCTCCTGCTATTTGATCCTGCCAAATAGTCGCTTTATTCATGTCACCTGTTTGGATTTGGTAAGCTTCATTATCTTTATTACTTTGAGAGATAAAAGCATCATTGTTATTACCTTTTTGCATAACGTCAGCTAAATTCGACAAAGCATTAAATGAAGCAGGTTTAATTCCTTGATAAACTTGAGATTTATTGCTGTTTCCTAATTGATCAACATTAGACTTGTTAAGACCACCGTGTTGATTTACAATTGAAACATCTGAATTCCCAACTTGATTAACAGCTGAAATGTTACCTTGAGCAAATGATACTGCTCCTACAAATAGCATCGCGGAGATGCTTAAAATTACTTTTTTCATAATAAATATATTTAATTGGTTGTTAATACAAATTATTATGTAGGTTTTATAAAAAAGTACTGGGGAGGTCACTTCTTTAGAAATAATAACAAGACTTTTATTATAATAAAATGATCTTGTTTGATTATCTTATTTCAAATATAGAAAACATTTCAAAACGGATAAAATATAAATGTTTATTTTACAGCCTTTTGTAGAACTTTTCGACAAGATGTAGAATTATGTCGACAAAGTACACAAATGTTAAAATTTTAATGTAAGAATTTTAACATTAAATTAAAATTTAGACTTTGGACATAAAAAAAGAGGCACTAAAGCCTCTTTTTTATAATAAATTATTTACAATATTACTTTGTAAATAGTAATTCTCTATACTTTGTTAAAGTCCATATTTCGTTATCAACCAATAATTCTAGTTTATCACAATGTTTTCTAATAGTTTCAAAATAAGGTTTTACATTATTACAATATGCTTCTGCCATCTCTTGAGCATCGTTTAAAGTATTTGCTTTCTTTCTCTCATTAGTCATCGCTACCACATTTGAATTAATTCCTTCAATATGTTTAGAGATTTGCTTAATAAGAACAATTTGCTCCTTCCCGATTGTTTCAAATTCAGCTCCAAAAATATCTTTTAATCCTTTTACATTCGTGATTAACGTATTTTGATACTTAATAGCTGTAGGTATAACATGGTTTTTAGAAATATCTCCTAAAACTCTACCTTCAATCTGAATCTTTTTAGTGTATTCTTCTAGTTCAATTTCATATCTCGCTTCAACCTCAACATGGTTCATGATATTCAATTCAGAAAATAAATCTAAAGATTGTTTAGATACTCTTGCTTTTAGTGCCTCAGGAGTTGTTTTAAAATTACTCAGACCTCTTTTACCTGCTTCTATTTCCCACTCTTCGCTATATCCATCTCCTTCAAAAAGAATTTTTTTAGATTTTTTAATATACTCTCTTAATACATTAAAGATTGCATCATCTTTTTTCATGTCCTTAGATTCAATCAAAGCATCAACTTCTACTTTAAAGTCTCTTAATTGTTTCGCAACAATTGCATTCAAAGTAGTCATTGAATTAGAACAGTTAGCAGTAGAACCTACCGCTCTAAACTCAAATTTATTTCCTGTAAATGCAAATGGAGAGGTTCTATTTCTATCTGTATTATCTAAAAGAACGTCTGGGATTTTCCCTACTACGTTCAATTTTAAGTCTGTTTTTTCTTCTGGCGATAATTTACCAGGAGTTACACCTTCTAATTCATCTAAAACCTTCATCAATTGGCCACCAATAAATACAGAGATAATTGCAGGAGGTGCTTCATTAGCTCCCAATCTATGATCATTACCTGCAGAAGCAATAGCTGCTCTCAATAATGACTCATTATCATGCACTGCTTTAATTGTGTTAATGAAAAATGTCAAAAACTGTAAATTACTCATTGGAGTTTTACTTGGACTCAACAAGTTAATTCCAGTATCTGTAGCTAAAGACCAGTTATTGTGTTTCCCAGATCCGTTAACTCCTTTGAAGGGTTTTTCATGAAACAAAACTTTAAAATGGTGACGCTCTGCTACTTTTTGCATCACATCCATTAATAAACAGTTATGATCTACTGCAAGATTCATTTCTTCGAAAATTGGCGCTAACTCAAATTGATTAGGCGCTACTTCATTATGACGTGTTTTTACAGGAATACCTAGTAACATACATTCTTGTTCCAAATCTCTCATATACACAAGAGCACGAGTAGGAATAGAACCAAAATAATGATCGTCTAATTGCTGTCCTTTAGCAGAAGTATGTCCTAACAATGTTCTTCCAGTCATCATAAGATCAGGACGAGAATTTGCTAATGCACTATCAATCAAGAAATATTCTTGCTCCCATCCTAAAGTTACAGTTACTTTTTTTACATTTTTATCAAAATATTTACAAACTTCTGTCGCCGCTTCGTCGATAACAGTTAGCGCTCGTAAAAGTGGTGTTTTAAAATCTAAGGCTTCTCCTGTGTACGAAATAAAAACTGTTGGGATACATAAAGTAGTTCCAAAAATAAACGCTGGAGATGTTGGATCCCAAGCCGTGTATCCTCTTGCTTCAAATGTATTTCTAATTCCTCCGTTTGGAAAACTAGAAGCATCTGGTTCTTGTTGAACTAACTGCGCTCCGCCTAATTTTTCAACTGGGTCGCTTCCATCCATAGATGTTTCAAAGAAAGCATCATGCTTCTCTGCAGTTATACCAGTAAGTGGTTGAAACCAGTGTGTATAATGCGTTACTCCTTTAGAAAGTGCCCATTCTTTCATTCCTAATGCAATATAATCAGCTAACTTTCTATCAATTTTAGTTCCGTGCTGAACAGCTCCTTGAACTCCTTTATAAGCATCTGAAGTTAAATACTGCTTCATTGACTTATCATTAAAAACATTTGCACCAAATAAGTTAGATTTTCTATCTGATTCTTCAAATATAACTGGCTTTCTTGTGGAAGCTTCTCTTAAAGCTTGGAAACGTAATGTTGACATAAAATTGATTTAATTTAGTTAGACCCCTACTAATCTCATGCAAATATAATTTATTTGTCACTTTTACAGCAAGCAACCCCCATTTTTTTTACGTTTTGAAGTAAATTTTTATATAATGCCAATAAAAATCTAGCATTAATATAGCTTCTGTAATAGATAAAAGCATCATTTTATAAAGCATTAGCTTAAAAAGAGATAAAATTATGTGAACGATAGCTTTTAGGTAAAATATCTAACCAACATATAAAACCAAAAAGTATCTTTACAAAAAAAAAAAATTACCTAAATACTTTAAATTATGATTGTCTGGATTCTTTTTTTAATCGCTGTTTTAATATTTCTAGCACTTGATTTAGGTGTTTTCAATAAAACACCACATATCATTAGTACAAAAGAAGCAGGAAAGTGGACTGCTATATGGGTAACATTGTCATTTATGTTCTCTGGAGTTATTTACTGGCTTTACAGTACGAACTATATAGCAAATCCTGATGGATTACAACCTGCAACTGCAGCGATAAAGTTTATTACAGGTTATCTTATTGAACTATCACTAAGTATTGATAACATTTTTGTCATTGCGATAATATTTGCTGCTTTTAAAATACCGCAAAAATATCAGCATCGTGTTTTGTTTTGGGGAATATTAGGTGCGATAATATTTAGAGGTCTTATGATATTTTTTGGCGTTATGCTGATCAATAAATTCTCTTGGATGACTTATATATTTGGAGCATTTCTAATCTACACAGCTATGAAAATGTTATTTAGCGGTGACGACGACCAATTTGAACCTAAAAAATCATTCGTTTATAAAATGCTTAAAAAGATTGTTCCAATATCAAACCATATTGACAAAGAACATTTTTTTGTAAAAAGAAGGCATATTACCGCCGCAACACCATTATTTGTAGCGCTTGTAGTTATTGAGGTGATGGATGTCGTTTTTGCAATTGATAGTGTCCCAGCTATTCTTGCAATTACAAATGATCCATTTCTTGTTTTCAGTTCGAATATTTTTGCAATCTTAGGATTGAGGTCTATGTACTTTTTCCTCGCTAATATGCTTGCTAAATTTAGTTATTTAGAATACAGTCTTATCGCTATTTTAAGCTTTGTGGGAGTCAAAATGCTACTACACGATTTCATTAAACTACCAGAATGGGTTTCTTTAGCTTTTATAGCAGTTTCACTTATTCTTGGAATTGTAATCTCACTGAGAAAAAGCAGTAAAGAAGCACTTTAAATATTTATAAATGATCGTAAACAAAAAAAGGGAAATCAAATGATTTCCCTTTTTTTGTTAAAGTAGAACTTACAAGCTTATCTTTTTAACTTCGCTTTTGCTAACTTTTAAAGCGGACATAACGGAATCAATATTATTTTTATTGACTGTTTTAGCAAATCCATCAGGTATAATTACTAATCTGAAAGTTTGATTTTGAGTCCAGCTAGAAGCTAAAGTGTTTAAATTAAAATTAGCTGAAAGAGATATTTTAGCATTGAATCTTGTAAAGTCATAATTGTAATCAAGCGCTCCTCCATCATTAAAATAGTATGTCTGAGGCATTAATTTCCAAACGTCTTGCCCGTTTACAACTTCATATAAATGATACATTAAAACAGAATCGTTAGCGTAAATTGGCGGATCAAATACAACCAACTTAGTATAATTATTATTAGAATTAAATGACGCTGTAACTTCAAACACTTCTGTTCTAGGATTATTACTTACTGGCGAATCATAAACTTCTGTTACTTCACAACTTTGTAGTGTCATCATCCCGATGAAAGCTAACAACAAGGTAATTTTTTTCATAATTTGTGGTTTTTATATTTTTTCTAAAAAACTATATCCACTAATTGTGCCAAAGTTACTATTGTATACTAAAGCAATAGTACGAATGATCAAATAATCAACAAAATAAAACTATAAACTACTAGTAAACAATAGAATAATGATACTAAAAAATTTATTTATTTTCTTTTAAAAATTCATTTTTTCAAGTACAATTTGTAATTTTTATTAGTTGTTTTTGGCTTTAAGCCAAAGGAAAATTTACAAGAATCTATATTTAATTTCGAAAAAAAAAAACCGCATCATATAAAATATAATGCGGTTTTAAATTAAGTGTTAGTCAAACAATTCGTTCAACCAATGTTTCTTCTTGTGATCTTTATAATAACCTTGTTGAGAATTATTACCGTAGGATTGATTCGGCGGACTAACAATTGTTTTTGACTCTGTAGTCGATCGTTCAATTATCTTGTCAAGTTCGCCTCTATCTAGCCAAATTCCTCTGCATTCTGGACAATAATCGATTTCAATTCCTTGTCTGTCTGACATAACAAGGGCAATTTTACATGTGGGACAATTCATAATATTTATTTTTAATTATTTATTAAATCATTTTTTTTTGGAAAAGCAATGGAAAGCAAAACAGAAATTAGTAAAATTCCTGTTATCGCCAGTAATGAATACAAAATTGGAATTTTGTAGAAGTCGACGATTGTCATTTTTATTCCAACAAAAACTAGAATTGCTGATAAACCATATTTTAAGTAATGGAAATATTTTGTAATTCCAGCTAAAGCAAAGTACAGTGCTCTTAAACCTAGTATTGCAAAAACATTTGAAGTAAAAATTATAAAGGTATCATCTGTGATAGCGAGAATAGCCGGTATGGAATCCACAGCAAAAATCAAGTCAGTAAATTCAACTATCAAAAGCACAACAAATAAAGGTGTAGCAAATCGCTTTCCATCGATCTTTACAAAGAATTTACTACCATGAGACTCTTTAGACACAGGATAAAACTTCTTAAAGAGTCTAACTAAAGGATTTTTATCCGGTTGTATATCTTCATCTTTATGAAAGAGCATTTTGATTCCTGTAACAACTAATAAGATTCCAAAAATATAAATAATCCAATGAAACTTACTTATCAACGCTACGCCCGCAAAAATGAAAACTGCGCGCATTGCTAACGCACCTAATATTCCCCAAAACAGAACTTTATGTTGGTATTTAGCTTCTACCTTAAAATACGTAAAGAGCATTATGAATACAAAAAGATTATCTATACTTAAGGACTTTTCGATGACGTAACCTGTTAAAAACTCTATTGCTTTCTGTTTGCCTAAGAAAACGTAAATTCCGTAGTTGAAAATTAATGCAAGGCTAATCCAAACTGCACTCCAAACAAGTGCTTCTTTTATTTTAACCTCGTGAGATTTTCGATGAAAAACACCTAAATCTAAAGCCAACATTAATAGGACAAAACCTAAAAAGCAAATCCAAACAAAACTATCTATTACCATATATATTTTAAATTATGTATTTTATTAAAACAAAACCTCCTATCAAAAAGATTGTAAAGCTGAGGGCTAAAAGATTAAAATATTTATTTATAAAACTTTTAATACTTGGTCCAAATTTCCAAATCAACCAAGCTATTAGGAAAAATCGCGCTCCTCGACTTACAATTGAAGCAAGTGCAAACATCCCTAAATTGATATTGAAAGCGCCAGCAGTTATAGTAAATACTTTATAAGGTATTGGCGTGAAACCAGCTGTGAATATTACCCAAAAATCCCAATTTGTAAATAGAATTTTGATGTTTTCATACAACTCAATTGAAAACCCTGGAACGTTGTTAAAAAAGAAATTGGCAAAAGATGAAAATTCTCCAGCTGATGTTAACCACGCTAAGTTCCCAATTGCATAACCGAGAAAAGCCCCCAGAACAGAGCCTAATGTACAAGTAAATGCATATTTAAAAGCTTTTGAAGATGCTCCTAAAGCTAAAGCAATCAACAAAACATCTGGTGGAATGGGAAAAAAAACTGATTCAGCAAATGCGAGTAAGAAAAGAACAGTAATGCCATACTTTGTCTCTGCCCAACTTAAAACCCAATTATATAATTTTCGAAACCAATTCATTTTATTTAAATTTAAGTGTATTATTATTGCTAATTAGCAAGCAATGACGCTTTCACTATTCCTAGAGTATATCTACTTTTAATCGCTTTTAATGGAATGGAAGTTCAACATGCTTTCACTAATTTTTCTTCTTTTACTTCAAAATTTGAAAAAAAGTTATAAGAATGTGATTGAGTTAACAAACACAGTACTCCCCAGTACAAATTAAAATATTGCAGGAGTAAGTGAATAAGATTCAAAAACAATTAAGAAAAGTCAGTGACTATTAAATAAGTTTTGGCGGTTGCCAAACGGGAAAAAAAGGAAATTTCAGACGTGTAGTCGAATGAAAATAATTGTGATGCGTAATCGATTCAGGTAGAGCGAAAAATTCACTTGCAAAAACTAATTGGTCTTCTTCATTTAATTCCGAATCAGAGTCAATATAATCGCCGTTAGAATGGTTCTCAACGCATAATTCTATTACAGAAGATGTGGGGATTTCTTGAAAACAAATATCAAAAAACAATAGCATGCTCATTATGAGCATTATACTAGTTAGACTGTTTTTTGGATTAATTTTCATGGCGCAAAAATAATTAAAAACTAATATGTTGCTATTTCTAACATCAAGAATTTAGAATTATTTAACAACAATGGTCTATTATAGATACGTCCAACTGAAATTTTTAGAGAATTTATAGCTTTCAAGAATATTTCAAAACCATAAAATCCCGATGTAGATCGGGATTTTTTGATAAAACTTAATTCATTATAAATTAGTGATTATATGCTTACATATTTCTTCTATACTGACCGCCCACTTCAAATAAAGCAGCTGTAATTTGGCCTAAAGAACACACTTTAGTTGCTTCCATCAGATGGTCAAATAAGTTTTCATTTTTAATAGCCGCTTCCTGTATATCGTTCAGCTGCTGTTTAACTTTATCTTGATTCGACTGATGTAAATTATTCAACATCGTAATTTGATATTGTTTTTCTTCTTCCGTTGCACGAATAACCTCAGCAGGAATAACCGTTGGAGAACCTTTAGAACTCAAGAAAGTATTTACACCAATAATTGGGAACTCACCTGTATGCTTTAAAGTTTCGTAATACAACGACTCTTCCTGAATCTTAGAACGTTGATACATTGTTTCCATCGCACCAAGAACTCCACCACGCTCTGTAATTCTATCAAATTCAGCTAAAACTGCAGCTTCTACAAGATCTGTCAATTCTTCGATGATAAAAGCACCTTGAATTGGATTTTCGTTTTTAGCTAAACCTAACTCTTTATTAATAATCAATTGAATCGCCATTGCACGACGAACTGATTCTTCTGTTGGCGTCGTAATTGCTTCATCATAAGCATTAGTATGTAACGAATTACAATTGTCGTAAATGGCATACAATGCTTGCAAAGTAGTACGAATATCATTAAAGTCAATTTCTTGTGCGTGCAAAGAACGTCCTGATGTTTGAATATGGTATTTCAACATTTGTGCTCTTTCATTAGCTCCGTATTTAATTTTCATGGCTTTCGCCCAAATTTTACGCGCTACACGACCAATAACAGCATATTCTGGATCAACTCCATTCGAAAAGAAGAATGATAAATTAGGTCCAAAATCATTAATATTCATTCCTCTGCTCAAATAGTACTCAACATATGTGAATCCATTTGAAAGTGTAAACGCTAATTGTGTAATCGGGTTTGCTCCCGCTTCTGCAATGTGGTAACCAGAAATAGAAACTGAATAAAAGTTTCTGACATTTTTAGTAATAAAATACTCTTGAACATCTCCCATCAATCGCAACGCAAATTCTGTTGAGAAAATACAAGTGTTTTGCGCTTGATCTTCTTTTAGAATATCTGCTTGAACCGTTCCACGAACTTGAGAAAGTGTTCTTGCTTTGATCTCATTATAAACTTCAAGAGGCAAAACTAAATCTCCTGTTACGCCTAGAAGGAATAAACCTAAACCATTATTCCCAGCTGGCAAATCTCCTTGATAATGTGGTCTTGCTACTCCCTTATCTTTATAAATTTTATTTATTTTTTGCTCAACTTCTTTTTCTAAAGCATTCTCCTTGATATAGTACTCACATTGCTGATCGATAGCTGCATTCATAAAAAAACCTAATAACATAGGAGCTGGACCATTGATAGTCATACTTACTGATGTCATCGCATGAACTAAATCAAAACCAGAATACAATTTTTTAGCATCATCTAAACAACATATAGAGACTCCTGCGTTTCCAATTTTCCCATAAATATCAGGACGTACATGTGGATCATTACCATATAAAGTCACACTATCAAAGGCAGTTGACAATCTTTTAGCTGGCAAACCAGCACTCACATAATGAAAACGCTTGTTAGTTCGTTCCGGTCCACCTTCACCTGCAAACATTCTAGATGGATCTTCCCCTTCTCTTTTAAAAGGATATAATCCTGCAGTAAAAGGAAATTCTCCAGGGACATTTTCTTGCAGACACCATCGTAGAATATCTCCCCACGCTTGATATTTAGGTAAAGCGATTTTCGGAATTTGAGAATGCGAAAGTGACTCCGTATGTGTAGCCATTTTAATCTCACGATCCCGAACTTTAAAAGTATAAACTGGATTCTTATATTTATTTACTTTTTCATTCCAAGTCAATATAATTTCCCAGTTGTACGGATCTAAATCCATTTTTACTTTTTCGAATTGATTCAGTAAAAGATTAAGGAAAATTTTGTTTTCAGTAGCTCCCTGTTTTTCAAGTTCGATTGCTGTTGGCATCACTGAATCATCATCAATTCCAACTTTATTAATCGTTGGAACTTTTCCAGAAACACTTTCCAATGTTTTGAATATACCGTATAATTTTTGAGCGACTTGTTCTTGATTAACTGCTGTCACATCATATTTGCGATTGCTTTCAGCTATTTCAGATAAGTAACGCGTCCTATGTGGCGGAATAACATATATTTTCTCACTCATTTCACGCGTGATTTGGAACGTCGATTTCAAATCAGAATTTGTTTTCTCATGGACTTTATCCATAATCGCTTTGTACAGCGTATTCATTCCTGGATCATTGAACTGTGAAGCTATTGTACCAAAAACTGGCATTTCATCAGGATTAACATCCCACATATTATGATTACGTTGGTACTGTTTTTTAACATCCCGAATTGCATCTAAAGCACCTCTTTTATCGAATTTATTCAACGCTACTAAATCAGCAAAATCAAGCATGTCGATTTTTTCTAATTGTGTCGCAGCTCCAAATTCTGGTGTCATTACATATAATGAAACATCAGAGTGATCCATAATTTCCGTATCAGATTGACCAATACCAGAAGTTTCAAGGATTATAATATCATAATTTGCCGCTTTGATTACTTGAATTGCGTCAGCTACATATTTAGATAAAGCCAAATTTGATTGACGTGTCGCTAAGGAACGCATATAAACTCTAGGATTATTAATAGCATTCATGCGAATTCTATCGCCTAATAATGCTCCACCAGTTTTACGTTTAGAAGGATCCACTGAAATTAAACCAATCGTTTTTTCGGGAAAATCAATAAGAAAACGACGTACTAATTCATCAACTAATGAAGATTTTCCTGCTCCACCTGTTCCTGTAATTCCAAGAACGGGAGTTTTGCAATTCTCATTTATTTTTTGGATAGCTTCCAATGCAGGTTTTGCTATTTCAGGAAAATTCTCTGCAGCAGAAATAATTCTTGCAATGGCTGTTGGATTTTTCGATTCTAATTCCTCCAACTCATTTGTCAATTTATCACCAGTTGGAAAATCTGACTGTTGCACTAAATCGTTAATCATTCCTTGCAATCCCATCGCACGCCCATCATCTGGTGCATAGATACGTGTGATTCCGTATGCTTGTAAATCAGCAATTTCAGAAGGTAAAATAACTCCTCCTCCTCCTCCAAATATTTTTATCTGTGGTGCTCCTTTTTCTTGAAGCAAATCATACATATATTTAAAATACTCGTTGTGACCTCCTTGATACGAAGTTATTGCAATAGCATTAGCATCTTCCTGAATTGCAGTATTTACAACCTCTTCAACGCTTCGATCGTGACCTAAGTGGATTACCTCAACACCAGTAGTTTGAATAATTCTACGCATGATATTAATCGCCGCATCATGGCCGTCAAAAAGCGCGGCTGCGGTTACAATTCTTACTTTATTGATGGGGATATATGGTTTTTGTTGTTCCATTTTATGAATATGATAATTTAAGACCGCAATTTACAATTTTATTTTAAAGATTATCTGAAGTTACGGCCGCTTGTTAATAAAAAGGAAAGTTAAATTACTACTAATATGTCTTTATCTAAAGCTTTAGTCAGACTTCAAACAGATTTACATAAATATGCTTCACTATTGTCATTTACTAAACTAAAACAACAATCGATAATTTGTGTTTAAAAAAAGTATGGCTTTGTTTTTGAATAAATAATATTTTTACAAACGCCACGAGGTAATATTAATAAAATAAATAAGTAGACAATGAAAAAAGTTTTAATTTTAATGGTGGCTGTCTCTCTTTCGGGCTGCGCTGAAATGCAACAAGTAATGAACCAATTCCCGCAAACACAAGGCGTAAATGGAATTGATATTGCAGGAGGATTAAAAGAAGCCTTAAACAACGGAATTACGAAGCAAGTAACAAAACTTACCGCTACTGATGGGTTTTATAGAAACGAAGCAGTAAAGATTTTAATGCCTGAAGAACTTAGAAAAGTTGACGCTGGATTAAGAAAATTAGGACTAAGCTCATTAGCTGATGAAGGACTTAAAGTTTTAAATCGTGCTGCTGAAGATGCAGTGAAAGAAGCAACTCCGATATTTATCGACGCAGTTCGTAATATGACTTTTATGGATGCTAAAACAATTTTGATGGGAAGTCAAAACTCAGCGACTAATTATTTACAAAATAGCACTTCGACTGCTCTTTATGGAAAATTTAATCCCGTAATCAAAAACTCATTTACAAAAGTAGGCGCTGATAAAGTTTGGGCAAATATTATTACTAAGTATAACAGCATTCCATTGGTTAACAAAGTAAATCCTGACTTGACTGATTATGTAACAAATCAAGCAATGAATGGTGTTTTTAAAATGGTAGCAGTAGAGGAAAAAAACATTCGAACCAACATAAGTTCTAGAACCTCAGTATTATTACAAAAGGTTTTTGCAATGCAAGATAAGAGGCTGTAATTTTTCTTTTCGAAAGAAGCAAAAATCAGTAAAATGATATTACTTTTTATTGTCAAAAAAGTTAACGTATAGACAACAAAGTAATAACATATCCTTAACAACACAATGCTGGTTTATGTATGATCTTTGCAGAGTAATAAACTGGTTATTTATTATTTTGGTTTTGGTTAGTTAAAGAATTGCCTGCATTTTAAAAATGCAGGCATTTTTTATTTAGCTGTTTTCATAAAGGAAAGAACCGCTTTATTAAAAGCAATAGGTTGCTCTACATTTACTACGTGGCCAGAATTCTCAACCACAAATAATTTAGATGATTTATAATGGCTTTCCACTACTTTTCTAACAGAAGGTAGAAACATATAATCCTCCTCACCCATTACATAAAGTGTAGGTATATTTAATTCTACTTGTCTAAACCACTTAAGTACTGGATTTATTTCAGCTGTCAGTTTAAACCATTTAATAAATTCTTTTTGGTATAGCTTTTTCGCTTCATTGATAAAAAGGATTCTTGATTGTTTATGATTTTTCTTTGGCATAATCACAAAAGCAAAAAGCTTATACAATAATAAATAAGGTAAAACATATTTAAAAATATTTCCAACACGCATCAAAACTTGCGAACGGAAATTCATTTTTAAGATTGCACCGCCTAATATCATACTTTGAACCCTTTCTGGATAAATCTCAGCAAGTTGCCTAATTAGAATAGTACCTAGAGAGATACCGACAAAATGGGATTTTTTAATTTTAAGAAAGTCCAACACTTCCAAAATATCATTGGCTAAAGCCGAAAAAGTATATTTTTGTTTGAAAGCCGTTTTTAAAGTTGTTTTAGACTCTCCGTGACCGCGTAAATCTAAAAGAAGAACGTTGTACTGTTTCTTAAAATCACGAATCTGCTTAAACCAAATAGAAGAGCTACCACCAGCACCATGAACAAAAGTAACCCATTGCTCGCTGTTCTTATTTTCATAAATGGTATAATTGATCACGCCTTTTTTTTGTAAAAATAGAACTTTAATTTTAAATGCCAATCTTAACAAATTATTTTGCTTGTATTATAATTGTAAAATGTAAATTTGCCAAAAAATTACACCATGAAAGGATTATTGAAAGAAGAAAGTGAAATAGAAAAGCTTAAAAGAGAATACGAACAACTCTCTAAAATAAATTTTGATTTGGAAAAAATTGACATCTCAGAAGAAGAACTTGTTCTTGAAAAATGTGAGTTATAATTCTTGATGTAGTTTTTTAAAATATTCAAAAGCTTTCAATAACCGACTTCCATACCAAGAAAACATTTCTCCATCAACAAGAAAAGTTTTTGCATGAGTTGTGTACTGTTTAATTTCTAAAGCATGCTCTTCTTTAAAAGGGTACGGTTCTGAGGAAAGAAAAACTAAATCAGGATTTCCGATCAAAGAAATAGTTTTAATATCAACTTCTGGATAGCGACCTTGATCTTGATACACATTTTCAAAATGATTTAACTTCAATAATTCATTTATAAAATTGTCGGCTCCAGCAACCATATAGGGATCTTTCCAAATAAAATAAGCGACTTTTTGCCACGAATTTCCATCAGTTTTATCTTTAATGAAATTTTTAAAATCAGCTAAGGCAAAAGCTAATTTATCATTCCATTTCTTGGCTTCTGTTCTACAATTAAACAATTGTCCAAAATCAGATATCATTCTAAAATTATCTTCAATTGTAATTATATCTGTAACCCAAACAGTACAAATTTTGCGAAGTTCTTCTACAATTTCTTTAGTGTTTTCCTCCTTGTTACAAATTATGATATCTGGCTTCAGTAATCTGATTTTTTCAAAATGCACTTTTTTAGTTCCACCTACAGGTTTTATAGTTGACTTTAAGTGATATGGATGCACACAAAATTTAGTAATCCCCACTAGTTTACTTTCTAATCCTAACTCATACAACAATTCTGTTTGTGAAGGAACCAGAGAAATAATCCTTGAAGGCGTTATCTCAAAAGTATGTGATATTCCCAACTGATCAATAAGTGTTTTTTGTTTCAATTTTTACAGTTTTTTATACGCAAAATTAGTGTCTAGTGATCATAAAGTGATTAAAGCGCTAATTTTAATTATTCTCGGAATTTAGAATAGATAAATTTAAAACTTAGATAATATTTGCTCCATTTCCTGCTGTATCTTCAAAGCTTCTTCTCTGGCCTTTTGAGTAAAATCAGTTTTGTTTGAAGCATAAATAATCCCACGAGAAGAGTTAATTAGTAAACCTACATTTTTATTCATTCCATATTTACAAACTTCTGAAAGGCTTCCGCCTTGTGCACCAACACCTGGAACTAGCAAGAAACTATCTGGCACAATTTTACGAATTTCGGTAAAGTATTCTGCTTTAGTTGCTCCTACGACATACATCAGTTTATCTGAATTCTTCCAAGTTTTAGAAGTCTCAAGCACTTGCTTGTACAATTCCTTTCCTTTCACATTTAAAGTCTGAAAATCAAAAGCACCTTCATTTGAAGTCAGCGCGAGCATAATAGCATGTTTATTTTCGAAAGCTAAAAAAGGCTCTACCGAATCTTTACCCATGTAAGGAGCTACAGTGACACTGTCAAAATTCATATCTTCAAAAAAAGCTTTAGCGTACATAGTCGATGTATTTCCTATGTCTCCTCGCTTTGCATCGGCAATCGTAAAAATATCTGGGTAAGTAGCGTTTATATACTTGATTGTTTTTTCTAATGCAATCCAACCCTTAATTCCATACGCTTCATAAAAAGCAGTATTAGGCTTATAAGAAACGCACAAATCGTGAGTTGCATCAATAATTGCTTTGTTGAATTCAAATATCGGATCCTCTAACTCTAGTAAATGCGTTGGAATTTTATTTAAATCGACATCTAATCCTACCGTAAGAAAAGATTTTTTAATTTTAATTTGTTCTATTAATTGCTGTGTTGTCATTTTTGAATAGTTGTTTGGCAAAATTACAAACATACTGCTCATATCAAATAAAATATAATAATAAAATTTTACTTTTTAAATACAGTTTAAGAATGACTTTACGCTAGTTTTTTATTAAAAATTATAATAATACAATCAGTTCAAAATGATTACAAATATTAGTTCTCGTATTAGAGTGAAAAGTACGATTTGAAACTCTAAGAAGCAATTAATCCAGAAGTAATATTGTAATAAAATAGTGAGTTTTTTCTATAGAAAATAAAAAAATTAAAAGTATAAGTACTGTTAAAATTTTTTGAATTTAACGTTTGTTCATTTTAAAAAATTGTTGGACATTAGCAGAAATGCAGAATGTAAGTGATTATAAATCAAAACGTATCAAAATAAAGTGTAGTAAAAAAGCCTATATAGAACTTTTACTACGCGAATAACCTACAAAAATTTTTTAGTGCATTAATGCGAAATAGGCAATTAAGTGCAACAATTTTATATCTTTACTCATTAATTAATTTTTTATGAAAGTATATTTAAAATTTGATTATGCCCAACTGACAAAAAAAATTGTTCAGGAAAAGCTATCTGAATTAGGATATAAATACAATTTTATTGGTTTTGGCGAATTCAATTTTTTAGAAAAAGTTCCCTCTTCAAAAATAGCTGAAATCACTAGTGTTTTTAGAGAATACGGTATCGAAATAGTGGAGAGTCAGAAAAGTGTTTTGGTTCAAAAAATAAAGGATACGATAGTTGAAATGGTGCATAGTGAAACTCCATTAAACATAAAAAGTTCAGTGTATATTGCTGAGAAATTAAACCTTAGCTACGCTTACTTGTCTAACGTTTTTTCAGAAGTTACTTACACTTCTATTGAAAACTTTATTATAATACAAAAGATAGAATTAGCTAAGCAATTGATGATAAACACACCTCTTAATTTAACCGAAATTTCCATTCAATTAAATTATTCGAGTGTGGCACATTTAAGCACGCAGTTCAAGCATATGACAGGAATGACGCCATCTGCTTTTCAAAAAATCATAGTTAAAAGAAGAGAAATATCAAATAAAAAACAATAGCTAAACCGTTACAAACATGAATACTGATTTTATAAACATCTGTCTTGCAGACGATGACGAGGACGACAGATTGTTTTTTACAGATGCGTTTGATGAATTAAGAATAAACACGAAAGTGAGTACTTTTAATGATGGTGTTGAATTGATGAATTATTTAAATAATGAAGATTCAATTTTGCCTAACGTATTGTTTTTAGATTTAAACATGCCTAAAAAAAATGGTGTAGAATGTCTACTTGAAATTAAGCAAAACGAAAAATTTAGTGACATTGCAATTGCAATTTATTCAACTTCATCCTCGGAAGAGCATATTGAAGAGACATTCATTAATGGAGCTAATATCTACATCAAAAAGCCGAATGATTTCGAAAAATTAAAAAAAATACTTTCAGAAGTAGTGACTTTGAACTGGCAGTACCATACTTCAGGTTTAAATAAAGACAATTTTCTAATGAGAATGTAAGATGAAACGTATCGGACTTCATAAATCACCTCTGTTTCTAAAGATAATATTTGTTGTTTCAGTAGCAATCATATTTTTTATTGGTGGGATTACTTTCAAGCATATTACGGTTTTAAAAAAATCGTCTGCTTATGTTAGTAATAGTTATGAAGTTAATATTGAATTAGAACGTTTGATGTCTTGTATAAAAGATGCTGAGACTGGACAACGAGGTTATCTACTGAGTAAGGATAAAAAATTTCTTATTCCATATCAAAATTCAGGATCACTGATTAAAAAGTCGCATCAAAGAATTTCAGAACTAACTTCAAATAGTAGAACACAGCAAAACAATCTTAAAACTCTTCAATATCATATCAATAAACGTTTAAATTATCTCTCTAAAAATCTTTATCTCGTACAGCATGAGAAATATAGCGAAGATGAATTAGAATATAATTTAATCACTGGGCAAAAATCAATGGATTCTATTCGCCTTAGAATAGAAGATATGATTATTACACAAAAGGTACTTTTAAAAAATAGACAGAAGGATTATGATTCAACTATGAATTATACTCCGCTACTTATCTATTTAACGTTGATTATAACCTTAATTTTAATCACCATTGCTTTTGTCAAAATGAATAGAGATTTAATTCTATTAAAGAATACTATTCATACGCTCACCGTCGAAATTGAAGCCAATAAATTATCTGAAATTGTTGGAAATTTTGGTAGTTGGAAATTAGATATTGAAACAAATACCTACACCTTTTCAGATAATGAATACCGTCTGCTTGGCTGTGAACCACAATCATTTGAAGCCAGTAAAGAAGGCTTTTTGAAGTTCATTCATCCAGACGATTTAGAATTCGTAAAAGAAAGCGCCAATAATGCTGTTATGAATGATTCTCGCGTTCCATTTATGTACCGTGTAATTCGAAAAGATGGCGAAGTGAGATATTTTAAAGATATGGGCCAAGTGGTTTCATTTGCTTCTCAAAATAAAACATACATAGGTACAACTAGAGACATCACTTCAGAAATTGATGATAAGATAACTACTGAAGAAAGAAATAGAGAATTAGAAAGTAATAACAAGGAATTGAGTGCCTTTAATTACATCGCAAGTCACGATTTACAAGAACCGCTGCGTAAAATTGAAACGTTTATTTCGAGGTTAATAAGTAAAGATCACGATAATATTTCTACTTCAGGACAGCAGTATATAGCTAGTATTCAAAAATCAGCGAATAGAATGCGCGTTCTCATCGAAGATTTGCTTCAGTTCTCTAGAACAAATAAAGCAGAAAAAACATTTCAACTCTCTAACTTAAATTGCTTACTGGATAATGCAAAACAAGAATTAGCGCAAACAATTGAAGAAAAAAAAGCTGTGTTAACGAGCAGCGTTTTACCTTCTTTATCAATAATACCATTCCAAATCCAACAACTATTTATCAATTTGATAGGCAATTCGCTTAAATATAGTAAAGCAAACGAGGCACCTTCTATTAGTATCAATTACTCTATTATTGTTGCTAACGAAGAAGAATTCTTGCCTGACACTTATCATGAATACCACAAGATAACGGTGGAGGACAACGGAATAGGTTTTGACCAAGAATACGCTAAAAATATTTTTGTCCTCTTTAATAGACTTCACAATAAAAATGAATACCAAGGAACTGGAATAGGATTAGCTATTTGCAAGAAAATAGTTGAAAATCATAAAGGTTTCATCTTTGCAAAAGGAGTACTTCACGAAGGATCTACCTTTATTATATACTTGCCAGTAGAACAAAAACAGGCTTAATATTTCTCCAAGTCGAAATTGTAGCTAACAATTGATTCTTTAGTGGTGCTTATACTTAAAAATTCTAAAACAACATTAAAGATTTACTCCTCTCTTTCTAAAAATTTTTACATCCCAATTTACTTGTAGAACTACCTCACCGTATTTCAAGCAGATTCTGTTGAATTCTGTAAGTAAAAGTTATAGATATTTCCTATAAGTGATTTTACAATGAATATACTTCCGCGCAAAAATAGGATACGCGATTAATAATATGAACATCAACGACTTGTACTTAATATCAAAAAACTAAAAAATAGAACATAAATAGTTTTACAAACAAAGACATTATTTCGCTGAAATAAACAGAAAAAATCAAACCATTAAATTCTATAAATATTTTCAAAAAGGATGTAACTGCAAAACTTGAATCAAATTGCAACTTTGTAGAATTAAAAACGCAATGATACAAACTCAAATATGGTATTTGATTGCACAAACAAAAACTTAAATAAAATACTTAAACTATGAAAAACGTTTTCAATATCAAAACAGTTCTTACAACACTAGCTTTAGTTCTAGGATTAGCAACAGCAAGCGCACAAGAAGCAAAAAATTACGATCAAGGTTTTAGATTAGGTTTCGGAATCAATGGTGGAGTTCCTATTAATAATCAATATGATTTTAGCCTTGGCGCTGATGCAAGAGTTCAATATGATTTGTCTCAAAAATACTCTTTAACTTTTACTACTGGATTTTCAAATATGTTTGCACCAGGAAAAGATAACGACTTAGGATACATTCCTGCTAAAGCTGGATTTAAAGCTTTCGTTTTAAAAGATCAATTGTATTTAATGGGAGAAGTTGGTGCTGCATTTGCTGTAACTAATGGATATGATAAAACATCATTGTTATTAAGTCCTGGAATTGGGTACGCAACTAGTAAAGTAGACATTAGCTTAAGATACGAACACTTTAATGATTTTGCTATCATTAGAAACGGAGCTGTTAAAGAAGGTTTAGGTCAAGTTTCACTTAGATTAGCTTACGGTTTTAAAATATAATAGAACACAATGAAAAATTTATCGACATTATTAACTCTTTTTGTTCTTCTGGTTACTTTTACTTCCTGTAAAACTGATCAGCAGAAAAAAGCAGAGATAGTGACAAACAATTATGTTAGATATATTGATTCGGTTACTAAGAAAGGGATTAGCAATGCCATTATTGATTGGAATCACATCGCGAAAGGTTTCGAGAAGAAGTCAAACGAACTCAATATAGAAATTGACAAATTGGAGAATGTTAAACGTTTCGATGATAAGATTAATCCTGCTACAGCAAAATACGAAGATTTTAGAAACATAGTATTTGAAAAGAAATTACAGCAGGAAAAAAATCTCTCTTTACAATAAATGAATTGGTTAGTTTATAAAAAAAAGCCAGCGGAAAATAAATTTTCGCTGGCTTTTGATTTATAAAAGATTCTAATTTGATTTAGAATACTTCGCTTGCTTCTTTTAACTTCTCCATATTGTTAACTAATTGTAACTCATCAATTAGTTTCTGAATTTTACCATTCATTACACCATCCATATCAAAAACATCCATCCCAACTCGGTGATCAGTAACACGACCTTGTGAATAGTTATAGGTACGAATTTTTGCAGAACGGTCACCTGAACTTACTTGTGAAGTACGTTTAGTAGCATCTTCAGCCTGCTTTTTAGCTAATTCTTGTTCGTATAAACGAGAACGTAAAACACCAAAAGCCTTATCCTTATTTTTATGTTGTGATTTTTGATCTTGGCATTGCGCTACTAAACCTGTAGGAATGTGTGTCAAACGAACTGCCGATTTAGTTGTATTCACTGATTGTCCACCTGGTCCTGACGAACAGAAAAAATCAACACGTACATCATTCATATCAATTTGCACATCAAACTCTTCAGCTTCTGGAAGTACCATAACTGTCGCTGCAGAAGTGTGTACACGACCTTGTGTTTCCGTTTGTGGAACACGCTGTACGCGGTGAACACCAGCTTCAAATTTTAATGTTCCGTAAACATCTTCCCCGCTTACTTCAAAAATAACCTCTTTGAATCCGCCAGAAGTTCCTTCATTCATATCAACTACAGAAGTTCTCCAGCCTCTATTTTCGCAATATTTTGTGTACATACGAAACAAATCACCTGCAAAAATACTCGCTTCATCCCCACCCGTTCCGGCACGAATTTCAACCATAACATTTTTAGCATCTTCTGCATCTTTAGGAATCAACATAAATTTGATTTCATCCTCAAGTGCTGGCAATCTTTCTTTTGCCTCATCAAGCTGCATTTTGGCCATTTCGGTCATATCTGCATCGCTATTATCAGCAATTATTTCATTAGCTTCATCGATATTAGCCATCAAAACCACGTATTCATCGCGTTTCTCTGCTAAAGCTTTTAAACTTTTATATTCTTGATTCAATTGCACATAACGCTTCTGATCTGAGATTACATCCGGTTGAATGATTAAATCCGAAATCTCATCGAAACGTTGCTTTACTATTTGAAGTCTATCTAACATTTTCTATTCTTTTATTGGAATGCAAAATTACGAAATTTTTATTTATAGTTCGATACTTGCTCTTTTCAATTTTACTCCTTTTAAATAATGCTATTTCTTGGAGCTACTTCCTGCTTTCCGCTTGTATCTTTTATTTTAGTTTTATGCTGCCGCTACTAACTAAAATAAAAGGATATCGCTACAATCAGGGCTAGTATTTTCTGCTAGTTAAAATTATTTCTAGATTTCTAGATTGTTTTTTATACGTCACTTTTTTGAATCTTCTAATGAATGCTATCCCTTTTAAGAGAGATAAAATCAAAGGTCTATTCTTTCTTAATTCTCACAAACTATAACTCATAAATAGTTCTCTAAAAATTAATTTTTAAATGAAAAATAAAATTGAAAAATAAGAACGTTCTTATAGTACCTTTGGACTGCTTTAAAAAGATAAAGTAGTAAAAAAATAGTTTGTATGCCTACAGTGATTACTCCTATAAATGAAGACGAAAATACTTCTGCTGCTCAATTATTGATCGCTAATAAAAATTTAGCTTTACAAATTATTGAGACAAAAACACGCGAAGCGCAGTTAGTTATCGCTAACGCTAAACTTGTTTTTCAAAACAAAGAAAAAGAAAATCGCGCCGCCGAATTAGTCATTGCTAATCAAGAATTAGTTTTTCAGAATCAAGAAAAGCAAAATCTAGCGGAAGAGCTACTTGTAGCTAACACTCAACTTGAGTTTCAAAATAAAGAAAAGCGGGATCGTGCCGCTGAATTAATTATTGCTAATCAAGAATTAGCGTATCAAAATAAAGAAAAGCAAAAACGAGCGGAAGAACTAATTGTAGCCAACACGGAACTTAAGTTTCAGAATATTGAAAAGGAAAATCGTGCCGCTGAATTAATTGTTGCTAATCAAGAACTAGCCTACCAAAATCAAGAAAAGCAAAAAAGAGCGGAAGAATTAATTGTGGCCAACACCGAACTTAAGTTTCAAAATAAAGAAAAAGAAAAACGTGCCGCTGAATTAATTATTGCTAATCGAGAACTAGCCTACCAAAATCAAGAAAAGCAAAAACGAGCAGAGGAATTAATTGTAGCCAACACGGAACTAGGGTTTCAAAATGAAGAAAAAGAAAAGCGTGCAGCCGAATTAATTATTGCAAATCTTGAACTTGCATACCAAAATCAAGAAAAGCAGAAACGAGCTGAAGAATTAATTGTCGCCAATACTGAACTTGAATTTCAAAATCAAGAAAAGGAAAAGCGTGCGGCTGAACTAGTTATTGCCAATCAAGAATTAGCGTATCAAAATGAAGAAAAGCAAAAAAGAGCGGATGAACTAATTATTGCTAATGAAGAGTTAGAGTTTCAAAATAAAGAAAAAGAAAAACGTGCTAACGAATTATTGATAGCTAACAAAGAGATAGAATCATTTACTTATATTTCTAGTCACGATTTACAAGAACCACTGCGAAAAATCCAATCATTTTCCGGAAGGATATTTGTTGAGGAGTATGATAATTTATCAGCTATGGGTAAATATTATGTAGAGAGAACAAAGCTCTCTGCATTACATATGCAAACTCTTATCAATGATTTGCTTGCTTATTCACGAACAAATACTACCCAAAGAAAATTTGTAAACAGTGATTTAAACCAAGTGGTTAAAGAAGCTATGGAAATGCTTAAGGACGACTTGCTTCAAACAGATGCAACGATCGAGTTTGATGACTTATGTGAAATAAATATTATTCCATTTCAATTTCGTCAATTAATACAAAACTTAATTAGTAATTCACTTAAATTTTCGATTCCTGGTCAAAAGCCACACATAATAATCAAAAGTAACTTTGTAGCGTACGATGAAAACAGTACAAAAAATTTTAAATTAAAATCAGATTACTATCACATCAGTATCAAAGACAACGGTATTGGATTTGAGGCGGAATACAAAGACAAAATTTTTGAGATATTCCAACGATTAAACGATCGAAAAAACTACTCAGGAACTGGAATTGGGCTTACAATAGCGAGAAAAATTGTTGAAAATCATAATGGAATAATTACTGGTGAAGGAGTGCTCAATCAAGGTGCCCGATTCGATATTTACATTCCTGCACAGCATTAATTTAAAAAACGCAATCTAATTTATGATTGCGTTTTGTTTTTTTACTCAATTCTGCCATTATAATATTTATAAGGACAGAATGTATTTAAGGATTGTTATTGGCACAAATACTTTTGTTAATGAAATGTTTTAGAGAATCTCATGTAAAAGTATGTTTAATCTAATTTGAGCAAGTAGTCACCGATTTACTTCTAAAACATGATAATACATTCTTTAATTTTAAAACGTAAAATTACTTAGAAAATTTAAATTCTTGTCTTTGAACAGCTGTGTTTTTACAAACTTCATTGAATTCTTCGACAGATTTAAAATGTAATTGTTCTATTATTTTATACTCATAGAAAACTTTGAAGGAATCTCTTTTAAATACCCAAGGTTCCACTGTAATAACATTCTCATCTTTATAAAAAGTTTGATTCATATTACCATCTGGACCTTGAGAAATTTCCATTTTTCTACCTTCTGGCTGTATTTTATCCATACAAATAAGAAGTGAAAAAGCATCGCACCATTCAACAAATCTATACAATCGCTCCGCGTATTTTTTATCAATTTTGAGGTGTTTTAGAATATTTTTCCGATTTACTTCTTGTTCCTTTAAATATTTATCTAATTTTTTATCCTCACCATCAGTTTTGTCTCCAAAAATAAAATCAATATGCATCGAAGTTAAAAAAGCATTCAATTGTGATTTTGACGTCGCGTTCTCCATCACATTATATTGTTGTTTCAAATCTGTTTTATTCGATTCATCACTAACTAAAAAATGTCTTGGTGCTCCAGCTTCCGTCAAGTTTTTATTTTCTTGCGTCTCAGCAATTCCATCATCATGTTCAGCAATTGCAATAAGCGTTGGAACGAGAATATCAGTTGGAACGTCAATGTCATATTCATAAGCTAACATGGCAGCAAGCAATCCGTGAGATCGTTGATTAATAATCTTCCATCCTTTTATGTGTGATGCAACAATCATAATTTAAAAGGTATTAATAAGTGAAATTTGGTTTAAATCAAATATAATAATAATCTTTTAAAATTTTATTTTTTAGAGTTACCTGAATTTATCTTTCTTTTCAAGAATTAGATATAATTTTAATACGCTGTTTTTTAGATAGGCTTTTTACTGTCTTTTTCATAGTTTTACATGGGTTCAATATCAAAAACTTTACTTCTCTTTTATGAAAAATAAAATCACAATTTTAATAGTATTTTTTGCTTTATGTTCGTGTAAAAATAATGAGTCTGAAAATATAGAAAAGGACAAAATGATTGTTGGAAACTGGCTATTAGGCAAATGGGAAAATAAATCAGTTGATGGCAAACTTACGGAAGAATGGAGCAAACTAAATGATAGCACCTACCAAGCTACTTCCTATTTTATCAAGATGAAAGATACACTGCATCATGAATCGATTACTTTACAACAAAACGGTGAACAGCTTACTTATGTAGCTGCAGTAAAAGGACAAAATGATGACAAACCCGTTACATTCAATCAACTTGAATCAACAGAGAGCAAATTAGTTTTTGAAAACTTAAAAAACGATTATCCTAAAAAAATAAGTTATACTCAAATTTCTAAAGATAGTATCGCTGCTGAAGTTTCAGGAATTCAGCAGGGAAAAGCAAGTAGTGAGAAATTTATAATGAGTAGGATCAAATAAAAGTCCCAAATAACAATAAGTTAGTTAGTTCTTCAAATTACCAGCTCTTATGAAAACTAAGCGATATTAATAGCCCTGATGGAAGCGGCATCCTCGTAGCATTGCGGAAAGATACAGCGGACAGCAGGACAAAACGCTTTGATAAATCTGGAAGTTTTGCTCCTAACAATTTTGAAAAACGACATCGTTCATAACTCCTGATGATTTCACTTCGGTACCAATTTCTAAATTCCTAATTTGCGACTTCAAATAATTAGCATAAAATGAAGGTCTGTATTGCCGAAAAACCAAGTGTTGCACGAGAAATTGCATCTGTATTAGG
This sequence comes from Flavobacterium weaverense, assembly GCF_003688495.1. Taxonomy (GTDB): domain Bacteria; phylum Bacteroidota; class Bacteroidia; order Flavobacteriales; family Flavobacteriaceae; genus Flavobacterium; species Flavobacterium weaverense. Next base: position 519,582 of record NZ_REFH01000007.1, on the reverse strand, counting down.
AGCTAATACCAAACATGATGGTTATTATGAAGGTAATGGTTATGCGGTGACGTACACCTTTGGACATTTATGCACATTAAAAGAACCCAACGATTACAAACCACATTGGAAAAGTTGGGATTTGAATAATTTACCCATGCTTCCTGAAAAATTTGAAACTAAAGTAGTAGAGAATTCTGGGATTCAAAAGCAATTTAAAATCATTAAAAGTTTATTTGATAAAGCCACATTAGTGATTAATTGTGGGGATGCGGGACAAGAAGGAGAATTAATACAGCGCTGGGTGATGAACGAAGCAAAGTATAAAGGCGAAGTCCAGCGTTTATGGATTTCATCTCTAACCACCGAAGCAATAAAAGAAGGTTTTCAAAACTTAAAACCGTCTGCTAATTACGATAATTTATATTACGCAGGATTCTCTAGAGCTATTGGTGACTGGTTATTAGGTATGAATGCTACCCGTTTATACACCGTAAAACATGGCGGATATAAACAAGTTCTGTCTATAGGACGAGTTCAAACGCCAACATTAGCCATGGTGGTAGACCGCTTTAAAGAAATTGAGAACTTCAAACCACAACCTTACTGGGAATTACAAACCTTATATCGAGATGTACTATTCAGTTATGAAGAAGGCCGTTTTCTAAAAAAAGAAGATGGAGAACTTCTAGCGAATAAAGTAAAGGAAAGTGATTTTGAGATAATCTCTGTCGAAAAAAAGAATGGTAATGAATTTGCTCCTAAATTATTTGATCTAACAGGACTTCAAGTATATTGCAATACAAAATTTGGTTTTACAGCTGATGAGACTTTAAAAATCGTTCAGACCTTATATGAACAAAAGGTAGTTACGTATCCTAGAGTAGATACTACTTTCTTACCAAGCGATATTTATCCGAAAGTCCCTGGGATTTTACAAAATTTGACTAATTACGCTGCGTTGACACAACCTCTTTTAGGAAAAAAGATTAAAAAATCACCAAAGGTTTTTAATGATAAAAAAGTAACGGATCACCACGCCATTATTCCCACTGGAATTCAGAATAAGTTGCAATACAACCAACAGCAAGTTTATGATATAATAACAAAACGTTTTATAGCTGTGTTTTATGATGACTGTTTAGTAGCTAACACGACAGTTATAGGAAAAGCAGCTGATGTTTCTTTTAAAACAACTGGAAAAGAAATCTTGAAAAAAGGTTTTCGTATCGTTTTTGAAGATCCCAACAGTAAAGAAAAAGAAGCTGATATTTTACCAACTTTCATTGTAGGAGAGAAAGGTCCGCACCAACCCTCATTTTTAGAAAAAGAAACTAAACCGCCCAATCAGTTTACAGAAGCTACTTTATTACGTGCGATGGAAACTGCGGGAAAGCAAGTTGATGATGAAGATCTACGAGAATTGATGAAAGAAAACGGTATTGGCCGACCATCGACACGAGCTAATATTATTGAGACTCTTTTTAGAAGGCAATATATCGTTAGAAATAAAAAACAAGTGCTACCTACTCCAACAGGAATCCAACTAATCGATACTATTCAGAACGATTTAGTAAAATCAGCGGAGCTGACTGGTTCTTGGGAAAAGCAATTAAAAGATATTGAAAAGGGAACTTATACTGCTGGATCGTTTATTAATAATATGAAGCGAATGATCGAAGTTTTAGTAGATGAAGTTCGCAGTGAAAAGCGACATGCTAATATTTCGCACGCTGCAGCTGCTCCAAAAGAAGTTGTAAAAATAGAGAAAAAGAAAGCTGCTGGAATTTTGGCAGAAGCTTGTCCAAAATGTAAAAGTGGTTCTCTTATAAAAGGAAAATCAGCATATGGCTGTAGCGAATATAAAGCAGGCTGTACATTCTTACTTCCATATGTTTTTGCAGATAAAAAAATATCAGAGAATCAGTATTTGCGATTACTTCAAAAAGGGTCGACAGTTAATTTAAAAGACTTTAAAACTGATGCTGGTTTACAAGAAGGACTTATTAGATTTGGAGAAGATTTCAAACTTATCCTTGAAGTTAAGAAAACAGCAAATCTAAAACCAGTGACTGAAAACAAGATAAATTCTGATGCGTTGGCTTGTCCAAAATGTCAAAAAGGAACAATTTTAAAAGGAAAAATAGCTTACGGTTGCGACCAATATAAGCTCGGTTGCGACTTTAAAGTTACTTTTGATGAAGTTAGATCGAAACTAAAAGATCAGAAACCAACAAAAGAAATTGTTCATCAAATACTAAAAAATAGTGCTAAATAACTGACTTTAAGTAAGTTTTAGAATAACAAAAACACCTTATTAGTTATATCAGTTTGAATACATTTTCTACTAATAGCAGCTATTATATTTGAACAAAAGTTAAATATTTTTAGTAAAATACTGATATTCAAGCATATAATAAACATCTAAAATTATTATTGATATTTAATCTAAATAAGCTTTGTGAATTCAAAATGAGGTTTTATATTTGCATCGTTATTTTTAATTATTCCAAATAAAGAATCATGAGCAATAGAATTAAAGCACTTTTCATCTTATTATTTACAACATTTTACATACAAGCGCAAGACAGCGGAATTATCGAAGGTAAGATACTTTCGGCAGATGGATTTCCTCTTCCGGGAATCGCAATCAAATTAGGAAAAGTAGCTAAAACTACAGAAACAGATGTTAATGGTGAGTTCCTCTTTAACAACTTTCCAGCAGGAAATCATACTATCACTCTAGAAGGAAGCGGTATGAAAAAACAATCAAAAGAAATTAAAGTAATACCAAATCAAACTAATTATGTACAATTTAAATTAGTTGAAGATATTACAACTTTAAAAGAGTTAGTGATTAAGATCAAACAGAGTCCTAACAAGAAAAAGGAAACTGTACTATCTGGTTTAAATATAAAACCAATTGATCTTCCTCAAAGTATTCAAATAATAGGACATCATGTTATCGAGCAGCAACAAGCAGTGAGAATGAGTGATGTTATCAAAAACGTAAACGGTGTTTACGTAGGTTCAGCTCGTGGTGGTGCTCAAGAGTCATTCTGGTCTAGAGGTTACGATATGTCAGCAAACAATATGTTTAAAAACGGTTTCCGTTTCACTAATGGATCTATGCCTGAAGTTTCTTCTCTTGAAAGAGTAGAGGTATTAAAAGGAAGCGCTGCGTTATTATTCGGTAACGTTGCTCCAGGAGGAATCTTAAATATGGTAACTAAAAAACCGTCGTTTAAAAGCGGTGGTGAGATAACTATGCAATTAGGAAGTAATGCGTTTTACAAACCTTCTATCGACATTTACGGTCCTTTAGATAAGAATATAGCGTATCGATTTACTGGTTCTTATGAGAACTCTGAGAGTTTTAGAGATGTAGTAAAAAAAGAACGTTACTATATTAATCCATCGGTTCTTTTTAAAGCAAGTGAAAAAACAGAAATTGTTTTACAAGGAGATTATTTGCACGACAACTGGACACCAGATTTTGGAACAGGAATTATTGGAAAAACAATTGCAGATATTCCTAGAAACACTTATTTAGGGGCGGAGTGGTCAAACGGTCAAACCAGACAAGCGAGCGTTTCTGGATTAGTAAAACATGAATTCGATGAAAACTGGAAGCTAAATTTTAATAGCTCTTTCCAAAATTATGAAAGAACATCAAAAGGAACAGAACGTATTCAACCAGAAGCAAACGGAGATTGGAAACGTCCATTAGGTCAAAATAGAAATTTAGAACAAGTAATTGGTGAACAAGTTAGTCTTCAAGGTAACTTCTCAACTGGAAATGTGAAACACCAATTGTTTACTGGAGTTGACTTTGAAAATTCATTTTTACAAGCATACACTTTTGCATTCGATCCAAAAACTTATGGAAGTGGAAACATCTTTGATTTTGATAATTTTAATCAAGGTGGAGCAATACCTGAAGGAACTAATACTAAAATAGTAAAAACAGATACGAACCGTTTTGGTATCTATGCACAAGATTTAATTTCTCTTACTGATAAATTTAAAGTACTTGCAGGAATTAGATGGTCATGGCAAGAATCACAAGCAAACACAAGTGATTTAACTAAAAATCCAGTAGTTGTTAAAGAGGATGTTAAACGAATTGATCAAGCTTTCACACCGAAAATAGGTTTAGTTTACCAACCAACGAAAGACATGTCTTTATTTGCAAGTTATTCGAACTCGTTCACTCCAAATTCGGGAACAACGGTAGATTTAAAAGTGATCAAACCATCATTGATTGATCAGTATGAATTAGGAATTAAAAAAGATTTCTGGAGAGGATTATTGAGTACGAATATCACTTTTTACCAAATTGAAAATAGCAATTTAGCACAAACTGCAGAATTTAAAGCAGACGGATCAAGCAATACTGATTCTAGTATTAAAGTATTAAGCGGTTCAACAAAAAGTAAAGGTGTGGAACTAGATATTACTGCGAGACCTATTGAAGGGTTAAGTATTTTAGCTGGATACAGTTATAATGACATGCAATACACTAAAACATCTGGATTAGAAGGAAGTTTTATAGTTGGTGACCGTTTAGCTAGAACACCTGCAAATACTGCAAATTTAAGCTTCTTTTACACTTTACCTTCTGGAGCGTTAAAAGGATTATCATTTGGATCTTCTGCAAACTATATCGGAAATCGCGTAGGTGGATGGAACAATCAATATAGAGCTGCAGAACCTAACGGAATATTTGATAGAGAAATTCCTTTAAATGATTACACGACTATTGATGTATCTGCTGGATATGAGTGGGGTAAGTTTTCAATATTATGTAAACTATCAAATGTTGCAAATGAGTTAAATTATACAGTGCATGAAAACTATAGTGTGAATCCTATAGCTCCACGCCAAGTGATGACAGCATTAAAGTACAAATTCTAAGTTGTTATCATTGCTAAAAGACTTTTTTCTGAACTACAAATTAATTCAGAAAAAAGTCTTTATTATTTATATTAGAAATTATTATTTTCGCACTTGCAAAAACTAAAAAAAGTAATGAAAAAGAAAACCTTCCGTAACTTACATAGAGATTTAGGTTATTTTTATATCGGACTAATCATTTCATTCGCCGCTTCAGGACTTATGATGAATCACAGAGACTCTTGGCACCCTGAAAAATATACTACAGAAACTAAGTCGATTTCAATTCAACTTCCCGAAGAGGATAAAATCAATGAAAAGTTTGCTGAAGATTTAGGAAAACAGCTTGGTATCGATGATAAATTTCGCCGCCACAATGTTAAGAAAGGTACTTTGAAAATATCATATGAAAAGCATGATGTTGAAATTGATATTGCAACTGGAAAAGGTGAAATAGTAACATTTTTAAAAACACCAATTATCAGCCAGACGATGAAATTGCACAAAAGCACTTCTAATTTCTGGATCTACTATTCTGACATTTTTGCTTTGAGTTTAATCGCAATAGCGTTAACTGGAACTATAATGGTGAAAGGTGGTAAATTTAGTTTTAAAGAACGCGGTTGGAAACTAGCTTTAGCAGGAATCATTTTCCCGCTTATCTTCTTATTTTTATTAGCGTAAAGGATTCAAAAACAAATACTGTTACTTAAAATAAAAAATCCCAATTCTGAATTAATCAGTATTGGGATTTTTCAATTATAGTATTAGATGTAAACTTATTTTAATCCAGCTAAACTTTGTTCGATAGTCGCAATTTTGGCTAATGAATCCGCCTCTTTTTGTCTTTCGTTTGCCAAAACTTTCTCTGGTGCTCCAGCCACAAATTTCTCGTTTGCAAGTTTGTTTTGAACTGATTTTAGAAAACCTTGCGTGTAAACAAGTTCCGCATTTAGTTTAGCTATTTCAGCTTCAACATCAATGTTTCCAGTTATAGGAATAAAATATTCATTAGATTTAACACGGAAAGATAAAGCGCCATCCACTTTGTCAGAAACATATTCCATTGCAGTAATGTTGCCTAATTTGGCTACAACCGAATCAAAATAAGTTGAGGCTTTATCGTTGTTAATTGCTTTAAGCTCGATTGCATCTTTAAAAGGAATATTTTTGTCCTTGCGGATTGTTCTAATTCCAGAAATCACTTCTATTGTGTGATCAAAGTCTGCGATTAGCTTTGTATTGAAAGGTTTTATTTCTGGCCAAGTAGATACAATTAATGCTTCTTCTGTAGTTCTTTCAGCAATAATTTGCCAAATTTCCTCTGTCAAAAAAGGCATAAATGGATGCAATAATTTCAAGTTGTTTTCTAGCATTTCAATCGCTTTTGCAAAAGTTACGCTGTCAATTGGCTGTTGGTATGCAGGTTTAATCATTTCCAAAAACCAAGAACAGAAATCGTCCCAAACCAATTTGTATATTGCCATTAGAGAATCAGAAATTCTGTATTTCTCAAAATTATCTTCAATTTCTAGCAATGTTTGTTGCAGTTTAGCTTCATACCATTCTATTGCCACTTTTGAAGATTCTGGTTGCGGAATTGCATCTGAAACTTCCCAACCTTTAATCAATTTGAATGCATTCCAGATTTTGTTTGTAAATGCTTTTCCTTGATTGCATAACTCCTCATCAAACATAATATCGTTTCCTGCCGAAGCGCTTAAAAGCAACCCAACACGAACACCATCAGCACCAAATTTCTCGATTAAATCCAAAGGATCTGGTGAATTCCCTAATGATTTAGACATTTTACGTCTTTGTTTATCACGAACTAATCCAGTCAAGTATACATTTGTAAATGGTTTTTTATCTGTATACTCATAACCCGCAATGATCATTCTAGCTACCCAGAAAAATAAAATATCTGGACCAGTCACTAAGTCATTTGTTGGGTAATAATATTTAAAATCCTCACTTTCTGGATCCATAATTCCACCAAAAACAGACATTGGCCATAGCCAAGAAGAAAACCAAGTGTCTAAAGCATCTACGTCTTGTCTAAGATCAGAAATTTGAAGTTCGTTGTTAGACGTTTTTTCTTTGGCTAAAGCCAAAGCTTCTTCAATAGATTCAGCTACTACAAAATCTTCTTTTCCGTCACCGTAGAAATAAGCAGGAATTTGTTGTCCCCACCACAATTGACGAGAGATATTCCAATCGCGAATATTATTCAACCAGTGTGCGTACGTATTATTAAAACGTGCTGGGTGTAATTTAATATCACCATCAACTAAAACAGATTGAATTGCTGGCTTCACCAAATCCTCCATTTTCAAAAACCATTGATCAGACAAACGAGGTTCGATAACTGCTTTTGTTCTCTCTGAAGTTCCAACTTTATTCAAATGAATCTCCGTTTTTGTTAAAGCGCTAATTTTCTCTAGTTCATTTGCAATTTCTTCACGAACTACAAAACGGTCTTTCCCTTTATAATGTAAACCGAAACTATTTAAAGTAGCATCTTCATTGAAAATATCAACAATTTCAAGATTATGCTTTTCACCTAGAGCTTTATCATTCATATCGTGAGCAGGAGTAACTTTTAAGCATCCTGTTCCAAATTCGATATCTACATATTCATCTTCTATAATAGGAATCACTCTCCCGCAAATAGGAACGATTGCTTTTTTCCCTTTCAAATGAGCAAAACGCTCATCATTAGGATTTATACAAATAGCAGTATCTCCAAAAATAGTTTCCGGACGCGTTGTAGCAATAGTAAGAAAGTCTTGAGTTCCTTCTATTTTATATTTTAGGAAATATAATTTTCCTTGCTGTTCTTCATAAATTACTTCTTCGTCAGACAAAGTTGTTTTAGCTTCAGGATCCCAGTTTACCATACGGTATCCTCTATAAATCAAACCTTTGTTATATAAATCAACAAAAGACTTTATTACAGATGCCGACATATCTGGATCCATGGTGAACTTGGTTCTCTCCCAATCACATGAAGCTCCCAGTTTTTTAAGTTGGTCAAGAATTACACCTCCATATTTATCAGTCCATTCCCAAGCGTGAGCAAGAAATTCCTCACGAGTTAGGTCATTTTTATTAATTCCCTCCGCTTTTAATTTTGCCACCACTTTAGCCTCTGTCGCTATCGAAGCATGATCCGTTCCGGGGACCCAGCAAGCATTAAATCCTTTAAGACGCGCTCTTCTAATTAAAACATCTTGAATGGTATTGTTTAACATGTGTCCCATGTGCAAAACGCCTGTAACGTTAGGCGGTGGAATTACAATGGTATATGGGGTTCTATGATCTGGCTCAGAATGAAAATAATTATTTTTCATCCAGTAGTCATACCATTTGTTTTCTATAGTTTTAGCGTCAAATTGTGCAGGAATAGTCATATAAAGCAACTGTTAAAACCAAAATTATACTTTGGTCTGATATTTGTAATTGATATAGTGAACAAAAGTAAATAATTCTGCACACTATAAAAAGATAAATAAAAATTTGTGCATTAATTAAAAGAAACTATTTTTACTAAATGATTCTAAATAACTAAAAATGAAAAAAACGATAATTTTATTCGCATTTGCACTGATAAGCAGCATTGGTTTTGCACAAAATGGACCAAAGATTGTATTCTCTGCACCTGATAACACAATCGATTATGGAAAGGTTACCAAAACAGAAAATGGTACGCGCGATTTCGTTTTTACAAACACTGGTAATGCACCATTGATTATCACTAATGTACTTTCTACTTGCGGATGTACAGTGCCTACAAAACCTGCAGAACCTATTATGCCAGGAAAAACAGGTAAGATTACAGTTAAATACAATATGGCTCCTGGACCAATCAGAAAAACTATAACTGTAGAATCAAATGCAGTGAACTACGATGAAGGAAGAGTTGCTTTAAAAATAAAAGGAGAAGTAATTACTAAGTAACTTATTCACTCTTAAATTCAAAATGCTTCTGAAAGTTTTTCAGAAGCATTTTTTTTTATAAAATATCATCCAATTTAAATCTGAATTTAAGAACTTGATTGTCACGTTCTACCTCTAGTGTAATCCATTTTAAACCTTCAGACCGGAACATCGAATTAATATTTTCTAAAGAATATTTATAAGTAGCGCTGCTGTTTACTTTTAAAAGTATATCACCTTTTTGCAATCCTATATTTGCCGCCGCAGAATTCTTACGAACATGTGCGATTTCATAAATAGGTTTTAATTTGAATTTATATTTAAAGTCCGATTTCGTGCTGTAAACGTTGGTTTCGCTGGTTCTAGATCTTAAAGGAACTGTTTCCATAGGTACTGTTTCTTGAACCCATTGTAATCCGTTATGTTGGATTTCGATACCGCTGTTGTTGTAACTGAAAGCAGCAGCATAATTACCATTTTTTTTGAGATATAGTAGCTCGTTTTGATAATCGAAAACCACATCAAAACGCTTCATTATTTCGCCACCAATTGAACCCATTCTACCGGGAACCATACTTACATTCCGAATCGAAATGGAATCCGGGAAAGAGGCTACTAAATTGCTAAATTCAAAATCTGCTACTTTAAATTTTTGTATTCTACCGCGTTTTCCTTCAATATCGCCACTAAATCCTTTTCCTAAAAAATCATCAAAGTTTTTAAAAGGAATGTTTATTTTTTTTGTGCGATCTTCAAAAAGCCACACAGCGTCACTATTTCCAATATCAATTAATAATTTAACTGGTATTTCTTCATTTTCTAAAGTGACAGTAGTTTTTAAATAGGGCTTAGACTTTTCGACCGTGATAGGAATTACTTTAAACTTTTTTTCTATTCTACTTTTATTTCTTGGGCTGTCTTTATAGACGACAATTACTTTCTTTCGATAATTAATTTCGACCAAATTATTTTTAAAAAACTGATATCCTATAATACCGTTTACAGGAATCCCAATTTGAGAGGATAAATTAAATTCAGGATCTAAAACAATGTATAGCATATGCTGCCTCATTTTTAAAGTGCTGAATTCTAAAACATTATTTGTAGATTTCAACCCTTCAACAGCCGTTTGATTCCCCAGGCCTCTCAACAAAACCTTTTCAGTATTTAAAAAACGCATTTCTTTTTTTTCCTCTAGACTGAAAAGAATAGTCTCTGAAACTCCAGTATCTAATAAAAAATTTAGTTCGATACCATTTACTTTGATGGGAACAAATACTAGGTTATTAATTAATTTAAAAGGGATTTTAATTTTAGAATTTCCATCTTCAAATAGAAATCCTTGCTGCGAAAACACAGGTAAAAAAAGTAGCGAAATAGTAATTAAAAAAAGTCTTTTTAGCATCGTCATTCTTTTACATAAAAATAATGAATTAATCCATTGAATAATGCAGATTTAACAATTTATACACTTTTTATTTGCAATAAATTCCGAAAAAAAATCGCAAATTTGCAATTCAATAATATTAAGACTATGCCAAAAATATCAAACAAGGGCAAACTAATGCCTGAATCACCGATACGTAAATTAGTTCCGTATTCGGAAATAGCTAAGAAAAAAGGACATAAAGTATATCACTTGAACATAGGTCAACCTGATATCAAAACTCCTGAGGTTGCGATGGAAGCTGTTAAAAATATCGATTTAACAATTCTTGAGTACAGTCACTCTGCAGGAAACGAGAGTTATAGAAAAAAACTAGCTGCCTATTATACAAATCAAGGAATTCCTGTAAACATTGAGGACATTATTGTTACTACTGGTGGATCAGAAGCTTTGATGTTTGCTATGGGAAGTACAATGGATCAAGGAGATGAAATTATTATTCCAGAACCTTTTTATGCTAATTACAATGGATTTTCAACGGCATCAGGAGTTAATGTAATACCAGTTATTTCGACTATCGATACTGGATTTGCATTACCAGCAATTGCTGATTTTGAAAAACTAATTTCTGCGAAAACAAAAGCTATTCTTATATGTAATCCTGGAAATCCAACAGGATACTTATATTCGAAAGAGGAAATCATGCAGTTAGCTGCTTTAGTTAAAAAGCACGATTTATTCTTAATCTCTGATGAGGTTTATAGAGAGTTCACTTATGATGGAGATATCCATTATTCAGTGATGAATGTTCCTGGACTTGAAGAGCATGCAATTATGATTGACTCTGTTTCTAAAAGATACAGTATGTGTGGTGCTAGAATAGGTTGTATTGTTTCTAAGAATAAGGAATTGATGACCACTGCAATGAAATTTGCACAAGCTAGATTAAGTCCGCCAACAATAGAGCAGATTGCAAGTGAAGCAGCATTAGATACTCCGCAAAGTTATTTTGACGAAGTAATTTCTGAATATAGAGAACGCAGAGATACATTAGTTGAAGAGCTAAATAAAATAGATGGGGTGATTGTGAGCAAACCGAAAGGTGCTTTTTACTGTATCGCACAATTGCCTATTGACAATGCTGATGCTTTTGCTCAATGGTTATTAGAAAGCTACGATTTGAATGGTGAAACTGTAATGGTTGCTCCAGCGGCAGGCTTTTACTCTACTCCAGGAATGGGTTTAAATCAGGTTCGAATTGCTTATGTTTTAAAGAAAGAAGATTTAATAAGCGCAGTAAGAATTTTAAAAGCTGCAATTCCTGTTTATAACGCTATGCAGGTTAAAGCATAATAATAATAATAATAATAATAGATTTCTGTACTCGTGGAAACGAAATATATTTTTTTTTAAAATGCGGCAACTTTATAGTTGCTGCATTTTTTTTTGGTCTACAGTCCGAGATACATTTCAATCAGGAAAAATCAATCGTATTTTTAAAATGTAGTATTAATAAATGTACGACTACTCTCAATTTAGCACCGAACCTTTAATTATGCTAGCTTTAACGTTTTTAAAAGTGCGAGTTTGAACTGAAATAGTGCACGCTATAGAAATTCTTTAATTATTATTATTTACCTTTACGCTTTAAATAAAATTACAAAATATAATAGTTCCTTTTAATGATAAATAAAGAAGAATTTCAAGACGAAATAGGAGATAATCACGTTAGTTTATCCGCAAAAAACCCAGTGAGAGATGATGCTTTTGCCATTTCTGATGATGAGAAAATTGAGAAAATAAAAAAAGATGTTGAGAGTATTTTACTGACATTAGGAATGGACTTGACAGACGATAGTTTAAAAGGAACACCTAATCGTGTTGCTAAAATGTTTGTGAAGGAAATCTTTGGTGGTCTTAATCCAGAAAAAAAACCTAAAGCTTCAACATTTGATAATAACTATAAGTATGGCGAAATGCTGGTAGAGAAAAATATCATTGTATATTCTACTTGTGAGCACCATTTATTACCAATAATAGGAAGAGCTCATGTAGCTTATATTTCAAACGGAAGAGTTATTGGTTTATCAAAAATGAACCGAATTGTTGAATATTACGCTAAAAGGCCACAAGTACAAGAGCGTTTGACTATGCAAATTGTTCAAGAATTGCAACTAGCACTAGGAACGGAAGACGTTGCTTGTGTAATTGATGCAAAACACCTTTGTGTAAACTCAAGAGGAATCAGCGATATTGAAAGTAGTACCGTAACTTCAGAGTTTGGTGGGAAATTTAAAGATAGTGTTACTCGAAGAGAATTCTTAGATTACATTAAACTAGAAACTAAGTTCTAAATCCTTATAATCCCGTTACGGCGGTAATTAAAGGGGAAATAGAAGTAAGTCTAAATTAAGTTATCAGCAATAAATCCTAGCCCTGATTGCAGTGGAAATCCTTTCTAGTTTTACGAAAAAATAGAAAGATTGAAGCGAAAAGCAGGAATTAGCTCCTAAAAAAAATAAACTAAATGCCTTTATACGAAACGCAAACACTCAAAATATACAATTCTCTTTCAGGAGAAAAAGAAACATTTAAACCAATCCATCAAGGAAATGTTGGAATGTATGTTTGCGGACCTACAGTCTATAGCAATGTGCATTTAGGAAACGTACGTACCTTCATGTCTTTTGATGTGATCTTTAGGTATTTTTTACATTTAGATTATAAAGTTCGTTACGTTAGAAACATTACTGATGTTGGACATATTGTTGATGATGAAGACGAAGGTGAAGATAAAATTGCAAAAAAAGCTCGTTTAGAACAGCTGGAACCTATGGAAGTAGTTCAGCGATACACGGTAGATTTCCACGACATCCTAAACGCATTCAACTTTTTGCCACCAAGCATTGAGCCGACAGCTACAGGTCATATCATTGAGCAGATAGAAATTATCAAAACTATAATTGATAATGGAATAGGTTACGAAGCAAATGGGTCTGTTTATTTTGATGTAGTGAAATTTAATAAAACCAATCATTATGGCAGATTAAGTGGTCGTAATATTGAGGATATGTTAGCTAATACTAGAGATCTTGATGGTCAGACTGACAAAAGAAATCCACAAGATTTTGCACTTTGGAAAAAAGCAGAACCACAGCATATTATGCGTTGGCCCTCACCTTGGAGCGATGGTTTTCCAGGATGGCATTTAGAATGTACTGCAATGAGTACAAAATATCTAGGTAATCACTTTGACATTCACGGAGGCGGAATGGACTTAAAATTCCCGCATCATGAATGCGAAATTGCTCAAAACGAAGCTTGTACTGGTCAAACTCCAGTTAATTACTGGCTTCATGCCAACATGCTTACGTTGAACGGTAAAAAGATGGCCAAATCAACAGGTAATAATATTTTACCAAGAGAAATACTTACGGGAGAAAACACAATTCTTAGTAAGGCATTTTCAGCTTCTGTAGCACGATTTTTCATGTTACAAGCTCATTACCGAAGTATTCTTGACTTTTCTGATGATGCAATTGTTGCTGCAGAAAAAGGGTACAAACGATTGATGGAAGCACTGAGTGTAGCAAAAGAAATTACCCCAAATTCAAAAAGTACTATTGACATATCAGCTTGGAAACAGTCATGTTACGATGCAATGAATGACGATTTCAATTCACCTATATTGATAGCACAATTATTTGAAGGTGTAAAATTCATCAATTTACTAAATGACGGTAAAGAAAATTTGACGTCTGCTGACTTAGAATCTTTTATAAAAGCTATGAACGCTTTTGTATTTGATGTCTTAGGTTTAGAAGACGAGAAAGTATCTGACAGCAATAACGACAAACTAGAAGGAACAGTTAATATGTTGATCGAAATGAGAAAGCAAGCTAGAGATAATAAGAATTTTGCCTTATCTGACCAAATTAGAGATCAATTAGTTGCTTTAGGAATCCAGTTGAAAGATGGAAAAGAAGGAACTACTTTTAGCGTTTAGTATATCTATTTAAAAATCAGAACTGATTAAATATGATTAAAAAAATTCTCATATTTCCTTTTGTGGTATTAGTGCGTTTTTACCAAACTGCAATCTCTCCTTTTACACCTGCATCTTGTAGATTTGAGCCGACTTGTTCTACCTATATGCTACAAGCATTGCAAAAACACGGATTACTTTATGGTGGCTTTTTAGGCCTAAAAAGGATTGTGAGTTGTAATCCTTGGGGAGGCAGTGGATATGACCCGGTTCCTAATGAGAAATGCAATCACCAACATTAACCTTTTATTAGTAGAAACCTTCCTTTTATTACATATTTTTACAACTGATTAAAAAAAAACAATAAATGACACATGCTTTAAACATCGTTTGGAATCCATCAGAGGGAATAGATCTAGGTTTTTTTATGATTCGGTATTATAGCTTGATGTTTGTAATCGCCTTTGGCTTGGGTTGGTACATAATGAAAAATATTTTCGAGAGAGAAGGCGAATCTATAGAAAAACTGGATTCTTTATTCATTTGGACTGTTCTAGCGACATTACTTGGTGCACGTTTAGGACATGTGTTTTTCTACGATTGGGAATATTACAGCAATCACTTGACGGAAATTCTATTACCTATTAGAGAAAACCCAAATGAATCCTTATTTAATATTATACAAGGATGGGAATTTACAGGTTTTACTGGATTAGCGAGTCATGGAGCTGCTATATCAATAATAATAGCGATGTATTTTTACAGCAAAAATGTTTTAAAAAGACCACAAATGTGGATTTTAGATCGTGTAGTAATTCCAGTTGCTAGTGGCGCTATTTTTGTACGTTTAGGAAACTTTTTCAATTCTGAAATTATAGGTCATGAAACAACTTCTAGTTTTGGAATACGATTTGTAAGAGATCATTTCAGTCCAATGGATGCTGTAAATGCTACTGGAATACCAAATCCGCAAGCAGCTTACGCAGCTATAGCTCACGACCCAAAATTCTCTGCATTATTAACGCAAGTGCCGGCAAAACATCCCACGCAATTATATGAAGCATTTTGTTATATTTTTGTATTTGCAGTATTATTTTTCATGTATTGGAAAACAGAAAAAAGAAAATACACCGGTTACATTTTTGGTATGTTCCTAGTTCTACTTTTCACAGTTCGATTTATCGTAGAATCAGTTAAAGAAAGCCAAGGTGGTTTTGAAAGCGCCTTAGGTCTGTTTTCAACTGGACAGTGGCTAAGTATACCTTTCATCATAATTGGTCTTTATTTTATATTTACAGCTCAAAAGGAACATGTAAATTAATAAAAAATAAATTAAAATAAGAAAGCGCTATCTAATTATCTTAGATAGCGCTTTTTTTATGATTGCAATTTAATATAAAATTGAGAGCAACTTGAAGTTGAAATAGTATTTCAATTCTGAAATAGATTAATTAAAAGAAACTGTTTTAAATTCTAATGATGTCTGAAATAAATTATTAAGAGCGCATTAGTCGAGACGCTTCCAGCTTGACAATGTGATAGTACTTATTTAATTGTAAAATAGAGGTATCTTTAATGGACTCGAATCAGATTCCACAAAAATTGCTTTTAATCGAAATATTATTATATTTTGAGGTGTTTAATTTTCTAATCGCAGCTGCTATCATTATTAACCTTGTTATTTGACTATTGTCAGCCACCCATCTCATCTTTGAGATACTTTAAAATTAGATTTATACTTACACGTACTTAGAACTTTAGAACTTAACTAAAATAAATTAAGTAGGCGTTTAATTCTTACCTCACTAAAGTATAAACTGTTTGCCTAATTTATTTGTTACCTACAAATATTATTTTACGCCAAAAAAAAAGAGATTCAACTTTCGCTGAATCTCTTTTTGTAAATATACTTTAAAGCTAATTAAGCTTCTAAGTGATTAACTTCAACTTTATCTTTATCTTCTTTAGAGATTGTATCTACAAGGATTGGTGTTGCGATAAATAGTGAAGAATAAGTTCCTACTACAATACCAATCAACATAGCGAATATAAATCCTCTGATTGATTCTCCACCAAAAACAAACATAATTAACAATACAACAATCATTGTTAACGAAGTATTTATAGTTCTTGACATTGTTGTGTTAATAGATTGATTTACGATGTCAGCAAATGTACCTTTAGTTTTACCTGCTAAATATTCACGAACCCTATCAAATACAATAACAGTATCATTCATTGAATATCCAATAACGGTTAGAATCGCAGCGATGAAATGCTGATCGATTTCCATTCCAAAAGGCATGAATTTATAACATAATGAATAAACACCTAGTACAAAGATTACGTCATGCGCTACTGCAGCAATCGCACCTAAACTATATTGCCATTTTCTATAACTAATCATTAAGTATAGGAACACTAATGCTAATGAACCTAAAACAGCCCAATACGCATTTGTTTTAATGTCTTCTGCAACAGTTGGTCCAACTTTAGAAGCTTGTAAAACTCCTAAATTCTTACCATCATAAGCGTTAACAAATTTATCGTAAGTCATCGCAGCAGAATAATGTTGTTTTAAATTCTCAAACAACAACTTGTTAACTTCTTCATCAGCTTTAGTTCCTGGCTCTTGAACTTTATACTTAGTAGTTATTTTTAACTGATTGTCGCTACCAAATACTTTTACCTCGGCGCTACCATCAAAAACTTTTTCTAACTCTTGTTTTACTGTTTCAGTTGAAACTGGCTTTTCAAAACGTACTTGGAATGTTCTACCTCCAACAAAATCTACACCTTGATCCAAACCATTTACAGCTAATGACGTGAAACTTACAATTACAATAATCGTAGAGATTAAATACGTCCATTTCTTCATACCTAAGAAATTAAAATGGAAGTTTGTAAATATGTTTTTAGAGTATTTAGTAACAAAAGTTAAATCATTCTTTTTACTAATATTCCAATCAATAAATATTCTAGCGATGAAAATAGAAGTAAACAATGAAGTTATAATACCAATTAACAATGTAGTAGCAAAACCTTTAATTGGTCCTGAACCAAATATAAATAATACAGCTCCAGTTAATATGTGTGTCACATTCGCATCAGTAATAGATGACATCGCTCCTCTCCAGCTATAAGAAGTCTTAACGGCTTCATCAAGTGACTTACCAGCACGTAGCTCCTCTTTTGCTCTTTCGTAGATAATAATATTCGCATCTACTGCAGTTCCCATTGTAAGAACGATACCAGCAATACCAGGTAAAGTTAATACAGCACCAAGACTTGCAAGAATACCAAATAAGAAAAGTAAGTTAACTGCTAATGCAACGTTAGCATACCATCCTGCTTTACCATAGAAAAACATCATCCAAAGTGATACAATAATTAATCCCCAAACTGCTGAACTAGTACCATTATCAATTGCCTCTTGTCCTAGGGATGGTCCTACCACTTCTGACTGAACAATGTCAGCAGCAGCTGGTAATTTACCTGCTCTTAAAACGTTAGCTAAATCTTTAGTTTGCGTTACATCAAACGCTCCTGAAATTTCAGATCTTCCACCTGAAATAGGTCCGCTAGAAACTCCTGGTGCAGAATAAACCACATCATCTAGTACAATAGCAATATTACTTTTTTGAGTGTAAGCTCTACCTGTTAACTCTTCCCAAGATTTTGCACCTTGACCGTCCATTTGCATAGAAACAGCTGGCTTACCTAATTGATCAAAAGTATCTTTTGCATCAGTAACAACTCCACCGCTCATAGCAGGAACGTTGTCTCTATTTCCTTTTAATGCATATAATTCAACTGCATCTACTGATTTTCCGTTTGCATCTTTAATTGCTGAAGGAATTCCCCAAACAAATTTTGCGTAACGTTGATCTCCCGCAAGTAAAATTCTAATATCTGCTCTCTTAAAATAACCGTTAACAACAGCAGTATCCTTTGGTGAGAAAAGACCTAAAACTGGTCCACCACCTTGAGCCATGATTTTATCTAATAAAGGATTGTTTCCTTTTTTAGTCGCAGCAGAATCTTTACCATCAGATAACAAAGCGCTTAATGAATCTTTTACAACTGGTTTTACCTCAGCAATATTAACCTCAGTTTTTTTCAATGACTCATTAGCAGCCATTAAAAAATTACCAATTTCTTCAATTTTATAAGTTTCCCAGAACTCAAGTTGAGCTGTGCTTTGTAATAATTTTTTAATTCTATCAACATCTTTAGCACCAGGAAGTTCAACAAGAATTCTTCCAGATTCTCCTAATTTTTGAATATTAGGTTGTGTTACACCAAATTTATCGATACGTTTTCTTAATACGCCAAATGCACTCTCTACAGACTCATCAACTTTTCTAGAAATAACCTTTTTTACTTGTGCATCAGTCATTTGGAAATCTACTCCACCTTCACCTTGCAAGCTTCTGTTTGCAAAAATGTCTGGAGCAGCTAATTTTACAGTTCCATTTGAATTAGCATCAAAAGCGTCATAAAATGCATCTAAATAGGTTTGATTTCCTTTTTGATTCGCAGTTGCATCAGCCAAAGACTTATTGAAAACTGGATTTTTAGAATTATTAGATAATCCTTTCAAGATATCTTTAACCGAAATTTGAAGAATAACATTTATTCCTCCCTCTAAGTCAAGACCTTTGTTGATTTGTTTATCACTAACTTCATTGAAAGTGAAATTGGTAAAACCAAGATTAAATACTTTCTCTTTACCAATAGAGTCTAAATATTTAACTTCCTTCTCAGAATTCCCATTAGCAAAAGCTTTTGCATCGTTTTTTACTTTACTTGCAACAAAAGTGAAAGAAAGTTGGTAAATACTTACCAATGCAAATAGAATTGCGAAAAATTTAATAAGTCCTTTATTCTGCATTATTACTAAAAATTAATTATTTTTTATTTATTTATTTTTGCTTTAAACCCTATACAGAAGCACTTCAGGAACTTTTTTAAGATGAAAAAAGAACATATTGAGCAACCTAATTTTTTTTAAACCGAGCAAATATATAATTATGGTTAAGATTAACCAATTTATTTATCGATTAATCGCAAGAAAAAAGACTGCAAAGTTGCAGTCTTCTATTTCTTTTATGTAATTTTTATACCAAAATCGATTTTAGAGCGTCATTCATTTGTCTAACAGCATCCGCGCTTTTAGAAAATAAAGCTTTTTCAGCATCATTTAATTCAATAGAAAGAATTTCTTCAACTCCATTTTTACCAATGATACAAGGAACACCAATACAAATATCATTTTGACCGTATTCTCCTTCTACAAAAACAGAACATGCAATCATTTTCTTTTGGTCATTTAATATACTATCTACTAAGAAAGCAACAGAAGCACCTGGAGCATACCAAGCTGAAGTTCCTAAAAGACCTGTAAGTGTTGCACCACCAACCATCGTATCAGCAGCCACTTTATTTAATTGCTCTTCAGATAGAAATTGAGAAACTGGAATTCCATTGTAAGAAGCTAATCTTGTTAAAGGAATCATTGTAGTGTCTCCGTGTCCACCAATAACCATAGCAGAAATATCGTTAGCTGGTTTGTTTAAAGCTAAAGACAAATAAGTTCTAAAACGAGAACTATCTAACGCTCCACCCATTCCTATAATTTTATTCTTTGGCAATCCCGTTGATTTTAACGCTAAATACGTCATAGTATCCATAGGATTAGAAACTACAACAATAATAGTATTCGGAGAATGCTTTAATACATTTTCAGCTACTGTTTTTACAATTCCTGCATTTATTCCTATTAGTTCTTCACGTGTCATTCCTGGCTTTCTAGGAATTCCTGATGTAATAACTACTACATCACTTCCTGCTGTTCTAGAATAATCATTAGTAACACCAGTCACTTTTGTATTAAAACCTGTATTAGTAGCACATTGCATAATATCTAAAGCTTTACCTTCAGCAAAACCTTCTTTGATATCTAATAATACTACTTCGCTAGCAATTCCTCTATAAGAAATTACATCTGCACACGTTGCTCCTACATTTCCTGCTCCTATAATGGTAACTTTCATTTTTTATAGTTTATTTGGTTGTTTGTCAATATTAAATGAAAACGTTCGCTTTTCGAATAAAAGGCGAACGTTTTAATAAATTTTTATGCGTCAATTTTTGCATAAACTGCATTTTTCTCAATAAATTCTCTTCTTGGTGGAACCTCATCACCCATCAACATAGAGAAAACTCTATCAGCTTCTGCTAAACTGTCAATAGTTACTTGGCGTAAAGTTCTAAAGTTAGGATCCATAGTAGTTTCCCACAATTGCTCTGCGTTCATCTCTCCCAGACCTTTGTAACGCTGAATTCCTGCGCTTCCACCCATTCTTTCATTCGCTTGATCACGTTGAACATCATTCCAAGCATATTCTTTTTTATTTCCTTTTTTAACTAAGTACAATGGTGGTGCTGCAATATAAATGTGACCATGTTCGATTAATTCTTTCATAAATCTAAAGAAGAATGTCAAAATCAAAGTAGAGATGTGACTTCCATCGACATCGGCATCACACATAATAATTACTTTATGGTAACGTAATTTTGAAATATTCAAAGCTTTACTATCCTCTTCAGTACCTACAGTAACTCCCAAAGCAGTAAATATATTTCTAATCTCTTCGTTTTCAAAAACTTTATGATGCATTGCTTTCTCAACATTCAAAATCTTACCACGTAATGGTAAAATAGCTTGGAATGCACGATCACGACCTTGCTTAGCTGTTCCACCTGCCGAATCTCCCTC
Organism: Flavobacterium weaverense; assembly: GCF_003688495.1. Taxonomy (GTDB): domain Bacteria; phylum Bacteroidota; class Bacteroidia; order Flavobacteriales; family Flavobacteriaceae; genus Flavobacterium; species Flavobacterium weaverense. The sequence goes on along the minus strand of NZ_REFH01000007.1, from coordinate 498,615 downwards.
GACAAGATATACTTCACATTTCGCCGGATCTTGTTCTGAACAATCAGAAAGTTTTCCAGGCAATCCACCGCCACCCATTACGGTTTTGCGCTGAACCATTTCACGAGCTTTCTTAGCTGCATGACGTGCTTGTGCTGCAAGAATTACTTTTTGAACGATGATACGAGCGTCATTTGGATTTTCTTCCAAATAATTTTCAATCATTTCAGAAACTGCTTGAGAAACTGGAGAAACTACTTCTCTATTTCCAAGTTTAGTTTTGGTCTGTCCTTCAAATTGTGGTTCTTGAACTTTTACAGATATGATAGCAGTTAATCCCTCACGGAAATCGTCACCTGCAATATCAAATTTAAGTTTGTCCAACATTCCAGATGCATCTGCATATTTCTTCAATGATCTCGTAAGACCAGTTCTAAAACCTTGCAAGTGCGTTCCTCCTTCATGCGTGTTAATATTATTCACATAAGAGAAAATATTCTCGGTATAACTAGTATTATAAATCAAGGCAACCTCAACTGGAATTTCACCTTTATCATTATCCATCGAAATGACGTGTGCAATAATAGGCTCACGATTTCCATCTAAATATCTGATATATTCTTTCAGACCTTCATCAGAATGAAAAACCTCTGAAACGAAATTTCCGTCTTTATCTTTTTCTCTTCTATCTGTAAACGTAATTGTAATACCTTTATTCAAATAAGACAATTCACGCATTCTAGCAGATAAAGTATCATAAGAATACTCAACTGTTTGTGTGAAAATTGTTGGATCTGGATAAAAAGTCACTACAGTTCCTCTTTTACCAGCTACTCCAATTTGTTTTACTGGATAAAGCGCCTTTCCTTTTTCATATTCTTGCTCATAAACATTACCATCAGCACTATAAACAGTTGCACGTAAATGTTTTGACAAAGCATTCACTACAGAAACCCCAACACCGTGAAGTCCTCCAGAAACTTTATAAGAGTCTTTATCAAATTTTCCACCAGCACCAATTTTAGTCATTACAACTTCCAGTGCCGAAACACCTTCTTTTTTATGAATCCCAACTGGTATACCACGTCCATTATCTTCCACAGAAATTGATCCGTCCTCATTTATATCTACAATAATTGTATCACAATGGCCGCCCATTGCCTCATCGATAGAGTTATCTACTACTTCATAAACTAAATGATGCAGACCTCGAACACCCACATCTCCAATATACATCGAAGGACGCATTCTTACGTGCTCCATTCCCTCTAATGCTTGAATACTATCTGCTGAATAACTGTCCTTCTTGATTTCTTCGCTCATATTTTTATTCTAAAAAAATGTAATTTTTGTCTAACACGCAAATATATAAAAACGCAAATTAGATAAGCGTTAAATTACCTTTTAAAGCCTTTAAGTTATTAACATTTTCCCATTTCAAACTATTAAAAACGCTAATAATTTAAACTTTTTAGTAAAATTAAAATTTTGCTATTATAAATAACTGTTTGTATTTTTGTAGTATGAACGATAACTTCACGACTGAATATTTCGGTATCGGAATACAAAATGGTAAAACACCTGAAAATCTGGGCGTTTTATGGCGCTCTGCGCAAAACTTAGGTGCTAGTTATATTTTCACAATCGGAAATCGATACGCAAAACAAGCTTGTGATACGCATAATGCTGTAAAATCTATGCCGTATTTCCACTATGAAAATTTTGAAGATTTCTATAAAAATTTACCAAAAGGCGCGCGATTAGTTGGCGTTGAATTGGATGAAAATGCAGAAGACTTAGAAGCTTTCGAACATCCACGAAGATGTGTTTATTTATTAGGCGCTGAAGATAACGGACTTACTAAACAGGCAATTGAAAAATGCCATTTTTTAGTAAAATTCAAATCAGAAAAAAGCTTAAATGTTTCGGTTGCTGGAACTATCGTGCTATATGATAGAGGATTAAATAAACCGAGGTCGTAATAAAATAGCTTTTTTTTTGTAATACTGAGATCAATTTATACTGCATTTATCTCCTAAACAAAGTGAATTTGTCTGTTCTAAAACAAATTTCATTACTAAATACCTAGGTTCCAAGCGCGACTTTTTAAAAGTAAAAAGTCATATTATTCAATGGTTTCACACTAATTATAATTCTAAAATTTTTATTAAAGTTCGTCTACAAAAATTAGTCGCATAAAATCGATTTTACAAAAACTTACACAGGTGAATAGAGCAATAGATATTAACTAGAGATTTTGTTTAAAAATCGTATTATTCAAAAAATAATGATTAAACAAAATAGTACTTTATACAGCATTTGCTTTTTTAGCAATTGCAGCATCTGCTTTTACATGTGCAGCATTTGCTCTTCCGCTTGGATCTTGATTTTCTTGCCATTTAGGAATCCATTTCCTCACTGTTTGAGCAGCGCTCACTTGCGGGAAATGCTTATTAAAAATAGATCGATATAAGTAGGCTTCTTTAGTTGTAGGTGCGTTATATAAAAATTCCTTGGTGGCACCTTCTAACTGCTCATCAGTAACTTGCGAAGAGCAATACTCGATTAACTCATCGATCCAACTGTACCCTACTCCATCAGAAAATTGTTCTTTTTGTCTCCATAAAATCTCATCAGGTAAATAAGGATCATTAGGAGTGTCAAAGGCTTTTCTCAATATATATTTTTCTTTCCCATCATAAGTTTTAGGCATTTTTTCATCTGCTTTGATACGAATTGCTAAATCTAAGAATTCTTTGTCTAAAAATGGCACTCTAGCTTCTAATCCGTGAGCCATTGTTGATTTGTCAGCTCTAAGTAAATCAGCGGTAAAAAGTTTTTGTACTCTCTCGATTGTTTCTTTTTGGAATTCTTCGGCAGATGGTGCATTTCTAAAATATAAGTAACCTCCAAAGATTTCGTCAGCTCCCTCACCTGAAAGAACTACTTTAACTCCCAAATCCGTTATTGCTTTTGACAAAAAATACATAGGTGTACTTGCTCTAATCGATGTTACATCATACGTTTCGAGATGCCAAATTAATTTATCTAATATTGTAATTCCTTGGTCAACAGTAAAATAAATTTCATGATGTTCTGTACCTAAAAAATCAGCTACTTGCCTTGCTGCTTTAGCATCAGGCGCATCAGCATTTAATCCTATAGAAAATGAATGTAATTTTTTACCGCTTTCCGCCAATAAACGAGAAGCAATTGCAGAGGTCAACGACGAATCTAATCCTCCTGAAAGTAAAACTCCAATAGGCACGTCACTCATTAATCGTTTTCTAGTGGCTTCAGTTAAAGTTTTTCTAATTAAATCCAAATCTAATTCCTGATCTGCTTTTAAGTGATTTTCGTATTCTGGTTTGTAGTATTTGACAAAACCTGTTTTTTGGGTGTAATAATGTCCTGGTGGAAAAGTAGAAAAAGTTTTGCACTGATCTGCGATAGGTTTCATTTCTGAAGAAAAGTAAATTCTTCCTCTTTCATCTAATCCATAATATAAAGGTTTTACGCCCATTGGATCTCTACCGGCAATAAAATCATTTCCATCTACAACAACAAAAGCCCAATCTCCGTCAAGCATATTGCAGAAATCGTAACCAAATTCCTCATATAAATGAACAATAACTTCAGAGTCGGACTTGGTTCTAAATGTGTGTTCTTTTAAAATACCATCTCTTAATTCCTGATGATTATAAATCTCACCGTTGTGAACCATATATGCAGTTTTAGAACCTTGAATAGGTTTCTTCCCAGAATGTAAATCGATAATTGATAATCTTTCATGACTTAAAATATGTCCGTTCTCTGTAACATGAATATCACTTTCATCTGGTCCACGATGAGACATTCTCTTTGAAAGCTCTCTAACAAGTTCTCCATCTTTCCCTTTTCCAATGATCGCTAATATTCCACACATAAATATTCTTTTTTAAATCCTTACTGTAATTTACATAATACAAATATGAGCGATTGACTTTTAAAACAAAATACAAAATCATTATTTACTTATAAATTGTTACTAAATATCTAGTTTTAGTTATAGATTTAAATTTTCACTAATACATTTATAATTTGGTAGTGAGTTATAAGGTGGCTAAAAAGTACACCACCTAAATTAAGTTTAAAATTTCTTTGTCATTTCGAAATAGATATAAATATAAAAACGCCTACGAATAATGGAGGCGTTTATAATTTGTTGAAAATTTTTTAAACTTTTGCGTAAGCATCATCGTGAACACTAGCCACAGCTCTACCGGAAGGATCATTCATGTTTTTGAATGCTTCATCCCATTCTAATGCGATTTTTGTACTACAAGCAACACTAGCTTCTTGAGGAACACACAGAGCAGCTGCATCACTTGGAAAATGTTCTGTAAAAATAGAGCGGTAATAATATTCTTCTTTAGATGTTGGCGTTTGCAATGGGAATTTATATTTCGCATTAGCTAACTGCTCATCAGAAACTTCTTTAGCGACCACTTCTTTTAAAGTGTCAATCCAGCTGTAACCTACTCCATCGCTAAATTGCTCTTTTTGTCTCCAAGCGACACTTGGCGGCAACATATCTTCAAAAGCCTTACGAACCACCCATTTTTCCATCGGATGCTCTGCGTTGATCATTTTATCTTGAGGATTAATGCGCATCGCAACATCCATAAATTCTTTATCTAAAAATGGAACACGACCTTCAATTCCCCACGCCGCTAAACTTTTGTTTGCTCGCAAGCAGTCGTACATGTGCAATTTTCCTAATTTTCTAACATTTTCTTCATGAAACTCTCTTGCATTTGGCGCTTTATGGAAATAAAGATAACCTCCAAACAACTCATCTGCTCCTTCACCTGAAAGCACCATTTTAATACCCATTGACTTAATAACTCGCGCCATTAACCACATAGGTGTTGATGCTCTAACTGTTGTAACATCATAGGTTTCTAAGTTGTAAATCACATCGCGAATGGCATCTAAACCTTCTTGAATAGTAAATTTAATTTCGTGGTGAATAGTCCCAATATGATCAGCTACGATTTGCGCTGCAGCTAAATCAGGAGAACCATCTAGTCCAACTGAAAAAGAGTGTAATTGTGGATACCAAGCATCGGCTACATCACCTGACTCAATACGTTTTTGAGCATATTTTTTGGCTACAGCCGAAGTAATTGATGAATCTAAACCTCCTGAAAGTAAAACTCCATAAGGAACATCACTCATCAATTGTCTATGAACAGCAGCTTCCAGCGCTACTTTAATTTCTGCAATGTTAGTTTCGTTGTCTTTCACCGCATCGTAATCTGTCCATTCTCTCTTGTACCATTGCACAAATTCTCCATCTTTACTTGACATATAATGCCCCGGAGGAAATAATTCTATTTTAGTACAGTAGCCTTCTAGCGCTTTCAATTCTGAAGCTACATAAAAAGTTCCATGTTGGTCCCAACCTATGTATAATGGAATAATTCCCATATGATCTCGCGCTACAAAATACTCGTCTTTATCAACATCATAAATAGCAAATCCAAAAATTCCGTTCATTTCATCAATGAAATGAGGACCTTTTTCTTTATAAAGCGCTAAAATAACTTCACAGTCACTCTCTGTTTGAAAGTTGTATCTCCCTTCAAATTGCTTACGAAGTTCTCTATGATTATAAATCTCGCCATTAGCTGCTAAAACTAACTTTCCGTCTTCGCTTAATAACGGCTGCTTTCCAGAAGCTGGATCCACAATCGCTAATCTTTCGTGAGATAAAATTGCTTTTTCGTTACTGAAAATTCCACTCCAGTCTGGACCGCGATGACGAATAATTTTAGACATTTCCAAGACTTGTGGTCTTAAAGTTTCAGAACTTTGTTTTAATTCGAAGGCACATACTATTCCGCACATAACTATATATTTTAAATATTTTCTTTATATTGACAAGGCAAAGATGCGTTAGTAGTTATAAATACAAAACACAAATGGCTATTTTGGTTATAAATATAAACCAAAATAGCCATTATAGTAACCAAATGTAAATTTTAAGATAAAAAATATATTTAAAAATTACATTCTCTTATTTTTTTACTGCGTCTCATTTCACCTTAGCGCCTTTTAAAAAAGTGGCAGCAGCAGTCATTTTGACAATTTCTTCTTCTTTTATTTTCATCAAATCCTGATCGAATATTACGAAATCAGCCCATTTTCCAACTTCTAAACTTCCCTTTTCTTTTTCTTCAAAATTAGAATAGGCAGCCCAAATCGTCATTCCTTTCAATGTTTCTTCTCTGCTTAGCGCATTTTCCATTTGAAATCCGCCTTTTGGAAAATTTTTACTGTCTTTTCTCGCAACAGCAGAATGAAAAGTCAACATAGGATTTACTTCCTCAATAGGAAAATCAGTTCCTAGAGCTACCATTCCTGCTTTTTGAAGTAGCTTTTTATAAGCATATGAATTTTTCAATCTCTCTTTCCCTAATCGTTCTCCTGCCCAATACATATCAGATGTAGCGTGAGTAGGCTGTACCGACGGAATGATACCCAATTTAAAATAATCAAAATCCTGCTCTCTAATTACTTGAGCATGTTCGATTTTCCACCTGCGATCTTTTTTACCGGTTAAAACTTCTTTATAAATTTTCAGTAAAACGGTATTAGCTGAATCACCAATAGCGTGTGAATTGAGCTGAAAGTTAGAAGCTGCAATTTGCTTTGCAATAGACTTTAATTCTTGTGGCGAAGATCTTAAAGCGCCATGTTGTTTTGCCATATCAGAATACTCGTCATGCATACATGCTCCACGAGAACCTAAAGCTCCATCACCAAAAAGTTTGAAGGAACGCACATTTAAGGCATTAGTTTTATAAATCCCCTTTTTTAAATACAAATCCACGTTTTTCTGACTCGCCGATATCATTGCGTAAACATTTATACTTAAGATTTTCGCTTTTTGCAAACTATCAATCAATTGAATTACATCAGGCGATAAACCAGCGTCATTCACTGTTGTTAATCCGTATTCAAACATCGTTTTTTGTGCATCAACTAATGCAGCGATTTGTGTTTTACGGTTTGGTGCTGGAATAATTTTACTAATTAATCGCATTGGGTTATCAATCAAAATTCCAGTTGGTTGCCCATTTGCTAATTCGATTTGACCTCCTGTAGCGTCAGATTTGCTAGTTATCCCTGCTAACGACAAAGCTTTGCTATTTACAATCATTGCGTGACCATCTATTCGATTTAAAACAACAGGAATATTTGGAAATTCAGCATCTAAATCTTCTTTAGTAGGATATTTTTTTACCTCCCAATCATTTTGGTCCCAACCATTACCAACAATAAATTCAGGATTTTTTTCTATCTGAAACGCTTTAACACGCTCAATTACTTCTTTCATGCTATTAGTTCCACGCAGATCGACTTCTTGCAAATTCAAGCCATAACCGTAAAAATGACAATGGGCATCAATTAGACCTGGATAAATAAACTTTCCTTTACCGTCTATTGTGTTTTTTGATTCATACTTTTTTGTTATTTCTTCATTTGTTCCAATGGCTAGAATTTTACCATTGCTAATTGCCATCGCAGAAGCAGTCCCAAAAGAATCATCAACCTGATAAATCGTTGCGTCAGTAACAATTGTATCCACTGCAGTCTTATTGCTTTGGTTACAAGACAGTAATAATAAAAAAGAAAGAAGTAAAGAGATTTGTTTCATGTAGTTTGTATTTAGTAGTTAGAATTGTTTGATTTAGTAGTAGTTAAAATGATATGTTGAACTTCAGTTTTATTAATTTTTCTCTTTAAAGTAGAAAAGAAAGAGTAATGCTAAAACTGATTTAGTACGTATTCTATCAATAAACCTCTTCAATGATATATTTGGTGGTATTAATTTCGAAACTGTGACCCACTTTCATTCCCATTAATTTATTTCCTAAAGGTGATTGAGGGGAAAGAGCAATGACATTGATTCCTTCAATTGCGACTTTTGGTAATGCAACACTTAGATATAAAAATATGCCGTTAGCCTTGATCAAACTACCTAAAATTATAGTTTCTGTAATTGCAGTTGCCTCAATTTTATCCAAAATTATCTTTTGGTCTAATACTTCTCTTAGTTTGCGATTGAGTTTCTCTTGCTCAATGTGCATCATTGACAAAGCCGTTTCGTGTTTATCACCTGCAGAGCCTTTAGCATCGTTCTTCGAATCTTCCGTCAAAGCCGAAATCATATCTCTAAAAACATCGATTTTATCTTGGACCAACTGAAGATAATAGGTATATATTTTTTGCTTAAAAGTCATTTTTATAGATTTTGATATATGTTAGACAATTGTAAAAAATACAGTTTGACATAAGTGAAAAAGCGAATCTTTATAATTGTAAGAACGACCAAAGTTAAAATTTAAAATGGGAATCTGCGATTTATTCCTAAACCATATTGCAATCACTATGAAACTTCGGAAGGAATTTCTAACTTTACGAATTACAATTGAATTTTAAACATTTAATTATTACTAAAAACTATGAGAAAATCTACATTTCTAGCCACAGGAATCTGTGCACTTGTTATGCTATTATCTAATGATATACACGCACAAAAATTCCCAGATTTAGATAAAAGTCCATTGGATGCTGCTTGGTACCCTAATGATTATAAAGATTCTAATAAAACAGCACGAATTATCTATAGCAGACCTCAATTAAAAGGACGTGCTATTAGCGAACTTGCACCAAATGGAAAAGTATGGAGAACTGGAGCTAATGAAGCAGCTGAAATAACTTTTTTCACTGATTCTTACTTAGGTAAAACTAAGATTGAAAAGGGAGTTTACACCTTATATACAATTCCTGGTGAAAAAGAATGGACCATTATCATAAATAAAGATAGAAATGTTTGGGGAGCATATACTTACAATGATAAAAATGATGTTACAAGAATAACAGTTCCTGTAACTACAGGCGATACTTCTCTAGATGCACTCTCAATGGTTTTCACTAAAGCTGATAACGGCGTTGTGCTTAACATGGGATGGGATAAAGTTAGAATCGCAGTTCCTTTTACTAAATAAAAAATTATTCTGATCATAAAAAAAGCAGGCTACTTATTTAAGTAGCCTGCTTTTTTTATGTTTGAAAGTTAGTTTAATATCTAAAAATCAAATTTATAATTTGCACCTAAAAGCAGTTGGAAACTTTGTACTGGATAGTTCAACCATTTTTGATATCCATTATTAGCAATATTGTTAGCTCTAACAAATGCAGTCAATCTATCGCTGTAATTGTAACCAACATTTGCGTTGATATCAAAGTAAGACTTTAATGTGATAGGATTTTGACTAGGAGCAACAACGTAAACTAAATCAGTATTTGTTTTATAATCTTTTCTTTCGCCTATATAAAATAAATTTGCACCAGCAAACCACTTCTCTGTAATATTAAAATCAAGACTTGTATTTACTTTGATAGCTGGCAAGTTCCACGCTTCACTTTGAAAATCATTTTTGAAACTACTAAAACTCCCATCAATACCAAAAGTCACATTATCTGAGAAATCAGCTTTTAGTTCCCCATAAAAGCGAAGCGTTCTCATATCATCATAAACAACTTGAAAAGAGTTTCCGTATTCATAGTTTTCATTGCCACTTCTCTCATTGTAATCGTTACTTCTAAACAAAGCTTTATTTCTTTCGTTTAAATAAGAACCTCTAATGTTATAACTCAAATTACTACTTAATTTCCCTTTCAATCCTGCAAATATATCATACTGCTGATCTGTAGGAGTTATAAATAAAGACGGTGATAAAAAAGAATTGTCATCAACAAAATTTTGGTAAGAATTCTGTTTTAAATCTCCTTCTACACCAGCATAAAAAATCATTAAATCTCCAACAACCTTATAAGATGCATTAAATTTTGGATAGATAAAAAATTTGTTATTATTGTTTTCATTATCTAAACTGTAGATAACTGATGCACCAATGTTTAAAGTCCAATCATCTTTTAACATCACAAAACTAGGTGAAACCCCAAAATTTGTAAAACCATATTTTAAAGGCTGCATGTTATTTAAGTAATTTTTTTCGAATGTACCACCAACATAGTCAATAAGTAAATCTGTTTTTACAGCACTGTCCATTACGTCAAATTCTACAGTTGGTTTTATATAAAATCGATTTTCCGAAGAATTATAAATATCCGTAAAATGACTAAATTTTAAATTTATCTTATTTACGATACTTTCGCTAAAAGCGACATTTCCACCAAATGATATTGTGTTATACGACTGTTTTGGGTCAATACCTTTAATTAAACTTACGCCATCTTGAGGAGAAAGTGTACTTGCAAAATCAGTAGGTAAACCGTACCAATTATAGATTTGATTTTGCAACCCTAAATCTACGTTCCAAGATATATTTTTCTGATTTGAACCGTACATTAAATTCAGAGAGGTATCGTAGAATTTATTGTCTAAGATTACTTCCTTTATTCCGCCTTGTGAAGAATGATGGCGAAACATTCCACCAACGTAATCTGTATCGTTCAAATCGTGATTAACAAAAAGCTCACCTATAAATGTTCCGTAATTACCAACTCCTAAAGTTGCATAGTTTTTAAATAACTGTGCTTGATTTTCTTTCTCAACTCCTTCAGCTTTTCCTTTTGAAGGTGTAAATGTCGATGCTACTGGAAATGAGAAAATAGTGTATTTCACAATCTCTTTTTTAGAAGTAACCTCATCATCTAAATCAGCGACCTCTTTTACTTTGGATGCATCCGAAATCTTTGGTGTATAAGGTTTTATAACATTTACTGTTTCATTTCCAATTTGCTCTTTCTTTTGCGCAATTGAAACTTGCGAAATCAATAAAAATAAAATCCCGATTCCTACGCTACTTGAAAGACAAGGCTTTGAGAATTTTGATGTATTGCTTTGTACCATTTTAATATTCAAATCTTTAAATGTCATCTTTTATTTATTTTATTTCTTAGTGTATTTTTGAACTCTAGTTTAAACTTCCCATTGTCCACTTGCAACGAACTTTGTCTTTCCACCAATTTTAATATCATAATGATTATCAATTAGACTGCCTTCAAAATGAATTTGTGATGGTCTTTTAATAAAATCTCCTTGAAAATTTATCATTTTAATTTCAGGTTTGTGATATTTCAAAAGACAAGCCTGTAAGCAAGAACTAGCACTTCCTGTTGCTGGATCTTCTATAAGTTTACCATTCTCGATGCACAGCATTCTGCTGGTACAATTTTCATCCTCTAAACAAAAAAAGTAAAATGCACGATGCGCAGAATTACAGTTTTCACGCAACCATTGATCCATTTTATCTTGGTTAACCACCAAATTTTTTAAAGCATTTACACTTTTAACAGGAACTAGTACAAACGCACTTCCCGTTGTAACTTCTTGGATCGGAAATTCAGTATCTAAATCCTCTAAACTCAAATTAGTAAAGTTTAAAAAATCAGCTGCTGGATATCTGGCAAGAAATTTGGGTTGCGCTGCCTGTAACCACACTAAATCATCTTCTTGTCTCACTGGAATAGCACCAACAGGAACTAAAATAGTGATTTCTTGCGGCCTATCATCTAATATTTTGTTCATCAGCAACCATGAAGTCCCTATTATAGGATGACCTGCAAATTGCATCTCATGCTGTGGCGTGAAAATCCTAATTGTTACAATTCCGCTTTGAGCTCCTATAGCCGTAATAAAAGTGCTCTCCGCAAAATTAGTTTCTCGAGCAATTTCAAGCATTTGAGCATCGCTTAAATTCTCAGCATTGAGGAAAACTGCTAATTGATTTCCCTTATATTTTTCTTCAGCAAAAACATCAACTATGTAAAAAGGTATTGTCATTCTAGGAATATTTTGACTAGAGTTACGTCTAAATTAAATTGAACTATTCTTTTAAAATCTATCGCTACAAATGAATTATTTCCCTATCGATGAATTCGTTTTTGACTCTTCCATTTTTATTTTTTCTAATGCAGTTTTAGCTTCTGAAACGACTTCTGGATAATCAGTAAAGTTTTTAATTACATTTTCAAGAATGTAAGTAGCTTGAAAACTATCTTTCAATCCATAATAATTTTTAGCCATTACCACTAAACCTTTAGCTCCAAAATATTTATAACTAGAATAGCTCTTAGCTAATTTTTGAACTGCCGTATTTGACGCATCAAAATTGCCTTCTTTATTTTTAAAATATGCATCATAAAATAAAGCTTCAGCCGCTAATTCTCCTTTAGCAATTGCCATTACTTTAGCATAAGCTACTTTGGCTTTAGCTTCATCTCCACTTTCAAGAGCAGCACGTGCTATTATAATTTGAGCATCACTTTTAACCTTGTCATCCGCTTTTGCATTTGTTAAAACTTTTTCAGCGTAACCAACTGCATTTTGATAATCTTTTACGTCGTAGTATGATTTCATCAAATTTGATTGCGCATAGGTTTTATTCTGAGGGACATCTGCTTCATTTTCTAAACGAACTAAAACAGTTATTGCTTTATCAGTTTGTTTATTCTTCAAAAATATCTGCGCTAATCGTGATAAAGATTGTTCTGTGAATTCACTACTTGGTTGTGCAATCACATATTCATAATTAGGTATTGATTTGCTTTCAGAACCTTCAGCAAAGTACGATTGACCAAGATAATAATTTGCTTTTAAAGCATGAATACCACGAGGAAATTGGTTGATGTAACTATTAAATCCAGAGATTGCTTGCTTTAAATTGTTCTGTTGAAATTGCTTTTCAGCCGCTTCAAAAGTGTCATTATCAAGTTCGACATCAGTCACAGCAACAAAATCTAAAGTGCGCACCCAACTTGCATATTCATCTACTCTTCCGCCATCTACATATATCAATCTTGCGGTTGCTACAGCTTCAAGTGCTTCTGGAGTTCTAGGGAAATCTGATGCCACTTTCTTGAATTTAACTAAAGCCTGCTCTGTTTTATCAGTGTTATAATATACTAAACCTTGACGCAAAGTAGCGCGAGAAGTAAATGAACCCTTTTTATATTCAACATTTAAACGCTCATACGTTTTAATAGCTAAATCATTTTTGTTATCAGCAACGTAGGTATTTGCTAATTCAAAAAGCGCATCATCTCTATATTCTGATTTTGGATACATCTGGATAAAAGAATTTAGTTCATCTATCTTTTTATCGTTTTTAGACATAAATCCATAAGAAATTGCTTTTTGAAAATAAGCATAATCTGCGTCAACACTTTTTGACTCGATAACTTTATTGTAAGCATCAATCGCTTGACTGTATTTTGATGTAACAAAACGACAATCTGCTAATCGTAAATAGGAATCATTTAAACGAACTTTATCAGAAGCTGCTTTTTCAATCTGACTTTGAAAGTAATTACCCGCTTGATCGTACTCTTTTAATTTGAAATAAGAATAAGCAATATTGTAGTTATGATTTTTATACTCTGGTGTTTTTGGAGCTGAACTTGAAGCAGTAAATTGCTTATAACTCAACAACGCTTCCTTAAAATCACCTAATACATATTCTGCTTCTCCTTTCCAGAACGTTGCTCTGGTTGTAAAAACTACGTCTTTTTGTTCGGTAGTAGCTTTCGTGAACATTTTTAAGGCATCATCATATTTCCCATCTGTGTATAATTCTAATCCTCTATAAAATAACACTTTTTGATAGGCCAACTTATTCTCAGGAGATTTGTTTTTTTCCAATAAAACTAAAGCTTCCTTGTAATTTTTTGATGAAATATAAGAGTCAATCACTAACTTTTCTACTTCAGAACGACTTGCGTTATTCGGATATTTATTTAAAAATCCCTGTAAAATAGAAGGAACGCTTTGGTAAGAATTCCCTAATTCATAACTTAATTTCGCATAGTTTAAACTTGCGTCTTCTTGAATCGCTAAGTCATAATCCATCTCAGAAGCATTTTTGAAAGCATTCAAAGCTTGTTGCTTTTTATCTGTATTCAAATAACTTTCTCCTAAATGATAATATGCATTTTGCGCAACAGAATCTTTACCACCAATTATTTTATTAAATTGAGAAATTGCGTTTTCATAGTCTTTTTGCTTATAGTAAGCATAACCCAATTGATAATAATCAGTATTGTTCCATCTTCCTTTTTTACCTTTGTAAGCCACCAAGAATGGAATCGCTGTATCGTATTTTTTTAAATTGAAATAGCTTTCGCCAATTATCTTACTCAGTTCTGACTTTTCCATGACATTAGATTTTGCCATTGCTTTTTGGCCTAAATCAATTGCTTTTTGGAAATTACCCAACTTAAAATTCATGTCAGCTTGATAATACGAAAGTTTCTCTTTATATTTTTCCTCACCTGAAACCTCATCAAAATACTTTGTAGCTTGCTTGTAATCATCTCCTTCATAAGCCATGAAACCTAAGTAGTATTTTGCTTGTGATCCATATTCAGCTGAATTTACAACTCTGTTGAAATACGTCGTTGCTTCTTTTTTCTTTTGCGCATTAAAAAAGCTGTATCCTTTTTGGAAGTTAAATTGATCTTGATCAGCACGACTCAAACTGCTTTCATCCACTTTATCAAACCATTGCAATGCTTGCGGGTAGTTCCCCTGATTAAAATGATAATGCGCTACTTCGATATAGGCTTGATTTTGCTTTACACTAGTTGGATAATCCGAAACAAATTTTTCCATTAATTCATCCGCGTTAGCTTGATTTGTTCTTATGGCACAATTTGCAGCATAATACGCACAATCAGATTTGAGCTCTTCAGTGGTAGCGTTTTCTTTAATTTTATTAAAAATTAGTTGTGCCGATGCGTATTGCTGCCCTTTAAAAAGCGAGACTGCTCTGTAGAAATCTTTTAAATCATTAGTATAAATCGTTGATTTTTGTGCCGAAACTAAAGCAGTTAGAAGAAAAAAAGATAAGAAGTATCCCCAGGAAAATTTACGCATTGTCGTGTGTTTTTTTAATAATTCAAATATATTATATTCCGTACTCTATAACGAATCAAAATTGACTTTTATTATGAAAATTTGTAATTCTATTTAGATTCATAAGTATAATGATATATAGTTCTTAGAATCAAACACCATGCCCACCTATTATTACTTTTTATTTTTCTAATTCTTTCGAATAGCATAGAATTTATTTTGAATAGAACCGTTATCTTATTACTTTTACCCCTTAAACAAAACCAAATTATGTCGCAATCCGTATTGTCTTTAAAAAATGTAACTATTTATCAAGAAACTAAATCTGTATTAACAGAAGTAAACTTGGAGGTAAATCACGGAGAATTCCTTTACATCATTGGTAAAACAGGTTCTGGAAAAAGTAGTTTAATGAAAACGTTATATGCAGATCTACCTTTAACAGAAGGAGAAGGAAGCATTGTAGGCTTTGACTTAGCTAGTTTAAAGGAGAACGACATTCCTTTTCTAAGGAGAAAAATTGGTATTGTATTTCAGGATTTTAAATTATTGCCAGATCGTACTGTTGATGATAATATGCTGTTTGTACTTAAAGCAACTGGTTGGACAGATACTTTAGAAATGCACACAAAAATTGACGAAGTTTTGAACAAAGTTGGAATGAGAGACTTTGGTAAAAAAATGCCGCATCAATTATCAGGTGGTGAGCAACAACGTGTAGCAATCGCTAGAGCGCTATTGAATGATCCCGAATTAATTCTTGCTGATGAACC
Organism: Flavobacterium weaverense; assembly: GCF_003688495.1. Classification (GTDB taxonomy): domain Bacteria; phylum Bacteroidota; class Bacteroidia; order Flavobacteriales; family Flavobacteriaceae; genus Flavobacterium; species Flavobacterium weaverense. Next base: position 482,931 of record NZ_REFH01000007.1, on the reverse strand, counting down.
TACAGGAAATTTAGATCCACAAACGAGTGTAGAAGTTCTAGAAGTTTTAAAAAAAATCAATGCTAATGGAAAAACTATTATAATGGCAACGCATGATTATGCTTTGTTAATGAAGTTTCCATCCAAGACATTAAAGTGCGAAGATTCTAAAATATTTGAAGTGATTCAGCAGAGGACTGCATAATGCTGTCGATTCTAATTCCTACATATAACTATAATGTTTACAATTTAGTGACGGAATTACACAGGCAATGTAATGAATGCGGAGTAGAATTTGAGATAATTGTTTTAGATGATAGCTCAAAAATAAATTTTATTGAAAATCAGCAGATTAATGAATTAAACAACTGCCGTTTTTTAATCAATAATATAAATCTTGGTCGAGGCGCGACAATTAACAAGTTAGTCGAATACTCCAATTTTGAATATCTACTAATTTTAGAAGCTGATTCGTTTCCTTGTAAAAAAAATTACATCAGTTTATATACTGACATTATTACAAAAACTCCACAAGCAGTCTTTGGCGGTGTACTTTATGATAATAGAAAGCCAGATGACAATAGTTTTCTGCGATGGACTTACGGTCATGCAAGAGAATCAAAGGATTTAAAATATCGTATTAAAAATCCAAATGATATCGTTTTTAGTTGGAATCTCTTATTACAGAAAAAATTATTTTTAGATAATCCATTTGATTCTTCGATACGTTCTTATGGTTTTGAAGATTTAGTATTTTTAAAAAAATTAAAGAAGAATAACGTCTCCATTACGCAAATTGACAATCCGTGTTTTCATCAAAACCAAGAACAGTCAATCGTATTTATTGAAAAATCAAAAACTGCAGTTATAAACCTTGTGAAACTATACAATAAAAAAATTCTTAATGGCAAGGATTCTAGTTTACTTCGCTTGTTCACAATGGTTTGATAAGATTTTTTTTTGTAATTCAATTACAGCACAAGTATCTCTTCTAATTAACTTAGCTTTAACTAAAAATAATGCATACTCAACTTCCTCGGAATAGTAGTTATTGTAAAAACTAGGTATGATTTTTAAAGCTAGTCGTTCCATTTTATTTTCGTTTAAATAAATTAAAACCGATTTAAAAATTTGTAGAATTGTTGCTAATTTTAATCTTTCATTATAAACTAACCCACCATAGGTAAGGCCTTGATGAGAATGGACAACTTCTCCTACTATATTTGCTGGCAAAACTGCGACAAGTTTTCGGTTGTCATAAATCAATAACGAGAAGTCCTCAAAGCGATCTTTATGGTATTCCATAAAATCTCGATGGAATAGAAATGTAGCATTTTTGGCTTCAGCGATAAAGGAATTCCAATTTGAATAATCATCTTCCTTGTATTGCTTGACGAAATAATTTTTCACGCTTTAATTTTAAACTTTGGGAAATTAAGCATTTTTTTATTTATTTTCTAATGTTGGCAAATACCATTTAAATTTTACAGCCATTAAACGAACAGAAATTATAACTAATGAAGTTATTAAATATAAAGCATCGCTTTCTAAATTGAATTTTTTAAGAAGAAAAAAAACCGCCCCACCTAAGATACAAATGGTAGCATAAATTTCGTTTCTAAAGATAACAGGTATTTCTGTACATAGAATATCCCTTATAACTCCACCAAAACAAGCTGTCATTGTACCTAGTGCAATGCAAATTATAGGATGAAGTCCAATATTAATACCTTTTTCGAGACCAATTAATGTAAATACTCCCAATCCTATCGTATCAAATAAAAATAATGAAGTGCGAAGACGATCAAATTTTTTCCTAAATATAATTGCTAAAGCAAAACCAATAGTGATTACATAAACGTACTTTAAGTCCAGCATCCAGCCTACAGGAGTTCTTCCAATCATGATATCACGCAAGGTTCCTCCGCCTACAGCAGTTACAAACGCAATAATAAAAACACCAAAAGGATCCATCTTTTTATTCATTGCGGTTAATGCACCGGACATTGCAAAAGCCATCGTACCAATGATATCTAATAGTTGAAACATTTATTTTGGGATTTTAATTTTAAGAATTCGACAAAAATAAAGAAAATACTTGTCAAATCAGATTGAAACCATCTTAATTAAGGTTTATTGAAATAGGTAGCAAATATTCGAAAGCGATTTAAAAAACTGCGAATTCTCTATGTATATTTGTAGCTACTAATTAAATAGTTGAAAGTCTTGAAACAAATCACTTCGATACAAAATCCACATATAAAAACTTTAGTGCAATTGCAGGAAAAAGCAAAGGCGAGAAAACAATCGGGTACTTTTTTGATGGAGGGAAAACGTGAAATTGCAATCGCCATTAAAGGAGGTTACGAAATAGAAACACTTTTATTTTATCCAGAAATTTGTTCGGAAAATGATGCACGACAGCTTTCAGATAATGCAGAGCTAGTCGAAATTAATAAAGAAGTTTATCAAAAATTAGCATATCGAGATACGACTGAAGGCATTTTGGCTGTAGCCAAAACAAAATCAATGCAATTGTCTGATTTAAATTTATCGGATAATCCATTAATTCTAATTGCTGAAGCTCCAGAAAAGCCGGGAAATATTGGTGCTTTACTTAGGACAGCAGATGCAGCTAATCTTGACGCCGTCATTGTTGCTAATGCTAAAAGTGATTTATACAGTCCTAATATTGTTCGGTCGAGCGTGGGTTGCCTTTTTACAAACCAAATTGCGACAGGAACAACAACTGAAATAATTACTTTTTTAAAAGAAAAAAAGATCAACTTCTACTGCGCGACTTTACAAAATTCCACATCCTATCACACGCAAGATTATACGACACCTACTGCTCTAGTTGTAGGTACTGAGGCTACGGGATTGACTAATGAATGGCGTGAAGCAGCCACTCAAAATATCATTATTCCAATGCAAGGCGAAATAGATTCAATGAATGTTTCGGTTGCGGCTGCAATTTTAATTTTCGAAGCAAAAAGACAAAGAGGGTTTTAGATTTTTGATTGCAGATTTTAGATTTTAGATTTTAGATTTTAGACTTTTAAAGAATTAATAAAAAATATTGAAACATGAAAAAGGTAACGATTACGCTTTTAATTTTAATGGTTTCGACTGCACATCTATTTGCACAAATTAGTTCGAAACAAGTCGATGAACTAGTAGAAAAAACGCTAAAAACTTTCAATGTTCCTGGAATAGCGGTTGCTATTGTAAAAGATGGAAAAATAGTTCACGCCGAAGGATACGGCGTGAAATCAATTTTAACTAAAGAAAAAGTAGATGCAAACACACTTTTTGGAATAGCTTCCAATAGTAAAGCATTTACTAGCGCTGCACTCGCAATGCTTGTAGATGAAGGAAAAGTTAAATGGGACGATAAAGTGATTCAATACCTTCCTAATTTCAAAATGTATAATGATTACGTTACAACTGAATTTACGATTAGAGATTTATTAACACACCGCAGCGGATTAGGTTTAGGAGCAGGTGATTTAATGATATGGCCAGATGGAAGCGATTTTAAAGCACAAGATATCATCGAGAATTTACAGTATTTAAAACCGGTATCAGCTTTTAGAACACAATATGATTACGACAATTTACTTTATATTGTTGCTGGAGAAGTTATTCACAAAGCAAGTGGAATGAGTTGGTGCGACTTTATAGAACAGCGCATCATGAAACCGCTAGAAATGAATAATAGTGCGGCTTCTTATGTACGTTTGAAAGATTCTACAAACATTATTGCTCCGCACGTTCCTATTGATGGAAAGTTAAAAGTCATTAAGCGTTATCAAAATCAACTTTTTGATGCAGCAGCAGGGATTTATTCTAGTGTAAATGATTTGAGTAAATGGACAATTATGCAAATGAATAATGGACAATACGCAGTAGATAAAAAGCAATTATTTTCAAAAAAGGAGCATAATGAAATGTGGCAATTGCAAACTATTATTTCTGCAAATCCAAGACCACCGTACAACACTCACTTTAGCGGTTACGGATTAGGATGGTTTTTAAGTGATGTAAAAGGATACAAACAAGTTACTCACACTGGGGGTTTAGAAGGGATTGTTACTCAAGTTACTTTACTACCTGAAATGAATCTAGGAATTATTGTTTTAACAAATCAGCAATCTGGAGCGGCTTTTAGAGCAATTACAAATACAATAAAAGATAGTTATTTAGGAATACAAGCAGAGGATTATGTTGCTAATTACAGCAAGAGTTTAAAAGAAAATGAGGCATCAGCTGATAAAAAAACAGAAGCAGTATGGGCGAGCGTTGCTAAAAATAAAAAAGACAATTTTAAAGTTGATTTTAAAACTGTTTTAGGTTCATACAAAGACAATTGGTTTGGAGAAGTAGTTCTTTCTGAGAAAAATGGAAAATTATATTTTGCTTCAAAACGTTCTCCTCAACTTGCTGGTGAGGTTTTTTATTACAAAGGAAATAATTATGTGGTAAAATGGAATAATGCTTATTTTCATGCTGATGCACACTTGTTTTTTGAATGCGATGCAACTGGAAAAGCAATTCGATTAACGATGAAACCTATATCAGAATTGACTGATTTTAGCTATGATTTCCAAGATTTAGATTTCGCTAAAATATAATAATCTTCAATAAATTAAATTTGATTAATAACAAACAGAATACTGTTTTTCCTTGTATATATCCTAACAAATTTCTATTTTTAGGAATTGAATCCTACCAATTATGATAGAAATTGACCTAGAGAAAGAAAATAAAGCAATTGCTCAAGAATATAAAGAATTGTTGCGCATAAGCTATCAAACGCTAACTGATGATGATAAAAAACTGATCAGGAAGGCATTTGATGTTGCAGTCGAAGCACATAAAGATCAGCGTAGAAAATCAGGTGAAGCTTATATTTTTCATCCAATTGCTGTTGCAAAGATAGTAGCGTCAGAAATTGGTCTTGGAGCAACGTCGATCGCTGCAGCATTATTACACGATGTAGTCGAAGACACGCCAACTACGGTCGAAGATATCGAGCGAATGTTTAATCCTAAACTTGCTCAAATTGTAGAGGGACTTACTAAAATAGCATTAGTTCAAAAAGATTTAAATATATCAATGCAAGCGGAGAATTTCCGTAAAATGATATTAACTCTTAATGATGACGTCCGTGTTATTTTAATTAAGCTCGCTGACCGTTTGCACAATATGCAAACAATGGATTCCATGCGAGAGGACAAACAAACCAAAATCGCATCAGAGACACTATACATTTACGCACCCCTAGCACATCGATTGGGATTATATAATATTAAATCTAAACTAGAAGATTTAGGTTTAAAATATACTGAACCTGCTATCTACAATGAAATTGTAAGTAAACTAAAAGAGACCAAAGAAGAACAGGATGATTATATAAAATCTATTTCTGATGTAATTAAGAAATCTCTCGACGAAGAAGGAGTTGAATATATTATAAAAGGTCGTCCAAAATCGATTTATTCGATTCGTCGAAAAATGAATGCACAGAACGTAAGCTTTGAAGAAGTCTATGATAAGTTTGCTTTGCGTATTGTTTATAAATCAAATCCGCACGAAGAGAAGTTTATTGCGTGGAAAATATATTCTATCGTTACGGATCATTATCGTCCGAGTCCAAGCCGTTTACGCGACTGGATATCATCACCAAAATCGACTGGATACGAGGCCTTGCACATCACCGTTATGGGGCCAAAAGGGCGCTGGGTTGAAGTACAAGTGCGCAGTGAACGCATGGATGAAATTGCTGAGAAAGGATATGCAGCGCATTACAAGTATAAAAATGGTGCTACTGAAGAAAGCGGATTAGATGTTTGGCTTAATTTACTTAAAGAAGCCTTAGAAAATGCAGAAACCAATGCTGTAGATTTTGTCGAAGATTTCAAAATGAATTTATATTCAAAAGAGATCTTTGTATTTACACCAAAGGGAGAAATCAAATCATTGCCAAAAGGTGCAACATCTTTAGATTTTGCATTTAGTATTCACTCTGAAATAGGTATTAGAACAAGAGGAACGCGAGTAAATGGAAAATTAGTTCCTTTAAATTTCGAATTAAAAAGTGGTGACCAAATAGAAGTTATTACTTCGCAACATCAAAAACCAACGATAAACTGGTTGGATTATGTTACTACTTCGCGAGCAAAAACCAAGATAAAAAATGTTTTAAACGAAAACACCAAAAAAATTGGTGAAGAAGGTAAAGAGTTACTAACCCGTAAGTTAAAACACCTTAAAATAACGTTAAGCGAGCAGGTTATAAATGAACTAGTGAACTTTTTTAAGTTAAAAACCAGTTTAGATTTGTTTTATCGCGTAGGTGTTGGTGCAATCGAAAACCAGCAATTAAAAGATTACGCAGCACAAAAAAGTAACACCTTCATTAATTTTTTCAAAAATAAAATGAAGCGCTCTCCTAGCTCACAAGCTATTGAAGACATTCAAAAACCAATTATAAGTAGTAATTATGACATGCTTGTTTTTGGTAAAGAACAAGACAAATTAGATTACAAATTATCACCTTGTTGCAATCCAATTCCTGGAGATGACGTTTTTGGTTTTGTTACTATTAACGAAGGAATAAAAGTGCATAAAAAAGATTGTCCTAATGCTATAGGAATGCAATCAAATTACGCATACCGAATCATGACAGCAAAGTGGATTGACTCATCACAAGAAGAATTTAAGGCAATAATTAATGTTACTGGAATGGACGTTCTAGGACTGACGAACCAGTTGACGAAGGTGATTTCGAATAATATGCATGTAAATATTCAAAGTATCGCTTTGAGCACTGATGCAGGTATTTTTCATGGTCAAGTTACCGTGGTAGTTCAAAACAACACCATTTTGAAAAAGATGATAAGTAATATCAAAAAAATCGATGGTGTAGAAAAAGTTACGAGAGAATATAAAACTTAAAATTTAGTTTATCTTCTAAATGAAACATATTAGACTGGAAACAGGACAAACTTCAAACTTATCAAACGGGAAGTTTTATTCTTTAACTAAATAAATTATCTTTGCCAGTATATGACACTCATTTCCACAGATAACTCGAAAAACCAAGAAATTGTAAAAAATGTCTTTACAATGTATCTTGAAAATAAAGGACATCGCAAGACACCTGAACGTTATGCTATCCTTCAGGAAATTTACGATAGCGAAGAACATTTTGATGTAGAAAACCTTTATATCAAAATGAAAAATAAAAACTATCGTGTGAGTAGAGCGACGCTTTATAATACAATCGAATTGCTACTCGATTGCGCTTTAGTAAGAAAACACCAATTTGGGCAAAATCAAGCGCATTACGAAAAATCATACTTTGACAAACAGCACGATCATATTATTATGACTGACACTGGAGAAGTAATTGAATTTTGTGATCCTCGAATCCAAACAATAAAGAAAACTATTGAAGAGATTTTTGATATCGAAATCACAAATCATTCGTTGTATCTCTATGGTGTAAAAAAACAAAAAAAGAACGTGGAACTAGACGGTTCCGAAATATAAAAATTAACTACAAATAACACGCAGAATGACCGTAGATTTATTACTAGGATTACAATGGGGAGATGAAGGAAAAGGAAAAATTGTTGATGTTCTTACTTCAAAATACGACATTATAGCTCGTTTTCAAGGAGGACCTAATGCAGGACATACTTTAGAATTTGACGGAATAAAACACGTGCTTAGAACCATTCCTTCTGGAATTTTTCACGGAAATAATATCAACATTATTGGTAATGGTGTTGTAATTGACCCTGTAGTTTTTAAAAGCGAAATTGACGGTTTAGCTAAGTTCAACTTGGATCTACAATCTAAATTGATCATCTCTAGAAAAGCACATTTAATTTTGCCTACACACCGTTTATTAGACGCAGCATCTGAAGCTTCGAAAGGAAAAGCTAAAATTGGATCTACTTTGAAAGGAATTGGACCAACTTACATGGACAAAACAGGTAGAAACGGAATCCGTGTTGGTGATATTGAATTAGAAGATTTTGCAGATCGTTACAGAGCTCTAGCTGACAAGCACGAAGCAATGATAGCGTTTTATGATGTCGATATTCAATACAATTTACCAGAATTAGAAAAAGAATTTTTTGAAGCTATCGAAGATCTAAAAAAATTAGATTTTATTGATAGTGAAGAATATTTACACCAAGCTCAAAAAGCGGGTAAATCTATATTATGTGAAGGCGCTCAAGGTTCATTATTAGATGTTGATTTTGGAACTTATCCATTTGTTACTTCTTCTAATACTACTGCAGCAGGTGCTTGTACTGGTTTAGGAATTGCTCCAAACAAAATCAAGGAAGTTTACGGAATTTTTAAAGCGTATATCACTCGTGTAGGAAGTGGACCATTTCCAACAGAACTTTTCGACGAAGATGGTGCAACGATGGCACGCGTAGGAAATGAATTTGGATCTGTGACTGGAAGACAAAGACGTTGTGGTTGGTTAGACTTAGTTGCGCTTAAATACGCTATTCAAGTAAATGGAGTAACGCAATTAATGATGATGAAAGGCGATGTACTTTCAGGATTTGAAACATTGAAAGTTTGTACTGAATATACGTATAAGGGAGAAAATATTTCTCATTTTCCTTATAACATCGATCCAGAAAATGTAACTCCTGTTTACCAAGACTTCAAAGGATGGAAACAAGATTTAACTGGTATGACTACTTATGATGAATTACCTCAAGAGTTAAAAGAATACATCGAATTTATAGAGAAAGAAGTCGAAGTTCCTATTAAGATTGTATCTGTAGGGCCAGATAGAAAGCAAACAATTCTAAAATAATATTACTAACGCTCTGAAAATTTCAGAGCGTTTTTTTTTAGTTTCACAACATTACACTCATGAAAAATCCTTCTATAAAAATACAGAAAACGGAATTACTTTCGGACAATTGGTACGTACTAAACAAAGTAACTTTTGACTATCAAAAAAAAGATGAGTCATGGATTACTCAAAAACGAGAAGTTTATGATCGTGGAGATGGTGCCGCCATCTTGTTGTATAACAGTAATACCAAAACAGTTTTATTAACACGACAGTTTAGATTACCTTCTTACCTAAATGGGAATGAATCAGGAATGATGATCGAAGTTTGCGCAGGCCTTTTAGATAAAGACAATCCTGAAGAATGTATCATTCGCGAAACTGAAGAAGAAACTGGCTATCGCATTTCTAAAGTAGAGAAAATAATGGAATCCTATATGTCTCCTGGCGCTGTAACTGAAATTTTACATTTATTTGTGGGTGAATATAACGCAAGTATGAAAGTGAGTGAAGGTGGTGGATTAGAAAGCGAACAAGAAAATATTGACGTATTAGAAATGTCATACGACGTTGCTTACAATATGATTTCGACTGGTGAAATTAAAGATGCAAAAACAATTTTACTACTACAACACGCCAAGATAAAGAATCTTATTTAATGAATAATCAGACGAAAGGTGTTTTATTTGCGCTGATAGCTACGCTTCTTTGGTCCGTAAATATGGTAATCGCTAGTGGCGTTAAAGATCATATTCCGCCCATTGGATTAGCTTTTTGGCGATGGACAATTGCGTGCATCGTGTTTGCACCTTTTGCTTTAAAAAATACTATCAGCGACTTTGCAATTGTAAGAAGACATTTTGGATATTTAATAATAACTGCTATTTACGGGATAAGTATATTTAATACTTTGATTTACTTTGCGGGACAGACAACGAGTGCAATTAACTTATCTCTGATGGCTATTTCAATTCCTTTATTTATTATCGCCATTTCGAGAATTGTTTTTAAAGAAAAAGTCTCGACTACAAAAATGGCAGGAATAGCAATTATAATAATGGGTGTTTTAATACTTATCACAAAAGGATCCTTACAAGCACTAATCAATATCAATTTTACAAGTGGAGATTTATTGATGCTTCTGGCTTGTTTATTCTTTGCTTGTTATACTATCTTAGTTCGAAAGAAACCAGCAGCATTAGATTCTAAAGTATTTCTCTTCAGTGTTTTTATTATCGGAACGTTTTTACTCCTACCATTTTACATTTTTGAACATGTAAATTATAACCAAGTTACTTTTGACTCAAAAACTATATTAATAACTTCTTATGTAGGGATTTTTGCGTCTCTAGTCTGTTTTTATTTATGGAACGAGGCTATTTCTTTAATTGGAACTTCAAAAACTGCTGTAATTTATTATTTGATTCCAATATTTAGTGGCATCATAGCTTATTTTTTTCTCGATCAAGCTATTGGTCTTATCCAAATTATAAGCATGACAATCATTGTGTTTGGTTTGCTGTTAACAAATAAAAAAGCAGCATAGAATTTATGCTGCTTTCTTAACAAATTGTAATTTACTGCTACCTATTTATTAGGTTGCGGTGTCATTCTTAAATATGGTTTAATTTTCTCATATCCTTTTGGAAATTTTGCCGCGATATCTTCATCTTTAATCGATGGCGAAATCACTACTTTTTCACCATCTTTCCAGTTAGCTGGTGTCGCAACACTATAATTAGCTGTTAATTGTAAACTATCAATAACACGCAATATTTCATCAAAATTCCTTCCCGTGGATGCTGGATAAGTCAACGTCAATTTTACCTTTTTATCAGGTCCAATAATAAATACAGAACGCACGGTAAAGCTTTCACTTGCATTAGGATGCATCATATCATATAATTCAGCCACACGCTTATCTTCATCAGCTATTATAGGAAAGTTAACAGTGGTGTGTTGTGTTTCATTAATATCTTTAATCCACTCCATATGAGAATCAACGCCGTCAACGCTCAAAGCAATTACTTTTACATTTCTTTTTTGGAATTCAGGATAGTAATTTGCCACTGCTCCTAATTCTGTGGTACAAACGGGAGTGAAATCTGCTGGATGCGAAAATAAGACACACCAAGAGTCGCCCATCCATTCGTGAAATTTTATTTTTCCTTGTGATGTTTCTGCTTCGAAGTCGGGAGCAATATCACCTAATCGTACTGTTGCCATATTATTTTATTTTCTAATTAATAACACTCTAAGTTATTGAATTTTAACTAATATAGAAGAAAAATAATCTTAAAATTCTGCTAATTTTTATTTTCGAAAATAAATAATAAGAATAAATAATTATTTAGTAGGAGTTATAAATGACAATAATCATACATCTTTTAGGCATTTAACTGCAATTAAGAAAACATTCATTACTCAAAAAGCAGTAACAAATTTTAGTAAAAAGAAGAAGCTTCAATTACTATTTAAGTGATTTTTATTTCTTCTTTAAATTTGGCAAAAAGAAAGCGATGATACCTATTAATGGCAAATAAGCACAGAGATAATACACATACGTTATACTCGTGTGATCTGCGAGATTACCAAGTAATGCGGAACCAAGTCCTCCCATTCCAAAAGCAAAACCGTAGAAAAGACCAGAAACCATTCCAAGTTTTTTAGGTAGTAATTCTTGAGCATAAACTAAAATTGCAGGAAATGCCGAAGAAATAACAGTTCCGATTACAAATGATAAAACCCCAGTCCAAAACAAATCGACAAAAGGTAACATCAACGTAAATGGAGCAGCGCCTAAAACAGAAAACCAAATAACATATTTTCTACCAAATCGATCACCTAGCGGTCCTCCAATTAATGTTCCAACGGCACAAGAAGCTAAAAACAAAACTAAATAAAATTGAGAATCTTGTACTGATAGTTTAAACTTTTCCATCAAATAAAAAGTGAAATAGCTAGACATACTCGCCATGTAAACAAACTTTGAAAATATCAAAACCATCAAAATCACAACTGAGATCACAATCTTATTTTGCGAAATGTTCGGTAAATCGATCACTGCTTTTTTTGCACTTCTTAAACTAAGATGATTTTGATACCAAGTAGCTATTCTACTCAACACAATCAACCCAACTCCTGCAGCAATCAAAAACCAAATGATATAATGTTGCGCATTAGGAACGACAATTAATGCTACTAGTAAAGGTCCTAAAGCAGTTCCTGCGTTACCTCCAAGTTGAAAAATAGATTGTGCTAAACCGCGCTTTCCACCTGATGCTAAAAAAGAAATTCGGGAAGCTTCAGGATGAAAAATAGAAGAACCGATACCAACTAAAATAACCGAAACAATAATCATTGAAAAACTATCTGCATACGATAATGACACTATTCCGAGGGACGTAAAAATCATTCCGAAAATTTGAGAATAGGGTTTTGGCTTTTTATCAGTGTAAAGACCAACTAGTGGCTGTAAAAGCGAACCTGCTAATTGGTATGCTAGTGTAATCAAACCAATCTGGGTAAATGTTAAATTATAATTTTCTTTTAAAACTGGATACGCAGCGGGGATAACAGCTTGTAACAAATCGTTTATTAAATGCGCAAATGCTATTGAAAACAGTATTGGGTAAACGGTTTGTTGACCATTATTTAAAACTTCACTTTGGGAAGCGGTAGCGGAAGATGAATTCATTTTTTAAGATAAAAACTATATTATTAAATAGAGATCCAAAAGAATTTATAGTTGCAGTATGAAGTACCAAAAGACTAACGTGATAAATGAAATAGGTATTCCAAAACCAACCATCATACTACTCAACCTGGGCTTTAAACCATTTGACGAGGCAAGTATGCTGGCAGTAATCATTGGCGCCATAGCTGATTCCATCACTGCAACTTCGATCATCTTTGAATGCTGCTGCAAAATTACAACATACAGTAAGTATATCACTGCAGGAGTTAGGATTAATTTATATAAAAGTCCCATTCCTAAAAATCTCCAATGTTGGCTTCTTCGATCAAACTTTAACTGCAATCCCACAGATAACATCGCTAGTGGTGTCATAATCGTCCCTGCCTTTTGAAGCAAAGCTTGCACGTAATCATGAAAATCAAAATTTAAATAATTCATTAAGCAAGCGATCAGAAAGGTTAAAAAGGGAGGGAAAAATGCAATTTTTTTAACAATTTTAAGTCCATCAGGTTTTCCAGTAGAGTATATACTTGCGACAAGAATCGCAAAAGTGGATAGAATAACAAAAGAACCAGGCTGATCAACTAAAATAGCAGTTTTCATTCCTTCCTCGCCATACAAAGCTTCAATAATAGGAAATCCAACAAATGAAGTATTCCCTAAACCAGCGGTGATTATTAAACAACCTATCAACTTTTTAGACCAAGCTCTTTTTTTACCGATATAATTAAATAAAAAGTAAGATCCTGAAAAAGTAATCCATGCTACCCCGATGGGGAATAAAAGATTGTTACTCCATTCAATTTTTGGAATGTAATATAAAGCAAGAGCAGGTAGACATATATAAATTACAATCGTATTTATTTGCTTATAAATCCTTACTGGAAATCCATTTATACGCTGAAGAATCAAGCCTAAGAATAAAAAACCAAAGATGATTATGAAGTTGTACATAGCAAATAATTGAATGTAAAAATACCACTAAAATCTTTTACTGAAATGAAGAAATTAATCTTAATGTGACAAATACAACATTGTGATTTTTAGAATACTTAATTATCATATTATTAAAAATTCACGGATAAAATTCCTGATTTATCATCATATAAAAAGTGAATATCTTAAAAACATTACGTTCAAATATAACAGACCAGCACTAAAATGCTTTTGAAACTATTTTTGTTTTCACTACTTTTACTTTTCAAATCTTCAGCTTTGTCAAACAAAAAAACTCATCCTAGCGCATTAAACGAAAAAGCAGGGATTTCTCCCCCAGAAATCACTAGCTCGACTTCCATTGTAAACATTCAAAAGTTTAGAAAAATGCAGCCTTCTGCATCAGAATTAGTCGATGGTATTTTAGCAGGAAATATAACTGCATTAAGTCGGGCGATCACTTTAGTAGAGAGTACTAATAACAATCATTTGGCGAAAGCCAACGAAGTCATAAATGCTTGTTTACCACATGCGAGTAAATCCATCCGAATAGGAATTACAGGCGTTCCGGGAGTTGGAAAAAGTACTTTTATAGAAGCGTTTGGAAAATTTTTAACAAGTTTAGGTAAAAAAGTCGCTGTGTTAGCTGTTGATCCAAGCAGCACAATTAGCCACGGAAGTATTCTAGGTGACAAAACTAGAATGGAAGAATTAGTAAAAGATAAAAATGCATATATACGTCCGTCCGCTTCTGGAGAAACTTTAGGTGGCGTTGCACGAAAAACTCGCGAAACGATTACTTTATGTGAAGCTTGTGGCTTTGACACTATTATTATTGAAACTGTGGGTGTAGGACAAAGCGAAACTGCGGTTCATAGTATGGTCGATTTCTTTTTATTGCTAAAAATTTCAGGTGCTGGCGATGAACTACAAGGTATAAAACGCGGTATTATGGAAATGGCTGACGCTATTGTTATCAACAAAGCAGATGGCGATAATATAAGAAAGGCACATTTTGCCAAAATGGAATTCAATCGAGCTTTACACCTTTTTCCAGCTAAAAAATCTGGCTGGATTCCAAAAACTTCAACCTGTAGTTCGATTACTCACGAAGGAATTCCTCTAGTATGGGAAACAATAGAAAGCTTTCTTGGTTTAACCAAAACTAATAATTCCTTTTTTGAAAAGCGCAAAGAACAAAATCAATACTGGATGTTTGAAACTATAAACGAACAGTTAAAATTAAATTTTTATAATCAAATCGAAATCCAGGATTTATTAGAACCAACAAAAAAAGCGGTTCAAAGCGATGAAATATCACCGTTTGCAGCAGCTCAAAAACTATTAAATGTATATCAGAGCTGCAAGATCAATTCTGAAGATAGTCAGTAATATTATTTCTTAATTTCCCTAAGCTTGTGTTTACCTTGTTTGTATAAATTTCCAGCAATTACAACATGTGCCAAAGCATCTTTAGCCAATTCACTATCTAATTTTACTGAAATCAAAGTAGTATCATTAACGATTTTAAATTGCAGTGGATATAGATTAGGTTGCATGATTACTACTTGATCTTCAACTCTGAAGGCGTTAATATCATTGAACTGCATTATAGATCGTCCTTTTGTCATTGCCTTTATTTTGCTTAAATTTCTTCCCACCATGGGAGTTTCAAATTTGGCGCCAAGATAACTTAGTAAAGTTGGTGGAATATCAATTTGACTCGCTAATTGACTATGCACTTTTCCTACAGGTACATTAGGTCCAATAATTAAAGCAGGAATATGGAATTTGTTAATAGGGACTAGATTTTTTCCAAAAGTTCTCGTATTATGATCAGCAATTATGATAAAAACAGTGTTTTTATAGTAAGATTCCTTTTTAGCCATTTCCATAAATTTCCCTATCGAAAAATCAGCATATTTCATAGAATTATTAACTGTTGCGGCTTTTTTATCATAACCCTTTATTCTTCCTTCTGGATATTCAAAAGGCTCGTGATTTGAGGTAGAAAACATTAAAGAGAAGAAAGGTCTAGTACCTTTAGATTTGAAATATTCATTTGCTTTAACGGCTAAATCTTCATCAGAATAACCCCAAGTTCCTTTAAAAGCATATTTCTTTCCATCAGTATCAAAGTCATCTTGATCAATAATGTCTTCAAAACCATTGCCATTAAAAAAGGAAGCCATGTTATCAAAATTAGCCATTCCTCCATAAATAAAACTAGTTTCGTAGCCTTTCCTTTTTAGCGCATCTGCTATCGTAAAAAATCCTTGTTGTGAATTACTCAACTTAACGACACTTTCTGATGGAGATGGAAGAAAACCAGTCACCACAGCTTCAATACCTCTTACACTTCGCGTTCCTGTGCAATACAAGTTAGTGAATAACAATCCTTCTTTTGAAAGTTTATCAAACTCTGGAGTTAATGGCTTTCCGCCCAAAACACCAACATACTCGGCACCTAAACTCTCTTGTAAAAAAATAACTAAATTATAAGGTCTTTCTAATATTGCATCTGATTTTTGAACGTGCAGAAAAGGAATAGAATTATCAGTAAATTCAGTTACATCCATATATTTCTTAACGCGAGAGATTGCTTCTTCTTCATCCATTTTACCATACATTTTTGTATTGCCTTCATTTTTTATCGAATAAGCCGCATAAGCGACAGTGTAAAATGAATTTAATCCCAAGCAATTCGTTAATTGGTCTGTAGAAAAAACTGCATTACTAGCATTTATTGGTCTTTTTGAAGTTAGACTGGAACGCGCTCCAAAAAATAAAAGAAAAACGAGCAATGGAAAAATCAGCAATCTAAATTTATAATCAGTCGCTTGAGTATAGAAAAGACTCTTCACTTTTTTTAACGCGAAGTAAAGCGCAATACCCAAAATTAAAAAAGTAATAATAATTGACGATAAATAACTTTTAAGAAGCATTCCTATAACTTCTTTAGGATAGATGAGATAATCTAAAAAAATTCTGTTGGGACGCGTATCATATTGCGAAACAAAATCAGGAGTAGCTAATTCGACAAATAAAATTAAGAATAAGAATAGGATGCTGTAGTAAGCAATAAACTTATTAATGTATTTGATATAATTATTTGGAACAAAACTGAGCAATAAAGCCGGAAGAAAAGACAGGTAGCACAAAAGTATCAAATCCATACGCAAACCTATGGGAAAGATGAACCAATAATCGGCGGTGTCAGTCACTCGGTCTTTAAATAAAAAAAACAAAAACAATCGACTCGCTGTTGTAATAAGCAGACCTATCGCTATAAAATTAAAAATAGGTTTTAAAAAGAATAACTTTTTCATTGAATGCTATTTAGAAAATGATAAAAGAGAAGAGGAATTTAGCGTTTGAAATCTACAAAAAAACCGATTGCATATAAACAGTCTCGCGCTTTATTGTGGGAGAGTGTTTTATAGTACATCGGTTTTAATTCATGTAACTTAAATGTAAAAGATAGAGAAGCTTATTCTTTTTCGTAGCGCTCCATTTCACGATCGTAGAATGCAGTAGCCTCTACAATTAATCCTTCCATTTCGGCATTTAATTCGCCTTCATCAAGATCTTCTGCTTCTTCCATAAACTCCACTTCATCATCTTTTAAATTGATGATGAATCTAGGGTAATCTAAATGTATAATGAAAATGTCTTCTGGGCAATCCGTATTATCACCCAATAAAAATTTTGGTAATTCCATGTTTTAATTATTTATTTATGCTACTATTTTGTCCTTCTAAAATTAATTTTTTTGTCAATTTCGCAAAGCGAATATACAAAAATATAGCGGCTGATGTTAATCCTGCCGAAAGCCCGATCCAAATTCCTATTGCTTTTAAATCTGTATATAAACCTAAATATATTGAAATTGGAAAACCAATTACCCAATACGCAACAAAAGTAATATACATCGGTATTTTTACGTCTTGTAAACCTCTTAATGCTCCTAAAACTACGACTTGAATTCCATCTGATATTTGAAAAAATGCGGCAACAAATAATAATTGGGACGCAATAAAGATAACTTCTTTTGTTTCTATAATGTGCTTCGCATCGTTAACATCTACAAATATTTGCGGTAAATATTTATGAAAAACAATAAATATAATGGCGAAAACAACTTCTAATAATATTGCTAGTAAAAAAATCGAACGTGCGACTAACTGTAGTTTAACATAATCCATTAAGCCTTTCTGGTTCCCTACTCTAATCATTACAGCAACACTCAAACCCATCGCGAACATAAACGTTAAAGAAGCTAAGCTTAACGCAATTTGGTTAGCCGCTTGACTTGTTGTCCCTAACAATCCAGATAGCCATATTGCTCCAGTAAATAAAGCTACTTCAAAAAACATCTGCATTGAAGAAGGGAAGCCTAGATTAATTATTTTATTCAACATTTTCTTTTTGATTTCTTTGAAACTAAAATTCTCAAAGTAGGGATAGAATTTTGGCTTGGTAGCCAAAGCATAATGCATAAAAATCAACATTACGATGCGTGATAAAATTGTTCCGATAGCTGCTCCTACTATACCCATTTTTGGAAAAAACCAAATCCCATAAATCAAAAAATAATTGATAATAACGTTGACTACATTACCAATAATTGTTGCCCACATTGAATATTTAGTTTCTGATTTTCCATCAGCAAACTGCTTGTATCCTTGAAATATAATTAACGGAATTAGTGAAAATGCAACAATATCGAGATAAGGCTTAGCCATTTCAACAACAATATCTGGTTGTCCCATGAAAGCAATTAATGGCTTAAAAAAGAAAATTATCAAGAATAAAGTTATTCCTAAAATAGAACACAAAAATAATCCATGATGAAACACACTTCTTCCCTCGTCGATATCATTCTTACCATCAGCTTCAGCGGCAAGCGGAGTAATAGCAGTCGAAAAGCCTATACCTAACGACATCGCTATGAAAACAAAACTATTTCCAAGAGAAACAGCTGCTAATTCTGTTGGACCCAATTTTCCAACCATTATATTGTCTACAATACCAACAATTGTGTGACCTAGCATTCCTAAAATTATAGGATATGCTAATCGTAAATTATAGGAGAACTCTTTAGTATACTGGGATAAATTCACGTGATTTTTTTTAAAGTCGACAAAGGTAAGGAGAAGCATTGAATTGTACTGATACAAATGAATATATAACACAATAATTTTGAAAATTCCTTTCAAAAAACAAGCAATTCTGAAACAAAATTTTATAATTCTATAACTACATCTATATCTTGAATTTTACATTTGCATCGTCGTTTTGAGAATATCAAAACAGAAAAACTTTTAAAAATCAATTATGAAAATTTCAGGAAAAATTAAAATCGCATTAGCATTTACAATGGCATTCTTCTTTGCAAATCAAACGCAAGCTCAAGAAACAAACAAAGCAACAAATTACGATCAAGGATTTCGTTTAGGTGTTGGTATCAATGGCGGCATTCCTACTAACGAGGATTTTTACAATTATTCTTTAGGAGCTGATGTAAGACTTCAATACGATTTAACTAAAAGATATTCGGCAGTTTTAACTACAGGTTTTACAAACCTTTTCATTAGTAATAATGTAAAAGATTTAGGATTTATTCCTGTAAAAGTAGGTTTTAAAGCTTTTGTATGGGAAGATCAATTCTACGTTTTAGGTGAAGTTGGTGGTGGTATTGCAATTACTAATGGCTACAAACAAGATACTTACTTATGGTCTCCAGGAGTTGGATATGCAGGAAAAGACATTGACGTTAGTTTACGTTATGAAGCATATACAGAATACGATACAAATCAAATTGCTTTGCGTATCGCTTACGGATTCAAACTATAATTTATTTTAGATATAAAAAAAATGCACTGAAAATCAGTGCATTTTTTTTTACTCTTTTTTTAATATGTCTTTATACATTTCGATGTTTTCTTTAACCTTGCCGTCCATTTCAGGTTCTTTTATATCGGTATGTTTTTGCATTTCTTCCCATATTATTTTACCAACAATATATCTAGCCATTTCCTTATCGTCAGCTGGAACTACGTACCATGGTGCTTCTTCTGTAGAGGTACTATTAATCGCATCTTCGTAATACTCCATATATTCGTCCCAGTGGCCTCTTTCTTTTAAATCGCCAGTAGAGAATTTCCAATTGTGTTTTCCCTCTTCTAACCTTCTCAGTAAACGTTGCCTTTGCTCCTCTTTACTTAAATGCATGTAGAATTTTAAAACAATAATTCCATTTTGGCTAATGTGTTTCTCAAAATTCCTGATTTGTTCCATTCTATTTCCCCAAAATTCCGGCCTGATATCTTCCACATTTTCTATTCCCGGTAAGTTCTCATTTAATATATATTCAGGATGCACGCGCGTTACCAACACATTTTCGTAATGCGTTCTATTAAAAATAGCAAATTTCCCCTTTTCAGGCAGAGCCAAATAATGGCGCCATAAATAATCGTGCTCTAATTCTGCAGAATTAGGAGTTTTGAAACTACTCACCACCACTCCACGTGAATTAAATCCTTTAAATACCTCACGTATTAAACTATCTTTTCCAGAAGTGTCCATTCCTTGAAGACAAATTAACACACCATATTTATTGTGCGCATACATAACGTCCTGCAATTCGCTCAACTTAGCACTTATTTTCTCTAATTTATTTTCTTTTTTTTCATCGCTAGCGCCAACCTCTAAATTAGTTGGCAACTTGGACAATTTAATTTTGTCTACTACTTTAAAATCAGCTGAATCTATCGACTTCATAGGAAATAATTTATCTTTATAAACTCAAATATAATAAATTTTGAGGAGCTTAATATTAGTTCTGACACATCAAGACATTAAATTTGCTCAAAATTCGTGGGAAATAAATAAAATCTCATTTTCAAAATATTTACAATGGAAAAATTTAAGCTTGAATTATTATTTCAAATTATAGGAATTGGATCTGCTTCAGGACTTATTTACAAAGACAATATACTTTTAATTATTGGAGATAATAGCGGTTATCTTTACGAATATCATATCGATTCTCGAGAGTTAAATCGGCACGCATTAATCGAAAATCCTTCTCAAAATATTCTGAAAAAAGATAAGCCGGACTTTGAGGCTATTGCAAGTTTTGGCGAAGACCTTTACATATTTGGATCTGGTTCTACAGATAAAAGAAATAATATGGTTCAATTAAATTCATTAGAGAAGAAAATAACTACCACACACGACTTAACTGGATTGTACGCAGTAATGCAAAATTTTGGAAAAATAAAACCTGAAGATTTTAATCTAGAAGGTGCAATATATGATGGAAAGAGTTGGTACTTATTCAATCGCGGAAATGGAATTTCAAATAAAAATGTAATCTTTACCATCGAAGGTGAAAACTTGAACGACCAGTTCACCATTCTTTCCAATGATTACAAACTACCCAAAATTAAAGGAGTACGCAGCAGTTTCACAGATGCGATTTTAGTAGATGAATCTATTTATTTTTTGGCCTCAGCTGAAGACACAAAGTCAACTTATGAAGATGGCGAAGTTTTAGGCAGTATAATAGGTAGTATCAATACAAAAACAATGAAAATTAATTTTACAAAAAAAATTAGTGACATTCATAAGTTTGAAGGTTTGACATTATATTCAAAGTCTAAAGAAAAAATTGAATTCCTACTTTGTGAAGATAAGGATACAGAAACATTAGAAACTGATATTTATAAGCTTTCGCTTAACTTGAATTAAATTTAAAACCTTATAAAAAATCACATTACGTTGTAACAATTTCAATCTCTCACAGACTAATTTCTAAAATAAAACAATCTCAGATGAAAAGAATATTTTTCGCTTTAGCATTTGCTTCGGTATTTTGGAGCTGTAAAACTGCAGGAACAGCAAACACGAGTTCAAAATCGCAAAATGAAACTGTAGCAGTCACTATTAATTTAAACGAAGTTAAGGATGATAAAGTTCTAGTAACTGTAATGTCTCCAAAAATTACTGTTGACGAAGTAACCTACAGCATTCCTAAAATTGTTCCAGGAACGTACTCTGTCGATAATTACGGAAAATATATCGAAGACTTTAAAGCTTTTGATAGCAAAGGAAGTATGTTGGCAGTGAGAAAAACAGATGATAATACGTGGTCTATAAAAAACGCAAAATCTGTTTCGAAGGTAACATATTTAGTAAACGACACTTTTGATACTGAAAAAGGCGGTGGTTTTGGTAATACAGATATTTTCTCTCCTGCTGGAACAAATATCGATGCTGATAAAAATTTCGTTTTAAACATGCATGGTTTTGTTGGATATTTTCAGGACAAAAAAGACCTTCCATACAACGTTACTATCTCACATCCTGCAACATTATGGGGTGCTACATCGATGACAGATTATGATGAAAGCACTACAAATGATTTATTTAAAACTGCTCGTTATGCTGAATTAGTAGAAAATCCTATCATGTATGCTAAACCAGACTACACTACTTTTACTATTGATGGAATGGAAATTCTTATTGGAGTGTATTCTCCAACTGGAAAAGTAACTGCAGAAAGCATCACTCCAGAAATGAAAACAATGATGACTGCCCAGAAAAACTTTTTAGGTAAAATCAATGCTACAAAAAAGTATAGTGTATTGTTATACTTATCAACTATGTCTGAGACTGATGCTAAGGGATTTGGAGCTCTAGAGCATCCTACCGCGACAACTGTAGTCTTGCCAGAAATGATGCCAAAAGAAGAATTAGTGAAATCAATGATAGACGTTGTCTCTCACGAGTTTTTTCATATCGTAACTCCATTGTCAATTCATTCCAAAGAAATTCACGATTTTGATTATAACAATCCAAAAATGTCTGAGCACTTATGGATGTATGAAGGAGTTACTGAATATTTTGCTAATCTATTTCAGATCAATCAAGGTTTAATTGACGAAGATGAGTTTCTTTCTAGAATAGCTGATAAAATTGCTGCTGCAAATAAGATGGATGACAGGATGCCATTCACTAAAATGAGCACAAATGTTTTAGAAGAGCCTTACAAAGCGCAGTATCTTAATGTATATGAAAAAGGAGCATTGATTGGAATGTGTCTAGATGTAATTATCAGAGAGAACAGTAAAGGCGAGAGAGGAATTTTAGATTTGATGCAAAAACTTTCAAATGAATATGGAGCTTCTAAACCATTTAATGATAATGAGCTTTTCGCAAAAATAACTTCTTTGACTTATCCTGAAGTTGGTACATTTTTAGAAATGTATGTCGCAGAACCAACACCAATTCCTTATGATACTTATTTAGCAAAAGTGGGAATCACAAAAACGATGACTAAGGCTGCTACAAATGTTTTCTTAAAAGGACAAGTTCCCTATATTACTGTTGATCAGAAAACGAAAGAGATTATTGTAATTCCAAACATGGAATTAAATGATTTCTATAAAAATTTAAATTTACAAGGAGGCGACATTATTGTCGCTATTGATGGAAAACCATATTCCGTAGATAACATATACGACATGATTACGACTAGCCAGTCATGGAAAGAAAATGATGCTATTACCGTTAAAATAAAACGTAACGGAAAAGAGCAAACAGTCAAAGGAAAAGTAAAGCTACCATATGAGGAAAAAGAAGGTTTACATTCAACAGATGCGACTAAAAACATACTTAAAGAAGCATGGCTTAAAGCTTAAATTACTGAAATAATTAAGAAATCCCAATTTAGAAATAGATTGGGATTTTTTTTTACCAAAATAGATCACATTAAATGAATCTTTCAAACAATTTTCTTTATTTTGCGCCCAAATCAAAGAACGCTAAAAACTGTCATCACTTATCAATTATAATTTCGATTTTAGAAAATAAAAAATTACAGTGGCACCAAAAAATAAATTTTAACTTAACATGAAAAAATCAATTATTGCATTCGTTACATTAGCATTACTAGTTTCTTGTAACAAAACCGAAACCACAGGCAACTTACATATTACTGGAAATATTAAAGGATTAAAAAAAGGAACTTTATACATTCAAAGAATTGTTGATACTACTTTAGTAGTTCTTGATTCAATTACTTTGGACGGAACTTCAACATTTAAGAGTGACCTAGATTTAAAGTCACCAGAGATGCTTTATTTATCTTTAGATCGTGGTACTACAAATTCTTTAGACAACAATATATCTTTCTTTGCAGAGCCTGGAAACATCACTATCGAAACCACTTTAGATCATTACCTAGCTGATGCGAAAGTTACAGGATCAAAAAATAACGAGATTTTTGAAGAGTACAAAAAAATCAACATGGGATTCACTGATAAAAATTTGACCATGTTAGAACAAAGATTTAAAGCAATTAAAATACAAAATCTAAAAGCAGCAGATAGTATCAGTGCGCTTCAAGATGCTAACATTAAAAGGAAATATTTATTTGCTACTAATTTTGCTTTGAACAATAGAGATTATGAAGTTGCCCCTTATATTGCATTATCTGAAATTTACGATATTAATGTAAAATATTTAGATACAATTCAAAAAGCTATGTCACCAAAAGTAGCGCAATCTCTTTATGGAAAGAAATTAACAGAATATGTTTCGAAAGTAAAAAGTCAGAAATAAAACGACTTAAATCTTTTTATAAAATTACAAAGCAAAAAACCATCTTGAAATCGACAAGATGGTTTTTTTTTGGATATCGGAACCAGTAAGACAATTGTCAAGACGAATTATAAAAAGAATTTAAATACAAATAGAAAGATGTAAAAAATAGTAATCGCTATTGTCATAATACCTAAGTATTTATAATGAGATTTTAAAAATTCAAGAGCAGTAGCTAGTATTTCTGAATCATTAGCTAGTAATGCCTCTTTAATTTGAGATGAGAATTTATTTAAACAATATACGGGATAAATATAAAGTATTGATGTCGCTATCTTTAACAAAGCCATCAAGAGACCAAAGGAAGCACCCACTTTGTACATTTCAGAGTTCATTTGAATCATTGTGTAAGACACCTTAAAAGCAAACAATCCAGATGCTAAAATCAACAGAATTATTATAAATCCCACAATTGACAATAGGTAAGTCCACTTTGCAGTTTCTTTTAAAAAATTCTTTGATGATTCGCTAAGTTTCATTTCGACATTATCAATAATCAATTGCTCGTCCATATTTTTAAATTTCAAATTCAAATTTAGCTTAAAAAAATTAAAATATAAAAAAATAATTATTCACGGTTTTGATCAAAACAAAAAACCACTTAACAAAAGTTAAGTGGTTTTATTAAGAGCCGGCGGAGGGACTCGAACCCACGACCTGCTGATTACAAATCAGCTGCTCTAGCCAACTGAGCTACGCTGGCGACTCATTACGGGTGCAAATATAAGATTGAATTTCTATTTTCCAAAACAAATTCAATCTTTTTTTGCTTTTTTTTTGACTACAATTCGTTGATTTTAGCAACCAATTGATTAGCAGTTTGTTCCAATTCAACATTGATTTGTTTGAAGTGTGCTTTTTTATCTTCTACCTTTTTTGCGTTCACTTTAGTGATTAAAACATCAAAAGCTGCAATAGCTTCGTCAATTAAAGCATTAGTTTCTGTTGTTGGTTTTCCTGTAGTAGAAATTTCGAACAAGTAAACTGCTTCAATAATATCTCCTAAAACGTAGTTGATGTCTTTCTTTAAATTTTTAACGTTTGCCATTTTTATTTTTTTAAAATTTGAATTTTAATTTGCGTCTGCAAAAGTACACATAATCTTTCTATTACTGACTATGAAATGTAAATTTCTAAAATTGAAGCTTTTCCATTGATACTGAATGAATTCATACTCGCTGGAATCAAAACTGTATCTCCTTTATTATAATCTACTTTAACGTCATCATAAGTTAATTCGAACGAACCTTCAACACACATGTAGACTGTAAATGACTGCTTTGATTTAACAATTGCAACCTGTCCATCTAGCGGAATAAAATTTGTTGTAAAATACGGACATGAAACCAACTCGTTAGGAAAATTTGTTTCTTTCGAGTATTCTATTTTAGTATCTAAACTATTGTAGTTTATAGCTTCTAGCGCTAAATCAACATGCAATTCTCTCTTTATTCCAGCGCTATCTATTCGATCAAAATCATACAATCGATAGGTAACATCTGATGTTTGTTGGATTTCAGCGACTACTAGTCCAGCTCCTATTGAATGAACTGTGCCACTTTCAATAAAAAAAGCATCACCTGATTTAACTTCTACTTCATTTAAAGTCGAAAGTAAGGTATTGTTTTTTACGTGTTCTAAATATAAGTCAGAATTTGAATGCTCTTTGAAACCAGCTATTATATGGGAATTTAAATCCGCTTGTATTATGTACCACATTTCAGTCTTCCCAAAAGAACCGTGACGTGCCTTAGCTAAAGAATCATTTGGATGAACTTGAATTGATAAATCTTCCTTAGCGTCCAAGTATTTAAATAACAATGGAAATTCTTTTCCAAACCGCTGATAAACTTCTGTACCTAGAATGTCTGTGGGATACTCATTAATTAAATCCATTAACGATTTCCCTTTCCACTTACCATTAGCAACAATACTAACATCTCCTTTCACAGTCGATAGTTCCCAGCTCTCGCCATTTGCATCAGCAGTAATAGATTTGTTTAAAACCGTATTTAGTTTATTTCCACCCCAGATTCTGCCTTTAAGGATAGGCGTAAATTGTAAAGGATAAAATTTCATTTAATTTATTTCTAATGTGATTTCGAAAAACAATTTTTAATATAAATCGTTTTGCCGAAATCTAATATTACAATTGAAGCAGCGAAATATTCAAAAAATAGTGCAGCTGCAACAATGTTAATTTACTTCACTAATTTCTTAATAGCGTCAAGCGCTTTTGGAATGTGCTTTCCAGCTAACATGCTGTCAAAAACCATTTGAACTACGCCATTTTTATCAATTACATAAGTAACTCGACCTGGAAGCAATCCGAACATTCCTGTAGGCACTCCAAATAACTTTCTGATTTTTTTATCAGAATCAGATAAAAGCATAAAGGGTAATTTATATTGACTGCTAAACTTGTCGTGTGAAGCAACACTGTCACTACTAATGCCGATAACTTCAGCACCTAGATCTTTAAAATCTTCATATTGATCTCTAAAACTGCAAGCTTGTGTAGTACATCCTGGTGTGTTATCTTTTGGATAAAAATAAATAACTAAAGGCTTTTGCCCTACAAAACTTTGACTTTTAAACTCAACACCGTTTGCGTCTTTTGCTGTAAAATTTGGAATTTTATCGCCTACTTTTAGTTCCATTGTTCTCCTTTATAGGTTACAAAATTTCGAGGTGTTTCATAAAGAACAACTTCTAATTCAAATTCTGGCTTGATTCTTTTTCTAATTTTATCCCAAATTACAACTACAATATTTTCGGCAGTTGGGTTCAAATCTTTAAATTCTGGGACATCTAAATTTAAATTTTTATGATCAAATTGATTTTCAACATCTTCTTTAATGATATCAGTTAAGAACTTTACATCCATAACGTATCCTGTATCAGGATCAATTGGTCCTGTTACACTTACAATTAATTCGTAATTATGACCATGGAAGTTTGGGTTATTACATTTTCCAAAAATCGCATCGTTCTGCTCAAAAGTCCAGTCTTTTCTATGTAATCTATGTGCTGCATTAAAATGCGCTTTTCTTGAAATAGTAACTTTCATAAATAGAATAAATTAATATAATTAAATCTCTCCCTCAGCTGATAAAGGACTTTTATGTTCTTCTAAAAAATGATAAAATTCGTCAAAAATAATTTTGAACCAAACCGTATAAAGAGTAGGATGAACTTCCATATCTTTTTTTACATCTTCAATTTTCATCCATTTCCAACTTTCAACTTCCTCAGGATTAATCTCAGGTTCGTCATTGTAGTACCCAATCATTACGTGATCTAGCTCGTGCTCTGTCAAACCGTTATCGAAAGGAGCTTTATAAATGAAATGAAACAGTTCTTTTAAATCTGCTTTAAAACCCATTTCTTCATATAATCTGCGACTTCCAGCCTGAATATTTGTCTCTCCGTCGCGCTGATGGCTGCAACATGTATTAGTCCACAATAAAGGGGAATGATACTTTTGATGCGCACGTTGCTGCAACATGATCTCGTTTTTACTATTTAATATAAACACAGAAAAGGCACGATGTAAAACTGCTTTTTCATGTGCCTCAAGCTTAGGCATTAATCCTATTTGCTCGTCTTTCTCATTCACTAAGATTACGTTTTCTTCTGTCATATTAATGTTTTTCAGGTCAAAAATACAAAAAAGAAAACTATGGTCAGAGCGTTTAACATTCTGTTTCAGTTTGTTGATGTATTTTGATATGTTTTTTTGATTATTAACTCAGTTAAAGACGTAAAAGAGCAATTCTAATTGATAAAATAGCTTTAAAATATAAGATTGTCGACTATTATTTATCTCTACTTCTTAAAATGAAGCATAAAATAAAAAGTCGCAAATAACACTATTACCGTTTATAAATACATCTGTTAACTAAGACTCTCACTATCTGTATTAAGTGAATTCAATTTTGGAAATTTACTTTTTGAATCCATAATTAAACTTCAAGGCCGTCATAGCAACTTAAAACTATAAGACTTACGAAACCATAACTAGTCATTTCTCGTAAATGTTAGTAGTTAAACCTAGCATAAATCATTATTAAAATAATTGACGATTCAGATGCAAATTAATTGTAACCCTTACATTTGTGTAACAATTAATAATTTTGACGAAAAAAAGAAAGGTTTAACAAAAATAACATAACAGAAGTAGGCTATTTATAAAATTGCTTACGCTTTAAAAAAAATATAATCATGAACAAAGCAACACATTTTTTAAGCATCTTATTTTTGCTACCCTTATTTATGTTCACCGCTTGCGGCCAAACGGCAAAGAAGCAAAACAATCCTAAAAACAAAATCACAATGGAAAATACAATTGAAAAACCAGGAAATCCTTATTACTCTAATACTGATACTACCAAATTAAAGGTTAGCGACGCAGAGTGGAAAAAAGTATTACCTGAAGATGTTTATGCGGTAACAAGAGAAGCAGATACAGAAAGACCTTTTACAGGTAAATACTGGGACTCTGATGACAAAGGAACTTATTACTGTGCAGCATGTGGAAACAAATTATTTCGCTCTGGCGCAAAGTTTTCTAGCACTTGCGGCTGGCCAAGCTTCTTTGAACAAGACAGTAAAACTAGTGTCGTTTACAAAACTGATAAGTCGTTAGGGATGGAGAGAATCGAAGCCTTATGCGGAAGATGTGATGGACATTTAGGCCATTTATTTGACGATGGACCAGAACCAACTGGAAAAAGATATTGTATGAATTCAATCGCACTTGATTTCGTGCCTGATACTAAATAATCATGAAAAAAATACTTTTAGTCTGCTTACTTGCTACAATAAGTACGTTTGCACAAAGCAATAAAGCAGTAAAAAAAACGAAGCAATCAAATATTGAATCTATTACTTTAGCAGGTGGTTGCTACTGGTGCGTTGAAGCAATTTACGAAAATTTAGATGGAGTAAAATCAGTAGTTTCTGGATACGCAGGTGGTAAAATCGCTAATCCTAATTATGAACAAGTTAGCACCGGGACGACAGGTCACGCTGAAGTAGTTAAAATTACTTATGATAAAAATGTTACCAATCTCGACGAAATATTCAATGTGTTTTTTACAGTTCACGATCCTACGACATTAAATCGTCAAGGTGGTGATGTAGGTACTCAATACCGTTCGGCAATTTTTTATAAAAATGAGGCACAAAAAGCAGCTGCTCAATCTATTATTAATGAGTTGAAAAAAGCTAAAATTTACAATAGTGCAATTGTAACAACTTTAGAACCTTTAAAACAATTTTATAAAGCTGAGGATTATCAACAAAACTATTACGCCAATAATAAAAATCAGCAATACTGTAAGTTAGTTATTCAGCCTAAAATTGAAAAATTTGAAAAACTTTTTAAAGACCGATTGAAGAACAAAAAATAATTAAGATATGAAAAACGCCTTTTTAGTAACAAGGCGTTTTTTGTTTAAAAGCGTATTTTGAAAATTGCAGAATGTCTAATTTTAGAAATCTAGTTCTTTAAGGCTTCAGCAATCATGATAGCACATTTCTCACCATCAATTGCTGCAGAAATTATTCCGCCGGCATAACCCGCTCCTTCACCACAAGGATAAAGTCCTTTTATTTGTAGATGCTCATAAGTTAGTATTTCTCTAGGAATTCTAACAGGAGATGATGTTCTCGATTCTGGTGCGTGAATCACTGCTTCATTGGTTAAATAACCACGCATGGATTTTCCAAATTCGGTAAAACCTTCTCTTAATATTTGAGACAGAAAACCAGGGAAAACTTGTCCCATTTCCACCGAAGTAGTTCCAGGAACATAAGAAGTTTTTGGAATTTCTGATGAAACTCTATTTTGAGTGAAGTCTATCATTTTTTGAGCTGGTACTTTTTGAGTTTCACCAGCTAAATGCCAAGCTTTCTGCTCAATACTTTTCTGAAATTCCATTCCTGCTAAGGCTCCAAATTTTGCAAAATGTTTAAAATCTTCTAGTTTTAATTCTATTACAATTCCAGAATTAGCTGTCGCTTGATCTCTTTTAGAGGGTGACCATCCATTTGTCACTACTTCGCCAGGACTAGTCGCACATGGCGCTATAACGCCTCCTGGACACATACAGAAAGAATACATTCCGCGTCCATTAACTTGTTTTACAATAGAATATGGAGCTGGCGGTAAATGTTCACCGCGATAGTCGCAACTGTATTGTATACTATCAATTAAAGATTGTGGATGTTCGGCTCGTACTCCTAAAGCAAAGGGCTTGGCTTCAATAAACACTTTCTTTCGATCAAGCATTTCGTAAATATCTCGCGCTGAATGACCTGTTGCGAGAATTATTTTATTAGCAAGTATCGTATCACCTTTTTGAGTTACAATTCCTTGTACTTCGTTATTTTTTATTAATATATCTGTTAACCTTGTTTCGAATAAAACTTGTCCACCAAATTCAATTATTTTTTCACGAATGTCTTGAATAATTTGAGGTAATTTATTTGTTCCAATATGCGGATGAGCATCCACTAATATATCTGGAGTGGCTCCGAAAGCTACAAAAAGTTCTAAAATTCGAGTTACATCACCTCTTTTTTTCGATCGCGTGTATAATTTTCCGTCAGAGTATGTTCCTGCTCCACCTTCACCAAAACAATAATTAGAATCCTCATCAACAATATGATCCACATTAATTGCTTTTAAATCACGACGGCGACCGCGAACGTCCTTTCCGCGTTCAATAACGATAGGTTTCAAACCTAACTCTACTAATTGCAATGCTGCAAAAAGACCAGCTGGCCCAGCTCCTACTACTATTACTTCTTGAGCATGAGAAACATTTTTATAATCTGGAAGTTGGAATTTAGTTTGCTCAAATTTTTCACCTTTTAGAAATATCAAAACTTTTAAATTGATTCTGACCGTTTTTTGACGCGCATCTATAGAGCGCTTCAATATCGAAACATGCTGAATTTCATTAACTGAAACTTTCATTTGTTTCGCTAAATAATCTTTTAGCAACAATTCGTTTGCGGCTATTTCGGGAGTAACTTGTAAAAGTAGTTCTTGAGGCATTTGCTTAATTATTCAATTGTAGATTGTTAATTCTTTTAAAAACATAAAACAATCCTTGTGCAAAAGTAACATTTTGTACTGACTTCTTCTTATTCCAACTAAAATCGATTTTCAAATCTTTATATTAGTAAGTAATCAATTTAGACTTTGTAACTTTGCATCTTCTAAAAACTAAAAATTGAATCGATTAACCTCTAATAAAAATGTCTAGAAAAATAAAATTAATATGGGATTTCCGCGGTCCTGCATCTGGTAAAACGGCTGAGCACCACGAAATTCATCTAAAAGAATATATTGCAATAGAGAAATTACCTATTAACATTACGGGTTTTGAAAGTCAAGGTGAAATGCAAGCAATTGCTTTTATGGTAGTGACAGATGAAAACATGATTGCTGTTCGCGACGCTCTGAAACCGCATCGTGGAGAAGTATACGAAGGATAGATTCCAAATAAAAATTCCAAATTTCGACTATACGATTAGCTGAAATTTGGAATTTTTAGTTACTTATTTATTTTTAATTGGCTACTTCACTAATGAACTTGATTCGCATTAAGCGCAATTCATCTAAGTCGTAATCACCATCAAATTCCTTTAATGCTGATTCAATATTATCGGATTCTGATTCCATGTAGTAATCGTGAATTTCTTCCTGCTGATCATCATCTAACATATCATCAATCCAGTACTTAATATTTAGCTTTGTCCCAGAATAAACAATTTGCTCCATTTCTTTGATCAAAGCATCCATGTTTATTCCTTTTGCCGAAGCAATATCATTAAGTGGTAATTTTCGATCTATATTTTGAATAATATATAGTTTATTTACTGAATTTACTCCCGTAGATTTCACGACTAAATCTTCTGGACGTTCGAT
Organism: Flavobacterium weaverense; assembly: GCF_003688495.1. Taxonomy (GTDB): domain Bacteria; phylum Bacteroidota; class Bacteroidia; order Flavobacteriales; family Flavobacteriaceae; genus Flavobacterium; species Flavobacterium weaverense. Next base: position 450,873 of record NZ_REFH01000007.1, on the reverse strand, counting down.
ATCATTTTCATCAACGTATCTACTAATTAACTCTAAGAATTCTTTACCATATTTTTTTGCTTTACCTTCCCCAACACCGTGAATATTTATCATTTCTTCTTGAGAAACTGGATATTTTAGGGCCATATCCTCCAATGAAGGATCTTGGAAAACTACAAAAGGAGGAACTCCTACTTTTTTTGCTACTTTTTTACGTAAATCACGCAACATACCCATCAAAACCTCATCAGCAACAGCTGTTGATTTTGAAGCCGTTACAATCGCTTCATCAACAGTTTCATTATACTCATGATCTTCTGACATCATAAAAGATTTTGGATTTTTAATAAAATCGAGACCTTTATCAGTGATTTTTACGATTCCGTACGTTTCAATATCTTTAGATAAATACCCAGCGACTAAAACTTGTCGCAATAGTGCCATCCAATATTTTTCATCGAATTTAATTCCGCATCCAAAAAAAGACTGAACATCCGTTCTGTGCGCTTTTATGACAGCATTTACGCGACCTATTAGTGTAAAAACAACTTCTTTAGATTTGTATAAATGCTTTGTATCACGAACCACTTCAAGCAATTTTACCACTTGATCCTTCGCTTCAATTTTTGTTTTTGGATTTCGAATATTATCATCCATATCTGCGCCTTCACCAGTCACATCATCAAATTCTTCTCCGAAATAATGGAGTAAAAATTTTCTACGAGACATGGAAGTTTCGGCGTAAGCCACGACTTCTTGCAGTAAAGCGAAACCAATTTCTTGTTCAGCTACTGGTTTGCCAGACATGAACTTTTCTAACTTTTCAACATCTTTGTACGAGTAATACGCTAAACAATGTCCTTCGCCACCATCTCTTCCCGCACGTCCAGTTTCTTGATAATAACTTTCTAATGATTTAGGAATATCGTGGTGAATAACAAATCGCACATCTGGTTTGTCAATCCCCATTCCAAAAGCGATTGTCGCAACTACTACATCAACATCTTCCATCAGGAACATATCTTGATGCCTTGCCCGTGTTTTCGCATCTAGTCCAGCATGATACGGCACAGCACTTATTCCATTAACTTGCAAAACTTCAGCAATAGCCTCAACTTTTTTACGGCTCAAGCAATAAATAATCCCTGATTTGCCTTTGTGCTGCTTTATAAATCGAATAATATCCGATTCAATATTTTTAGTTTTTGTACGTACTTCGTAATATAAATTAGGTCTATTGAACGATGCTTTGAAAGTGGCAGCATCAGTCATGTCTAGATTTTTCAAGATATCTTCTTGAACTTTTGGTGTAGCAGTAGCGGTTAAACCAATGATAGGAACATCTCCTAACTGCTTTATAATATGTTTTAGATTTCTATATTCTGGTCTAAAGTCATGTCCCCATTCTGAAATACAGTGCGCTTCATCTATGGCCACAAAAGAAATCGTAACATTTTTAAGAAAGTTAACATATTCCTCTTTTGTCAAAGACTCAGGCGCAACATAAAGCAATTTTGTCAATCCAGAAGTAATGTCTTTCTTGACTTGTGCGATTTCAGTTTTAGTAAGTGAGGAGTTTAAAACGTGCGCAATACCATTTTCTGAAGACAAGCTTCTAATTGCGTCCACTTGATTTTTCATCAAGGCAATTAAAGGAGAAACTACGATGGCAGTTCCTTCTTGAACCAAAGCGGGTAATTGATAACAAAGAGACTTTCCTCCCCCTGTAGGCATAATAACAAATGTATTTTGTTGATTCAGGATGCTTTTTATGACTTGTTCCTGTAATCCTTTGAATTGGCCGAAGCCAAAATACTTCTTTAATTCTTTATGTATGTCAATTTCGTTTGGATTCATTCTTGATTATGTAGTATTTTGTATAAATTTGCGACACCTAAAGGTACAAATTTCTTTTACACATACAAATTTTAATTATTCAGTTTTGATTATTAAAGAAAACATATTGGCAAGCGCCAAAAAAACAATCCTTTCAGAAAGTGAATCCATTGCTAAACTCGCTGATTTCCTGGATGCAAACTTTACCGAAGCAGTTCAAAAGATCTATAATTCAAAGGGAAGACTAGTAGTTACGGGAATAGGAAAAAGCGCCATAATTGCTCAAAAAATGGTAGCATCATTCAACTCGACTGGAACACCATCACTCTTTTTACATGCCTCTGAAGCTATTCATGGCGACTTAGGGATGATTCAAACGGATGATGTAATTATCTGCATTTCAAAAAGCGGAAACAGTCCTGAAATCAAAGTTTTAGTTCCTTTACTGAAAAGATTTGGAAACAGCTTGATTGCAATAACGGGAAACATGACTTCGTTTTTAGCTAAAGGATCTGACATTGTTCTAAATACAACTGTGGAATCAGAATCGTGTCCCAACAATCTAGCTCCTACAAATAGCACAACAGCACAATTAGTTATGGGTGATGCTTTGGTTGTGTGCTTAATGGAAATGCGCGATTTTAAACCAGAAGATTTTGCAGTTTATCATCCCGGTGGCGCATTAGGGAAAAGATTATTGTTAAGAGTAAAAGACATGCTAGAAAATAGTCTTAAACCTATAGTATCGCCAGAAGCATCTATCAAACAGGTAATTTTTGAAATTTCAGAAAAACGACTTGGTGTCACAGCCGTAGTTGAAAATGATAAAGTGATAGGAATTATTACCGACGGTGATATCAGAAGAATGCTTAATGACACAGATACGTTCACTGATTTGACAGCAAAAGATATTATGACAAAAAATCCAAAAATGACTTCGTCAGAGGCAATGGTGGTTGAAGCATTGAATATCATGGAAGACTTCTCAATTACTCAGTTAGTTGTTGTTGATAATGGCGATTACAAAGGCGTGCTGCATTTACATGACATTTTAAAAGAAGGAATCGTATAATGGCAAAAAAAAACTTGAACGAAATGTCGTTCTTAGATCATCTTGAAGAATTAAGATGGTTGCTCGTTAGAAGCACAATAGCAATATTAATTTTAGCTACGGTTGCATTTTTCATAAGTGATTATATTTTTGATGTAATCATATTTGGTCCTACAGATCCTAATTTCATAACGTATCGCTTTTTTTGTGATTTGTCAAATCAGTTAGGTTTTTCAGATATTATTTGTGTTACCGAAATGCCTTTTATAATCCAGAATACAAATATGGAAGGCCAGATCAATGTTTTGATTTGGACGTGTGTAACAACTGGTTTTATTCTGGGATTTCCTTTTATACTTTGGGAAGTTTGGAAATTTATTAGCCCAGCGCTTTATTCGACAGAGAAAAAACATGCACAAATTTTTATTTTTTCGTCTTCCTTATTATTCTTCATAGGAGTGTTATTTGGTTACTACTTAATTGTGCCTATGTCCGTTAACTTTTTTGCTACATTTACTATTAGTAATGTGGTAATAAATCAGTTTAGCGTTGACTCCTATATTGGTATGGTAAAAACTAGTGTTATTGCCTGTGGATTGTTTTTTGAGTTACCAATAATCATATATTTCTTGACCAAATTAGGATTAGTAACTCCTGAATTTTTAAGAAAATATTGGAAATATGCAGTAATCGTTATACTTGTTGTTGCTGCTATAGTAACTCCTCCAGATGTTGTGAGTCAAGTAATTGTAACAATACCGATGCTTATCATTTACGAAGCAAGCATCTTAATTTCAAAATTAGTAGTAAAAAATCAAAAGAAAGTAAATGGATAATATTATAGAAGAATTCAATGAATACCGTTCAAGAATGAACGAAAAATTATTAGCTGACAACAATAAAATTGTAAAGCGAATTTTCAATTTGGATACCAATGCTTATGCCGCTGGTGCATTAGATGTTAAGACCAAAGAATTATTAGGATTAGTTGCGTCTGCAGTTTTACGTTGCGATGATTGCGTAAAGTATCACTTAGAAACAAGTCATAAAGAAGGAGTTACTAAAGAGGAAATGATGGAAGCTATGGGAATTGCTACACTTGTGGGCGGAACTATAGTTGTACCTCATCTACGAAGAGCTTATGAATTTTGGGAAGCTCTTGAAGAAAATAAATAGAGAATTAGTCTAGTAGATAATTCTAAAATTGAAGTTAAAAACTAAATGTAAAGAAACCAAATTCGTTTCTTTACACTTAGTGAACGATTAAACCTAAAAACATGAAATTAAGAGCCGAAAATCTAGTAAAGACCTATAAAGGACGCAGTGTTGTAAAAGGCATTTCGGTGGAAGTGAATCAAGGAGAGATCGTTGGACTTTTAGGTCCAAATGGTGCTGGAAAAACAACTTCTTTTTATATGATTGTTGGTTTAGTAAAACCAAATTCTGGTAACATATTCTTAGATGATTTGGATATCACAGATTATCCAATGTATAAAAGAGCCCAACAAGGAATAGGTTATTTAGCTCAAGAAGCTTCTGTTTTTAGGAAATTAAGTATTGAGGACAACATTTTAAGTGTATTACAACTAACAAAACTTTCGAAAGCCGAACAAGAAGCAAAGATGGAAAGTCTAATTGCAGAGTTTAGCTTAGAACACATTAGAACCAACCGTGGCGATTTACTTTCTGGGGGAGAACGTCGTCGAACTGAGATAGCACGCTGTCTTGCTACGGATCCTAAATTTATTTTACTTGATGAGCCTTTCGCTGGTGTTGACCCAGTAGCTGTAGAAGATATTCAACGTATTGTTGCTCAATTAAAAAATAAGAATATTGGAATTTTGATTACAGATCACAATGTTCAAGAAACATTAGCGATTACTGACAAAACTTACTTAATGTTTGAAGGAGGAATTTTGAAAGCGGGAATCCCAGAAGAATTAGTTGAGGATGAGATGGTTCGCCGTGTTTATCTTGGTCAGAATTTTGAATTGAGAAAGAAAAAACTCGAGTTTTAATTCATAAAGAATTCCATATTACTGTTTTTTCGGTTTTTTCGAAAATTAAATAAAATCATATAAATTTGGAAAATGAAAAATGAAAACGAACCTTCAGAAGAAACAAAAAGGCAGTGGCATCAAGATCCTAATAATTGGTTCTTGGGAATATTCTACTACAATGTCGAAGATAAACGTATTCTTCCCCCGAAAAGGATAGCTTGGATGGGATGGACAGTAAACTTTGCCAATCCGCTTTCAGTAAGCTTATTGCTCATTATTTTATTAATAGCGTTTACCTTTGTTGGATTAAATAATTAAAAAGAATTTTATTCTACAGTGATAAATTGTATTTGCTGCAAATCACCATTGTAAATATTCACATCAACATTTCCTTTGATTCCTGGAATTGAACCTTTCTCTGTAAATTGCCAAAAAAGCCAATCAGAGACTATTTCTTCACGGTAGAAATTATAGTTTGCTATCCAAAAAAGATAGTCACTAAATTCATCTTTTAAAAAATCATTATAAAAGCGTTCTCCTGTGTATATAATTGGTTTTACTCCGTAATGCGCTTCAACAACTTTTAGCCATCTTTTCAATCCTATTTTGAGATTAGCAATTGATTGATTATTTGGCAATTGTTCGATATCTAGAACGGGCGGTAGATCACCTTTGCTAAGTTCGACAGTCGTAATAAATAGCTCTGCTTGTTCGAGAGAATTTTCATTCGGACGATAATAATGATACGCTCCACGAATCATTTTATTTGCTTTGGCGCCAAGCCAGTTCTTTTCAAATTTATAATCGTGGCGATCTTTTCCAACTGTAGCTCGAATAAAAACAAAGTCAATAGGATATTTTTTTTCTATTGTATCCACGTATGTCCAACTTATTTCGCCTTGATACTCTGATACGTCAATTCCTATGCTTTTTCCTTCATGTTTCTCTAAAACTTGATAGTTACGAACATCAGAAATTCTTTTAGCTTCGCTTTTTGCTTTCAAAGCCTTATCTGACTTAAAACCAAGATAATAAGCTAAACCGTTGCGATAGTGAAAACCAACACCAGTTATTAAGAGAATTAAAAAAGTAATTATGGAGTAACGCAAAAATTTACCTGAAAAAAATGTTGCTTTTTTTTGGCGCTTGCGCACTACCGCAGTTCTTTTTCTTACAACTCCTTTAGCCATTATACTTTTACTTTTGAAGTACTTTATTGTTTACTACAGAAAGCAAAACGTATAAAAGAATCAATAGAGGAATTCCTAAATACTGAAAGAAAATCAATAGCAGGAAAGACAAAACTAAAAATATGATTTGCAATGCATTTTCCTTAAAACTAAACTTCTTGATTTTTAATGAAAATAATGGGATTTCTGCGTTAAGCATATAAGCGCTTAAAAAAGTGATAAGTAATAAAAACCATTGATTAGTCAATAATTCAATTACAAATAAAGAATCTGTATTTTGTAAAACAAGAGGTAAACTTAGAATAAAAAGCGCGTTTGCTGGCGTGGGCAAGCCAATAAAAGAATCTGTTTGACGCGTGTCAACATTAAAATTTGCTAGGCGATAACAAGAACCCAGCGTAATTATAAAAGCTAGATAGGGGAAAAATTGTAAATAGCTCTCCACTGAACTTGATGAATTACTGACCATCATTTGAAACATTACTAAGCCAGGCACAACTCCACTAGTGACCATATCAGCTAAGGAATCTAATTGTAGTCCTAACGGACTTGAAACTTTAAACAATCTCGCAAAAAAGCCATCAAAAAAGTCTAAAAATATTCCTAGGCAGACAAAATAAAATGCCATTTCAAATTTTGCATTAAAAGCAAATACTAATGCAATACAACCCGAAAAAAGATTGAGTAAAGTAATTAGATTAGGGATATGTTTTTTAATATTCATAGTTTGTTGTTTACGTTTTCAAATTGGTGTTTGAAATTCTTAAATAGAAAAGCAAAGATGACAAATTTAATATAATAACTGAATGGGAAGTACGTTTTGTACTATACATTTTGACTTAAAGATTAGAGCTAAATTATTTTCGATTAATATAATAAGATTAAATCTCCTTTGTAGTGAAAAGCAGCGATTATAGAGGTTAATTTATAAATTCAAAATAAACCTTCATACAATGTGGTGTTGTAAAACTAATATTTCGCGAAATGGCGAAATATGCTCAATAAATATTATATTTTTGATAAAATTAAATAGAACATCCATTTACATAAAATGACGTCACTTCAGAAGTACTTTTTAATAGCTGCTTTTTTTGGAAGTTTTCTTACTTACAGCCAAGTAGTTAGAAAATATTCAAACGAGTTTATGAACATTGGAGTTGATGCTGCAGCACTAGGTATGTCAAACGCAGTAGTAGCCTCATCTAACGATGTTAATGCAGGCTACTGGAATCCTGCAGGGCTAATCCGTTTAGAAGATCATCAGGCTTCTTTTATGCATGCAAGTTATTTTGCTAACATAGCACAATATGATTATTTAGCGTACGCTAGCCCAATAGACGAACGCAGCGCTTGGGGCATTTCATTAATTCGTTTTGGTGTTGATGATATTCTAAACACAACAGAGCTGATAGACAGTCAGGGTAATATTGATTACAATCGTATTAGTCTTTTTTCAACTGCTGATTATGGATTTACCTTGTCGTACGCTCGAAAGCTACCTGTGCCAGGTTTTCAATATGGAGTAAACGCTAAAATAATTCGCAGAGTCATTGGGAAATTCGCAAATTCTTGGGGTTTTGGTTTTGATGCTGGAATCCAATTTAAAAAGAACGATTGGCAATTTGGATTGATGCTTCGAGATATAACAACCACTTATAATGTGTGGAATATTAACGAAAAAGAATACCAAAAGATTGCATATGCTATTCCCGGAGAAAATCAAGAATTACCAGAAAGCACAGAGATTACTGCACCAAAAGCACAATTAGGAATTGCTAAGAAATTCATAATTAGATATGATTATAGTATTTTGGCTGCAGCCAATATGAATATGCGATTTTCAAAAACAAATGATTTGATTGCAGCAGACTTTGTAAGTATAGATCCAGCTTTAGGATTCGAATTTGGATATACAGACTTAGTTTTTGTTCGTGTTGGAGTTGGAAATTTTCAAAACATCCAACAATTAGATAGTACTGAAAAAGTAGGTTTCCAACCCAATATAGGTTTGGGATTCAAATACAAAGGCATACAAATCGATTATGCATTGACTGATTTAGGAAATCAAAGTGCAGCACTGTATTCGAATATTTTTTCGATAAAAGTTGATTTGGGTCTTTTTCGAAATTAAAAATAGCCAATTATAATTTTGAACTGCAGATTCTAAAAACCCAAATATTTCTTTTTCATTAATTAAGCCCTTTGCGATTATTTATAAATATATGTCTCGAAATTTTTCTTCACTCAAAAAAAACATTTCATTAATAGCGCTTATACTATTTTCGTGCTCAAGTTTTGGGCAAAATATTGAACTTTCAAAAGATTCTCATGTTAGCGTAATCACATGCGGATTAGGTAACGAATCCTACTCCCTTTTTGGACATACTGCCTTACGAGTTGAAGATAGCATAAATGGGATTGATGTCGTTTACAATTATGGCGCTTTTGATTTCAACACACCAAATTTCGTAATGAAATTTATAAAAGGTGACTTACAATACTTTGCAGTTACAAACTCCTATAGAGATTTTATCAACCAATATCAATATGAGAAAAGATCTGTTTACGAGCAGGATCTTAATATTCCATTAGAACTTAAGCAGCAACTTTTTGAAAATTTGCAAACTTCTCTATCATCAGGAGAAAGCTACTACACCTATAAATTTATTGATAAAAATTGCACATCGATGGTGGTTGACATTATCAACAAAACATTAAAAACTAGTGCTATTACAAAAAGAGAAAATACTGAAATCACTTATCGAACGATTCTTTATCCCTATTTCGATGGACATTTTTACGAAAAACTCGGAACTAGCATAATTTTTGGTAAGAAAGTAGATCAGTTGGGGACACAAATCTTCTTGCCGTTTGAATTGCAAAAGAGTTTAGAAAAGGTCACCTTTCAGAACGTACCATTAGCTCCTCAAAATAAAACGATACTTGAATTCAGCAATACTAAGGCATTCTCTTGGTGGAATAATCCGTCTACTTATAGTATTGTCCTTCTGTTTTTTATTTTTGTGAGAAAGAAAAGTATCAGCTTATTTTATCTAAGCATAATTGGCGTTATTAGTTTGTTCTTTACTTTCGTTGGATTTTATTCAGATCATTTAGAATTAGGATATAACTACAACATTTTACTATTCAATCCTTCTCTTTTACTTTTTCTTTATTTCTATTGGATAAAAAATAAAAAAGCAATCTACAGGCTCGCAGGTTTTAATATCTTCTGCCTTCTGGTTTATATATTTTTCTTAATAGGAAAAGCACATTTTATTATAGTGTTACCATTGGTGATTACTAGCGGAATACTTTTAGTGAGAATAGCAATCCAGAATAAAAAACGCATTCCGATTATAATTTAATAAATATGCAAAGAGCATCTATTGATTATTGACCTCTATAAAACAACACAGTTGTGATCGTTTTAAACGCAATATTTAAATCTAAGTAAATACTTCGGTGCTTAATATAATACAAGTCATATTGCAATTTTGTCAGACTATCGTCAACCGTTTCTCCATAAGAATAGTTTACTTTTGCCGACCCGTAAGACCTAATTTTATAATTCTTTAATCGATTCTTGAATAAAAAAAAGCAGCCGCAAGAATATTTCTTACAGCTGCTCATAAATATTAAATTACGTTTTCATTGCTTTGCAATGAAAATTTAATTTTACCTAGTAACCAGGGTTTTGTTGAACTCTTAAAGTTGCGTTAGCATCAAGTTCTAATTGTGGTAAAGGCCAGATAAATTTGAAGTTATCATATGTAAATGCATTTACACCTAGAGCTCCAGTGTAAGGAGTTCCTATAGCGTAAGCTGCCAAAGCAGGTGCTGCAGTAGAGAAACCAGCGTTAGCAACTTTTGCAGGAATACCAGCAATTGGGAATAAAAGATCTCCTTGTAATCTTGTGATATCTGCCCAACGACGTCCTTCACAAATGAATTCAATTCTTCTCTCTTTTAATATAGCATTCACCATATTTACATTTGAAGCAAAACTTGCTAAAGTGTACGCCTGAGTTCCAGGATTAGCTAGTGAACGGTTTCTAACTTCGTTCAATTTACTTAAACCGTTAGTAACATCTGTACTTCTAGCATAAGCTTCAGCCATATTTAAAGCAACTTCAGCATATCTAATGATTGGAGCATAATCCGTTTTATTCACAGCGTCTTTGTATTTGTTTGTGAATTTTGTATTTGGATAATAACCAGCATTACCTGTGATAACCATAGTTCCTTCAACTCTTCTTTTATCATCAGCTAACCAACTTGGATCTCTCCAGATAATTGGACTAATAGCAATCAATCCACGTCCATTAGCCGCAGCTGGGATTGGTGGGTGATACATACTTGGTAATGATCCATTTACGCCCGGGTTATTCGTAGCTCCGTTTGCAATTGAAAAGATCGATTCAGTATTAGAACTATTACTAGCAAAAGGAGTATCTGGATTAGCTGTCATGTTATATTTACCATTCAACTTAACCCCTTCAGATATAACTTTGTCCCATTTACGCATGTGTAAATAGATTCTAGTTTTGTATGCGATAGCAGCTTCTTTTGTAATTCTTTCAATTTGTGCAGCACCTGCTCTTTTAGTTTTAGAGTAAAGCAAATCTTCTGCATCATCTAAATCTTTTAAGATTTTTGTGTAACACTCCGCTACAGTATTTCTACCTTGAGCTAAACCTAATTCAATATTTGCTGGAGTAGAATAAGGAATTTCTCTGTAAGGAACCCCTAAGTTTGCGCCATTGTTATCTTGAAATGGTCTTGCATAGTGAATCAATAATTCATTATGAGTAATCGCTCTAAAAAATTTAGCTTGACCGATATAGTCATTTGCTAATTCTTGAGAAATAACTCCTGCAGCAGCAGCTTTAGTTACACCATCAATAACGATATTCGTTCTGTTAATCAAACGGTAACCATCTGCCCAATAGTACACATTATTTGCTGAAGTAGCATCATATGTTCCTGTATAGGTAAGTTGGTAAAACGATGCTAAATTAACTACATCTTCACCTCTGTTATCACCTTGCTGAATGTAAGCTGATCCAAAGATATAACCTCTTGAACCACCACCATTATAGTTTCCTAGTTCAGCAGCGTTATACATTCCCGTAACAGATAAATCAATTAACGCTGGAGTTTGAAACGCAACATTTTCTGACACACTGTTAAAAGGGGTTAATTCTATGATACTTTCTTCGCTACAAGAAGCAAACAAAAGTGACACCATTGCAAACGGAACTACTAATTTAGTAATCGAGAATGATTTAAATTTATTTATATTTTTCATTTTTTAATTCTTTAAAATTAGAAACCTAAGTTAAGACCAACACTGAATATTCTAGATCTTGGAGTTCCATTATAATCATTACCTAAAACTTCCATTTCAGGATCTAATCCTTTATAGTCAGTAATAATCAATAAGTTTTGTCCTTGTACAAAAAGTCTGAACTTTTCTAAACCAACTTTATCTAAAACTGATTTTGGCAAGTTGTAACCTAAAGTCACGTTGTCTAATTTGATATAATCACCTTTTTCAACAAAACGGCTAGAAGCTTGGTTAATGTTGATAGTAGTTTCTCTATCATCTCTTAATCTTGGAGTCCATCCATCACCAGGATTTGCAACACTCTGCCATCTTCCTAATATTTCAGTACCATTGTTATTAAATCCTTGTGCCAATAGCTCACGTCTAGTTAAGTTATTGATTTTATTTCCTCCACTAAAACGGAACATGAAACCTAAATCAAAATTCTTGTAAGCCATGTTCGAATTGAATGCTCCGAAATAAGTTGGCAAAATATTACCTAAAACTGATTTGTCAGCTGCACCTAAAGAAGAAGCTGCAGAAATATCAGTTGGATTACTTGGATCAAATTTTCTATATGCTTGAGAATTGATATCTCCTTGAACTAATGTTCCATCTCCTTTGTAGAAAACTGGATTACCATTAGATGGGTTCACGCCATAGTAGTTGAAACCATATAATACATATGGAGATTCACCTTCTCTTAACAAGTTGTTACCTGTATTGTAAGTATCTGAATCAACGAAGTTAATATCTTGTCCGTTAACCAATTTCTCCACTTTACTTTTAACAAATGATACGTTTGCACTTACTGTCCACTCAAAATTTTCATTTTTGAAAGCTGAAGCCTCAAGAGAGAATTCATGACCAGAGTTTCTTAAAGAACCTACGTTTTTAGAAATATAGTTTTCTGGGATTCCAAGAGATAACGGCTGAGGAACTTGTAAAATCAATCCGTTTTGATTGTTAATAAAGTAATCATAAGTCAATTTCAAACGATTTCTAAATAAAGATAAATCAACACCATAGTCATACTTCACAGAAGTTTCCCATTTCAATTGATCATTTCCTGCTTGAGAGTAACCAATACCGTTATATTCAGCATATTTTGCATTATTATACAATCCTAAATAAGGATAGTTACCAATACTTGTATTACCAACCTCAGCATAAGAAGCTCTTAATTTGAAATCAGATACTACGTCTTCTAAAGAACTCATGAAAGATTCTTTACTTACCGTCCAACCAACAGAAGCTCCTGGGAAAGTTCCCCATTTGTTAGCTGATGGTAAAGATGAAAGACCATCTGTACGAATAGATCCTTGAAGGAAATATTTTCCTGCAAAGTTGTAGTTTAATCTACCTGCGTAAGACATAATTCCGTTTTCAGTAATACTACCACCAGAAAGTTGAGTTGCATATGAACCTGAAATTAGACCTTTGTTAAAAAAAGTATCAGACAAACCGTTACCTCCTCCGAAGAAAGAATTAACTTTTTGCTTTTGAACTTCATAAATTGCTACTGCACTAAGGTTGTGTGATTCTCCAAATGTTTTATTGTAAGACAATACATTTTGAGTATTCCAACGTGTGAAGTTTGTAAAGTTATTTCTAACCGCTCCAGCAACACTTGCACCATCTCCGTTAATAGGGTTTAAATACTGAAAACCTTCTGTACCAATAGCATCAACACTTCCTTGAGTTTTGAAACTTAAACTTGGAGAAATTTTGAAATCAGCAAATAAACTTACTAATGATCTATCAACTTTAGATTTGTAGATATTATTTTCCAATACATAAACAATGTTTGGTAAGTTATTAGCAATTACAGATAAATTCTCTCCTTGTCCAACTGTTGAACCAGTGATGTTAAATCCTGTTGGATTAGTAGAATCATACACAGGAGTGTTAGGCAATTGACGCATTGCATTAAAAATAAGTCCAGATAAACCCCCAGCATTATTGTTTAATCCTGTAGTTTCATTTCTAGACAATGCCATGTTAACACCAACATTTAACCAGCTTTTTACTTTTTGATCTACATTAGCTCTTACGTTGTAACGCGTTTGACTGTTCGATTTTGCAATACCATCTTGAGTATTGTATCCTGTAGAAAAGTAATAGTTTGTTTTTTCTGTTGAACCAGAAAGAGATAAGTTATGATCTGTTTGAACAGCAGCTTGACGCATAACCGCTTTTTGCCAGTTTGTGTCAAACTTATTTCCTACAGCTAAGATAGAAGCTCCTCTGTTTGTTCTTTTTTCATTTTGAATTGTAATGAAATCATTAGTTTTCAATAAATCTAAATAATCGATTGGTTGAGCAATTCCAGTGTACGTATTATAGTTCACTCTGAATTTACCACCTTTACCTTTTTTAGTTGTAATTAAAATTACACCATTTGCTGCTCTAGAACCGTAAATTGCAGTTGCAGAACCATCTTTTAGGACTTCAGTAGATTCGATATCTGCTGGGTTAATATCTCCTAAAGAGTTTGTACTAGCGTATCCTCCCACATCACCTGTGAAAATTGGAACACCATCTACAACGATTAATGGATAACTACCTGATGTGATCGATCCAACACCTCTAATTCTAATTCTAGGCGCTTGTCCTATAACTCCTGAGTTAGTTGTTACTTGAACACCTGCAGCTCTACCAGCTAATTGAGATTCAAAACTTGAAGTCGCAAGATTTGCAATTGCATCTCCTTTAATTTGCGAAATCGATCCTGTAACTTCTCTCTTTTTTTGAGTTCCGTAACCTACCACTACAACTTCTTCAAGTGCTTGTGATGAAGATGTCATTTTTACATTCATAGTGCTTGAAGCACCAACAGTTACAGAAGAATTGTTCATCCCTATAAAAGAGAAAACTAAAACATCTCCCGCCTTTGCTTTAATAGAGTATTTTCCGTCAAAATCACTTTGGATTCCGTTGCTTGTACCCTTCACAATTACGTTTACGCCAGGAATAGGTCCAGTCTCATCTGAAACAACACCTGAAACGATTTTCTCTTGTGCAAAAGAAAACTGGATAGACAGCGCTAACAGTAGCGTGAAGATCCATTTGAATTTTAATCTCATATTATTTTGTTTGAATTAGTTATAGCGCAAACATCTTAATAAATTGTTAATTAAACAATATTTACCTTAAATATTTATACAATTTTTATTTAAGACCATTTAAAAATATGTAAAGGTCATTTAAAAGCATAAACAGGAGTTAATTTGCAACTAATCTAACTCTATAAATTCCTTTTTAAAATTATATAATTAATGAGCCTAGAAATTTAAATTACGTTACTTTCTAGAATATATAATTTGCAATTACAATCGTATTATTCCAAATCGTTTAAGTGGTGATGAAGTAAATAAAAATATTAATGCTTCAAAAAAATTAGTAAATAGTTACTTTAAATTTTTGATTAACATGCTATAATTGATATAGTTAATGACTTAATATATTTATAAGTTGTAATAATTGAATAATTGCATGCCTTTCTAAAAACTAGCAGAAATAAAACCTTCTTGATTCAATTATCATTCAACGTTACTATAATTAACAGCGATAAACATAAAATCAATATGAATTTTAAAAAAAATCGATTAAAAAAAGAATTTGAATAATCTCATAAATAAATACAAATAAAAAAGGCATCCCGATTATTTCAGGATGCCTTTACTATAGAAATCAATTAATGTAGAACGTAATCAAACTAGATTTAACTACGTTTTATTTAATTGTACTACAAATCGTTTTGTTTAACTAATGGATTTGCATTGATTTCACTTTTTGGAATCAGCCACTGCCATCTTTTATCAGATGCTGGAACTGTTGTTACATTTCCAGTGTAAATAGTGTTATGGTTTGCACCACTTCTATCTAATGCAGAATTTGTTCTTTTTAAATCCATAAATCTAAATCCTTCACCCCATAATTCGATTCTTCTTTGGAACATAACTTCATCTGCTAAAGCTTGTCCAGTTTTTGTAGATAAAACGTAAAACGGATCTCTTTTTTTAACTAAATCAAAAAGAACTTGAGCTGCATCAGCGGCTCCTAATCTAGCTTTAGCTTCAGCTTCTATTAAATACATTTCAGCTGCACGCATGTAAGGAACGTCGCAACGACTATCACCAGTACTTACAGACAAAAACTTTTGGCTTGTATAAGGAAATTTCTGTGCATTAGATACTAAAACAATATTTGGATGCTGACCAGTTTTACTAAAAATAGCAGCACGAACATCAGTTACAGGAATTAAATTATATAATTTACTGTTGATAGCTTTAGGACAAGCCCTAATAACAGTCGAACTAAAGTTGCGAGACATATAACCACCAAAGTTTGCAAAGTAAGCAGTTTGTAATTCTACAATATGACTTCCCCACATCCATTCTTGATTAGCATAATTATTAAATCCGCTAGTATATTCAGTAGTAGTCATCAAATTTTTTCCTACTCTAGCTTTACTTGCATTATCAGCAGCTACTAACCAATTTCCCTGCACTAAATTAACACGAGCTTTTAATCCATGAGCCACTCCTGAATCTAAATGAGAGTTATTAGGTTTTTTATATCCTTTTAACAAACCAATAGCAACGTCAAGATCATCGTTGATTTGCTTATAAACATCTTCAACTGAAGATCTTCCCACTATGTCTTGAGTTGTTAAAACAAGCGGCACACCGTCCTGAGCGTTTACTGTTCCATTCACATATCTTTTAGCATAAATCTGAACTAATTGAAAATGACTAAATGCTCTGTACAAAAGAGCCTGTCCTTTTGTAATATCCTTATCTTGTTGAGGACCTTTAGCAGCATCTGCGTTATTTATTATTGCATTTGCATTTCTGATAATTTGGTAAAACGTTCTGTAAGGAAATCTTACCTCTCCAGAATTTTCATTTGAAGCCGCAGTCCAGTCATAGACACTTCTATACCATCCATTTGCAGCAGTATACACTAAATCTTCTCCAGCAATATCCATTTGCTGCATGATACCACCTACACCCGTTTGACCTTGATCCTCGTATCTTATGTACATCGAGCGATGTATTCCATTTAAAGATAAGTACAAAGCTTTAGTATCAGCCGTAGCTGCGCTTTCACTTATGAATTCAGTAGGAGTTTGTTCAAGAAAGTCACTTGAACACGATGCTAATAAAAGCATCGTGCACCCTACAACTACGTATTTTGAAATATTAATTTTCATAATAGTTATAATTAAAAGTTTATGTTTAGGCCTAACGAAACAATTCTTGAAGGAGAAAATCTGTTCTGAGTAGTACCGTTAAAGTTTTGAGTTGGATCCATACCTTGTTTTTTTGCAAAAAGAGCTAAATTTTCGCCACTTACAAAGAACTTAACATTATCAACACCTAATTTAGATATTAAATCTGCAGGAATGTTGTAAGATAAACTAGCTTGTCTGAATGATAAATAATCAGAATCTACTAACCATCTGTCAGATGCTGCTGATGATTGAGAATTTCTACCTACATCTAATCTAGGAACATTTGTTATGTCTCCAGCTTTTTGCCATCTATTCAAAATGTCAATACTTAAAGCAGATCCATATTCACTTCCAGTATGCATTAAAGAAGCATAATTACTATCATATGTTTTTCCACCTAATTGATAAGTAAACATAAGACTCAATTCTAACCCTTTGTATTTAAATGTATTTGAAAAACTTCCAAACAAATCAGGAATTGCAGATCCTGCATAGTGATATAATGCTTTTGTATGATTTGTTGTCACATTCTCACCGTTAACAACACGCTGTTCTGCATCTCCAGCAACAATTTTAGCAGGATCTGATTTATATAAAGCATATCCATCAGTAGCATCTACACCGTACCAATCTCTTAACCAATAGTCATAAATAGAACTTCCTACTTTAAATTTCTTTGTTCCATTGATAATTTCTTCCTGAGGTAATTCAGTAATTCTATTTTTAAGTGTCGATGCGTTTACATTAAAGTTCCAAGAAAAATCTTTTGTTTGGATAAACATCGCATTCAAAGAAACCTCAATTCCATTATTATACATAGAACCAATATTCTCAACTCTTGTATCTAAACCAAGTGATAAAGGATTAGGAACATCAAAAATTAAACCATCCGTTTTACGGTTGTAATATTCGATAGTACCACTAAATCTATTTTTAAAAGTTGAAAACTCAAGAGCTACATCTGCTTGAGTATTCTTCTCCCATTGTAAATTTGGAGCACCAATACCATTAGCAAGTATTCCACCTTCAGAATCATTATCAAATCCTAAAGCATAAGTTGGTTGATTTACATAAAAGCTCAAACCTGCGTTGCTTATGTGTGAATCATTTCCTACTTCACCAAATGAACCTCTAAGTTTCAATTCGTTGATCCAAGAACTATCAGATAAAAAGTTTTCTTTACTAACATTCCAAGCTGCACCAAAAGACCAGAAATTTCCCCAACGATTGTCTTTAGCAAATTTTGATGAACCGTCTCTACGAACAGAAGCTGAAAGTATATATTTACCGTCATAATCGTATCCAAGTCTTGAGAAATAAGCCTCAGTCGAATAATTTCTAGTATAAGATTCTAAATTTGTTACTGTAACAAAGTTAATTAATTCTGTGTTATCGTTTACAACTTGTCCTCTTTTAGTACCTGTAAGTATAGAAGTTTCATAATCAAAACTCTCATGACCTAATAAAGCAGAAAAATTATGTGAGTTAATAGCTTTAGAATACTCTAACAATTGGTTAAAAGTTACTCCAGTTGTAACAAAATTATCCTTTGAAGCACCACCTAAACCTTGGGCATCACCAATAAGAATATTTTTATAATCTGATGAATTAAGTGATCTTTTGTCAATTGCATAGTTTGTAGTAAAGGTAATATCCTTTAAAATTTTGAATTCAGCAAAAGTTCTAGCAGATAATGAAATAGACTCGTCAGTCTTATTATCATTTAGTGTTTCGTAAATAATGTTACGTCCATTAGATGCTTGAGGACCTCTTAGTGTTGAATACACTCTTTGACCAGCTCCGTCTAATAAGTAACTACCATCAACATTGTGATCAAATACAGGATATATTGGACCCATATAACGAATAGTTCTAAAAGGATTGTTGAAAGAAGAACTATTATCAGCTCCATCAACAGCTTGATTAGAATTTGTAAGAGCTCCAGATAAATTCAATCCCGTTCTAAACCATTCTTTAAATTTCGAATTAATATTAAGACGTGCAGTTGTTCTTTCGTAATCAGATTTCAAAATACTACCTTGCTCATTTAAATTACTTATCGAAACAAAATAATTAGAAGTTTCTGTTTTACCTTGATAAGAGAAATCAATATTTCTTCTAACACCAGCTCTAGTCAATTGCTTTTCCCAATCTAAATCATCCGCATATAATAATGAAGCATTTGGATTCAAGTTACCATCAACACCTACGATTTGATTGTTAGCAACATTAAATGGGTTTGTAACTAATAAACCAGCAATGTTATTACTTGCAAAAGTATTTGCAGCAGTAATTTGAGTAGGAGTTCCCATAGGTCTACTGTTTCTTAGAGCTTCCCATTCTAATGGGTAATATTGATATGCATCTACTCTATCGTATTCTGGTATAGATCTAGAAGATAAACCTGTACTTACATTTAAAGAAAATTTATTTTTTGCAGACTTACCTGTTTTTGTTGTAATAATAATTACACCGTTTGCAGCTTTTGAACCATACAATGAAGTTGATGCTGCATCTTTTAAAACGTTCATACTTTCAACATCTGAACTATTTAATGTACTGATACTACCTGTGTAAGGAACACCATCTACAATATAAAGAGGAGTGTTAGAACCATTTATAGAACTAAATCCTCTAATTCTAATTGCAGGAGCTGAACCTGGTTGACCCGCTGAACTTTGAATCTGGATACCAGAAGTTGCACCGTCTAATCCACCCAAAACATTAGTTAACGGTCTGTTTTCAAGATCTTCAGCTTTCACAGAAGAAACAGAACCAGTATATGAAGACTTTTTAACCTTTCCATAAGCTACCACTACTACTTCCTCAAGTGCCTGTGATGACGATGCCATTTTTACATTTAATGTATTAGAAGCACCAACTGTTACTGAAGAGTTGTTCATCCCTATAAAAGAGAAAATTAATACATCTCCTGTTTTTGCTTTAATAGAGTATTTTCCGTCAAAATCACTTTGGATTCCGTTGCTTGTACCCTTCACAATTACATTTACACCAGGAATTGGTCCAGTCTCATCTGAAACAACACCTGAAACCATTTTCTCTTGTGCAAAAGAAAACTGGATAGACATCGCTAACAATAGCGTGAACATCCATTTCAATTTTAATCTCATATTATTTTTTTTGAATTTGTTATGGCGCAAACATCTTAATAAATTGTTAATTAAACAATAATTAACTTAAATATTTACAACATTTTTATTTATCGCATTTTTACAGCAATAAAACGTCGTAGAAGTGCTCATAATCATTTAATTTGTACTAAAAAACACAGATGTTGAGTTTCTATTATCATACAACGCATTTAGAAGCGGGCACTGATGAAGCCGGTCGAGGTTGTCTTGCAGGGCCGGTAACAGCAGCGGCAGTAATATTCCCGCCAGATTTTAAAAATCAAATTTTAAATGATAGTAAGCAACTTTCAGAGAAAAGTAGAGAGATTTTACGACCTGTAATTGAATTATCCGCGACGACGTTTGCGATAACTCATCTGCAACCTTCAGAAATAGATTTGATTAACATTTTAAACGCTTCGATAAAAGCTATGCAAGAGTGCGTTTTAAAATTAGATCCTCGTCCTGAATATATTATCGTTGATGGAAACAGCCCATTTATCAAAAAAAAAGGAATATTAAATAGTAGCGGAAAAATATTTACGCATGGTGAAATTGAAATTCTTGAATCAATTCCAAGTACCAGTATTGTTAAAGGCGATTCTAAATTTATGAGTATCGCAGCTGCTTCTGTTTTAGCCAAAACGTATCGAGATGATTACATGAATAAAATTCATGAAGAATTTCCAATGTACAATTGGAAAAAAAATAAGGGATATCCAACAAAAGAACATCGAGAAGCAATCCGGAAATACGGAGTGACAAAATACCATCGAATGAGTTTTAGGTTATTGCCGGAACAGTTGAGTTTGGATATTTAATCCTCTCCCCGACCCTCTCCGAAGGAAAGGGAGAACAAACCTAAAAAAAGATATTAATTTTGAATTTTAATTATTGATTCTACGGTCAAACCAATAAAGAAATGTGAAAATTTATTTGCGAACTTTGCGGTTAAAATTGAAATTTAGCGTTAAACAAATCCTTAAAATGTTTTAGGATTTTTTCTTTCACTTCCTCTTCATTAACTTTTTCAACGCCGAGTTCTACTTGCAGAGAAGTAACTGCCTTCCCTCTAATTCCACACGGGATAATATTGTCAAAATAACCTAAGTCGGCATTTACGTTTAAAGCAAAGCCATGCATGGTTACCCAACGAGAAGCGCGAACTCCCATAGCACAAATCTTTCTTGCAAATGGTGTTCCTACACCAAGCCAAACGCCAGTTTCTCCCTCGCTGCGTCCTGATTCTAAACCATATTCCTTCAAAGTTAAGATAATAGCTTGCTCAAGAAAACGTAAATATTTATGAATGTCAGTGAAGAAATTTTCTAGGTCAAGAATAGGATAACCAACGATTTGTCCTGGTCCGTGATAGGTAATATCACCTCCACGATTTATTTTGTAAAAAGTTGCTCCTTTAGCTTCGAGCTGCTTTTCAGATAGTAATAAGTTAGATAGATCACCGCTTTTCCCCAGCGTGTACACGTGCGGATGCTCAACAAATAGAAAATAATTTGGTGTTGGTAACTCTAATTCCTCTCTCCTATTCCTAATTTTTAAATCAACGATTCCTTTAAATAATTCTTCTTGATATTCCCAAGTTTCTTTGTAGTCCTTGTTACCTAAATCTTGAAGTTGGATAGTTTTATTCATTGGTCATTGCTCGAAACAGACTAATTTTTCTGTTCATTTATTTGTGAAGTGCAAAAATACAATTAATTATTTTGTTTTGCCACTAAGGCGCAAAGGCACTAAGTTTTTATTTAAAAGAAGTTAGACACCACTTGCAAGAATTTGCACTAATAGTAATTTCTTCAAATTTCACTAATTTTTGTATTTACTTAAAAAAGTTAGACACTAATTTCACGAATTTGCACTAATTATTGATTCTTTAAATTTCACTAATTTTTGTTTTTGTTATAAAAAAGTTAGACACAAATTTCCCAAATTAACGCAAATGCTACTTCCTTAAATTTCACTATTATTTGTTTTTGTTTAGAAAAAAGTTAGACATGGATTTACTCATCATCTACTCTAAAACTACTTCTACTGCTGTATTTATTGGATCTTGTAAAACATCGGCTAGTTTGAAAACAATTTTTACTGATTTTTTATCCTCGCTAATTTTCGCATTTGGAATAGAAACTGATTTTATTTTCTTTGAAAAATGATAATCTAAAGTAAAAGACTGAACGATATTAAATTTAGCGAGTTGGCTTTTCCTTTCTGAAATAAGATCCTGTTGTTTCTTCAGTTCTATGGGATCAGTAATTGTTACTATTCGTTTAAAAATAGTTCCATCAAATTTGTACTGAATAAGATAATAATGCTCTTCGGCAGATAATGCATAATTATGTTTTAAATTATCTGCGTAGTTCTCAGTCTTTTGTAGATCGGCGATAGCATCTACTTTTTTGAAATTTTGCCAAATTGTAGTTTTAAATTCTTTTTCGAAAGGGCTTTTTTTAATGTGAACATTGACATCCTTGTATTTATTGTAAACTTCTTTTTCCGCTATCGGAAGTTTTTCGAAATTCTCCACATATTGACTCATATAATCTTTGAAAGCATAAGTGGTATCAACATATTTCTCCTCAGTAGAATAATTATCTCCCACTAACTGCATATAACTTTGCTCATCGCGAAGGGATACCATTTCTATTTTTCCGCTACCGTCAGGATTGATGTGCAGAGTTTCCGTTACCTGGCAACTTACTGTGAGCAAAAGAATTAATAAGAGTATAAAAAAATTTGTTTTCAATTATTTATTTTTTGAGATCATGATTAAAAAACGAATATACCTATTTTTGTGGGATTTATAGCCCAGATTGTCCCGATACTTCGGGAGAAATCCTTTTTATTCGCGGGAGCGAATGAAAAGATTGTAGCGTCCCGAAGCATCGGGAGCAGAAATAGCTCCAAAAAAATAGCATCACTTTGCTACTTTGCTACATATACAGTATCTTTGCGCTCTTAAAAAATAGCACAAAATGGCCTTATCAGAACAAGAAATTATCCGAAGAGAAAAACTTCAATCTTTACGCAACTTAGGAATCAATCCTTATCCTGCCAATCTTTTTCCAGTTAATCATACTTCGAAACAGATCAAGGAAAAGTTTGAAGATGGTAAGAAGGTTATTGTTGCTGGCCGTTTGATGAGTGTACGTGACCAAGGAAAAGCATGTTTTGCTGAACTGCAAGATAGCGAAGGACGTATACAATTGTACGTAAATCGTGATGTTTTATGTCCTGAAGAGGACAAAACGATGTACAATCAGGTTTTTAAAAAACTAACTGATTTAGGTGATTTCATTGGTATAGAAGGAGAATTGTTTACCACTAAAGTTGGTGCTCAATGTATTCGTGTCGATATACTTACTTTTTTGAGTAAAACATTACGTCCGTTACCTTTACCAAAGGTTGATGAAGATGGAAAAGTGCATGATGCTTTTAATGATGCTGAATTGCGTTATAGAATGCGTTATGTGGATTTGACGGTGAACGAACATGTAAAAGCGACTTTTATCAAGCGTACAAAATTGTTTAATGCGATGCGTACTTTTTTTAACGACGCTGGTTATCTAGAAGTAGAAACTCCCGTTTTGCAACCTATTCCTGGTGGTGCTGCGGCTCGTCCGTTTACTACACACCACAATTCACTTGACATTCCGTTGTATATGCGTATTGCAAATGAGTTGTATTTAAAGAGACTAATCGTAGGTGGTTTTGAAGGAGTTTATGAGTTTTCTAAAAATTTCCGTAACGAGGGAATGGACAGAACCCATAACCCAGAATTTACTGCAATGGAAATATATGTAGCCTATAAGGACTACAACTGGATGATGGAATTTGCTGAAGAGCTACTGGAATATTGCGCTGTAGCTGTAAATGGAACTAGCGAAGTTACTTTTGGTGAACACCAAATTAATTTCAAGGCGCCGTACGCTCGTGTCACAATGACGGATTCTATCAAACATTTTACTGGTTTTGATATTTCAGGAAAAAGTGAAGCGGAACTTTTTGATGCTGCAAAAGGAATGGGAATTGACGTGAATACTACAATGGGTAAAGGAAAATTGATCGATGAGATTTTTGGTGCCAAATGCGAAGGAAATTATATCCAACCTACTTTTATTACTGATTATCCAAAGGAAATGTCTCCATTGTGTAAAGAGCACCGTGATAATCCTGAATTGACAGAGCGTTTTGAATTGATGGTTTGCGGTAAAGAAGTAGCTAATGCATACTCTGAATTAAATGATCCAATTGATCAAAGAGCGCGTTTTGAAGATCAAATGCGTTTAGCTGAAAAAGGAGATGATGAAGCAACTGGAATTATTGACGAAGACTTCTTGAGAGCTCTAGAATACGGAATGCCTCCTACATCAGGAATGGGAATAGGAATGGACCGTTTAATTATGTATCTAACCAATAATGCTTCAATTCAAGAGGTACTATTGTTTCCACAAATGAGACCAGAAAAAAAACAAGTGCAACTTGAAGAAGACGAGAAATTAATTGTTTCTATTTTGAATGCCAACGGCAACGTCATGGAATTTGGAGCACTAAAAACCAAATCAGAACTGAGCGGCAAAAAATGGGATAAAGCAATGAAAAACTTATCAGGACTTGGAATGACTGAAGTTGTGGTTGATGGTGATGTAAAATCATGCCGATTGAAATCATAATCACAATATTCTTAAAATAAAAAAGGAACTCATACGAGTTCCTTTTTTATTACTACAAATTCAACAATAAAAATTTAATTTAATGATTAACATGCCAAAACTAATTGTGGAATCTCAATTTTATTCAATTCTAATTTATAAAAATCAAACTGGTTTAAAATTTGCTTTTTAGTTGTTTCGAAAAAAGAATTAGTAGAGAACAATTCCTCGTAATATCCAATTCCGATACTTAAATTATTTTTAAATACGTTCCACTTTTTTATTTGGCCCGCAGTAATTTCGTCAGAAACAGAGTCTATTTCGTTCCTTAAATAGTCAAGGTACATTTCTAATTCTTTTACAAAAAGATTAGGACGATCTAAAACACTCAAAATAGAAGTTTTGCCATAAATATGTTTCATCATTGTAGCTAAAGAAACTTCGTGATCAAAGTAAGCCATGTTAGGTCCAGGACAAATAATAACTCCTTGCGC
Source organism: Flavobacterium weaverense (assembly GCF_003688495.1). Lineage (GTDB taxonomy): Bacteria > Bacteroidota > Bacteroidia > Flavobacteriales > Flavobacteriaceae > Flavobacterium > Flavobacterium weaverense. The sequence continues at coordinate 425,957 of NZ_REFH01000007.1, read as the reverse complement.
TTGACCTTTGATTTTAATATCATTCTCAAGATAGGAAGCGTTAGCTAAACCAACACAAAGACAAGCTTTCTCAGTAATACTACTTCTCTTTTTTTTAAAAATTTCTGGAGATAAATTATCTTTTAAGAGATCTAATTCCTCTAATTTCAAATCTTGATATTTTTTTGAAGACGTACAAATTCCTTTCGAATCATACTCTTTACTTAGCGCCAAAAATCGTTTTGGACAAGAGCTACCCGCTTTATTATCGTTGATTCGTTTTTGCTTTAAAACTTCGTTAGTAGTTCCACGTAACGTGTTGAATGGAATTCCTAAGGGAGAAATGTGACTTAAATATAAATCTTCTTCTTTGGCTCCAGCCAACAACGCTCTCGTGTGATTATCAACTGAAGTCGCTTCCGGTACTAATAGAAAAGGAGAACCCCAACCTACTGAATCAACTTTGTATTGTTCTAGTAAAAATTCATGTTCTTCAGCAGTTCCTACTCCACCCTGAACTGTGATTTTTAAATCTAACGGCTGTTCTGGAACGTGCAAACCTTTTTGACCTAAAGCCTTAACCATTAGCTCATGAGCTGATTGGATCAATTGCTCTTTTTTCTGTTTGAATTCTTCTAAAATAGGTCCAAGTAAAAAGCCTTCAGTAGCAAAAGCATGCCCACCACAATTAAGTCCTGATTCTATTCGATACTCAGAAACCCAAAGACCTTTTTTAGCTAAAAAATTACCTTGAATCATTGCCGAACGGAAATCGCTTACCTTAAGAGTAATTCTCTTTTTTAGTTGATTGTTTAAATCAGGAAAAAAAGCACTAAAGTTTTCAAAATAGCTATACAACCTTGGATTCATACCCGCAGATAGCACCACTGAAGATTCTAGTGTACTATTAGCAAATCCTCTTAGCGCAGCGTGCGCATCGTTGAATTCAATAGGTAATTGCTCTTCTTTAATAAAGTTATCTTTATCGAGCTTAGTCATAATATTCACGTCGATATCACCAGCATATAGATGCTCATCTAAATAATTTTTAACGGTTTCTTTGAAAGCTAAACCGTCGTCCATTAAATTTTGCAAACCAGTTTTTATACCTGATCTATCAGACAAAGTAGCAATATAATGCTCCATTGCCAATTTACTTTCAGTAAGTTCTATTTTAAAACTTTCAAATTTTTCCTTTACTATTTTATCTACTAAATTTAAGTAGGAAGTAATTCTTTCTGCGCGATAATCATGGATTTTTTGCGTAATCTCTTGATATGGAATATCAAATTTCTCGCTGTAAAAAGCATTCATTTTTTCAATCAACTCATCATCCATAATTGATATTACAGATGATATACCATACTTTGCCACTCGTATCGGACTGTCAATTGTATAGGCAAGTCCCATCACTGGTATATGAAAGGTATGCAGTGGTTTAAGTGTTGTCATCTACTATTTGTTTTAAAATAAACGACAAAATTCGATAAAGAAATTAGAAAAAAAACTGATAAATATCATACCTTTTTGTCCGTTATTAAAATACCTTAGCTCTTTTTTAGATTTGCTAGTTTTTAATATTCAAATCTAAAAATGTAAATTTATAATCTCAACAATAGCAATTGTTTAAAAAATAGTCCTGCAATTTAGAATGGTAAAATCTAAATTTATAATAGCTGAAAATTCCTTACAATGAAATTAAATCTAAAATTTTGGCTCCAATTTTCATTAATAAATCTTTTTATTGTTGCAATTCTTGGCGTTACAATGCGTTATAAAATAGGTTTTGACTTTCCTTTTTTCGATCAATCTTATCTCATACATTCTCACTCTCATTTTGCTTTTTCTGGTTGGCTCACGCACACAATCATGACTTTGATGATTTATTTCCTTCAAGAAAAACTTCCAAATTTTCAATTGAATAAATATTTAAAAATTATTATCGCTAATTTGATTTGTGCTTATGGAATGCTATTCTTCTTTATTATCCAAGGATATGCGATGATTTCTATCTTTTTTTCAACGGCTTCAATACTAGTTTCTTATGTTTTTGGATACTTATATTTAAAAGATTTAAAGAAGATAAATTCCGATTTAGCAGCTGTAAACTGGTTTAGAGCAGCGGTAGTTTTTAATGTTATTTCATCATTAGGGACATTTTATCTCGCTTATATGATGGCTACCAAAACTGCAGTTGAGAATTTAAAATTATCATCGATATATTATTATCTCCATTTTCAATATAACGGTTGGTTTTTCTTTGCTTGTATAGGTTTACTTTTTTCATTCCTCAATCTTAAAAAATCAGATAATCCATTATACCAATCATCATTCAAGCTATTTGCAGCGGCATGCATTCCAGCATATTTTTTATCTTTATTGTGGTTAGAAGTACCTACATGGGTTTATGTAATTGCCGTTCTAGCAGCACTAATTCAAGTTTATGCTTGGTTCAAATTACTATTTGTTTTAATAAAAGTAAAAATGAATATTTTAAATGAGTATGCGCCTTTATTACGAACTGTATTAGTAATCGCAAGCGTATCTTTAAGCTTAAAATTCATTCTTCAGTTGAGTTCTACTATTCCGGCTTTAGGCCAAATAGCATTTTTTTACAGACCAATAGTAATTGCTTATTTACACTTAATTTTATTAGCGGTAAATTCTTTATTTTTGTTATTTTACATCTTTGCTAATCATTTCATAACCTTTAGTAGAAATATAAAAATAGGTTTGATTGTATTTATAATAGGCATCTTCTTAAACGAGATATTTCTCGGTCTTCAAGGATTAATCCCATTTGGATTCCCTTACGTTCCTCATACAAACGAACTGCTTTTTATTGCAGCATTAATACTGCTATCCGGAATCGGAATCATTGCACGATATTCAATGGTTAAAATAAAAAGTTAGCACTATTCGTTAGTAATCAAGGAAAAATATACTTCAGTTCGAATTTCGAATAGTAAATCTCTTTAACTATCTATTTATTAGTTCGCTGTTATTATTGTGTTAATGATTAAACTTTTTAAAGAGAACTGGGTCTTATAGCAATAACACTTAAACTATAGAAATGAAAAAATTAATTATCGCTGCACTATTAGTTGCTGGAATAACAACTTACGCACAAGAAAAAAAAGAATTATCAACTAAGCCGAAAATGGAACGAATTACTCCAGAGCAACGCCAAGAACGACAATTGGAAAAAATGACTTCAGAATTAAGCTTAGGCACAAAACAGCAGCAGCAAGTCAATGAAATCTTGACGGAGCAAAATGCTAAGCGGAAAAAAATGATGAACAATGTAAAGGCTACAAAACAAGAAATGAAAATTAAGCGCGCCGAATCTAAAAAAAGAATGCAAGAAGAGCGCTTACTTATGGAAGGTAAAATGAAAGCAATTCTATCGCCGGAACAGTTTGACGCTTGGAAAACCAATCAAGAAAAAAAGAGAGAAAAAACAGAACGCCGAATGAAAGAAAGAATGCAAAAAAGAATGAAAGGCGAGATGAAAAACTAAAAAAAAGCTTCGGAGTAAAATTCCGAAGCTTTTTTCATTTTATAAAACTTATAATGTTTTGGCTACTTTTTCAACAGCTCGTATCGTAAAATCTAAATCTTCATATGATAGTGCATCTGTAATGAACCACGTTTCATATGCAGAAGGAGCAATATAGATTCCTTCGTTTAACATTCCGTGAAAGAATTTCTTAAAGATTTCGTTATCACCTTTTGCTGCCGATTTAAAATCAACTACGGGATCAGCATCAAAATGAACCGAAATCATCGATCCAATTCTGTTAATAGTGAATATAATGTTGTTTTCTTTTAACACCTTTTCAATACCTTCATGAAGGTATTGGGTTTTTTCTTCTAATCTTTTGAAAATAGCACGATCCGAATCTAAAGCTTTTAACATAGCAAGCCCAGCAGCCATCGCTAACGGATTTCCTGAAAGTGTTCCAGCTTGATAAACGGGTCCAAGTGGTGCTAAATAATTCATAATTTCTGCACGGGCAGCAAAAGCACCTACAGGTAAACCACCACCTATTACTTTACCAAAGCAAACGATATCAGCGTTTACATTACTTAGTTCCTGAACTCCGCCTGCAGCTAGTCGAAAACCAGTCATTACCTCATCAAAAATTAGAAGTATATTGTTCTCTGTACACATTTGGCGTAAACCTTCTAAGAAACCTATATTTGGTGGAATACATCCCATGTTTCCAGCAACTGGCTCCACAATTATGCAAGCAATTTCGTTTTTGTTTGCCTCAATTAACGTAGATACATTTTCTAAATCATTATAATTTGCAAGCAAAGTGTCTTTTGCAGTTCCTGCAGTAACTCCAGGACTATTTGGCGAACCAAAAGTTATGGCGCCACTTCCGGCCTGAATTAAAAATGAATCAGAGTGACCATGATAGCATCCAGCAAATTTAATTATTTTATCTTTTTTTGTAAATCCTCGCGCTAATCTAACCGCACTCATACAAGCTTCTGTACCCGAATTTACGAATCTTATTTTATCAATATTTGGAACCATTGAAACTGCTAAAGCTGCAATTTGAGTTTCTAACTCTGTTGGCATTCCAAACGAAGTTCCCAATTTGGCTTTTTCAATTACAGCCTCAACAACTGGTTGATAAGCGTGACCTAAAATCATCGGTCCCCAGGAATTGATATAATCTATTAAACGGTTTCCGTCTTCATCATACAAATAAGCGCCTTTGGCACTTTTAACAAAAATTGGGGTACCACCTACGGCTTTAAACGCTCTCACAGGAGAATTTACACCTCCAGGAATTACTTTTTCTGCTTCAGCAAAAAGCTGACTACTTCTCTTATATAACATTTTAAAATTGTTAATTTTCGTTACTCAAAATTAATTTACTACTAATCGCTGTCCAATAGAAAGCGTATTGTCAGATAGATTGTTTTTTTTCTTTAGATCTTCTACTTTTAATTCGAATTTTTTCGAAATTGAATAAAGTGTATCTCCTTTTTGAACTACATAAGAACCCAAATTATTAGGTCGTGAATTTCTAGTTGTAATTGTTAGTTCTTCTACAATCTGCCTTTCATTCGAAACATAATTTACATCGAGAACCATGCTGTCGTATTCACTTAAACCATAACGGTCGATATATGATATTAATTTGTCTGGATACTTAGGATCTGTTGCATATCCCGCGGCTCTAAGACCTCTAGCCCAAGCTTTATAATCTCCTTTTGATAACGTAAAAAGTTTTGAATATCTACTTCTACCAGTCAAAAACAAGGCGTGATCTTTAAATGATTCGGATGGATTGTCATATTTTCTAAAACATTCTTGAGCTGAATCATCATCGTGTCTCACACTTTCTCCGGCCCAACCAACGTGACATTTTATTCCGAAGTGGTTGTTTGACCTAGTTGCTAAATCTCCTCTTCCAGCACCTGATTCTAAAATACCTTGCGCTAAAATTATACTTGCAGGAATACCGTAAGTTCGCATATTTCCCATTGCAATATCCTTAAACTGATAAATATAATCTTTGATAACATCATTAGTAACTCTTGTTCTCGAAGTAGAAACTATGACTTCACTCTCATTACTTTTATCGTCTGCTTTGGCTTGATTTGAATTACTGGATTTCGGAGTTACTGTGCTTTTAGTGTAGGGTTTTTTAGTCGTTCGAACAATTTCCGCCTTTGGCTTTAAGGGTGCGCTTTTACTAGTTACTATAACAGGCTTTGAAGCATTACAGCTTACAAGGATTATAGCAGTAAAAACAAGTAGGATTTTTTTAAACATTTATAGCTATTATTGGTAATTGTTTCTTTATTAATTTCATATTCATTCCCTTAATTCCTTGAATTCCTCCCGTGTGAATTAAAAGAATCTTAGAACCTGACGGGAAATAATTTTTTTCTATCATATCCATAACGCCAAAAACCATCTTTGCAGTATAAATAGGATCTAATGGAACTTGAGTTTGTATGTAAAAGTTATTTATAAATTGAACTAACTCTTCAGTTATCTTCCCGTAACCTCCGAAATGATAGTCCGTAATAAGCTGCCAATTACTATTTTTTACAAAATTACGAATTTCCTCTTTTAAAAAATCTCCTTTTAAAGCGGGAAATCCCAAAACCTTTTGATGAGGCAAAGCACTATTAATAATTCCAGAAATAGTTCCGCCTGTGCCTACTGCGCAACAAATATAATCAAATTTAGCGTCATCCTCAGTTAGAATTTCCTCGCAGCCTCGTATCGCTAATTCATTAGTACCTCCTTCAGGGATAAGAAAGAAATCACCAAATTTAGATTTCAAACGCTCTATAAATTGATCTTCTATTTTAGTTCGATATTCTTCCCTACTCACAAATTCAAGCTGCATTCCACAACTTTGTGCAAAATTTAATGTAGGATTATCTGAAATTTTATCTGCAAGTTCGTCTCCGCGAATGATTCCAATGGTTTTAAATCCACTTTCATAACCAGCGTAAGCTGCGGCTGAAATATGATTTGAAAAAGCACCTCCAAAAGTAAGTAACGTATCGTGATTTTCTTTCCCAGCTTGAGCTAAATTATATTTCAATTTCCTAAACTTATTACCGGATACAAAAGGATGAATCAAATCTTCTCTCTTTATCTGCAGTGATATAGCATTTGGTAATTCTAATGTAATTTCTTGATTCAATATGATGATTATTTATACAAAGGTAAAATTTAAAAGTAACTAAAAGCGCAATCTTAATAAATTGCGTTTCCACTTTTCTCTAAATTTTAGACACTTGATTTTCAGAATAACGGAACAAACTTTTATTTTGGATCTTTTATGAGGTCTTAAGCCTTATGTAATTTAAAAATCTAAGAAAAGACCGCTCTTTCAGGTACACTAAATTCGACTCATTATCATATGCTTCTCGTTCAAAACTGATGTTTCGATAAGCTAAATTTGCATTTCGATATTGTGCCAAACGAAAGAAAAACTCTAAAAAATACCAGATAAAGAAAGGAATAATTAATAGTTCCAATTGCTGACGCAAATGTATTTTTTCATGATTCACAAAAACTACATTTACTTTATCAGCGGAATGTTTTAAAAAGACAAACGGAAAAACGGTCATTCCACTATATCCCTTGGGAATTAAATATTTAGCAACAATAAGAAACATTAGCTTTATAATTTATAGATTTGTAAGGGATATGAACTGTATTTTTAGAATAAACTAATTTAAAAATTTTGATTTTTAGTTATTATTCCACATCAATTTAATTCATTGAAGTATAAATAAAAAATGAATAAACAAAGTAATGAAAATAAAGCAATCGAAGGAGAAGATTTTTATCTAACTCCGGAAGGTTATAAATGTTTTACAGAAAAACACCACTTAAAAAGGGGTTATTGCTGTAAAAATGGATGCCGCCATTGTCCGTATGGATTTAATAAAAAAACAGGAACCATTACCAAATAAAAATAATAAAATCCAATATTTCTTTATGACCAAAATTTATAAAGTTTTAGTTCCCGATTTTATAACATACAATTCATAAAATGACTTTTAAAGAGCAAATACAACAAGGAATTCCTTCGGTCTTACCAACACCAAAACCGTACGAAATTGATATAAATCATGCACCTAAACGAAAAGAAATTCTTTCTCAAGAAGAGAAAAAATTAGCACTTCGCAATGCATTACGATATTTTGAATCGCAACACCATACTGAATTAATAAAGGAGTTTTCAGAAGAGCTTGATAAATATGGACGTATTTACATGTACCGCTTTCGTCCAGATTACGAAATGCGAGCGAGAGCTATTAGTGAGTATCCTGGAAAATCAGAGCAAGCAAAAGCGATTATGTTAATGATTCAAAACAATTTGGATTATGCTGTTGCGCAGCATCCACATGAATTGATCACATATGGCGGTAATGGAGCAGTTTTCCAGAACTGGGCACAATATCTATTAACAATGCAGTACTTATCTGAAATGACAGATGAGCAAACATTAACTATGTACTCTGGGCACCCTATGGGTTTATTTCCTTCACACAAGGACGCTCCTAGAGTGGTCGTAACAAACGGAATGGTAATTCCAAATTATTCCAAACCTGACGACTGGGAAAAAATGAACGCTTTAGGGGTTTCTCAGTACGGACAAATGACCGCAGGAAGTTATATGTACATCGGTCCTCAAGGAATCGTACATGGAACCACAATCACCGTTTTAAATGGTTTTAGAAAAATAAAACGCAGTCCAAAAGGCGGATTATTTGTTACATCAGGATTAGGCGGTATGAGCGGTGCGCAACCAAAAGCAGGAAATATTGCAGGTTGTATCACTGTTTGTGCTGAAGTAAACGCAAAAATCACACATATTCGACATAGTCAAGGATGGATCAACGAAGTCATTGAGAACATAGATGACTTAGCAAAAAGAGTTATTTTGGCAAAAGGCAATGAAGAAACAGTCTCTATCGCATACTTAGGAAACATAGTAGATGTTTGGGAGAAATTTGATTTCGAAAAAATTCATATTGATTTAGGTAGTGACCAAACTTCGCTTCATAACCCTTGGGCCGGAGGATATTATCCTGTTGGTATTTCTTTCGAAGATGCCAATGAAATGATGGCAAATAATCCCGAATTATTTAAAGAGAAAGTACAAGAAACTCTTCGTCGCCATACGACAGCGATAAATAAACATACTGCTAAAGGAACTTATTTTTTTGATTATGGTAATGCTTTTTTACTAGAAGCTTCGCGTGCAGGCGCGGATATAATGGCAGAAAACGGTATTGATTTTAGATATCCAAGTTACGTGCAGGACATTATGGGTCCAATGTGTTTTGATTACGGTTTTGGGCCTTTCCGATGGGTTTGTGCTTCAGGAAAACCGGAAGATTTAGCAAAAACAGATGCAATCGCACTTACAGTTCTTGAAGAAATGGCAAAATCAGCTCCTATACAAATTCAGCAGCAGATGCAAGATAATATCACTTGGATAAAAGGTGCACAAGAAAATAAATTGGTGGTAGGCTCTCAAGCTCGAATTCTTTACGCTGACGCAGAAGGTCGTGTAAAAATAGCTGAAGCTTTTAATCAGGCTATTGCCAATGGAGAGATTGAAACAGTTATTCTAGGTAGAGATCATCATGATGTTTCTGGTACTGATTCTCCTTATAGAGAAACTTCAAATATTTATGATGGCTCCCGATTTACTGCAGACATGGCGATTCAAAACGTAATTGGTGATAGTTTTAGAGGTGCAACTTGGGTTTCCATTCACAATGGAGGTGGTGTTGGATGGGGCGAGGTAATTAACGGTGGATTTGGTATGGTTCTTGATGGCTCTAAAGAAGCTTCAAAGCGCTTAGCATCAATGCTTTTCTGGGATGTAAATAATGGTATTTCAAGAAGAAGTTGGGCGCGAAATGACGGAGCTATCTTTGCTATAAAAAGAGCGATGGAGACGCAACCTTTATTAAAAGTTACACTCCCTAATATAGTGGACGATACTTTGTTTAATTCTTAAAAATTATAAACATATCTTTAATACATAACTAGTAACCAAATAAATATATTATGAAAGCAATAAAACTTCTACCCGTATTTCTACTTTTAGCATTTGCATCGTGCAGTTCTGTGAAAGTATATTCAGATTATGATAATAAAGTCGATTTTAATCAATACAAAACTTATGCTTTTCATAAAAAGGGAATTGATAAAATCGAAATTTCCGAATTGGACAAAAAAAGAATTCTGTACGCAATTGATGCTGAGCTCAGTAAAAAAGGAATGACAAAAAGTGAAAATCCAGACTTACTGATCAATGTATTTACTAAAGAACGTGAAAAAATTGATGTTAATCAATATAGTTCTGGATTTGGTTATGGTTGGGGATACGGATGGAATCCCTACTTATGGGGTGGAAGAAGCAGTACTATAAGCTCATCAACTGAAGGAACCCTATATATTGATTTAATTGATGCTAAGAAAAAAGAATTAGTTTGGCAAGGTGAAGGAATTGGTTATCTAACTAATAATAGAAATGAAAAAGAGAAAGTAATCAATGAATTTGTAACTAAAATTCTAGAGCAATTTCCACCTTCTGAAATGAAAAAATAAGAAATTTTATTCTCTAATGTAATTTTTCGATACATTTGTAGTTGAAACATCTAAGATGAGAAATCCACTAACTATTATTTTCGCTATCATTATTATTATTATTCGACAATAATATAGGAGCGTTATATAAATTAGTAAAAAAATAATTTTATCAAAACCTCCCTTCTTCGGGAGGTTTTTTTATGCTTAAAAAATTAGAATATGAAAATGTACGAACAAGTAGTGCTCGCAAAAAAACAATTAGAAGGAGTGGTTACTTCAACACCTTTAACTAAGAATTTTAATCTTTCAGAAGAATTTGATGCTACAATATTATTAAAAAGAGAAGATCTCCAAGTTGTAAGGTCTTATAAAATAAGAGGTGCTTATAACAAAATGAGCACTCTAACTCCTCAAGAAAAAGCGCAAGGTGTTATTTGTGCTAGCGCTGGAAATCATGCCCAAGGTGTTGCTTATTCATGTAATCTACTGCAGATACAAGGCAAAATCTATATGCCAAAAACAACACCAAAGCAAAAAGTAAAACAAGTTCAATTATTTGGAAAGTCGTTTGTAGAAATAGTTTTAATCGGAGACACTTTTGATGATGCTTATGCAAAAGCAGCAGATGATGCTACTGCAAGCAATATTATTTTTGTTCATCCATTTGACGATTTAAAGGTAATTGCGGGACAAGGAACCGTGGGATTAGAGATTTTAGAAAACTGTAAGGAGCACATCGACTATGTATTTGTACCCATTGGCGGCGGCGGACTTTCAGCAGGACTTTCAGAAGTGTTTAAAGAATTAAGTCCCAATACAAAAATTATAGGCGTTGAACCACAAGGAGCGCCCGCGATGCAAACTGCTATCGCGACAGGTAAAAACACGCCACTTGAAAGCATTGATAAGTTTGTAGATGGAGCTGCAGTAAAACAAGTTGGCAATTTAACTTTTGAAATTTGTCAAAGAAATTTAGATGCTATTATCTTAGTTCCGGAAGGTAAAGTGTGCACCACGATTTTACGTTTGTATAATGAAGAAGCCATGGTTGTTGAGCCTGCTGGAGCATTAACAATTGCAGCGCTCGATTTTTATAAAGATGAGATAAAAGGTAAAAATGTTGTTTGTATCGTTAGTGGAAGTAATAATGACATTGAACGCACCGCCGAAATAAAAGAACGATCTTTATTATACGAAGAACTAATGCATTATTTTATGATTCAATTTCCTCAACGTCCAGGATCTTTGAAGGAATTTGTAAATGACATATTGGGGCCAGATGATGATATCACCTATTTCCAATTCACGAAAAAGAACAGCAGAGAAGTTGGTCCCGCTGTTGTCGGTCTAGAATTAAAAAATAAAAATGATCTGGTAGCTATCAAAAATAAAATGAATGATAAAGGATTTGAATTTAAATATCTCAATGAGAAACAAGATTTGTTCACACAATTAATTGGATGAAAGAACTTCGCTTTCTTTATATAACGAGTACCTTTGCCTCAGTTTATTTCAAACAACTATGACTACACTTACAGATATCACAAATCTTGACGACATAAAATTACTTGTTGATACTTTTTATTCGACGGTTCAAAAAGACACCTTTATCGGACCAATTTTTAATGAAAAAATAGGTAATGGCTGGCCTGAACATTTAGAGAAAATGTATCATTTTTGGCAAACAATATTGCTAGAGGTACATTCTTATTCTGGAAGCCCGTTTCCACCGCACAAACAATTACCTGTCGCGAAAGAACATTTCGAACGTTGGATGGAAATTTTTACAGAAACTACAGATAACTTATTTTTAGGACCAGTAGCTGATGAAGCTAAATTTAGAGCAAAAAACATGGCTGAAATGTTCAACTATAAAATTGAATATTTCCGTAATGCGGCTAAACAGAATCCACATCAATGATTAATTATTTAAAAAGCAGGTGTCATGCATAAATTTATACTTGGACTTCTTTCAATTGTTTTATTTGTTTCTTGTTCTAATATGCAGCAGGTTGGACAAAAAGATTTCTTACCTCAATTAAAGTTTATTAATGCGATAGAAATTCCTTATAATCAAGAATTTAAGAATACCAAAATAGGTGGACTTTCTGGTATTGATTACGATAAAAAACAAGACATTTATTATATTATCTGTGATGAAAGATCGCAGGAAAATCTTTCCAGATTTTACACCGCAAAGATTGATATTACTGACGACCAATTAAAATCAATAACTTTTCAAGAGGCTAACACTTTAAAAAATCAAAGTGGAAACATATTTGGGAGTTGGATCACTAACCCTCAAACTTCTGCAGATCCAGAAGATATCCGTTATAATCCTAAAACAAAATCTTTAGTTTGGAGTAGTGAAGGCGCAAGAGTAATTAATGGCGCGAAAACTGTATTGCAAAATCCGTCTATTACAAATATAGATTTAAAAGGAAATTTTATAGATCAGTTTAATTTGCCGTCTAACTTAGAAATGAAGCAAGAACAGAAAGGACCTCGGAATAACGGAACTCTTGAAGGAATTACTTTTGATAAAAATTACAAAACGATATACACTAGTTTAGAGGAACCACTATTTGAAGATGGAAATCAAGCAAGTACAGCTGCAGGTGGATTAATTCGTTTTTATCAATTTGATTTAAAAACAAAGAAAAACACTTCACAATACGGATATAAGCTAGAGCCTATTGCACACGAACCTAACCCTAAAGGATCTTTTGCAGTAAACGGCGTAGCCGCTATTCAATATTATAAAAACAAACAGTTATTTGTTCTAGAGCGCTCCTACTCGACCGGAACCCAGGCGTGTACAATTAAAGTTTTTTTATCTGATTTCAGCAAAGCTACTAATGTACAGAATTACGAATCTCTACAGCAAGATAAAATTGATTTAGCAACCAAAAAATTGATTCTAATTATGGATGATTTAGGAATATTTACAGATAATATCGAAGGTCTGACTTTTGGTCCAAAATTAGCAAATGGCAATCGCTCCTTGATTTTTATTTCGGACAACAATTTTTCACCAACGCAAAAAACTCAAGTTTTGCTATTTGAAGTAATCGAGTAGTTTTTATCCAACACATTAAACTGGCTTTATCTTACTTCGTTCTAAAAAATTTATCTACAAATTTACCATCGAGAAAAGTATTAATAAAATAATATACAACTAATTGTGATTGCGTAGTTCCCTGCAATGACTTAGTAAAATTGTTAAAGAAATCAATTTATCTGCTATAAACTAATTTAGTATTTCCCTAGCCCAGATAGAAGTGGAAAGCATTTTACAAAAAAAGAAATTTTTTGTTGACGTAAAAAAGCGACCTTAGGAAGCTCTTTTTAGGGCTTACAAAAATATCTTTTTTTGTAAAATCTTGTAGCGCATAGCTGGAAATAGCTCCTTAAAGTTGTACTTTTGCTAAATACTACAACGTTTTCGATATGAACTCAATTATAGAAAGTAATCCATTATTAGACCGATTGCCAAAGCATTTACAGCAATTTATCAAGCCACAAGATTACAATGATTACACACCAATAAACCAAGCAGTGTGGAGATATGTGATGCGTAAAAATGTGAATTATTTATCAAAAGTAGCGCACAATTCATACCTCGAAGGCCTTAAGAAAACAGGAATTGAAGTCGACAATATTCCTAGTATGTATGGAATGAACCGTATTCTTACAGAAATAGGTTGGGCTGCAGTTGCTGTCGATGGATTTATTCCGCCTAATGCTTTTATGGAATTTCAAGCATATAACGTACTGGTTATTGCATCAGATATTCGTCAGCTCGAACATATAGAATACACTCCTGCTCCAGATATTATTCATGAAGGTGCAGGTCACGCGCCAATAATTGCTAATCCAGAATATGCAGAATACTTGCGTCGTTTTGGCGAAATAGGATGTAAAGCCATTTCTTCACATAAGGATTACGAAATGTATGAAGCAATCCGTTTGCTTTCTATTTTGAAAGAAGCTGAAGGTACGTCTCAAAGTGATATTGACGCTGCTGAAAAAGCGGTTGAAGATTTACAAAATAATATGGGCGAGTTGTCTGAAATGGCACAAATTAGAAACTTGCATTGGTGGACTGTTGAATACGGTTTAATTGGTACCGTTGATAATCCAAAAATTTATGGAGCTGGTTTACTATCTTCTATTGGAGAAAGCGCACACTGCATGACAGAAAAAGTAAGGAAAATTCCATACGATATCTCGGCAGCAAATCAGAGTTTTGACATTACGCAATTGCAACCTCAACTATATGTAACCCCAGATTTTGCTTTTTTAAGTTTAATTCTAGAGGAATTTGCTAATAAAATGGCTTTGCGCACTGGAGGTTTATCAGGAATCAATAAATTGATACAGTCAAGTGCTTTAGGAACAATTGAATTAAGTACCGGAATTCAAATCTCAGGAGTTTTTACCAATGTTATCGAATCTCAGGGAAAGCCGGTTTACATTCAAACCACAGGCAAAACAGCCTTGTCTTACAGAGAGAAAGAATTAGTTGGTCATGGAACGATTAAACATGTAGACGGTTTTGGAAGTCCTATAGGGAAGCTAAAAGGAATTAATCTTGCGATTGAAGATATGAGTCCAAGAGATTTGAGCGCTTACTCAATAACAGAAAACAAAACTGTAACCTTAGAGTTTGACGGAGATATAACGGTTAAAGGTGAGATCATCACAGGTTCTAGAAATCTACATGGAGAAATTATTTTAATCAGTTTTAAAAATTGTACCATTACACATGGTGAAACAATTTTATTTCAACCAGAATGGGGAATTTATGATATGGCTGTAGGTAAAAAAGTAATTTCGGCTTTTTCTGGCCCAGGTGATGCAAATAGTTTTGATTTGATTTCGCACGTTCCCTCAAGCAAAACTATCAAGGCACAACAAAGTGCAGAACGTGATGATTTAGAAGTTTTATATCAAACAGTGAGAATGATTCGTGAATCGAAAGACACGACATCTTCATTAGTTCCTGTTTTCAAAAAATTAAAAGATAATCATCCTAAAGATTGGCTATTGTCAGTTGAAATTGCAGAATTATTAAATGATAGAAATGAACCGCAACTATTAGAAGAAGTCGTAAATTATCTAGAAAACTTAATGCAAAGAAGACCAGAAATAGCACATTTAATCAACGGTGGGATGGATTTAATTTTTAAAGCTGTTACACATTAATCTATAGAATATTAGCTTAAATAAAACAAACCGCAGATTCACAGATTTTAAACAATCCTTCAATCTGCGGTTTTATTTTATAGAATAAATAAAACACTTTTATTTTTGAATTACAGTAGCTCAATAAACGTTCTGTAAATCGCTTCAATAATATTTAAATAAAATTAATAGATTACAGCTTTAATTGCTTTCCAAATTCCTTTTCATTCTCAATCACTTTACCATCATATTTCAGCGTCCAACCTAACTGACTCGTTGTAATAAGTAGTTTAGATAATTCACTTATTAATCTATTCTCAGCGTTAGTTTTTAGTGTAGAAGTTTCCATCTTTTTAGCTAAATTCGCTTTTACTGATTTATTTATTTTATTGTAATCTTCACCCGTAAAAGGATTTAACTTGCTTTGCTCTACATCAAAAAATTTAATATCAGGATTTATTTTTATCTCTTCTTTTGGTATAAAAACAATCGTAATTATTTTGTTCTGTTCATCAATATCATATTTCACTTTTCGTAAGTCGTAAGCAACAGTGACATCTGCATTGACAACAACTAAAGCTTTCTTTTCAAAAGAAAGCATATTCAATAAATACTTTTGCTGATTTTTATACGTAATCACTTCAGAGAAATGCCCTTCAGTAACAATCAGCTTACCTACATTTAAAATCTGTTGTTGTATTAATCCTGCACTATCAATTGTGGTAGCATCATCCTCTTTTTTAAAGTCGCAATATTTGAATAGTAAAAATATCGCCGCAATTATTCCTACTAGTATCAGTATTCTTTTTAACATAATTAAAATTTCATGAATGAGTATTGTGTCTCTAATTTAGTGATTTTTTCTCTTAGTTTAGTTAAGAATTTCAAATGACTTTCTGAGTCTGGATTAAAAGATCTGTGTAACAAGCCTTTCTGAATATTTTCTACATCATCCATAGTGTCATAAATGGTCTCTGAAATTGCACTTTTTTTAAACTGTGACCAAATATAATCAATCGCTACCTCATTAGGATGCAGCATATCTTGCGCATAAAATCGATAATCGCGGAGTTCATCCATCATGATTTCGTAGGAAGGAAAATATCGACTGTTCTCATTAAAATTTTCGTTGTGTAAAACCTGGTGAATTGCACTAAACAAATTTGATTTACTCCACTGATTTTCAATAAATCCGTCTTTTATATGACGCACAGGTGACACCGTAAAAATAAGATTGCATTTTGGATTCACTTTTTGAATCAAGCTAATCGTATTAATGATAGATTTTTCAATAATTTCAGCTGATAAAATTAATTTCTCAAACTGTTTTTGCGGAACTTTATGACAATTTGCTACTACTGTATTACTTTCTAAATTGCTATAAACCCAGGACGTACCGTATGTGATAATAATATGGGAAGCTTCTTCTAACTGCATTTTAACTTCTTTGCAAATTGTATTCAAAGAGTGTAACAATTCTTGTTTGTTGGGCTGGCTTAGATCAGAATGCGCATCAAAACAATGCCAAAGTTCATTGTGAAAAAAAATATCTATTTCAGAAAATATCTTTCCCGAAATCGCAAAAGCGATAAACTTCTCAATCGCTAATGGATGAAATAGAATTCCGAAAGGATTACAACTATTTTGAAATTTAAAATAGTTTAATTTCGCCGCCATATTCACAGCGAAACAGGAACCTATTGAAACAATTTTTGAGTCATAGTCTATTGGTTGATTGCTCTTTTGAATAGATATTTGCGTTCTAAATTCCATTGCTTTATTCTTTACTACAAATTTGAATAATTTTACCGGAATAAACCTCTTTAAAGTTTATATTCATACAATCTTAAAATAGCATATTAAAAAACCCTTTCACTATTTACATATTGAAAGGGTCGCATTGTGATGTTATTAAAAATATCAATTAATAGAAATAGTCGATTTTGACAAACGACGTATTAAAAATAGAAGTTTGTGAAATTTGTTCTTTTGGATAATTACTGGAGTCGTAAATAAAGTTGCTTTGATGAAACTTAGCCGAAGATATAATCTTATCGCCCTTTGCTAAACTTGAAGCTTCCGTGATTACTAAACAATTACTTTCTGAAATTAATTGACTGTTATCTAGCAATTTATTAAATCCTTTTATTTGGAAGAACGGATTATTCTTAGAGTCAAATTCAAATTCTAAAGTATACTTTGAAACAGTTCCCTCTGCAGTATCGTCTAAAACTCTTTCATCTTTTACTAAATTTTCATTTTGAAAATATAAAATTCCGTGATATTCTTTTACCAATTTATCATCTGAGCTAACTGTTAATTTCTCGTAAGAAACTGTTCTGTCAGCATTATGAGTATAATTTATAAGATATTTTTTTAAAGATGTAGCAGATACTAATTTCCCCGCATCGTAAGTATATTCAAGAGTTTCAGAAACATTTGTCACTTTATTCAAAGTTACCTTTTTTGAAATTAAGCCATCGGTATATGTAAAATCAACATGAGAAGCGTTATCATCAGTGCTTTCTATCTCAGTACCATTATAAGAAAACTGTTTTGTAATAACTTCACCATTTTTAGAAGTAGAAATCGTCTTTTTTAATAATCGCAAATTGTCATCCGCATCAGTAGAGCACGAATAAAAAGCAAAGATGCAGATTGATAAAACTATATATATTGATTTTATTTTTTTCATAAATTATAAATAGATGCGCTATAACTGTTACATTATTTCTCAACGCGAGTGCAAAACTAAATATTTAAAATTATTAGTGCAATATATATCGCTATACTCCCCATATTTCGGTTAAACGACTGTTTATAAAGCAGTATTTTAAAGCTATTCAAAAAAATATTAGTCTACAATCCTACTAAAATCAAAAAACCCCTTTAGAAATAGCATCTAAAAGGTTTACAATTTGAAAATTACATATTGTTTATTTAATAAATTCTACTGCTTTTTCTAATGCTGCTGGAATCCCACTAACATTCTTCCCTCCTGCTGTTGCAAAGAAAGGTTGTCCACCGCCACCACCTTGAATAAATTTACCTAATTCGCGAACTACTTGCCCTGCGTTTAGACTTTTATCTCCAACTAATTCTTTAGAAACATAACACGTTAACATCGGTTTATCTTCATCGGCTGTAGCCAAAACAAGGAACAAGTTAGTACCCAACGCGCCTAGTTCATAAGCTAAATCTTTAGCACCTTCTGGATTTAATTCTACTTGCTTTGCTAGAAATTGAACTCCATTAATTTCTTGAATTTCATTTTTCAAAGTTTCTTTTAACGCTTTGACTTTATCTTTCATCAAGGCTTCAATTTGCTTAGATAGCTTAATGTTTTCTTCTTGCATCGAATGAACTGCCTTCAAGATATCTTGAGGATTCTTTAAAGCAATTTTGACCTCGCTCAAAGTTTTTTCTTGTGCTGAATAGGAATCTTTTACAGCATCGCTAGTGATCGCTTCAATACGACGAATTCCAGCAGCAACTGCTCCTTCAGAAACAATTTTAAAGTGCCAAATTTCAGCAGTGTTTTTAACGTGAATGCCTCCACATAATTCCATGCTTTCACCAAATTTAATTGCGCGAACATGATCACCATATTTCTCCCCAAAGAGAGCCATAGCACCTTCCTCCACTGCTTGTGCAAAAGGAATATTTCTTCTTTCAATAAGTGGTAATTGCTCTTGGATTCTAGCATTTACAAAATCTTCTACCTCTTTTAATTCTGTTTCCGTCATTTTAGCAAAATGCGAAAAGTCAAAACGTAAATAATTAGGATTTACTAATGAACCCTTTTGCTCAACATGCGTTCCTAAAATACTTCTCAAAGCTTGATGCATCAAATGCGTAGCCGAGTGATTTCTTGAAGTCAAGGTTCTTAAATTTGTATTCGCTTTTGCTACGAAATTAGCTTCTAAATTCTCTGGAAGTTGTTTTGTAAAATGTAATATTAAGTTGTTTTCCTTTTTTGTATCGATGATTTCAATAGATTCATTAGCTGAAACTAATGTTCCTTTATCTCCTACTTGCCCTCCACCTTCTGGATAAAACGGAGTATTGTTTAGTACGATTTGGTATAAAACGCCATCTTTTTTACTATCTACTTTCCGTATTCTAGTGATTTTAACCTCATTCTCTGTTTGGTCGTAACCAACAAATGTTTCTACATTTCCAGGAATTAAAACAGACCAATCTTCAGTAGAAACCTCTGAGGCAGCACGCGAACGCGCTTTTTGAGCCTGCATAGAATTATCAAACTCAGCATCACTAAAAGACATTCCTTTTTCTTTTAGAATCAAGGCTGTCAAATCTTTTGGAAATCCAAAAGTATCATACAATTCAAATGCTTTAGCTCCTGAAATCCTCCCCAACCCCTCCGAAGGAAGGGCTTCTTTAGTATCGGCAATAACTTTGTCTAATAACTGTAATCCTTGATCTAATGTTCTTAAGAAAGATGCTTCTTCTTCACGAATTACATTAGTTACAAAAGTTTCTTGTAGTTTAATTTCTGGGAAAAACTCTCCCATTTGGTTCGCTAGAACAGCAACTAATTGATTGATAAAAGGTTCTTTTATATCTAAGAAAGTAAAGCCGTACCGAATTGCACGACGCAATATTCTACGTATTACATAGCCAGCGCCAGTATTAGATGGTAATTGCCCGTCAGCAATTGCAAATGCTACTGCACGAACGTGATCTACAATTACACGAATAGCAATATTTGTTTTATCTTGAGGTTCTGAAACGTTTGCAACTTCATTTGAAGTATATTTTGCTCCGGTAATTTGGCTTACTTTTTCAATAAGCGGTGTAAAAACATCTGTATCATAATTAGAAGTTACGCCTTGTAATGCCATGCATAAACGTTCAAATCCCATTCCAGTGTCAACGTGTTTAGCTGGTAGTTTCTCTAAAGAACCATCTGCCTTGCGGTTGAATTCCATAAATACATTGTTCCAAATCTCAACCACTTGTGGGTGATCATTGTTCACTAAACTTTTCCCTGAAACTGCTGCTTTTTCTTCAGCCGTACGTAAATCGACGTGAATCTCAGAACATGGTCCGCATGGTCCTTGATCACCCATTTCCCAGAAATTATCTTTTTTATTTCCAAGAATGATTCGGTCTTCAGAAATTAATTCCTTCCAGATGTCCCATGCTTCTTGATCAAAAGGAACATTTTCCTCAGCACTTCCTTCAAAAACAGAAACGTAAAGATTTTCTTTTGGAATTTTATAAACTTCCGTTAAAAGTTCCCAAGCCCAAGTGATAGCCTCTTTTTTGAAATAATCACCAAATGACCAATTACCTAGCATTTCAAACATTGTATGGTGATACGTATCAAAACCAACATCCTCTAAATCATTATGTTTTCCTGAAACACGAAGACATTTTTGTGTATCGGCAATTCTATTACTTTTTGGCGTGGCGTTACCTAAGAAGTATTCTTTAAATTGCGCCATTCCTGAATTGTTGAACATCAGCGTTGGATCATCTTTAAGAACTATAGGTGCTGACGCAACAATTAAGTGTCCTTTTGATGCAAAAAAGTCTAGAAATTGTTTACGTACTTCTTGTGATTTCATGTTTATTAATTAGAAAATTAGTCAATATGATAATTTAGAAAATGTAAAAGTTCTTCAATTATCAAATTTGTTTTGCCCCAGATAGTAGTGGAAAGCTTTGCAGTTTTGAAATTTAATTTTTCTTGAGATAGCAGAGCGACCGGAGGAAGCTGCTGCTAGTTGATTAGAAAAAAGATTTCAATACAAGAACTTGCAACGGATAGCTGGATAAGGCACATTAATATTATTATTCTAGAAAAAAGGCATATTCGAATGAAACATTTATTAAATTTGTTCGTCTAACCTTTTTACAGTGTGCAAAAATAGGGTATTTTAAAATATGTCGAAAGTAAAATATTATTACGATTCTGAAAATCTAGCCTACCGAAAAATAAAAACACGAAAAAGTAAAAAATTTGGTGTTATTATGCTGTTTTTGTTAGCTGCGGCGCTGTTTGGGTTACTTAGTTTTGTCGTTTTATTGAATACACCGTACTTTGAAACGCCAAAAGATAGATTACAAGCAAGAGAAATTGAAAATTTGAAATTGAATTACGCTATTTTAAATAAAAAAATGGATCAGGCAAATGGCGTTATCGACGCGATTGAAGAACGAGATAATAATTTATATCGCGCTTATTTCAACAAAGCTGCGATTCCAGATTCGATACGAAAAGTGGGATTGCCTGGATTGAATAGATATAAAAAACTAGAAGGCTATGACAATTCGCAGTTGGTGATGAACACCACAAAACGAATCGATGTGCTGAGTAAAGAATTAGTGATACAATCAAAATCTCTTGATGACATTTTGAAATTAGCGGCAGCAAAAAGTGATTTTTTATCTGCCATTCCTGCCATTCAACCGGTACGAAATGAAAATTTAAAACAGTTAGCTTCTGGTTTTGGATATAGAACAGATCCTTTTACAAAAGTAAAAAAAATGCATGAAGGCATGGATTTTACAGCAAAGACTGGTAGTCCAGTCTATGCAACAGGAGATGGAGTAATTGCAAGAGCGGATAATTCTGCTTCAGGTTACGGAAATCACATTGTAATTCGGCATGGATTTGGTTACGAAACTTTGTATGCGCATTTAAGTAAGTACAATGCTAAAGCCGGTCAAAAAGTGAGTCGTGGAGACGTAATAGGATATGTGGGAAGCACAGGAAGATCAGAAGCTCCTCATTTACATTATGAAGTTCATAAGGATCAAAAAGTGGTGAATCCACTAAATTTTTATTACGGAAATATATCGGCGGTGGAATATGTTGCCATTGCGCATTTAGCAAATCAGGAAAATCAGTCGCTCGATTAACAATTTTAGAATATTATTGTTGTAATAAATCTAAATTTATAAAGTATTAAGCATGCACATAGAACTTTCAAAAGATAAAAGATATTACAGCATAGGCGAAGTAGCAAAAGCTTTCAACGTTAATGCATCGTTGATTCGATTTTGGGATAATGAATTTGATATTCTAAAACCAAAAAAGAATGCGAAGGGAAATAGAATGTTTACTCCTGAGGACATTACTAATTTGCAATTAATTTATCATTTGGTAAAAGAAAGAGGTTTTACGCTTGAAGGTGCAAAAACGCATTTAAAAGAAGGCCAAAAGAAAACACTTGACAAATTTGAGATTATTCGCAAGTTAGAAACAATACGAACACAATTAACTAATATTAAAAACGAACTTTAGACTTCAAGTTGCTGAAAAGTGATTTTGGATTTCAGATTTTAAACACAATAAATAAACACTAAACTTAAAATTAAACAAACATGAAAAGATTTTTGCCTTGGATTATTGGAGCAGTAGTAATTTTTGGAATTTACAGCTGGGTTAAAGGAATTAACAACACAGCGGTAGTGCTAAACCAAACCGTAGAACAATCTTGGGGTGACGTTCAAACTGCTTACCAAAGAAGAAATGACCTTATTGGAAATTTAGTAAATACTGTAAAAGGAGCTGCTGAATTTGAAAAAGGTACTTTGACAGCTGTAATTGAAGCAAGAGCTAAAGCAACGCAAGTAACGATTGATCCGGCTAATATTACACCAGAACAATTAGCAGAGTTCAATAAAGCACAAAGCGGAGTGAGCAGCTCATTATCGCGCTTATTAGTAACTGTAGAGCAGTATCCTGATTTAAAAGCAAATGCTAATTTCTTGAAATTACAAGATGAGTTAGCTAGTACTGAGAATCAAATATTGACAGCAAGAACTCGCTTTAATGAATCAGTTAAACCTTATAATTCTCATATAAAAACTTTCCCAAATAGTTTATTTGCCGGAATGTTCGGATTCAAAGAGAAAGCTTATTTCAATGCTGTTGAAGGTGCTGATAAGCCAGTAGAAGTACAATTCTAATACGAATTAACACATATTTTATTAGCGATTTTTGACAACAGAACAATTAATTCTGAAATCAGAAATCGCTAATCTTCATTCAAAAATATTTACAATGTCAAAAGTAGAAGATTTTTTAACTAGCGAGGAAGAACAAGAAATTGTTGCAGCGATTTGTATGGCTGAACAAAATACATCTGGCGAGATTAGAGTACATATAGAAAAAACAACTTCTTTAGACGCTTATGATCGTGCACTGGAGGTTTTTCAACAACTTAAAATGGATCAAACTGAACTTAAAAATGGAGTTTTGATCTACGTAGCTGTAAAAGATCGGAATTTTGTAATATGCGGAGATGAAGGAATTAACAATGTTGTTAAAGATGACTTTTGGAATTCAACTCGTGATGCGATAGTTTCTCATTTTAAAAATGGAGATTTCAAACAAGGTCTTATTGCGGGAATAGTTAACGCAGGTGAACAATTACAGCATTATTTCCCTCATTTAGATGGAGATGTTAACGAATTATCAAATGAAATATCAAAAGGATGATGCTACGACATAAAAAGAGTGCTCAACTACTATTAAAGTTATTTGTTTGTTTATTAATTACACAACTAAGCTTTGCGCAATTTACAATTCCAGAAAAACCTAGTTTTCAAACTTCTGTTTATGACTATGCTAATGTTTTAAGCGCATCTGAAAAAGCGCAGTTAGAAGAAAAACTTATTAGATATTCTGATTCTACTACAACTCAAATAGTAGTTATTACTATTGAAAGTTTAAAAGGTGAAGATGTTAGCCAGGTTGCTACACGATGGGGACAAACTTGGGGAATTGGCGGAACTGAAAAAGATGATAATGGTGTCGTTATTTTATTGGCTAAAGCCGAAAAGAAAATCGCAATTAATCCTGGTTATGGATTAGAAGATCGATTGACTGCAGGTATAGGCGGTGAAATAATCAGAAATATTATTCTTCCAGAATTTAGAGCAGGAAGTTTTTACAATGGACTTGATAAAGGTTCCGATGCGATAATCGATGTATTCAAAGGTAAATATAAAGGCGAGCGAAAAAAGAAACAACAAGATAGTGACTTCCCAATTCTGCCTTTTATAATTATTATCATCGTAATCTTAGTTCTTGTTTCTAGAAATAAAGGTGGCGGTGGCGGAAATTCAGGAAATAGCGGAGGAGGCACTAGCCTTCTAGACGTAATAATTTTAAGCAGTCTTGGCAGAAACGGTGGAGGAGGCTTTGGTGGCTCTTCGGGAGGCGGTTTTGGCGGAGGCGGCGGTGGATTTGGCGGAGGATTTGGCGGCGGAGGTTTCTCTGGCGGTGGATCTAGCGGAGGTTGGTAATTGTAATTTTCTAATCAAAATAATATATAAAAAGCTGCAAATTTGCAGCTTTTTTGTTTTGTAAGAACTGAATACTTTCTTCAATCTTAATTTAAATTTTGTTTGAAGATTAAAATTAAGTATTGATTGTGAGTGAATTAACTAAAATTTACATAAACCTGAAGTACCTTTAATAGAAAAATTATGAAAAATTTCGCTATTATACTCGTGTGGTTCACTACTGTATTTGTTCTCGTATTCGCTGGCTTATGCCAAACTAATTTGGCGATATCAACGGCAATCATACTTTTCATCGTTGGACAACTGTTGGTCCTTTATATGGTTTATACGGTTCTAACAGATAATTATTCAACCACAAAAACTTTTAAAAATTGGTACGAAGACCATCCAAGAAATACTTTAAATGAATAGAATTTCATTTTTTAAGATTTAATACACTTTAAATAAAATTATATTAAATCAGGTATACTCTTAATTAAATAGTATCACTAGTAGAATCTAAGTTCTACACGTTAATTAAGAAATTTAGAAAATAAATTGGCAATATAATTTCGAAAAATATATGGCTTAAGTACTCTTGATTACCTATTTTTGTTAACATGGCTATTGATCAATAAATAATCATAGATTGAGATATGTTCAACAAAAAACTAGAAATGAATCGCAACATAATTATTTTTGGATTGGTTTTACTATCACTTCAAGGATGTGGTAAAAAAGAGGCGAATAATAACGCTGTAAGCAGTGATGAAACCATGAGCTGTGCCTCATCCTTACCTTCCCGTTATGCTACTGCCAGTGCAGATGATTCAACAATAATTTCAAAAGAAATATCGTATGAAGGTATGGTTCAAATACCTGAAGGCGAATTTTTGATGGGTGCTTCTGACGATGAAGGCAGGCAAGATGAATATCCACAGCACAAAATAAAATTAAACGGTTTTTGGATGGACGCAACTGAAGTCACAAATGCCCAATTCAAGAAATTTGTAGAGGCTACTGGCTATGTGACTACTGCTGAAATAAAACCAGATTGGGAGGAAATAAAAAAACAGCTACCACCTAACACTCCTCGCCCCGATGAAAGCGTGTTAGTAGCCGCTTCTTTGGTATTTACACCAACTAACTCAGCCGTAGATTTAAATGATGCCTCAAAATGGTGGAAATGGACAACTGATGCGAGTTGGAAACATCCAGAAGGACCTAATAGCACTATAAAAGGAAGAGAAAACTATCCCGTAGTTCATGTATCATGGGACGATGCAAATGCTTATGCAAAGTGGGCCGGAAAAAGATTACCGACGGAAGCTGAATGGGAATTTGCTTGCAGAGGTGGATTAGTCGATCAAAAATATTCGTGGGGAAATGAAGATCCTGAAAAGGGAAAACCGAAAGCAAATATTTGGCAAGGTAAATTTCCATATTTGAATACCAATCAAGATAAATTTATTGGTGCGGCGCCAGTAAAATCTTTTGCTGCAAATAAATATGGGTTATATGATATGGCAGGGAATGTATGGGAATGGTGCAGTGATTTTTATAAACCGGATTATTATAAAGATATGCAAGGTAAACTAACCAGCAATCCGCAAGGGCCTACGACAAGTTTTGACCCAATGGAACCCACCATTCCGAAGAGAGTCGTTAGAGGAGGTTCATTCCTTTGCAACGCTTCGTATTGTAAAGGGTATCGCGTTACCTCAAAAA
This sequence comes from Flavobacterium weaverense, assembly GCF_003688495.1. Taxonomy (GTDB): domain Bacteria; phylum Bacteroidota; class Bacteroidia; order Flavobacteriales; family Flavobacteriaceae; genus Flavobacterium; species Flavobacterium weaverense. Next base: position 399,697 of record NZ_REFH01000007.1, on the reverse strand, counting down.
TGAAGTCATCACCAGACACTGGTTTAAACCATACAGGTTTTAGATGTGTGGCGGATATCAAATAAACTTAAAACTTGACTTTTAATATTATGTTTTTATCTTTAAAATAAAATTATAGCAACTAAATATTGATTTAAAATAATATTTAGTTGCTATAATTTAAGTATTTAATAATACAATGGCTACTGTTATTATAAAATTTACAATTACATTTGTGTAGTAATTTAACTACTCCAAATGAAAAACTTATATTTTAGCGCGGTCTTTATTCTATTATCAATGTCTTTAAGCACTAGTGTTTATTCACAGTTTAGCGGTTGGAAAGAAAAAGCATTAGAAGTAGGAGCGTCACTCGGAGCTAAAAAACTTGGCTTAGATGAAGTGCTTAAAAAGCCAGCAGCAATAACAACTTCCTTTGATGATGTAAATAAGTTAGGCTCTAAATTTCCTGATCAATTTGTTTTAAAAAACCTACAGCCTCTATATTTGCTGCCGAAAGCTAGCACGGGAGGTTTTATTCTATGTGATGGTTTTTACGAAATGACAAATAAAAGTTATTGTCTACAAGCTGGAACTTTTCAGCCTTCTAAAGGAGACGGTTATATGTATGCTCCAACATTAGGCCAAAAAAAAGAAATAGTAACTACAATTCTAAAAAATGCAGAAAACCATCCTGAAATTAGTCAGAATGATATTCAAATGTTATTATGGACAATCATTGCAAGAACACGATTTGCAGATTATAGCGGTAAAGTGAAATTTACTGCAATTGCATTATTAAGCACTCTTGAATTGACTCAATTGGAAGGCGGCATGCTAGGAGTTTTACCAGCAAGCTTAATGAACAAAGCAAAATCTAAAATTCCTAGTGGTATACAAAATATCCTTGAGGCAGAAAATAAAATACGTCAACTCGTTGCCTCAGGAAATTATACTTTTGCTGACATGGAGAAGTACGCAATATTAGCTGGTATGGCTCCAGCAAGAACGGATTTTCCTAGTGGTATTTGGACGCTACACCCAGATGGATATTACATTCGTTATTTCCCTTCAGGATATTCGAAAACGACTGTTCAAATTTATGTCCCTAAAGAATTAATAGCATCCGGTCAAAAAATAATTTACGACGCTACTAATGATATTGCCTGTCCAGCAAACACAGGCTCTCAACGTTTAGCACAAACTAATGAGCCAATAGATCCTAATTATTCTATTAAAATTAAGATCAATTGTAAATAATTACAAAAAATTATAGCAAAAAAAAGTCCTGAGTATATCAGGACTTTTTATTTTCTATAATTTTAGTATACTGTTAGAAAATACCATTATTAATGAAAAATCATTCTATTTCCAGATGGTTTTTCTTTTCCTCCAAATTTGTTAAGCTTATAAGTCAGTGAAAACATAACATATCTTTTAAGTACTGTATTTTCTTCGTCGCGAATGTTTGTTGGCGATATGGTTCTTGTTGCGCTCTGATTTTGATTTAAAATATCATAAACCTTAACTTTAGCAGTCATTTTTTTGTCAAAAAAGCTATACGCTAAACTAGTATTCCACAAATAGAAGTCCTTCTTAAAACCATCAGCAATGTTAGAATTATAAGTATAACCAAAATCGTTTCCAAAAACCCAGTTTTTAGGCCAATAATTCGTAGTTTGAATATTAAAACGGTGAATAAAACTTGATGCACCATCAGTTTTATAATTTTTATATTTCGAATCGTTATACGTAAAGTTATATGTCGGGTTTATTGTTAGCAGTTCGCCATATTCGTAAGTGAAATTAGCTTTTGGATTCAATCGCAGCGTTTTAGCTTCAAACATTTCATCATTTATAAAGCCTTTAGACAATCCATAATTAGCGCTAAAACCTAAGCCGTATTTAAAATTATGAGCTTCTCTTTTTATTGTTTTATTCCAAGACGACCCAAACCAAGAGGAGTACGTTCCAGAAACATTTTCAAAGGTTGTACTATTTTTAATACTGCTGTCATAAGTTACAGCTGACACCACTTGATCACCATACAAATTCCCTCCAAAATAAACAGAATAACCCGAGCGGGTTGCATAATCATAATTGCGAAAACTAAAATACCCCCACTGATTACTACTTGGTTTTAAATCTACATTTCCTATAACAGTGCTTAAAGGATTAGATAAATCTTCCACTGGCAAAACTTGATTGGCGTTTGGAAAATCATAATCATAGCTATAATTTAAATAGATCGATTTTGATTTATTTAATCGATAGCTTAACCTTGCAGTTGCATAAGGCAGTACGTAATCTTTAGTTAAATTTGTTGGCGTTCCTAAATAGAACGAATTGTTTGCAAATTGCACGATTGATGGTCCTACGGTAGCACTAAAGTTTAATTTTTTATTATCTAATGAAAATCCTGTTTGAGGTCGAAAGGTTTTTTTATCAGATGTCATATAATTTGTCAGCTCAGCATTCGCTATAGAATAGGACTGAGATCCTAAATCAAAGTCGTACGTATTTCTATCGTCTGATTTGAGTTCACTGTTGTAATTAAGACCGAAAGTAATATTTAAAGAATCTGTAACTGGCTCAGAGTATTCAACCTCAGCAGAGTATTTGTCTACTAAATTTCTATTTTTTCTTATTTGATCTCTAATTATAGGAGCATTCGAACCTTGATAAAAAACAGTGTTTGTTTTATTTAAAGAACTAACTGTCTCTTTAGAATTCTCATTATCGAATGATAAACTTAAAAAACGTCCTTTTCGCTTAAATCTCTTATTGAAATTTATTGAGTTACTAAAACTTCCTCTATCACTATCATCAAATACTTGAGCGGTGCTTTCATTTACAAGTTGGCCGCTATCATTCATCGATTTCTCGAAAGAGTTAGTGTTATAAGTCGAATTTGACTTTGTAAATTTTGGACCAACAAATATCGAAGCAGTAGAATCTATTTTGTATTCTAGTTGAAAACTTAAATTATGTCCAAAGTTTTCTCCGTTAGTAGTTGCTTCAGACTCTCTATTAATAGCACCAGTAGGTAAAAATGTAATCATCTTTGTCCTATTGACATTATCAGCATTCGAACTAGAGAAAAAATAACTTCCGCTTGATTCTAAATCCTTTACTAATTCATCCGCATAATTAACTCCTAACATATTAGAACGAGTGATCCCTTTTCCACTACCAAATCGATTCCCATTAATAGTAAACGATCCGCCGTCAGAGTTATAAGACATAGAACTATTTCTTCCTCCGCCCATATTGTCAAAAATCTCATCCATAGAGAAACCAGTGGAGTTGATATTATTGGACGAAGCTAGAACGCTTATTTTACGCTTATTTTGAAAATAATTAATTAAGGCACTGCTTTCATATCGATCGTCTGAACCGAAGCCACCCATGAATTTACCAAATAAGCCTTTATTTTTCTTTTCGTCAATAGTTAAATTTATACTCGCATTATTAGAGGTTGAAGCTTGCTTATTTAACTCTTCTTTTTTAGTTTTTGTATCCGTAATTTGGACTTTATTTATAATATCCGAAGGTAGACTCTGTAATGCTATTTTTCCATCCTTATCAAAAAACGGTTTACCATTGACAAGTACTTGATTCACTTCTTTTCCATTTACGGTGATTTTCCCGTCAGTTCCTACCTCTACTCCAGGTAGTTGCTTTAATAAAGTCTCAACATTTGAGTCGGGGCGAACTTTAAATGAAGAAGCGCTGAATTCTAAAGTATCTTTTTTAATTCGAATAGGTGGTGCTTCACTTTTCACTACAACTTCGTTCAAGTTGTTAGGATTTTCAAGTAATTGTAGTATTCCAAAATCTTTACTTTCAGCAATGCTTTGAATTTCTTTCTTGAAAGTTTGATAACCCATATAAGAAATTTTTAGAAAGAAAGGTTTTGTAATTGACTTCGTGTCAATTCTAAAGAAACCATTTTTATCTGATATTGTGTAGTCTATTACAGTTGAATCTTTTACTGAAGTCAAGAAAACAGTTGCTGCTTCAATTGGGACTTGGGTATTTTTATCTAATACTTTACCTTTTAGACTAATATTGCTCTGCGCAAATGCTGAAATACATAAAAAGAACGACAGAATAAGTAAGTACTTTTTTTCCATAAAAAAATTCGCTGTTAGTTATTACAAACTAGCAGCGAATTAAGTTATTTTTTTTAAGACATCGTAATTCCTTACGTCAACTTTAACATTTTATTTTTCTCTAATATAGATGTCAATTGGTACTCCTGAAAAGTCCCAGTTCTCTCTAATTTTATTTTCAAGATAGCGTTTATAAGGCTCCTTAACGTACTGAGGCATGTTAGCAAAAAACACAAACTGAGGAGTTGGCGTTGGCAACTGCATACAATACTTAATTTTCACATATTTTCCCTTAGTTGCAGGCGGTGGATATGCTTCAATAACCTTCAACATAAATTCATTAAATTTTGAAGTTGCAATACGTTGTTGTCTATTTTCATAAACTTTAACGGTCGCTTCAAGTGCTTTTAATAAACGTTGTTTTGTTAAAGCAGAAACAAAAAGAATAGGCACATCTGTAAACGGCATTAATTCTTCTCTAATTTTATCCTCATAATCACGAGTAGACATAGTTTCCTTTTCAACTAAATCCCATTTGTTTACTAAGATTACAACTCCTTTTCTATTCTTTTCAGCCAACCAAAAAATACTTTGATCTTGGCCTTCAAATCCACGAGTAGCATCAATAATCAAGATACAAATATCAGCATGTTCAATAGCACGAACAGAACGCATCACCGAATAAAATTCTAAATCTTCCTTCACTTTAGCTTTACGACGGATTCCCGCAGTATCCACTAAGTTAAATTCGAAACCAAAACGGTCAAATTTAGTATCAATAGAATCACGAGTTGTACCTGCAATATCAGTAACAATATATCTATCTTTACCTATCAAGGAATTAATAAAACTAGATTTTCCAGCGTTAGGTCGACCTACAACAGCAAAACGCGGTAACACCACTTCTTCTTGAGTTGGCTCTGGTTTTATTGGAAAAGCATCAATTAATGCATCTAATAAATCTCCTGTTCCACTTCCTGAAATACTAGCAAAAGTGTAATATTCTCCTAAACCAAGGTTATAAAACTCTACTGCATCTTTTTCACGCATTGCGTTATCCACCTTATTTACCGCAAGTAAAACCGGTTTTGTTACTTTACGAAGCAGTTTTGCAACAGCATCATCCATTGGAGTAATCCCTTCCTCAACATCAACTACAAATATAATAACGTCAGCTTCATCAATTGCAAGTTCTACTTGCTTACGGATTTCGCCTTCAAAAATATCATCAGAACCACGCACATAACCTCCAGTGTCAATTACAGAAAACTCTTTTCCGTTCCACTCGCTTTTACCGTAGTTTCTATCTCTGGTAACTCCAGAAACTGAATCTACAATAGCTTCTCTTCTTTGTATCAGCCTATTGAAAAGGGTTGATTTCCCCACATTAGGTCTTCCTACTATCGCAACAATGTTATTCATAAGTATTTATTCAAATATTTTGCAAAGGTAGTGTTAAATATATTGACTATCAATTTTTTTGATATATTAGCGCAACCTAACTAACTATACTAATATGGATGCCAATAATGAACTGCGACTGCGATTACGCTTTTATAAGGACGTAATGATAAACACAACTGTTTTAAGTCAGAAATTCGCAGATTATGCAAAGTCAAATCCGCAAGATTACTTTATAAAAACTAGAGGAACTCATATTTGGATTAACATAAAAGGAGATAAAAAAAAGTACTACTCTCCACATTTACATTTAGAGTTAGAAGCCAAAAGCGAAAACGAAACACATATTAGAGGACTCTTTGGACCAGATGCCACTTTATGGACCTTCTTCATGTTTCTACACTTTATAATTGCAGGTATTTTTTTAATTTTTAGCGGTATCGCCTACTCCAATTCAGTTTTAAATAAAAGCTATACCTTCGATTTAGTCGTACTTGCACTTATGGTAATATCTTGGTTTCTACTTTATTTCATTGCAAAGCAAATAAGAAGTAACGGAAACGATCAAACGCATGAGCTTGAAAAAGTATTTTTAGAAATTATTGAGTCATAATTATTAGAAGCTAATCCGGCTCTCCATTTCAACTCCTCGTTCATAAAGCCTTTGTTGCAATGCACTTGCAGGAGCTTTCTACGGTCGCTCTACAACCACAGCAACAATACGCTTTATTCACTGTGGGGTTTCCATTTTGATCTGGGCTAAAAAAAAAATCAATATCAGAGAAAAACTCTAATACTGATTTCAATATATTTTGTAGTTAGTTTTTATTCTAACTGAACACTAAAAAACTGGCAACTATTTTACTGGTTATAACCAAATCGCTTCAACATATTAACGTTGCTTCTCCAATTCTTATTAACCTTTACATATAGTTCAATATGTATTTGTTTTCCAAAGAATTTTTCTAAATCAGCACGAGCTTCTGTTCCTACTTTTTTCAAAGCGGCTCCTTTATGACCTATTATAATTCCTTTTTGAGTGTCTCTCTCAACCATAATCAAAGAACGAATTCTGATAATATTTTCATCTTCAAAAAATTCCTCCGTAACAATTTCGACAGCATAAGGAATTTCTTTGCTGTAATTCAACAATATTTTCTCACGAATCGTTTCATTTACAAAAAATCTTTCTGGCTTATCAGTCAATTGATCTTTTGGATAATACGCTGGAGATTCTGGTAACAATTCAATTATTCTTCCAAAAACTTCAGGAACATTAAAGTTTTGCAACGCCGATATTGGAAAAATTTCAGCATTCGGAACTTTAGCAGTCCAGAAAGCAACTTGTTCTTCTAATTGTTCTTGATTAGAATTATCTATTTTATTTAATAGTAACAACACAGGAATTGTAGCGTGAATGATTTTATTAAAAAAAGCTTCATCTTTCAAATCTTGCTCACCAATTTCGACCATATAGATCAGGATATCAGCATCTTCAAAAGCAGATTTAACAAAATTCATCATCGATGCTTGCATTTCGTAAGCAGGTTTGATGATTCCAGGAGTATCAGATAAAATCAATTGAAAATCTTCGCCATTTACAATTCCAAGAATTCTATGACGAGTCGTTTGCGCTTTAGAGGTAATTATGGACAACCTTTCACCTACGAAAGCATTCATTAAAGTGGACTTTCCAACGTTTGGATTCCCTATGATATTTACAAAACCTGCTTTATGTGACATTTTCAATTTATTTATTTTGCAAAGGTAGTTATATCAAGTCAATAGATAAAATAAAACATTTTATTAAATTTATGTTTGGGTTTCTTAAATTTAGTTGTACATTTGCACTCACAAATCGCGGGATAGAGCAGTAGGCAGCTCGTCGGGCTCATAACCCGAAGGTCACAGGTTCGAGTCCTGTTCCCGCTACTAAGGTAGCCTTATTGAGATTACAAACGCACATCGCGGGATAGAGCAGTAGGCAGCTCGTCGGGCTCATAACCCGAAGGTCACAGGTTCGAGTCCTGTTCCCGCTACTAGAAAAGCTTCACAGAAATGTGAAGCTTTTTTCATTTAAAAAAATCAAGAAAGGCTCATATCCGCCACGGCGCACACAGGTTCGAGTCCTCGCTACAATGAACTAGTAGAAAAGCTTCACAGAAATGTGAGGCTTTTTTTAATTTAAGTTACTTTTGCCAAATGTTAGAAATTCTTTATCAAGACGAATATATTATAGCCATCAATAAACCAAGTGGATTACTAGTTCATAAATCATTTTATGCACGCGATGCCAAAGTCTATGCTATTCAAGAATTGCGAAATCAAATAGGACAATACGTTTATCCTATTCATCGGTTAGACCGCAAAACATCTGGCGTCTTGTTATTTGCTTTAGATAAAGAGATTTTAAAAATCATGAATGATCGTTTTGCCACACGCGAAGTAGAAAAAAAATACTTAGCAATTTTACGCGGTTGGTCACCTGAAGAACTAACCATTGATTATGATTTAACTAATGATGATGACATCACACAAAATGCAGTGACCTACTTTTATCGTTTACAAATTTCAGAAATTGCATTAGAATTTAACAATAAACCAACCTCACGCTATTGCTTAGTAGAAGCAATTCCCGAAACTGGCCGTATGCACCAATTGAGAAAACATTTTAAACATATTTTTCATCCTATTTTAGGAAGTCGGCCGCATGGTTGTAATAAACAAAATAAATTGTGGTTAGAGAATTATGAGTTAAAAGGAATGATGCTTCACGCCCATCAGTTAATTTTTAATCATCCTGTAAGAAATGAACAGATAGTCCTGAATGCAAAGATTAATGAAGAGTTTAGCCAAATTGGTGCTATTCTACATTTAGATTTGAGTAAATATAGTTAGGATAATATTTTTTAGATAGTTATTTCAATCCTGCATGCATCTTGGGAAATGAGACTTTTTTTAATTTATTAAGCTCTTCGATCTATTTCACATCTTTAGATATTCCCCAAAAAACAAAGTCATAATCCAGCAATGATTATTTATTAAATACCAAAAATAAGCTGATTAGTAAGAAAAGTTTATCTACTTTTGCCACCGCAATGGTTTACCTATACTTTTCGGTATAGTTAACTAAGAGGGAATCAGGTGTAAATCCTGGACAAGCCCGTTACTGTAAGTTCCATGCAACATTTTGACAGATTTCAATTTATATGAAGTCTTAACTTTTGCCACTGTTTGAATTAACAATCAAATGGGAAGGCGGTTCAAAATGGGAATAAGTCAGGAGACCTGCCGCTGCACATTAATTGAAGCTTTCGTGGACCAGAGCTTTCAAACACAAAAAATCATATTTGATTTTAATTTATTCAAGTAAAACTATTTTTTAATAAAATAGAAATTCTGTTATGCACTTATGTAAACTCAGTTATCGCTGTTTATTACGTGGTGGGTTACTGTTGTTTGCATGCGTCTTATTTTCAGATGTTGCATGCGCACAAGTGAACCAACCTGTAGTAAAAAAAGAATTCGATTCTTTAAAACCCCTTCATTTGCGTGAGGTCTTACTGTATTCTAGTAAAAGGGAATTCAAAATTGAATCTCCAATGCCAGTTCAAGTACTTTCAGGCAAACAATTAGAAAAATTAAATAGCCTCTCAGTTGCTGACGCCATTCGCTATTTTTCAGGAGTTCAACTTAAGGACTACGGCGGTATTGGGGGATTAAAAACAATTAATGTACGCAGTTTAGGAAGCGCTCATACCGCAGTTTTTTATGACGGAATGACGGTAGGCAATGCTCAAAACGGACAAGTCGATTTAGGTAAATACTCCCTTGCCAATATCGAAGCAATAGAATTATACAATGGACAAAAATCCTCCATCTTTCAACCCGCACGAGGTTTTTTTGCTTCTAACACGCTCTACCTTCGATCGAGAACACCTGAATTTAAGAGGGGTAAAAATACTAATATTCGAACTGCATTAAAAACAGGATCTTTTGGACTATTCAATCCTTCCCTACTTATTGAACAAAAAATATCTGAGAAAACTTCCTTTACCACAAGCATAGAATGGACTAAAGCCGATGGTCATTATAAATATAGGTACCAAAAAAAAGCGGGTTATGACACAACAGCAGTTAGGCAAAACGGAGATGTCGCAGCATTTAGAAGTGAAATATCATTCAACTCTAAGATTAGCGAAACTGCAAAAGCATCATTAAAAGCCTATTTTTATGATTCAGAGCGCGGTTTGCCAGGCGCAATTTTAGCTAATAATTACGACCACATTCAAAGGCAGTGGGATAGTAATTTTTTCATTCATGGATCGTACCAAAAATCGTTCGCGGATCAATTTGATTTACTAGCAAATGTCAAATACAGTAAAGACTTTAGCAGATATATTGATCCTGATTACAAAACATTAGAAGGCACTTTAGACAACAAATATTATCAAAATGAATTTTACGCTTCCATCGTAAATTTATATAAGGTTAATGGATGGTGGAAAATATCTCTAGCAGCTGATTTTTCAATCAACACTTTAGATGCTAATTTATATCGTTTCCCCTACCCCACTCGCTACTCGTATCTTGGTGCTTTGTCGAGTGAGATGCACTGGAATCGTTTTGATATCCAAGCGAATCTTTTAGGAACTTACGTTCAAGAAAAAGCTAAATATTTTCAACGAGGAAAAAATCAGAAAGTGTTTTGCCCAGTAATCGCAGCCTCTTATCAACCATTGCAGAGTAAAAATTTCAGACTTCGTGCTTTCTACAAAGAATCTTTTAGAATGCCCACTTTCAATGATTTATACTATACTTTCATTGGGAATAGTTCATTGAAACCAGAGTTCACGACTCAATACAACTTTGGAACAACTTTTTTATTGGAACCTAAAAAGACTTTACAAACCGCTTCTTTCCAAGCAGATATATACTATAACCGAGTAAAAGATAAAATTATCGCAATGCCTTCGTCAAACTTATTTAGATGGACAATGATGAATTTAGGCGAGGTTGAAATTAAAGGATTTGATAGCAGTGTTAACTTGGTTGTAAAACTTCCAGCAGAAATATCTTTAGATCTAGGAATTTCATATACCTACCAAATTGCAGTTGACATTACTCCGAAAGGAACTACTTATGGAGACCAGATTCCTTACGTGCCTGAAAATAGTGGCACTTTAACTTCTGGTATCAACTGGAAAAAATGGCAATTGAATTACAGTTTTATTTATACCGGTGAGCGCTACAGTCAAAAAGCTAACATTCCCATAAACTACATACAACCTTGGTACACTAGTGATATGGCTATCATTTGGGATGCCGCAATTTTAAAGAAGTCCGTGAAAATAGGTGTTGAAGTAAACAATTTATTAAATCAATATTATGATGTAGTATTAAATTTTCCGATGCCAGGAAGAAACTACCGTTTAAACATCGCTATTAATTTTTAAAAATTATAAATCAAAAAAAATTAAAATATGAAAACAACAAATAAATTTTGGATTCTGTTACTTGTTAGTGCTTGCTGTTTTACATCGTGTCAAACCGATGACCCAATTATTAAAGAAGAAATAGTTGAACTTCCATCCCAAACGCCAACTTCGGTAGATGGTTTTTATCTTCTTAACGAAGGTAACATGAGTTCGAATAAAGCATCTTTAGATTATTACGATTATAAATCAGGGTCCTACAAACGTAATATTTACAGTCAAGCTAATCCAGAAGCCACTTTAGGATTAGGAGACGTAGGAAATGACATAACCGTTTACGGAGGAAAAATATACGCCGTAATTAATAACTCTAATAAAATTGAAGTTATGGATGTCAAAACAACTAAGCGCCTTAAAGTTATAGATGTAAAAAACGGTCGCTATGTAACTTTTGGTAATGGCAAAATATACGTAAGCTCTTATGATGGCGAGATAGCTTTAGGCTCTAGCTCACCAAATGGTTTTGTCGCAGAAATTGATACGACTTCACTAAGCATTACAAGAAGCGTAAAAGTAGGCAGACAGCCTGAACAACTAGCCGTAGTGGGACAGAAATTATATGTCGCTAATTCCGGAGGATATAGTCCACCTAATTATGAAAGAACTGTTTCTGTGATCGATTTAAAAACATTTACCAAGACTAAAGATATTGATGTTGCAGTAAACTTACATCGATTAAAAGTGGATGCTGATGGTGATATTTATGTTAGTTCACGAGGCGACTATTATTCAATTCCTTCTAAATTATTTATAATAGATTCGAAAACAGATTTGGTCAAAAAAACTTTTGATATTGCTTGCGCTAATTTATGTATTGCCGGCAACCAAGCTTATGTAATAGGTTCTGCATTTAATTACTCTACTTTCGAAAACGTAATTACCTACTCTCTTATAGACACTAAAACAGAGACTCTCTTACCAAAGTCATTTATACCAAAATCTATCAGCGACCAAATAACAACACCTTACGGAATTGCAGTTGATCCCATTTCTTTCAACATATATATAACTGACGCTGGAGACTATGTATCGCCAGGGAAATTATACTGTGTTGACAAAGATGGAATTCCAAAATTTACAGTTACCACTGGTGACATTCCCGCACACATCGCTTTTAAACAAAAATTCAAATAATAACAACAATTAATAATCCTTTAAAATTCAGAAAATGAAAAAAATTCTAATTGCTTTATCTTTAATTTTAGCATTAACTGCTTGTTCCAACGATGAAATAGCATCGCCAGAAATTGTAATTGCAGAACCAACTGGTGGTTTTACAATTGACAAAATGCAATGGCTAAGAATCCAACCAGAAATAAAAAATGGAAATGATGCAACATATAGTTGGACGTTAGATGGAAAAGAAATTTCAAGCACCTCAAATCTGCTTCACGTATTTGCAGAAGCAGGAACTTATGCAATTGCATTTAAAGCAAAAAATGAAGGAGGAGAGAAAACTAAAACATTCGCAATAACTGTTAATGAAAAATCTTATTTAAATCGAATCTCACGCGTTTTTGATTATTTACCAGCTCCTGGACAATTTACTAATAAATTACCATCCGCAACTGCAGATGACACAGACGAAACTATGCGTTTTGCAGCTGAAACAAAATTAACAACTAACAATATGATAAGCCTTGGTGGTTTTGGTGGTTATGTAATTTTTGGTTTCGACCACACCATCATCAATAAAGAAGGAAATGATTTCATTGTTCTTGGCAACGCTTTCGAAAACAATGCTGAACCAGGAATAATTATGGTTTCCTACGATTCCAATGGAAATGGAAAAGCAGACGATGAGTGGTACGAAATTGCAGGTTCAGAACACAGTAAACAAACTACAATTAAAAATTACGAAATTACCTATTACAAACCAGCAAGCGAACCAGTAAATGGAAGTGAACCGAATTACATAAAATGGACTGATAACCAGAAACAAGAAGGTTTTATTTCTAAAAATCAATATAATAAGCAAAGCTATTTCCCATTATGGAAAGGTGCAACCATTACTTTTAAAGGTACATTTCTAAAATCAAATTTAGAAAAAAAATCATTTTGGGTAACGCCTGCTTACGAATGGGGCTATGCAGACAATTGGTCTAATGCTGATGTAAAAGCGCAAATAGATATTAGCTGGGCTACAGATAAAGACGGCAAAACTATTAAATTAAACGGAATTGATTTTGTAAAAGTATATAGCTCTAATCGCGCTGAAAATAGCTCAACTGGAGAAGTTTCTACTGAAGTCTCAGGATTTACAGACCTAAATTTAAAAAAATAACAGAACACTTTATAGAAAAGCTTCAGCGAAATCTGGAGCTTTTTTTGGTTTTAGCTGTTTTGTATTTAGAGCTGGATTAATAATTTAGGCGTTATATTAAGTCAAGGAAACAAAACCTTAAATGCAGAAACTTTATCACTCCCGCTTATAGCTATTAGTTCTAAATCATATTTGTATTTTTTAGTAGTACTGCTTTCTAAAATTAGAATAGAAAATAGGATATTTAATAATGTAATTCTTTCCACTACTTACGATGTATCATACTCTCTCTAAATTATCTAAAGCAGTATGGAATTTGAAAAAAGTCATATTGTAAATAATTAGATTTTTAAACTAATAATTATATGTATTAAAGTCTAAACGATAAATGTACATGAGACGAGGAATTGCACAGTTCTAAGAGCAAGAGGAGTTCAGCTATTTTTAATAAATTATAAAAACGAAAAAAATAGGGCTAATTCATGAAAATTTATTTTCGGTAGAAAAAAAATTTTCGATAATCAAGCCGACAGAAAATTACCTACGACGCTATTACAGCAATAACTCAGTTAAAAAAAAAGGTATGTGGCTCAAAACTTCTTTTAAGAAAAAAACCTGTTGAGCAATTTGCTTAACAGGTTTTTACTAACTAAGTTTAAAAAAATGAAATTCTAAAACCAACTAATTATTATTGAAATAAAACTACTATCCTTTATTACATTATAAATTAATCCTCAGAAGCTATAGCAGTACTTCTATCTGCTTTAACATTTAGTAAAACTGCAATACCTTCATCATTAAGCATTGTCATATTCAAAGTATCTAATATAGCTAAATCTTTAGAGACAAAACCTCTGAATTTATTATATGAAATATTCATCTCCTTCAAGTTATTTAATTTCTCTAACTCAAACGGTACTGAACCATTCATCTCATTATCAAACAAACTAAAATTTTCAAGAGCTACTAATTTCTTTACATCTGGGCTTAAAGTACCAACCAATTTGTTGCTATTCAATAAAAGCGTTTTCATTGCAGTCATTGCGTACAGAGAATTTGGAATATTTCCTTGTAACTCATTATTGAACAAAGATAAAATTTCAAGGTTTTTCAAAGATCCTATTTCTCCTGGTATTTCGCCAGTCAACGCATTCATGTATAATTGTAAATCAGTCAAATTAATCATTTCACAAATAGATGAAGGAATTGCTCCAGCTAATTTGTTGAAAGAAAGATCTAAAACCTTCATTTGAGTTAATTGTCCAATAGAGGAAGGAATAACTCCAGCTAATTGATTTTTATGTAAATCAAGTACTTTAAGATTAATTAAATTACTAATCTCTACTGGGATCTGACCCACTAAATTATTATTTGATAAATTAAGTGAAATCACTTTGTCATCCTGCACTCTCACACCATACCACTCAGAAACTGGAGTAGATAAATCCCACTTAGAATTCCATTGTTTTCCATTAGTCGATTCATATAGTTTTACCAACGCATCTTTTTCTACTTGAGATACATTCGCAACCATTGAAAACGAAAATACGATGGTTAATAAAAGAGTAGTTATATTTTTCATTGTCTGATTTATTTCTTTAGAACACAATAAAAATAACCAGATTCTCGGCAATCAACAAATAAAGTCGATGAACTACACGATTTAATATTTTAAAAAAAGAAATTACTTACAAAGCTAAATTGTAATTTGCTTAATAGCAATCTGCTAATAGAACTAAAGATCTAAATCATCAAACTTAATACGTATCCGACTTCATAAAAATCTATTTGCAAGCTATCTTTTCAGACACATTTTTTTTATTAATTTTTTAAAATATTCAAAGAATGAAATGCGAAACAAAGTCTTCAGAAATTATAAAAAACATAAGTTCTTTCTAACTTTTTACACCTTAGAATTAAAATTATATTTTATCTATACTTTTGGCTAAATCAATATCCATTTTAGTTACGCCATCCGCATCATGAGTAGTTAAGCGAATATTAACTTTATTGTATACATTAAATAATTCTGGATGGTGGTTATTTTTCTCTGCAAGCAAACCTACCTGCACTATAAAACCTAAAGCATTGGAAAAATCAGAAAATTTAAACTTTCTTTCGATTCCGTTATCTGCAAATTTCCAATCTTTCAATTCAGACAATTCTTTTTTAACCGCTTCTTCTGTAAATGCTTTCATAATATTTTTTTTATTTTTATAAAGTTAGTTATTTTCGAGACAACCTAAAATATATTAACTTTATTGTTTAATTTTGAAAAAACATCTTTGATTAACTTGAATACTGCTTACTCCTTTAAAATTTATAATTCTACTACTGAACTTCCATCAAATTGGAGCGATTTAGCAACTTCAACCATTTTTTTGTCACTAAATTATCTGCAAGTTTTAGAGCAATCTTCTCCTAGCAATATGATTTGTCATTTTATTGGCCTTTTCGAAAATGAAAATTTAATTGGTATTGCTGTATCACAATTTCTAGATTTAAATAAACTAGAATCTTTTGGAGAACGAGATAAATGCATCAAAACTACCGTTAGAAATATTGTTTTTAGAAATTTCGCTTCGCAAGTTTTAGTTATAGGAAATAACATGTTGACGGGGCAAAATTCGTATTCTTTATTAGAAGGAACGAATGAAAAAAAAGCAGTTCAAACCTTACACGCCGCGACAGTTGAATTGAAAAAGATTTTTAAATCTAAGGGAATCACTATACATATTACCACTTATAAAGATTTTAGTAAAGAAGAAATTCAAAAATTCTCTTTACCGGAATTCAAAAACGAATATCAGTTTTCTACGCAACCAAATATGATTTTTTCAATTAGTGATCATTGGAAAACTGAACAAGACTATATTGATTCTCTATCTAAGAAATATAGAGATCAATATAAACGAGCGCGAAAAAAAGCAAGTGGAATTGAAAAACGAAAACTGAGCTTAGAGGAGATAATTGTGAGGGAAGATGTAATTTATGATTTGTATTTTCATGTTGCTAAGAACGCTCCTTTTAACACCTTCTTTTTACCTAGAAATCACTTTAGAGTTTTCAAGGAAATATTCCATGATAAATTTCTTTTTTACGGCTATTTTATTGGCGATAAGCTTATCGGTTTTAATACCTTAATTAAAAATGGTGAAGTAATGGACACCTACTTTTTAGGTTATGACGATACGATTCAGAGAGAACACATGTTATATTTAAATATGCTTTACGACATGGTTGCTTATTCTATAAATAAAAATTTTAATGAAATTATTTTTGCTCGAACTGCACTCGAAATTAAAAGTTCTGTAGGTGCAAAACCAGTAAAAATGTATGGACTTATATCGCATAGCAATTCTCTGGTGAATCCCTATATGTCTAAAATATTTAAATATTTAGAACCAGAAAGTATCTGGCAGGAACGCAATCCATTCAAATAATTTTAGCTGTTTAAGGTATAGCGACTTTTAATTGCTTTGGAAGAATTTTAATATTTAATTTATTTTCAGCGCCGCAATATTCACCATCAATCTGGAAACTCACAGGAACATTTGTTGTTACTAAAGCTTTATCAGTAGATATAATTTCTACATCATTGCTATCTAGTGGCATATTGCCTGAAATAATTTTGCCTAAAACCAGCAAATCCATATTTTTTAAAACCACTAATTCAAACTTTCCGTCGTCCATTATTCCATTTGGATTTATAGAGACGCCTGTTCCATATTTTTGAGAATTAGCAACTACAATCATACGTGCTTCACATTCTAATGTTGGAAAATCACCAGTAATAGTTACAACAAATGGATCATCTAAATCTATTAATGTATTAACAGTTTGCAGCGCATAACCTAGCTTACCGCGTATCGTACTGTTTTCATAGTTCTTTATCATTTCAGCATTGAGACCTAAATCACTAAGATGAATGCTCTTTTTTCCGTTGATGGAAATCATATCCATTTCCATGTAATGGTTATGAAAAGCAATAGGCAGATTCTCTTCTAAAGTTTTTGGTAAATTCAAATCTACAGCTAAACCATTAGCGGAGCCTGCAGGTAAAATGCCAATAATGACATCTGTATGTTCAGTGGCTTCTGCAACCATTTTAATAGTTCCGTCTCCACCTGCAACAAGAATTCGTTTTGGATTATGTGTGGTATTTAATACCTTTATCTTCTCAATATCTGAATCACCAGTAGTATTATAAATAATCAAATTCACGTTTTCATTCGCTGCAAATTCGGTAACAGCGTCAATAAGCTCAGCTTTATCTAGGCCGCCCGAAATAGGATTGACAACAAGGATCATATTATTTTTCAAAATTTATTCTGTTTTATTGATTAAAAATCTTTAAATTCATTTTCTTTCAAAAGTAATGCAATATATGAAACCAATTTTAAAATTATATCGAGGTTACGCAAATGAACAAGAATTAATTGTCATGGGTCACGTTTTCAAGCCTACAACTATTGAAGAATATAATTTTCAGAAAAAAAAGTTTAAAAATGCTAGATCAATTATTAAATTATTTCGAATAAAAACACAAAGCAATGCAGATGTATACTTAGAGCATTGCAATACTAAAATCCATACTAAAACACTTAATGATGGCTACTTTAAGTTTTGTGTTCCATTAGATCAAAATAACATTTATGGTTGGATTGATTATGAAGTGAGCATTGTTCACAATGGAGAAGTAATTAGCACAACTGAAAGTTATATTAGACCTCACAAAGGGAATTTAGGAATCATTTCAGATATTGACGATACCTTTTTAATTTCGCACACTAAAAGTCCATTAAAAAAATTATACATTCTTCTATTTAAAAATATAGACAAGAGAAAAGTTTACACCGATGTTGTTGCTCACTACCAAGCTTTAAGTACTGCAAAAAGAGAAAATAAAAATGAACTCAATGTATTTTTCTATGTTTCTAGCAGTGAATGGAACTTATACTATTTTATTAAAAAATTCACTCAAATTCATAATCTTCCAAAAGCGGTTTTATTACTTAAAGATATTAAAACAAGCTTAAAAGATTTTTTATGGACTGGCAGAGGAGATCACAATCACAAATTTGAAAAGGTAAAACACTTACTAGAATTTTATCCTAATTTACAATATATACTTTTAGGTGATGACTCTCAGCAGGACGCATTTCTATACGAAGCAATTTGCAAAATATTTCCTGTCACGGTGAAGGCCGTTTACATTAGACAAACAGGAAGTACAAGGAAAGAAAAAGTTATAACAGTTTTAGAAAATTTAGAGTCGCTTAACGTTTCCGTTTGCTATTTTAAAGATAGTAGTGAGGCAATTGAACACTCAAAATCTATTGGAATTATAGAATAAAAAAAAAGAGTCCCTTTTAGGACTCTTAATTACTATGCATTTTCTATTTCTTCTTGAACTAATTCCCAGTCGAGAAGTAATTTATCTAATTCTGCTTTTTTCTTATTGTAAGCGGTGAAGAATTTAGCATCCTCAATATGTTTATCATAGTTTGAAGCTAGCATTTTATCATCTTGTTGAATGTCTCTTTCTAATTGTTTGATTTGACTTTCTACTTTACTCAATTTATTTTGCAGTGTTTTACCTTTTTTCTGCTCTTCATATGAAGCCTTATTACTTTCCTTTGGAGAAGCTGCTTTTTGAGCATCTTTCTTCTCTACTTCGCGCATATTTTCCATATTGCGTTGTTCTAAGAAGTAATTAATATCTCCTAAATATTCCTTTATTTTTTGATCTTTAAATTCGTATACTAAATTTGACATTCCTTGCAAGAAATCTCTATCATGCGAAACTAGAAGTAATGTTCCACCAAATTTTTGTAACGCCGCTTTCAAAACATTCTTAGACTTAATATCTAGGTGATTCGTAGGCTCATCCATCAACAATACATTAATAGGCTGCAAAAGTAGTTTGCACAGCGCTAGACGGTTTCTTTCACCTCCAGAAAGCACTTTCACCTTTTTTTCAACATCATCACCTCTAAACAAGAATGAACCCAACATATCGCGAACTTTCATACGATTCGTATCTGCAGCTGCATCTTCCATTGTTTGTAGCAATGTTATTTCACCATCAAGATACTCTGCTTGATTTTGTGCAAAATAACCTAGCTGTACATTATGTCCTAGTTTAATATTTCCTTTATATTCAAATTCGTCAACTATCGCTTTTATAAAAGTCGATTTTCCTTGACCATTTTGGCCAACAAAAGCAATTTTACTTCCACGTTCCACTAAAAGATTAATATCTTTTAGTATCGTTTTATCGCCGTAACTTTTTGTTACATTTTCTGCTTCGATTACAACTCTTCCTGGTTCCTTAGAAACTGGAAAAGTAATATTCATAACAGAATTATCGTCTTCATCAACTTCAATTCGCTCTACTTTGTCTAATTTCTTAATTAAAGACTGTGCCATAGATGCTTTGGAAGCTTTAGCGCGGAACTTCTCAATTAAT
This sequence comes from Flavobacterium weaverense, assembly GCF_003688495.1. Classification (GTDB taxonomy): domain Bacteria; phylum Bacteroidota; class Bacteroidia; order Flavobacteriales; family Flavobacteriaceae; genus Flavobacterium; species Flavobacterium weaverense. Next base: position 379,972 of record NZ_REFH01000007.1, on the reverse strand, counting down.
CTTTCAGTTTCTTCAATCTTTTTAGCTTGATTCTTTTGTGTTGCTAATTGCTTTTCACGAATTTCATGGCGCAATTCTAGATACTCAGAGTAAGGCTTGTTAAAATCATACGCTTTACCAAGAGAAATTTCGATTGTTCTATTTGTAACGTTATCTAGGAACATCTTATCGTGCGATACGATGACAACAACTCCGGCATAGTTTCTTAAGAAGCTTTCTAACCAAATTATACTCTCAATATCCAAGTGATTCGTAGGCTCATCCAGTAATAAAACATCATTCGCTTGCAGTAATAACTTGGCTAATTCAATACGCATTCTCCAACCTCCAGAAAAAGTTTCTGTTTGATTATCAAAAACTTCTCTTTTAAATCCTAAACCTAAAAGGATTTTTTCCGTATCACCCACATAATTGTATCCACCTAATAGTTCAAAACGGTGTGTGTAATCAGATAAATCTTCAATAATTTGACTGTATTCGTCGCTCTCATAATCGGTACGAGTAACTAACAAGTGATTAATTTCTGCTAATTTATTTTCAACAATTTTTATATCTGTAAAAGCTTCGTATGCTTCTTCCAAAACAGTTCTACCTTGCTCAAAATCGATATCTTGACGAAGAAATCCCATACGAACTTCCTTTTCAGTCGCGATCTGACCTGAATCAGGTTTAAAATCTCCTGCTAATATTTTAAGCATTGTAGATTTCCCTGCTCCATTTTTTCCAACAAGACCAACTCTGTCTCCGGCACCCAATCGGAAGGTAACTTCCTCAAATAAATAAGTACCACCAAAAGAAACAGATAAATTGTGTATATTAAGCATGTATTGTGATTTTATTCCTTTTTGAATCCGTAAATTTGTAACTCCAAAAAGGAAAAATTAAATTTTTTGCAAATGTTAAAAAAAGGATCCAAATTAAATAGTATTTTAACAGGAACTTGTCCTAAATGTCAGAATGAGAGTATGTATTTAGATCAAAACGTACTTCATTTGGGTAAAATATTAAAAATGCATGAAAATTGCAGTCATTGTGGTTTAAGATACCAGATCGAGCCTTCATTTTTTTACGGCGCGATGTATGTTAGTTATGGTTTAAATGTTGGTATCGGAATCGCAGCTTTTATTATTTCTTTTTTAATCTTTGGCTCAAGCCTGAAAGTCGCGTTTATCGCAATTGTTGCTTCAATGATTTTATCTTTTCCAATTGTTTTACGTTGGGCAAGAAACATCTACATTAACATGTTTGTATCTTATGATCCAAAAACAAATAAGAAATAAGATTATTTTTTAGTCTTCTTATTTAAAAAGCGATTTATATCAACCGAAATATCTAATGGTGTTTGATATTCAATAAAATCAAATAATGCTTTGGCCATCGCTGGACCTAGCATCACTCCTCTTGTTCCTAAGCCATTTAAAAGATGCATTGCATTAAATTTTGAATGCGTTCCTATCAAAGGTCTTCTATCTTTAACAGTAGGTCGAACGCCTGCAAAGTGCGAAATAACTTCGAAGTCGCAAGTGATAATCTCTTTTATTCTATCTATTAATTCCGCTTTGCCTTCGTCTGTGGGTAAGTCAGTTTTGTCTTGCCAATTATAAGTAGCTCCAACTTTAAACAAATCATTGCCTAAAGGGAGAATAAACACGCTAGTGTTGACAATGATATCTAAAGATAGCTGTGGCGCTTTTATAATGAAAAGTTCGCCCTTAGTACCATCTAGAGGCAATTCATTAAAATATGGATTTGAATGCATACCAAAACCTTCTGCGAAAATAATATGTTTAGCTTTGATGTCTTTATAAGAAGCGCAACCTTCTTCAAAATGTAATAAATCGTAATTAAAACTTTCTTGCTGTAACCAATTGTTTTCCTTCAAGTATTCTTTATACTTTTTTAAAAGTAATGCAGTATCCACATATCCGGTTTGTAGCACTTCTCCATATCCAAAAGGAGAATCAATACCTTTATACTTTTTTGTGATTATATCGGTAGATAAAAAAGGTGCTAAAGCAATTTTATCAGAAGCAGCAAACCAATTATTTTGTTCTTCCACTGAGAAAAACTTTCTAAGGATTGGAGTTTTAAAATCAACTGTGCAATTAATTTTTTTCTCTATCCGAGGATAAAAATCATTCATTAGGACTAATTGCTCCTGCGCTTTCCAAACCTCACTAAACCGTTTTAAGATGACTGGATTATATAATCCACCTGCTATTTTTGAAGAATTTTGCGAGTCATTATCAAAAACCAAAATTGATTTTCCATTTTCTAAAGCCATCTCTGCAAAAGAAATTCCTGCTAAACCGCAACCAACAATTAAATAATCAATCATTTTTACCACTATATTTTAGAGAGAGAGACAAAGGTAAGTTTATTAAAATAAAAAAGCTCTTACTGCAACAGTAAGAGCTTTAATTTATAATTTCTGAAACTACATTAGTAATTCCACATATCAGATTCAAAGTTTCTAATTTTATCTTTTACTCTTTCAGATTCTAATAGCTGATTTTGAGCATTGTCTTTCATGTATTCATCAATACTTCTATCTCCGTATACATTTTCTTCTTTGTAAATAACACTGTTAAAACGTCTAGAATTAAGGATTTGGTCAAATGAAATTGGCATCGCAGAGTTCTTATCATTAAATGCTTTTGCAGTATGTAAAACATCTCTTGCGGCTGGGAAAAATACCCAGAACAATTCGATATAATCTTTCTCCTCACTATTCATAGAATAAACGTCTGGAGTCACAGGACAAATACCTAATAATCTATATTTTAATTCACTTTGACGTTTGTCAAAATACCAATATCCTTTTATCTTGTACTGAGTAACATCTGCAGCAGTCAAATCTTGTCTTAAAACGTACTCTTCAGAAACTCTTTTCCCTGCATTAATTTGCTCTCTTCCTGCATCAGTAGTATCGATACGTGATAGAGAACCTTCGATATCTTGTAATGATTTTTTAGTGTTAAAGTAACTATCAGTATAAACTTCAGTAATTTCACCGTTCTTCATTGCTTTAGTTAAAACGTCATACAACGACCTTCTATCAGGACCAATATTTGCAGCATCGATTGGAAAATATAAAGCAAAATTTATTCTTTCACTTAAGTCAATAATCTCCCAAACTGTTTTACCCATCAACACATCTCGATCTTCCACATAACCATAAGCTAATGGCTTATCATTATCAGCATCAAGTTGTGCAGCAGATTTAATCCCTATTTCGCTCGGAGTTTTTGCATTAAGCAAATTTGATTGCCCAAATGAAGCTAAACTTCCCGTAATGGAGATAATAGCAATAAAAAAGTTTCTTACGTTCATCATTTTATCTTTATAAGATAGTTAAGTAGATTTAAAAATCTACTAATTATTGTATTTCAAAAATTACTGGTGCAGTTCGTGGCAGTAAATAACTACCTGCTCCAACAAGTTTTGTTTTAATTTCAGAAATAGTAACTTGGTCTCCTCTTCCTGCTTTTGACAGTACCGCTTTACATTGTGCATTCAATCTATCGCCTTGAACAACAACAGTAGGTTGGCCAGTAATTTTAAGATTAAAACCAACAACATCTAAGCCAACTTCAAAATCAAAATCAACCAATTTAGCTCCAATAGTTGCAATTTCAAGATTTGATTTAGGTCCTTTTACAACACCCATTTCGCCTCTAATTGTTCCAGTAGGACCAGGAATACCTTTGATTCTAAATGCTTTTCTATCCGATACTTTAGAACCGTCGTTTAGAGTTGCACTTACATTGATAATAACTTCATCTCCGCCACCAGGACTCATTCTATATTTACCTCCACCTGCAGAACTTAATCCCGGAGCAGAAGCACTAACTTTATCACTTGAAACACCAGCAAAAGAAATTGTCATTGGATTAACAACACCTCTATACACTACATTCATTTTATCTGCAGAAATAGTTGCAGAATTTGGTTTAGGAACAACAACATAGTTTCCTTTAAATTTTAATGGAATATTTTTTCCATCTTCCATAAAAGTAAATTGACCATTTATTGTTTGCTCACCCACGCTACCAGCAGTCATTGCAATAACAGCTTGGCCGTTTACAATTTGTCCAGGACCTGAAAAAGAAGTTGGCTTCGTATTTTTATCATAACGACCTAAAACTACTTTACCCGTAACTTTTTCCCCTTGAAAATAAGCACTTTTATCTAGAACCACGATTGCTTCGTAATTACTATAAGATGCAGCAGCAACAGCAGCTTTACCTAATAAAGTATTATAAACATCAGTCTCTGATTTCTTAACATCATTTTGCCAAGCAGACAATTTCGCTAATGAAGCTACAGCTGGAAAACCTTTAAAATGGTAATCTAAATAATCAATAGCGACACCATCTTTATTTTTAACTTTAGAAAGGTCAAACTTGCTTTCTACTTCTGCAATAATTGCAGACAATTTTTTATTATCACCTAAAGCCGACTTCATATCTGCTTTGTACTTTTCAATTGTAGCTATAACTTCGTTCCCTTTAGCAGAATATCCCGCAGGACTAAACCATAAGTTATCGATATTATCACCTTTATCCATTGCCTCGTAAGGTAATTTACCAGTTTCAGGATCAACTTCAGTACCAACTAGTACATCTGCTTTTATTTTAGCGATATAATCGTAAAAGTCCTTAGTAATTGTTTCAACTTTATGTGCGGTAGCTGAAGCTGCAGTAAATTCTCCACCTGCTTCAGCAGCTTTAGCATCTAAACCAGCTAACATTTGCGTGTTTGATAATTCAGCTGAAGAGTTTGAACTCTCAAATTTTTCATTCATTAATCCAAAAGCTGACAAAACTTCTTTGGACATATTTAATGCTAACATTGCGATAAAAACCAAGTACATTAGGTTTATCATCTTCTGTCTAGGGGTTAGTTTTCCTCCTGCCATATTTTCTAAATAATTAGTTTATTGTTTAATTATAGTTTGAAACTAATTATCCTTTGTTATTCATTGCAGAAAGCATTCCACCATACACGTTGTTTAAAGACGATAAGTTAGAAGTTAAAGACTGCATTTGGTCTTTTAATTTTAAATTATTTTCAGCAACTTCTTCATTGATTTGAGCATTTCTTGAAGCGCTTTGTAATTGTATTTTGTACAAGCTATTTAAAGATTCCATTTGGGCTGCAGCCAAAGTCAATTCTTCACTGTATTTTTTTGTAGAAGCAATTGAGTCAACAGTTGGAGCAATTCCTTTAGCAGCTGATTCAAAGTTTTTAATACTATTTCCTAAACTAGCCATCAATTCACCGTCTATTTTAGCATCTTTTAACATTGCGTCTAATTTTTGAGACAACATTCCTTGAGTTTCAGCAACCGCTTCAACTTTTTTAGCCGCTGGTCTAGCTTGACCATTTGCTAATTCAGGATACACTAAAGTCCAATCCAAATCTTTATCAACAGGTTCGAAAGCAGAAAGAGCAAAAATTGCCGCTTCAACAACCAATCCTATCGTAAGCATTAAGTTTCCTGTTAAGACTCCAAATTCAATATGGGTAATTTTGAATAAAGCTCCAATAATAACAACTGCCGCTCCCATACCGTACGCGAAATTCATCGCTTTTTTGCTTAATAATGCCATAATAGTTTGTGTTTTTTTATTTTAATAGATTTGGTTTGTTATTTCTTCTTTTTTCCGTTTCCAGTAGTTTGAACTCCCATATAATCCTGAACTGTTCTAAAACCAACATAACTTCTTGCTGAATCTGCATACTCATAATCCCTAGTGCTTACTTGTAGGAAATAAGCAACATCTTTCCACGATCCACCGCGAAGAACTTTTCTCTTATTGGAAGCATCCTGAACATTTGGATTCATTGAAGAAACATATTCGTAAGCATTTGAATCATAAGAAGAATCCGTCCACTCCGAAACATTTCCTGCCATATTATACAAATTGTATCCATTAGGGTCATACGATTTAGCTTCTACAGTGTATAAAGCCTCATCAGCTGCGTAATCTCCTCTGTTTGGTTTGAAGTTGGCAAGAAAGCAACCTCTATCATTTTTAGTATAAGGACCACCCCATGGATAAGTCGCAGACTCTAATCCGCCTCTAGCTGCATATTCCCATTCTGCTTCTGTAGGAAGTCTGAAGCTATTTACTAAATCACGTCCTTTTTTCTTTGATTTGATATATGAGTTTTTGTACAAGGTTCTCCATGAACAAAAAGCTTTTGCTTGAGTCCATTTTACACCTACAACTGGATAATCACCATATGCTTGGTGCCAGAAATAATCGTTGTGCATTGGCTCATTATAAGAGTAAGAGAAATCTTTAATCCAAACTGTTGTATCAGGATAAATCTTCACTTCTTCTGTTTTAATAAAATCTTTTCTCTTTCCTACTTTTGCTTTAGCAGCAGCTTGAATATCCATCCAAGAATATCTAAACTTCAATTTATTTACGTCAATTGTACGCAAACCATTGTATGATTCTTCAATAGGAATATACATAGAATCCATCACTTCCGTATAATATTCATCAGGATATAACTTAGTATCCTTGATTAATTTTATCTTTTTGTTCAACCTTCTACCAGCGTATTCATCATCTGCGGTTCCAATACTATAGTAGTTGTCATACATGTATTTGTCGTACGGAGTCATTTTAGTAGGATCAGAATCATCAAAAGCAAAATCACCAATACCGGCTGCATTTTTACCTTTTCCTGTACCCGGTGTCATTCCATTCATGTCAGCAAGAATCGCTAAACGAACTCTTATCGTTGAATCTTTAACCCATTCCACAAATTTACGGTACTCACTATTAGTGATTTCTGTCTCATCCATGTAAAATGCACGAACAGTAACAGTTTTAGTTGGAGCATCTTCTACGTTAGCTAAATCAGCATCTGATTTACCCATTATAAAAGCACCACCTGGAATTAATGCCATTCCGTATGGCTTCTCAGGATGCCATTTTCCTCCATTAATACCAACTAATTCTCCTTTATCGCTTGATTTACCACAGCCAATTATAAGGGTTAAAATTGTCGCAAAAGCTATGAACTTCTTCATGTAAATTTGGTTATCTATTCATTATTTTTAAGGCTGTAAACCTATTTATTTTTTTTTAAAAAAACAATTTTTTTGAAGTAAACAAAATATTTTTTATAAAAGAGTAATAAATAAGCAAAAAACTGCTCTAAACGATGTTTTTTCTTTGTGCTTTCCACCATCTTTCAGGTAATTCTTGATTGCACGCCAATAAATACTCATCGTAAGAACATGGTAATAACGTATTTCTTTTTAGTTTATTATTAACATTTGAAATAAATGGAATTTCTATCCACCAGCGATCCGTTTTGTCGCTTTTATAAAAAACAAGTTCCTCCTCTTCTAGAGGTACAATGTATTTCAAATAATTCTCTTTACTTCCAAAAGGATATTCATTGGAGCGGTAATGATATCCTTCAATAAAGTACCAAATTATCTGTGCAATAATGACTGATTCTTGTGCTAAATTATTATGATTGAATATTCCAAAAGAGGAAACTTTATCACTAATTCCAGCATAACGAGCTAAAGAACATATTTCTTTACCGTTAAATCCATTAGGTTGAAATGAAACAAAATTACCAGAATCAGAGGATTTAATGGAGTTTAAATCAATGCTAACGACATCTGCGTCCCTAAAAACAGGCTCTGAAATGGAAATATTATTTGAAACTTCGCCTAATCTATAAGCATCAAAATATAACTTCTCAATTAAATCTATTTCTTCTTGCGAATTAAAATAGGTTTGATAACCGATGTTACAGTAGTTAAAAAGATTGTTAGGTTCGTCAATAATTATTTGCGTCAAATAAGAAGTTGCAGAAACATCTTCATTTTCTTTACCAAAATCAAATTTATTATCAATAGAAACTAAGTTTACCATCTGTTCTAATTCATCATAACCTCTATAAATAGCATAAGTTAGATCTTGAGAACCGCCAATTACGATTGGAATAATTTTTTTCTTGATTAAACTTGCAATAACTTTTTTAACTGCAAAATAAGTATCTTGGATAGAATCACCAGCTAAAATATCTCCTAAATCAGCGATAGACGCGTCCCAGTTTCCAGGAAACAGACCGTACAATTCTTTTCGAATAGGAATTAAATCGATATCCGAGATTGCGTTTTTATCTCCTCTATTATCGAAAACACCCACAATTGCAATCTTAATTTTGTTTAAATCAGGAAATTGTTCATCGGTGTGTAGAACAATTTTGCTTCCTAATTGCTGAGAAGTCAATCCACTGATATATTCTAGGATTTCGTCGTCAATAGGTTGTAGAAAATCAAATTCCATTTAATTATTTTTTTATCCAGTCACCAAACCTTGGACTAGCTTAATATGACAAGATGTTTTGAGCGATGATTAACTATTTCTTCTTTGCAACAGCCTTCTTTGCTGCTGGCTTCTTGGCAACTGCTTTCTTTGCTGGCGCTTTTTTAGCAGCCACTTTTTTAGCAGGTGTTTTCTTAGCAATCATTTCTTGAACTTCTTCAAGTGTTAATTTTGCAGCGTCAACTTCTTTGCTAAGTTCAATTTTGATCTTACCTTTAGTAATTACAGAGCGTCCCCAACGTGCTTTTTCAACTAAAATTCCTTCTTCTTCCCAGTTGTGTAAAACCTTGTCAATATTTTTCTGCAATTTATCTTCGATCAGCGCTTCGATATCTGACTGCGATAAATTATCAAAATCGTACTTTTTACTTACATTTATAAACAAACCGTCCCATTTGATAAACGCGCCAAAACGACCCACGCCCTTTTGAACTCCTTCTCCTTTATAGATAGCAATTGGTGCGTCAGCAAGTGCTTTTTCATCAATTAACTCTTTTGCTCGATCAAAATCTACATCTAAAGGATTTTCCCCTTTAGGCAAAGAAACAAAAGCTGCTCCATGACGAATGTAAGGACCGTAACGACCATTACTAACCTCAACTTCTTCGTCTTTATAGTTTCCAAGATTCTTTGGTAACAGAAATAAATTTAAAGTTTCTTCTAGAGTGATGTTTCCAATATTTTGGTCGTTCATCAAACTAGCGAATTTTTTCTCTTCGTCATCTGCTGCTCCAATTTGAGCCATAGGTCCAAACTTCCCTAAACGTACTGAAACAGGCTTACCTGTTTTTGGATCAGTTCCAAGAATTCTTTCGCCACTTTCTCTTTCAGCATTTGCTTCAACATCTTTTACATTTGGATGAAACTGATCATAAAACTCTTTCATCATCACTGCCCAGTCTACATTTCCTTCAGCAATTTCATCAAAATCTTGTTCGACCTTAGCAGTGAAATTGTAATCTAATATATTTCCGAAATTCTTTACCAAGAAATCAGTAACGATTGTTCCAATATCTGTAGGAACTAATTTTCCTTTATCAGAACCTGTATTTTCTTTCAACAACTTCTCTCCTACTTTTCCTGATTGCAAAGTAAGTTGGGTGTAATTACGTTCTTGACCGTCAAGATTTCCTTTCTCGACATAATTTCTATTGATAATCGTAGAAATTGTTGGCGCATAAGTAGAAGGACGACCAATACCTAATTCCTCTAACTTCTTCACTAAAGAAGCTTCAGTATATCTTGCTGCTGCACGAGAATAACGCTCGGTAGCCGTAATATAATTATTTTGCAACTTTTCATTAACTTTCATCGCTGGCAACATTCCTTCTTGCTCTTCATCGTCATCATCGTTTCCTTCAAGATATACCTTTAAGAAACCTTCAAAAAGTAAAACCTCACCAGAAGCTGAGAATATTTCGCCATGATTATTTGCTTCAATTTTGACGTTTGTACGTTCTAATTGTGCGTCACTCATTTGCGAAGCCAATGTTCTTTTCCAAATCAAGTCGTACAAACGTGCTTGATCTCTATCGATATTTACAGTATGACGTGACATATCCGTAGGACGAATTGCCTCGTGCGCTTCCTGAGCACCTTTACTTTTATTAACAAAAGTTCTTGGCTTAGAAAATTCCTTACCATAAGATTTAATAATTTCAGCTTGAGCAGCTTCCATTGCATCTTTAGAAAGATTTACACTATCCGTTCTCATATACGTAATAAGTCCGGCTTCGTATAAACGTTGTGCTAATTGCATCGTAATTCCAACCGGAAGATACAATTTACGAGCTGCTTCTTGTTGCAAAGTCGAAGTTGTAAAAGGTCCTGTTGGAGATTTCTTAGTAGGTTTCGTTTCTAGATCCGATACCTTATATGTAGAGCCAATATTTTTACTTAAAAAATCTTCAGCCTCTTTTTTTGTGCTAAAATTCTTTGGCAATTTTGCTTTAAATGACTTTCCAGCTTCATTAGTAAATTCAGCAACAACAGAATAAGTTGCTACAGCATTAAAATTCTGAATTTCTCTTTCGCGCTCTACAATCAAGCGAACAGAAACGGATTGCACACGTCCTGCAGAAAGTCCGCCTTTAATTTTTCTCCATAAAACTGGAGACAATTCGTAACCAACTAATCTGTCAAGTACTCTTCGTGCTTGCTGTGCGTTTACTAAGTTATAATCTATTTCACGTGGATTATCAATCGCTTTAAGAATAGCGTTTTTTGTAATTTCGTGAAATACAATTCGTTTTGTTTTTGATTTATCTAATTTTAGTTCTTCGGCTAAATGCCAAGAAATAGCTTCACCCTCGCGATCCTCATCACTTGCTAGCCAAACCATATCGGCTTTTTTAGCTAGTCCTTTTAATTTAGTAACCAAAGCCTTTTTATCAGCAGAAACTTCGTATTTAGGTTTGAAACCATTTTCCACATCCACCCCAATTTCCTTTGAAGGCAAGTCGGCAATATGTCCATAACTGGACTCCACTTGAAAATCACTTCCTAAAAATTTCTCGATTGTTTTTGCCTTTGCTGGTGACTCTACTATTACTAAATTCTTTGCCATATCCCGTTTGTTTGTGTCCGCAAAAGTATATGATTTTTTTAAATTTTGAGTTTTTAAAATTTTAAAAGTCAAAATAAGCGTTGAATTGATGGTTTGAGATGTATTAAATTCAAAGTTTTTTTTGAAATAGTTAAACCTATAATTATAGGTTTACGAAAAATACTTATGAAATTCTAATTCTATACCGATACAACTTTTATAGCCCAGATTACTTCACTACGTTTTATTTTTATAAGAGTTCAGTGAACTTCATTTGAAGTGAAAAGTCCAGAACTAAAAAAGTGAAAATTTGCTGTTTTAGAAAAGCAAATCAAAGAAGTTATATCTGCAACTTTGGAAACCTATATCTTTAGTGAGCCGCAAAAGGTCAAGATTGAAACATAAAGCTTAAAATAGCAACAAATAATTTTACATTTTTGATTAGCATTTTATGATTATAGATCCTTTACAGCGGCACCGAATCAATTCCCTTAAGTTTTGTTAATTCTTAGTCTGACATCTTGTCATATTTATTTGAATTCGCTTATATTTGCACTTTAAATTAGCGGATGGAAAAGATTATTGAAGAAAGCAAACAAGGCGAAAGTCTTGTCTTAGAACATAAACCTGAGAATACTAAAAAACTGTTTATAGAAAGTTACGGCTGTGCGATGAATTTTTCGGACAGTGAGATTGTAGCTTCCATATTATCGAGTAATGGTTATAATACTACGCAAAAACTTGAGGAAGCTGATTTAGTGTTAGTAAACACCTGCTCCATAAGAGATAAAGCAGAGCAAACTATTCGTAAAAGACTTGAAAAATACAATGCTGTAAAACGTATTAACCCAAAAATGAAAGTTGGAGTTCTAGGGTGCATGGCTGAGCGTTTGAAAGAAAAGTTCTTAGATGAAGAAAAAATAGTAGATCTTGTTGTAGGTCCTGATGCCTACAAAGATTTACCAAACTTATTGAGTGAAGTTGAAGAAGGAAGAGACGCAATAAACGTGATCTTGTCAAAAGACGAAACGTACGGCGATATTTCTCCTGTTCGATTGATGAGCAACGGAATCACAGCTTTGGTTTCCATCACACGTGGTTGTGATAATATGTGTACATTTTGCGTGGTGCCTTTTACTCGTGGTCGTGAACGCAGCCGCGAACCGCAAAGTATAATGAAAGAAATTCAAGATTTGTGGGATAAAGGATTTAAGGAAATTACGCTTTTAGGTCAAAACGTAGATAGTTATTTATGGTTTGGCGGCGGATTGAAAAAGGACTTTGTAAACGCATCTGAAATGCAAAAAGCTACAGCAGTAGATTTTGATCAATTGCTTGAAATGGTTGCTGTGGGTTTTCCTAAAATGAGAATCCGATTTTCAACTTCGAATCCACAAGATATGCACGAAAGTATTTTGCATGTTATCGCAAAGCATCCTAATATCTGTAAACACATTCACTTACCAGTTCAATCCGGAAGCAACCGAATTTTGAAGGAAATGAATCGTTTACACACTCGCGAAGAATATATGACTTTGATTGATAAAATAAGAAGCATTATTCCTAGTTGTTCCATTTCACAAGATATGATTTCTGGTTTTCCAACAGAAACGGAGCAAGATCACCAAGACACTTTGAGTTTGATGGAATACGTGAAATATAATTTTGGTTATATGTATTCGTATTCGGAACGTCCTGGAACATTGGCAGGAAGAAAAATGGAGGACGATGTGCCCGAAGAAACGAAAGCACGTAGATTACAAGAAATTGTGGATCTACAACAAAAACACGCTTGGTTCCGTTCTGAAGAATTTATAGGACAAACGGTTGAAGTATTGGTTGAGAAAGTATCAAAAAAGTCAACCGAAGAGTTTTCTGGAAGGAATTCGCAAAGTATTACGGTAGTTTTCCCGAAGGAGAATTATAAAATTGGTGACTTTATTAATGTAAAAATTACAAGTTGTACTAGCGGAACTTTAAAGGGAGAGGCAGTTGGATTAGGTGAAATGAATTACGGTATTTAGAAAAAATTCGCCACAGATTAAAAAGATTTACATAGATTATTAATTTAAATTTAGGAAGAAATGATTTCTAATTCTTTTAATCTGTGGCAAAAAAATTAAAGAAGTAAAGTTAATGACCATTGTGAAATAATTCGATTTATGGAAAGTCGCGATAGAGAAGAAGAAACATATAGAATTATTGGAATCTGCATGGAAGTCCATCGAAATCTCGGTCCTGGTCTACTCGAAGTAATTTATAAAGACGCTTTAGAGCTAGAGTTGAAAGAAAATAAAATCCCTTTTGAGAGGGAAAAAGAATTCTTAATCGAATATAAAGGTAATATTCTGAAACACAAGTTCTATGCAGATTTTTTAATTAATCAAGATTTAATTATTGAAATCAAATCAGTTAAAGAATTTTCAAATGAACACATTGCTCAAGTTTTAAATTACATGAAGTTATCTAAATCTGAACTTGGCTTATTAATAAATTTTCAAACAAAATCATTACAATATAAAAGATACATTTTGTAAAACAAAATCAGTGCGATTCATAATAATTCGTGGCTAAAATTTATGGAAACAGTTCAAAACATAAAACAACGATTTGAGATTATTGGGAATGACCCAAAGCTTAATCGTGTGATAGAAAAAGCCATTCAGGTTGCTCCTACTGATATTACGGTATTGGTTGCAGGAGAAAGTGGTGTGGGAAAAGAAAATATTCCTAGAATTATCCATTCTCTTTCGCATAGAAAGCATGGCAAGTACATTGCAGTAAACTGCGGTGCCATCCCTGAAGGAACTATTGATAGTGAACTTTTTGGACATGAAAAAGGAGCTTTTACAGGTGCAACTAATACACGTGAAGGCTATTTTGAAGTGGCTGATGGAGGAACGATTTTTTTAGATGAAGTCGGTGAATTGCCGCTTACAACTCAAGTGCGTTTGCTTCGTGTTCTTGAAAATGGTGAATTCATAAAAGTGGGTTCGTCACAAGTTCAAAAAACGAATGTGCGAATCGTTGCTGCGACAAATGTAAATTTGTTTGATGCTATCGAAAAAGGGAAATTTCGTGAGGATTTATATTATCGTTTAAGCACAGTCGACATTGTATTACCTCCTTTAAGGGAACGAAAAGATGATATACATTTATTGTTTAGAAAATTTGTAGCCGACTTTGCACACAAATATAAAATGCCGCCATTAAAATTAGACGAGAGCGCAGTTCCGCTTTTGCAAAAATTTAGATGGGGAGGTAATATTCGTCAATTGCGAAATGTAGCCGAGCAAATTTCGGTATTAGAAACCAATAGAGATATATCTGCTGCTACATTGCAATCTTATTTACCAGAGCAAGGAAGTAATTTACCTTCTGTTATAAAAGATAAAAAGAGCGAAAGCGATTTTAGTACTGAAAGAGAGATTTTGTACAAAGTACTTTTTGATATGAAAAGTGATTTGAATGATTTGAAAAAATTAACATTGGAATTGATTCAAAACGGAAGTTCTAAAGTTCAGGAAACAAATCAGAATTTGATCAAAAAAATATATGGCTCTAAAGAAAATGATAGTGAAATTGACTTCGAAGAAGAACCAAGAGGAGCTTTAATTACTACTCAGCATAATGATGATTTGTATCAGGAGAATGATGACAATTACCTTTTTGCAGAGACGATAGAGGAAGAAGAAACTCTACGACTGGAACAAAAAGAAATTGAGATGATTAAAAAATCATTAGAAAAAAACAAAGGAAAAAGAAAGGCCGCTGCTGATGAGCTTGGAATTTCTGAACGAACTTTATATAGAAAAATTAAGCAATTCGATTTATAAAACTAGAAATATTAAAAAAGATTACTTTTGGAAATAAGTACAATTTTAGACTGCTTAAAATTAAATCGATAAGTAGAACTAATAGTTTTAAAATGAAAGATTTTACCAAACTTTATGAAAAAAATACATTTATTAATCTTAATCTTTATTGCGTTAGCGACAAATAGTTGCTCCGTTTATAACTTTACCGGAACAGGTAAAATTGATGCAAAAACTTTCCAAGTTGGTTTTTTCCAAAATAATGCGGAATTAATTGAACCCGGAATTGATAGACGATTCACGCTAGAACTTCAAGATTTAATACAAAATCAAACAAATCTAAACTTAGTTAAAAATGGCGCTGATTTATCTTATGAAGGAGAAATAGTCGATTACCGAATAAGCCCGATGACAGCTACAGCAGATCAACGAGCTGCTCAAAACCGACTCACTATAAGAATTAATGTACGTTTCATCAATAAGAATAAAGAAACAGACGATTTTGAAAAATCATTCTCTTTCTATTATGATTATCCAGGGGAACAGCAATTAGCAGGAGCAACTTTAAACTCGGCTTTAAAAGATATCTTTGAAAGAATTACTCAAGATATTTTTAATGAATCATTAGCTAAATGGTAAATTATTCTTCAGTTAGCAATTGCTTCCTTTCATTTTTAAGGAATTAGATAGTTTAAAGGACTCTCTGAAGTACAATATTGATTACAGATTATCGAACTTTGAATACTCAAAAAATGAATGTTACTGATTATATATATTTAATTAATAAACCGGACGTAATTCATGAGAAGCAAACTGATGCTTTACAAAAGGTATTGGATGAATTTCCATATTTTCAAAGTGCAAGAGCTATTCAATTAAAAGGATTATACAGTCAAAGTAGCTTCAAATATAATTCTGCTCTAAAGGCAACAGCGGCTCACACTACTGATCGATCTATTCTATTTGATTTCATCACATCGGACACCTTTACTTCTATCGACAAAAGTTTGTATGAAAGAAAAGTGCTAGAGATAATGGATATCATAGTTATAGATAGCGAAATAGTAATTCCAGAACAAAAAGTAGATTTAAAAATCAATAAACTTGAACAGTCAATATTAACTTCTATAAAAGAAGCCTCACCATCTAATACAGATGAAAGTTCTAAAGCAGTAGAAGAGAAACTCGAAATAGGACAACCATTAGATTTTTCGAAAAATGAACAACATTCATTCCAAGAGTGGTTGCAATTGTCGCGCGCACAACCTATAGAAAGAGAAAAGGAAACACAATTTACTCCACCTGCTCCTATTATAGATGCTGACAAAAGAAAGAAATCAGAACTGATTGATAAATTTATTGAAACCAGCCCTAAAATTTCGCCAGTAAAGCACGGAGTTCCTTCTACAGTTAATTTTGACTTAAATGCTGAGGACAATTCATATCTTATGACAGAGACATTAGCGCGCGTTTATTTGGAACAAAAAAAATATCAAAAAGCGATTCAAGCATATGAAATATTAATTTTGAAATATCCAGAAAAAAGTAGTTTCTTTGCAGACCGCATAACGGATATTAAGATTTTACAACATAACAATAATTAAACAATGAGCACATTTTCAATTTTTTTAGTTTTAATAACTATAGTTTGTTTTCTATTAATCGTAGTTATAATGGTTCAAAACCCTAAAGGTGGCGGATTATCTTCTACATTAGGTGGTTCTCAAATGATGGGCGGGGTACAAAAAACAACTGACTTTTTAGATAAAAGTACTTGGACATTAGCAACGATTTTAATTGCTCTAATCCTTTTTTCAGCTTTAAGTTTTACTGGATCGTTAAGTGATAATGATTCTAAAATTATTGACAATACAACTTCTACTGCACCAGTAGCTCCTGTACAAAATACTCCTGCTGTACCAAACGCAGCAAAATAAAAATATAATTCAAAATTTTAAAATGCCAGCTTGTCAAAGCTGGCATTTTTTTTAAGTAATTGTGTCAGTTTTAGCAGGGTGGCACAATTTCTGAAACCTCATTAACAGTTATAAAACAATAAAATAAATCATAAAATCATGGCTTTAAACATCAAACCACTTTCAGACAGAGTTCTTATCGAACCGGTTGCGGCTGAAACAAAAACTGCGTCAGGGATTTTTATTCCAGATACAGCTAAAGAGAAACCACAAAAAGGAACTGTTGTTGCAGTTGGAAATGGTACAAAAGAACATACAATGACAGTAAAAATTGGAGATTCTGTGCTTTACGGAAAATACGCTGGAACTGAATTGAAATTAGAAGGAAAAGATTATTTGATTATGCGTGAGGATGATATTCTTGCTATAATCTAAAATCCCCTCCCTACCTCCCCGAAGGGGATGAGATTGGAATAAATAAAACATTACTAACACATATATACCTCGAGTATCCTCCGTCATTTGGAGAAAGCTATGGTAGAAAAAAAAAGCAATACTAAAATGGCAAAAGATATAAAATTTGATATTGAAGCACGTGACGGATTAAAACGTGGTGTTGACGCATTAGCAAATGCAGTAAAAGTAACTCTTGGACCAAAAGGTCGTAATGTAATTATTGGAAAATCTTTTGGTGGACCGAATGTTACTAAAGATGGTGTTACTGTTGCAAAAGAAATCGAATTGAAAGATCCATTGGAAAACATGGGTGCTCAAATGGTTAAAGAAGTAGCTTCAAAAACTAATGATTTAGCTGGAGATGGAACTACAACTGCTACAGTTTTAGCGCAAGCAATTGTAAAAGAAGGTTTAAAAAACGTTGCTGCTGGAGCAAATCCAATGGATTTGAAACGCGGAATTGACAAAGCTGTTGAGGCTATTGTTTCTGACTTAGCTAAACAAGCTAAAGTAGTAGGAAGCGATTCTGAAAAAATCAAACAAATCGCTTCTATTTCTGCTAATAATGACGAAGTAATTGGTGAATTAATCGCTACTGCTTTCGCGAAAGTTGGAAAAGAAGGTGTAATTACAGTAGAAGAAGCTAAAGGAACTGACACTTACGTTGATGTTGTTGAAGGTATGCAATTTGACAGAGGATATCTTTCTCCTTACTTTGTTACTAATTCAGAAAAAATGGAAGTAGAACTTGAAAGTCCGTATATCCTATTATATGACAAAAAAGTATCTTCATTAAAAGAATTGTTACCAGTTCTTGAGCCAGTTGCTCAATCTGGAAAACCATTATTAATTATTGCTGAAGATGTTGATGGTGAAGCATTATCTACATTGGTAGTAAATAAATTACGTGGAGCTTTGAAAATCGCTGCTGTAAAAGCACCTGGTTTTGGAGACAGAAGAAAAGCAATGTTAGAAGATATCGCGATCTTAACTGGTGGAACTGTAATTTCTGAAGAAAGAGGATACACTCTAGAAAACACAACTATCGAAATGTTAGGTACTGCTAAAAAAGTAACTATCGATAAAGACAATACTACAATTGTAAGCGGTGCTGGTGAGGCTGACATGATCAAAAATCGTGTAAACCAAATTAAAGGTCAAATGGAAGCTACAACTTCTGATTATGACAAAGAAAAATTGCAAGAACGTTTAGCTAAATTAGCTGGTGGAGTTGCTGTTCTTTATGTAGGTGCTGCTTCTGAAGTAGAAATGAAAGAGAAAAAAGACAGAGTTGATGATGCACTTCACGCAACTCGTGCTGCAGTTGAAGAAGGAATTGTTGCTGGTGGTGGTGTTGCACTTTTAAGAGCTAAAAACGCACTTAGCAGCATTACTCCTGATAATGCTGACGAAGCTACAGGAATACAAATTGTATCTCGCGCAGTAGAGTCTCCATTGCGAACTATTGTTGAAAATGCAGGTCTTGAAGGTTCAGTTGTGGTTGCAAAAGTAGCTGAAGGAACTGGAGATTTTGGATACAATGCTAAAACTGATGAATATGTAGATATGCTTTTAGCAGGAATTATTGATCCTAAAAAAGTTACTCGTGTAGCTTTAGAAAACGCTGCTTCGGTTGCGGGAATGATCTTGACTACAGAATGTGCATTAATTGACATCAAAGAAGATAATGGTGGCGGAAACCCAATGGGTGGAGGTATGCCAGGAATGATGTAATATCATTTTTGATTTTCATACAAAACCGTTCTAATATTATATTAGAACGGTTTTTTTATGCATTTTCTTCAACGATAAATTATTTTTTTAGTCCTCTAAGAAATGTTGTTAGACTAGAGTATCAACTAAAATTAATTATATTAAATTTGTTTAGGTTGATAATTGGAGCGGGCACATTCCAAAGGTACCAGGGTAATTCTTTGCCATCAGCCACACTGTGAAAATATCTGAGCGATCGGGTTAATATAAATAATCATGTTATCAAAAGTCTTTTCTATCCAATGTACTCATTAACAAGTATCTAAATTATGAAATATATAATGTTCTTATTATTTAAAGGTTTTTTATTTGTAGGATTTATATATTTATTTCACATATTAAGTTCTCATAATGTGGAAATATTTAAAGAAAAATATGGAGATACAGACTATACAAAATGGAAAATATGGGGAAACAGAATTTCTCTTTATTGTGTGACGATTATTGTAGCGATTTTTGCAATAGGAACTTTTTTAGAGGCGTTTCGTTTAATTTTTAAATAAATATAAATTTGGTATTAACATAGTCAGTTCTATTTTTCCATTCTATTGATTACTATAGGATTAATAATTAGATTTTCTAAAATACCTTCGCGGTTATTTAGCGATTTTATGGTCGTGAAAAAATATTGGTCACTTACTTTTGATGATAGGTCTGTTTAGATTATCATCACTTATCATATTTAGAAGCTAAATAAAAAATTAACTATGGCGCGGATTTACAAGAAATATCTCCTTGCATATTTCCGTGAATTTTCAATTCGTGACCACAAATCAAAGCAGATTAATAATAAAAAGCCACATTTATAATAAGATATAGCTCTTTTATACCGTTTAACATTAACCTGACTTAAAGTAAAAAAAACGTTATTTTTATCACCCTTTGAAAATTAAAAATAAGCCACAAAAAAAAACCGCCTCAATAAATTTAAGACGGTTTTTCAATATTTTATAATTTTTAATTTTCTAGATCTTGCGTTTTAGATTTTTTACTAAACTTATAAATCACTGGTAAAATTGTTATGGCAACTAAGATCAAAACAATTAACTCAATATGCTTTTTTAAATCAATCTCGTAGTTCTCAAGTAAAAAGCCATACAAATAATGTCCAGCAAAAATTAAAGTGAATGACCAGATAAAAGAACTTAATATATTGTAAAACATAAATTTGTTTTTATCCATAGAAACAATCCCTGCAACTATAGGTGCAAAAGTTCTAAATATTGGAAGAAAACGAGCGAAAATTATCGCTTTACCACCATATTTTTCAAAGAAATCTTTTGATTGAACCAAGTATTTTTTCTTAAACCAAAAACTATCTTCCTTGTTGTATAAATAGTAACCACTTTTTGAACCAAACCAATAACCAACAATGTTTCCTAAAATACCAGATAAAGCTACAAGTGTAGCAAGAAGTAATACATTAAGAAAATCATTTTCAATTATTAAAATATTCTCAATTAATTCACGACTGTAAATTCCAGCTAAGAATAACAAACTATCTCCTGGCAGAAAGAAACCTGCAAAAAGACCAGTTTCAGCAAATACAATAAATAAAACTATATAAATGCCCAATTTAATTCCATTAACATCAAAATGAATATAAAAAAGTGGGTCTATTAAATTCTTCCAATCAAAATCGTTCATTCTAAGGTTTTTTAAGCAAAATTTATTCGCGTGTGAAAGTAAGAATTATTTACCTCATCAACAATTTAATACTCTATTTTAAAATTTAATTAACGCTATAAAGTTAAGAATACTCATACTTGTCTAGACAAATATTAAACAATCGAACTTTTAAATATATTTAAAGAGTGCTAATCGATAAATTTTAAATTCTCCTTAACTTTTAAAAAAAATCAAAGAAAAATAGTAGTTAAACCTACTTCATAACCAAATGGAAATGTAAGTAGGTTCTACTACTATTTTATGATTTAAAATTAATCTCTTAGGTACTTACAGCACTCATGCAGGTTTTCATAAACCTCATTGGATGCCTTAACTTCATCAGTATCATGACCAATATTTGCAATTGCTTTTTTAACAGCTAGAGCCGTCGTTTTTTGTTCGTTAATTATCAAACTCAGCTCGTGCGTTTCAATATTCCATGATGCTGATTTTACGCCAGGAACTGTATAAGCAGCTTTTTGAATTCGTTTTTGGCAATCTTCGCAATTACCATTTACCTCGGTAACGTATTTAGCATTTTTATTCTTCTTTTCTTGTGCTTGAGCTGAAAATCCAGCTAAGAGCACTAACAATACTACTATTAAATTTTTCATCTTTATTTACTTTTATTACTTGTTTATAATTGAACTTTTCTTCTTACTTTATTTTAAATCGCAATCCTGCATAGTACATTTGTCCAAAAACAGGAGCGTAAACT
Source organism: Flavobacterium weaverense (assembly GCF_003688495.1). GTDB lineage: Bacteria > Bacteroidota > Bacteroidia > Flavobacteriales > Flavobacteriaceae > Flavobacterium > Flavobacterium weaverense. The sequence continues at coordinate 358,709 of NZ_REFH01000007.1, read as the reverse complement.
ATTGATGCATCAAAAGTGTTGCCAAAAGGATTGTCACTACCTAGAATTGACTTTTTTTGTCTGTAGTTTCCAATATTTTCTCCACCAACATACATTTCGAAAGTTGACGAAAATGTTCTAGTAATTTGAGCATTCATCAACGAAAATGAAGGCGAAAATTCTGGAAGACGATCATTTATCGGGTTTGACATTGTGTTAGGCAATTGCTGTTGACCAATCCAATTGAAAGTGTAATCAAATTTCCACTGTTTTCCTTTATCGCCAATATGCGTTTCATATTCTAAATTACCAAAAAATCGATGTTTTGCCTGCAATGGATTTTGGAAATTGCCAGAAAGATAATCAGTTGTCACATCATAGAATTTATAAGCAGAACGCAAATTAAAGTGTTTTGCTAATTCATAATTAAATTCAAGCTGCATCGTATTAGCAATTGATTTTCCTTTCAAATTGTAAAATATAGCTCGCTGTGGACTTTGCATTAAATCGACTACAGCTTGATTTTGAAAATCTGTTCTATAAAAATCAAAACCAACATCTGCATTTTTTCCAAAGAGTGAGAATTTTTGAGCAAAACTCAGTCCATAGTTCCACGCAATTTCAGGATTCAACCCGTAAATTTTTCCATTCGAATCTAAAATTTCAAATACTCTAGAGCTTGCAAATAAAGGTTGGTTTTCAGCAAAAATATTAGCAGAACGTTTTCCTCTTCCGGCTGAAAATCGTAAAACGGCTTTCTCCCAAGGATTATAACGCGCATGAAGTCTTGGGGTTACAAATGTTCCTAAACGATTGTGATTATCAATTCTCCCTCCTAGAATTAAACTAAAATCATCATCATTATCATAGGTGTATTCGAAAAAAGCTCCAAAAGAATTATCTGTTCTACTGTAGTCATTTACATTTACAAATTCTTGGTATTTGTCATACGTGAAATTCAAACCCGTAGCAAATTTGTTCATTGTGTTGCTAATTATCGAATTGAAAAGTAAATTCGAATAATAACTACTTTGCTTTATATTGTATTGATTTAATCCAAAGTAAGAGTTTTGATCATGAATATTAAATGCATTCTGAAATCCAATGCTTTGATACGGCAGATCCTTAAAAACATAACCAACCTTTGTTGAAATATCAAATCGTTCCGTATTAATTTCAGAACCCCAGAAATTAGTTGTCCCTCTATCTCTGTTCTTATCGAAATCTAATTGTCCGGTTTGTTTTTTATCATTCATATACTTGAAATTGATAAAGCTTACCAATCCTTTCTCCTCATCGTAATATTGATATCTATTAAGAACGTTAACTTGTTTCGCTAGAGGATTATCTAAAAATCCATCATCGTTCATGTCTGTTTTTGCAACTCTGGTATTCCCATGAAGGAATAAGCTACTACTCCATTTGTCAGAAATTTTAGTATTGAAATGAGTATTTAATTCAAAACGAGAATCAGTAGAACCGTAAGCATTCAAGAAAAAAGGAATGTCATTGATCGGTTTAATTAATTCAGTATTGATTTGGCCAGAAATACTTTCATAACCATTAACCACACTTCCAGCACCTTTTGTTATTTGGATACTTTCCACCCACGTTCCGGGCGTAAATGACAATCCATAGGCCTGAGATGCTCCACGAACTGCGGGAACATTTTCTTCCGTTATCATCAAATAAGGACTTGTAAGTCCAAGCATTTTGATTTGTTTAGTTCCCGTCAAAGCATCTGTGAAGTTGACATCAATAGACGGATTTGTTTCGAAGCTTTCAGCTAGGTTACAACAAGCTGCTTTCAGCAATTCCTTACTTGTTATAATTGTAGTATTGCCTGTTACGGTAAATGATTTTTGAATTCCTTTTCGCTTTTTTGTGATTTTTACCTCTTTCAAGTTTTCTTGAGAGAACGCAGGAATAGACACAAAAATCGCAATGAAAAGCATTGCTATTTTATTCATTTTAAAATTATTTAATGTTTATAAAAAGTAGATGTAAACCACAATAGGTGATTTAGCTTTTAAAAACATTAAAATCAGGCGTAAAAAATATATTGGCTATACAACTTAAAAAGTGGTGGTGCATTAGCCTCAAAGAAGTAAGGGGTAACTTTAGCAATTTTACTATCTTCTACAAAAGCAAAACCAACAAGCTGTGATTCCTTGAATAGAATAGTAAAAGGAGCGTCAAATGAAAAGACTTTTAGAATGGTATTATCAGACTTTTTTTGAAAATTTACTACTTTGTCCTTGCAGCAACTTTCGTCTTCAATAGCTTTCTCTACACAGCACGATTTTTTAGCTTTATGAAGAATGGCGGTTTTTACCGAAATAGATTCAATTTCTCCACCACAATAATGCACATTAAAAGCTAGTCCTACATTGGAAACCAATAGTAAGAAAGCTAAAAATAAACTAGTGCAATTTTTAAACGTCATTTTGCAAAATTAATCATTTATGTGAATTCCAAATCTAAAATCATTGTTAAAAATTACAATTCAAATTCCTGGCCTATTAAAGGTATTTTACAAACATAACCGTATTTTTCTTGAATTTTTATACGCAATTCATCTGCAGGTTGATTTTCGCCATGAACAAGAAAAACTTTAGTTGGCTTATTTTCTAATTCAGATAACCAATTCAGTAAATCCTTTTGATCTCCATGTGCTGATAATCCTCCAATTTCTACAATATTAGCTTTTACAGGATAATACTGACCGTAAATTTTGATTTCCTCTGCTCCATCTAGTAACTTTCTTCCACGAGTTCCTTCTGCTTGGTAACCAACCATAATTATAGTTGTTTCTGGAATTACGATGTAATGAGTTAAGTAGCTTAAAACTCTACCTCCAGTAATCATACCGCTCGCAGCAATAACAACCTTTGGTCGGTTGTCTAAAATTATTTCATTTGTTTCCTTGTAATCAGAAACTAATAAAAACATTTTACTCACTTTATCACATTCGACAGGAGATAATTTATGCCAAGTTGGATTATCTCTAAAAATTTCTAAGGCACTAATTCCCATAGGAGTATCTATAATGTAAGGAACATTAGGAATTCTATTTTCTTGTTTTAGTTGCCAAAGTAAAAACATAATTGTTTGCGCACGCTCTACTGCAAAACTTGGAATAATAACAGTTCCACCTTCATCGATTGCGTTATTAATATACTTTTCTAATTCTAATTTAGTATCTGAATATGGGTGAAGTCTATTACCATACGTACTTTCGAGAAAAACATAATCGGCTTTTTTTGGCTTAGTTGGCGCAAACATAAGAACGTCATCATCTCGACCTACATCTCCTGAAAAAACTAGTGTTTTATTTTCGAGCGTTACAGCAATCGTACATGCACCTAGAATATGTCCTGCAGTAGTAAATGTTGCTTCAATTTCTGCGTCTAAAGGAATTGGCTCATTCAATTTCGCTACTTTAAAAAGAGGAAATACTTTCTCTGCTTGGTCTACGGTATATAGAGCTTCAGCAATTTCGTGTTTAGAATACTTTCCTTTATTAGCTTTCTCAGCCTCTTCCTCTTGAATTTTAGCACTGTCAAGAAGAATAAGTTTGGTTATATCTTTAGTAGGACTGGTACAATAAATTTTCCCCTTAAAACCTTGATGGACTAACCTTGGCAGCCAGCCACAATGATCTAAGTGACCATGTGTTAATAAGACAAAATCTATTGTAGATGGTAAAATAGGTAACGGATCCCAATTCATTTCTCGCAATGGTTTTATTCCTTGAAATAGTCCACAATCGATTAAAATACGAACTCCTTTACTTTCTATTAACGTTTTTGAACCGGTTACAGTTCCTGCACCACCTATAAATGTAACTTTCATAGTATTGACTTTATTAAAACAAATTAGTATTTACTTTTTTTTAAATGTATCGACATAACTCTGAAGCTTCACGTAAAACGTTTTTAATTCGGTTAGGGCTTAAACCTATTTTATCCAAATATTGAGAATTAGCAACTATTTCTCGCACTAAAATAATGTCTAACACAAGAAGCTTATCTTTTTCAGCGAGCGTCAATGTAGTCAAGCACGTGATAGGATAAAGAGCATTAGAATCGTTCTTAGTTTTTAAATTATCATTAGGAGGATAGTCCCAACTTAATAAATTCAATCCTGAACATTTACCAAAATCTATAGCATCTTTAGTAAATCGATTATTAGTAACAATCCAGCATTTTGAAATCATATCTCTTTCTGTAAAAATCGAGTGATGTCTATCTTTCAAGTCGTTAAATCGAGATAAGATGTACATAGGAACTTTTACATCAGAAGCAGCTTCCCTTCCCATATGGAATTTACATTCTACCATAGAAATGATGTCGCTTTTTTTAACAACGACATCTATTTCATGCGAAACACATTTACCAAACAAAGTCATGTTAGTCAAAGTTTTATAATTTTCAGAGGCAAAAAGTCGCGCTGTATACTTTTCGAAAAAAAAACCGGCCGGACCTAATAATCGTATTGCTTCTCTAAGATTGTAACGTGCTGCATGCGAATTAGCTGTTTTTTTAAGCAAGGCAAAAGCCATTTTATAAATTTGCTTTGTAGAAATTCCTTCATAAATCTCGCCTTCAATTTGTTTCATGATACCGTCCACTACTTTTGAATTTGCGCCAGATTTTAATAGCGATTTTTTAAGTTTTGATGGATTGAACTCGACAATGAGGCCTGAATGTTTAACTATCTTCATACTTTTATAAATTTGATAATAAGCAAATTATTCGGAATAAAGATACAATTTAAAAGCTGCTTATCTCTGTTTTTGATAATAAAATCCTGCAATAAACACTAGTAGAAAAATAGGCTGAATGAGAAACCTTCGAATATAGAACAAAATCCAATTGTGGTTTTCAGCACTAAAGTATACAATGTAAAAAAAACCAATCGCAAAAATGACAAAGAAAAAAGCATAAAGAAAGAGCGCAAACTTTATCATCGAAATATCTTTGAATAGAATGTAAATGACACCAAGTGAGAAAACGGTGTTAAGCGCATATCGAAACAATACGTTTACCATTAATAAGGCGAAATCAAATTGTGGTAAATCTAAATTTGTAAAATCTTTCTTGAAAAAATTTAAAAGGGGATCGTAAAACAATTCGTTTTCAAAAGCGCGAACAAGCACTAATAAAAAAACCAGAGCCAGGAGTTGTAGAATTCTGAATTTATTATTTATTATTTTTTGAAGCATATTTAGAAAAGTTACGGACCCAAATAAGCCACAGAATAAAAACTACACCGTAAATGTACAACGGAAAAAGCACTTCATGCAGCACCGATTTATGTTCAGGATAATAAAAAATGAGAGCACTTAATGCGGCTATTCGAATTACATTCAAAATATAAATAAGAAGGCTTCCGCCAAAAACGAAAAGCGCAGTTTGAATTATTTTTCCTGAAAAAGCAATCACAAAAGAGATAAATAAAATTATAACACTTACGGCATTACAACCCTCTACTATTCTAGCGACATACTTTTGTTTAAAAAATAACTTCATATACGGATTTCCAATGCTTTGCTCTACTGACGAATCAGCTACAAAAAGCAATAACACTTGCTCCGTATTTTTTCCGACAATACTAGTAATAGAATCTGTTTGATTTTCGTCAAAACTATTTAGATACTTTTGATAAACAGCAGTGAGAATGATGTAAGTCAAAAAAAAGCTAAAGAGAAAAATTAAAAAAGGTTTATATTGAATAAAATATTTTTTCAAAGGCTGTTATTTTAAACGAATTTATTTATTATTTGAAATTACTTTAAATACTTTTACAAAATAAAAACAAAACGATGACATTTCAAGAATTACAACCAAAAGTAACCGAAATAACTTTAAACACTAGTCTTTCACGTGACGAAAAGCTTTTAAACATTTGCCAACTATTAAGTGATTCTATCTCCTATTATAACTGGGTGGGATTCTATTTTGCTAATCACGAGACAAAAACATTGCATCTAGGACCATATGTAGGAGCAGAAACAGATCACACTGTAATACCTTTTGGAAAAGGAATATGTGGACAAGTTGCAGTTTCTAACAATAATTTTGTTGTGCCGGATGTGGCTGCTCAAGACAATTATATAGCGTGCAGTTTTACGGTAAAGTCTGAAATTGTGGTTCCATTATTTGTAAATGGTGAAAATATAGGGCAAATAGATATTGATAGTCATGTTATTAATCCTTTTACAGAAGAGGATGAACGTTTCTTAGAATTTGTTAATCAAGAGATAGCAGAACTTTATTAACTTGTTATAGTCCTTTGGATAACTGAATATGAAAAAAAAGCTTTATATATTTATACTAATATTCAGTACAAGTTTAGCATTCTCGCAAGTACCTAAAATTGTTAGTAAAAAAATCTTCCTCGATTCATCTGGAAACGAAACAGTAGAGGATCATCATACTTCGTATAGAATTATAAGAAACTACTCCTCTGACAGCGATCATTATGAAATAAATGATTACTACAAATCTGGAAACATCAAAATGAAAGTTCTGTCTAAAAATAGAGATTATATGGAAATGGACGGTGCATTTATTACTTATTACGAAAACGGAAAAAAGAAATCTATTTCAAACTATAAGGACAAAAAAAAAATAGGGAAAGAATTTAATTATTTTGATGATGGAGCCCTTCGTTTAGAAATTGAATATCTAGAAAACGAAGGAAACCTTGCTGTTAATTATAAAGTAATTGAATTTTGGAATAAAGAACGTCAGCAAAAAGTCGTTGATGGTAATGGTGAATATCGAGGGTTTGACTTAGAGGGAACTTTTTTAATAGGATTAATTAAGAATGGCTTAAGAGAAGGGAAATGGACAGGATCTAGCTTAAAACAGGGTATTAAAATTATCGAATTTTACACTAAAGGAAAGCTTGTTTCAGGAACATCAACCGATTCCAATAACATAGAACGAAATTACACTACACTAATAGAAAAGCCTAAACCCGACAAAGGCCTTAATCATTTTTACAGTTTTGTGAGCAAAAATTTTACTGTACCTAGAGAATTTCAAATAAATAAAATTTCCGAAAAAATCATCGTAAAATTTATTATAGAAAAAGACGGGAGCGTAACTGACTCAAAAATAATTAGAGGAATAAATGATGAATTAGATAAAGAAGCAATACGAGTAATAACAGACTATGAAGGATGGACAGTAGGAAAAATGAGAGGCTTACCAGTAAGAGTCTCCTACACCATTCCTATTACGATTGCAGGATCATATTAGAAAGACCAAGTAAAACTCTTTAATTGTAATTGTCAATTCAAAATTTTGTATTACTTTTGCATCCGTCTTACAATAGCTGTATGACATACATAAAAATCATTAAACAAATATTGGAATGTATTTAACTAAAGAGATTAAAGAAGAGATCTTCGCTAAACACGGAGAAAAAACAAACACTGGAAAATCAGAAGCTCAAATAGCTTTGTTTACTTACAGAATTAGCCACTTAACTGAGCACTTGAAAAAAAATCGTCACGATTATAATACAGAGCGTTCGTTAGTATTGCTAGTAGGTAAAAGAAGATCTTTGTTAGATTACTTGAAAAAGACTGAAATCAACAGATATCGTGAAATTATCAAAGTATTGAATATCAGAAAATAATCAATAAAAAAAGAGGTGCGTAAGTGCCTCTTTTTTATTTTACAATTTAGAGTCGAATAATGCAATTTAAGTCCTGACACAAAAGGGATTATATTTGAGACTCATCCGCAAAGTCATTATCTTTACAGAAGTGACAAATAAAAAAAAGTTTGGTTTTTCATTGGGTTTTAGGCATTAACTACGCAAAACAACAACTACAACACAACTAAAACCCATGTTTAACTAATAATTAAAATTTATGATTCCACAATTATTTGTAGAAAGTATCGATTTAGGTGATGGAAGAAACATCACAATCGAGACAGGTCGTTTAGCAAAACAAGCTGATGGATCTGTAGTAATTAGAATTGGAAAAACAGTTATTCTAGGAACAGTAGTTTCTTCAAGAAAAGCAAGTCCAGGAATTGATTTTTTACCTTTAACGGTAGATTATCGTGAAAAATTTGCTGCAGCTGGTCGTTTTCCAGGTGGTTTTTTCAAAAGAGAAGCAAGACCTAGCGATAGCGAAGTATTAACAATGAGATTAGTTGACCGTGTTTTACGTCCGCTTTTCCCAAGTGATTACCACGCTGAAGTACAAGTTATGATTCAGTTAATGTCTCATGACGACGATGTTATGCCAGATGCATTAGCAGGACTAGCAGCATCAGCAGCACTTGCATTGTCTGACATTCCTTTTGAAACATTAATTTCTGAAGCTAGAGTTGGAAGAGTTGATGGAAAATTCATCATCAATCCAAGTCGTGCTCAATTAGAATTATCTGACATCGATATGATGATTGGAGCTTCTATGGATTCTATCGCAATGGTAGAAGGAGAAATGAAAGAAATTTCAGAAGCTGAAATGTTAGAAGCAATTAAATTTGCACACGAACACATCAAAAACCAAATTTCAGCACAATTGCGTTTGCAAGCTGCTTTTGGTAAAAAAGAAGTTCGTACTTACGAAGGAGAAAGAGAAGATGAAGCAGTTTACGCTAAAGTAAAAGCAGCATCTTACGATAAAATTTACGCTATTGCAAGCAAAGGATCTTCTAAACAAGAACGTACTGCTGCATTTGCAGAAGTGAAAGAAGAAGTAAAAGCATTATTTACAGAAGAAGAGTTAGCAGTTGATGGCGATTTAGTTTCTAAATACTTTTATAAAACTAACAAAGAAGCAGTTCGTAATGTAACTTTAGATTTAGGAACTCGTTTAGACGGAAGAAAAACTACTGAGATTAGAGATATCTGGTGTGAAGTAGATTATTTACCATCTGTTCACGGTTCAGCTTTGTTTACTCGTGGAGAAACTCAAGCATTGGCAACAGCAACTTTAGGAACTTCTAGAGAAGCAAACCAACTTGATTCACCATCTCAACAAGGAGAAGAAAAATTCTACTTGCATTATAACTTTCCACCATTTTCAACAGGAGAAGCTCGCCCACTAAGAGGAACTTCAAGAAGAGAAGTTGGTCACGGAAATTTAGCGCAAAGAGCGTTAAAAAACATGATTCCTGCTGATTGTCCTTATACAATTCGTGTTGTTTCTGAAGTATTAGAATCTAATGGTTCTTCTTCAATGGCAACTGTTTGTGCTGGAACATTATCATTAATGGATGCAGGTATCCAAATGATACGTCCGGTTTCTGGAATTGCAATGGGATTAATAACTGACGGAGATCGTTATGCTGTATTGTCTGACATTCTTGGTGATGAAGATCACTTAGGAGACATGGACTTTAAAGTAACTGGAACTTCTGAAGGAATTACAGCTTGTCAAATGGACATTAAAATTGACGGTTTAAAATACGAAATTATGGAAGCTGCTTTAGCTCAAGCTAGAGATGGTCGTTTGCATATTCTTGGAAAATTAATCGAAACTTTAGCAGCTCCAAAAGCAGATGTTAAAGCATATGCTCCAAAAATCATAACAAGAAGAATACCTAATGCTTTTATTGGAGCGTTAATTGGACCTGGAGGAAAAGTGATTCAAGAATTACAAAAAACTACTGGAACAACTATCGTTATCAATGAAGATCCTACTACTGAAGAAGGTGTTATTGAAATCTTAGGAACTGATCCTGCTGGAATTGAAGCAGTATTAGCTAAAATTAAATCTATCACTTTTAAACCACAAATGAATGTAGCTTATGACGTAAAAGTTATAAAGATGCTTGATTTTGGTGCAGTAGTTGAATACCTTGAAGCTCCAGGAAATGAAGTATTACTTCACGTATCTGAGCTTGCATGGGAACGCACAGAAAACGTTTCTGATGTTGTTAAAATGGGCGATGAGTTTCAAGTGAAATACTTAGGTATGGATCCAAAAACTAGAAAAGAAAAAGTGTCAAGAAAAGCGCTTATGCCTAGACCTCCACGTGAGGAGAAAAAAGAGTAATCAGATCTTAAGTTTACTAAAGGTTTATTTATAGAAAACCCCAATTCATTTAATTGAATTGGGGTTTTCGTTTATGTATAAAACTGCATGATAATTTATTATATTTACTATTCAAAATTGCAACAACATGACAAAAGAAACTGCCTTGAAATTATTTGAAGAGAAACAAATACGTTCAATATGGAATGAAGAGGATGAAAAATGGTATTTTTCTATTGTGGATGTTGTAGAAATATTGACCGAAAGTACTATCCCAAAAAGATACTGGACAGATTTAAAAAAGAAACTTACTAAAGAAGGAAGTCAGTTGTACGAAAATATCGTACAACTGAAATTTGCAGCGAAAGATGGGAAAAAATATGCAACTGATTGTATTGATACTACAAATCTATTAAGACTAGTACAGTCCATTCCATCTCCTAAAGCAGAGCCATTTAAGCTTTGGTTAGCAAAAGTCGGCAGCGAAAGATTAGACGAAATGCAAGACCCGGAACTTTCAATAGATCGTGCTTTAGAGTATTATCTACAATTAGGTTATTCTGAAAACTGGATTAATCAACGCTTAAAGAGTATTGAAATTCGAAAAGAATTAACTGATGAATGGAAAAGTAAAGGATTAAAAGAAGGAGCTCAATTTGCCATTCTAACTGATATTATTACCAAAGCTTGGTCAGATAAAACAACCAAAGAATATAAAATCCTTAAAGGTTTGAAAAAAGAGAATCTTCGTGATAATATGACCAACACTGAATTGATCTTAAACATGCTAGCCGAAGCTTCAACCAAAGATATTTCCCAAGCAGTAAATCCAGAAACTTTTGGCGAAAGCAAAAAAGTAGCCCAACAAGGCGGTAATGTCGCTAAAGTAGCTTTAAAAGAATTAGAATCTAGAACAGGCAAAAAAGTAGTGAGTGCTTTATCAGCAAAAAAACTTTTAGACCATAATTTAATTGAGGAAAAAGAACAATAGCAAGATGGTATTTTTGAAATAAAACTGTCGGTAACAAGAAGCATTCTCACATTTAAAAGATTTAAAAAATACCGGCAAGACTTCGAATAAAAAAAAACATGATCACATCTCTATTTTGCATTAGGGATAGAAGCAATTGTTTGAGCTCTTATTGTGAAGCGCAGCGAAACAATAAAGCGAGTGCGCATAGCCCGGGCCGCAGGTAATGCCCATACTTAAACTCACTACAATTAAAAATTAAAAAATTCTTTTCAAATTATTGTAACTTTTTTGCAACTCTGTACGTATAACTATTTGTACACTTAAAAATTGAGGACACAAAAACATGAGACAACTTAAAATCACCAAGCAGGTAACGAATCGTGAAACTGCATCATTAGACAAATATTTACAAGAAATTGGAAAAGTTGATCTTATTACAGCTGACGAGGAAGTAGAATTAGCTCAAAAAATTAAGGCTGGGGATCAAAAAGCCCTAGAAAAATTGACAAAAGCTAATTTACGTTTCGTTGTTTCGGTGGCTAAACAATACCAAAATCAAGGATTAACTCTTCCTGATTTAATTAACGAAGGAAACTTAGGATTGATTAAAGCAGCACAACGTTTTGATGAAACACGTGGTTTCAAATTCATTTCGTATGCAGTTTGGTGGATTCGTCAATCGATTTTACAAGCTCTTGCTGAGCAATCTCGTATCGTTCGTTTGCCTTTGAACAAAATTGGTTCTATCAATAAAATCAACAAGATGTACGCTTTGTTAGAGCAATCTAATGAACGTCCACCGTCTGCTGAGGAAATTGCAAAAGAACTTGACATGACTGTAAATGACGTAAAAGAGTCAATGAAAAACTCTGGCCGTCATTTATCAATGGATGCACCTCTTGTAGAAGGAGAAGATTCTAACCTTTATGACGTTTTACGTTCAGGTGAGTCTCCAAATCCAGATAGAGAATTAATCCACGAATCTTTACGTACTGAAATTGAGCGTTCATTAGAGACATTAACTCCAAGAGAAGCTGATGTTGTTCGTTTATACTTTGGTTTAGGTGATCAACACCCAATGACTTTAGAGGAAATTGGAGAAACTTTTGACCTGACTCGTGAGCGTGTTCGTCAAATTAAAGAAAAAGCAATTCGCAGATTGAAACATACTTCAAGAAGTAAAATTCTTAAAACTTATTTAGGATAAAAATATAAAATCAAAATTTTTAAATTCCAAATTCTAATTAATGGGATTTGGAATTTTAAATGTTATGATTTTTACAGTGAACAACAGTTTGATTGACTGTTCGTTTTTTGATTGATGATTGAAACTCCGGCTGATTACCGGAGTTTTGCTTTTTTATCCCCCTAGCCCCCGAAGGTGGAATTATGAACACATTGCTATTAAAATCAAGTTGATTCAAGAAAATATAATATGGATCGCAAACCATGTAATTATGGCAATCATAGCTCTCCAACTTTGTCATTCTGACGAAGGAAGAATCTTCATTTGTTGCTCTCTTTTGTAACGATTTCTTGGCCTTTCGGGTAAACCCTCGAATACTAATTGATTGGGATAAAAACAAACAATTTTCGCACCTATCAGCCATTACTTACTAACATTGAGCTTTTATAATAAAGGAAATTTTTGTCTTTACAAAAAAACTTTCGCAATCGTTTTAAATAAACTAATTTTGCAGAAACTACAACTTAATAATCTGATTCAACTACAGATTAAACAACAACACAAATGAAAAATACTCTTATTGCACCTTCGGTATTAGCAGCTGATTTTGGAAATTTACAACGTGACATTGAAATGATTAACAATTCTGAAGCAGACTGGTTTCATATTGATATTATGGATGGTGTTTTTGTACCGAATATCTCTTATGGAATGCCAGTTTTAGAAGCAATTACTAAACATGCTACTAAAACCATAGATGTTCATTTAATGATAATTGATCCTGATCGTTATATTAAAACATTTGCTGAATTAGGTGCAAATATATTAAGCGTACATTATGAAGCTTGCACTCACCTTCATAGAACCTTACAAGCAATCAAAGCAGAAGGAATGAAAGCAGGAGTTGCCATCAATCCACATACTAATATTGATTTATTAGAGGATGTAATAAATGATATTGACTTGGTTTGCATCATGAGTGTAAATCCAGGATTTGGAGGACAATCTTTCATCGAGAACACTTATGCTAAAGTTAAAAAGCTAAAAGCATTAATCAATAGAACCGGAGCTACTACGCTTATCGAAGTTGATGGTGGCGTTACTAACAAAAATGCAAAACAACTTGTTGAAGCTGGAGCTGACGTTCTAGTAGCTGGAAGCTTTGTATTTAAAGCCGAAAATCCAACGCAAACCATACACGATTTAAAAGAACTTACTAGCATCTAGAAAATGGCGCTGATAGCGCCATTTTTTGTTTCTACTATTTCTTAGCTTGCTTAAAAGTTAGCCACCTCTGCATAAATATTATCGTCATACAGAAAACGTTTTATTTTGCGAAATTTAGGCTCTAGCCCAGATAGAAGCGGCATCCTTTTCCATCGCCTCATTAGGCGAAGGAAGAGATATAGCACATAGCTGGAAACAGCTCCTAAAAATAAAAATCACAGCAACAATAATTTATTTTGGAAACTTAGAAATAGCATTTGTTATACTCTAAAGCTTTAAGCATTCGAAAGGTTGAAAGGTTGAAAAAAGTAGTGACAACAAGACACAAAAAAACCGCCAATCTTGCGAGAGGCGGTTTTGTTTTAATCTATAACAGCATTTTCTTTTTTGTCATAGAAATGATATTCTAAATACGTGTAAGCATCACGAGGTATGATTTTCACCCACTTTTTATGTTCAAGAAACCATTTTGAACGTAATGATGGAAAACCTTTGGTAAGGTATGCGGCCACAAATGGATGTACGTTAAGCACAACATCTTTGTGGTTCTTTAAAACTCTTTCTAAATCAAAATTAATCTTATCAATGATTTGAATTGGCGCTTCAATTTCGCCACTCTCATTGTTAGGATCTTCTTCTCTAGTTTTAATATTTACTTCTGGTCTTACTCTTTGTCTGGTAATTTGGACTAATCCAAATTTGCTAGGAGGTAAGATTTTGTGTTTTGCTTTATCATCGCTCATTTCTTCTTTCAAGAAATCGAACAAGACTTTACGATTTTCGGGATTAGACATGTCGATAAAATCAACTACAATTATACCACCCATATCACGTAGACGCAATTGTCTAGCGATTTCAGCAGCTGCAATCATATTCACTTCCATGGCTGTATCTTCCTGATTGGTTGCCTTATTAGAACGGTTTCCGCTGTTCACGTCGATAACGTGTAACGCTTCAGTATGTTCAATAATAAGATACGCTCCCTTACTCATGGATACTGTTTTTCCAAAAGAAGTCTTGATTTGTCTCTCTATATTATATTTCTCGAAAATTGGAGTGTCTTTAGATTGATAAAACTTAACAATTGATTGTTTGGATGGTGCAATTTCTTGCAAGTAATCCTTTGTTTGGTTGTACAACTCTTCATCATCAATTTGAATACCACTAAAGGTATCATTAAAAACGTCTCTCAATATTGAAGATGCTCTATTGAGCTCTCCTAATACTTTAGACGGGTGATGAGCAGTTGGTAATTTTTTACACATTGCAGTCCATCTGCTTAGCAGGTTCTGCAAATCTTTTTCTAATTCTACTGTACTTTTGCCTTCGGCTACTGTGCGAACAATAACACCAAATCCTTTTGGTTTGATGGATTGTACAAGACGTTTCAAACGATCCTTTTCTTTTTTGTCTTCTATTTTTTGCGAAATAGAAACACGGTCAGAAAACGGAACCAAAACTATAAATCTTCCGGCAAGAGAAAGCTCAGCGCTAATTCTTGGTCCTTTTGTAGATATAGGTTCTTTGACAACTTGTACTAAAACAGATTGATTGGAACTCAATACATCAGTAATGGTACCATCTTTGTCTATTTCTTTTTCAAACTGAAAGGTTTTTAGGGAGAAATCTTTTAATTTACCTGCGCTTACAAGTTTTATGAATTTCAATTGGGAAGCTAAATTAGGACCTAAATCGTGATAATGTAAAAAGGCATCTTTTTCATAGCCAACATTTACAAAAGCAGCGTTAAGTCCTGCAACTGGCTTCCTTATTTTAGCGATAAAAATATCACCAACTTGGAAGTTGCTTTCTTCTTCTTCTTTGTGTAATTCAATTAGTTTTCCATCTTTTAATAAGGCAAAATCTACGGCTTCAGAACTAGATCTAATGATTAATTCTTTATTCATCTGTAAATTTTTATCCGAACTTTTTGGCAATAGGCAATAAGCACTAGGCGATAAGCAAAACATGGCTTATAGCTTACAGCTTGAAGCTAAAACTGAATTGTAAGGATGGATTAAACAATATTTTAACAGGTATTGTACCCGGAGAAAATTAGCTAGCAGTAAGCAGCTGTAAGTGGCCAGTAAACTGAACACTAATTACTAGAGACTGAATACTAATTTTCGATTTCAATGAACTTTTAAAAAGAAAAAAGTAGTTATAAACTACTTTTTCTTTTTGTGACGGTTAGCTCTCGCTCTTTTTTTACGTTTGTGAGTTGCTACCTTATGTCTCTTTCTTTTTTTACCACTTGGCATATCTTGTCGATTTTATGATTAATTAATATTATTATTTTGCTTCGTTATTTGTCTTAACTCCTTCTACGAAAACTTTTGCAGGTTTAAATGCAGGGATATTGTGTGCAGGAATTTTTATTGTTGTATTTTTTGAGATATTTCTACCTGTCTTTTCAGCTCTAGTTTTCACAATAAAACTTCCAAAACCTCTTAAATACACATTGTCCCCAGTCTCTAATGAATTTTTTACTTCATTCATAAAAGTCTCTACAGTTGCCTGAACATCTCCTTTTTCAAGACCTAGTTTCTCTGAAATTTTTGCTACGATATCTGCTTTCG
Source organism: Flavobacterium weaverense (assembly GCF_003688495.1). GTDB lineage: Bacteria > Bacteroidota > Bacteroidia > Flavobacteriales > Flavobacteriaceae > Flavobacterium > Flavobacterium weaverense. The sequence continues at coordinate 342,753 of NZ_REFH01000007.1, read as the reverse complement.
TCATTTTCTTTCCTATTATATTATGTTGTACTATTTTTTTGAGGTTGCAAATATATGAATTTAAAAAACAATTATTCAAGCTAATTCATTAAATTTTAATCACATAAACTTTTACTTTTGCAGTCTAATATTTAAACATGAATTTTTCTAACTTACTGATAAAATGGTACTTACAAAATAAGCGGGATTTACCATGGCGAAACACCACCGACCCTTACCCTATTTGGCTCTCTGAAATCATGCTTCAACAGACGCGAGTTGCACAAGGAATGCCTTATTTTTTATCTTTCACAACTGCTTTTCCAACTGTTTTTGACCTTGCAACGGCAAGTGAAGAACAAGTGTTAAAACTCTGGCAAGGTTTGGGCTATTACTCCAGAGCTCGAAATTTACATAAAACCGCGCAATATATCGCATCTGATTTAAACGGAATTTTCCCTGATAACTATAATGAGTTACTTAAATTGAAAGGAGTTGGAGAATATACGGCTGCCGCAATAGCTTCCTTCTCCTACAATGAAGTGGTTCCTGTTGTTGACGGTAATGTATTTAGAGTACTATCACGCTACTTTGACATTGAAACTGATATTACTCAGGCTTCCGCCAAAAAAGAATTTGCTGCTTTAGCTTTCGAACTGATGCCAAAAGACAATCCAGCCATTTTTAATCAAGCTATTATGGAGTTTGGCGCTTTACAGTGCGTCCCTAAAAGTCCAAATTGTACCATTTGCGTTTTTAACGAAAGTTGCGCGGCTTTACAAAAGAAGAAAGTAGATCAATTACCTGTAAAGTCTAAAAAGATAAAAGTCCGAAATCGCTACTTTAATTATATAGTAGCATCTGATGAAAGTGAAAACACTATAATTCACAAACGAATTGCTAAAGGGATCTGGCATAATTTATACGAGTTTCCATTACTTGAGACCGATCAAGAGGAAGGCTTTAACTTTGTTGCTGAGCAAATACAAAACGAATATTTTAAAGAAAACATTATTTCAAGTATATCAGAAACACATGAAAAAAGTATTCTTCACAAATTATCACATCAGCACTTACATATTAAATTCTGGAAGGTAAATGTTGAAGGATTAATTAAAGACGGAATAAATCAAGAAACTTTAAAGACTTTGCCTTTTCCAATAGTTATTCATAATTTTATTGAAAAGGAATTAAATTAAATAATTCTAAAAAAATGTATCTTTGATTAAATACCCCAATTTACAATGAACGGAACATTAAATAAAGTGATGCTAATAGGTTTTCTTGGCGATGACATCAAGATGCATTACTTTGAAGGAGGTAACTGTATCGGTAAATTTCAGTTAGCTACAAACGAAGTCTACATCAACAAAACCACTAATGAAAAAATCACTTCTACGGAGTGGCATAATCTAGTGGTGCGCAATAAAGCTGCTGAACTTTGCGAAAAATATCTTTCTAAGGGAGACAAAATTTATGTTGAGGGACGCATCAAGTCAAGACAATGGCAAGGTGAGGACGGAAGCACTAAACATACTAGTGAAATTCAAGTCACTGAATTTACTTTTCTAACCACTAAAAAGGAGAGTGAAAGTAACAAACAATTTCCTGCAACTGATAATACAAAAAACACTAATTTTGAGCCAGAAAAAAATGACTTGTCAATTAACGACTTGCCATTTTAAATGTTTAACTAATCTTTTTTAATTTGGACCCAGAGCCCAGTTTGCCGTTTATAAATGCGATCGATACTGATCTAGCATTTGGACTTTTAGCAATAGTTGCTTTACTATTTTGTTCTGCATTACTTTCAGGTGCAGCAGTAGCTTTATTCTCTCTTTCAGAAAAAGATATCGATGAGATAAATCAAGATAACAATTCGAAAGGAAAAATAATATCCAAACTTTTAGAAAAACCAAAAAAACTATTAGCAACACTTATGATTGCTAATAATTTTGTCAATATTACTATAATACTATTTTTCTCGTTCATTGGCGATAACTTATTTGCAGCAATAGTTAACCCAACTTTGAAATTCATTGTAGAAATTATCACAATTACGTTCTTGATATTGCTTTTTGGCGAAGTGGTACCAAAAATATATGCAAGTAGAAAAAACATAAAATTTGCTAAGCTAGCTGCCTACCCGATTGCTTTTTTAGACAAATTACTTTCTCCTATTAGTATTCCAATGCGTGCAATTACAATCTATTTGCACAATAAATTAGGAAAGCAAAAAACGAACTTCTCTGTCGATCAATTGTCGCAAGCGTTAGAACTTACAACTTCAGAAGACTCATCAACTGAAGAGCAAAAAATCCTAGAAGGAATTGTTAGTTTTGGAAACACTGATACCAGACAGGTAATGAGTCCGCGTATTGATATTTTTGCATTAGAAATAACAGAAACATTCGCTGATATATGTCCGAAAATTATAGACAAGGGATATTCTAGAATTCCAGTGTATCGAGACAATATTGATCAGATAGAAGGCGTTCTATATGTGAAAGACTTACTACCACATATTAATACGAATGAATTTGATTGGAAAATATTGCTGAGAGAGCCATTTTTTGTACCTGAAAACAAGAAATTAGACAATTTGCTGAAAGATTTCCAAGGGATGAAAAGTCATTTAGCAATTGTAGTAGATGAATATGGAGGAACTTCAGGACTTGTATCACTAGAGGATGTTATTGAAGAAATTGTAGGTGATATTAGTGACGAGTTTGATGACGAACATTTAAACTTCTCTCAAATTGATGAAAAGAATTTTCTTTTTGAAGGTAAAATAAACCTCAAAGACTTCTACCGTATTATCGATGTTGACGAAGAAGTGTTTGAGAATAGAAAAGGAGAAGCAGAAACACTTGCTGGATTCATTCTAGAGATTTTAGGCAACTTTCCAAAAAAGAATCAAAAAGTTTCATTTGAAAATTGTTTGTTCACAATTGAAACAGTGGATCAAAAAAGAATCAAACAAATAAAAGTAACGATTGAATAAGCATTAACTCTTACCAAATCTTAATTAGTTTGTAAAAAAGCTAATCCTTTAAACAGTAAGATTAAATAATTTAAATTAATAATGACAAAAAAGAAAATCGCTTTTTCACTATTACTCTTCCTTTCATTACTAACTATTAGCTGTAAGGACGATGCGTTACCAAAGCCATCTAGCTATTTAAGATTAGATTATCCTGAGGCTAAATATGTGAATTTTGAAAACGAGTGCGCGTATTCTTTCGAAATAAATTCAGATGCGATAATTAAAAAGGAAAAAGAGTGTGACTTCGCGATTACTTATCCTAAAATGAAGGCCACTATTTATTTAACGTACAAACCCGTGACTAACAATATAGAAAAATTATTAAAGGACGCACAAAAGTTAACGTACGGACATGTAATAAAAGCTGATGATATACTTGAACAACCTTACTTAAATCCTAATAAAAAAGTATACGGTATGTTCTATCAAGTGGAAGGAAATGCAGCAACTAATGCTCAATTTTACGCAACAGACAGTACTAAAAATTTTATAACTGCATCTGTTTATTTTTATGCAAAACCGAATTACGATTCCATTATGCCCGCCGCAAGTTATATAAAAAACGACATGCAACGTTTAATGGAAACTTTAAAATGGAAATAAAAAGACATAAAAAAAGCATTCGAAACTTACGAATGCTTTTATTATAATTTAAAAGTAATTCTTACGACTTCACATTAGATACAGTGTACGATTTACCGTCAGCAGCTGATTCCACTACCTTAGTCAATTTTTCCTGGTTCAGAACTGTTTTATCGAAAGTCACCGTAGCTAATTTTGTATCAAAATCAACTTTAGCATCTTGAACGCCATCTAGTGCCGTTAAATCCTCTTGGATAGTTTTAGCACAACCTATAGCGCAAGTCATTCCATCAATAGAAAAACTTGTTGTTTGTAGATTTACCGCAGCAATCTCTTTTTTAACTTTTGGAGCAACAACTTCAGTATTTACAGCTGTTTCCTTCAAATCTGTTTCGTTAGATTTCTCTTTACACCCTACAAATAATATACTTGCAACCGCTAAAGTCAGTATTGAATTTTTGAAATTCATTATATTATAATTTAAAGATTAGTAGCAAAATTTTATAATGCAAAATTAATCAAAAAAAGAGGGACTAATTCATAAAATATTTACAATTTTGAACCAAAATTATTTCTATGAAAAGCACGCAGATTAAATGGTTCTATTTATTAGCTCTTGCCTTAGTTTGGGGAAGTTCTTTTATACTTATAAAAAAAGGACTTATCGGATTAACTGCCTTTCAATTAGGGTCATTAAGAATTATTTTTGCATCTGTTTTTTTATTACTAATTGGACATAAAAGTTTAGCTAAAATTCCAGCTAAAAAGTGGAAATACATTGCGTTGACATCTATGTTTGGAACATTTTTTCCTGCTTATCTATTTGCCATTGCACAAACTGAAATCGACAGCTCTGTTAGTTCCATTTTAAATTCACTCACACCGCTAAATACTTTGATTTTGGGAGCATTAGTTTTTGGATTACAATTTAAGAGAAATCAGGTATTTGGTATTCTAATTGGCTTAGCGGGAAGTGCATTATTAGTTTTAAATGGTGCTGCTAATCATCCCGAACAAAATTACTATTACGCTATTTTAGTTTTGATCGCATCAATATGTTACGCAGTAAACGTAAACTTGATAAAAAAATATTTACATGATTTAACGCCTTTAAGCATAACCACAGGTAATTTTACAATTCTATTTATACCTGCATTTATGATTTTATTTTTTTCTGGATTTTTTGAAGTAATCCAAGAAGCAAATGTGCAGCAGTCGGTTTTGTTTATAATGATTCTCGGGGTAGTAGGAACTGGTATTGCTAATATTTTATTTTTCAAATTAATTCAAATATCTTCTCCCGTTTTCGCCACTTCGGTAACGTACTTAATTCCGGTCGTTGCTTTTGGATGGGGATTATTCGATAATGAAATGCTCACTCCTATTCAGTTTTTCGGTGCCTTTATAATTTTAATCGGTGTTTATTTATCTGCGAAAAAATAAAATTTTTAGTGGTTTTAACTTTTCGAAATAAGACAAAAAAAAGGCTGTCTAATAAAAGACAGCCTTGATTACTTATCAGTACCTATTATTTAAAATCAGCATCTGATACACCTTCATTAATTTTCACTTCTGACATTTTTACGTCTAGTTCAAATCCTGCATTCTGTATAACATTAAATGGCACTTTAACACCTTTCACTTCTTTGTAATCACCATAAGAAGTAGTTTGCGTCATCGTTTTTCCACCTTGTTCCATTACTTTCGATTCAGCAATTTTCAATCCTGAAGTTACGTCGTAAAATAAAGTAGTTTTACCGTTTTTAACTGCATATGCATCTTTACCATTCACTGACTCAATGTTTTCTAAAATCAATCCAGATTTTTTAGAAAGAGATAACTCTTCAAAAGGAACTGCAGACGCTCTCATTTCAGTAAGCATTTCGCCCTCAACATTTTGGCGTTGTCCTTGTTGCATTATGTAAGCTCCTTTTTCGTTCAAAACTTGCTTCATCAAACTCATTGTCCCCATAGCTAGTTCAACCATAAGCTTTCCTTTAACATCAATTTTTGACGTAAAAGTTAATGGAGATGGTGCTTGAGGAATTGTAGTAGTTCCATTCATCACAATTGTTTTCACTGCTGAAGCTGCTTTTTCTCCTCCTATAGCTTTTATGTAGGCGTCAATAACACTTTTTGCCGTTACTCCTGCTGGTACTGGTTTTTTCAATTCCGGTTTTGCAGTTGGATTTCCATACTTATCAAAGTAGAAAACAGGCATATTTAACTTTTCTAATCCAGCAGCTACATCTGAAGCTTTACCTACGATTACAATTCTACTGTTGTCAATTTTAAAATATTTATTAGCTACTCTCAAAACATCATCAGCCGTTACAGCACTTACATTTTTAATATAGTTCTCATAGAAATCAGCAGGTAAACCTTGTGACTGAATTCTTAAAGCATAACCAGCAACTGTTTGTGGCTTTTCAATTTGCATTACAAATCGACCAATGTAACCTGCTTTTACGCTTGCTAACATATCTTCACTCACTTTTTCAGTTCTGATTTTTTTATATTCTTTCATGATTTCCACAACAGTGCTATCTGTTACAGAGTTTCTTACTTGAGTAGATGCATTAAATGTACCGATGCGCTTATCTCCGCTAATAGCAGTTCTAGCACCATAAGTCCAACCATGAGCTTCTCTCAAATTCATATTGATATAACTATTAAAATCACCACCTAAAATTTGATTAGCAATTAATACTGCAAAATAATCAGGATCGGTCATTTTTAGATTAGACATATTTATAACTGAAACTTCAGACTGAACTGCATTTGGCATATCGATAAAATTGATTTGCGTGTTTGCAACATCTTTTGGATCATTAAATTTGACAGAAGGGGCAGTCGCTTTTTTCCATGAGCCAAAAAACTTCTCAACCATTTTTTTAGTTTCCTTCAATTTTACGTCACCTACAATAATCAAGTACGCATTACTTGGTACAAAATAAGTATTATAATTTGCCTTAACATCTTCTAATGTTACGTTTTTCAAAGTCGCTTCACTTACAAATTCTCCCGCAGGATGATCTTTACCGTAAGCTAAAACACTTTCCACTCTTCTAGCAACAGCTGAAACACTTTTTTCATTCGCTTTTAAGCCTTCGATAAGTTTAGTTTTTTCCTTATCAAATTCTTCTTGAGTAAAATTAGGATTAAGTGCTCCGTCAGCCATAAGTTCTAATATTCTACCTGAATATTTAGACAAAGTACTTGCTGCAGCTCCGTTCGAACTAAATCTAACATTAGCTCCTAGAAAATCTACTTCTTCATTAAAAGCATTTTTAGAAATTTTAGTAGTACCACTTCCCATCAAAGTACTTGTCATATCAGACACTCCTTTTTTATCAGCTTCAGTATATGGATCATTGTCCAAAGTAAGACTAAAGGCTACACGAGGCAACTTGTGGTTTTCAACAACCATAACTTTCAAGCCATTTTTAAGCTCAAAGGTTTGAGGTTTTCCAATTTTTACAGTAGGTGCTACACCTGGTTTAGGTTGAGGGATGATTTGTCCTTGCATAATTATAGTCAAGAACAAGCTTGATAAAATTAATATTGATTTTTTCATAATGATATATCTTAGTTTTGAGCTTTCTCTTTAGATGGAACGTAATCCAAGACTAATCTTTGATTTGGATTTAAATATTTTTTAGCAACGTCTCTAATCTCTTCACGAGTGATTGAATGATAGATATCAATATCAGTGTTGATTAAGTTTACGTCACCATACAATAAATAAAAGGAAGCAAGATTATCTGCAATACCATCAATGGTTGAATTACTATCCACATATTGATTTTCGAATTTGTTCTGTAGTTTTTGTAAATCTTTTTCAGAAATTAATTCTGTTTGAAGCGCTACAATTTCAGCATCGATTGCAGTAAGGATGTCTTGAGGAGTATTTGGCGCTTGAGGCAACCCGTAAATAATGTAACTTCCGTAATCCTCTTGACTATTACTAAAAGCACCTATTTGTAATGCCATTTTCTTTTCGTCTACAATTTTCTTGTATAATCTAGAGCTTTTTCCATCAGTCAAAATTGACGAAATCATATCTAACACTCTTGCATCTCTCGTTTTCATTGAAGGTGTTCTATAAGCCGCAACTATTGCAGGAATTTGAATGTTTGAATCCTCAAATTTAGCTTTGATAGTTTGCGTGATAGGATCTTCGACAAAAGTTTCTCTTTTAACTTCAGCTCCTTTTTTAATGCGTCCAAAATATTTTTGAATCCATTCTTTAGCTTGATCCTTTTTGAAATCACCTGCCACAACTAGCACAGCATTGTTAGGAACATAAAATTTCTTGTTGAAAGCTTGGAACTCTTCTAAAGTAGCAGCATCTAAATGATCCATTGATCCAATAGTTGCCCAACGATAAGGGTGTTTCTTAAATATATTCTTTTTTACTTCTGCAAGAAAGTTTCCGTAAGGCTGATTGTCAACACGGAGTCTTTTCTCTTCCTTAACCACTTCATTTTGCGTGTCTACACCTATTTGGTTAATAATAGGATGCAACATTCTTTCAGCTTCCATCCAAAGACCTAGTTCAAGGTTGTTTGATGGGAAAACTTCGTAGTAATACGTTCTATCATCAGTCGTGTTTGCATTGTTAACACCACCGTTACTAGTTACAATTTTAAACCATTCACCACGTTTAATATTCTCAGTACCTTCAAATAATAAATGTTCAAAAAAATGTGCAAAACCGGTTCTCTCTGGATTTTCGTCTTTAGCACCTACATGGTACATTACAGATGTGATTACAGTGGGAGCCGATTGATCATTGTGTAAAATTACATGTAAGCCATTGTCTAATGTGTATTCTTCAAATGCTACTTTTTGAGCAGATGCCACTCCTCCTAGCATAAACAAAGCGCTTAAAGCCATTAATGATTTTTTCATAGGGTTAATAATTTTGTTAATATGAATAGTAAGTAGTGTTTCCCTCGTAAATGTTACATTTTAAATAGGAAAAAATAGACTTTAACAATTGTTGATTTATATTTTAAAATAGTATTTTCGAACAAGAAAAAGTGATCTCCTATTAAGTAGTGATATTTTTTACGACACAGATTGCGAGTTAAAAATATATTTGTATATTTGCAACCTTAAAAATTATTAAAACCAATCAGTATGTATGCAATCGTAGAGATAGCAGGGCAACAGTTCAAAGTAAGCAAAGACTTAAAGGTTTATGTTCACCGTTTGACTAATGAAGAAGGTTCAAGTGTTTCATTTGACAAAGTTCTTTTATTAGATGATAATGGAACAATCACTTTAGGCGCCCCAGCTATAGAAGGTGCTTCAGTAGAAGCTAAAGTGTTACAACACTTAAAAGGAGATAAAGTTATCGTTTTCAAAAAGAAAAGAAGAAAAGGATACAAAAAGAGAAACGGTCATAGACAATATCTTACTCAAATTGTAATCGAAGGAATTACTGGTGTAGGTGCAAAAAAAGCGGCTCCAAAAACTGAAAAAGTTACAGAAGCAAAAGCTCCAAAAGCATCTAAGAAAGCAGATGATTTAAAACTTATTGAAGGAATTGGACCAAAAGCTGCTGAAGCATTAGTTGCTGCAGGAGTTGACACTTTTGCTAAATTAGCTAAAGCGTCTGCTGATTCAGTTAAAGAAATTTTAACTACTGCTAGCTCAACTTTGTCTCATTTAGATCCTACTACTTGGGCTCAACAAGCACAATTAGCTGCAGATGGTAAAATGGATGAATTAAAAAAATTACAAGATGAATTAAACGGTGGTAAAGCTGTTTAATTAATTACTAACAAAATAAACTAATACGTCATGGCTCACAAGAAAGGTGTCGGTAGTTCGAAGAATGGTAGAGAATCAGAATCAAAACGTTTAGGCGTTAAGATTTTTGGTGGTCAAGCTGCTATTGCTGGGAACATCATCGTAAGACAAAGAGGTTCAAAACACAATCCAGGTGAAAATGTTTACATCAGTAAAGATCACACGCTACACGCAAGAGTAGATGGAGTTGTTATGTTCCAAAAGAAAAGAGATAACAAATCTTATGTATCTATACTTCCATTTGAAGTTGAAGCATAATTAAATTGTTTTTGAATTAGAAAAGCCTTTAGAGAAATCTAAAGGCTTTTTTTTGGAGTTATTTGAGCGAAACGTCTATCTTGAATATTGGAATACACATATAAGTGAGACGCTTCCAGCGTGACAAACGTAATTGTAAAAAAAATGCAAAATGTTTATAAACCAAGTTTGAATAAGAATTCTAACTCATCCATAAAAAACTAGAAAAATGCTCCCGAATTGGACACCTTAAGAAGGATAATAATTGTGCATTTTGATACATAAATCCAAAAAAAAACACTGTAAACATTAAATTTACAGTGTTTTGATTAAACTTATTGAGAAGTGGTGGCCGCGACAGGGTTCGACTCATACGCGTAACTACCTCAATATCTGTAAATTAACTATTATTATTTTTTTATGCTCCCTAATTAGGCACCTTTCTAATTTTTTGTAATGATAAGCATAATTATTAGTATAAAAAAGCACTAGTGAAATCTTCGATAAACTAAAAACAGTAGTACTCCCCCATTCTGTGCCACTTGTACTTCCCTTAGCGATAGAACGGGGGGCGATGTATGTAGTGTCTTACCACGCGTATACGGAAAATATTTTTTTTTAAATTTTTGGTTTTTATAAAAATTCTAGATCGGTTTCAAGTTGGATGCCGTTGTAAAATAGTATAAATAGCATTAGATCTAATGCTTAGTTATTTAATAAACCGGTAAAACAACTTCCTAGCTGTCGCAAAACGGCTTGCAGAAGATCTCAAATAGCTAACTAAACCTCAACACAAGAGTAAGTACTATCTTTATTAAAGGGCACGTTTTAAGAACTTCATATTTAGCTATAACATACCCTCTCAAACAGGACTACCCCGCTTATAATATAAAATAGGTTTACGAATATAAAATTGGGGCGGCGAACTTATAAAGAAAGCTCTCAAGCTAATAAGGAGCCAAAAAGTATATAAGAATAACTGTACGTTCCCGATTGCTTTAATTGTGTGCTCGATTTTTTTGGAAGGGTGCCATTGCAAACAGTTGTTTTTTAGATAAATTCTCCATGGCAGTCTTCAGAAAAAATGAGCTTAGCCCTACGGCGATTGAGTTATGTACAACTACAATAACACCCCCAAGCACCGCAAGAAAAATATGGAGTTTATGGAATATTTTTAGAGGAGCGAAGTTGGCGGTGTTGCGGCAATCGAACAGCCACGCTAAACCGAGAATGGAACGAAAGCTTTGCGAAGAGTAATGTAGGGATTGCAGCGTGAAACGGCGGGAAAAGAATAAAAGACAGCCTTTGGCGTTCCTTGATTTAGGGCAAAGTGATAATGGAGCCAACCCCGATGGCTGTGCGAAGGAGCAACCGCTGAAAACACTGAGGGTGGCAGACATTATATTGCTGGAATGCAGTGGCACGGAGCCTGTGGAGTATAATGAAATGAAGCGGTATTGTGGATGCATTAGCCCGACCGAACGCAGGAAGTGAGCGTGTGTAGACTGGGAAAGCAGACAACAAAAACAGAGCTTCTCACTTTCGAGTGGCTCTGTTTATGGTGTCAATTGTTCTATGGAATGGAGGGCGGAACAACCGACTGGAATAGCCCAGCGAAACTAAGGGAATGCACGAAGAGAGACCGCTTGATTGCGCGTAGATACCTCAAATTAAATTATTGCAAGGTTGTAAAAGGTAAGTGAAATTGCACTAAATTTATTGGTTGCAGAAAGAATGAGGAAAATCAACAATCTGTTGTAACTTACTGTAAACTAAATTTTAATAACACATATATGAGTACTAATTTAGCAGGAACAATAGGAGTAGTTTTATTTATCCTAACAGTCATACTGGGTCTATCAAGTCAATCAGGAATTGCGTTCGTATGTTTGGCCTTATCATTATACTTCTTTTGGGTATCAAGCAATGCAAAGAATTAGAATGAGTGAGAAACGAACATAGGTTTTCAACAAGAAAACCTATGAATAACTTGGTCCGTAACTATTTCGGCAAGAATCCGCAACACGTACTAATTCATTCTGATCTAAAAACCCGAAGTTAGTATTACATCGGTTATTCCATATGTCAAGAGCAATCAATTGCCCCATAATGGCAGTTTTATGACCTGACATAAATGACATTGCAGCAGCTCCAATCATTTTAAAATCAGCCGCAAGCAAGGGGCGGTTACAACGAATACAGTCTTCTATATACATTTCAAATGTTCTTGATATTTTTATCTTTTCATAAATTTGACTATACATATTTTCCCCATTTTCGAGAACATAACGTCTTTTGTAATCGTCTACTATTATTTTGTAAGCACTCATTTATTTGATTCATTAGGTTAGAAATATATACCTTCAGCTTGAAAATATATTAGATGAAAAAAAGTGTCAAAATAAAACCTCAAGTCCATTCTGGTTTAGTGCCATAACCATAAAACTGTTCAGCAATCGGATCATTACCAAATTCAACAGGAAAGGGAGTATCACTATTATAAGAAATATCATCATAGTCAATCTCGAGATGAACTCTACGATATAATTCTTTCTCTTGTTCATCATTAAATTGAATTGCAATATCTCTTAGTAAAAAGTAATTAATATCGGTTTTAATTTTTTTTTCGTGTGGACCTTCGATATAATCTTTTTCAAAATTACATTCGAATTTATTCATATGTATACGCATTGTTTGATAGTCGAGCCTAAACCACGAATCAGGATCATACATATTTTTAAAAATTCCAGAGTTATTTAGTAAATATAAAGTAAAAGTTTGCTTCCCAAAGTAAGATAATATACCCATAATTTTAAGATTTAATTGTTAGTAATCTGCTTCTTCACTCAAAGTTTCCATAATTTCACGGAAGCTGTTTAGGCCTGCTTCTATATTTTCAATGATCTCTTCTGCTAGAACATCTGGATCAGGTAGATTGTCTAGATCAGCAAGGCTTTTGTCCTTGATCCAAAATATATCGAGGTTGGTTTTATCTCTGGCTATAATCTCATCATAGGTAAATTTACGCCATCTACCGTCAGGGTTTTCCTCGCTCCAAGTTTCGGTTCTTTTATGTTTGTTGTCAGTGTTGTACACGTCGATGAAGTCCTGTAGATGCGCCATTCGCATTGGATTTTTCTTTGGTGTATGGTGTATATTATTTCTGTAATCATATATCCAAACATCCTTAGTCCAAGCACTTTTAGAGGCTGGCTTGTTATCAAAAAACAAGACATTAGCTTTTACTCCCTGCGCGTAAAATATACCTGTAGGCAAGCGTAAAATGGTATGTAGCTCGGTGGTCTTTAAAAGTTCTTTACGCACTGCTTCACCTGCTCCACCTTCAAACAAAACATTGTCGGGTAGCACTACGGCAGCTTCTCCTGTAATCTTCAACTGGGACTTGATGTGCTGCAAGAAGTTTAACTGCTTGTTCGACGTAGAAGCCCAGAAGTCTTGGCGGTTATAGCTTAAATCCTGTTTCTCCAGGAGGCCTTCTTCATTCGTACTTGTCATACTACTTTTTTTACCGAAAGGTGGATTAGCTAACACATAATCGTATCGGCTACCATCATCAGCAATTAAAGCATCAGCACCGGAGATAAATGTGTCTCCATCAATTTCGCCTATGTTATGCAAGAACATATTCATCAAGCACATTCTACGAGTGTTGGCAACAATCTCGTTACCGTGGAACGTTTTGTTCTTTAAGAACTCTTTCTCTTCACGATCTAGTTTGTTGTTAGCTACTATGTAATCGTAGGCTGCCAGAAAGAATCCTCCAGTCCCGCAGGCAGGATCCGTAATGGATTTTAGAGGCTTTGGCTTTATGCAGGCAACCATAGTTTTTATTAATGCCCTTGGGGTAAAATACTGTCCTGCGCCAGACTTTGTGTCCTCGGCATTTTTCTCTAGTAATCCCTCGTATATCTTTCCTTTGATATCGGCTCCCATCAAGCTCCACTGCTCCTTGTCAATCATATCAATGATTTTTAAGAGCTTAGCAGGATCTTGAATTTTATTCTGACTTTTAGTAAAGATTTGTCCTAATATTCCTTTTTCAGTAGACAAGCTGCGGAGCATTTGATTGTAAAACATTTCCAGTTCTGCTCCTCTCTTACCTGAGAGAGTTGGCCAGTTACAAACCTCACCATCTTCAATCTCCTTATTGTCTGAATCCTTCATTTTTGGAAAAACAAGGTTTTTAGAATAGGGTGGCTTGTTCAACTCGTCTGCCATCTTTAAGAATAACAAGTATGTTATTTGCTCTAGGTAATCTCCGTAACCTACACCATCGTCACGTAGTACATTAGCGAAGTTCCATACCTTTGATATTATTGTAGATTCTGTCATTTTATTTTTTTTCTTTTACTCTTTTCTTACTAACTGCCGCCTTTTTTACTCCAGTTGCTTTCTCTGCTTTTATCCTTTTCAACAACACACTTGAAGGCTCATAATCAGAAGCAGACTTGCAGGCTGCTAATTCCTGCTCGCTCAATAACTTGCCCTCAAAAGCCTTCTTAAGGATGCTTTGGCGCAAAGCCTTCGACTTTTCTAAACTCTCTACAATGCTTTCTTCTACCTTTTCACATACCGACAAACGGCTTTCTATTTCTTGTACGATTTGGCGTTGTTCTTCAATTGACGGAATAGGTATAGGAATTTCTTTTAATTCTGCCATACCGACCATATTAGGCATTGCTGAACCTAATGCTTTTGTAAAAATCAATCTCTGAAAAGTCTCTGACCTAAACAGCATAACGAAGAATTTTTTTAAAATAATTTTCTCGTCTAAGTCAATTTTAAGTAATGCTTGATTTATTATACCTACATCTGCATCATCAGGTAAAAGACAAATCCGACCTAATGTTGCGCCGGAACAGCTTACGATCATATCACCGGCTTGCGCTTTAAAAGCTTTTAATTCCTCAAATTTTGCATCTGTCACAAAATATCTATGACGATAGGGGTCATCATTTATGGCGTGTCCTTGTTCATACACCACTACTCCCTTTTCAACAAAAAAAGATTTTGTTAACGCACTGCCAAAAGGCCCTCTCTTTAAGGCATACTTGTTATTACAAGTTATAGTTTTCCAAGGTAACGATAGCCAATTATTAGGTACTTTATAAGTTAATTCATCATCCTCAAATTTAGGAAAATATTTTCCGTTAGAAATGCTTTTTGACTTAATGGCTTGTTCCTTTCCCTTTATCAGTTTAGTTAAAAAAACATCCATGGTATACGGGTTCTTATACCTCCAAGCTTTAGTTAGGTTTCCTTCAAAAGCAGACTTTAGAACAGAATGCCTATACGTCACCAATTGCTGTTGTGCTTTCTTAAGATCAGCAATACCGCTATCTAAACTGCTAAATAATTCTTCTATTTTAGCTACTATGGCGCGTTGTTCGGGTAGTGGAGGTAATTTTATCGCCTGTTTTTCTATGTGTTGATAATGCCTGGCATATCCCTTATCTGAAATTTTATGCACTAGTATCTTAGTAAAAAAGGCTAACAATTTCGCATTAACAAATTCCTTTGGTTGTAACACTTTGGTACCATCAGCTCCAGGAGCAAAGGGAAATCTAATAATCTTGACTATTTTAGTGTGGTCTCCAAAAACAATGACAGGTAATTTACATACCAATATTTTGGAGTCGTCATTTGTGTAACCCCCTATAGTTGATTGTCCCTGATCAACAACTGCAATTTTACCGTCTTTTAGATAATCTTTTTGCTTCAACTTTTGCTTAGATGTTGGAATTTTATCTACCACATCTTTATACTGTAATTCTATCCAATCTTCCTTTAAAGTATTATTTTTCATTTTCATTTTTTAAAAATACGCAGGGACTCCTTGTGTGCACTGGGTTTTTGGTTACTTTCTCGTTTCTAAACAAGCAAAGAACTAAGCCCAAAATGGGATATATTCTGCAAATTTGGTAGAGGCATTGTTGGGGTCTTTGGGTTTAATGATGTTTCGGTTCAAAGCTTCTTTGATTACCAATGAAACTTGGGAACGTTGTTTGTCGTGCATCTTAAACCGTTCTCTCAATGAAGTATTAGTCATAGCACTAGCGCTGTAATATTGTAATACACAATGCTGGTAAGCGGCCTCAATACGTTCCAGCGGAGAAAGTTCAGCAAAATTCCTAGGCGCATAAATTGTTACTCTAAACGAGTTGGCTAATTCTTCAAAGCGCAGTGGCGGCAATCCATAAAGCTCAATTCCTGCTACCGATTTTTGAAAACCAGAACCTCGCTCTTCGCAAATATTATATCTTCTAAATGCAGAAGCTAAAGCATCGTTTCTAGATTGGGGTGTGGTTCCTATTAGCCTATCCACGCTTTTAGATGGCAATAGTTTCCCCGGGTTAGAGATTTCTATTCTGTTGTCAAATATTTCGATCATTGGCCCAGCACCTTTTACCGAAAAATCTTGGTGGATTAGCGCATTGGCAATTAGCTCCCGCAAGGCAATGTCAGGATATATAGACGTTTCGGTTCTTAAAGCAGTTTTTATAATTTCGCTACTGGGCAAAAGCGCTTTTACAAACATCAAAAGTGCTTCAAAACTGATAGCATATCCTTTATTTCCAGGATATTCTTTTTCAGTAATTATTTTGTTATTGCCTTTATATTTAATAACTCTTACAGCTTTTCGGGCTAGAGAGTCAAAATCTTTTAAGGAATTTGCAGCTGTTAAAGCGCCTAAATTGGTGATGTAATAACCTGCATCATCAATGGCTTTAATCATATTTTCCTGTTCAAGCCAATGCAATATGGCATCGCTTTGATGTGTAATAGGCTTGCCGAGCAATTCCAAAACTTTGGCGTAATCCAAAAGAGTTAAGACATCATCAGTGGATAAAAGCTTGGATACGTGCAAATCTTCAAAAACTGGATTTTTGCTATTTAGCATCAGTCCTCCAATTTCTTGCCTTGAGGCTTTTTGGGTTGTTCCGCCACTTCTTATATAAGAGTCTTCTATAGTGCCAGATCTTAAGTGAACAGGTTTTGTTGCCGATTCTTTGATATGTATAAAGAGTAAAGGTTTGTCAATATACATTTCGATTTTATGATCTAAAGCAACTTCTGGATCAACAGTATCGCGAGCTAAGCTAGATAATTTTTGGACAATTTGTTCGGATTTAGCCATATCGATCCCTTGAATAATACCTGCTTTGTTCTCTATTCCAAAAACTAAAAAACCACCACCGGGCAGATTTGAAAAAGCGCTTAAATGCTTACTCAATTTTTGATTGTTGGGCGATAAATCTTCTTTCCAATCTAATTCATTTAATTCTTGAGGAATTGGAGTTAGACTTTTGTCTAACAATGCAATGGCTCTATTAATCCAACTTTTCATTTTAAAAATTTATGTATTTCTCTTTTCTAAACATGCAGCAACCCCTTTGTTATCAATCTAAATGATGTTTTTTCTTTTTTCTAGACACGCAAAATTACACTTTATGCTGCTAGTACCTCATTTAATTCATTCATAATATCACTCATCTCGTTACCAAATAACTGGTACATTTTCCCTCTTCCACCTTTAGCATCAAACGGCGTAAAGTCTAGGTCTTCTATTTCTATATGGTAACTACTAATAACGTGGTCTTTCAGCATTCGCAACCAGTCTAACTGCTCCGGTGTAAAACGGTTGTGTTGCCCGGTGTGCTGCTTGAAAATCCACTTGTTGAAATTGGCTTCTATAGTACTGTCAAAAGCTCGTAATTCAGGGTCTATGCCGCAAGCTCTTCTAATTAATGACACCAAGGCTGTAAGCTCATCTTTTGGCCGTTCGTTCTTCACTTCTTCTAATGCTTTGTAAGCCTCCCAAACATAATCAGGAGCGAGTAATGGTTTTTCTAAACTAAGCTTTTCAAACACTTCCTGAATCATCTTAAACGTGATGTTTCTGCGGTTGTAAGGTTGGTTGTAAAAGATACTCAACGCCTTAATTTCATCTTTATGCTTTAGCAGGTACTCGCTAAAATCTGTCACTATTGCTGTGGCTTTATCAACAGAGGTTGTGTCCCACTCTGATCTTGTTATTGTATCTATATTTACACTATCAATAATTTGCTCGTGTTGCTTGCGAACGTTGTCTAAATAGTTATTCAGCTCTCCGTTGAAGGTAGTGGCAGCTTGTGAAATAAGCGCCTCCTGAGCCTCTTTACGGCAATCAATACTGTCTTGTGGCGTTCTGTCCTCAACAGGGATTTGGGCTATTAATTCCTTCGCTTTGTCCTCAATAGCATCGGGATCATAAGCAGTCAATAACTCCTTCGTAATTTGCTTTAAGTTTTTACCTCCAGAATACTCCAACAGCTTGTCTCTTTCCTTATCCGTTATTTGTTTATCTAATCGTATTAACCTATTTGCTAAAGACAAGAATAAGTCCTCATCTGCTACTCCCATTGTAACGGCACCTAATAAGTCTTTCAAAACAATAGTAGGTTTGCGCTCTAGTGGTCGGCTGTCTGTTTTTTTAGATTTTATGGCTCCAACCGCATCTACTATTACAAAGTGCGTCTTGGTCTTAGCAGTTTTGGTCACCAATTGCAAGCTATCACTGTTAATGGTTCTCGTACCTCTTCCTTTCATCTGCTCGAAGTAGTTAGTACTCTTTACGTCTCGCATAAAAAGTAATACCTCCAATGGCTTCACATCAGTACCAGTAGCGATCATATCGACTGTTACTGCTATACGTGGGTAATAGGAGTTCCTAAAGCGGTTCAATACTGATTTCGGATCTTCATCTGCCTTGTAGGTTACTTTTTTACAGAAGTCATTGCCTTCGTCAAATTCCTCACGGATGATCTTTATGATATCATCAGCGTGGCTATCTGTCTTTGCAAACACAAGCGTTTTTGGCACTTCATAGTCTTTATTCTCATCTATACGGTTCGGAAAAATAGTAGTCTTAAGAGCTTGCTTGTATTCTCTTATTATGTTACGTATTTGGCTTGGGTTTACTACCTTCTTGTCGAGGTCGTTTTTAGAGTACTCTGTATCTTCCTCTTCCTGCTGCCAACGCTTTTTTCTTGTTAGTTTGTCTCGTCTGTCTAAGAACCAACCGCCTTTGACTACATCGCCATTCTTGGATATTTCGGTTTCAATATTGTATACATCGTAAGGAACGTTCACGCCATCGATAACCGATTCTTCATAGGTGTACTCGCTTACCACATTCTCATTAAAAAAACCAAAGGTTCTTTTATCAGGCGTGGCTGTCAAGCCTATTAAATAAGCATCAAAGTAATCCAAGACTTGCTTCCATAGATTATATATAGATCTGTGGCACTCATCAATAACTATAAAGTCGAATTGTTCAATAGGCACCTTGGCAGTATACTCCACTGGCAACGCCTGCTTTTTATTTAATTGCTGCTCCATCCAAGACGATTCATTCGGATTGTCCTGTTCTGAGCTTTCGTCCAGTTCCTCCCCTTTCAATATCGCATACATACGTTGAATGGTAGATATACACACCTGACTATCACTGGCTATATAACTCGATGTTAAGCGTTGTACATTGTATAACTCCGTAAACTTCCTATTATCGTCGTTTGGCTGAAAAGTCATAAACTCCTGCTCTGCCTGTTCACCTAAGTTTTTGGTATCAACTAAAAACAAGATGCGCTTAGCATCTGCATTTTTTAACAGGCGATAAACAAATGTTGCTGCAGTAAATGTCTTACCAGCTCCTGTAGCCATTTGTATTAATGCCTTTGGTCGATTTTTCTTGAACGAATGTTCAAGGTTCTTTACAGCCTTTATTTGAGCAGGTCTTAGGCCTGTTTCATCTAATACTGGAGGGTTCTGCAATCGTGTCCTAAGACTATCGCCCTTTTTCAACCATTCTGCAATCGTGCCCGGTTGGTGGAAATGGAAGACATTTCTACCTCTAGGCTTAGGGTCTCTATAATCTGTGAATCTCGTGACAATTCCTGTGCTCTCGTATACGAATGGCAGGGGATCGTTATTGAGGTATTTTAGCTTTGCTTTAGCATACTCAGAAGACTGCTCTTCAACGACTGTAAGTCGATGACCTTCTTCCTCTTTTTTTGCTTCAATAACGCCTACAGGCTTTCTATCCACAAACAATACGTAATCAGCAGGACCTATATCTGTTTGATATTCACGTACAGCAACACCTTTAGCTGCTGCTAAGTTTACTGTTGATTTAGATTGTATCACCCAACCTGCGCTGCGTAGCATCTTATCGATGGTATCACGAGCAATTTGTTCGGGATTTTGATTAACTGTGGGCATATCTAACGCTTCTTTATCAATGATTTTTTTACCTACACCATTAATTATGTAAGAAATCAAGTCTAAAAGTAACCCAAATAACGGTATAATAGTTAGAAATCGTAAAATTTATCGAAATTAATTAAAAAATTTATCAGCCAGACATACATATTGTCATTTAATGTGTATTCTATCTAATATCAATACTAAATATGAAAAAATATGGAGAGTTTAAAAATAGAATTTACAGGTGGATATCGTCAAGCATCTAAATACTTAACCCGCGAACACAGTGCTAACTTTGCAGTTATCGTTGACGCCTTAGTTTACATCCACAATGAAAATAAGGATAAGCTGGTAATCATTAACGGCAGTAGAGCTGTTAGAGCCTCAAACGCTTATCTATCTCGACACACTGGACTTGGATTGTCGATAATTAAATCGAATATAGACAAGATAGTAAGGACAGGACTTGTAACAGTTATTACCAGAGGACAAGGAAACACAAGGCACTATGTAATTAACATTGAGAATATAAATA
This sequence comes from Flavobacterium weaverense, assembly GCF_003688495.1. Classification (GTDB taxonomy): domain Bacteria; phylum Bacteroidota; class Bacteroidia; order Flavobacteriales; family Flavobacteriaceae; genus Flavobacterium; species Flavobacterium weaverense. The sequence goes on along the minus strand of NZ_REFH01000007.1, from coordinate 322,288 downwards.
CTTATATAACAGCATTGAAGCCGAAATTTGAGCGATGGTTTGAAAAATCAATCGACTCCAGTAAGAAAGACAAAGCAAGATCAGTCAAAGCAGATAACGTTAAACTGAAAAAAAGTCTGGAAGATTTTACAAAGACTATGGCAGAACTTAAATTGACAACTGTAGAATCAGAAGTTGGGTTGGTTGAAAACCGACTAACCAAATCAGTTAAAACCGACCAACCAAATAGGCTAAAATATACCGTAGAAGAAAGAGAAGAAGAAAGAGCAGAAGAAACAACAACAAAGAAAAAAGATGTTGTTGTTACTGTTTTTAATCAAAGAGACTCGAAAGGTGCGTTCACAATTTTCAAAGGATACGATAAGCCAGTTTACGAAGAAGAATACAAAGAATACACAAAGAACTTCACGAAGAAGCAGTTCGAAAAAATTTTAGATGCAGCTCAAGAAGGAGCTTATGAAGATATGGATGTAGATCTGGATGATTTGAATTTTACTAACGAATTCACTTATAAAAAGGATGAGAAGATGTGTAGTAAATTTTACTATAAGGATGAAATTATGGGACATACCTACAACTCAATACTAAGAGCAAAAAGAACTAATGAACAAATGAAGAAAAAAGAATATGAAACAACCAATGAACCTGCTAGCCCAGACATCTCAAATAATAATTGGAAAATTTTAAAAAATGCCTATAGTGAACTGCCTGACATTCCAAAGCAGGGAAGATTTTTACCGTCAAAACAGGATGAATCTAACTTTTCAAATCTCTCAGAATATAGGCAAGGGTGGGTTATAGAACAAGTTGTTAATATGAAGAAAGCAAACACAACAGCCTCGAGACCCGCTAATTACATTGAAGAGGCAATGAAAGAAAAACTTAACCTCAGATATAATCCCGATAAGAGCAGATTAAACGTAGCTCTTTAGTGCATCCCGTTAATCCACAACTTGTAAGTATTTTGGATAGCTAAGAATTAAAATTTTATCTACCTACAAGATTTTGGAGCTGTTATCAACCAAGATTTGCACCACCTAAGCTTGAGAGGAGCTTCAAACTCTTTAAGAAGACCTGATCAAGGACGATCTGTCTAAGCAATGAATGGCCCTGGAGTGGTCACCAGATAGTCCAAGATTAATACCTAAATTTTCAGCACAGAAAACCTCGTTTTTAAGAGTCTTTGGATTGTTTCAACATGTTTCGTAATGTAGAATCAAACTGAGGCTAATATCGCTTACTATGCCTTTAAAAGCATCGAATTAATCGAGAATGTTATAGATGTAGTTAGAGACATTGTATACTGCCTTCGAAGATACTTCATTATTGACTCGGCGTGGGTTTTTAAGTATCAGAACGATAACTTCTGCTTTACATTCATAAATGAAAAGCTTCAACTAAATACGCTTGCTATCTGTTGTGCGAAGCTCTACAGCTAAATCACAGCAAGGGGTATTTGTAGATAGATTTTTACATAAACTGTGAGTTATATAGAGGTACAAGAATAATGCTCATACCTCTATTATCTCTACTTAATTTATGCGATTTTTGTCAAGAATAGCAAGAACAACTTCATAGTCATATAAAATAGTTGTCCCGATTTTACTATAAGGTAGTATCCCATTCATTCTCATGTTCTGCAGTGTTCCTGCAGATATATTAAACATTTTTCTCATCTCGGAAGATCTCAGGAATTTCTTCTCGTGATTATTACTTAAAGATTTCAATGCCTCCAGCACCTCGATTTTAAAGCTATTAAATTCCTCTTTTGTAGCTACTTCAATATTCATATTTACTGTTTTTGATATGTTGATTTCCCCTTTCAAAAGGGCTTAATTATATAGTACTTTAATAAATATTGAAAATGCTTCTGAGCGCTAATTATTTTTAAAATAAATTGTTGGCAAAGAAATCAAACGGCATAAAAAAAGCCCTTAATTAAGGGCTTATAGAGTTACATAGGCTGTAAGCTAAGAAACATCGCTTAATGAATTACCCCATGTGGCTTGATTGGATTTGCTTAGTTTATTTTTGAGCTCTTGTACATCACTATTAAGTTTTTGATCTGTTAACTTAGCATATTTAAGCGTCTGTTCCATAGAGGTGTGCCCCATTATCTTTGACAGAGTTGGAAGCGGTAGACCAAAATCACGACATATACTTGTCGCAAATGAATGTCGAGCTAAATGACTAGTTATCAATGTTTTAATTGCGCAAATGTCCTGTATCTCCTTCAGATAAGCATTCATCCGCTGATTACTAGGAACTGGCAAAAGTTTACCTGAATTTAACACCAATGCATCATCTTTGTACTTCTCAAATATTTCTTGGACAATTGGTAATATTGGTATATTACAAAAGGTGTTAGTTTTTTTCCGATGAATATTGATCCACGTTGTACCGTCAAGATTAGTCACAATATCATCCTTACATAGCAAATGAACATCCACGTATGCAAGTCCAGTGTAGCAAGAGACTATAAAAACATCTCTGACTTGATCTAATCTTTTAATAGCAAATTCTTTACTGTAAATCGAGTCAATCTCTGCCTTAGTTAAGAAACCTGTTTCTTCTCTGACCATCTTACTCTTATAATTTAAGCAAGGATCTTTATCGATCCAACCCTTGTATAAACACGTCCTGACAACTTGCCGAAAAGTCTTAATAGTCCTGACAGTATAATTATTAGCACAACCTATTTCAGACCTCAAATAATAATCGAAATCGGTAACAAACTGAAAATCTACTCTTTTAATATCAAGGTCAGTTAATTTATACTGATGCAATAGGTATTTCTTCAAATTATTTAAAACGGCAACATACTTGCTATATGTTCCTGGTTTTACAAGCTTCATGATGCGTTTGTTTTCGTACTCGAAGACCTCTACTAGATTATGAGTCTTCACTTCAGCACCTGTATATTTATTCATCAAGCTTTCAATAGTTACTCTTACACCTCCATTAACAAGTTCTTGTGATATAAGATTAATGTTGTTTTCAATGGACACTAGCCTTCGATTCAATATTGCAATAGTCTCTGAGTTGCCTCTTCCTCGCTGCTTGTTTTGATCCCAACGACTTGAATCGATACTTTCGTTTAGACTTACTTCCCTTCTCTTACCATCGACAGTTACACGAAGATAGATTGGACTCTCACCTTTTGCATTCTTTCTGCATTTCAGGTACATTAAAATTGATACATTTTTCATTGTTTAGGGATTAATTGTTACTATTATACTTAGATAATACCCGAAACAAATAAGAAAGTAAAGCGGAAGGAATATTTATTCGCTTTTTTAACATTTGATTTCAGGTGTCCATAAAAAACTAGAAAAATGCTCCCGAATTGGACACCTATAGAAGGAGAATAAATGTGCGTTTTGATACATAAATCCAAAAAAAAACACTGTAAACATTAAATTTACAGTGTTTTGAATAAACTTATTGAGAAGTGGTGGCCGCGACAGGGTTCGAACCTGCAACCCTCAGAGTCGAAATCTGATATTCTATCCAGTTGAACTACGCAGCCGTTTGATTTTAGATAGTTGATTAACAATTTTAGTTATATGATTTAAAATTGTTAATCAACATTATCATTTACACCAATAATTTTTTGACAATAGTAGAAATAGTTTTTCCTTCTGCAGTTCCACCTAATTTTGCGGCTGCTAATCCCATCACTTTACCCATTGACGCTATTCCTGATGCACCAGTTTCGGAGATGATTTCAACAATGATTGCTTCAACTTCAGTTTCAGTTAATTGCGCTGGTAAGAATTTTTCGATTACTGCAATTTGAGCTAGCTCTGGTTCAGCCAAATCCATACGATTTTGTTCTGTAAAAATTCTTGCGCTTTCCTTGCGTGTTTTTACCAATCTCTGTAATAACTTAACTTCATCATCAGCTGAAATTTCTTCCTTTAAACCTGATGCTGTTTGCGCTAATAATATTTCAGATTTGATCGCTCTTAGCGCTTCTAGTGCTACTGTATCTTTTGCTCTCATGGCTGTTTTTAAATCGTCCATGATTAGTACTGATAAACTCATATTGTTCTTATTTAATAGTAGCTAAAATAGCTACTGTTTTTTGATTTTGAATTCCTGCCCCAGATAGAAATGAAAAGCCTTTTTAAGAAAAACTAACCATTTTTTCTTGAATTTAAAAAGCGACTTTAGAAGCTCTTTTAAATTTTTAGAAAAAAGTTGTTTTGACAAAAAGCTTGAAATGATAGCTGGATTAAGGCTCAGCAAATTTAAAAAAATTAACTGAAATAACAATAAATCGGCTCCTGCTACATTACTAAAAAAATAACCCGAAAATTCAATTTGATTTTCGGGCTATTTCATTTTTTATTTGATTTCCTTAATCTACATTATCATGTAAATAAGAATTGTTTGAACGTAACTGTAAATCATTATTACTGTCTGTTCCAACAGATATTCTTGAATTAGTACTATTAGAATGATTATTTGAAATGTCGATACCTAATCTTTTATAAGCTGGCTCTTTTTCATATTCATCAATTTTAGAAACATTATTATGAAACTTATAATTGAATTCTTTTAACTTCTTTCTTCTTTCATCCGCTCTCATTCTCACTGACTCTTCAATGGTCATTTCCATTGGAGAAATTGGCTCAAAATCATTATGTAAATCTGCTGATTTGTCAACCTGCTTCATTGTAATATTAAGTTCTGCTGGAATAACAACTTCAGGAACTTTAGCAACTGGTTTAGCCATAAATTCTGGCTCTTGCTCCATAAACTCTTCAAGAGAATATTTAATAATTCCGTTATCACTTAATTCCGTAACAGGAACAAACTGTATAGCGTCATTAACTTTAATATCACGCACTTCATTTGCTAATTCAAAAACAACTTTCTTTTCTTGAACTTGCTCAACTGGCTCTGCTTTAAAAAGCGGTAAGTCAAAAGAAAAAGCTGTTTGCTCTTGTTTCTCTATTGCTTTTGGTTGAGCGATTACTGTTTCAACTGCAGCTGAAGTGATCGTAAAATCAACATCACTTATAGGAGAAACTATTTCGAAAGTTACATCTAAGTTTTTAACATACTCTGAAATAACCATCAATTCATCATTATGTTTTACTGGCGCTGCAACTACTAATTCAGGAACGACAACTGGTTCAGGAGTTACTACTGTATCTTCTAATAAATCAAAAACTACTCTTTCATTTGAATTAGAAACTTGTGATTCAGTATTCAAATCAAAAGCCGTAACTGGCTTACTACTTAAATTATGAAAACTTCTTTGTTCGTCTTCAAGCGTATGAATTATTTTTTTTGGCTCTGTATTTACGATTTCATTTTGTTGCTCAATATCGAATCCTGTTGCAATAATAGTTACTGCAATAGAATCTCCAAGTGATTCATCCTCACCAACACCCATAATGATGTTTGCGTTGTGACCTGCTTCAACTTGGATATGATCATTGATTTCTCCAATCTCGTCGATTGTAATTTCATTTGTTCCAGAAACGATAAGCAACAATACGTTTTTAGCACCTGTAATCTTGTTGTCATTTAACAATGGAGAATCTAAAGCTGCAACAATAGCTTCCTTAGCTCTATTCTCGCCAGAAGAGATAGAAGAACCCATTATAGCAGTTCCACTATTAAACAATACTGTTTTAGCATCTCTTAAATCGATGTTTTGAGTATAGTGATGCGTAATTACTTCCGCAATTCCTCTTGAGGCTGTTGCCAAAACTTCATCTGCTTTTGAAAATCCAGCTTTGAAACCAAGATTTCCGTATACTTCTCTTAACTTGTTATTATTGATAACGATTAAGGAATCGACTTGCTTACGCAATTTTTCAATACCAATTTGCGCTTGCTCTTGACGAACTTTACCTTCAAATAAGAAAGGTAATGTTACAATTCCTACAGTAAGAATATCTCTTTCTTTAGCTAATTGTGCAATTACTGGTGCAGCACCAGTTCCTGTTCCACCACCCATTCCTGCAGTGATAAAAACCATCTTTGTATTGCGATCTAACATTTTCTCAATATCAGCAATACTTTCAATAGCTGACTGCTGTCCTACATCAGGGTTTGCTCCAGCACCTAATCCTTCTGTAAGATTAACTCCTAACTGAATTTTATTAGGAACAGAACTACTCTGTAAAGCTTGAGAATCCGTATTACATACGATAAAATCTACGCCTTTGATCCCTTGCTTGAACATGTGATTAATGGCGTTACTTCCGCCCCCACCTACTCCTATAACTTTTATCACATTTGATTGATTCTTTGGTAAATCAAATGAAATACTTCCAAATTCTGAGTCGCTCATCATTTTATTTGGTTTTTGAAATTGTTATATTATTAATTCTTATATTTTTTAGGCCCAGCCTTTTATTCTGCATTATCTAAGAAATCTTTAATCTTGTCCACATAACGATCAAAGAAATTTCTTTGTATTCTATTCACTGTCGAATCTTGTTTATCGTGCTGGCTTTTTTCATTATTTGCTTGCACTTCCTCAAAAACTTCTTGAGCAGTTTCTTGAGCTATTGGTGCTCTGTAAACAGGAGCTTTAGGTTTCTCAACAAGATCCATTCTCACGGCGCTTTGAGATTTATTCTCTATACTCTTCATTACTAAACCAACAACTGTAGCATATAAAGGACTAGAAATTTCTTCGTCTGAATTACCAGCTAAATGTTCGTTTGGATAACCAATTCTTGTATCCATTCCAGTAATATATTCTACTAACTGCTTAATGTGTTTCAATTCTGCTCCACCGCCAGTAAGCACAATTCCAGCTATTAATTTTTTACGTGGATCTTCATGACCGTATGCTTTTACTTCTGTAAAAACCAAGTCCACAATCTCTACTACTCTAGCGTGAATTATTTTTGAAAGATTCTTTAAAGAAATCTCTTTAGGCTCTCTTCCTCTTAATCCCGGAATAGAAACTATTTCATTATCTCTATTCTCTCCTGGCCATGCTGAACCAAATTTTACTTTTAATAATTCAGCTTGTTTTTCGATTATAGAACAACCTTCTTTAATATCATCTGTAATCACATTTCCTCCAAAAGGGATTACTGCCGTGTGACGAATAATACCATCTTTGAAAATTGCTAAATCAGTAGTTCCACCACCTATATCTATTAAAGCAACTCCTGCTTCTTTTTCTTCTTGACTTAAAACTGCATCTGCAGAAGATAACGGCTCTAATGTTAATCCTGACAATTCAATTCCTGAACTTTGAATACATCTACCTACATTGCGAATTGATGCTGCTTGACCTACTACAACGTGAAAACTAGCTTCTAGTCTTCCGCCATACATTCCTATCGGTTCTTTAATTTCAGATTGACCATCGATTTTAAATTCTTGTGGCAAAACGTGGATTATTTCCTCGCCAGGCAACATCGCTAACTTATTGACTTGGTCAATCAATAGCTGGATGTCATTTCCACCTATTACTTCTTCTGGATTATGTCTACTGATATAATCTGTATGTTGAATACTGCGAATGTGTTGTCCTGCTATTCCAACAACAACATCTTTAATTTTATAACCAGAATTATTTTCTGCTTCTTGAACTGCTTGTTGTATCGACAATATGGTTTTAGTAATATTATTCACTACGCCACGAGACACTCCTAAACTTTTGGATTTTCCAATTCCTAAAATTTCAAGTTTGCCATACTCATTCTTCTTGCCTATCATGGCAACTATTTTAGTTGTCCCTATATCTAGACCTACTGCAATATTATCTTTTTCCATTATCTATTATTTAGTGCAAACTACTTGTTCCGTAAAACGGAGGTCGATTTTTTTATATTTATACAACGAACTATCTAAAACTGCTTTTTGAAAAAAAGCTTTATAATTTTGAAACTTACGCTCCACATCATTCAATTTACCAAAATCTATTTGATAATCAAAATTTCTATTGAGCATTTTTAAGCTACCATCAGTCATAATTTCAATTCCAATGATATTTTTTTTCAAAAATGAATCATCATGAATTGTACGAAATAATGCAGATAAATCTTCGTTATTATCCTTATTTATACCTCCTGAAACAAGCGGAACTCTAGCCGTAAAATTACTTGACAAAGGCATTCTATTTCCTTCGTAATCAATATAGAAGGAACTTCCATTATCAAATATTCTAGCAATAGGAGTCTTTTGTTTAACCACTGCTTTCAACACACCATCAATGCTCACAAAAACGTCTGATTTTTCAATCATCTCTTGTGCATTGAGCCTTTTTTCCAACTTATTCAAATCTAAATTAAGTTTTTGAATGCTAGAGGCCTCTCTATTATAATCTATTAACAATTTATTAACCGTTTCTTGTCGTACAAAAGGAGCGTTATCTCCTACAAATACAACCTTGGTTTTAGTTAATTTTCTATTACCATTTCGCTTTGAGGTAAAAGAAAATAGAAAAATCACTAATACAAACATCAGTACTAATCGAATATTTGTGAGATTAAAGATTTTCATTTATCGCTTTTTTAATAGTTGGTACTAACTCTCCAATATCTCCAGCGCCTATCGTAACAACAACCTTTGCATCACTTTGTAAAATCGCTGCAACCAAATCATTTTTTAAAACTAATTTTTTACAATTATTAGTCATTTTATCCATCAACCATTGGGACGTTATTCCTTCCATAGGTTGCTCACGAGCAGGATATATATCTAGTAAAATCACTTCGTCAAATTGTGATAAGCTAGCAGCAAAATCTTCTGCAAAATCTCTAGTTCTACTAAATAAATGCGGTTGAAAAATCGCTAAAACCTTTTCTCTAGGGTATAATTCAGTGACTGCTTGATGCACTGCGTTAATCTCTGTAGGATGATGTGCGTAGTCATCAATATAAATCTTGTCGTTTGTTTTGATTTGGTACGAAAATCTTCGTTTTATTCCTTTGAATGATGCGATAGCTTTTGCAATAGCATCGGTTGGGGTCCCGAATAAGTCAGCCATTGCAATAGCCATTAAAGCATTCATTAAATTATGTCTTCCTGGTAAACCAAAATGTAAATCTTTAAGAACTAATTTTGGAGTTTGCACATCAAAAATATAACTACCATTTCCTACTCTTACATTGAATGCTTTATAAATTGCATCCTCATTTACTGCGCAAACAACTCCTTCAATTGCTAACTCTTTTGTAATAAACAAATTGCGCTTATCAATAATTTTATCAGCAAATTCTAAAAATGATTTCTCGATTGCTTCACTCGTTCCATAGATATCTAGATGATCAGCATCCATAGAGGTGATGCAAGCAATATTAGGATATAAGTGAAGGAAAGAACGATCAAATTCATCTGCCTCTACAACGGTAATTGTCTTACCGCTCCCTATTAAATTTGAGTTATAATTCTCTACTATTCCTCCAATAAAAGCAGTTACATCAGCACCACTTTCATTTAAAATATGTCCTAAAATCCCTGATGTTGTAGTTTTACCATGCGTTCCTGCAACAGCAAAACAAAACGTATCCTTAGTTATTAATCCTAGTACTTCTGCTCTCTTTTTAATAACATAATCTCTTTCTAGGAAAAAATTCCATTGCGAATGCGTGCTTGGAACTGCAGGAGTAATTATTACTAATGTATTCTCTGTATAAAAATCCTTTGGTATTAAATTAATAACATCTTCAAAATGAATAGAAATACCACTTTCAATCAATTCACTTGTCAAAACAGATGGAGTTTTGTCATACCCACAAACTTGTTTTCCTAAATTTTTAAAATAGCGCGCAAGGTTGCTCATACCGATTCCTCCGATACCTATAAAATAGACGTTATTTATTTGACTTAAGTTCATTCTTAGTTTGAATTTCTGATAGCAGTTACGTATTCCAATTTCAAAAATTATAGTTCTTTTCGAAATCGAATTTTGTTACCGCTATTTCTACTTTATTAATTTTATTATCTCTTCAACAATGTCTTTTGTTGCATTTGGCTTAGCCAATTTTTTCATGTTTAAACTTAAATTACGCTGTAAGTTTTCATCATATAACAACTTATTAAAAACAGATTCAAATTTTTCCTCTAATTCGCTTTCTTTAATAAGTAAAGCACCTTTTTTATCTACAATTGCTTTTCCATTTTTAGTTTGGTGATCTTCAGCAACATTTGGAGACGGTATGAAAATAGTTGGCTTTCCAACTAAACATAATTCTGAAACCGATGATGCTCCCGCACGAGAAATCACAAAGTCAGCAGCTGCATAAATCAAGTCCATACGATCAATAAATGAAACTACTTGTACATCTTCTCGCTCGGAAAAAATTTTATACTCCGCCATATAAAAATTTCCACACTGCCAGAATATTTGAACACCCAACGCTAATAAAAAATCCAACTCTTTTTCAATTAATTGATTGATTCTTCGGGATCCTAAACTACCCCCTAAAATCAATAATGTTTTTTTATTATCATCTAGATTAAAATAGGAAATCGCTTCACTTCTCTTGGAATCAATGTCCAGTACATCTTGACGAACCGGATTACCAGTTAAAATCATTTTCTCTTTTGGAAAAAACCTTTCTAAATTTTCGTAGGCTACACAAATTTTGCTAGCCTTTTTGCTCAATAACTTATTAGTAATTCCAGGATATGAATTTTGCTCCTGAATAACAGTTGGAATACCAGCAAAACCTGCAATTTGCAATAGCGGTCCACTAGCAAAACCTCCTGTACCAATAACTACATCGGGTTTGAATTCTCTTATAATTTTTCTGGCCTTTAATAAACTACTTAGTAATTTTATTGGAAACAAAGCATTATCAAATGTTATTCTTCTTTGTATTCCTGCAATCCAAAGTCCAATAATTTTATATCCGGACTGCGGTACTTTTTGCATTTCCATTTTATCTTCTGCGCCAACAAAAAGGAATTCTGCATCTGGAAAACGAGACTTTAATTCATTAGCAATAGCAATCGCTGGATAGATATGTCCTCCAGTTCCGCCGCCGCTTAATATGAATTTGTATGGTTTCATTTTCTAATTTTATTTTAAAACTTTTTATTATTTGTTTAGAACAGCATTCATAGGATTTGAAGCTTTATCTTCTATCGAATATCCTTCTTCAACATTATCTTCATCTTCTAATTCTCTATCGATTAGCTTTTGAAGCGCCTCTTCTCTTTTAGCGGCGTTTTTCAATTCCTGAGTGATTTCCTCTTCTTTTTTAGTTACACCAATAATGATTCCTAAAGCAATACACGTCATCCAAATTGATGTTCCTCCACTACTAATTAATGGTAATGTTTGACCGGTGACCGGTAATAGCTCAACTGCAACTGCCATGTTAATCATGGCTTGAAAAATCATGGGGAAACCCAATCCTATAACCACCAGTTTTCCAAAGAGTGTATTTGCTTTGTGAGAAGCAATAACAAAACGGAAAAGCAACAATAAATACAGTGATAAGACTCCTAAACCACCTATTAAACCGTATTCTTCAATAATAATTGCAAATATAAAATCGGAAGAGGATTGTGGTAAAAAGTTTTTTTGAATACTCTTTCCTGGACCTAATCCGTAAATCATTCCTGAAGCAATTGCTATTTTTGCTTTTTCAATTTGGTAATCGTCCTCATCTGGTTTATCAGTACTAAAATTTTCAATTCTACTTTCCCACGTACGAACTCTACTAAACATCTTTGCATCTGGAAAGGCCTTTGAAACTAAAATAAAGAACATTAGAAATAGTATGCCTGAACCAACAATAATTCCTATGTATTTTACTGGATATTTTCCAATAAATGTTAACATTACAATCATTGAAAAAATCAATGCTGTTGTAGAAAAATTGGAAGGAAGAATCAGAATTAATGTGATAAAAACAGGTAACCAAAGTTCTTTTAAAGACTCGACAAAATCAATTGGATGTTCTCTTGTCTTTGATAAATACCGAGCCACAAAAACGAATAAAACTAGTGCTGCAAATGTCGAAGGTTGAAATGAGATTCCCACAAAAGGTATCTGAATCCATCTACTCGCATTTGCCCCGCCTACAATGGTTCCTTTGATCATTGCTAAAGCTAAAACTGCCCAGACCAATGGCAACAACCATTTAGAAATAGACCTGAAATAGAGATAAGGGACATTATGAACTAAAAAGATAATCAAAAAACCAAACAGAATGTGACCCAAATGTTTCAAGAGATATCCTAGAGTATTTCCTGTACCATGCCCTATGTACGCTAAATTACTACTTGCACTAAAAACAGGCATAAACGAAAACAAGGCTAATAAAGCCACGAATGACCATATTCCTTTATCTCCTTTTAAATTACCTATCAATTGTTTCATAATGCTGTTTATTTAACTTTTTATAATTCCAAATTTAAAGCCAATTCACTTTAAAGTCTCGAGATTAAAATCAATCTATAAATTCTTAATTGCTTGCTTAAATTGATTTCCTCTGTCTTCGTAGCTTTCGAATAAATCAAAACTAGCACATGCAGGAGAAAGTAAAACCGAATCTCCTTTCTCAGTTAAACGCTGCGCCATCTTAACTGCATCTTCCATATTATCAACTTCAATCATCATATCAACAACATTTCCAAAAGCGTCAATAATTTTTTTATTATCCACTCCTAAACAGATTATCGCTTTTACTTTTTCACGAACTAGTGACATTAATTCGTTATAATCATTTCCTTTATCAACACCACCCACGATCCAAACTGTTGGTGTGTTCATACTATCTAAAGCATAAAAAGTAGCGTTTACATTTGTCGCTTTAGAATCGTTGATGTATTGCACGTTCTGGATTTTTAAAACTTTTTCAAGACGATGTTCTACACCCTGAAAATTAGAAAGGCTTTCTCTAATTGTAGCTTTTCTTATTTGCATTAATTTTGCTACAGAGGTTGCTGCCATTGCGTTTTTCATGTTATGTTTTCCTTCCAAGGCAATGTATTCTGTATCCATTGTAAACTCTTCTTGACTAATTTTAATATCCATTTTGTTGTTATTTATAAAGACTCCTTCTTCTAGTATTTTTGTCAATGAAAAAGGAATTAATTTTGCGTTCGTTTTATGTTTTGTAAACCACTCGTTCATGGCTTCGTCATCTGCATCATATATGAGGAAATCATCCTCAGTTTGATTCATCGTTATTCTGAATTTCGAATCAATGTAATTCTCATATTTGTAATCATATCGATCTAAATGATCTGGACTAATATTTGTAATAATTGCAATGTGCGGTTTAAAATTCTTTATTCCGTCGAGCTGAAAACTACTTAACTCTAAGACGTAACAATCATATTTATTATCTGCAACTTGCCATGCGAAACTCTTTCCAATGTTCCCTCCTATTCCTGCATTTAGTCCTGCTGATTTTAGCAGATGATGCGTTAACATTGTGGTGGTAGTTTTTCCATTACTACCCGTTATCCCAATTATTGTCGCATTTGTAAATGGAGCGGCAAATTCTATTTCTGAAATTACTCGAATTCCCTTTTCTAGAAGCTTTTTAACTATTGGCGATTTATCTGGAATTCCTGGACTTTTCATCACTAAATCGGCATTCAAAATCAATTCCTCCGTATGCTTTTCTTCTTCCCAAGCAATTCCGTTTATTAAAAGAATTTCTTTATAATTGCCTTTTATTTTTCCAAAATCAGATACAAATACATCGTAACCTTTTTTCTTACCTAGAATTGCAGTTCCTACACCGCTCTCCCCTCCTCCAAGAATTACTAGTCTCATACTATCTTAATTTTAGAGTGATAATTGATAAGATGGCTAGCATTATAGCGACAATCCAAAACCGTGTAACAATTTTACTTTCGTGATATCCTTTTTTCTGATAGTGGTGATGCAACGGTGACATTAAAAATATTCGTCGGCCTTCGCCAAAGCGTTTCTTGGTGTATTTAAAATAACTCACTTGAAGAACGACAGAAAGATTTTCGACAAGGAATATTCCGCATAATAACGGAATCAACATTTCTTTTCGAACAGCAATAGCTAATACTGCGATGATTCCACCTATTGTTAAACTTCCTGTATCTCCCATAAACACAGAAGCAGGATAAGAGTTATACCATAAAAACCCTATCAAAGCACCCACAAATGCGGCGATAAATACTGTCATCTCCCCTGAATTAGGGATATACATTATATTCAAGTAATTAGAGAAAATAATATTTCCGGAAACAAACGTAAATATTCCTAGAGCTAAAACGGAGACTGCCGAAGTTCCAGCGGCAAGTCCGTCAATTCCATCTGTTAGATTAGCTCCATTTGAAACAGCCGTTATAATAAAAATTACTACCGGTATGAAAACCAACCAAGCCCATTTATGATATCCATCACCTGTCCATGCTAACAATTCAGCGTAATCGAATTCATTATTTTTAAAGAACGGGATAGTAGTAACGGTAGATTTCTCTTCGACAGGTGTTTGTACAATTACATTTTCAGTGGTAACTCTAAAAATATCGATCTTACCAGTATCTTGTCTAACTGTAACTGCAGGGCTGAAGTATAGCACTGTTCCCACGATTAAACCCAAACCAACTTGGCCAAAAACTTTAAAAATCCCTTTTAAACCTGCTTTATCTTTTTTGAATATTTTTATATAATCGTCCACAAATCCAATTGTCCCCATCCAAAGGGTTGTAACGATCAATAAAACGACATAGATATTATGCAATTTTGCAAAAAGTATAACTGGAACTAGTGTTGCAAAAATAATAATCAAACCACCCATTGTTGGCGTACCCGCTTTCTCATTCTGACCAGCTAAACCTAATTCACGAACTGTTTCACCTACTTGTTGTCTTTGCAAAAACTGGATAATTCTTTTACCATAAATCGTAGACAATAGCAACGATAACATAAATGCTAATGCGGATCTTACAGTAATATATTGAAAAACTCCTGTACCAGAAACATCCAATGTTTTGTCTAAATATTCAAATAAATAGTATAGCATATGCGGTTATGGATTATTTGGTTATTTATTAAGTTGTTCTAAAATTTCTTTTACCGTTTCCATATCGTCAAAATGTTGACGGATGCCTTTAATCTCTTGGTACGTCTCATGACCTTTACCAGCAATAAGGATGATGTCATTAGGCTGAGCCAATTGACAAGCTGTTTTTATCGCTTGCTTTCTATCTGTAATCGACAATAACTTTTTATAATTTTGAGGTGCAACACCTTGTTCCATTTCACTAATGATAGCTTCTGGGTTTTCATCTCTTGGGTTATCTGAAGTTAAAATTGCTTTATCACTTAATGCGGTAGCTATTTCAGCCATAACAGGACGTTTAGTCTTATCTCTATTACCACCACAACCTACAACTGTAATAAGTTGTTCGTTTTTTGTACGGATATCATTAATCGTCTTTAGCACATTGTCTAATGCGTCAGGAGTATGAGCATAATCAACAATTGCAGTTATATTGGACGAAGAAACTATAAATTGAAAACGACCAGAAACACTTTCTAAATCAGAAAGTAAACGCAGTACTTCAAGACTTTCCATTCCTAACTCGACAGCCGTTCCATAAATAGCTAATAGATTGTAAGCATTAAAAGTCCCTATCAACTTTACCCAAACTTCGCTGCCATTAATTTTTAACAACAATCCTGATAATTGATTTTCAAGGATTTGCGCTTTATAATCAGCGTACGATTTCAAAGCGTACGTAAGCTTTTTTGCCACAGTATTCTGTAGCATCACTTGTCCGTTTTTATCATCTATATTCGATAATACGAAGGCGGTTTTTGGAAGATTATCAAAAAATGATTTTTTGACATCCCTATATTCAGCAAAAGTTGGATGATAATCTAAATGATCATGCGATAAATTGGTAAAAATACCTCCAACAAAATGTAGCGCTTCTGTTCTTTTTTGATGAATTCCGTGCGAACTCACTTCCATAAAACAATATTCTACGCCACTTTCTACCATTTCTTTTAGATAGTGATTTATAGTTATCGAATCAGGTGTAGTATGAGTCGCTTTATATTCAGTTGTATCGACTACAATCTTAACTGTAGAAAGCAAACCCACTTTGAATCCCGCTTTTTGAAACAACTGGAATAATAAAGAAGCAATAGTTGTTTTACCATTTGTACCCGTTATACCAACTAATTTCAGACCTTGAGAAGGATTTCCAAAATAATTAGCAGCCATAAAAGCTAAAGCAGAATTTGTTTCTTTTACTTGAACATAAGTAATCCCTTGCTCAATAATTTCGGGAAAAGTATCGCATACAACAGCAGTAGCTCCGTTTTGAATTGCTTTTTTAATAAAATCATGACCGTCAGAAATTGAACCACGAATAGCAACAAAAACATCATTAGTTTCAATTTTTCTTGAATCAAAATCCATCTTAGCTATAGCAATATCTGTTGGACCTTTTACGGCAACAATGGCTACTTTATATAATATGTCTTTTAATACACTCATGATAATTCTAATAAAATTGTTGCGTTTTTATCTAAGTTTTGTCCCGCTTCAATCGATTGTTTTTTTACTTTACCAACACCTTGAACTTTCACCTTCAATCCTAAATTACCAAGTAATGCAACCGCATCCATACCCGACATACCCTTAGTATTTGGTATTAGTTGCGTTTTTTCATGTGATTTAGTAAAATAAGCATCGTAATCCTTTTCCTGTTTTGCAATTTTTCGATCTAAATTTTTGATTTCGTTTGTTGACGGAGCATCAGTAAATATTTTCTGTGCAATTCTTTTAAAAACAGGCCCAGCAACATCAGCACCGTAATAATTATTTAGAGCTGTGTTCGGTTTATGAACCACAACAATACAAGAATATTTAGGTTCATCCGCTGGAAAATAACCTACAAATGAAGATGCATAATACATTCCAGATCTTCCGCTTTTTCCGTACCCCACTTGCGCAGTACCAGTTTTACCAGCCATTGAGAAATCCTTAGAGTACAATTTAGAACCAGTACCTTTTTTAACTACATTTTCTAAAACAGCACGTAATTTTAAAATAGTTGATTGTGAGCAGATCCTAGGAATCAAAACCTCTTTGTCATATTTCTTAATTGTTCTATTCCACTCTTTAATTTCAGAAACAAACTGAGGTTTTACCATCTCACCATTATTTGCAACAGCATTGTAAAAAGCTAAAGTTTGCATCGGTGTGATAGAAACTCCATATCCAAATGCCATCCAAGGCAGAGATATATTTGACCAATGTTTGTCTTTTGGTTGCGGAACATAAGGCGCTCCCTCTCCTTTAATTGAAAGTCCTAATTTTCTATTTAAACCAAAATTGTTCAGATGATTTACAAATTTTGAGGGTTCATTTTTATACGCTTCATAAACCGCTTTAACCATTACTGTATTGGACGAAATCTCAAATCCTCTAGCTAAAGAAATTTTCTGTGGACCTCCTCTATGAGAATCTTCCACTCGTCTTCCGCTGTACATAATCAATCCTCCATTTCTATCGTAAACCGTACTAGTGTCTGCTTTTTTATCTTCAAGAAGCGCCATTAAATCTGCTAATTTGTATGTGGAACCTGGTTCGTGTGACTCGGCTACAGCGTAATTAGTAGTTTCATAATACGTTCCGTCATTAGCTCTTCCTAGATTCGAAATCGCTTTTACATGACCTGTTTTTGTTTCCATAACCACCACACAACCGTGATCAGCTTGATAAATTTCTAACTGCTTCAATAAAGCGTGATGCGCAATATCTTGGATGTAAACGTCAATCGTAGATATTACATCATAGCCATCTTGGGGATCAACTTCATTTACATCACGAATGGGTTTCCACTGACCTTTAGCTATTTTTTGCTTTAAAATCTTACCGTCTTTACCATTTAAATCATTTCTAAACGCCCATTCAATCCCTTTTCCATCGTAGGATTCTCCATTTGAAGTACGCTCGTAACCTACGGTTCTTTCAGCAATTTTTCCTATCGGATGTTCTCTTACTGTTTCTTGTTGAATTATAATTCCGCCCTTGTAAGCACCCAAATTAAATAATGGAAATCCCTTAATTTTGAAGTATTGCGTATAACTCAATTTACGGGCTAATAGATAGTACCGATTTTTATTAGCTCTTGCCTTACGAAGTTCATTTTCGTAGAAACTAGATGATTTCCCTAATACTGTCGCCAAAGAATCTGACAATGCTTTTACATTTTTTTCGAAAGATTCTGCTTTTGGCGCAAGAGCATCAAAGCGAATCTCATAATTTGGAATCGAAGTTGCCAAAAGACTTCCATCTGCAGAGTAGATATTACCTTTATTAGCCGGTATTACAAATGTTCGAACCGTTCTTTCTTTTGCTAATTTTCTATAGTAATCGCCCTCAACCCACTGAATATTAGTTAATTTCACAGCAATAGCAATAGCCATGACAAGAATGCCAAAAGCTACTAGATAAATCCTATTTGATATTTTTTTATCTTCTACTGCCATAATTTTTCAAAAAAGCCTTTCTCTTTTTCTATTTTAACTTTTATTTTGACTGGAGGAACTGTCGATGGAAAAATCTCTTTTTCAATCATTTTATCTGATACCGTGGACTCCATTTTTAATTTCATTAACTCTGAACGTCTGTCTACGAACTCAGAACGCAATTCCTTAGCTTGATTTGTCAACGCTACGATTTTGAACACCTTTTGCTCAAAGCGTTGTGTATTTGCAATCATTATTATACCTAACAGAATTATAAAAACGATAAAACGCCAGTTTTTAACTGCATCCTCATTTACAAGGAATCTTGCTTTCAATAAACTGTATACTCCGTTTTTCATTTATTTTATTCTAATCAATTAATCCTCATTAATATTGGATTTGAATTTTAGCACATTTAAATACTTGTATTACTTCAAGCTCTGAAATTGCTACGTTTTAATTATCTTTTCTCAGCTATTCTCAACTTCGCGCTTCGCGCTCGATTATTTTCTTTTATTTCATTGCTATCTGGAACGATTAATTTTCCAACAGTTTTGAATGGAACCGAGAAATTTCCAAAAAAATCTCGCTCTGGTTCTCCTTCAAACATACCGTTCTTCATAAATCGCTTAACTAATCGATCTTCTAGAGAATGATAAGAAATAACACTTAACCTTCCTTCTGGATTTAAGACCTCCAGTGATTGTTCTAAAAATTCTTTTAAAACATCCATCTCCTGATTAACTTCAATTCGGATCGCTTGATAAATTTGAGCTAAAATTTTATTACGTACTCTCTCTGGTAAGTGTCGCGCCAAAACTTCTTTTAATTTGTCAGTAGTTTTGATAGGATTTAATTCTCTTGCTTCAATAATTGTTCTAGCTAAAACTGGTGCGTTTTTTAATTCACCATAATCTAAAAAGACTCTTCTTAAATTAGCCTCGTCATATTCGTTTACTACTCTATATGCATTCAAGTCATTTTTCTGACTCATTCTCATATCTAAACTTGCATCAAAACGTGTAGAAAAACCTCTTTCTGGAACATCAAACTGATGAGAGGAAACTCCTAAATCGCCTAAAATACCGTCTACACTTTTAACTCCATAAAACCTTAAAAATCTTTTTATGAATCTAAAATTCTCATTGATTAGTGTGAATCTTTCATCGTCTATAGTATTTGCTAAAGCATCTTCATCTTGATCAAAAGCAAACAATTTACCTTCGGGACCTAACCTACTCAAAATCTCTCTCGAATGTCCTCCTCCACCAAAGGTTACATCAACGTAAACACCATCAGGCTTGATATTTAAACCGTCTACTGATGCATGAAGCAAAACCGGATTATGATATTCCATCGTCGTCGTCATTTATATTTCCCATTACTTCCTCAGCTAAATCTGCAAAATCTAGATCTTCACCGCTTATTGATTTCTCGTATAAATCTTTGTCCCAAATCTCCACTATGTTAACCGCAGAAGAAAAAACCACCTCTTTTGTAATACTAGCAAAAGCAACTAAATCTTTAGGAACCAATAAACGACCTAAAGCGTCAATTTCGACCATTTTCACACCTGCAGTAAAGCGCCGGATGAAGTCGTTATTTTTCTTTACAAAGCGATTTAATTTATTTATTTTTTGCATCATCAAGTCCCATTCTTTCATGGGATACAACTCTAGACAGGGCTGAAATACAGAACGCTTCAAAACGAATCCGTTTTGAAGTGAAGTAGCCAACTGCTTTTTTAAAGGCGCTGGCATAAGCAGCCTTCCTTTAGCATCGACTTTACATTCATATGTTCCGACAATTGTATCCAAGTAAAAAGTATTAAATGATATAGAGCAAAAATATAAAAAATATTACCACAATTTACCACTAAATACCACTTTGTTAATAAGTTTAACCACTTTACAACAAAAAGGGTTAATTTATATGCAATCAACTCCTTACACATTTTTTACATTATTTGTAAGAAACATAATGTTATAAAAAAAGCTACAAAAAATAACAAATTTAAGAGTGTCGAAATAGGATTTACGAATTTAAAAACAAGAAAAAAATAGCTGAATTTTAGAAAAATCAATTCTATTTACTAGCATGATCTAATAATTTTCCGATTAAAAATGGTGCTAAAAATTAATTTTTATTTATTAAATCCTATATTTGTCAAAATTGAAAATCCGGTTTTAAACAAAATGGAAAAAAACTATAAAAAAGAAGGTAGATACAGCTATTATGAAGCTGGCGAAGGAACTCCAATTGTCATCTTACACGGACTTATGGGCGGACTTAGTAATTTCGATTCTGTCGCAAATTATTTCTCTACAAGAGGTTACAAAATCATAATTCCAGATTTACCTATATACACACAAAATATTTTGAAAACTAATGTGAAAAGTTTTGCAAAGTATGTGAAGGATTTTATCACATTTAAAGGATTAGAACGCGTTATCCTTTTAGGAAATTCATTAGGCGGACACATTGCTTTGTATCACACTAAGATGTATCCAGAAAAAGTAGCAGGACTTGTAATAACAGGTAGCTCAGGACTTTACGAAAGCGCTATGGGTGATAGTTATCCAAAAAGAGGAGATTACGAATACATCAAGAAAAAAGCCGAAGATGTATTTTATGATCCTAAAGTAGCGACTAAAGAACTTATTGACGAGGTATACGAATCAGTAAACGATCGTATCAAATTAATAAAAACATTGACTATTGCTAAAAGCGCAATACGTCATAATATGGCAAAAGATTTACCAAAAATGCATGTTCAAACTTGTATTATTTGGGGTAAAAACGATAAAGTAACACCTCCGGATGTTGCAGAAGAATTTAATAAGTTGCTTCCAAATTCAAGCTTATACTGGATTGATAAATGTGGACATGCTGCCATGATGGAGCACCCTGATGAATTTAATCAATTATTAGAAGAGTGGTTAAATACAACGCATCTCGCAGTTCAAAAAGCATAAAAGGAGAATTTTACATAGAAAAAAATGAAAATTAATACAGCCGAATTTGTTATTAGTAATTCCGAAGTAAGTAAATGTCCAAAAGACTTCTTGCCGGAATATGCTTTTATTGGTAGATCAAATGTGGGGAAATCCTCCTTGATCAACATGATAACAAATCATAAAAAGTTAGCAAAAACATCTGGTCGACCAGGAAAAACACAGTTGATAAATCACTTTTTGATTAATAGCAATTGGTATCTTGTCGATTTACCGGGTTATGGTTATGCTAAAGTTTCTAAAAAAACGAAATCAATCTTTCAAGAGTTTATTACTGATTATTTTGAGACCAGAGAACAACTTGTTTGTGCTTTTGTCTTAATTGATATTCGTCATGAAGCGCAAACTATCGATATCGAATTCATGTCTTACATGGGAGAAAGCGAAATTCCATTTTGCATTATTTTCACTAAAGCCGATAAGATTAGTAAAGTGAAAATCGATTCTCACATTGCTGCTTACAAGAAAAATATGTTCGCCAATAACTGGGCTGAAATGCCACATTACTTTGTAACATCAGCGACTGAATCTACAGGAAAAGAGGAATTACTTGGATACATCGATGAAGTAAATCAAGAAGTTTTTAAAAATAATTCTGGCTCTTAAAAAAACTACTGAAATAAAAAAAATTCCAAATCCCAATTTAATGTTGGAGTTTGGAATTTTTTTTCTCTGATTTTTATTTAACTAGATCTAACTTCTCAGCAAAGTAATCACAAAAATCTTTCATCGTGTCAGCCATCTTTTCATCGTCTGTAGCGCGTTTAAAAGTTTCCGACATCGCTACTAGAGTTTGGTGAAAGAAAATTTTCATTTCGTCAACTGGCATATCTTTAGTCCACAAGTCGATTCTCATGCTTTCTTTTGCTTTGCTATCCCAAATGGAAAGCATTATAGCTTTTGCCTCCTCCGCATCTACTCCTCCGTCTTGTGCAGACCACATTAGTTTTTCGGGAACGCGATTTTCATCTAATTCGACTATAAATTTAATTTCTGATGTATTTTTATTTGACATTATTTCTTGGGTTTGTATTTAGATTTTTCAAATAACTCTTTTGCATTTAATTTCAATAAATCAGCGATTGGCACTTCATTATTTTTGGCGTAAGATCTCACAATTTGCCAACCGATCCATGCTCCAACTCTTCCCGGAGAATCATTGTCTATTTCTAAATAAAATTTAGAAAATGGAGCTGGATTTATAAATCGTGACATTATTTTTTGTTCGTTGCTATATAACATTTCTCTTTCGATAAAATAACGCCACATATAATTTTCATTTTCATCACACCATTTTATTTGCTCCTCCGTATATCCCATTTTCTCCGCATCAGAATATTTAGGAAGCAATAAGTCTTTTAAATACAATTGCTTACCATTATAAATCATTTGACTTAATAAATCCTTGTCAATAACAGGCGGAATTTTAGTTGCTGAAAAACTTGAAACTACATCTGCAGCAATTTGCTTTTGCTCAAAATTCTGCTTTAGATAATTAGGAAATTGATAAAACTTATGATTTTTACCTAAATACAATTCGAGCGAAATGATCACTAAACTATCGGCATAAATCACTTTACTATTGTAATCCATTTCAGAAATTATAGTAACAATCTTAGGTGTTTTTGTTTCTGGAAAATAATATTTTATATGTTTGAAAAGATTTTCTAAATTCTCTTTTTCAGGCTTAAAATCAGCATATTTTTTTTGAACTTCAGTATACACCTCTTTCCATAAAGGGTCTTGCATTTTACTTAACCAAACATTATCGTCATTTCCAGCAGGAAAGAAATAAGGAAATTCATTTTTTACTTTTTCTAAATCAGCTGGTTTTGTTTCAAAAAACACTTTATCAAAACGTTCTACTTTTAATTCTAAAGGAACTGCTGCTACTGCACTTTCTACTTTATTCTTCTTATTACAAGAAAGAATAAACAACGAAAAGACTACAACAAACAGATAATTTTTCATATATATTAATTAAATTTGTTTCTAAAGGAGTTTAGGAAACAAAGGCATGATTATTTGAATTTGCAAATATACGTTCCTCCTTCTTAAAACATAAATTATTATGACTAAAAAACACACAATGCAATTTGATAAAGTGAATGAACAAATTGTCACTTGGTTAAAAACATACGCTGAAAACTCAAAAGTTAATGGATTTGTAATTGGAATTTCTGGCGGAGTAGATTCTGCTGTTACTTCTCATCTTTGTGCGCAAACTGGTCTACAGGTTCTATGCGTCGAGATGCCTATACATCAAGCACAAAGTCATGTTACTAGAGGTCGAGAGCATATCGAACAATTAAAGGAAAAATTTCCTAATGTAAGCAGTGTCGAAGCTGACTTAACCGCGACTTTTGAAACATTCAAGACAGCAATTCCAGTTAGTAAAGACGCGGCGAAATTAAATTTGGCTTTAGCCAATTCAAGAGCTAGATTACGAATGACAACTTTATATTATTTTGCAGGGATTCACGGTTTATTAGTTGCTGGTACTGGAAATAAAATTGAGGATTTTGGTGTTGGTTTTTATACAAAATACGGTGATGGAGGCGTGGATTTAAGCCCAATTGCTGATTTAATGAAGTCAGAAGTTTTTGCTTTAGCGCGCTATTTAAATATTTCACAATCAATTTTAGAAGCTTCTCCAACTGATGGACTATTTGGTGATGATCGAACTGATGAAGATCAACTAGGCGCTAGTTATGACGAATTAGAATGGGCTATGCACCAAGACGAAAATAAAAAAAGCATAAATAATTTTTCAGGAAGAGAACAAGAAGTGTTTGGAATTTACAAAAGATTAAATGCAATCAATCAGCATAAAATGATACCAATTCCAATATGCAAGATTGACAATTATTAAAGAAATCATATTTTATATTGATTTGCAATTAATTACAGAAATTATTTATTAATTTTACGAGTCCAATTACAAACAATTCTAAAAAATAAAAATTATGATTAAAGTATGTATAGCTGATAACTATCCCGTTGTGCATTTTGGAGTGAAATCTTACTTTAAAGATAATGCAGACATTTCGATTGCCGCCAATGTCGGTAATTTCTTGATGGTGCGGGATATACTTCAAACGAAAGACATTGATGTATTAGTACTAGATTTAGAACTGGAAGGTCTCTCCAGTATCTTTGAAGTTAAAGCACTCTTGAAAAGTTTTCCAAAAACTAAAATTATTATTTACAGTGGTCTTTCTGAACAAATTTATGCGCCAAATGCCATTAAAGCCGGAGTATCTGGTTTTGTGCATAAATCAGAAAAATTAGAGACTTTAGGTATATCTATTATCAAAGTATACCAAGGGAAAATAATAATGAATGAAACCGTTAAGAAGAACTTAGCGTTGATTGCAAAACAAAGTAAAAGTGAGCGTTTGTACCGCAAACTGTCAAATCGCGAAGTAGAAGTTTTACGTTATTTAAGTGGAGGTAAGAAAAACCACGAAATTGCTGAAATCTTAAATCTTAACGAAAAAACAATTAGTACTTACAAATTACGATTGCTTACAAAACTGAACGTTACAAATCTTGTAGATTTAGTTGACAAAGCAAAAAAATTAGAGATTGTCTAATTATACCTAGACATAACTCTTCCTAATTTTTTAGAGAAAGAATGGATTAAAATATTGTAATCCATGATCATCGACATAGACTCTGTATTATCTGAATTTGATTCTGATAATATGGAGTTTTTTAATTCTTCTATAATCATTCCTACTAAATACCATCTCATAGTTAGAATCGTTTCTGAAACATTTTGTCCGATGGTATCATTTTTTGATTTGGGAAAAATATTTTGACCTTCCCAGTCATGCAAAACAAGACGTTCGTCCTCCATTAATATATCTGTTACCTCTTGAGCAAAATCAGGTTCTAAATGCATCAAATATTGCTCTAAATTAAAGCTTTCTTGTTGATTGAAGTAGGTTATTAAATTATTGAAAATATCCCTAAACAATGGGTTTGCTAATTCAACCTCATCCTCTTGCAGACTTAAATAAATTCTTTGATGTACTTTATATTGCTTTTTTTCAGTAAAGGTTGCAATCTCTCCATCTTCGTTTGCTTTTAAAAAAGTATCTTCAAATTCCTCTTCCTTATTTCCGTAAAGTAATAAGATTTCGATTATTTTTCTTTCTAGGCGATATAAGATATC
This sequence comes from Flavobacterium weaverense, assembly GCF_003688495.1. Lineage (GTDB taxonomy): Bacteria > Bacteroidota > Bacteroidia > Flavobacteriales > Flavobacteriaceae > Flavobacterium > Flavobacterium weaverense. The sequence goes on along the minus strand of NZ_REFH01000007.1, from coordinate 296,673 downwards.
AACTTTATGAGCACCAACAATACTTTCGTTTTTTACAACTTCAAAAGCTTTTTGAGTAGTTTCTGAATTACTATGTTTTTTACCGACTTCATTTGCTTCTTTTTGAACTAGCTGCGCTAAAGTACTTTGTAAAACTTGCTCAGAAATATCCATTATGCGAGAACATTCTTGAATATAAATTTCTCGTTGAATGCGATCTGGAATTTTTGAAATACTAACGACCATATCCCGAATCAAATCCGCTTTTTTAATTGGATCGTTTTTAGCTTCATTCATTAATATCGAGGCTTTAAACTGAATAAAATCTTTAGCATTATTTTCAAGATAATATACTAAATCATCATGCGAAGTCTTTTTAGCAAAACTATCGGGATCTTCTCCGTCAGGAAATGTACAAACTTTCACATTCATACCTTCTTCTAGAATCAAATCGATTCCTCGAATTGAGGCACGCAGTCCCGCAGCATCACCATCAAAAAGCATAGTGATATTCTTTGTCAATCGATTTACCAATCTAATTTGATCTGGCGTTAAAGCAGTACCTGATGAAGCCACTACATTTTCAATTCCAGCTTGATTAAACTGAACTACATCAGTGTATCCTTCTACTAAATAGCAATTGTCTAGCTTCGCAATAGATTGTTTTGCTTGATAAATTCCATACAGCACTTTACTTTTATGGTAAATATCGCTTTCTGGCGAATTAAGATATTTGGCCGCTTTTTTATCATTAGTGAGAATACGACCACCAAAACCTAATACTCTACCAGACATACTTTGTATAGGAAACATAACACGACCTTTAAATCGGTCGAAAGGCTTGTCTTCTCTCGCAATAGTCAAACCAGTGCTTTCTAGAAATTCTAATTTATATCCTTTTCCTAAAGCTTCTTTTGTAAAAGCATCCCAAGCTTCAGGAGAATAACCTAAACCAAATTTCTTTATAGTTTCATTAGTAAAGCCTCTTTCTTTAAAATAGGAATATCCAATTGCTTTTCCCTCTTCAGAATTTAAAAGTGTATTATGAAAATAAGTCTTTGCAAATTCTGAAACTAGATACATGCTCTCTCTAATATCAGTATTGGCCTTCTCCTCATCTGTTTGCTCCGTTTCTTCAATTTCGATATTATATTTCTTAGCTAAATATCTAATAGCTTCTGGATAAGTAAAATGCTCATGTTCCATTAAAAAAGCAACTGAATTACCACCTTTTCCTGAACTGAAATCCTTCCAGATCCCTTTTGCTGGAGAAACCATAAATGACGGAGAGCGTTCTTCAGAAAAAGGACTTAATCCCTTAAAGTTACTTCCAGCACGTTTTAAATTTACAAAATCGCCTATTACCTCCTCTACTCGAGCAGTTTCGAAAACGGTATCAATAGTAGCTTTTGAAATCAAAATGTAATTGGGAATTAAAAGATTTGACGAATGCAAAAATACACAAATGAAAGTTCATTCTTCTAAATCAAAACAAAAAAAAGTGCCTCTTTCGAAGCACTTTCTAACTAATTAACTAACTCAAAAAATATTAATTGAAATCGAAACGAACTCCTAACGAAACATTGTTCTGTTTCACTATATTATCTTTAAATAATGGACTCAAATCATATTTCAAATATAAACTAGTAGACTGATACCCTACGTAAGTACTTAAACCATACATAAAATCATTGGTATTGAAATCTCCTTTAAGTTTATCAGTAACCTTGAGATCATTTTTATCATACTTTGTTATTTGTTTTGATTTCAAATTTACTCCAGCATATCCACCCAATCCTAAACGAAAACTATTGTGCGTTCTAAAAAGTGTATTTCCATTTGATTCTTTATTACCTGAAAAATCAAATTCTAAATGTAATGGCGCAACTAAATAAACATTTCTAAAACGGGAATCATTTAAATTTCTAGAATCAACAACAAGATCCGTTTCTTTTCCATTTACAACAAAACTGCGATTATCCGTTGGACGAAGATTATTGTACATTACTGATAAACCATATTTAGCATGCAACAAATTATTTTTTTCTGCTATTCTACTGTTGTAGGTGATACCCAATTCATAGAAATGAGATCCTAAATATCTAAAATCAGAATTTTCAACTTTACCGTTTGTTACAACATTATTTAAACCTGCTGCAAAAACCATTTGACTTGTGGTGCGCTTGGACTTACGATTTTCTTTATCTTCATTACCATCGTATACTTTCAAGGACGTAATATTAATTTCTGTTTGATTTTTTCCAATTTCTGTATTACTTCCGCCAATCATAATCATTCTACCACCGCTTTTTTCTACTTCATTATCAAATTTACCATCAACATTATCTTGAATTAATTGATTTAACTTTGCTTCCTCGATCGCTACTTTTGCTTCAATAGTATTAGATCGTACTGATGCTTTCTCTAACTTTAGCATTTCCGCTTTTTCTTTAGTAACTATTCCTTTGGAGACATCCTGATTAATAGCCTCTATCTCTTCCTTTAAAGCCTTTTTTTCGCGTTCAGTAATTGATTTAATTTCGTCACCTATGGCTTTTGCTCTCTTTTCGAATGAAATTGCTTTATTTTTTCTTCCTTTAATGGTTCCTGTTTCGGCAACAGAATCGTCAATCACTTCTAACATGATGTCTTTGAACCAAACTTGACCTATGCCGTCCAGTAGTGTTCCGTACGAAATCGATGTTGCATCTGTTGGTACAAATAAAACGACTTCGTATTTCTTCCAATCGTTTGTACCTCTTATTCCTCTATTTTGCATGTTGTCAAAAGCAAGAACTTGAGTTTTATAAAAATCAACTCGCATCCACAGTCCGGCCCACGATTTTACATTTTCGGTTTTAATGTAACCAGACATTTTAACAGTTTTACCTTTGTAAGATTCAGATGAAACGCTTTTCATAAGAGTACCAAATCCATCAATCTTACTTTTGACTGACTTTATACTAAAAATGTATTCAGCAGCTGATTGTGGATTCTTTTCAAAACTCATATTATAATTAGGAGATGTTGGTTCCCAGTATGACCAGTCTAGAACGTACTTATAACTTCCCGTGCTTTGAGCATTTAATTTGGCGACCATTGCGACCAAAAGAATAACAGTAAATAAAATAATTTTTCTCATGATTTTCGTTTTTTGATTGATGATTGATGATTGATTTCTATTCTTGATAATTTCTATTAATTAATACTGTTCTAAGTGCATTATAATTTTTATTAATTTTATTGACCGCTGACTCTTTGAACGATTGATCGAGTTCGCTTTCAGCACTATTTAATAAATCGTTTGAGCTTACTGCGATACCACCTCTCGTTCTCTGGCTTATTTTATCAATTGTATTAATCTCATTTTTAGTAGTACTCACTTCTGCTAAAAGTTTTTCCGCTGACATATATCTATTTTTAGTGGCATTTGGTACGACAGGTTTTTCCGAAATGACTACCACAGCGTTTTTATCATTTGATACGTTATTAAGTGGAAGGTTATCGTCTTTATTTAATTTTCTTTCTGCCTTTGTAGTAGTATGCACACTTCCAACAATGTTGTTTGCTTTCGAATTATTATTATGTAATAGATCAGGATCTAAATATTCATTATCAACTTCCTCTTGTTCAGCATCATTACTATTCTGTTTTTGTTCAATAACTAAAGGCATAATATCAATTTGCACTGCAGGTTCAATCGCACGGAAATAGAAAGTTCCAATTAATAAAAAACCGACAAAACTTGCAGCAATATAGATCCAAAAAAAGTTCGCTTTTGGTTTCTCCTTTACAGTCAGCATAGCGTCTAGTTTTTCCCATGCCATTTTTGAAGGCTGAATTTCGCGAGCGTCTAACTGCTTCTTAAATTCTTTTTCAAATTTATTCAGTTCCATAACTATAATTTTTTGACTTGTTAATCTGTCCTTGCAACATTTTTCTAGCGTGTGATAATTGAGACTTCGACGTTCCTTCGCTAATACCTAAAAGTTCGGCAATCTCATGATGTTTAAAACCTTCAATTGCAAATAAATTAAAAACCATTTTATAACCATCTGGTAAACCATCAATCAAAAACTGAATATCTTCTATTGAAAATTTACTTTCGACATTATTAAAGCGCTCTTCAAAAAAAGTTTCGTCTTCAATGTATTTTATTTTCTTATTGACTCTAATAAAGGAAATACATTCATTTACCATAATTTTCCTGATCCAACATTCAAAACTTCCACTCTGCTGGAAATTCTTAAGATTAACAAACACTTTCATAAAAGCGGTTATCATAATATCTTCAGCTTGATGAATGTCTTTTATATATTGACGGCAAACACTTAACATTTTGGGAGAAAACTGAGTGTAAATCTGCTGCTGCGCTTGTCGATTATTATCGACAGCTAACTGGATTAATTCACTTTCTCGTTGATGTAAATTGATTACTTTCATAAATAGTTTCAATGGCAAAATTCAATGGCAATTTGAAAGTTCAATACTAACAGCAAAATTTTTAATTATAATTGCTTTTTGACATTGAATGGGACTTCTACTTACATAGACGAGAATAGATGCAAAAAGGTTGCATGTAGAATTAAAATATTTAAAAATTAGTTAACGAAAGAAATTAACCAACTCATTATAAGTGAATTAAAAATCAAAATAAAATGAAAAATTTAAAGAATTTTTCATTTTATCAATATTCTGATTTACTTTTTTCGTTCAATTACGTAATTAACCATTAAGATCAGAGCATCTTTATACTCAGAATCTGGGTAATTATTCAATAGTAAAAGTGCTTCTTGCTGAAATTCAATCATTTTGTCTTCCGCATAAAGTAAACCATTATTGTCTTTAACAAAAGCAATAACTTCTCTTACTCTTTTTTTATCTTTATTATGATTTTTAATAGAATTGATCAACCAGCTTTTTTCTTTTGAAGTACAAGTATTCAAAACATGAATTAGTGGCAATGTCATTTTTTGCTCCTTAATATCAATTCCTGTCGGTTTCCCAATAGCTTCATCAGTGTAATCAAATAAATCATCTTTGATTTGGAATGCCATTCCAATGAGTTCGCCAAATTTTCTCATGTTTTCTACTTGAGCATCATCTTCAATTACAGATTTTGCACCAAGAGCACAACAAGCAGCAATAAGTGTCGCTGTCTTTTTTCTAATAATATCGTAATAAACCTCTTCAGTAATATCAAGTCTTCGCGCTTTCTCAATTTGAAGTAATTCTCCTTCGCTCATTTCACGCACCGCAACAGAAATTATTCGAAGCAAATCAAAATCGCCATTATCTATAGAAAGTAAAAGTCCTTTTGATAATAAATAATCTCCAACTAATACTGCAATTTTATTTTTCCAAAGTGCATTAATTGAGAAAAAACCTCTTCGTCTATTACTGTCATCTACTACATCGTCATGAACTAAGGTCGCGGTATGAATTAATTCTATAACGCACGCTCCACGATAAGTTCGCTCATTTACAATTCCTGCTGAAACCATTTTTGACGTTAGAAAAACAAACATCGGTCGCATTTGCTTCCCTTTTCTGTTGACAATATAATAGGTGATTCTGTTCAGCAAAGCCACTTGTGAGGTCATCGATTGATAGAACTTTTTCTCGAAAAGTTCCATTTCTTTGAAAATGGGCTGTTTTATTTGTGAAGTAATATTCATTAAGGCCAAAGATACGTTTTTAGCCTACAATCTTACAACTGCTTTCCTTGTTTTAGAGCTTATTTAAAAAGAAAAAAATTAAGCTTCTTTATTTGCAAGTTGGCCACAAGCAGCATCAATATCTTTTCCACGGCTTCGTCTAACTTTTACAACAATTCCGCTGGTTTCTAATGCTTTTATGTAAGCATTTATAGATTCCTCTGAAGCTTGTTGAAATTCGCCATCATCAATTGGGTTGTATTCAATCAAATTCACTTTACAAGGAACGTATTTGCAAAATTTAACTAATGCATCTATTGATTCTTTATTGTCGTTAATTCCTTTCCAAACAACATATTCGTATGAAATTTTACTTTTAGTTTTTCTGTACCAATATTCTAATGATTCACGTAAATCTGCAAGCGGAAAATTAGCGCTAAAAGGCATTATTCGCGAGCGAATTTCATCAATAGCAGAATGTAGCGATACTGCTAATTTAAATTTCACATCATCGTCAGCTAATTTTTTAATCATCTTTGGAACTCCCGAAGTTGATAACATAATTCTTTTTGGAGACATCCCTAAACCTTCTGGCGAAATGATCATTTCAATTGCTTTCAACACATTATTATAGTTCATGAGCGGTTCACCCATTCCCATAAAAACGATGTTAGATAAAGGATGATTGTAGTACAATCTACTTTCTTTATCTATAGCTACTACTTGATCATAAATTTCAGCTGGCTCTAGATTACGCATTCTTTTAAGTCGCGCTGTCGCACAAAAATTACAATCTAAACTACAACCTACTTGACTAGATACACAAGCCGTTGTCCTGGTATTTGTTGGAATTAAAACCGATTCAACCACTAAACCATCATGTAATCGGACAGCATTTTTTACAGTTCCGTCCTCACTGCGTTGAATCGTATCTACATTGATATGATTGATGACAAAATTAGCTTCTAACATATTTCTTGTTTCTTTTGAAACATTTGTCATATCATCAAAACTATGTGCGCCTTTACTCCAGAGCCATTCGTAAACTTGATTCCCACGAAAAGCTTTATCGCCGTGCGTAACAAAAAACTCTCTCAATGCTTCTTTAGATAAGGCTCGTATGTCTTTTTTATCAATTTCCATGCTGCAAATTTAATGACAATTTCTTGATTTGTTGATTTGATAATTTGATAACTTTGTCGACAATTGAAAATAATTAAAATAATGCATTTCATATCCCAAGAACTAGAAGATTACATTGAGCAACATTCTGAAAAAGAACCTGAATTATTAGCAGCGTTAAATAAAGAAACATATCAGAAAATACTACTTCCTCGCATGTTGAGCGGGCATTTTCAAGGTAGAGTTTTAAGTATGTTAGCAAAACTTATTCGACCACTGAATATTCTAGAAATTGGCACATATACTGGCTATTCAGCACTATGCTTGTGTGAAGGAATGCAAGAAAACGGAACGCTACATACAATTGATATTAAAGAAGAATTAGTTGACTTTCAAAGAAAACACTTCAATAAATCTCCATGGGGAAAACAGATTTTTCAGCATTTGGGAGAAGCAGTTTCTATAATTCCAACGTTAGAACGGAAATTTGACTTAGTGTTCATCGATGCAGACAAAGAAAATTATCTCAACTATTTTGAATTGATTTTACCAAAAATGAATAAAGGAGGGATTATTTTGTCTGATAATGTTTTGTGGAGTGGTAAAGTTCTTGAACAAGTAAATCCAAATGATTTGAGCACAAAAATAATAATGGAATATAATGACTTACTAAAAAACGATCCTAGAGTAGAAACTGTATTACTTCCTATTCGTGATGGCTTGACCGTAAGTCGGATTTTATAGATAAAATAGAAAATTCGAAAAGTTATAAGATAGGCTTTGGAAAATACTTTTGTTGTGCTGCGCGATAGATTTTAAACATCAAAAATCCAAATATAGCACCAAATAAATAGCCCGTTAGAATATCTAGTGGATAGTGTAATCCTATATAAATTCTACTGTAAGCAAAAATAAATGGCCATATAAAAATCAAACCAAAATACTTAAAGTAAGATCTTAAAGTAAAATATAGCAAGGTTGCAACAGCCATTGAGTTTGATGCATGCCCAGAAAAGAAACTAAAAGATCTTCTAACTTGCACTACACGCAAAATCGTGTTGATTTCAGGATTGTTACACGGTCGTAAACGCTGAAAACCATTCTTGAATACATTTGTCATTTGGTCCGTAAAAGTCACTAAAAGAGCAACAAATAGAAGTAGATACAAAGTTTGCTTTGCTCCTAATTTTTTAAATATGACATATAACAACAATAAGAACAAAGGAATCCAATTGCTTTGTTTTGTTATAAACAACCAAAGTCCGTCGTAAGCTGGCGAACCTAAACCATTTAAAAAAAGTAATAAATCAGTATCTAAAGAAAGTAATTTTTCCAACATTACATTTGACGTTTTATAGGTCCTGGAATATCATCAATAATTTCTTTGGTTGATTCCACCGAGGCGTTTACATCTCCTAACATATTATCTTTAGCTTTATTTATTTCAGAAGTAATATTTCCAGCCATGTCATGAAACTGGGAAGTATCACCTAAAAGATTTTCCTTCATCTTAGTAACTTCACTAGTTAAATTAACTCGTAAATCTCCTAACGTTTTAGCGTCAAAACCACTATTATCTGCACCCTTTTGAATTTCGCTTTTAATATCGTTTGTGGCGTTTTTAAGTTGCGCCATTGCTTTACCCATTGTACGTGCAATTTCAGGTATTTTATCAGACCCAAAAAGCATTAAAACTATAAACATGATGAAAATTAATTCCCCTCCACCTATACCAAACATATATTTTGTTTTTTATTGCTACAAAGATACCAATTTTTGAACCTGCTACTTTTAAATATTTCATAAAAAAAAAGACTCTTTTCAGAGTCTTTTTAGATTTTATAATTGCTTAGTCAAATTTAGATTTTACTTCTTGTTTTGGCCAAGTGTTATTAGTGACATCGATGTCAGCTGTTTCTAATTTTGGATCTATTTGGATTTTCTTGATTGCTTTTTCAGTAGCATATACTTTCTTAGCGGTATCATTATTTTTTCTCCAAATTTGTGCTGGATATTTGAACATCTCAGTTGTATTATCTTCATAAGTTAATTCAACAATGATAGGCATTAGCATTCCACCTGGTTTATTGAACTCTACTTCGTAGAAAAACTTAGGAGATTTTAATTTTGATTTTTCTTCGGCAGTAAACTTTGTGTTCACATAGTCTGAAAGTAAATTAACATCTTCAATTTTTAACGCTTTCTTATTTTTAGAAGATAATTCTCCGCTTGTACTTGCAACTAAATATACAAAAGGACCTTTTTCTTCGCCAAATCGACCTCTTTTAACAATAGCGTCTTTCAATTCTTTTGTAGGCGTTTCAGTTACAAAATATTGTTTTACATCTTTAACTCCAATATCTACAAAATCAGTTGAGTAAAACCATCCTCTAAAAAACCAGTCTAAATCTACTGCAGAAGCATCTTCCATAGTTCTAAAAAAGTCTTCTGGTGTAGGATGCTTGAATTTCCATCTATTTGCGTAAATTTTGAAGGCATGGTCAAACAATTCTCTTCCCATAATTGTCTCTCTCAAAATGTTCAATCCTGTTGCAGGCTTACCGTAAGCGTTTGCACCAAACTGAGCTATAGTTTCAGAGTTAGACATGATAGGTTCTAAGAATTTTTGATCTCCACTCATGTAAGGAACGATTTTACTAGCAGGACCACGACTTGAAGGGAAGTTTGTTCCCATTTCTTGTTCAGCTACATATTGTAAAAATGTATTCAATCCTTCATCCATCCATGACCATTGACGCTCATCAGAGTTTACAATCATTGGGAAAAAGTTGTGTCCTACTTCGTGGATTGTAACTCCAATCATTCCATTTTTAATACGCTCACTTAGCACCCCATTTTCATCAGGACGACCGTAATTCCAGCAAATCATAGGATATTCCATTCCTTGATCTTCTGCAGATACTGAAACAGCTTTTGGATAAGGATAATCAAAAGTATGTGACGAGTAGCTTTTCAATGTGTGCGCTACAGTACGTGTTGCTGTTTCACCCCAAAAAGGATTTGCTTCCTTAGGATATATAGAAACTGCCATTACTGACCTTTCACTTAACTTCACAGCCATCATATCAAGAATGAATTTTCTCGAAGTAGAAATACCAAAATCTCTTACATTCTTAGCACTAAACTTCCAAGTTTTCTTCTTGTTTGAGAATCCTTTTTCAGCTGCTTCCGCTTCCGCTTGAGTAACAATAACAACTGGCTTGTCGTACGTTTTCAATGCCAACTCATATCTTTTTACTTGCTCAGGCGTGAAAACTTCACTTCTGTTCATTAAATCACCAGTAGCTTCCATAACGTGATCAGCTGGAACTGTAATGTTTACATCAAAATTACCGAAAGGCAATGTAAATTCACCTGTTCCCCAGAATTGCATATTTTGCCATCCTTCAACATCGTTATAAACGGCCATTCTTGGATAAAACTGAGCAATTACATAAAGTTTGTTACCATCTTTCTCGAATAATTCATACCCTGAACGACCACCTTCTACTCTGTAGTTATTGATGTTGTAATTCCACTTAATCGAAAAAGAGATTTTCTCTCCAGGTTTCATAGGTGTTACTAAATTAATACGCATCATTGTGTGATTAATCGTGTAAGACAATGGGCTACCTTTTATATCTTTTACCGACTCAATATTAAATCCTCGATCTAAATCTTGTTTCAAAAATTTATTAGCAAAATTTGATGCTGGAAAAACCTGCTCCATTCTTTGGCTATCTGCTAAAGGTGTTTCAGAAGTTTTTGCTGCTTGATTTTGGTCTAACTGTATCCATAAATACTCCAAAGTGTCTGGAGAATTATTATGATATGTAATTACCTCAGAACCTTTGATGCTAGAATTTTTATCATCTAGCTCAATGTCTATTTTGTAATCAGCTTGTTGTTGATAATATGCTGGACCTGGCGCTCCAGATGCAGTACGAAACATGTTAGGAGTTGCTAACAAATCATACATTTGACTGAACTTATTGTTGTCGTATCTGCCTGGTTCTTTAGTAGCAGATGCAGGTGTTTTTTCTTGAGCAAACAATAGTGCCGGAAGAAATAATAATAAGGATAATTTTCTCATAGGTTTAAATCTGGTTTTTCAATCTGTGAAAATAACAATTTTATATAAATCTATCTTATATAATTAATATTTTAACATGCCCTTAGATGATGATTCACTAAAAAGCAACGTATTTTTCACTCCTAAAACATTAAAATGCATAATATTTTGCTGCTCTGAGTTTCCTTCGGTGATGATAGCATTGTAAATTTCTAATCCAGTTACCTTGTTAATATCTTTAATACTGAAGTAACAAATAAGCACATCTCCCTCCATTTCTTTGCTTAAGAACTGGGCAGATTTAAGTTGACCATTTACTTTGATAGAAAATTTTTCATTGAAATATTTTTTAAACAAATTTAAATCCTCTACCGTTTCCGTTTCAGAACCTAGATTCATTTTCTTTTTATACTTTTTTCCAATACTGTTATTCACATCATCAACAAATAACCTTGCTGTTATCTGTAACATCTTCTTTTCAGGAGCATAATTTACTTGGTAGAGCGAAACGTAGAACTTATGCGCACTAAAGGAAGTAAGGGTTAAAAATAAAAAACCTAAAAATGTAATTAAAATTGTTTTTTTCATTTTTCAAAATTAGTAATTCTTTTAAACTCTTCATTCTTGGTGATTAAAAAATCGATCAACATAAATTCATCTTTTTCTTTTAATAATGTTTTCGATTTTGGATCATTTTCACAATAATCAAGAAAAAGTCCAATTTCATCCACTTTCAAGTTCAAGGTATTTGTAAAAAAATAGCGATCTACACCTTTTGAAACAGCATCAGCAAATCCTAGTTGTGAAATTGACTCCGCCTTTTCAGCGTTATCTTTTCTAAATAATTTAGAAACCATTTTAAACATTCGAACAAAGTCCATTCCGTTTTCTATGGTTCCATCAGATGGCATCGCTCTATTTTTAGGGGAAGATTGAACATCATCGATAAACTCCATATCAACAATTTTTTGAGAACTTGGAATTGCTGGCTTTATTTCTGTTTTCCCTTTCACAATAACTTCATTAAGAATCGTGGTTTGCGATTCTAAGTTGAGAACTAATAATGGCTTTAAAAAATCTTTGTCTTGAAGAACGATTTTACGCGACTTAAAGGTAGCACTTGATACTAGCAAAGTATCTTTGGCTTTTGCCAAAATATCAAAAAAACCTTGGTTACTTATAAAGGTGCGAGTTTTCGAATTTAAATTAAAAACGTAGCCATTATCGACAAGTGCAGTTTCATTTTGAAACTGACCATGCAAGGGTTTCCTATTTTCATTTTGAGCAAAAATTAATTGGGTAAAGAAAATCAAACAAATTATTCCGATTTTATTTTTCATTTTGGAGTGGTTTTACGTTTTATACCTTTAGAGAAAATTTATTATTAGGAAAAATCACGATGCACTTATTTTTTTTCAATAAGGATAAGTGCTTTATATTCCTTAGCTAATGTAATCATAAAAAAAGTAATTTCATCTGCATTGTTAGAAGTTAGCACCTTCAAAAAAGCATCGTTTTCGACACTATAATATTTAAAACCACTAACGTACTTAGAGGAAATGCCTAAAGTGTTGGTAAAAAAGTCCCGTGGATACAATTCAGAAATCTTGTTGAGATAAATTTCTTTCTGCTCTAGAGCCACCAACTTCTTTAATCTCTTTGTTCTACCATTAATCTTATTTATCAACGGATCAAGTGGCATCGTACCACCTATCAAATTAAGTAACATTATAGGTTTAAAATCGCCGGCAGTTTGTAATTTCCGTTCAGCTGGAGAATATCTCTTAGGTTCCTTAGACAGAATACCTAATGACACTGCCGAAAAATTACTTTTTTTCACAACCACATCTTTAAGTTGTATTGTTTTAGGAAACATTTTTACAAAAAATTCTCCAGATAAAAAAATAGTAGAATTGATTTTTAACCGATGGGATTCTAAGTTTTCTGCTGTAAAAACTAAGACATCATTTATTTTAGCCGAAATATAAAAATAACCTTCTTTGTTATTTTCGCTTGTTTTTCCATTTACTACGTTTAGTATATGCACTGCACTAGCATCATTAGAATCTAATATGATATTACCATAAATCATTTTTTCATTAGCGACCTGACCAAAAGAAATTTGACGGATTAGAAGGAAAAATAAAATTATAATTCTACTTGATTTCAACAGCAATTATTTCATTATAAGTTTCAGCAAGTTCTACAATCAAAAACATGACTAAGGCTTTGTTTTTAGCGCGAAGTGCATTAGCAAAAGGAACATCTTCTACACAGTAATACTGAAATCCTTTTATGTACAATTTAGGAATTTTTAAAGTTTCGAGATAATAATGATCTTCAAACAGCACATCAATACGAGCTAAGAGTCGCTCCTTTTTCTCTACAATAATCTCTTTTTTCAACATCGCTTTTCGCCCAGAAATGGTATTAAGTAATCCATCTATTCCATTTCCAGAAGTTGCCGTATATAATTTTCTTTCGGCGGCTGAGTATTTTTTCTGTCCGTATGGAATTATTCCCAAACTCTCTGCGGAAATGGTTGCTTCATTAACTACTACTTCTTTCAGCAGTACACTTCGAGAAATCATATTAACGGTCAAAAAATCCTTCACTAAATCTTCTGAAACAATTTTCTTTCGAACAGTTTCAAGATTAACAGCCGTAAAAATCAAGATGTCATTTACGCTAACTAATAATTTAAAATTACCATTGGTATCTGAAATTGTTGCTTTCTCAGTTGTAGTATTTACAATATTTACCCGCTCCACAGATACGGAGTCGGCAGTTATTAAACCGCTAATTTCCTTCACTTCTCTTATTTGCGAAGTGGCGAAATGGAACACTAAAAAAAAGAGTAGCTGTAATGTAATTTTAATTTTCACACGCGATAATTTCTTTATATTTAATAGCTAATTCACTTATTAGAAAAGTTATGGTAGCTACATTTTTAGATTTTAAAATAGTAACAAAACTTTCATTTTCCACAGCATAATATTCAAAACCTTTTACGTATTCTGAAGGGATTTTTAATTTGTTGACGTAAAAATTTGCATCAAACATATTTTCAAGCTGTCTGAGGTAGGATTCTTTTTTTTCAACTTCTAATTCTTTCTTTAGCATCTTAGTCCGACCAGAAATCCAGTTAAGCAATGGATCTGCAGAAATTGACCCGCCCATCATTGTACCTACATTTGCAGATGCATTTAAATTTGTAGCCGTGCTTAATCTTCGTTCTGCCGGAGTATAAGATCTCTGACCTTTTGGAATTATTCCCATCGAAACAGAATTAATTCTATTACTTACAATCACCTCATCAAGTTGATTTATTACAGCGTTCATTTTCACAGTGACAAGCTTATCTTCAAAATCCTTACTAGTTAAAGCTATTCTCATTTCCCGAAATTGTGTCGAGGAAAAAACCAAAGTATCTCCCACGGTTGCAAAAGTTGTAAATTCACCTTCTTGATTTGTAATCGAAGTCTTTTCGGTTTTTTGATTTATTACATAAATGCCATCTAAAGCAGCTATTTCAGCAAAAACTTTACCTTTCAATTGTGTTCTTGGCATTTGTTGCGCCCAAATATTAGCTGATGCAAGAGCCAAAAATAAATACACAATTCTAATCATAGTTTCAAAAGCTGTAATTGATAGCACGTAAAAGTATCCTAATGCCTTCTAAATTAACTGCTAATGCCTTGGTAAAAAAATGTTAATTAAAAGTTTGAAATAAAATAACCTTATCTCTATCTTTAGCATAAATTAAGAAATATAAAAATGAAAAACATATTAATCGCAAGCTCATCATCAATAAATAATGGTGATTTTCTAGATTATTTATTACCAGAGCTAGAAATACATTTTAAAAACTGCAATACTATTCTATTTATACCTTATGCTCGACCTGGAGGAATTTCGCATGAGGAGTACACAACAAAAGTTGCATTGGCTTTCGCCAAAATAAATAAAAACGTAACTGGAGTCCATGAATTTGAAGATGCAGCATTAGCAATTAAAAATGCCGAAGGTATTTTTACTGGTGGAGGAAGCACATTTGTTCTTGTTTCACAATTGTATAAAAACAATATCGTGAGAACTCTTTCAGAAGCTGTAAAGAATGGAACTCCATATTTAGGAACTAGCGCCGGCAGTAATATATGCGGACTTTCAATGCAAACTACAAATGACATGCCGATAGTTTATCCGCCAAGTTTTCAAACACTAGGCTTAATTCCATTTAATTTAAATCCTCATTATTTAGATCCCGACTTAAATTCGAATCACATGGGCGAGACAAGAGAAACTAGAATTAAAGAATTCCATGCTTATAATTCAGTTCCTGTATTAGGACTTCGAGAAGGAAGTTGGCTTGATGTAAAAGGAGATAAAATCACTTTAAAAGGAAATTTAACTGCGCGTTTATTTACGCAGAACAATACTCCTGTGGAATTAGAAAGTGGAAAAGATCTTAGTTTTATAAAATAGACAAAACAAAAAAACCTCAAACAGAGTTTGAGGTTTTAGAGCGAAAGACGAGGCTCGAACTCGCGACAACCAGCTTGGAAGGCTGGAGCTCTACCAACTGAGCTACTTTCGCATTATAAACAGTAAAATAAAATTTCAAAATAAATTTGAAATTTAGAGCGAAAGACGAGGCTCGAACTCGCGACAACCAGCTTGGAAGGCTGGAGCTCTACCAACTGAGCTACTTTCGCATTAACAACGGTGCAAATATAATTAATAAGTTTGCTTGAATGCAAGTTTTTTTTTGAAAAAGTCTAAAAGTAAACTTTAAACTTTGCTACTATAAAGCCATTTACAATCATAAAGAATTTAATATGAAATTATTATAAATTTAAAAGCACTAAAAAAGAATTAAAAATCTGATGATAAATATAAGAAAAATAACCGCTTTAGAAGTAATTCCTGTCCGACATCTGGTCCTTCGAATTGGAAAACCTATCCAAACTTGCACTTTTGATGGAGATAATTTACCAACAACCGTTCATATTGGATTATATAAAGATGAAAACCTTTCAGGAGTAGTGTCTTTATTTAAAGCAAATACCGAATTATTTAGTTTGAAAAATCAATTTCAAATTCGGGGAATGGCAGTTTTAAAAGAAAGTCAGAAAAAAGGTTTTGGTGATCTGTTAATTCAAAATGCTGAAGAATTTTGTGCTGAAGAGAAAACCGATTTAATTTGGTTTAACGCAAGACAAGAAGCAACTGGTTTTTATAAAAAAATGGGATACAAGATAAAAGGGGAACCTTTTGAAATATCAGGTGTTGGTGAGCACGTTGTAATGTACAAAGAATTGAAATAGAGTTTGCAGTGTCGTGAAACTCGCGATATTTAAATTTGCTGATAATACTTCAGAAATAAGAACTTGGCAATTTTCCAAAAAAATCAAAATTACAATAATGAAAAATTCCCTATAAATTCTAATTTAGCATCTAAACTAGAATCTACAGGGAATTATAATTGTATGAAGTATATCTGAATGTGCCTTGAAAGAGTACTTTCTGACTTATAAAACTCAGTTTCTAATTAAGAAAGTGATTTCGTTCCAAATTTAGAAACTCTAGAAGGATGATAGATAAAAAAACATGACTTGTCTTTTATCATACTAATAATCTCTTTAGATAATTCATTAGGAACAGCAGGACAACCTTGACTTCTTCCTAATCTATGATTGTTTTTTATAAAAGAATCTGAAACATAATCAGCTGCATGCATTACTACGCCTCTTGCTCTTGCATTATCATTCACTCCTTTTTCTAAACCGTCAAGACGAAGTGACATTCCGTGTTTACCATTGTAAATTTCGCCAGTAGAATAAAATCCTAAACTACTTTTAAAAGATTCATTAGCATTTGAGAAATTAGAGGCAAACTCCTCACCCGTATTTCTTCCATGAGCTACTAAAGAATTAAAGAGTACATCTCCAGTAATTAAATTAATAACCCAAAGTCTTTTTGTATTTGAAGACATACTAAAATCGATTATAGTAAGAATGTCTTTCTTGATTAAGCCTTTTTCTTTTAAAGAATAATATCCCTTTAAAGCAACGGCAAAGCTTTCTAATTTTGGTAATGCAAACTTTTTAGAGTGTAAATTACTGTAAGCAGTTTCAATTTTAGCTTCAACAGTAGTTTCTAAGGTTTTAGCGTAAACGGTGGGTTTTGAAATCTTCGTATCAGAAGATATTGTGTTGTTAGGAATAACTGAAGCAAGTACAAATAAAATAGTAGGAATTATTGTATAAATCATTGATTTTCTTTTAGTTACTAATTAACTCGGGTTGCAAACTTACGGTAAAAAATAGAAATGAAAATCTATTTAACAGAACTTTATTCTTCTTATAACGAAAATTATGATTTATTATTGAGTTAAACACCTTTAAATCTGATATTCTTATGTTAATTTTATTATTTTTGTTTCGATTCAACTACTAAAATATGTCATATTTTCGCTATCTAAGCCTGCTTTTTTTACTATTATATAATT
Organism: Flavobacterium weaverense; assembly: GCF_003688495.1. Classification (GTDB taxonomy): domain Bacteria; phylum Bacteroidota; class Bacteroidia; order Flavobacteriales; family Flavobacteriaceae; genus Flavobacterium; species Flavobacterium weaverense. The sequence continues at coordinate 279,332 of NZ_REFH01000007.1, read as the reverse complement.
TTAATCTTTACAGTCAAAAAAAGACACTCCAAGCTAAATCTACGACAGAGGACATAACCATCGATGGTAAATTAAACGAAGAAATTTGGAAATCAGCTGCTGTTGCTTCAAATTTTGTAATGTTTGAGCCAGATAATGGAAAGCCAATTAACGAAAGTAAAAAAACAGAAGTAAAAGTGTTGTATGACAATGATGCGATCTATATATCAGCGTTATTATACGACGATGAACCTAATAAAATTAAAAAAGAGATTACGAATAGAGATGTTTTTGGAGTTTCTGATCATTTTTCTGTTTACATAAATGGATTCAATGACGGACAACAAGATTTTAGGTTTTTTGTAAGCGCAGCCGGTGTTCAAATGGACTGTTTAGCAACTGAAGATTTCGAGGATTTTACATGGGATGCAATTTGGGACAGTGAAGTATTGCTGACAGAATTTGGTTGGGTCGTTGAAATGAAAATTCCTTACGCAGCTTTACGTTTTTCTAAATCACAAAAACAAACTTGGGGCTTAAATTTTATGAGAGAAATTAAGCGCGATGTTCAAAAATACACTTGGAATCATATAGATACTAAAATTGGCGCCGTGATACCTCAAGCAGGAATTCTTGAAGGAATCGAAAATATAAAAACCCCTACTCGACTTTTCTTAATACCTTATACTTCGGCTTATTATCAACAGAGCGACATTGGTTCTGACACTACTTTAAAAGCTGGATTAGATATTAAATATGGTATCAATGACTCATTTACATTAGATGCGATTTTAGTTCCTGATTTTGGCCAAACAAAATTTGATAATGCTATTTTGAATTTACTTCCTTTCGAACAAAAATTTGAAGAGAACAGACCTTTCTTCACAGAAGGCACTGATTTATTTAATAAAGGTGGCTTATTTTATTCTAGAAGAATTGGTGGCGAACCAAGCTCTGAACCTGAAACAGCTACTAATGAAGAAATTAATAATTATCCCAGCACTGTTAATTTACTAAATGCTGTAAAAATATCGGGTAGAACAGAAAATGGATTGGGCATTGGTTTTTTGAACGCTGTTACCGAAAAAACTAAAGCAACTATATTTAATAGCGATACTAATGAATCGCGTAAAGAAGTTATCGAACCACTGACCAATTATAATATGATCGTTCTTGATCAACGATTTAATCAAAATTCGTCTGTATCCTTTATTAATGCCAATACGACACGAAATGGAAATTTTAGAGATGCTAACGCCACCGCATTGGTTTTTGATTTGAATACAAAAGAGAACACTTATAACTTATATGGAGATTTTAAATTTAGCCATGTCAACACAATAAAAGATTACAATGGCTACAAAACAGCCTTAAATTTCGAAAAAACAAATGGAAGATATCGTTATTTACTTTCGGGAAAATACATTTCAGAGAACTATGATATTAATGATTTGGGGATAATTTTTTATACTAATTACCATGGTGCTCTGGCAAATGGGAGTTACCGTATTTTAAACCCTACTAAAGTATTCAATACTCTAAAAGTTGAACAAGAACTAAATCTAGAAATTCAAAACACTACCGGAAAAGTTCAAGAAGGTTGGTATAAAACAGTGCTAAAAGGAACTTTCTTGGGCAATGATTATTTTGAGTTAGGAATAATTATTAACCCATTAAAAACATTTGATTTCTACGAGCCAAGGGAGTATGGCAGATATGTTTATGTTCCTAAAAGAGTCGCTTCTTACTTTGGTTTCGAATTAAATAGAAACAATGCTTTAACATTAGATATGACTTTTAATTTCACAAAATTTGATGAGGATAAAAGATTGACGCACGGATTTTACGCCAGTCCAAAATACCGCTTCAATGATAAACTATCTCTTGCGTATGCCTTAGAATATACAAAAATGAAGAACGATCGTGGATGGGTAGATTTTGATAATTTAGGAACTGTATTTACAGAAAGAAATCGAGAAATCTTGCAAAATGATCTTACTGGAAAATATTCTTTAAATAATAAAATGACCATCAATTTGACGGCACGATACTATTGGTCATATTCTAAAAACCATGATTTTTTAACTTTACAAAACAATGGCTATTTGACGCCAAACACAACTTACAACTTAAACAAGGATAGAAATTTTAATTCTTGGAACTTTGACCTATCCTATTCTTGGTGGTTTGCACCAGGAAGTGAGCTTTCTATTTTGTATCGCAATTATGGCTTAGAACGCGCTTCTACAGTAGAAAAAGATCTTTCAAGAAATCTTAAAAATATATTTAATAGCGATCTAACCAATGTGCTTTCAATAAGCGTTCGCTATTTTATAGATTACAACTCTGTTAAAAATAAATTTTAATTTAATACTAAAGTGTAACATTCAACTGAAAAGCGAGTCTATTAAAACAAACTATTCAGTAAACTGGTCTTTTCTTCCTTTCGCGCTATTTTGGTTTTTTCATAAATACATCAATCAATCAAATCAATCGTGTCATGAAAAAGTATCTCGTAACAATTTCCCTTCTATTTTCGCTCTTTGGCTACAGCCAAAAAAAAGTTTTACAAACTAAATTCATTTCTGAAAAAATTGAAATTGATGGAAAATTAGACGAAAGTATCTGGCAATCAGCGGAAATCGCAACCGACTTTATTATGTTTGATCCTGATAATGGAAAAAAGATTCCAGATAGCAAGAAAACTGAAATTCGGGTTTTATATGACAACGATGCCATCTATATAGGTGCGATGCTATATGACGAAAATCCACAAAAAATATTAAAAGAAATTACGCAGAGAGATAATTTTGGGACCTCTGATTTATTTGGCGTTTTCATTAATGGATACAATGACGGTCAACAAGATTTTCAATTTTTTGTCAATGCCGCAGATGGTCAAGCAGATTGTATTACAACAGATACTAATGGTGAAGACTACTCTTGGGACGCGGTTTGGAACAGTAAAGCTGTAATTACCGATGTAGGTTGGGTTGTGGAAATGCGCATTCCATATGCTGCACTGCGATTCTCTGGAGAAAGTAAGCAAACTTGGGGGCTGAATTTCTTTAGAGAAATTAGGCGCGACAGACAAAAATATACTTGGAACTTCATCGATTCAAAGCTTGGTACTTTTACCCAACAATCAGGTGTTTTAGAGGGAATTGAAAATATAAAACCTCCTACTCGACTATTTCTTTTACCTTATTCATCTTTTTATGTGAATGCAAATTCTCGCCAAAAAACAACTGGAACAATAAAAGGCGGTCTTGATTTAAAGTACGGAATAAATGATGCTTTCACACTTGATATGATTCTAGTTCCAGATTTTGGACAGACAAAATATGACGATCAAATTCTAAATTTAGGACCTTTTGAGCAACAGTTTAATGAAAATAGACCGTTTTTTACAGAAGGTACAGATTTGTTTAGTAAAGGAAATTTAGTGTACTCTCGAAGAATTGGAGGAAATCCATCCGTTTATCCCACTATTGAAGCTAATGAAGAAATCATCGATAATCCTGCAAGCATCAACCTCATCAATGCATTAAAAATATCGGGGAGAACTAAGGATGGTTTGGGAATAGGAATACTAAATGCAGTTACCGAAAAAACATCAGCAACAATACTAAACAACGACAACAAAACCGTTAGAAAAGAAGTCGTGGAACCACTCTCTAATTATAATGTTTTAGTATTAGATCAGCGCTTTCGCAAAAATTCCTCGATTGCGTTTGTAAATACAAATGTTACGCGAAACGGAGGGTTTAGAGATGGAAATGTTAGTGCATTAGTTTGGGATTTAAATACTAAAAAAAATACGTACAGCTTGAATGGCGATTTTAAATACAGCTATATCAATGCTACAGACAATAAAAAAGGAATTAATTCTCAATTAAACTTTTCAGAAACAAGCGGAAAGTATCGCTACGGAATTGGTGCCGACATTACTACTAAAGATTTTGATAACAATGATTTAGGAATAAATTTTGAGACAAATTATTACAGCTTTTATGGAAATACAAGTTATAGGATTTTAAATCCAACTAAGATTTTCAATAGTTTTACTGCAAGGTTAAATGCTTATTCACAATTTCAAAAAGAAACTGGAAAAATTCAGTCTGGAGATATTAATTTCCAAATTAATTCGAGCACTAAGAAGAATCTTTCTTTAGGCATGGGACTAAATGTGAATCCGCTTGAAACGTACGATTATTATGAATCCAGAACAGCTGATCGTTACTTGATCACTCCAGCAAAAATAAATATGTCTTTATACATTTCTACTGACTATAATAAAAGTTTTGCTGTTGATTTTAATCCTTCTTACCAAATTTACAACGAGGAGGGCCGAAATTCTTATGGCTTTGCTTTTGGTCCTAGATATCGTTTCAATGATAAAATATCGATAAATTATAATATCAATTTTTACAGAGACAATAACGATAAAGGTTTTATTGACCGTTTAAAGGACGACTTAGATCCAGTAACTCCAGCAACCATTATTTATGCAAATAGAAACGTAATTACGTATGCTAATAGTTTCTCTGGAAAATACTCTTTAAACAGTAAAATGTCCTTCAATCTATCTTTAAGACATTACTGGTCTTACGCTGAAAATAAAAATATTTTGTCACTACAACAAAATGGACGATTAGCTGATTACACTGGTTATACCGTAAATAAAAATTCAAGTTTCTATTCCTGGAATACAGATTTATCATACTCATGGTGGTTCGCTCCTGGAAGTCAAATATCAGTTTTATATCGCAATAACGCTGGTGCATTTGAAAGAGATATCAATAAAGATTTTAGAAACAACGTCACTAATTTATTGAACAACGATGCTTTGAGTCACGTTTTTTCAATAAGCGTACGCTACTTTATAGACTACAATCAGATTAAGAATAAATTCTAAATGCATTAACTGTAAAAAAGAGAAAAGCTAACAATCAAATGTTTATTTTTCAGGCCTGTTAATCTCTGAATCAACAATAGTTAAAATGAAGTGACTTCAATTTTTAGAAATACTTTATCTTTGTTTAAAATAACTTTGCGATGAATAAAAAAGTAATTCTTATGATTTTGGACGGTTGGGGAAAATCTCCTGATCCAAAAGTTTCAGCAATTGACAACGCTAACGTACCCTTTATAAATAGCTTATATAGAAATTATCCAAGTGCTCAACTTCGAACTGACGGTTTGAATGTGGGACTGCCTGAAGGGCAAATGGGAAATAGCGAAGTCGGACACATGAATCTTGGTGCCGGCCGAATTGTTTATCAGGATTTAGCTAAAATTAATTTGGCTGTAGCCAATGACACCTTAGCAAAAGAGCAAGTATTAATAGACGCTTTTACATATGCAAAGGCTAACAATAAAAAAGTACACTTTTTAGGACTTGTTTCAGATGGTGGCGTTCATTCTCACACCTCTCACTTACGTGGACTGATTGATGCAACGCAACAATACGGACTAGAAAATGTTTTTGTTCACGCCTTCACCGATGGTCGCGACGTGGATCCAAAATCGGGTAAACATTACATTCAAGATTTACAAGATTATATTGCTAATACTACTGTAAAATTAGCGTCGATAATTGGACGTTATTACGCTATGGATCGCGACAGACGCTGGGAACGAGTAAAATTAGCTTACGAATTATTAGTAAACGGTGTTGGAACTCATTCAAAAGATGCAGTCGCTTCAATCGAAGAAAGCTACGAAGTAAATGTAACTGATGAATTCATTCACCCAACAGTTATCGTCGATGATGCTGATAAACCATTAGCTACTATCGAAGAAGAAGATGTTGTTATTTTCTTCAACTTTAGAACAGACAGAGGGCGCGAATTGACTGAAGTTTTAACACAGATAAATTGTCACGAACACAATATGCATAAACTTAATTTGTATTATGTAACGCTGACAAATTATGACGAAACGTACAAGAATGTAAAAGTTGTTTACAATAAAGATAACATAACAGAAACGCTTGGTGAGGTTTTAGAAAAAGCAAATAAAAAGCAAATTAGAATTGCTGAAACAGAGAAATATCCCCACGTTACCTTTTTCTTTTCTGGTGGACGAGAAATGCCATTTGACGGAGAAAGCAGGATATTAAAAAACTCGCCAAAGGTTGCAACTTACGATTTACAGCCAGAAATGAGTGCTTATGAATTAACAGATGCTTTAGTTCCTGAACTTAATAAAGGAGAAGTCGACTTTGTTTGTCTGAATTTTGCAAATGGTGATATGGTAGGACACACTGGAATAATGAGTGCTGCGATACAAGCCTGTGAAGCGGTTGACAAGTGTGTAGAAAAAGTAATTGCGGCTGCATTAGCTAATAATTACACAACAATTGTCATTGCAGATCACGGAAACTGTGAAACAATGATTAATCCCGATGGAAGTCCGAATACGGCTCACACGACAAATCCAGTCCCAATTATATTAGTCGATAAAGAGTTGAAACAGATTCACAATGGAGTTTTAGGTGATATAGCTCCAACAATCTTAGAATTGATGGGAGTTGAAAAACCTGAAGTAATGAGTTGTCATTCCTTGCTATAAATAATTTATAAATTAAAAATGCTGTCTTAATAGGACAGCATTTTTTTTTAGAGAAAGATTTAGTTTTAAAAATAGTAAACGTCGCACATCTAAATTCAGTAGAGGAAATTATTTAAGATTTGTCCAGCGTGAAAAAATAAGAAAGAAAACACACAGTAGATCTTTTAAATAAATTGCTCAACAAAATAAATCAATAAACCAACGAATCCGCCAACTACAGTTCCATTGATTCGTATGAATTGTAAATCTTTACCAACTTCCAACTCTAATTTATCAGCTATTTCTTTTTTATCCCAACTCTGAACAGAGGTTGCAATTAAGTCTCCAATCGATTTTTTATTTCGAAGTAAAACACCTAACAAATCAACCTTTATAAATGTATTGATTTTCGTTGTCATTATAGTATCATTTTGAATTGTGTCACCAAAGTTCATAATCATACTTGTTAAATTTGATTTGATTTTAGAATCGGAACCTTTATCCAGATCAGTCGTAACATTATCTTTTATTTCCTGCCAAATCGATCCAATATAATTTTGAACTTCTTCTTTTTGTGTAAACTCAGTTATCAGAGTGCTGATTTTCTGCTGCATTTCTGGTGAGTGTTTTAAATCTTCTATAAAATTTAAAATGTATAAATTTATTTTTTGGCGGATGGAACTATCGTGCTCCTTTGCCATTTCTAAAAATTCATAAAGTCCATTAAAAACTCCATCAGCAATTTTTTTATCAGCAACACCTAATGTGTACCACGGTGTCGCAGTTTTAACTTTTTCATTGATATCTAACCTATTTGCCTCCAGCTCCGTCGCTAAAACAGTTAAAACCTCAGTAATTAATTCTGATTGTTTTTCACTTTTAGATAAAGATTCTAAAGCAACTGCAACCCATTGACCAAAATTCAATTCTTGCATTTTACTTTCAAATTGTCGTTGTATAAAATTCTTTACATCGGCATCATCGATCGTTTTTAGAATTCCTGGAATAACGTTTTCAACAACTAAATCAGAAATTGTAGCCGCATTTTTATCCTCTTTGATCCAATTTGTTGCTTTGGTAGCAAAATCAAATTCGTCTAATTTAATTTCTAACTTTTCCTTTATTAAAAATTCATCGGATACAAAACTTCCTAAATTTTGTCCAATACTATCTTTATTGTTTGGAATCAGAGCGGTATGCGGAATCGGAATTCCTAGTGGATGCTTGAATAAAGCTACTACTGCAAACCAATCGGCAATACCACCAACCATAGCAGCCTCACTAATTGCTTTAAGCCAACCTATCTTATAATGATGCGCTACAAAAAAGCAAACAACGGCCAACCCTAATACACTAAGGGCGATGCTTTTCATTCTATTTAAATTCTTTTTTTTAGTTTCAGTACTATCCATTAGGTGTATTTCTGTTTTTAGATGGCACTAATTTAGTGATTTGTTTTTATAACGATTAATTCATTTTGTTACTTTTTCTCGAAAAGGTCTAAGAAACGCTTGCGTTTTATAATTAACCAAACTCACATAAATAATTATAAAATCGTACTTTTGCCAACTGAAAAACAAGAATTATGATTATTGTAAAATCTCGTGAAGAAATAGAATTAATGCGCGAAAGTGCGTTAATCGTATCAAAAACTTTAGGAATGGTCGCTTCTGAAATTAAAGAAGGAGTTACTACTTTATATTTAGACAAACTAGCAGAAGAATTTATTCGTGATCACGGAGCTGTTCCAAGTTTTCTTGGTTTATATGATTTTCCAAACTCACTTTGTATGAGTCCGAACTCACAAGTAGTGCACGGAATTCCTAATAACAAGCCATTGGAAAGCGGTGATGTTATTTCTGTGGATTGTGGCGCTTACAAAAACGGATATCATGGTGATCATGCGTATTCATTTGAAATTGGTGAAGTCGCTCCAGAAACCAGAAAATTACTTCAGATAACCAAAGAATCTTTATATGTTGGAATCCGAGAATTAAGACTTGGAAATCGCGTGGAGGATGTTGGTAATGCAATTCAGAAATACACAGAAGCTCATGGTTATGGTGTTGTACGTGAATTAGTAGGACACGGTGTTGGCCAAAAAATGCACGAAGATCCTGAAATGCCAAATTATGGTAGAAAAGGAAGAGGAAAACTGTTTGTTGAAGGAATGGTGGTTGCTATCGAACCGATGATCAACCTTGGGACAAGAAACATCAAACAACATAAAGACGGCTGGACAATCACCACAGCTGATGGAAAACCAAGTGCGCACTTTGAACATGACGTTGCTATTATTGATGGAAAACCAGAAATTTTATCCACTTTTGCTTATATCTATAAAGCTCTAGGAATCGTCAGTAATGAGGAAGATGAGTTTAGAAAAGTGCCTTTAGTAATTTAATTACAGACACGAATTTCACAAATTAGCACAAATTAATAAGTATATAAATTTCACAAAAAAAATTTAAGTATGAGTGATATTTACTTAAAAGAACAATCCTATAAAATTATTGGTATTTGCATGGAAGTTCACAATATTTTAGGCCGCGGTCATAGTGAAGTCGTTTATAAAGATGCGCTAGAATATGAATTAAGAGTAAATGGAATTCCATTTGAAAGAGAAAAAATATACGAAATCTTATATAAAGAAATTATTTTACCTAGAAAGTACGTGGCCGATTTTGTTGTTTACGATGAAATAATTTTTGAAGTAAAAGCAATTTCACAACTAACTAATAGTGACACGAAACAAACATTAAATTATTTGGCATCGTCTAAAAACAAGTTGGGACTTTTAGTGAATTTTGGAGAATACAGCTTAAAATATAAAAGAATTATTTTATAATTTAAATTCGTGAAATACATTTCAAAATTTATAATTTGTGCTAATCTTTGTAATTCGTGTTTAAACTTTACCCTATGAAATCTGTTTTTAAATTAATCCTCAACACAATACCTCGACCATTACTTATTCGTTTAAGCTATGTGGCGAGACCAATAATCGCTTTTTCTTTAAAAGGAGATAAATACACTGACCCTATTGATGGGAAAAGTTTCAAGTCAATGCTACCTTACGGATACGAAACGCAGCGAAATAACGTACTGTCTCCAAGTACACTTTCTTTAGAGCGACACCGTTTATTATGGTTGTATTTAAATGAGCAAACTGATTTTTTTACTTCTAAAGAGAAAAAGAAAGTTTTACATTTTGCACCAGAACAAGCATTCTATAAATTATTTAGAAACCAGAAGAACATAGATTATACAACCACTGATTTATTTTCGCCTTTAGCGGATGTAAAAGCAGATATATGTAATTTACCTTTTGAGGACAATCAATATGATGTTATACTTTGCAATCACGTTTTAGAACATATTCCAGATGATACTAAAGCAATGCAAGAACTGTATCGCGTTTTAAAACCTGGTGGAATGGCAATTTTGCAGATTCCTCAGGATTTATCAAGAGCAGTTACATTTGCTGACGATACTATAACCGACCAAAAAGAGCGTGCTAAAATTTTTGGACAATACGATCATGTTAGAATATACGGTCGTGACTATTTTGACAAGTTAAGGAGCATTGGATTCAAAGTAATTGAAGAAGACTACACTAATAAAATTGCTCCTGAATTAGTAGAAAAATATTGTTTAGCTAAAGGAGAGGTTATTCCCGTTTGTTTTAAATAAGATTCATCAAAACCTGCTAAAATTATTTTTAGCAGGTTTTTTTATGACTTTCCTACAGAAATTTTACTTTTCTTCAGGCATTAAAACACCAATCACTTTATCTTTTGAAAGGAACTTTTTAGCAATATCTTGAATGTCTCTTACTGTGATTTCTTTGACTAAATTTTCGTAATTTAAAATATCTTCAGGATTAGTTTGATTGTTATAAGATGAAATAAAATTTGATAACCAATATCTATTTTTCTTAATATTACTTCTGTAGTCTGATAATTCACCCTCTTTAAATTTAGCAAGATCTTTTTCAGTAGGTCCATTTTCAATAATGTTCTGAACTTCTTTTAATGCGGATGCTATTAATTTTTCGGTATTCTCTGGACCACACGGAAAACCGATCGTAAAATTAAAAGATTCATTAGGAACCTTTGTCAAATTACCTCGTGCTGAAATGCCGTAAACGCCACTTTCATTTTCACGCAACTGTTCTATTAGTTTAATCGTCAAAACCTCAGCAAGCGCTTCAATGGTCAAGGCATCCTTATCTGAATATTCAGTATCACCGTAATACATAATGAGCACATTACTTTTAGGATCAGTTCCTTTATTCACAACCTTTTTAAAGTCTCCTTTAATCATTCGATATCCCAAATCCACTGCGTTTTCTCTTTTCTGAGAAGCCGGAAGAGAAGCTAAATACTTTAAGGAGAATTCTTCAATCGTTTTATCATCAATATTTCCCACAAAGTAAAACTCAAAATCAGCCGCGTTTGCGAATCGCTCCTTGTATTTAGTGTATGCTAATTTATAGTCCATTTCTAACCATGTTTCAGCTGAAGGAATAACGCCATTAAATCGGGGATTTTGCTTATTTAAGAAAGTGTAAAATTCTTGTTGGAAATAAAAGTTAGGTTGGGAAGCAAGATTCGAAAAAATTGCGGATTGCTTTTGTTTAAAACCTTCAAACGCAGACTCATCAAAATTCAAATCAGTAAAAAAAGCATGTGTCATTTGGAATAGATATTCTAAATCTTTAGGTGTGGCAATTCCTTTCAATTCTTCATTAAAAATCCCAATGTAAGGTTGAACGCTTGCCAGTTTTCCAGCCATAAACTTATTAATATCATTCAGTTTTAATCCTGAAAAACCAGCTTCCGTAAGCGCTGCGTTGGCAAACTGAACTTTTTTCATATCAGCATTGGAATACATATTGCTTCCTCCAAAACTAATTGCTTCAAACAATACCTCATCATTTTTAAAATCTGTATTTTTATAAGTCACTTTTACTCCATTTGATAAAATCAACGTTTTTGTTTGAATTTTAGAATTACTTTCCCTTCTTACAATTACTCCTGGCACAATATGATTTCGAATTAAACTCTTCGCAATTACTACGTCTTGGTATGGCTCAAGCTCTTTTATGTCAATTTTTAAAGCTTCTAAAACCTCTTTTTCTGTTATATTTTTTACACCATCTTTTTCTGGACCAGTCAAAATGACGACACGGTTATCTTCTTTTAAATAATCGTTTATTAAAATATTCACATCCGTCGATGTGATCAGAGTTAAAATTTGTTTCATTTTTTCATAAGTCCATTCAACTCCCGGCGCGGGTTTACCTTCTAAAAAATTAGCTTGGTATTCTGTAGCAAAATTTTCTGAATTCAACTTATCTCGATCGTTATAGGCTTGTTCAATGGAAGAACTAAATTCATTTTTGGCTCGCTCTAATTCTCCAGCTGTAAAACCAAATTTTCGCACTCTTTCATTCTCCACAACTAGGGAACGAAGAGTGGCTAAATGCTGATTTTCTTTCGAAGTCGCCGCAGATTGATATCCTTTTTTGTTTCTAGCAAAAGTATCTCCGTAAGAAGAATATCCCGAAATAAAAGGCGCAGCAGCAGAATTAGTCAGTTCGTCTAATCGATTATTTAAAATTGTAGAAAACAATCCTTGCTCAATATAATTTTTAAAATCTCCAATGTTTACAATTGCTTTTGGCGCAGAGTAGTCTTTATAAAGCAGTAAAACTTGAGAAGCTGAAGCTTCATTATCACTTTCTATAGCTACAAATGTTTCATTGTGATTAGGAACTTCAAAAACCTTTCTCCTTTTTGCATTTGATGGGTTTTTATATTGTGAAAAATGAGAAATAATTTTATTTTCCATTTCCAGCACATCGATATCACCCACAACAATTACACTCATTAAGTTGGGACGATACCAATGTTTATAAAAATCAATTAAAGATTTATGTTGAAAATTTTCTAATATTTCTTTTTTTCCGATAGGCAATCGTTCTGCATATTTAGAATTATACATCATCTTTAAAAGATAGCGAGACTCCATTCTTTTCTCCGCTCCTAAACCCAACCGATATTCCTCTAAAACAACACCTCTTTCTTTATCAATTTCTTCTGCAGTTAGAACAGTATTAAAGGCCCAATCTTCAAGGATTTGAAATCCCTTTTCTAACTTTTCTGGACTATCGGAAGGTATTGGTAAAAAATAAACAGTTTCATCAAAACTCGTGTATGCGTTTAAATGTCGGCCAAATTTCACTCCAATACTCTGTAAATAATCTACCAACTGATTCTTAGGAAAATTCTTTGTTCCATTGAAGCACATATGTTCAATAAAATGCGCTAATCCCTGCTGGTCAACATTTTCTAAGATCGAACCTGCATTTACTACTAATCGCAGATCTACTTTATTTTCGGGCTTGGCATTTTTCTTGATATAATAGGTCAAACCGTTTTCAAGCTTTCCCATTTTTACTGTAGGATCTAATGGAATCAGTTCTGAGTAATCTATTTTCTGAGCAAAACAAGCGAGCGGAAATATTAAAAGAGCAAAGAATGAGCGTATCAATAGTTTCATAAGAGTAATTTATTTGAGCAAAAATCTGATGCCAAGAAACAAGTAGCAACAATATTACGTTATAATGAATGAGTATTACATCAAGAAAATTAGAATTTTATCGAAATTAAATTAATAAGTAATAAATCGAAGCATTCCTTATATTTACCAAATAATAAGCACGAAAAAATGACAAAAATATTTTATAAAATAACGCTTCTTTTATTCTTTGTTAGCAGTTTTACTTTTGCGCAAGCGGAGAAAGAAATAACTCCACCCTATAATATTAAGACCGTATCATTTATACAAAATGAGCAAAATATAGTTCCTATTATAAATTTAGGTGAAGGATTCCAACTTCAATTTGATGATTTATTTGGCAACGAAGCTAATTATTATTACGAAATTATTCATTGTGATTATAATTGGGTTCCTTCAGGATTACCAAAAAACGAATATTTAGAAGGTTTTGACAATCAGCGTATTCAAAACTATAGTAACTCATTCAACACATTACAGATATACTCTCACTACAAATTAGCAATTCCAAATCAGTTTACCCTACAATTAAAGATTAGCGGTAATTATATGATTAAGATTTTAGACGAAAATAAAGAAATTGTTTTCTCAAGAAAATTAATTTTAGTTGAAGATTTAGTCACAGTTCCTGCTCAAGTTAAAAGAGCTAGAACTGCAAACAGCATGGATACTAAACAGAATTTAGAATTTACAATTAGATCTAAAACTATAAATTTTCAAAATCCATTAAAGAATGTAAAAGTTGTTTTACTGCAAAATGGACAGTTTAACTCTTCTATTCAAAATGTCGCTCCTCAGTATACAATTGGTAACGAACTCATTTATAAGTACGACACACCAACTCAGTTTTGGGCTGGAAATGAGTTTTTATATTTCGAAAATAAAGATATTAGATCAGCCGCAAACAATGTAGCAAAAATTGATTCTGACACAGCTATTTATGGTTCGCGATTATACACAAGCGCAGCTAGGACAAACTTTCCTTATTCATTTTCGCAAGATATCAATGGAAATTTTGTTGTTAAAAATATTAATGCCTTTAACAGCGAAATCGAATCAGATTATGCTTGGGTTTATTTTAGCTTATCGGCTCCAACTTTTTCATTGAATAAAGACATTTACGTAACTGGTATGTTCAACAATTATAGTTTGACAGATGAATATAAAATGGAATACAATGCTAAAAAAGCAACATACGAAAAGGCAATTCTTATCAAACAGGGATTTACTAATTTTCAATATACAGTTGCTGATAATAAAGGCGTAATTGATGTTGAAAATTCAATCGATGGTAATTTTTACCAAACAGAAAATGAGTACACTATTTTAGTCTATTATCGAGAAGGTATTGATCGTTATGACAGAGTTGTTGGGAAAGGAATGGCAAATTCTATAAACAGCACCAACTAAAAATTCTTTTTTGAAAACTGACTTATCGACATCAATTTTTTGTAAATTTGACATTAATAAACCCAAATTCATTCAATCATTATGGTTTCTCAAATAACAAGAGGCATTAAAATATCAGTATTGACTAGTTTTGAAGGAACATACTTTAAAAACTACAAGATTCATTTTGCTTTTAGTTATCAAATAACAATTGAAAACCACAGCAAAGATTCGGTGCAGTTAATATCACGTCATTGGGAAATATTTGATTCTTTGAATGACATTCAAGTTGTAGATGGCGAAGGCATTATTGGAAAAAAGCCGGTTTTGAAACCTGGTGAATTACATACCTATAGTTCTGGTTGCTTATTATCATCTCCATATGGAGCCATGAAAGGACATTTCAATATGATTAATTTCACATCAACTAGAAACTTTAAAGTAATAGTACCAGCTTTTAGGTTGAGCGCGCCATTTGCACTAAACTAGATTTTAGTAATTTTTTAAGAAGCTAATCCTGCTCTACATTTCAAGTTTTTATATTCTCTTTTATTTTTTTCTAAGTAAATTAAGGAGCTTCTAAAGTCGCTCTTATTTACAAGAAAAAATATAACGATGCTACAAAAAGCTTTCCACTACGATCAGGGCTAAAACACGACTATCGATAAATATTGTGTTTACTTTAGCACTAAAAACATCATTTCTTTAAAGAATCCTTTGTACTTTTGTGTTTTAGATAAAAACACACAACGCATTATTCTAATTTTATAATTTTACAACTATGTTAAAAGGATTTTTTCATGTACCAAAAGCGGTAAACGAGCCTGTAAAAAGCTACGCACCTAACTCGCCAGAAAGAGCAGCTGTACTTGCAGCTTACAAAGAAATGTGGAACGCTAAAATTGACGTACCTCTTTACATTGGAAGCGAAGAAATTAGAACTGGAAATACTAAAACAATGTCAGCACCTCATGATCACCAGCATATTGTTGGTACCTATCATTTAGCTGAAAAATCACATATAGAAGGAGCTATTAAAACAGCTCTTACCTCTAGAACTGCATGGGCAAATATGGCATGGGAACAACGTGCTGGTATTTTCTTAAAAGCAGCTGAATTAATCGCAGGTCCATACAGAGCTAAAATTAATGCAGTAACTATGATTGCGCAATCTAAGTCTATTTATCAGGCTGAAATTGATGCATCTTGCGAATTAATAGATTTTCTACGTTTCAATGTAGAATATATGACTCAAATTTATAGCGAACAGCCTAAGTCTAATTCAGACATGTGGAATCGTGTTGAATACAGACCTCTCGAAGGTTTTGTTTACGCAATTACACCTTTTAACTTTACAGCTATTGCTGGAAACTTACCAGCAAGTGCCGCTTTAATGGGGAATGTGGTAGTGTGGAAACCAGCAGCAACTCAAGTATACTCTGCTAACTTATTAATGCAAATTTTCAAAGAAGCAGGATTACCTGATGGTGTAATTAATATGGTAATGGGTGACTCAGCGATGGTAACTGAAACGTTATTAGCAAGTCCTGATTTTGCAGGAGTTCACTTTACAGGTTCAACAGGGGTTTTCAATGATATTTGGGCAAAAATTGGAACGAACATCAGTAAATACAAAACATATCCAAGAATTGTAGGAGAAACTGGTGGAAAAGATTTTATTATCGCACATCCATCTGCAAACTCTAAACAAGTTTCAACTGGAATTGCTCGTGGGGCATTTGAGTACCAAGGTCAAAAATGTAGTGCAGCTTCTCGTGTATATGTTCCGCAAAGTTTGTGGCCAGCGATTAAAAGCGAATTAGAAGCTGATTTGAAATCAATGAAAATGGGTTCTCCAGAAGATATGAGCAACTTTATTACTGCTGTTATCTCTGAAGCTTCATTTGACAAATTAGCTAAATTTATTGATCAAGCTAAAAAAGATACTGATGCTGAAGTAATCATTGGTGGAAACTATGATAAATCAAAAGGCTATTTCATCGAGCCAACAGTTATCTTAACAACAAACCCTAAATACACTACAATGGAAACTGAATTATTTGGACCTGTAGTTACTATTTACGTGTATGAAGATGCAAAATGGGCAGAAACTTTAAAATTAGTTGATACTACTTCTGAGTATGCTTTAACTGGTGCTGTTTTCAGTCAAGACCGTTACGCAATTGAAGAAGCTACAGTAGCGTTACAAAATGCTGCAGGTAACTTCTACATCAATGATAAACCAACTGGAGCTGTCGTAGGAATGCAACCTTTTGGTGGAGCAAGAGGATCAGGAACAAATGATAAAGCAGGTTCTATGCAAAATTTATTGCGTTGGACTTCAGCAAGAACTATAAAAGAAACATTTGTAACTCCAACAGATTACAGATACCCGTTTTTAGGAGAATAGTCATTGCGAGGAACGAAGCAATCACACTATAATTATCAAACCCCACAAGATTCAAAATAATTTGAATCTCGTGGGGTTTATTTTTTGTCATTGCGAGGAACGAAGCAATCCTATAAATTGCTCATGTAATACGATTGCTTTGCCAAGCTTCTCTTAATTTTACGACTTATTAAACCACAAACTTCAATGGTAAATGCACCACTTTCTTAGTTTCGAAAAATTCATCCTCAAAGAAATCAGCAAGATTGTACTCTGTTGCTTTCGGGAAGTCTTTCAATTCTTCCGTTAAATCACCACCTTTCAAATACAGAATCCCATTTTTCAATTCGTGCTTATTGTTCTTTTTGATTTTGGTTTTAACCCAAGATACAAAATCAGGCATATTTGTGACTGCACGACTTACAATAAAATCAAAATCACCTTTTACATTCTCAGCACGAAGTTGTTCAGCCTTGACATTTTTTAAATCTAAAGCATCTACAACACCCTGAACCACTTTTATCTTTTTTGCAATAATATCAATCAAATGAAAACGAGTTTCTGGAAAAAGAATAGCTAATGGAATTCCTGGAAAACCTCCACCTGTACCTACGTCGAGTACATAAGTTCCTGGCTCAAATTTTATAATTTTAGCAATTCCTAACGAATGTAAAATATGTTTTGTGTACAATGCATCAATATCTTTTCTTGAAATAACATTGATTTTTTCATTCCAATCGTGGTACAAAAAATCTAGTTTTTCAAACTGTTCTTTCTGAATATCTGTTAAATTAGGAAAATACTTAAGAATCTCATCCATCTTTTATTTTTTTAACAAAAGTAACACTTTAGAGTCGAAATATTTATCTCAATTTTGCATATCCAAAAATTTATAATAATTATCTTTGAAACTTATTAAACACTTATGAATAATAACGCCCCAACATTTGCAAAGCAAGATAATCTGAAATTCTTCAGAACTCTTAACTCTCGGGTTAACAATTACTTTAAAGAAAACAAAATCCAAAAAACTGGAAATTGGAAATTATATTTGAAAACTATAATTCTTTTTACCGTTTTTCTAGCGCCATACTTTTTAATCTTAACATTAGGTATGCCGTTTTGGGCACATTTACTGCTTACGATTGTAATGGGAATTGGAATGGCAGGAGTTGGAATGAACGTAATGCATGACGGAAATCACGGTTCATATTCGAATAAAAGTTGGGTGAATAAATTCATGGGAGGAACAATTTATGTTCTTGCTGGAAATGTGCATAATTGGCAAGTTCAGCATAATGTATTACACCATACTTATACTAATATTCCTGGACATGATGAAGACTTAGATGCAGGTCGCGTAATACGTTTTACAAAAGATGCTAAATGGTATAATTTTCACCGTTTCCAACAATATTATTCTGTATTTCTTTACGGTTTGCTTACGTTTAACTGGGCGATCACAACTGACTTTAAGCAAATGCGTAATTATCTAAAAAGAAAATTATCGTACGGAGAACCTAAAAGCCCAAAAGTACTTTGGACTACTCTAATCATTACTAAAGTAATTTATGTTTCTATCTGGATTGTACTACCTATCGTAATTGGAATTGCGTGGTGGAAAGTTCTTATTGGATTTTTTGTTATGCATTATACAGCTGGATTAATTCTAAGTGTAGTTTTCCAGTTAGCGCACGTTGTGGAAGAGACTACAAATCCATCTCCAAATGAATTAGGAGAAATGGACAATACGTGGGCAATTCACCAACTGTTCACAACAACTAATTTTGCTCCAAAAAACAAAATTGTAAACTGGTATACTGGAGGATTAAATCACCAAATAGAACACCATATTTTTCCAAACATCAGTCATATTCATTACGGTAAAATTGCAAAAATTGTAAAGGAAACTGCGCAAGAATGTAATCTTCCGTATTACGAATACAAGACAATGCGTAGTGCGGTGATCGCTCACTTCAAGCATTTAAAAGAATTGGGTATGAAGCCCGCATTGTAATTAATATGCTGCTTCAAATACCAATAAATTTTAAGAAACTAAAAAACAACTAATATTAACCACCCTCGTTTTTTACAGAGAATAAGGGAAATCAACACAATTTTAATGAGCAATCCACTTTCAGACAGGATTAACAACCTGGCTACATCACAAACATTAGCAATGGCAGCATTAGCTAGAGAGCTAAAAGCACAAGGAAAAGATATCATTAGTTTAAGTTTAGGAGAACCAGATTTCAATACTCCTGACTTTATCAAAGAGGCTGCTAAACGCGCCATTAATGAAAATTACAGCACTTACTCTCCAGTAGAAGGATATGTTGAACTGAAAGAAGCAATCTGTAGAAAATTTAAAAGAGATAATAATTTAGAATATAAACCATCGCAAATCGTAGTTTCAACTGGAGCAAAACAGTCTCTATACAACATTGCTCAAGTTATGCTTAATGATGGTGATGAAGTAATTTTACCTGCTCCTTACTGGGTTTCTTATTTTGAAATCGTAAAACTATCAGGTGGAGTTCCGGTAGAAGTTCCAACCTCTGTAGAAACTGATTTCAAAATCACGCCAGAGCAATTAGAAGCAGCAATCACACCAAAAACTAAAATGATCTGGTTCAGTTCTCCTTGTAATCCAAGTGGATCTGTTTACAATAGAGAAGAATTAACAGCATTAGCTAAAGTCTTAGATAAATATCCTCATGTATATGTAGTTGCTGATGAAATCTACGAGCATATTAATTTTTCTGGAACTTTCTGTAGTATCGCGTCAATTCCAGGAATGCTGGAAAGAACAATTACTGTAAATGGAGTTGCAAAGGCATTTGCAATGACAGGATGGAGAATTGGTTACATCGGTGGACCAGAATTCATTGCTAAAGCATGTACAAAAATTCAAGGTCAAGTAACTAGTGGAGCAAACAGTATTGCACAACGCGCAACAATTACTGCTGTAGACGCTGATCCTTCAGTATTAAATGAAATGGTTCAAGCTTTCCATAGTCGTCGTGATTTAGTGGTAGGATTGATTAAAGAAATTCCAGGAATGAAAATCAACGTTCCAGAAGGCGCTTTCTACGTTTTCCCAGACGTTTCTTCTTTCTTTGGAAAAACATTAAAAGGAACATTAATTAAGGACGCAAACGACTTCTCGATGTATCTTTTAGGCGAAGCTAACGTAGCAACGGTTACTGGTGAAGCATTTGGTAACGCAAACTGTATCCGTTTTTCTTACGCAACGAGCGAAGACATCTTAAAAGAAGCTTTACGAAGAATCAAAGAAGCAGTAGCGTAATTCAACTACATTTTCAAAATTTATAAATAGTTTAAGGTTAGAAGGTTTATCGCTTCAAACTTTAAACTATTTTTTTTGGGCGTAACCCTGCTTTCTCTCCCAAACCGTCGGGAAGAGAAAGTAAGGTCGGGTTATCCGCTGCAATCTTTTATATTATTCCGCTTTCGCTCCATAATAAAAAAGGATTTTCACTACTATCCCTTACGCGTAGCTAATATATTGTTCACTTTTCTTTTGAGAACTAAAATTATTATTATACCGACTTTCAATACAATAACATCTAATTTTTAAAGCTCATTAAATCAAGAAAATAAACATGTCTTAGCATACTTATATAAATAATAAAACGATTATTAGTAAGAATATATTGCTATATTTGAATGAATAAACTATTTACTAATTTATTTTTAAAATAATATTTATAACCAAATGCAATATAAAAATATGGAAGCAGAAATTAAATTAAAGTTAGAACAATTACACAGTAGAGTAGATTCATTAAAAGATCAAATAAATACTGAAGAAGCTACTAAAAACGCTTTCGTAATGCCATTTATACAAATTTTAGGTTACGATATTTTTAATCCAACTGAAGTTATTCCAGAATTTATTTGTGATATAGGAACTAAAAAAGGTGAAAAAATAGATTATGTTATTAAAAAAGATGGTGAGCCAATATTAATAATAGAATGCAAAAACTGGAAGGAGAATGTAGACGCACACAATTCACAATTACATAGATATTATCACGTTTCGAAAGCTAGATTCGGTGTTTTGACCAACGGACATATTTATAATTTCTACGCAGATTTGGAAAAACCGAATATAATGGACGAAAAACCATTTTTTACTTTAGACTTATCTAATCTAAAAGATACTAGTTTAAAAATATTAGAAAAATTTACAAAAAACGGATATAATTTAGAGGCAATTTTAGATTCAGCAGAAGGACTAAAGTATATAAAAGCAATAAGAAACGAATTTGAAAGAGAATTAAAAGATCCTTCAGATGAAATGGTTAAGATGTTAGTTAGCAAGTTTTATGAAAAGCCCTTAATAGCTTCTAGAATGACTGCGTTCAAAGAATATACTAAAAAAGCATTTTCAAATTCTATTAATGAGTCTATAAATTTTAGATTGAAAAACGCTTTAGACATTAATGAAACGATTCCTACTAAAGCAAATGAAACGATTTCATCAATAGATGACAATTCTGAAGCGCCAAAATTTGTAACCACGGAAGAAGAGAATGAAGGATCTCAAATAATAAAGGCAATATTGAGGGAGATATTACCAACATCGAGAATAGGTTTTAGAGATACGCAATCCTATTTTGGTATTCTACTAGATGATAATAATCGCAAACCAATCTGTCGTCTTCATTTTAATTCAGCTAATAAATATATTGAGCTTTTCAATAATGGCAAAGATAACGGAGAAAAAAAGTTATTAAATTCTTTAGATGATATTTATAATTACAGAAATGAGCTCTTAAATACTTTGAAAAATTATGAATAAATACCATCATATCTACTCAATACATCGATGATGTTAGTTAATTTAAAAAAAGCAACATAAAATATGTTGCTTTTTTTAAATATAGATCTTGAGGTTATTTAAAAATTTAATACAAATACATACCTACTCCACAATACTATAAATATTTTTTAAAATTGTGTAACACAATTTATTAC
This sequence comes from Flavobacterium weaverense, assembly GCF_003688495.1. Lineage (GTDB taxonomy): Bacteria > Bacteroidota > Bacteroidia > Flavobacteriales > Flavobacteriaceae > Flavobacterium > Flavobacterium weaverense. Next base: position 257,431 of record NZ_REFH01000007.1, on the reverse strand, counting down.
AAGTTTCTCCAACTTTGTATTATACATTAATTAAAAAATTATATCATGTTAAACACAGATGAAACCACAAAAGAAATAGTTAGTACAGTAGAAGGATTAATTTCAATATTAGAAGATGGAAAATTAGGATACACTAATGCAGCAGAACACGCAGAGGATGGATCAATCAAAAGTGATTTTTTACAATATGCTCGTGAGCGTTCTCTTTTTATAGTTGAATTACAAGACGAAATAAACAGACTTGGAAAATCAACTGATGAATCAGGTGGAGGAGCTTTAGGAGCTTTACACCGTACATGGATTGACATTAAAGCTTCGTTTACAGGTGGAGATACGGAAGCTATTATAAATGCTTGTATTACTGGTGAAGAAGCAGCAATTGAAAAATATGAAGAAGTTTTGAAAAAAGATAATCTTCAACCAGCTCAAACTGCTATGATTTCAAAACAATTGAACAGCATACAAAATACTTTAATGAAAATTAAAGCTAAAAAAATGGCTTAATTCTATTAAGATCATTTTTTGATAAAAACCACTTAGTTCCTCAACTAAGTGGTTTTTATATTTTACACTGTTTCGAAAGTATTGAAGTATATTACAATCTCTATTTTTAAATTGATTAATTCTTAAAAATTACAGTATTCATTAGAAATGCTGAATAATAAATTAGACCTTTGCAGACTTTTTTAGAGTAACTTCTAAAAAACTAAAGTTTTAAAAATTAAAAATTTATCATCAACTAGATGAAAAAGAAAATAGAAATACTTGCTCCTGCAAAAGATTTAATTCACGGAATGGCGGCCATAAATAGTGGTGCCGATGCAGTGTATATTGGAGCACCACAATTTGGAGCTCGCTCTAATGCAACAAACTCTATCGAAGATGTAGCTGCGTTAGTAAAATACGCCCATTTATTTCATGCTCAAGTTTTTGTTGTGATTAATACTATTTTGTATGACAATGAGCTTGAAACGTGTCGTCAGATGATTTGGAAATTATACGATATCAAAGTTGACGCACTTATCGTTCAAGATATGGCGATAATGGAAATGGACTTACCTCCTATCGTTCTTCACGCAAGTACACAAGCAAATAATCGCGATGCTGACAAAATTAAATTTTTGAAAGATGCAGGAATGAAACGTGTCGTTTTGGCTCGTGAATTAAACCTTGACCAAATCAAAACAATTAGCGCAGCTTCAGATGTTGAATTAGAGTTTTTTGTAACTGGTGCTTTATGTGTTTCTTTCAGCGGAAATTGCTATATGAGTGTAGCAAACGGAGAGCGTAGCGCTAATCGTGGTTCATGTGCTCAAAACTGCCGCTTACCGTACAATTTAATTGATGGTCACGGAGAAACTTTAATCAAAAACAGTCACTTACTTTCGATAAAGGATTTTGATGTTTCAGAACAGATTCCAAATCTAATTGAAGCGGGAGTTTGCTCTTTCAAAATTGAAGGAAGATTAAAAGACATCGTTTATGTAAAAAATAATGTTTCTTATTTGAGACAAAAATTAGATGCTTTCTTAGAACAAAACGAGAGTTATGCAAAAGCTTCTTCTGGAAAATGCACTTTCACTTTCGATTCTGCTTTAAATAAAAGTTTTAATCGAGGTTACACTGACTATTTTGTAAACGGAAGAGACCAGTCAATAGGTTCTTGGGAAAGTCCAAAATCAAAAGGACAATACATTGGTAAATTACTCAAAACAATTGGTAACGCTTACCAAATTGAAAACGGCGAATTACTGAATAATGGCGATGGTCTTTGCTACATAAATGAAAGCAATGAAGCGGATGGTATTTATGTAAACAAAGTCGAAAATGGTCTAGCATATCCCAATGTTTTAAAGGAATTAAAAGAAGGAACTTTTATTTACCGTAACAATGACGCTGCTTTCATCAAAATCGTGGAGCGCGAAGATAGTGCTGTTCGAAAAATAAGCACGAGTTTGTTATTGACAGAAAATGAAAATGGTTTCGAATTAATCGCCACTGATGAAGACGGTTATGTGAGTACAGTGAATTTGGTACACGCCAAAGAACAAACTAAAAACAATGAATCTATTGCCGATAATATAAAAACTCAGTTAGCTAAAACTGGTTTCACACCTTATGTTGCTGAAGACATAAATGTTATGTTCTCAGAAAACTGGTTTCTACCTATTTCAAAAATAAATGAAATGAGAAGAACTGTTTTCGAGCAGTTATCAGAAATTCGGATGGCTGGTTATAAAGTTGAGGAACACCAAATGGTTAAAACGTCTCATCCTTATCCAGAAGCTAAGTTAGATTTCATGTATAATGTATCTAATAAATTAGCCCGCAAATTTTACGAACGTCATGGCGTTACTGAAATCGAAAAAGCATTTGAATTACAATGGGAACCAGGAAAATCTCGTGTAATGACAACGAAATATTGCATCAAATATGAATTAAAAAAATGTCCTATACATCAAAAAGATATAATGGGCGAAAAATTAAAAGAACCTCTCGTTTTAAAACAAGGCGAACTAGAATACAAATTAAAGTTCAATTGTAAACCTTGTGAAATGGAGATTTGGGAAAAAGATGCCGAATTCGAAATCGAAGAAGATCACTTTCATTAAAATAAATTAACCGATGCTTTAAACCAAAACGCATCGGTTTTTTTTATTAATTTTGCCATACAAATTCTGTCATTGCGAAGAACGAAGCAATCACACTAATTTGCTAAACCTATATTCTTGCTAGTTAGAAAGAACTCATTTATAACAGCATCATAAAATCACACAAATGAAAATACTACTTCTAGGATCAGGCGAATTAGGTAAAGAATTCACCATTGCTGCACAACGCATCGGTCAGACTATAATTGCTGTTGATAGTTATGAAAACGCGCCCGCAATGCAAGTAGCTCACTCATTTGAAGTAATCAATATGCTCGACGGCGACGCTTTAGACCAAATCGTAGCAAAACATCAACCCGATTTTATTGTTCCTGAAATAGAGGCTATTCGTACGGAACAATTTTACAAATATGAGAAACAAGGAATTACTGTAGTTCCCTCGGCGCGAGCTGCGAATTTTACGATGAATAGAAAGGCAATTCGGGATTTAGCTTCTAAAGAATTAGGATTGAAAACGGCCAATTACCGCTACGCTACAACCGCTGCAGAATTGCAAAAAGGTGTCGAAGCAGTAGGAATGCCATGCGTGGTAAAACCTTTAATGAGTTCGTCTGGAAAAGGACAATCAACTATAAAAACTATTGAAGATATTGACAAAGCATGGAAATATGCTGTTGAAGGATCTCGCGGCGATGTGGTTGAAGTAATTGTTGAGGCATTTGTCAAATTTAATTCTGAGATAACTTTGTTGACCGTGGTACAAAATGATAATCCAACTTTATTTTGCGCTCCTATTGGCCATAGACAAGAGCGAGGTGATTATATGGAAAGCTGGCAGCCAGCTAGAATTTCCGACAAGGACTTATATGAAGCTCAAGACATGGCTGAAAAAGTTACCGAAGCTTTAGGTGGTGCAGGACTTTTTGGTGTTGAGTTTTTCTTGACAGATAATGGCGTTTATTTCTCTGAGTTATCTCCACGTCCGCATGATACCGGAATGGTAACTTTGGCGGGAACGCAAAACTTTAATCAATTTGAGTTGCATTTACGTGCTGTTTTGAGTTTACCTATTTTCGAAATTACATTAGAGAAAGCTGGAGCAAGTGCTGTAATTTTAGCATCTGAAAACTCACAAAATCCGACTTATTCAGGAATTGAAAATATAGCATCATTACCCAAAGCTGATTTCAGAATCTTTGGCAAACCTACTTCAAGACCGTTTAGAAGAATGGGTGTTTCTTTAGTCTATGACACTTTAGAAACTCCCATAGAAGAAATTGTTGAAAAAGCTAAAAAAGCAGCTACCTTAGTAAACGTAAAATCGTGATCATGAAAAAAATAGTATTAGCAACATTTTTATTTATAACTGCAACTATAAATGCTCAAGATAAAAAAGAAGAAATAAAGCCACAAATTGTTGAAGCCGCTTGCGGACAATGTCAATTTAATATGAAAGGTCACGACTGTGATTTAGCCGTTCGGATTGATGGAAAATCATATTTCGTGGATGGAACTTCAATCGACTCGCATGGAGATGCACATGCTGATGATGGTTTTTGTGCTGCGATACGAAAAGCAGAAGTAGTTGGAAAAATAGTTGACAATCGATTCAAAGTGACTTCTTTTAAAGTACTACCTAAAAAATAAAAAAAAATGGCTTGCAATAATTTGCAAGCCATTTTTTATTACTTAGTTTTTAGACTATCTTTTAGATTAAGATTTTCAAAAGTTGAGATGTCAATTACCTCTTCTAAATCTAAATCAAAAGAAACCGAGATACTGTCTCCTATTATTGTTACCGGCAACTGATTTGAGATCTGAGAAGAACCCACGAAAATATTTGGATAATCTTTTACTTTAAAATAGTAGAAACTGTTACCGTTTTTGACATCATTTTGAATTCTGGTTACAATTGATTTTACCGTCTTTTTATTAGAAACGCTATTCGGGTTTATCTTATTATCCGCCATATTATAGACGTTTTTAAAAGCAGTAAGCGTTTCGCGCATGGTGTTCCCTACTCCAACAATCGTATAATCAGAAATATCAACCATAGCAAACATTTTTACTAATCCCCCGTCATCTTTCAAAGTCATCACATAAGCAGGAATATTATTTATGTTATAAGGAATAGGCAACGACGCCTTATATCCTTTTTCCTGAACTTTTCCTTCTGCTGAGCTTTGAGCAGCATATTCAGTCGCACCACTTTGTTTGTAAAATGTGGCTTGTTTTGTTCTAGTATCTACTAAAACAAAACCAACCGCAGATTCATCTTTCCCTACCGAAGTGAGTCCGGTATACCAATACGATTTATTATCTTTTCCATAAACTAAAGTTAGACCTTCAGTTGTTTGTAGTTTATCAGCATTAGAAAAGTTCCAATATCCATGAACATATTTTCCCCAATAATTCAATTGATTTTCAATAAAATCTAAAGGTTGGATTCTGTCCACCCATTGCGGTGTTTTAGCAATTGAATACTCATTAATAGCACCTGATTGTGCATCAACTACAATAACTCCCGTGGCGTCCTTTCCTGCAAAACCAATTTTTTTAGCATACTTAGTAATCACCCAAAATGGATTTCCAGCATCATCAATTTCAAAACTAAAGTCGGTTAAGCCAGCAGTTGCATTTCCATTAAAGTAAACATGACGATGCAATTCACTTCCAAAATAAGCTCCGGGTTGATATTTAATTTTTACAGGTTTTCCACCAACGTTCTGGACAAGTTTTACATCACGCTCATTAGTTGCAGATACCATTACATATCCATCCGTTCCATCTTTATTGTTAAACCATTTCAAAAGTCCTGAATGCAGTAAAGGTGCAACCCAATACAATTCGGTACCAACTTTTTGAATACAAAATTCACCTAGTTCCACTTGGCTTCCCAAAGCCGGTTGCGATCCCAATATTTTTTCACCTAATAAATATGCTAATTTTTCGTCGACAACTCTAATTTTATCAATAGAAATTGGCGCAATGTGATTGGTAATTTTCTGGCCATCTTCGACCTTGCCAATTAAATTTTTAAAAGAATCAGTTCGTAACATTTTTGTACTAGTAACAAGAGGAAGCAATATTATATATGCTAAAAGTACCGCAACTAAAACATACAAAATCTTGCTTGGCATTGCAGCAAGTTTTACTTGCTTTGTTTTTTCTGATACCGTTATCCCAGCTGAAAAAACTATTGCTACAAAAACTAAGATTAATAAGATAAAAGCAAAACCCGTAAAACCGTAGTTAATTACTGGTAAATTGATGTAAAACAATACAAAGCCTAAAATAACAAGCACTAAAATTGAAACTATTTTCTTCATAACTTTATTTTTATACTTAATTAGTAGATAAATCTAATATATGTTACAAAGGAGCCCATAAAATCTAAGCAATTACAACGATAGCATATCTTTTTTTAAGATTTTTACATCTAAATCGCGTACGAAAACCATTGTTTTAAATACAGTAAAAAATAGTATTTTTGCACTTGGTTCGTTATTAACGAAATGAATTTTTAAACGATAAAAAAGCAATTATGAAAGCATACGTATTTCCAGGTCAAGGAGCACAGTTTACAGGAATGGGCAAAGACTTATATGAAAATTCACCTTTAGCAAAAGAATTGTTTGAGAAAGCAAACGAAATATTAGGTTTCCGCATCACAGATATTATGTTTGAAGGAACTGCAGAAGAATTGAAAGAGACTAAAGTCACGCAACCAGCAGTTTTTTTGCACTCTGTGATCTTAGCAAAAACATTAGAAGATTTCAAACCAGAAATGGTAGCAGGTCACTCTTTAGGAGAGTTTTCAGCATTAGTTGCTAACGGCGCTTTATCATTTGAGGATGGTCTAAAATTAGTTTCTCAAAGAGCTTTAGCAATGCAAAAAGCGTGCGAAATCAAACCTTCGACTATGGCAGCGGTTTTAGGATTAGCAGATAATATCGTAGAAGAAGTTTGCGCTTCTATTGATGGCGTTGTAGTAGCAGCAAATTACAACTGTCCTGGACAATTAGTTATTTCTGGAGAAACCTCAGCAGTTGAAAAAGCGTGTGAAGCTATGAAAGAAGCTGGAGCAAAAAGAGCTTTGTTATTACCTGTAGGCGGTGCATTCCACTCGCCTATGATGGAACCTGCAAGAGAAGAATTAGCGGCAGCGATTGAAGCAACTACTTTTTCAACTCCTACGTGTCCAGTATATCAAAATGTAACTGCTAGTGCCGTTTCATCGCCAGAAGAGATTAAGAAAAACTTGATTATTCAATTGACTGCACCAGTAAAATGGACACAATCTGTACAACAAATGATCGCTGATGGTGCTACTTTATTTACTGAAGTTGGACCTGGTAAAGTATTAGCTGGATTAATTGGAAAAATTGACAAAGAAGCTGCGACTGCAAATGCATAAAAATAGCATGCAGTAATCACTGTTCCTATAAATTCAAAATCCTCATAAATAAATTTTTATGAGGATTTTTGTTTTGTAAATCATTTGCTTCTTCACAATGATTATTTAAAATTCCTGAAATTAAATAATCATCACCCAACTTTTCGAAAAGAACATATCAGGTTGTTCGTTTGTCGGAGTTGTAAAAAATATAATATGAACCAAGATATTTTAATTCTTGCGGAGTTTTCCGATTTGGAAAGTCTCTTATATTATTAGAAACAAATTGAACTAATTTTTCTAAATACTTGTCTGCATTTTCTTGATAAGAAAAGTATTTTTTATTGAATAATAAAAAGACTAAATCATCGAAATAGTTTAAAATATCATTTTTATAAATTATTTTTTCCAATGATACTTACTTATTCGTTTCTTCATTTCTAATAAAAGCTCTTCAGGTTTATACCCATTTTTGAATTCCTTATCAAAATCAAAATTTTCTCCAATGCCCTTCTGCTTTGAATTGGTTTTGTAAGCTGTAATTGGTTCTTCAGCATTGTTTGAATTTAATTTTACATCACTCATAACTAATGTGGTAGTCAAACAAATTTACATAAAAAAATCCCAAACTATCATTTTGATACTTTGGGATTCTCATTAAATATAATAGCTATTTTTTAACTTCTAATCTTTTGTTCCCATTTCCAAGCGCTTGCCATCGCTTCTTCAAGAGTAGATTGTGCTTTCCAACCAAGAACATTATTTGCCTTGTCCGTATTGGCGTAAGCCGAAGTAATATCTCCTTCTCTACGGCCTACAATTTTGTAGGGCAATTTTTTACCGCTTACTTTTTCGAAACTATTTATAACTTCTAATACAGAACTTCCTGTACCAGTTCCTAAATTGAAAGTTTCAACTTTAGCAATATTCTTTTTATTTAACAAACGTTGTAATGCTATTACGTGGGCTTTCGCCAAATCTACTACGTGAATATAATCACGAACAGCTGTCCCATCAGGAGTAGGATAATCATCTCCATAAACAGCTAATTCTTTTCTCAATCCAAAACCTGTTTGAGTAATAAAAGGAACTAAGTTTTGAGGAACTCCTATCGGTAACTCCCCTATTTCAGCTGATGGATGTGAACCAATAGGATTGAAGTAACGCAATAAAATCGCATTTATATTAGTCACTTTGGCAGTATCAGTTATTATTTCTTCACCTACAGCTTTTGTATTTCCATACGGAGACATCGCTTGCTGTAATTCTGCATCTTCAGTAATTGGCATTTTTTCGGCTTGACCGTAAACCGTACAAGAAGAACTAAAAATGAAATTAGCATCAGGTTTTTGCTGCAATTGCTGTAAAACATAGATTAGTGCGCTAATATTATTTTCATAATACAACAATGGATCCTCTACACTTTCACCTACCGCTTTTGAAGCTGCAAAATGAATGACTCCTGAAATATCAGTATGTCTTTTGAAAAAATCCTGCACTTTATCTTTCTCACGTAAATCAATGTTTTCGTAAGCTGGCGTTTTACCAGTTATATTTTTAATTCCATCTAAAACACTTAACGAAGTATTTGATAAATTATCTACTATGATGACCTCAAAACCTTCGTTTTGCAATTCAACTACGGTATGAGAACCAATAAAACCTAAACCTCCTGTTACTAAAACTTTCATCTTTTTCTGCTGTTTTTTGTTTACAAATAATTATTTTAAAAATTCTAAAACGCTATCTGTAATATATTTAATTTGTTCATCATCTAATTCAGTATGCATCGGTAAAGAAAGTACTTCTTTCACCAATTGATTAGTAATTGGAAAATCTTCTTCCTTGTATCTACTATCTTTATATGCTTTTTGAGAGTGCAACGGAATTGGGTAATAAATAGCACAAGGAATTCCTTTGTCTAATAAATGTTGCATTAATCCATTTCTGTCTGCTGCAATAATACGTAATGTATATTGATGAAAAACGTGACAATCGCAAATATCACAAATCGTTGGCGAAATGATATTTTTATGACCTTCAAATGCCGCCGAGTATTTTCTAGCCGCATTTTGACGTGCTTTATTATATTCATCTAACAACGGTAGTTTAGCGTTCAAAACAGCCGCTTGAATACTATCTAAACGAGAATTCACACCTACAACATCATGATGATAGCGTTCGTACATTCCGTGATTTACAATTCCACGAAGTTTATGAGCTAATGTATCGTCATTTGTGAAAATTGCTCCTCCATCTCCATAACATCCTAAGTTTTTTGAAGGGAAAAATGAAGTTGCACCAACATGACCTATTGTTCCAGCTTTCTTTTTTGAACCATCAGAGAACCTACAGTTAGCACCAATTGCTTGCGCATTATCTTCGATTACATATAAATTAAACTCTTTGGCAATAGCCATAATTGCTTCCATGTTAGCGGCACGACCAAATAAATGAACTGGTACAATAGCTTTTGTTTTTGGAGTAATTGCTTTTCTAATTCCTTCTATAGAAATATTCATATTAACTTGGTCAACATCCACTAAAACTGGTGTTAACTGCAGCAATGCAATAACTTCAACTGTTGCCGCAAATGTAAAATCGGCAGTAATTACCTCATCACCCGGTTGCAAATCCAGACCCATCATCGCAATTTGCAAAGCATCGGTTCCATTTGCGCATGGAATTACATGCTTAACATCCAAATAATCTTCTAATGATTTCTGGAAATGATGTACTTGAGGTCCGTTGATATAACTATTAGTTTCTAAAACTTCCTGAATAGAAAGATTAACGGTTTCTTTTATTTTATCATATTGACTTTTCAAGTCAACCATCTGGATTTTCTTCATTGATTTCTTTTGTTTAAAGGTCAAAAGCTTAAAGTTTTTAATCGCAAAAAACCTTTTCTTAAAACGATTAACAAAAATAGTTATTTAATGAGTTCAAACCAATGAACGTATATTAAAAAAATAGCATTGTTATAAAATAATAGCGTTGAATGAGATCAATTTGAATTTAAACATTTCTTTGGAAGTAATTAAAATAAAGAAAACGTATTTTAGCCAAAAATACAAAAAGATGCTTTTTCTCTATAATTTAGTAGTTCAATTTGCTGGTTTTTTACTAAAAATCGCAGCTCTTTTTAGCTCGAAAATGAAACTTTTTATCGAAGGTCGGAAAGATGTTTTCACCACATTAGAACAAAAAATAAAATCGACCGATAAAACTATTTGGTTTCACGCGGCTTCTCTTGGAGAATACGAACAAGGTTTGCCTGTTATCGAAGCAATCAAAAAACAGTTTCCTTTTCATAAAATCGTACTTACTTTTTTCTCACCTTCGGGCTACGAAGTACGTAAAAACAATACAGTCGCTGACGTTACCGTTTATCTACCATTAGACACAAAGAAAAATGCGCAGGAATTTTTGAGATTAACACATCCAGAATTAGTATTTATAATTAAATATGAATATTGGCCTAATTACCTCGCTGAACTTAAAAAACAAGAAATTAAAACTTACTTGATTTCAGGAATTCTTAGAAAAAATCAGTTGTTTTTCAAATGGTATGGCGGGTTTTATAGAGAAGCACTAAATACTTTTACCTACTTTTTTGTTCAGAATGAAAATTCAAAAAAGCTATTACATCAATTAGGAAAAACGAATGTTTCAGTATCTGGTGATACTCGATTTGATCGCGTTGCAACCATTTTAGAAAAAGATAATTCTCTAGATTTTATTGCTCAATTTAAAAACAATAAGCTTACAATTATTGTGGGTAGTTCTTGGCCAAAAGATGAAAATATTTTAATAGATTTCATTAATTCAAATCCATTAAGTACTAAATTTATTATTGCGCCACACAATATTAAAGAAGAGCAGATCAAAAATTTAAAAGAAAGTATGAATAAGAAAACAGTTTTGTTCTCCGAAAAAGAAGGGAAAAATCTAGCTGATTTTGATGTCTTTATTATTGACACTGTCGGCATTTTAACTAAAATATACAGCTATGCTGATATCGCTTATGTAGGTGGTGGTTTTGGAAATCCAGGGGTTCATAATTTATTAGAACCAGCCACTTTTGGCGTTCCCATTGTTATTGGACCTAACTACTCCCATTTTGCGGAAGCAACCGCATTAGTCAATATGGAAGGCTGCACAGTTATAAAAAACGCAACTGAATTAAACGAGGCTTTTTCAAATTTGATTAGAAATGAAGATATTAGGAATGAAAAAGGACATATTTGCGAAACTTTTGTGCAAATGAATAAAGGAGCAACTGCTGTAATTTTAAAAAATATTTTGAATGATACAATTTAAGCCATTAGTAGTTTCTGAGATTGAAACAATAGTTAACATGATGGAACAATTTTATGCAATAGATAATTATCCTATTGACACTGAAATATCTAAAAGGCTGTTTCAAGAATTTATTTCTGATGAAAAACTTGGTAAAGCTTGGCTTATTGTTTCTGATAATGAAGTGGTAGGCTATGTAATTCTAGCATTTATATTCAGTTTTGAATATCAAGGCACAATTGCATTTTTAGATGAATTATATCTGTCAGAAAAAGCTAGGGGAAAAGGAATTGGAAGTCGAGCGGTAGCATTTGTTTTGGAAGAAAGTAAAAAACTATCCATAAAATTAATCTACTTAGAGATCGAAAACCACAATCAAAATGCACAAAAATTGTATATTGCAAGCGGTTTTGAAATGCATAATCGGAAATTAATGGCACACAAAATCAAATAAAATTGCAAACTAAATAAATAAACATGAAATTTTTAAAACTATTCCTATTATTATTTGTTATTCAGACGCAAGCCCAGCAAGGTGGTATGTGGATTCCTTCTTTATTGAAAGGAATGAATGAAACAGAAATGAAAAATCTAGGCATGAAAATGTCTGTGAAAGAGATTTATGATGTGAATAATTCAAGCATTAAAGATGCTGTTCCACATTTCAACGGAGGTTGTACTTCTGAAGTGATTTCGCCAAAAGGTTTGATTTTAACAAACCACCACTGTGGTTACTCTCAAATTCAATCACATTCTACAGTTAAAAACAATTACTTAGCTGATGGTTTTTGGGCTTATAAAATGGAAGATGAATTACCAAACGATAACTTGACTGTAACTTTTATTGTAAAAATAGAAGATGTGACTACATCAGTTTTAAACGGAACTGCATCACTTACAAATGAAGCTGATAAGCAGAAAAAAATTCAAGAAAATATTTCTTCATTAAGTAATTCTTTACCAAAGGAAAACTGGCAAGAAAATAAAATCCGTACTTTCTTTGAAGGAAATCAATACATGCTTTTCGTTACAGAAACGTTTACAGATGTTCGTTTAGTTGGTGCGCCACCAACATCTATTGGGAAATTTGGTTCTGATACTGACAACTGGGTTTGGCCGCGTCATACAGGAGATTTTTCTTTATTTAGAATTTATGCTGATAAAAATAATCGTCCAGCTAAATATTCGAAAGATAATGTGCCGTACACTCCAAAACACTTTTTACCAATTTCACTTGACGGTGTAGCGGAAGATGATTTCACTCTAGTATTTGGATACCCAGGAAAAACTAATGAGTATTTACCAGCTGTTGCTATTGAGCAAATTGTAAACGAATTAAATCCAGCAAAAATCGAAATCAGAGATAGAGCTTTAAAGGTGGCTGATGGTTTTATGAGAAAAGATAATGCGATCAAAATTCAGTACGCATCAAAATATGCAAGTATTGCTAACTATTGGAAAAAATGGATTGGTGAAACACAAGGATTAAAAAAATCAAATGCAGTAGCTGTAAAAAGAGAAGCGGAAAAAGCTTTTCAGGAAAAAGTGGTTAAAGCAGGTAAGCAAAAAGAATATGGAACACTATTAGCTGATTTCGAAAAAAACTACACTGAAATAGCTCCCTATGCAGTTGCAAAGGAATACTTCGCTGAAACAGTACAACGCAATACAGAAATGCTTAGCACTGGTTTTAAATTGTACCAGTTAGAACAGGTTTACAATTCTAGAGGAGAACAAGCATTTAACGATAGAAAAGCAAACCTAGTAACTAGTTTAGCTGATTTTTACAAAAACTTCAACGCATCAGTAGATGAAAAGGTTTTTGAACAACTGATAGATTTATATGCTACAAAATCATCTAAACAGTTTTTACCAAAAGGTTTAGTAAATGTAAATGCTAAAAACTTAGCGTCAGAAGTTTACGGTAAATCAAAACTAAAAGATTACGAAAGTTTGAAAAAATTACTTTCTGGTGATGCAAAGACGGTTATTGCAAACTTGAATGCTGATCCTGCTTTTATACTTGTAAAAGAATTATCTGATAAGTATACTAAAGAGATTGCCCCAAAGTATGACGAAATCAACATGAACATTACAGCATTACAGCGTACGTACATGAAAGCGCAATTAGAGTTAAACTCTGATAGTCGTATTTTCCCAGATGCTAACAGCACATTAAGAGTAACCTACGGAAAAGTTAAAGGGTACGAACCTAAAGACGCTACTTTCTATCAACCAGTTACCTACTTAGAAGGTGTAATGGAGAAATATGTTCCTGGAGATTACGAATTTGATATTCCAGCAAAATTAGTTGATCTATATAATAAAAAAGATTACGGTCCATACAGCGAAAACGGAAAAATGCCAGTTAATTTTATTGGTACAAATCACACTACTGGAGGTAATTCAGGAAGTCCTGCAATTGACGCTCATGGAAACTTAATTGGACTAAATTTTGACCGAGTTTGGGAAGGAACTATGAGTGATATCTATTATGACCCTAGTATTTGCAGAAATATAATGGTTGATATACGTTATGTGTTATTCATTATGGATAAATATGCAGGTGCTCAAAACTTAATTAGCGAATTAAAGTTAGTTCACCCAAAACAGACTAAACCATTAAAGAAGAAGGTCTTAAGAAAAAAATAAAATCAATCAAAGGTTAAATTAATCAAAATTGATACTATTTAACCTTTGTTTTCAACTGGCATAATAATTGCTATTTGCTTTGGCGTGGAGAGAAAATATAATTTTTAAAAAAATAAATAAAAAAATAATTTACATATTAAAAAATTTATATCTTTGCCACGAATTAATAATTAACCTTTTATAATAAATTAAGATGAAAAAAGTATTTTTAAGTTTAGCTGCTGTTGCTGTATTAACTGTTGTATCTTGTAAAAAAGCTGACGCTAACGCTGAAGACACTATGACTGTAGACACTACTGCTGTAATTACTGACACTGTTGCTGTTGTTACTGATTCAGTTATGACTGTTACTGACACTACTGCTGTAACTCCAGAAGTTAAGTAATTTTTAAATTACAAAAAAAATGAAGCCATCCGCTATGCAGGTGGCTTTTTTTTATTCTAGCGTTTTATTTTTTTAAAAATAAGAGGCTCGAAACAAAAAAAGAGAGTGTTCTGAAACTTCAGGACACTCTCTTTTTTTAATACTATTAGATTTATCTAATCAAGAAAAACAAAATCATTCCCAGAGAAGTCCAATATCTCAGATACACCTCCGTATCGTACGATTTCATCGATTCCTTTCTGCAAACGCAATGCTGTGGTATACTTTCTACTTGTTGCGAAAATTTGGCCGCCTAGCATCAATTTAAAGAAAAACTTTCCAGCTGACGATTTGAATTTTAGAAACTCTGCCGTTTCTATCTGAATTTTAAACCTTTCAATATCTTCTTCGCATTCAAACTTTAGCTCGTAACTTAAACTCGTGAACACAACTTTACCTTTCCTCGAAGTGAACACAAATTTATATTCGTCATTATATCTTTTACTAATTACAAAAGCTCCCATACTTAAAACAAAAATTAATCACAAAATCAAGTTCATATAAAAAAAGCAACTGCTTTTCGACAAAAAGAATATTTTTTTTTAAATCAACATTCCGATAATTTTAGAAATAATACTGATTCTCGTTTTCAGAGTTGACTTCGAATCCACTACTCACAATGACACAAAACTTTTATTTGAAATATTTATTCCAAACTAAAGTATTTCAAAATTGATCTCCAATATTACTACTATTCTAAATAATCGATTCAAAATATAAAAAAACTCCAAACGCAGTTTGAAGCTATTTAAGTAAACGTTAAAGCTCTACCGCTGAAATTAAAAAATATGTTTTGGATCGAAATTTAATATATAAAAAAAGCTCCAAACATAGTTTGAAGCTTTTTTAGTACTCAGAGCGGGACTTGAACCCGCACGAACATTGCTGTTCACTGGATTTTAAGTCCAGCGTGTCTACCAATTTCACCATCCGAGCATTATGTGGTGTGGAGCGAAAAACGGGGCTCGAACCCGCGACCTCGACCTTGGCAAGGTCGCGCTCTACCAACTGAGCTATTTTCGCATTTTCAGTTCGACTTGGCGAACCGCGATACTTGTTCTGTATTGCGGATGCAAATTTAAGACTTTTATTGAGTTACACAAGCCTTTTTTGCAAAAAAATTCAATAAAAAAGTTAACGTTCTGATAACCCATTATTTAAAAAGAATAAAATTTTTATCTAACCAGCATTCTTTTAATTTCATTGAGTTTCATCAATGCTTCCATGGGTGTAATCGTATTTATATCTAGATTTAAAATCTCTTCCTTAATTTCTTCCAGCAAAGGGTCATCTAGATTAAAAAAACTCATTTGCATTTCGTCTTTTGCGGCCTTGATTCCGTTTAACGCATCGCTAGAATGATTTTTCTCTAATTTCTTTAAAAGTTTCTGTGCTTTCAATATTACTATTTGCGGCATTCCCGCCATCTTGGCAACGTGTATTCCAAAACTATGCGCACTTCCTCCTTTTATTAATTTTCGAACAAACAAAACAGTATCTTTTAATTCCTTCACGGCCACGTTATAATTTTGGATTCTAGGCAATGATTCACTCATCTCATTTAATTCGTGATAATGCGTAGCAAATAAGGTTTTAGGCCTTGAAGGATGTTCATGCAAGAACTCTGCAATTGCCCATGCAATTGAAATTCCATCATAAGTACTCGTTCCTCTACCAATTTCGTCTAGCAATACTAAACTGCGATCAGAAATATTGTTCAAAATTGAAGCCGTTTCATTCATTTCGACCATAAAAGTAGATTCGCCCATCGAAATATTATCTGAAGCTCCTACTCTAGTGAAGATTTTATCAACAACGCCCATTCTTACAGTCTCTGCGGGAACAAAACTTCCCATTTGAGCTAAGAGTACGATTAATGCTGTTTGACGTAAAATAGCCGACTTACCAGACATGTTAGGACCTGTAATCATAATTAACTGCTGCGTCTCTCTATCTAAAAAAACATCATTAGCGATATATGGCGTTCCCACCGCCAATTGCTTTTCGATAACAGGATGTCTTCCGTTTTTTATTTCTAGTTCGAAAGTTTCGTCTAAATCTGGGCAAACGTATTTATTCTCGATTGCTAACTGCGTAAATGAACATAAGCAGTCTAGCTGTGCAACCAAATTAGCATTCATTTGAACGGGCTTGATGTATGTGGCGATCCAATGAACCAATTGCTCAAATAACTCTGCTTCTATCTTATGAATTTTCTCTTCAGCTCCTAAAATTTTTGTTTCATATTCCTTTAATTCCTCGGTGATGTAGCGCTCCGCATTAACTAATGTCTGTTTCCTAATCCATTCTGCGGGAACTTTGTCTTTATGCATGTTTCGAACTTCGATATAATAACCAAAAACGTTATTGAAAGAAATTTTTAAAGAGGAAATTCCCGTTGCTTGAGATTCTCTTTTTTCAATTCCATCTAAGAACTCTTTTCCTGATGTCGAAATTGCACGTAAATCGTCTAATTCAGCATTCACGCCTTTAGCAATTGCATTTCCTTTAGAAACAGCTACAGGAGCATCTTGATTCAAGACAGTTTTGATTTTTTCACGTAATAATTCACAACTATGCAAATTGTCTCCAATTACTTTTACCGCTTCTTGCGGACTTTGTAAAGCCAAGTTTTTTATTGGAATAATAGCATCCAAAGATTCTTTTAAGTACACCACCTCACGTGGCGACACTTTCCCCGCAGCGATTTTTGAAATTAATCGTTCTAGATCTGAAATTTGCTTAATTTGATTTTGAATATTTTTCAAAACCGATTGATTCTCTTTTAAATAAGAAACGACCTCGTGTCTACTTTTTATCTTGTTACTATCTTTCAATGGTAATGCTAACCATCTTTTTAATAATCTCCCACCCATTGGCGAAAGCGTTTTGTCAATAACATCAAGAAGAGTGACCGCGTTTGGATTATAACTATGATACAATTCTAAATTTCGAATAGTAAAACGATCCATCCAGACGTAAGCGTCTTCAGCGATTCGCTGAATTGAAGTAATATGTTGGACTTTATTATGCTGCGTTTCTGAGAGGTAATATAAAATTGCTCCAGCAGAAATAATTCCCTCTTTTAATTCTTCGACCCCAAAACCTTTCAATGAAAAAGTTTGGAAATGTCTCGTCAACGTTTCAAAAGCATAGTCTTCCTTATAAATCCAATCTTCTAAATAAAAAGTATGATAGTCTTCTCCGAAAGCTTCTTTAAAATCATTTTTACTGTTTTTGGGAATTAAGACTTCACTCGGATTAAAATTCTGCAAAAGCTTATCAATATATTCTGCATTTCCCTGAGCAGTTAAAAACTCTCCTGTTGATACATCTAGAAACGATATTCCAATAGATTTAATAGCAAAAAATATTGCGGCAAGAAAATTATTTGTTTTGGATTGTAAAACCTCATCATTCATAGAAACACCAGGAGTTACTAATTCAGTAACGCCCCGTTTAACGATTGTCTTTGTCATTTTTGGATCTTCTAATTGATCGCAAATAGCAACTCGGAGTCCAGCTTTAACAAGTTTAGGCAAATACGTATTTATGGAATGATGCGGAAAACCAGCAAGCGCAGTTTCACCTTCTGAACCTGCACCTCTTTTAGTCAAAGTAATTCCTAAAATCTTTGATGCTCGAACAGCGTCATCACCAAAAGTTTCATAGAAATCACCCACACGAAACAGTAAGCATGCATCAGGATATTTCCTTTTGATCTCATTATACTGCTTCATTAATGGAGTTTCCTTAACCGGTTTATCTTTAGATGCCAATGTATTTTGTCTTTAAAATGAATGAAAAAAAATCTATCAGCGAATTTATAGATTTATAGCCAATTATCGTGATTACAGAAAAAATTAACGCTTTTTAAGATTAAATTATGGCATTGGCATGATTTTTTCTTTAAATTTGTCAAACCAATTAAAAAACAAATAAAATGAAAAAGATAATTACATTAGCATTATTATTAGTTGTAGGAGTGACGGCTTCTCACGCGCAAGAAAGCTCAAAAGCTGTTAAGAAAGTAAAAGCTAAAACTACTGTAGTTACAACTACAAAAGTAAACGGTGCAGGAATGGTTTTCGCTAGTGAGACTATTGATTATGGTACTGTTGCTTACAACTCTGATGGTAACCGTGAGTTTGTTTTTACAAACAATGGTAACAAACCATTAATTATTACTAATGCACAAGGTTCATGTGGTTGTACTGTTCCTACTTATCCAAGAGCGCCTATCGCTCCAGGAGCAAAAGGAGTGATTGGAGTAAAATACGATACATCAAGAGCAGGTCAGCCTTTCTCTAAAACTATTACTTTGACAACTAATGCAGTTGTACCTACAAAAGTACTTACGATTAAAGGAAATGTTTTAGCTATCGACGGTTCAAAAAGCTAATTAAAATAAATATTAAAAAAAAGCTTCCATTAATTTAGGAAGCTTTTTTTTTGAATACTCCCCAATTATGAGAAAACTCGAAAATAGCGAACTGGATAGAAAATCAATTGAAGATTTTAAACAATCGGAAAAAACACCCATTATTTTAGTTTTAGATGATATCCGCAGCTTGCACAATATTGGTTCTGTTTTTAGAACTGCTGATGCGTTTTTGATCGAAAAAATATACTTATGTGGCATCACTGCTACGCCTCCAAATAAAGAAATTCATAAAACAGCGCTCGGAGCTACTGAAACTGTAACCTGGGAACATTGCGAAAGCGTTATTGAAGTTATCGAAAGACTTAAAAAAGACAATGTTACCACACTTGCTATCGAACAAGTTGAAAGTGCTGTATTTCTTGATGATTTCAAAGTTAAAAAAGAAATGAAGTACGCATTAGTTTTTGGAAATGAAGTGTACGGAGTTTCACAAGACGCTGTTGCAATTTGTGACGGTTGTATTGAAATTCCTCAGTTAGGAACTAAACATTCCTTAAATATATCTGTAAGTGCAGGAATTGTAATTTGGGATTTATTTGTAAAGGTAAAGCAATTAGATAATTAGATTGCTGATTTCATAATTGATAGAAAAGATACCTTTATAAAACTATTTACCAAAATCGAAAACTCTTTTATTGCTTTCAATAGAATTCAACAAGATTTTATCATGTCGAGCTAATTCTCATTTTCATTCAATCTAATATAATTAGAATTAAATATCACGAAGCTAAATTCAGGTGTAATTTTTATAGTGATACTTTATTTATTTTGTTCTGAATTTCGCTTAAGATGAAAAGATAATCTTCTTGATTCTTTACAAAATCTCTATCAGAAACATCGATAATCAAAACATTTAAATCGGTTTGTGATTTTATATAATCTAAGTAACCACTATTGATTTTGTCAAGATAATCTGCAGGAATTTCTTGTTCGTAGCTTCTTCCTCTTTTTTTAATATTTTGCAGCAAACGCTCTGAATTTTGATACAAGTAAATATATAAATCGGGTTTTGGCATTTCTTTGTAGATAATATCAAATAGATTTCGATACAATCTATACTCATCATCTGCCAAAGTGATTTTAGCAAATATCAAAGATTTAAAAATATGATAATCGGCTACTATAAAATCTTTAAACAAATCAAACTGCGCTAAATCATCTGATAATTGTTGGTATCTGTCGGCTAGAAATGACATTTCAAGCGGAAACGCATAGCGATTTTGGTCTTTATAAAATTTGGGCAAAAAAGGATTATCTGCGAAACGCTCTAAAACAGTTTTAGCATTAAAATCTTCTGCAATTTTAGTGGCTAAAGTCGTTTTACCAGCACCAATATTTCCTTCAAAAGCTACATAATTAAATTGTTCCAGAGCAAGATTTGCTAGTGGACTACTTAAATTTTGCACCACTTTACAAACACTTTCATCTGGAGAAGCATCTAATAATTCTTTAATCGTTTTTTTAAATACTGGATGTTTCCAATCTAATTTTAAATCTAAAATAGGTAATAATACAAAATTTCTATTCTGCATTAAAGGATGCGGAATTTGGAGTTTCTCTGATTCTATTATTTCTTCATCAAATGCTATTAAATCAATATCAATAATTCTAGATTGGTATCCTGAAGCCGCACCTCTAATTCTGCCTAATTTTTTTTCCACTTTTAAAGCCTGTGACAAAACTTTTTGCGCAGTACTTGTAGTGTGAATTAGAATAGCACAATTATAAAAAGCATCACTATCAAAACCCCAAGAAGGACTTTCATATAACTGGGATACTTTTATAACAGTTCCTATTTCTTGATGGATTAACGCTATACATTTTTCAATGATTTCTAGACGATTACCTTGATTACTTCCTAGCGATAAAATTACCTGATGTTGTGATTTCATATTAAACGCAAATTAACTAAAACAATTTTAGAATAGAAGTATCTTTATAAAGAGTGTTAATAACTAATTTTAGATTTTTATCTCTTAAATTTGTAACGAATTGAAAGGGTCGCAGACTTATTAAAAAAATATAAATATGAAATTTTTAGGAAATGTATTGGCTACCATCATTGGTATTTTTGTTTTCTTTATGTTGTTCTTTTTCGGAATACTATTGATTGGAGCTGTTTTTGGCGGTGAATCTGAGACGGTAACTGTAAAAAGCAACTCGGTAATCGAATTAAATTTAAGCAAAATCAAAAATGACTACGCAGGAAAATATAAAGATCCATGGGTAACTATTTTTTCTGACGGCAAAAAGATAGGATTAACTGATATTATTAATTCAATTGAAAATGCAAAAACAGATGACGACATCAAAGGAATATCAATTTTAAATGATAATTCTTCTTTGGGAATGGCTCAAAGCAAAGCTGTAAGAGACGCACTTGATGATTTTAAGAAGTCGGGCAAATTTGTGATGGCTTATTCTAATTCTTACTCTCAAAAAGAATATTACTTAAACTCAGTTGCGAATACAATTTATATCAATCCTGTAGGTGATATGGATTTCAAAGGGCTTTCAGCTGAAATCATGTTCTTCAAGGATTTCCAAGAAAAATCAGGATTAAAAATGGAAGTTATTCGTCATGGTAAATATAAAAGTGCGGTTGAACCATTTCTTGAAAATGAGATGAGCGAAGCCAATAGAGAACAAACGACTGCGCTGTTAACTTCAGTTTGGAACTCCATTGTGAAAGATATTTCTAAAAGTAGAAATGTGTCGATTGAGCAATTGAATGTAATTGCAAATGGATTATTAGCACGAACGCCAGAAATGGCAAAAACAGCTAAGTTGGTAGATATTGTAGCTTATGAAGATGTGTATCACAATGCGATTAGAAAAGCACTAAAAGTCGCTACTGACGAAGATTACAACAAAGTCTCTGTAACTGATTATGCTCAAAAAGTGCTTACTACTTCGCAATCTTCGGGAAGTAAAGATGAAATTGCAATTATTTATGCTCAAGGAGAAATTATGAGCGGTGAAGGAGATGTTACTGTGATTGGTGAAGGATCAATGCGTCGCTCTTTGCAAAAAGCTAGAAAAAACAAAAACGTAAAAGCGATTGTACTTCGTATCGACAGTCCTGGAGGAAGCGCATTAACATCTGATTTGATTTGGAGAGAAATTGAGCTGACTAAAAAAGTAAAACCAATAGTTGTATCAATGGGTAATTATGCCGCATCAGGTGGCTATTATATTGCTTGTAATGCCAATACTATTTTTGCTGAAGCAAATACAATTACAGGTTCGATAGGAGTTTTTGGAGTTTTACCGAACTTTACTCCACTAGCAACTAGAATAGGAATTCACACTGAACAAGTAAAAACGCATGAGAATGCTGCAAACTACAGTACATTTGTACCTATCGACGAAAAGTTCAAAGCAGTAACATTAGAAGGTGTCGAGCACATTTACAAAACATTTGTTACTCACGTTGCTGAAGGAAGAAAAATGACATTTGAGCAAGTAGATGCCATCGCACAAGGAAGAGTGTGGACTGGATCTGAAGCTTTAAAAATAGGACTAGTTGATAAAATTGGCGGACTTAATGATGCTATTGCTCAAGCAGCTTCATTAGCAAAAATTAAAAAGTTTAGCACTCAAAACTATCCAGAGTACGAAAAGAATTTTGATGATTTATTCGCAAACTTACCTTTTGCAAAATCTAAAGAATCATTTATAAAAGAAGAGATTGGAGAGGAGAATTATCGTATTATGCAAGAAATTAAAAAATTGCAAACACGCACAGGAATTCAAGCAGTAATGCCTTTTGAATTAAAGATAAACTAGTTAACGATAAAATTATAAAGTCCGTTTAAATCTAAATTTAAACGGACTTTCATTTTAAATAATAACGAGTAGAAAAAAAGCTACAAGGCTAAATGTTAAAAGTGATGAAAATCGCTAAACTATAATGCTTATTTTTGCATTGAAGTGGGCATCATTTTTGCTGAATCTAAAAATCTAAAGAAAACCAAATCATGCTAAAAACAATTTTAAAAGTTATTGGAGCCTTAATAATCTTGTTCCTAATTGCTTTATTTACAATCCCATATTTTTTTGAGGATCAAATAAAAGCAAAAATTGCTGATGCTATAAATGAAAAAGTAGATGCGAAGGTTAGTTTTTCTGATGTGAATTTAAGTTTAATAAAAAGCTTTCCAAGTGCAAATGTTACGCTCGATTCATTGGTAATCATTAATAAAGCTCCTTTTGAAGGTGACACTTTAGTTTCATTAGGCGAGGTTAATTTACAAATGTCAATTAAAGAATTATTTAAAGATAAAAATGAAGCAATTGCAATAGATGGAATTAGCACTAAAAATGGATTGATTAATATCATATTTAATAAGGATGGTATTGGTAATTATGATATTGCTTTGAAAAATAAAGAAAACAAAGCCGCCACTAAAAGCGAGCCTTTACTGTTGAAAATAAAAAATTATAAAATTGAGAATTTTCAGTTCCGTTATTTTGATGAAGGATCTAAAATAAAAATGAAAATTGATAGTTTAAACCACGAAGGAATAGGAGATTTTGCCTCTCAAAAACTAGATTTAGTAACAAAATCCACAGCAAAAATTTCCTTAGATCTCGATAAAGTAAATTATATGAATAATGTAGCTTTAACTTTAGATGCCGTTTTAGGAATCGATCTACAAAACAGCAAATATTCTTTCAAAGAAAACAAGGCGCTTATTAATCAATTGCCATTAGCATTCGATGGATTTATTCAGTTAGTAGAAAACGGACAGGAATATGATTTAAAATTCAAGACACCTACTTCCTCTTTCAAAAATTTCTTAGGAGTAATTCCTGCAGCTTATTCTGCTAGTTTAGAGAATGTAAAAACTACAGGAGATTTTACGGTTGTTGGTTTTGCAAAAGGTCTTTATTCTGCTAATACAGTTCCTAAATTCAATGTCGAAATTGCTTCTAAAAATGCTTCATTTAAATATCCTGATTTACCAAAAACAGTTCAAAACATTGTTATAGACACTAAAATAATAAATGAAACTGGAATATTAAACGATACTTATGTGAACTTAGATAAGCTTTCTTTCCAGATTGACCAAGATATATTTAATGCCAAAGCAAAAATTAGTAACATTACACAAAATGCCATTATTGATGCTGCATTAAAAGGAACAATCAACTTGGCAAACGTAACAAAAGCTTATCCTGTCAAGTTAGACAAACCGCTATCAGGAATTTTAAAAGCTGATGTTACAACAAAGTTTGATATGGAATCTGTGGAGAAAAGTCAGTATCAAAACATAAACAATGCTGGAACGATGAGTCTTTCAGGATTTAAGTATGCTGATGAAAATGGAAAAACCATGAATATCAGTACGGCATTAGTACAATTTAATCCGAGTCAGGTTAATTTAAAACAGTTTAGCGCAACAACTGGTAAAAGTGATATAAATGTGACTGGGATTTTAGAAAATTTCTATGGTTTTATTTTTAGAAACCAAGAGTTGAAAGGAAACTTCTTTATGAATTCTAAGCAACTAGCGGTAGACGACTTTATGACAAAAGGTGATGAAACTAAAGCTGAAGACAAGAAAGCAGAAGCTATGAAGATTCCATCTTTTTTAAATTGTACCCTTATCGCAAATGCTAATACTGTTTTATATGACAATTTAACCTTGAGAGATGTATCTGGAAAATTGATTGTCAAAGATGAGAAAGTAACCTTGGAAAACGTAAAAACATCTATTTTCGGTGGAACTATTGGAGTTAATGGAGCTGTTTCCACTAAAGGTAAAGTTCCGGTTTTTGAAATGAATTTAAATTTAAATCAAGTAGACATTGCGCAATCTTTCACGCAGCTTGATATGTTGAAAAAAATTGCACCAATAGCGGGAATCGTTAATGGAAAATTAAATTCGACAATCAAATTAAACGGAAATCTTAATGCGACTGAATTCACTCCTGATCTAAAAACTATCACAGGAGATTTACTAGGGCAATTACTTTCAACAACCGTGAATTCTGCTAATTCTACATTGCTAACATCACTAGCATCTAACATTAAATTTATCGATGTAAGTAAAATCAATTTGAATGATTTAAAAGCAGCAATTACCTTTAAAGATGGAAAAGTAAATGTGAAGCCTTTTGATGTAAAATATCAAGATATAAAAGCAACTATTGGTGGAACGCATGGTTTTGATCAATCGATGAATTATAATATAAAATTTGATGTTCCCGCAAAATATTTAGGATCAGAAGCAAATGCCTTGATTGCTAAATTATCTCCTGCTGAAGCTGCGAAAGTAGAAAGTATTCCAATTACTGCAACTTTAATAGGAAACTTTACAAACCCAAAAATTTCAACTGATATTAGTAGCGCAGTAACAAAACTTACTACACAACTAGTGAATCAGCAAAAAGATAGATTAGTAAAGCAAGGAACTTCAGCACTGAATGATTTTATAAACAAAAACAAAAAACCTGCTGATACAACTGCGGCAAATACTACTGCAACACCTACTGCTAAAGACGAGGTAAAAACTAAAGCCGCTGAATTATTAAATGGTTTATTCAATAAAAAGAAAAAAGTAGAAGAACCGAAAGCAAATTAAAACTTCAACATCAAAAAAAAATGCCTAAAAAGTGAATTACTTTTTAGGCATTTTTTTATACGTTTATGTTGACAATATATCCTTCTGAACTTCGAACATTAAAAACTGTACCATCATCAAAAATTAGATACTGTCCTTTTATACCTCTTAACTTTCCTTGAAATTGTGGTGTCTTATCTAAACTTAAGCTAGCCACTTTCTTTGGATATTCTAGAACAGGATAATGCATTTCATAAAGATCATTTTTTTGAGAATAGAAATATTCCCGAACTTCTTTTGGAATTAAATTTTCCAGTTTTAATCTCTCAGCAATTAAATCTACATGTTCAACAGTATTCGTTAGCATTTTTCTCCAATTGGTTTTATCTGCATAATGATTTTTCAATGCTACCTCAGTAATTCCAGCTAAATAACGATTAGGAACTTCGACAATAGAAATCGCCTCATTAGCACCTTGGTCAATCCATCGCGTTGGCATTTGGGTTTTTCTTGTAACACCGACTTTTACTTCACTTGATAAAGCTAGATAAACTATATGCGGTTGCAATTGCACTTTTTCCTCGTAAGCCAAATCTCTATCTTCAATTCCCAGATGCGCAGTGCTTAATTCAGGCTTCATTATCCAGTCGCCCACTGAAGCACTTGAATAGAAGCAATCATAACAAAAACCTTGTCGAAATATCTTTTTCTTTTTCCCACAATTAAGACATTGGTAACCAACAAAATTAATCTCTAGATCCTTATCTAATAATTGATTGACGTTCAAGAAACTATTTTCAAAAACTAGATAATATTGAATTGGATTGCCAAATTCAGTCTGCATTTTAGTTAGAACACCTTCGTAAGTCATTGTAATTTTAGATTTTAGATTAAGCACAACTCTTGATAGATTTCTCCTGAGTCGGAATCTTTACATTATTAAAGAATTGTTTTTTATAAAAAAACACTATTTTTGATTACTTGACAAAGTTAGTATTTGTCAATTGATATTCAAATCTGAAATCAACAATCGTTAATCTAAAATCAGAAATCTAAATGCCACTAACCATAATCAATTCGTTTGCTTCTTGGGTTCTAAAACAAAGAATACATCAAATCGAATTATTCTTGAAATATCCAAACGAAGTTCAAGAGGAATTGCTTATGAATTTAATTCAGTCATCTAAGAACACTGTTTTAGGAAAAAAATACGATTACAATTCTATAAATTCCTACGCCACTTTTTCAGAAAGAATCCCTATTTCAACTTATGAAGAACTGCAACCTTTGATCGAAAGAACACGTCAAGGAGAGCAAAATGTTTTTTGGGAAGAACCCATAAAATGGTTTGCAAAATCTAGTGGAACGACAAATGCAAAAAGCAAATTCATTCCCGTAAGTAACGAAGCGCTTGAAGATTGCCATTATAAAGGAAGTAAGGATTTACTATGCCTTTATTTAAATAACAACGAGAATTCCCATCTATTCTTAGGTAAGAGTCTGCGACTTGGCGGAAGCTCACAGATCTATGAAGACAACGATACTTTTTATGGAGACCTTTCCGCTATTTTAATTGAAAACATGCCTATCTGGGCCGAGTTTAGCAGCACGCCAAGTAATAAAATTTCGTTGATGAGCGAGTGGGAATCTAAAATCGCTGCCATTATAAATGAAACTAAAAATGAAAATGTAACTAGTTTTGCTGGTGTTCCTTCATGGATGCTAGTTCTAATGAATAAAATGCTGGAGGAAACGGGCAAAGGAAATCTACTTGAAATATGGCCAAATCTAGAAGTGTACTTTCATGGTGGTGTAAACTTTGAACCGTACCGCGAACAATATCAAAAAATAGTTCCAAAGAAAGATTTTAAATATTACGAAATATACAATGCCTCCGAAGGTTTTTTTGCAATTCAAGATTTAAACAATTCTAGTGATTTATTGTTAATGTTAGATTATGGAATATTCTATGAATTTATTCCAATGGATACTTTTGGTACACCCAATCAAAAATCAATTCGGTTAGCTGATGTAGAATTATTTAGAAATTATGCTTTAGTGATAACGACCAACTCTGGATTATGGCGTTATTTAATAGGTGACACTGTTCGTTTCACTTCCTTAAATCCTTACAGAATTAGAGTTACAGGTAGAACTAAACATCATATTAATGTTTTTGGTGAAGAACTGATGGTAGAAAATACGGATCAGGCTATTGCCAAAGCCTGTCGATTAACAAACACTCAAGTCGTTGATTATACTGTTGCTCCCGTATTCATGGAAGGTAAAGAAAAAGGTTCTCATGAATGGAT
Source organism: Flavobacterium weaverense (assembly GCF_003688495.1). Taxonomy (GTDB): domain Bacteria; phylum Bacteroidota; class Bacteroidia; order Flavobacteriales; family Flavobacteriaceae; genus Flavobacterium; species Flavobacterium weaverense. The sequence continues at coordinate 229,720 of NZ_REFH01000007.1, read as the reverse complement.
GATAGAATTTAAACAAAGTCCAGCTGATATTTCTAGCTTTCAAAAGATATTAGACGAATCAATACAATCTTTGAATTCTGATTATGAAGCCAAACGACATAATAACATGACGTTAAACCCGTTAGTAATTAATGTGGCAAGAAAAAATCTATTTTATGATTGGCTAAAGGACCATAATAAATTGGGAGGCCAACATAAAATTCCGAGATTGTCAAACCATCGAGATTATTTGGAACAGTTAAAGGAAATGGAACAAAGTATAATTGTATAATTATGAAAAGAATACTTTATATATTCGCTCTTTTAATTTTGCTAGTTTCTTGTGGACCAAAAAGAATGGGCTGCGGTGCCAGAGGAATTTGTAAAACAATTACAATTCATTCTGTTCATGATTCGAACCAAAATGCTAATGACAAAGCATAATAAAAGCTGTCAATAAAATTTATTAACAGCTCAATAGTCAAATTGCAATTCTAATTATCATCTTCCATCATATCAATGTGCCTGTCGTGATATCCTAAAAGATACAAAACTCCATCTAGACCTAAACTTGATATCGAACTTCCTGCTTTTTCTTTTACCGTTGGTTTTGCATGAAAAGCAATTCCTAAACCTGCTAAACTTAACATTGGTAAATCATTAGCTCCATCGCCCACCGCTATTGTTTGATTAATATGTATACCCTCTTTGTCTGCAATGGCTTGTAAATATTCTGCTTTCTTTTTACCATCTACTATTTCCCCAAGATAATTCCCAGTCAATTTACCATCAATAATTTCGAGTTCGTTTGCATGAACATAATCGATTCCTAATTCCTTCTGTAAATATTTTCCGAAAAAGGTAAATCCACCAGATAAAATAGCAGTTTTATATCCGTAATATTTCAAGGCTTTCATCAATCGATGCGCACCTTTTGTGATTGGTAAATTTTCTGCAACATTTTGTAAAACATCTTCACTAAGTCCTTCTAGTAAAGCCATGCGTTGCTTAAAACTTTCGCTAAAATCTATTTCTCCGTTCATAGCTGCTTCAGTAATTGTGCGTACTTGCTCTCCCACTCCTGCTAACTCCGCTAATTCATCAATAACTTCGGTTTGTATTAACGTAGAATCCATATCAAAACAGACTAAACGACGATTCCTTCGATACATATTATCTTCTTGGAAAGAAATATCGACATCTAAAGTTCTAGAAATCTCCATAAAACTAGCGGTCATGAAAGTTTTATCTACAATAGTACCAGTCACGGAAAGCTGTATACAAGAACGCGGAAATTCATCTTCTTCTACAATAGATACGCGACCGGTTAATCTCTTTATTGCATCAATATTTAAGTTTTGATTAGACAAAATTCTGGTAACAGCAGCTAATTGAACAGCAGTAAGCGTTTCTCCCAGGACATTGATACTATAACGCTGTTGGCGTTGTCCTTTCACCCATATTTCATAATCAGGTACTGAGATAGGAATAAACTTAACTTTAACGCCAAGCTCATACGCTTTAAACAACAAATCTTTTAAGACGGGCCCAGAAGTTGATCCTGCTTTTATTTCGAATAAAATCCCTAAAGAAAGGGTGTCATGAATATCAGCTTGACCGATATCTAAAATTATAGCATCATAATTCGCTAATACAGATGTTAAACCAGCGGTAACTCCTAATTTATCCTGACCAGAAACTTTTAATAAAATAACTTCTTTATCCTCTACTTGCATGCTGTATTAATTTGATTATGAAGCAACAAAAATCGGCATTCTAATGATGATAAAAAAAAATAATGTTCCTTTTTGCGCACAATAACAAATAGTGTAAAATAGGCATAAAAAAACCCGCTCAATGTAATGAACGGGCTAGTCTTATTATGAAATATGTAATTTTATGAAGCGATCTCTAAACGCTTTAATAAATTTTTATTCAATGTCTCCTGTGCGTACTTCACATCAATTTCCAATGTTTTATCGTCAGAACTTGGCAATTCGTACATTGCATCAGTCAAGATTGCTTCGCATAACGAGCGCAATCCTCGAGCTCCTAATTTATACTCTAATGCCTTATTTACAATAAAATCTAAAGCTTCATCCGTAATAGTGAAAACTACGTCGTCCATCAAGAATAACTTTTCATATTGTTTGATTAACGCATTTTTAGGTTGTGTCAAAATTGCTCTCAACGTTTCTCTGTCTAATGGATCCATGTGCGTCAATACTGGCAAACGACCAATTATCTCAGGAATTAATCCAAAATCTTTGATGTCTTTCGGAATAATATATTGCAATAAATTGTCTTTATCGATATTATCTACATTTTTTGAAGTAGAATAACCAACAGCCTGACGATTCAATCGTTTAGAAATAATTCTTTCTACACCATCAAAAGCACCTCCAGCGATAAACAAAATATTTTGTGTGTTTACCTCAACAAATTTTTGGTCTGGATGCTTACGTCCTCCTTTAGGTGGTACGTTTACAACGGTTCCTTCTAATAATTTTAATAAAGCCTGTTGTACTCCTTCTCCAGAAACGTCACGTGTAATTGATGGATTATCGCTTTTACGAGCAATTTTATCTATTTCATCAATAAATACGATTCCGCGTTCTGCTTTTGCAACATCATAATCAGCTGCTTGAAGTAAACGAGTTAAAATACTTTCAACATCTTCTCCTACATAACCCGCTTCAGTAAGTACTGTTGCATCAACGATTGCTAAAGGAACATCAAGCATTTTAGCAATAGTCTTCGCTACTAATGTTTTTCCTGTTCCCGTTTGTCCCACCATAATGATGTTACTTTTTTCAATCTCTACTTCGTCGTCTAATTGCTGTTGCATCAAACGTTTGTAGTGATTGTAAACGGCAACCGACATTACTTTTTTAGTTTGATCTTGACCAATAACGTATTGATCTAGGAACGCTCTAATTTCTTTTGGTTTCTTCAAAATCAAATCGCCAACAAGTTTTGAACTCCCGCCAGATTTTAATTCCTCTAAAACAATTCCGTGCGCCTGTTCGATACATTTATCACAAATATGCGCATTGATTCCAGCAATCAGCAAGCTGGTTTCTGGTTTCTTTCTCGCACAAAACGAACATTCTAATACTGCTTTTGCCATTCTTTTAAGTCTAAAGTCATAAAGTCATAAAGTTGAAAGTCATTAGCACTGCTCCTGACTTTCAACTTTCGACTTTCGACTATATTTTTACTTTCTTATTAAAACCTCATCAATCATTCCATAAGCTTTCGCTTCTTCAGCAATCATCCAGTAATCACGTTCACTATCAGCATGAACTTTATCAAAAGTTTGTCCTGAATGTTGTGAAATAATATGGTACAATTCATCTTTCAATTTCAACATTTCACGCAAGTTGATTTCCATATCAGTAGCAACTCCTTGTGCTCCTCCTGATGGTTGGTGAATCATAACTCTTGAATGTGGTAATGCCGACCGTTTTCCTGCTGCTCCTGCACATAGTAAAACCGCACCCATAGAAGCTGCCATTCCTGTACAAATAGTTGCTACATCTGGTTTGATATATTGCATCGTGTCATAAATTCCTAATCCTGCGTAAACACTTCCTCCTGGAGAGTTCAAATAAATTTGAATATCCTTAGAAGCATCAGCGCTTTCAAGAAACAGTAACTGTGCTTGAACGATATTTGCAATTTGGTCGTCGATTCCTGTTCCTAAGAAAATAATACGATCCATCATTAATCTTGAGAAAACGTCCAATTGTGAAATATTCAACTGACGTTCTTCAATAATATAAGGAGTCATATTAGTTGGAGGAGTCATTGCACCTACGATTTTATCGTAATACATTGAGTTCACTCCTTGGTGCTTTGTAGCAAATTTTTTAAATTCTTTACCGTAGTTCATATTTTTTTATTCTAAGTTTTACGTTATATCTAGTTCCTTTACTATTGCAAAGGTCGTACCTCTTTATAGTTAGTGTCAATATGTCTCGTTTTTATCCCAGGTAGCAATCAAAAGCTTTTTGAAATCGTATTGCCTATTTTCTTGCACGAAAAGAGCGACTTGAAGAAGCTCCTTTTCTTGCTTGGAAAAAAGCAAACCAGATGAAAAAACTTGTACCATCCCGAAGCTTCGGGACTGGATTAGCTCCTGACAGTATTGCAAATAAAAAGAGCGCCAAAAAATGTTTCTTTTGACGCTCAAATATACTTATTATTTATTGTTTCCAATTGGTAAGCAAATAATAAAATTTTACTAATCTCAGCCCGCTGAGGGACTTTTGACTTTCGACTTTACCACTTTACAGACTAAATTTATTCTCCGTATGAAGCGGCAATAAATTCTTCGTAAGTAACTTCTTTAGTTTTTGGATTTGCTTTTTCTTTAAACAAGTCAAGCATTTTTTCTCCTACCACTTGGTCAGAAAGTCTTTTTACTTCGTCTTGATTAGACAACACTCTAGCAACAATTCCTTGAACTTCTTCGTCCGTTGGGTTTGTTTGACCAAATTGTGCCATTTGTTGACGGATATTTTTTGTAGTGAATGATTTCAAGTCTTCAAAAGTAACTTTGATTTCATTTGTAGCCATTGCTCTACCTTCTATCAACTGAAAACGCAATCCTCTTTCAGATCTTGCATATTCTACTTCAGCTTCTTCAGGAGACAATTTTTTCTCACCTACTGTTTGCAACCATTTTTTCAAAAATTCAGCTGGTAAATCAAATTTTGTACTTTCGATCAAGAAATCTTGAACATCAGCTAATAATTTTTGGTCTGCTTGCTGCGCGAATTGAGTTTCAGCATCTTCTTTAATTTTAGCTTTCAATTCCTCTAACGTCGCTACAGTTCCAGCTCCAAACAATTTGTCAAACAACTCTTGGTTTAATTCAGCAAGTTCAGCTCCGTTGATTGCTTCGATTGTGAAATCTACATCAACAGCTATTGTGTGAACGTCATCATGACCTATTTTCATTACGTCCATCAATTGATGTGCGTCTTCAAACAAACCACTTGTATTTACAGTCACAACGTCACCTACTTTTTTACCAATGAATTTATCAGCAGTCGCTTTGTCTTTAAAAAGATCCAAAGAAATAGTAGTTGCATTATTAATTCCAGCTTCTTCGTTTACAAAAGTTCCAGTAATATCTGAATCTGCTACAACAGCTTCTTGAGGAATTGCAGTTCCAAATTGTTTTTGGATACGTGCTACTTGACCATCAATCAATTTATCATCAGCAGTAACAATATATTTTACTACGTCATTTTTACCTTCAAGATCTAAAGTAAAGTCAGGAACTAGTCCAATTTCATATTCAAAAACCAATTCTTCAGCGTCCCAAGAAAAATTCTCGTTTACTTTAGGAAGTGGAGTTCCAAGAAGGTTTAATCTTTCTGATTGCACAAAACGCTCAAGAGCTAAGTCAACCACTTTTTGAACTTCTTCTTGTTTGATCGATTTTCCGTATTGTTTTTCAACAAGATCTTTAGGCACAGCACCTTTTCTAAATCCTTTAACGGTTGCCAAAGGCATTTTTTCGTTTATTCTTTTTGCTACTTGACCTTTGTAATCCATGTGAACTACAGTCATTACAATTGTCTCGTTTACAGCGTCTATTGCTACTCTTTTGATATCCATCTTCTTCTTTAATTTATTATTATAAATTCGGACTGCAAAATTATAAAATTTTTACAAGTTCCACAAGCTTTTTACTACTGAACCTTATCAGTGGATTCTAAGGTTAGAAATGCAGAATATGTGTTGTATTTTGGGCGTGTCCCACCTTCGTTCCTCTACGGCGGGTCAGGCTTTTCGTTGCAATCTTTTTTATCATTCCGCTGTCGCTGCATGATAAAAAAGGATTTTCACTGCAATCCTTCACGCGGGTTGTGTATGGAATTTCGATTTATCGCAAAACCGAATTGTCTATATTTGAGAATAGAAAAACAATTTTTGTAAGATTAATTAGTATATTTGGGAAGTATACAAAGATGTTATTATAGAGAGTTAGCTACCTAATTATGGAATAATAAATCTGATTAAGTTAGACTTATATGCAATCTACAATTCAGTTTGGTAGAAACGAAAAAGAACCGATTAAAAATGAAATTAACAGAATCAAGAAAACTTATAATAATTAAATTAATTTCTAAGTTCAAGGAAAACGATGCTTATACAATAGAAATAACCGAATTTAATAAATGTGTTAATAATATAAGTGAAGTAAAGATAATTACCGAAATTTTAAAATATGAACTTGAATTAATGACGTCCATATCCAAAGGGACGTATAAACTTACCAATAAAGGAATTATTTTTAGTTTTGATGATATTGAGGACAAACAAATAAAGAACAAACTTGAACTAGACAATCTAAAACTTCAAAAAGAAGCTGCTGAATACCAACAATCAATAAGAAATAAAGAATATGAAATTCGTAATTTAACTAGAGATAATTTAAGGCTAGGTAATTGGGATATTAGATTTAGATGGTATATAGCAGTAATTAGTTTTATAATTGGATTTATAATTAAGTATTTTATTAATTAATAAAAAGCTTTTTTATAATAAGTAATACTTGCTGGCGTGAGCATCCCGGTCACGAACACAAAGATTGCGACACAAAGATTATACAACTTGCAGTAAGATAAATGCTTAGTCCTTAAATTTTGTGATAAAAAACAGTTCGTTAAAATATAAATATTAATCCGTTAGAGATTAGATACATTCGAAATAGAAAACCAAAGATTCTAATAATGGCCACTAGCAGAACGCTCGCACTATCACGAAGTATTGTATTAACCGTAAATAATTAAAAAAAAATGTTTTTTGTCATTTAAGCAAATAAGAGCAACAAGCGAAGATTCTTCCTTCGTCAGAATGACAAAGTTGTAGGGTTAAAACCTTAAATAAACAATAAATATCTACAGATGAATATAAAACCTATAAAAACCGAAAATGATTATAATCAAGCTCTTGAAAGACTTGAAATAATCTTTGATGCAAAATTGAATTCTCCAGAAGGCGACGAATTAGAAGTGCTGGGAATTTTAATTGATCAATATGAAAATGAAAATTTCCCAATTGGTTTGCCGGATCCTATCGAAGCAATTAAATTCAGAATGGAGCAAATGGGGTACAATCAAACTGATTTAGCAAATATTATAGGATTGAAAAGTCGAGCTAGTGAAATTTTAAATCGCAAAAGAAAACTTTCATTAGATATGATAAGACAGCTTCATGAAAGTTTACACATTCCAACCGATGTTTTAATACAATCCTACTAAATAGATAAGTTGAATAAAAACAAGATAAATATTCTCTTTGTATCAGAAATTCGCCTAGCTGGAATTTGATTGCCGCTCGCGAACTCAAAGATTCTTTCTTCGTCAGAATGACAAAGTTGTAGCGCTAAAACCTCAACTAAATAACTTTGGTTTCAGCGGGACTTTCGCACTAGATAAAACTTATGTAATATAATAATACTCGATTTTAAAAGAGAAATAAAAAAATTAATTAAATTCGATTTTGAAAAAAAATTAGTAAATAAATTCCCTGCTGCTTTTAAAAATCTAAAAAATGGAACAGAAATACAATATTAAGAACGGTGAAATCATTTTTGATGAAAACAAAATTGTAATTATTGATAGCGCTAAAAAGGAAATTCGAACAAAAATACTACTATCTAGTATTTGGACCGTTTACGGAATTCTATCAGTTTTTAGAGGACTTAAGACTGAAGATCAATTTGTCCTGTGGAGTGGATTATTTATAGGAATTGCTCATCTAATAATCTTAATTTTTACAATTTTTAGAACAAGTAAAAATACAATTGAGAATTCGAGTATTAAAACAATAGCGCTGAAAAATAGATTTGGAAACTCATTCCTTGATATAAAATTAAAAAACAACAAAACCAGAAGAGTAAATTTATTAGATGAAATCCCTGATGAACTCAAAAACTTAGTTTCGATTTTAAATTCTATTCAATAAATTTAAAAAAAATTCGTTAAAGTTCTCAAGGAACTAATGGTCAATATTTCATCATACATTAAAATTAGCAGTAAAGAAATCATTTTTTTTATTCAGTAATCAACTCCCTTAAAATTGACAATTTTTAATAAACAGAAGTCGTTTTAGTTATGTTTCCTCTATTTTCTAAATTATATTAAGCAGATCTCACCAAACTTTCAATTCTGTAATGAAATTTAATATCAGGCTTCATGATAAATTGCTCAACTATAAAACAGACACAAAACAAGATTTATTTAAATTATTAAAAAGGTATATTTGGTAAAACCGTAGAAAAAGCGGAAAATCAAAGGTTTCTATCTGTATGATTTAAGGTCTAGCGCTTGTTTTGCTTGGATTTAGAATTTCAAAGATTCCATAAAAACAAATCCATGAAGATTACTGCTCTATTTAAAGAATTTTACGAAAGCGAAAAAGCAGGAGGTCTTATTTTACTTTTTGTAACTATTATTTCTCTTGCCTTGGCAAACTCTCCTATTCAATCCAGTTATATTGCCTTTTGGGAATTTGACATGGGCGGTCACAGCATTACGCATTGGATAAATGATGCGTTAATGGCGGTGTTCTTTTTGCTAATTGGATTAGAATTAGAACGCGAAATTTACAAAGGAGAACTCTCTGATATTAAAAACGCTTCTTTTCCTCTTATTGGAGCTATGGGCGGTTTTATCATTCCAGCATGTATTTTTCTTTTGTTCAACTTTGGTACTGCTACACAAGCTGGAGCAGGAATCCCAATGGCCACCGATATTGCATTTGCCATTGGAATTCTATCTTTGTTAGGCAACAGAGTTCCGCTATCATTAAAAATATTCTTAACTGCATTAGCCGTAATCGACGACTTAATTGCTATTATCGTTATTGCAATATTTTATACAAAAACTATTATTTGGGCAAACTTATTATTATCTCTAGCAGTATTTGCAGTATTATTAATACTCAACCGACTGAAAGTTAAAAACTTAATACCATATCTTTTAGGAGGAGTTGTAATGTGGTATTTTATGTATAACTCTGGAGTTCACGCTACCATAACTGGAGTTTTACTAGCGTTTGCAATTCCGTTTGGCAATGGTGATAAAAAATCAACATCTTATGTTTTGCAACATTTTCTACACAAACCGGTTGCCTTTATAATTCTACCTCTTTTTGCAATTGCTAATACCAGCATCGCTATTGGCGCTGATTGGCAAAATGGATTAGGTGAGTCAAACAGTATTGGTATTATGGCAGGGTTAATTTTAGGAAAACCTATAGGAATTGTAGCTTTCGCTTTTACTGGAGCTTTAATCGGATTGTGCAAATTACCAAAAGGATTGCAATGGAAAAATATTGTTGGTGTTGGATTTTTAGGTGGAATTGGATTCACGATGTCTATTTTCATTACTATTCTTGCCTATGATGATGTCGCCTTAATAAATAGTTCTAAAATTGCTATCATACTTGCTTCCATCACTGCAGGATTGTTAGGTTTTGTATTTTTAAAATTTACATTAAAGCCTAAAAGTAAGTCTAGAAAACTATCGGAACTTTAAAAGCGCATTTAAATGTAGTAAAACCGGAACACATAAAAAAAGCCTCAAAATAAAATTATTTTGAGGCTTTTTTTAAAGAAAATAAAAATTAATTTAGTAGCCCGTAGCGGAATCGAACCGCTCTTACATGGATGAAAACCATGCGTCCTAACCGATAGACGAACGGGCCTTACTTCTAATTTCAAGTGCAAAAGTAGCACTATTTTTGACATGCGCAAAGTCAAACACTGAAACTAGAGATACGAAATCGTCTTTTTTTTATTTCAAATTTACAATCAATTCATAACTAGCTATTAGCGTAAAGCAGAATTGAATTTATATTTTAACATAAATTCAATTCGAAAACATTTAAAAATGAAATGATAGAAAAAACGAATTAAATAAGAACGCAAAAAAGCATTTTATTTTCGTCTTTTTCTATATAAGTGAGCTGCCGCTAAAATGATACCAGCAAAAATCAATATTGAAACCCACCAAAATAAAGGCAATCCAAAAAAAGAGTAAGCTTCTGCTGGTATTCCTACATTTACATTATCATTCATAGCAGTAAATTTTTAAAAATTTGACATAATAAACACTTGAAATAACCTTACAACTTCACATTACGCAATCGCAATGCATTTGCTATTACTGACACCGAGCTAAAACTCATTGCCAAGGCAGCAATCATCGGCGAAAGCAAAATTCCAAAGAATGGATATAAAATTCCAGCCGCAATTGGAATACCAAGTACATTATAAAAGAATGCAAAAAATAAGTTCTGATTAATGTTTTTCATCACCGCATGACTGAGATTCTTCGCTTTTACAATTCCTTGTAAATCTCCTTTTACCAAAGTTATTTTAGCACTTTCGATCGCTACATCTGTTCCAGTTCCCATGGCAATTCCAATATCGGCTTGCGCCAAAGCTGGAGCATCATTGATTCCGTCTCCTGCCATAGCCACGATTTTCCCTTCAGCTTGCAAGCGTTTAATTTCATTTAATTTATCTTCTGGCAAACAACCCGCTTTAAAAGAACTTAAATTCAATTCTTGTGCTACTGCTTTTGCAGTATTTTCATTATCACCCGTAAGCATAATTACCTCAACCCCTTGTCGCATCAATTCTTCAATCGCTGCTACGCTGGTTGGTTTAATAGCATCTGTAATTGCGATAAAACCTAGCGCTACGCTATTAATTGCAATGTAAGAAACTGTTTTTCCAAGTTTTTGTTCGGCAATAATTTTATTTTCTAGTTCAGTAGTTACGGTTGCACCTACTTGCTCCATCAAGCTTTTATTTCCAAAAGCTACTTTATCATTACTAACAGTTCCTATAACCCCTTTTCCAGAAATCGCTTCAAAATCATTGACTTCGATTAATGGGATTTCTTTTAATTTGGCAAACTTCACTACGGCTTGCGCCAAAGGATGTTCGCTATATTGATTCAACGAAGCACAATTTCGCAGCAATTCAGCCTCATTATTTTGTGTTGAAAACACCTTTTCAACCGATGGCTTTCCTTCGGTGATTGTTCCTGTTTTATCAATGATCACGACATTAACTTTGTTCATGTTTTCTAAGGCTTCAGCATTTTTTATCAAAACTCCAGAATGTGCTCCTTTTCCAACACCTACCATAACCGACATAGGCGTTGCAAGACCTAAAGCACATGGACATGCAATTATTAAAACTGCAATCGCATTAATAAATCCATAAACCAAAGCGGGTTCAGGACCAAAATTTGCCCAAACAATAAAAGTTACTATCGATGCGAGAACAACGATTGGAACAAAGTACTTCGCAATTTTATCGGCGACTTTTTGAATAGGTGCTCTAGAACGACTGGCAGAATTTACCATTTGTACAATCTGCGAAAGCATGGTCTCTGAACCCACTTTCTCCGCAACCATCACAAACGATTTATTTCCATTTATAGTTCCCGCTATAACATCATCATTTATTTTTTTATCCACTGGAATGGGTTCCCCAGAAATCATTGACTCATCAATGGTGCTTTCTCCAGTGGTAATTTTTCCATCAACTGGAATTTTATCACCAGGTTTCACACGTAGTAAATCACCTTTTTTGATGTCATGAATTGAAATCACTTTGTCTACTCCATCATTTACGATTGTAGCTTGTGTTGGTGCTAATTTTAAAAGTTCTTTAATAGCGCCACTAGTTCTGCTGTGCGCTTTAGCTTCTAATAACTGTCCTAATAAAACTAAAGTTAAAATAACCGTTGTTGCTTCAAAGTAAAGATGTACCGTACCGTGATGGGTTTTAAATTCGTCTGGGAAAATATCTGGAAAAAATAACCCCACTAAGCTAAAAAGAAAAGCCACACCAGATCCAATCCCGATTAGCGTAAACATATTTAAATTCCAAGTTAGAATAGATTTCCATGCTCTTACAAAAAACATCCAACACGCATAGAAAACAACTGGAAGAGATAAAACCAATTGCACCCAATTCCATGTTTGCGTATCTAATATTTTAGTAAGTGGATTGTTAGGAATCATATCTGACATAGAAATGATAAAAATGGGAATTGTAAACAATAACGCAATCTTCATTTTAGACCAAAGCTCATTGTACGCTTTGTTTTCTTCGCTATCTTTCGGTTCCATAGGAACTAAATCCATCCCGCAAATAGGACAAGCACCAGGATGATCCTCAACTATTTCTGGATGCATGGGACACGTAAAAAGTAATTTTGCCGAATCTAAGTCTGGTGCTTTTACTAAATCCATTCCGCACACCGGACAGTCACCCGCATCATCATAGACTTTTTCACCTTCACAAAACATAGGACAGTAATATTTCCCAGCTGCGTTTTTTGGAAGCTCAACAGCTACTTCTTCTACTGGTAATTTTAAATCGTTTGGATTAAAAACCTTTATGGAATATTTTCCAGCGGCGGTAAGTACTTCTTGAAAATCAGTAGTTTGAATCGGCTTCTGCATGCTAATAGTAGCAATTGGCGGATCTAAAGTAACCGTTGCTTCTACTCCTTCCATTGCATTTAATGTTTTCTCAACTTTGGTTCGGCAACCATCGCAAAACATTCCTGTAATCGTATATTTATAGGTCATTATGTGTAGAATTTAATGTTGGGAGCAAAATTACTATTAACAATGATATAAAAACTTATACAATTTTGGTGCAGTTATGCATCATTTATAGATTTTCAATCGATTGTCTTTTTTGCTGCTTGGAATTTTTAAAGGCTGTTGGAGTTAGGCCAGTACTTTTTTTAAACTGCTTACTTAAATGAGAGGGGCTGCTGTAATGAAGTTGGTGTGCAATTTCATTTAAAGTCAATTCATCGTAAATAATCAATTCCTTAACTCTTTCTATTTTTTGGAGAATGTAATATTGTTCAATTGTTGCATTTTCTTGTTGCGAAAACAAATTGCTGATGTAACTGTAATCTTGGCCAATAGTTGAAACTATATAATCAGACAAATTTGTTTTGAACTCATTGTCTTTAAAGTAAACTAAATCAGTAATCAAATTTTTTACTTTTTCTACAACCCGACTTTTTTTATCATCGATAATTTCAAAACCCAAAGCAACTAATTTTGAATTGAGGTTTTGTTCTTGTTCTTTATTTAAATTTTCAGAAATTTCAACAATCCCTAGTTCAACCGAAATGGGTTGGAGTCCAAACTTTATCAGTTCAGACTCCACTGCCATTATACATCGGTTACAAACCATGTTTTTTATATGAAGATTCATTGTTATTTAATAGTTTCCACTACTTCACCACAAGTCATCATTTTAGAACCATAATAAGGATTTTTAACTGCATTTTCTTTACTTAACCAGTTAGCACCTTTTCCATTATTTGCCATTGGACAGTATTGATAATAAACTGGAGTTTGAAACTTAGCTACTTTTACTAAATCATACATCTTTTTAGATAAAGAGACAAAAAGTACTCTTTGCGCTTTTACGTCTTTTGTAGCTGAGATTCCTTTAGCGTCTGCCATTACATTTTTCATCACTTTCATCCATACTTTATGTACGTCTTTTGAAAGTTCACCCATTTTTACCGCACTCAAAGAAGTAGACAATAGTTTTGCTTTGGCAGAAGCCGTTACACCATCCGTTTTTACTAATTCATCTTTTAGTAGAAAGTAATTTTCAAAAACAGCATTTAGTTTGCTATCTATTTTATTGCTTTCGAACGCATCAGTTGACAAAACAATTTGTTTATCAATACTTAAATTTACTGATTGAGGATTTGTAATTGTTGCATTTGCATTAGAAATTGAAAACAATGCGATCATTGCTATCATTGTGCTTTTTATTGTGGTCATTACTTTATTGATTTTGAGATTAATTTTTTAATTTGGTTTAAAACCAAATTACATTTAACCATAAATTTACTGATTTTAAATGCACTTTCACTATTTTATATATACTTTAATGAAGCTAGAGTTAAAATCATTACAACTTTTACCACAAATTAAACCTATTCTCAAATCTATTTACCTGCATACAATCATACGACTTCAAATTATTTTTGCAATAAATTTGATACAAACCGTAATGTACTTTTTAAGCACTGAATTCCTAAATCCTAAATCATGTTATTTAAAATTTTGCACAAAAAAAATGCCTGAACTCTATAAGATTTCAAGCATTTTATAAATTATAGTAAGCATGTTATTTATTTCCCTTCACCTAACACTGCATTCATTACAGATTGCAATACCGATAATACAATACTGAACAATAATGCTGTCAAGAAAGTATCGACACTAAATCCACCAACAATGTTGCTGCACAATATTATAATCAGTGCATTAATCACTAGTAAAAACAATCCTAAAGTTAGAATGGTAACTGGTAAAGTGAAAATCACTAAAATTGGTTTAATAAAAATATTAAGCAATCCCAAAACAATTGCCACAATTAGTGCTGTTGAGAATCCAGCCACATGAACGCCAGGCATAAAGTTTGAAATAAGCAACACTAAAGCTGCAGTTACTATTATTTTAATAAGTAAATTCATTTTGATATATTTTAAATTTTAATAAATGTAGTAATAATAAAATAGCTTTTACTATTCTAAAAAAGCAGTTACTTGTTGATAGAACTCAGCTGGATTTTCTGCATGAAGCCAATGTCCAACATTCGGAATAGTTTCTACACTTGAATCAGGAAAATGCTTTTTAATATTTTCGAAATCACGGTCTAATATATATTTAGAATTTCCGCCGCGAATAAACAAAGTTGGTTTAGTAAAAACTAGTTCTTCTGGAAGTGCAACTCCTATTTCATCCATTTTATGATTGAAAACGGCCAAATTAAATCGGAAAGCTAATTGACCCGGCTCTACCCAATATAAATTTTTCATCAAGAACTGACGCGTTCCAAAATCGGGAATAAAATTTTTCATAATCTCTTCCACATCTGAGCGACTTGGTTTGACCGAGAAATCAACTGCATTCAATCCTGCCAAAATTTCCTGATGATGTTGCGGATAAAACTTTGGACCAATATCAGCAACAATTAACTTACTAACTAAGTCAGGATGTCTTGTTGCTAAAAGCATGGCAACTTTTCCACCCATTGAATGCCCGATTATGTTGATGTTTGCAAGATCATGTACTTGACAATATTCGAATATATCTTGAGCCATAATTTCATAGCTAAACTCTTCCGACTGTAAGCTGCGACCATGATTGCGTAAATCTAGAGTGTGCACTTCAAAATTATTCGCAAATTGGGTAGCAAGTGATTTCCAGTTGTCAGACATTCCTAAAAACCCATGAAGAATTAAAAGTGGTTGTCCAGAACCTTCTATTTTTGAATATAACATTTAATTTTAGATTGTAGATTAATGATTTTAGATTGCAGATATAAACTGATATCTAAAATTATTACTATTATTTTTTACTATTATTTTTTACTATTTCATTTTATGCAAATACATATTCACAACATTCTCTAAGCCTAAGTAAAGAGCTTCGGAAATTAACGCGTGACCTATGGAAACTTCTAATAATCCCGGGATATTCTGTTTGAAAAATTGGATATTCTCTAAACTTAAATCGTGACCGGCGTTGATTCCTAGATTTAGCTCATTTGCGAAAGCAGCCGCTTTGATGTAGGGATCAATTCCTCTTTCGTTACCCAAACCATATTGATGTGCAAAAGCTTCTGTGTACAATTCGATTCTATCCGTTCCTGTTTTTTTTGCGCCTTCGATCATCTCTTGAATAGGATCTACAAAAATAGAAGTCCGAATTCCGTGACGTTGAAATTCCTGAATCATCTCTGTTAAATAAGCTTGATGTTTCACTGTATCCCAACCTGCAGATGAAGTTATAGCGCCAATAGCATCAGGAACTAATGTCACCTGTTCTGGCTTGCATTCTAAAACTAAATCTATGAAATTGTGCTGCGGATTTCCTTCAATATTAAACTCAGTATAAACAATAGGTTTTAAATCACGCGCATCTTGATAGCGAATATGACGCTCATCTGGACGAGGGTGAATTGTTATTCCTTGTGCTCCAAATTTCTGAATATCGGTGGCTACTTTTAATAAATCTGGAACATTTCCACCGCGAGCATTACGCAAAGTGGCTATTTTATTGATATTTACACTTAACTTTGTCATGAAAACTGAATTTTATTTTGATACTACTATTAACTAGGAGCAAAAATACAAAGTAAAACCTAGGAGTTTTTGCTTATTTTTGATTATTTTGCATCAAATATTGAGGAATGATTTATGACAGAAATTACAGAATACATTACTAATGATTATAAAGCGCTTGACAGTCAAGATACCATATCTGATGTGCAAACGTTTTTTGACGACTTAAACTTTTCGCATTTTCCTATCGTGGAAGAGGGAGTTTACATTGGTAGTATTGCATCGGAAGATATTGAGACATTTGATAGTGATAAAAAAGTTATTGATTATCGCTTTACGCTAGAAGGTTTTTACGCTAGAACAAACACTATTTGGTTGGATGTTTTAGAAGTTTTTGCAAAAAATCATACGAACTTAGTTCCTGTTTTGGATGAAAACAATTCTTATGTTGGTTATTATGAAATAGAAGACATCATGAAATACTTTCATGAAACACCTTTTCTAAAAGAATCTGGCGCAATTATCATCGTAAAAAAACCGATTTTAGATTACTCAATGAGCCAAATTACTCAAATTGTAGAAAGCAACAATGGAAAAGTTTTAGGCATATTTATTTCTGACGCTGATGTGAAAAGTGTTGAAGTCACTTTAAAAATAAGTTTAGGAGCGATGAATGAAATCATTCAAACTTTTAGAAGATACGACTACGAAATTATTTCTGAGCATCAAGAAGACAATTACATCAACAACTTAAAGGAGCGTTCTGAATACTTAGACAAATACCTTAATATATAACGGAATGATTGAAGAAGACTATCAGCTAAAGGGTTTAATTAAAATCTTGTTTCCAGTTGATGCTTTTCCTATCATTAATTAATTTTTAAAAAAATGAAAGTAGCGATCTACGGTCAATATTATCAAAATAGCACACAACCCATTATAAACGACATCTTTGTTTTTCTTACCAAAAATAATGTAGAGATGATCATCGAAGCTAATTTTTTATCGATGATATATGAACGTAAATTAGTAGACAGCTGTTACAAAACTTTTAGTTCCCACACCGAGTTAGACTCGAGTTTTGACATGTTAATTAGCATAGGTGGAGACGGAACAATTTTAAGAGCTGCGACATTAGTAAGAGATTCTGGAATTCCAATTTTAGGTATAAATGCAGGAAGATTAGGTTTTTTAGCTAGTGTTCAAAAAGAAAATATTTCTGAATTTCTTCAATTTGTATTAGATAAAAAATACACAATTTCTCAGAGAGCTTTGATTAGTATCGAATGCTCGACGCCAAATGAATCAATCGAAGAAATGAACTTTGCTATGAATGAAATTACGGTTAGTAGAAAAGATACTACTGCGATGATTACAATTGATACGTATTTGAATGATGAATACCTAAACTCCTATTGGGCAGATGGTTTAATCATCTCCACTCCTACTGGAACTACTGGCTATAACTTAAGCTGCGGTGGTCCCATTTTAACTCCAGATGTAAAAAGCTTAGTAATTACACCAATTGCTCCTCACAATCTAACAACCAGACCATTAGTAGTGCCGGATAGCACAGAAATAAGATTAAAAGTTTCTGGAAGAGAGCCTAATTACTTGATTTCACTAGACTCTAGAGTTACATCAGTGAAAAACGAATCGATTTTAACTTTACGAAAAACGCCTTTTCATATTAATATGGTAGAAATACCGGAAGAGACTTTTGTAAAAACGCTACGAAAAAAATTACTTTGGGGAGAAGACAAGAGAAATTAAATCATTTTATTGCAACGCAATACGATTCTATCAACTTTTAACGTTAAATGAAGCAAGTACTTATTCTCTGTTAGATTAAAATTCCATCTAAAAAAAGAGAGAATTAACTGAATGGGTATTGAAACGAATTGATAATTATTATATTTGCACGCAATTTTGGATTAAATGAACAAGATTTTTTACTTACTTATTTTAGTTTTACCCTTTACGGGCGCACATGCTCAGATACATGAGGTTGGTGTTTTTTTAGGTGGAAGCAATTATATTGGTGATATAGGTCCTACAACTTATGTATCACCTAACGAACCAGCTTTTGGACTATTGTACAAATGGAATAAAAGTCCGAGACATTCCTATCGATTTTCTTATACTCAATCTAAAATTACTGCTAGCGATTTAGATTCTAAAGAAATCAGCAGAAATGCAAGAGGTTATCAATTTGAAAGTAACTTAAAAGAAGTTTATGCAGGTCTAGAATTCAATTTTTTTGACTTTAATTTACATGATTCAGAAACAAAAGTTACTCCTTATGTATCGTCAGGACTCGCATATTTTTTAACTCGCTATAAAATTGATAATGTATTATTTCCAGGTGATCCAAGAATGCCTGCAGAAGGACGAACAGAAAGAAAAAAATCAATTGCGATACCAGTTATTATTGGTATAAAGTCAAATATTTCACCTCGTTTAGTTCTTGCCTTGGAAGCTGGAGCACGATATACTTTGACTGATAATATAGAAGGAAGTTTTAATTACAATATTGGAAATATAAATAATAATGATTGGTATGTATTCTCAGGAGCTACGTTAACGTATACTTTTGGCGAAAAACCCTGTTATTGTGCACAATAAATAAATGGATTTACTACAAAATATTGACTTAGCACGATTACCAAAACATCTTGCCATAATTATGGACGGAAACGGTCGTTGGGCAAAACAACAAGGACTTTTAAGAGCTTTGGGTCATGAAAGCGGAACAAAATCAGTAAAAGTTATTATTGAATCTAGTGCTAAGTTAGGAATTGAATTTCTTACGCTTTACGCGTTCTCAACTGAGAACTGGAACCGACCTAAATTAGAAGTTGAAACTTTAATGCGAGTTTTAATAAATTCACTTAAAAAGGAACTTACTACATTACAAAAAAACAACATCAAACTTACTGCAATTGGTAATTTAGACAAGCTACCAAAGTCGGCACAAAAGGAACTTCTTGATGTTATAGACAAAACCAAAGGCAATACGCAAATGACTCTAACCTTGGCGTTAAGCTATGGTTCCCGTGAAGAACTTGTCAATGCGGTAAGAAATATATGTAGTAAAGTTAAAAATAATATAATTTCAATAGACAGTATTGACGATTCAATTATTAATGAGCATCTTTACACGCAAAATTTACCGGACGTAGATTTGCTAATAAGAACAAGTGGAGAACATAGAATAAGTAACTTTTTGTTGTGGCAAATTGCCTACGCAGAATTGTATTTTACTGATATATTGTGGCCTGACTTTAAAGAACAAGATTTATATGAGGCTATCATTAGTTATCAAAAAAGAGAACGCAGATTTGGAAAAACAAGTGAACAAATTAAATAATTTTTTAGTGTTAAATAAAAGAATAAAAATAGCCCTTACCGTTTTGATTTTTGGAGGTTTTGCATCCGTTAAAGCACAAGAAAGAGTTCCTTTTGATCAAGGTAAAAAATATATTTTAGCAGATGTAGCCATCGTAGGAGATATCAGTTTCAATTCTCAAACTGTTGTTACTTTTTCAGGATTACAAAAAGGTCAAGAAATCACAATTCCAGGTGAGGAAATTAGCACAGCCATTAAAAAATTAGGTAAACTAGGTTTATTTGACGAAATCTCTTTTTATGTGAATAAAATACAAAATGACAGTATTTATCTTGACTTAAACATCATCGAACTTCCAAAACTTAGTGAAGTAAAATTTGTAGGAGTTAAGAAATCAAAAGTTGAAGCGTTAATTAAGGATAACAGTTTAAACAAAGGGAAAGTAGTTAACGAAAACTTAATTACAACTACTAAAAACTACATAGAAAACAAATATAAAAAAGATGGTTACTATAACACTAAAGTAAACATTAATACTGTAAAAGATACTGCGACAACTAACCAAGTAAAAATGCTTGTCACGATTGACAAAGGAGATAAAGTAAAAATCCAGACCATTGATTTCGTTGGTAATACAAAACTATCTGACAAGACTTTGAGAAAAGCAATGAAAGATACGAAGCAAAAAAATCCTATACGTATTTTAAAAGCTTCGAAATTTATTAAAGATAAATACAAAGCAGATTTAGATAAAGTAATTGCCGTTTACAAAGAAAAAGGATATCGTGATGCGAGAATCATTTCAGATTCGGTTGCTTATAATACATCTAAGAAAGCACTAGATATTAAAATTAATGTTGAAGAAGGTAATAAATATTACTTTGGAGATATCAAGTTTTTAGGCAACACAATTTATACAGATCAAGGATTAAGTCAAATATTAGGAGTTAAAAAAGGAGATACTTACAACGGTGTTTTACTTGAAAAAAGAATTGCTGATAAAACTAAACCGGACGCTGAAGACATTACTAACTTATACCAAAACAACGGATATTTATTCTCTAATATTAATGCTGTAGAAGTAAGAACAGCTAATGATACTATTGATTTTGAAATACGTGTTACAGAAGGGCCTATTGCTTATTTCAACAAGATTTCTGTTGTAGGAAATGACAAAACTAATGACCGTGTTATCTACCGTGAATTAAGAACTAAGCCGGGAGAAAAATACAGTAAAGATCAATTAGTAAGAACAATTAGAGAGATTGGTCAATTAGGATTTTTCGATCCAGAATCAATCGATCCAAAATTTAAGAACGTAGATTCAGGAGCTGGAACTGTAGATATTGAATACAATCTTGT
Organism: Flavobacterium weaverense; assembly: GCF_003688495.1. GTDB lineage: Bacteria > Bacteroidota > Bacteroidia > Flavobacteriales > Flavobacteriaceae > Flavobacterium > Flavobacterium weaverense. Next base: position 208,870 of record NZ_REFH01000007.1, on the reverse strand, counting down.
AGAAAAAGGAGCAAGCCAGATCGAACTTCAAGGAGGTTACGGTGGTGGTGGTTTCATTGGAACACTTGGATTATCATTTAATAACTTTTCTGCTAGGAATTTATTAAATAAAGATGCTTACAAACCACTTCCTATGGGAGATGGACAAAAAGTATCTTTACGTTTACAAGCAAGTACATTCTTTCAAACGTATAGTGTTTCGTTTTCTGAGCCATGGTTTGGTGGTAAAAAACCAGTTTCTTTTAGCACATCGTTATCGTACAGTAAACAGTTTTTAAATAACTACATTACACAAAAAGCAGATAGAACTAAAAGTTTTGATATCTTGACATTATCTGTTGGTATCGCTAAAAGACTTACTGTGCCAGATGATTATTTTGTATTATCGCAAGCGGTAAGTTACCAGCACTATGCCTTGAACAATTATAATACTGGATTATTTACTTTTGGAAACGGTACTTCTAGAAACTTAGCGTACACTGTAGGACTTACAAGAAGTAGTAAAGGTTTAAATCCTATATTCCCAACGTACGGTTCTGAATTCAGTTTAACCGCTAAATTGACTCCTCCATATTCATTATTAAATGGAACAAATTATGCCACTTTAGGAGATCAAGAAGAGTATAAATTAAAGAATACAGTTAATAGACAAAACGTTCCTGATGCGAATGGAAACATTGTAAATATTGGTGATTATATAGACATCAATGGAAATAAAGTTAATGATTTTACTTTAGCTGCTGCAGATGTTAGTAAAGTGGATCAAAAGAGATTTAATTGGTTAGAATACTATAAAATTAAATTCAAAGCAGATACTTATAGTAAAATATATGGTAAATTAGTTCTTAGAACATTAGTTGAATTTGGTTTCCTTGGAGCTTACAATCAGGAAAGAGGAGCAGTTCCTTTTGAAAGATTTTACTTAGGAGGTGATGGTCTTGCTAATTACTCGATGGATGGTAGAGAAACAATTCAGTTAAGAGGATATCCTAACAATTCATTGACACCAGTAAACAATGCTGGAGAGCAAATTGGAGCTACAGTTTTCAACAAGTTCTCAATGGAATTGCGTTATCCTATAACATTGAAATCATCAGCGTCAATTTATGCATTAGCGTTTATGGAAGCAGGTTCTTCTTATGCTGATTTTAAAAGCTATAATCCATTTGACGTAAGTCGTTCCGCTGGAGTTGGACTACGTGTATTTATGCCAGCATTTGGATTATTAGGAATTGACTTTGGACATGGATTTGATGCTTTGCCAGGACAAGCTAAAGCAAATGGTTGGGAAACTCACTTTATCATTGGACAGCAATTTTAATAAAATAGTTACATAAAAACTTCTAATAGTTTACGTTTATGAAAAAACAATTTTTATACATAATTTTAGCCTTTATAGCAACGGCTACTATTAATGCTCAGTCCAGAGGAACAAAAGTAGGTTACATAGACATGGAATACATTTTAGAAAATGTAGCAGATTATACTGAAGCTAAAGTTCAATTAGAACAAAAGGCTCAGAAATGGAAATCAGAGATTGAGACAAAAAAAATTGAAATAAATAAACTTAAGGATGCCCTAAAAGCGGAGAAAGCATTATTAACAAAGGAATTAATTGATGAAAGAGATGCTGAAATTAATTTTCTTGAAAAAGAATCATTAGATTACCAGCAAAAAAGATTTGGCGCAAACGGAGATTTGATCACACAAAAATCTATATTAGTAAAACCAATACAAGATCAAGTTTTCACAGCGGTACAAGATATTTCTGAGCGATTGAAGTATGACTTCATATTTGATAAATCATCAGACTTAACAATGCTATTTGCTGCCAAAAGATTTGACATCAGCGAGCAAGTTTTACGTGTACTTAACCGCACTGAAAAAAGAGAGCAGTTAACTAAAAAACAACAAAAGGAAGCTGAAGCTAAAGAATTAAAAGAAGATGCAATTGATGACAATCCTGTTCTTGCTGAAAGAAAGAAAATCTTAGACGAAAAGAAAGCCGCAAGAGATCAATTAATTGAGGATAGAAAAGTACTTCAAGAGCAAAAAAGAAAAGAATTTGAAGATAAAAGAAAGCAGATTTTAGAAGAGAGAGAAGCTAAAAAAGCTGGCACGGTTTCTGCAAATGCTAAAGTTGAGGCTGCTAAAACACCAACATCAAATGTTGATGCAAAAAAAGATGTATTAGAAGCAGCTAAGCAAAACCAAGCGGAGGCGAGATTAAAGTTAATTGAAGATCGCAAAAAGCTTATGGAGGATCGCAAGAGAGAATTAGAAGAAAAAAGATTAAAAACGCTAGAAGATAGAGAAGCTATCAAAAAAGCAAAAGAAGCAAAAATTAAAGAAAATACAAACAATAATTAATTACTAAATATTTTAAAAACGATGAAACAAATCAAAACTCTACTAATTGCTGCGATATTAATGTTAGGAGCAAATCAAACGATTAATGCACAAGCAAAAACAGCTCACGTTGATGTAAGTGAAATTATGACAAAAATGCCAGCGATGTTAGATGCTCAAAAACAATTAGATAAATTGAGTACTACGTATGATGCTGACTACAAAAAAATGGTTGAAGAATACCAAGCAAAGTTAAAGAAATATGAAGCAGAAGCTGCTACTGTTACTGAGGCTGTAAACGGAGATCGTTCTAAAGAAGTGCAGGATATGCAAAAAAGAATTGTTGATTACAGAGACAATGCTCAAAAAGAATTACAACAAAAAGAATCGGATATCGTTAAGCCATTAATGGAAAAAGTGAGAGCTTCAATCCAAAAAGTAGGTAAAGCAAAAGGATTCCAGTATGTTCTTGATGGTTCTTCTCTTTTACTTGCAGATGGTCCAAACTTAACTATGGATGTAAAAAAAGATTTAGGTTTCTAGAAAATAGAAATTATCAATAATCAACCGCTCATTTCAAATTTTGAATGAGCGGTTTTTTGTTGGAGTCAATTTTAGGAAAAGTAATCTCCAGCAGTTAACTTTGTTTTAATGGAAAATAATCAAGCTATAGGAATTTTTGACTCGGGAATTGGAGGCACTTCTATTTGGTCTGCAATTCACGAACTTTTACCTAACGAGAAAACTATTTATTTAGCAGACAGTAAAAATGCGCCTTACGGCCAAAAGTCCAAAGATGAAATCATTGCTCTAAGCATGAAAAACACCGAATACTTGATTAATTTAAAGTGTAAGTTGATTGTGGTTGCTTGCAATACCGCTACAACAAATGCAATACGAGAATTAAGATCGAAATATGAAATTCCTTTCATTGGTATTGAACCAGCAATAAAACCCGCTGTAACACATTCTAAAACACAAATTATTGGTATTCTAGCTACACAAGGAACTTTGAATAGTGAATTGTTCAATAAAACAGCTGAAAAGTATCAGGATACAAAAATTATTGAACAAGTTGGTACAGGATTAGTGCAATTAATTGAGGAAGGCAATATAAATTCGCCAGAAATGACCAGATTATTACAATCCTATTTAAAACCGATGATTGATGCTAATATTGACTATCTAGTCCTTGGCTGTAGCCATTACCCTTATTTAATACCACAAATAAAAAACATTCTTCCAGATCATATCCAAATAATTGATTCTGGTCAAGCGGTGGCTAAACAAACGCAAAAAGTATTGCTTGAAAAAATTGGCCTATCGTCTTCTCAAACTAGCGAACCAATTTTCTATACAAATACAAATTCAGATGTATTGACTGAAATTTTGAATCACAAATATGTAATTGAAGAAATAGAATTTTAAAAAAGAATATAGAATTACTCCTTTAACCAGCCCGAATACATCACATAATTATTTGAAATACGCTCTATTTCACCTGCAAAGTCAGATTGATCAATATCCTTAACTTTCTTCGCTGGAACTCCGGCCCATATTGTACCTGAAGCGACTACAGTATTTTGAGTAACTACCGCACCTGCAGCAATTATCGAATTACTTTCAATTGTACAATTATCCATCACAATTGCACCCATTCCTATCAAAACGTTGTCATGTACGACGCAACCATGTACAATGGCATTGTGTCCGATCGAAACATTATTACCTATAATTGTGGGGTGTTTTTGATACGTACAATGAATAACAGCTCCATCTTGAATATTGACTTTATTACCAAATGTTATGAAGTTCACATCTCCTCTAATCACAGCATTAAACCAGACACTACATTTCTCTCCAAAAGTCACATCTCCAATAATAGTTGCATTTTCAGATACATAGCAATCATCAGGAATTGATGGCGTTTTACCATTCACAGTTTTAATAAGCATAATAAAAATTGTATTAATTAATTGCTGGACAGTTACAATCGTATTTTACAGGTTTACAAAATAGATCTATTCCTAACGTGATTTGGTGATAGCCACCATTATCAAACTTTACTGCCCCAGATAACTGAGAGTAAGTATAAGCAAACATAAATTTATTGAAATTAACACCAACAATCGGCGTTATGTATTGTAATTTTTGTGAAACCACATTTGCGCCATTGTTATATTTAGCACCGTCAAAGCTTCTACGATAGGATAGACCAGCCCAAACTCTGCCAAAATCTAAATTTTTATATGCTTTCAAATTTACATCGATAGCTTTCTCTGTAGTTTTTTCCACCATTTGAAAAAGTATTGATGGCTCCCACAAAATTTTATCTCTGTTGCCAAAAATATATCCTGCACTTACTAAGTATTTTCGAAGATTATCACTCTCATATTCTGTGTAAATATCTCTTCTAGTTTCAATCACATTTTTTACAGTTGCATGCGCATAGAAATCTAAAAAATTATACGAAGCTCCTACATCAACATTAAAGTAAGCATCTTTTTGAACTACAGTTCCATCTATTATGGGATCGAAGTCACCAGACTGCAAGAATTCAGTTTCATCAAGTTGACTTTGGATAAATCCTGCACTCATTCCAAAAGACAACTGATTCAAATCAATCTCGTCACGAGAAAACATTAGATGATATGCGTATGTAAATTTTATACCTTTTTGAGAATGGTATCCATTTTTATCATTAAAAAGAATTACACCAGCACCTGCTTTTTCCCCTACTCTACCGTTGAAACTAAGAGTTTGAAGTTCTGGCGCATCTTTTTGGTCGAACCATTGTTTACGACCAGTTAATCTAATTTTAGCGCAATTTGCTGCACCAGCCATTGAAGGATGTATCAAATAATAATTATCAGATAAATAGTCGGAGTATACAGGAATTCCCTCTTGTCCAAATGAAAAGTGAGAGATCAGTAGTACAGCCGTTAAGAATTTGATTTTATGATACATCTAAATACTTTTAGTACGATAAATAATTCTAAATCCTTATAAAACTTAGTCAAATCATTGAAAATTAATTTCTCAAACTAAACTAAAGTTAATTTATTCATTAAAAAACCAAATATAGTTATTCGTCCAAAATAACTTCACTAAATTTGTAAAAATTTGAAAAGCCATGAACAAAGTTACCATAAAAGAAACGCAAAACCCAACTATACTAAAGTTTGAATTTCAAGACTTTATCACTCAAAATGAAAGTTTTGAATTTAAAAATATCGACGACGCAAAAAGTTCACCACTTGCTCAGCAACTGTTTTATTTACCCTTTGTTAAAACAGTTTACATATCTGGAAATTTTATAGCAATAGAAAAATACAGTATTGTTGAATGGGATGATGTGAAAGATGCAGTCTCAGAACAAATTGAAAAATTCATTGCAGACGGTGGAACTATTATCACTGTCGATGAAAATAAAGCAAAGAAACAACCAGTTACTGTTTATGGTGAGACTACTCCTAACCCATCAGCGCTAAAATTTGTTGTTAGTAAAATGCTAACTAAAAATGCGATTGAATTTAAAAATATTGATCAAACTTCAGCTTCACCTCTAGCAAAAGAGCTTTTCAAATTTCCGTATGTAAAAGAAATTTTTATCGACGAAAATTATATTTCTGTAACCAAGTATGAAATTAATGACTGGCAAGAAATCACTTTAGAGTTAAGAAGTTTTATCAAACAGTACATTGAAAATGGCGGACCTGTTTTAGATGAAAATTATATTGCAACTGCAATAGTTGCGGAAGACACGAAAGCAGCTGCATTTGACAATTTAGACGTAACATCACAACAAATCATTAACATATTAGAGGAGTACGTAAAACCAGCAGTTCAAGCTGATGGTGGAAACATCGCTTTTGAATCTTATAATGAAAGTGACAAGACAGTTAAAGTAATCTTACAAGGTGCTTGCAGTGGATGTCCATCATCAACTTTCACATTAAAAAGTGGAATTGAGAATATGTTGAAGAGCATGTTAAACGACGAAAGTATAAAAGTAGAAGCGGTTAATGGATAATTAAAAACTATTTTACTGGCAATCAATTTACTATGTTAAAAATAATGCTTATATTTATGTTTAACTTAATAAATAGCAATCATGTCAGTATTAAAAGTAATTGAAATTCTTTCAAGTTCAGAATTGAGTTGGGAAGATGCAGCACAAAAAGGCGTTGCAAAGGCATCACAAACTGTAAAGCACATTAGGTCTGTTTACATCAAAGAGCAAAGCGCAAAAGTTAGAGATGGCGGAATCACAGAATTTCGCGTGAATATGAAAATCACCTTCGAATTAGAATAGGTACAACAATAAATAGAAAGCGTCTCAAATGAGACGCTTTTTTTATCTGGAAATTTTTTTTGAAATCTATCTAATTTTTAATGTTTAAATAAAAAACAGAGAATGAGTGTCTTTTATGTCGAAAGTAAATCTCTTTTACATAAAATAGAAAAATTGTTAAAGTAAGCAACATCAATCACAACACTACAGTTAACACTACACATACTGATAATCAGCAAATTATTACTACATTAATAAACCAATGCTGAAAAAAAATGAGTATTATTGTAAGACTAATCAAATAAATCAACATGGGACTAACATCATTTTTTAAGAACTTATTTGGCTCAGCCAAAGAAACAGCAAGCGAATTAGCCGATAAAGCAGAAACTACATTTGAAAATGCTAAAGAGACAGCTTCTCCTTATTTAGAAAAAGCAGAAAATTTTGCGGACGAAACCTATGAGAAAGCAAAAGAAACTGCTAAACCTTATGTTGATAAAGCAGAGAAATTCACAGACGAAACTATCGAGAAAGTAAAAGAGAAAAGCGCTCCAATTATTGAGAAAGCAGAGCAATATGCGCAACAGACTAAAGAAACGATAAATGAATATAAAGAAAAAGCGGGACAATCATTAGAAAACACATTTGATACTGTAAAAGAAAAAGCAGGTATTTTATCTGATAAAAAAGAAGAATTAGCTAGCGAAACCAAAAGTGCAGTTTCCAGCACGGCAGAAAAAATAAAAGAAAAAGCGATTAGTGCTAACGAAAAAGCAGAAGAAGTTGTTTCAGAGGTAAAAACAGAAGCTGCTGAAGTGATCGATACAATAAAAGAAAAGTCAGAACCGATTGAAGAAAAAGCTGAAGAATTATTTCACGATGCAAAAGATACAATTTCAGAAAAAATAGATGGTTTAAAAGAAAACATCGAGGAATTTACGAGTGAATCTAAAGATGCAACAGAAGAAAAAGTGGAGGAAGTAAAAGAAAACTTCAATGAAGTATCGGCTGAGTCTAAAATCATAATAGAAGACAACGTAGAGAACTTAAAAGAAAATGTGCGCGAAATTGCCATTGAATCAAAAGAAGAAATAACTGAAACCGCAGAAAATATTTCAGATAGTGTGCATACAGTTGCTGATGATATTGCGGAAGGAGCAAGCGAAATTGCTAAAAAAACCATAAATAAAACAGAAGAAGAGCTAGATTAATTTATTAAAAAACAATTTAGTTGTACTTTTGCTTTCCTAACTTAACCTTCTCTTACGGGAAGGTTTTTTATTAAAAAAAAATGAATCTAGATCCACATCAACTGACTAATTACGTTAATGGTTTTATAAAAGTGCTAATTGATTATTCCCCAAAATTAATTTCTGCTTTTATCATTCTATTTGTTGGACTTTATGTCATCAGACTTATAAACAGGTTCATTAGAAGACTAATGATTAGACGGAATTTAGAACCTACATTAACTAAGTTCTTAGCCGATATTTTATTGTGGGCTCTACGAGTTTTACTATTTGTTACTTTCATCTCTAAATTAGGAATTGAAACGTCTTCGTTTGTTGCAATATTAGGTGCAATGGGCCTTGCAGTTGGTCTATCACTTCAAGGTTCATTATCAAATTTCGCTGGAGGAATGCTAATTATCCTTTTTAAACCGTTTAAAGTTGGAAACACAATCGAAGCACAAGGAGTTATTGGTACTGTTTCAGAAATACAAATATTTGTAACGAAAATGATTACCGCAAATAATCAAACTATTTTCATACCAAATGGTTCGTTATCGAATGGTACGATTATTAACTACTCTCTTTTAGAATCTAGAAGAGCAGATTTGACAATAGCGATATCTTATGACACTGATATTAGAAAAGCTAAAGAGGTAATCATGTCGGTTTTAAAAAGCAATCCTAAAGTATTAGAAACACCCGCTCCTGATGTGGTTGTAAAAAGTCTTACAGATACTGGAATTCAACTTGCTGTTAGACCATGGGCTAAAAACGAAGATTTCTGGAGCGTTTACTCTGAAACTTACATTGAATGTAAAAATGCTTTTGATAAAGCAGAAATTAGTATTCAGCCATTTGTTATGGAACTTTCAAAAAAAGAATCTATTTCTGGTACTACTGAAACTAATAAAGGATAATTAGATTGGTCACTAAATTATTTCTTTGATGGAGTGATCATAAAATCTTTTAGATAATAAGGCTCAAAATAAGCGACATCAACAAAGTCGTTTGTTTTGAACTTTTTATAACTTAAAGAACACATTTCTCTAGCAGAAGGATACTTAATATCTTCTAAAAAAATATAATTTTCTTTTGTTAAAACTTCTTTACATTTATCAGCACAGTCACCTACAAAATAAAGAGTTTCTTTTAATTCTGAAAATGAATCCTCCGTTATAATTTCTGCTAATACTTCTCGCTTTTTTTCGAAAGCTGATGTGAATACGGAGCTATACACTTCCATTCTTCGCGCATCAATCATAGGAATAATTAAGCCAATTTCTACTTTAGCTTGAGACGCTAATGTTTGTAAAGTATCAATGGCTATTAATGGTATTCCTAAAGCAAAACAAAGGCCTTTTGCAGCAGAAACTCCTATTCTCAGCCCAGTATAAGATCCAGGACCTTGACTCACTGCAACAGCTGACAAATCATTCATGCTGATTCCAGCTTCTTTTATAACTTCCTCAATAAAAACGTGTAGTCTTTCAGCATGCGAATAACCTTCTTCTGCAATTTCTTTACATAAAATGTTTTTCCCACCTTTAGCTAAAGCTACAGAACAATTTTTAGTAGCTGTTTCAATATTTAATATATATTCCAATTTCAGATTTTATTTAAAAATGAAAATCACAACTATAAAAATTTTATAATTGTGATTTATTTATTAAGATCAGTAGTGGTTACTTTTTAGCTTTTGATTTATCGTTTTCTCCTTTAAGAGAAACCTTATCACCTGAGTTCAAATCTTTAGTAACAGTAACATAAGGTCCAGTAATTACAACATCACCTTTTTGAAGACCAGTCAAAACTTGAATGTTTGTATCGTCTTGAATACCTGTTTTTATAATTCTGATTTTAGCTTTGTCACCAACTTTGACAAATACACATTCAAATTTCTTATCAGCTTTTGGAGCAGCTTTTTGATCATCATTTGCATCAACAACAACAATATTTTTTACTGCTGTAGTATCAGATTTGACAACCACTGAACTAATAGGAACTGATAGCACATCATTTTTTGTTTGTGTAATAATATCAACCGTTGCAGTCATTCCCGGTCTAAAAGGAGAATAAGTTTCTGGCTTACCTTCTAATAAATCTTGATACGATTCCTTAAGAATTCTTACTTTCACTTTAAAGTTAGTTACTTGATCCGCTGTTAAAGCAGTACTAGCAGAATTAGAAATACTTGTCACAGTACCTTTAAATTGCTTCTTTAAGTACGCATCCACTTCAACGTTTGCTTCGTCTCCTACTTTGATTTTTACAATGTCATTTTCGTTGACATTTACTTCAACCTCCATGTTATTTAAATTGGCAACTCTCAAGATTTCAGTTCCTGTCATTTGCTGCGTACCTAAAACACGCTCACCCAACTCAACATTTAAAACTGAAATAGTTCCATCTGCCGGAGCATAAATTGTAGTTCGACCAAGATTGTCTTTAGCTTCATTTACAGTTGCTGATGCACTTTGAACATTAAAGTAAGCGGTTTGCTTCGCTGCTTTTGCAACTTCATAAGAACCAACTGCTTTATCCCAATCCGCTTTTGAAATAATCCCTTTATCAAATAAGGTTTTATTTCTATCGTAACTTGATTTTGATTCTTTAAATGAAGCGTCTGCTTGACTTAAGTTTGCTTTTGTTCCTGATAAATTTGAAACAGAACGATTGTAACCTGAGGTGTATAAATCTGGATTGATCTTAACTAGTAAATCACCTTTTTTTACTACTTGCCCTTCTTTAACATTAAGCGATATAATCTCACCAGAAACTTCTGATGATATTTTAACTTCTATTTCAGGTTGTATTTTACCTGTAGCTGAAACTGTTTCAACGATAGTCATAGGTACAACTTGCGCTACTTCAACTTCAGTTCCATTATCTTTATTTCCTATTACGCCTGATTTTGAAAGAATAACAAGACTAGCAATAATTACTACAGCGCCTCCAATCAGGATGTAAATTGTTTTTTTAGACATAATAAATTAGTTTTTGATTAGAGGAATTCCAAAATAGAATTCTAATATTTTAATTTTGAAAATGTAATCGTATTTAGTTCTTAGAACTTCAGATTGTGCATTAGTTAATAATGCTTGCGATTGATTAAAGTCGAATGCATTCATTAAACCAACATCAAACTTTTCTTTAGCATAATCATAAGCACCTTGTCTCGCTTCAAGCGCAACGACAGATGACTCATAAGTATTAAGAGCTCCTTTAGCATCAGCAAAAGCTGTAAATACATTTCTTTGTAGATCTAAATCTTGTTGCTCTACAGCAATTTTCGATTTTTCTAAATTTACTTTAGAACGCTCTACATTGTTTCGAACAGAAAAGCCATTAAATACAGGAATTGATAGCTGTGCTCCAAAAGATTGTCCTTTGTTATCATTAAATTGATCAAAAAATGGTGCTGGACTTTTTGTGCCAATGATAGTTCCGGTGTTGCTAAAAGCGGGAACATCAGCATATGAAACCCTAGAATTAAAACTGTAGAAACCTTGCAATGTAGGCTGAAAAGCTCCCTTTGCTATTTCTACATTTTTTTGAGCAATTTCTAGATTAGTTCTAGCTATTTTACTTTCGATTTTACTTTCTAAAGCTTTTTGATAAATTACTCCGGGAGTTTCTGATAGAATATTATTTTCATCTTTAATGTCAGTTTCATCAACTACATCGAAGCTTTCAAAATCTTTTAGTTGTAATAATTGCGCTAAACTTAATTTAGAAATTAGCAACACATTATCTGCAACGATAACATTTTGATTGTTTAAAGCTACAGTGGCTTTTATATCTAATAAATCACCGCGTGGTATTGATCCTACTTTAACTAATTCTTCCGAACGTGAAAACTGTTTTTGATTAATTCCAAGCTGCTCTTTCTGTACTTTTAAATTTTCTTTGTTGAACAGTACCTGTAAAAATGCATTTGCCACATTCAAAGCGACATCCTCTTGCATTTTTATTAATTGATATTTGGCCGCTACTATAGATAGATTTGCTTTTCTTAAAGTATTTTGGTTTTGTAAACCTCTATAAATATCTATTCCAACATTTGCACCAGCAGAAGTAAATTGAGTAGTTTGGTTTTGAAGAAGACCTGTAGTTATATCTTGATTTAATCCAATATTCCAAGAGTGAGAAGCACTTGCATTTAAGGAAGGAAGAAAGTTTCCTATTGCTCCTTTTTTATCTATCAATGCAGTTTTAGAGTCTAATTCAGTTTGCTTGATTGAAATATTATTTTGTATCGCATATTGCACACATTCTTCTAAAGTCCACTTTTTAGATTGAGCCTGCATAGTTACGCAACCAACTACGACGGTGATCAAACTGAGTAAAATTCTTTTTTTCATATCTTTTTGAATAAAAGCGCAGTATCGCTGCAAAACAAATTTAAGTTTTTCTAACAAAGATTGAAGTATTAATAGAAAATATTTTACTCCATAAATAAGTTATAAAACTATTAGACTTTAGAATTTAGCATTTGTTACAAAAAATAATAGAAAAAGAATTCTTTTGTTAATTTTGTAATACTAAAAAATAATAAAATGTCAAAACTCATCCATAAACTTATTATAATTTCCACCATACTAATTCTTTCAAGTTGTGCAACTTCAAATAGAATTGATGCTTTAAAACCGGAACCGGATGATGCAACGCCTCTAGTCTATGACAACACACCTTCATTTATAAACTTACCTATTTCAGTAAAATTAAAAGATATAGAAAATCAAACTAATCTTTTATTGAACGGTTTAATTTATGAAGACAATATTATAGAAGATGATGACATTGAAATGAAAATATGGAAATCAGCTCCAATTACAATTAAAAATGACAATGGAACTAAAACAAATCGCATAAAAACAGTTATGCCATTACGAGCCACTGTAAAATATAGAATTGGCACAGAAAGACTAGGCATAAAAATGTACGACATTCGAGAATTTTATCTTGATGGAATCGTAACCGTAGTGAGCGATGTAGCATTGGTGAACTGGAAGCTAAATACTAAATCTGAATTAAAATCTTTAGACTGGAACGAGAATCCTACTATGACAGTTTTTGGGAAAAATGTACCAGTGACCTATTTGATTAATCCGGGAGTAAAGCTTTTTAAAACAAAGATCGAAAATAAAATTGATGACATCATTGCAAAATCAATGGATTTTAAACCAAACGTTCTGGACGCAGTGGAAAAGATCTCAGCGCCTTTCAAAATGAGTGATACTTATGAAAGCTGGCTTAGAATTGTTCCTATCGAAATATACTCGACTAATGCCAAACTTAAAAACGACACATTCATCTTAGATATGGGAATGAAATGCTACATGGAAACGATAGTAGGAAAAGAACCAGAAACAAAATACAATGCTTCGAAGATTAACATAAAACCTGTATTGAAAATCCCTCAAGATATAACTGCTAACATCGTGGCAATTTCAACGTATAGAGAAGCTTCAAAAATTATGACTAAGAACTTCTCTGGACAAGAATTTGGTTCAGGATCTAAAAAAGTTAAGGTTCAAAATGTTAACATTTGGAACAAAAATGAAAAAATGATAATTGCATTAGATCTACTAGGATCAATAAACGGCACTATTTATCTTTCGGGATCACCCAAATATAATGAACAAACTAAAGAAATATATTTTGATCAACTTACTTATGTATTAGACACAAAAAGTAAATTGATGCGAACTGCAAACTGGCTCGTTGAAGGGATTGTACTAAAGAAAATCGAGCAAAGTTGCCGCTACTCTATAAAACCAAATTTAGAGGAAGGTCAAAAAAGCATGATGACGTACTTAAAAAACTACTCACCAATGCCAGGTGTGTTTGTAAATGGAAAAATGGACGAGATACAATTCCAAAAAATCCAATTGACAAATCAAGCTATTATTGCCTTCATTAAGGTAAAAGGAAATGTAAACGTATCGGTAAATGGTTTAAAATAAAACTAACTACTTCGCGGCTTTACTTTTTCTCATTCTGTAAACGGCATAACCAATTCCTGCAACTAATATATATGGAATTGCCATTAAGTAGACAATCCCGTCATTGATTGCGGCTGCTTTAGCCGTATTTCCTTCGCTAGTTAACGCTGCGCGACACATTGCACATTGCGCATTAGACGAAAATGAAAAGACGATAAATAGAATAAGTGTGAAATAAATTGACATCTTCTTCATTCTATAATTTGTTTTAGTTAACATAATAAGGGGAAATCATTAAATAAACAACCACTCCAGTAACAGCAACGTATAGCCAGATTGGGAATGTAATCCTAGCAATCTTTTTATGCTTGTCAAAATTTTTCGCTAATGCTCTAACATACGTTATCAAAACCATTGGAATTATTGCGATTGACAAAACAATATGAGTAAATAAGATAAAAAAATAAACATATTTAATCGTTCCTTCTCCACCAAATTTAGTGGAATCAGCAGTCATGTGATAAGCAACATACATTACAAGAAAAGCAACAGACAGAGAAATTGCGGTAGTCATCAACCTTTCATGAAGCTTTCTGTTGCCATTTTTAATCGCAATCACTGCAGCAACTAGAAGTACCGCGGTAAAACCATTTGTAGTAGCATATATTGGCGGCAAAAACGAAAGTGGCTCCACGTCAAATCCAAAATCCTTAAGCTTAACGCCAAATAAAATAGCAACCACTAGTGGCACCACAATTGAAACTGCTATAATCAACTTGTTATATTTCTTTTCTAAAGAATTATCTACCATTACTGCTCTTTTAATAAAATATTAATATCCTGTTGAATATCTCTAACACCTTTATTATCTAAACCATCATAGTATAATATTGGATTTCCATAATCGTCACTTCTGCAACGAATATTACCGTTTTTATCGATTAAAGCAAAAAGTCCTGAGTGCTCAAATCCACCTGCAACTTTTTTATTTTCGCCTGCATATAAATTAAATCCCTTATTTGCTAAGTTGAAAATATAATCTTTGTCACCAGTTAAAAAGTTCCAGTTTGAAGATTTTACTCCAAGTTCTTTAGCGTGCGCTTTCAGTACTTGCGGAGTATCAAATTCTGGGTTTATAGTTATAGAAACAATACCAAAATTAGGATTACCAAAGAAAGTATTTTCAAGAATCAACATACTCTCATTCATCTTAGGACAAATTGTTGGACAGGTCGAAAAGAAAAATTCCAAAACATAAACCTTATTTTTATAGGTCTCGTTTGTCACTTTTATGTTATCCTGATTTATTAATTCAAATTTCGGGACAGCACCAATTTTAATAAGTTTCCCTTCGTTAGCCGATTTTGGTTTCACACGGTCTAATCTTTCGCCTTGAACTGTACTTCCATTCTTTACTCGTTCGACTATTTTTGGAATAGCATAAATTCCAAAAATTAAGATGATAAATGAAATACCTATGTATGATTTATTTTTAAGCATAACTGTTAAAATTAAATTTTTCTAGTTGCGTTTTTATTTTTCTTAAATGCAGCTCTATATTCGTAGAGAATAATCTTGAAATCGTCTAACATTTCATTGCTTAATTCAGCAGGATGAAATGTATTATAGCCTTCTTTGTTATCTTTCTCTTGTTTTCTGCCACGTAGATTTCTTTTCTTATCGATGATATAAACCTTTGACGTTCCTAATTTATCATCAAGCTTCTCTATTAAATTTAATTGAGAATAATAGGTTTCAATTTCTTCAGGGGATGCAAATACAAAACGCCATTGTGCAACATCAGTAAACATTGCAAATGCATCTACTATTTTCTTGGCATCGTCTTCTGTACCTTTTGGACATAGAATTACAAACTGCACATCTTTAAATTTATGATACGTTTGATAAATTTTTTGATTCAAGTTGAAAAGATTACCTCTGTTTTTTTTAAGATCTGTTCCTGAGAAACCAAGAATAGTAACTTTTCCATCAAGGGTTATTTCTTTACCATCTAGCGTATTCCATTTACCGAAATCAGTAGTATTGGGAGTTAGAACTGGTAATTTAGTATATCCATTTACACCAGAGGCAAAAAACAAATAAGCCACTATAGGTAATATGAAAAGAACGAAAAGGACAATATTTTTTTTCATTACTGTGCTTCAATTTTATTATATAAAAAAAGGTATCCCTCGAAATGGATACCCTCTTTATGAATTAATATTTTTTTAAAAATTCCATTTAATACTAGAGTTTTTAAACACCTCATAAATATAATCCCCTTCAGTCAAAAGAATAAAGAGCAAATATAAAATCAGAAAAATTACTGGAAAAACAACTGCACTTCGTAAAGTACTTTTTTCACCTTCCATGTGCATAAATGCCCATACAATGTAATATGCTTTGTAGATCGTTAAGATATAAAAGACCCAGTTCAGTATATTCATACCTAAAAAGTCATTCATAAAAAGAAAATCTGGTTTTACTATTCCTAAGTAAACCTCTACTATTGTAACGGCAGACAATATTCCGAAAACTTTCCAGATTCTACCTATGTTTGATACGTGTTCGTGTGACATAATAATTACTTTTTGAAATTAAACTAGATAGAAAACTGTGAATACAAATACCCAAACTAAATCGACAAAGTGCCAATAAAGACCAACTTTTTCTACCATTTCATAACTTTTTCTCTTTTCATAAGTCCCGATAAGAACATTAAAAAAGATTATAATATTTATGATAATACCTGTAATGACGTGAAATCCGTGGAAACCAGTAATAAAGAAAAAGAAATCAGCAAATAATTTATTCCCGTATTCATTTCTTATCAAGTTAGCGCCTTCTACGACATAATGCGCTTCTCCTAATCTTGATTCTGAATCTTGTCTAGATAAAATAGTCTTTTGCTTTTCCTTATTCAAAACCTCAGTTCTAATCAAAAGTTCAGGATGCGCTTTAAATCCGGCTTGTACTTCAGCAACAGAATACGATGGCAAGC
The DNA here is from genome assembly GCF_003688495.1 of Flavobacterium weaverense. GTDB lineage: Bacteria > Bacteroidota > Bacteroidia > Flavobacteriales > Flavobacteriaceae > Flavobacterium > Flavobacterium weaverense. The sequence continues at coordinate 192,046 of NZ_REFH01000007.1, read as the reverse complement.
TTGGTTCACTCATAAACCACTTTGCTTTGTCTCTAGTCAATTGCGTTCTTACTTCCCCTAAATCAGCTGCAAAATCATCTAAAGCTACACGATTACCATCTTTATCAACAAATTGAAGTAATGAACCTCCTTTTGTTTCGACAGCACCATATTCCCCTTTGATAAAGTTTTTCCATTCCCATGCTTGTGAACCAACGAAGATTACACCTCCAATAATGGTTAAAAACATATAAAGAATAACTTTATTTTTTTTCATCTGGTGACCTGCATCAACAGCCAAGACCATTGTTACAGATGAGAAAATCAAAATAAATGTCATCAATGCAACGTAATACATTGGAGCCGGTACACCGTGGAAAAATGGAAAGTGAGTAAACACTTCATCAGCGATAGGCCAAGTATCAATAAATTTAAATCTAGAAAAACCGTAAGCAGCAAGAAATCCTGAGAACGTTAAGGCATCCGATACGATAAAAAACCACATCATCAATTTACCATAACTTGCTCCCATTGGCTCATTATTGCCTCCCCAAGTTTTTTCTTCACTATTAGCAGTAGTAACTGTCGATTCCATATAAGTTATTCGTTAAAAAGTTCACAAATTTACGTTTTTTTCTTATTTAAAGAAATATAAAAATAAAAACAAATAAACCCACAATAAGTCGAGAAAGTGCCAGTACATTGCACCTAGTTCAATTCCAAGGGTTTGAGATGAATTGTATTTTTGTTTAAAATGATTATAAATTATAATTAGAAGTGAAATCAAGCCACCAGCAAGGTGAATCAAGTGCACAACCGTAACAACGTATAAAAAAGTACTAGTTATTGAGCTTCCACTACCAGTAAAATAATAGCCATTTTCAACTATTTGCCCAAAACCTACAAACTGTAAAACTACAAACAATAATCCAAGAAGTAATGTGCTTAAAAGAAAAACTGTCGTTTTACTTTGATCGTCTTTCATAATCGCTTTTTTAGCCAAATGAAAAGTCACACTACAACCAATAATTGCAATAGTACTGTAATAAAATGCTGGGGGTAATTGAAAATCCTTCAACCAGTCCACTCGTGACTTACTTACCACAAACGCACTCGTAAGTCCCGCAAACATCATGATCATACTAACCATAGAAAATAACAAAATCAACTTATATGATCTTGCATTTCTAGATTTTTGCTCCTCTGCCGTCATTATCATTTCCATAATTATCTTAAAAATTTATCAAATATATAAACTAACTGTAACAATGTAATATACATAACACTAACTAACATCAAGGTCCTAGCTGCTTTTGCAGTTCGCAACTTGTATAACTTAACGGAATAAAATAACATCCATAATCCTAGCAAGAAAACTACCACTGCTGCTACTGGCGTAATAAATAATTGACCAGTAAATCCTAAAGCTGGTAATAGCGATGCTAGAATAAGCCAAACGGTATATAAAATAACTTGTAATGCAGTTCCTTTGTCTTTCTTACCCGTTGGCAACATAAAGAAACCCGCTTTTTCATAATCTTCATACAAAAACCATCCAATTGCCCAGAAATGTGGGAATTGCCAAAAAAACTGTATCAAAAATAAAGTTCCAGCTTCTATCCCAAATTCTCCAGTTGCAGCAACCCAACCTAACATAAAAGGTATCGCTCCCGGAAAGGCTCCTACAAAAACAGACAACGAAGTCATTGTTTTTAAAGGCGTATAAAGACTTGTATATAAAAATATTGATATCGCTCCAAACATTGCTGTTTTCGGATTGATGGTGTACAGTAAAACAATTCCAATAATTGTCAATAGACTAGCAATAATCAATGCTGTACTCTTACTCATCCTTCCCGCAGGAACTGGACGGTTTTTAGTACGATCCATCAAAGCGTCTAGATCTTTTTCAATAACTTGGTTAAAAGCATTAGAAGCACCAACCATACAGTAACCACCAACTGCCAACTTCAACAAAGTCATCCAATTCAGTGAATCGAAACCAGCGATTCCAAGCATAAATCCTGCTATCGACGAAAAAACTACACTAATAGCAAGACGTGCTTTAGTGATCTCGCGGAAATCAATATAAACAGATTTTAATGAAAGTGTACTTTGTGTTGCGTTCAATGCTAATGTTTATTTGCTATGTAAAAACTTTTGCAAAAGTAGGTTATCAAAAGGGATTTGGCAAAAAACAATTCATAAAAAGAATATCAATCTCTAAAATAAATACTAATAATCAAAATACCAATTAAAGATATCAGCTCGTAGTCCTAAACTAAACCAACTTGTACTTTCCGTAAATGTCGTAGCTGTGTTTTTAGTAGGGTCAAAACTTCTATAAATTACACTTCCATAAAGCTTTAAATTAGTTGCAGGATTTACTAAATAACCTGCTTGAACATCAGCAATAAATAACGAAGTTTTATTTCCTTGTCCCACTTTTACGCCACTGTCAAATGGGCGATTTTCATCGTAATCTTTATAAATATTACCTCCATAATTAAAAGAATTATCCGTTGTGTCAAAATCCAAACCTCTCGTTCCCATTGTAAATTTTGCATCAGCAAAATATCTTCCTTTGTGATATCTTGCAATAGCTATTAACTCTTGAAAGTTACCACCCCATTGATGACCAATGCTTTGATTATTGTGTCCATAATTAGTGATTGCAATACTGTGAGAATAAACATATGGACGTACATGATTGTATTCTAACTGAAGTAATAGATTATCAATTTTAAAAGCATTGTAATATTTTACTCCTAGTTAATATCCATATTTATTTTTCCAACTATTATCTCGCGCTTTGATGTCGCTAAGAGAAAATTCATCTAAAATAAACTGTCCATAAAAATTAATTTGATTGCTCCATTTATACTTATAAGTCAATCCTAAAACTGCATTTCCACTTCGAGCAGAAGATGCAAATTCTACTGATCTATAAAATATTATTGGGTTTACAAAACTAATATCAAATCCCCTATCATTTGTATTTGTCCATATAACTGATTCAAAGAAACCAAGATTTAAACGGTTAGAAACATTCCAACTCAAATAATGATTTGCCATAAATTTTGTCGCATAAGTGCGCTCAATTGTAACATCTGGTCTAACATCCTTAAGCCACATGTACGTATTAGTATACTTAATTTTCCAAAATTTGGTGTTTAGTTTGAAATAAGGATAAGGACTCGCGCCATCACTTTCCAATAAAGAACGATATCCATCACCTATAAAGTTTCTTCCGTACCCTAGTTGTAAATCAATGTATTTACTTGGCGCAAATGTTAAATTAGCTTCCGCCAAAGGGAAATCATATCCATCCGATTTAAAACCTTTAGCAATTCCCATTCCTGGAACAATCGCTGGATTTCCACCTGCGGGCTTTATAGATTCAGCATAACGGTTGTAATAATCAGCAAAACGGCCTTGACTTTCAAATACAGTTGTAGTAAAATTAAGTGTAGAACCTAATCCTCCACGAAAATTAATACCACGAGTATTTACGTAAGTATAAGACGATTCGCTTTTAGAAGCCTTTCCCACTTGCAAATCGAATATAGGATTTAGTGTAAACCAGTAATCTTCGCCTTTAATTTCGACAGTATTCTCATTCCATAATTTTCGTTCCCACCAGCTGGTAGCTTTCTTCTTCAGTCCTTGATTAACTGCCTTAAGATTATAATATTTAGAAACTTCTGCGTACGTATATGGTTTTGATGCAGTATGATTATTACTTCCCATTTGATTTAGCGATGCGTCAAATTGAGCATAGTAACTATGGGAAAACGGAACATTTAAATGACTGTCAAATTCTGGACTATCATATTTTTTATAAACGATGCTATCTAGTTCTGTTAGTTGCGCTGTTTTATTTGGTACGAATTCGGCTTTCGCCAAAGCTTCCTGCGAGAGCAGTTCGCTTGATTTTAATGGAATAGCAATGTTCATTGTGAACTTTGCATAGGTAGGTTTGCCATTATAAGTTGACGGCTCAATTTTTGGCATTTTCGAAAAAACTCTTCCAGTCTCTTGGATTAATTTTTCATCACTTGCATTTACGTAAATGACTTTAAATATACCATTGCTATCCACTTCGAAAAGTACTTTTACATTTCCTTGAAAGTTATTTTCTTTCAAATGGGCCGGAACCTCAAAATTACTAAACACAAAATCTTGAACTTCATTATAAAAGCAATTCTCTAGTACTTTAAATTGTAAATTTTGACAGTTAGGAAAAACTGGAAAGCGCTCCGCAGAATTACCGGATTGGACAGAAATACTAGAAACATCTTGTGCATACATTGAACAAGAAAAAAATGCTACAAATAATGCTATCAGTATTTTATTCATGCGCATTTGCTTTTTCAATTTAATATTCATCATTAGAGCTTTGACCATTTGCTATCATTTTTGCGCCAGAAGTGCCTATGCGCTTTACTCCTAATTTAATCATTGCAACAGCTTCGTCATAAGTACGAACTCCTCCAGCGGCTTTAATAGGAAGTGGCGATGCGTTTTCTACCATCATTTTTATTGCAGGGATGGTTGCACCGTTCGGTAAATTATTTTCTGTTTTATAAAATCCAGTTGATGATTTTACAAAAACCTTTGAAAAACAATCTTCTTGGAAAGTAGAAATAACAACATTTTTAATTAAGCTTGACAACTGAATTATTTCTTTTTCATTTAATGCAGCCACTTCAATAATCCATTTTACAACTTTATTATTTAGCAGTCCTAACTCTGTACATTCCCTAATTTCTTCTTTTACTAAATCTATATCTCCGTTTTTGAAAGCTTCGTAATTACAAACAAAATCAAGATCATCTGCACCGTTATTTATTGCGACTTTAGCTTCGTGAAGCTTTTCCTCTAGAGAAGATTTTCCTTCTGGAAAATCAATCACAGTTCCTATTTGCACAGTAGATTTAGCTTCAGCAATCATTTCTTTAGCTAAGGCAACTCGATTAGGACGAATCATAATTAGCTTGAAATTTTCGTCGATAGCTTCCTGAATAAATTCTGTGAATATGCCAATGTTTTCTGCTTCACTAATATCAGCTTGTTCGGCAGTTTTTAAATAAGTAGAATCTAAATATTGCTTAATATTCATAATTTTTTTCTTTTGTAATTACAAAAATCCAGACTGACAAAAATACATTTTATATCACATAATTTCTAAATAATACTTCCATTTATAGCTTTAGGGGAATTGAAACACCTTATGATTTCTTTGTACTATTCTAGAGACAGCATTTTAAGAATTTTGAAATTGAAATGTAGGATATTTTAAAGGCAAAAAATCCCGCTATTGCGGGATTTTTAGGTTGTACTTTTATCTGCTTTTTTTATTCAAACCAAATAAAATAATAAATAATAGTGATAAAGTCGCACCAGTCATGTTTGCCACTACATCATATACATCGGCTTGCCTGGTGGTAGTCATTAAATTCTGCGCTCCTTCAATACCGATTCCAAATAAAACGGAAAAGAGAAATGAAAACAACAATGGTTTTATAGAACTCTTTGAAGCCAACTTACTTTTAAAAAATAAAAAGCTTAAAGTAGTCAATACAAAATGAAAAAAAGAATGAACCAACTTATCGATGTTTGTGACATCTCCTAAAGGAACCGATTCAAATTGTGCCAAACAGAAAAAAGCAATTACTCCAGACCAGATTAATGCGGCCCAAAAATAAAGGTTTTTATGCACCTATTAGTTCTTTATAAGATTCGCTAGAAAGTAAACCTTCTACTTCATCCATATTTGCTATTTTAATTTTAATCATCCATCCTGCTCCGTATGGATCAGAATTTACGCTTTCTGGATTACTTTCTAAATCGTCATTGAAAGCAATAATTTCACCTGCTAAAGGAAGAAACAAATCGGAAACTGTCTTAACTGCTTCTACTGTTCCAAAAACTTCATCCTTCTCTAAAGTTTGATCTAAAGTTTCTACTTCAACATAAACAATATCTCCTAGTTCTTTTTGTGCAAAATCTGTGATTCCTACTGTTGCGATATCGCCTTCAATACTAATCCATTCGTGATCTTTTGTGTACTTTAAATTTGCTGGTAAATTCATCTAAATTGTAATTGATAATTATTAATTGATACTATATGTTTTCTGTTACAAATGTAACAATCTTCTGTACATATATAGTTCAGAATCTAAAAAATTAATTCCCGAAATTATAACGAAGTGTAAATCCAGAACGAACATTTGTTAAAGGGAAAGAAGTTGATATTACTGCTTTCGAAAAAGAATGATCATAGTAGAAAATTGCTGTCAAATTTTTACTAAATGCGTAATCTGCTTTTACCTTCAAAGACCATAAATTTTGTCCTCCCGCTAATTGATTATTGTTGTAATCTAAATAACGAACAATAGTCTGATTATTTCGATAAGCAATGTCTGCTGCAATATTAATATCACTTTTTATTATTCCTGTTGGGCTGTCTGCTAGTCGCGATGAGAAAATCACATCTTTAAATCGATATCCTAAACCTACTATATATTCAACTCCTTTTACTTCAGTTAATAAATTATTATCAAAACTCATTGATAACGCCCTATCTTTCTTAATCTCTGTCAGTACTTTTAAAGAACTTTTCAATTCAAAATCCATACGAATAAGTGGACTAAACTGCTCGACTAAATTAATATTAGACATGATCGTTTGATTAAAGAAATTACCACTTGCATCTACCCCATTTGGCGTATTGTCAAACTCGAAATTTGATCTGAATGCATTTATAGTGTACGATGCTCTATAGTTATGTTGTAAAGAGAAGCGCTTGAAATTTTCTTTGAAAAGTCCGAATTTCATTAATCCATTGTATTTAACTGCCCAGTTGGGGATAGGAAAGCTTCTAAAGATTCCAAGTGAAACATCAGCTGCGTTACCACCAGAATACGCTGCTAAAAATGCTGGCAATAATACTGCTTGATTATTCTTACCATAGCCTAAAGGAAAACCTTCAGCATCCCTATTTATTGGATTATTAATATCAATTCCTCTATCTGATGCTAAACGATTTGCTATTGTAAGTCGGTTTGATCTAAAATCGTCAAATGCAGCAGAACCATTCTCATCACTTGCAGCAAATGAAGTCTTAATTAGAACAGCTGATATAGAAAATATACCTGCGCTGTATGGAGATCTAGGATTATAAACTCCATTAGTTACATCATACTGCTCTGAAGAGTTTTCAGAAAAAGCTCTATCTAGTGTCAGATCAATTTTTAAATCAGGTAACAAATCGATACTCGCAGTAGCTTTAAATAATTTATTAGTTACCTGTGTAAAGTTCTGATTGAAATCAGGATAATCTGTTAACCATCCATTTTTTGCGGCTTCATATCGAATGTCATCTTGGCTTCCAAAAATAAATCCTAATGATGGTCTTGAAGATCCTAAAAATCCAATTCCTGGTGTGTAACCTGGTAAAATTGTACCACTGTTATACGTATAGTTCATTTGTACATTCTTCACGCTTGTCAATATTCCTAGCAATCCATCTACAAAAGGATTGTTCTTTTGTACTTGATTAACATTAGCACTGACAATTTTCTCTCCTGGTTTTGGAGCAATTATCTTAGCTTTCGGCAAACTTTTAGCACTGTTCTTTGAAATACCTAAGTATTTGTATAACATTTCCATATTGAACGTGGCGTTCAAATTATTAGAATTTGCATTTTGAATAACATTTCCTAAGTTATAATCTGCTCCATCAATTTGTATTTGAGAAAGTGCATTTGAAGTTCGCTGCCAACTATAATCACCCGTGTACGAATAATTTGCTTTTACAAAACTAAATAATGGTATTTTGTTAATTGGAATCTCATAATTAATAACAAGCTGCTGCATGTGCTGATTAGGGTCTCCAATGTCCCAATAGCTATCCCAAATTGTAAAGGCATCAATAGGTTCATTATCCTCGTTTAAATAATTCTTAACGATATTACTTGATGATGCTGTATAATTTAACTTCAAAGACTTAGTCAAGTTATAATTAAAACCATACTGATAATTAAAGGCAAAATTTCTACGATATAAAGGATCAAGACCTATTCCTTCTACTTCAACTTGTCTAAATTGTTGACGATTGTATTGTCTATTAATATTAGTATTGAATGTAATATTTGAAGGCAAGTAATTAAAATTGAAATCACTTAATAACTTCCAGTAATTACTTTTTTTCATAAACTCCATCTTTTTGAAAGGCTCAACTGGTTTCGATTGAAAAGTATAGCCGTAGTCAACAGATGAATTTGCTTGTTGATCCACATACTCTTCAATTTCAAAATCATGTCTTTCAACCTGGTTAAAAGATTGCGAAAAAGTAAAGTTTTCAGCATCGTAAACATGCTGTTTTTGCTCTGGCTGACGCTCTTTTCTAACACCAATAAAATTTATACTTTTCCTTTTTGTGTAATCAACTGCGCGACTTGTTATATTATCTCTTTTATTCTGGTCTGTTGTGTTTTCAAGTAACTGTTTTAATTTTATATCTTGATTGAAAGGATCATACTCAGGAGTAATAGTCTCTTCTCCAATAGCATAATTGAAAGGCAAATTTACTCCCCATTTTTGAGGAAGTAACTTTCCAAGATTCATATTTGTAACGATATTGTACTGCTTCGTATCTTCTCTACTACGTTCATTTGGTCCTTGTTCCAAAGCTCCAAAACCTATAGTGCTTTTTCTACCAGATGCAGATACAGTAGCAAAGTCAGCTAAGTTTGAATCAACGTTTACAACTGCAGCCATACCACCTTGGTTATCCATATCAGCTAAACGAAGCTCATTGAACCAAACTTCTCCTTTAATATCATTACGAAGATCGCTGTTTTTAACACCAACCATAAGAGTACGCACTAAACCAAAGTTTGGATTTCCTTTTATACCTAATCGCAGTCTATTTGTTCCGTCACCTTCAGGTTTGTTAGGATCTGAATCGGGATAGTAAATTCCGTCCGTTGGCAAAGTAGTTGGATCAATACTCATTGCTAGTATTTTCAATTTGGTCAATAATGCTAATGATAAATCAATCTCATTTTCTTCTGGCCAAACAGATTCTGAACTTAAAGAACTACAGTCTGAAGTAGATGTTCCTGATGGAAGCGTCACTTTTAGCGGAATTTCTATTTGATAGAAATTTTGCGTAAAGTCATTTCCAAAACGTATAAAACCTACCATTTGATCGTCTTGAAGAGCAATCTCACCTGGCAATGATTCAGCGTGTAAAAACATTTTCAATTTCTTGAACTGACGCATATCAATACTTACATTTTTAAAAACCGCTCTTGAATCTTGAGGTTCTAAACCATCTCCTGAAACTCTTAAAGACAATGCTTGTTCGTTTTGATTGATAATTGTATTGTTATTATACAATTGTTCTCTTTCAACTCCCGGTGGAGAAACATAATTTACAGGACATCTCTCATTATTCTCCTGAATACTTACAGCTAAAACGTCTAAAACAGTTTTGTCATCTGCAAAATTTGTATCATTAAAATCAAGTGTATTTGTGTATCTTCTCCATTCACCTCGCACTAAATCTAATGCTCCAAAACGAACCGTCACCTCTGAGCTAAAACCAGTCATAAACATTCTCATAAAACGAATGGATCTAAAGTCAGAAATATTTCCAATTGTATTTTCTGGCTGTGAAACTGGAATTTTAAATTGCAACCATCTAGCCTCAGTGCTAGAACCATCTGGCAAGGTTACTTGAGTATTTCTAACATCAGTAATATAATTTTGACCTACATTCATTCCTGGTCTTACATCAATACTATATTCATAATAAGCATTGATGGTATTCATTGTATTATCTCTATTGATATCTTCTACATCAGGAAGTGTAGTCGATCCTCTATTAGGATCATTAATATTAACTGCCGAGTTTCCTTCTGTACCATTATAGTTTTTATAACGATCTACAATTCCACCTGTAGTATTTAAATAATAAGTATAATCATCAGCTGCTGGATCTAGTTCTGTAGCAAAATTAGTATAGACTGACCCTTCATTAGCATTTGACAAACCATCTAAACCTACATCTTGATTTTTTCTGTTATCGGCATTTGTATCGAAAGCATAAATTAATGATTGAGAAGCTGGGACATCTCCCCAAAGTGGTCTTGGGTTGGTTAGTATTTGGTCAGGTCCAAGTCCATTTTCGTATTGCTTTCTTCCATCCTTTAAAACATCTTCTGAAACTTCTCCTAAATTGAAGTAGATTTTTCCAGTATTGGTTTGATTTGATTGGCCATTTCCTACATAAGGATCTAATACCCAAAACTGAATATATTCAACATTTCCTTGTTCGAAATTTGTTGAATTAATAGCTCTCATTATTCCACCATAATTAGAAATTGGATCTGCAGCAACATTTGCATTGTTATTGTATGGACCTCTTTCAGATGGATAATAACTCAAATCAAGTGTATTTACAACTTGAGTTTGACCTTGTGCAATATCAGTAAGTGGATATAATTCTCTACTAAAAATCCTTCTAGTCGAATTCAAAGAAAGATCTTCATTAGAAATACCCGATGGCTTTTGTGTATAAAAAACTGGATCGATAGTGTACCAAGCTAATTTCGCTCTTTTAAATCCGTAACTCAAGTCATTGGCGCTAGCGTTAAAATCATAAGTGCTTCTCGAATTACGTGCAGGCGTCGATGCTAAACTCCATGAGTAAGCAGAACGCATATCAATAGTAGATTGAGAACCTTCAAAATCATCTACGTAAATAGTAGATTCACCTTGAAACTGATCGGCTTTTGGAGAATCAGGTTTTAAAAATGCAATTTCTCCTCTTATCGAAAGATTTGAAGGCACATCAGTATCTATATTTGGCAATTTGTTCACTAAACGAGTTAAGAAAGGAACTTCTGTAGAAAAGTTAGTATTAAAACCAAATATGGTGTTATTTACAGACTCTTGTCCAAAGCTTGATTTTTGTGTAAATGGCTTTTCAGACATTTTTAAAAATGTACCACCTACTACAAAATTATCTGAGATTTTATGCTCTACATTTAAACCCATGAACCTTCTAGTCTGTTGACCAAAAACGGAATTGTTTTCAAGAGAAACTTCTATAGGTGTATTTGAAGCTTGTAAAGATGGGTCTAAAATTTGAACGCGACCTAATTGATAATTCACACTATAATCTATTCCTTCGACTAAAACTCTTCCAGCTGCAGTTACAACCACTGAACCTTGTGGAACATTAAATGCACCAATTGGTATACCGTCGCCTCCGCTAGATTTATATTTTCCTCTTAATAAAAACTTATTTTTATCACTGTCTTGTAGCGCGCCAGATTGTGTATTTCTGTACATATTGCGAAACACATATTTCTTTTGATTTGCATTGTATGAAGACGGATTGCTATACGTTTCTCCAGCGCCGTTGTTTGCTAATTTGGAAAACAGCAATTCACCAAATGGTTCTTTAGTTGTAAAGATTATTCTTCCATTTTGCGCGTCGATAGTTAAACCTGGCATAAAATCAAAAAACCCATCACCACCAGCTTGCGGATCGTTATTATAATTTAATTTATCTAAGTTGAATACTTTCAGTAAAGGAGTTTCTGCAATTTCATTTTCTTTAGATGGATTTGCTGGAAAAGGACTTCCAGGAACTTCACTAATATAATTTAATGGCGAAGGATCTGTGTAAAGGATATTAAATCTAAAATCTTCTTGCTTCAATTGATAACCTCCTTGAATCTGGTAGATGTTTTTCATCATCAAATTCCAAACTGGATTTTTAACATTTGTCAAGTTACTTTTCAGCATTTTCAAAACTAAACTTTGAGAAATAATCGCAGTGGTTGCTGGAGTATTTCCTGTGACAATCGTAGCATCTACGCCGTCGTTACCAAATTCTCCAACCTGATACACCTTATCTCCTATCGTATATTGATAGGCAACCGCTAACACTTCATCATTAGCTAGACGTTGCTGCAACGAAATATAACCTAACTGCGGATTAAAAGTATATTCATTCGGATTTAGCTTTCTTGCGTTTTCTAATTTGGAATAATCTTGACCCTCACTCACAGTAGCGTTAAATCCTGAATTAGCAGTTACAATTTCGCGAATATTAGGATTTAATAAACCAGTTCCTACAGTTATTTGAGCGGGATCGTAATCGTTATTAGTGTTATCGGTAGGAGAATCAAATGGCTTATTAAAGATTCCTGCAGCAGGATCTAAAACAACAACCTCATTATCTGCTAAACCAGAAAGCTGCGCTTCACCTAAATCTTGTAATGCAATAATATTTCTTAGATTATTATTTGTTGTAGTAATTCTATTCTGCTTGTTGGTTACCCAAATTTCAATTCGCGAAATCTGAACTCTACTATCAATAAACGGATAATTTGCCAATGATTTATCGTATCTATTTCTAAAATATTGAGATAAGAAAAAGTGACGATCTGAATCGTAATCTAATGCAAACATTTCAAAATTCTCAATTGTTCCACCGCCTTCAGCAACTAAACTTTTAGTTTGTGATTTTTGTTCAGAAAAAACACCTGTGATAGTGGTTTTGCCAAATTGTAATTTTGTTTTAACTCCAAATAAACTTTGCGCTCCTCTTATTAATGAACTGTTTAATGGTAAACTTACATTTCCAACTTCAATTTTTTGAATAATATCATCCTCAGAAGGAGAATATTCTAATTTAATTAAATTCTGAAATGCGAATGTAGATTGAGTATCATAATTGGCGTTTACATTTAATCGTGTACCCACCTTCCCCATTAAACTCATACTTATTCTTTGATCAAAATCAAAAGAAGTATTAGATCGATTTCGAGGCGAAAATGACGGATTATCTTGCTTCGTGTAACGCATTCCTAAATCCATTTCTACAGATCCAGTAGGTCTAACGTCTATTGTATTACTTCCAAATATAGATTCAAAAAGACCCGATTTAACATAATAACGAGGTAGTAAATCTCTTTTGTCAAGCTCACTTCCCTCTTTCTTTCCATCAACTGCATCAACTTTTTTCTTAAAATAATCGCGCATAGACTCTTTTAAGACTAAGCTCTCATATTCTTTTGGGGTCAAAATTATAGGGTAATTTATAGAAAAACCGTCAACTGAATTAGTATAGATGTAGCGATCTGTTACCGGATCATAAGTGTACGCAGAGAGAATGCTTTGCGGATTTTTTAGCTGCAGTTTTCCGACAGAAAAACCAGTTTGAACAGTATCCTGAGTAACCTCTTTTACTTGTGCGCGTGCTGCAAAACCACAAGATAAAACAAGTAAAAAAGTACAAATTTTATGCATATAACTCTTGTTTCTTAAATAACTTTTTATAGGCTTTTTAATGCTTTTTTTATTATTGTCTCCACAGAAGCATCGGGATCTTCTTTAACAATTTTTTCTATTATTTTTTCTGAAGTTTTTCGTACAAAACCTAAAACTTCCAAAGCTGATAACGCTTCATCTCGATTTCTATTGCTTTGTGGCATAGAAACTTCATCTAAATCATATAATTTCAAGACCTTCTCTTTTAGATCTAATATCACTCGTTGAGCAGTCTTGCTTCCAATGCCTTTTATAGATTGAATTGTAAGAACATCAGCAGATGCAATAGCATTAGTAATTTGCTTCGGATCTAATGAGGAAAGCATTGTACGCGCTATACTTGCACCTATTCCTGAAACGGACAATAAAAGTCTAAAAATTTCTCTTTCTGACTTTTCCATAAAACCAAAAAGTGTATGCGCATCCTCTTTAATTTGAAGATGCGTATACACTTTTATGAAATCTGTATTGGGTAACAAAGAATAAGTATGTAATGAGATATTAACATGGTAACCAACGCCTCCACAATCAATAATTATTTGCGTAGGTGATTTCTCAACTAACTTGCCTTGTAAATGTGCTATCATGAGTAGTAAAATATGTTCAAATATAACAAATTTAACATACGATTAACTTAATTTTACAACTTTAACTTTACTTCTTTGTTACGTAACAGTAGACTATTTTACTTTTTTACTCTGTTTTTCTTGCGCATCAATAACTGCGATAGTAGCCATATTTACCATCTCTTCTACGCTCGCACCTAGTTGAAAAATGTGAACTGGTTTATCTAATCCCAAAATAATTGGACCTACAGACTCCACTTTATTTAACTCTTTTAAAAGCTTGTAAGTAATATTAGCAGAATCTAGATTTGGAAAAATCAATGTATTAACTTTTTTACCAGCTAATTTTGAAAACGGAAATTTATCTTTTATCAACTCTGAGTTTAATGCAAAATCAACTTGAATTTCTCCGTCGATAATTATATCTGGATGATTTTTATGTAAATAAGCAACTGCCTCTCTAACTTTAGTCGCACTTTCACTTGTTGAAGAACCAAAATTAGAAAACGATATCATTGCAATAACTGGTTCTACACCAAACATCCTTGCGGTTTTTGCAGTCATAATTGCAATTTTAGCAAGATCATCAGATGATGGATTGATATTTATTGCAGTATCTGATAAAAACATTGGACCACGTGAAGTCATCATCATATTAGTAGTCGCTACAATCGAAGCTCCAGGTGCTTTTTCTATAAGTTGAAGCATTGGTTTTACCACTGCAGGATAACTTCTAGAATGTCCAGTAACCAAAGCGTCAGCTTCACCTTCATTCACCATCATTGCGGCAAAATAGTTTCTTTCACGCATTAATTTTTGGGCATCAAAAAATGAAATGCCACGTCTTTTTCTTGCAGTCCAATACGTTGTTGCAAATTTATTTCTACGTGCTTCTTCTTCGTCTGTTTTCGGATCTATAATTTGAACATCAGCATTAAAGCCAATTTCCTCTTTTAATTCTAAAATTATTTGTTTGTTACCAAGTAATATTGGAAAACCAATTCCATCTTCCCACACAATTTGAGCTGCTTTAAGGACATCTAAATGATCTGCCTCAGCAAAAACGATTTTTTTAGGATCTGTTTTAGCTCTGTTAGTCATTAAACGCAACATTTTATTGTCATTACCTAAGCGGTCTAAAAGCTCTTCTTCGTATTTATTCCAATCTGTAATTGGATTTTGAGCTACACCAGAATCCATCGCTGCTTTGGCAACAGCCGGAGCAACAACAGTAATTAAGCGTGGGTCAAAAGGTTTTGGAATGATATATTCTCTTCCAAAGTTTAATTTTGTAGCGCCATAAGCAACATTTACTTGTTCTGGAACTGACTCTTTAGTTAGTAAAGCCAACGATCTAACGGCTGCCATCTTCATAGCTTCGTTAATTGTCGTAGCTCTAACGTCAAGAGCACCTCTAAAAATATATGGAAATCCAAGAACATTATTAACTTGATTAGGATAATCAGAACGACCGGTTGCCATAATTACATCACTACGCGTTGCAATTGCAAGATTGTAATCAATTTCTGGATCAGGATTTGCCATCGCAAAAACGATAGGGTTTTCAGCCATGCCGAGCAGCATTTGAGCAGACATAATATCTCCAGTAGACAAACCTAAGAAAACATCAGCACCAACCAATGCTTCCTCTAAATTCATTTGTGGAATGTCTTTAGCATACTTCAACTGCAAATTAGATAATTTAGGATTATCTTTTGTCAACAGTCCTTTACTATTAAACATAAAAATATTTTCAATTTTCACACCTAATAAAAGATATAGATCAGCACATGCTATCGCCGCTGACCCAGCTCCTGAAACAACTAATTTTACATCTTCTGCTTTTTTATCAGCTAATTCTAGTGCGTTTAATAATGCTGCTGAAGAGATAATTGCTGTACCGTGCTGATCATCATGCATAACCGGTATGTTCAATTCTTCAACTAATCTTCTTTCGATTTCAAAAGATTCTGGAGCTTTAATATCCTCAAGGTTAATTCCACCAAAAGTAGGAGCAATATTTTTTACAGTTTGAATGAATTCTTCGATATCCTTTGTTCCAATTTCGATGTCAAAAACATCAATATCAGCAAATATTTTAAACAACAAGCCTTTTCCTTCCATTACTGGTTTTGAAGCCTCTGGACCAATATCGCCAAGACCTAAAACTGCTGTTCCATTTGTGATTACTGCAACTAAATTTCCTTTTGCAGTATATTTATAAACGTTATTTACATCCTTTACAATTTCTAAACAAGGCTCCGCGACACCCGGTGAATAAGCTAGAGATAAATCTCTTTGTGTTGCATATTTTTTAGTAGGAACTACTTGAATTTTACCAGGAGTTGGTTTCGCATGGTACAATAACGCTTCTCTTCTTTTACTATTCTTTTCCATTGATATTAGATTTTATTCTAGCCGACAAAGATAGAGGACTTGGTTTAAAAAGTTGTCATTTATCTTAATCTTTTCTAAAAATCACCGTACTATCAATAGAAACAAACAAGAATAGCCACAATATCTGTGGCTATTATAAATATTACGCTTTAAGGATTTTATTGAGTAATGTATGAGTTTAAGTGCTCTATCGTATCTTTTTGCATTTCCATTATTGCTTTTACAACATCACTTATCGAAATAATTCCAATAACAATATTGTTTTCTAAAACTGGCAAATGTCTCACTCTCCTTTTGCTCATTAATTCCATACAAAATTCTAAATTATCTGAAGGAGTTACTGTTACAACATCAGTCTCCATAATTTCGTGAACAAACGCTTTCTTAGAAGACTTAGACTTTAAAACAATTTTTCTAGCGTAATCTCTTTCAGAAAGAACACCTTTTAAAATCGTGTTTTCTATTATTAGAATTGCACCAATGTTCTTTTCACTCATAACTGTCAGCGCTTCGTAAACAGTGTTTGTTGAAAGAATGGAATACACTTCCTTTCCTTTAGTGCTTAAAATTTGATTTACCGTCATAACTCATTCATTTAGTGAGTCATAAAGTTAAAAAAAATATAACATAAAGCAACTAAAATAAATAAATAACAAAAAAATCATTTCATTTTATTGTAATCTGTTTGTCTTAGCGGAATATTAAACATGACTATAATCAAATTTTTTAGAAGCAAAAACAATCTACTTTAAGAAATCAATATTTCTTTTTAAACCTAGATATTTCGCTCTTTTTATAGGGGATTTTTTAAAAACAGCTCTAAAGGTTTCCTCAGTAATTTCGATCCAATCCCTTTTAGTCATCGAAAGTAAGTCTGGATGAGGAGTAAGTAATGGCTCACTATGTGGTTTTGAAAACTTGTTCCACGGACATACATCTTGACAAACATCGCAGCCAAAAGCCCAATCATCAAACTTACCTTTCATTGCAGCTGGAATGCTTTCCTTCAACTCTATCGTAAAATACGAAATACATTTACTACCATCTACGATATAAGGAGAAACTATAGCTTCCGTAGGACAGGAATCGATGCAAGCGGTGCAACTCCCACAGTGATCTGTAACGGCATGGTCATAGTCTAAATCAAGATCAATTATTAGCTCTGCGATAAAGTAAAAAGAGCCAACCTTTTGTGTAATTAAATTACTATTCTTTCCTATCCATCCTAATCCACTTTTTGCAGCCCAAGCTCTATCTAAAACTGGAGCTGAATCAACAAATGCACGTCCGCCAACTTCTCCTATTTCGAATTGAATAGAGTGCAAAAATTCTTTTAACTTATCTTTAATTATAAAATGATAATCTTCACCATAAGCATATTTAGAAATTTTAAAACTATCAGAATTTTGCAAATCCTCGGGGTAATAGTTTAGTAAAAGCGAAATAACGCTCTTTGAACTTTCAACAAGCAAGGTTGGATTTAAACGTATGTCAAAATGATTTTCCATATAGGACATCTGACCATTACGATTTTGATTTAACCAGTTTTCTAAACGAGGTGCTTCTTCCTCTAGAAAACCAGCTTTCGATATTCCACAAGACAAAAATCCAAGACGTATGGCCTCGGATTTAATGAATTTTGTATATGTTGTTTTTGTACTAATATCAAATTTAGATTAAAATATTATTGCAATAAATAGTTTAATTTGTAGGGTAGAATAAATAAAACTATAGTATGTAGAAAACTTTAGAATAGACCAGCCTGAATATTAGTATTTAGTTTACCTAAGTGCTTATACGCTTTATCAGTAACTTCACGACCTCTTGGAGTTCTCATAATAAAACCCTCCTGAATTAAAAACGGTTCGTAAACTTCTTCAATTGTTTCGCTACTTTCTGATACGGCTGTCGCCAAAGTGGATAATCCTACTGGACCACCTTTGAATTTATCAATGATAGTATTTAGTATTTTATTATCCATTTCATCTAAACCATGAGCATCTACATTTAGTGCTTTCAATGCATAACGTGCAATTTCAATATCGATAGTTCCGTTGCCTTTTATTTGTGCAAAATCTCTAACACGACGTAACAAAGCATTGGCAATACGTGGCGTACCACGACTCCTACCTGCAATTTCGATAGCTGCTTCCATAGATATTGGCATTTTAAAAATCGTCGCACTTCTTTCTACAATTGTTGTCAACAACTCAGTTGTATAATATTGCAAACGTGATGCGATTCCAAAACGAGCTCTCATTGGAGCAGTCAGCAACCCAGATCTAGTAGTAGCACCAATTAATGTGAAAGGGTTTAAATTTATCTGTACCGTACGAGCGTTCGGACCAGATTCTATCATAATATCTATTTTAAAGTCTTCCATAGCTGAATATAAATATTCTTCCACTATGGGACTTAAACGATGAATTTCATCAATAAAAAGCACATCTCTCTCTTCCAAGTTGGTTAAAAGACCAGCCAAATCTCCCGGCTTATCTAAAACAGGACCTGAAGTAATCTTGATACCTACTTGTAACTCATTAGCTAAAATATTAGCAAGCGTAGTTTTCCCTAGTCCTGGAGGACCATGAAACAAAGTGTGATCTAACGCCTCATTTCTTTGGTTCGCTGCTTGAACAAATATTTTCAAGTTTTCAAGTACCTGATCTTGTCCAGCAAAGTCATCAAAAGAAAGAGGTCTTAATTTCTTTTCGAGATCAAGCTCCTCTGAATTATAACCGTTTGTAGTAGGATCTAAATTTTCATTCATAGAACAAAGATAGAATAAAGTTACAAGTAAAAAAAAATGCCTTTCAGAATAGAAAGGCATTTTTAATATATTTAAAATCTAGTGATGTAATTCTTCTTCACCTGGTTTCATTGGTACATTTTGAGGTACAAAATCTACGTCATGATTAGGGTTACTATAATCATATGGCCATCTGTGAACTTCTGGAAGAGCACCTGGCCAGTTTCCATGTATGTGTTCTACTGGAGCAGTCCATTCAAGAGTTGTAGATTTCCATGGATTCTGTACTGATTTTTTACCGTAAAAAATACTAGCAAAGAAATTGTATAAGAAAACAAGTTGGAAAACTCCACCAATTAAAGCAAAAGTAGTAATAAGAACATTCACATTTTGAAGATCATCAAACAAAGGGAAACTAGTATTTGTGTAATAACGTCTTGGAAGACCCGCTAATCCAATAAAGTGCATTGGGAAAAATACCCCGTAAGCACAAACTGCAGTTACCCAAAAGTGAATATAACCTAAATTTTTGTTCATCATTCTACCATACATTCTTGGGAACCAGTGGTAAACACCAGCAAACATTCCGTATAATGCAGAGATACCCATTACTAAGTGAAAGTGAGCAACCACAAAATAAGTATCGTGAACATTAATATCCAGAGTACTATCTCCAAGAATAATTCCTGTTAGTCCACCAGTTATAAATGTCGAAACCATACCAATCGAAAACAACATAGCTGGATTCAATTGCAAATTACCTTTCCATAAAGTCGTGATCCAGTTAAAAGCTTTTACAGCAGATGGTATCGCAATCAATAAAGTGGTAAACGTAAAGACAGATCCTAGAAATGGATTCATTCCTGAAACGAACATATGGTGACCCCAAACGATCGTTGATAAGAATGCAATTGCTAAAACAGACATGATCATCGCTCTATAACCAAAGATTGGTTTACGAGAACTCGTAGCCATAACTTCAGATACAATTCCCATTGCTGGTAAAATAACGATATACACCTCAGGGTGACCTAAGAACCAGAACAAGTGCTCAAACAATACAGGAGAACCTCCTTGATAATGTAAAACTTCTCCAGCTATATAAATATCAGATAAGAAGAATGATGTTCCAAAACTTCTATCAAAAATTAATAATAACGCAGCAGATAAAAGAACTGGAAACGACACAACTCCAATAATTGCAGTTACAAAAAATGTCCAGATTGTTAATGGTAACCTAGTCATCGACATTCCTTTTGTTCTAAGGTTGATAACTGTTACGATATAATTTAAAGATCCTAATAAAGAAGAAGCAATAAATATAGCCATTGATATTAACCAAAGAGTCATACCCATTCCTGAACCAGGGATTGCCTGTGGCAACGCACTTAAAGGAGGATAAATTGTCCAACCTGATGATGCAGGACCAGCTTCAACAAATAATGAACTAAGCATTACAACAGCTGATATGAAAAATAACCAATAAGAAACCATATTCATAAACCCTGATGCCATATCTCGTGCACCAATTTGAAGTGGAATCAATAAGTTACTAAATGTTCCACTAAGACCGGCAGTCAAAACAAAGAAGACCATTATGGTACCGTGTATGGTAACTAATGCTAAATAAATATCATTAGCCATAACCCCATTAGGAGCAAATTTATCACCTAATAAAATATTGAATATTTTAAAAGATTCCTCAGGCCATGCTAATTGCATTCTAAAAAGCAATGACATTAGCACCCCGATAACTCCCATTATAATACCTGTAATTAAGTATTGCTTGGAAATCATTTTATGATCTATACTAAATATGTATTTAGTAATAAAAGTTTCTTTATGATGATGTTCGTGTTCGTGATCCAATGCGTGATCGTGACCTTCTGCTGACATATATGTATACTTTAAATTTTCTTAATAATATTATTTCATTGCCATTTTAACAACAACCGCAGTATCTGCGCCTTTTGTCGAATCCATTTTAGTAGCTCCGTCAATTGCTGGAACTGGAGTAGCGTTAGCTTCTTTAACTTGAGTTACAAGAAGTGCTTGCTCATTGATCCACTTTTTATAATCTTCAGGAGTGTCAACAATTACTTTCATTTGCATATTGTAGTGAGATGCACCACATATTTTATTACAAAGTAGTAAGTAATCAAAAGCGTAAGGATCTAAAGCTGTTTCGCCTTTAGCAACTAATTCAACACTTTTCTTCGCTCTTAAATCATTAATGTGTGCTACCTTTTCAATCATATAAGGCAACTCTCTATACTCAGCAGTAGTAAATACTGGAGTAAAAGCAAACTCAGTAACCATACCAGGAACAACATTCATTTGTGCTCTAAAGTGAGGAAAATAAGCAGAGTGCAAAACATCTTGAGATCTCATTTTGAAATGAACTTTCTTTCCTATCGGAATGTGCAGTTCAGTAACAACGATATCATCTTGAGAATATGGATCGGCCATATCAACACCTAGACTATTTACACCTTCAATTAATCTTACGTTAGCTTTACCTAGTACATTATCTTCACCTGAATATCTAGCTTTCCAGTTAAACTGCTGCGCATAAAGCTCAATAACAATTGTATCCTCATCTTCATCAACAAACATAATATTTGTCCATGCATATAAACCGTACAAAATCAAACCAGCTAATACAACCGCAGGGATAACGCTCCATAATGCCTCTAACTTATTGTTGTCAGCAAAGTAAAGTGCTTTTTGATCTTTTTTACCTCTGTATTTAAAAGCAAAATAATGTAAAAGCGCTTGTGTAATTGCCTGAACAATGAATATAAGAACCCATGTAATGTTCATTAAAAAGTCAACATCTTCGCCATGCTCAGAAGCTGGTGTATGTAAAACTAAAGGACCCCATTTAAACAATCCGTATATTGTGAAGATATAAAGAAAAGCAAGAAATGTGAACATGATATAACCTTGAACGTTATTATCATCATCTGTCGCTACTTCTGATGTATCTCTATTAGAACCAACTTGCGTTAGGTCGAATATTTTAGTCAATTGCCATAGAGCAACAGCTAATAAAACTAAAACTATAATTACCAACAAACTTGTCATCTGTTTTCTACTTTAAATATTAATAATGGAAATGTTTACTTTCATCAATGAAAGGATTTCTTTTTGGTAACAATGGTGATTTAGTTAATGCTGTGAAAACAACAAATATAAATAATCCAAGGAAGAAAAGGATAGAAGCTATCTCAGAAACTCCAATAAACCATCTGTCTCCAACTGTTCCAGGCATAATCATAAGGAAGAAATCTAGGTAATGTCCTAACAACATTACAACTCCAGCCATAACTAAAACCCACGTAATTCTCTTGAAATCTGTATTGATCAATATTAATAAAGGAAAAATAAAGTTCATCGCTACAGCTGTAAAAAATGGAAGGTTATATATTTCTATTCTTGTGATGAAGTAAGTAACTTCTTCAGGAATATTAGCATACCAAATTAAAACAAACTGTGAAAACCATAAGTAAGTCCAGAAAATACTGAAACCAAACATAAATTTAGCTAAATCATGAATATGACTTGTATTAACATGTTCCAAAAGACCTTTCGATTTCAGATATAAAGTTACCAATGCGATAACTGTAATACCACTTACGAAGAAGCTTGAAAAAACATACCATCCAAATAATGTACTGAACCAGTGTGGGTCGATTGACATAATCCAATCCCAAGACATAATAGATTCAGTTACAATAAAGAATACAAGAAATATAGCTGAAATATTAAAGTTCTTTTTATAATTAAGATTGTCGTTAGCTTCATCTTGAGCTAAACAATTTTTTCTAGAATAATACTGATATAAATTCCAACCAATTAAGAAAATTGCAGCTCTAATAATCCAAAAAGGAAAGTTTAAATAACCTGCCTTGTTAGCAATCAATTTATCTGCAGCAACTACAGCAGGATCTAACCATACGAAAAGATGATTAAAATGAAAACCTGACAATAATAATATGATAAAGAATATAACAGATCCTACAGGTAAATATGACGTAATACCTTGCATTACTCTAAATAAAACAGGCGACCATCCCGCTTGAGCTACTTGTTGAATAGCATAAAACGCTAAAACACCAAGCGAAACAAGCATAAAGAATATACACGCTACATAAAAAGCAGCCCATGGTTTGTTTTGTAATTGATGTAAAACATGATTTAAATGTTCTGCATGCTCTTCTTCAGCATTAACAACATGTTTTTCTCTATTAATTTTTGAAATCACTTCAACAGGCGCAACTGTAGTTTCATTCATAACTTTAGCAGTGTCTGTTTCAACAGGCATAACAACTTTAGAATCCTCTACTTTTTTATCAGCTGCGGCTACATTATGAGACTCAGTCGCATCATGTGCAGCTCCCGCTTCCGCAGAAACTTCGTGTTTTGCTTCACCATGACCACCATGACTCTCCGATGCAAGAAGCGCTTCAACTTCTTGAATATCTTTTGGTGCAGTATAAAAACCATATCCAATTCCTAATATACCAACGGCCATTAAGATGAATGAAAGAGTTTTTAATTTACTTGAAAATGTATACATATCTATTACGATCAGTTTGTTCAACAATTATAATTCGCTTTTTAGTTTTAGAACATAGTCAGCAACTAACCAACGTTCTTGGGGATTCAATTGATTTGAGTGTGAACCCATTGAATTCAAACCATAAGTTACAACATGATAAATACTACCTTCTGTTATAACTCTATCTGCATAGCTAGGAACTCCTAAAAATTTCTCTCTCTCTACTAATTTACCTTTACCATTCCCGGCTGAACCGTGACAAGTCATGCAGTAAATATCATAAAGCTCTTTTCCTTTTTCTGGATTTCTATCTTCAACAGCTAGAGGCGACTTTAAATTAGCTTTAGCTAACTCGTAACCTGCAGTAGAATTTTCATAATCAAACGGTTCAAAACCTCTGTTTATTGATCCTTCTGCTGGAAGCTGAGCCTCTTTACCATCTTTAAATGCATTCGATTCAGAGTAAGTTTCATAACCTACTGATTCGTACATATTTGGAAAATATTGATAGTTTGGTGCCGATGTATTATGGCAAGATGAAACTAAAATAGTTATACCAAATAAAAGTGTTATTTTATATACGCTTTTCATATCTAATTTAATGCTTATCTATTACTTTAACTTCTACAGCTCCGGTACTTTGAAAAAATGAAATTAATTCTTCTTCATTATCCCTTACAGCAACTTCCATTAAAAAATGGTCATCTGTAGTTCTAACATCTGGATTCTCTGCTTGTTTAAATGGCCATAATCTACTTCTCATGTAAAAAGTAATTACCATTAAGTGAGCTGCAAAAAATACAGTAAGTTCAAACATAATTGGAACGAATGCTGGCATATTTTCAATGTAGCTAAAACTTGGTTTACCACCAATATCTTGCGGCCAGTCTTCGATCATAATATAGTTCATCATCCAAGTTGCAAATGATAATCCCACACAACCATAAAGGAAAGCACAAATTGCTAATCTTGTAGGTGCAAGTCCCATCGCTTTATCCAAACCGTGTACAGGGAATGGAGTAAAAACTTCTTCAATATGATGATGAGCTGCTCTGGTTTGTTTAACCGCATCCATCAAGATATCATCGTCATTATAAATGGCGTATATTACTTTATTACTCATGGTGTGAATCTTTATTTGCTTCTCTTTCTCTTTTATAATTATCTCCAGTTCCTTTCAAAATTGTTTTTACTTCAGCTTGTGCAATCACAGGGAAAGTTCTAGAATATAATAAAAACAATACAAAGAAGAAACCAATAGTACCAATAAATGTACCTATATCAACAAACGTTGGTGAAAACATTGTCCAAGAAGATGGTAAGTAATCTCTATGTAACGAAGTTACGATAATTACAAATCTTTCGAACCACATTCCAATATTAACAACAATTGAAATTATAAATGAAAACATGATACTTGTTCTTAATTTTTTGAACCACATAAATTGTGGAGAAAAAACGTTACATGTCATCATTGACCAATATGCCCACCAGTAAGGTCCTGTTGCTCTGTTAAGGAAAGCATACTGCTCATATTCTACACCAGAATACCAAGCAACAAACAGTTCAGTAATATAAGCTACACCTACTATAGATCCAGTAATCATGATAACAATATTCATCAACTCAATATGTTGAACCGTAATGTAAGCTTCAAGATTTGAAACTTTTCTCATTATAATAAGCAACGTATTCACCATTGCAAATCCCGAGAAAACTGCTCCAGCAACAAAGTAAGGAGGGAAAATCGTAGTATGCCATCCTGGTATTACTGAGGTAGCAAAGTCCATCGATACAATAGTATGCACAGAAAGTACAAGTGGAGTAGCTAAACCTGCAAGAACTAAAGATACTTCTTCAAAACGTTGCCAGTCTTTTGCTCTACCGCTCCATCCGAAACTCAATATAGAATAAACTCTTTTGTTAAAAGGAGTAATTGCTCTATCACGTAGCATTGCAAAATCAGGTAGTAAACCAGTCCACCAGAAAACTAATGAAACCGAAAGATACGTTGAGATAGCAAATACATCCCAAAGTAATGGAGAGTTGAAGTTAACCCATAACGAACCAAATTGATTCGGGATAGGAAGAACCCAGTATGCTAACCATGGACGACCCATGTGTATAATTGGAAACAAACCTGCTTGAATTACAGAGAAAATTGTCATTGCTTCAGCAGAACGGTTAATCGCCATTCTCCAACGTTGACGGAAAAGTAAAAGTACTGCAGAAATTAACGTTCCTGCGTGACCAATACCAACCCACCAAACAAAGTTAGTAATATCCCATGCCCATCCGACAGTTTTATTTAATCCCCATGTACCAATACCTGTAGACACGGTGTAGATAATACAGCCAAGTCCCCAAAGGAAGGCTATTAATGCGATTGAAAATACAATCCACCAATGTTTGTTTGCTTTACCTTCAACAGGTCTAGCCACATCTACAGTTACATCGTGATAAGTTTTATCACCTATAACTAAGGGTTTTCTAATGGTTGCTTCGTAGTGAGACGACATAATCCTTTATATTGATTCTTAATTAATTTATTTTGTACTAGGTATTTCTAACTTTAACGTGATAAATCACATTTGGTTTTGTTCCAACATGCTCTAATAAATGATACATTCTTTCATCAGCTGCTAATTTAGTAATTTCAGCTTCAGAATCATTTACATCACCAAATTTCATTGCTCCAGTAGAACAAGCATTTGAACATGCAGTTTGGAATTCACCATCAACTACAACTCTTCCTTCTCTTTTTGCTTTCAAAATTGTAGCTTGTGTCATTTGAATACACATAGAACATTTTTCCATTACACCACGAGAACGAACATTCACATCAGGATTTAAAACCATACGTCCTAAATCGTCATTCATATTATAATCAAATTCACTATTCTTGTTATACAAGAACCAGTTAAAACGACGCACTTTATAAGGACAGTTGTTAGCACAGTAACGAGTACCAACACATCTGTTGTAAGCCATTTGGTTTTGACCTTGACGACCATGAGAAGTCGCAGCTACAGGACAAACAGTTTCACAAGGAGCATGATTACAATGCTGACACATTACAGGCTGAAATGAAACCTGAGGATTATCACCTGCTTTCTCCATCTCGTTGAACGTAGATAACGAACTTGATAAACCTTCAATATTTTCTTTTCTTTCGTTATCACCAGCAAAAGTACTTTCAGAAGAGTAATATCTATCAATACGCAACCAGTGCATATCACGGCTTCTTCTAATTTCAGATTTACCAACAACTGGAACGTTATTTTCAGCGTGACAAGCTATTACACAAGCTCCGCATCCTGTACATGAATTCAAGTCAATCGAAAGATTAAAATGATGACCAGTACTACGATCAAATGAAGTCCATAAATCTACTTTAGTAGCTTCTACTTCTTTATGATCTAATGAAACCATAGGTTGTGGATTCCAAACCTTTGCATCTTTAGTATTGAAGATTTCCAAAGAAGTTTCTTTGATAATATCTCCTCTACCCATTAATGTTTTTTGCCCTTGAACAGAAGCGAACTCATGCTCTCCTCCAGCCTTAGCTAAAGTAATAGACTGTACATTATTGAAACCTTTATATAGAGAGTAAGCATTTAAACCTACCATCATTTCTTCTTTAAGAGCAGCCTTGCGACCGTAACCTAATGCTAATCCAACTGTACCAACAGCTTGACCTGGTTGAACAATTACTGGAACATTTTCTAATTTCAATCCGTCAGCCGTAGTAATAGTAGCATAACTTCCGTTAAGACCACCATTTGCAACGATTTCATTATGAAGTTCGTATTTCTTCGCATCTGCATTCGAAACAGTAACATAGTTATCCCATGAAACTCTTGTGATTGGATCTGGAAATTCTTGCAACCATGGATTGTTTGCTTGTTGACCATCTCCCATTCCAGTTTTAGTATACAATACTAATTCTAGACCTTGTGAAGCTTTTGATTGCGCTAGAGCATTTGCAGCAGCACTATAATCAGCTGAACCACCAGAAAGGCTTGAAGCAGCACCAACGTATATACCATCATGTAAAACTTTATTCCAAGATGAACCAGAGATCATTGAAGAAGCATTCGTTTTAATATAATCGTAAAACGTCCCAGAAACACCATTCAAAGACAATAAAATATCTTGAAATTGTTTTGTATTAAATAATGGACGAATTGTTGGTTGAGTAATTCCGTAAGTACCTTTTGTAATACTAACATCATTCCATGACTCTAAATAATGAGGAACTGCAGCTGCGATTGTACTAATCGAAGCCGTTTCATCTTCTTTAAGAGAAAAAGAAACTGTTGTTTTAACTTTTTTAATTCCTTCTACGAAAGAATTACTGTCTGCTAAAGTATATACAGGGTTAACGCCACTCATCATTAGTGTATGAACACTACCTGCTTTCATATCTGCAATTAACTGCATTACTTTAGCATTCGAACCTTTTCTAATTTGTCTAACGCCTGCTGTACTAAAAGACTCACTTGATAAATTTTGGTTAATAGCCAAAACTAATAATTGTGCGTTTTTATCTTGAATACCAGAAACCAATAGACCTTTAGATCCAGCTGCCTTTAATTGCTGAGCCGCTTTAGTAACCTCTGCTTTAAAAGCAGCATCTAAAGTTACGCCTACAGCTGAACCTGTTACAATATTATATATATGAACTAATGCTTGTTTTTGATTAGCAGTTGACATTGCCAAACGCTTATCAGCAGCAGCACCAGATAAAGTCATATTAGACTCTAATTGGAAGTGACGTGACATCATTCCTAATTTAGGACTTCTTCCTTTAGCATATCCAGCACCGTATCCACCACCTTGCCAATCACCAAGGAAATCAGCTCCAACAGATACGATAAGTGACGCTTTAGAAAAGTCATAATCAACTAACGCTCTTTCACCGTAAACTGATTCGAAAGCATCTAAAGCTTCAGATTCAGATACTGCATCGTAAATAACGTGTTTAGCATTTGAATTCTTAGATAAAAATTCAGCGACAAGCTTTTCAGTTGATGGACTAGCTAAAGTGTTAGTTAGAAGAACAACTTGGCCACCAGTCGCAGTAGCATCAGCTATACTAGTTTTAATTTTAGAATCTACAGCAGTCCAAGTTGAAGCTTTACCTTCTACTTTAGGCTCCTTCAAACGCATACTGTCATAAAGCGACAATATAGACGCATGGATTCTAGCATTAGCGCTAAACTTAGCTCCATCGATCGTATTATTATCAATTTTAATAGGACGACCTTCGCGTGTTTTCACTAAAAGATTAGCGAAATCAAATCCATCAAAAACTGAAGTTGCATAATAATCTGAAACTCCAGGAATGATTTGCTCTGGCTGAAGAACGTAAGGTATCGATTTGTTTACAGGACCCTCGCAAGCTGCAAGCGTTGCCGCCGCAGTACTAAAACCAACGTACTTTAAAAAATCACGACGTGATGTTGATGAAGATGATAATGCATCACCATTTCCTAAAAATTCATCAGTAGGAATTTCTTCAACAAATTCGTTATTTCTAAGCGCCTCAACAATAGAACTATTTTTGTCTAGTTCTTCAACACTTTTCCAGTATTTTTTGTTTGATGACATATATAAATATTAAAAACTTAATAATTTGATTAATAATGGCATTTACCACATTCTAAACCTCCCATTTGGGCAGCAGTCAATTTCTCAACACCGTATTTCTTAGAAAGTTCAGCATGAATTTTAGTGTAATATTCATTCCCTTCCATTTTAACGTCAGTCTTTCTGTGGCAATCAATACACCAACCCATAGTTAATGGAGCGAATTGTTTCTGAATTTCATACTCTTGAACTGGTCCGTGACAAGTCTGACATTCAATTCCAGCAACAGTTACGTGTTGAGAGTGATTGAAGTATACAAAATCAGGTAAGTTATGGATACGAACCCATTTAACAGGTTGTGTTTTTCCAGTATAACTTTGGCTTGCTGGATCCCAACCCACCGCTGTATATAGTTTCTGGATTTGCTCATCGTAAAAAGCTTTGCTGTACTCAGGTGTAGCAGTACTTTCAGCAACTTCACCAATGTTCTTATGACAGTTCATACAAACATTTAACGAAGGTATTCCAGCGTTCTTACTAACTCTAGCAGCAGAGTGGCAATATTTACAGTTAATCTCATTATCACCAGCGTGAATCCTGTGTGAGTAATGGATTGGCTGTATTGGAGCGTAATCTTGATCAACACCTATCTGCATTAAGAAACCGTACACGAAATATGCACTTGCTAACAACAAGAATATCGCAGTTACTAATACTAAAAATTGATTTCTTACGAATGCTTTCCAAATAGGAGTTGTAGCCGTTTTTGGCTCTACCTCTATTCCGTTTACTTTTGCTACTTTAGATAAAACTTTATTTACCAAGAATAACATAACAACTAAAACAACCATAACAAGTGCTAAAGCACCTAGAATAATGTTGTTTGAAATTCCACTATCAGAAACTGAAGTTCCAGGAACAGCAACAGTTCCAGCAGCTGCAGCAGGAGCTTCAACTTTAGGTTCTGATGTATATGCTAAGATATTATCAATATCTGAATCAGACAATTGTGGAAAAGCAGACATAACTGCTTTATTGTTTTCATTGTAAACCTTTACTGCTTGAGCATCTCCAGATTTAATTAATTCAGAACTATTTCTAATCCATTTGTACAGCCATGGAGTGTCATATTTGCCAGCCACACCTCTAAGTGCGGGTCCAGTAGCTTTAGCATCCATTTTGTGACATGCCGCACAATTTGCATTGAACAATTCTTTACCTTTTACAGCATCTCCACCACTTGTTGCAGCAGGAGCCGCAGCGTCATCAGCTACCGGAGCAGCGTCTTGAGCGAATGAATTTAAAGAAAAAATTAACGATAAGGCTAAGCCTATAAATAATTTCTTTGCGATCGAATTATGGTTACCCACCTTTTTCATATTATATAATGATTATCTAATAAAAATTGGCACAGTTTTTTCTAAGTGATTTATAAAAACTAGTCCTTTATTTTAAAACTTCGACAAAAATACGACTTAAGAACTATTCTCAAAACCTTAAAATAGTCTTAATTTCAATTTATATCAATTCTAAATAACAATTACAGTTTGGCATCAGCCATTAAATATTATTTTTGCACAAAAACAATCACATTATGAGAATTTTAGCCCGTACAAAAGCATTTTATATAACATTGACATTACTAGTTTGTAGCATTTATGCAAATGCGCAACGTGGAAACATTACTGTAAGACAAGACTCTAAATTCGAAAATTTGCTCAACGAAAAGAGAAAAAGCAACTTTTCAAATGTTGTAAATGAGAGATATCAAATTCAAATCTTTAGTGGCGACAGTGAAAAGGCGAAAAGTACTTTAAATGAATTTCGACAAGAATTTAGAGACACCGATGGAACCATCTTTTTTTTCACACCAAATTACAAAGTTTGGGTTGGAAATTACAAAACTCGTATTGAAGCAGAGCGAAATTTAATTGAAATTAGAAAGAGATATAACAACGTTCATTTGATAAAACCAACTAAATAGATTTTCACATTTTGTAGAAACAAGAAAGACCACTGTAACTAAGTGGTCTTTCTTGTTTTTATGAAGTTTGGCACAAAGGATTTTAAATAATAATGTAATTAAGTTTCGAAAATGATTTATTGTATGAAATGCGCAGTTCTTCGACAACTACGGAAATCATAAGCACTAAACCAAAACCATCATATCAATTACGTTACTTAATGATTAAAACTATGATAAAGCGCTAATCATTAAAGAAAAATTTTATGTTAGTGATAGTTATCAAAATTAACACAACAGATCCTAATTTGCCTCAGTGCATTATAGCATTCATCAGCAATATTTAATAAACAAATTCTACATGCTTGATTGTTTTAAGACACTAATAGTAATTCAAATTAAAAGGAGTTTGATTTTTATACGAATAGGTAGTTTTAATTAAACCTAAACCAATTTTTCTCATTCCACGAAATGAGATCAAACACTTTCAGTATTTTGATATTCAAATCAACTTTATTAAAGTGTTTTTTTCGCAATGAAGGAAATTCGAAATAATCAATCTGAGATCTCTACTAAACGTTTTTAAGCTCAATAAATAAGATTTCAAGAAAGACTGTCTTATCAAATTATTTCCATAAAATTCAACAACAATTACAAAACTTTGAATAAAATTTCAAACTAAGATTTTTACCAACGTCAATTACAAGGCATTTTTGTAACCCTAAATTTATTTTTGCTCAAAAATTGTAAATTACATCTATTAGTTCTTACTTTCGATGTTAACTTTAAGTCATAAGAATAAAAACCCTTATTCTAAAACACAAAAAATCCCGACGAATCGGGATTTTTTAATTTATTTATCTGAAATACTATTTCAATTTCTTTTTGATTGCTACCTCATGGTACGATTCAATAATATCTCTTTCTTCGATATCATTATATCCTTTCACTTGAACACCACAATCATATCCTTTAGCTACATCTTTTACATCATCCTTGAAACGTTTCAACGCTAACAACTCTCCTGTAAATACAACAACCCCTTCTCTAATGATACGCATTTTGGCATTTTTAACAATTTTACCATCCATAACCATACAACCAGCAATTGAACCAACTTTAGAAATTTTGAATATCTCTCTAATTTCTGCAGTACCCAGAATCTCTTCTTTCATTTCAGGTGCTAACATTCCTTCCATTGCATCTTTCAAGTCATCAATCGCCGCGTAGATAATAGAATAATAACGGATATCGATTTCTTCTTTATCAGCTAATTGTCTAGCATTTCCAGCAGGACGAACGTTAAATCCAATAATAATTGCATCAGATGCAGAAGCTAACATTACGTCAGTTTCTGTAATTGCACCAACACCCTTATGTATAATATTGATTTGAATTTCTTCAGTAGACAATTTAGAGAATGAATCAGATAATGCTTCAACTGACCCATCAACATCTCCTTTAAGGATAATGTTCAATTCTTTAAATTGACCTAACGCGATTCTACGTCCAATTTCATCTAAAGTAATGTGACGTTGTGTACGAACAGATTGCTCACGCATTAATTGAGAACGTTTAGATGCAATTTGTTTTGCTTCTTTTTCTTCTTCGAATACATTGAACTTGTCACCTGCAGTAGCTGCTCCATCAAGACCTAAAACTGATACTGGAGTTGAAGGACCTGCAACAGAAACTATATTTCCTCTTTCATCATGCATGGCTTTAATTTTACCATGATGTTTTCCAGCTAACATATAATCTCCTACTTTCAGTGTTCCGTTTTGAACTAAAATTGTAGAAACATATCCTTTTCCTTTATCTAAGAATGCTTCAACAACTGTTCCTTGTGCCGCTTTATTTGGATTAGATTTCAAATCAAGCAATTCTGCTTCTAGTAATACTTTCTCCAATAACTCTTTCACACCAGTTCCTACTTTTGCAGAAATATCATGTGATTGAATTTTACCACCCCAGTCTTCAACAAGTAAATTCATACCTGCTAATTTCTCTTTTATCTTCTCTACATTAGAGTTAGGCTTATCAATTTTATTGATTGCGAAAATAATAGGAACATTTGCAGCTTGTGCGTGGCTAATTGCTTCTTTCGTTTGCGGCATGATGTCATCATCAGCTGCAATTACAATAATAGCAATATCTGTAACTTGCGCTCCACGTGCACGCATCGCGGTAAACGCTTCGTGACCAGGAGTATCTAAAAATGCAATTTTTTGTCCGTTATCTAATGTTACTCCGTAGGCACCAATATGTTGTGTAATTCCTCCAGATTCACCTGCAATAACATTTTCCTTACGGATGTAATCCAGTAAAGATGTTTTACCGTGATCGACGTGACCCATCACAGTTACAATAGGAGCTCTAAAAACTAAGTCTTCCTCTCTATCTTCTACAACTTGTATTGCTTCTTCAATATCTACAGTAATAAACTCAACTTCGTAGCCAAACTCATCTGCTACAATAGTTAAAGTTTCTGCATCTAATCTTTGGTTCATGGTAACCATGATTCCAAGTGACATACACGTACCAATAACTTTAGTAATTGGCACATCCATCATGATGGCAATTTCACCTACTGTTACAAACTCAGTAACCTTAATGGTTTTACTTCCTTCGTCAATAGCTCTTTGCTCCTCATCAGATTTCTGACGGTGTGTATCCCTTTTATCTCTTCTATATTTAGCAGCTTTAGATTTTCCACCTTTACCTTGTAGTTTCTCTAAAGTCTCTCTAATTTGATTTTTAACTTCTTCTTCTGTCGGCTCAACTTTAGCAACAATTGCTGGTCGGTTTCCTTTAACAAATCCCGGTCTTGAACTTCTATTAGCGTTAAATCCACCACCACCTACATTAGGTGTAATCTTGTTAGGATTTGGCGCACCTGGAACTCCTGGTATTGCAGGCGGTCTTGGAGCACCTGGTTTAGGAGCAATCCTTTTACGCTTATTTTTATTTGCATTTGCAGCAGCAGCAGATCCCGGAGCTCCTGGTTTATTAGGAGTAATCTTAGGCTCTTCTTTTTTCTTTTTAGGTTTATTAAATTGAGATAAATCAATTATTTGACCTGTCAAAGTTGTACCAGACAACTTTTGATATTGTGTAGCAATAGTTTCATCCACTGGAGCTTCATCAGACTTAACAGCATCCGCTTTTGGCGCAGCTACAGTTTCAGCAGCAACTTCTTTCGGAGCTTCTACTTTAACTTCTTTAATTCCAGGAATCGATTTAACTACTTTTTTATCTGCAACAGCTTTTTCTTCTAAAGGCTTTTCCTGAATAGGCTTTTCAGCAACAACTTTTTCAGCCTTAGCTTCTGCAATTTCTGGTTTTACTTCAGCAACTTTAGCTACTGGAGTTTCAACTTTTTCAACTGCTTTCACCGGTGCAATGATTGAAGGCTTTTTAGGATTAAGATCAATTTTACCTACTTGAACTGGACCTG
The DNA here is from genome assembly GCF_003688495.1 of Flavobacterium weaverense. Classification (GTDB taxonomy): domain Bacteria; phylum Bacteroidota; class Bacteroidia; order Flavobacteriales; family Flavobacteriaceae; genus Flavobacterium; species Flavobacterium weaverense. The sequence continues at coordinate 157,423 of NZ_REFH01000007.1, read as the reverse complement.
CAATAACCGCTCTCGCTTTTATCACTTCCTGTTGCTTAAGGCGATCTTCCTCAACTTTACGCTTGTCTTCAATTTCCTTTTCGCGCTCTAAACGCAAAGCTTCTTTCTCTTTTCTTTTTTCTTCTCCTACTTCTTTAGAAGCTTCTTTATTCCCCTTGTCACCAGCAAATTGACCGCACAAGACTTTGTATACATCATCAGAAATTTTTGTGTTTGGATTTGACTCAATAGCAATTCCCTTATCTTTTAGATAATCCACAGCTCTTTCCAAAGAAATATTCAATTCCCTTAAAACTTTGTTTATTCTAATAATTCTCTCTTCAGACATAAAACCTTTTTATTATTATCTTTTTTGTTATTCCTCGCTTTACTCCCGACTCGATACCTATCGAATAAGAATTCATTGTAAAGCGGCGTGTTTATCGTTGAAGAACTACTGACTAATTGTCAAATTCTTCTTTCAATATTCTCATTACATCTAGAATCGTTTCCTCTTCTAGGTCTGTTCTTCTCACTAAATCATCTACATCATGTTTCAAAATACTTTTTGCTGTATCTAAACCAATTTTTGCAAACTCTTCAATAACCCAGTCTTCAATTTCATCTGAAAACTCAGTTAATTCAACATCATCCTCATCGGCAGTTGCACCAGCAACATCACCTTCGCGAATAACATCTAATTCATAACCGGTTAATAAACCTGCTAATTTAATATTATGCCCACCACGACCAATAGCTTTCGAAACTTCTTCAAGCTTCAAGAAAACTTCTGCTCTTTTAGTTTCTTCATTAATTTTAATAGAAGAAACCTTTGCTGGACTTAATGCTCTAGTAATAAACAATTGAATATTACTAGTATAATTGATAACGTCAATATTTTCATTTCCTAATTCACGAACAATTCCGTGAATACGAGAACCTTTCATTCCCACACAAGCTCCTACTGGATCAATTCTATCATCATAAGAATCAACAGCTACTTTTGCTTTTTCACCAGGTATCCTTACAACTTTTTTAACCATAATTAAACCGTCAAAAACTTCTGGAATTTCTTGTTCAAACAATTTTTCTAAAAACTTCTCAGAAGTTCTAGACATAATAATTTGAGGTTTGTTTCCTTTCAATTCAACGCTTTCAATAATTCCTCTTACATTATCTCCTTTACGGAAAAAGTCAGATGGAATTTGTTTTTCTTTTGGCAATACAATTTCGTTACCTTCATCATCAACTAAAATAACAACTCTAGGTCTTACGTGATGCACTTCCGCTGTATAAATATCTCCAACTAAATCTTTAAACTGCTTGTAAAGATTTGTATTGTCATGCTCATGAATTTTAGAAATTAAATTTTGGCGTAAAGCTAAAATAGCTCTTCTACCTAAGTCAATTAATTTCACCTCTTCTGAAACTTCTTCTCCAATCTCAAAATCAGATTCGATTTTTCTAGCCTCTGTTAATGTAATTTCTTCGTTTTCAAAATCCAGATCCTCATCAGCAACGATTACTCTCCTTCTCCAAATTTCCATATCTCCCTTATCAGGATTTATAATAATATCGAAATTATCGTCTGATCCGTATTTTTTTTTCAATGCATTTCTAAATACATCTTCTAAAATTGCCATAAGCGTTACACGATCAATAAGTTTATCATCTTTAAACTCAGAGAATGAATCGATTAATGCTAAGTTTTCCATGCGAATTCTTTAATTAAAATGTTACTGTAACAATTGCTTCTTTAATATTTCCGTAAGGAAGTTTCAATTCTTTTTGAACTGTTTCTTTTCCTTTTCCAATTTTCTTAGGCTCTCTTGCTTCCCAAGACAAAACTACAAAATCATCATCAGCTTCCACTAATTCTGCTTCTATTGTTTCTGCTTCTGTCTTAACAATCAATGTTCTACCTATATTTTTCTTGTACTGTCTAACTAACTTCAGTGGCGACCCAACCCCTACTGACGCCACTTCTAAAGAGTAATCTTGTTCCTCACGGTCCAAGTGTGCGTCTATAAAACGACTCACATCAATACAATCCTGAAGCGCTACTCCATCATCCCCGTCTAGATTCACAATAACCTTGAAAGCATCAGTGATAATAAGGTCTATCAAAAAAATAGATGGCTTTTCTAAAAGGCATTCTATCAGCAACGTATTTACTTTTTCTTTAAATGTCATATTTTTTATAAAAAGAGGGGACATATTAGTCCCCTCATTATCTAGATTTTAATAAATAACGGTGCAAATATAGTGTTTTTTTTATAAACTAAAATAATCGATTGCTCTAAAAAAAAATCTTACCTTTAATAGATGATTTAAATAAGTATTTTCTTTAATAAATTAACACTTTTACTGTATGAAACGTATTTTAGTTCCAACCGATTTTTCCCAGTATGCAGAAAATGCACTTAGAACCGCAGCTCTTATTGCTCGAGAAAATGATTCCCAAATATATTTATTGCACTTAATAGAACTACCCAGCCACATAGACACTGGAATAAAAGCACAAAGCCTAATTCCTGAAGCAATGCTCTTCATTGATAAAGCAAATGAAACTCTACAAACCATAGCACAAAATTCATACTTAGAAGGCATTTCGGTTTTTATTGCTGTCCAAATTGAAACTGCGTTTGACGGGATTTTATCATATACCAAAAAAAATGAAATTGATTTGATTGTTATGGGTTCTAATGGCGCTTCAGGTTTAAAAGAAATATTAATTGGGTCGAATGCTGAAAAAATAGTTCGACTTTCAGACAAACCTGTTTTAATCGTTAAAGACGACATTGGAACTTCAACTTTTAAAAAAATAGTGTTTCCTACTGATTTTTCTAATGAAGCGCATGCACCATTTGAAAGCTTACTCAAATTTGCTTCTATTTTTAAATCTCAAATAGATCTAGTAGTAATTTCAACTCCTAACAGCTTTAAGACTACAATCGAATCTGAAATAAAAATGGAGGAATTCATTCAAAAGTATAACTTTAAAAACTACACTTTAAATATCTTTAATGACAGCACGATTGAAAATGGTATTACAAATTTTGCAACTAAAATGGAAGCTGACTTAATCGCAATCTGCACTCACGGAAGAACAGGAATAGCTCATTTTATAAATGGAAGCGTAACCCAAGATTTAGTAAATCATAATCCAAGACCCGTTATCACATTTAAAATATAAAACGAATCATCAAAAAAATAAAATGCATAAAAAAACCCCTCATAAATGAGGGGTTTTCTGTTGGTCTACTAGGACTCGAACCTAGAAAGACTGCACCAAAAACAGTTGTGTTACCATTACACCATAGACCAGCATTGCTGCTAAGCGAGTGCAAATTTAGAATAAATTTTAGTTTGCGCAAACTTTTTAAGCCTTTTTGTCAAAAAAAAATCAAATTAATTTTAAAGTCAAAATTAAAGATCAGCAAAGACATTCACTATCAATACTTTAATAATATATAGTACTTTTCGAGAAATTTTTGTTAATGACTACATCTATAAACAAAAAAAGATTTTCTTTGCAACTTACATTTAAATTTAATTTTTGACATGGATAAAGCAAGTTTCAATTTCAATAAATGGAATACAATCATTGGTTGGCTTACATTTGGGATAGCATTATTAACCTATACTTTAACCGTTGAACCTACCATGAGCTTTTGGGATTGTGGAGAATACATTGCCACCGCTGCTAAATTAGAGGTTGGACACCCTCCTGGAGCTCCGTTATACCAAATGATAGGTGCTTTTTTCGCGATGTTCGCGACGGATGACACAAAAATTGCTTTGATGGTAAATATGATGTCTGTATTTTCAAGTGCATTCACCATTTTATTTTTGTTTTGGTCTTCTTCGATAATTTTAAGAAAATTAGTTATTCGATTTAAAACTGCAGATGTTGAAAATAATTTAGACACACAAATTAATAAAAGTAATGAAATTGTAATATTAGGAAGTTCCTTTGTAGGAGCTTTAGCGTACACGTTCTCTGATAGTTTTTGGTTTAATGCTGTTGAAGCCGAAGTTTATGCCATGGCCTCTTTATTTATTGCGTTACTGTTTTGGCTCGGTTTACGCTGGGAGCAAGATATGAACAAACCTAGAGGAAATAGATGGTTGTTAATCATATCGCTTGTCATTGGACTTTCTTTTGGAGTGCACTTTATGGCATTATTGACGATTCCTGCAATAGGATTTTTATATTTCTTTAAACATTATAAAGTAGTTACAATAAAGAGTTTCGTCATTGCGAATATTGTTGTGGTTGGAGTTTTACTGTTCATCTTTAAATTATTATTACCTCTTACTATGGGATTCTTTGGTCAAACCGAAGTATTTATGGTAAATAGCTTAGGACTACCATTTGACTCTGGGACAATACTTGTGACCGCTTTACTAATTGCATTATTTTACTTTGGATTAAAGTACACTAAGAGTAAAGGCTTAGTAACTTACAACACCTTAATTCTTTGTATTCTTTTTATTTTGGTTGGATTTTCTACATGGATTATGTTGCCTGTTCGTGCAAATGCAAATACGGTAATTAATGAAAACAAACCTTCGGATGCGCGTGAAGTATTAGCTTATTATAATAGAGAGCAATACGGTGTAAATCCTTTGTTTTACGGACCACAATACACTGAGAACTTTGCTGGATTAGACAAAAACAATCCGTACCACGACAAAGCTCCCAATTATGAAAGAGATTATAAAACTGGAAAATATGTTATTGTAAATAACTTCAAAAACGCTTCTCAAAACACGGACGACAATCAGAAAACGATTTTGCCAAGGATGTGGAGTGACGGACATATCGAAAACTATATGAATTTCACAAATCCACCAGCGTTCAGACTTAATCCTAATTATCCATACGAAGATGATTTAGCGAAATACGGTATTGATCCAAGTGAATTAACAGAGGAAGATTACAACAAAGCTATTGCGCAACTTAAGCAAGAAACAGAGAAAACAATCAATGAGTTTAGACAAGCGTACGCTCAAAAACAAATTGATAACGAAGGCTATGTAAAATTTCTTAAAAGTTACGGCGATTATTTAATTGTCGAAAAACCTACTACAGCAGATAATCTTGGCTTTATGGTTGAGTACCAATTTGGCTATATGTATTGGAGGTATTTAATGTGGAATTTCGTTGGTCGTCAAAATGATGTTCAAGGCCGATATGATTACTTAGACGGAAACTGGTTAAGTGGAATATCTTTTATAGACAGTTTACATTTAGGAAGTCAAGACAATTTGCCTGCAGATGTGTTAAACAATAAAGGAAGAAACGTTTATTTCTTTTTACCATTTATTCTCGGCTTAATCGGTTTAATGTATCACGCCAATAAAGATTTAAAAAGCTTCTATGTGTTGCTAGCACTGTTTCTCTTCACAGGTATTGCATTAAAAATATATCTGAATGAAAGACCTTTCGAACCAAGGGAAAGAGATTATGCACTAGTTGGTTCCTTTTATGTCTTTGCCATCTGGATTGGTTTTGGCGTCTATGCGATATACGAAAGTGTTCAAAAGTATTTAGCTCCAAAAATAGCAGGACCTATCATTATTGCAGCCAGTTTACTTGCAGCTCCTGTACTTATGGCGTCACAAAACTGGGATGACCATGATCGTTCTGGTAAGTACACAGCTTTGTCAATGGCAAAAGCATACCTTACTTCTTGTGATCCAAATGCTATTTTATTTACCATAGGTGATAATGACACATTCCCACTTTGGTACGCACAAGAAATTGAAGGAATACGAACTGACGTTAAAATTGTAAATACAAGTTTATTTATGACTGACTGGTATATCGATCAGATGAAAACCAAAACGTACGAATCAGATCCATTACCTATTTCTTTCACTCACGATCAATATGTAGGTGATAATTTAGATTATGTCGCTCATATTCCAAAAGTTGAAAGCAGATGGGATATTAAAGATTTTATGGATTTCATTAAAAATCCAAAATCAACAGTAGGAATGCAAAATGGTCAAACGATTCATTTCTATCCGACTAATAAAATTAGAATTCCAGTTGACAAGGATATTATCATTAAGAATAAAGTGGTTTCTCCTAAATACAACGACTCTATCGTTCCTTACATCGATGTAGATATTAAGGGAGGTGCATTGTATAAAAATAGATTAATGATGCTTGATATCGTAGCTAACAACAACTGGAAGCGACCTATCTATTTCAGTGGAGGTGCTTTTGACAATGAAGACTATATCTGGATGAAAGACTATCTTCAGTTAGAAGGTATGGTTTATAAATTAGTACCGGTAAAAACTGCAATACCTAAAGAAGGTGGACCACTTGAAATGGGACAAATTGATAGTGACAAGATGTACGACAAAGTGATGAAATGGGATTGGGGAAATAGCGATAGTGCAAAAATATACCACGATCCTGAAACTAGAAGAAATAGTATTACCTATCGATCAAATCTATCTAGATTAATGAATCAATTGATTGCTGAAGGCAAGAAAGAAAAAGCTAAAAATATAATCGAATTAGCAATGGCTAAAATGCCAGTCGACTATTTTGGCTATTATTCATTAGTAGAACCTTTTGCTGCTGGATATTACAAAATTGATGAGAAAGTAAAAGCTCAACAATTATTAGAAAAACTTATTGGTAAATACCAAGACAATCTGAACTATTACGGAAAGCTTAAAGCTTCTGAGCAAAGCAGTATTGCAACGCCTATAATTATTGATCTCGAGCGTTATAGAAGCTTACTGCAAGTGATGAAAGAAAATGACGATACAGCTTTCTACAACAAGCATAAAATTACTTTTAATACGTATATCAAAATGTTTGAGCGTTTTGAGCGTGACGAAGAATAATTTTCGAAAAAAAATAGTAATTAATTAATACTAAAATGAGTTGAGTGAATTATTTATTGCAAAATAAATTTTTCGCTTAACTCATTTTAATTTATAGTAAAATTCCTCTTCAATTTCCTGATTATGAAGCTCTACTGGGTAAAAACAAATTGGCTCATTAAAAAATTATTCCGCAATTATAAATGGGATGTTTCCAATAATGAAAAAAAAGTATACCTGACTTTTGACGACGGACCTATTCCAGAAGCAACATCTTGGGTTTTAGAAGAATTACTAAAATATAATGCAAAGGCGACATTTTTCTGCATAGGTGATAATATTCAAAAGCATCCAGAATTATTTCAAAAAATCAAGAAAGCAGGACATTCAGTGGGAAATCACACTTACAATCATTTGAATGGATGGAACACTCCAACGAAAACGTATTTAGAGAATATAAAAAGATGTGAAGATGAAATTTATCCAAAAGACAGCATTTCATTGCTTAAAAAGCTATTTCGCCCTCCTTACGGAAAAATAAAATTATCGCAATCAAGAGCATTGCGAAGTTTAGGATACGAAATAGTAATGTGGGATGTTCTTAGTGCCGACTTTGACACTGAAATAACGAACGAAAAATGTCTAGATAATGTACTATCTAACATTAAACCTGGAAGTATTGTTGTTTTTCACGACAGCATCAAAGGATTTAAAAATCTTGAATATGCATTACCAAAAACACTAGAATATTTAAAAGCAAATGATTTTACTTGCGAAGTTTTATAAAATAAAATTTATAATTGTTCTTGAACAATTCCAATCAATGTATTAGCATCTAATTCACCTGATTGTCTCCAAATCATCTCTCCTGCTTTATAAATCATTAAGGTTGGCAAACCTTTGATTCGCAGAGCCTCTGCTAATTCTTGATTTTTATCAACATCAATTTTTATAACTTTAGCTTTATCTCCAAGAGCAGCTGCTACATCTCTAATGACAGGATGCATAGAAACTGAGGGTTCGTTCCACTCTGTGTAAAAGTCAATTAACACTGGTAATTGAGTATTTATAAGTTCTCCAAATTTTGACATAAAACTAAGAATTTAATTTTTAAAAAAATACACTAAACAGAGCTATTTATTTTACAAATGTAGCATTTTTAACTTATTAAGCTACTTTATCACCCTTTTTTAGTTCGATTACTGTGATTTCTGGCATAATACCAACTCTCCCTGGATAAGCATGAAAACCAAAACCTCTGTTTACATATACATATCTTCCCATATTCTCATAAAGTCCAGCCCACTGCTTGTACACGTATTGTGCTAAACTCCATTTAAAATATCCTGGGATTTCAATCCCAAATTGCATTCCGTGCGTATGTCCAGATAGCGTTAATTGATAATGCTTTTCATCGTTTTGTACAACGTGCTCCCAGTGAGACGGGTCGTGACTCATCAATACTTTGAAATCCTCTTTTTTTAATTGGCCTGCAGCCTTATTTAAATCACCAGCTTGTTTGAAATTATGTCCCCAGTTCTCTACTCCTACTAAGGCAATTTTATCATCGCCCTTCTGAATAAAAGTATGTTCGTTAAGCAATAAATTAAAACCTATTTCTCCATACAAACTTTTAATAGCATTAAAATTATTGTCCTTATCTTTCTCTGATGGCCAAGTAACATATTCACCGTAATCATGGTTTCCTAAGACGGAATACTTACCATATTCATGTTTTTTAATTTTGTTAAATGTCTCAATCCAGGGATGCATTTCGTTAGCGTGCGTATTAACAATATCTCCTGTAAACAAAATCATGTCAGAATTTTGTTCGTTTACTAAATCAATTGCATAATTAATTTTTTCGGCATTGTCAAAACTTCCACTATGAACATCTGAAATATGAGTAATTGTAAAACCATCAAAACCCGCAGGTAAATCTGGAAAGAAAATGCGCTGCTTAATTACTTTGTAGTTGTATTTACCAACAGTTATTCCATATATCAAAGATAAAAAAGGAACTGCAGCTATTCCTAAACCTACTTGACTAACAAACTTTCTTCTTGAGTTTAAAAATTCAGCGCCTTTATCATAATTAGCAAAATAGTTGACGGCTCCAGCACCTAATCTAAATATATCTTCTCCTATTAAAACTAAGGTTAAAATTAATTTTGGAACATAAACGATTAATAACAACGCCATAGTAAACATTGTTTTATGAGTTTGACCAACGCTTCTATCAAATTGCATTAATGAATAAGCGATATAAACCAAAAACAGCAAACTAAGACCTTCAATTATAAAAAGTACAGGTCTGGATTTTATAAGCGTCTTTAAAACCTGAAAAGCATAAAGCTCAACAATGAAAAGAATTAAAAAAAGAAATATAAAGCGAAAGATCATTGTAAATAAATTTTCGACAAAATAACAAATTAAGAAAATACTATCCCTTTTTATTAATCTAAATTTAACTAATGGTAACCTTTTATATAAACCTTCCTACAGTTTGAAATCAAAATCTTTGGCTTAAAGCCATTTAGAGAGCAAAATATCAAAACAACTAAGAGTTGAAGGTTAAACAAACTTTTAAAAGTAAAACTACGATCACGTTATTTTGTTGAAAGCTATAATTTAGAATAAAACAAATTTGCACTAAAGGATTTTTCATAAATAAAGCAACCGCCCTATTCTTTATCTCAGCAATTTTGTACTTTTGAAATTCATACAAAATAATACTCATGTCACAGCAAAAACGCTTATTCTTACTTGATGCTTACGCCTTAATTTTTAGAGGATATTATGCTTTTATAAAAAATCCACGTATTAATTCTAAAGGAATGGACACCTCGGCCATTATGGGATTTATGAATTCATTAATGGACGTTATTAAAAGAGAAAAGCCAGACCATTTAGCAGTTGCGTTTGATAAAGGAGGAAGCCAACTTAGAAATGAAATATTCCCTGAGTACAAAGCGCATCGAGACGCTACTCCCGAAGCAATAAAAATTGCCATTCCATACATACAGGATTTATTGAAGGCAATGCATATTCCTATCATTGAAGTTGCTGGATTTGAAGCAGATGATTTAATAGGAACTATAGCAAAACAAGCTGAAAAGGAAAATTATAAAGTCTTTATGGTAACGCCTGATAAAGATTTTGCTCAATTAGTATCTGAAAATATATTCATGTACAAACCGGCTCGAATGGGTAACGGAATAGAAATATGGGGTGTTCCTGAAGTTTTAGCAAAATTTGAAATTGAAAGACCAGATCAGGTAATTGATTTCCTTGGAATGATGGGCGACGCAGCAGATAACATTCCAGGCCTTCCAGGTGTGGGCGAAGTCACCGCTAAAAAATTCTTGAAAGAATTTGACACCATGGAAAATCTTTTAGCAAATACAGATAAGCTAAAAGGAAAAATGAAAGAGAATATTGAAGCGAATAAAGAAAAAGGAATATTATCAAAAACTTTAGCGACGATCATTATTGACTGTCCTGTTGTTTTTAATGAAAATGATTACGAATTATCAACTCCTGATATCGAAAAGACTGACGCGTTATTCAACGAATTAGAATTTAGACAAATGCAAGCGCAGTTCGACAAAATTTTTAATGCTCCCGTTACAGAAGTAGTAAAAAGTGATGACACCACTGATCCTAGATTGTATAAAAAAAATCCAGTAAAAAATGTAGAGCAATTTGACATGTTTGCAACAGCTACAGACGATGAAAATACTACAGAAACGAGAACTTCATTTTATGACACTTTAGAAAATACAACGCATTCTTACCAAATAATTCAAGGAGATTTAGGAATTAAATTATTACTCAAGAATTTACAAAATCAAACATCAGTTTGTTTTGATACAGAAACTACTGGTTTAAACGCGTTGCATGCTGAATTAGTTGGAATTTCATTCTCTTGGGAGAAAGGAAAAGCATTTTACATTCCTTTTCCAGAAAATCAAGAAGAAGCTCAAGTTTTAGCAGATAAATTCAAACCGTTTTTTGAAAATGAAAGTATTGAAAAAATAGGGCAGAATATAAAATATGATTTGAAAGTGCTAACAAAATATGGCATTCAAATTAAAGGAAAATTATTTGATACAATGATTGCGCATTACTTAATCAATCCCGATATGCGACATAATATGGATATTTTAAGTGAAACTTATTTAAAATATGCACCAAAATCAATCGAAGATTTAATTGGAAAAAAAGGGAAAAATCAAAAATCGATGCGAGAAGTAGCATTGGAGGAAGTAAAAGAATACGCTGCTGAAGATGCTGATGTAACTTTGCAACTTTCAACTGTTTTTAGTCCAATTTTAGATAAAGCCGAAACCAAAAAGCTATTTGACGAAATCGAAATTCCGCTGATTCCCGTTTTGGCAGCAATGGAATTAGAGGGAATTAATCTTGATGTTCCATTTCTAGCAGCAATGTCTGATGAGATGGCTAAAGAAAGTAACGCACTTGAACAAAAAATATATGAAACTGCTGGCGAAACATTCAACTTGGCTTCGCCAAAACAATTAGGCGATGTTCTTTTTGACAAAATGAAGATTGGTGGAACAAAGCAAAAGAAAACCAAAACGGGTCAATATGCGACTGGCGAAGAAGTGTTAAGTTTTCTAGCAAACGATAATGAAATCGTTCGTGATATTCTAGAATGGCGCCAAATGGTAAAACTGCAAAGTACGTATATTGACGCTTTACCTAATCAAGTCGATGAAATAACGGGTCGCGTGCACACAGATTACATGCAAACAGTTGCGGCTACAGGTCGTTTAAGCTCTACTAATCCTAACTTACAAAATATTCCTATTCGAACAGAAAAAGGACGTTTAATCAGAAAAGCCTTTATTGCAAGAGACAAAAACTACACTATACTTTCAGCCGATTATTCTCAAATTGAATTGCGCATCATTGCGGCTTTGTCCGGAGAAGAAAATATGATTCTAGCCTTTAAAAATAATGAAGACATTCATAAAAGTACGGCTGCAAAAGTTTTTAATGTTCCACTAGAAGAAGTTAGTAAAGAGCAAAGAAGTAATGCTAAAACAGTAAACTTCGGTATTATATATGGTGTTTCTGCTTTTGGGCTTTCTAATCAAACTTCGCTTTCGCGAAAGGAAAGTGCTGATTTGATCGAAGCTTATTATGCAACTTATCCAAAGTTAAAATCGTACATGGCAGAACAAGTTGATTTTGCCAGAGAGAATGGTTATGTGCAAACAGTTTTAGGAAGGCGTCGTTATTTAAAAGACATCAATTCAGCTAATATGATGGTGAAAAGTGGCGCTGAACGAAATGCTGTAAATGCACCTATTCAAGGAAGTGCCGCTGATATTATCAAAATTGCAATGATTAATATTCACAAAAAGTTAAGTGAAGAGAATTGGAAATCAAAAATGCTTTTACAAGTACATGATGAATTGGTGTTTGACGTTCACAACTCTGAATTAGAAAAAATTCAACCGATGATCAAATTCGAAATGGAAAATGCATTTAAACTAGATGTTCCTTTAGACGTCGAAATTGGTATGGGAAAAAACTGGCTGGAAGCGCATTAAAACCGTGGTCAGTCTTCAGTAGATAGTGTTCAGAAAGTCATTACTATGAATGACGCATTCTCAATCATTGTTAGTGTGATTGCTACGTTCCTCGCAATAACCATAATTCAAAAAAAATCCATTCGCCGCGGCGAATGGATTTTTGCTTTTTATAATTTTCTTGTAGATTCTCTTTCTTTCAATTTAGTTTTGATGACCTTCGTTTCATAAGGAAGATGTTCCTCTTTTGATTCTAATCTTTCAATTAGCAATTTGGCTGCGACTTCGCCTATTTCTATTCCGTGTTGGCTTACCGTGGTTAATCTTGGCGAAAGCCTTCTTGAAGCTAATATACCATCAGCAAAACCTATTACTGATAAGTCTTCTGGGATTTTATATCCTTTCTTTAAACCGATTTTCAATGCAGCCACAGAATCAGTTTCTTCTAAAGCAAAAATTCCATCAACAGTATTTTTATCCAAAATAACTTCAATTTTGTCATTTAAATCTTCTTCAGAATCAGTTAGAAGAATAATATCAGTATTAACTGCGATATTATTAATTTCCAGAGCTTTCAAATATCCTGCAGCTCTTAATTTACCAACACTCAAATTGTCAATAGAAGACAATAAGGCAATATTTTTACAACCAAGATTTATTAAATGTTGCGTCGAATTTAAAGCGGAGTCAAAATCATCCACAATTACTTTGTCACAATCAACACCTTCAGCAATTCTATCAAACATTACTATGGGAGTACCGTCATTTATGATAGTTGAAAAATGTTCGTATTCATGCTTCTTTTGTGCTTCTTCAGAAACCGATACTATAAATCCATCAATTGTTCCATTGCTCAGCATTTCTAGTGTATGAGTTTCTTTCTTTAGAGATTCATTCGAAATACACATAATTACATTGTATCCCTTTTCATCAGCTACCTTTTCAATGCCACTAAAAACTTTAGCAAAAAATGAATTTAAAATGTTAGGAATAATTACACCAATTGTTTTAGTTTTTCTATTTTTAAGATTAAGACCAATTACGTTTGGCTTGTAGTTTTTAAGCTTCGCGTATTCCTTGATTTTCACTTTGGTCGACTCACTAATTTCTGGACTGTCATTAAGCGCTTTTGAGACTGTAGAAACAGACACGTTAAGTTCTTTTGCAATCTGTTTTAATGTAGCTTTGGCTTTCATAAAGAAAAATTTATTATAATTGATATGTTGTAAGGCGGCACAAGATAGAGATAATTAGAATAATAGTGCCATTACTGACAAAAATAGCTTTTAAAATATCGAATTTGTCACATAAAATTGTGAAAAATTCAAGAAAACAAAAAAAACAAAGATTAATTGCGAGCACCACTGAACAGAAATGAAAATCATAATTTTGATTACAGAAACAAAATTTAAATATACATTTGATAATCAGCACTAAAACAAGTTAAAAATAATCTTTTAAGCTATTTGCATTTAAAATAATTAATTGTACTTTTGCAACCCCTTTATGGGGATGGAATGTTTAATTAAAATAATATTATGGACGCATTAAGCTACAAGACACAATCAGCAAGCAAAGCCACTGTTACAAAAGAGTGGATCGTTGTTGATGCTGATGGGCATAACTTAGGACGTATGGCTTCAAAGATCGCAATGATCCTTAGAGGTAAATACAAAGCAAGTTATACACCACATGTTGACTGTGGAGATAACGTAATTGTTATCAACTCAGAAAAAATCAACCTTACAGGAAACAAAATGGACGAGAAGACTTACATTCGTCACACAGGTTATCCAGGAGGACAAAGAACTTTAACTGCTAAAGTATTGCAATCAAAAAACCCTGCATTACTAGTAGAAAGAGCGGTAAAAGGAATGTTACCTAAAAACAAATTAGGAGCTGAACTTTTCAGAAATTTAAATGTTGTTGTAGGTTCTGAGCACAAACAAGGTGCACAAAAACCGAGAACAGTTAACCTTAACGATCTTAAGTAATGGGAGTTATTCACAAAATCGGTAGAAGAAAAACCGCTGTTGCACGTGTTTATGTTTCGGAAGGAACAGGAGTAATCACTGTAAATAAAAAAGCATTCGAAACTTATTTCCCAACTGCAACTTTACAGTACAAAGTATTACAACCAATGTCTATGACAGAAAATGTAACTAACTTTGACGTTAAAGTAAACGTTTACGGAGGTGGTTCAACTGGTCAAGCAGAAGCTGTAAGAATGGCATTAGCACGTGTTATGTGTGAAGTGAACGCTGAAAACAGAGCTGTATTGAAACCACAAGGTTTATTAACAAGAGATCCAAGAATGGTTGAACGTAAGAAATTCGGTCAGAAGAAAGCTCGTAAGAGATTCCAATTCTCTAAACGTTAATATTACCCGTGTTGTTCAAATAGGACAAGACATCATCAATTATTTATTGAAATTAAAAAACACAGTTGTTGTTGCTCTCCTATCGAGGTAGGAAATAGTTTAGCATCTAAATGTATAAAGCCGGGAAACCGCCATTTACACATTGCTAATCAACAGAACGTAAACTAGAACAAAAATGGCAAACAAAATAGAAGTTAAAGACTTACTAGAAGCAGGTGTTCACTTTGGACACATGACTAGAAAATGGGATCCAAACATGGCTCCTTACATCTATATGGAACGTAATGGTATTCACATTATCAATCTATATAAAACTGCAGCTAAAATTGAAGAAGCTAATGAAGCTTTGAAAAAAATCGCTGCATCAGGTAGAAAAATATTATTTGTTGCTACCAAAAAACAAGCAAAAGACATCGTTGCTGAAAAAGCAAAAGCTGCAAACATGCCTTACATCACTGAAAGATGGCCTGGTGGAATGCTAACTAACTTCGTAACTATCCGTAAAGCTGTTAAAAAAATGGCTACTATTGATAAAATGAAGAAAGATGGTACGTTCATGACACTTTCTAAGAAAGAGCGTTTACAAGTTGATCGTCTTCGTGCTAAATTAGAGAAAAACTTAGGTTCAATCGCTGACATGTCTAGACTACCAGCTGCTTTGTTCGTAGTTGATATTAAAGCGGAACATATCGCAATAAAAGAAGCTCAAAAATTAAACATTCCAGTTTTTGCAATGGTTGATACTAACTCTGATCCACGTGAAGTAGAGTATGTGATTCCTGCAAATGATGATGCTTCTAAATCAATTGACAAAATTTTAACTTTAGTTACAGCTGCTATCACTGAAGGACTTTCTGATAGAGGTTCTGATAAAGAAGGTGAAGCTACTCCAGAAGTTGCTGCTCCTGCCGCTGAAACGGTAGAGGCTGCTACAGTTGCTGAAGCTACTCCTGCTGTTGAAGCTGCTGCTCCAACTGCAACTGAAGAATAAAACAAAAAGAATTTCCAAATTCTAAAATTCCAAATTCCAAAAATTAGACTCAGCAATGATTTAATTTATTAATTGGAAATTGGAATTTTGGGTTTGGAATTTTTTATTAAAACTATTTTTTAATTTAAAATATAAAAAACATGGCAACAATTACTGCTGCAGACGTAAATAAATTAAGAACAGCTACAGGCGCAGGAATGATGGACTGCAAAAAAGCTTTAGTTGAATCTGACGGAGATTTTGATTTAGCAATCGAAAACCTACGTAAAAAAGGACAAAAAGTAGCTGCTAACCGTTCTGATAGAGAATCTACAGAAGGTGCTGCAATTGCTGTTGTTAATGCTGACAAAACTGCTGGAGTTGTTATCACACTAAACTGTGAAACTGACTTCGTAGGGATGAACGAAAGCTTTGTAAAGATGGCTACTGAAATGGCTAATCAAGCAATGAACTACGATACAATTGAAGCATTTTTAGCATCTGATTTCAACGGAATCACTGTTGCTGAAAAATTAATTGAGCAAACAGGAGTTATTGGAGAAAAATTAGAAATCAGAACTTTTGAGAAATTAGAAGGTGCTTTCGTTGGATCTTACATTCACTCAGGTAACAAAATTGCTACTTTAGTTGCTCTTTCTGCTAACGTAGAAGGTGCTGAAGAAGCTGCAAGAAACGTTGCTATGCAAGCTGCTGCTATGAACCCAATCGCTTTGAACGAAGCTGGAGTTGATGCTGCTGTTATCGAAAAAGAAATCGAAATTGCTAAAGATTTGTTGCGTCAAGAAGGAAAACCAGAAGCAATGTTGGAAAACATTTCTAAAGGAAAAATTCAACGTTTTTACAAAGACAACACTTTAGTAAATCAAGATTATATTAAAGATAGTTCTATGAACGTTGCTGCTTATGTTAAATCTGTTGACAGTAATCTTACTGTTACTGGTTTCAAAAGAGCTGCTCTAGGATAAATCATAATTGTTTTCAGATATATTCTATCTGATTTCATATTTATATAAAAACTCCATTTCAAATTCATTTGAAATGGAGTTTTTTCATTTACATTTGAATTATAGACTAAGAAATGGAAGACAAAGTGCGTTGCGCCTGGTGCGAAAAAGATGATTTATATCGAAAATATCACGATCAAGAATGGGGAAAACCAGTTCACGATGATGCTACTTTCTTTGAATTCATAATTCTTGAAACTTTTCAAGCTGGCTTGAACTGGCACACTATTTTAAAAAAAAGAGAAAATTTCAGATTAGCTTTCGACCACTTTAACTACAAAAAAATAGCTATTTATAACGAAGATAAGTTTCAGGAGTTATTACAAGACACAGGTATTATTAGAAATAAATTAAAGATTCGTTCAGCAATTTCGAATGCACATTCTTTTATCAAAGTACAGGAGGAATTTGGAAGCTTTTCGAATTACATTTGGTATTTTACATCAAATAAATCTGTGATTAATCGACCAAAATCCTTAATTGATGTTCCTTCCACTACTCCACTTTCCGATAAAATTAGCAAAGATTTAAAAAAAAGAGGATTTAAATTTGTTGGTTCAACAGTAGTTTATGCGTTTTTACAAGCCACCGGAATAGTCAATGATCACTTAGAGAATTGCTGGATTAAGGATTAATAACCCAAATTAAAATCATCCAAAATTTCTCAATCTCTTCACCTCTAAATGCCAAATATTGCTCTTGACTTGCAATTAACTAAAATAAATTGTTACATTTGTCGCTCACTTTAGGGGTGTCTACAAAATTGTAGGCTGAGATTTTACCCTCTGAACCTGATCTAGTTCATACTAGCGTAGGGAAAAGTAAGATGACTTCATCACGCACTTCTGTGTGTACTTGTAGCCATTCCTAAAGTTTAATTATACCGAAATTTCGGGACTAAATTTAAAAGGAATGGAACTAAAAATCAACAATCAAATTAAACAATTTCAAGCAGATGTACTTCACATCCAAGACATGCTCGATATTGAAATTCCACAAAAACAAAACGGTATTGCCGTTGCAATTAATAATACAGTGATTCCAAAATCGAATTGGAATTCACATCTACTCACGGATTCCGATACTATTTTAATAATTTCAGCTACTCAAGGAGGCTAATTTGGCTGCTCGAGCGGGCTATCCATTTCAAGTTCGCAGTTAAAAACTTAAAAACAAAATCATAAAAATAGCTTCCTGTGGTCGCTTTTTTATTCCTTGTTTTTCTACGTTTTACACTTTGCGAGCTTTCTATTCCTATCCCTAGCACAACAACGACATACAACACAATATTCTAACTATAGATTAAAAAACATGAATAAAGAAGAACAAATCTCTCGAACACCTTTTCCTAATTCTACAAAAATATACATTGATGGCAACATTCATCCCATTAAAGTAGCAATGCGTGAGATACATTTAGCTGACACTAAACTATCTAAAGGTGGCGTTGAGAAAAATCCCGCGTTGACTGTTTACGACACTTCTGGCCCTTACACTGATCCTAACATTGAAATTGATATTCGAAAAGGATTACCTAGAATACGGGAACAATGGATTTTAGATCGCAATGATGTTGAAGAACTATCCCAAATTTCCTCTGAATATGGTAAAAAACGTTTGGAAGACGAAAAATTAGATCACTTGCGTTTTGAGTATTTACATAAACCAATGCGTGCTAGAAAAGGTGCAAACGTCTCACAATTATACTATGCCAAGCAAGGAATTATTACTCCAGAAATGGAATATATTGCCATTCGTGAAAATCAACGCATTGAACAAATAGAGACTCAAACTAAAGCAATGCAGTGCCAACATGAGGGCTACAGCTTTGGAGCAAACACACCAAAATCAAAAATTACTCCTGAATTTGTTCGTAGTGAAGTAGCACGAGGGAGAGCTATTATACCAAACAATATCAACCACCCTGAAAGCGAACCTATGATTGTAGGACGTAATTTCTTGGTCAAAATAAACGCAAATATTGGAAACAGCGCAGTTACTTCTAGCATTGAAGAAGAAGTAGAAAAAGCCGTTTGGGCTTGCCGTTGGGGCGCTGACACCATTATGGATTTGTCTACTGGTAAAAATATTCATGAAACGAGAGAGTGGATAATTCGTAATTCTCCCGTGCCTATTGGAACCGTTCCTATCTATCAAGCACTAGAAAAAGTAAATGGAGTAGCCGAAGATTTAACCTGGGAAGTATTCCGTGATACATTGATTGAACAAGCGGAACAAGGAGTTTCCTATTTTACAATTCATGCCGGAGTTTTACTGCGTTACATTCATTTAACCGCAAATCGTGTTACTGGAATTGTTTCTCGAGGTGGATCTATAATGGCAAAATGGTGTTTGTTTCACCATAAGGAAAATTTCTTATACACACACTTTGAAGACATTTGCGAAATAATGAAACAATACGATGTGGCTTTCTCATTAGGAGATGGCTTACGTCCAGGATCAATCGCTGATGCAAACGATGCCGCTCAGTTTGCTGAGTTAGAAACATTAGGCCAATTGACAAAAGTTGCGTGGAAGCACGACGTTCAAGTGTTTATTGAAGGTCCAGGTCACGTACCGATGCACATGATCAAGGAAAATATGGACAAACAATTAGAGCATTGTGATGAAGCTCCATTTTACACGCTCGGTCCATTAACTACAGACATAGCTCCAGGTTATGATCATATTACTTCCGCGATTGGAGCAGCGATGATTGGCTGGTACGGATGTGCGATGTTATGTTATGTAACTCCAAAAGAACACCTTGGATTGCCCAACAAAAAAGACGTTAAGGACGGCGTGATAACCTACAAAATTTCAGCTCATGCTGCCGATTTAGCAAAAGGACATCCCGGTGCACAATATCGAGACAATGCTTTAAGTAAAGCACGTTTTGAATTTAGATGGGAAGATCAATTCAACTTGTCATTAGATCCAGATACAGCAAGAGAGTTTCACGACGAAACTCTACCAGCTGATGGTGCTAAAGTCGCACATTTTTGCTCAATGTGTGGACCTAAATTCTGTTCTATGAAAATCTCACAAGAAATTAGAGATGTTGCTGAAGCCGAAAAAGGAATGAAAGAAAAATCAGAGGAATTTATTGAACAAGGCAGAGAGATTTACAGTTAATAAAAACAATTTATCTTATGATTATTATCTCGAATCCGATAGGTTTACCAAATGAAGTTGAAACCATTCATACACTTTTTGAGGAAGGAATGGAATTATTGCACGTAAGAAAGCCAGCATTTTCTGAAAGAGAAATGCAGATTTTTCTATCAACTATAGCTCCTGAGCATAGAAGCAAACTTGTATTACATAGTCATCTTCATTTAGCGTTTGAATTTGACATCAAACGAATTCATTTCACAGAAAAAAATAGAAACGTCATTTCTAAATTCTATTCTCGATATAAAAAATCTTTTGAATATTCTTTTAGTGACTTTAAGACTGATGGGTTTACGGTATCAACGTCCACGCACTCAATTGAGGAATTTAACACTATAGATTCAAGTTTTGAATACGCTTTTTTAAGCCCAGTATTCCCTTCAATTTCGAAAGAAGATTATAGCGCAAAATCAAATTTGCTTGAAGAGATAAAAAAAAGGACAAATTTCGATACTAAATTGATTGCTTTAGGTGGAATTCAATTTGATACTATAGCAAAAGTAGTAAACCAAGGATTTGATGATTATGCGCTTTTGGGAGCTATTTGGAACAACACTAATGTACTTGAAAATTTTAAAACATGCCAACAAATCGTCCATTCGTATTAACTATTGCAGGATTTGATCCTTCAGCAGGTGCAGGAATACTGGCTGATATAAAAACATTCGAACAACATCATGTGTATGGACTTGCTATTAGCACTGCTAACACAATGCAGACTGCTACTAGTTTTAAAGACATTCAGTGGACCGACTTATATTTTGTTTTACAATCAATCGAAATGCTGTTCAATAGTTACGCAATTAAAGCAGTCAAAATTGGTATAGTTCCATCTTTAGAATATTTAAAAGCAATAGTTTTTCTACTCAAGGAACTTTCACCCAATTTAAAAATTGTCTGGGACACTGTTTTAAAATCTACTACAACATTTGAATTTTTAAAAATTGAGGATGAAACTGAGTTGCTTTCTTTATTAGACAAAATAGAAATTATAACTCCTAATTATGACGAAATTTTAAAATTAGGAAAACCCAATGAACCACACACAAGCATAAATGAACGACTAGCTAAAAATTGTGCCATCCTTTTAAAAGGCGGTCACAATCCTAACGAAATAGGAATAGACTATTTAACAACAAAAGAAGTGACTTTTAAGCTGCCGCCAAAGACAAATAAAATACATTCAAAACATGGATCAGGCTGTGTACTTTCAGCAGCAATAGTAGCAAATTTAGCATTAAAACAAAATCTTTTTGATGCTTGTGTGAATGCTAAAAACTACACTGAAAAATTTCTATTATCAAACACATCAAAATTAGGCTACCATTATGCTCAGTAAATTACAATACATATCGCAAGGTAACACTGTTCAGGAACAACTGCTCAACATACAACACGCTCTCGACCAAGGTTGCGACTGGATCCAAATGCGTTTTAAAAATGGAACTTTTGAAGAAACTTTTGCTCTAGCCGAATCTGTAAAAAAGATTTGTCATCAATATGATGCAAATTTTATAGTAAATGATAATGTATCCTTAGCAAAAATTATTGATGCTGAAGGCGTTCACTTAGGATTAAACGATATGCCAATATCAAAAGCAAGGGAGATTTTAGGTACTGATAAAATTATTGGTGGTACTGCAAACACTCTCGAAGAAGTTATCAGTCAAACTAAAAATGGCTGTGATTATATTGGTTTAGGTCCGCTGCGATTTACAAATACTAAGGCAAACTTAAGTCGAATTATAGGGATGGAAGGATATCAGACCATTATGAAGGAATTGAGAACTTATAATACTTCAATTCCTATTTATGCTATCGGGGGGATAAATTTGAATGATATAGAAATGCTACTAGCAACTGGAATTTATGGAGTAGCATCGTCTAGCTTAATTACACAAAGCAGTATAGAAGACGAACTTATTATACAACTAAACGAAAAATTATATGGGACTGTCATTATTTAATATTGGAGATAAAAGCTTTGAATCACGTTTATTCTTAGGAACAGGAAAATTTGGTTCGAATGCAATAATGAAAGAAGCGATATTGGCATCAGGTAGCGAATTAGTTACGGTTGCATTAAAAAGAATAGACTTAGAAACAGATACCGATGCTATTTTAGCACATTTACAGCATCCAAGAATCAATTTATTACCCAATACTTCAGGAGCGAGAAATGCTAAGGAAGCAGTTTTTGCAGCGTTATTAGCGAGAGAAGCTTTAGAAACAAATTGGCTCAAACTAGAAATTCACCCAGATCCCAAGTATTTAATGCCAGATGCAATTGAGACTCTGAAAGCAACTGAAGAATTAGCAAAATTAGGGTTTATCGTTTTGCCTTATATTCATGCTGATCCCAATTTATGTAAGCGACTGGAAGATGTAGGAACCGCGGCAGTAATGCCATTAGGTTCACCTATAGGAACTAATAAAGGACTAAAGACAATTGACTTCTTAGAAATTATTATTGAACAAAGCAATGTTCCTGTAATTGTCGATGCAGGAATTGGTGCTCCATCAGATGCCTCAAAAGCGATGGAAATAGGTGCTGATGCCGTTTTAGTTAATACTGCAATTGCAGTTGCACACAATCCAGCAATGATGGCAGAAGCTTTTAAATTAGCTGTAATCGCAGGTAGAAAAGCATTTGAAGCTAAATTAGGAAAGCAATACAATTACGCTGTCGCTTCGAGTCCGTTGACTGCTTTTTTATATGAATAGTCCTCTCCCAAACCCTCTACAAAGGAGAAGGAGACAAAAAAGAAATGCAAACTCTTGTGAACTTAACGAAAGCTTTATATCCTTTACTGTTAAAATTTCAATGCAAAAAATAAAATATGAAAACATTCAATTCTGTTTTTGAAAAGTACAATTGGGACGATATCCAATCTAAGATTTATGCAAGTACTACTGATCAAGTAGAGCTATCACTTAGCAAAACCAAAAGAAATCTAGCTGATTTTTTAGCATTGATTTCTCCAGCTGCGCAACCCTATTTAGAACAAATGGCGCAGCAGTGTCATAAATTAACCAAGCAACGTTTTGGAAAAACAATCCAAATGTATGCTCCTTTATACTTAAGCAATGAATGTCAAAATATCTGTACTTATTGCGGTTTTAGTCTGGATAATAAAATTAATCGAAAAACTCTGTCTGCTCTAGAAATAGAGCTTGAAATAGCAGTTTTAAAGAAGGCAGGCTTTGATCACGTTTTGTTAGTTACTGGTGAAGCGAATTACACTGTAAATATCAATTACTTTTTGAATGCAATTGATCAAATAAAAAAGGATTTTTCTATAATTTCAGTCGAAGTGCAACCACTTTCACAAGAGGAATATAAACGTCTGCATCAAGCTGGCGTGTATTCGGTATTAGTGTATCAGGAAACCTATCATCAAGAAGTTTACAAGAAATATCATACTAAAGGTAAAAAATCAAGCTTTGACTATAGATTGGAAACTCCGGACCGTATTGGAAAAGCGGGAATTCACAAGATAGGTTTGGGCGTTTTATTAGGTTTAGAAGACTGGCGCACCGATAGTTTTTTTAACGCTTTGCATTTAGATTATTTACAAAAAGCGTATTGGCAGACAAAATACTCCGTTTCATTCCCCCGACTTCGTCCAGCCGAAGGTTTTATCGAACCTAATTTTATAATGGATGATAAAGATTTGACGCAACTTATTTGTGCGTATCGCTTGTGGAACGAGGATTTAGAAATTTCCATTTCGACTAGAGAGAATGAAAAATTTAGAAATAATATTATAGCTATTGGAACTACAAGTATGAGTGCGGGATCTAAAACTAATCCCGGTGGTTATGCCGCAGACCTGCAATCTTTAGAGCAGTTCGAAATTAGCGATGAACGCTCTGCAGCAGAAATCGCAGCGATAATTACGCAAAAAGGATATGAACCCATTTGGAAAGATTGGGACAGAACCTTTAGTCAAAAGTCGCAGGTCGAAAGTCTTAAAGACAGCTCGATTCTTAATTAAGTATTTCATTGACTTTATAACTTTCGACTTTAAAAACTTTAAGACTTAATCAAAATGAGCATTATACAAGAATTTTTACGGTACAACAGACAAACCATGTTGCCAGAAATAGGTGATGAAGGGCAAGAAAAACTGAAGAATGCAAAAGTTCTGGTAATTGGTGCTGGTGGATTGGGATGTCCTATTCTACAATATTTAGCAACGGCTGGCTTGGGAACTATTGGAATTATAGATTTTGATAAGATTGAAATTCACAACTTACACAGGCAGATTTTATATACGGAAGCGCAAATTGGTTTATTAAAAGCGCCAACGGCGAAAGCCATACTTGAAAAACTAAATCCTTTAATAAAAGTCTTATCTTTTGAGGAAAAGTTAACTACTGAGAATGCTTCGGGAATTATAAATGATTTTGATTTGGTGGTAGATGGATCTGATAATTTTGCTACTCGATACCTCGTCAATGACACTTGCGTTGCGCTAGGAAAGGCATTAGTTTATGGCAGTATATTAGGTTTTGAGGGTCAGCTAGCCGTTTTTAATCATAAAGGAAGTAAAAATCTTCGTGACTTATTTCCAGAACCACCCAATTCTAAAGATGCACCAAATTGCAGTCTGAATGGAGTTTTAGGCACATTGCCTGGAATGATTGGACTTATGATGGCGCACGAAACTTTGAAATTGATCATTGGTTTACCAACTTTAAAAAATGAACTAATTCTATTCAAAACCTTGGATTGGAGTTTTACAAAGCTTGATTTTTAAACGTAGGAGTTCGAACCAGGATATTTTTGCTTTCGACTAAACACATTTTTAAAACCTATCATTTCTCTCCTAAGGTTTAAAAATCAAATTATACATACTTTTGCCCCAGATGGTAGTGGAAAGCCCGGACTGAAAAAGGCTATTTTTTTTAGGCAGAAAAGAGCGACCGGCAGGAAGCTCCTTTTATGACTTTAGAAAAAAAGTATTTTTAAGGAGGACTTGTAACGAACAGCTGGAATAGGCCCTAATGAGAATTATGTAAAATTTTTATAAACTCAGAGCGATTAATTTCGCGGCATCCTAAACTTTCTAAATGAGGATTATATACTTGGCAATCCAGCAATTTGTATTTGTCTGTTTTTAATTTTTCTACTAAAGCTATAAAAGCAACCTTGGAGGCATTTGAAACTAGTGAAAACATACTTTCACCGCAAAATACATGGCCTAAATCAATTCCATATAATCCACCAACTAATTCATCATTTTGCCATACTTCAATTGACTTTGCGATTCCACTTTCATTCAGTTTACAATACGCTTCAATCATATCATTTGTAATCCACGTTCCTGATTGACCATCTCGTTTCACTTTTTGACAATGCGACATTACGTCTCTAAACTTTTGATTGAAAGTGACGGTAAAACTATTCCGATTTAGTATGTTTCGCATGCTTTTAGAAACAACTAACTCCTGTAGAAATAAAACCATTCTAGGATTAGGTGACCACCAAAGTATGGGATCATCTTGTTCAAACCAAGGAAAAATACCACTTTTATAAGCGAGTAATAATCTTTCAGCAGAGAGATCTCCGCCTACGGCTAAAATCCCGTCGCGATTCGCTTGAGAAACGGGAGGGAAAAATAAATCAGTAGTTAAGTAATACAATTTACTCATTTTCAGCAGTAACCATAATTAAAAATATGAGAATCAATAGCAATCACAATTGTAAAGATTATCAAAACGAAAAAAAAACCAAATACCATTTTCAGACAAGCTAAATATGGAATTTGGTTTCTATAAATTTCTACAAATTTTATATTAGAATGGCAAATCGTCTGCTTCTTCTTCATTTAAATTTGTTGCTGGAGCAAATGCTTGTGCTGCAGGCATAGGAGGCATTTGAGCAGCTGGTGCATCACCTTGAGCTTGCGAAATTCTCCATCCTTGAATGGTATTAAAATAAACAGTTTCTCCTTGTGGATTTGTCCATTCTCTACCTCTTAAATTGATATCGATTTTAACTGGTTGACCTACTTGGAAACCATTTAATAAATCGCATTTGTCCTGAACAAATTGAACTAGAATATGCTGTGGATATTGCTCATCAGTTGTAACAACTATGTCTCTTTTTTTGAAACCTCCAGATCCAACTTCTTTAGTTTGATCAATCATTTTAATTTTTCCTGTAACTTCCATCTTCTCTATTTTAATTGTTTGGCTCTAATTATTTTTTAGATAAAAGCACTTTCCATGCAGTTATCACTTCATTTTTATTCAGATATTCTTTCGCTAACTGGTATTTTTTCTCTTCATCATCAGCACTCAACACCCCTTTTACTTCAAAATTTTCTTTTACAAATATAGTAATTTCTTCGGCAGTTGGCAAGGCTTCTACATTTCCAAGCATACCTAAATCGTTTCCGTCAAACACCTTACTTTGCTTTATTTGAGCTGGAATAGCATCAACGCCAATACCTAACGTAGTTAAAGGTTTAGGCACTTCAAAAAGTCCTTGATTCGATCTAGAGTACCAATTTCCTCCTAGTCTGGACACTAAATCAATTTTATGTTGATCAATCCCTCCTTTTTCATCTAAAACACTTTCATCAATATGAATTCGTACTACTTCGCAAAGGATTAAATTTCCTGCTCCACCTTCTGTACCAAGAGCCATAATCTGCGTTACTTTACACTCAAACTGAACAGGCGATTCTTTTACTCTAAAAGGTTTTACAACTTCTGAAGGCACAGGCGTTAAACCTGATTTTATAAATTCATCAATCCCTTCAGCATACTCCGTACTCGCAAGTGAAATTTGCTGTACCATATCATAATTAACCACATTTATTACCACTTCGCCAGTAGCTTCAGCATTTATTAAAGTGTGTTTAATAGAGTTATCGCGAACGCGTCGAGCCGGCGAAAAAATAAGGATGGGCGGATTTGCACTGAACACATTAAAAAAACTAAAAGGAGATACATTTGGATTCCCATTAACGTCCATTGTACTAGCAAAAGCAATAGGTCTAGGGCCAACAGATCCTTGCAAATATCCTTGTAATTTTGCCGTTTCTATAGTTTTAGGATCAACTGTAATCATACTTTTAAATTTAGCGCTTAGGGTTACAAAAGTAGGCAAATGAATTAAATTTAAGAGGTCCAAAGTCACAAATCGAATTAAAAATTTATTCCTTTTTTCCAAAATAAAATACTTTAACTGATACTAAAATACTTCCGTATTAAATTCGTTATATTTATACCTCAAAATTCTATTTATGCAGTTTTCTGACCGAAGAGACACAACCCGCTGGGCTATTATTTTCGCCTCTTTTTTAATCATTTCGCTAATTCTTTGGAATACTTACACCTTTTTTCAAATTTTCAAAAATGAAGAGCGATTGAAAATGAATCTTTGGGCTAAAGCACAAAAAACTTTCATTAATGCTGGAGAAAATACAGATGTGGAGCTTCCGCTTCAAATTTTCAGTAATAATACTTCTATTCCTATCATCCTTACGGAGAATGACAGCATAATAAATACCGTAAATGTAGATGAGGTCATTGTGAAGGACAATCAAAAAGCAATGAACTTCCTGCACGATTTAAAAAGTGAAAACGAACCAATCGTTATAGAGTACGTTGCTGGTAAGTTTCAAAAACTCTATTACGGCAATTCAGCATTACTCAATAAACTAAAATATTATCCCATTGCTTTAGTGCTTATTATAGTTCTTTTTGGTAGTTTAGTTTATAACTTTTATCGAAGTACTAAAATGGCCACTCAAAACAAACTTTGGGCAGGAATGGCTAAAGAAACAGCACACCAAATAGGAACACCTTTATCATCACTAATAGGCTGGGTCGAAATACTAAAATCTGAAGATGTGGATGAAAGCACCACACTGGAAATTGAGAAAGACATTGAGCGCTTGCAAACCATAACCGATCGTTTCTCTAAAATAGGATCAGAACCAAAATTAGAAACTAAGGATATCGTTGAAGAAACGCTACAGTCTTACGATTATTTACAATCTCGTTTTTCTAAACAAATTGAGTTTTCGTTTAAAGCACCGC
The DNA here is from genome assembly GCF_003688495.1 of Flavobacterium weaverense. Lineage (GTDB taxonomy): Bacteria > Bacteroidota > Bacteroidia > Flavobacteriales > Flavobacteriaceae > Flavobacterium > Flavobacterium weaverense. The sequence continues at coordinate 129,421 of NZ_REFH01000007.1, read as the reverse complement.
AATCTCCCATACTAGTTTCTTTGAATCCCACATTACACAGTTGGACTATTGAAAACCTAGTTAAAAATGCAATTGATGCCATGAAGGGAAAAGGTAAATTAGCTTTAGAAATTGAAGACGAAGCTGATTATGTAAATATTAAAGTTACTGACACGGGCGCGGGAATCCACAAGAAACAATTTAAAAGCATATTTGAACCTGGCTTTACCACTAAAAAAAGAGGTTGGGGATTAGGACTTTCATTAACAAAAAGAATTGTTGAGGAATATCATAAAGGAACTATCAAAGTTCTACATTCCGAAATTGGAAAAGGCACAACATTCCAAGTAAGACTGAAAAAAAATGAATTATTTTAATCTACTCGTAGCAAAAGACATTTTAGAAAACATTGTTTTTCTAATTAATTTTGACTTGCCCAAATATTCTTTTACAAATGCATCATGTTCTTCGGCTTGCGCCAAAGTCTTATTCAATGTTTTCTTTATTAATGAAAAGTTCGCTGCGTTTGCATTACCAACATCCCCTATTTCGTAAATTTCTTTTTGGCACTTCAAAAGTTTTTCTTTTGGCGCAGCAATCATATTACTGATTTCATTATCAGAAAAAGTAGGTTTGAATTTATTGTTTCTATAGTGTATAAAATCATTCAGCATCGCAACAGCGTAATTCATTTCGTTTACTAAAGCATTTAACTTTTCAATATTATTATTCTTCCGAATAGACGCTAATTTGCCCTTTTTAAATTCATAACGTTCGACAATCATTGCATTCTTTAAACCGTTTTTCTCTATCCTTTGAGCGGATTCAAATAGTTGGTCTGTCTCTGGCAAAGAATTGTATTTGGTGATTTCATTTTTGAAATCAAAATATTTTTTAGACTTATTAATTTGAACTTTTCCTTCATAAAACTCACTATTAGTTATAGGATAATTTAAAAATTGCCACAAATAATCAAATGGAATATGTGATGAAATTAATTGATTAGGATCCGCTTTAAAATAAGCATCATTTAGTTTTTTGGAAAATCGTCCATTATTAACATATCCTGAACCCCAAGTCGCATCAAATAAACACCACTTATTATCAACTTTTGCTGCCGTCCAAGCATGAGCTAGATTTGTTATCTTACCGTTTTGTTTATTATAACCTTCAATTATATGAGATTGAATCCCAATCTTTTTTGTAATATCATTTAAAACTTCAGCGTAGTTAGAACAGACTCCTTTTTTAGATTTTAATGTGCGTGCAATTTTATCTTGAACGGTTTCATCATACTTCACGGAGTACATATTTGAAACATCGTAACTAATATTTGATGCAGTCCAAAAAAAAGCTGCTCTAATCTTATCACTTTCTGACTTGAAATTATCATTAATATAACTAGCAATTCCATCAGTTCTTACTGCTGAACGAGCCGGAATAATAATCATTTTAGCATCAACTGCTTCAAATTTATTTGGAGATTGCCCAAAGCTTAAAATAGTAAATAATAAAGTAAAGAGTATTAAAGTCTTTTTCATGTAGAAGAGTATTCTAAAAATTAAAATGCAAAAATTACATACCTTATTCCTTTAAACGAAAACCATACCAGTTTGTTTTATTTGCTAAATCTCGACCCTAGGAATTAAAATTTCGAGTTTCTATTTTCACCATTCGTATTGAAAAGAAGTAGATACATAGAAGTAAATTTTAATTAGTTTGTTTACTTTTCGATTTAATTGGCTTTGATTTTGAAATAAAAACGGCTTTCTCGCCAGTCCATTTGAAAGTTTCTGTCCACTTAGAAACATCTAAAACATAATTATTATTTTCACCTTCATTTTGATCGTATTCACCTTCTTCAATATTTTTAAGTATTAAATCAGGTTTTCCACCAGCTTCTTTTGGAAATATAAAATTTTCAACATAGTAATAAACACCTGCATCACTTACTTCTCTTTTTTCTGGTAATTCTAAAAAAGCATTTCCGTTCCAACCAAAATAGTAGTATAGTGTTGGAATACCACAAGCTTCGCCGCTAAAATTGATCCTATAAATATCTAATAAATTAGCTAAACCTAAATTTCCAATAGTTTTATTTTGAAAGTAAAAGCTTCCTCCAAGAGGTTTTAATACGGTTTTTTGACCGACAAGAGTATTGTTTTCGTCTAAAATTTTTACTGAAATTGTAACATTACTAATTTCGTAATCTTCCGATTCCTTTTTAGTTTCAATTTTATCTATCAGCGTGAGATAAGTAAAATTGTCTTTTTTAAAATATCCAAGTGCTACAAAGCCTTTCCACAAATATCCTTTAGTTAATTTTCCTGAATTATTTTCATATTCTATTTCGACCCAAGACACATTTAGACCTTTAATATTTAAATCATTGCCTGTCGTTTTTAGCACTTTTATCTTTTTACCCACTTGCAAAGAATCTAATGATCGCGATTGTACAGAGGGCAATTCTCTAACATAGCAATTAGCAGCACCAACTATTGCTTCATGCACTTCGTATTCATTCCAGTAATAATTATGACTACTCTTTTCTTGACTAAATGCCAAAAAAGAAATTAATATAAAAACTAAAAATAATAGCTTTTTCATAATGTTCAAAATAAAAAAATTCCACAAACTCAGATAAATGATTACCAAATTTGTGGAATTAAAAAAATAAATTTTTATTTATAAATTGTCTTTGATTTTTTGAGCTAACGCTTCAAATTCTTCTTTTGTCAGTGATACTTTATTTTGAAAACGCATTTCATCCATTTCATTTAATGGAATCAAATGTACATGAGCATGTGGCACTTCGAGCCCAACGACCGCCATTCCTACTCGCTTGCAGGGAACTGATTTTTCTAAAGCAATAGCAATTTTTCGTGAAAATTGCATCAATCCAACATATAAATCCTCTTCCATTTCAAAAATCTTATCGATTTCTTTTTTTGGAATACAAAGCGTATGTCCTTTGGCATTCGGATTTACATCAAGAAATGCTAAAAAATTATCATCCTCTGCTATCTTATAGCAAGGAATTTCTTTATTGACTATTTTAGTAAAAATACTTGACATTTAAAAAATAATTTTTTGGTTAAAATAAAGCTATTTAGTCTCTTGTAATTTCTAAAATTTCAAATTTCAAAACTCCGTTTGGAACTGTAATTTCAGCAACTTCTCCCACAGATTTTCCAAGTAAACCTTTACCAATAGGTGAAGTAACTGAGATTTTTCCAGCTTTTAAATCGGCTTCATTTTCAGCAACAAGAGTATATTTCATCTCCATGCCGTTAGTTTGATTTTTAATCTTCACAATCGATAAAACTAACACTTTAGAAAGATCTAAATGCGTTTCATCAATTAAGCGAGCATTTGAATGCACCTCTTCTAATTTAGCAATGCGCATTTCTAGCATTCCTTGAGCTTCTTTTGCTGCATCGTACTCAGCATTTTCAGAAAGATCACCTTTATCTCTTGCTTCAGCAATATCTGCAGAGGCTTTTGGACGCATTACACTCTTCAAATAATCCAACTCTTCCCTTAATTTCTTTAACCCATCTGCGCTGTAATACGATACTGTACTCATAACTTCCTTATTTATATAAATAGAAAAAATCCCATCGGGACGGGATTTGTTTCCACAAAGATACTATTATTTTTTTTTCGTCTATAAATATATGTTAATCATATATAATTCAAAGTTAAATAAATTAAATTTGTTTCGCTAATACTTTGACACTATTTTAAAATGAAAAAATATTCCTTCTTTTTCTTAATTTTCCCTCTACTTTTTTCGTGCAGCGATTCTGGTTTTAAGAATACTAATCCTTACTTACCTAATTACTCTGTGCTTATAGACCTCAACTTAAATTTACCAGAATACTCCAATTTAAAATTTATTAGCAATGCTGTTTTAATAACTGGGAAAGGAGTTCGTGGCGTCATCGTTTTTAATACTGGAAGCGGTTACAATGCATTTGATGCCGCATGTCCCAATCAAACTTTAGCATCTTGCTCCACAATGACTATTAAAGGAATAAATGCTGTCTGTGCATGCGATAGTGAAGAATACAGTTTATTTACCGGACAAGGAAAATTACAATATCCGTTGAAACAATATCGAGTAGAAGTTAACGGTACAGTTTTACGAGTTTATAATTAAAAAAAAGGCTGAAAGAATAATTCTTTCAGCCTTTTTTTTAATAAAAATTTTCAATTAAAATTTCAAAGTTAATCCTACTAAAAAGTTAATTCCTGCTTGAGGATAATAACCTGCTCCTTCAAATGTAGCAATAGCTGGAGGATTAGATTCATCATCATCGAAAGTATAGAAGAAACCATTAGAAATGTATTTATAGTCAAAGATGTTGTTCACTAAAGCTGAAAGATAAATTGATTTGAAAACCGCTTTTGGAGTAAACTCATACGAAACATTCAAATCATTTGTAAAATAGGATTTAAGCTTAGAGCCTTCGGCATCAATATTTGCCATGTATTGCTCACCAACATATTTCGATAAAAATGATATTTGAAGATTTTTTGTTGGCACAAAGCTCACAATATTTCCTGCAATAAAATCAGGTGAAAAAGCAATATTAGTATCGCCTAATGATGTTAAGACACCATCTCTTTTAAAGAAAAAATCTTTATTTTTATTCGAACTAATGGTTACGTTTGGTCTAATAAATAAATTGTTTAAAATCGAAATTGTCGCATCAAGTTCAATTCCTAAACGGTAACTATCGCCACTGTTTTCACGAATTGGTGCTCCTACATCGTCTAAAGCTCCAGTAACGGTCAATTGATCCTTGTAAGCCATGTAATACACATTAGCATTCAATTTTAATTTTGAATCCACATGACGCATTCCTAATTCAAAATCATTTAGTTTTTCTGGCCTCGGACTTCCGTTTTCATAATCGTTTCTATTTGGTTCGCGATTCGCTCTTGCATATGAAAAATACAAGGCGTTTTTAGGGTTGAGTTCATAATTTAAACCCGCTTTAGGATTAAAGAAATTGAAGTTGTCATTGACTAAACCAGCTTCGGCATTATTGGCTTTATAATGAACATTTCTAACTTGCAAATCTCCGTATAAATTTAACTTTTCAGTGATTTGATAGTTTGCTTTTGCAAAAATATTTTCATCAGTTTTAGTAGCAGAATCATCATAATAATGATCGTCTAATTCTGATTTTGAAGCATAGCGCGCCCAAATAATTCTTCCAAAGTGATTTCCTTCATATTTATTATAACCTCCACCAAAAATAATATTAAGCTTTTCCTCTTTATAATTTGCCGAAAAAGTAGCTCCATAAAAATCATTTACCAACCATTTCTGACGAATCAAATCTGTCCTATTTATAGTTGTTCCATTAATAACAATTGGAGTTAATCCGTAACCCGCAAATTTCTGATTCTCTTTATAATTTTCATAAAACCCTTCCCCTTTAGTGTAATGAAAAGCTAAATTAGTACTCCAATTTTCACTAGCTTTTTCGTTCCAATGCAATTGGTAATGATCTTGTTGGTAATTATCAGTTTCGTTTTCATAAAATCGAAGTTGTCCAAATTCATCCTTATACTTACCAGCAGGATTAAATGTTCGGTCATTTTTTAATTTATCCAAATCTTCTAAACCGTTCCAAGATTGATACGTTTTTTGATTTCCACCAAAAGCTAAAGCTTTGATTAAAGTCGTTTCCCCAAGATAAGTTCCCTGCAAGAAATAGGATTTCATATCAGAAGAAGCTCTGTCAATATACCCGTCTGATTTTAGTGCGGAAAGACGACCAGCGATTTCAAAATGGTCATTCATCAAACCCGTACTAAATTTCACAGTGTGTTTTCTAGTGTTGAAACTACCAAAAGAATTAGATATTTCACCAGTGCTTTCTTTAGCGTAAGTATCAGTCAGCATATTCAAACTAGCACCAAAAGCACCTGCACCGTTTGTTGAAGTTCCTACTCCACGCTGCAACTGCAGACTTTCTACCGAAGAAGCAAAATCAGGCATATTAACCCAAAAGGTTCCATGACTTTCAGAATCATTATAAGGAATTCCATTAATAGTTACATTCACACGAGTGGCATCACTTCCACGCACGCGAATTCCTGTGTAGCCTACTCCATTTCCCGCATCAGTAGTGGTTACAACTGATGGTAAATAATTCATTAAAATAGGAATGTCTTGACCAAGATTGCGAGATTTGATGTCTTTCTTGCTTAGATTACTAAAACTAACTGGTGTTTTAGAATTGGCACGAACAGCCGAAACTAGAACTTCATCTAATTGATTGACTTTAGTAGTGTCTTTTACTTGCGCAAAAGATCCGATAGAAGATAAAGAAAAGAAGATAGACACTAAAAAAGTTACATTTTGTGCCTTTGTGCCTTTTCGGCTAGAAAAATTGTAAATAGTTTTCATCCGTAAAAAAGATTACGAATAAAAGGGGGAATTATTCTTTTTTTAAATTATTGATTGTTTACTACGATATAAATATAGTGTGCACGCTAACATTATATCGTTTTTTCCCTTAGCAACATTACTTGCTCAGGTTCGTTGGGTATGATCTCAGCCTGTCATTCTGAATTTTCAGAATCTAAGCACCCCTTTGAGACGGCGCAAAGATAAACCTATAAATTCCAAGAATCCAAATACAAATTCTAAAAAAATCAATAGTCAGGCTTTCTTCTTGTCTTCTTAATTTCAGAAATAGTTTTTTTATACTTTATTCGCTTTCTAATTACCGATTTAGGAATTTTTGTTGGTTTTCGTTCCTTGGGAATTATCAAGCCATTTTTCACAATAGCCAAAAAGCGCTTTGTTACAATTTCTTTATTTTTCAGTTGGCTTCTATCTTCGTCACAATTTAAAATTAAGACTAAATCGTTAGTTAACCTCGACGACAAATTAGTTTCTAAAAGCAACTTCTCTTCATCAGAAAGTGCTTGAGAATTTTTTAAATCAAAACTCAGTACCACTTTTGAAGAAACTTTGTTTACGTTCTGCCCTCCCGCTCCGCTGCTTCGAACCGCTTTATAAGTAACTTCAGATAAAATTTTATCTATTTCCATTGCATGTAAATTTTTTATTTAGAAATCTGATGTCCTGGTTTCAACAAATCATTGACTGTTTTAACAGGATTAAAAGTCACTAAGGGCACCTCAACAAAAATACTAATCCAGTTTGCCATCGCTCCATTCCACAAGCCAGGTAACTCATAGGATTTTATATTTTTGCCAAAAGTATTTTTTTCGACAATAAAGCCCGCATTAGTATCAACAAATTGAACCAAATTAAACTTTTCGTTTTGATAATTCTTGACTCCACATACTAAGTCCACTGGATTAAAATGAGTAGATGTATTTAAAATATATTTTTGATCTTCATTATTTAAATCTACTTGCGAACTTTCAACAATCTGCAAGGATACTATTCCGTTTTTATCTAAAACCCAGAATGGTCCGCCTCCTGGCTCACCTTCATTTTGCACCATTCCACATACACGAATTGGTTTATTTAACATGGTTTTTAAATATTGAAGTTTTTCACTCAACGGTAAACTACTTAGAGCAACTTTAATATTCAACTGCAAGCTCATAAACGAACAAATCTCCTCTATCTCTTTTTCTGTTAATTCTTTACTTTCTATTAAATGTAAATAAGTGAATATCTGCTGCTGCAATTCTAGAAGTATTCCTGCTAATGCGTTTTTGTAAAGCGCAATTCTATCACTATGATTATGAATTACGTTATCAATATTTTTAACAAAAATAATATCAGCATATAAATCATTTAAGTTTTGTATTAACGAACCGTGACCTCCAGGTCTAAATACCAAGGTACCATTTCTATCTCTAAGTACTTCATTATTTAAATCAACTGCTATGGAATCAGTACTCTTATTTTGGTAAGAATAGCTCACATTTATATTAGTGTTGAACTTTTCTTGAACGTCATTTTTCACCAAGCCGACAATCTCCTCAAATTGACTTTGATGTTCTTCAGAAATTGTGAAATGCAACTGCGACTTATCATTAGAAGTTCCGTAGTAAGCGCACTCATACAAATGTTCTTGAACAGGAGTTGCTATTGTATTTTTATATTTATGAAAAGGTAGTATTGCTTTTGGCTTATTAGCATAATTAAATTCCGTAGAGGAAAGTAATTCTTTAATAAAATAATAATTCTTACAATCATTTTCTAAAGAATCAAAATCCACTAACTCTGTTCTTAGCTTTTGATCAATTAACTCAAAAAAAGGAAACTTGTTCATAGCAATAATAAAAAGGGACAAATCACTGTCTTTCTTCCTATTGATATATGCGTTGATCGATTCTGTTTCTAACTTATATTCCTCAATAAAGGTGATTAAGAACTTGAACATTCTAGTTGCAGCGCCAGATGCAGGCACAAACTTTAATAAAGTTAAAGATTGCTTCTTACTAGTGAACAGATCAGCTTTGTCTTTTAAATCAGCATCAGAAAGCTTCAAAATTCCATTATCGATAGAAGCTGGACTGATTAAAACCGTTTTAGAAATTCCAGTTTTTAGAAATTCCAGTTGCTTTTGAATGTTTGCTATTGCAATACCATGATTATAGATTTGGACAAAATCAGTAGATGAAAAGCCTAAACTTTTAGCGATAGATAAATCTTCTAAAATAGCAATTGCCATTTTTAGCCGTAATTCTTTATTACCAGTTAGTTTAATAAAAGGTTTTTTATTGTCAACTAGTGACTTTTTAAATATCTTAAAAACACTTTCACGACCTTCGGCTTTGTCTCTTATGTCATCTTTTTCCCAAGGCACATCAATATCAGTAAGAAAAAACAAATCATATTCATGCTCTTTCGCAGCAGCGTCAAGTATAGGTTCGCAAAAGTTATAATACACTTCAGAATAAACCTTTGTTACCAAAATATTAGTGTCACAAAAAAGATATTTATTGGCAACAGCCAGTCTCTCATTTTCTAACTTCACCTGGCCGTAAGCAATAGGTAAAATATCAATTATGTCACAAGTTTGATTCCCTCCATTCCATTTTTGCTGAAGATAATCCCTCGCAAATTCAGGAACCCAAGCCGTCTCATAATGCGCCGCGAGTTGTTTTGCTAAGGTTGTTTTGCCTGTACTTTCAGGACCAAACAATGCAATTTTTATAACGGCAGATTTTTTTTGTTTAAGATTTTTCTCCATTCTAAATAGCCATAAATGGCAATAATTGTAAATACTATATATTGAAAACTAGTAAAAGTATATCCCTTTGCTAAATACAGTGGGATAGAAAGTATGTCTCCAACAATCCAAAATATCCAGTTTTCTATTTTTCTCTTGGCCATAAGCCACATTCCTACAAAGAAAATTCCCGTCAGTAACGTATCTAAATAGGAATACCAACTTGTAAACTTATTAAAATACAAATAGACTAGTATAACAAAAACAAGAGTAGCTATAAAAATAATTACGGCCATCTTTTTCTCTTTTAACGTCATAATCGATATAGGAAACTCTTCAACGTTATCTTTTTTACGAGTCCAATGATACCAACCGTAAATACTCATTATAAAATAATACACATTAATCATTGAATCGCCTAATAAACTCCACTGCCATAATAAATAGGCGTAAATCGAAGTGCTTATTAATCCTGTAGGAAAAACTAAAATATTATCTTTTTTAGCATACCAAACACTACATAATCCAAAAAACACTGCAATAAGCTCTAAGTAAACTTCATGAAGTGGATACGTACTATATTGAGCAAAAAAATAATCAAACATAAAAGTTTATATTTTATCCAAATTAAAAAATTCTATATTATTTTCAAAAGCAGTTCCAATTACGACTAGATCAGCTCCCGCTTCATACGCATCTTGAATCCCTTGTAAACTTACAATTCCGCCACCTACAATTAAAGGAATTTCTATATTTCTAGAAACTAAGTCAATCATTGTTAAAGGAACCGCTTGTTTAGCTCCACTTCCAGCTTCTAGATAAATTAATTTTTTACCAAGCATCTCACCTGCTTGAGCTGTTGCCAAAGCTAAAGAATCATTTTTCCTATCTAATGGTTTGGTTTTGCTAACACGTTGCACCGCAGTTTCGCTTCCACTTTCTATCAATATATAACCCGTAGAAATAATTTCTAAATCGGTTTCTTTTAAAATTGGCGCTGCCTGCACTTGATGTTCTATTAGATAATCAGAATTTCTCCCGGATAGCAAGGATAAAAATAGTATTCCATCAGCTTGATTAGAAATTTGGGACGGATTACCTGGAAAAAGAACAACGGGCAAAATGCAGCTCTCTTTTATTTTCAATATTAATTTGTCTAAAATATTATTTTGAACGAGGCTTCCGCCAATGAAAACATGTGAAGCAGGTGATTGATTTATTTTAGCAATCAGATTATCTATTTCTGACCAAATAATCTTGTCTGGATCCAGTAGAATTGCCAGTAACTTTTGCCTGTTTAGCTTAGCATTTAGTATCTGGTTGTATATATTCTCCTTTCTATTTTTCATAATTGGCGTAAAAGTATCCTTTTTTGTGAAAGTTAGCATTACTTTAAGAAAACTTATCTTTGTTTGTAGATATCTAATCTAATAGTAAAAAGCGCATGATCCCAATAGAAATTATCGAAAAATATGATGCAGTGCGAAGGTTTTATAAAAAATCAGAAATAATTTTTGAAAAGGATAGTTTTGCTACGCATTATTACCAAATCATTTCAGGATCAGTCAAAATGAATAACTTCAATGACGAAGGTCGAGAATTCATTCAAGGATTTTTTACAGTACATCAGTGTTTTGGCGAACCTCCATTGTTTTTAGAAAGAACGTATCCCGCTAATGCCGAAGCTGTTGAAGACTCCGAGCTAATTTGTGTTTCAAAACCAAACTTTTTGAAACTAATCGCTGAAAACCCAAGTGTTTCAATAATAATGATTAAAAATTTAGCGCAACGTCTGCATTACAAATCGGTTATGGCCGCTGAAATATCAACAGAAGACTCAGAGCATCGCTTGTTACAATTATTTGATTATTCAATCACCTATTTTAATTTTAAAAAGGAGCAAGAAGGTTTTCATATTGATTTGACTCGGCAACAAATGGGAGACTTGACGGGACTTCGTGTCGAGACAGTAATTAGAACTATCAAAACATTGGAAAAAAAATCAGAAGTAAAAATTGTCAATAGAAAAGTATATCGTTAAGCGTAGAAAATCTTTGGGATATCTGACAGCACTAAAAACATCAGATAACAAATTCTCAAAAAATTAAAAACATAATTATCCCTTTGGGGTCATTATGATATAGGTCATAAAAAGTTGAATTGAAGAGGCTGTAAATTTGTAATAACAAAAATCTCAACTATCATGACACTATATAACAAAACCCTTACTGACTTCAACAACAATTTTATTGGATTTGCTACATTAATCGTTATTGGACAAAGCTGTTTAGGATCAGCTGCTGCAATGAATATCCTTCGCAACGGAACAAGTTTAATACAAATGTTTCAATTAGGAATAATTGTTTTAATTTGCATGCTAGTTAACACTTCCATTTTAGCTCAAATGAAACATAAGGTAATTTTTAACCTTACTATTTTAAGCGTAATTTTAAGCATTTCCCTACTATTTATAAACAAGATTATCATCTAATGAAAAAGCAAATTGAAAACCGTTCCGATCTACAACTTTTAGTTAGGACCTTTTACGCTAAAATTAGGGCAGATCAGGAAATCGGTTTTTTCTTTAATGAAACGATAACCGACTGGGAAGAGCATTTAGAAAAGTTAACTGACTTCTGGGACATGAATGTTTTTGGCACAAAAAATTATCACGGAAATCCAATTATAGCTCACAATGCAGTAGACAAGCAATTTGATCAACAAATAACTTCAAATATTTTTGGAATTTGGTTGAATCACTGGTTTGCCACAATCGACGAACTTTTTGAAGGTGAAAATGCAGAAATTTTAAAACGAAGAGCTCAAAAAATGAGTACTTTTCTATTTATGAATATTTTTGAAAGCCGTGGGAAAGTTTAATTGCTTTCAGCTATCGATTATTTGAGAAGAAATATTGCCACGAAGTCTCAAAGGTAATAAGCTTTTGCTTATTTCTTTTAATAGATAAATTATCACGCTTTAGTATTGCTTTGTCACGCTGGAAGCGTCTATTAGAAAAACTCTTGATGATGAGACGCTTCCAGCGTGACAGCTAGCTGTGATTATGTTGGTGGAAAAAAATTTGTGCCTTTGTGCCTTTGCAGCAAAAAAAGCCAAGAAATATCAAAGACACTAAGCTTTTGCTTATTTCTTTACATAAATGAATTATTACACTTTAGTGTTACTTTGTCACGCTCGAAGCGACTATTACAATAACTCTTCAAGGTGAGACGCTTCCAGCGTGACAATTAGCTGTGATTGAGTTGGTAAAAAAAAATGGAGAAATAATTATACTCTTTAAAATATCTAAAACTTAAAGAAAACTCCACGAAGTATCAAAGCCACTAAGCTTTTTATTATTTCATTACATAAATAAATTATTACACTTTAGTATAACTTTGTCACGCTGGAAGCGTCTATTAAAAAGTTTTTAAAGACGTGACAATTCCAGCGTGACAATTAGATGTGATTGAGTTGGTAGAAAAAAAATTTGCGTCTTTGAGTTTTTGCGGCAAAAAAAGCAACGTAACTATTTTAAACACTTTCTTGAAAAGCATATACCAATGTAAAACCTTCAATTTCCTCAAAATAGATTTTGAAACTTTTAACTAAGCTATCATAATGTAATTCTGAAGTAGTCTCTTGAGTTTCTAAGTCAAAAGCATTGACTCTAATATGATTTTTAAAACTAATTCCTTTTTCATTCCTAATTTTGAAAATAGCCTCCTTTGCGCCCCAAATTACTGTGAGCTTTCGGATATACTCTTCGTTATTCGTTAAATATTGAAATTCAGAATCGCAAAACTTATCTGCGATTTTGATGATTTTCTCTCGTTGCAGTTCAATGTCGATTCCTACGGTCTCGTCACTGAGAATAATTGCAGAAAAATCATGGGAGTGGGTAATGGAAATATGCTTACCATCTTTTAGATGCGGTTTTCCAAAGTCATCATAATACAAATCAAAATCCGTATAGCCTGCCAAGTAGAATAATTTACGTACGCTCAAAAAAGCGCGTTGGTGTAATTGTGACTTCATTCCGGCAAGTCGGATGCTATTTTTTTCGTATAAAACAACGGCATCAAATAGGTCTTCAAAAGATTCCGTAATCTTCCAAACTAGAATTTGTGTGGTGGCATTAAATTGTATGGTCTTGAATAATGGCATGTTAGTATCGTGATCTCTAGCCCCGATAATAGTGGAAATCCTTTTTTAAGTCGCCCTTGCGATGAAAAAAAGATTGTAGCGGATAGCGGGAAATAGCTCCTTAAACTAAAAATAATTCAGTTTAAAAAAATTATTTTACTGATTTTTAAAAGATTACAAAATTAAACAATTCATAAATATTTAGGAATCCTTTTAAAATCATAACTTTATTACGTAATTTTGCAAAAAATTTACAATACAAATATACTATAAATGAGTACTACAACTATGCCTTTTGTGGCTTTCAAAGTAAAAGACATTTCTCTAGCGGCTTGGGGAAGAAAAGAAATTGAACTAGCTGAAGCTGAAATGCCAGGTTTAATGGCACTTCGTGCTGAATATAAAGACGAACAACCTCTTGCAGGTTCTCGTATTGCAGGATGTTTGCACATGACGATCCAAACTGCAGTTTTAATCGAAACATTAATCGCTCTTGGAGCTGAGGTTACTTGGTCTTCTTGTAACATTTTCTCTACTCAAGATCAAGCTGCTGCTGCTATTGCTGCTGCTGGAATTCAAGTTTACGCTTGGAAAGGTTTGAACGAAGAGGATTTTGACTGGTGTATTGAGCAAACATTATTCTTTGGTGAAGATAGAAAACCATTGAATATGATTCTTGATGACGGTGGAGATTTAACAAACATGGTTATCGATCGTTACCCAGAATTAGTTGCTGGAATCAAAGGATTGTCTGAAGAAACTACAACTGGAGTTCACAGACTTTACGAAAGAGTAAAAGCGGGAACTTTACCAATGCCTGCAATCAATGTTAATGACTCGGTTACTAAATCGAAATTTGACAACAAATACGGTTGTAAAGAAAGTGCTGTTGATGCTGTAAGAAGAGCGACAGACATTATGCTTGCTGGAAAAAGAGTTGTTGTTTGTGGATACGGTGACGTAGGAAAAGGAACTGCTGCTTCTTTTAGAGGTGCAGGATCTATTGTAACAGTCACTGAAATTGACCCAATTTGTGCTTTACAAGCTGCAATGGACGGTTTTGAAGTAAAACAATTAAATACTGTTGTTGGGAATGCTGATATTGTAATCACTACAACTGGAAATAAAGATATCGTTTTAGGATCTCACTTTGAGCAAATGAAAGATAAAACTATCGTTTGTAACATTGGGCACTTTGACAACGAAATTGATATGGCTTGGTTGAATACAAACCACGGTGCGTCTAAAGTTGAAATCAAACCACAAGTTGACAAATATACTATCGCTGGAAAAGATATTCTTATCCTTGCTGAAGGACGTTTAGTAAACTTAGGTTGTGCTACAGGTCACCCAAGTTTTGTAATGAGTAACTCTTTTACAAACCAAACTTTAGCTCAAATCGAATTATGGAAAAACAGCGCAGCATACAACAATGACGTGTATATGTTACCTAAACATTTAGATGAAAAAGTAGCTTTCTTACACTTGGCTAAATTAGGCGTTGAATTAGAAACATTGCGTGATGATCAAGCAGCTTACATTGGTGTAGAAGTATCAGGTCCTTACAAACCAGAATATTACAGATACTAGTCCGATTTGTCATTCCGACAAAGTAGGAATCTCATTTTAGATTTAAACCCTCACAGTAAACTGACTTAAATTCAGTTTGATTGTGAGGGTTTATATTTTTACAACTACAGAAACAAATCGTAACAACATATAAAAGCTGATTTTATGAAAAACTTTTTATTTTTAGGTATTGCTATTATCTTTGAGATTATTGCAACCTCAGCATTAAAAAAATCGGAAGAATTCACTAAGTTGATTCCAAGTATCATTACAATTGTTGGTTATTGTGGTGCATTTTACTTTTTGAGTTTTGCTATAAGAACCATTCCAATTGGAATTGCTTACGCAATCTGGTCTGGTGTTGGAATTGTTTTAATTACTATAATTGGTGCTGTTTTTTTTAAACAAATTCCAGACTTACCCGCAATTATCGGATTATCGTTAATTTTAATTGGCGTAACCGTAATCAATGTTTTTTCAAAAACTACAGGACATTGATTGTAAATGTCTTACAACAAAGTTTAAGATTCATTACTATTGCGTTTTTTTGGGCATGACCCTACGTAAAAACTGCGGGTCGGGCTATTCGCTGTATCTTTTGTTCCGCTAAAGCTTCACAAAAGGATGCCGCTGCTATCCCTCATGCTTCATAAAGAATCAGCCAATAAATATGCAACTTATCTTTAAATTACACCCTTTTATTTGTCATTGTGTAATTGACTCGTCCTTCCTGAGCAACTAAAGAATACGCTTTCTTCGTGAAAAAACTACCCTAAATAAAATAAAAGCGCAACAAATCATTATACGCATGGTTAAACCTTTCTAAGCATTTGACATCTAACAAGGAATCAACTCCATTCAGCATGTCAAAATACCATTTTATTTTTTTCTTTTTAATTTGCTCTTTATGCTCAAACGCTCAGGAAAAATTCACCATAAAAGGTAAAGTAATAGGCGCTAATGACAATTTCCCTTTAGAGTCAGCTACTGTTTATTTGACAACGGCAATAGATTCTGTCATGCTAGAATACACACTAACTGATAAAAACGGAGATTTTATATTTGCCGCAAAAAAGCAAGAAAAACCCGTTTTTTTAAAAGTGACTTATATGGGTTTTGAAACTCATAAAGAGGTAGTTCAGGAAATCAATAGTAATAAAGATTTTAAAATTATTTCGCTTATTGAATCAGCAAATATGCTTTCTGGCGTGACAATTATTACTGAAGAACCACCTATAAGAGTTAAAAATGATACTATCGAGTTCAAAGCTTCTCTGTTTAAAGTTCGCCCTGATTCAAATGTAGAGACACTACTAAAACAATTGCCTGGTTTTGAAGTCGACAGCGACGGAAAAATCACTGTGAATGGCAAAGAAGTAAACCAAGTTTTAGTGAACGGAAAACCCTTCTTTGATAGAGATGGCGCGATGGCCTTAAAAAACCTCCCTGCTGATATAATTAATAAAGTTCAAGTTTCAGATTACAAAACTAAAAAAGAGGAATATTCGAAGTCAGAGTCAACTTCTGATAATTCCAGCATCAACTTTACCATCGATAAAGACAAAAACAAAGGATATTTTGGTAAAATCTTGGGTGGTTACGGCACCGATGATCGCTATGAATCTAGTTTTATCGTCAATTTGTTTAATAACAATAGAAAGATAAGTCTTTTAGGATCTTCAAATAACATCAATGCCCCCGGTTTTTCTATGGATGAGGTTTTTGACAATATGGGAGGTGGACGAAACATTCGCGGTGGAAGCACAAATAATAATTCGAAGGGAATAACCAAATCAAATTTGCTCGGCCTTAATTATTCTGACGAATGGCTAAAAGGATTACAAGCATCTGGAAATTATAATTTTTCAAATACAGAAACAGATAATCTTTACAAATCAAAAACCATTAATTTCTTGCCAACAGGAAATTTCACTACTGAATCGCAATCCAAAACCAGTAGAGAAACTACAAGTAACAAAGCCGGCGTTGAACTAGAGTATAAAGCAATTCCAAGTATTAGAATTTTTGCTGCTCCAAAATTTTCAAATACAAAATCGAATAATTTCTCTGAATCGGAAAGTAGTTCTCGTGAAGAAAATGGCACTTTAAAAAATGCTTCGAATTCGAAATCAAACAAACAAAATGAGAATAATAGTTTTGGAAACTCCATTAATTTCAACAAATCTTTCGAAAAAAGAGCTCGGAATTTAAGTGTAGTGATAAATAACAACAACACTAAGTCAAGTTCAAATGGAATTACAAAATCAGAAACAAACTATTTTTCAACACAAACAACTGATAGCCGAAATCAAAAAAATAACAGTGAAAATACGAGCGACTCATATTCTGCTGAAATTGAATATACAGAACCAATCACTGATTCTATACGTTTCAAAATAGGCGCTGAGTACAATTACAAAAATTCAATAAATGATAATAAAACATTTAATTTTAACCCAACCGATCAATTATATTCGAATTTAAACATTTTACAATCGAATTATACTTCCTCCACTCAAAGCAGTTTTGCACCAACGGCAGGAATTCGTTTTGAGAAAAATAAATTTGTTGTTGATATAAATTCCTCAACTGCAATTGTGCAGTATGACAATCACTCTGATTATCTAAATCAAGCAACTGATTTAAATAAAAAATATAATTTACCAAATTTACGAGCTCAAATTCGCTATCGTATTGACCGTTCTAAATCGCTTACAACTAGATACAATTATTCCGTTTCTTTACCCTCTTCTAATCAGCTATTGCCTGTTACAAATTTAGCAAATCCTTTAAATACAATTATTGGAAACCCAAATTTAAGACCAAACGAAAAACATAGCGCTAATATCAATTATAGAAACTTTGATTTCCGTACCCGTTCCGGTTATACTTTCTATGTGAATAGCGATTTTTATTCTAGCGAAATTATCGCTTCCTCGATTTATGACGATAGTCGGAAAGCAACAACAACTTATGAAAACATTTCTGGAACGTATTCCATTACTGGAGGCGGAAGCTGGAATAAATCAGTAAAACAAGAATCAAATTTACTGCGTTACGGTTTGTCACTAAATACAAATCTCTCCACATCAAAAGGTTTCACTGACGGTGTTTTATTTGACGCTACTTCAGCTGGAATAAGACCAAATATCTATTTAAATTACGATTACGGAGCGTTTTTCACAGTCGCTCCATCATATAGTTTCTCTTATAACGAGACGAAGTATGACAATTATTTAACTAAATCAAGTTCTAATGTCGTTCACAGACTGAACTTACAAACCACTAGTTATTGGCCAAAAAACTGGACATGGGGAAATGATTTTGGATACACCTATAATTCAAAACTTTCATCTGATTTCAAAAAGGATTTCTACTTATGGAATACGAGTTTATCCTATAGTTTTTTCGAAAATAATATTATTGCTAAGGTGAAAGTCTACGATTTACTAAATCAAAACCAGAGTGCAACCCGAACTATTACGGCAACTACAATTCGGGATGACGAAAATACAATCTTAAAACGCTATGCTATTTTCTCGTTGACTTATAAAATTCAAGACTTCTCCGGAATGAAAAATCCTCCAGGCGGTAAAAATAATAGAGGAAATAGAAGAATGTCGATCGATTAAGAATTTAAAACAATTTGAAACAAAGCCCTTACTGTTAGTAGAGAGGGCTTTGTTTTATAGGTTTGGTCTTTGCAATTCGATTAAGTCAAATATTTAGAGATGACAATTATTTTTCAGGTAATTGAATTTAGGAGTTTCTACATTAATAAAATTTACTTTCTTTTTTCTGCAAAAAATCGCTTCATTAAATCAGCAGCTTCATCAGCTAGGATACCATTTACAACTTTAGTTTTAGGATGTAATTGTGTTCCCATTTTTACGTAACCACGATTATCATCTGTTGCACCATAAACGATTTTTGAAATCTGACTCCAGTACAAAGCGCCAGCACACATTTGACAAGGTTCAAGCGTAACATAAAGCGTACATCCTATTAAATATTTCCCTCCTAGAAAATTAGCGGCAGCAGTAATAGATTGCATTTCGGCATGAGCTGTTACATCATTTAATAGCTCCGTTAAGTTATGACTTCTAGCAATTATTTTATTATCAATTACAATAATAGCACCAACAGGAATTTCGCCTTTATCAAAAGCTGCTTCGGCTTCTTGCAAGGCCTTTTTCATAAAATACTCGTCGGTAAAAGGATTTATCATACTATTTATTTACAGATGGGAATTTATAATTTCCTCACAAAAATACATTTTTGAAAGGAAATTTTGTTACGTTTATATTCTATTTCAAATGAGTATGACTAAAAAATATCAAATTTCGGTTCCAGAACCTTGTCATGAAGACTGGAATCTTATGACTCATGAACAAAGTGGTAGATTTTGCAACAGCTGCTCTAAAAGTGTTGTTGACTTCACTAAAATGCTTCCGCAAGCGGTTCAAGAATTCTTTATTACAAATACTGATGAAAACATTTGTGGTCGATTTCAATTGAAACAACTAGATACAATAACGATCCAGATTCCTACTCAAGTATTATTTTCACAATTGAATTTTCATAAAATGTTTCTTTTAGCATTGTTTGTTTGCATGGGTACTACACTGTTTAGTTGCAAACAAGAAAATGGTGTCAAACAAAAAATTGAAAAAGTTGAGTTAGTAAAAGACAGCACAAAACTTAACTCTACAATTCTAGGAATGAAATTGCCTTCTAAAAATTTAGACACAGTAAATAAATTTCCAAATGTTTCAAGCACTCCGAAGCAAACTAAAAAAATAAAATCGATAAAAATCACTAAAAAGGACAGCATTATTGAGCCTATTATTGTTGGTAAACCAATGCGGGTCGAAACTAAAATTGAAGAATAAATCTACATGGGTGGAATAGCGATCTATACTAATCCAGAATTTGAAGTCGGAATGGAAAGTTTTAAAAATTATATCAAAACAAATTTTAAGTTTCCAGAAAAAGTCGGCAATGTAAATGACACCATTCAAGCTTCGTTTGTAATTAATAGAAACGGAATTTTAACTGATGCACAACTACTAAAAGACACCGATAATGAAATGGGTAAACAACTGATTCAACTATTAGAAAAATCTAAAAAATGGACTTCGGGAACTCAAAATGGAAAACTAACAAGCAATATGTTATCTATTACACTTTACATAAAAACGGAGATTTTAGAAAAATCTGTTTTTAGAACTAAGCATTATACCACAATTGATTCTACAGTTGTGAAGTATTAAGCGACGTTAGAAAACAACATTTCAACATTAAAACCCTAAATTTGCTTTTTACAAAAGAAATGAAAAGCAAATTACTTCAAAATATAAACAGTCCGGAAGATTTACGCTTGCTGAGTGAAGACCAACTTCCATTGGTAGCCAAGGAATTGCGTGATTTTATAATTGATATAATTTCAGTAAAAGAAGGACATTTAGGCGCTAGTTTAGGTGTAATCGAACTTACCATTGCGCTACATTATGTTTTTGACACGCCAAATGATTTATTAGTTTGGGACGTAGGACATCAAGCATACGGACATAAAATCCTAACTGGCCGAAGAGACAATTTTCACACTAACAGACAATTGGGAGGTATTTCTGGTTTTCCAAAAAGAAGTGAAAGTCATTACGACACTTTTGGCGTAGGTCACTCCTCTACTTCGATTTCAGCAGCATTAGGAATGGCAATTGCTTCTAATTTGAAAGGAGACTTTGAGAAACAACATATTGCAGTGATTGGTGATGCTTCGATAGCGTCAGGAATGGCTTTTGAAGGATTAAACCACGCGGGAGTTACTGATGCTAATTTATTAGTGATTTTAAATGACAACGCCATAGGAATTGATCCAAGCGTAGGAGCGCTTAAAAAGTACCTTACTGCTGTTAAAGAAGGAAAAAATCCAAGGCAGAACAATATGATAAAGTCTTTGAATTTTGATTATTCAGGTCCTATTGATGGTCATGATATTTTTGCAGTCATTAAAGAATTAAAGCGTTTACAAAAAATAAAAGGTCCAAAATTCCTTCACATCATAACTACAAAAGGAAAAGGATTAAAACAAGCAGAAGAAGATCAAGTGAAATATCATGCACCTGGAAAATTTGATGCAAGTACTGGCGAAATTCATAAAAAAATAGAGGAAAACCTTCCTCCAAAATACCAAGATGTTTTTGGCTTAACCGTTTTGGACTTAGCTCGAAAAAACGAAAAAATAATAGGAATCACTCCTGCGATGCCTTCTGGAAGTTCGTTGAATTTCATGATGAATGAATTCCCAGCGCGTGCCTTTGATGTTGGAATTGCTGAACAACACGCCGTAACGCTAGCAGCAGGAATGGCCACTCAAGGAATGATTGTATATTGCACAATCTATTCTACTTTTTTACAAAGAGCATACGACCAAGTAATTCACGATGTGGCTCTACAAAATTTACCCGTTATTTTTTGTCTTGATAGAGCTGGATTAGTTGGAGAAGATGGTGCGACACATCACGGCGTTTTTGACATCGCTTATTTACGTTGTATCCCTAATCTGATTGTCTATGCGCCAAGAAATGAAATCGAACTACAAAACATACTATATACCGCTCAATTAGGATTGCAACATCCTATCGCTATCCGTTATCCACGTGGAAGAGGAGTAATTGCCAATTGGCAGACAGAGCATTTTAGTAAATACAAAAAAACAGAAATCGGAAAAAGTATCGAAATAAAAACCGGTTCAAATGTTGCTGTTTTATCTAACGGTACGATTTCCAACAATATTTCTTTGGCTGTAGCCAAAATAACAAATCCAGATAATATTGCGCATTACGATTTTCCTTTTGTGAAACCATTAGACGAAAATCAATTACATTCTATTTTTAAAACCTTTAAAAATATTATTACAATTGAAGATGGAGTTGTAAAAGGTGGATTTGGAAGTGCTATAACTGAATTTGCCGCCGCTCACAATTATACCTCAAAAATTACAGTTTTAGGAATTCCAGATGAATTTATCGAGCATGGAACAGTAACTGAATTACAACAATACTGTAAAATTGACGTTAAAAGTCTTGAAATACTTTTTTCAACCTATTAAAATAATTATTTTGCCCTTTAAATATAACTACGCTAAAATGAAATCATTAACCTACACATTCTTTCTTCTTGCTTTTACAATCAGCTTTAATTCTTTTGCTCAAGAAACAAAAACAGTTACCTACTTATATGACTCGTTAGTACCTGCAACTAAAAAATTCGTTGTAGCGCAGCCGCGGGTTCCAGCCTTTAAAATAAGAACAAAAACACATTATCTTCCTTTTTCGCATTGGAGTCAAAAAAATACTTTAGGTTTTGATATTTCTGAAGTTGCATTTGTAAACTGGAATGCGGGAGGAACAAGTTCGATTTCAGGATTGTTAAAAGGAAAATTTCTAAGAAATTATAGTAGTCTTAATTCTAACTGGTCAAATGAATTGATATTTAGATACGGCGTTAATAAGCAAGACGGACAATCGATTAAGAAAACAGATGATGCATTACAAATCAACTCGTCTTTTGGCTACAGACATAATCCAAAATCAAACTGGTACCACTCTGTGAAATTTAATTTCAACACACAATTTACAAATGGTTACGCTTATCCAAATACAAGCAAGGCTATTTCTAAAACATTTGCGCCAGCATACATCTTTCTAGGAATGGGTGCTGAAAACATCAATAAAGAAAAAAATAGAACCTTTTATGTTTCTCCTTTTACATTTAAAACAACTCTAGTTTTAGATCAAACATTAGCAAATCAAGGTGCTTTTGGTGTTCCAAAAGCAATTTATGATGCCGACAAAAACATCATTGAAGAAGGTAAAAAATCTAAAATGGAATTGGGTTTCCTTATTACAAATAAATTTAAAAAGGAGATTCTTAAAAACATCAATTTAGAAAATCGCATTAGCTTGTATTCAGATTATATCAATCGTTTTGGTAACATTGATGTAAATTGTGACTTACAATTAGAATTGATTGTCAATCAATATGTGAAAGCAAATATTGGCGCTCACATTATTTATGATGATGATATTAAGTCAAAAAGAGAAATCGCAGGAGTCCAAGTGACTGAAGGCCCGAAGACGCAAGTAAGACAAGCAATCGGAGTTGGATTAGAATACGTTTTCTAATAAAAAAAGGCCTGAAAAGTATTTTTTCAGGCCTTTTTTTTTGTCTTATATAAATTGTCTTAATTCTTAACTGCAGTAATTGTTTTATAAAATAATAAAGCGTTTCCATCTGTAAGCATAGAAATAAAATGACAAATATGCAGCAATCGCTCGTACAAAGTCTCTTTCTCTAAATGATGTTTCTCTGGTAACAATTTAAGTATCAAAGAGTCATAATTAGATTCGTTTCCATCATATTTATTATTGTAAGCCGTGATAAATTTATCTAAAAGTGTCTGAATAATTTGATAACCTACAATCTCTTTTTCAATAACTTCCCTACTTTGATAAATATTATTAACGCTGATGCTAATTATATCGTCCATTTGAACTTTGTACTTACTCTTATCTGTCAAAGAATGAGGGAATTTGCCATTTAGGATTGCTTCTTCATTAGCTACAAAAACACTAACAGCATCATTGATTAAGCTTCCAATTGCCAAAGCACGCAGATAACTAATTCTATCTTCCTTAGTAGTTAGCGTTTTATATTTTGATGTGTCGATGCTGTCTTTTACTAATTTTATCAAGTATTCTAAAGCAAAATCTTCAGACACTAATCCTAAGTTTATACCATCTTCAAAGTCAATTATTGTGTAGCAAATATCATCGGCAGCTTCAACTAAATAAGCTAAAGGATGTCTCTCAAAACCAATATCACCTTCAGATTTATTTGGAATCATACCCATATCAGCGGCTACTTCTTCAAAAAACTTTTTGTCTGTTTGAAAAAAACCATATTTTTTATCAGCTATATTTCTGGTTGGTTTTTTAGGCAAACTTTCTTTTGGGTATTTCATGAAAGCACCTAAGGTTGCATATGAAATTCGGAGACCACCTTCAATTCCAGGACGACTCGCTGTTAAAACAGAAAAGCCATTCGCATTTCCTTCAAAATCTATTAAATCTTGCCACTCTTTATCAGAAACTTGGCCTTTGTATTTTTGTCCGTTCCCAATTGAGAAATATTCACCAATCGCTTTCTCACCTGAATGTCCAAAAGGTGGATTTCCAATATCATGTGCCAGTGAAGCCGCAGCTACAATAGCACCAAAATCATTCATGTGAAAACCATGTACTTCTTTAAGATGCGGATATTTTTCAATAATTTTTTTACCAACTAATCTACCTAATGAACGTCCCACAACTGAAACTTCTAAACTGTGCGTCAAACGCGTATGAACAAAGTCAGTTTTAGAGAGTGGAATCACCTGTGTTTTGTCCTGCAAACTTCTAAATGGTGCCGAAAAAACGATTCGGTCATAATCTACTTCAAAACCCAAACGCGTATCATCTTGTTCTACACGCAATCTTTTGCCTTTGTCGCCTTGCCTTCTTAATGATAAAAGTTGTTCCCAGTTCATTTTTATAAATTGTATTATTCTGAATTTTTATGAAGCGAATATAAAGAAAAGAAGCCATTCAAAATAAGAAAAAATCTTAATTACTCCCTACTCCATTTATTAAATTAAAAGGTCAATGCGGTACTATGCTTAATTTCCCCCATTACAAAAATACTTTCAGTATTGCCAATATTCTCTATAGTTGATAACTTATTCATGACAAAATCTTGATAACTGTTCATATTAGCCACTAATATTTTCAACATAAAATCGTAATCTCCCGCAATATTATAGCATTCAATAATTTCTGGAAGCGCTACAATATCTTTAACAAAATTAGCACCTACATTCCTAGCATGTTCCTTTAATCTCACATTGCAAAACACAATCATTCCTCTATTCATTTTTTCTTTATCTAAGAGCGCTACGTATTTCATAATATAGCCTTCACGTTCTAGCCTTTTAATACGCTCGTAAACTGGCGTTGCTGTCAAAAACAACTTAGCCGCGAGTTCTTTTATATTAATATTTGAGTTATCCTGTAGTTGTTTCAAAATTTGCAAATCAATTTTATCTAAATTTTCCATAGTACTTTTTACTGTTAAAATACGTTTAAAAAAAATATTCAGAACAAAAAACTATTAATTATTACTCTGACAATTATCTTTACTTAAAATAACGGCTAATTTAAGTATTAAATACTACTAGCATATCTTTGTATAGTAAAAAATACTAAATAAAAATGAAAACAAACAACCTTGGTTATCCACGTATTGGCAACAACAGAGAGTTAAAAAAAGCATGTGAATCCTACTGGGCAGGAAAAATTTCTATAGAAGAACTTACAGCTACAGGGAAAAATATTCGAAAACAAAACTGGCAATTGCAACAAAACGCCGGAATCGATTTAATACCTTCAAATGATTTTTCCTTTTATGACCAAGTATTAGATTTATCATTAACTGTAGGAGCAATTCCTAGCAGATATGAAGAAATTTCCAAAACAAACTCAAGCACTGATTTGTATTTTGCAATGGCTAGAGGTGCTCAAAAAAACGGTCAAGATGTTGTTGCCATGGAAATGACCAAGTGGTTTGATACGAATTATCACTACATCGTTCCGGAGTTTACTAAAAACCAAGAATTCAAATTGTTTTCTGAAAAAATAATAGATGAATTTAAGGAAGCTAATGATTTAGGCATCAAAACTAAACCCGTGCTCATAGGTCCTGTTTCTTATTTACTTCTAGGAAAAGAAAAAGAAGAGGGATTTCATAGAATAGATCTTATTGGCCGCTTGCTTCTTGTATACTTTGACATTCTAGAAAAACTACAAAATGAGAATGTCGAATACATTCAATTTGACGAGCCTTTCCTAGCTTTAAATTTGACAGATCAGGAAAGAAATGCAATTACCTATGTTTATAACGCTATAAATAAGCGTTTTCCTAAAATAAAATTAATACTAGCTAATTATTTTGATTGTTTTGGAGAAAACCTAGCAACCGTTTTAGCACTTCCTGTAGATACGATCCATTTAGATTTAGTGCGTTGCAAATTACAGTTAGATGACATTATAGAATCTGGGAAATTACTAAGTCATGTAAATCTGTCCCTTGGAGTAATTGACGGAAGAAATATCTGGAAAAATGATTTCAAAAATTCATTAGCATTAATAAAAAAAGCGACAGATGCATTTGGAGCAAACCGAATATTAATTGCTCCTTCTTGTTCACTTATTCATAGTCCATGCGATTTAGACTTAGAAAGTAATGACGCTACATTAACACCCGAAATTAAGCAGTGGTTCGCTTTTGCCAAACAAAAAATAAATGAAGTAGTCGTATTAAAACAACTCGCTTACAATGAAATCAATACAACCAATTCATTACACTTTCAAGAGAACATCATAGCTAACGAAAACCGAAAATCATCAAAATTAATCCACAATGACACTGTTAAAAACCGTGTAGCTAGTATCACAACAAACGATGATAACAGGCAAAATCCTTTTTCAATTCGAAGAGAAAAACAAATTGAGGTTTTGAAATTACCTTTGTTTCCCACAACAACTATAGGTTCTTTTCCCCAAACTATTGAGGTTCGTAGCTGGAGAGCAAAGTTTAAAAAAGGAGAATTAACTCAGCAACAGTATGATGATTTACTAAAAAAAGAAACAGAAGAAACCATTCGTTTCCAAGAAGAATCAGGTATAGATGTTTTAGTACATGGAGAATTTGAGCGCAATGATATGGTAGAATATTTTGGAGAGCAATTAGAAGGATTTACGTTTACAAAAAATGGCTGGGTACAAAGTTATGGCAGCCGCTGTGTAAAACCACCAATTATTTATGGAGATGTTTCTCGACCAAATCCTATGACAGTTAAATGGGCGCAATTTGCACAATCTCTGACGCCAAAATGGGTAAAAGGAATGCTCACTGGTCCAGTAACAATTTTACAATGGTCTTTTGTTAGAAACGATCAAGCTCGATCAGAAACCTGCACTCAAATCGCATTAGCAATAAGAGATGAAGTAATGGATTTAGAGAAAGCAGGAATAAAAATTATTCAAATCGACGAGCCAGCCATTAGAGAAGGATTACCATTGCGCAAAGAAGAATGGTCAAACTATTTAGACTGGGCGATTAAAGCGTTTAGAATTTCAGCAAGCGGAGTTCAAGATGACACTCAAATCCATACGCACATGTGCTACAGCGAATTTAATGATATCATCCAGAATATCGCCGATATGGATGCCGATGTAATTACGATTGAATGTTCGCGCTCTCAAATGGAATTATTGGATGCTTTCGCCAATTTTAAATATCCTAACGAAATTGGACCTGGTGTTTATGATATACATTCTCCACGCGTTCCCGCAAAAGAAGAGATGGTTAAATTACTAGAAAAAGCATCAGCAGTAATTCCGATAGATCAACTGTGGGTGAATCCTGATTGTGGTTTAAAAACCAGACATTGGGATGAAACTAAAAAAGCGCTTATTGAAATGGTTGCTGCCGCAAAACAGATGAGAATAGCTGTAGAAACTGATGCTTTTGCTTAAAATTAAATACAAAAAAGCCGTAGTATTTTTTTACTACGGCTTTGTATTTCCTGACTTCCAAAAAAATCTTAAATGATTGATTTGATTTTTGTCATAAACTCATGTTTATTTACAACATAGGTTACTGATAAAGTATCGTGCCATCCTCTTGCATCATCATTAAGAAAAGTGAATGCCTCGATGGGAATTAAACGAACTAAAGTTCGAATTACAGTACTTTTTACCTTTGGTTTCGTACCATTATGCTTGACTACAATTGTTTTAGTAAAATATTTTCCAAATGTTCTAGACAAATACGTTTCCATAATTAAATAGTAAAAGAACAAAACTACCACTCCAAAAAGTATATTTTCAACTAGCGTTAAAGAGATAATCCACTCTGATAATTTGAAATTTCCGGTAACTTCTCCTAGAATATTTATGGCTGCGCCAATACCCATTGTCAAAACATAAACAATAAATAAATCGATAATCATGTTTAGGAACCGTTGTCCTTTAGAAGCTAATAAATCGTCGGTAATCATAAATTCTTTAGTTTCCATTTTTGTTTTTTAGTTTAGAAAAGCCTCTATTATATGATGCGACTTTCTCAAATATAGTGATTAAATATGGGATTAGTAAGAAAAGGAGTTGGTATTCTTAATGTAAATATGCTTAAAACTTAAACAATTTTATTTTTATGGATTGTAAAAAGACGCTTTCAAAAAACGAGGTTTTAAGTACTCGTTTTTTCAAATAATCGCATTTTATTTAAAATACTATAATTTTCATTTGTACTGAAAAATTCAAGTACAGCATTTCTATCTTCTAGAAAATTATCTTTACAAACCTGTTTAATGTTATCAATACACATCTTAGCTTTTGCAATACAATGCTTTTGCAAAAGATTCATCACAAGACTATCCGCAATAAACAAACGATTAAATTCTATGCAAAATGCTAAAAGGAAATCCTCGATCACACTTGCTTGTTTAGAATTAATAACTAAATCATTGGTACACGTTGAATAAAATAAACGTAAAATATTCGTGCTTACTTTTGTAGTATATTGAATTGCTTTCATAATTACATCCTTTGATGTTACAAATATATCTCAGGTTGAGCGCTTTATGTTTACACTATTTTAATAGAGATTTATGAAATTCAAATATGAGTAGGACTGTAATACTTGCTATCCAAAAAATAAAATGGATTAAGTATAACAACTCTTTTAAACTTAAATAAATTACTTCTACAGAAAACAGATATATTTGAACTGCCGATAATAGCGCAGAAGCTCCCTATTTTAAAAGCTCTCATCAGATTAACCTACTTCAATAAAAATGAAATTTAATAGTATTGTTTTCTTCCTATTAGTTTGCACAGTGCAGCAAATTAAATCACAAGCTCTTCTAATTCATAAGACAAAGCAGCCTATAATTATTGATGGTAATTTATCCGACTGGCACAGCCCTTTCTCGAAGGAATTTGTGATTCATAACTCTGGAGATAAAGCAAAGCAATCAACCGTTGCCTCTCTTTCTTGGGATAAAAACTTTTTATATATCGCTTACAAGTGTATGGATTCTGAAATTATAGGCAAAGCGAGGAAGCAAGATTCTCATCTGTTTGAAACTGATGATTTAGTGGAGATTTTTATTAGTCCAATTGCGGAAGTTAAAAGTTATATTGAAATTGGAGTAAATGCTTTCAGCAGTAATTACGATGTCCTTATTCAATGTATTAGAAGTGATTGCGCAAAACGAAAATCTAATTTATCAATTAGTATAAAAGGATTGCAAACAGCTTCTAAAATAACTGATTCTGGCTATTCCGTTGAAATTGCTATTCCTTTCTCGAGTTTAAACGAAATTACAAATGGTGATTTTAAAACTCCAAAAATTGGAACTACTTGGAAAGGAAATTTATTTCGAATTGACTACGGACAAAACAAAGAATATCAATCGTTAAAACAGTACCAAAGCAAAAAACATGGTTTTCATCAACCAGCCGAATTCGCAGAATTACAATTTGTGAAGTGATGGGATTAAAAAGAGAGAGAGAGAGAGAGAGAGAGTGTGACTATATTATTAATAGATTCTAGAAAATATTTTCCATCAATTAACTCTTTTAAAAAAAGAAGGAATTTGAATTTAATACCAATTATTGGTATCTTTGATAAAAAAATTATGGCACGAAATACTTCAATATTATTAGGAGACTATTTTGAAAATTTTATTAATGAACAAATTTCTACAGGGAAATATAGTTCAGTTAGTGAAGTGGTTAGAACTGCATTAAGAGTTTTCGAGCAGGAAGAAAACAAAACAAAATCGCTGATCCACGAACTAAAAGTTGGAGAAAAGAGTACTAAAATTAGGAATTTTGATCGTGACAAAAATCTTGAAATGCTTAAAGCTAATTTTCAAAAATAATGTCAGAATATGTAATTAGTGAAAAGGCAGTAGAAGACATTAATAACATCTGGATTTACACAGCCGAAAATTGGTCTGTTGCACAAGCAGACAGATATTATAACTTAATTTTTGACGAGATTGAATACATCGTTAATAATTTTGATATGGCTCGCGACTTTGGTAAAATTCGAAAATCGTATAAATGTTCTAAAGTAAAATCGCATTTAATTTTCTTTAAAAAAGATAAAATGAACGAAATTGAAGTCATTAGAATCTTACACGAAAGAATGGAGATTGGAAGTAGATTAACGGAATAAGTATTTCTTTTCCTATTTTATTTTACATAAAAAAGTCTACATAAAAGTAACAGTAAAGCTTTTTAGCAATTACGATTACTCACTAACTTCAACTAAATTAATTTCAATCTGGGTTCCTGTCATTAAAGTATATTCTAGTTTTACAAAACCATATTTATTGTTATAGTAAGACACCAATTTACTTTCTCCAATATTAGATTTTGCAGTAGACTCAATTTTATAACAATCTAAACTTCCAAGACTAGCTTTGATTGCTTCTTTCCCTACAATTTCATAAGTATAATCTAGAAGAAGTCTACCTTTCCATTCTCCCCATTGTTTGTTTGACCAATGATCGCCAATGCTCATCTTGTCAGTCCAAGTATATCCAACAGGTTTATTTAATTTAATATAAGGGAAGGGACAGGTTTCTAATGCATTTAAAAATCCCATTCTGGGAGGATGAATCCAAACATTTTCTTTATTTTCAACTACGCCAGTTGAACTCCAAGATTGAGGATTGGGTTCAAAATTATAGCGGATTTCAGTTTGATTTTTATTTGTCCTTTGAAACATCTTTGGTTTTATAACGGAAATTTTAATAGCATCAATTTTATTTTTGTCCAACTCGTTCGTAGTTAAACTGTCTTCTGTATTATTGACGAGAAAATATCTATTTTCATTCTTTTGAATAGAATAAGAATACATAAATGTTTTACCAATTTGATAAATAACATTATTCTTATCTACTTTGCTTTTTTCTATTTTAACTCCATCATATTGCTGTGCCATGCAAAGATTAGAAATTACTAAAGCTATTAGAAGTAGTTTGTTTATTTTCATTTGAGAAGTTTTAAAAAAGATGTAGAGTAAATTTAAATAAATTCTTTCGTTATTGCTGAAAAAGTTATAGTGCCAAAAGAAAGTCTTTTTAGGGACTTTCTTTTGGCTTTAGCTTGTTTATTTTATGAGCACTAGAGATGTCCTTTCAATGCAATCTATATTTAAAATGGCAAAACATCATTTTCTTTCTGTGCTTCGCTAACTTTATATTTGTTTAAAACATCATCTAAAAGATCCAAAATTACTTTCGGAAGATCTAAAATATTGGATTCAATATCATCTTTTAATTTTACTTCTTTAGGATTTCCGCCACTAGTCACTGCAGAAACTTCTGTGTAACCACGCAAATCAAATCTTCTAATTACCGCACCATAATTATTGTATAGTGTTTTATTTATTTTATTAGTTCTTTCCCATTCTTTTATGCTACGAAGCTCATTTTCTTCTTGCCATCCAGTCATTAATTTAACCTTGCTAGTCTCTATAATATAGCTTAAAAGTATTAATTCTTCATCCTTTAATTTCCCAGCTATAATTTCATCAACAAATTTTGGATAAATACCACTTCTTACTTCGTCTATTTTCTTTTCTATAATTTGTGGTTTAAATATTGAATCATTTTCATTTTCAATATTTTGTTTTGTTTTAACTCCATTTGGAGTTTCTAAAACACCGAATGATTCATTATTTGATTTGTCCTCTATTTCCAATAACTTTATTTGACTTAAGAAGTATTTTAATCTTTGGTTAATAATTACCGAGTTTTTTGAAATTGTAAAATTAGAACCTAACTGATGAATAAATGAAAGTAATCTATCTTCATCATTAATACGAAATCCGATTTTTCTAGGATCTAGAGCACCATTTTGAAATTCTTTGCTATTAACATCAAAATTCGACTTAAAAATAACAGCATGTTCATTTTCAACAATCCATGCAGCTCCCATTTCATTTAAACAAGCAACACTTGAATAATATTCCTTTGAGAGTAAATATAAAACAAATGGCTTTTTAATTATTTGCGATTTTAGCCAACTAAAAATATTTTGACCAATTGGAATGCCGTATGCAACGTTGCTTGTATAAACAATCTCATGCTCATTCAATCCTATTCCTCTTAACAATTCAACAAATAAATCGCCATATTCTTTATTAGCAGAAGCATGAGATATAAAAATTTTCATTTTTTTTATATTTTAAATAATTTATAAATATTAATAAGTAAGTGAACATGCCAGATTTAAAATTTTTGAAAAATTCTCAAAAAAAAAGCCATTCTCCTCACAATAAGGAGAACGGCAGTTTTCTAAAAATATAAAATCGTCGTTCTTGAAAGGTGTGAAATTAAGATCCACACATTTCGCAATCATCAGGATCAGAATTTCTGGCCATTTCGATCATCGTTCTGTATTCTTCTGAGCTCATTTCTACTTGAGCAGCAGGAACTGCAACTTGAATAGGTTTTGGTTCTTCTTGGATAGGTTCTGCTTTTTTATCGTTGTTTAATGTAAATTTAATCGCATCAACCGCAGCTTTTGTTCTCAAATAATACATTCCTGTTTTCAATCCAGATTGCCATGCATAGAAATGCATCGAAGTCAATTTAGAGTAATTTGCGTTTTGCATAAACAAGTTCAATGATTGTGATTGATCTACAAAATACCCACGTTGACGTGACATATCAATAATATCTTTCATTGACATTTCCCAAACTGTTTTGTACAATTCTTTCAGATCTTGCGGAATATTCAAATCTTGAACCGATCCGTTATTACGCATTAATTCTTGTTTCAAAGTTTCGTTCCACAAGCCACGCTCTACTAAATCATGCAATAAATGCTTATTTACCACAATAAACTCACCTGAAAGTACTCTTCGTGTATACACATTAGAAGTATACGGTTCAAATGCTTCGTTGTTACCCAAAATTTGAGAAGTTGAAGCTGTAGGCATAGGCGCCACTAATAACGAGTTACGCACACCGTGTTCCATTACTTCTTTTCTCAAAGAAGCCCAATCCCAACGACCTGATAAATCCTCATCTTTCATTCCCCACATATTGTACTGGAATTCCCCTTGAGACATTGGCGATCCTGCGAAAGTTGAATACGGACCTTCTTCTTTTGCCATTTCCATAGAAGCAGTTACAGCAGCAAAATAAAGCGTTTCAAAAATTTCTTGATTCAGCTTTTTAGCTTCGTCAGATGTAAAAGGCAAACGCAACATAATAAATGCATCTGCTAATCCTTGTACTCCAAGACCAATAGGTCTGTGGCGTTTATTAGAATTTTCTCCTTCAATTACAGGATAATAATTTCTATCAATAACTTTATTTAAGTTTCTTGTTACGCGTTTCGTCACCGTGTACAACATGTCGTGGTCGAATTTCTTACCATCTACAAACATTGGTAACGAAAGAGACGCTAGGTTACAAACCGCGATTTCATCTTTAGAAGTAAACTCCATAATCTCTGTACACAAATTCGATGAACGAATGGTACCTAGATTTTTCTGGTTTGATTTTCTATTGACTGCATCTTTATACAACATGTATGGCGTCCCAGTTTCGATTTGCGATTCTAGAATTTTCTCCCACAATTCATGTGCTTTGATGGTTTTTCTACCTTTCCCCGCTTTTTCATAATCGATGTACATTGCTTCAAATTCCTCACCATGTACATCATATAAACCAGGACATTCGTTAGGACACATCAACGTCCAGTAACTATCATCTTGCACACGCTTCATGAACAAATCAGAAGTCCACATCGCGAAGAATAAATCTCTAGCACGCATTTCTTCTTTTCCAGTATTCTTTTTCAAATCTAGGAATTCGAAAATATCAGCATGCCAAGTTTCGATGTAAATCGCAAAACTACCTTTACGTTTTCCACCACCTTGATCTACATATCTTGCCGTGTCATTAAAAACTCTCAACATAGGAACAATCCCGTTTGAAGTTCCATTAGTTCCACGAATGTAAGATCCAGTTGCACGAACGTTATGAATTGACAAACCAACTCCACCCGCTGATTGCGAGATTTTAGCGGTTTGTTTCAATGTATCGTAAATTCCGTCAATGCTATCATCTTGCATCGCTAATAGAAAGCAAGAAGACATTTGCGGTTTTGGAGTTCCTGCGTTGAACAATGTTGGTGTAGCGTGCGTGAAGAATTTTTTAGACATTAAGTCGTAGGTTTCAATCACTGAATCCAAATCATTTAAGTGAATTCCAACCGATACACGCATTAACATATGTTGCGGACGCTCTACAATTTTACCGTTTATTTTAAGCAAATACGAACGCTCTAGTGTTTTAAAACCAAAATAATCGTAGTTGAAATCTCTATTGTATATAATATGCGAATCTAAAAATTCCGCATTGTCCATAATCACTTTATGCACTTCCTCTGATAATAAAGGAGCGTCTTGACCATTTCTTGGATTTACATAATGAAACATATCGTTCATTGTTTCCGAGAAAGCCTTTTTTGTATTCGAATGCAAATTTGAAATCGCGATTCTTGCAGCTAATTGTGCATAATCAGGATGCGCAATCGTCATCGAAGCCGCAGTTTCAGCTGCTAAATTATCTAATTCCGACGTAGAAACTCCGTCATAAAGTCCTTCAATCACTCGCATGGCTACCTTTACAGCATCTACCAAATCATTCAAACCATAGCATAGCTTTTTAATTCTATCTGTGATTTTGTCAAACATTACAGGCTCTTTGCGACCGTCTCTTTTTACTACGTACATAATTTTTTTTGGTTTTTTTAAAACAACAAATCCCTTTGCTATTTTTGTTTGTTTGTAAATTGTTGCGAGGAAAGAAGCATTGTAACAGCACATCTTTTCCTCATTTTTTTTTGGAGCTGTTTCCAGCTATCCGCTGCAATCTTTATCTTTTTTTTTCAAAAAAAAGATAAAGGATTTCCACTACTATCTGGGCTAAAGCTTCAGTAGCAGGGAGAAATTCAGTCTAAAATCAAGATGTAACCTTTGGAAATGAAAATTTTAACTTTAAAAACTTTAGAAAAACACAATATTTTTCTTTGCGGCTTAGCGTCTTTGTGGCTATCGACTAAAAGTCAGCGTCAAAAGATATTTTTTGAGCATCAACATCAGTGTTCATCACACCCGATTTTTGATATTCAGCAACTTTCTTTTCAAAGAAGTTTGTTTTTCCTTGAAGTGAAATCATGTCCATAAAATCAAATGGGTTTGAAGTATTGTATTCTCTTTCACAACCTAGTTCCACTAATAATCTATCCGCAACAAACTCTAAATATTGAGTCATCAATACCGCATTCATTCCTATCAAACTCGCAGGAAGTGATTCGGTAATAAATTCTCTTTCAATATTCAAAGCGTCAACAATGATACTTCTAATTCTTTCTTTTGGAACTTTATTTACTAAGTGGTGGTTGTGTAAATGCACTGCAAAGTCACAGTGAACACCTTCATCACGAGAAATTAACTCGTTAGAGAAAGTTAATCCTGGCATTAATCCACGTTTTTTCAACCAGAAAATAGAACAAAATGCTCCTGAAAAGAAAATTCCTTCAACCGCTGCAAAAGCAATTAAACGCTCAGCAAAAGAATCCGACTCGATCCATTTTAAAGCCCAGTCTGCTTTTTTTCTAATCGCTGGAAAAACCTCTAAAGCATTAAATAAATCATCTTTCTCTGCTTCATCTTTCACGTACGTGTCAATTAATAGAGAATAGGTTTCACTATGGATGTTCTCCATCATGATTTGGAAACCATAGAAAAATTTAGCTTCGGCATATTGCACTTCATTCACGAAGTTTTCCGCTAAATTCTCATTCACAATTCCATCCGAAGCAGCAAAAAACGCAAGAATATGTTTTATAAAATACCTTTCGTCATCATTCAATTTATTATTCCAGTCATTTAAATCCTGAGATAAATCAATTTCCTCAGCAGTCCAAAAACTAGCTTCCATTGATTTATAAAACTCCCAAATATCATGATGTTTGATAGGGAAAATTACGAAACGATTTTTATTCTCTTGTAAGATTGGCTCTAGATGTGTCATTGTGAGTGTTTATTTTTTTATCCGTTTAATGAAAATTAATACTTTTTCAGCTTTACAAAGGTTGTGAAATATTGCCATAATTAAAAGCCAAACTTATCCACAATCAGCCCTAGTTTTGAACAAAGGACAGAATTACAAATATTTTTCTTATGTTTTCTAAAATACTGACTATCAAATACTTAAAATAGAGGCGCAAGTGTGAAGCACCGCAAAATATAGAATTTTGAGATTTAAAATAACACAGTAAAGTTTATTTTTATTTTTGGTTTTTCAAGTCTTGGGCAACTTGTTCTAATTCCATATACCAGTCTTCACCGAATTTACGAATTAGTGCTTCTTTTACAAACTTGTACACTGGAACTTCGAGTTCTTGACCTAATGAGCAAGCAGGATCACAAATATCCCATTTGTCATAATTAACGGCAGCAAACTCAGTGAAATCTTTTACACGTACGGGATATAAATGACAGGAAACTGGTTTTTTCCAGTCAATGATTCCCTGATTGTAGGCTTGTTCGATACCGCACAAAGCAGTTTTACCATCAAACATAACATAAGCACAATCCTTATCGTCAATTAATGGTGTTTCAAGTTCGCCATCTACACCTGTTACCCAAGTCCCTTGCGCTTCAATAGCAGCAATTCCCTCTTTGCGCAAGAATGGTTTTACTTTTGGATAAATAGATTCGAGGATTAGAGTTTCCTCAAGACTTAATGGCGCTCCAGCGTCGCCGTCTACACAGCAAGCGCCTTTACAAGCGGTCAAATTGCATACAAAATCTTTTTCGAGCAAGTCTTCTGATACGATGGTTTTTCCTAGTTGAAACATTTTGCAAAGGTATTCAAAGTTATCCAATGAAGCACCTCAGCAAATCATAAATTCCAAAACAAAAACAGAATCCATTGATAACCAAACTACATGAATTGATCATGGGATTTAATAAATGAATTTATACTTTTTATCAATTTTAATTATTGCGCAGTCATTAATCCAACTTCTATTTTTTAATCGTTCATTTTATACTTCTTTTTCAAAATTTGCACATTAACTCTAAATATTTTCAAACACTTTTATCCGTATTCTTTTTTAATTCGAAATAAATCTAAAAATGAATCTTTTAACAGCGTAAGAAAGAAATCGTTTTTAAAGCACTTTTTCCTAAATTTTTCTAGACAATTCATTTTAGATCTATGCTTATACATTTATAGCAAGTAGAAACAAAAACACTATTGCTAAAACGCACACCATCTTTTTACCTACTTTAAAACTAACAATTAAATCTACTCCTTGAACATCATATAGTTAGACGTCAACTCAAGTACAGATGATACTTAAAACGTAATAGGAAATTTCAACAGAAATTAAAAACTAACATAGCCCACAACCAAACTTAATTCAATACTTTTGCAAAAAATTAAAAGCTATGTTAGGATTAGACATCAAAGAAATTATTACTGTAGGAATGGTGCTTTTTGCCGTAATTGATATCATTGGATCTATTCCAATTATCATTGGATTAAGAGCTAAATTCGGGATTATAGAATCTGAAAAAGCATCTATAGTTTCTGCAGTAATTATGATTACTTTCCTTTTTGTAGGGGAAGAGCTTTTAAAAGTGATAGGAATTGATGTCAATTCATTTGCTGTTGCAGGTTCTTTTGTTTTATTCTTTTTAGCATTGGAAATGATTTTAGGAATCCGAATTTACAGAGATGAAGAAGCTAGTTCCGCCTCGATTGTACCTATCGCATTTCCGCTTATTGCAGGTGCAGGAACAATGACAACATTACTGTCATTGCGTTCTCAATTCCACACCGCAAATATTGTTATCGCTATTATTCTAAACATTATATTGGTATATGTGGTCCTTAAATCCTCTTCGAAAATTGAAAGAATGCTAGGAAAAAACGGACTTGGAGTCATCAGAAAGACTTTTGGAGTTGTATTGCTTGCCATAGCTGTTAAATTATTCGCTGCGAATGTTAAAGGTTTGTTTGTCTAAAATAAATTTACCTAAATTTACTCCCTAATGTTATACAATAAAACAATTTAGACTTTCTTAGAGTTCTGATTTGAGTATAAAATCAGTTATCTGTTACTTTTAAAATAATAACATATTATGAAAATTTTTATTAACATATTGGTGCTTTTAGCAATCGCTTTAATCATATTTAATGTTACTTTACTTGACTTTAGAAATCCATTTCAAGGAGATAGCGTTGTTGCTTTTATTGGAATAGCAGCTTCTTTTTGCGCAGTAATGATTTTACTGATTTTTAAAGTTTCTAAAAGAATCGAAGAGAAAACTAACGGAAAGTAATCGTTATGTTTGATGTATTAATCATTGGTGGTGGTGTTTCAGGAATGTCATGCGCTTTAGTTTTGGGATCCGCAAAAAAGAAACCCTTTGTATCTGACAAGATAATTGGCATATTCACCCATCAAAAAATATCTTCATTACAAGAAGCAATATTCAATAATGCATACGGAATTCCGGCTGGTAAATTAGGTTCTGAATTACTAGGAGAAAGCGTATCTCAACTTTCTACAAGCTATCCGCACATTTCTCAAATTCCTCAAGAAAAAGTACTTAAAATCGAAGGAGAATTTCCAGAATTTACTGTCACAACAAATAAGTCCGCTTACAAAACTAAAATAGTTGTAATAGGTATTGGCGCTGCTAACACTTTTGCAATCGAAGGTTTAATGCAGTATATCGAACCACATCAAAAATCACTTCCTGAGAAAAACAGAATTCAGTTAAGAAACAACGACCATAAAATCGCAGAAGGCATTTATGTGATGGGAACTTTAGCGGGCTGGAGAAGTCAATTAGCAATTGCAGCCGGAAGTGGAGCAGCTGTTGCAACTGACATTCTTACTTTGTGGAACAACGGTGTACAAACTCATGCTCATGATAGTATTCGATAGTTTCTATTAATATAAACAAACTTACCTTCGAATCAAAAGAATTAAACTATTCACACGTTCCGAAATTGAACTTTCCTATAATTCGACTTTTAGTGAGATAGTTATAATTTCTTCAACGTCTTCTTATTTTTAAATAAAAATCAAGATAAGTGATTAATTCTCTTAGTTAAAGACGTTCACTGACCGTCATTCCTAGATACTTACTTTTCATGGAGTAGTTAACTTGAATTTACTTCAAAACTGCTTTTATCATCGCGTCCTCCTTTAATATGATGTCGTAATAGTATGATTCTCCATAAAGTTATCTCGCAAACTCTGCGGTAAGGAAACGCTTTACAACTGCTTTGCTTTTTCCAAAATTCAAGTCCAGTCCATTGCCGAAAATGAATTTCTGGAAAGCATTGAAATATACATCCGTCGCAGTCATTTTTTCTTGAAACTGTTCGAAAGTCAATCCTTTAAACACCCTTCTATTTTTATCCAATTGTTCGAAAGCAAAATTTCCCACAATTCCTGATTGTAGCAAGTAAGCGGTCCCTTCATTTCCATGCTCTAATTCAAGTGGAACAAATACGTCCGGTACAATACCGCCTCCGCCATAGACAACTTTACCTTTTTTAGTTTTGAATTTTATATTATCTTCAACTTTAATACTGTCTTTTTCATAGAGTTCGCCGTTAGTAAAACGAGAATCTGTTTCTTTAAAATAAGCTTCATTCCCTTTAGTGTACGGTTTTTGAATCGAACGGCCAGTTGGCGTGTAATATCTCGCAATAGTCAATCGCACGGCTGAACCATCTGCAAAATCCATTTCGCGTTGTACTAATCCTTTTCCAAAAGAGCGACGACCGACAATAGTTCCCCGATCATTATCTTGAATTGCTCCCGCTAAAATTTCACTAGCCGAAGCGCTGTTCTCATTCAGTAAAACAAACACATTGCCTTTTTCAAAACTACCTTTTTCAGTAGCAAATGTTTTATCTACATTGCCGTTTTTATTTTTAGTAAAAACGATTAATTGCTTGTTTGGTAATAATTCATCAGCAATAGCAATTGCTTCCTCCATGTAGCCACCGCCATTATCACGAACATCAATCACAAGTGATTTTGCACCCTCTTTTTTCAATTTTATTAAACCTTCCATAAACTCCTTATAGGTAGTTTCGGCAAATCGATTAATTTTTATATAACCCGTGTTTTGGTCTAAAAGCAATGCAACATCGACACTCTTTATAGGAATGACATCTCTTCTAATTTTAATTTTTAATTTTTTATCCTCAGATTTTCTATAAATAGTAAGTTCGATATCTGAACCAATTGTTCCTTTCAACTTAGAAAATAAGCTGTCGCTGGGTAATTTTCGTCCGAATAATTTAGTTTTATCTGCATATAAGATTCGGTCACCAGACTCGATTCCTGCTTTCGCCGAAGGGCCGTTAGCAACTGGTTTTATAACCGCAACAGAATCTTTATACATGTAAAAATTAACTCCAATCCCAACAAAATTCCCCTTCATGCTTTCTGCAATTTGAAGTTGTTCACTAGCAGGCATGTAAACAGAATGTGGATCTAGCTTTGCAAGAATATTATCAACAGTTAAATTTACAATAGAATCTGTGTTGACATTATCAACGTATTCCTTGTCAATAAAATCGATAAGCTTATTGAGTTTACTCTTAGAATTGTTTTTTACTAAGTATTCTGACGTGTTTGGGAAATTCAACATACCACCTAACACAACCCCCAAAGCGAGTGCTGAAAATAAAAGAATAGGGAAGTATTTATTGTTCAATTTCATTTAAAGATTTAATTTTTTCATACTGTACGAATAAAAGTTTGTTTAAAAATTCAAAACTCACGATTGCTTTTATTCCTCTAATACAGGAATATGCTCTACTTCTACTCCCGCTTTGATCAAGAATTGAATTCCTGAATCATCTCGATATCCATTATGATACACCACTCTTTTTATACCAGATTGATGAATCAGTTTACTACATTCTTTGCAAGGCGAAAGTGTGATATATAAAGTAGCTCCTTCACATGACTGTGTTGATTTTGCCACTTTTAATATTGCATTAGCTTCTGCATGCAAGACATCCCAACGCGTTAAACCTTCTTCATCCTCACAACAGTTTTCGAAACCAGAGGGAGTTCCATTATAACCATCTGATATTATCATTCGATCACGAACAATAATCGCACCTACTTGCTTGCGCTTACAATACGATAACAGACTCCATTCTTTAGCAATTCGAAGATATGCTTTATCGTATTTATTTAATTTTTTTTTGCTCATTTTTATTTATTCCAAATTTCACTTTCTATAATCATTGGCACCACAATCCCGATAACAAAAGCTGACATGACTAACGTCCAGTCTCTCTTAGAAAATCTAAAGATGGTTTGTACAATATAAGATAGTACTAATACAACAAAAACAACTACAATCTGAGCTGCTTCGATGCCTAATGCAAATTCACTTAAAGGTAATACTTTCGAACTTGCAGTCCCTCCTAAAATTGACTTAAAATAATTTGAAAATCCTAAGCCGTGAATGATCCCAAAGAAAAGTGTAATAAAAAAAACTAGATTTATATTTTCTTTTTTACTGGATTTCCCTGCAGTAAAAAGATTAAATAACGCCGTTAACAAAATCGTTATTGGAATTAGAAATTCTACAACATCAACTTTAATAGTCACAATCCCAAAAACCGAAAGCATCAAAGCCATTGTATGACCAATTGTGAACAGCGTAACTAGCAAAATCACTCGTTTCCAATCGTTAAAAGAAAATGGTACAGCAAGCGCAATTAGAAATAAAACGTGATCATAGGCATTTATATCTAACACATGTTTTAAACCTATTTGAAAGTAAATCCAAAATTCTGACATTAGTATTTTATTAAGTTGATAAAGGGATGTAAACTTACGATTAATTTTGAAAAAGAATGATTTGATTATCTAAATTAGTACGATTCAAATGGGAAGATATTGCTAGTAAAAAATTTAAAAATTTAAAATCAATAAATTTAAAAATAGATTTATCTTTGTCAGTTAAAAAACAAAAACTATGTCATTTTCAGATTTATTTGATAGCGGATTTAAAATAAGAAATAAAGGTCATTTTTCAGCTATTGTTCGTGTGGCACTTACTGATGGAAAAGTTTCTCCAGAAGAAAAAGCATTTTTAGACAAACTAGCAATAAAATTAGAAATTTCTTCTGCAGAATATGTAGAGATTTTAGAAAATCCTTTAAATTATCCAATCAATGCACCTTATTCACACGAGCAAAGATTAGAGCGTTTATATGATTTAGTGCGTATGGTTCATGTTGACCATCACTTAGGAGACAAACAAGAATTTCTACTTAGAAAAATTTGTGTTGCATTAGGCTTTAACATTGATAATGTTGACTACATCGTAAACAAATCATTGAAATTAGCTGATAAAGAAGTTGATTTAGAGACTTTTTTATTCGAAATGCAAAACATGAATAAATAAAAATATTTTAAATAGTAGCGCTATAAAACGTTGCTTATTAAAACTTTCAATTATAGCGATTACACAAAATCGATTTTTGTGTAATCGCTATTTTTTTTATTCTATAGTCTATAAATCATGTTGCTATTCTCTATTAGTGTGATATAAAAAAAGCCATCCTTTACAGACAGCTTTTTAATCGATCACATCAATCTTAATTTTTAAAAAGTTTAAAAACCTTTTGCTCTTTATTTTGACCGTTAACCTTTATAAGGTAGAGTCCATTTTCTAAATTATTTACTGAAAATTGAAATCCTACTTCTTGATTTTTATCGAAACTGCTTACTAACTTTCCGCTTATCGAATAAATTTCGACTTTAGAAGTTGCTATGTCTAGCTTAAAATAATCGGAAGCTGGATTTGGATACAGCTGAATATTACTTATATCTTCATAATTAGCAATGGCTAGAGCGGCTACCTTATTTCCATAGATTCTAAATCCACCCGCTTCGATAGTCATTGGATTTGAAACATCAGTAATTAGTATTGGTGAATTATCCATCAAATTATACCAAGTGCCTGAATATGGAAAACCTGTTGGCACTGATGCAGTATTGACACTAAAATTAGCGAACACTAAAACATCCTTAAGCTGTGAATTGCTTAATGCCGGATTTGATATTTTTATTGTTTGCAATAAAGAAGATCCACTTGTCATTGTCTCTGCTCCTAAAAAAACGGGTTCCGTTGTTTTCATAGTGATCATCTTTGACCAATCCGTATAAATTTTATTTCTACTATTATTTCCGAGCCAATTACTCGTCCATTGCGGCTGCGGTTTAGTTGCTAATTTACAATCTCCGGCTGCTGCATCAGTAGTAGTATTTACACTTCCATCTGAACAAGAAAAAATAGAAGAATCCCAACCAAGTTCTCCAAATTGCCAAATCATTTTTGGTCCTGGAACCAATAAAGAAACGGCTCCAATAGCTGACATTCGAGACAACGAAACCTCTAGATTTTTTACATCATGTGCGGTGTTGTTACTATTACCAAATTGGATATTTTTATAAACCAATCGCTCTTCATCATGGCTTTCTGCATAACCTATCAGTCTTTTAGCTGTAAATCCGCGGCTTGCACTTGTCATTCCTGATATATTTGCAGGATAACCCATAGACAACTCGTTGTACGAATCGGTCATTTTTCCCCACATCATTATTCCTTTACTTGGTGTTTCTT
Source organism: Flavobacterium weaverense (assembly GCF_003688495.1). GTDB lineage: Bacteria > Bacteroidota > Bacteroidia > Flavobacteriales > Flavobacteriaceae > Flavobacterium > Flavobacterium weaverense. The sequence continues at coordinate 85,652 of NZ_REFH01000007.1, read as the reverse complement.
CGATTTTATAATTTGCCCATTGCTTTTCTTCGTCATTATTGCCTAAATGTTCAAAAATAACGTAATGATTAGGGTCCAAACTCCAAGAATAGTCAGCATATTGCTTCAAGACATCCACCCGATCTTGTTGATAACCATTGGTACAATTTTCATCACTTGCCTCACAATTTTGAGTAAATCCTTTAGTCAAATCCCAGCGGAAACCATCGATTTTATACTCTTGAATCCAATGTTGAATGACTCTTTTTACATAATTTTGAGTAAGAGGTGATTGATGATTAAAATCTTCTCCTACACTATAACTGTGTTTAGCAGTCGTATTAAAATAGGGGTTTTCAACAGATGGTGCTCCCCATCCATCACCATCAGCATCGTTCATCCACATTCTCACCATGGGATTTCGTCCAAAAGCATGATTCAACGCTACATCAAGAATTACTGCAATTCCGTTTTGATGGCAAACATCAACAAGTTCTTTAAACTTACTTGAAGTACCGTAGAACTTGTCTAAAGCCAAATGAAAGGAAGTATTGTAACCCCAACTGTCATTATTTTCAAATTCCATTACTGGCATTAATTCAATCGCATTTATTTTTAGATTTTTGAAATAATCGATGCGATCAATAATGCTTTGATAACTTCTGGCAGCATCAAAATCCCTGACTAAAAGTTCATAAACTACTAAGTTTTCTTTTTCTGGCTTGACAAAATTAGTAGTAGCAGAACTCCACGCATAAGGAACTTGTCCAGTTTGTAATACGGTCACTTCTCTTTCTTGTCCAACGGGATATAAAGGAAGATTAGGATAAGAAGTCGCAGAAATCCCTGAGTCATCAAATGGTGATAAAACCAATGTAGAATATGGATCAGCTGTTTTTACTACAGACGGTGAATTAGCAAAAGGCGATGCGTCAACAACCCAATATTGATAAGTGTAATTTAACCCAGAGGTAAGCCCACTTAACTCCAACCAGAACTTCCCTGAAATTGGATCCTTTTTCATAGCATAATTAGCACCTGGCAACCATGAATTAAAACTTCCTGCTACATAAACAAAATCTTTTAGTGGAGCTTCTAGTACTAAAGTAGCTTTAGCAGCGTCACTAGCATTATAATTAATTCCATCCACTAAACCGGCAGGTAAGGCAGCTGACTCTGGCACCGAATTAACAATTACAGAGAATTTCTTAATTGTAGTCGTTGCTGCTTGTGTAATTTCCAATTCATAATTTTGATTAGAAGTGATGTTTGTTGGAGTAAAAATATAAATTGCAGTTGCAGCATTTGAGTTAATTGTGCTGCCATTTGATTTCAAATTATAATTTGCGTTTCCACCAGTATTAGTCGCAGCGATAGTAATGCTAGCGCCAGAATTAATTAGCACAATACTTTTTTCCAAAGGTGAGCTTAAAGTAACTTGGAACGTTCCAACCTCAACTAAATTATCTTGCGATTTTTTGTCGTTAGTACCGTCTTTTGCCTTAATCAGAAATCCTATTCTACCAATTCCGCTTCTATTGTAAAAAGTTGAAGGAGTAAAAGTTTTAGTATAAGTGTCTGAAATCGAATTGTAAACAAATTTATTTGCCTCGTTTGAAAAAGTCCAATTACCATTTGTTGGGCAATCTAGTATATTCATATCATTAGTATCAAAAGACCATGTCCATAGATACAATGAGTTGTCTATAATTCCCCACGCTGCTTCATTAACATCGGCACCATTTACGGTAATCGTAATAGAAGTACTTTCCTCAAAAGGATTTGGATTGACTGAACTAGGAATATTTTGTTGCTGAGCAGTAAGTAATATTGAGTAGAAAAATAATAGTAAGAGTAGTTTTTTTTTCATGATTAGATTTTATTTAATTTCAGAAATAAAAAAGGCTACTTATTACAGTAGCCTTTTCAATATTTTAGAAAGAATTAATTTAAGGTAATCGTCTTTGCAGCACCATCGATTTTTAAAACTCTCATTCCTGTTGGTCCAGTGTATTTAAAATTACTGTCTCCATCATTAGAATTCACTAATTCAGGTGTGATTGTGTAACCAGCATTTGCATAAAATGGATAGTTACGACTTGCATCCCAGTTTCCATCGCTAGTAAAGTTATTTCCTAAGAATATTCTAAAAGCTTCGCCACCATTAAGAATTAATGATACTTGGTACACATTAGTTTTTCCAACAATCAAAGGTAATTCAGTTTCAGCATCGTTATTCCAAGACCATCCTCCTGGAGTAGCTGCACCAACAAGCCATAATGAACTCGCAAGCGGTGTGCGGTAAGGAGTAACTTTGATTGTAAAAGAATTAGAAAATTGTCCAACGCTTCCTGTAGCGCCAACGGATGATTTCACACGAATGTCAACTAAGTTCTCTTGCTTTTCGATAAATCCACCATTAATTAAAGCAGCGTTTAATTCAGCCACCGTAATACTTTTAAAACGGCTAGTAGTTGTAGTAACTAAAGTAGGAGTTGCAAAATTTGTTCCTGGCTTAGCAACCTCGATACTATAATTTACAACCGTTGCACTTCCAGTGTATGCAGCGTCATCCCAAATCATTGTTGTAGCAATGTCTTTTTCTGTAGCTTTTGAAAGTACAATATTAAAATCTCCTTTTGGAGTTAATAATACCGGTGCTGTTGCAGCCGTTACTGCCTCTCTGTTTGTATCTTGAATATCATCTGTACAAGAAAACGCAACTATGCTTAAAAAAGCAATTAATATTTTATTAATATTTTTCATTTTTAAAATTATTTAATTAAACAATTATTTAATATCCAGTGTTTTGAGTTAAATTAGGGTTAGAAGATATCGCAGATGTTGGAAGTGGAAAAACATTTAAAGTAGATCCAAAAGATGTTCCATTAGCAATATTACCTTTCCAAGCCCAGTTGTAATTTCCTCCGCCATATTTATTAAAACGAATTAGATCTTGTCTTCTGTGACCTTCCCAGTGCAATTCTCTCGCTCTTTCGTCAATCATGAAATCTAATGTCACTTGAACCTTAGGCACATTTGCAACAGCAGAACCGTTATTAGCTCTCGAGCGCAATGCATTGATATACGTTAAAGATTGGGCTGAAGCCAAAGCTAAAGTACTACCGTTAGTAGCTCCATCTTTTCTCATTTGTGCCTCAGCATACATCAGGTAAGCATCTGCCAAACGAAATAATGGAAAATCAGTATCAACAAATGTAGAGTTCACTCCCGCAACTCCCGTTGTGCTTTTATTTGAAAATTTAGCTAAAATATATCCTTGGCTACCATTTGATAATTCTGTAATATCAATAGGTCTTGCACCCGCTAAATATGTTTTTCTAGCATCAGTGTCAAATTGAGATCCATCAAACTTTTCAACTATTTGTTTTCTAAGTCTTAATGCTCCACCAAAGCCTCCTACTCCAAAATCAGCTCCATTTGATTCTACTCCACCTACTTGACCATTTATGATCACTGTTGTTGCGCCGTAGTTTTGAGTTTTAACACCATCAGATTGTAATGTAAAAATTAACTCAGAAGAATTGTTATTATCTGCTTTGAAATTATCTAAATAATTAGTTTTCAACGTGTAACCACCAGCAATAACCTCTGAACATTTTACCATACACTCCGCATATTTAGGAGTTCCAATATATACTTGAGCATTTAAGTACATTTTAGCTAAAATCATTTGAGCCATTGCTTTATCTAAACGGCCGTACTCATTTGTCCTTGCTGCTTTCAAATTCGGAATAACTTCGTTTAATTCTGTTTCTATGAACGTAAACAATTGCTGTCTGTCATATTCTGGTCCTTTAAAGTTTAATGGATCAGTTTCCTTGATAAACGGTGCTTTCCCAAAAAGATCCATCATGTTGTAATAAGCAAACGCTCTTAAAACACGCACTTCATTTCTATAAAAAGCAATTTCAGTAGCATCTGCAGCACTAATTGCTCTTGAACTTAATAATTCTGGAGTTGACTGTCTTAAAAAATCATTCGCAATAGCGACTTCCGCCATAGTTCTACTGAACATTCCAAGCAAAATAGGGTTAGATGAAGTCCAAGTGTTTCTTTGTAATTCCGCCACTCCTTCATCATTTTCATACGTCCACACTGCTTCATCAGTAGTTAATGTCTGCAGATACCACATACATCTTCCAAACTGACTTGTACCCGCATCAATTCCTTGTAAGAATGAAGATCCAGCGTCACCAGTTCCTGTTAAGCTAAGATTACCATAAACGCCAGCTAATGCTTGTTTGTACCCTAAAGGTGTAGAAAACAATTCGTTTGGAGTCAACACTCTAGGATCTTCTGCAACTACATCTAAATCGTTTGTACACGACTGAAAAACCGTGGCAGCAATAAATATGTAAATAAGATTTATCTTTTTCATTTTATAAGTATTAAAATTTAACATTTACCCCACCTAAAATAGAACGCTGTCTAGGATAAATGGTGTTATCAACTCCATTGTTTGCAATTTCTGGATCTAAACCAGAGTAATCTGAAATCACAAATACATTTTGCATTCCTGCAAATAATCGAAGTGAAGCTTTTCCTTCTAACCATTTAGGAAAAGTATATCCTAATGTAATATTGTCCATTCTTAAGAAAGAAGCATTTTCAACAAACATATCAGATAGTACAACATTAGAGGTAGCGTTAAAGTTAGTTTCTAAAACTGATGTTGGAATGTTTCCAACAGTTCCTCCTGTAGTCAAGAAATTATACTGTGCTCTACTTGCATCTACTGCATTAAACACACGATTACCAACACTTGCTCTTAAATTGAAAGAGAAGTCAAGATTTTTATGATTTAATGTCGAAGCTAATCCAAATGTTGCTTTAGGATCTGGATTTCTATATACATACTTATCGCTAGAGTTAATCACACGATCATCATTTAAATCAGCATATCCATTCTCGATTGGTTTTCCGCTTACATCATATAATTGTTTGTATAGTAGAAAAGAATTTGGTGCAAAACCTACTTTGTGAACTTGACCTTGTGTTCCAGTTCCCGCTAGATTATCTCCAACTCTAATAAAATCAGAATTCAATTCGGTTATCTTACGATCAAAAGCAGTTACGTTAAAGTTTAAATTCCAATTTAAATTATCATTTCTAACAACATCAGTGCTCAATGAAAACTCTATTCCTTTTGTTGTAAAACTACCTATGTTTTGCCATGATCTATTAGAGAAATTACTTCCATCAGCAGTAGCTACATCAGCTAATAAATCTTTTGAATCTTTGTAAAAAACTTCTAAACTTCCACTAATTCTATTGTCATACAATCCAAAATCTAAACCAGCATTATAAGTCGTTGTTTCTTCCCATTTCAAGTTTGAACTTTGTCTCGCCGAAACTGCAATAGGTAAAGCAACTGTTCCAAAAAAGTATTGAGAACTTCCGCTACCTAGATTGTACTGCTGTAAGTAATCATTATTATTACCTACATCTTGTTGTCCAGTAATACCGTAACCAAGTCTTAGTTTTAAATCTGAAATTGTTGCATTATCAGCAAAGAAATCTTCTTTAATTTTCCAAGCAAAAGCTGCTGCAGGGAAATTTGCATATCTATTTTGTTTGTTGAATTTTGAAGATCCATCTCTTCTTAAAGACATAGTCAATATATACTTGTCGTTAAAAGTCAAATTTGTTCTTCCAAAAAACCCAATATTTACTCTGTCAATATCAATATTTGTCTGAGGAAATCCAGTCAAACCTGTTGGTAAATTTGGATCGTTTGTATTACCTGTATTAAAATTATAAGAATCCCATTTTTGATACGAATAACCAACAGTTGCATCTACTACTAATTGATCAAATGTTTTATTGTAGGCTAAATAAGCATCTAGCAATTTATTTTTTCTTAAACTTCTAGAAAACTCATTGGTACCAAAAGGAATATCATTGTTACTTCCAGAGCTAGCTGCAAAATTAGAAGCTACTTTTGAACGTTCACCGTCTGCTTGATCAAATCCAGCATTAACAACTGCTCTCAATTCAGGGAAGAAATGAAATTTATAGTCTAGTTCGAAATTTCCAAAAAAGCGATTGTTCTTACCATTGTCAAATGTTTGCAACAGCTGAGCTACTGGATTTCTTGGAGTCTGTGGTGTTAGTTTTTTAGTTCCTTGATTGTAGTATTCGAAAAAACCACCATAAATTGAACCAGCTTGATAAACTGGTTGAGTAGGATCAAATCTAAGTGCATTACCTTCCACTCCATCAGCAAATCTATTTCTCTCATTCGAGTAATTTGCATTTAATTTTACTTTCAAATGATCTTTTAAAAACGAAGGATTCATTGCTAAACCTACCGTTGTTCTATTGAATGCATTTGTTAATCGTAAACCTTCTTGATATGTATTACCAACAGTCAAACGAGAAGGAATTGCATTGAACAAACTACCTCTTATCGAAATGTTATTATCTACATAATCTGTTTTTCTGTAAATTTCTTTTTGCCAATCTGTGTTTGCTGTACCTAATTTTGAAACGTCATCTGGTCGTTTATCAGCAATTATAGATCTAAAACCTGTTGCATCAAATACATTTACTGTTTTTACAATTTTACCACTTCCGTATTGAAAGTTATAATCCACAGCAAGCGTTTTACCCCCTTTTTTTGTAGTTATAATAATCACACCGTTAGAGGCGCGCGAACCGTAAATGGCAGTTGCGGAAGCATCTTTTAAAACAGTCATCGACTCAATAACACTTGGATTTAACGATGCTAAAACTGAGGTAGAACCAGTTCCCGTAGTATTCTCGATAGGTAAACCATCAATTACAATTAACGGATCGTTACTAGCAAACAAAGACGAACCTCCACGAATTCTAATTTGAGATCCAGAACCTGGAGCACCGCTTGTATTTACAGTTACACCAGCAACTCTACCATTTAATAAGTTTTCAGCAGTTACGTTTGCGCCTTTATTAAAATCTTTTGTGGTCAATACTGTTACCGCTCCTGTAGCGTCTTTTTTCTTAACAGTACCGTAACCCACTTGGATGACAACCTCTTTCAATTGATTTGCATCTTCTGAAAGACTTACGTTTACTGCACCTTGACCATTATACGTTTCCACAACATTAGTATAACCAATGTACGAGAAAACAATTTTATCTCCATTTTTTATATTCCCAAGCTGATATTTTCCATCAAAATCAGTAGAGACACCTGTAGTGCTGCCTTGCACATTTACGTTTACTTCAGGAATAGGCTGTCCTGATACTTTGTCTAAAACTCTTCCGCTTACAACAGACTGAGCGATAGCGCTAAAAGGGAGCAGTAGGAGTAAAATTAACAACTTTTTATAAATTGTTTTCATACTTTTTGTTTAAGTTATTTAAATTTAATTTAACATTTACAGCTTAACTTTTACTTCGAATGTTAAATTTATGTAAATTTTGTATCATTCGACACGCTCCATTTTATTAGAAGTTACGAAAACGTAATAGTGTTGAAAACTTTCTATAATATTTCGGTTTTAACCAATATAATTACCAATTATGAAATAAATTTTTATCTTTATTACGAAATAAATTTTTACGCCAAGCACCATGAAAAGGAAAGTTACTCTTAAACAAATCGCAAAAGAATTAGACGTTTCCATTTCAACGGTTTCTAAGTCACTTCGTAATAGTCCAGAAATAGGTGAAGAGACAAGGCAGAAGGTTCAGGCTTTTGCCAAATTCTATAATTACAAGCCCAACAACATCGCATTAAGCCTTAAAAACAGGAAAACAAAAACTATTGGTATTATAATTCCAGAGATAGTACATCATTTCTTTTCTACTGTAATCAACGGAATTGAGCAAGTAGCTAATGAAAATGGTTATAGTGTCATCATTTGTCTTTCTGACGATTCTTTTGACAAGGAAGTTTTAAACATGGAGATGCTTGCAAATGGAAGTATCGATGGTTTTATCATGTCACTATCTAAGGAAACGCAGTTCAAAGGCGATTTTCACCATATTACTGAAGTTATTAATCAAGGAATGCCAGTGGTGCTGTTTGATAGAGTGACTAATGAAATTCTATGTGACAAAGTAATCATTGATGACAAAGCCGCAGCTTATGAGGCAGTACAAAGCTTGATTGATAAAGGACGTAAAAAAATCGCATTAGTAACTACCGTTGATTATGTAAGTGTTGGCAAACTTCGCACAGACGGTTACATAAAAGCATTACTTGACAACGACATCGCTTTTGACGAGAAATTAATTATTAAGATTGAAGATATCGATACCTGCGAAATTACAATAGCTCAACTGCTGGAAGACAAAGCCATAGACGCTGTATTTGCTGTTAACGAACTATTTGCTGTGACTATTATTAAAACCGCCAACAAAATAGGACTGAACGTACCAAAAGACTTAGCTGTAATTGCATTCACCGATGGTATAATTTCTAAGTACTCCACTCCCACTATAACAACGGTCAGTCAAAGTGGTATAAAAATGGGAAACAAAGCTGCCCGAATGTTAATTGATAGATTAGAACAGGAAGAGGATCAAGAAAACGAAAACTATACAACAGAAGTAATTGAAACTCATTTAATTGAAAGAGAGTCTACTGTATAGATAAACTACAAACTAATAGTTTTAAAACACAAAGAGATTACTATTAATCCATTCGATAAATGATTTTTATATAATTATTTTCCTACTTTAATTTTCACTACAACCTTGTAGTGAAAAAAGTCTGGTGTAATTCATATCTAAAAAATCGGAAATTAAAATATCTTTTTATATTTACGATTCAAAACATTGACTTTTACTTCGAAAAATAAGGCAAGTTTTGATAAGCATAGCGCTTATCGTATTAATTTTAAATTACGATAATGGAAAAGCGTACGTTAAGTTTCTGGCAAATTTGGAACATGAGTTTCGGTTTTCTAGGAATACAAATGGGTTTTGCATTGCAAAACTCAAATGTCAGCAGAATTTTTCAAACTCTCGGCGCTAATATTGACGACATACCTATTTTGTGGGTCGCAGCACCGTTAACTGGTTTGATTATTCAACCAATCATTGGTTATTTTTCAGATAGAACGTGGAACAAATTGGGTCGTAGAAAACCCTACTTTTTAATTGGAGCTATTTTAGCTTCAGCTGCGTTATTCATAATGCCAAATTCACCGGTATTGTGGTTTGCCGCTGGAATGCTTTGGATTATGGATGCTTCCATTAATGTTTCAATGGAACCTTTCAGAGCATTTGTTGGAGATAATTTACCTGAAAAGCAGCGCACCGCAGGTTTTGCCATGCAAAGCTTCTTTATTGGTATTGGTGCTTACTTTGCTTCAAAATTACCTTTGATTTTTACCTATTACGGTGTGCAGAACACGGCGCCTTTAGGTATTATTCCAGACTCGGTGAAATGCTCATTCTATTTAGGTGGAATAGTGTTTTTTTTAACCGTGTTATGGACTGTACTCCGCTCAAAAGAGTATTCTCCAGAAGAATTAGCTGCTTTTGAAAAGCACAATGAAAATGCGTATGTAAAAGAAGAACATTCTACAGATTGGTTTACAAATAATGCAAAATCTCATCTTTCTAAAGGAATGCTTTTTATCGTTATCAGTTTAATATTTTCATTTGCCATCTATCACTACGATCTAAAAAAAGATCTCTATGTTTTATCAATAGGACTATTAGGTGTTGGTGGAATAGCAATGCTAATCTCTGGAATATTGCAAAAGGGAAATCGCACGAGCAATGGATTTGTAACGATAATGAATGATTTTCAGTTTATGCCAAAAATCATGAAGCAATTAGCGTGGGTACAATTTTTCTCTTGGTTTGCATTATTTTCGATGTGGATTTATACCACTCTAGCGGTTACACAGCATATTTATCGCACCACTGACACTACATCACTTGCTTATAATACGGGAGCAAATCAAGTAGGTGAAATGTTTGCTAATTACAATTTGATTGCGGCAATTGCATCTTTTCTACTACCCGTTCTAGCTAAATACACTAGCGCAAAATTTACGCACTTCGTCGCTTTAGTTTGCGGTGGACTTGGGCTAATTTCGATTTACTTTATTAAAGAACCGACCACTTTTACAATGGAATGGCTACCAATGATAGGTGTTGGAATTGCTTGGGCTAGTATTTTATCTATTCCTTATGCGATGTTATCAGGATCACTCCCTTCCAATAAAATGGGTTATTACATGGGAGTTTTTAACTTCTTTATCGTAATTCCACAATTAGTTGCTGCTTCAATATTAGGTTTTCTAATCGCTACTTTTTTTAATAGCGAACCTATTTATGCGCTTTTAATTGGCGGCGTTTCAATGATTATCGCAGGCGTACTTGCACTAACTATTTCTGAAAACTCTAAAATCACAGTAAATGGATAACAAAGCATTCATATTCGATTTAGACGGAGTAATTGTTGATACCGCTAAATATCATTTTTTAGCTTGGAAAAAAATTGCAAATCAATTAGGAATAGAATTTACAGAGGAAAACAACGAGCTTTTAAAAGGAGTTAGTCGCATTCGCTCTCTCGATATTATTTTAGAATTAGGAAATAAAGCAGCCTCGCAAGAAGATAAAGATAAATGGTTGACTCAAAAAAACGAAGATTACCTATCTCAATTAGTTGATATGGATCATAGAGAAATTCTTCCTGGTGTTTTTGATGTCTTACAATTTTTAAAGAGTAATAAACAACCTATAGCGTTAGGATCAGCAAGTAAAAATGCTAGACCTATTCTTGAAAAAACAGGAATTCTATCTTATTTTGATGCAATTGTTGACGGAAATGACGTGACTAATGCGAAGCCAGATCCCGAAGTTTTTTTAATCGCTGCTAAACTTCTAAACGTAAAATCAGAAAATGCTATTGTATTTGAAGACTCAGTTGCAGGAATTCAAGCGGCAAACATTGCAAATATGATAAGCATCGGTATTGGAGATAAAAATATTTTGCACGAAGCAAAATATGTTTTTGACAATTTTACAGCTATCAGCGAACACTTTTTAAAAGGATTATAGCCCCGAAACTTTTAAACGCAAGACTAATTAAGAACTATAATTAGCGCCTCACTTTACATAACTTTTAATATTTTGTAAAAGCAAGCAATTTTAAACGATAAAACAAATGAATCAGAATTATATAAAACCAGATAATTGGTGCATCATCGAAGAAGGATTTGACAAAGAACGCGTCAAATCATCTGAAAGCTTGTTTAGCATTGGCAACGGTGCCATGGGACAACGCGCTAATTTTGAAGAAACGTATACCGGAGAATCGTTTCAAGGAAGTTACATTGCCGGAATTTACTATCCAGATAAAACTAAAGTAGGATGGTGGAAAAATGGCTATCCTGAATATTTCGCAAAGGTGTTGAATGCACCAAATTGGATTGGAATAGATGTCGAAATAAACGGAGAAAAATTAGATTTAAATACGTGTTCTTCTATTAAGAATTTCAAACGTGTTTTGAACATGAGAGATGGTTTATACACTCGGTCTTTTGAAGCTACTCTAAGAAATGGTACCGAAATTTCAGTAAAAGTTTGTCGGTTTCTTTCCCTTACTTTAGATGAGGTTGGTTTGATAAATTATGAGATTACTCCACTTAATAAGGATTCAAAAATAGTTTTTAAACCGTACATCGATGCAGGTGTCACTAATGAAGACGCAAACTGGGAAGAAAAATTCTGGGAACCTTTAGAGGTTAAAAAATCAGTAAATCAAGCTTTTGTAACTGCTCAAACTTTTAAAACGCATTTTAAAGTAACCACTTTTATGCAAAATACCATTTTATCAAATGGTGAAAAAACTGCTATTTCTCCTTCTAATATTGACGCTAATAATACCAAAATACAGTTTAGTTACGATGTGATTGTGGCTCAAGGCCAAAAATCATCAATACAGAAAATAGGAGGCTACACTGTTTCATTAAATCATGAAAACACACAAAGTGCTGCCGAAAAAGTGATTCAGTCCACTTTAGCGATAGGATACAATAAAATGTTACAAGACCAAATTGACTCTTGGGTAAAAATTTGGGAAATGTCAGATATTACAATCGAAGGTGATATCAAAGCGCAGCAAGGAATTCGTTTTAATATTTTTCAGTTGAACCAAACCTATTTAGGAAAAGATTCTCGCTTAAATATTGGTCCAAAAGGTTTTACTGGTGAAAAATATGGAGGTTCCACTTATTGGGACACCGAAGCGTACTGCATACCATTTTACATGGCTACCAAAGACCAAGAAGTTGCTCGAAACTTACTGACGTATCGCTACAATCAGTTGGAGAAAGCAATTGAAAATGCTACCAAATTAGGTTTTTCTAATGGTGCAGCTTTATATCCGATGGTTACAATGAATGGCGAAGAATGTCACAATGAATGGGAAATAACATTTGAAGAAATTCATAGAAATGGCGCAATTGCATTTGCTATTTATAATTTCTACCGATACACTGGTGATTACAGTTACATTCCTGAAAAAGGATTAGAAGTGCTAATATCAATTGCTCGTTTTTGGCATCAGAGAGCGAATTTTTCGACCGATAAAAATCAGTATGTAATTCTGGGAGTAACAGGACCTAACGAATACGAAAACAACGTTAACAATAATTTTTACACTAACTATATAGCAAAATGGTGTCTTGAATATACTTACGACCAAATCAAAAAAGTATCTATTGAATACCCTTTAGACCATAAAAGAATTACCGAAAAAGTAAAAATAACGGATTCAGAATTACAATCTTGGAAAAAAGTTTCAGACAATATGTACTTTCCGTTTTCAGAAGAGTATAATGTATATTTACAGCAAGACGGTTTTCTAGACAAAGAATTAGTTCAGGTAGCTGACTTGGATAAAAGTCAAAGACCAATCAATCAAAAATGGTCATGGGATCGAATTTTACGTTCTCCATATATTAAACAAGCTGATGTATTGCAATGTTTCTATTTCTTTGAAGATCATTTTACAAAAGAAGAGTTGAAAAATAATTTTGAGTTTTATGAATCTTTTACTGTTCATGAAAGTTCACTTTCACCTTGTGTTCATGCCATACAAGCTTCTTTGCTAGACAAAATGGATATGGCATATACTTTTTATTTACGAACTTCAAGATTAGATCTTGACGACTACAATAAAGAAGTAGAGGAAGGATGTCACATTACTTCTATGGCTGGAACTTGGATGAGTATAGTGGAAGGTTTTGGAGGAATGAGAGTAAAAGATAATAAACTTCATTTTTCTCCAAAAATCCCGAAAGAATGGCAAGCCTACTCGTTCAAAATTAATTTCAGAAATCAAATTTTAAAAGTAGCCGTCACACAAAGTGGAACAAGCTTTTCTATAAATGGAGATAGTGACTTGGAAATCGTAGTGAACGGAAAGCCAATTGTAGCTACAAAAATTGAAAATGATTAAATAATGACCTATAATTTTTTTAAAATAAAAACTATGCACAACTTACTTCTTACAGCAATACTATTTTTTGCAATTTGCAGCAACACTAACGCGCAAAAACTCAAATCACCAGAAGGAAATTTTACAATGGAATTTTCTTTACTGCAAGATGGAACTCCCACATATAACTTAAAATATAAAAACAAGGAAGTTATTAAACCTAGTAAGTTAGGACTCGAATTAAAAAATGACAAAAAATCACTGCTAAATGATTTTGTAATTGTAGATAGTAAAACCTCAACTTTTGACGAAACCTGGCAGCCAGTTTGGGGTGAAGTTAATAAAATACGCAACCACTATAATGAGCTTGCAGTTACTTTAAATCAAAAAGAGACCGATAGAACCGTTATAATTCGCTTTCGATTATTTGCCGATGGATTGGGTTTCCGTTATGAATTTCCAACTCAAAAAAATCTTACTTATTTTATAATTAAGGAAGAGAAAACGCAATTTGCAATGGCAGGTGATCACAACGCTTTTTGGATTCCAGGCGATTATGACACACAAGAGTACGATTATACTGAATCTAAACTTTCTGAAATTAGAGGATTATCTGAAAAAGCGTATACAGAAAATGTTTCACAAACATCTTTTTCAACTACAGGAGTGCAAACTTCTTTAATGATGAAATCAGCAGATGGATTGTACATCAACTTGCACGAAGCAGCTTTAATTAATTATTCGTGTATGCATTTGAATTTAGATGATAAAACTATGATTTTCGAATCTTGGTTAACACCAGATGCAAACGGTGACAAAGGAAATATGCAAGCTCCCAATCATTCACCATGGCGAACTGTAATTGTAAGCGATGATGCACGACAAATTTTAGATTCTAAAATGACTCTAAACTTAAACGATCCTTGTAAAATTGAAGATACTTCATGGATTAAACCTGTGAAATACATTGGCGTATGGTGGGAAATGATTACTGGAAAAAGCTCTTGGGCATATACAAATGAACTTCCGTCTATCCAACTTGGCGTTACTGATTACACAAAAGTAAAACCAAATAAAACGCATGCGGCTAATACAGCGCACGTGAAAGAATATATTGATTTTGCTTCAAAGCACGGTTTTGATGCAGTTTTAGTTGAAGGATGGAATGAAGGATGGGAAGACTGGTTTGGAAATTCAAAGGATTATGTTTTTGATTTTGTAACACCATATCCAGATTTCGATGTAAAAGGAATTCACGCTTACGCCAAATCAAAAAACGTAAAAATGATTATGCATCATGAAACTTCTGGGTCTGTTCGTAATTATGAACGTCACATGGATAAAGCTTATCAATTTATGAATGACAATGGATATGACGCTGTAAAAAGTGGTTATGTTGGCGCAATTTTGCCAAACGGTGAAAATCATTACAATCAATGGGTAGTCAATCACTATCAATATGCGCTTGAAAAAGCAGCTGATTATAAAATTATGGTTAACGCACACGAAGCAGTTCGTCCAACAGGAATTTCAAGAACGTATCCGAACTTAATAGGAAATGAATCTGCGAGAGGAACTGAATACCAATCTTTTGGGGGTTCAAAAGCGAACCATGTAACAATCTTGCCTTTCACACGATTAATTGGAGGCCCAATGGATTATACTCCTGGTATTTTCGAAATGGATATCAGTAAATTAAATCCTGATAATAAATCACATGTAAATAGCACTATTGCAAATCAATTAGCGCTTTATGTAACAATGTACAGCCCATTACAAATGGCAGCCGATTTAATTGAACATTACGATCGATTTCCAGATGCTTTTCAATTCATCAAAGATGTTGCTATTGACTGGGATGAGAGTAAATACCTAGAAGCTGAACCTGGCGACTATATTACTGTTGCCCGAAAAGCAAAAGGTAAAAGCAACTGGTTTGTAGGGAATGTCAATGGAAATAATAGTCGTACTTCAAAAATCAATTTTGATTTCTTAGAAAAAGGCAAAAATTATACTGCCACTATTTACGCTGATGCTAAAGACGCGCATTTCAAAACTAATCCACAAGCCTACACTATCAAAAAAATAAAAGTTACTAATAAGACAAAATTGTCTCAACTTTCAGCTCCTGGTGGCGGTTATGCAATAAGTATCATTGAGAATAAATAAAGGAAATAATACAACTAATGATTGTAAAGATCATTAGTTGTATTTCTCATTACTCTTTTAAATTTTCATGTAAACTGCGGTACCAAATCGCTCTTAATTAAAAGTAATAAAAATGAATAAATATTCAATTGCTCTTTTATTAGTTATATTGACAATCTCAACAAGTTGTAACAGTTCAAAAAAGATGACAGATCAAAACCAAAAATCTATTAAAACTCCATTTGTTTGGGAAGCAGCCACTGTTTACTTCCTTTTAACGGATCGTTTTTATAATGGAGATACTTCAAATGACCTCAACTTTAACAGAACTAAAAAAACGGGCAAACTTCGTGGTTTTGAAGGTGGGGATATTAAAGGAATTATAAAGAAAATCGACGAAGGATATTTTGATAAATTAGGAATCAACGCAATCTGGTTTACACCAATAGTAGAACAAATCCATGATGGCGTTGATGAAGGAACGGGCATGAGCTATGGTTATCACGGTTACTGGACAAGGGACTGGACAAGTTTAGATCCCAACTTTGGAACTAAAGAAGATTTAGCAGAATTAGTTCAAAAAGCACATTCAAATGGAATCCGCATTATACTTGACGCTGTGATCAATCACACTGGACCTGTTACTGCTCAAGATAGCGTTTGGCCAAATGAGTGGGTTAGAACAGGACCTGCTTGCGATTATAAATCCTTTGAAAGTACTACCGCTTGCACACTAGTAGCAAACCTTCCAGATATTAAAACTGAGAACAATCAAGATGTTGCTTTACCACCGTTCTTAATAGAAAAATGGAAAAAAGAAGGTCGCTACGAACAAGAAATCAAAGAACTAGATGCTTTTTTTGCTAGAACAAATTATCCTAGAGCACCAAAATATTATATCATCAAATGGTTAACTGACTATATTTCAGAGTATGGAATTGATGGTTATCGAGCTGATACGGTAAAACATACTGAAGCAAATGTTTGGGCTGATTTTAAAAACCAATGCGATTACGCATTCGCAACTTGGAAGAAAAACAATCCTACTAAAGTATTAGATAACAATTCTTTTTTTACAGTTGCAGAGGTTTATAATTACGGAATTGGTGGTGGTCAAGAATTTGATTTTGGAGATAAAAAAGTAAACTATTTCAAAAATGGTTTTAATAGTATGATCAATTTTGAATTCAAATACGACTCAGAAAAGGACTATGAATTTATATTTTCTAAATATTCGGAGAAATTAAACAATGAATTTAAAGGTCTCAGCGTATTAAACTATTTATCGTCTCACGATGATGGAAGCCCATTTGATGCTAAGCGCGAGAGAAGTAAAGAAACAGCAACTAAATTGCTGCTTTCTCCAGGACAATCTCAAGTATATTATGGTGACGAAAGTGCAAGATCATTAATAATTGACGGAACTGAAGGAGATGCTACCTTACGATCTTTTATGAATTGGGAACAAATCCAAACAAATCCTGAAACTCAAGCAACTTTGCTCCATTGGCAAAAATTAGGACAGTTTAGAAAAAATCATCCCGCGATTGGCGCAGGAATACACCAGCAGATTGCTTCATTTCCATATACTTTTTCGAGAATTTTTTCTAAAGATGATTTTAAAGATAAAGTAATCGTAGGTTTAGATTTACCTATTGGAGTTAAAGAAATTACTGTTGGCACCATTTTCGAAAATGGAACTACTTTGCATGACACCTACTCTGATAAGGAAGTTGTGGTGCAAGATGGTATAATAGCTATCGATACCCCATTTGACATTGTTTTACTAGAATTTAGAAGTAAGTAAAACTAAACTAGTTTGAAATAGTACAATTCAGGAACGTCTTTAGAAATAAAGGCGTTTTTTTTATTTCTATCTTTGCCAAAAATAATTTCGAATGCTTAAAATAGGACATCGTGGCGCAAAAGGCTCTGAGCCTGAAAATACGCTAATTTCATTCCAGAAAGCATTAGATATGGAAGTAGATGGAATTGAATTAGATGTGCATCTAAGCAGTGACGGTGAGATCATTGTAATTCACGACGAAACCGTAGACCGCACTACAAATGGAACTGGCTTAGTAAACGCATTATCTTGTCGAGAACTAAAAGCTTTAAGAATTAATGAGGAGCATCAGGTTTCAACTTTAAGAGAAGTTTTTGAGTTGGTGAACCAAAACTGTTTTATGAACATCGAATTAAAAACTTACGAAACGGCAGATAAAGTAGTTGAATTAATTGAAGAACATGTTTCAGAAAAAAACTGGAATTACAGCCATTTTTTAATTTCGAGTTTTGATTGGAATGCCTTGCAGCAAGTTCGGTTTTTGAGTGATGAAATTCAGCTTGGTGTTTTAACAGAAACCGATTTAGACTTGGCTTTCGCTTTCGCTAAATTTATTAAGGCAAAATCCATTCATCCGCATTTTCATTTGTTAAATAAAGAGAATGTTTTGAAAATTCAGGAAAAAGGAATTCAAGTTTTTCCATGGACAGTGAATGAAGTAGAGGATATTGCAAAAATAAAAGGATATAACGTAAACGGAATCATTAGTGATTTCCCAAATAGAATATGAATACAAATTTTAATAACAGTTCGGCATCACTAATTGATAATTTAATTTTAAACCAGTAAGTTAGTTAAGTTAATTAAGCAATGATGTATGTAGCTTTTTATAAATGGCTCGAAGTGTTTTTATTAGCGAATATGTATTGAACCTAGTTGGACGATAAGTATTACCTCTCCCAATGATAAATTAAAAATTAATAGGATTAAGTAGTTTTAAGCTTTTCTTTCTAGATAAAGATTTAATTTTAAACCATAAAGTAATTTAAGATAATAAAGCAGCAATCTAAATAGTTTCGATTATGACAAAAAAAGAAATAACTCAATTATCATACGAAATCATAGGTTACGCAATAAAAGTTCATAAAAAGCTAGGTCCCGGTTTGTTAGAAAAGATTTATGAAGAGTGTTTAAAATATGAGTTAGAGAGAAATGGATATAATGTAAAGCAGCAATTAAATGTAGAAGTTGAGTACTATGATATACAATTAGTGAATCCGCTACGGCTAGATTTATTAGTTAATGATTGTATTATTGTCGAGTTAAAAACAGTTGAAAAATTTCACCCAATTGACGAAGCCAAATTATTGACTTATATGAAACTAATGAGTGTTCCACAAGGATTGCTAATTAATTTTAATACTACTAACATTTCAAAATCATGCAAACCTTTGGTTAACGAATATTTTCAGAGGCTAGCAGACGAATAAAATTAATAAATATTAGCGCTATTTATGTTTAAAAAATGAGTGTGATTTTGACAAACACAAATTTAGCCAAAACTTAAAAATTTTAAAAAACCAAAAATTTTCAATGCTACCGTACGACTAAACTTAACAAAACTTAATTCTCTTAATGGTTTAAAAAAAGTAGCGTTTTGTGAAAATTACAAATATAAAAAACCTTAACTCCCTTAATGGTTAAAAAAAAATGAATTCAAATTTTGACATAATAATAGTAGGTGGTGGTGCAGCAGGTTTCTTTTCAGCAATTAATATTGTAGAGAAAAATCCAAAACTAAAAGTCGCTATTCTAGAACGTGGTAATGAAGTATTACAAAAAGTTCGGATTTCTGGTGGAGGAAGATGCAATGTGACACATGCTTGTTTTGAACCAAATGAATTGGTAAAGTTTTATCCCCGCGGCGAAAAAGAATTGCGAGGTCCTTTTTATCAATTTTGTTCTGGAGATACTATTGAATGGTTTGAAAAACACGGCGTAGAATTAAAAATTGAAGCAGATGGACGCATGTTTCCCGTTTCTAACTCGTCTCAAACTATTATAGATTGTTTTCTTCTAGCCACTCAAAAACTAGGCATTGCGGTTCTAACTGCTCAAAGCGTTCAGTCTATTTTCAAACAAGAAAAGCATTGGAAAATAGAAACTCAAACAGAAAATTACATTACTGAAAAATTAATCTTAGCGACGGGAAGTAATCCAAAAATTTGGGAAATGTTGCAAAATTATGGACACGCAGTTGTGAGCCCTGTTCCTTCTCTATTTACTTTCAATATCAAAGATTCTAGAATAATAGAATTGCCAGGAGTTGCTACTTATGCAACTGTAAAAGTTAAAGATACTAAACTAACGTCGTCAGGACCTTTGCTAATTACACATTGGGGAATGAGTGGACCGGCAATCTTAAAACTATCCGCTTGGGGAGCAAGAATCTTGCACGACAAGAATTATCAATTTACAATTTTCGTTAATTGGCTAAATGATTTCGAAAAAGAAGAAGTGGAGAAGAAATTAAAGGACTTAAAACAAGAACATGCTAAGAAAGCGGTTTCTAAAAAATCTCCCTTTGAGTTAACTAATAGACTTTGGGAAAGTTTAGTGCTTGCCTCGGGAATTGAATCTGAAACGAAATGGGCTGATTTGTCTAAAATTCAATTAACAAATTTAGTAAATCAGTTAATTAATGGAAACTTTCAAGTAAATGGTAAAAGTACTTTCAAAGAAGAATTTGTAACTGCAGGCGGAATTGATTTAAAGGAAATCAATTTCAAAACTATGGAAAGCAAACTGCATGAAAATCTATACTTCGCTGGCGAAATTGTGAATATTGATGCGATTACTGGTGGTTTTAATTTCCAAAATGCTTGGACGAGTGGCTTTATTGTGGCTAATGCGGTTTAAACATACATTAAAAATAGTGTTTAAAAATCATCTTAGTTAATAGTTAAAATAAAAAACTATAAATAATAAAACTAGCAGAAAATCACCTTATTATAAAATCACAAAGCGAAACAATAACAGATTGAAAGTTTTCGTAAATTTGTAAAAAACAGATTATGACAACGATAACATTGAAAATAAATGAGAACACTAAAAAAGGAAAGGCATTTCTAGAAATGGCTCGTGTGTTTTTTGAAAATTCTACAGAAATTATACTTATCGAAGAAGAGGATAACAGTCATTACAATCCTGATTTTGTCGCTAAAATTAAAAAGGCAAGTGCCGAAAAAGGCCGTGAAATGATCAATGCTGAAAATTTATGGGAAAGTATCGAGTAATCATTAAATCAACTGCCGAAAAAGATTTATCAAAACATAAAAAAGCGGGAAGTATATCATCTATAAAAAAAATACTGAAAATCCTGTCAGAGCTACAAGAACATCCTCGTTCTGGAACTGGAAATCCTGAAGAATTAAAATATGAGTTAAAAGGTTTTTGGTCTAGAAGAATTAATAGTAAAGACAGAATAATCTATGAAATTCAAGAAGATATAGTGACCGTTTATGTTTTATCTGCAATGGGTCATTACGATTAAACTGAAAAATATTTCCCATCCTCAAAAAAAATAAAAATCTGTTTTCAAAAGAAACTATATCCAACTTTTTCCTATTCTTTACCAGATAATAAAAATTACAATTAACGACAATTTAAGTATTTATTATATTTTACTTTAGATAACTTAAATACATTTACTTTCAATTAAGTACGATTATATGAAAGTAAAATTACTCGTTGCCTTATTTTTTCTATTCCTATATTCTGGTTATTCTCAGTCAGAGAAGTTGATTAGCGGAAAAATAACATCTGAGAATTTTACATTACAAAGTGTCGATGTTATTAATAAAAACACTCAGAAAAGTACAACAACTAATGATCAAGGACTATTTTCAATAGATTCAAAATTGGGCGACACATTAATTTTTTACAAAAAAGATTATTTTTTAAAAGAAATAAAACTGACTATAAATAACTTTTTAAACAGTTTAATTTCAGTTCAATTGACTAAAAGAGCTGAGGAATTAGACGAAGTTATTATTAAAAAAGCAGTGGCAATTGACTGGAAGCTTGACACTAATTACGAAAAAATTAAGAGAGACGAACTGGCTGCTGATAAAGCGGAAAGACGACTCAAAAATACAAGAATCGATGATTTAACCATTGATAAAGGACTTGATATTGCTCGAATTGGAAAAACCTTATTTAATCTTTTAGTAAAAGAAAGGCCAACTGAAAAAGTAATCGAAGTTAATTTTAAAGAAGTCGCTTTAAACATTTGCGAAGAAAAATTTTTTACACAAACGTTGCAATTAAAGCCAAGCGAAATAGAACTTTTTCTACAATTTTGTGATGCTGATCCTAGATCAAAATCGGTTTTAAAAGAAGTAAACGTTCTATCAATGATGGATTTCTTAATGACTAAAAATAAAGAATTTAAAAAATTATAAATCTTCCATTAATCTCTAGTCGCTAAACAATGTAAATTACGCGCTAAAATCTATCCTTTATTCAGCCACCAAATACTAGCATTCAAAACAGCAGCAAAACTTACCCAAGCAATGTATGGCAAGAACAAATAGCCTGCAATTTTATTGATTTTGCTAAATTGAACATACGTTTCATAAATCATCAACCACAAAACAATAATTTCTAAACCAGCTAGCATAGGATTGTGCAGTCCAAAAAATAAATACGACCACAGTGCATTTAAACCTAATTGTATTACAAAAAAGATTAGCGCTTTTTTGACTGCTTCTTTTTGAAATTCTATTTTATTCCACACTAAACCTGCAGCAACTCCCATCATAATGTAAAGAGCACTCCAAACTGGTGCAAAAATCCAATTTGGTGGATTAAAACTTGGTTTTATCAATGTTGGATACCAATCTGTAATAGCAGATCTCGTCACGATTCCTGAAAAATAACCGATAACAAGGCAACCAACTACAATAGATAAAATTCTGGTAACATTATTCATTTTGAGATGTATTAAGATCCACAAATTTACGAAAAAACAAATCTATATCTGCAACAAATAAAAAAGGACGATTCCAAAACTTCCAGGTAGCGTTTTCAAAATAAATAAAAACTCTCTGCATTATATTTATATGCTAGAAAAGGAGAAACGCGACAATTTAGTTCAAAAAATTTCATGATTTACCGCTTCAAAAAATCTCTAAATCTAAAGTCAAAAATAGAGTATCTTTGCACAAATTTTATCAATCATGTTTACAGCAAAGGATTTTATTCCATCAAACTATACGAATACTGTTGAAAGTGGCAACTTCCAGTGGAGTGCTCCTAGCAATATCGCTCTAGTAAAGTATTGGGGTAAAAAAGACAATCAGATTCCTGCAAATCCATCGGTAAGTTTTACACTCAATAATTGTAAAACTGTTACTAAATTGGCTTTCGCCAAAAAAGAAAGTTCAATTTCGCTTAATGCGACATCAAATGATTTTTCGTTTGATTTACTTTTTGAAGGTAAACCTAAAAAAGAATTTAAACCTAAAATTCAGAAATTCTTAGAGCGAATTGAGATTTACTTGCCTTTCATTAAAGACTACCATTTTACTATTGATACTGAAAATACGTTTCCTCATAGTTCAGGAATTGCATCTTCAGCTTCAGGGATGGCAGCTTTAGCAATGAACTTGATGCGTTTAGAAAAAGAATTAAATCCAGCAATCACGGATGATTATTTTTTCCAGAAGGCATCTATGCTTGCTCGTTTGGGTTCCGGAAGCGCTTGCCGAAGTATAAAAGGAGAAATAGTAGTTTGGGGAAATCAACAAAACATTCCTGGAAGTTCTGATTTATTTGGAGTAGAATTTCCACACGCCGTTCATGATAATTTTAAAAATTTTCAAGACACTATTTTATTAGTTGATAAAGGCGAAAAACAAGTTTCTAGCACCGTTGGTCATGAATTAATGCACAATCATCCATTTGCTGAACAACGATTTGCACAGGCTCATGAAAATTTAGATAAATTGATTGAAATTTTTGAAAACGGAAATCTAAAAGAATTTATCAAAGTTGTAGAAAGTGAAGCCTTGACTTTACACGCAATGATGATGACTTCGATGCCGTATTTTATATTGATGAAACCAAATACATTAGAAATCATAAACGCTATTTGGAAGTTTAGAACTGAGACTAAAATACCTGTTTGCTTTACATTAGATGCGGGAGCAAATGTGCATGTTTTGTACCCAAATAAAGACAAAGGAATCGTATTGCAATTTATTCAGGACGAATTAGTTGGCTTTTGCCAAAATGGTCAGTACATTTGTGACGAAATTGGACAAGGTGCGGTTGAGAATTAGAAATTTTTCAATACCTTTATTTTTCAATATTAGATTATGGATATTCAATTACAGAAATTAGAATTGATAAAGTTGGTAGTAGATACTAATGACCAAACCATAATCGATGCTTTACAGACGATTTTTGACAAGAAGAAGGAAGAAGCTTGGAGGAAATTATCGCCTGAACAACAAGCAGCAATAAACATCGAAATACAAAAAGAAAATCAAGCTGATACAGCTGATTTTTAAAATATATAAAACCAGATTAACAATCCCAAGTTGCTAATTACCTACCTCATATGAAAGGACCTTTATTTTATTCTAAAATATTACTCTTTGGAGAATACGGAATTATCCGTGATTCAAAGGGTTTGTCAATTCCTTATAATTTCTATAATGGTGCTTTGAAAAAAGAGGACAACCCATCTGAAGAAGCTGTAAAATCAAACGGTCACTTAAAACGTTTTGTAATTTATTTACAAAATTTACAAAAAGAACAACCAGAGTTAGTGAATTTTGACTTAATCACTTTAAATGATGATGTTGAAACGGGCATGTACTTTGACTCTAGTATTCCTCAAGGATACGGTGTAGGAAGTAGTGGTGCTCTTGTAGCAGCTATCTATGATAAGTATGCTCAAAATAAAATCACAGTTTTAGAGAATTTAACTCGCGAAAAATTACTACAATTAAAAAATATATTTTCTCAGATGGAAAGTTTTTTCCATGGGAAAAGTTCAGGATTAGATCCTTTAAATAGCTATTTAAGTATTCCTATTTTAATCAATTCTAAAGATAATATTGAAGCAACTGGAATTCCAACCCAAAGTTTTGATGGTAAAGGAGCTGTGTTTTTGTTAGATTCAGGAATTGTAGGTGAGACTGCTCCAATGGTAAATATTTTCATGGAAAATCTAAAAGACAAAGGTTTTCGTGCAATGTTGAAAAACCAATTCGTGAAACATACTGACGCTTGTGTAGAAAACTTTTTAGGTGGAGATATGAAATCGCTGTTCATGAATACTAAAAAATTATCAAAAGTCGTATTGAACAATTTCAAACCAATGATTCCAGAACAATTTCATGGGATTTGGCAAAAAGGAATCGACAGCAATGATTATTATTTAAAGTTATGTGGATCAGGTGGTGGCGGCTATATATTAGGTTTTACTGAAGATTTAGAAAAAGCTAGATTATCTTTAAGCGACTATAAGTTGGAAGTTGTTTACCAATTTTAGTAACGCTGATTGCTTAATTCACGAATCACTAGACTTCAAAAAATAGTAGTTTAATAACTAACAGATAAAAAACTTAGCACCTTTGTGGCTTTGTGGGTAAAAAGATGTTTCAATGAACAGAAAGGACAAACTTCTTATAATGAAAATTGCAAGTTTGTTCTCTGTGGTTAGAGGCTACAACATTCCAATAATTATCTTAGCGCAGTATCTTTCTGCCATATTTATTCTTGCTCCTGAAAAGAGAGCATTAGACATTCTACTGGATTTCAATTTATTTATACTTGTTTTCGCTTCATCATTGACCATAGCTTCTGGCTACATCATTAATAATTTTTACGATAGTCAAAAAGACCTAATAAACCGACCTCATAAATCGATGCTCGATCGATTAGTGAGTCAAAAAACGAAGTTGAGTGTGTACTTTACGCTTAATTTCATCGTAGCCTTAATGGCTCTATTTGTTTCTTGGCGTGTATTTTTATTCTTTTCTGGATATATATTTTTCATTTGGTTTTATTCTCATAAAATAAAAAAATACCCAATCATAGGAAACTTGATGGCAGCTTTGTTAGCTGTTTTACCGTTTTTTGCTATTCTACTTTATTTTTACACGCGCATACCGTTTGAAGATATTGAAAATTATAAAAGACAACTTGCAGTTATTTTTTCGCATGCTTCATTCCTATTCGTACTGCTACTTATTCGCGAAATGATTAAAGATTTAGAAAATCTAAAAGGAGATTTAGCAAACGGCTATAAGACAATTCCGATTGTATACGGAGAGCGAATTTCGAAAGTAATTATAACAGTTTTAACGGTTCTAATTATTTTACCCGTTTATGTTTTAATCGAAATTTCAGATGTAGGATTTATGGATATCTACTTTTATTCCTGTCTTATTATATTGATATTCTTTTTGTTATACTTGTGGAAATCAGATAGTAAATCACAATTCCTATTACTACATAATGTATTGAAATTTTTAATTGTAGCTGGGGTATTTTGTATTGTGTTGATAGATCCAAGCGTGTTATGGCATGGAAAAAGAATGCTGCTGACGATTTAAATACTGTCAATTAATACCTCTAAAATATTAAATCTTATAATTTCAGGAAGATTTTTACTGTAAAACTCCCCTAGCCCTGATTGCAACGGCATCCTTTTTCTTGAGGCTTTTTTACCGAAAGAAAAAGATATAGTGAAAAGCAGGAAGCAGCTCCAAAAAATTAAACTCAAATTATTAATTGACTTATTAGCTAGATAGTTACCTATTTATATTCCTCAAGTATTGATTGTCAATTATATAAATACTACCTTTGCGCAAATTAAGGAATACTATGAATAATAAGCAAGGCAACAATAAAGGAAGTGGCCCAAGAGCAAATAGCTCAAGACCAAGTTCTAACAAGCCAAAACCTGCGATGCAAAAACGGGCACAAGGGCCAAAAAAGGATAAACCAAATACTAAGGTTGCAGAAGTTGTTACTGATAAAGTGGAGAAAAAACCGAATCAAGCACCTAAGAGACCAAAAGTAAAAGACGAAATTCGTTTGAATAAATACATAGCTAATTCTGGCGCTTGTTCGCGTCGTGATGCAGATATTTACATTACATCCGGAACTGTAAAAGTAAACGGAATTCCAGTTACAGAAATGGGATATATGGTAAAACCAGGCGATGTAGTAAACTTTGATGGAGCTACATTGACTCCAGAGAAAAAAGTATACATTCTTTTAAACAAGCCAAAAAACTTTACAACTGCGATGGACGAAGGTCAAGAATATCGCAATGTATTAGAATTAGTTAAAGGTTCGACTACTGCAAAAATAGGTGCAATAGGAAGAATGGACAAGAATACGACTGGTTTGTTATTGTTCACAAACGACACAGATATGATTCGTAAGTTTACTTTACCTAGTCAGAAATCATCTAAAATATACCAAGTTTCCTTAGATAAAAACTTGAAATATGAAGATTTAGAAAAAATAAATAAAGGTTTAACTCTTGATGGACATCGCGTTTTTGTAGAAGACGTAAGTTATATTGATGGTGAAGCTAAAAGTGAAATAGGTTTACAATTGCGTTCTTCGAACGTAAAGGTAGTTCGTAGCATCTTTGAACATTTTGATTATGATGTTTTAAGAATTGACCGAGTATCTTTTGCTGGATTGACAAAGAAAAACTTACCAAGAGGAAACTGGAGGTTACTTACTGATCAAGAAATTATTAATTTGAAGAACGTATAATACGAACTGAAAATTAGAAAAAAACGAAAATCCCTTCCGTTATGCGGAATGGGATTTTTTATTTTAACGCCAATCTAAATTATATGACACCTGAAAAATTACAGTCGATTGCTTTTAAATGGTTTGAGACTTTCAATAATAAAGAACTAGAAAAATTATTGTCTTTGTACGATGATGACGCTGTACATTTTAGTCCTAAATTGAAAATTTACAAGCCAGAATCTGAAGGATTTGTAACTGGTAAACAAGAATTGAGAGCATGGTGGAAAGATGCCTTTGAGCGCTTACCGAGTTTGAATTACAAAGTAAAATCGCTAACTGCAAATGGAGATCGCGTTTTTATGGAGTATACAAGAACTGTTGTAGGAGAACAAGATTTACTTGTCGCTGAAGTCTTAGATGTAAGAGACGGAAAGATAATCGCCTCTAGAGTATATCACGGATAATAATTACAATACAAATAAAACAAGAAACCCTACATCATAAAATTTTGATGTAGGGTTTCTTGTTTATAGAATAGATTTTATATTATCCTCTTACCTTTTTCAAAGTCTCTTGCTTTTTCTCTAATCCGCGCTTTCTTAATAACGGCTCGATACTTGGCTCTGCTCCTCTAAAACGTTTGTATAAAACCATAGGATCTTCTGTACCTCCTTTTTCCAATACGTTCTCACGGAATGACTTCGCTTTCTCTGGATTAAACAAATTAGTTGTTTTAAATGCTTCAAATGCATCTGTATCTAAAACTCCAGACCATATATAACTGTAATATCCTGAAGAATATCCACCAGCGAAGACATGGTTGAAATAAGTGCTTCGGTATCTTGGAATAATTGCATCAATTAAACCTATTTTTTTCATTGTTGCTTTTTCAAAAGCATTTGCATCAATTATTATATCTTTAGTTTGCGAATGGTATTCTAAATCTAATAATGAAGCTGCTAAATATTCAGTAGTCGTGAAACCTTGATCAAAAGTACCTGCGTTTTGCAATTTAGTAATTAAACTTTCTGGAATTACCGTTCCCGTTTTATAATGCTTTGCATACATTTTTAGTACTTCTGGCTCAGCAGCCCAATTTTCCATAATTTGAGATGGTAACTCCACAAAATCTCTTGGCACACTTGTTCCTGCGAGACTTTTATAAGTTACATTAGATAACAATCCGTGTAATGCATGTCCGAATTCATGGAAAAACGTAGTTACCTCATCAAAAGTTAGTAAAGCAGGAGCATTAGCTGAAGGTTTCGTGAAATTACATACAATTGAAACCACAGGAGCTACTCTTTTTCCATCTACTGTTTCCTGAGTTCTGTACGACGTCATCCAAGCACCACCGCGCTTAGAATCACGCGGATGAAAATCCATATAGATAATTCCGATATGACTTCCATCTGCTTCTTTTACTTCCCACACTGACGCATCTTGATGATATTTAGGTACGTTATTCAATTCTGTAAATGTTACTCCATATAACTTTTGTGTTACTTGAAAAACACCGTTTCTTACATTTTCTAAACTAAAGAAAGGTTTTAACTCCTCTTCGTCTAAATTAAAACGCTGCTTTCTAATTTTTTCTGTGTAGTATCTCCAGTCATACGGTTGAACAGGACCTTTTATTCCGTCCTTACCCATCATATTTTTAATATCTATAGCTTCTTGCTTTGCAATTTCTAATGCTGGCTTCCACAAATCATTCAATAGTTTATTAACATTTTCAGGAGTTTTAGCCATAGATTCTTCTAACACATAATCAGAATGTGATTTGAATCCCAATAAACGTGCTCTCTGTCCGCGCAAATTTGCTAATTGAATTACGTTTTCTTTGTTATCAGTTTCGTCATCATGATTTGCTCGAGTTTGGTAAGCATTCCAAATTTCTTGACGTAATTTTCGATTTGCACTATATTGTAAAAATGGCATTACACTAGAATTAGAAAGTGTAAATACCCATTTTCCTTCTTTTCCTTTACTTTTAGCGTCAACAGCAGCGGCATCAATTAAACCCTGAGGCAGGCCTTTTAATTCTTTCTTGTCTGAAATCACTAACTCATATTTGTTAGTTTCTGCCAATAAATTTTGACCATACTTCAAACTTAATAATGAAAGGTCGCCATTGATTTTACGTAAAACTCCTTTATCAGATTCTGACAGATTGGCTCCACTTCGAACAAAGTTTTTATAGGAGTTGTCAAGAATTTTTGCTTGTTCTAAATTTAAGCCGAGCGTTTCTTTTTTGTCCCAAAGCGCTTTTACTCTCGCAAACAACTTCTCATTTAAATAAATATTATCTCGGTGAGCAGATAGATTTGGTGCAACTTCTTTAGCAATATTTTGAATTTCTTTATTGGTATTCGCTGAATTCAAATTGGAAAAAACTACGTTTACATTTGACAATAATTTACCTGCGTTTTCCATAGCAAAAATTGTATTCTCAAAAGTAGCTACCGTATTAGAATTTGCAATTGCTTTAATTTCTGCATCATGCTTATTAATTCCTTCTAAAATAGCAGGTTTAAAATGTTCGTTTTTGATCAAATCAAACGGAGGGACATTAAAAGGAGTATTGTAGGGCTGAAAAAACGGGTTTGCTCCGCTCTCTTCTTTTTTTTCTTGGGCTTCAACTGTCAGCATATTTCCGATAACTAGAAGAATAAAAAAGGATTTTTTTCTCATTTTGGTAAATTAATTTAGGTAGTAAACATAAATGAATTGAGTGTAAAATAGAAGTAACAATCAATCATTAACTAAAATTTAAGAAAAACAGAGCGCTTCTTTCCAAACCTATTACTGATAACGATATTAAAACTAAAAAAAAAGAATAAATTAGCTGAATCTATCAATATAATTAACTCATGAAAAAAATAACTGTTCTTTTATTCACAGTAACTATCTCGTTAATGCTGTTCAATTGTAAATCTGAAGAAAAAAAAGATGATTTTAGTACTATAACGCAGAATTACTTCAACGAAAAAAACCAATTTGATCCTTTGGCAGCGACCCAAAATGGTCAAAACGAATATAATGACCAACTGCAGTTTGAAATGACAGATGGTTATAGAAAATTACAATCTGACTTTTTTGATAAGTATGAATCTGCAATGCAGAAAATTGCTCCTGAAGATTTAAATGCAGAAGAAAAAAACAGCTATGAAATTATTAAATGGGAAGTTCAAATAGGTAAAGCGCTACTTCAACAGCCTACAAATTTAATTCCTTTACATCAGTTCTGGGGAACGCATTTAACCATGGGACAATTTGCTGGAGGAACCAGTGCGCAACCTTTTACAACTGAAAAAGATTACACTAACTTTTTGTCTCGAATGGACAAATATGCGATATGGATCGATTCGGCTATGGTTTACATGAAAAAAGGATTAGATAAAGGTATCGTCTTGCCTAAAGCTTTAACACTAAAATTGATTCCTCAGTTTACAGAAATGGCAACTCCAGCAGTAGATGACAATTTGTTCTACTCTTCGATAAAGTTAATGCCCGCTTCATTTCCTGAAAGTATGAAGGAAAATTTAACTGCAAAATACACTGCTACAATAAATACTAAATTGATTCCTCGATATAAAAAAATGGCAGATTTCTTAACGAAAGAATATCTTCCGGCCTCCAGAAAAACAAGCGGTATAGGAAGTTTAGCTTTTGGAAAGGATTTATACGCTATTTATGTAAAACAGTGGACTACTACTGAAATGACTCCAGAACAAATTCACGAATTGGGTTTAAAAGAAGTGGCGCGCTTAAACGCAGAAATGGAGAAAGTGAAAGAGCAAGTTGGCTTTAAAGGCACATTATTACAATTCTTTGACGAGGTTAGAAATAAAAAAGAACTTAAACCTTTCACACAACCAGAACAAGTTATCGCGAATTTTGATAGTATTTATAGTCGCATCAAGCCTAATGTCGACAAATTATTTTCATTACAACCAAAAACTAAATTCGAAATTAGAAGAACGGAAGCTTTTAGAGAAAAAACAGCTAGCGCTGAATACAATCAAGGGGCAGCGGATGGTTCTCGTCCGGGTATTTTTTACGTCCCAATTCCTGATGTAAAAAATTATAATACGTATGGAGATGAAGATTTGTTTTTACACGAAGCAATTCCTGGTCATCATTTCCAAATCTCTTTGCAACAAGAGAACAGTAGCCTTCCTGATTTTAGAAAATTCAATTGGTTTGGCGCTTATGGCGAAGGATGGGCTTTGTATACTGAAAGCTTAGGAAAAGAACTTGGATTGTATCAGGATCCATATCAATACTTTGGAATGCTAAGTAATGAAATGCACAGAGCGATCCGTTTAGTTGTAGATACAGGATTACATTCAAAAGGATGGACAAGAGAACAAGCAATAAAATATTCGTTAGAAAACGAAGCCGAGAGTGAAGCAAGTATCATTCCAGAAATTGAACGCTATATGGCAATACCTGGCCAAGCGCTATCTTACAAAATTGGTCAGCTAAAAATTATAGAACTTCGTAAAAAAGCAGAAGCTAAAATGGGTAAAAAGTTTGACATTAAAACATTCCACGAAAAAGTATTAGAATCTGGAGTAATGCCTTTAGCATTATTAGAAAAGAAAATTAATATGTGGATTGAAAGGAGATAATCTCTAAGATTTAGGTATAAAAAAAAGCTTTCGCTACAGCGAAAGCTTTTTTTGTGCGGATAATAGGGATAGAAATAAATTTCAATCAACCAGCGTTATTTTTTGAATTACAAACTACACAAGTTCAATTGATTTCTTCAATCTAGTTTGTTTTAAAAGTATATACTATGGTATAAGAGCTATTCTGCCCGTCAGAAGTTTTCACTCTCCAAAAATAGTATGAATTAGGCTCTACTGCGACATCTAATTTCTGAGTACTTAAATTACTATACTCTGCCTTTGGTATTTGCTTACCATCTACTTTATCTAAATAAATTGTATAATTCAACACTTTACTATCAAGATCCATTCCCGTCCAATCTAAAGTTACTTTATTGCTAATAGTACTAACAATTGCTCCCGAAAGTGGCGCATTAAGTGTTGCAGGAAAAGGTGCGTAATTGGTAATACCTTCTGCTGAAACATATAATTTCCATACTGAACTTGTAGCAGTTTCTGAATTTTTGGCAGATCTTGAAATTACACTCCATGAATAAGGAGTGCCCTTTTTAAGATTAATTTTGTTACTCGTATTGACTAAACCTGTCAACAACGTTACTTGATTTGTTGTCAAATTAGTTATTATTAAATCATAAGTTTCAGTATTAACAGATGTGCCCCAACTAAATGTAATTTCTCGTTCTGTACTATTTTGAATAACTCCTTCCTCACAGGCTTTATTATTTATTGGTGATAACAAAGTTACAGAGCCAGGCGCTTGAGAAATTGGAGGGCTCGGTGTTGGAGGTTTTGGCGTTGGTAAATCACTGTCTCCTCCACAGTTGAATAATAATAAACTAACAACTATTAATGTTGTAATTATTTTTACGGTTTGTTTCATTTTTTAATAATTTTAAAGGTTTCTTCGTAAGCGGACCCTAATGTAGTTATTTGATAAGTACCTTCACTCAATCCGCTCAAATCGAGATTTACAACTCCGTTTAGCGCAGGAACGGACTGTTTTTGTAACACTAACATTCCGGCTGTATTTCTTACATAAACATTTATGTTTTTAATAGCTTCTGGCAATATAATAGTCAGTCCACCTGAAGTTGGATTCGGATAATAAGTCAAATCGTCATATAATATAATTTTTTCAAAATAAATTCCCTGACAATTTAGATTTGTTTTGACTTCAACATTATTTACACCAGGTAGTAATTGAGTTGAAAATTTATTTTCTATAACAGTTTGTGTTCTTCCATTAATTGTTACTTGATAAGAACTAGCCCCTTCTAAAGTTAAATCCAAATTTTTTGTTTTTGAATTTAGTTTTGAAGTTGTTTTTAACGCTGCTGGTTGATTTATTACTACATCAAAACACTGTTCATAATTCAACTTTCCTTCAATTTTAAAACATACACTGTATGATCCATTAGCTAAATTGTCGAATGTTTTAGTACTTGAATTAATAGGGTTTAAAGTAAACGGGGTCTGACCTGTTACGCTAACAGTGTAAACATACTTAACATCTGCCACTGTTACTTGTATTTTCCCGTTATTACTTCCTATACAAGAGGCGCTAGTTACTTCAACTTTGTAATTATTTTGGGGTAACATCAAAACCTCGCAACCAGCTAGATCCACAACTGATCCGACAGGAGTATTAGGACATAAATCTTTGTCGTTCATTATTCCGTCTTTATCATCATCTATTTGCGAACTTGAACAGCCAGTTGCATTTACTTTTTCACCAATTGGAGTGTTTGAACATAAATCTTTATCGTTGATTATTCCGTCTTTATCATCATCTATTTGCGAACTTGAACAGCCAGTTGCATTTACTTTTTCACCAATTGGAGTGTTTGAACATAAATCTTTATCGTTCATTACTCCATCTTTATCATCATCTATTTGCGAACTTGAACAGCCAGTTGCATTTACTTTTTCACCAATTGGAGTGTTTGAACATAAATCTTTATCATTCATTACTCCGTCTTTATCATCATCTAATTCCCCTCCTGCAGTTACTTCAAATCTGTTTGATGTAGAAAAGGCAGAACCAGTATAAGACGCATCAATTGCTTGTACTGACCAATAATAAACTCCTACTGGAAGCCTTAAACTCCATTTCAGATTATGTTCCATATTTCCTTTTTCTGAAGACTTACGGATACCACTTGTGTTAGCATTAGCAGACATAATTTGCTCTCCTCCATCAGTTGTTCCTATTTTTAATGCGTAGGTTAATCCGTTTACAGGAGTATGATCATCAACAGCAGCATTCCAAGAGAACTCAACAGGAAATCCTTTAGCATTATAAACACCTCCTTCAATATTCTTAACTACATTTGTTTTAGGTATGGTAGGTGGTTCGTTAATTATAAATGTTGCCGAAGTTGCTTTAGAACTTTTAGTTGTTCTGTTACTACCATTGCTTTGCGCTAAGACTTTGGCAGATTCATTTCTGAAGTTAATATAAGTTCTAAAGATATAAGTCCCAGGATTAGATTTGCTTTCACCTGAAAGAGAGAAATCCAAATCGCCATCGCCATCTAGATCTCCAAACTCAACTTCAGCTTTTATAATATCAGTCACATCGAAAGGACTGTCTTTATATTTTTTTGTTACAGGGTCAAATTCACTTAATCTAGTTGCCTGTCCAATTCCGTTTTCTAGAATTCCTGAATACAATAAATCGGCATAACCATCTCCGTTAAAATCACCAAGATCAATTTTCCCTTCTCTCATAGGGATTAATCCAATATTATTAAGCCTTGGCCAAGTTGTTATACCTTCATTTAGTTTATTAATATAGATTTCAAACACATCCCCCGCTGCACTTGTTCCAGTAAAAACAGCGTCTAAATCACCGTCACCATCAAAATCAATTAGATTTGTAGTTCCTTTAGTTACTCCAACTAAATTATTAGATGTCTGTGTGAATGTATATGCACCACCTAACGGAGTGTCATTCGTGTAGATAAAACTTTTGTTTCCACTACCTGGGTCGTAACCACTTAGTATAAAATCAACGTCACCATCTTTATCAACGTCACCTAAATCAAAGGAAGCTTCGCTTAAGGATGAAATATTTGTAATTTCTGTAGTTGTGAATGACTGTGTTGCTTTAGCATATTCATAAATAAAGAATTTTAACCTTCCAGACGATTGACTGCTTGATAGTCCCATTAGTACTATTTCTGCGGTACCATCATTATTTAAGTCCACTATTTTGGCCTTAGCTTTATATAATCCTGCCCCTAAATCTTTATTTTTGTAACCTCCTTGGCCATTACTTAAATAAATATTAAGTCTATAAGGAGAAGTGGCACCAGCGATCATTAACACATCAGACGTACCGTCACCATTTACATCTCCTGTTTCAATTCCAGAAGTACCGGTAAACATATTAAAGGTGTTATTGTTTATATTGATTAGCCTTTTACCATCAAATCGATAAGCTTGAGTCATTCCGGTGGAAGATCCATAAATTAAATCCAAACGGTTATCATTGTCTAAATCGGCCAGTTTTATCGTTGGATTGTTTTGTCCAATAATTCTTCGGTCTACGATACCTCCTTGGTTTAACATTTTCCAATCGTAGGTTAATCTGATAGAGGCTTCATCTGAGAAAACACCACTTTTAATACCTGTATCTACCGCCTGAACTGACCAGTAATATGTGCCGGGATCTAATTGTGTTTCAAAGAAATTGGTGTAAATCTGGCCTGGCTTTACAATTAATCTACGTCCAGTTGACAAGTCACTTTCTGTATTAGAGAGCTCCGTTCCTCCTGGAGTTGTACCTAATCGTAATACATAACTAAGATCTTTAGAAAAATCATCAGCGGGTTTGTCCCAGCTAAATCGCACAGTACCGTAGCCTTTATCTTCCGATTTTAATCCCGTAATTTTAGCTGGAGATGTGTTTTTCTTATTGGCAATTTCAGATTTATACAATATCGTTTTAGCCCCTGTATTGTCTTCTCCGGTTAAGAATAAATCCAAATCACCATCCATATCATAATCGACCCATGTAGCCGTAGAATTCCTTAAACCTTGTAATACTAATGGAGATTCTTTGAAATTCCCATTTGAATCCTGAATATAAAGTTTTGTGACAGGAACACCCGCTTGATTTTCACCCGTAAACACAATATCATTTAAACCGTCAATATTATAATCGGAAACAGCGATATCACCATTTTTCAACTTTGGATATTGTTGCTCTGTACCTGCTCCACCTGCTCCTGCAAGACTATTGGATGAGTAAAATACATTATTACCAGTATTGTCTACACCACTTGACAGTATGGTAATACCGTTGTGATTTTTAAACTTAGCTACTTCTATGGTTGAATTCTTTAGTTGCAGAGTACTCGATTGGCCCCATGGGGTTGTTGCATAGGGATTTGGAGAATTGGGGTTAATTAAAGTATTCATTATTACGCCTCCAATAGTAGAACCACTAGCATTCTCTCCATTATATACCAAATCATTATCTCCATCTAAATCTACATCGACAATCTTCATATCCCCTTTAATAAAGCCTGGGTCTGACATATAATACATACCTGAGACAGAAGAGGATTCCTTTACAAATTTATTCTGACCGTCTTCTCGATAATAAATATTAAACACATGTTTGTCTGTTGCGTCTAAACCTGCAATAGCTAAATCAATATCACCATCGTTATCTAGATCTCCCCATGCCATAGTAGTGGCATACAACTGTGGTAGGCCATAATCATCTGTCGGTTCAAAATAACTACCTTGTTTATTGATGTATAATTTAGTGTAAGGTTTATCGTTATAACCGGATACAACCAAATCAATCCAACCGTCTTTATTAATATCTATCCATGAAATATCTCCATCATACAGTTTTTGAAAGTTCTGATTGGTATTCACAAACTCTCCATTTCTGTTTTCAAACAAGGCAGTAACCGCACCTAAGGTTGGGCTTTGCCCCATAATTGCGACGTCTAAATCACCATCTCTGTCATAATCTCCCCAGGCTACGCTACCATTTGCCAAGCCTGGAAATGGACTGCTTTGAAGAGTGAACGACTTGGTGTTGTCCAATAATGACAAGGTAATATCCAGAACATTTGTAATATCTGCATTTTCAGCAGATGTTGCTTTAATAATAATGGTCTCAGTACCTTCATTATCTAAATCATCTTCGATACCTTTTATAGATAATATACCAACTGTTTCACCAGCTTTGATCGAGATTTGTGTTGCCATTTGGATTTTTTGAATGCGGTTGTTACCACGATCAGCAATAAAGATATTATTGTTATGATCGACAAAAATTCCACCAGGGGAGCTTGATTGATCTACTTCAGATCCGAATTTACTTTGCGAAACTGCTTTTGTTGTACTTGAACTTGTCCCGGGTAGCCATTTTCTTATTTTTGTTCCCATTGCCATCCAATCATACATGAAATAAATTACGCCGTCAGCAGTTCCAAATATCCTTTGTATATAAGCGCTGTCGATTCCATCGACAGGACTAGAAACAATTGTAACGCCAGTTGAAGCTCCTTTGTCCCATTTTTGTATACGTCTATTCCCACTATCTGCAATAAAAACATTGCCACTTAAATCAACGAATAGACCTTGTGGACTTTGTAATTGATTCGCCGCTGATCCCTGTCCATTTCCACCCGCTACTGTCGTTCCTGCTGTTGCGTTTTTCAACCATTTTTGAATTCGATTATTATTTTGATCTACGATGTAAATACTTCCCTCTAAATCAACAAAAATACTTGTGGGACTAAGACTTAATTGATTTGCACTACTTCCTGCTCCATTTCCTCCAGCAACTGTAGTCCATATAGGTGAAGCGACCGACCATTTCTGAATTCTGTTATTGTAGTGATCTGAGATATAAATATTCTTTTCTGAATCAATAAAAAAATAGTTAATCCAAGTAGGAAGAGTTACTACAGTCGTTGCTGAGGTTGCTCCTTTTTCCCATTTTTGAATGCGGCCATTACCTGAGTCCAAAACATAAATAGTGCTTGCTTGATCGACAAATATATCAGAAGGATTTGATAATTGATTCGCAAATGAACCTGATCCATTCCCTCCAGCGACAGTAGAAGTAGTTCCTTTGCCTACATAATTAGTAGCGTAGTCACCATCAAATTTAGCAGTTCCTGATAGATCTAAGTCAATCGTTAAATCTTTGCTAGTTGGCGCTTGTAGGGTTGCTGTAATGTCTAAACTTTCATGCTCGGCCATAGATGTGTTAAGAGAAGTCATCGTAAACGAAGGATTGTCGTCACTTTCTAAATTAAGGGTTGCTGTATTTGCTACAGCAGTTGCATTGGTAATGGTAGCAACTCTAAATATGATGGTTTCCAAGATCTCTACTACAGTATCATCCAGTCCTTTTGTAGAAATGGTTAATGAACCCGTTTTGCTACCGGCAGAAATCTTTATGGCTTTGCTACTTACTGTGTATTCTGTACTTTCGGTAGCTGTACCCTCTATGGTGAAAGAAATGTCAATATCTTTACCTGAAGCTACCGGAACAGATGCTGTAAGAATTACATCAGTTGTTGAATTCTCTACAATTGTAGGTGCGCTAAACGCAAAAGTCACGGCAGGAGGATCATTTATATCAGTAAGTGTTAAAGTTATTGAGCTTGTACTGTTTAATAAAGCATTTACAGCCGTTGTTGGAGTAATAATAATAGTTTCATCTTCCTCATCGGAACTATCGTCAATACTGTTGATTGTTATTTTACCCACAGTTTCTCCTGCTTTAATAGTAATTTGCGGTGCAATCTGTATTTTTTGGATACGGTTGTTCATGGCGTCAGCTATGAATATATTACCAGATAAATCGAGAAATATTTTAGAAGGATTGCTTAACTGATTAACGGCAGAACCACTACCATTTCCGCCAGCAACAGTAGTTCCTGAAGTAGCATTTAAAGACCATTTTTGAATTCGATTATTGAAAGAGTCAACTATAAATATATTTCCAATATTATCGACAGATATACCACTAGGAAAATAAATTTGATTAGCTGCCGATCCCATACCATTTCCTCCAGCAACAGTAATTCCGGTTGTAGCTCCAGTCGCCCATTTTTGAATACGATTATTGTTTGCGTCAGTAATGTAGATGTTTCCATAATTATCAACAAAAACATCTGTAGCGTTGTTTAACTGATTTGCTGCACTACCATTGGTACCTCCTGCAACTGTTGTTCCTGTTGTAGCTCCTGGAACCCACTTTTGAATGCGACTATTTAAGCCGTCTGCTACAAAAATATTCCCATTAGACTCTACAAAAAAACCATTAGTATAATATAATTGATTTGCGGCTAATCCCATTCCATTTCCACCAGCAACAGTAATTCCGCTTGTAGCTCCAGGCGTCCATTTTTGAATACGATAATTACTGCCATCAGCAATATAGATGTTCCCAGACGTGTCTACATAAACACTTGACGGACCGTATAATTGATTTGCTGCTGAGCCTATTCCATTACCACCGGCAACAGTTGTTCCAGAGGAAGCTCCAGGTGCCCATTTTTGGATACGGTGATTGCTTGCATCAGCTATATAAATATTTCCTGAAGGATCCACAAAGACTCCTCTGGATTGATTAAATTGATTGAGAGCGGAACCAATTCCATTTCCTCCTGCAACGGTTATCGCAGTCCCTTTTCCAAGAAAAGTCGTAGTGTAATCTGAATCATGCAGCGCCGTTCCTTTGACATCAAAATTGATAGTCACATCTTTATCGGTTGCAGCATCTAAAGTTGCCGTAATGTCCACACTTTCCTTCTCGGCAATAACGGCTTTTGAACTTGTAATGGTAACATTAGGACCTGTCTGAGCATTAGAATTTACAATAAAGAAGAGAAATACGGTAATTACTAAAAGTAGAGTTCTTTTCATAAAATTGGAGTTTATTAATATTGATTTAGGGTAAAAGTATTGAGTAGGATTGAATTAATTTTTTTTGAATTTTTAGTAAAATAATTTTAATCATTATAGTATACACAAAAAAAATGACGCTTTTTCCTATCATTTCTATGTTATCAAAGTTCAAGGTCGTTGCTATTTCTTATAACATCATTATTTTTTCACAAAAAAAGTCAAAGCTGATTCTCAGTTTGGCCTAACAACTTTAGTAAGACCGTAAAGTAACTGTTAAAATTTTAACTTTCCAATACCCATTTTTAATGATATTTAAATCTATAGTAGAATCAACATTAAACTAAATTACTAGATCTTGTATAGTCAACTTGTATGGAATTTTTAAAAAAAAATTAGGAGAAATACAGGAGATGGAGTAATAAAAAAAAACCCTTTAATTACTGATTATCAGTACTTAAAGGGTTTTATCGGTGCGGATAATAGGACTCGAACCTACACGCCTTGCGGCACCAGATCCTAAGTCTGGCATGTCTACCAATTTCACCATATCCGCGCAATTGTGGGTGCAAAGATAAACATAAGTTCGAATCTACAAAGAAATATTTAAAAAAATATTCATTCTCTTTTTTGTACTTTTGAAAGACTAAAATAAAAAATCAATGGAAAGTATTAAATCGTATGTGCAGCAGCATAAAGATCGTTTTATAAATGAATTAATTGAATTATTGAAAATTCCATCTGTTAGCGCAGACACTGCTTATTGCCAAGATGTTATCGATACAGCCGATGCTGTAAAAGCTAGTTTAGAAAAAGCAGGATGTGACAATGTTGAAATATGTGAGACTGCAGGATATCCTATTGTTTACGGAGAAAAAATGATTGACCCAAGCTTACCTACCGTTCTTGTGTACGGTCATTATGACGTTCAACCACCAGATCCTATCGAATTATGGACTTCTCCTCCATTCGAACCAGTCATTAAAAAAACTGAAATTCATCCAGAAGGAGCTATTTTCGCTCGTGGTGCTTGCGATGATAAAGGTCAAATGTATATGCACGTAAAAGCTTTTGAGCTAATGATGCAAACCAACACCTTGCCTTGTAACGTTAAATTTATGATTGAAGGTGAAGAAGAAGTAGGAAGTGTTAATCTAAAAACATTTGTCGAAAACAATCACGAGAAATTAAAAAACGATGTTATTTTAATTTCAGATACTGGAATGATTTCAAACCAACAACCATCAATAACAACTGGTCTACGTGGTTTAAGTTATGTGGAAGTTGAAGTCACAGGTCCTAACCGTGATTTACACTCTGGACTGTATGGCGGAGCTGTTGCTAATCCAATCAATATTTTAGCTAAAATGGTTGCCTCACTTCATGATGAAAACAATCACATAACGATTCCGGGATTCTACGACAATGTTGAGGAATTATCTCTTGAAGAAAGAGCTGAAATGGCAAAAGCACCATTTAATTTAGATAATTACAAAAAAGCACTCGACTTAAACGACATTTATGGCGAAAAAGGATATGTGACTAATGAAAGAAACTCAATTCGTCCAACTCTTGATGTAAACGGAATATGGGGCGGATATACTGGTGAAGGTGCTAAAACAGTTATTGCAAGTCAAGCATTTGCAAAAATATCAATGCGTTTAGTACCAAATCAAGAATGGGAAAATATAACAGAATTATTTACTAAACATTTCACAAGCCTTGCTCCTGCTGGTGTAACTGTAAAAGTTAAGCCGCATCACGGTGGCCAAGGATATGTAACTCCTATTGACAGCATTGGGTACAAAGCTGCAAATATGGCTTACACAGAGACTTTTGGAGTTCCTGCGATTCCAGTTCGTTCTGGAGGAAGCATTCCTATTGTAGCTTTATTCGAAAAAGAACTGAAAAGCAAAACTATATTAATGGGATTTGGATTAGACAGTGATGCTATTCACTCGCCAAACGAACATTTTGGAATTTTCAATTATCTAAAAGGAATCGAAACCATTCCATTGTTTTATAAATATTTTGTGGAATTGAGCAAATAAAGCTTTTCAAAAATGTATTAAAAGTCCGTTTATTCTCTTTTGAATAAACGGACTTTTAATTTAAGATTAGAAATTATTTTATTGCTGAAAATTGATTTCTAAATTTGCGCTTGAGCTATTACTAAAGTTAGACTTTCGATTACAATTGAAATTCAGTGAATACCCAAATAAAATCATCATGAAGTAATCTTTTTATGCTCCGTAACTTCGCAGAAAAATGATATTCATTCCAAATGAAGTTCTCTGAATTGCTGTGAAAATAAAAGCACCATGAAGTAATCCTTAATGTGGAAGATTTTTCAAAATAAACTTTTAAAATTCTAAACTCCTTTTCATCGCACTCCAAAAAAAATCCCCAACCTGAGCCGAGGATTATAAAATTATCTTTCTAATTTCTTTAATTTTCTTTGCGCATCTACTAGATCAGCTTCTAGCTTTTTAATTTTAAGTTGCTGCTTAGTAATTTTAACATTTTCTTTTCCCAACTTAACTTCGGAAAGTTTTCCTCTGGAAGTTGCTTTGTCAAATTTATCCTGCATTCTACTTAGTTGCTTTTCTTCTTTGTCAAGTTTTTTATTTAATTTATCAATTGAATTGTCTGCTTTTCCAATTTTCTTCTCTTGCTTTTCTGCTTTTTTAGCAGCTTTGTCTCTCGATTTTTGTGCTTTATCTCTAGCCTTTTCCTCTTTATTTTTTGCTTTCTCGGCTTTTTTACGGCTTTTCTCTGCTTTATCTTGCTCTTTCTGAGCTTTCTTCCTGTCCTTTTCAGCATCTTTTAGCGCCTTTTCTGCTTGAGCTTTTTCTTTAAGAGCGTCTTTCTGTACCATGGTTTGTGCTGAAATAGCTACTGGAAGCACTCCTGTAGAATCATTAGCAACCGGTTTGGATTCTTGAGCAAATCCCAACTGAAAGCCGAAAAATGCAATAGCAACAAGTAATATTTTTGTTTTCATGATATTATTTTTAATTGATAGTACATACAAATTTAGCACAAATTATGCCATTTGGAGACAATTCTGATATTTATATCATTGGGCATTTCTGTAGACTTTAGAACTATTTAAATATGTTACGATAGTGACGGATTATAAAATTTAAGATTACAGAAATAATAGATTGTGAAAATAATTTTCGAAAAAAAATAGTGAGAATTTAAACTTCTTAAATAGTAATTTATACTGAATAGCTTAAAGAACATCATTGCAAATACTCTTTACATTTTTATCAAAATTAAAAAAGCAAATCTTTATTTAATATTTTAAAACTGTAAAACATTAATAATCAATTAATTTAAAAAATAGTTGCGAATTAAAAAAATAACTCTACATTTGTAGAGCAATGTTTTAATCTGTAGAAATGAAATTTAAAATTATATCCAAAATAGTATTTATTATATTTTGTCTCAGTCTTACAAGTTGTAAAATAAACCAGACTCGAAATGGTATAAAGCAAGGCAAATGGATTGAAACTAAAAACTTCATGACAATTCAGTCCTCCACTGTAGGAAGATATCAAAAAGGAAATAAAACTGGAAAATGGAAATCATATACCGAAGAAAAATTAGTGACCGAAGAAAAATTTAGAAAAAATAGTTGTCATATTATAAAATATCACAATACAGGAAAAATTCAGCAAATAGGATATTCGAAAAAAGTAATGATTGGAAAAAAAGCAGAATGGCTTCCTCCTGGAAAATGGACTTTTTATGATTCAGAAGGAGTTCTCCTTGGAACAAAGATTTATGAAAACGGAATGCCAATAGAAGAAATATACACAAAATAAAAACAGCAATGCAACAACTCACTAACGCCGAAGAACAATTGATGGAACATCTTTGGAATCTGGATAAAGCTTTTATGAAAGATTTGCTCGAAGCTTATCCTGAACCAAAACCTAAGACGACTACCGTCGCCACTTTATTAAAGCGGATGATCGATAAAAATTTTGTTGCTTACACTGAATATGGAAACTCAAGAGAATACTATCCGTTAGTTTTAAAAACGGTGTATTTCTCTAAACATGTCAACGGACTCATAAAGAATTTCTTTAATGATTCCGCTTCACAATTTGCTTCTTTCTTCACTACAGAAACTAATTTATCTGAAAAAGAATTGGAAGAACTTAAAAAAATAGTTGACCGTGCCATTCTAAAAAAGAAAAAATGATAGACTTTATAATCAAATCAACCATATCATCAATCGTATTACTTGTTGTGTACCATTTCGTTTTTGAAAATGAAAAAATGCATCATTTCAATCGCTTCTATTTGTTATTTGCTTTGGTATTTTCATTCATCGTCCCATTTATTACTATTGAAATTGTTCAAGAAATAGCAAGTCCCATATTGTC
This sequence comes from Flavobacterium weaverense, assembly GCF_003688495.1. GTDB lineage: Bacteria > Bacteroidota > Bacteroidia > Flavobacteriales > Flavobacteriaceae > Flavobacterium > Flavobacterium weaverense. The sequence goes on along the minus strand of NZ_REFH01000007.1, from coordinate 41,606 downwards.
GCAAAATAAAATTGCAGTTGGTGATGCAACAGCAGCAATCGTTGATAATTCTATTAATTATTGGATACAAATTACTGCTGTAATTTATGGTTTAATAACGACAGCATTACTCATTCGATTTATACGAAATATATCAAAATTAGTTGTCAAAGCCAAAGCAACAAAAACAATTGCTTATGAGAATTGTAAACTTGTACTTTTAAAAGAACAAACACTTCCCTACACTTTTCTAAATTATATTTTCGTAAATGAGATGGAGTATGACAATAGAAAAATTGAAGCTGAATTGTACACACACGAACTAATTCATGTTACGCAAAAACATACGTTAGACATTTTAATTATAGAAACTTTGAAGGTTTTATTTTGGTTCAACCCAATTTTCATTTTTTATAAAAAAGCAATGCAACTTAATCACGAATTTCTAGCAGATGAGAAAGTCGTAAAATCATATAATAATGTTCCGTTTTACCAGAATTTATTAATCTCAAAGGCAAACGCGAACGAAACCTATTACTTGGCCAGTAATTTAAACTATTCTGTAACTAAAAAAAGATTAATTATGATGACAACCACAACATCAACAGCAAGAGCAGTATTAAAAAAAGGAATGCTAATCCCAGTTTTAACAGCGTTATTTTTCTCATTATGTACAAAAGTCGTAGCCCAAGAAAAAAAGGAAAAGACGACTAAGGAATCTACAAAGCAAAGTAAAAGCTCAGATGAAGTTTGGAAAAATACTGTGTTTATTTTTCGCGATGCTAATAAAAAAATAACAGCACAAAAGAAATACAACGAACTTACCGATAAAGAGAAAAACAGTATCCCGCCACCTCCTCCGCCAGCAATCAGATCTACTGATAAAAAAGAGAAGCAAGTTCAAAAAAACAAGTCGGAAACTATTTATATCGACATGACCTCCGACGGACCTAAAATGAGTGATAGAAATAAAGTTTCTAAAGAGGACATGCCTCCACCACCTCCGCCTAAAGAAGCGAGAATAGCTGATCAAAATGATATTGTAAATGCAAGTAGCACTACTGAAATGCCCACATATCCAGGCGGAATGAGTGAATTCTATAAATTTGTATCTAAAACTTTTATTATTCCACAAGAAATGGTCAATGCTAAAGCTAGAGGTCAAGTTTACATAACGTTCATAGTTGAAAAAGATGGAAGCATCAGTGAGTTAAGGAGTTTAAGAGATTTTGGTTATGGCTCAGCTGAAGAAGCTATAAGAGTGATAAAATTATCTCAAAAATGGATTCCTGGAAAAGTTAAAGATGAAGCAGTTAGAGTTAGGTATAATGTACCTATATCATTATCGTCTGGTAATTAAAAGTAATAATAAAAAGAAATCCGCTTCTCTCGAAGCGGATTTACCACAAAAAAAAAGTCTAAAAAAAAATAACTAATTAAAGTTTTTGTCAGGATTATAGCCTAAGTAAGACATTACTTGTTCCTTAAATACAACACCGTATTCTTCTAATTCTTTTAAAATAGGCAAATACACCTCTTTTCTAATTGGAAGTTGAACTCCCGGAGTTGTTATCTTCCCATTTAGTATCAATAAAGTTGCCATTGCGACAGGTAAACCAACTGTTTTTGCCATTGCCGTATAAGTTTGATCCTCTCCTATACAAACCATTTTAGAATCTATTTGCTTTTTAGATCCTTCAAATTCGTAGCCAAATTTGTGATACATAACAATCATATCTTTTTCGTCAGGTTGTAATGTCCAACTATCGCTCAATATCTTTTCTAACATTTGAGCTGGAGTAGCATTCTTAAGACCAAGTATTTTTTTATTATTGAAAAGGTCAAGTTCTAATAATTTATCCCACATGATATCGTCTTGATCAATCTTTAAGATTAAGCGTGTTTTTATCTCTACAGAGTCCGTAGGATGATAAGGAAGAAAAGAATTTACAAATTCTCTATAGCTCATGTTTTCAGAATTCTCCATTACATAGCTATCATCTGTCATGCCTAATTGCACAAACATATTCCATGCTTTTGAAAAACCAACTTTTCGAATCGTTCCTCGATATAATGTCAACACATCATCTAAACCATATACAGAACGATATTTTAGTGAATCTCTATTAGAGTATCCTTCAAATCGACCGTAACCTTCTACATCTAAAAATTCAGTTCTACGGAATAAGTTGCAATACGGTATATATTTATAGGTTCCCTCTTGAATAAATTTAGCTGCACCGCCTTGACCAGCCAAAACTACATTCCTAGGCGCCCAAGTAAATTTATAATTCCAAAGGTTATTATCAGATTCTGGAGCAACAAGACCACCACAAAAAGATTCGAAAAGAATCATTTTTCCGCCCTTATCCTTTATCTCATCAATTACTTTCATGGCACTCATATGATCTACTCCAGGATCAAGTCCAATTTCGTTCATGAAAATAAGATTATTCTCTTTGGCAGCAGCATCTAATTCTTGCATTGCATCGCTGATGTATGATGCAGTTACTAAACTCTTTTTAAAAATAATGCAATCACGTGCAACTTCAATATGTAAATGAGCTGGTAACATAGAAACGACAATACTGGCGCTTTGAATTGCTTTTTGTCTTTGACTTTGATCAAAGATATCAAGAGCAATAGGAGTAGCATTAGGATGATTATTAGTTTTCTTTTCGGCTAAAGCCAAAGATAAATCTCCAATAATAAGATGCAAGTTCTCTTTTTCAGATTTATTCAATAAATATTGAATCAACGACGAAGCTGATCTTCCTGCCCCAATGATAAGTATTGTTCTCATTTTTTTTTACATTTATAACACAAACATACAAAAATGTTGTATTCATAACAAATTGTAGAGATAAAAATTGTTAATGCGTTTATACTAATCAATACGTTGGAAAATTGCATTTATTTTAAAAGAACTTTATCTAAACAATATTATAATTTCTTTCATAATGCATATAATAAGAGATAAATTTGTAGATAATTAAAAAAAGTAAAATGGACAGAAAGATAATTTCAACGGCTGCAATTTTCGGAATGATTGCAATTATTTTAGGCGCTTTTGGAGCACATGCATTAAAAAAAGTTTTGACATTAGACCAACTTGCAACTTTTGAAACCGGAGTACGTTATCAAACTTATCATGCACTATTTTTATTGTTTATTGGCATACTGACTGATTTACCACAAAAAACTAAGAAGACAATTTATTATCTAGTCACTTTTGGAATATTTTTATTTTCGGGCTCAATCTATTTATTAGCGACAAACGACCTTACTTCTTTTGACTTTAAAGTTATAGGTTTTATCACACCCATAGGCGGGCTCTTACTTATACTTGCTTGGGGAGCCCTATTATTGAATTATTTTAACAAAAAATCATAAAACTTAGATAATCAAAACATATCTGAAATATAATTTCTACTTTTGCAATCGATAAATTAAACCACACAACACATAATTTTATGAATAATAACACACCGTTTACGCAATCGATTTCGCTAGAAGACATGGGAATTGAAAACGCAAAGATTCATTACCAATTATCAGCCAACGAATTACACGAAAAAACAATTGCACTAAAGCAAGGAATTGAAACTTCTAGTGGCGCCTTAGCAATTAACACTGGTGAGTACACTGGCCGCTCTCCTCAAGATCGATTTATTGTAAAAGATAGTATTACGGAGAACCAAGTTTGGTGGGGAAAAGTTAACATTCCTTTTGAACCTAAAGCATTTGATGCTCTATATAAAAAAGTTACTGCTTATTTATCTAACAAAGAAGTTTACGTTAGAGATTCATATGTATGTGCTGATCCTAATTACCGATTAAATGTTCGCGTAGTTACAGAAACTCCTTGGGCAAATTTATTTTGTTTCAATATGTTTTTAAGACCTGAAGCTAAAGAGCTTGAAAACTTCACAGCAGAATGGACTTTATTATGTGTTCCTACATTTATGGCAGATCCTGCTCTTGACGGAACGCGTCAAAGCAATTTTGCAATTTTAGATTTCACAAAAAAGATTGCTTTAATAGGTGGAACAGGTTATACAGGAGAAATGAAAAAAGGAATTTTTTCTGCTTTAAACTTTATCCTTCCAGTTGATAAGAACACTTTACCAATGCACTGTAGTTCTAATGTAGGAGAAAAAGATGATACAGCGATTTTCTTCGGATTATCAGGAACTGGAAAAACAACTCTTTCTGCAGATCCAAATAGAAAATTAATTGGAGATGATGAACACGGTTGGACTAATGAAAATACTGTATTTAATTTTGAAGGCGGATGTTACGCAAAAGTAATCAACCTTTCAGAAGAGAATGAACCAGACATTTTTAGAGCGATCAAAAAAGGAGCAATTCTTGAAAACGTAATTATCAACAAAGAAACTAATGAAGTTGATTACGAAGATATTTCTATCACACAGAACACGCGTGTAAGTTATCCAATATATCATATCGATAATATTCAACCAGGTTCTATTGGACATAATCCAAAAAATATATTTTTCCTGACTGCTGATGCATACGGAATTTTGCCTCCAATCTCAAGATTGACTCCAGGGCAAGCTGCTTACCACTTCATATCAGGTTATACTGCAAAAGTTGCTGGAACTGAAGCTGGAATTACAGAACCACAACCTAATTTCTCAGCTTGTTTTGGTGCACCATTTATGCCATTACACCCTACAAGATATGCGGAAATGTTAAGTAAAAAGATCAAAGATGCTAACGTAAAAGTATGGTTAATAAACACAGGTTGGACTGGTGGACCTTACGGAACAGGTAGCAGAATGAAACTTAAATATACACGTGCAATGATTACTGCTGCTTTAAACGGCGAATTAGAAGACGTTGAATATGTGAATCATAGGGTATTTGGAATCGCAATTCCGCAATCTTGTCCTAATGTTCCATCTGAGATTCTAAATCCAAGAAACACGTGGGAAGACGAGAAATTATATGATACTAAGTCGAACGAATTAGGTCAGATGTTTAGAACTAACTTCGCTAAATTTGAAGAGTTTGCTAATGCTGAAATTATGGCTGGTGCTCCAGTAGCATAATTTAAATCCTAAATTCACTATTAGAACACAATCATAATTACAATATTATTAATTCAGGAATAACAGAAAGCCGTTCGCAAGAACGGCTTTTTTGGCTTAAAAAATTAGCTAATTAAAAACATATCAACTATTTACAACATATTTTATTTTTTGGCGTTAAATTTGTAATCATCATTTGAGCCTAAAAAAAAAGGTTAACAATCAAAAATCAAACAAATCAATCATGTTAAAACAATTTTTCATTCTCTGTTCAGGGGCCGACAAAGACTTACTTGAAGGCTGCGCCGAAGGCGAACAAACCAAATACGTAGGTATTGGTGCCACAGTTTTCTTTACTGCTGTAATGGCTTTTATTGCCAGTGCTTATGCATTGTTCACCGTTTTTGACAATATTTATCCTGCCTTACTCTTTGGATTAGTTTGGAGTTTACTGATCTTTAATTTAGATCGATTTATTGTTTCTACTATTCGAAAAAGAGACAAATTCAGCAGTGAATTTCTTCAAGCAACTCCGCGAATTATTTTGGCAGTTATTATTGCAATAGTAATTTCGAAACCACTGGAAATTAAAATTTTCGAAAAGGAAATTAATACAGTTCTCTTGAAAGAGAAAAATGTAATGGCTTTGAATAATAAAAAAGAAGTTGCCAATTACTTCAAAAGTGATTTAGATGAAAACAAAGCTGAAATCGATAGTCTAAAATCAGAGATAGATAAAAAGGAGAAAGAAGTTAATGTACTTTACGAAACCTACATCACTGAAGCAGAAGGAACAGCTGGAACCAAAAAATTAGGCAAAGGACCCGTTTTTAAGGAAAAAATAGCTAAGCATAATTTGGCTTCAGCCGAGTTAGAAACAATTAGAAAAACAAACTTAGCTAAGATTGCTGAAAAAGAAAGTAAAACTAAAATACTTCAGCAAGATTTAGAAAAGAAAGTGACCGAAACACAGCCTATTATTGATGGCTTTGATGGTTTAATGGCTCGAATAAATGCGTTAGACAAATTACCTTGGTTGCCTTCTTTTTTTATAATGCTGTTATTCTTAGCGATTGAGACTTCTCCTATTATCGCTAAGTTATTATCACCCAAAGGAGAATATGATTTTAAACTTGAGGATTTAGAAACGGCTTTAAAAGCAACATTAGAACAAGATAAATACCAACGTGCTTTATTGGTAAAAACAAGTGCTGCGATGCACGATAAAGTATATTCCGATATTGCTGACGACAAAAATCTATACGATTTACAGCGAAAAAAAGCGACAGAACTACTCGAATTACAAGCTAATAATTTTGTAGAAAAGCAAAAAAGAACTTTATAATCAATAAGGCAGTCTAATTAGAATGCCTTTTATTTTATTATGCTAGCAGTGATTTATAATTCCGCGAATACTTGATCTAAATTATCAACAAAAGCATCTGCATTTTCTTTACTGAAAATAATGGGCGGTTTTATTTTAAGGACATTGTATAATGGTCCATCTGTACTCATTAAGAAACCTCGATCTTTCATTCTTTCAACAATATGATCAATTTCTGGAACAGCGGGTTCCATTGTTATTCTATCTTTTACAAGTTCAACTCCCACGAATAATCCATTTCCACGGACATCACCAATTATATTATATTTTGGTTTTAATGATGCTAATCGGTGTAGCAAATAATTTCCAACTTCTAACACATTTTTTTGCAATTCCTCTTCCTCAATAACATTTAAAACGGCTAAGCCAGTTGCCATAGAAACTGGGTTTCCACCAAAGGTGTTGAAATATTCCATACCGTTATTAAAAGCATCTGCAATTTTTTTAGTCGTGATTACGGCTGCCAATGGATGTCCGTTTCCTATTGGCTTACCTAATACAACAATATCTGGAACGACATCTTGCAATTCGAAACCCCAGAATTTTGTACCCACTCGACCAAATCCAACTTGCACTTCATCAGCTATACAAATTCCGCCAGTCTTTCTTACTTTGGTATATACTTCTTTTAAATAATTTGGTGGCAATGCAATTTGACCTCCTACACCTAGCAAAGTTTCGCAAATGAAAGCAGCTGGTTTTTTAGATTCTATTTCTAAAGATAGAATAATACGATCAACATCTTGAGCGTACTTTTCACCTGCTTGATTATCTCCATATTTGAATGCACCCCGATACATATCAGGATTTTGTGCTTTGTGGATGTACAGCATTTTTCCAAAACCACCTTTCCCATCAAATTTGTAAGGACTCATTTCAATTGCGGTAGTTGATGTTCCATGATACGCATGATCCAGAACGATGACATCCTTTTGTTTGGTAAAATGACGACTCATTCTTATTGCTAAATCATTTGCTTCACTACCAGAATTGGTGAAATAACAAACCGTCAATTCCTCAGGTAGTGTTCCTGTTAACCGCTTTGCATATTCGACAATAGCGTCGTTTAAATAACGCGTATTAGTGTTGAGTGTAGCAATTTGTTTTTGCATTGCTTTCACAACCGTAGGATGGCAATGACCCACATGACTAACGTTGTTTACACAATCCAGAAAAGTATTTCCTTGATCGTCATAAAGGTATTGAAGCGCTCCTTTATCGATTTTTAATTTAGTATTATAACTAATACTGAGATTATTGCCCAGATATTGTTTTCTCTCCTTTAAAATAGTTTCGTGATTCTCATTTGGATTTATCACAGCAGAAAATTCGCAAGCAAGCCTAAATTCGTTGTGCGCTTTTAATGGGTTTATTTTAATAAGCTGATGCATTAACTGCCAAGCTGGTTTTTCTGTTAAAAAATGATGCTCGTTTGAACTGTCCTTTGAATAATTAAAAGCGGACTGACATAAACTAATACACAATCTACCCGCAATTAAATAATATACTAGAGAAACTTCTAATTCAGTTATAGCCATTTTACTGTGATAGCCTTTTACAATTTCAGCAGCAACCTCTAGCGGTTTTTCACTGTCTAGCATCGCATAGGTACACGCAATTGCTAAATTATTTATCAATGAAGTACAAACCATATCGCCAAAATCAATCAAACCTGTGATTTGGTCACCTTCGACTAAAACATTATAGTCATTAGCATCGTTATGAATTACTGCATTTCGCAACGACGAAATATGAGGTTGAACTTCAGTTTCAAATTGCATCAAAAAATAAGCAACTAAACGCCTGTTTTCATGTGATTTTATGTAATGAAGGTTTTTTCTAACGTCAAGTGTATTCTTGACATCCCAATCATAGTGACGGTTTGCCGCTGGATGTTTGAAATCCTTTAATGTTAAATCCATTTCGCCTAAAAACAATCCTAAATTGTAGGATAGAGCAAGCATTTTTTCTTTTTGGTTTACCCAAAAATCTCCTTCTAAATAGCTGAGTAATCTAAAATAGTAAGTACTTCCATCAAATATAATTTTCCCGATATCAACACTGCTGTTTGCTGGGATATAATGCTGAAATTTTTTAGATAAAGCACTTTTTGAAAGAAGATTTATCATTTGAACTTGAGCATCGAGAAAATAGGGGTTATGTTCTTCAGTGGCAATTTTGAAAATATATTTTTTATCCGATGAATCAGTTAGCAAAAAGTTCAGTTCATCATATCCGTTTAAAATCCTACAAATTACAGCTAAACTGTAATGTTCTGCAATTAAAGAAATTATTAATGATTCGGTAAATTTCATAATAGTTGCGATTTATTATTCTGGTTTCGAATGCAATCTAATTAAAGTAATCGCAAAACAGAATTTATTATATGGGGCAAAAAAAAGCAGCCTCGAAAGACTGCTCAAATTTAATTTATTTTTGATTACATATAGCTCAAAATATCCTTTTTGAAGGCATCATACTCTCCTTGCATGATCAACCCATTATCTAAAAGCTTTTTATAATTCTGTAATTTCTCAAAAAGTTCATCTTGAGACAAACCACTTAAACCATGTTCTTTTGCAACTTCAACTTGAGGAGTAAAATCTTCCTTATTCATATTAAAAACTGGAGGAGTAACTGGCATTATCTCAGCGAAGTTAGTCACTTCTTCCGTGTCCATTTCTTCAATGATTTCTGCTTCTTCGATAATCTCAACTTCTTCAAAACTATCTTCAGGAAGTATTTCATCTATAATTATAACTTCTGGAGCAACGCCATTTTTTAAAATGTCCAATTGTTCTTTGGCATACGTAAAAATTTTCCTCGCTTGAATTTTCGGAATATAATCAATTGATACTGACATGTCCGTTTTAGTCGAAAAAGAAAATTCAGAACCTAGAATGTTTTCTTTGACGAAAGCACCTTCAATTTGATCCCAAGTATAGTCAGTAAAATCCATCGACAAACCGAGATTTTTAGGCTGACAAATGATTATTCTTTTATTTGTCATCACTATTCCATCTGGCAAGACAGTTATTGCTGGCTTTTTTTGTACGGCAATATATCCTATTTCTTCATTCTTCATTAACAAATCACTCAATTTTGAAGCAATCTTTTCAATCGCTTTTGGATCTTGCTCTTCGTTTAAAAACTTTTTAAATTGTTCCTTCATATCGATGCTGAATTAATTTCAGTTGCTTTTTATTTTTATTTGTAAATACGCTACAAAAGTAATACCTAATTTTATAATTCGTAAATCTCTGTTTGCAATTTCTTTGTTAAACTTTTGAAAACCAAATCATAGGAATGATCAATTAATTCTTTGATGATAATGTCTGAAACTGCTTTGTTTATATTAATAGTATTCCAATGCACTTTACTCATGTGAAATCCTGGCTTAATATCGTCAAACTCAGCTCGCAATTCAACAGCACGATCTGGATCGCATTTTAAATTAACCGAAGGCTCTTGCAATTCCCATCTTTTCAAAGAGGACAGTGAAAACACCTTTCCGCCAATTTTAAAAACTAAGGTGTCATCGTCGAAAGGAAAATGCTCAGTAGCTCCTTTTTTAGAAAGGCAATACTCATAAAAGTTTTCTAAATTCATTTGATAACTTTTTCCATTAATTTTTCTGGGTGTGCCAATTCACTAAAGCCAAATTTTTTGTATAAAAAATGAGCATCTTTAGTAGCCAATCGCCATATTTTAATTTTCTGAAGCTGTGGTTCCTTCATCATATTGTCAATCAAAATAGTGGAATAGCCTTTGCCTCGATGTTCTTCGATTATAAAAACGTCCATTAAATATGCAAAAACCACGTAATCAGTAATTACTCTCGCAAATCCGATTTGCTTATCATCAAAATAAATTCCAAAACAAAAAGAGTTATCAATTGACGTTTTCACCTCTTCAATTGTTCGACCTGCAGCCCAATAAATATCTTTTAGAAAGTGCTGAATAAAATTCACATCTAACTTACTTTTATCAGTAGATACAGTTATATTATTCATATTTCAATTTTTAAAATATCATATAGAATTGGTTTACTTGGACTAGCGTCGTTTTCAAAAGAAGCAATTTGCAAATTAAGTAAATAGCTTCCATCACTGATTTCATGTGCAATAAATATCATTTCAGTAATTGTAGCTTCTAACCTCGCATCTGAATTCAAATTAGTAACATCCTTAACATTCCAAAAAGCTTTGTGCGCTAATAACTTTCCTTCGTCATGCTCTTTATCAACGCTTGGTAGATCAATTAAAAGATGTTTTATTCCGCTTTCTCGAATAAAAACTGAAGCATCTTCACTAAGATAAGGTGGATTTGTATTAGAATATTTTCTAGATAACTTATCTGTAGTATTTGGCAATGTCCTTATGATAATCGCTTCTGGACTTTTTCCATCTAAAGCATTTACGATTTGACCCTCAGAAATCACTAAATCTTCTCCCATCAATTCTGGTTGAATACTAACCAATTCAGCTAAAAAAAAGAACTTTTTCAAGCATTGATTGATGCTATAAAAATCTCTTGTTATATGTCCAAGACATTCCGTATGCGTTCCGTGACCGTGAGGATTAAATTTAATATTATTAAAATTTGTAGAAGCCCCTTTTTCAACACTTCCTACCCAATCATCTACGAATACTGGATTTATTTCCGGCTTATCGATATACCAAGCAATAGGATTTTCATCTGAATTCGTTAGTGGAATAGAGATGTCAATTGGTTTTGATAAATCGACTTCGAAATTATTGATTCTTGCTATCATTTATGCTGAATTTATTTCAGCATCTCGCCTTGAGACGCAATTACAAATCTAAATATAAATCTCTCGATTCTGGGTTTAAAAACTTTGATAAATTCCATTTCCAATCTTTATGCCAATTTTTTAACTGTTTTTCTCTTTGAAAAGCATCTGTGATATTATCAAATTCTTCAAAATATATTAAAATTGTCGCATTATATTTTTTAGTAAACACTGCTCCAGTACCATTTTTATGAGAATCCATTCTATTTTTAAGATTTCTAGTTGCTCCAACATATAAAACGCTGTGATTTTTATTAGTCAAAATATAAGTATATCCCTTTTTCATAAAAATCTACATTTTAAATTTAAAGATCCTGAAACTAGTTCAGGATAAATAAGTCTGACGCAATCCCGTCGGTTAAGAACTTTCCTTTTTTTGTAGTCTTCAAGACGGCATTTTCAATAATAAGCAATTCATCATCTAAGAATTTCTTAGCTTGCTTATGCAAATATTTCAAATAATCAGCTCCAAATTCTTTTTCAACTCGATTTAAGGAAACTCCCCATACAGTGCGCAAACCTGTCATTATGTATTCATTGTAACGATCGGCTAGCGATAAAATTTCAATTTCGGTAGGCAATTTATCCTCTTGAATAGATTTCAAATAAATAGGATTATTAGCTACGTTCCAACTTCTAGAAACCCCATCGTAACTATGAGCGGAAGGTCCAATACCAATGTATTTTTTGCCTAACCAATAGGCTGAATTATTTTTGGAAAAATAATTCTCTTTCGCAAAATTAGATAATTCGTAATGGATAAATCCTTTCGATTCTAATACTTCCACTAAAATAGAAAAGTGTTCTTGCGCTACATCATCACTGGGTGGCGCAATTTTTCCGGTTTGAATTAATTTATTTAAAGCTGTTCTTGGCTCCACCGTTAAAGCATAACTAGAGATATGCGGAATACCAAAAGCAATTGCTGTTTCGATATTCTGTTTCCATTTTTCATTGCTCATTCCTGGAATACCGTATATTAAGTCAACAGAAATATTATTAAAATGCTTTGTTGCGTATTCTAAACATTTTTTTGCTTCCACCGAATTGTGGGCGCGATTCATCATTTCTAAATCTTCTTCATAAAAAGATTGGATCCCAATACTGAGTCGGTTAATTTTACTTTTCGCTAATTCTAAAATTCGTTCTTGAGACAAATCATCTGGATTGGCTTCAAGAGTAATTTCAGGATTTTCGGTAACGGTGTAGTTTTGATAAACGGCATCAATTAGGAAATTTATTTCTTCTGAAGTTAGCACGCTTGGCGTTCCACCACCGAAATAAATAGTTTCAACAATTTCATCTTCTGATTCACTTTTGCGCATTTGAATTTCTTTGGCTAAAGCCAAAACCATCTCTTCCTTCTTCTTCATCGAAGTCGAAAAATGAAAGTCGCAATAATGACAAGCTTGCTTACAAAAAGGAATGTGGATGTAGATTCCGGACATATTAAAATTAGATAATTTGGAAATTAGAAAATGGGATAATTTTACAATTATCTGATTGACCCATTTACTAATTATAACATTATTTTTTCACTCGAGATTCGTTGTTTTTTACAAAAGCATCCCAACCGGTATAGCTTTTTTCACCAACCACTTTTCCAGAATTAAAAAAGTGACAAACTGCAGCAGCTAAGCCATCAGTGGAATCTAGGTTTTTTGGCAATTCCTTCAGTCCTAAAAGCTGCTGCAACATTTTAGCAACTTGCTCCTTACTAGCATTTCCATTTCCAGTAATTGCCATTTTGATTTTCTTAGGCTCGTATTCAGTAATAGGAATATCTCTTGACAAACCTGCTGCCATAGCAACTCCTTGCGCACGACCTAACTTCAACATAGACTGTACATTTTTTCCAAAAAAAGGTGCTTCTATAGCAATTTCGTCAGGGTGATGCGTATCTATAAGTTCGATAGTACGTTCAAAAATGCGTTTCAATTTCATGTAATGATCGTCCATTTTATTCAGCTGTAATTCATTAAGCTGCATGAATTCCATCTTTTTATTGACAATTTTTATCAATCCAAAACCCATAATTGTTGTTCCGGGATCAATTCCTAATATGATTCTTTCGTTAGCCATTTTATTGTAAAGGTCTTATTAGCTTGATAGCCTCTAGACATTATTTTTATTTATTATGGAGACATTATGGAAGTTAACTACAAAGTTTAGCTCACCATTATTATGATTCTCTAAATGTTGAAGATATAGCATTCACACTAAGAATTTTGCTTTTCTTTGCACTCATGATTTCAATTTCACACAAAACTAAGCAATTCCTAGTTCTTATAATCAAACTTTTGATTGTGAGTGGCGCATTCTATTTTATTTACAATCAATTAGCCAACAATGACAAGTTAAATTGGGAGGAGTTTATGGTTTTATTTAAAAAAAATCAATCTGTAGCTGGAATTAGTTTTATATTGTTACTGAGCGTTTTAAATAGATTTTTTGAGATTTTAAAGTGGCAGAATCTAGTTTCTTTTATTCATAAAATTTCTAAAGCGGAAGCTACAAAACAAGTCCTTGCTGCATTAACTGCTGGATTATTTACTCCAAACGGAGTAGGAGAATATGCTGGAAAAGCGCTTTTTTATAAAAAATCAGAAGCTAAGAAAATTCTATTTTTGAATTTAATATGTAATGGAATTCAAATGGTACTGACAGTACTTTTTGGAATTTTTGGATTATTATATTTCAATGCTAATTACAATATTATTACAACTAAAACTGTAGTTATTCTTTTTGGAACTTTAATTCTAACTTTCGGTTTATTATTTTCAATTAAAAAATTAACAATAAAGGGATACTCTATTGAAATTTTGATTCATAAAATTAATGAGATTCCGAAAGCAATTCATCAAAAAAATATTTTTCTGGCAATTTGTCGATACCTTGTTTTTTCTCATCAATACTACTTTTTATTCCTCGCTTTTGATATTGACTTACCTTACTTAGTTCTTATGTCAGGGATAACGAGTGTCTACTTTCTTGGTTCGTCCTTACCTACTTTTCAGTTTTTAGATTTTGCTGTCAAGGGAAGTGTCGCAGTATATTTCTTTGGGATTTTAGGAGTAAATGAATGGATTGTTGTTTTTATTTCGACTTTGATGTGGTTTTTGAATATAGTCTTGCCAGTAATTATTGGGAGTTACTATGTTTTAAATTTCAAGAGTTCGTTAGACAAAAATTTCGTGGAAGACAGTGAACCAAGACTAAGAGAATGATCAGCTTCATTTTAATATCATTTTTAATAATTTACGTTTTTACGATTGGAATCTTAATCCATGGATTTTCTAAAGTATCTGCTATTAGTTCGAATGACTTAAAGCCACTAACACATTTTACGATAATTGTGCCCTTTAGAAATGAGGAAAATAATTTACCTCATTTAGTTAATAGTCTTTCAAAATTAAATTATCCTGTCAATTTATTTGAAGTCTTACTTGTTGATGACGAATCTGAGGAAATTTATAAAGTTGAGCATAAAGAATTTAAAATTCGCGTAATAAAAAACGAGAGATCTTCTAACTCACCAAAAAAGGACGCAATTACTACTGCAATGAAATATGTAAACTCAGAATGGGTAATCACAACAGATGCAGACTGTACGGTGCATAAAAACTGGTTGTTAACGGTAGACAATTACATTCAATTACATAAAGTTTACATGATTGCTGGTGCAGTCACTTATTCTATTAATAATTCCTTCCTTCATCATTTCCAACAAGTAGATTTGGCGAGTTTACAAGGAGCAACTATTGGAAGTTTCGGAATTGGGAAAGGATTTATGTGCAATGGAGCTAATTTTGCTTATAAAAAAAGCTTTTTTACAGAGTTAAATGGCTTTGAAGGAAATGATGAAATTGCAAGCGGTGATGACGTTTTCTTACTACAAAAAGCAATTAAACATTCTCCTGAAAAAGTCTATTATCTCAAGTCGAAAGAAACAGTTGTCACCACAAAAGCATTAAATGACTGGAAATCCTTATTTCATCAAAGAGTGCGATGGGCATCAAAGACAAGTTCGTATCAAAGTAATTTTGGCAAACTGTTAGGTTTAATAGTATTTACAGGAAATTTAAGTCTTGTAATAGCAATAGGACTCACTACTTTAGGTCTTTTTTCATGGATTACTTTACTGCTCCTAGCTTTTTTAAAGTTTGCTATTGATACTGTTTTAATTTATCAATCACATTCTTTTTTGACGACCGCTAAAATAAGATTTCTTCTCCTAAGCAGTTTATTATACTCTTTTTTTAGCGTAAGCGTTGCTCTTTACTCGTTGTTAGGAAAATACGACTGGAAAGGACGACGATTTTAGTTTGTACTTTTTTTAATGGCTTAAGAAACATTATTCGCGAAAATTTTAATTTAAGAAGGAAGTCCGTCCAATCACTATACGCTAGCCCTGATGGTAGCGGCATCTTTTTATGGAGTCCCTGAGCTTTGGGACAGAATAAAAAATACAGCGGACAGCAGGAAATAGCTCCTAATTCAAATTTTAGTAATGATTGTTTTACTTCTCGACTTTGATAATAACAGGAAGAATAAACTGTGTTTTTACTGGAATTCCTCGCTTAATAGCTGGATTTACTTTAGGGAAATCCACTAAACGTGCTTTCAAGATACTATCTATTTTGATTCGATCATAAGCCACAGAATCTTTAGGAAATTGAGGTTCAAATTGCATTGTGGCATTAGGGAAAATAGTGACTTTTACTTCAATTGTGTCTAATTTCGGGTAGAGCATTGATAGGGTATCGACACTTAATTTCTCCTGAATAAGCTGCGTTAAAACATCAAAAAAACATTGTTGGCGCTGCGCTTTGCTTTCAATTTTATCACAATCAGAAAGTGAAGGATATTCATCTACTTCCTTCCAATTAATGGATTTCAATTCTTTTTGTAGCAGTTCCTTTTCCGAAGGCACTTGCTTTTCCATAAACTGACAGGAATTAAAAAGAAAAATGATTAAAATAAAGTAATAGTGCTTCAAGGTTTTTGTTCTTCAATTGAATTAATATGGCATAAAAATACAATTATTTTTTTTGAGTTTCTTTGGAAAGCAAATATTGTTCGTAGGATTCAGCAAACCACTTTTCTTTATTTTGCTGTGCAATATCTTTTTCTTCAGGATATAATGCGGCTAATCGATCTGAAAAAATACCGATTTTAATCGTATAATTATAAAATTCTTCTTTGGACAGAATTATAGATTTACTGGCTTTTTTATCAGAAAACTCAAAAAACAGAGCGTCAAAATCTTTAAAAGAATAATTTAGTACTTTTACTTTATTCGCCTCGTAAATTCGTTCTTTTACGTCGGCGTCAGCACTATTTTTATTAATTTCTTGTGCATAAACATTATGTCCCATAGATGATAAAGAAATAGCTACTGAATAAAAAAATACTTTTTTAAGATAACGCATCATAGTGATTTTTACTGTTTCCAAAATTACTAAAAATAATCATATGGATATTTTACTTTTAACGCTCGGATTTTTATGTATGATAGTTGGTATCATTGGTAGTTTTATGCCAGTTTTGCCTGGACCAAGTATCAGTTGGATTGGTCTACTCTTGCTATACTTTACGAATGCTGTGCCGGTAAATTATTGGATATTGGGAATTACTTTAGCAATAACGGTGGTTATCTCTATTTTAGATTTTGTTATTCCGGCAAAAGGAACCAAGAAATTTGGTGGAAGCTCATATGGGATTTGGGGAACAAATATTGGCTTAGTAATTGGAATTATAGCGCCAATACCTTTTGGTTTTCTTATCGGTCCTTTTGTTGGAGCTTTAATTGGAGAACTTTTATTCGACTATAAAGATCATAAAAGAGCTATGAAAGCAGCTGCTGGTTCATTTGTTGGTTTCTTAGCGTCAAGCTTTATGAAATTTGTAATTTGTGTTATGTTTTTAGGATTATTTGTTTGGATTGCGTGGCAATATAAGGGAGCGCTTTTTTAAATGTAATTTTCGAAAATAATACTATTTTGAAAGGCAGAAAACAAGTAAAGTTTATTTATTTATGATTAATGACTCAATTTTCAAATATATAAATAACTTTGGCTTTTAACTTTTTTATAATTTATTATAAAGAGAAAATATTATTTCACTATAAAAATTAACAGTTGAATAAAGATATTATAAATACCTCTTTTTTTATTCATCAATTGAAGCAGGGTCAAAACTCTGCTTTCGAAACGCTGTACCATTTATATTTTCAAAAATTATCGCACTTTGCCAATAGCTATATTGAAAACGATGAGGAGGCTAAGGAAATCGTACAGAATGTGTTTTTTAAACTTTGGAAAAAGCGTGAAAAATTAGACATTGAAATTAATTTACATGCCTACTTATTTAAAATGGTTAAAAACTCGTGTCTCGATTATTTTAAACATCAAAAAGTAAAAGCAAACTACAGCCAACAGTGCGAAAATGAAAGAAAAACAATTAATCATTTAGCTTTGATGGATGAGCCGAGCAGTCAATATATCGAAAATGAATTGTTGCAAAAAATAAACGCTTCCGTTGACAAACTTCCTGAAGCATGCAAACGCATATTTATTAAAAGTAGATTTCAAGGCATGAACCACAAAGAGATTGCAGAGGAATTAGAAATTTCTACAAAAACAGTTGAAAATCAAATCACAAAAGCGCTGAAGTTTTTACGATTAGAATTAAAAGAATACACCGCACTTTTTTTATAAAATAAAAAAAATCATCTCCACGTAGGGGAAACCTAAAAATGAATCGTCTTAGTATAAAAACATACTATGACAGTAGCTGATTTAATAAAGTTTATTGAGAGAAAAGGTGATGCTCAGTTTGACCAAGAAGTAATTTCTTGGGTGAATGCTACTCCTGATAATCTAGCTTTATACAGTAAAACCAAAGCTAAGCACGTCATTGATACATTAGATTCTATTTCTGAAAGTACTTCTACCGCAGAAAATTATGCCGACTTTGTTAAAAAGAGAAAAACAAGAAAAAAATCTTTTCGCTACTTCCTTAAAATCGCATCTATTCTAATAGTACCATTTTTACTATCCACTTACATTTATTTCAACTTTAAAGAAGCAACTCCTGAATCAGCAAAAATTGTTTATAGTTCATCTGTTAAAGAGCAAAAAACCGTTACTCTTGAGGACGGAACAGTCATTTGGCTAAATGCTGAAAGTAAAATCGTTCTTGATGATAATTACAACTCCAAGGAAAGAAGGTTGAAGTTATATGGCGAAGCATTCTTCGACGTTGTGAAAAATAAAAATAAACCATTTATTGTTGAAACTGCTTCGGGAATACGAGTAAAGGTTTTAGGAACAAGCTTCAATATTAAATCCTATTCTTCTGAAAAAAGTGTAGAAACAACGCTAGTTACTGGAAAAGTAGAATTATATAATCAAAAGGAAGACAAAGCACTGATTACTTTAAGTCCTAAGCAGAAAGCTACCTTTTCTAAAAAAGAAAATGAACTAGCTGTCACGCAAGTCAATATTGAAAACAATATAGCGTGGAAATCAGGACAATTAATTTTCGACAAAACACCACTAGATGAATTTGCTTTGAACATCGAACGCTGGTTTGATATTAAAGTAGTTATGAAATCCGATAATTTTAAAGGCTACTCTTTTTCAGGAAAGATTGAAAAGACAAACTCAATCCAAGATATTATAAAAGTGTTAGAAGTTTCGTCTAATTTAAATTGCATTTACACTGAAAATGACAAAACATTACTGATTCAATCAAAATAAAAAAAGAGAGTGCGCTAACACTCTCTTAATTTACAAGGCTTTAAAGCTGAATACCGTTTCTAAACAAAATACTAACCAAAAACCCAACGTTAAAATTATGAAAAAAAACCGAATTAAAAAGAACTCTACTAGAAGCAGTTCGGCTTCTTTAGATAAATTTATTAGAATAATGAAAATATATTCTGTGTTAGTTGCCCTTACTATTTTTAAAATCTCTGCTACAAGCCTACCTACGTATGGTCAAAAAATCGCAATCGATTATAATAAAGCGACTTTAAAAGAGATAATCTCAAATATCGAAGGCCAATCTGAATTTACATTTTTTTACAATAACACTTTAGTAGATGAAAATACACTTATTACCGTTAAGGCTTCCTCTAATAAAATTAATAGTGTATTGGATAAGACATTTAAAGGAACAGGTATTTCTTATGAGCTAATGAATAAAAAGGTGATCCTTTTTAAAGGAAATACGGAGCCAACTTTCAAGAATCTTTTATTAAAAGACGATAAAACTCTCGAAAGTAATTCGCTTTTACAAGAAAAAATAGATGTAAAAGGTACTGTAGTTGATGCATCCGGTTTACCTCTACCAGGTATAAATGTAATTATCAAAAACACCAATATTGGAACAGTAACTGATTTTGATGGAAACTTTAGCTTGAAAGCTAATTATGATGATATCATTGAAATAAGCTTCATTAGCCTTAAAACAGAGACAAGGAAAGTTACAAAACAAAATACCAGTTTTAAGATTATCATGCAAGATGATATTAGCGCATTAAATGAAGTTATTGTTGTAGCGTATAACAAGCAAAGTAAAAGTTCTTTTACAGGAGCAGCTGTTAATGTTGATGTTTCTAAAATTCAAGAAACACCAGTAGCTTCTTTTCAAGAAAGTTTACAAGGCAATGTAGCGGGAGTTCAAATGTCATCAGCTAGTGGACAACCTGGTTCTGCACAAAGTATTCGTATTAGAGGTGTAGGTTCTATTAATGCTAATTCAGATCCTTTGTATGTTGTGGATGGAATTCCTGTAGTGTCAGGAAACATATCAACAATTGCAACTAGTTCTAATACTATTGCAGGAATAAATCCTAAAGACATTGAAACAATAACAGTTCTCAAAGATGCTTCAGCAACTTCTATTTATGGATCTAGAGGAGCAAATGGAGTTGTACTTATTACAACTAAAAAAGGAAAATCTGGAAAAACGAAATTTGATTTCAACACACAATATGGAGTGAGCGAAATGATACTTTCAAAAAGAAATAGATTACTTAATACTCCAGAACATTTAGAATTAATGATTGAGAGCCGAATCAATATTGGCGATAGCCCTGAAGTCGCTCAAAAATATATTTATGATCAAGTTGATGAAAATGTAAATACTAATTGGCAAGATGTAATAGGAAGAACTGGAGAATACAGACAATATGGATTAAGTGCTAGTGGCGGTAGTGATAAAACGACGTTCTACTCTTCTTTAGGAATTTACGATCAGCAAGCCGTAATTATTGGCGTAGACTATAAAAAATTAAACGCTAAAGTAAATGTCAATCATAAAGCCACTGATAAATTATCGATGAACTTTGGTGTTGCTGCAAGTAACCAAGTTTTAAATACTATTGATGAAGCAGGTAACGCAAATAATCCAGTAAGAGCGATGACTAGAGAAGTGCCATGGCAACCAGTTTATAATGCGGACGGAACTTACAATACTAGCATCTTATTGACTTATAATCCTGTGGGAATTGCAAAAGATAACATTAGAAAATCAAATCTATATGGAATCTTAGGAAACATAGGACTTAATTATGATTTCAATAAAGACCTTTCATTTGAAACTAAAGGAAATGTTGACTTTAATATAGCTGATGAATTTCAGTATGATAATCCTTATTTTGGAGAAGGTAGAAATGATGGAGGACGCGGAAGAGCTTCAGATAATATAGTACTTAATTGGAACGTAACTAATTTACTAAAGTATAATTTAGACCTAAACGAATCTAATAATTTCAAATTTTTATTAGGTCAAGAGGCACAGAAAATTTCTAGCAGTTCCGTATTTGCTTATGCTAGTAATTATGGTGCTCCTGGATTAACATCTTTAGATAATGCGTCTGTTTATAGAGATGCATCAAGTGCAAAGACAGCTTCATCGCTAGCTTCCTTGTTTTTCAATGTTAGCTACGGTTTGAATAATAAATATTTTCTAAACGTCACTGGAAGAAGAGATGGCTCTTCCCGTTTTGGGTCTGATGTAAGGTATGCTAATTTTGGTTCGATAGGAGCGGGTTGGAATATTGACAAAGAAACATTTATGGAAGACTTAACTTTTGTCAATAAACTAAAGTTACGATCAAGTTATGGTATCAACGGAAACCAAGAAATAGGTGATTTTGCTTCTAGAGGGCTATATAGCACTGGAGATGATTACAATGGAAAACCTGGGTATTCTTACAGCCAACAATCTAATCCATCCTTAACTTGGGAAAAAAACAAGCCTTTCAACATCGGTGTAGATTTTGGATTATTCAATAGATTATCTGGAACTTTCGAATACTATACTAGAACTACTACTGACCTTTTATTTAAAGTACCAATTTCTGCCACTAATGGTATTACTAGTTATTTAGACAATGTGGGAGAGATGAAAAACAGTGGAATTGAACTTGCTTTATCAGCAAATATATTTGACAACACGGACGGTTTTTCATGGAGATCAGATTTTAATATCACTACAAACACAAATAAGATTTTAAAATTACAAAATAACGAGCCAATCATAGAAGACAATTATATCCGCGAAGTGGGAAGTGATTTTTACATGTTTTATATGCCAGGATACGCAGGTGCAGATCCACAAAATGGAAACGCACTTTGGTATACAAATGAATCAAAGACAACAACAACTAGCGATTATAGTAAAGCTGCACCATACCAACAGGGAAGTGCTTTACCTAAATTTTATTCGGGTTTTACAAATACTTTTAGTTATAAAAACGTGAGTTTATCATTTATGTTATTCTTAAACTCAGGTAATAAAGTTTATGATACATGGGGCAGATATTTAAGCAGTGATGGTAGTGCCAAATTGAATGACAGAGGTAATTTAACACGTCATATTTACGAAAATAGATGGCAAAAACCGGGAGATATCACTGACGTTCCAAAAATGGTTTGGGGTAATACACAATCAGGTTTAGCAAATCAACATTCTACTCGTTTCCTGTATGATGGAACCTATTTGCGATTAAGAGATATTACACTTGCTTATCAATTACCATCTACTCTAACTGAAAAATTAAAAGTAAGTAACGTACGTTTTTATCTAAAAGGGACTAATATGCTGACTTGGGTTAAAGACAAAGACTTAGAAATAGATCCAGAAGTTGGAATCAATGGAACTGCAAATCTAAGAATACCAATCTCGAAACAATTTTTAATGGGAGTTGATTTTTCATTCTAATACTAAAAAAACATGATTTTAAAATTTAAACATATAGTTATTCTTGCAATCATGACGCTCACTGCCTCATGTAGCGAATCATTCTTAGATATTGATCCAGAGCAAAGTGTTGCTGCAGAGAGCGCAGTCATAGATCTTGTAACTTTACAGACAGCATTAAATGGCACATATAGCAAATTGCAAAGCAATGATTACTACGGTAGAACGATGTACATCATTCCGGAATTAATGGCTGATAATCTTTACCTAAGTTCTAGAAATACCGGCCGATATTTAGAATACGAAAACTTCGTTGTTTCAGAAAGGAACGGAGAAGCTCAAGGATTATGGGAAAAAGGATATCAAGTAATTGTTAATGCTACTCGTGCCATTGAAGGAGGTAAACTAGTACAAACTACTACTGCTGACCAACAAAAAACTATAAATCAATTAGTTGGCGAAGCCTATGCCTTAAGAGCTTTAGCACATTTTGATTTAGTTAGAGCATTTGCACAACCGTATAACTTTACGCAAGATGCAAGCCATATTGGTGTGCCAATAATTACAGCAGTCAATACGGTTCAAACTTCGCCAAAGAGAAATTCAGTAAAAGAAGTCTACGAACAAATTAAAAATGACTTAATTACTGCTTTAGGATTAATGCAAACTGCGAAAGGAAAAGGAAGCTTTTCAATTGGCGCAGCAAAAGCATTATTGGCAAGAGTAGCAATCTATCAAGATGATACTGTTAATGCTATTAAATACAGCTCTGAAGTTATTGACACAGGTGGCTACGGCTTAATAGCTAACAAAGATTATGCTACATTATGGAACATTAAATTCAATAACGAAACATTATTTGAAGTTGTAAATACAATTGCAGACAATGAAGGCAGTAATAGTTTAGGGCACTTTTTTAATGTAAAAGGATATGCAGATGCATTAGTCAGCTCAGAGCTTTACGCACTTTATAGCGTTCAAGACGCTAGAAGATCAGCAATCACAGCGGGTCCTAAGCCAGGTGCAGAAAAAACTGCATTATTTGTAAATAAGTTTCCAAATGGAACATTGAGCGATGATAATATTAAAATATTGCGCTTGGCGGAGCAATACTTAATTCGAGCTGAGGCTTACGCCAAAAAAGGAGAGGATGTGCTAGCGCAAAATGATTTGAATATAATCGCAAAAAGAGCAAATCCTGCAGCAGCAAATGCTACAGAAACAGGAGCAGCTTTATTGACTAAAATTCTCGAAGAACGAAGAAAAGAACTCGCTTTTGAAGGACATCGTCTATTTGATTTAAACAGAAACAAAAAAGACGTAAAAATTATTCAATCTGAAAAAAGTGTTTCAATAAGTTATCCTAACGATAAATTTATTCTACCAATTCCATTGAAAGAACTCAATTCAAATCCATCAATTAAACCTCAAAACAGCGGTTACTAGATGATTTCCATAGAAATTAAACCGTATTTATTACATAAAAAACACGTTTTTAGAATTGCTGCAGGTGCGAGAACCAACACTCCTATCCTACTAATAAAACTAAAATACGATTATTTTGAAGGATATGGGGAGGCTTCAATGCCTCCCTTATATGGGGAAAATATAGTAAGTGCGACTCAATTCATAAACACATTTGATTTTAGTCGCTTCTCCTCTCCTTTAGAAATTGAAGCAATCAATAATGCATTAAATCAACATGCAGAAGGAAATCCAGCGATAAAAGCTGCTATTGACATTGCTCTTCATGATCTGATAGGGAAAATGAAAAATATGCCTCTATATGAGTATTTCAATCTACCTAAAAAGGAACTAAAAACTAGCAAAACTATTGGAATAGATACTGCCGAAATTATTAAACAAAGAGTACTAGAGGCTGCTGAGTTTCATTTTCTCAAAATTAAACTTGGTGGACATAACGACGCTGAAATTATTAATGCAGTGCGGAGTGTTTCTGACAAACCCTTGTTCATAGATGCTAATCAAGGCTGGACAAACAAAGAAGAGGCCCGGGATAAAATTGAATGGTTAAAACAGGAAGGCGCTGTTTTCATTGAACAACCGATGCCAAAAATAGCATTTAATGACATGGAATGGTTAGCAGCACACAGCACATTACCATTGATAGGAGATGAAGGAATCCAAAAATTAGAAGATGTAAAAACTGCAAGTAATTTTTATCATGGTATTAATATCAAGTTAATGAAATCAGCAGGATTGCAAGAGGCTTTTGCAATGGCGAATTTAGCCAAATCATTAAATTTAAAAATAATGCTGGGTTGCATGTCTGAAACTTCTTGCGCTATAGCAGCAGCAAGTCATTTAGGAGCTATGGCAGATTGGATAGACTTGGATGGGAATTTAGGCGTAACAAATGACCCTTTTCAAGCGCATCAAATAATCAATGGACACATTCAACTTAATGATACTAACGGAATCGGTCTCGTAAATCCCGATTGGAACAAAATTGAAAATTATGAATAAAATATATCAAGCTATAAGTCTTATACTTTTATTACTGTCAATTAGCAACTGTACTGTTCAAAATAATAAGAATTCGGAAATAGCTGTAGAAATACAAAATGATAGTTTAGACACCTATTTCTCAAAATTATACAAAGCGAAAATGTTCAACGGAGCAGTCGCTGTAAAAAGAAAAGGTAAATTAATATTTAAAAAAGGATATGGAGTGGCCAATTTGAAAATGCAAAGCCCATTTTTAACATCAACTTCTCTTGAGATTGCTTCCGTTTCAAAGCAGTTTACTTCCACAGCAATACTTTTGCTACAACAGGAAGACAAACTAAATGTAACTGATTTTGCCTATAAATATCTTGGTGAAGACTTTCCATATCACGAGATGACTATTTCTCAATTACTATCTCACACATCAGGCATTGCAGATTACGAGCCTTACTTTAGAAAAAATTGGAATCCTTCCGTGATTGCTTATAACAAAGACATTTTAAATTACTTTAAAACTGAAAAACCAAAGCTTATAAGTCCCGTAGGTGAAAAGTATCATTACTCGAACTCAGGATACATTATGCTTGCAGAGATAGTAAATGCAGCTAGCGGATCTACTTTAGAGAAATATTTAACTAAAAAAGTATTTCAGCCAATGCAAATGAAAAGTACCTATTTTATTGGTAGAGATAGCATTTGGGACAAAAATAATTACGCTCCTGGATACATGTTTAGCTTATCAGAATGTAAAAATGTAATCCCAGAAACTTTACCAAATAATGACTACTATCGTTTTCTAAGCGGACGCTTAGGATCAGGACGACTATCGTCAAGTATAGATGATTTAATAAAGTGGGATGCGTTTTTATATGATGATTCGATTTTAAATGCTTCTTCAAAAGAAGTCGCATTTAGCATACATCCACCAACAATAGATTCATCTGATTATGGTTATGGCTGGCATATTTCAAACGATACTATTAGAGGGAAAAACGTGTTTCACACTGGAAGTTGGGCGGGAAACTTAACATCTATAACTCGTTATCTTACAACCAAAGATTTTGTTATTATTGTCAACAACACCCACAATACAGCATACAACAAAGAAATTCGTATTGCAGTAAATGACTTTCTAAAAGGAAAACCGCTTCAACTACCTAAAGTAAAAGCAAGTGAATTATTCAAAAATTCAGCTTGTCAATTAGATTTAAGTATGATTCCAAAATGGTACGCTGAAAATAGAGACATCTATTGGGATATTTCAAACTTGGAAACACTTCAAAAAGAATATGATAAGATTGGGGAAGCAAATAAAACTGCTATGGTTAAATCAATAATTAATCTAATTCGATCTAGTAACAAATCTTAAATCAATTGTGGGAATCGATGGTTTTGCACTTTAAAAGTAAATCTACTTAACTCTACTGTAAAAGGTTAAATTACATAATAGCAATATCTTAGAGAGATGTCGTCCTCATTGCTATAATTTCTTTACTTGACCATCTCTTATTTAGCTGCATTTCAAAGTCGCGAAAAAATACGTAATAAAAATTGTAGATTTAGTTAGATTCTATTCATCGTCAAACTTATTGTAATAAAAATCAACTATCTAATTTGAGATAGTAGTGCTGCTATTTAACAATACCAAAATCTGAAAAAGTATTATTAGAATTTCATAAAAAACAAACTTTTGACATTTAATAATCTATCAGTCAATGTGACTTAAAATTCATAACAAATCAGCGCTACTTCTTAGCTGAAAAATCTCCCGCAGTATTAAAGTAAAAATAAATTTCATGAAAAAAACAACAATACTATATGCAGTATTTATATTGATTTTTATCGGTTGTAAATCGTTGAAAAAAGAAATCAATGCTGATATTCTTATACAAAACGGAACCGTATACAATGGAATTGACAATGCATCTAGTAAAAAATCAATTGCAATAAAAGGAGACAAGATTTTTTACATAGGTGATGAAAAAAAAGTAATAATAAAAGCTTTTAAAACGATTGATGCAACTGGATTGCTCGTTTCACCGGGTTTTATAGATCCACATACCCATGCTGATGCAGATTTAAGCAATCCTGAAACATCACATAATAAACCATTTCTATTTCAGGGAGTTACAACTGTAGTTATAGGCAATGATGGCTCTAGCTATTATCCTATATTAAAATATAAAAATTTATATGAACAACAAGGAATTGGTACTAACGTCGTTTTACTTGTCGGTCACGGGACAATTCGGAATGAAGTTATCGGCAACAGCGACAGGAAAGCTACCACTTCAGAAATCACAAAAATGCAAGCACTTGTTCAGCAAGAGATGGACTCAGGCGCTTTTGGACTTTCTACGGGTCTATTTTACGCACCTGGCAGTTATGCAGATACAGCGGAAGTTATCGCGCTAGCAAAGACAACTGCTTTAAATAATGGAATCTACGACACACACTTAAGGGATGAAAGTTCGTATTCAGTGGGCTTAATCCCTGCTATCCAAGAGGCTATAGAAGTAGGTAGACAAGCCAAATTACCCATTCACATCTCACATATTAAATGCTTGGGCGTGGATGCTTGGCACCAAAGCGATTCCATAATAGGAATTATTAGTGCAGCGCGAAAAGAGGGAATTAATGTCACCGCAAACCAATATCCCTACGATGCATCAGCCACTAGTTTAAAAGCAGCCGTCGTACCTCGATGGGTAGAAAGCGGCGGTTTAGATTCTATGTTTATTCGATATAATAATCCACGATTAAAACAGCGCATTCTTCAAGAAACAAAAATCAATATAGCCCGTAGAGGAGGACCAGAAAAGTTGTTAATGATAAACTCTGATGACAATACAATCGCTGGAAAAAATTTGTTGGAAATCTCAAAAATTTTAAACAGTTCTCCAGAGGAATCAGTATTTGCTATTTTAAAAAAAACGCAAGTAAAAGTTGCCTCGTTTAATATGATAGATGATGACATTTCATATTTCATGAAGCAAGATTGGGTGGTGACGGGATCAGATGGAGGTTCAGGACATCCAAGAAAATATGGAACTTTTCCTCGGAAATATAATAAGTATGTAAAAGAAGAAAATAAAATTCAAATAAATGAATTTATAAAAGCTAGTACGTCAAAAACTGCTGATGTACTGAAAATCACAAAGAGAGGAACCTTAAAAGAAGGCTATTTTGCTGATATCATTATTTTCAATCCCGAAACCTTCAAAGACAAAGCTGATTACGAGGATGCCTTTCAGCTCGCTGAAGGTTTGGAATATAGTATTATTAACGGTGTAATTGCAATAGAAAAAGGAAAAGCAACAAACGTTTTACCAGGCATAATTTTAAAAAAATAAAAAAGATGAAAAATTCAATTCTGTCTCTACTCTTAGTTTTTGTAGCTACTACTTACTCACAAAATATAAAATTACAGAGTACCTCTAAAGAAACAGCTCGCAAAGGAGACATCATCAGCACAATCATAAATGATACTAAAAGCTTCTATCACATTGATTTCGCTAACTATCCTTCTAACGACAAAACTCTTCCTATTGGTGTTTTTGATTCCGGCACTGGAGGCTTGACCGTTTTAAAAGCTATTATAAATTATGATCAAAACCATAACACTAATCGTGAATCAGGTAGCGATGGAATTTTAGACTTCAATAAAGAAAGTTTTATTTATCTAGCCGATCAGGCGAATATGCCTTACGGAAATTATGCATTAGAAAACAAAGACGATTTATTAAAAGAACATATTATTAAGGACGCTCAGTTTTTATTAGGAAATAAATACTACTCTGATTACGATGATTCTTCTTTTAATACTGATAAAAAACCAGTGAAAGTAATAGTCATTGCATGCAACACCGCAACCGCTTATGGCAAAGAGGAAATAGAAGTATTCCTAAAAAAAGCTAATTCAAAAATTAAAATTATAGGTGTTATTGACGCAGGTGTTCGGGGCGTATTAGAAACTTTAAAAAAGGATGAAGACGCAATAATTGGTGTTTTAGCTACAGCTGGAACAGTTTATTCGAAAGGGTATGAAAACACTATTTTAAAATTCAAAGATGAATTAGGATTTTTAGGTAAGATTGAAGTTTTTTCTCAAGGAGGTGTAGGAATTGCAGAAGCAGTAGATGAGGACGCAGATTACTTTATTAAAAACCTAAAAAAACCACGACAAGAGTACAAAGGACCAACGTTAGATGGTGACGTCAGAATTGACAAAGCACTTTTGGACATTTACAATTTCAATTATGATGATAGTAAAATGCTCTGTGATACTAAAAATGCAGATGATTGTTCGATTTTACAAATTAATGATCCTGAAAATTATGTGCGCTACCACCTTATAACACTTTTGGAGAATATTAGAAAATCAAAAACGAAAAATAAATTGAAATCTATTATTTTAGGTTGTACGCATTATCCCTATTTAATTAATGAAATAACGAAAGTGTTGAATGAATTGTATGATTATAAGAGTAAAGATAACATTTATTTGTACCGAGACTTTATGATAAAAGAAATCAAATTAGTAGATCCAGCAGTAAATACAGCTAGAGAGTTGTATGATTATCTAAATCAAAAATCATTATTTAATCCAAACGGTGACCTGAAGAACAGTGAGTTTTACATTAGTGTACCAAATAAAGACAATAAAAATACTAAAATTGATGCAGAACAACGTTTTTCATATGACTATAAATATGGCAGAGATTCAGGTGAAATCCAAGAATATGTCAAAATGGTGCCTTTTAGCAGAGCTAATATTTCTAATGATATTTTAACGCGATTAGAAAATCAAACGCCTCATGTATTCCAACTGATAAAAAGTTTTAATGAGTCTAACGAAAAAGTAAAATTTTTAAAAGAGGAAAATAAAATTTAAAGAATTGGTCCAGAATGTACGTCGACACTGAAATACAGGCAGCTGAATTTTTGTAATATAATTTTTGAAATCACTACAACTATTTATTAGAATTAAACATTTGTGCTTAGATCAATTGTAGTTCGACAAAAGTTTTTGTGACGAACGAAAAAAATAATTTCGAGAAAGTATTAAAAATTCATCTAGTTAAAACAAAATAATATTTCATCAAAAATTAATAACAAAAAAACCAAAGGGAGATGAATTTTAATTACTAAAATTCATCTCCCTTTTAGTCAACTAAAACTTTCATAGTAACAATTTTCTTTTTATTAGTCACTTTCACAATATAAACTGCATATTTTAGATTTACATCAAATTGATGAATGCTACTTCCATCTACTTTTTTGTTAATTAATAGTTTGCCTAACAAGTCGAAAATTTTCACATCAGTGACACCCTCAATCAAAGTTAAATCAATACAAACTTTTTTATCCTTATAATAAATCTTCGCTTCTAAATCCTCAGTCCCTTGTTCAACAGGAGCAAAGTGAATGATAAATCGGTCTTCTACGTCTTTTAACGTTGCTTTAAATTCGTGTTTTGGATTAGCTTTTAAATCTATTATCTTTTTTGTTTTTTTATCTTCTAAAAACAGAATCTCAAAATCTGCGCTATCAACACCAATGCTTAAAGAATAATTGCCATCTTTTCCTGCTTTGAAGTTTATTGGAACACTTTTGTTTTCAGCTGTACTTGTTAAATATCTAACGGATAAATCGTTATTCAAATCAGTAAAATATGCAGATGGTGCCTCGTCATTTCTACTAAACAACTTAAACGCTCCTGGTTCATTTTTTGGATAACCAAATTGAAGTAAAACTTCATCATAACCGTATGTTTCGTTTGACGAAAATCTAACAATTAAGTTTTCTGATATGGTCTTTTTTAATCGCATCCAGCTATTCGCTCCATTATTGTTCCTTACTGCGTTTGAAGTGCCAATATTTCCACTTGTAGCCGCTCGCACAAAATAACCTTGAGTTGGCGCAATGTATTGCGTAACACCATTCGTTCCTGCAGAGCTTAAGGAATTGTAAACTCCGTAATTATTAGAAGCTGGATTCCAAATCCACATATCATAACCTCCACCTGATTCTACTAAATTAGATCGTGACCAACCTAAAGTTGATTTCCAATCCATAGAAGATGGGTAAGGATTTCCAACCAAATTAAAACCGCGAACCGTTGGATCAAGACTAGTAGCAGTATTGGTAATGGGATAGCTTACATTGCCATTGTTCAATAAACCTATAAATTCTTTAGTTGGATTTAATGCTTGAGTAGAATAGAGATATCCTCTTCCTTTTACAAAACTTAAACTAGCATGTATTGATGTCCAAGTTGGTGCAACAGTGTTATTTAAAATATAAGTCCAGCAAGGTGTAGGCTCGTTCCAAATATATAAATCATAACCGGTCCCATTACCGTAAGTTCCGGTTGGCAGCCATGTTGTACCTGCCAAAACTTGATCAGAAACTGGAGCGGATAGAAAGTGCCAATCTTCTTTATTACCACTAATATATCTTTGCATAGTTGCCGGTACATTATCAGAATTATGATTTAATGAAGCAGTGCCTGCAGAGGTAGATTTTAGAACAAGACCTGCTGTTCCACCGTTATTAATAATAGATCCTTTAACAGTAAGCGTTTTGCTTGCTTCTACTTTTAATATTTTCCCAAGATTTATAGTAAGGTTTTTTATGTTTGTTTGATTCGAATTCAAAATAACTCCGGCAGCATTATCTATTACTAAATTATTGTAAATAGTCACACTTTCAGGCATCACTTGCTCTGCTATGCCATTCATTTTTATAGTTCCTTTTTCACTACTAAAGGTCCCCGAATTTACAAAATCCTTCGAAATGCTGTACATGCCATCACCTTGAATTGTACCTAAATTATTAACTGTATAAAGCGCAATAAGTCCGTCATTATTTACTTTTGAAGCACTATCATTATTCAATGTATGTAAACTAACTGCTGTATTAGTGCCAACAGAAATATACGCATTAGTACTAGAAACATATTGTGCATGTATCTTGTACGAGCTTAAATACAGAATCAATCCTATCATAAAGACTGAATAACTCTTCGTCAAAAATTTATTTTCTGTACAATCTTTCATGTGGAATATATAATTGCAAATATGCTTTTTAGGTGATGAAGTCAAACAAGGCTAGATTTAATAAATATGATTTCTACTAGTAAGTATACTTTTTAATTACCAATCTTAACTAAAGTTAATATTCTATTCATTACACTAACTTCACTGCTATCTGAAGATTGCGCATCAATTTTCCATCTTACATCTATAACATCGCCTTGTAAAACAGACGTAAATCCTTGTAAAGAAATATCTGATGGATTAGTTAAATGCGCTCTTGTTCTGCTAGAGTTAGGAATTAATACGCCGTTTTTATAGAGACTAAAAGTGGCTATATGATTAATTGGAGTAACAACTGTAGTCGATCCTGCTTGAAATATTGTGCCAGAAATAGTAGCTGTTTCAAAACCGGTAATTGCACCTAGATTAGTTCCAATATCGCCGATAAATGTTGAACTACCTGTATTAGCTATGCCGCCAGAACCTGTAAACATGATAAAAGACTTTACAGATTTAAAGTCAATAGTGGAAGCTTTTGAAGGCAACGATAATGTACCAGGTCCAAAAGAAATCGCACCACCATTAGTTAGTAATCTTCCAGTTATAGTGGATGTGGCGCCTACTGCTATTGCCGCGGTATTCGAAAATATTGTACCTTGAATTACTGTTGAAGCGCCTAATCCGATGGCAGCTTCCGCTATCCAATAAACGTTTTCTGAAGATGCTCCATTTATCAATTTAACAGTAGTTCCAGCTCCTGTATTAAATGCAGCGTTTCCTCTAATAACAAATAAAGCATTTGGATCACCGCCGCCATCTAAAGTTAAAATTCCTGCTATTGAAACGGCACCTTCAATATTATAAACACCAGGACTTAGTACCTCGCCACTGCCAAAAACAAGAGGATGTGATGTATTAGTTACCGTTAAGCCAGTAATTGAATTATAGATCGAACTCACATCTGATGTTGCTGCAGCGGTGCTAAAACCTGTCGTGTAAACCGCCGAAGGAATTTCAACTTGACCATTAAAAAGTGCTAAATAAGGACCTGATTCAGCTGCTGTTTTACTCATATCGCTAATTACAACATCTGAGGTGGAGCTTGTGGAAATTTTTGCAACAGCATCAACAGAAATATATGCAGAATTAGAATTATTTGATGCCAAAACCACCCAATTATTTCCATTATAAAAATTGAATTGATTATCTGATATATTATAAATCATTAATCCATTAGCTGGTAATTCTATTGCATTTCGTTCTACGATTTTCATTCTAGGAATAAGCATTCCCTTAGAACTTGTTCTTAATTCCAGTATTGCAGAAGGATCTGGAGTAATTAGTTCAGTACTAATACCAACTGACTGCGCGTTTACCATTGAAATAAACATCAAACTTAAGATAAGCATAAATGATTTTAATTCTTTATGAAATATCTTTTTTTCCAAAGGGAAGTCCCATTTAATAAATTTATGTAAAGTACTATTCATATGGTCATATTTAATTTTTGCTGTAAAAAAAATTTAAATAAATTAAAATTCTTTTTCAATTTTGGTTGGGATAAATAGTATGCTACAACACCTTATTTCAACAAATAATAAATCTTTTCGGGTTTAAAAAATAAATTTTAAAATCTACTTTTGAGAAGAAGTGTTTAATTGATATGGTTTTAAATTCAAGAATACTGTACTCTCAGAATATAATAAGCCGAAGGATATGAAATGAGCATAATTACTTTTTAAGTCAGAGACACACTGTTCCTTTTTCATTCAACTATAAAAATAATTTCTAAGTAATTACTAAGGTAATATTAATTGTGATCTCAAAATACAAATTAACGGTATTGATTGAAGCTTAAAGGTTGAAGTTTATACGCTTTGAATTCTGTACTATTTCGATTCGTTTACATTCGCGGCAATTTGTATTTCTTTTGCCTTATTTTAACTTATCGATGTAAGCATTTTTATCCGATTAAAACAATTCTATTTCTTGCCACTTAAGGCTTCTAATTTTAAATCGTACTAAGCTTTTTATCTATATTATGTGGTTCTAGATTGATAAAGCTCTGATGTGAAGTATAAGAGAAATGTGAAGGTACGTTATTTTTAAAGAATGCTATTATGCAAGTCAAAAAGAGTAAATACTAACATGTTATAACAAAAAAAGAACTATAATTCATACATAATACTGGTTTTAAAATAACTAATAAATTTTAAACTTTAAATTATTTAATAGGGTTTTAAAATTACCAAATCATTTCAATTTTAGGCAGATACATCAAAGATTAAGTGTCCAATCAAACAATAATGAAAGAGAAATTTATCAAGAGACAAGGCTATTTTATTTTAATTTAATAATTTCAATGTCATTATTTGCTGCTTTAAAAAATTCACAAACAGCAGAATTTAAGACTAGTTCAATATTATACGTATAAATTACTAATAAAAGAGCATTTTAAATACTGATTCAAATTGTAAACTTTCAGCTTTTTATCTCGCTGGTAATTGTGTCATTTGAAAATCTAAACCTTCAATTATGTCACCATCTTCAGAAATGCCTATTACAACTTCTCTAGTTTTTGGTATGCATTCAAAATTCAAATTTTTTAACTGCTCTTCATCTAAACTAATTCTATATTTACCAGGCATTAATCCTAAGTAGCTAAAATAACCATCCGCTTCACTTAGTATTTCCTTTACTAATCGACCCTCATAATCATATATTTTAACAGTTATTCTGCCTACGCCCTTGGTTTCATTTCCTTTAGTTATATAGATCGTTCCGTTCATCTCACCCATAGAAATAATGGGAACATACACACGTTTGTATTGATTAGGATCTACTAGTACTTGGAAGCTTTTATATTTGAACTTCCAAGAAATATTTTGCAAATCAGTATTTGAAAATTCTACATTATAGTCGACAAAAGCATTCAAATTTGACACTCTAACAATAGAGTCTTTTTTACTAATTTTCGCAGAGCCACCAGAAACCCTAACGTTATTAAGTAAAACCATTTTCTCACCTTTGTCTAAAATACCGTTTTGATTTAAATCTAAAAAAGGATAGAATAAAATCCCACCTTTTCCTAGGGAAGAAGTGTTATCGACATGAACGTATTTGTTTCCTCCGCCAAAAGCAACGCTTCCCTGTGCGTTTTCAGAGAAACTTAATTTTCTGTTAGTATAGAAAGAAGATAATCCCGTACGTGCGAAATCAAAATCATATCTAAAATTTAAAAAGATGGCGTCGTTTTTTGCAGTGATAAATCTTTCATAGGATGCAGAAAAATAACTTTTAGAAACACGCTTTTCAATTTCGGTCCTATATCTTGAAATTTTACTATCATTGACATTATATTCGACAGATGGCCTTAAAACAATTCCATTATTAAAGCGATAAGACAAAGATAAGTTAGTGGTTGTAAAAGAAGCTCTTTCATCAATCCAGTTTATTAGTGTTGATGAATTGATATTTACTTTTTTATAATACGATGAAAAGATAAAATCAATTTGGTTGAAGGTGAAGGAATCGTAAACGAATTGATTAAAATTTAATCTTGAAAAACCTGAAAATTGATTTAATTTAAAAGGTATTGAAAATTTAACTTTTCTTTCTTCAAGAGCGTTGAATCGTGTTGCACGCTGTCCCTTATCATACTTAGTAAAATCTAATTCTACAAGAGCTGATTTTGTTAGGTAATAATTTAATAATCCTTTCAATCTCACTTCATGCGCATACTCAACATTCAAAATTAATTTACTAAAAGGCTGAATAGAAAGTTTTGCAAAAGGAATAAAAGGAGATTCAATGATACTTGACAAATATTCTACTCCTCCGCCAAGAGTTATAAAACGATTCAATCCATAACTAAAATTCCCTTGTGCGTATTGAGTACCTGTTTCACTCTGCAAAACACCACCAGAAATAGTATATTCAAATGTTTTTGCAGGCATAAAAGTGTAAGGCGTATTTAAAATTCTTTCTTCTGTGCGCTCTTCACCAAGTGGACCGTAAAATTTTAATTTTAAGGTCGTATAACCGTATACTATTGGAACATTAAAAAAATATAAACCAGACGCATCTGCCACCTTATACTCAATTAGGACATCATTTATGTAAAGTTCAACAGTCCAGTTTGGCTCCGTATATTCATTTATGCGATACGTACCTTTTGCTTTTCGAACAGTATTAGGAGAATTATTAATCATTACTCCTACAACGGGAGATTCTAAAAAGGCGATACTTTGACTACTAATTTTTCCTACTTGTGCCTGCTTTATAACTTTAGCGTTGTTATCGATCCATCGCCAATTATACTGCAGCTGTTGAGCATTAAACCTATAATTGTCATTATAATTTATGGAAATATTTGTTTCGCCATACAGCAATTCTGCTCCAAGTCCTAAAACTACATTATTCATCGTTGAACCATTTACAGTTTGATTGGAATTTAATACCCAATCGACCGTTCCACCTTTTAATAAATGATAATTTCGAGGAATTACAGTGTCAACAGCTATCGAATGACCTTGTAATTTTGCAATACTATTTCTGGAATTTTCGATGCGTATTTCTCTTACATAAGGTAATTCAAAACTAGCAGTTAATTTTACTGAAAGTGATTTAGGATTTAAAATAAGGGTCAAGCCAAAAGCTTCAGATAAAATGCAAGATTCGATGTATCGAATACCCATTTCAACATGTAATGAATTTTTTATGTTCACGACTTTATTACCAACTTGAATTTGATTTGAAGTATAGTCAATTGAAAATAATTTTCTTTCATTTTCAATATATCCCTCTAATCCATTAAACAAATTGCTTTCATTGCAATTGATTTTAAGCTGCTTAAATAAATCAATAACATTTACATATAGTAAATTAGAATCGGTAATTAAGGCATTAGTTTCGAATGTCAACTTACCCTCCACATGAATTTCCACAGGAACTTCATCCATGGAAGAAAATGAAATTACTTTTTCTTTTACGGGAGTATCTTGAGCATTACTATGGATACTCACTAAAATAAATAAGAATAGATAAAGCTGAAAACATACAGACCTAGATCGCAAAACACAATAAGGAGTTTTCATTTTTTTTTACTAATTGCCAAGTTTATTCTTGAGCAAAAGTCAAATAAAAGTTACCTGAATAAGTACCCTTTGCAGCTCCGCCAGGTACAATAAGTGTACCTCCAACTCTTAAAGTAGTTATGAAATTACAGTTATTATTGACAGGAAAACTAATTCCGCTTGGTCCCTCTTCTGTAGGACCAATATTTAATATTAATGGCGAACTTCCACCACTATTAATAGTAGTATTTGGCGCGTAAGTTATTATGATATTTCTACCTTGACAAAGCTTAACTTCAAAAATTGCAGGTCTTGTAATTGAGCTATTTATTGCAACAATCCCTCCAGTTGTACTTCTATTTCCTTGATAATCGACTGTAATTGTACCGCCCGATCCAGTATCATAAAAAACACCAAAATCTATAGGTTGAGTAGATTGCACGGTCACTTCTCGTTGCGGAAGAGTAGGTTGTGCATTTGTAGTACTAGCAATTAAAAATAAAATAAATAGTATACACCAATGCTTGTTTTTAAAAAACAAATTCAATTTTTTCAATTATTTATAAATTTAATTCCTTTTGAGCTATAACTTCTTTACTCTCGTTTTCAGTATAAATGACATTAAATCGACCACCTTTAAAGTTGATATCCTTAGGCTTTTGAAGCAAAATCTTCATTTTTCTTAAAGTACCAGGAGTGTAGACTGCTATACCCTTTACTTTAGCAACTTCATATAGTTTATCTTCTTTGGATGTATACGTTATCGCAATATCTCCATAAATAGACATATTGCCTACTCTATTAATATCAAAGCTAAGATTATGATTGTTTGAAGTAATTTCCTCTTCATATTTTAAATCAGAAATAGTAATTGAAGTATTTGAAACCCCTTTACGTATTATATTTGCGATTGACACGCCAAAAACTGCCTCTATCTTTACTGACAATCCAAGATTCGTTTCCTTAGCCTCATCTTGTCCAAGTGGCTTGCTGTTTTTAACGGCCCTAAAATAAAGATGAGATCGATACTCACCCTCCTCAAGTTTACCTAAATTAACTAATTGTACTTTTACAGTTTGTGATTCATTTGGCGCGAGTGTTACTACTCTTGGATATACTCTCAAAAAGGGAGCTGCAAATTTTTGACCTAAATCTGGTTCTGAAATTTCTTCAAAAGCACCTATTTCAGTCATCCTAAATTCTACAAATGACATATTGTACACTGCGGTATCTTTCCCGGTATTTGCAAGATTTATTTGTTGCGTTCTATTTTTTTCTTCAAAATTTAACCTCTTTGGAAAAATAAGTAGATCGCCTTGAGCTACTAAAGTAGATTGTGCACTACTAAAAAATATAAACACTATAAATAAACAGAATCTAAATTTAGCGAAGATTGAAGATATTAATTGTAAATATTTATACATCTTTAAATTTATTGCAATTTACACTAAATAAAAGAAGTACCGTGATTAGAGGTACTTCTTTTATTATAATGTAATAAGAGTATTTCTAGTTGTAGTTTACAGTTACTGTTATTGCTTTATCATTTTTATATACACCAGCAACTTGTCCAGCAGCCACATTAAGAGTACCACCAACTGTAAAACTAGATTTACCTAAGTCATTTAAAGTTGACTTTCCTCCAACTAGACTACTAGTAAATCTGGAAATAGTCATCGTTGAACTATTCAATGGGTTAGTAAGAGTAACATCCCCAGTTGGAATAGTAATGCTATAACCATAATTTGCAGTTCCGGCAACATCAAAACCCGCAGCCTTCGCTGGAGTCGACAATGCACCTGTCTGCAGGGTTACTCCTGACTCAATTGTCCCACCATCGCTTGATAAAATCACTGTACCTGCAGAACCATTCACTGCAATCATACCAAAACTCATATCAGCAGTGTTTGTTATTGAAATTGGCGTTACTATTGTCGCAGTTGCACTAGCGGTAGCACTTGATTGAGCATTTGCAATGTTTGAGAATGCTGCGATAGCTAAGATAGCTAGGAATTTAATTTTGTTCATCTTTGTAGATTTTTCTGTTTTTGTTAATGCGATTTGGGGATCGCCGTTTTTATTTCTGGTACAAATGAATGGCGAAAAAAAACATAAATCTATTAAGAACGGTAACTAGCCATTATAACTGTTAAACTACACTAATTGGATCAAAATAGATCAAATTTACTAGTTTAAAGTGTACGAACACACCGTATAAATATGAATTTTCTATAATAAATTTGTCAAAAAACTGAAATATTTTCAACGATAAGTAAACTTTATTGTAATATCATTATTACTTATACAGCGGAAAAACAACCTGTCTTAGCGCGGAGAAGTGAAAAATAATTAACCTCAAAACTGAAAAATCAAAAAATCGCTTTCATAGCTATTGACAGTCTAAGCAACAATTTATAAAATAAGTTAATTATAATTTACGATAATCTCTATAGTAGATCCTGCACTTGCATAAGAACCGGATGTTTGTTCGGCACTAACATTTAATGTCGCTCCAAGAAATATTGTTTCAGTTCCATCGGACGTTAATTTTGGATCTGAGCAAATAAAACCATTGACTAGCATTGTGCTCTCACCATTATATATTAAATGATTTTTGGTAGGAAGTACTAAGTTATATTCGAAGTTATCTTGACGTGCAATAGTAAAGGTTGCCGCTCTTGCATTCGCAAAAGCTATGTCAGACACAGTAATCGAAGATGATGGGAGTCTTTTTGCATGCGAACCAGGAACTAATACTAAAGTTCCACTTGTTCCATTTGTAGAAAAATTACCAAAATCCAAATCATAAGTTTTATTAATTTGTATTGGCATTACAATGTTTGCAGAAGCTGAAGCGCTAGAAGTAACTTGAGCGCTTAAATTTCGTTCACAACTTAAAAAAATTACTATAGTTAAAAGAATATATTTTAACATCTACTTGCAATTAAAAGAATAAACAGTACTAAATAACATTGCTAACACTAATAGTTAAATAACGCTAATAGTTAACTAAGATTATTTTGATATATGATTAATTAAAATTGAGCGTGAAGCGGAAATAAAATCGATTTTCAAACTACATTACAAGTAAATATAGTAATTAAGTCGATTAAAAGCAAATAAGATCGATTAAATACATTTTAAAGATTTTTGTAGTAAAAAAGCCTGACATTGACCATTCCTAAATATTATTAAAACTGTTCGAAAATTCACTTATTCTTCTCAGTTCCCAACCAATTGCTTTCAATCACCTTTAGCATCCCTTCTTCTTTAAACCTTAGCAAATCTACATTAAGCATCGAAGTGAGAATAGAATTTAAAGGAAATGCAAATCCATATCCTTGCTTATGATATTCAGTATCAGATAAAATTAAGCTATCGTCAGGATGTTTTTCCAAAAAATACTTAATTTGCGGTCTATCAAAAACCACAGCCGCGACTTCTTTGTCCCTTAATAATTTATATCCTTGTTCCAATTTATCTATTAAAACTACCGTACCACTATAATCTTTAACAAAGTCAACGCTAGGCGAATCTATAAGAACAGCTATTTTTCGATTTTGAAATTGTTCAGCTGAAGAAATAACTGTTTTATCTAAACCAGAAAGAGTTAATGAGCTTGCTATTCCTGCAACCATTGTTGTAGCAAATAAGATAGAGATAATCATCCAAGAACCTGCAACAATCCTACCCATTAAAGTTACAGGTGCAATATCCCCATATCCAGTAGTAGACATAGTAACAATTGCACACCACATCCCATTAGCAATTCCTTTAATAGGTTCATGTGGAAACTGGTCGGGTGATGCTTTACGCTCAGCTAACCACAGCAATGTACCTACACATCCTAAAATAAATAAAAAGATGAATAAAGCATATAAAAGATCAATGGTTAACAACGGAGCAACGCGGTCAAAAATGGTTGGAGCACCAACTCGCGATAGAATAGATAAACTAGACTGAAAATAGGGTTGAGAAAAGTCAATCAGTTCTGCTCTTTCAGAAGTAATACTCACAGGACCGACTAGTACGTCTAAATTCCCTTTTTGTAGATCATCAATTGCTTTTGAAATGTTGTTATAAGGAAAAACAGTGTAACTCAAATCATTATCTTTAGCTAATGAGTGCCATATTTCAACCGAAATACCAGACCAGTCATTTTGATTTTTTACAACGAAAGGTTCTGACCCAGCGTAACCAACTTTTAGATCCTTCTTTACGAAAGAATCGTCCAGTGATGCAGTCTCTTGACTGTAGAAGTTCAGTGAAGTTAATAGTATAAGAAAAGTGATAGAAAACTTTATAGGAATAGTCAAAATTTATATAGTAAGTGAGTAAATGGTAATTTGCTAAAATACAAAACTTATATAAAAATAAAAAACCTTGACTCACAAGAATCAAGGTTTCGAATAAATTTTAATGGTAAGGATTGTAGTTTCTAAACTCCCAACTTTTTATAAAACAAAAAACCCTATTCAAATACATGAATAGGGTTTTTAAAGAAAGGCGACGACATACTCTCCCACATAACTGCAGTACCATCTGCGCAGGCGGGCTTAACTACTCTGTTCGGGAAGG